>NZ_AP024239.1:3260000-3567646 GCF_016629505.1 Thiohalobacter sp. COW1 | reverse complement strand
TGTAGTAGTCGCGATCTGATCTGACAGTTACCGGCTCCGAGGAAGCCGTGGCTGTCAGGTCAAGTTCAGGCGATGAACTTTTCCTTCCAGATTTGTTTGCCATCCTCCCATGTCGCCATGGGCGTGCGTCCGCAGCACATCTTGCCCTGATGGGTGCGCTCATTATTGTAGTACGCCAGCCAGGTGTCCAGATCCGCCTGTAGGGATTCCAGGTTCGTGTAGATGTGCTTGCGGAACGTGACCTGGTAGAACTCCTGGAGAATGGTCTTGTGGAAGCGCTCGCAGATCCCGTTGGTCTGCGGGGAACGGGCCCGGGTGCGGGTGTGCTCGATGTCGTTGACCGCCAGGTAGAGCTGGTAGTCATGGCGATCGGCCTTGCCGCAGTATTCCGTCCCTCGGTCGGTCAGGATGCGCAGCAGCGGCAAGCCATGCTCTTCATAGAACGGCAGCACCCGGTCGTTGAGCAGATCCGCCGAGGTGATCGGCGTCTTGGTCGTGTAGAGCTTGGCGAAGGCCACCTTGGCGTAGGTGTCGACAAAGGTCTGTTGGTAGACCCGGCCCACGCCCTTGAGCGTGCCGACGTAGAAGGTGTCCTGGGAGCCGAGGTAGCCCGGATGGGCGGTCTCGATCTCGCCGCAGGCCACGTCGTCCTCTTTCTTCTTCTCCAGGGCGGCGACCTGAGCCTCGGTCAGCACGATGCCCTCCTGCGCCACCTTGGCCTCCAACGCCTTGAGCCGGTCGCGGAAGCAGGCCAGCTCGTGGCGCAGCCACACACAGCGCACGCCGCTGGGGGAGACAAAAATCCCACGCTTTCTCAACTCGTTACTGGCACGGACCTGGCCATGGGCCGGGGCCTCCAGGGCATACTCCACCACGGCGGCCTCTGTGGCCTCGTCGGTGCGGTTCTTGATGTTGGGCTTACGGCGGGACTGGTCGAACAGGCCCTCGACCCCGCCGTCCTCGACGGCGGCCTTGTAGCGGTAGAAGGTGTCGCGGGACAGGCCCATGACCTTGCAGGCGCGGGAGACGTTGCCCAGCTCCTCGGCCAGATTCAGCAGGCCCAGCTTGTGTTTGATGATTCTCTCGTTAGTATTGAGCATGAGGGTTACCTCTTTTGGTTCCGATGGTGAGTTCGCACTTCCATCAGAACCGGTAACCCTCACTTTTTCAAGTCAGGTGTCAGATCAAGTCGAAACTACTTCACGTCATCCCCGCGAAGGCGGGGATCCAGGAGCCACTGTGGTCAATAGATTCCCGCCTTCGCGGGAATGACGGCTGAAGTGAATGCCGTTCATTGTGTGGCAATCATTCTTTCCTTTGCGCCTCAGCGTCTCTGCGCCCTCTGCGTCAGTGGCGTAGAAGCCTGAACAGGCTCAACCCTGCTGCTGGTTCTGCTGCTGTTCCTCGATTTCCTTGCGCACCTGATCCATGTCCAACTCCTTGGCCTTGCCGATGAGCTCGTCCAGGGCGCTGCCGGGCAGCATGCCGGGCTGGGAGAAGATGATCACGCGCTCGCGGAAGATCATCAGGGTGGGAATGGAGCGGATCTGGAAGTAGGCCGCCAGTTCCTGCTGCGCCTCGGTGTCGACCTTGGCGAAAACGATATCGGGGTATTTCTCCGAGGCCTCCTCGAAGATGGGGGCGAAGTTCTTGCACGGGCCGCACCACTCGGCCCAGAAATCGATGAGCACGAAATCGTTGTCGGTGATGGTCTGCTCGAAATTCTCTTTGGTCAGTTCGACGGTAGCCAAAACGGTTCTCCAGTCGGGGTAGGTTTGATCTCCAGTATAACGGCCCGTCCGGCCGGATGCCCAGGAATGCCGGCGGAATCCCGGCCGGATACGGGGAAATCAGGGAAAAACCGCGGGATTTTCAGTCGCTCGGGTCGCCGTTGTGGCCGCCGGCGCTCTTGCGGCCCTGGCTCTGGTAGGTCATATCCAGCTCGATGCGGTTGCGGCCCAGGCTCTTGGCGCGATAGAGCGCCTTGTCCACCCGCTCGATGAAACCGCTGGAGGTCTCGCCGGGCTTGTACAGCGCCAGGCCGGCGGAGAAGGTCGGCACCGGATGCACCTCGCCATTGGCCTGCCAGCGGGTTTCCTTGCAGCGTTCGGCCACCTTGTGCAGGGCCCGGCTGGCACCGTCGATGTCGGTGTTGGGCAGCAGCACGGCGAATTCCTCGCCGCCATAGCGCGCCACCAGGTCGTGATGGCGGAAGATGGACAGGATGTTCTTGGAATAGACCCGCAGTACCTCGTCGCCGGCGGCATGACCGTGCTCGTCATTGACCTCCTTGAAGTGGTCCAGATCGATCAGGGCCAGGGTCAGGGGGAAGCCGTAGCGCTGGACGCGGGCGACCTCGTCTTCCAGCCGGCGCAGGAAGGCGCGGCGGTTGGACAGGCCGGTCAACTCGTCGGTCAGGCTCAGCATGCGCACGCGGGAGAGTTCGTCGCTGAGCTGGCGGCTGTCGGATTCAAGCACCCGCAGGTACTGGTGGGTATGGTCCAGCTTCTCGGCCAGTTCCCGATTGCCGGCGATCAGTTTTTCCACCTCGCGCAGCAGGGTCCAGCGCAGATCCTCCAGCTGCTGGATACCTTCCGACTGTTTGAGCTCGCCCGCCACCACCTCCAGCAGTACGCCGAATTCCTGGTTCTGATTGATGGACTCGAGCACATGCTGGGCCAGCCCGGCCTGCAGTTCATCGAAGCCGCGCCGGCGCAGGCTGTCACGCTGCTCTTCGGTCAGGTCGGGCTCCGGGAGTTCGGCGCTGTCCGCCGCCGGGGTCTCGCGCCGCAGCACGGCCCGGGGACTGGCGTCTTCGTGGCCGGGCGCCTCGGGCTCTGCCGGCGGGGGCGGCGGCGGCGCTTCCGCCTGCGCCCGCCCGGCTGTGGCCTGCCCCGCCCCGGCCGCCGCGGACGGGGCCTCGATACCGAAGGCCTCCAGCAGTGGGCGCACCGCCTGGCCCAGCACGGCGGGATCGATATCAGCGGGATGCGGCGCCTGCTCGGGCAGCCGTTCAATGCTCAGGCGCAGTGCCTGCAGTTCGGCATGTGACAGGGGTGGCTGGAGCTGGTTCTGCAGCAGGCGCAGCTGGACCTGCAGCGGGTGACCGGCGGGCAGCATCCGGATCCAGGCGTCGAGCAGGCCGGCAGCAATGGCGGCATAGGCCGTCTGCACGTCGCAGTTCTCGCCCTGCAGGTCGCGCAGCATGGACTCGACCTGGTTGTAGATCAGCGCCCCCGCCTCGCTCTGGCGCAGGGCCGCGATCAGACGCAGGATCTTGGTGCCCGCCCCGGTCACTGTGGTTGGTTTTTCCTCTGCACCGGCCATGATCACGGTCCCCGTTCATCACGTCCATGTGCATTTGCTGGGCGCATGCCGCCCGAAAAGAACAAGCGAGGGTTTCCGGAGATGAGGTTTGGTATGCCGCGGTATAGACTGCGTGATCTACTGATTCTATATACCGTTTATTATTCGGCTTCCAGTCTCTGCACTGGTCCTGCATCACCCGCCTGTAATCTGACGATCTGCAGGAATAGCCCCTTTTCCCGAAGACCGCAGTTGTGGGTAAGTTACCCTGATCACCATCAAACGACAACGCGCGCTCAGAGCGTCTGGAAAACTTTACATTACGCCTGTTAAGTTTTTGCTATGACCGGGGCGGGCACAGTGTGGGAGAGTTTCTGACAAAAACTAAATTATTTTTATTTATATCAGAATGTTAAGTTTTAAAAATCCGTGGAAGTCAATACGAATATTCTAATGATATGATTTTTATGTAAGAAATAACTTACAGATTGCCATAAATTATTTTGATCACCTGGATTGAATTTTCCTTGTTTCCACGGGCAATCCGTGCCGTATTTTTGGCACATCTGCGGCGCCCGGCAACTGTCCAGAAGCCTGTTCAGGTCCCGGCAAGCGTGCCGGCCATGCCGTCCAGTTCGCCGCCCTGCTCGATCAAGGACGCGGTCAACGCCTCCAGGACATCGGGTTCCACACCGATTCGTGTCAGGCTGGCAGTCGGCAGTTCCCCGTCAGGGGCGTCACCTATGTCATGACGTTTGAGCAGATGGTCGGTCAGCAGCACCAGATGCGAATACACGGCATGCTCACCGGCGTAGTCCGGATTGTGGTGTTCGCACACCGTGATCTGGATCTCGGCCGGCAGTTCCCAGGATCGCATCAGCCAGCCGCCGAGGCGGGCATGGCCCAGTTCGAAGGCATCCCGTGCCTGCCCCATGCCCAGCACGCAGCGTTCCAGTGCGGTGACCGAGGCATCCGGCTGGGCCGCGGCCAGCTTGTTGAGCAGTTTGAACTCGGGCGGAAACAGGTGGCCCAGCAGCAGAAACCCGAAGTTGTGCAGCAGCCCGGCCAGGTAGGCCATGCCGGGTTCGGGGCGCAGTTCACGCGGCATACGCCGCACGATGGCCTGGGCCAGCGCCGCACTGTAGACCGCGTGGCGCCAGAAGGAGTGCAGGCCCAGCGGCCCGTCGACCGGGTTGCGGAAGGAGCGGCCGGTGGCCAGCCCCAGGGCCATGTTCATGACCAGATCGAACCCCAGGACCCGGGTGATGGCGTCCTGAATGGAGTCGATACGACCGCGGTAGCCATGCAGGGGCGAGGTCGCATAGCGCACCACCTGGGCGGCCAGGCTGGGGTCGAGTTCCACGATCGCCGCCAGGTCACTGATGTCGGCGTCGGGGTTGTGGCGCAGTTCGAGCACCCGGCGCGCCATTTCCGGCATGGGCGGCAGTTCGTAGACGCATTCGATGCGACGACAGATGTCGCCGTGGCGTGCAGCATCAGTCGCGGTTTCAGACAGCATGGCGATTCTCGATTCAGGCAACCCTGAGGCAACTCGGAAAATGGATGGCACCCGCTGGATCGAAGCAATATACGTTCCAGTCCCGCTCGGGTTCCCTGTGCCTGTCACGACTAGCGTCATACCGGTAGAGGGCCTTGAAGCCCAAAGCGGAACTGGATCACATTCGGGGAGACACGTCATGCCGGGCATGACGTTTTTTTGACTGGATTGGCAAATTGCGGCGGAACCTGCCGCTGTCAGTTGAGCTGGACCCGCTGGCCCCAGGGCACCCCGGCCTTGCCCTTGACCAGCCACAGCACCGGATAGACCGGCTCCTGCCGGGGAAATTCGCCCTCGGCATCGGTGAAGTAGATCAGCAGATCGGGGGCGCGGTCACGCCGGGCGGCGTAGTCGAACACCGGGGTGAAGCGGGTGCCGCCGCCGCCCTTGAACTCCCGCGGCAGCTTGAATTCCTCCCAGGGTTCGTACACCCAGGGGCCGTCCCCGGCCAGTTCGGAATCGCACACCAGCAGGGTGACCCGCGCCCGCACCTGGCCCTTGATGGCATCGATCTCGGAGACGAACTCGGCCATCTCCTCGGGATTGATGGAGCCGCTGGTATCGAGGGCCACCACCACGTCGATCTGCGAGGTGCGCAGGCTGGGCAGGATGGCCGCCCCCTCCCGGCGCGAGGGGCGGGAATAGTTGTAATCGTCGCGCGCCACCGAGGACATGTATTTGGCCAGCAGCATGCGCCAAGGCAGCTTGGGGGCGAGCAGGTGATCGACCAGCCGCGCCATGCCGGGGCTGAGCTTGCCGGCCTGCAGGGCCTGCTGGGCCGCGCCGGCGAGACGCTGCTGCCACTGGACCTGCAGCGATTCCTTCTCGGCCTCGGTCAGCGGTTTGGGCTGGGGCGCACCGCCCGCCGACGGATCCAGTTCGCCCTCGGAGGCCTCGCCGTCCCCGCCCTGATCGTCGTTTTTCGGCTGGCCCGCGCCGCCGCCGTCGTTGCTGCGGCCGTCGTCGGCATCATCGCTGTCGTAGAGGTGATCGTCGAGCGTTTCGGGCTCGTCATCCATGTCGTCCAGCGCCGGGTAGATCTCCTCGGCGGTCATGCCGTCGAACTCGTCCATCACCAGGGCGTTGGGCGGCGGCTTGAGCCCGTCCTTGATCAGCAGCGGATTGACCGCCAGGTCGCAGGCCAGGTCCCAGCGGTGCTTGACCCGGTGCTGGCGGCGGGCGAAGTGCGACAGGGCGCAGTGCAGCGCCTCGTGGGCCAGGATGAACTGGGCCTGCTCCAGGCTGAGGCTGTCGATGTACTGGGCGTTGTAGTAGAACTTGCGGGCGTCGGTGGCGGTGGTTCTGCACCATTTCGGGTCTGCCGCGACCATGGGCAGGCGCAGTACCAGCGCCCCCAGGAAGGGCTTGTCCAGGATCAGCCGCGTGCGCGCGGCACTCAGCTTGGTCTCGACATCCGCTGCCACCCCGTTCACCTCAGACGTCGTAGAGCATCACGTCGGCCACCGCCTTGGCCCAGCTGGAGAACTGCGGCACGTTGAACAGTTCCTGGCCGATCGCGCGGTGCATGTCCGACACCAGCATCACACCCATCTCACGGTCCGGGAACTGGCCGGCATAGTCGATGATGCGGCCATAGACCTCCTGGGCCTCCCCGGTCTCACGATAGCGGATGGCCCGGCCGACCAGGGCACTGGCCACGGCGTACTGGAGATCGGTCTCCTTCGGCACCGGCACGGTCTCGCCGCGCACGATGGCGTCGACGTCCGGCAGCTTGTCCAGGTTGTCGACGAAGGCGCCCAGTTCGATGCCGGCCGAGGGGCCGACGCAGGCCTGCAGCGTCTCGACCAGCAGCCGCGGCTGGCCGGCGAACTTGTGCAGGGCGCGGTGGGCGAACTCCCAGGAGCGCGGCGAGGGAAAGGCCACCGGGTTGTGGGCCGGGTCGAAGTCGAACAGCAACTCGGGCCGGAAGCGCAGGAAGGCGATCAGGCGCTCGTCGATGCCGTGGGCGTAGGCCCAGGCCACCCAGTCGTCCAGATTCACATCCAGTTCGAAATGCGAGAAGCGGTTGGCCAGCGGTGCCGGCATGGTGTAGGTCACGCCGCGGTCGCCCTGGCGGTTGCCGGCGGCGAAGATGGCCCAGCCATCCGGCACCCGGTACTCGCCCAGGCGCCGGTCCAGGATCAGCTGATAGGCTGCGGCGGACACGCTGGGCGGGGCCGAGGTGATCTCATCCAGGAACAGGATGCCGGCCGTGCCGTGGCGTTCGGCGTTGGGCAGGATGGCCGGTATCGACCACTCGACGAAATCCCCCACCCGGAACGGAATGCCGCGCAGATCGCTCGGTTCCATCTGCGACAGCCGGATATCGATCACCGGCACGCTGTGCTTTTCCGCGATCTGGGTGATCATCTGCGATTTGCCCACGCCCGGCGGTCCCCAGACCATGACCGGGGTGTGATGGCCTTCTTCGGCACTGACGAACTCGCGTTCCAGGACCGTCATCAACTGTGAGGGCCGCATGCATCCTCCATCGGATCAGCCGCCGCCAGCCCGGCTGTCGGCGGTTCAGTCTCAAAACCACAATCTTACGCACATCAGCACCGAAATGCATGGTTCAAGGCCCTGAAAAATTCAGGGTTTTGAGATCGTGCCGGATGCAGGCGCACGCTCGTCGGCGCATCCCGGGCTCCGCTAAATAAACGCGCTCGCGGGTCGATATGCACTTAACAGCGCAGACGCCGGGCACAGGGGGGCCGGCGGGAACCAACGAGGTCAGGGATGGGTGACAACAGAACACCGGACAAGAACGACAAGAGGTCTGATATGGGGCACAGCCCGAGAATCCTGGTCTGCGAACATGACGAAGCACTCCGCATCCAGCTGGCACGCAAACTCGAAAGCGCCGGTTTCTGGGTCGATACCGCCGGCAACGCCCGCCAGGCGCTGCGGCAACTGGAATGCCACAGCTTTGATGCCATGACCCTGAGCCTGCTGCTGGCGGACCAGGACAGCATCACCTTCCTGCACGATCTGAGTGTACTGGGCGTGGAATTGCCGATTCTGGTGACGTCCATGCGCACCGAGCGTGCCACCACCCTGCCGACCCGGCTGGCTGCTCAACTCGATGTCGACCTGGAACTCGATGACGACGGCACCGAACCCGAGTGGGTGCGCAAGGCCGCCGACCAGGCACGGGTGATATTCGCCATCAAGACCGCCTGCCAGCGCTCACGCAGCTACCAGCCCCGCATCCTGCATATCGAACCCGATGCCTTCAACGCCGGGCTGGTGAACGCGGCGCTGAACAGGAACTGCACCATTGAGCATGTCAGCGGCGTGGAACGCCTGCCCGATGCCCTGTGCGCGGGCCCCTTCGATGTGATCCTGCTCAATCCGTCCATGGATCGGGAACAGAGCCACTCGGCCCTGCAGCAGGTCTCCTGGGCCTTTCCCGGTGTGCCGATCGTGCTGCAGTCCCAGTACGCCTTCACCCCGAACGGCAGCGACATTCACCCCATCGACAACGATACCGGCAGCATCGGCCTGGGGCTGATCGAGGCCCTGCGCCAGCGGGTGCTGTACAACATGGATGTCCCGGAAGTCGCCCACGCGTGAAGGGCTCCGCACGGCCGCCCACGCAGTCTGCTGGTTGGACCCGAGCATCGTCATCCCCGCGCAGGCGGGAATGACGCCTTGCAACTGTAGCCAGGCATCACAGGCCTGTTACTACCGCCGCAACGGCGCCGGCTCGCCGGTCTCCCGCCAGCGCAGATAATCCCGCAGGATCAGTTCGTGGTCGAAGGCCAGCGCCGGCGGCTCGCGGGGATCAAACAGTTCCAGATGCTTCGCATCGTCCGCCGCCTGCGGCTTGCCGCCCGCCTCGCCGACATAGACCGCGCTCACCGTATGCCCGCGCGGATCCCGGTCCGGCGCGGAATAGCAGCCTAACAGGAACTTGAGCTTCACCGAGAGCGAGGTCTCCTCGCGTGCCTCGCGCACCGCGGCTGCTTCCAGCCGCTCGCCCCGATCGACGAAACCGCCCGGCAGTGCCCAGCCGTAAGGCGGATTGGCCCGTTCGATCAGCACCACCGGCCGGCCCGGGCGGTCGGTCAGTTCGATGATCACATCAACGGTCAGCAGCGGTGTGTCGGGACGGGCCATGGGTCCGGATCCGGGATTGAAGCTACATTTAAGTTTATGCTAATATTCTCAACGATATAGTGGGTCGAGAATCACCCGTACGCAAGGGTACCCCTGTCGTCCTGGGCGCTTCCAGTCGACTTACCCTCCCCTTCTGAATCCGTTCCGGTTGTCTCGCCAGTGAGCCTGGCGCCTCCCGGCTGCGCCCGGGCCGGGCCCGTATTGAATCTCTTCCGCGGCGGCGTGCGGATCACGGCACGCAGCGCTCGCGCGCGTTTTAACTGGACAACAAGATGACGCCCTATCTCAAGCACAACTGGTTCGGCAATCTGCGCGGCGACATCCTCGCCGGCACCGTGGTGGCCCTGGCGCTGATCCCGGAGGCGATCGCCTTTTCCATCATCGCCGGGGTGGATCCGAAGGTGGGCCTGTACGCCTCCTTCTGCATCGCGGTGGTGATCGCCTTCACCGGCGGCCGCCCGGGCATGATCTCGGCGGCCACCGGCGCCATGGCCCTGCTGATGGTCACCCTGGTCAAAGAGCATGGCCTGGAATACCTGCTGGCCGCCACTCTGCTTACCGGGGTACTGCAGATCCTGGCCGGCTATCTCCGGCTGGGCTCGCTGATGCGCTTCGTCTCGCATTCGGTGGTCACCGGCTTTGTGAATGCCCTGGCCATCCTGATCTTCATGGCCCAGCTGCCCGAACTGACCAATGTGACCTGGCATGTCTATGCCATGACCGCGGCCGGTCTGGGCATCATCTACCTGTTTCCCTACCTGACCCGGGCCGTGCCCTCGCCGCTGGTGACCATCGTCGTGCTGACCGCGGTGGCCATGCTGCTGGACCTGGATATCCGCACCGTCGGCGACATGGGCCAGCTGCCCGACACCCTGCCGGTGTTCCTGTGGCCGGAGGTCCCGCTCAACCTCGAAACCCTGAGCATCATCTTCCCCTACTCGGTCTCGCTGGCCATGGTCGGGCTGCTCGAATCGCTGATGACCGCGACCATCATCGATGACCTCACCGACAGCGACAGCGACAAGAACCGCGAATGCAAGGGCCAGGGCATTGCCAACATCGGCGCCGGCCTGATGGGCGGCATGGCCGGCTGCGCCATGATCGGCCAGTCGGTGATCAATGTGAAATCGGGCGGCCGCACCCGCCTGTCCACCCTCACCGCCGGGGTGTTCCTGCTGCTGCTGATCGTATTCCTGGACGACTGGGTCGCGCAGATCCCGATGGCCGCCCTGGTCGCGGTCATGATCATGGTCTCCATCGGCACCTTCAGTTGGGAGTCGCTGCGCAACCTCAAGACCCACCCGATGAGCACCAATATCGTCATGCTCACCACCGTGGTGGTGGTGGTCGCCACGCACAACCTGGCCTGGGGCGTGTTCGTCGGCGTACTGCTGGCGGCCATGTTCTTCGCCAACAAGGTCGGCCAGTACAAGTATGTCGAATCCGAGCTCAGCGCGGACGCATCGACCCGCACCTACCGGGTGGTCGGCCAGGTGTTCTTTGCCTCGGCGGACAAATTCGTGGAATTCTTCGACTTCCGGGAGGCCGTGGACAAGGTCGTGATCGACCTGTGCCAGGCACATTTCTGGGACATCACCGCCGTGGCGGCGCTGGACAAGGTGGTACTCAAGTTCCGCCGCGAGGGCACCGAGGTGGAGATCATCGGCCTCAACGAGGCCAGCACCACCATCGTCGACCGCTTCGCTGTGCATGACAAGCCCGACGCGGTGCAGAACCTGATGGGCCACTGAGAGGGAGACCCGCACCATGAGCCATGTCATCACCTGCATCGACGGCAGCGACGTCTCCACCGCGGCCTGCGACTACGGCGCCTGGGCCAGCCTGCGCCTGGACGCCCCGCTGGAATTCCTGCATGTGCTCGAAAAGACTGAGTACCCGGAGCAGAGCAACCTCAGCGGCAACATCGGCCTGGGCAGCCGCGAGGCGCTGCTGGAGGAACTGGCCGCGCTGGACGAGAAGCGCGGCCGCCTGGCCCTGGAACAGGGCAAGCTGATGCTGGAGGCGGCCAGGGAACGCGCCATTGCCGACGGGGTCGCGGCTCCGACCAGCCGCCAGCGCCACGGCAGCCTGGTCGAGACCCTGGCGGAGATGGAGGACGACATCCGCCTGCTGGTCATGGGCAAGCATGACGAGAACCTGGGCGAGCATGTCGGCAGCCGGCTGGAGAGCGTGGTGCGCATGCTGCACCGGCCGATCCTGATCACCACTCCCGAGTTCACCCCGCCGCAGCGGGTAATGCTCGCCTTCGACGGCAGCGACACCACCCGCAAGGGGGTGGAGATGGTCGCCGGCAGTCCCCTGTTCCGCGGCCTGCCCTGCCACCTGGTCATGATCGGCAGCGATAATGCGGCCAATCACGAGCAGCTGGACTGGGCCCGCCGCACCCTGGAGGCCGCCGGCTTCGAGGCGCCGGTTGCGCTGCACAGCGGCGAGGTCGAGCGGGTGTTGTGCGATTACCGTTCGGCGAACAATATCGACCTGCTGGTGATGGGCGCCTACGGCCACTCGGTGATCCGCCGCTTCCTGGTCGGCAGCACCACCACCAATGTGATGCGCAACGCCTCGGTGCCGGTGCTGCTGCTGCGCTGATGGTGACGAAAGGATTTCACCACAAAGGACACCAGGAGCACGCAGCAGATATATATGTAGGTTGGGTTAGGCGCGTAGCGCCGTAACCCAACAATCGCCGCCCGGTTTGTTGGGTTACGCCCTTACGGGCTAACCCAACCTACGATACTCCTAATATCCATATTGTTCGTCATTGCGAGGCGCGTAGCGCCGCGGCAACCTCATTACCAGACAGGAAAGCCGAAACAGATTGCCGCGCTGCGCTCGCAATGACGAAGGATAGTCGCTGCCCAGTGTTGGGTTACGACGCTACGCGCCTAACCCAACCTGCATCTTGAGGCAGGATTTTTCGCTTTGCGCTCTTGGCGCGCTTTGGTGTGAAATGATGTTTCACTTCCCCGTCAGCCGCCGCCATTCACGCCGCGCCTTCTTGTCCGGGCGGCCGTGCGGCTGGGGTGCGGCGTTGTGCAACAGGCGGCGTTCGTCGCGCCGGGCCTCGCGCGCGGCGATGCTGTCCGCATCCTCGACATAGAGCCTTTCCGCCTCGCTGGCCGAACCACGGCGTTCGGACAGGCCGGTCACCTCGACGCTGAATTCCAACTCGCCCTTGCGGATGCGCAGGCGGTCGCCGATGCACAAGGCACGCGAAGGTTTGATCCGGCTGTCGTTGAGATGCACCTTGCCGCCGCTGACCGCCTCGGTGGCGAGGTTACGGGTCTTGAAGAAGCGCGCCGCCCACAGCCACTTGTCGATGCGGACCCTGTCTGCGCTCATGCGGCTCTCATGAGGGTTCATCCGCGGCCAGCTGTGCCGCCTGCCACAGTTCGTCGAACGGCACGGCACCGTCCAGGCGATGGGTACCGACGAAGAAGGTCGGGGTGGCGCGCACCTCGAGCTGGGCTGCGGCCAGACGGTAGCGTTTCAGGTTGTCCTCGAAGCGGGGATCGGACCAGGCCTGATCGCCCAACGACTGTTCCAGCCCCTGCTCCTCGATAATGGCGCGCAGCACCGCCTCGTCGCCGAGGTTGCGGCCGTCGCGCAGGAAGGCCTCGAACAGGGCCCGGTGCAGGGGATAGAAGCTGGCCGCGCCCAGTTCCTTGGCCGCCTCGGCCAGCAGCAGCGCCCGGTGCGAGTTGGCGGTGAAGCTGTGCTCGGCGAACTCCAGCCCCTCCTCGGCCGCCAGCACATCCAGGGCGGCCATCAGCTGCTCCCAGGTCTCGGGATCGTAGCCGAGCTCGCTCACCGGACGGCCCTCGGCCGGCGTCTCCGGATGGATCTCCAGCAGGCACCAGTTGATCTTCACCCGGAAGGATTCACGCAGCCGGTTCAGCCGCGCATCACCCACATAGCAGAACGGACAGATATAGTCCGAAAAGGCGGTAACCAGCAGTTCGGGCCGGGCATCAGTCACGGATCACTGCCCGGCAACCTTGAGCAACAGGCCGTTGAGCCGGCGCACGAAGGCGGCCGGGTCCTCGAGCTGGCCGCCCTCGGCCAGCAGGGCCTGTTCGAACAGCACCCGGGTCCAGTCGCCGAACTGCGCCTCGTCCTGCTCGGCCTTGAGCTGAGCGACCAGGGCGTGAGTCGGATTGATCTCCAGGATGGGCTGCGATACCGGCACATCGTGACCAGCCTGCTTGAGCACCCGCTGCAGGTGCATGGCCATTTCGTTCTCCTCCAGCACCAGACAGCTGGGGGAATCGGTCAGGCGGTGGCTGACGCGCACCTCCTTGACCTCCTCGCCCAGCACCTTCTGCATGCGCTCGAGGATATCCTTGAACTCGCCCTCGGCCTGCTTGATCTCTTCCTGATCCTTTTCATCTTCCAGCTGGTCCAGATCCAGATCGCCCTTGGCGATGGAGACCAGCGGCTTGCCGTCGTACTCGGTCAGGTGCGAGACCAGCCACTCGTCGACACGGTCGGACAGCAGCAGCACCTCGATGCCCTTCTTGCGGAACACCTCCATGTGCGGGCTGTGGCGCGCCGCGGTGTGGTTCTCGGCGCTGATGTAGTAGATCTTCTCCTGGCCCTCCTGCATCCGGGCGATGTACTCGTCCAGGGAGACGGTCTGCTCGGCGCCCTCGTTGTGGGTGGAGGCGAAGCGCAGCAGCTTCGCGATGCGCTCGCGGTTGGCGAAGTCCTCGGCCGGGCCCTCCTTCATCACCATACCGAACTGCTGCCAGAACGCCTGGTACTGCTCCGGCTCGTTCTTCGCCATGTTCTCCAGCAGCCCCAGCACCTTCTTCACCGAAGCGCCGCGGATGGTATCGATCATGCGGTTGTGCTGCAGCAGCTCGCGCGAGACGTTGAGCGGCAGATCGTCGGAATCGACCACGCCGCGCACGAAACGCAGATACTGCGGCATCAGCTGCTCGGCGTCGTCCATGATGAACACCCGGCGCACATACAGCTTGATGCCGCGCCGGCGCTCGCGCTCGTACAGATCGAAGGGCGCGCGCTGGGGGATATACAGCAGCGAGGTGTAGCTCTGCCTGCCCTCGACATGATTGTGGGTCCAGGTCAGCGGGTCCTCGAAGTCGTGGGCGACATGCTTGTAGAACGCCTTGTACTCTTCGTCGCTGATCTCGGACTTCGGTCTTGCCCACAGGGCGGAGGCGCTGTTGACGGTCTCGTATTCGTCCTTGTCCTCGGCCTTCATCTCGATGGGCAGCGAGATATGATCCGAGTACTTGTGGATGATATTGCGCAGCCGGAAGGGCTCGAGGAACTCGTCCTCGTCCTCGCGCAGATGCAGGGTGACCTCGGTGCCGCGGCTCGGCCGGTCGATGTTCTCGATGGTGAACTCGCCCTCGCCCTGCGAGACCCAGCGCACGCCGTGCTCGGGTCCCAGGCCGGCGCGGCGGGTGGTCACGGTGACCTCATCGGCGACGATGAAGGCAGAATAGAAACCCACGCCGAACTGGCCGATCAGGTTGGCGTCCCTGGCCTTGTCGCCGGACAGGGCCTCGAGGAACTGGCGGGTGCCGGATCTGGCGATGGTGCCGATGTTCTCGATCACCTCCTCGCGGTTCATGCCGATGCCGTTATCGCTGACGGTGACGGTGCGCGCCTCCTTGTCATACTCGACCCGGATGCGCAGTCCGGTCTCGCCCTCGAACAGGGCGTCGTCGCCCAGGGCCTCGAAGCGCAGCTTGTCGCAGGCGTCCGAGGCATTGGAGATCAACTCTCGCAGGAAGATCTCCTTGTTCGAGTACAGCGAATGGATCATGAGGTTCAGGAGTTGGCGAACCTCGGTCTGAAATTCCAGGGTTTCCTTCTGTGCCGCGACCGTCATGGGCTGGTAGTCCTCCCGTCTGCTATAGATTCGGATCAGGTGCGCAGATATAGGCCGCGGGCCGGTTTTTCAAGCCCCGGGATATCCCTCGTGGGCGAGCAGCCACTGCTTCATGGCCAGCCGCGGGCCGGACGTGGCACCGGCATAACCGCCGATGCCGGTGCGGGCCACCACCCGGTGACAGGGCACCAGGACCGGGATGGGATTGCGGCGACAGGCCTGACCGACCGCGCGTGGAGCGCTGCCCAGGCGCGCGGCCAGTTCGGCGTAGGTCAGCACCGTGCCGGCCGGGATCGCGAGCAGGGCCTGTCGCAGCCGCTGCTGGAAGGCCGTAGTCAACGGGGCCAGTTCCGGCAGGTTCAGCGCGCTGGCGGGAGCGGCGAAATAGGCCTCCAGGGCGGCCAGGACAGGCGCTGCAGCGGACGCGACCGGTTGGCGTCGTGGCGGCTGCTCCAGGAGCTCGAGCCCGCGCAGCCGGTCATGGCCGTCGAGCCGGATGCCGAGCCAGCCGACGGGCGAGGCATGGACGGCCGCATACTCGATTGCATCAGGGAGGGGAGTTGCCTTCACCAGCGGAGGCCTCCAGCTGTTGCAGTTCATGGCGCAGCACCTCGCGCCGATTGGTGTCGCGGGTCGCCTTCAGCAGACCTTTCAGCAGACTGGCCGCATCCCCCTGCAGGCCGGCCGCGGCCAGCGCGCGGGCGGCATGATAGCGTGCCGTCTGGGCCCAGGGATCCATGGCATAGGGATCGGCCAGGATCGCCGAGCGCAGGAAATGCGCCGCGGCCCGTCGGTGCTGGTCCAATGCGGCATACGACTCGCCCAGCCAGAACAGCAGTTCGCGCTGCCCCTGCAAGGCCAGACGGGTCGGATCGATCCGCGCCAGCAGCGCGATGGCCTGCTCATGTTCCTTCAGGCGCTGCAGATCGAACACCACCTGCAGAAAGCGATCATGCGCGTCATTCTGCCAGTTCGCCTGATCGGCCAGCAGCTGCTCCAGCAGCGCCACCCCGGCGGCGATCCGCCCGTTCAATACCTGCACCCGGGCCCGCCGCAGCTGCCAGGCGAACTGCTGATCCTGCGCCGGCGCTGCCAGATCCTGCATCAGCGCCGAGGCGGTTTCCAGATCCTGACGGTCCAGCGCAAGGTCCACCAGAAGATAGCGCACCGGCGCCGGGATGTCCGCAATGTCCGGAAACCGGCTGCTGTCGAGATAGAGCGCATACAGCAGGTGCCCGCCGCCCGGCTCGGCCAGCACCAGCCGGGCCAGGTAATCATGCGCCAGCGAGCGGTGTTCGGCGGTCTGGCCCTGCAGGGCCAATACCGCGAACAGGGCCCGGGCCCGGCGCGGCTGCTGTTCCATCGACTCGGTGGCGGCGAAGTACCAGCGTTGGTCCTGGCCGATCAGCAACTGTTCGGCATTGCCCAGCTGTTCCCCCCAGGCCAGGTAGGCGCCCCACAGGGCCTCGCCGCTGAGTTCGAACAGGGTCGGATCGATTGACGCCCCCTGCCCCAGTCCGGCCTCCAGGGCCGCCACCTGCCCGGCCCGGGCCTCGCGCACGGCATCGGCACGGGCCCGCACCGCCCACAGACGGGCACGCTGCAGCGGCGCCATGTCGTCCTGCGCCTGGGCGAGCACCCGGTCGACCTCCTCGGCAAGGGCACCGGCACTGTCCGGTGTCGACTGCAGCCGGGCCAGCCAGCGGTAGGGCCGGACCTGCGCCTGCTCCACCCCCTCCAGCAGTTCCAGGGCCCGGCCGGGCTGACCGGCACGCAGCAGTACCTTAGCGCCCAGCAGATACCATTCCGGACTGGTATCGGCATAGTCCTGTTGATACCGCAGCATGGCGGCCCGGGCATCGCCGATCGCCCCCGCCTGCAGGTAGCCGCGGATCAGCAACCGTCGCCAGCGCTGACGCACCGACGGCGGCGCCGCGGCCTCCCACAGGCTGCGGCGCAGCCGCTGACGGGCGGCCTCGATCCGCCCCAGTTCCAGTTCGGCCTCGGCCCGGCGGGTGACGAAATCCCGGGCCAGGCTCTCGGGGATCTCCGCCGGGGCCTGGCGCACGCGCTCGGCAATGCCCGCCCAGTCCCGGCGCAGTTCCAGTATGTACAGGCGCTCCTGCTCCCAACGGATCCAGCCGGACGGGTCGGCCGAAAACGCCGGCTGGCGGGCATCCATCTCCTGCAGGGCCAGGCCGTGTGCCCCGGCGCGGGCCAGATCCATCACCGCCTGCAGTTCATCGGCTGCCAGCGGCGGGCTGGCGCAGAGCAGCGTCAGCAGCAGGAAGGGCTTCAGGTCGGGGATGGGCATCGGTTATGCGGATCAATGTGCAGGCTGGGTGGAGATGTTCAGTTCACATCGCAACCCATCCATCGCACGGCACGCCATGCAACGATGGGTTGCGCTACGCTCCACCCATCCTACAGGGTTTTGGTTCATTCCAAAAAAAACGCCACGCGAGTGACCCGCATGGCGTCTCTGTGAGCTCGGTTCCGGCAGGAACGCGGTCAGATCTTTTCCTTGATCCGCGCCGACTTGCCGGAGCGCTCGCGCAGGTAGTACAGCTTGGCCCGGCGCACGTCGCCGCGGCGCTTTACCTTGATGCTGTCGATGGTGGTGCTGTAGGTCTGGAACACGCGCTCCACACCCTCGCCGTGCGAGACCTTGCGCACGGTGAAGGCCGAATGCAGGCCGCGGTTGCGCTTGGCGATGACCACGCCTTCAAAGGCCTGGATACGCTCGCGGCTGCCCTCGACCACCTTCACATTGACCACGACCGTGTCACCCGCGGCGAATTCCGGGATCTCACGCCCCATCTGTTCCTGTTCCAGTTCCTGGATGATGTTACTCATGACCTTCCCCTACCAGCGTCGCTGTCGTTGTTACCCGATTGTTCGATGAATGCCTCGAGCAGCCTGCGCTGCTCGTCCGTAAGATCCCGCTGTTCCAGCAGTTCCGGCCGCCGTCGCCAGGTGCGGCCCAGTGCCTGCTGCAGCCGCCAGCGCTCGATCGCGGCGTGATTGCCCTGCAGCAGCACTTCCGGCACCGCCATCCCGCCGATCCGCTCGGGGCGGGTGTAGTGCGGGCAGTCGAGCAGGCCGTTCATGAACGAGTCCTGCGCGGCCGAATCCTCGGCACCAAGCGTCCCCGGCAGCTGTCGGGTCAGGGCGTCGATCAGCACCATGGCCGGCAACTCGCCGCCGCTGAGCACATAGTCGCCGATGGACCACTCCTCATCGACATGCGCCTCGATGAAGCGCTCGTCAATGCCCTCGTAGCGCCCGGCGACCAGGAGCAACCGCTCGCAGGCCCCCAGATGCTCGACCCCGGCCTGATCCAGCCGCCGGCCCTGAGGCGAGAGACACACCACCCGCCCCGGAGCCGGGTCCGCCGCCCGGGCCGCGGCCAGGGCGTCGGCCAGCGGCTGGTACAGCATGACCATGCCGGGGCCGCCGCCGTAGGGCCGGTCGTCCACCGTGCGGTGCCGGTCGTGCGTATAGTCGCGCGGATTCCAGCACACCAGCTGCAGCAGGCCCCGCTCGGCGGCGCGGCGGACCACGCCGCTGCCGACCACCGCCTGCACCAGTTCCGGGAACAGGGTGAGGACGTCGATTCGGAGCATGTTCACCTGTTCCTGAACTCGGGCCGGGTGGTGCCTAGAAGTCCGGGTCCCAGTCGACCTCGATCAGACCCTGCTCCAGATCCACCCTGCGGATCACGTCCGGCTGCACGAAGGGCAGCAGGCGTTCGCGCTCACCCTGCACCGCCATCACGTCGTTGGCACCGGTGGCGAACAGGTGGCTGACCCGCCCCAGTTCGGTTCCCTCCAGCGTGACCACCCGCAGTCCTTCCAGGTCGGTCCAGTAATACTCGCCCGGCGGCAGCGGCGGCAGCTGGTCGCGCTCGATGGCGATGTCACAGCCGATCAGCGCCACCGCCTGGTCGCGATCCTCGATCCCGGCCAGCTTGACCACCACACCCTTGCCGTGGCGGCGGCCCTGTTCGACGCGGACGCTCTGCCACTCACCGTTGCACTGCAGATGCCAGTTGCGATAGGTGGCGATATTCTCCCGCGGTTCGGTATGCGAATAGACCTTTATCCATCCCTGCACACCGAACAACCCGCTGACACGACCGAGGACGACCCTGCTCACGCACCCCCCGTCCTGCCCTCAGGCAGCGGAAATTCAGGCCGCGCTGGCGCGGTCCTGCTCGATCAGTTTGGCCACGCGCTCGGAGGCCTTGGCGCCCTTGGACAGCCAGTAGCCGATACGCTCCTGGTCCATCTGCAGCTTGACATCCTGACCGCTGGCGATCGGGTTGAAGAAGCCCACCCGCTCGATGTAGCGACCGTCACGGCGATTGCGGTTGTCCGTCACCACGATGTGGTAGAAGGGACGCTTTTTGGCGCCGCCGCGCGCCAGTCGTATCGTGACCATGTATATCCTGACCTCTGTGACTTCGTGCTTGCGCTGGATTTCGATTCAGCCAAAGGTGCGCCCTCCGGCGGCACCCAGATTCGGTAAACGGCGCATTCTACGCAATTTCCAGCAAATGTGAAGCCCGCCGACCGACGCCGGGGGCGCGGGACCCGACAACAGGCCCGCCTGCGAGGGCGTTGTCGGTAGATTTTACGGAATTATGGCCCTGTCGCCCGATCCCGCCCGCGCACCCCAGATGTGCTGCGTGGCGTCGAAATAACTTACATTACGAAAAACAAATATTAATTATTTCTTATATTTAAGTTTAGCCCTTGTTTTTGAATTCGTTTTTGCACTGAATACCGGACATGCGGGGTGGGATTCACTGTCGACATTTTTTGCAATTTGCAATCCGATTTCTGCCAGAGACTGACTGTTTCACTCTAACTGACTGATGTTCAATATGAAACAAAAACTGGCACAGGCATTGCTCTGTCATTGGGGCACAAAACAACAACAATCCAGTCGGTGGAGTCGAGCTTTACAACAAACAAGAAATGGAGGAGTTGCCCGGATAACAAAATAAACGGGTTTCAGCGGCAGCCTGACGACAGCGAGCAAATATAAAAACATCTGTTGAAAGTCTGCTACGCGACAGCGCGACATTGGCGGCGGCACCGGAAACGGTCCGCCGTTTTTCTTTTTTCAGTAAGAAGTGAGAAGTGAGGCAGCTTTTCTGCAGGCCCGCATTTTACCTCGGCCCTCTTCCCGACAAAGGCCGGATCCACACCCCCTTGCGGTCACTGGATCCCGGCCTTCGCCGGGATGACGGGGAATGCGCAGGATGACAGAGAGCAATATTGCTCCCCACTCCTAAAACGGCAATCCCTGCGGCAGCTTGCCCTTCATGCCCCGCAGCATCTTCGCCATGCCGCCCTTGGACATCTTCTTCATCATCTTCTGCATCTGGGTGAACTGCTTGAGCAGCTTGTTCACGTCCTGCACCTGGGTGCCGGAGCCGTTGGCGATGCGGCGCTTGCGCGAGCCCTTGATGGCGTCCGGGCGCCGGCGCTCCTGCGGGGTCATGGAATTGATGATGGCCACCATGCGCACCAGTTCGCGGTCGTCCATCTGCCCCTGCACCCCCTTGGGCAGATCCCCCATGGGCAGTTTGTCCATCAGCCCGGCCAGACCGCCCATGCTCATCATCTGCTGCAGCTGGTCGCGGAAGTCCGCCAGATCGAAGCCCTTGCCCTTCTTGAGCTTGGTGGCAAGCTGCTCGACCTTCTCGCGGTCGACCTTCTGCTCGGCCTCTTCCACCAGGCTGAGCACGTCGCCCATGCCCAGGATGCGCGAGGCCACCCGCTCGGGGTGAAAGGGTTCGAGCGCGGTGGTCTTCTCGCCCACGCCCAGGAACTTGATCGGCTTGCCGGTGATGTGGCGGATGGACAGCGCCGCACCGCCGCGGGCATCGCCGTCGGTCTTGGTGAGCACGACGCCGGTCAGCGGCAGGGCATCATGGAAGGCCCTGGCGGTGTTGGCCGCGTCCTGGCCGGTCATGCTGTCGACCACGAACAGGGTCTCGACCGGGTTGACCGCCTCATGCAGGCGCCGGATCTCCTCCATCATGTCGGCGTCGATGTGCAGCCGGCCGGCGGTATCGATGATGACCACGTCGATGAACTGCCTGCGGGCCTGATCGATGGCGCCGGTGGCGATATCCACCGGGTCCTGGTCGGTACTGCTGGGGAAGAACTGCGCACCGACCTCGCCGGCAACGGTCTCCAGCTGCTTGATGGCCGCCGGACGATAGATGTCGCAACTCACCACCAGTACGGATTTCTTCTGCTTCTCGCTCAACCAGCGCGCCAGCTTGCCGGTGCTGGTGGTCTTGCCCGAGCCCTGCAGTCCGGCCATCAGGATCACGGCCGGCGGCTGCACATTGAGGTTCAGGCCTTCGTTGGCCTCACCCATGGTGGCGACCAGTTCCTGATGCACCACCTTGACCAGGGCCTGGCCGGGCGTGAGGCTCTTGAGCACTTCCTGACCGACGGCGCGCTCGCGCACCCGGTCGATCAAGGCCTTGACCACGGGCAGGGCCACGTCGGCCTCCAGCAGGGCCATGCGCACCTCGCGCAGGGTGTCCTTGATGTTGTCCTCGGTCAGGCGGCCCTGGCCGCGCAGCCGTTTCAGGGTCTGGCCGAGACGATCGGAGAGATTTTCAAACATAGACGTGCAATCCATCCTCGGCGCCATGCGCCGCCGGTCATACCAGGGAACCTCTGTTCAATCCGTCATACCGGCGCAGGCCGGGATCCAGTCGGTTTCAGAATACATGGATACCGGCCTGCGCCGGTATGACGAAAAGGAGATTCGGAGGTTCTGAAAAGAATACAGGGGGAATTATAGCTGGATCAGCTGGCCGCCGGCCAGACGCCGGAAATCCAGTTGCGGCAGCCGGCGCCGGAGTTGGGCCAGAATGCGATCCTCGGCCCCGGGCTTGAGGTGGGTGATGAAGACCCGGGTGGCGTGCTCGAGCTTGGCCAGATCCGCAATCAGGGTGCGGGGGCAATAGTGGAAGGCCTTGCCCGCGAGCTCCTCGTCCTCGTCGGCGAAGGCGCATTCCACCACCAGCGCATCAAGCCGGACCTGGCGGTTGAGTACCGGCCACAGGGTGTCGTTGGTGGTGGTATCACCGCTGAAGGCGAACGTCCGTCCGCCCTTCTGAATGCAGTAGGCCACGCCGGGCACGACATGGTTGACCTCGATCATCTCGATACGACGACCGCCGAGTTCGACGCTTTCGCCCGGATGCATCTCCTCGAAGCGGATCACCGGCCGGCCGGCCGTGGGCAGGACGGAGAAATCGGGCCAGATCACCCAGTTGAAGATATGCTCGCGCAGCGCCCTCAGCGTGGGCGGCGCGGCATGCACCACCACCGGCTCGGTGATATCGCCGAAGATGGAATCCACCATCAGCGGGATGCCGGCCAGATGATCCAGATGCGAATGGGTGAGGAAGATATGGCGGATGGCCTTCATTTCCTCCAGCGACAGGTTGCCCAGGCCGGTGCCGGCATCGATGAGGATGTCGTCATCGACCTGGAAGCAGGTCGTGCGCAGTTCGCCGCCGATGCCGCCGCTGCAGCCCAGCGTTCGAATCTGCATTGTGTCCAGTCCGACTGCCTGTTCCATGTCCGTATCCTGTCGACACTCTGCGCCCATCGGTCCCGGTCTGGCTGTCGAAGGTTTCACATTTCGCCCTTTGTCATCCGCATTGCATCGCCAGCTGCCCGCCCGGACCCTTATTGCAGTCCGCCGGGGTTGGCTTTATCCTGCCTGCTGGCATTCGTCGGAATAGCTTCCGGAAATCCGCTGTTTAGGGCCTGTTAACACTAATCCAATCGTCTCTGTTGAGCCTGAAAAAGCGCCAATCAAGGCGCGAGGAGCGCAGTTTGGTGATTCCAAATAAGCGACGAGCAACGACGAGTGGCGCTTTTTCAGGCCCAACCCGCAGGGCTGGGGCTGATTTTCCGTCCAGCGGCGTTATCATTCGCTCATGTAGCGTCACTACACTTCAGCTCATTCTGCCTTGCTGGACGAAAAATCAGCCCCAGCAGAGGCGATTGGATTAGTGTTAACAGGCCCTAGCCCCATGCATACGCACCTCATCGGCATCCTGGCCATACTTCTTTACCTCGCCTCCAGCAGCCTGCTGGTCGCGCGCATGGTGCGCGGCCTGGAGCCGGGTGCCGGCGGTCGTAACAGTGTGATCGGACTCGGATTTGCCGGCGTGGTGCTGCATGCTGTGGTGCTCTGGCCGGCCCTGGTCACGGCCTCGGGGCTGAACCTGGGCTTCTTCAATGCCGCCTCCCTGATCGCCCTGCTCAGCGCCGCCCTGCTGCTGCTGGCCTCGCTGTACCGGCCGCTGGAAAATCTCGGCGTACTGCTGCTGCCGGTGGCGGCGCTCACCATCGCCCTGATGTTCGCCTACTCGACCGAGCACATCATTCTCGACCAGTCCAGCTGGCAGCTGGACCTGCACGTGCTGATCTCGGTCATCGCCTACAGCGTGCTGGGCCTGGCCGCGCTGCAGGCGCTGCTGCTGGCGGTACAGGAACACCAGCTGCGCCATCACCGGCTGGGCGGCATCCTGCAGGTGCTGCCACCGCTGCGCGGCATGGACCTGATCCTGATGCAGCTGATCGGGGTGGGCTTCGCCCTGCTCACCCTGGCACTGGTCACCGGGGTCCTGTTCCTGGAGGACATCTTCGCCCAGCATCTGGTGCACAAGACAGTGCTGTCGATCATCGCCTGGGCCGTGTTCGGGGTACTGTTGTGGGGGCACTGGCGTTTCGGCTGGCGCGGCCGCACCGCGATTCGCTGGACCCTGGGCGGTTTCATCTTCCTCATGCTGTCCTATTTCGGCACCAAGCTGGTGCTGGAGATCCTTCTCCGGGCCTGACAGGCTCCACGCCTTAACCTACAATTTCATCCTTATAAGAATCCGGAGCAACCGATCCCTTGGCTGATATTCCCCTTAGCGTCCTGCTGGGAGTCCTGTTTTTCCTGATCATCCTCTCGGCCTTCTTTTCCGGCTCGGAAACGGGCCTGATGACGCTGAACCGCTATCGGCTGCGCCACCTGGCGCGCGGCGGCAATGCCGGGGCCAGACGCGCCCAGAAGCTGCTGGAGCGTCCCGACCGCCTGATCGGCCTGATCCTGCTGGGCAACAACTTCGTCAACATCCTGGCCTCGGCCCTGGCCACGGTGATCGCCCTGCGGCTGCTGGGCGAGGCCGGAATCATGGTGGCCACCGCACTGCTGACCGTCGTGATCCTGCTGTTCGCCGAGGTCACGCCCAAGACCCTGGCGGCCCTGCGACCGGAACGCATCGCCTTTCCCGCCGCCTTCGTCTACGGGCCGCTGCTGCGCCTGTTCTACCCGCTGGTCTGGGTGATCAATGTCATCGCCAACAGCATTCTGCGCCTGTTCGGGGTCTCGCCCGAACAGGCCGGTGACACGGCCCTGTCCAGCGAGGAACTGCGTACCGTGGTGCTGGAGGCCGGCGCCATGATCCCCAAGCGCCACCAGAAGATGCTGCTCAACCTGCTCGACCTGGAAAAGATCACGGTCGAGGACATCATGGTGCCGCGCAACGAGATCGACGGCGTGGACCTGACCGAGAGCCTGGAGGAGATCGAGGACTTCCTCTCCCACACCCAGTACACCCGGCTGCCGGTCTACGAGGAATCCATCGATCACGTGGTCGGCATCCTGCACATGCGCAATGTCACGCCGCTGCTGCGCGCCGGTGAACTCAGCCACGAGAGCATCCGCCGCATTGCCCGCGACCCCTACTTCATCCCCGAGGGCACGCCGCTGAACCGGCAGCTGCTGAACTTCCAGCGCGAGGGCCGGCGCACCGGCCTGGTGGTGGACGAGTACGGCGACATCCTGGGCCTGGCCACGCTCGAGGATATCCTGGAGGAGATCGTCGGCGAGTTCACCACCGATCCCTATTCACTCTACAAGGACATCACCCCGCAGGACGACGGCAGCTTTCTGGTCGACGCCACCGCCGCGGTGCGCGAACTGAACCGGGCCCTGAAGATGGAACTGCCGACCAGCGGCCCGAAGACGCTCAACGGCCTGATCCTGGAACACATGGAGGACATCCCCGAGCCGGGCACCAGCCTGCTGCTCGCGGACTATCCGGTGGAGATCGTCCAGACCAAGGACAATGCGGTGAAGACGGTGCGGGTGTTTCCGAAGCGGCGTAAGCCGCAGGCCCGACACTGACCCGCGCCGGCCCCACGCCCCATCCCCCAGCCCTGCCTTGCCGTCCCGGGCGCCAGGGCCTGTCAACAGGCCCTAAATAAACGGACCAACGGCGCCGATACTCTGACAAGTGGCATGGAGGCGGACGCCCCGTTCTGCCATGCTCGAATCGAAAATGCCTGCCAGGCACGTGATTCCCATTGGAATTTTCATCCGTCCGGGTGGCGGGGAGAGACATGGCCAAACTGACACTGACATTCAAAGAGCGGGTACTGAGGATATTCCCCCTGCTGGGGGAGAACCTGTGCATCGGCCGCGACCCCCAGTGTCAGATCCATATCGACAGCCTGGCCGTGGAGCCGCAGCACGCCGATCTCCGGCTCGATGCCGCAGGTATCCATCTCACACCGCGTCCCGAGGCCGTTGTCCAGGTCAACGGCACGGCCATCGAGGCCGCGCACACCCTCGCCGAGGGCGACCGCATCCAGATCGGCAAGCACCTGCTCACCTACAGCAGCGAGGGCGGCACGGAACAGACCAACGTCACCCCCATCACCCGCCACCGAAGCACCGGCTGGATGCAGATCATGAGCGGCAGCCATTTCGGCCGCACCATCCGCCTCGACCGCGCCCTGACCCGGGTGGGCAAGCAGGGCGAACATGTCGCCATGATCGCCCGCCGCGACAGGGGCTATTACCTGTCCCACCTGGAGGGCGACACCGCGCCGCGCGTGAACGGCGAGGACATCGGTGACAGTTCGCGCGAACTGCACGAGGGCGATCGGCTGCAGATCGGCCGGCTGGAACTGCAGTTCTTTCTCGATCAGCCGCAGACCGCCGCCGCATCCGCCGCCGCGGGTTCCGAACCCGAACCGGTGCAGCGGCGCCGCTTCACCCGCATCCCCTTCGATGCCGATGCCCGCCTGTCCGCCGGCGATCGGCAGTGGCCGGTGGAATTGCTCGACATCTCGCTGAAGGGCGCGCTGATCGCCCGGCCCGATGACTGGGATGGCCGCACCGAAGGGCCGTTCCGGCTGGAGCTCCGGCTGGGCGAGGACGCGGTCATTGCCATGGATGTCAGCGTCGCCCATCAGGAGGAGGACCGACTGGGTCTGCGCTGCGAGGATATCGACCTGGACAGCATCACCCACCTGCGCCGGCTGGTGGAGCTCAACCTCGGCAACCCCGATCTGCTCGAACGCGAACTGGCCAGCCTGGGTTAGGCGGTTCGATATAAAAAACCTTCAACGCAGAGGCGCGAAGGCGCAGGGGACGCAGAGAAGATCCAATGTATTTGTAGGTTGGGTTAGGTGCATAGCACCGTAACCCAACATGACGCGCACCGTCGGGTTACGCTACGCTAAACCGACCTACATACTGCACATCACGCAGAGACTCCAATAACAGAAGTGCATTCATTATCTATTCTTTGCGTACTCTGCGTCTTGGCGCCTCTGCGTTGAGGTCTTCAGCCATCAAATCTGATCAAACAGATCCGCCAGCCGCTTCAGCGGTACCGTCTCCAGGCCTTCCACCTTCACCTGCTTGAGGTTGGCCGCCGGCACCAGCGCCTTTCTGAAGCCGTGCTTGGCCGCCTCGCGCAGCCGCTCCACGCCATTCGGCACCGGGCGGATCTCGCCGGCCAGGCCGACCTCGCCGAACACGATCCAGTCCGCCGGCAGCGGCCGGTCGCGGAAGCTCGACAGGGCGGCAACCAGCACCGCCAGGTCGGCTGCTGTCTCGCTGACCCGCACCCCGCCGACCACGTTCACGAACACGTCCTGATCGGCCACCGCGATGCCGCCGTGGCGGTGCAGTACGGCCAACAGCATAGACAGCCGGTTCTGCTCCAGGCCCAGGGTGACCCGGCGCGGGTTGGACAGGTGGCTGTCGGCCACCAGCGCCTGCACCTCCACCAGCAGCGGTCGGGTACCCTCGCGGGTGACCATCACCACGCTGCCCGGCACCGGCTCGTCGTGACGCGACAGAAAGATCGCCGAGGGATTGCTCACCGCCTTCAGTCCCTTCTCGGTCATGGCGAAGACGCCGATCTCGTTGACCGCGCCGAAGCGGTTCTTCATCGCCCGCACCACCCGGTAACGCCCGCCGGCATCGCCCTCGAAATAGAGCACGGTGTCGACCATGTGCTCCAGCACCCGCGGCCCGGCCAGGGTGCCCTCCTTGGTCACATGCCCAACCAGGAACAGGGCGGTGCCGCTGGCCTTGGCGTAGCGCACCAGCTGGGCCGCGCTCTCGCGCACCTGCGCCACCGACCCGGGCGCGGACTGCAGCACCGCGGTGTAGAGGGTCTGGATGGAATCGATGACCAGCACCCGCGGCTGCTCGCGCCGGGCGATCTCGATGATGCGCTCCACCGCGGTCTCGGCCAGCAGCCGGGTGTGCTCGCTGGCCAGGCCCAGGCGGCGCGCGCGCAGGGCGACCTGCTCGGGCGACTCCTCGCCGGTGACATAGAGCGCGGGCAGGCGTGTGCCCAGATCGGTCAGGGTCTGCAGCAGCAGGGTCGATTTGCCGATGCCGGGGTCGCCGCCCAGCAGCACCACCGAGCCCCCCACCAGGCCGCCGCCGAGCACCCGGTCGAGTTCCTCGCTGCCGGTGGGGATGCGCTCGGCCGACTCGGGCTGGACATCGGCCAGGTCGCGCACCCGGGTCTCGGCCGCCCCGGCATAGCCGGCGAAGCGCGGGGCGGCCGGCGCGGCCGCCATGGCGACGACCTCCACCAGGGTGTTCCACTCGCCGCACTCGGGGCACTGGCCGGCCCACTTGGGCGACTGCGCCCCGCAGGCGCTGCAACTGTAGGCGGTCTTGCCTTTCGACACGGTGAATCCTCGTCCAGTCCGGGCAGAGACTGGAAGTCTACGGACTGGTTCGGGGATGGGGAAGAGGCACTGTATCGCCGCCCGTCCCGCCAGATGACAGGCGGCGGCAATGGCAGGAATCAGGGCGGGGTCAGACCAGCGGCCCCAGATCCATGCCCGCCAGCAACAGCACGGCCACCAGGACCAGCAGGCCGACGATGTTCTCGAGCTGGGTAGGCTGTGTCTTCATGGCGGTCGCTCCTGCATGGGGACAGGAAGACAGGAGCAACATGCATGCCTTGAAATAAAATATATTTAAAACAATAAATTGAGATTAACCTGCCCGGGATGCTGTAAAATCCGGTGACGAGCAACGCGCGGCGGTCGCGAGCGGACGGCAGGAAATCCCACGCCCGATCAGACGGGTGGACTGCAGACGCGAATGATTGGTATTTCGCAGAAGCTGTCAAAGCTGCCGACGTCTTTACAGTCACCCCCGGCGTCGGACCGCCCGGGCCTTGCGTTTGGAGAGGGAAGCACCCGTTTGCCTGCCGCCCTGCACAGATCACCCCGTGTCGCCGCCATCCTGGCCGGCCTGCTGCTGGCCCTGATCGGCACCTGGGTGGAAACCACCGGACGGGAACCGGTCAGTACACTGCGCGAGCGGCTCGAGTATCTGAGCTATGACCTGCGGCTCAACCTGGGCCTGCCGGCCGCGCCGGCCGCCAATGACACCATCCTGATCCTGGACATCGACGAACAGAGTCTGCAACAGGAAGGCCGCTGGCCCTGGCCGCGACAGCGACTGGCGCAGGTGGTCGACAGCCTGCGCGATGCCGGCGCGGCCGTGGTTGCCTTCGATCTGGTCATGTCCGAGCCGGAACGCAGCGAGGTCGACACCCTGAAGGCCCTGATCGCGCAGCAGGCCGACCCCGCTGCCGGCCGCTATGAGGCGCTGCTGGCGCTGGCGCGCGCCCGGGACGGCGATCGGCGGCTGGCCCGTGCCCTGACCGGCATGGATACCGTGCTCGGCTATGTCCTGCATACGGCGCGGGCGGACAGCAGCGGCATCCTGCCGGCACCGGCGCCGCTGGCCGGTGAGACGGACGCGCTGTTCGCGGTTCCCGAGCTTCCCACCCACACCGCCAACCTGCCGCTGCTGCAGCAGGCAGCCGGGCATGGCGGCTTCATTACTGTTATGCCTGACGCCGACGGCGTGATCCGGCGCGTCCCCCTGCTGGTCCGGCATCAGGGGGAGTTGTACCCCTCGCTGGCACTGGAGACCGCCCGGGTCTATCTGTTCGCCCGGCAGATCGGCATCGACACCGCGGAGGTCGGCAACGGTCAGGTGGTGGAATACCTGTCACTGGCCCGCGACCAGCGCATTCATACCGACGCCGGCGCCCAGGTGCTGGTGCCCTACACCGGCCCCGCGGGCAGTTTCGACCACCTGTCCGCCGCGGACCTGCTGGCGGGCGACTTCGATCCGGCCCGGGTCGAGAACCGGATCGTGCTGGTCGGCGCCACCGCGCTGGCCCTGGCCGACGTCAAGCCCACACCGGTGCAGAACGTCTATCCCGGGGTGGAGATCCATGCCAGCATCATCGCCGGGCTGCTGGCAGGGGACTTCCCCTACCAGCCGGACTGGGCCAGCGGGGCCAATGTGTTCATCATCATCGGCGTGGGTTCGCTGCTGGCGCTGCTGTTGCCCTTTCTCGGGCCGGTGTGGATCCTGCTCCTCTCCGCCCTGGTCCTGTCGGGCTTCATCGCCGGCAACTTCTGGCTGTGGACCGAGCACCGACTGGCGCTGGCCACCACCACGCCGACGCTGGCCATCGCGGCCATCATGCTGTTCAACCTGAGCTACGGCTTTCTCGGCGAGGCCCGCCGCCGGCGCCAACTCAAGGGCATGTTCGGCCAGTATGTCCCGCCGCAGCTGGTCGAGGAGATGAGCCGCAATCCGGGGCAGTATCACGCCGAGGGCGAGAGCCGCGAGATGAGTGTGCTGTTCGCCGACATCCGCAACTTCACCACCATCTCGGAAAGCCTCGGCGCCGGCGAGTTGAAGGATCTGCTCAACCGCTTCTTCACGCCCATGACCGAGACCATCTTTCATCACCGCGGCACCATCGACAAATATGTCGGCGACATGATCATGGCCTTCTGGGGTGCACCGCTGCATGATGCCCGGCACGCCGGCCATGCCATCGAGGGCGCGCTCGGGATGCTCGCCGCGGCCGATCGGCTGCGGGAACAGTTTCTGGCCGAGGGCCTGCCGGAGATCAATATCGGCATCGGCATCAACAGCGGCGTGATGAACGTCGGTGACATGGGCTCGCAATACCGCCGTGCCTATACGGTGCTGGGCGATGCCGTGAATCTCGCCTCACGGCTGGAAGGCGTGACCAAGTACTACGGCGTGCGGCTGGTGGTCGGGGAACGCACCCGGGAACTGGCGCCGGGTTTCGTCTACCGCACCCTGGACCGGGTACGGGTCAAGGGCAAGCGGCAGGGGGTGACCGTGTATGAACCGCTGTGTGCGCAGACGGAACTGACGCCCGCGATGAGTGACTGGCTGCAGCGTCACGACGCCACGCTGGCGGCCTTCTGGAACCAGGACTGGGACGCGGCCGACCGCGGCTTTCGCGAGCTGGCCGCCGAGCGGCCCGGCGACAGGCTCTACAAGCTCTATCTGGAACGCATCGATCAGCTGCGCCGGCGTGAGTTGCCGCCGGACTGGGACGGGGTGTTCGAACGCCGGGAAAAATAGCCTGCAGCCGGAGGCTCTTCCCCGACCCTAGTCCACCAGCAGGATGCCCTCGGCATGGATGCCGGGATCACCCTGGGCCTCAAGCAGGAAACCGCCGCCCAGCACTTCGCCGTTGTTGCCGGTAAAGCCCGTAACGACCTCGCCGAGGACACCGTAGTTCGACGGGCTGACGGTCACGCTGCTGGTCGGCTCTATCTCCAGATCCGCAAACGAACCCTTGATCTGGCCGGCGAGATCGATATTCCAGTACTCGGCGCCATTGCCGATCTGCAGATTGCCATTGCTCACGGCGCCGGTATCGAAGTTCACATCCAGCGTGAAGGTCACATCGGCCGCAGTGATCTGGCCGCCGCTGCCGCCGCCCTGCACCGCGATCACATTGTTGTAGCTGACCACACCGCTACGCGCATCCAGTACCGCCGGGTCCGTCGGCTGCAGGGTCGCCCAGAAGAAGGGCTTGTTGCTGGTGCGAATGACATCGGGATCAGTGGCATCGGTCTGGATGATCACCGGATCCGGATTGCCGTTCCACACCCCCCAGTACACCGTATGGTTGCTGTCGACGGTATGGCTGCCGAGCGCATCCAGTGCCGCGCCGCCACGGCGGAACACTTCCTTTATCGGGGCATCGGCATACTCGGGTTCGAACGGCGCATACCCGTTCTCCGTGAACACCGGCGAGCCGGCAGGGTCGGCGATCGCACGCCCGCCGCGCATCCCCTGCGTGGCGCTGTTCGCCTCCAGGATGAGGCCGAGGTGGCTGCCGCTGTAGAGTTGCTGCCATTCCGTATCCGACAGCCGCGCGTCCTGAGTGGTGATGTCACTGACGGTATCCACCGGCTCGGAGACGGTAAAGGTCGTATCCAGCGTGGTGTCGGTGGTGGTGCCGCTGAGCGTGGTGTCCGTGGTCGTATCCAGTGAGGTTTCAGCGTCCAGGGTATCCGCCTCCGACACAGGAGCCACCAGGGTGTCATCGCCGGAGTCCGCGGTCGCACTGTCGCCCTCGCTCCCGGTCCCCGTTGTGGTCGCTGTCGACTCCGAGGTCTGCCTGTCCTCATCCGCAGTTCCGCTGTCAGTCGCTGTCGCATCAGTGTCCGCGGCGGTCTGATCCTCGCCCTCGCCCCCATCTTCTTCGCCGGCGGGATCGTCACTGCCACCGGGGGCAAACTCATCCACCGGGGCTTTCAGTCCGGGCGGCGGCTGCAGCTGTCCCCGCGGCGGACGGTCGGCACTGGCGATGGTGGCGAAACTGTAATTGGCACCCTGACCCAGATTCAGCGCCCCGCCTTCATTGCGTAGCGTGACGCCGCCCTGCCAGACGGCAACCGCCAGGCCTGCGCCCACCACGGCTTCATAATGGGTACCGCGCACGCCGATGGTCGCCACCGGGGTATCGACCCGATAGCTGTCCGGGTCCTGCTTGCCGACGGCGCCGGTGATGGTGCGCAAGCCGCCCTTGATCAGGGTGGAGATGCTCTCGTCGCCCTCCCCGCCCCCGGCCTCGTAGCGGTAGCGGTCGACCCGGAACTCGGTGTCCGGCCTGAGCGCGACCAGGGCGCCGTCACTGAAGCGCAGCTGGGCCGTGGCATCGGTGCCGGTCATCAGCGTTTCCCCGGCATAGAAGGGGGAACGACGGCGCAGGTCGCGCGCCTCGCCCGCGGCTGAGATGGCCTGCACCTCACCCCGGGCGATGATCACATGGCCGGCCGCTGCCGGGGCGGCCTGCACGCTCGTCAGCCCGCACAGCAGACACAGACCGAGCAGCAGCCCCGGAAGGGCAAGGGTTGAACGCGCGATCGCTTGCATGTCACACCTCGATCAATCGAACCGCCAGGTCACGCCCGCAAAGGCCTGCCTGCGGGTGTACTGGTACAGCGAGATATTGGAATCGTTGCGGGTATAGGCCAGCTCGATCCGCCACAGCCAGGCATCGGCGGGTGTCCAGGCCCAGCCCAGGCGGGCCTCGGCGAACTCGTCCTCGCGGGTCCGGGCGAAGACCGGATCCCTCGCGTCGTGTTCGCTCCACTGCGCCGCCAGCGAGAAATAGGGGCTGTGATGCGGGGTGAGCGTCCACTGGCCGCCCAGGCGCAGGCCCAGATACTGCTTGCCGTTGTGTTCGCCGACGGTATCGTGGGTGGCCTCGTCGCCGACATAGGCACTGGCCGAGAGTTGCACATCCGGATCGGGGAAGCGATGGCTCCAGCCGGCGCCGCCCAGCGCCAGCCGGGCGTTGCGCGCCGCGTTATCCGGGTAACGCAGGCTGCCGTACTGGCCGAACAGCTGCAGCTGGTCCCGCCGTCCCAGGTCACGCGTCCAGTCGAAACCGACGCTGCCGAGGCGGCGGTACTTGCTGTTGTCCAGATACAGGAATTGATAGTTCAGGGGCAGCCGCAGCCGGCCGCCGGCAACGGCGAGCATGGGGCCGGCATTGAGCGTCACCGAGCGCAGATCGTAGGCCTGGGTCTCGATGTTCTCCCGGTCCTTGTAGGTAAGGTCGGCGAACAGGGCATGCCGCCGGGTCAGCGGATGCACCACCGCCAGGCCGGCATTCTTCTCCACGAATTCGTCACTGCGGTCGAGGCTGGCCCCATTGAGCGTGAAGGTGCCCAGCGCCGGAATCTCGAGGGTGTCATCCGAGGTGGCGCTGTTGACGTTGCTGTCCGTGCCTGCCCGCAACTCCAGATAGCCGGTGACCCGCGTCGACAGGCTCGCCTGGCGGCGCTCGATGGCATCCAGAAAGGTATGTACGTTATCACGCACCCGCTGCGGTGGATTGATGGCCAGCACCCGCTCGAACTCGGCGCTGGCGAGGTTGAGGTTGCCCGCGAGATAATGGGCCCGGGCCAGTTCCACCCGGGCCCGGTGATTGCCCGGCTCCAGTGCCACCACCCGCTCGAAGGCGAACACGGCGTGTTCGGGATGCCCGGACCGGACCGCTGCCAGGCCGTAGAGCATGTCGAACGCCGGCTCGCCCGCCCGCTCGGGGGCAAGCATCCGGGCCTGTTCCCAGGCGGCCGTGGTGTCGCCGTCGCGCAGCAGGCGGGCGATATCCTCCGATCCGGCCGCTGCGGCCGGCAGACACAACAGCAGGCAATTCACCAGCAGACACAGGCCGCGACAGCGGCGGAAAGCGATTTCCAAGATCCCGACTCCGGCTGATTCTTAATGATGACGCTCAGTCACGGATTTGACGTTTCGGCGTCTGCCGGAAGGAAATGCAAGGGATGTGCCGGAGTCAGGGGTCAGCCTGTAGGATGGGTGAAGCGCAGCGTAACCCATCGCCATGCCCCGGCCGGGTGATGGGTTACGGCCCTGCGCGCCTTCACCCATCCTACTTGCTCACTCATACAGCAAGGGCACCCGCGCGGTCACGGCGCAGACCAGTTCATAGGGGATGGTCCCGGCCGCGCGGGCGATATGCTCGACCGGCAGCCCCTCGCCCCACAGGCTGACCCGGCTGCCCACCCGGGCCTCGGGCAGGCCGCGCAGATCGAGGGTGATCATGTCCATGGAGACGCGCCCGACGAGCTGCGCCGGCCGACCGTCGACCAGCACCGGGGTACCGGCCGGGGCATGGCGCGGATAGCCGTCGCCGTAACCGATGGCGGCCACCCCCACCGGCATGGCCTCGGGGCAGACCCAGGCCCCGCCGTAGCCGACGGCATCGCCGGCGGCGCAGTCGCGGATGGCGATGAGTTCGGTCTCCAGGGTCATGGCGGGGCGCAGACCGTGATCAGCGGCCAGACTGTCAACGAAGGGCGAGATGCCGTAGAGCATAAGGCCGGGCCGGACCCAGCCGGCATGCGTCTGCGGCCAGCCCAGCAGGGCGGCGGAATTGGCCAGGCTGTGTTCACCCTCCAGTCCCCCGGCCAGCGCGTCGAAGCGTTCGAGTTGCCGGCGGGTGGCGGGATCCGCACGGTCATCCGCGCAGGCGAAATGGGTCATCAGGCCGGCCAGCTCCACCCCCTCCAGTGCCTGCAACCGCTGCAGCACGGACGGCAGTTCGCCGGGCGCGAAGCCCAGCCGGTGCATGCCGGTATCGAGCTTGACCCAGACCCGCAGCGGCGCCGCGGGCGCGGCCGCAGCCAGTGCCTCGACCTGATGCGCGGCATGCAGCACCAGACTCAGGCGATGCCGGATGACCTCATCCAGTTCGGCGCCATGAAAGAAGCCCTCTAACAGGACAATGGGTTTTTTAATGCCGGCCTGGCGCAGGAGAAGCGCCTCTTCCACCCCGGCCACGCCGAAGGCATCGGCGGCCTCCAGGGCTTGAGCCACCGGCACCAGGCCATGACCGTAGGCATTGGCCTTGACCACGGCCAGGATACGGCTGTGCGGGGCGGTGCGGCGGGCAAGTTCCAGATTGGACCGCAGCGCGTCGAGCACGACGCGCGCACGGACGGGACGGGTCATGCAAAGTCCTCGACGCCGTAATCGTCCATGGTGAAATTCTCGAACCGGGTGTACTGGCCGAGGAAGGTCAGACGGCGGGTGCCGATGGGACCGTTACGCTGCTTGCCGACGATGATCTCGGCGGTGCCCTTGTCCGGGCTGTCCTCGTTGTAGACCTCGTCGCGGTAGATGAACACGATCATGTCCGCGTCCTGCTCGATGGCGCCCGACTCGCGCAGGTCCGACATCACCGGGCGCTTGTTGGGACGCTGCTCCAGGCTGCGGTTGAGCTGCGACAGAGTCACCACCGGCACGTGCAGTTCCTTGGCCAGGGCCTTGAGCGAGCGCGAGATCTCCGAGATCTCGGCGGCGCGGTTGTCGGATCGGCTGGAGGACTGCATCAACTGCAGGTAGTCGATCACGATCAGGCCCAGGTCGTGCTCGCGCTTCAGGCGCCGGGCCCGGGCCCGCAGGTCGTTGGGGCTGAGCGCCGGGGTGTCGTCGATGAACAGGGGCGCGTCGGCCAGGATGCTCACCGCCGAGGTCAGCCGCGGCCAGTCCTCGTCCTCGAGCTTGCCGGTGCGCACCTTGTGCTGGTCGATGCGCCCGAGCGAGGACATCATGCGCATGGCCAGCTGTTCGCCCGGCATCTCCATGCTGAACACCGCGACCGGCGTCTTGTTCTTGATCGCGGCGTGCTCGACGATGTTCATGGCGAAGGTGGTCTTGCCCATGGAGGGGCGGCCGGCCACGATGACCAGGTCCGAGGGCTGCAGCCCGGCGGTCATCTCGTCGAAGTCGTTGAAGCCGGTGGGCACGCCGGTGATGGGATTGTCGAGCTGGAACAGGTAGTCGATGCGGTCGACCGTCTTCGTGAGCAGATCCTTGATGGCGGTGAAACCGGTGCGGCCGCGCTTGCCCTGCTCGGCGATGGTGAACACCTTCTGCTCGGCGTGATCGAGCAGTTCCTGAGCATTGCGCCCTTCCGGAAAGTAGGCGCTGTTGGCCACATCGGTGCCGACCTGCACCAGCTGGCGCAGGATAGAGTGCTCGCGCACGATGTCGGCATAGGCGGTGATATTGGCCGCGTTGGGGGTGTTGCGGGCCAGTTCGCCCAGATACCCCATGCCGCCGGCCTCCTCGAGCAGATCGGCATTTTCCAGCCACTCGCCCAGGGTGACCACGTCCAGCGGCTTGCCGTGCTCGGCCAGTTCGGCGATGGCACGGAAGATCAGGCGATGGTCGCGGCGGTAGAAATCATCCTCGGCCACCCGGTCGGCGATCCGGTCCCAGGCCTCGTTGTCCAGCATCAGGCCGCCCAGCACCGACTGCTCGGCGGGTATGGAGTGCGGCGGGACCTTCAGCGCTTCGGTCTGTGATGCCAGGGCATCGGCCGTGGAAAGGGTATCGGGCATGAGTGTGATTATACCTGCGGGCGGCGTATCCGGGATTGCCTGCCAGCATACAAAGCCCCCCGGCCACGGACAAGCGGCCGCGGCCGGGGGTTGGCATGAGGTGCAACAGCCCTGATGGATATCAGGGGGTTGGCCTTACTCGGCGACGATCACCAGCTTGATGGTGGCTTCCACGTCGGCGTGCAGGCGCAGCTGGACCTCGTATTCGCCGAGTTGACGGAAGGCGCCCTCAGGCAGCAGCACTTCCTGACGCTCGACCTCGTGACCGGCCGCCTGCAGGCCCTCGGCGATGTCGGAGGTGCCGACCGAGCCGAACATCTTGCCCTCGTCGCCGGCCTTGGCGGTCAGGGTCAGCTCATAGCCCTCCAGTTTCTCCGCCCGGGTCTGGGCGGCAGCCAGGGCCTCGGCGGCCTGGCGCTCCAGCTCGGCCCGGCGCTGCTCGAACTTCTCGATGTTCTCGGGGGTGGCCGGGGTGGCCTTGCCCTGCGGGATCAGATAATTGCGGCCATAGCCGGGCTTGACCCTGACCTGGTCGCCCAGGGCGCCCAGATTGGCCACCTTTTCCAGAAGAATCACTTCCATGACACACCTCACGCTGTGATCGTTGCCGCCGCCCTCATGCCGGGGGTGCGGCGACGCGTTGACGAAAATCGAACCAGTTGTCCGCCAGCCCGGTCAGGGCCAGCACCAGGCCGCTGTAAGGCTGGACAAACAGCAACAGTACATAGATGGCCACCAGCCAGCCGCGGGCCAGCCCCCGCCGGTTGACGATGCCGTGGGCCACGGCAATGCCCTGCAACAGGCAGCCTGCGGCCAGAATCCAGACCAGCTGGGCGGCCAGCCCGCCCAGAGCGCCTTCGGTGGCGATGCCGATCAGCAGCAGCGCCACGCTCAGCAGCGCGGTCGCGGTGCCCAGCCGGAATTCCCGGAACTCCCGGCCGAAGCCGCCCGGATTGTACAACTGCGACTGCCAGGCCCGCGCCAGGGCCAAACTCAGGGTGATGCCGACAATCAGGGCGGTGGCCACCAGGGCCGGCATCCAGCCCGCCACCTGGACCAGCATGGCCTCCAGGTCCTGGCCGCCGCCGGCCTGCATCCGTTCCACCACCGGCCGCAGCTGCGCCTCCCACCACTGGCCGGGATCCCCCAGCCACAGGTACTGCAGCAGCACGAAGGCCGCGCCCAGGCCCAGGATCGCCTGCACGGTGCGCTGCCAGGACACCGTCACCCGCAGCACCAAGGCCACCAGCCACAGCGGCAGCCACTGGATCAGGCCGGTCAGGACCAGTACGGTCGGCGTATCCCCCAGGGCCAGGCCCAGCAGGCTCATGCCGACCAGGCCGCCGGCGAGCACGATGCCGCCCTCCCCGGCCCCGCGGCGCAGGGTCACCAGACCCAGCGCGCCGCCGCCGACATAGGCCAGCGGCGAGGTCAGCGGCGGCAGCAGCAGGGCGGCGAAGGAGCTCACCACCAGCACCGCGATCGCGGCCAGACGGCCGCGCATGACATAGTTGGCCAGTGCCCGCATTCAGCCCCCGGCGGTCCGGGATGCCCGGGCGGCCGCGCCTGCGCCGCCCAAGGCCTCAGTGCGAGTCGCTGTAGGGCAGCAGGGCCAGGTAGCGCGCGCGCTTGATGGCGGTGGCCAGCTGGCGCTGATACTTGGCGCTGGTGCCCGTGATCCGGCTGGGAACGATCTTGCCGGTCTCGGTGATGTAGTTCTTCAGGGTGCCGAGATCCTTGTAGTCGATCTCCTTCACGCCCTCGGCGGTGAAGCGGCAGAATTTCCTGCGACGAAAAAAGCGTGCCATCTGTTGTCTTCCTCTTCAGTCTGCGGGCTCTGCGAGCCCCGCGTATTCGATCTGTTGTGCGTGTATGACCAGGCGCTGGTCCCCGCTGCGCGAATCGGCGCGGCTGAGAAAGCCGCTGACCCGGACCCGGTCGTCCCGCTGCAGCCGCCCGGCCTGCGCAGCCAGTTCGGCGCCGGCGGCGACCACCGCGATGCGGAACCGGCTCTGCCGGCGCAGGCCGGCCTGGGTCTGTTCCGACTGGTGGTCGAGGACGAAGTGCGCGATGGGGATGCCGGCCGGCGACTGACGCAGCTGCGCGGCCCGGCTCACCCGGCCGTCGATCCGGACCTGATTGCGCTCCAAGCGCGCCCCCGCGTACGCCCGCTCAGGCGGCGTCTTCGCTGTCCTGGGACCCGCTCCTGGACTCGCCCTCGTCGCTGTCCTTGTCGTCCTTGCGCGCCAGCGGCGAGGCCTCGGTCACGGCCTCGTCCCGGGCAATGACCAGGCTGCGCAGCACGGCGTCGTTGAAACGGAAGGCGCTGTTGAGTTCGTCCAGCACGTCCTGGCCGCACTCGACGTTCATCAGCACGTAGTGGGCCTTGTGGAGTTTCTGGATGGGATAGGCCAGCTGCCGGCGGCCCCAGTCTTCGAGCCGGTGGATACTGCCGCCGCCGTTCTCGATCGTCGCACGGTAGCGGTCGACCATGGCATTGACCTGCTCGCTCTGGTCCGGATGGACCAGAAACACGATTTCATAGTGTCGCATTGTAAACCCCTTGTGGATTCAGCAGCCGCCCGGCCATTCCGGTGCGGCAAGGGAGTTCCGGCCCGCCACAGCGGTCCGAAAGGCGGTGTATTCTACGTGCAGGCTGCTGCCGATTCAATCCCTTAGGGCTGCCAGCCGTTGCCGACGGGTCTCGAACAGCACCACCCCGGTGGCCACCGAGACATTCAGGCTCGCGACCGTGCCCCCCATGGGGATGCGCACCAGGACGTCGCAATGGTCGCGGGTCAGGCGCCGCAGACCTTTGCCCTCGGCCCCGAGCACCCAGGCCACGCGTCCCTCAAGTGACTGTTCGTACAGGCTCTGATCGGCTTCCCCGGCGGCGCCGTAGAGCCAGAAGCCGGCCGCCTTGAGCCGCTCGAGGACGCGCGCCAGGTTGGTCACGGTGAATACCGGCAGGGTCTCCGCCGCCCCCGAGGCCACCTTGCGCGCCACCGGGGTGAGACCGGCGGACTTGTCGCGCGGCAGCACCACGGCGTCGGCACCGGCGGCATCCGCCGTGCGCAGACAGGCCCCCAGGTTGTGCGGGTCCTGCACCCCGTCCAGCACCAGCAGCAGGGCCTGCGGCCCCAGCGCTTCGATCAGATTCTGCAGTCCGGATTCATCGCCGGGCGGCAGCGGCAGCACCTCGGCCACCACGCCCTGGTGGCGCGCCTCCGGGGCCAGTCGCTCCAGGGTCGCGCGCGGCACGCGCTGGGGCTTGACGCCCGCCCGCTCGGCCGCGGCCGCCAGGCCCTGCAGACGGGCATCGTCACGTCCCTCCTGCAGCCACAGCTGGCGCAGGCGCTCGGGAGAACGGCGGAGCCACGCCTCGACCGCGTGGATGCCATAGATATGTTCGGATTTAGCCATGGCTGAAGACTAATCTCCAGACTGCGTGACAATAACGCAGAGGCCGCAGAGACGCAGAGAAGTTCATTTCAGTCATGCAAGACTCACAGTATTACCTGATATATTTCCCGTCATTCCGGCGAATGCCGGAATCCAGAAACCGCCGTGGCCATCAGATTCCGGCCTGCGTCGGAATGAGCCCACAGGGGCGCGGCCTTCAACAATTTATAACAGCTTTGTAATTTAGAAACTTTGCGTCTCTGCGTCTCTGCGCACTCTGCGTTTATCTCGCCGCCGTGAATAAAAAACGCCGCCCGTCGAGACGACGCGCGGCGCGGCTGTACCCGTAACAGCTTACTGCCAGCTGGCCGGCCCGGCCGGGGCCTCGTAGGCCTCGCGCTCCTGGCCTTCCACGATCGGCTTGACGTAGAGCTCGACGCGACGGTTGAGCTGACGTCCGGCGGCGGTGTCGTTGGTGGCGCGCGGCTCGCGCTCGCCGCGGCCCTCGGCACGCAGGCGTTCACGCATGACCCCGCGCGAGGCGAAGTACTCGGCCACGTTGCGGGCCCGGCGCTCGGACAGACGCTGGTTGTATTCCTCGGCACCGACGCTGTCGGTGTGGCCGACCACATGCACCACGGTGCGCTCGTAGCGCTGCAGGATATCGGCGACCTTGTCCAGGGTGGGCCGGAAGCTGGGCTTGAGCTCGGCGCTGTCGAAATCGAAGGAGACCTCGCTGGCGATGTCGATCTTGAGACTCTCGTCCTCCAGACGCTGGATCTCGATCTCGTGCTGGCGCTGCTCCTCGGCCAGGGCGCGCTCGAATTCCTGCTGCTGCTTGTCCATGTAGTTGCCGACCACGCCGCCGGCGACCGCGCCGGCCACGCCGCCGATGACCGCGCCCTTTTCGTCATTGATCTGATGACCGAGCACGGCGCCGGCGATGGCGCCGATGGCCGCACCGGTCTTGGCCCGGCGGTTGGGATCATCGGCGGCGCAACCCGCCGTCAGAGCGGCAGCCACGGCCAGCGGAAGGAATTTCTTCATCATGATGTTGACCTCTTCTTGTTGCGCTGCGAGGAATGCCCCCCGCGTTTCCTGCCACCCCGGCGGCGTTTGCGTTTCTTCTCCGCGGGTGCAGCAGGGGCCTCGGGAGCGGCCTCGGCCAGTTCGAAATCTATCTTACGCTCGTCCAGATCCACCCGCACCACCTTGACCCGGATGGCATCGCCCAGACGATAGATCTTGTGGGTGCGCTCGCCGATCAGACGGTGGCCGTGGGCCTCGAAATGATAGTAGTCGTTCTTCAGGGCGGTGATGTGGACCAGGCCCTCGACGAAGATATCGCGCAGTTCCACGAAAATCCCGAACGAGGTCACACTGCTGATGATGCCGTCGTAGACCTCGCCCACCTTGTCCATCATGAATTCGCACTTGAGCCAGTCCTCGGCGTCACGGGTGGCCTCGTCGGCGCGGCGCTCGGTCATGGAGCACTGCTCGCCGAACTTCTGCATGTCGGTGTGCGAATAGCTGAAGGCCTGGGCCTTCTTGCGCTTGCTGTTGCGCAGCACATGACGGATGGCGCGATGCACCAGCAGATCCGGATAACGCCGGATCGGCGAGGTGAAGTGCGCGTACTGATCCAGCGCCAGGCCGAAGTGGCCGGCGTTGTCGGGGGTATAGACCGCCTGCGACATGGAACGCAGCAGCACCGTCTGGATCAGGTGCGCATCCGGCCGGTCCTGGATGCTTTCCAGCAGCCGGGCATAGTCCTGGGCCTGCGGCTTGTCGCCGCCCCTGAGCTTGAGCCCGAGCTCACCCAGGAAGGTATGCAGATCCTCGATCTTTTCACTCTTGGGGCCATCGTGCACCCGGTAGAGAGCGGGCATCTTGTGGCGCGACAGGAAGCGGGCCGCGGCCACGTTGGCCGAGATCATGCATTCCTCGATCAGCTTGTGGGCGTCGTTGCGTTCCACCGGCACGATGCGGTCGATCTTGCGCTCGTCGCCGAACACGATCCGGGTCTCGGTGGTGTCGAAATCGATCGCACCGCGCTTGAGCCGGGCCTTGCGCAGCACCTGATAGAGCCGGTGCAGTTCCTCCACGTGCGGCACCACATGCGCATGACGCTTGCGCGTGGCCGGGTCGCGCTCGAGCAGCATGGCGGCGACCTCGTCATAGGTCAGGCGCGCATGCGAGCGCATCAGCCCCTCGAAGAAACGCGAACGCAGCAGCTTGCCTTCCTGGTTGATGTACATGTCGGCGACCATGCACAGGCGGTCCACGCCGGGATTGATCGAACACAGGCCGTTGGACAGCACCTCGGGCAGCATCGGGATGACGCGCTCGGGGAAGTACACCGAGTTGCCGCGATTGATCGCCTCCTGATCCAGCGCGGTGCCGGGCTGGACATAGTGGGCCACGTCGGCGATGGCCACCAGCAGCCGCCAGCCCTTGGGCTTGGCTTCGCAGTAGACGGCATCATCGAAATCGCGCGAATCCGCGCCGTCGATGGTCACCAGCGGCAGTTCGCGCAAGTCCTCGCGGCCGCGTTTGGCCGCCGGCGTGACCTTCGCGCCCAGGCCGGAGATTTCCTCTTCCACCGCCTCGGGCCATTCGCAGGGCAGCTCGTAGCTGCGCGCGGCGACGTCGATCTCCATGCCCGGCGCCATGTGATCGCCCAGCACCTCGACGATGCGCCCGATCGGGGGATTGCGCAGGGTGGGCTGTTCCAGGATGTCGGCGACGACGATCTGGCCCGGCTGCGCCTCGCCGACCTCTTCGCCGGGAATGACCAGATTGTGGACGATGCGCTTGTTGTCCGGGACCACGAAGGCGGCGCCGGCCTCGCGGAAGAAACGCCCCACTACCCGATGGGTGTTGCGTTCCAGCACCTCCACCACCGCGCCTTCGCGCCGGCCGCGGCGATCCTCGCCGACCACGCGGGCGACCAGCCGGTCGCCGTGAAAGACCCGGCGCATCTCGCGCGCCGAGAGAAACAGGTCATTGCCGCCCTCATCGGGAATCAGGAAACCGAAGCCGTCGGGATGGGCCGTGACCCGCCCGCGCACCAGGTCCTGCTTGCCGACCGGCACATAACCGCCGCGGCGGTTGCGCAGCAGTGAGCCGTCGCGTTCCATCGCCTTGAGCCGGCGGCGGACCGCCTCGCGGTCGTCCTCCTCCTCCATGCCGAGCCGGTCGGCCAGTTCCTGCCAGGCGGTCGGCACCCCCAGATCCTTGATGCACTGCAGCAGGAATTCGCGGCTGGGGACGGGGTGGCCGTACTTGGCCTTCTCCCGGGCATAGTTCGGGTCCTGACGCCGCCAGTCGATCCGGCCGGCGGTTTTCTTTCTGCGTTTTTGAGTCATAACTCCTCGTATCTCGAAGCCCGCGCGATCGCATTGACAAGGCTGCGTCCGGCGGGTAAAGTGCGCGGCTTCTGAGCGGGCTCGCCCGCTCTGCCGAGGTGGCGGAATTGGTAGACGCGCTAGCTTCAGGTGCTAGTGGGGGTAACCCCGTGGAGGTTCAAGTCCTCTCCTCGGCACCAAATCACCGCACCATAGCAGACGGCTATGGCAAGCACAAGTAATTGTTCCAAAAGTATTTTTAACTGACGGGGCGGTACGCATCAGCGTACCGCCCCGTTGCTTTTCACTCACCGCCGAGCGCGGCCGCCTCCATCTCCAGGAAGATACGATAGGCATTGCCGCGATTGCTGGCATCGAAGGCCGGCAGGTGCTCGTAATCTGACCAGTCGGTCTGCGCATAGGCCTCGTCGAAGGACATGAAGTCCTGCACTGCCTCGCGCATCGCCTCACGCACATAGCGGATGTAGTCACGGGTGGCGCGTACCGCCTGCTCCGGATTGGCGGAGGCATCGCCGTGGCCGGGAATGATGAAGCGCGGCGACGGCTCCAGCAGGGTGAGGTATTCCAGCCCCTCCAGCCAGCGCTGGCTGTCGGTCTGCGGACTGTCCAGGAACGGCACCCGGCCCTGGTAGATGACATCGCCGCTGAACAGCACGCCGTAGTCCTCCACCAGCATGATGCTGTCACCCGGCGCATGGCTCGGGCCCAGGTGCCGGACCAGGAACTCCACGCCGCCGACCTCGAAGCGCAGTTCCTTCTCGAAGGTGTGGTCGGGCGCGACGATATGGGTGTTCTCGTCCACCCAGGGGAACAGGGCCTCGCGCCGCTGAGCCAGGCGCCGTTCGGCGTCCTCGCCCTGGCTGGCGCTGGAGCCTCCGACATACCCCAGGGCCAGTTGCTGCGCCCATACCGGCGGGTCGCCGGCATGCTCCTCGAAGGCCTGCAGGCCGTAGATATGATCGGCGTGATAATGACTGACGATGACGCGCTCGATCGGCTGGTCGGTCACCTCGCGGATACGCTGCAGCATGCGGTAGCCCAGCGCCGGCGTGCCGAGGGCGTCGAAGACGACCACGCCGGCATCGGTGACCACGAACCCGGCATTGGAGGTATGTCCCTCGTTCTCCGCGCCCGGCACCCCCGACAGCCCGACCAGGTAATAGACCGGCGCATCCGGCACCTGGTGCAGTTCCAGCGGCAGGCTGACCTCGCCGTAGGGAGTCGCCACCGGTCCGGCGGCGCTCAACAGGGCGGCCTGAGTCAGGCCCAGGCCCAGCAGCAGAGTACGCAGCAGGTGGATCATGATCTGTCTCTCTCCTTCAGGCCGTCTCCGTGGCGGCAAGTATAGTCCGTAGGTCGGATTAGCACGCAGTGCGTAATCCGACACATACCGCGGCATGTCGGGTTACGCTCTGCCAACCCGACCCACACAACAACTGCCGGCGAAGCGTGGGCCTGCCTCAGACATCATAGGGGTGACGCAGGATGACGTTTTCGTTGCGCTCCGGGCCGGTGGAGACAATGTCCACCGGCACTTCCACCACTTCCTCGATGCGCCTGATATAGGCGCGGGCAGCGGCCGGCAGCTTATCGAAGTCGCGCACGCCGACGGTGGAGTCCTTCCAGCCGGGCATGTCCTCGTAGATCGGTTCGCAGCGGGCGTAGGCCTCGGCGCCGACCGGCGGGGTCAGGCGCTCGACGCCGTCATAGCGATAGCCGACACAGATGCGCAGCAGATCCAGCCCGTCCAGCACATCCAGCTTGGTCAGGCACAGACCGCTGACGCTGTTGATCTGAATGGCGCGACGCAGGGCCACGGCGTCGAACCAGCCGCAGCGCCGCGGCCGGCCGGTGGTGGAACCGAACTCATGGCCCTGGCGCGCCATGTGGGCGCCGGTCTCGTCCATCAGCTCGACGCCGTCGTAGAGTTCGGTCGGGAAGGGCCCGGCGCCGACGCGGGTGGTATAGGCCTTGGTGATGCCGAGCACATAGTCGATATTGCGCGGCCCCACCCCGCTGCCGGTGCAGGCGCCGCCGGCGGTGGTATTGCTCGAGGTCACATAGGGATAGGTCCCGTGGTCGATGTCGAGCAACGCCCCCTGGGCGCCCTCGAACATGACATTGCCGCCGTCGCGGCGCACCTGATCGAGAATCTCGGGTACATCGCCGATCATGGGCTGCAGCAGCTCGGCCATCTCCAGGGTGTGATCCAGGACCTGCTGGAAGTCCACCGGCTCGGTCTTGAAATAATGCTGCAGGGCGAAGTTGTGATAGTCCATCACCTCGCCCAGGCGCGCGGCCAGATGCTCGCGCGAGAAGATCTCGCCCAGCTTCAGGCCGCGCCGGGATATCTTGTCCTCGTAGGCGGGGCCGATGCCGCGCCCGGTGGTGCCGATGGCCTTCTTGCCGCGCGCCTGTTCACGGGCGTGATCCAGCGCCACGTGATAGGGCAGGATCAGGGTGCAGGCCTCGCTGATGCGCAGCCGCTCGCGGGCCGGCACGCCGCGCGCCTCCAGCATATCGATCTCCTCCTTCAGGGCATCGGGGGACAGCACCACGCCGTTGCCGATCAGGCACTGGACCTTCTCGCGCAGGATCCCGGAAGGAATCAGGTGCAACACCGTCTTCTCGCCTTCGATCACCAGCGTATGACCGGCATTGTGCCCGCCCTGGAACCGTACCACGGCAGCGGCGCGATCAGTCAGCAGATCCACGATCTTGCCCTTGCCCTCGTCGCCCCACTGAGTGCCAATTACAACGACATTCTTACCCATTATGCTTCTCTCTGCCCTGAACGGTACTTAACTTTAGTCACGTCATTCCCGCGAAGGCGGGAATCCAGTGTCCGGTAGATCAACTACGCGCTGGATCCCCGCCTTCGCGGGGATGACGGTAAGGAAATAATCAATGCGTTCTATAAGTTCCGGACTTCCCAGACTCCGTCCCGCAACTCCAACCGGCGGTCGCAGCCAAGCGCCTGTGCCCCGCCGGCCTCACCGGGCAGCCCCTGGATCACCCGCTCGCCCTGGCTGCGCAATTCACGCACCCGGTCGTTCAGGCCGGAATCGCCATCGGCCGGCGCGTAGATCGCCCCGTCGGAAGCCGCCGCTGTCCGACCCAGCGCCATCAGGGTCTTCAGATCGGCACTGAAGCCGGTGGCCGGCCGGGCCCGGCCGAAGATCTCGCCTATTTTGTCATAGCGCCCGCCGCGCGCCACCTCCTGGCCGCAGCCGGGGGTGAAGGCGGCGAACACCACGCCGGTCTGGTAGGCATAGCCCCTGAGCTCGGCCAGATCGTAGTTGACCGGCAACTCCGGCCAGCGCGAGTGCACGGCCTCGCCGATCGCGGCCAGATTGTCGACCGCCTCCTGCACCGGCGCAATATCCCGATACCGTTCGCGCGCCGCATCCAGCACCTCGCGCCCGCCGTGCAGTTCGGCCAGGCGGGCAAAGCCCTCGCGCTGTGCCGCATTGAGGTCCATGTCGCCGAGCAGCCCCTCGATCTCCGGGATGGCCTTGCGCTGCAGCACGTCGAACAGGTCGGTTTCGGCCTCGCCGTCCAGGCCCGCGGCACGAGCCAGGCCACGAAAGATACCCACGTGGCCGAGGTCCATATGCACCGTCTCGATGCCGGTCAGGCGCAGCGTCTCCAGCATCAGGCCGATGATCTCGAGATCGCTTTCCATGCCGGCATGCCCGAACAGCTCCGCACCGACCTGCAGCGGGGAGCGGGAGCCGGCGAAGCCGTCCGGACGGGTGTGCAGCACCGTGCCGAGGTAGCACAGCCGGGTCGGCGCCTCGCGCTTGAGTGAATGGGCATCGATGCGGGCAGCCTGCGGGGTCATATCGGCACGCAGCCCCAGCAGGCGCCCGCTCTGTTGATCGATCAGCTTGAAGGTCTGCAGGTCCAGGTCGTTGCCGGCGCCGGTCAGCAGGGACTCCAGGAACTCGATCATCGGCGGCATGATCAGCTGATAGCCCCAGCCGCGATAGGTGTCGAGCAGACCGCGGCGCAGCTGCTCGATGCGCCAAGCCTGCTCGGGCAGGACTTCCTCGATGCCTTCAGGCAACAGCCAGTGATTGATCGCGCTCATCTTCGGTTCTAGGTATCAGATAAAAAAATCATTATGACAACGGAAACACATGGACAGAAACAAGATTGGTTCGAGGCATTCCGACGCTTACGACGGGCCGCTTTCCTTCCGTGTCTTTCCGTGTGATTCGTGGCTACAGCGGTTGCAGGACTCAATGCACCCAGTACAGCAGCGTCAGGCCGATCAGCATGCTCGCCAGCCCGGCCAGACGCAGGCCGCGGTCGTCCAGCTGGATCATGCTGACCAGCGTACGCCGGAATCCGTCAGGACTGAGAAAGGGCAGCACCCCCTCGATGACCAGCATCAGCGCCAGCGCGATCAGCAGTTCGTTCCACATGACGGTTCAATCCATCCGACCGGCGCGGGACCCGGCACGCCGTGCGCCCGGGCCCGCGTTCAGCGGCCCTGGGTACCGCCCGAGAAGTACTGGAAGAATTCCGAATCCGGCTGCAGCAGCAGGATGTCCTGCTTGCTGGCAAAGGACTCGCGGTAGGCCTGCATGCTGCGATAGAAGTCGAAGAAATCCTCGTCCTGGGAGAAGGCATCGGCATAGATCTGGGTGGCCTGGGCATCCCCGGCACCGCGGATCTCCTCGGCCTGGCGGCGGGAGTCGGCCAGCAGCTCGGTGCGCTGGCGGTCGGCCCGGGCACGGATGATACGCGCGGCCTTCTCGCCCTCGGCCCGGTGTTCCTTGGCGATGCGTTCACGCTCGGCGCGCATGCGGTCGAACACCGAGGTGGCGACATTGGGCGGCAGTTCGATCTGCTTGATGCGCACATCGATGATGTCGATGCCGAAGGGCGCCATCTTCTCGTCAGCCTTGGTGGCCACGTTCTGCATGATCTGGGTGCGTTCATCGGACACCACCTCGCGGATGGTGCGGTTGCCGAGTTCGGCCTGCAGACCGTCCTTGATGGTCTGGGCCATGCGCGAGACGGCATCGGACTCGCGGCCACTGAAGGCGCGGTAGTAATCCTCGACCTGCTCGATACGCCACTTGACGTAGTAGTCGATCAGGACGTTCTTCTTCTCACCGGTCAGGATCTGTTCCGGGCGCGAATCCAGGGTCAGTACGCGTGAGTCGAATTTGCGCACATTGTTCACGATGGGAAGCTGGAAATGCAGGCCCGGCTCGAAGTCGGAACGCACGATCTCGCCCAGACGGAACATGATGGCCTTCTCGCGCTCGTCGACGGTGAACAGGGACAGGTAACCCAGCACCAGGGCGATGACCAGGACGATCAATAGCGGAAAACGCATGGCAGCCATTACCTGCCCTCCCTGAGCTGATTGGTACCCGAATTGCCCTGACCCGACGAGGACGGCAGCTGATAGCCGTCGCTGTCATACTGGTTCTGTCCGGACGCAGAGGCCGGGGCACGCCGCAGCAGCTGATCCAGCGGCAGGTACATGATGTTGTTGCCCTGGTCGGCCGGCACCATCACCTTGCTGGTGTTCTGCAGCACGTTCTGGATGCTTTCGATGTACATACGCTTGCGGGTCACGTCGGGGGCCTGCTTGTATTCGGCCAGGGTCTGCAGGAAGCGGCTGGTCTCACCCTGGGCCTGGGAGACCACCTTCTGCTTGTAGGCCTCGGCCTCCTCGATCAGGCCCTGCGCGGTACCCTCGGCCTTGGGGATGATGTCGCGGGCATAGGCCTCGGCGCGTTTCTTCAGCCGGTCCTGGTCCTCGCGCGCCTTGATGGCATCCTCGAATGCACCCTGCACCTCCTGCGGCGGCTGGGCGCTTTCCAGGTTGGCCTTGACCACCTGCAGCCCGGCGCCGTAACGGTCCAGCAGCTTCTGCATGTGTTCCTGGGTCTCGTTGACCAGCACCAGGCGGCCGCCGGTCTCGCTGAGGATATCGTCCAGGGTCTTGGAGCCGACCACCTCGCGCACCGCGCTTTCCAACGCCTCCTTGAGGGTGTAGTCGGCATTGCGCACGTTGAACAGGTAATTCTCGGCGTTGCTGACCTGATACTGCACCGACAGGCCGACCCGGATCAGGTTCTCGTCCTTGGTCAGCATCTGGGCGCTGTGCTGGGTGGTGCGCAGGGCATCGACATTGACCTTGAGTACCGTGTCGATGGGATAAGGCACATGCCAGTGCGGGCCCGGCCCGACCGTCTTCTGGTATTCACCGAAGCGCAGCACGACGCCGCGCTCGGCCTCGTCAACGATGTAGATGCCGGAAGCCAGCCACACCAGCGCCGCCAGGCCGATGATCAGACCGATGCCGAAACCGCCGGCGCCGCGACCAGCGCCACCGCCGCCCGAACCCTTGCGGCCGCCGAACAGGCCGCCGAACTTGTCCTGCATCTTGCGCACGACCTCATCGAGATCGGGCGGACCCTGGTCATTGCCACCTCGTCCGCCCCAGGGGTCCCGATTGCCGCCGCCGGGTTCGTTCCACGCCATGCCGATTATCTCCGTTGCAGGTCGTCGGGCTCGCGCCCGACCGTAGGCTTATCTCGTATTAACAGTCGTTTAGGGGCCGGCTTGCTGCGCGCATGTCACCGCCCGATCCGGTGAACCCTGTCAGCTGAAAACACAAAGCGCTGATTTTATGGGCCATGGCTGACAGTCGCAAGGTTATCCCGCGCGTCTTCCGGGTGTAATTCCTCCGCCAGCCCGGTGCGGGTGCACAGGCGGCGATAATCGCTGCGCGGCATCTGGATCAGCAGCCAGGTCTGGCCGGCGCTGTCGGTCTCTTCACGCTGCACCGCATGGCGCTGAAAGAACTCCGCCCGGGCGCGGCCGGCCTGGGGCGGAAGACAGATCCAGCCGCGCACGATGCCGCCGCTCAGGCGTTCGGCCAGCGCTTCGCGCAGCAGGTCCAGCCCGGCGCCGGTCTGCGCCGAGACCCAGACCGCCCGCGGCCGACCCTCGCCGTCGCGCTCCAGCCGCGGCGCCAGCCCGGCCAGATCGATCTTGTTGTAGACCCGCAGCTGCGGCACCTCACCGGCCTCGATCTCGGCCAGCACCGCATCGACCTCCTCGATGCGCTCGCGGCTCGCCTCGTCGTGCACGTCGACCACATGCAGCAGCAGGTCGGCCTCGCGCGTCTCTTCGAGCGTCGAACGGAAGGCGGCCACCAGATCGTGCGGCAGGTGGCGGATGAAGCCGACGGTGTCGGCCAGCAGCGCCTCGCCCAGCCCCGGCAGTTCCACCCGACGCAGGGTGGGGTCCAGGGTGGCGAACAACTGGTCGGCGGCATACACCTCAGCGGTGGTCAGGGCGTTGAACAGGGTCGACTTGCCGGCGTTGGTGTAGCCGACCAGCGACACCGTGGGCACCTCGGCGCGGTCGCGGGCACGCCGGCCCTGGGCGCGCTGCCGCTGCACCTTGTCCAGGCGCCGGCTGAGCTGCTTGATGCGCTCGCCCAGCAGGCGGCGGTCGGTCTCCAGCTGGGTCTCGCCGGGACCTCTGAGACCGATACCGCCCTTCTGCCGCTCCAGGTGGGTCCAGCCGCGCACCAGCCGGGTGGACAGATGCCGCAACTGGGCCAGTTCCACCTGCAGCTTGCCTTCGTGGGAACGGGCGCGCTGGGCGAAGATATCCAGGATCAGGCCGGTGCGGTCCAGCACCCGGCATTTGAGCAGCTGCTCCAGGTTGCGCTCCTGGCTGGGGCTCAGCGCATGATTGAACAGTACCAGTTCGGCCGCCTCGGCCTCGACCCGCTCGCGGATCTCCTCGGCCTTGCCGGTGCCGACGAAATACTTGGGATGGGGGCTGCCGCGGGTGGCGGTGACGACACCCAGCACCTCGGCGCCGGCCGAGCGGGCCAGTTCCTCGAATTCGTGGATATCTTCCTGGTCTTTGTCCTGGGGGAGGAAAAGATGAACCAGCAGCGCGCGTTCGCCGAGGCGGGGGCGTTCAAACAAGGAACGCACCCCGCAGGACGCTGTGACAGTCAGACATTCCCGGGTTCAGGTCCTTCATCGGCCGCCGGGCTGTTGCCGCCGTTGTTGCTGAACCGGACATTGCGGGCCGGCACCACGGTGGAGATGGCATGCTTGTAGACCATCTGGCTGACGCTGTTCTTGAGCAGCACCACGAACTGATCGAAGGATTCGATCTGGCCCTGCAGCTTGATGCCGTTGACCAGATAGATGGAGACCGGCACCCGCTCCTTGCGCAGGGTGTTGAGGAAAGGTTCCTGAAGTGATTGACCACGCGACATCTGATTTCTCCTTTTTTTCTAATTATGCCAGCCAGGACTGCTGCTGTTCTGTCTCATTGTCTTCGAGCCCCCGGACGACCGGGGAAGGTGAGGCATATTCATACGCTGAATACAGACCTAAGCATAGCGATAATAGTGCGATTTCACAATCGGTATCGATAGTTGTAACTGTATATCTGATTTAACTTTTTTCAAATCCAGCCGGACAGTTCCTGCGTCACCCGCGACAGCATTCGGGCGGCATATCCAGGCCGGTCGGCAGCATAGCGGTGCGCGTCGCGCTCGCCCCGCAGCCAGGTCAGCTGGCGCTTGGCGTACTGACGCGTGGCATACACGCCCCGTAGACGCATCTCCGCATAATCATATTCCCCCGCCAGGTACTGCCGGACCTGGCGATAGCCGACAGCGCGCATTGACGGCATCTGCGGGCTTAGATCACCACGGCGGCACAAATGTTCCACCTCCTCGACAAATCCGGCGGCCAGCATGGCGTCGAAGCGGCGTTCGACGCGGGCGTGCAACCAGCCCCGGTCCTGCGGCTCGAGCACCAGCTTCAGCCAGTTCGGGCGGCCCGGCGGGGACTGCTCCCGGTGGAAGGCGCTCAGCGGCCGGCCGGTCAGGGCATGCACCTCCAGCGCGCGCTGCAGGCGCTGGGGATCGTTGGGATGGATGCGGGCGGCGGCCTCCGGGTCGACCGCGGCCAGGCGGGCATGCAGGGCCGCCGGCCCGGCCTCGGCCAGTTCGGCGCTCAGGCGTGCCCGCAGTTCGGGGTCGGCCTCCGGCAGCCAGGCGAGCCCCTGCTCGAGGGCACGGAAATACAGCCCGGTACCGCCAACCAGCAGCGGGATGCGGCCGGCCGCGCGCACGGCCGCCATCTCGCGCCTGGCATCGGTGACGAAGCGGGCGGCGGAATAGGCCTCGGCGGGATCGAGGAAATCGATCAGACGGTGCGGGGCCCGGCGCAGGGTCCCGGCATCGGGCTTGGCGGTGCCGATGTCCATGTCGCGGTAGACCATCACCGAGTCGACGCTGATGATCTCCAGCGGCAGCGCCTCGACCAGGGCCACGGCCAGGTCGGTCTTGCCCACCGCCGTCGGCCCCATCAGACAGACCACGGGCGGTTCCGCTTGCGTACTCACGGGCTTCACTGGCCGCGCAGAAACAGGCGGTCGAGTTCGGCCAGGCTGAACTGCACCCAGGTCGGGCGGCCGTGGTTGCACTGGCCGCTGCGCTCGGTGCGTTCCATGTCGCGCAGCAGGGCATTCATCTCGGCCAGGGTGAGCTGGCGGTTGGCGCGTACCGAACCATGGCAGGCCAGGGTGGAGAGGATGTCGTTCATGGCCTCGCGCAGCCGGGTACTGACGCCGTGCTCCAGCAGATCGGACAATACGTCGCGCACCAGCGCGGCGGCATCGGCGCTCGCCAGCAGGGTCGGCACCTGGCGGACCACCAGCTGCTCCGGCCCCAGCCGGTCCACCTCGAAGCCCAGTTCGCGGAACACCTCGGGGTCGGACTCGGCCAGCGCGGCCTCGCGCTCGCTCACGCTGAGCGTCACCGGCACCAGCAGCGGCTGGGAGCGGATGCCGGTCTCGGACTGCATGACCTTGAGACGCTCATAGGTGATGCGTTCGTGCGCGGCGTGCATGTCCACCAGTACCAGGCCGCAGGCGTTCTGGGCCAGGATATAGACGCCGTGCAGCTGGGCCAGGGCGTAACCCAACGGCGGCGTCTCGGCGGCCTCCGTTTCCGCTGCCGCCGCATCCGCGGCCTGCGGCGCCGGCGCGAGCGCGGACGGGGCGGGATGCAGGGCGGCATAGGCGGCCACCTGCTCGCTCACCGCCAGCGGCATGGCCTGCTGGCGACCGCCGGCCGGCGCGGCCGCGTGTTCCTCGGCGGCAGCCGCCGGTTCGGGCCGCTGCGGCGGGACCGGCGCCTGCGCGGTCTGTTCCCGGCCGGGCCGCAGCCCGGCCAGCGCCTGGTGCAGGGCCTGGAAGATGAAGCCGTGGATGGCGCGGCTGTCGCGGAAGCGCACCTCCGATTTGGCCGGATGCACGTTCACGTCCACCAGCGTCGGATCCAGTTCGAAGTAGAGCACATAGGCCGGATGGCGGCCGTGGTAGAGCACGTCCTGGTAGGCCTGGCGCACGGCGTGGGTGATCAGCTTGTCGCGCACCATGCGGCCGTTGACGAAGAAATACTGCAGGTCGGCCTGGCTGCGGGAGAAGGTCGGCAGGCCGACCCAGCCGCTCAGGCGCAGCCCGCCGCTCTGCTGGCTGACGTGCAGGCTGTGGTCGACGAAGGGCGCGCCGCACAGCCGGGCCAGGCGTCGGGCGCCCTCCTCCTGCGTGGCCGCCGGCGGCAGCCGGAACACCTGTTTGCGATTGTGGCGCAGGGTCAGGCCGACCGAGAACCGGCTCATGGCCAGGCGCCGCACCACGTCCTCGATATGCTTGTATTCGGTGGCATCGGTGCGCAGGAACTTGCGCCGCGCCGGGGTGTTGAAGAACAGTTCGCGCACCTCGACGCTGGTGCCGACCGGATGCGGCGCCGGGCGCGGCGTCTCGACCCGGTCGGAACCGTCGGCCGCGACCGTCCAGCCGGTCTCGGCGTCCGCCGCGCGCGAGGTCAGGCTCAGGCGCGAGACCGAGGCGATGCTGGGCAGGGCCTCGCCGCGAAAGCCCAGCGAGGCGACCTGCTCCAGTTCCTCCAGGCTGGCGATCTTGCTGGTGGCATGGCGCGACAGGGCCAGCGCCAGTTGGTCCTGCGGGATGCCGGTGCCGTCGTCGCGCACCCGCAGCAGGCGCTTGCCGCCCTGCTCCACATCGATCTCGATCTGGCGGGCGCCGGCATCGAGACTGTTCTCCAGCAGTTCCTTGATCACCGAGGCCGGCCGCTCCACCACCTCGCCGGCGGCGATCTGGTTGATGAGTTGCGGGGACAGCAGGCGGATGGACATGCCGTCAGTTTATCAGAGCCGCGGCAGGACCCGTAGGATGGGTGAAGCGCAGCGCAACCCATCGTTGGAAGAGGCAGGAGCGGGGCGAGCCGATGGGTTACGGCGGCAAGCGCCTCCACCCATCCTACCCGATCGCCGGGTCAGCCCTCGCCGGCGCCGGGGATGCGCAGGGTCTGGCCGACGTAGACCCGGTCGGAGTTAAGACCGTTGGTCGCACGCAGCGCCCGCAGGCTGACGTTGTAGCGGCTGGCGATCTCGCTCAGGGTGTCGCCGCGGCGGATCACATGCTCGCGCGGATTGTGCATGGCGACATAGGTGCCGGGCGGCGGGTTGCTGTAGAAGTAGTTGCGGATGCCGGCGAGCATGGCCCGGGCCAGCTTGTCCTGGTGCGAGGCCTGTTTGAGCTTGCGCTCCTCGCTCGGGTTGGAGATGAAGGCGGTCTCGACCAGGATGGAGGGGATGTCCGGCGACTTCAGCACCACGAAGCCGGCCTGCTGGACGTGGTCCTTGTGCACCTTGCCGACCTGCTTCAGGCCCTGCAGCACATTGTCCGCCACCTCCAGACTGGCCTCGATACTGGCTGACTGCGACAGATCCAGAATCACCGAGCGCAGCAGTTCGTCCTTGTCGTTGAGGCTCACCCCGCCGGCCAGATCGGCGGCGTTCTCCGACTGCGCCAGGATGCGCGCCATCTCGGAACTGGCGCCGCGCCGGGACAGGACATAGACCGAGGAGCCCTGCACCCGGCGGTCGCGGAAGGCATCGGCGTGGATGGAGACGAACAGGTCGGCATCGTGGTCGCGGGCAATGTCCATGCGCTGGCGCAGGGACAGGAAGCGGTCGCCGTCCCGGGTCATGATGGCACGCATCCCCGGTTCCTGATCGATATGCCGCGCCAGCCGGCGGGCGATCTCGAGCACGACCTGCTTCTCGTTGGTGCCGTGGCTGCCGCGCGCGCCCGGGTCCTTGCCGCCATGGCCGGGGTCGACGGCGATGACCAGGTCACGCGGGGCGCGGATCTGATCGACGGACTTGGTCGGACGTTCGGGGGCGCGGCGCGCCTGCCCCGGGGTTTCCAGGTCCACCACCAGCCGGTGGCCGGACTGCTGATCGGGCTTGAGCAGGAAGCTTCTGGGTTTGATCGGACCGCTCAGGTCGATCACCAGGCGCAGGTCGCGGCCGTTGCGAACGCCGTGACGCAGGTTGCGGATCGGCCCGCTGGCGGCGTCATCAAGATTGTCCGCACGCAGGCGGGCCCCTTCGAGATCGACCACCACACGGTCGGGGGCGCTGAGGGTGAACAGCTTGTGTTCGACCGGGGCATCCAGGTCCAGCACCAGGCGGGTACGCTCCGCATCCGCCCAGACGCGCACATCGGTCACCTCGGCGGCACCGACCCAGAGAGCGGTCAGCCACCCCAGTAGCAGGAATCCGAATCGGCTTGTCATCCGCATGCTGCTGTCCCTCCCCGGCCGCTTGCGGGTGATATTCCCTTTGAATTTAACCCGCACAGCGGCGAAATTCAAGTGTTTTTCTTTCCATATCGAGGGGATATAGGGCAAACCTGTGAAACCGGTCTAAGGCATTGGGACAGCATCCGGCGGATTCCGGACTCACATGGCCGCATCGAGCCCGGATTCCAGTTCCGCGCGCCGCGCCGGGCCGGGTTCCAGCCACAGTCGCCGGCCCGCCGGGAGGTGCTCGATGCGGATCAGCAGATCGGGCGGCGGCAGCAACCCGGCCCCGCGCTCCGGCCACTCGATCAGGCTGGTCACGCCCGGGTCGAACAGGTCGCGGATTCCGAGAAATTCCAATTCCTCGGGATCGGCCAGGCGGTACAGATCCAGGTGGTAGAGTTGGCGCTCACCGATCCGGTAGGGCTCGATCAGGGTGTAGGTCGGGCTCTTGACCCTGCCGCTGTGACCGAGACCGCGCAGGAAGCCACGCACCAGGGTGGTCTTGCCGGCGCCCAGATCCCCCTGCAGATGGATCTGCAGCCCGGGCGGCAGCGCCTGCGCCAGGCGCGCGCCGAAGGCCTCCATGGCGGCCTCGCCGTCGAGTTCAATCGTGCGCGGCATGGTGATCCTGTCCGGGATTGACCAGGGCGCGCAGCGGTGTGAGCAGATCGCCGGCCAGCAGCCCGCGCTCGCCGTCGCGGGCGGCCCGGTCAGCGGCGGCGGCATGCAGGACGGCCCCGGCCACCGTGGCCTCGGCCGGGGTCAGGCCCTGGGCGCGCAGGCCGGCGATCACACCGGTCAGTACATCGCCCATGCCGCCGCTGGCCATGCCCGGGTTGCCGCCGGCAGCGATCCAGACGACCGCGCCGTCACAGACCAGGCTGCCCGCCCCCTTGAGCAGCACCACACCGCCATAGCGTTGCTGCAGTTGCTGCACCGCGGCCACCCGATCGGCCTCGACCGCGGCGGTGTCCGTCCCGAGCAGGCGCGCGGCCTCGCCGGGGTGCGGCGTGAGGACCCAGTCGTCGCGGCGCAGCGGCGCGGCCGCCAGCAGGTTGAGGGCATCGGCATCCAGCACCAGCGGCTGCTCGGCCCGCAGCAGCCGCTCGAACAGCGCCCGGCTCCAGCGGCCCTGGCCCAGCCCCGGCCCCAGCCCGATCACGCTGGCGCGTTCCAGCAGCGGTTCCAGGTCCGGCGCTCCGTCCACGCCGGCCGCCATCAGTTCCGGTCGGGCCGCCAGCACGGCAGCGACATGACCGGGATCGGTGGCCACACTGACCAGCCCCGCCCCCACCCGGGCCGCGGCCTCGCCGGCCAGACGCGCCGCCCCGCCCATGCCGGGCCGGCCGCCGACGATCAGCACATGGCCGAACGCCCCCTTGTGCGCCGTGCGCGACCGCGGCGCCAGCCGGGCCGCGGCCTGGTCATATCCGGCCAGCCAGGCCTGCGGCGGCATATCCGCGGCGAGATCGGCCGGCAGTTCCAGCCCGGCGAAAACCACCTCGCCGACATGGTCCGCCGCCTGGCCGGTGTAGAGCCCGAGCTTGCGGCCGATGAAGGTCACGGTCAGGGCGGCGCGGACAGCCGTGCCCAGCACCCGGCCGGTGTCGGCGGCCAGGCCCGAGGGGATGTCCAGCGCCAGCACCGGCACCCCGCTGGCATTGACCGCTTCGATGGCCGCGGCCCAGTCGCCTGCGACCTCGCGCTGCAGCCCGGTGCCCAGCAGACCGTCGACAATCACCTCACAGGCAGTGAGCCGCCCCGGCTCGAAGGGGGCGACGCTCACCCCGGCATCGACCGCATCCTGCCAGGCGGTGCGGGCAGCGCCCTGCAGCCGCGCGGGATCGGCCAGCCAGCCCACGCTGGCATACCAGCCCTCCGCCCGCGCCAGCCGCGCCAGCACATAGCCGTCGCCGGCATTGTTGCCGGCGCCGCACAGCACATGCACCCGCCGCGCCTCCGGCCAGTGCCGGCGCAGCGCCGCAAAGGCGGCCGCGCCGGCGCGCGTCATCAGCTCATGGCCGGGCACGCCGCGCTGCTCGATGGCGAGGCGGTCCAGTTCGCGCACCTGGGCGGCGCTGTACAGAGGTTCACAACCGGTTTGCATATCCACCTGACCCGCGGGTTAGACTGAATGGTCACGAAATCCACGAAACCCACTAAAAATCATGGCCAGAAGCAACTCAGGGATGCATGGCACTTAACTTGAGCCGACTATTACCGTCATCCCGGCGCAGGCCGGGATCCAGGGACCGCGGCGGCAACTGTATCGCGACCGCAGCCTGCACTGGCGCAGGCCGGGCCCGGAATGACGGGACGCGATTAATTCCACCATCCACTGCGATAATCGCGTTAAGTTAAAGGGATGTGCCTGTCATTGCCAGGCTTGCAGAGCCCGGCCGTGAATACAGTCTGAATTTTCGTGGATTTCGTGGGTTTCGTGGCTATCATTACGTCGCCATCATATGACAAGCCCAGCATACCCGCATCCCCGCCCATGTCCGTCACTCCCGCGATTACCGACCTCGACCAGCTTGCCCGCGACATCAAGTCCTGGGGCGCGGAACTGGGCTTCGACCGCATCGGCATCACCGGCACCGACCTGTCCGAGGCCGAGACGCACCTGCTGAACTGGCTGGCCGCCGGCCGCCACGGCGAGATGGACTACATGGCCCGTCACGGCACCCGCCGCAGCCGGCCGGCCGAACTCGAACCCGGCACCCTGCGGGTGATCTCGGCGCGCCTGAACTACTGGCCCGACGCGGCCGATGCCGACAGCGTGCTGCAGTCGCCGGCGCAAGCCTTCATTTCCCGCTATGCCCTGGGCCGCGACTATCACAAGCTGCTGCGCAAGCGGCTGCAGAAACTCGCGCAACGCATCGAGCAGGCGATCGGCCCGTTCGGCTACCGCGCCTTCACCGACAGCGCGCCGGTGCTGGAAAAGGCCCTGGCCGAACAGGCCGGCCTGGGCTGGATCGGCAAGCACACCAACCTGATCCACAAGCAGACCGGCTCCTGGTTCTTTCTGGGCGAGCTCTACACCGACCTGCCGCTGCCGGTGGACGCCCCCGGCGACAATCACTGCGGCACCTGCCGCAGCTGCCTCGATGCCTGCCCCACCGGCGCCATCGTCGGCCCCTATGAGCTCGATGCCCGCCTGTGCATCTCCTATCTCACCATCGAGTTGCACGGCCCGATCCCGGTCGAGCTGCGCCCGCTGCTGGGCAACCGCATCTACGGCTGCGACGACTGCCAGCTGGTCTGCCCCTGGAACCGCTTCGCGCAGCTGACGGCGGAGGACGACTTCCAGCCCCGCCACGGCCTGGACACGGCCGGGCTGATCGAATGCTTCGGCTGGGACGAGGCGACCTTTCTCGATCGCACCGAGGGCAGCGCCATCCGCCGCATCGGCCATGAACGCTGGCTGCGCAACATCGCCGTGGCGCTGGGCAATGCGCCGACATCGGCTGAAGTGATCACGGCGCTGCAGGCGCGGTCCGATCATTCCTCGGAGCTGGTGCGCGAGCATGTGGCGTGGGCGCTGTCACGGCATGGCGATAACAACGCACAGGACGCAGCCCGGTAGGTCGGGTTAGCGCAGCGTAACCCGACACAAACGCGGATCCCGTCGGGTTACGCCCTGCGGGCTAACCCGACCTACAAAAACTCCCCGTCATTCCGGCACATGCCCCAATCCAGTGACCGCGGCGGTTTCTGGATCCCGGCCTGCGCCGGGATGACGGCATAAATGCAGAATTCGTTATAAAAACCTCTGCGTCTTTGTACCCATAGGGCATAAACGTCCTCTGCGTGACTCCCGCCCAAGTCGGATAGAGTGCTAGAATTCGCAGCCCATACCCACAGGCCGTCACACCATGAACCGCCCCGAACTACTGGCCCCGGCCGGCACCCTGAACAACCTGCGCTATGCCCTGGCCTTCGGCGCCGACGCTGTCTATGCCGGCATGCCGCGCTACAGCCTGCGGGTACGCAACAACGACTTCAGTCGCCTGGACAACCTGCAGCGCGGCATCGAGACCGCGCACGCCGCTGGCCGGCAGTTCTTTCTGGCCAGCAACGCCCTGCCGCATAACAGCAAGGTGAAGACCTTCATCAAGGATATGGAGCCGGTGGTCGCGCTCGGCCCGGACGCCCTGATCATGGCCGACCCCGGGCTGATCCTGCTGGTGCGCGAGCGCTGGCCGGAACTGCCGATCCACCTGTCGGTGCAGGCCAATACCATGAACTACGCCGCGGTGCGTTTCTGGCAGCAGCTCGGCATCAAACGCATCATCCTGTCGCGCGAGCTGTCGCTGGACGAGGTCGCCGAGATCCGCCAGCAGTGCCCGGACATGGAGTTGGAGGTGTTCGTGCACGGTGCCCTCTGCATCGCCTACTCCGGACGCTGCCTGCTGTCGGGCTATTTCAATCACCGCGACGCCAACCAGGGCACCTGCACCAACGCCTGCCGCTGGGACTACCAGGTCCAAGAGGGCGAACGCGATGCCGCCGGCGACGCCCGGCCGAAAGAGGTGACGCTGAACGATGCGCCGGTGCATTTCATCGAGGAGAAGGAGCGCCCCGGTGAGCTGATGCCGATCGAGGAGGACGAGCACGGCACCTACATCATGAACTCGAAGGACCTGCGCGCCATCGAGCACATCCACCGCCTGGTCGAGATCGGCATCGACAGCCTCAAGATCGAGGGCCGGACCAAGTCGCACTACTATGTCGCCCGCACCGCCCAGGTCTACCGCGCCGCCATCGACGACGCCGTCGCCGGCCGGCCCTTCGACCCCGACCTGCTCAATGCGCTCGACAACCTGGCCAACCGCGGCTACACCGACGGCTTCTACCAGCGTCACGCCGATCAGGACTATCAGAACTATCTGAGCAGCCGCTCCGACCAGGTGCGTCAGCAGTTCGTGGGCGAGATCAGCGGCTACGACCCGGCCAGCGGCCTGGCCGAGGTGGCGGTCAAGAACAAGTTCGGCATCGGCGACGAACTGGAACTGATCCTGCCGCAGGGCAACCGCCGGCTGCGGCTGGATTCAATGCAGGACAGCGGCGGCAACCCGATGCAGGAGGCCCCCGGCGGCGGTTACCGGGTGCGGATTCCGCTGCAGCCGGGGGAGTACGAGTTCGGATTGATTGCGCGGGAGCTGCACGGAGACGCCGCATAGATTTCGAGTAGGATGGGTGGAGCGCAGCGCAACCCATCGCGGCGCGACTGAATGATGGGTTGCGGCGCATGCGCCTTCACCCATCCTACGGGGTACGCGGTAGCCTGCCCGACACCCCGTTATACAGCCCCCAACGCCAGCGCCACAGCCTGTAGGGTGGGTGGAGCACAGCGCAACCCATCGCGGCGGGCCGGAGATGGGTTACGGCGCATTGCGCCTTCACCCATCCTACGCATCATTCAGGCTTGTCGTTTCCGAACTCCAGCGCCAGCTGATACAGGGCGTTCCTGCGCTCGCCGGTGATCTCGGCGGCGATTGCCGCGGCCTGTTTGACCGGCAGCTGTTTGAGCAGGAGCTCCAGGATGCGGCGGGTCTCGGCCGCGTCCTGCCCGGCGGCCGCCTCCGCCCCCTGCACCATCACCACGAACTCGCCCTTGCGGTGGTTGGCATCTGCCTCCAGCCACTGCAGCAGATGCGCCAGGGCCCCGCGCTCGGTCTGTTCGAACCGCTTGGTCAGTTCGCGCGCCAGTACCGCGTGACGCGCATCGCCGAAGGCCGCGGCCATGTCGGCCAGGCAGGCCTGGATCCGATGGCTGGATTCATAGAACACCAGGGTGGCGGTCTCGGCGGCAAGTGCCTGCAGGCGCTCCCGGCGCGCGCCGGCCTTTGCCGGCAGGAAGCCCTCGAAGCGGAAGCGGTCGGTGGGCAGCCCGGACACCGACAGCGCCGCGACCAGGGCGCTGGGGCCGGGCACGGCAAGCACCGCCACCCCCGCCTCGATCGCCGCGCGCACCAGCTGATAGCCCGGATCGCTGACCAGCGGGGTGCCGGCATCCGAGATCAGGGCAATGCGCTGTCCGGCCTGCAGCTGTTCGACCAGACGCGGACTGACCTGCGCCTCGTTGTGCTCATGACAGGACTGCAACGGGGTGCGGATGCCGTAATGCTGCAGCAGCGGCCGTGAATGGCGGGTATCCTCGGCGGCAATCAGATCGACCGTGCGCAGGGTCTCGATCGCCCGCTGACTGAGATCGCCCAGGTTGCCGATCGGCGTGGCCACCACATACAGCACACCGCCCGTCTCACTCATTGTCCTCTCCGCCGCATGCCGGCATCCATTCGATCGTCCCGATAAAGGAGGGTACAATAATCAACCCGGCAATCTGAGGAAACTCTGATCGCGCCGTCATGCCGCCGAAGGCCGGCATGACGAATAGGAAATCGATCAGAACTTGCTCGATATTGAATTGCCGGGTTTATGAGAGAACATCGGAGCCCGCATCCATCGTGACCCCGCTTCCCCGGTCCACTGCCCTCTTCCGGATCCCGCAGTTACTGATCCTTCTCGTCCTGGCCGCACTGGCCGGCTGCGCCGGCCAGCCGCCGCGCGAGGCCCCGGCCCCGGTGGCGGCGCCGGTCACGCTGCCGGCGGCCGAAGCGCGCCTGGCCGCCGGCGACCCGCAGGGGGCGGTGCAGCTCTACCTGCAGGCGGCGGAGACCGCGCCGCCCGAGCGCGCCCTCGACTACCGCCTGCAGGCCGCGGACCTCCTGATCGAATACGGCGAGCTGGAGCAGGCCCGGCTGCTGCTCGACGACATCGCCGCGCTGGCGACCGACCCCCTGACGCGGTTCCGGTTGGATCTGCGCCGCGCGGCCCTGGCGCTGGCCGGGGACGATGCGGCGGCGGCCCTGGCGCAGCTGGAACAGGCCCCGCCCGAGACGGCGAGCCTGGAGCAGCAGCGCCGCCAGCACCGGCTGCGGGCCACGGCCTACGCCCGCCAGAACCATCACCTGGAAAGCGCGCGCGAACGCATCTGGCTCGACGGCCTGCTCGAGGACGCCGCCGAGCGCGAGGCCAATCAGCAGGCCATCATCGCGGCCCTGTCCCGCCTCGACCCCCGGGCCCTGGACATGCTGCGTCCGGCCGCCGACCCGGTGCTCGGCGGCTGGATGGAACTGGTGCAACTGGCCCGCCGTCACCAGAGCGCGCCGGCCGCGCTGGAACAGGCCCTGGGGGACTGGCGTCTGCGCAATCCGCGCCATCCGGTACTGGCCGCCACGCTGGAACGCCTGCAGGCCCAGGTCGCCGAACGCGGCCGCTATCCCGGCCAGGTGGGCGTGATCCTGCCGCTGTCGGGCCGCCTGGGCGAGGCCGGCGAGGCCATCCGCAACGGCCTGCTCGCCGCCCACTACAGCCTGGACACCGTGGACCCGCGGCCGCGGCTGCGGTTCTACGACATCGGCGAGGAACCGGGCCGCGCCTGGTCCCTGTATCAGCAGGCCATCCGCGAGGGCGCGGAATTCGTGATCGGCCCGCTGAGCAAGGAGTCGGTCGCCGAACTGGCCCGCGCCGGGCACCTGGAGGTGCCGGTGCTGGCCCTGAACTGGATCCCCGATACCGACGCCGGCGAACTGCCCGCCAACCTGTTCCAGTTCAGCCTGGCGCCGGAGGACGAGGCGCGACAGGTGGCCGAACGCGCCTTCCACAGCGGCAGGACCCGGGCCCTGGCCCTGGTGCCGGAGGGAACCTGGGGTGAGCGCGTGTTCAGCGCCTTTCTGGAGCGTTGGGAGGCACTGGGCGGCGACCTGCTGGAGGTGCAGTACTACGGCCGCGAGGCCCGCGGCCTGTCGGACCAGGTCCGCACCCTGCTCAACCTGGACGCCAGTCAGACCCGCCGCACCCGGCTGGTGCGGCTGCTGGGCCGCCAGGTGGAGTTCGAACCGCGCCGGCGCCAGGACGCCGAATTCGTCTTCCTGCTGGCCCGGCCCGAGACCGCGCGTCTGCTCCGGCCCCTGTTCCGGTTTCATCACGCCAGCGACCTGCCGCTGTACAGCACCTCGCACAGCTTCACCGGCCACGTCGATCGCGACCGCGACCAGGACATGAACGACATCCGCTTCTGCGATGCCCCCTGGCTGCTCGATCCCGCCTTCGCGCCGCTGCGCACCACCACCGAGCGGCTCTGGCCCGAGGCCAGCCGCCAGTACCCGCGCCTCTACGCCTTCGGCCACGATGCCCTGCACCTGCTGGCCTGGCTGTCCGGTCCCAACCCCGGCGGCCTGACCGGCCCGCACGCCGGCGCCAGCGGCACGCTGAGCCTGGATGCGGACGGCCGCATCCACCGCGATCTGGCCTGGGCCCGGTTCCGGGGCGGCGTCCCGGAGGCGCTGCCGCCCGTCATCCCCGCGCCGGCCACGGAGGCCGGCGCGGTCTCCACTCCCCCACTGCCACTCAAGGATGAGTCCGATGCAGCAACCCCCGACCCATACCCGGGCCCGCGGCCAGGCGGTGGAGCGCTACGTGCTCCGCTACCTGCAGCAGCGGGGACTGAAACTGGTCAGCCGTAACTATCACTGCCGCGCGGGCGAGATCGATCTGATCATGCTCGATGGCGCCAGCCTGGCCTTCATCGAGGTGCGCTACCGCCGCAGCACGCGCTTCGGACACGGCTTTGATACCATTGACCGGCGCAAGCGCCGGCACATCATCCGCAGCGCGGCGCACTTTCTGCTCACCCATCCGCGCCTGGCCGGCTATGCGCCGCGCTTCGACGTGGTCGGAGTGCACGGGGAACTTGCCGGCGGCGCACAGGTCGACTGGTTGGCCAATGCCTTTTCCGCCGATGACGGCTGACGAATACGAATACAGAAAAAACCATGGATCTCTTTGCCCGCATCACCCAGCATTTCAACGACAGCATCCACGCCAAGCAGAGCGCCATGGAAGCGGTTGCCCCCGGCATCGCCCATGCCGCCGAGGCCATGCTGCGGGCGCTGCTCGATGAGCGGCGCATCCTCAGCTGCGGCAGCGGCGCCGCCGCCGTCGAGGCCCAGCGCTTCGCCGCCGCCATGCTCAGCCGCTTCGAACTGGCGCGTCCTGGCCTGCCGGCCATGGCCCTGAACACCGACGGCCCCACGCTGACCGCGATCGCGGAGGACTTCGGGTGGGAGTCGGTTTTTGCCCGCCAGGTCACGGCACTGGGCGCGCCGGGGGATATACTGCTGGCGATCGCCGCCGGCGGCAGCCCGGACGCGATCCTGCAGGCGGTTCATGCCGCCCACGACCGCGACATGACGGTGGTGGCCCTGACCGGCGGCAGCGACGGCGGCGCGCTGCCGGACCTGCTCATCAACCAGGACGTCGAGATCCGGGTGCCGGTCACCTCGGCGGCGCGCATCCGCGAGGTGCACACCCTGATCATCCACTGCCTGTGCGACCTGATCGATTACCAGTTACTGGGACAGGAGAACTGACATGCATGCCCTGAAATCCGTATTCATTGCCGTTGCCGCGTTGTCTGTCCTCAACGGCTGCGCCCCGCTGGTGGTGGGCGGCACCGCCACCGGCGTCGCCGTGGTGCATGACCGGCGCACCGCCGGCACCGTGATCGAGGACCAGTCCATCGAACTCAAGGCCCTGAGCGCCCTGCGCAAGGACGAGGAACTGTACAAGCAGTCCCACCTCAACGTGACCAGCTACAACATGATGGTGCTGCTGTCAGGCGAGACGCCCACCGAGGGCTACAAGCAGCGGGCCGAGCGGATCGTGGCCGGTGTGGAGAAGGTCAGGCGGGTCTACAACGAACTGAGCGTGGCCGCGCCCAGTTCCATGATGACCCGTTCCAGCGACACCCTGATCACCGGCAAGGTCAAAACCAGCCTGTTCAGCATCCGGGGCCTGGAGGGCTTCGACCCGACCCGGGTCAAGGTGGTCACCGAGAACGGCACCGTCTACCTGATGGGACTGCTGACCCGGCGCGAGGGCGACGCCGTCGCCGAAGAGGCGCGCAGCGTCGGCGGGGTGCAGCGCGTGGTGAAGCTGTTCGAGTATATCGACTGAACCCCGGATTGAACCTGTTCTTGCGGCAGGCCGGCGATCGTGGCAATCTCGCTGGCACCAGAGGGAGACAGGGCCGTCAGAGCCCACCAACCCGGCTGCCCGTCAGGGCGGCCCTGCAGCAAGAACTACAATGCACAAATGCGCCTATTGCGGGAATACTCAACCGCCCGTATTGAAAAACATCTGGTTGATACCTGCCACACTGCTGGTCTGGCTGGTTCCCATCGCCTTTCTCAGTCACGGCTACTGGCCCTTTTTCCTGCTGCCCGCGATCGCCCTCACCGTCTGGAGCCTGATCGCGGTCAAGCGCGAATGCGGGCGCTGCGGCCGGCGGTTGATGTAAGCCTCAGTCGCAGGCCGCTGCCGACAATTCAGCCGCCGCTTCGAACGCCGGCCGGGCGTACAGAAACCCCTGCTGCAGCACAATCCCCAGATCCAGCAGCACCTGCTTCTCCTCCAGCGTCTCGATCCCCTCGGCCACCAGGGTGATATCAAGTTCCTGGCAGACACCGGCAATGCCGCGAACGATGGCACGCCGGGCTTTGTCGGCGTGGATGTTGCGCACCAGGACCATATCCAGCTTGACGATGTCGGGCTGGAACTCGGCCAGCATGTTCAGCCCGGAATAACCGGCGCCGAAATCGTCGATCGCGGTCCTGAACCCGAGCCGTTTGTACTCCTCGAAGATGCCGATCAGGTGGGCGTGATCCTGCACCTGCTCGCCCTCCGTGACCTCGAAGATGATCCGTTCCTGCGGAAAACCGTAACGCTGCGCGGCATCCAGGGTGGTCCGGATGCAGGTCTCCGGGCGGTAGATGGCATGCGGCAGGAAATTGATCGACAGCAGACCCTCCAGGCCCAGCTGCGCAGCCAGGCTGATGGCCTTGACCCGGCAGGTCTGATCGAAGCGGTAGCGGTTGCTGTCGTTGACCCGGGCCAGGATCTGCCCGGCGGGTTCCTGATTCAGGCCGCGCACCAGCGCCTCGTGGGCGAATACCCTGCCCTCGCGCAGATCGACGATGGGCTGGAAGGCCATGGTGAAGTCGAATTCGAGCGCCTTGCCTTCGGCGCACTCGCGACAGCCCGGGCGGGAGAGGATTGCTTCATTCATACAACGGTTCTGCCAGAGCGGTTTCAGCGGCCGCCGGCCTGGCCCTGGATGCGCGGCAGGACGAAATAAAAGCAGCTGCCGCGCGGCCGGTTCGGGTAATAGCCGATCTCGCCGCCGTGTTGGTCGATAATGCCGCGCGAGATCGCCAGTCCCAGACCGGTACCTCTGCGGCGCTCACCCGAGCGTAGCGGCGCCTGGGCGAATTTCTGGAACAGGCGCGGCACGAAACTCTCCGGCACGCCCTCGCCGTCGTCGCAGACGCTGACCCGCACCCGATCATCCTGCGGCTGCAGGTCCACCCGCACCTCGCCGCCGGGCGGGGAGAAACCGGCCGCGTTGGACAGCAGATTGCCCAGCACCTGCAGCAGGCGCTGTTCGTCGGCCATGACCTGCAGATCCACCCGCGGCGGCTCGAACACCAGACGCACCTCATGCTGGTCGGCGTAGGGCGCATTGATATCCAGCGCCGTGCGGATGACCTGGGCCAGGGCCTGGGGCGCGAAGCTGTACGGCACGCCGCCGGAGGCGAGCTTTTCCATATCCAGCAGATCGTTGATCAGATACAGCAGTCGGGCGCAGTTGCGCTGAGCGATATCGACCAACTCCAGTGCCTGCGGAGTCAATTCCGGCACCACCTGCGGATTGAGCATGCCGATGGCCCCGCGCAGCGCGGTCAGGGGCGTGCGCAACTCGTGACTGACCGTGGAGATGAACTCGTCCTTCATCGCCTCGGCCGTCACCCGCTCGGTCAGGTCACGCTCGATGGCGGCGAAATAGCGCACGCCGCCGTCAGGATCGACCAGGGGCACGATGTTCATGTCCAGCCAGTACCTGCGCCCCGATTTGCTGTAGTTGAGGATCTCCTCGCGCACCGGCTGGTTGCGGGTCAGGGCCGCGTGAATGCGCCGGCGGGTCGCGGGATCCGTATCCGGCCCCTGCAGAATGCGCGGAGACCTGCCCAGCACCTCCTCCGGCGTGTATTCGGTGAGATCGGTAAAGGCCCGGTTCACATACACGATGCGGGGCCCCGGCTCGTCCAGCGGCGCGACCTCGGTGACGATCACGATATCGTTGGCGTTGGCGATGATGTCCTTGAAATCGAAATCCGGGTCCAAGCGGGTTCTCCATGCTTCGCGCGGGCTGAGGGTGCGAGTATCGGGCGCGCAGGCAAAAACGCAAGCCCGACGGGAAGCGGGTTCACCGGCCCCGGGCGGCCTGCCACTGCAGCCACAGCCCCAGCAGCAGCGCCAGGCACCACAGGCCGGCCCCCGACCACAACAGCGCCGCCCTGGCCGGGGTCGCCGGCAGCGCCGCCAGCCGGACCAGGGCCGCCAGCCCGGCCAGCACCACGGCCGGGCCGAGCAGGTGCAGCCCAGCCAGCGACAGGTGACGCTGCAGGCGCGCCGTGCGCGCCGACATGACCAGGGTGAGCGTCCCCAGCGCGCCCACGGTGAGGGCATGCAGGGCATGGCCGGGCGGCAGCACAGCGGTGATCTGCGCCAGTCCCTTGAGCGCCAGCCCGGCCGGCAGCCACAAATACCCCAGCGCCAGCGGCCACAGGTCGGCACGCCGCCACGCATAGCCCAGCTGCCAGGCGCGCGCCCGGGCCAGCGCCAGGCCCGCCGCCGCCAGGGCCATTGCCCCGGCCCGGTCTGCCAGGCCGGCCAGATCCCCCAGCAGCTGGCCCGCCATCACCGCCGCCAGGGGCAGTTCCCAGGCCCGGCGGCGGTGATCGCGCCGGGCGATGCCCTGACGTTCCAGCCAGCCGCCCAGCGCCGCCGGCAGCACCCGGCCGGCGATCAGCAGCATCATCAGGGTGAACAGATCCACCGTCCCGAGCAGTGCCCGCTGCTGCAGCTGGGGCTGCTGCAGCACCGCCCCCAGCCACCAGAGCGCGTCCAGCACCAGCAGCAGTACCAGCAGCAGCGGCAGGATGCGGTTCTCCGGCCGCTTGGCCCCCCGCCACAGGGCCCGGCCGGCCAGCCATGCCAGCAGCACCGGGAACGCCACGCCAGCCGGGATGGCCGCGACCGACGCCGGTGCCAGGGCGGCCGATCGGCCCACGCCCCAGGCGGCGACCAGACCGAGCAGCAGGGCGGGACGCGCCCGTGTCACCAGGAATCCCGCCGCCATCAGCAGGGCATAGCCGTACAGGAGTTCATGCGCGTGCCAGAAGACGCTGCCGCCGAGGCCCAGCCACAGCAGCGGCACCAGCGCGCCGAAGCCCAGCGCCAGCGGGAACAGAATGTGATGCGGCACCCGCCGCGGCCGCCCTGCCGGCCTGGGGGTCTCTATCCGTTGAGGCATGGACACAGCATAGGGTTGGCGGCGATCGGCGCAATTGATCCAGGCCAACCCCTTGCCGCGGTCAACCGTTCCTGTAGTAGGCTAGCGCCATGCACCCTGAGAGAACCAGGCCCGGGACCGCGGCACTCGCCCACAGCGAGTTCTGGCCGCGGCTGCTGGAACGCGAACGGCATGCGCTCGAGCGCGGTGCGCTGCAACCGATCGAGACGCAGCAGGCGCTGCTGGAACGCGACGGCGTCACCTGGGTGGTGCGCCGGGTATCGAGCCTGGCACGCAAGGCCAGGGACAGAGAGCGCCGGCAGACGCAGAATGATGCCGGACCGTCGAATCCCTTCCTGCCGCCCGAGGCGGATCTCACCATTGGCGCCGTCGGGCACGGGCACCTGTGCATCTTCAACAAGTTCAACGTGATCGAGCATCACATCCTGCTCGTCACCCGGGCGTTCGAGCACCAGGAATGTCTGCTCACGCCCGCGGACTTCAGCGCCCTGGCCTGGTGCATGCGCGAACGGGGCGGGCTGGGCTTCTACAACGGCGGCCAGGTGGCCGGCGCCAGCCAGACGCACAAGCACCTGCAATGGATTCCCCTGCCGCTGCTCGGCACCGGGCCGGCCGTGCCCATCACGCCGCTGCTCGACGGCCCGGACGCGCCCGGCCGCATCGTCCGCTGCCCCGCCCTGCCGCTGCCGCATGCCTTCGTGCGCCTGAGGCCCGACGCCATGCGCGGGAACGGCGACCTGTACCGCCTCTATATCGCCCTGCTGGAGGCCATCGGCATCGAGGCGCTGAGCCTCGGCGACGAGACCCGCCAGTCCGCCCCCTACAACCTGCTGCTGACCCGCGACTGGATGCTCGCCGTGCCGCGCACCCGCGAATGCCACGAGGGCATCTCCGTCAACGCCCTGGGCTTTGCCGGATCGTTGTTCGTGATGCAGGCCGGGCAACTCGAGCGGATCAGGTCCGTCGGCCCGCTGGCGCTGCTGCAGGCGGTGACGGACTGAGCACGGCCAGAAGGTCAGTTCCGGGCGACCCGCTTGATATTGTCGTGGATCTTGAACAGCACGATCAGCAGTTCGCACCAGATCCGCGCACCGATCGCCCCGCCGACGATCATCGCGACGCCGCCCAGGAAACCGCCGGTCTGGCCACTGAACATGATACCCAGCCCCGAGATCAGCACCCCCAGCAGCAACAGCCAGTAAACCACGGTGATGATCTTGGGGGTGAGCATGCTGTCGAAGAAAAGGACATCTTTCATTGTTGTTTCTCCCTTATTCTCGGTTAGGCAATCTGACTCTGCACCCTCTGAAGCCTAGACCGTTCCGGTGGGCAATGCCAGCCGCAGCGCCAGCAGCACAAAGACGCACCCGGCCAGCCGGTGCAGCCAGCGCTGCGTGCGGGGAGAACCTGACAGCCACTCGCCCAGCCGCCCGGCCAGGAGGGCGACGGCGCCGAACACCAACAGGGTCGCTGCGATGAACAGCGCGCCGAGCAACCCCACCTGCAGGCCCACCCGGCCGTATTCAGGCGCGACGAACTGCGGCAGGAACGCCAGAAAGAACAGCGAGACCTTGGGATTGGTGAGATTCATGATAATGCCGCGCCGATACAACTGCCCCCCGGAGAGCAGGCTGGAACGGCCGCCTGCCAGGCCCTTTGCTCCCGCGGCGGTAAAGGCCTGCCAGGCCAGGTAGAGCAGATACAGGGCACCGGCGAGTCGAAGCAGGGTAAAGGCCAGCGGCGAGGCGAGCAGCAGGGCTGCCACCCCCAGGCCGACCAGGGCGGTATGCACCAGCAACCCGGTGCACAGCCCCAGCACCACCAGCAGACCGGCCCGGGCCCCGAACAACGCCGACTGGGTGAGGACAAAGAGATTGTCCGGACCGGGCGCCAGGCCGAGCAGGATCGAGGCGGCGATAAAGGCGCCCAGTTCCGGCAGGGGAATCATGCCGCCGGACGCCCGCCACCCGGCCGGGGCCGGACACAACGAAAGGGCCGCACCGTCAGACGGTGCAGCCCCGGACACATTTGAGTGAACCAGTTGTCAGACAACAGCGCGATCAGCGGTTCTGGCCCATGCCTCCGCCCTGACCCATACCGCCGCCCTTGTGCATGCCATTACCCTGGCCCATACCGTCGCCTTTGCCCATGCCGCTGCCGCGGGCAGGCGGCTCGTCGGGCAGGGTGACGCCACGTTCCCGCGCGCGCATCTTCATGCGTTCATGGTGCTCCTGACGGATCTGCTGGCGCTCCTCGGCGGAACCGGCTGAACGCATGCGCTGACGATACTCATTGCGCTCCTGCTCGGTCATCAGCTGGCTGCCGTAGACCTGCTCCTGCTGCTGGGTCCGGTCCTGGACCTGGGCGCGGTCCTGATCCGCGGCGACAGCCAGCCCGGAAGACAACAGCAGCGAGACGGACAGCGCTGAAATCTTCAACATATTCTTACTCATGACTCACTCCTTGTGCAGTGCAATCCGGGGAAACCTTGCGCTGGACATCGTACCCATCCAGGCATTCAAAACATAAACGATTTTCACGGGAATGCCAGCCCGCTTTCCTGATGCAAATCAACCGGAGAGGATTCAGCCGCGCCCCTCCCCGTGTGCCGCAAACGCACGGGGCCGGCAGCACTCAGCGGCCGGCACATACAGCCGGGCGGGCCGGCAATTGAAGGAGTGCCGGACGCCTTATTACAGGGAGTGCGTATGATGTCAGCCGTAATCGGCGTATTCGCAACGAACAACGTGAACGGAAAATGCGTCCGGGATCAAGCATTGTCAGGCGTCGAAGGCGATCTCTGCCTGCATGAACATTACGGCACTTCCATCCAGCACGACCCGGGTCGTCCTTGCCTTCGCATGGAAGGCTGGCAGCACGCCTGGGTACCTGGCTGGCGAACACTGTGTTTTCCCCGGTTTTCCAGCCCCGTACGGCGCGGGCTTGCAATAAGCCGAACCCGTGACGGGATCTTCTGGGATCCCCACCTTTGGAGCAAAGAAACGACTGACAAAATCCACATCAGTGCCTGGCGCAGTCACGATGACACCACGCACAAGCCAGCAACTCGACAGGGCGTACGCCAATGGTGTCAGCCAGGGCCTCGGAAATCTCGCAGGGAGTCGGCGGGAAATCCATTTTCAATTGGCAAATCAAAGCAGCTATGCGACGACAGGAGCGAAGCTGCTTTTATTCGTCCGAGTGCTTTTTTGTTCAGCAAAAAAAGCCCCGTTAATGAACGAGGCTTTTAAATATGACCACTAGGTTAAGATGCTTTTCTTCTTCTCGAAAACCCTATTCCAGCCAACCCGAGCGCGAGCAATGCAATACTTGCGGGTTCCGGAACCGCAGAAACATCACCTGTCAGATCAGCAGTGCTGTTCGTTTCGGAAAACCCAACGGACCCAAGGCCAATAGGAACATTATTGGTAGCCTGCAAAGCCAATTCGTATGTTCCTGACCCTATGATTTCCGGAAAACTGTAACTGAAGTCATATAATCCAAGCGCATCAGTCTGTACGAATGAAAAACTACCGACTGTTACGGAATTAATGAGCACATCAAAATCAACAAACGCACCGCCGTTCAAACTGTTGTAATCAAGCTCAAGCGACAGGTCGAGTGAGGTGACGCCATTTATCCCAGTGCCTGAAAAAGTTTCCTGAACGGAATGTGAAGTGAGAAAAAAATATTCCCCGGCTGATGCCGTCGATGCTGACGTGCTGCTCGGGAAGTCAACTGTAATCAACCCTGCATTTGCTGTTCCAACAAACAGGCACACAAACAGACAAACGATTTTTTTCATTTTCTTCTCCAATTATTAAATGTTCTAAGTGATCAGCCCAGCAACAATAATGCCATAACTTCAGCTTATTGTTTTTCGGATAATATTATTGGCTGCGCAGTCTGCCTTTTGCATGAGTGTAAAAATCACTGACACCTATCGGGAACAGGCTAAAAGAATTCTACACTTGACTAAGTACCAAGTTTCAATGCTTACGTTCAAGCTGCGTAGCGCAATCAAAGCTCATCAATGCCCACGCCGGACTGGCTGACTTGTCAGCCGTGTACTCGTTTATTTCGGCCTTCATTGAGTATTCTACCGTACCGGCGTTTGCGCTCTTCTGTATATGCCCACCACGGTTTAGGGAAGCCTCCGCCGACGTAATCAGTTATGGACATGAATATGTCCAGCACGCATGGGTCCTGGCGAGATCCTCTGCGTTCACATAGAGTTTCATAAAGTTCCCATGCGTCACGGCCTTCCAGATCCTTTAGCACACCGATTCCGATCAATTCAAGAACCTGCGCCATTGCCGGACCTATGTTCGGAAGATCGGTAAGCTTCTTGGTTTTGGTTCTTTCGACTTTGCTCGGGTTCATAGATAGCGGCTAACGCCCCGCTAATCGTCGAGCGTTAGCGAGTCCGGTGGAGGCCACAGCTTTTGTGGCCGGAACGAATTTGAGCAGCTTATTAGCACTTAATGCGCCAATTTTAATGTTGCTACCCCAGCCACAATCAGCACGACGCCGAGATAACGAAGAATTGACGCCGGATCGCCGTAATACATGACCCCAACCAAGAAAGTGCCTGCCGCGCCAATTCCAGTCCAAACAGCATATGCAGTGCCAATGGGGATTGAGCGCTGAGCGAGAAAAAGAAAGAAACCGCTCATACCCATGAACAGAACAGCAACACCAATTCCGGTCCAGCGGGTCTCTGAAATTTGTGCCATCTTAAGCCCAACGGGCCAGCCGATCTCCAATAAGCCAGCAAGCAACAAATAAAACCAACCCACTACGGAACTCCTATTGATTGCTAACGTCGCCCATAAGCCGCGCGATCTTCCTGTCGGCATGATGGGCTGGTTAGTACCCTTTTCTATGCCGCATGGGGCGTAACTTCTTTGTCCAGCCGTTTGGCGAGCTCCGCTTCTGCACACAAAAGATCGTAACGCGACTGAAGATTGAGCCAAAACTGCGCCTCCATGCCAAAGTACCGACCGAGGCGCAACGCCGTATCAGCTGTAATAGACCGCTTGCCTTGGGTAATTTCGCTTATACGGCGTTGCGCCACACTGATATCTTTTGCAAGGCGGTATTGAGATATACCCATGGGCCGCAAGAATTCCTCAAGCAGAATTTCACCAGGATGAATGGGATCGAAATCTCTCTTAGCCATGACTGACACCTCTAATGATAATCAACGATATCCACCTCATGAGCATCACCGGCTTTCCAGATAAAGCAGATACGCCATTGATCGTTGATTCGTATACTGTATTGACCTGCCCTGTCACCCTTCAGTTTTTCAAGACGGTTGGACGGTGGAATTCTCAATGATTTGAGATCGCTCGCCGCAGCGAGCATTTCCAGTTTCCGTGCCGCAAGGCGTTGAATGTCTTTGGGAATCCGCTTCGAATAGCACCCCTGATAAATCTTCTCAGCTTCCTTGCCCTTGAACGATTTGATCATAGCGAGGAATACTATTGTATCGCGTTAGTATTGTCAAGCAACACTATTTTGGGTCTCGTGAGTTCTAACGCCTAGCTCAGCCGAGGAGGCGCGTCAGCGCCGATGTCGGATGGAGCGACGTGTTATGTGTTACTTCGATGCACAAGCTCACTTCGCACTCCTAGACCAGTTACATGCACTCTCTTTCTTTTGAAAATAAATTTGATGAGCTGCATTTCACTAACCAACGGCGGAGCCCGGTATTAAGATTCTGTTGCCACTGCACCAATTTTGACTCTACCTGTGCATCCGTTAATGGGAATTTGCTAGGCGCACTACCTACCCAGAATTGAACCTGACATATTGCTTTACCAGCACAAGCATTACCTACCGCAAGGCGATAGACATCTTCATTGTCTTTTTGTGTGGCATCTACAGCCACGAAATGCATGATCCCTGACTTCCCTGTGATCTTGTAATCATCGCTCGCAGTCGCAATAATAGGCAGCCAAACGACAAAAAATAAGAATAAATTAGTAATACTCTTCATTTCTCAAACCTCTCTCTTGTTGTTACACATAACGATAAAGCTGTGCGGCGCAAACGAAGCGCAGTGTAGTTTGCGTGATATTCCCCCGATAAAATGGACACCCGGTTTGTCACGCTGTTTTTTGTTCATACTCTATCGGCGACAGGTAGCCCAAACCCGAGTGCAACCTCACCGCATTGTAAAACCGATTGATGTATCGGGACAGGGATCTGCGCAATGTGCTTGTCCGTCTATATACCGAGCCACGAACAAGCTCCCCTTTGAGACTATGATAAAACGACTCCATGTGCGCGTTGTCCGTACAGCGCCCCGGACGGTTGAAGCTCTGGCGAATGCCATGCTGTTTCATCAGATCCCGGAACTCATATCCGGTAAACTCAATTCCTCTGTCAGTATGTAGAATGATGTTGCTTGGACGCCCTCGTTTCTTCAGCGCATATGCCAGGGCGGCTTGAGTGAGCTTTGTCGTGCGCGTGGCTGCCAGTGACCAGCCTATTATCCGTCGCGAATATCGATCCATGACGGTAGCAAGATAGCGCCATTGCTGATTGACTTTCAAATACGTCACATCCGCCACCCAGACCTGATTGATAGCCGTGGGCGCTTCCAGGCCTTTCAATAAATTCTCGCCTGCCGTCTTGAAGCGCATCAGTCCTGGCTGACGGCGCGTGACCAGCGTCACCCTGGCCCTCAAACCTGCCCCTCGCATTAGCCTTTCTACCCGCTTCCGGCCCACCAATACCCCCTGTTGTCGCAGGGCTTGATGGACCCGGGGGCTCCCGTAGCGACCCTCGCTTCGCCAATAGATGCGCGATATATGCTTCAGGAGCTGTTGATCTTCCTGGTGGCGCTGCGAGGCTTGGCGTTTCTCCCAAGCATAAAGGCCACTGGTGGAGACGCCCAGCCAGTGGCATAGAAACCTCACTCCGATTTCCCGGTATCTTTGGACGAATCCAAATCGTTCTGATGTTGTTCCGCCAGATACCGTTGCCACTTTTTTAGGAGATCGTTCTCCTTTCTCAGGCGCTCGTTATCCCGTTTTAGTCGATCAATCTCTGATAAATCCTGTAGATTAATCGTCGTTTTCTCTTTGTCCACTCGCACGCGTTTCCGGCCATCCTCTTGTAGTTTTCCGTCGCGGTATTCCTTTCGCCAGCGTGACAACATGAAAGGATGAATATCCAGCCCTTCAGCCACTTGCTTGACTTGAATTCCTTCCTGGTAGCTAAGCCGTACCGCCTTAACTTTGAAATCGTTTGTATATTGCCAGGTCTTTCTGGGTTGCGTGTATCTTGCCATTTTCACACCTCCTGAGTTATCAGAAGGTGTCCACTAAAGCGGGGGAACTACAACGTCGGCTGGGGCGCTTGGTTAGGTGCTTTCTTTTTCATTATCGTCGCCATCCCTTTTTTGCACCGCATCTCTTGCACCTTCTGGCAGTTGAGAATATAACTCATCAATTTCTTTCGGCCGCGTAATGCGATCTTCGACGATAAAGTTAATCATACTAAAAAGATTTTGTGCGATATCTGGAGTGTCATTCAGATCTATTTCACCAGGATGTACTGCGTTGTTGCCGACTACCCGGCAAAAGTCTAGTGCTTTCTGAACCTGAATTGGCAACCCGCTTGCCACCAAAGACTTTATATCATTGTTGATGTTTTCTCCGCTTTGCCCAAGTTCGGCCATTAATTTCTGAACAGCTAACCGCAATAGAGCAGCTGCAGCTCTAGGGGAACGACCAAAAACAGATCTAGCCTCTTCGTATTCAGCTTCACAGGACTCAGGTAAATCTGGGTGCGAAGGTGGGACTGGCGAATCAGATGGCACGATCATTCTTTGTTGGTACCAATAAGTATGTTCGCCACAATGACTACATACCGATGCCTCGAAATCGGTGCCACGAGCATTACTATGCATATGGGTATAAAGACTGAACCAGGATTGGCGAGCGAAAACATTGCAATAAATACAATGAAACTGATTTTCCTGGTACGTTGGTGGATAGTATTTATGCTGCATCTGCTATTCCTATTGGCACCTAACGTTCGCGCTAAGGCGCCGAGGGGCGCGCAGCGTCCCCGAGGTCGCTCTTGAGCGCGTTGTTATGCCCGCTGTTGGACGAACTTTGTATTGCCTTCTCAATTTGTTTCAACAAAGACTGAATATCTTTCACCCAGGCCGACTCCGCCGCAAAACGCGCCTCGGTAGCTGCATGGTTCGTTTTGTCGTTTTCAGCTTGCGCAGCAGATGTCGCGTTTTGTTGCATCAGGGCGCAATAGCTCAACCAAACCCCTGCCGCACCAACAGCAAATGCCAAAACTATTGCAACGTTTGTTTGCAAATATTGTTTTTGGAATCTGCGGTCTTCGGGAGCGACAAAGGCATGTGCCTCCAAATCCCGTAATGGATCAAGTGGCACAATTTCTTTAAATGCGAAATCGATTACGAGGCGCGCAATGTCTTTGTCAGGAAATGGAGATGACAGTTTCAAGTTTTTATCTATTCCCCGCCCAAATTCATACACTGATGTATGAACATCCGGGGTTACTTTGTACGAGGCGATGTATCCACGGGCCTGCAAGTAGCCCAGTAGGCCGACTAGGACTGCGACTATCTCCTGTAAATCTTCTACCTTGTTGATTATCCAACCGAAGACTTCATCTGATGCCTTTTCAACCTCGAACCGATACTCTGCATCGGTCTTGGTGAGGTCGATACGAATCTTTGTTCGCTCAAGGTGGGCATCTAAAAAGGACATGAGTTTCCTCTGTCCTCGCTCTGACTTAACAAGAAACGAGATGAATTGTTTCTCAATGTCGCTGTAACTTCTCATGCTGGCACTCGATGGCATTCAAGGGCATAACGCTTAGGTAAGTGGCGGAGCGTAAGCGGAGTCCAAGCATGTGCGTTTTTTGCACATGCGAACTTGACCGTTTTGTTATGTGTTGTTAGTTTCAAAATATTTCTTCCAAAAAGACAGTACTTCTTCTGCCAATGCCATTACAGGTATTGATGTTACGCCGAGTTCCTTAGCTTCTTTATCTGTAAGGACAAGAGTAAGTACGGTTTCGAAGTAGCCGTCATGAACATAACCGTCTTCGACATATACGTCAATTGCAGTATTGCTGACAGAGGCTTTTTTAGGGTTTGTGACTTTGAAATGTTTGGCACCAGTAGCCAAATGCGACGAGACCCTTAAATAGGGGTTGTTGTCTTTTATTTTGGTGTCGCCAACCCAGTCTGGTAAATGCTCTGCTGTTACAAAGAAATTGAATGCTTTGTACGCATCATTACTATCTTTTTCTAACTCATTAAAGTCATATTTGAGCTTTTCAAATAATGAAAGCGAGTTAGTAAGATGTAGAAATCCATTTTTCATAATTATTTACACATAACGCTTTTGTTCAGCGGTGCCCTTGTAGCGCAGCGAAAAGGGCATCCGGTGGAGGGCCAAAGGCCCGGAACGTACTGGAACTACTTGTTAGCGCAGCAGAATATCCACACCTGCCAGCACGCTCCCAATGCCACAGACGAACAGAGAGGAAATAAATTTGTTCCTTATCCCCGCAAGTGCATCGGAATTTTCGAGAACCTTATCTGCTTTGTGAAAAATGAAACGGTACATTCGCACGGGGTTGCTCATTAAAGAGATCTCATCAACTGCAAAAAACCTATAGATGACTCCACGTTCCGGATCGGCCTCATTCAAGCACTGCTGCAGTCGGATAACTGTTCGGTAGTACATCAATGTTCCAGTCAAAAGCAGAACGATTGCTATTAAAAGAAGCATCACTATGTCTCAGTAGCGCTAACAGTGTGTATCTGGAGCTTTGCCGTGATATAACACGGCGATTTTCCATATATCCCAACTCCGGGCAGTCCATAATTTCTGCCCACCACTTCAAAAACTACCCTTTTTATTCCAGCATATCAAGCATATGGGATGCGGCTTCATCGGTTACCTTGCCCGGTTATATGCCTGCTTCGCCGCCTATCCCGCAGGGGTTGCGGAACGGCCGCTTCTTTTGTACTGTACAGACATACAGCTCAGGGAGAGAGCTCTATGCACAAGGACCGCCCTAAATCACCATTCCTCAATCAGGTGCGTGACGCGATCCGGACCCGGCACTACAGCATCCGCACCGAAGAGGCCTATCTCGGCTGGATCCGGCAGTTCATCCTGTTTCATGGCAAGCGGCACCCGAGCGAGTTGGGCGAAACCGAAGTCGGCGAGTTCCTGACCTATCTCGCGGTCGGGCGCAATGTCGCCCCCAGTACTCAGAATCAGGCGCTCAACGCCCTGGTGTTTGTCTATCGGCATGTCATCGGCCGGCCGCTGGGCGATATCCTTGGGGCTGTTCGGGCGAAGCGTCCCGAACGCCTGCCGGTGGTTCTGACCCGGGACGAGGTGCGCAGGCTGTTTCAGGCGCTGGATGGCCCCCACTGGTTGCCGGCCTGCCTGTTGTACGGCTCGGGTCTGCGGTTGATGGAGTGCCTGCGCCTGCGGGTGAAGGATCTGGATTTCGATCACCGCAGCATTACGGTGCGTTCCGGCAAGGGCGGCAAGGACCGGGTAGTCGTGCTTCCCGATCCCTGCATCGCGCCGCTGCAACGGCATCTGGAATCAGTCCGCAACCTGCACGAGAAGGATCTGCGTGACGGCTTCGGGGCGGTATGGCTGCCGCATGCGCTGGCGCGTAAATATCCGCGCGCAGCCACCTCCTGGGCCTGGCAGTATGTCTTCCCCGCCAGCCGGCGCAGTGTGGATCCCCGTTCCGGCGTCGTTCGGCGGCATCACCTGGATGAAAGCTGCGTACAGAAGGCCGTGAAACTGGCCGTCCGCAAGGCGCGGATCCTGAAACCGGCGAGTTGCCATACCCTGCGCCATTCATTCGCGACGCATCTGCTCGAACGCGGGATGGATATCCGCACAGTGCAGGAACAATTGGGGCACAAGGACGTGCGCACCACACAGATCTACACCCATGTGCTGCAACGCGGCGGGAATGCGGTACTGAGTCCGCTTGGGGAGGTACTGGGCAGTGCGCAGGAACAGGGGGCGGATGAGCGCCCCGCCCCCGCGGGAAGGCTTACTTCACCACCTTGAGCGAGGGCCGGCCCTTGTCGTCGTCGGACTTGTCCTGCTCCGGGCCACCGCCGCCGTCGGGCGGCTCGGGGCCGTATTCGTCCTCGTTGAACATCATGCCGCGGCCGTTTTCCTGGGCGTAGATGGCGAGCACGGCGGGCACCGGGATGACGATCTCCCAGGCGCGGCCCTGGAAGCGGGCGCTGAACAGGATGTACTCGTTGCCCAGTTCCAGCCCGGCGACGGCGGTGGGATTGATGTTGAGCACGATCTTGCCCTCGTCGACGAACTGTTGCGGGACTTCGACGCCGGGATAGTCGGCATTGATCAGCAGATAGGGGGTCTGGCCGTTGTCGATGATCCACTCGTTGATGGCGCGGATCAGATACGGCCGGCTGGGGCTCATGTCTTCCATAGGACCGGACTTGCAGATGCGGCGCGGAACGGCGGTGTTCCGGCCGGTGAATTTCAGTCGCGCATTTCGCGTTCGGCGTCGGTCAGGCTCTGCTGGAACGAGTCGCGGGCGAAGATGCGCTCGGCATAATCCCACACGGCCTTGGACTGCTTGGGCAGGTCGATCTTGTAGACCGGCAACCGCCACAGCAGCGGGGCCACATAGCAGTCGATGAGGCTGAATTCCTCGCTGAGGAAGAACGGCATGGCGGCGAACACCTCGGCGCTGGAGGCGATGCTGTCGCGCAGCATCTTGCGGGCCTTGGCGGCGGCCTTCTCGCCCTTGGTGTCGATGTCGCGCAGCAGACCGTACCAGTCCTGGTCGATGCGGTACATGGCCAGGCGCGCCTTGGCGCGGGAGACCGGATCGACCGGCATCAGCGGCGGGTGCGGGAAGCGCTCGTCCAGGTATTCCATGATGACGTGGGAATCGTAGAGCACCAACTCGCGGTCCACCAGCGTCGGCACGGTCTGGTAGGGATTGAGATCGATCAGGTCTTCCGGCAGGTTGTCCAGGTCGACGTTGACCACCTCGACGGTGATGCCCTTCTCGGCCAGCACGATACGCGCGCGATGGCTGTAGGGGCAGCTGGCGCTGGAAAAGAGTGTCATGACGGAACGACGATTGGCGACTACGGCCATCTGGATTACTCCTGGGCTACTCCGGATTGGGCGTCTGGCGCAGAGTATACCTGAAAAAGCACCGAGCCGGGGCGCACGCACGCGCCACCGGCCCGGGGCCTTACCTGTACTGTCCGGGGCGTACCGTCAGTGTACGTCCTTCCAGTATTCCTTCTTCAGCATGTAGGCCAGGATGGTGAAGATCACCAGGAAGCCGATCACCCACAGGCCGATGCGCTTGCGCTCGAGCCGGATCGGCTCGGCGATATAGGTCATGAAGGCAGTCAGATCACGTGCGGCCTGGTCGTACTCGGCCGGACTCATGCTGCCCTGCTCGACCAGTTCCAGATCGACGATCGCCTTGTGCTCCTTGCCGTCCTCGTCGACCGTGGTCTCGTAGACCGGCTGCTGGAAGCCCTGCAGCTGCCACAGCACGTGCGGCATGCCCACCTTGTCGAAGATCAGGTTGTTCACGCCGAAGGGGCGCGAATCGTCCAGGTAGAAGGAACGCAGGTAGGTGTAGATCCAGTCCGGTCCGCGCGAGCGGGCGGTCAGCGACAGGTCCGGCGGGGTCACGCCGAACCAGGCCTCGGCCTGCTCGCCCGGCATGGCGATGGTCATGGTCTCGCCGACTTCCTTGCTGGCGAACATCAGGTTGTTGATGACCTGGTCGTCGGTCATGCCCAGGTCCCGCGCCATGCGGTTGTAGCGCTGGAACTGCGCCGAGTGGCAACTCAGGCAGTAGTTGGTGAACAGCTTGGCCCCGCGGCGCAGCGAATCCTTGTTCTCCAGGTCGATGTCGGCGGAGTCGAGATGGACATTGCCCCCCGCGGCCTGCGCCAGAACGGGGGTCAGCATGAACAGCAATGCAAAGAGGATCTTTTTCATTAGTGTGTCACCCTTTCCGGTACCGGCTTGGTGGAGTCCATCTTCGTGTAGATGGGCATCAGCAGGAAGAACGCGAAATAGATCGCCGTGAAGATACGGGCGAGCAGCGTCAGGGTTTCCGTTGCCGGCTGCGTACCCAACCATCCAAGCACGATAAAGGAGATCACGAACAGGGTCAGCGCACCCTTGTACAGCGGGCCGCGGTAGCGGATCGACTTCACCGGACTGCGGTCGAGCCAGGGCAGCAGGAAGAAGATCAGCACCGCAATACCCATGGCCGCCACGCCGGGGAAGGCCGAGCCGGCGATCGAGGGCACGGCGCGCAGGATGGCGTAGTAGGGCGTGAAGTACCAGACCGGGGCGATGTGCTCGGGGGTCTTGAGCGGGTCGGCCGGCTCGAAGTTCGGCGGCTCGATGAAGTAGCCGCCCATCTCCGGCACGAAGAACACCACGATGGCGAAGAAGATCAGGAACACCCCGACTCCGAAGATATCCTTGACGGAGTAGTAGGGATGGAACGGGATGCCGTCGACCGGAATGCCGTTGGCGTCCTTGTTCTTCTTGATCTCGATGCCGTCGGGGTTGTTGGAGCCGACCTCGTGCAGCGCCATGATGTGCGCCACCACCAGGGCGATCAGCACCAGCGGCACGGCGATCACGTGGAAGGCGAAGAAGCGGTTCAGGGTGGCATCGGCGATGACGAAGTCGCCGCGGATCCACAGCGCCAGGTCGTCGCCGACGATGGGGATGGCCGCGAACAGCGAGATGATGACCTGCGCGCCCCAGTAGGACATCTGGCCCCAGGGCAGCAGGTAGCCGAAGAAGGCCTCGGCCATCAGCGCCAGGAAGATCAGCACGCCGAAGATCCAGATCAGCTCGCGCGGCTGCTTGTAGGAGCCGTAGAGCATACCGCGGAACATATGCAGGTACACCACGATGAAGAAGGCCGAGGCCCCGGTGGAGTGGATGTAGCGGATCAGCCAGCCCCACTCCACGTCGCGCATGATGTACTCGACCGAGGCGAAGGCGCGCTCGGCATCGGGCTTGAAATGCATGGTCAGGAAGATGCCGGAGACGATCTGGATGACCAGCACCAGCAGCGCCAGCGAGCCGAAGAAGTACCAGAAATTGAAATTCTTCGGCGCATAGTATTTCGCCATGTGGTCGTTCCACAGCGAACTCAGCGGGAAGCGGCCGTCGATCCAGCCCATCAGGCCGCCCTGAATCTTGTCGTTGTTTGAACCGGCCATCATGCAGCTCCTTGATCTTCGCCAACGAGGACAACGGTATCGCCGATGTAGCGATGCGGCGGCACCGGCATATTCAGCGGTGCCGGCATGCCCTTGTAGACACGCCCGGCCAGGTCGTACTTGGAGCCGTGACAGGGGCAGAAGAAACCGCCCAGCCAGTCGTTGCCCAGGTCGGCCGGGGCCACATCGGGGCGGTATTTGGGCGAACAGCCCAGATGGGTGCAGATGGCGACCATGACCAGGACGTTCTCCTTGATGGAGCGGGCCTGGTTCTGGGCGTATTCGGGCTGCTCGGAGGCCTGGGAGTCGGGATCGCTGACCCGGTCGGTCAGTTCATCCAGGCTCTGCAGCATCTCGTCGGTGCGGTTGACGATCCACACCGGCTTGCCGCGCCATTCCACGTTGAGCATCTGGCCGGGCTCGATCTTGCTGATGTCCACCTCCACCGGCGCCCCGGCCGCCTGCGCCCGCGCGCTCGGCCACATGGACTTGACGAAGGGAACGGCCACATACACGGCACCCACGGCACCGACCACGCTCGTGGCGGCGGTGAGGAAGCGGCGCCGGCTGGTATCTACGCCATCACTCATCTAAGGCTCTCCAGGTAATTTTGATCAGACATATATTTAAAAGGCTTCGTTATGGCCCATGCAGGCGGGTCATTCTAGGCGGGCTGGCCGCGGAATGACTTGATGTTGATCAGGCTCGCGCGCCGGGAGAGCCCTCGTGCCGGACAGGCCCCCGGAAAAGCGCAGATTTTCCACGAACTGGCGAATAAGGTCAAACCCGGCGCGGTTTCAGACCGGGTTGTCGATATCGATAAACCGATGTTCCAGACTGAATTTTTCTGCCAGATGCCCCCCCAGGGCACGGGGGCCGCCGCGCTCGGTGGCGTGATGCCCGGCGCCGAAGTAGTGGATGCCCAGTTCCCGGGCCAGGTGGGTGGTCTGCTCCGAGGCCTCGCCGCTGATGAAGGCGTCCACGCCCAGGGCGGCGGCGGCCTCGATATAGGACTGGGCCGCGCCGGTGCACCAGGCGAGCCGTTCGATGCGCTCCGGCCGGCCGGGCAGGTGCAGCGGCGCCCGCCCCAGCCGGGTCTCGAGCCATCCGGCCAGTCCGGCCGGGGTGAGCGGCTGCGCCGGCCGGCCGTGGCAGGCGATGTCCGGCCCCCGGCCGCCGCCGAACCAGCCTTCGATGGACAACTCCAGTTCCGCCGCCAGCCGGGCGTTGTTGCCCAGTTCCGGGTGGGCATCCAGCGGCAGGTGATAGGCCAGCAGGCTGACGCCGTGCGCGAGCAGCGCGGCAATGCGCCGGCGCTTCATCCCCACGATGGGCGCCGGCTCGCCCTTCCAGAAATAGCCGTGATGGACCAGCAGGACATCGGCCCCGGCCTCGATGGCGGCATCGACCAGGGCCTGGCTGGCGGTCACGCCCGAGACGATACGCCGCACCTCGCCCCGGCCCTCGACCTGCAGGCCGTTGGGGCAGTAGTCCTGAAACTCGCCGACCTGCAGCAGGGCGTCGCTGTACGCAACGAGTTCGTCGATTGTTACCATGTGCGTCCCCGGCCGGTGGAGAATTCAGGCATAATCATTCTTGGACAATCTCCGAGTTACTGCCTTTCCCGTCATTCCCGCGCAGGCGGGAATGACGGGAAGGGTCATACTTATGATTATGGAAATCATACGCAAATCGAACAACAGGATCGACTCATGGCCAAACGCAATCTCCTGACCTTCCTGGCCCAGTCCATCGTGGTGGGACTGATGGCCGCCGCCCTGCTCTATGTCTTCAAGCCGGAACTGTTCCGCAGCGAGGCGCCGGCGGTGGTGGAGGTCCGGGAGAGCCAGCGCAACGGGGCCCCGGCCACCGCCCCCGCCAGCGGCCCCGTCTCCTATGCCGACGCGGTCGCCGCGGCCGCCCCGGCCGTGGTCAACATCTACAGCGCCAAGATGGTGCGCGAGCCGCTGCATCCGCTGTTCAGCGACCCCCTGTTCCGGCAGTTCTTCGGTGACGGCTTCGGCCCGCAGCGCGAGCGCCTGCAGACCAGCCTGGGCTCGGGCGTAATCATCAGCCCGCAGGGTTACATCCTGACCAACAACCATGTGGTGGGCAACGCCGACGAGATCCAGGTCATGCTGGCCGACAGCCGCAGCTATTCGGCACAGGTGGTCGGCAGCGACCCGGAGACCGATCTGTCGGTGCTGCGCATCGAGGCCGACGACCTGCCGGTGATCGTGCTGGGCGAGGCCGATGCCCTGCGCGTGGGCGACGTGGTGCTGGCCATCGGCAACCCCTTCGGGGTGGGTCAGACGGTGACCCAGGGGATTGTGAGCGCCACCGGGCGCACCCAGCTCGGCATCAGCACCTACGAGAACTTCATCCAGACCGATGCCGCCATCAATCCCGGCAACTCGGGCGGGGCGCTGATCAATGCCCACGGTGAACTGATCGGGATCAATACCGCCATCTTCAGCCGCTCCGGCGGCTCCCAGGGCATCGGCTTCGCCATTCCCGAAAGCCTGGCGCGGGACGTGATGAAGCAGATCATCGAACAGGGTGAGGTGGTGCGCGGCTGGCTGGGCATCGAGGCCCAGGACCTGAGCCCGCAGCTGGCCGAGTCCTTCGAACTGGACAGCACCGACGGGGTGCTGATCGCGGGTGTGCTGCGCGGGGGGCCGGCCGATCAGGCCGGCCTGGAACCGGGTGACGTGCTCGTCGGCCTCAACGGCAAGCCGGTGAGCAGTTCCCGCCAGGCCATGAATGCCATCGCCGCCAGCCGCCCGGGCAGCCGACTGCAGATCGAGGCGGTGCGGCGCGGCCGGCCGCTGGCGCTGGAGGCCGTGATCGGCCGCCGGCCGCAGGCCCGACAGCAGTAAGGCATAAAAAAACCACGCCCGCGGCGGAGCCGGGGGCGTGGTCGCAGTGGTCAGCCCGCGAACGGACTTACTGGGCGGCGGAGTCGCCCTGCCCGGCCTTGCCGGCCACGGCCTCCTTGACCATCTTCTCCAGTTCGCCGTTCTGGTACATCTCCAGGGTGATGTCGCAGCCGCCGATCAGTTCGCCGTTGATGTAGATCTGCGGGAAGGTCGGCCAGTTGGCGAAGCGCGGCAGATTCTCGAACACCTCGGGATCGGACAGCACATTCACGTAGGCGAACTCCTCGCCGCAGGCCTGCAGGGCCTGGGCCGCGCGGCTGGAGAAGCCGCACATGGGCATCTCGGGGGTGCCCTTCATGAAGATCACCACCGGGTGGGTGTCCACTGCCTGCTTGATCTTGTCCATCACGTCCATCGTCATTACCTCGGGTCGTCAGCTTGAATTCGGGATTAACCCACTGTTTCCGGAGTCTACTCGTCCCAGATGGGGGAAAAAAGGCCCGGTTTCAAGGGGAATATTCCTTTCGGGCTAGTTAGGGACGCAGAATCTCACGCCGGGATAGGCTCCGCGGCCGCATGGCATTGATTCTCTCCGCGTCATTCCCGCGAAGGCGGGAATCCACACGACCGCGGAACTGGATCCCCGCCTACGCGGGGATGACGGATAACTTAGAACGCAGGTCGGGTTTGCGTAGCGTAACCCGACAGGACCGCAGTGCGTCGGGTTACGCCCTGCGGGCTAACCCGACCTACCGCCCTGGCCCTTACCCCACATTGCGCTGCAGCCAGTACTCCAGCAGCGCCAGGTGCCACAGCTTGCTGCCGAGGATGCGGGTGTGGTGCGACTCGGGCGCATCCAGCAGTTTGTCCACATACTCGCGCCGGTACAGGCCGCGCTCGCGGCAGGCCTGCGAGTCGAGAATATCGCGCATGAAGTCCAGAAAGGGCCCGCGCACGTACTTGAGCGCCGGCACCGGGAAATAGCCCTTGGGCCGGTCGATGACCGCATCCGGCAGCCGGCCGCGGGCGATGGACTTGAGCACCTGCTTGCCGCCGGAGCCGAGCTTGTACTCGGGCGGCATGCGCGCGGCCAGTTCGACCAGCCTGTGGTCGAGGAAGGGCACCCGCGCCTCCAGGCCCCAGGCCATGGTCATGTTGTCCACCCGCTTGACCGGGTCGTCGACGATCAGGGTGGTCACGTCCAGGCGCAGCACCTGGTCGATGAACTCATCCGCGCCCGGCTGGTGCAGGCGGCGGCCGATCTTGGCGCCGGTGTAGTCCAGTCCCTGATACGCCGGCTCGACCATCTCCAGATACTCGTCGTGATCGCGGTCGAAGTAGTGCGCCCGGAAGCGCTCCAGCGGCTCGCCCGTCTCCTCCAGCATGCGCGGATACCAGAAATAGCCGGCGAACACCTCGTCCGCGCCCTGGCCGCTCTGCACCACCTTCACGCTTTTCGATACCTGCTCGGCCAGCAGGTAGAAGGCCACGGCATCCTGGCCGAACATGGGCTCGGTCATGTTGTCCACGGCCTCGGGCAGGCGGTCGAGCACCTCGCTGTTGGGAATGCGGTACTTGTGGTGGCGGGTGGCGTAGCGCTCGGCCACCGGGTCGGAGTATTCGAACTCGCTGCCCTTCTCCTCGGGCTGGTCCTCGAAGCCGACCGAGAAGGTGAGCAGGTCCTGCACCCCGGCCTCGGCCAGCAGCGCGACCAGCAGGCTGGAATCCAACCCGCCGGAGAGCAGCACCCCGACCGGCACATCGCTGATCTCGATGCGCCGGCGCACGGCCTCCATCAGGGCGGCGTGAATGGCCTCGGTCCACTCGGCCTCGTCCAGGGACCGGTCCGGACGCCGCGCCTCGAGCGCCCAGTAGCGCTGCTTGCGCCAGCGCCCGTCGGCCTCCACCACCAGGTAATGGCCGGGATCCAGTTTGCGCACTCCGCGCAGCACGGTGCGCGGCGCCGGCACCACCGCATGCAGGGTGAACAGGTGATGCAGGGCGACCGAGTCCAGATCCGCACTCACCCCGCCGGCGGCGATCAGCGCCTGGCTGGTGGAGGCGAAGCGGAAACAGCCGTCCGCATAGCGGTAATAGAGCGGCTTGATGCCCATGCGGTCGCGCGCCACGAACAGGCGCTGGCGGTCGCTGTCCCAGACCGCGAAGGCGAACATGCCGTGCAGGCGCTCCACGCAGGCCTCGCCCCAGGCCTGGTAGGCCTTGAGGATGACCTCGGTGTCGCCGTGGGAGAAGAAGTGATAACCCAGCCCGATCAACTCTTCGCGCAGTTCGGGGTAGTTGTAGATGGTACCGTTGAAGACGATGGCCAGATCCAGGTCCTGGTCGACCATCGGCTGGTTGGCATGAGCGCTCAGATCGATGATGGACAACCGTCGATGACCCATCGCCAGCGGGCCGTCGGAATGGCTGCCGGCATGGTCCGGGCCGCGTCGCTCCAGCCGCTCCATCATCCGGTGCACGGTCCCCAGGTCGGGGGACCGGCCGTCGAATCGCAGTTCACCGCAGATGCCGCACATCAGGTCAGGATCCAGGTCTCAAGATACAGAACACAAGTCAGGGCGGCTTTGATCGTACCCCGTCATCCCCGCGCAGGCGGGGATCCAGCGACCGCGGCGGGTGCTGGATTCCGGCCGGTGCCGGAATGACGGGAATATGAATACGGTTAATTCCACCACTCACACCATACCCGGGTTAAGCAAGTAGGATGGGTGAAGGCGCGCGGCGCCGTAACCCATCACCCGACCGGCACACGGCGATGGGTTACGCTGTGCTTCACCCATCCTACTCACTCAGCCCTGGCCATCAATGACTGTGAGCTTCGAATTCACCTGCTTCACGCCCTTCACACTGCGGGCGATCTCCACCGCACGCTCCGCCGAACGCCGGCTGGATACGCTGCCATAGAGTGTCACCACACCGCGATAGGTGTCGACATTGATATCCATGGCCTTCACCTCCCGGTCGCGTACATAGCGGGTGTTGATGGTGGAGGTGATGGTCGCATCGCGCGAGATCTCACCCGCCGTGCGCTCGTCCTGGCCGACATAATAGCCGCCGGCCGCGGCGCCGCCGACCACCAGCGCCCCGCAGCCGGACAGGGCCGGCAGCAGGCCGCACAGCAACACGATCCAGAGCCTGTTCATACATCGATACTCCTAACTCAGTTGGTAGGATGGGTGGAGCGCAGCGCAACCCATCGACTTATCCCGACACAATACCTCAACCTGCACGACGATGATGGGTTACGGCGCAAGCGCCTTCACCCATCCTACATTCCCCAGCCACCGCCGCCAGGCGTCTCCAGGGTGAGCCGGTCGCCGGCGGCGACCGCCAGCGCCACCTTCGGCGGCAGCAGCCTGTCGTTCAGCAGATTCACGCCCGGCCGACCCGCAGCCCCGCCCTGCAGCCCCCAGGGCGCAGTGGTCCGGCGCTCGGTCAGCAGGGTCACCTGCGCCGGGGCCAGGAACTCGTATTCGCGGACCAGGCCGTCACCGCCGCGATGCCGGCCGGCGCCGCCGGAGCCGCGGCGGATGGCATAGCGATTCACGCGCAGGGGATAGAAGCGCTCCACCACCTCGATGGGCGTGTTCAGGGTATTGGTCATGTGCGTCTGCACCGCGCTCAGGCCCGGTTGCTGCGGGCCGCCGCCCATGCCGCCGCCCAGGGTTTCATAATAGTCCCAGGCGCCTCCGGGGCCGCGCGCGCCCATGGCCAGGTTGTTCATCGTACCCTGGCTGGCCGCCGGGATCCGCTCCGGCAGCGCCCGGGCCAGCGCGCCCAGCAGGGCATCGACGATGCGGCTGGAGGTCTCCACATTGCCGGCCGCGACCGCCGCCGGCCGGCGGGCGTTGACCAGCGAACCTTCCGGAGCGCGGATGCGCAGGGCGCGGAAGCTGCCCGCGCAAGCCGGTGTCTGAGGCGGCAGCAGACAGCGAAACACATAGTAGACCGCCGCGGCTGCCACCGACAGCGGACAGTTGACGTTGCCCGGCGCCTGCTCCGCGGTGCCGGCGAAATCCACCTCCACGCCGCCCTCCGCCACCGTCACGCACACCTGGATCGGCAGCCGCGCATGGCCCTGGCCGTCGTCGTCCATGTAGTCGGTAAAGCAGTATTGCCCGGCCGGGATCTGCTGCAGCTGCCGGGACGCCAACTGGGCGGCGTACTCGTTCAGGGCATCCAGCCCCTGCAGATAGCGTCCGGCCGGCATGCCGGTGGCCAGGGCCTGCAGACGCCGGACCCCTACCCGGTTGGCGCTGATCTGGGCAGTGAAATCCGCCTCGGTGACAGCCGGCACGGCGGTGGCGGCGGTGATCTCGCGCAACAGCGCCGCATCCAGTTCCCCGCCCCGCAGCAGCAGGGCGGGCGGAATGATACGCCCCTCCTCGTCCAGGCGCCTGGAGACCGGCATGGAGCCCGGGGCCTCGGCGCCGATGTCGGCATGGTGGGCGCGGTTGGCCACGAAGCCGAGCAGGCGCTCTTCCAGGAACACGGCCGCGATCAGAGTCACGTCGGGCAGATGGGTGCCGCCCAGGTAGGGGTCGTTGACGATGAGCATGTCGCCCGGCGCCCACTCGACCGCGCCCACCAGGTCGCGCATGGCGTAGGCCATGCTGCCCAGGTGCACCGGGATGTGCGCGGCCTGGGCACACAACTCGCCGGCCGGATCGAACACGGCGCAGGAGAAGTCCAGCCGGTCGCGGATGTTGGGCGAGAAGGCGGAGCGCTGCAGCACCGCCCCCATCTCCTCGCATACCGCCTCGATGCGGCTGGCGAACAGGCTCAGTTCGACCGCATCCATGCACATCGGGCCGGGCTGGGGAAGGATGTGGACGTCAAATGCATGGCAGCGATGGTACAGGTTTTCTCCTGCATGTTCATGAGCGGACAAAACCCAACAAAATGCCGGAGTTAGGCTATTGCAATCGGTCAGGGGCTACCCTATTCTCTCGAACCCTACTAATTTCCTAAGGTTTTGGTAATTCCAACCCTTCCCGTAAAAATAACGATCTGGAGGTATGATCCATGAACCCATTGAAATCGCCCTGGGCCACCACTGTCGTCGGCATCGTGCTGGCGCTGATCATCGTGGCCGTCATCGACAGCCCCGTGCCCCCCTCAACCACTGAATGGACCATCTGGTTCCATGTCGTGGTCGGTGTGATGTGGATCGGCCTGCTGTATTACTTCAACTTCGTGCAGGTCCCGGCCCAGGCCGAGGCCATGGCCGACAAGGACGGCCCCGGCCCGGCCGCCATCGGCAAGTACGTCGCCCCCAAGGCACTGCTGTACTTCCGCTGGGCCGCGCTGCTGACCTGGCTGTCCGGCGCCGCCGCGCTGGGCAAGTACGGCATCTTCGCCGACGCCTTCCTGCTCAAGCAGAACGCCGCCGTGATCGGCATCGGCGCCTGGCTCGGCACCATCATGCTGTTCAACGTCTGGGTGCTGATCTGGCCCAACCAGAAGAAGGTGCTGGGCATGGTGCAGGCCTCCGATGCGGAAAAGGCCAAGGCCAAGACCGTGGCCCTGTACGCCTCACGCACCAACACCCTGCTGTCGCTGCCGATGCTGCTGTGCATGACCGCCAGCCACTATCACAACGGCGGCCTGCCGTTCTGATCGGCCCTGACCGCTGATCCACCCGCAGAGGCCCGGCTTTGCCCGGGCCTTTTCTATTTTCAAGCAACTAAATCGAATGGCACTTACTTCAGTTCCGTCATCCCCGCGAAGGCGGGGATCCAGTTCCACGGACGCCTGGATTCCCGCCTTCGCGGGAATGACGGACAGACTAAAATCCAGTTGATCTAAATGCCATTCAATCAGTCAGTTACCAACGAGTTTGCCAAGCCGGGGCAATCCCGATAGGATTGATCCTTTACCGATGGCGGCTCTTGCGAGCTGCTTTTTTGCTTTCTGGGCCCCTGTATGAGCAGCAATGACCACCTGATGCACAATTACGGCCGCCTGCCGGTTCGCTTCGTCCGCGGCGAGGGCGCGTGGCTGTGGGACGACCGGGACCGGCGCTACCTGGATGCGCTCAGCGGCATCGCGGTCTGCGGCCTGGGCCATGCACACCCGGCCGTGAGCGAAGCGATCTGCGATCAGGCCCGCACCCTGGTGCACACCTCCAACCTGTACGAGATCCCGCTGCAGGAAGCCCTGGCAGAGGCCTTGTGCAGCCGCACCGGCCTGGACCGGGCCTTCTTCTGCAATTCCGGCGCCGAGGCCAACGAGGCGGCGATCAAGCTGGCCCGGCTGCACGCCCGCGGTCGCGGCATCGCGAAACCGCAGATCCTGGTGATGGAGAACAGCTTCCACGGCCGCACCCTGGCCACCCTTACCGCCACCGGCAACCTCAAGGTCCAGGCCGGCTTCGAGCCGCTGGTGGAGGGCTTCACCCGCGTGCCCTACAACGATCTCGACGCCGTGCGCCGCGCCGCCTCGGAGGTCGAGGGCGTCGTGGCCGTGCTGGTCGAGCCGGTGCAGGGCGAAGGCGGCATCCAGGTCCCCGCGTCCGATTACCTGGCCGGCCTGCGCGCCCTCTGCGACGAGCACGGCTGGCTGCTGATGCTGGACGAGATCCAGACCGGCATCGGCCGCACCGGCCAGTGGTTCGCCTTCCAGCACGCCGGCATCCTGCCCGACGTGCTCACCCTGGCCAAAGGGCTGGGCAACGGCTTCCCCATCGGCGCCTGCCTGGCGCGCGGGGCGGCCGCGGAGTTGTTCCAGCCCGGGCATCACGGCACCACCTTCGGCGGCAATCCGCTGGGCTGCCGCACCGCGCTCGCCGTACTGGAAACCATGGAGCGGGAGCAGCTGCCGGCACGCGCCGAGCGGCTCGGCAGGCAGCTGCTGGCCGGTTTCCGCACCCGGCTGGAGAATACCGCCGGGGTGATCGACATCCGCGGTCACGGCCTGTTGCTGGCCATCGCCCTGGACCGGCCCTGCGGGGACCTGGTCAAACGGGCGCTGGAGCGCGGGCTGCTGATCAATGTCACCGCGCAGAGCGTCATCCGGCTGCTGCCGCCGCTCATTTTCACTGACGAGCAGGGCGATGAACTGATCGAGACCGTCTGCGCCCTGGTCACCGACTTCCTGCAGGAGGCGTGAAACATGCCAGTGCGTCACTTTCTCACCCTGATGGACCTGTCTCCGGCCGAACTGGAGACCCTGATCCGCCGGGCCATCGAACTGAAACAGAAGCACTATGACGGCGAGATCTTCGAGCCGCTGAAGAACAAGACCCTGGCGATGGTGTTCGAGAAATCCTCGACCCGGACCCGGGTCTCGTTCGAGGCCGGCATGGCCCAGCTCGGCGGCCATGCCATGTTCCTGTCTCCGCGCGACACCCAGCTGGGGCGCGGTGAGCCGCTGGAGGACACCGCGCGGGTGCTGTCGCGCATGGCCGACTGCGTGATCATCCGCACCTACGAGCACGACAAGATCGAGCGCTTCGCCTTCGAGTCCCGGGTGCCGGTGATCAATGCCCTGACCGACCTGTACCACCCCTGCCAGCTGCTGGCCGACGTGCAGACCTTCGTCGAGCATCGCGGCGAGGTGCGCGGCGCCACCGTCACCTACATCGGCGACGGCAACAACATGTGCCATTCCTATATCAACGCCGCGCGCCAGTTCGACTTCAACCTGCGCCTGGGCTGCCCGCAGGACTACGCCCCCGATGCCGACATCCTGGCAGCCGCAGGCGAGCGGGTGCAGCTGTTCCACGACCCCATGGAGGCGGCGCAGGGCGCCCACTGGATCGCCACCGATGTCTGGGCCAGCATGGGCCAGGAAGAGGAACAGGCCAAGCGCCGCGAGGCCTTCCAGGATTTTCAGGTCAACGAGGAGATGCTGGCCGTCGCCGACAGCGAGGCCCTGTTCATGCACTGCCTGCCCGCCCATCGCGGCGAAGAGGTCAGCGCCGGCGTCATGGACAGCGCGCAGAGCGTGGTCTGGGACGAGGCCGAAAACCGCCTGCACGCCCAGAAGGCGCTGCTGGAATTCCTGCTGAGTTAGAAAGCGGGGACAGTATATTTTTACTCAGGAGTCAGGAATATAGCCACACTAAACGTCATCCCCGCGCAGGCGGGGATCCAGTAACCACGGCGGTATATGGATTCCCGCCTGCGCGGGAATGACGGCGTCTTCGGTTCTGTAGCCAATATTCCTGACCGCTGCATAATTCAGAATTAAGTATACTGTCCCCGGACGACTACTTGTTTCGCGCCTCGGCCTCCATCTGCTCCAGGCTGGTGTGGCGCACGTCCTTGCCGCGCACCAGGTAGATCACGTATTCGCAGATGTTGCGGGCGCGGTCGCCGATGCGCTCCAGCGAGCGTGCCGCCCACATGGTATCCAGGGCGCTGGGGATGCTGCGGTTGTCCTCCATCATCAGGGTGATCAGCTGGCGCATGATGCCGTCGTACTCCTTGTCCAGCTTCAGGTCCTCGCGCCAGACCTCCACCGCCATCTCGGCGTCCATGCGGGCGAAGGTGTTCAGCGCCCCCTTGAGCATCTTCCCGGCCAGTTCCCCCAGGTGCTCGATGCGGCCATGGAAACGGTCCACCTGCGACTTGTCGTTGATGTGCAGGGCCATACGGGCGATACGCTCGGCCTCATCACCGATGCGCTCCAGGTCGGTGATGGTCTTGATCACCGCCACCAGCAGACGCAGATCTCCCGCTGCCGGCTGGCGCCGGGCCAGGATGACGTTGCACTCCTCGTCGATGGCCACTTCCATGGCATTGACCTTGTAGTCGTTGTTGACCACGACGTCGGCCAGGCGCTCGTCGCCCTCGACCAGGGAACGGACCGCGTCGACGACCTGCTGCTCGACCATGCCGCCCATGGACATCACCTTGTTGCGGATGTCCTCGAGCTCGGTATTGTACTGACGCGATATGTGCTGGCTGATGCTGTTCTTGTCCATGCCGTTCACCTCTGCCTGTCCGGGAACGCGGCCGATCAGCCGTAGCGCCCGGTGATGTAGTCCTCGGTCATCTTCTGGGTCGGGTTGGTGAAGATGGTGTTGGTGTCGCCGAACTCGATCAGCTCGCCCAGGTACATGAAGGCAGTATAGTCGGAGACGCGCGCCGCCTGCTGCATGTTGTGGGTAACGATCACGATCGTGTATTTCGACTTGAGTTCGTAGATGAGTTCCTCGATCTTGAGGGTGGAGATCGGATCCAGTGCCGAGGCCGGCTCGTCGAGCAGCATGACCTCCGGCTCGATGGCGATGGCCCGGGCGATGACCAGACGCTGCTGCTGGCCGCCGGACAGGCCCATGGCGCTCTCGTGCAGCCGGTCCTTGACCTCGTCCCACAGGGCCGCGCCGCGCAGCGACTTCTCCACCACCTCGTCCAGGGTGCGGCGGCTGTTGATGCCCTGCAGCCGCAGCCCGTAGGCGACGTTCTCGTAGATGCTCTTGGGAAAGGGATTGGGCTTCTGGAACACCATGCCCACACGCCGGCGCAGGTCGGCCACGTTGGTGGAGCGGGCATAGATGTCCTCGCCGTCGAGCCGGATACTGCCCTCGATGCGCACGCCGTCGACCAGATCGTTCATCCGGTTGAAGCAGCGCAGCAGGGTTGACTTGCCGCAGCCGCTGGGCCCGATATAGGCGGTCACGCGATTGCGCGGTATGGCCATGCTGATCTGTTTCAACGCCTGGCTCTGGCCGTAATACAGGTCCAGGCCCTGCACCTCCAGGCAGATGTCTTCCCGGTCGATGTTCAGCGCCTCGCGTCGCTCAACCAGATGCGGATCGATGGCATGGGTCTTGGTCTGTTCACTCATCATTGCATTACCTTCGCTCGGGCCGGGTCAGCCCTGGTCAAACGATTTGAACTGTTCCCGCAGCCGGTTGCGGATGGCGATGGCGGCAAGATTCAGCACCACGATGACCAGCACCAACAGCAGCGCGGTGGCATAGACCAGCGGCCGGGCAGCCTCCACGTTGGGGCTCTGGAAGCCGACGTCATAGATATGGAAGCCCAGGTGCATGAACTTGCGCTCCAGATGCACGAACGGCGGATTGCCGTCCACCGGCAGCGAGGGCGCGAGCTTGACCACCCCGACCAGCATCAGCGGCGCCACCTCACCGGCAGCGCGCGCCACGGCCAGAATCAGCCCGGTCATCATGGCCGGGCTGGCCATCGGCAGCACGGTGCGCCACAGCGTCTCCGCCTTGGTCGCCCCGAGCGCCAGGCTGCCCTCGCGGATCGACTTGGGGATGCGCGACAGCCCTTCCTCGGTGGCGACAATCACCACCGGCAGGGTCAGCAGAGCCAGGGTGAGCGAGGCCCAGAACAGGCCCGGCGTGCCGAAGGTCGGGGCCGGCTGCGCCTCGGGGAAGAACAGGTCGTCTATGCTGCCGCCGAGGAAATAGACGAAGAACCCGAGGCCGAATACGCCGTAGACGATCGAGGGCACGCCGGCGAGGTTGTTGACCGCGATGCGGATGGTGCGGGTCAGCGGCCCCTGTTTGGCATACTCGCGCAGATAGACGGCCGCGATCACGCCGAAGGGCGTGACGAACACCGACATCAGGATCACCATGGTGACGGTACCGAAGATGGCCGGAAAGATGCCACCCTCGGTGTTGGCCTCGCGCGGTTCGTCGCTGACGAACTCCCACAGCTTGGCGAAATAGAAACCGATCTTGTCGCCCAGATGCATGGCGTTGGGACGATAGGCGCGCACCACCTTGGCCAGCGGCACTTCCACCTCGCGGCCGTCCATGATGGTGGCGGTGAAACTGTCGCGGCGCAGCTGGCGGTAGAGATCGCCCAGTTGCTGCTGCAGCACCTTGTAGTCGGCATCCAGGCGCGCCCGCTCCGCCTCGATCGCCGCCAGATTCTCCGGTGTATCCCGGCCCTCCAGTTCCAGGCGGCGTTGCTTCAGGCGCAGCTGCTCCATGGCATAGTTGACGTCGCCGATGCGGCCTTTCTCGATCGCCTCGATCCGATGCTGCAGTTCCCCGGCCCGCGCCAGCCGTGCCTGCAACGCCTGCCAGGCGGCATCGCCCTGCGCGACCACCTGGCCGTTCTCCTTCACGGCCTGCAGATAACCGTAGAAATTGCCCCATTCGTAGCGTTCAACGGCGATCAGTTCCCGGGGCATGCGGCGATCCTGCACCAGCGGCTCGACCAGCCAGCGGAAATCCAGGCCGAGGTGATCGCGGTTGCCGGTCTTGATCAGCAGCCGTTTCACCTCGACGGCAGTGCCGGGCACATCGACCCCGGAGGCCTCGATGCGAGCCCGCGGCACGATTTCACTGTCCTGGATCTCGCCGATGACATGCAGCGTTTCACCATTCGGCTGCACATAATCGAATTCGACCAGGGCATTCGGCCAGAAATGCACCAGCCCGCGCACCGCGATCAGGCCGAGCAGGCCCACGACCATGATCAGGCTGGCGCTGACCGCAGCCGCGTTGAGCCAGATCCAGGGGGTGCCGCTCCTGAACCAGTTGCCGATGTTGCTGCGTTGCACGGACATGGACCTCGCTTACAGACTCGCGTACTTGCGCCGCAGGCGCTGACGCACGAGTTCGGCCAGGGTATTGACCACAAAGGTGAACAGGAACAGCACCAGCGCCGCCAGGAACAGGACCCGGTAGTGAGTGCTGGCGACCTCGGATTCGGGCATTTCCACGGCGATGTTGGCCGACAGGGTGCGCATGCCCTGGAAGATGTTCATGTCCATCACCGGCGTGTTGCCGGTGGCCATGAGGACGATCATGGTCTCGCCCACCGCCCGGCCCATACCGATCATCACGGCGGAGAAGATGCCGGGACTGGCCGTGAGCAGCACCACCCGGGTGAGCGTCTGCCAGGGCGTGGCGCCCAGCGCCAGCGAGCCCGAGGTAAGGTGCCGGGGGACGTTGAAGATGGCGTCTTCGGCGATGGAGAAAATAGTCGGGATCACCGCAAAGCCCATGGCCAGGCCGACCACAATGGAGTTGCGCTGATCGAAGTCCAGCCCCAGTTCGCTTTTCAGCCACAGCCGCATGTCGCCGCCGAACAGCCATGCCTCCATCAGCGGACTCAGCCCGAGCGAGAGCCAGGACCAGAACAGGACCACCGGAATCAGCAGCGCTGCCTCCCAGCCATCAGGCACGGTCGTGCGGATGCGTTCGGGCAAGCGATGCCAGAACCAGGCGAACAGCAGCACCCCGAAGGGCATGATGATGAGCAGGCTGAATACCCCGGGCAGATGATCCTCGATGTAGGGTGCCAGCCACAGGCCGGCCAGGAAGCCCAGGATCACGGTCGGCAGGGCCTCCATGATCTCGATGGTGGGCTTGATCGAGCCGCGCATCTTCGGCGCCATGAAATAGGAGGTATAGATGGCACCGAGGATGGCCAGCGGGGTGCCGATCAGCATGGCGTAGAAGGCCGCCTTCAGGGTGCCGAAGGCCAGCGGGGTCAGACTGAACTTGGGTTCGAAGTCGTTCGAAGCCGAGGAGGACTGCCAGATGTGGGCCGGCTCGTCATAGCTCTCATACCAGACCTTGCCCCAGAGCGAGGACCAGGAGATCTCGGGGTGTTCGTTGTCGATCTGCCAGAAATGCAGCCGTCCCCCGGTATCCTCGGCCAGCCAGTAATCCGCCCGCGGCGAGACCGCCACCCGCTGCAGGGGCTGCCCGCTCACCTGCCGGTCCAGCACGATATTGTGCGCGGTGGTGTGATAGACCGTGATGCGTCCCTGCGCGTCGGCCGCGAGCAGTCCCTTGCGGGCGTGCTCGGGGGCGATGGCGGTCACCGGACTGGCGTGGGCATCGAAACCTCGGATGCGGCGCAGCTGCTCGCGCTTGCTGTCGGGATCCGGGACGCTGAACCACTGGCTGATACGTCCGTTGGCATGCCCCGCCAGCAGCGAAATGCCGCCGGTCAGCAGTTCCAGGCGGGTCAATTCCGCGCCGTGCTCGCTGATCGAGATCTGCTCGAGCAATACCGGCGCATCGCCGCCAGCGATGTCATAGCGGGCCAGTTCACCGTCGCGGTTGGCCACGTAGAGAATGCGCTGCTGGGGATTGACCTGCAGAAACTGCGGCCCGGTCAGGGTCAGCGGCAGGCGCTGGTGGCTGCGCACCATTTCGGTTTCATCGCCCAGGAAGGAGGTTTCCAGGCGGATGCGGCTCAGTTGCAGATTGCCAGCGGCCGTCAGGCCGACCAGGGTGGTCGATTCCTCACCGCTCTGCACCGCCAGGTGCGTCAGTGCCGCCCCGTCGGGAGTGACCTCCAGCGGTTCGCGTCCCAGCGGGTAGTGCAGCTCGGGCGTGATCAGGCGCTCATCGCCGGGATAACTGATCCGGTAATCGTGCCGGACCAGCAGCGCGGTACCGTCGGACAGGCCGTAGGCCACGATCCTGCTCTCGGGCGCACCGGCGGCGAAGGTGCTGATCTCCGCACCCTCCGGCAGCGGCACTGCGAAGCGAGCCACCGGGGTTCCGTTTCGGGTCCGGAAGAAGACCGCTTCGCCGGCGCTGGTGAAGCGCACGGCGATCTCGCCCTGTTCCTCCATGGCCAGGTGCAGGGTCTCACCGCTGCCGGGTGCGGTGTAGTCGGTCACGGGCTCGGCCGAACCGGGCTTGAGCAGCGGCAGAACCACATAAAGCAGGTAGAAGAAGATCAGCACCACGGCGATGATCACCCCGATGCCGCCCACGGTGACGCCGTGCCGGGCCGCGCCGTCCTTGAACATGCGCCAGCGGCGCCGGCGCCGCTGGCTGGCCGCGGGGATGCGGTCGATGACGGAGGAGGAATTGGCTGGGACGTCTGACATGCCGCACAGCCTAGGCCAGGAACATGACAGTTTTGTTACACTGTCGAAATCGGCCGGTCAGGGCGCATGCAGCGGCCCGGTGCAGGCTCGCCGGTTCATGACAATTTCGTGACGACTCCCGCCTGCAGGATTACGTCCGCCGGCCGATCCGGCATAATCACAAGGCAGGCAACGAGCCAGAGGCAAAGGCGCGCATGGACACCCCCGATCTCAATCACCCGGATCTCTACATCAACCGCGAACTCAGCCTGCTGCAGTTCAACAAACGGGTGCTGGAACAGGCGCGCGATCCCAACACCCCGCTGCTTGAACGGCTGAAGTTTCTCTGCATCTCCAGCACCAACCTGGACGAGTTCTTCGAGATCCGGGTGGCCGGCCTGAAGCAGAAGGTCGAATCCGGCTCGGTCCAGGCCGGCACCGACAACTTCAGTCCGGGCGAGATCCTGGCCGCCATCAGCCGTGAGGCCCACCAGCTGGTCGAGCAGCAGTATTTCGTGCTCAATGAAGAACTGATCCCGGCCCTGCGCGAGCGCGGCATCCGTTTCGTGCGCCGCACCCACTGGAGCGAGACGCAGGCCGAGTGGGTCAGGAACTACTTCAACCGGGAACTGGTGCCGGTGCTGAGCCCGCTGGGGCTGGACCCGGCCCATCCATTTCCACGCATCCTGAACAAGAGCCTGAACTTCATCGTCTCGCTGGAGGGCAAGGACGCCTTCGGCCGTTCCAGCGGCGTGGCCATCGTGCAGGCACCGCGCTCGCTGCCGCGCCTGATCCCGCTGCCGTCTGACCTCGCCGCCGGTGAATACAACTACGTGTTCCTGTCCTCCATCATCCATGCCTTCGTCGACGACCTGTTCCCCGGCATGACCGTCACCGGCTGCTACCAGTTCCGGGTCACCCGCAACAGCGACCTGTTCGTGGACGAGGAGGAAATCGACGACCTGATGCGGGCCATGGAGGGCGAACTGCTGGCGCGGCGCTATGGCGATGCCGTGCGTCTGGAGGTGGCCGACAACTGCAGCGCGGACATGGCCAACTATCTGCTGCGACAGTTCGGACTCGACGAGGCTGACCTGTACCAGGTCAACGGGCCGGTCAACCTCAACCGGCTGTTCGCCATCGCCGATCTGGTCGAGCGCCCGGACCTCAAGTACCCGCCGTTCAAGCCGGGCCGCAGCAGTCTCCTGAACACCGAGCAGAGTATCTTCGATACCCTGTCACGCAAGGATATCCTGCTGCATCACCCCTTCGAGTCCTTCGTCCCCGTGGTGGAGTTCCTGCGCCAGGCGGCAGCCGACCCTGATGTACTGGCCATCAAGCAGACCCTGTACCGCACCGGCCCCGATTCGGCGATCGTCGACGCCCTGGTGGAGGCCGCCCGCGCCGGCAAGGAGGTCACGGTGGTGGTGGAACTGCGGGCGCGCTTCGACGAGGAGGCCAACATTCAGCTTGCCAACCGGCTGCAGGAGGCCGGCGCCCATGTGGTTTACGGCGTGGTCGGCTACAAGACCCACGTCAAGATGATGCTGATCACCCGGCGCGAGGGCCGTGGCCTGCGCCATTACGTGCATCTGGGTACAGGCAATTACCACGCCCGCACCGCGCGGCTCTATACCGACTACGGGCTGCTGTCGGCCGACAAGATCCTGGGCGAGGACGTGCACCGGGTATTCCAGCAGCTCACCAGCCTGGGCAAGGTCAAGGCCCTGCGCAAGCTGCTGCAGTCGCCCTTCACCCTGCACAAGGAGTTGCTGCGCAAGATCGAGCGCGAGGCCGAACGGGCCGCGGCCGGGGAACCGGCGCGCATCATCGCCAAGATGAACGCCCTGATCGAGCCGCAGGTCATCCGTGCCCTGTACCAGGCCTCGCAGGCCGGGGTGAGGATCGACCTGATCGTACGCGGCATCTGCTGCCTGCGTCCGGGGGTGCCGGGAGTGTCCGACAACATCCAGGTCCGCTCCATCGTCGGGCGCTTCCTCGAGCACACCCGGGTGTTCTATTTCCGCAACGGCGGGGAGGAGGAGGAACTGTACCTGTCCAGCGCCGACTGGATGGACCGCAATTTCTACCGCCGGGTGGAGATCGCCTTCCCCATCGAACAGCCGCAGCTGAAGAAGCAGATCATCAAGGAAGGGCTGGAGTTGTACCTGTCCGACAATACCCAGGCCTGGGTCCTGCAGCGCGACGGCGACTACAGGCGCCTGCAGCCGACCGGCCGCCAGCGCGCGCGTTCGGTCCAGGCCACGCTGCTGGACAAGCGCGCCGAGCCGGCCTGACCGAGAAGATCGAAAGAGAAGAGCGCCACGAAATACACGGAAAACACGGACAAAATTGATTTTTTAATGATTGCGATCCGTAGGTGGGGTTAGCCCGTGAGGCGTGACCCGACATTGGCGCCGAACCCGTCGGGTTACGCTGCGCCAACCCGACCTACACAAGGTTCGAAGTGAACAATATGGAATTTTCCGTGGCTTCCGTGTATTCCGTGGCGCTCTTTTATAATCACCGCCGCCGTCGCGCGGCGATGCGCAGACGCAGGGCGTTGAGTTTGATGAAGCCCTCGGCGTCCTTCTGATCATAGGCGCCGGCATCGTCCTCGAAGGTGGCGATGGATTCGTCGAACAGGCTGTCGGAGTCGGACTGGCGGCCGACCACGATGACATTGCCCTTGTAGAGTTTCAGCCGCACCTTGCCGTTCACGGTCTGCTGCGAGGCGTCGATCATCTCCTGCAGCATCTCGCGCTCCGGGCTCCACCAGTAGCCGTTGTAGATCAGCTCGGCGTAGCGCGGCATCAGTTCGTCCTTCAGATGCGCGACCTCGCGGTCCAGGGTCAGGGATTCGATGGCGCGGTGGGCCTTGAGCAGGATGGTGCCGCCCGGCGTCTCGTAGGCGCCGCGCGATTTCATGCCGACATAGCGGTTCTCGACGATATCGGCCCGGCCGATGCCGTTGTCGCCGCCGATTTTATTCAGCTGCTCCATCACCTGCCCCGGCGTGACCTTCTTGCCGTCGATGGCGACCACGTCGCCCTTCTGGTAGGTCAGTTCGATATAGGTGGGGGTATCCGGCGCCTGCTCCGGCGACACGGTCCAGCGCCACATGTCCTCCTCCGGCTCGGCCCAGGGATCCTCCAGGATCCCGCCCTCGTAGGAGATGTGCAGGGAATTGGCATCCATGGAATAGGGCGACTTCTTGCCGGCCTTGGCGAAATCGACCGGGATGTCATGCTGCTTCGCATAGGCCATGAGCTTCTCGCGCGACAGCAGGTCCCACTCGCGCCAGGGCGCGATCACCTTCACGTCGGGCTTCAGCGCATAGGCGCCCAGTTCGAAGCGCACCTGATCGTTGCCCTTACCGGTCGCGCCGTGGGCGATGGCGTCGGCGCCGGTCTCGTTGGCGATCTCCACCAGGCGCTTGGCGATCAGCGGCCGGGCGATGGAGGTGCCGAGCAGGTACTCGCCTTCATAGATGGTGTTGGCGCGAAACATCGGGAACACATAGTCGCGGGCGAACTCCTCGCGCAGGTCCTCGATGTAGATCTCCTTGACGCCCATGGCCTTCGCCTTCTCCCGCGCCGGCTCGACCTCCTCGCCCTGGCCGATGTCGGCGGTGAAGGTCACCACCTCGCAGTTGTAGGTGTCCTCCAGCCACTTGAGGATGACCGAGGTATCCAGGCCGCCGGAATAGGCCAGCACGACTTTGTTGACGTTGGACATTGGGTAGACCTCGTTATTGAACCGCCAAGACGCCAAGGGCGCCAAGGAAAGACTTGTGAACCGCCAAGACGCCAAGGGCGCCAAGGTTATTCAATGATCGGGCACTGCGAATTATCAATCATAGCAGCAGGTAATCAAGTCTCCGCCCGCTGCGACAACACAACCCTTTTCACCCCGTTGCGGAGAACGCCTACATTGAAATTAATCAGCAGACCGAGCTGTCGCCGGGTCGCCTTCAGATAAGACAAAACCTGCGCCTGATGAATCGGCAGCAAGGCATCAACTGCCTTCAGTTCAATCACCAGCTTGTCAGCAACCACCAGGTCCAGCCGGGCCTCACCAACAACCCTGCCCTTGTAATCTATGGATACAGGCACCTGACGATCACACTCGATACCCAGGGACTCCAGTTCCACAGCCAGAGCCTCTTCATATACGGATTCCAGATAACCCGGCCCCAGCGTACGATGCACTTCGATGGCAGCCCCGATAACCTGTCGTGCCACCCCATCCAGTTCGACGGACGGTTCCATACGCACCTCCCTGTGCGTGCCTGCGAAATTTCGCATTACATACTTTCTTGGCGCCCTTGGCGCCTTGGCGGTTCACGCCTTTCCTTGGCGCCCTCGGCGTCTTGGCGGTTACCCTTCCTTATTTCGCCTTGACCTTCGCACTGCGCCGCAACCGCGACAGCAGCCGCCGCGCCAGTTCGCCGAACAGTTCGGTCTGGGTCGGGTGCGGGTGGATGGCGTTGCCGACCTGCTCCAGGGTGAGTCCTGCGCTGACCATCATCACCGCCTCGCCGATCAGGGTGTCGGTGTGGTCGGCCAGGAAGTGCACGCCGATGATGCGGCCGGTGGCCTTGTCGGCGACCAGCTTGATCAGGCCGTGCTCCTCCCGGTTGATCATCGCCTTGGCATCGATGTTCATCGGCACCTTGGCCTCGACCGCGTCGATGCCCTTCTCCTTCGCCTGCGCCACCGACAGGCCGACGAAGCCGGCCTCGGGGCGGGTGAAGATCACGCCGCAGTCCTTGTCCTGGTCGTACTTCATGTCCTCGCCCAGGATGCTCATGGCGGCCACCCGCCCCTGCTGGGCGGCGGTGTGTGCCAGCATCAGGCCGCCGATGACATCGCCGATGGCGAAGATGTGGCCGACGCTGGTGCGGCAGCGGGCATCGACCTTCACGGCCGGGCCGTCGGTGGCGATGCCGGCCTTGTCCAGATTGAGGCCGTCGATCTCGGGGCGCTTGCCGGTGGCCATGATGACGTAGTCGGCCTTGAGCTGGTGCGACTTGCCCTCGCTGTCGGTGTATTTCGCGGTCACCGCGCCTGGCTTGCCGCTGATCTTCTCCAGCTTGACCGCGGTGTGCACGGAAAGGCGCGGATCGTCGTTCAATACCTGGGTCAGGTGCTTGGCGATCTCGGGCTCGACCTCGGCCAGGATGCGGTCCTGCGCCTCCAGCAGGGTGACCTCGGCGCCGAAGTCCTGGAAGATCTGCGCCATCTCCACGCCGATGGCGCCGCCGCCGACCACCACCAGTTTTTTCGGCGGGGTGTCCAGCATCCAGACGGTATCCGAGGTCAGGACAGAACCCGACTCCAGGCCCTCGCGGGCGCCGTCGATGGGCGGCACGAAGGGCGGCGCGCCGGTGGCGATGACGGCGCAGCCGAAACTGACCGTCTTGGTCTGCTTGCCGTCACCGGCTGTGGCGCGGCTGTGCGGATCGTCCTGGTTGCCGCCGGTATCGATCATCACATGATGATCGTCGACGAAGCGGCCATAGCCCTGGATGTAATTGATCTTAACGCCCTTGTCGGTCTTCAGCGCCATCTGGCCGCGCGTCTCCAGCACGTTGCGCCGATGCGCCTCCAGGGTCTTCCATTCCAGTTTCGCCTGGTTGGTGCCCTGGATGCCGAGATCGGCGTCATGGCCGCGGTCGCGGATGCGGTCGGCCGCCGCGCGCCAGGCCTTGGACGGGATACAGCCGCGCCACAGGCATTCGCCGCCGGGGAAGGGCGAGTCGTTGATCAGGGCGACCTTGTGGCCGTGGCCGGCCAGGTCGCGGGCGCAGTCCTCGCCGCCGGGGCCGCCGCCGATGACCACGACGTCATAGTCCCAGTCGCCCTCGGGGATGGCCGGGCCGCTCGGGCCCATCCAGGCGTCGGGCGCCTCGATCAGTTCCTTCAGATCCTTCAGGTACAGGGCCACATCGGCGCCGTTCACCACCCGGTGATCGCCGGTGATGGTGAAGGGACTGCCCTGCTCGGTGTCGGCCGAGATGGCGAGTATTGCCGCGATGCCCGGGGTGGCGATGGCATCGAAGTGGCTGACGCCGAACATGCCCATGTTGGAGACCTGGAAGGTCGAACCGGAATACTCCTCGGGCTTGAGCCGGCGCTTGCGGGCACGCTCGACCAGGTCCTGCCAGTCCTCGTTGAGTTCCTCCAGGCTGCGCGACTCACAGCCGCGCAGCACCGGCACCACCAGGCCGCCCTCGACGGCCACGGCCATGCCGACATCCACGTTACTGCGCTCGACCAGCTGATCCTGCGGCTTGTAGCACCAGTTCATCTTCGGATGCTGCTGCATCGCCTCGGCGCAGGCCTTGGCGATGGCGACCGTAACCGACACGCCCTTGGCCTTGGCGGCCTTGATCAGGCCACCCAGCTTGATGTGGCTGGTGACATGGAAGCTGGGGATGGACAGTGACTCGGTCATGGAGCGGCTGATGGCCGCCTCCAGCTTGTTCATCTTCCGACCCTCGCCCGGCACATCCACCTCGGGGAAGCCGCCAGGGGCGGCGGCGCCGGCAGCGGGTCTGGCGTTGGCCACATCCGCCGCGACCACCACGCCACCAGGACCGCTGCCGGGCACGGTGTTCAGATCCACGCCCTGCTGGCCCGCGATCTTGCGGGCGAACGGGGTCGCGCCACGGCCCTGCGGGCGCGGCGCCGGGGTGCCGCCCGGCACCGAGGTCGGTGCGGACGGGGCGGCGGACGCGGACGGCGCGGACGCAGCGGCCTCCGTCGTCCCGGCCGGCTTCGCGGTGGCAGGCGCGGCCTCCCCGGTCACCACCTGGCCGGACTCGGCCACCAGGTAGGCCAGCGGCTCACCCACCGGCACGGTGCTGTCCACCGACGCGATGGGGCCGGACAGGTAGCCTTCCTTGAACACCTCGACGTCCATGATGGCCTTGTCGGTCTCGACCTGGGCCACCACGGTGCCGCGTTTGATCTCATCGCCGGGCTGCTTCTCCCAACTCACCACCACGCCCTCGGTCATGGTATCGGAGAGCTGCGGCATCTTGATGGTATGCAGAGCGCCTTCGGGTTCCCGGCTGCCGGCAGGGGCCTGCGCGGCGGCCGGCTCTGCTGCAGCGGCGGATTCCCCCTCCTGCGCCTGCGCTTCCCCGCCGCCGGTTTCAGCGGCTGCCGGCGCGGCGGGCGCCTCGGCCTCGCCTTCCTGCACTTCCTCGCTGGAAGCGACGATGTAGGCGATGGCTTCGCCCACCGGCACGGTGCTGTCGACCGGCGCGACGGGACCGGACAGGTACCCTTCGCGGAACACCTCCACATCCATGATGGCCTTGTCGGTCTCGACCGTGGCGACGATGTCGCCGCGGCTGACACGATCGCCGATGTTCTTCTCCCAGCTCACGATCACGCCCTCGGTCATGGTGTCCGAGAGTTGGGGCATCTTGATTACGTAGGGATCTGACATGGATGATCTCTGATCAGTTGCAAGATACAGATGCAAGATACGCACGGCACTTGCTCTGGTCGTCCTTGCGAGCGCAGCGCGGCAATCTCATGCTGCAGAGTCAGTCGATTGGAGATTGCCGCGTCACTTCGTTCCTCGCAATGACGAGTGTTAACCGGCTTGAACGTGCGCCGTTTATGCAAGACACAAGCATCCGATAAGTGCAAAGAGTTTCGTGCTTGTATCTTGTGTCTCGCTTTACTTCCCGAACATCTTCCGCACGGCCGCCACCACGTCGTCGACCTTGGGGATCGCCGCCCGCTCCAGGGTGTGGTTGTAGGGTATGGGAACATTCGCCGCGGAGACACGCACCGGCGCAGCGTCGAGTTCGAAGAAGCACTCTTCATTGATGATTGCCATCACCTCGGAGCCAACGCCGACGGGGGCCTCGGCCTCCTCGACGATCACGGCGCGGTGAGTCTTGCCCACCGAGGCGCGGATACCGGCCCGGTCCAGCGGGCTCAGGGCATAGAGATCGACCACCTCGGCCTCGATGCCGTGCTGCTTCGACAGCGTCTCGGCCGCCTGCAGGCACCAGTGCACGGAGATGTTGTAGCCGAACAGGGTGACATCCTTCCCTTCACGCGCCACCTCCGAGCCTTCCAGCGGGTGGAAGTATTCCTCGTCCGGCACCTCGCCCTTGAGGTTGTACATCAGCTCGTGTTCGTTGATGTAGACCGGATCGTTGCAGCGCACGGCGGATTTGAGCAGGCCGTAGGCCTGGCGCGGATTGCTCGGGGTCACCACGCGCAGGCCGGCAATGCCCATGAATACCTTCTCCATGCGCGCCGAGTGCTGGGCGCCGAGCTGGTGGGCGGTGCCGCCGGGCGAGCGCACCACCACCGGTGCCTCCAGCTGGCCGCCGGACATGTAGCGCACCTTGGCCGCGGAGTTGAACAGCTGGTCCAGCGCCAGCCAGGCGAAGTTGACCGACATGATCTCGATGATCGGCCGCACGCCCAGGAAGGAGGCGCCGATGCCCAGGCCGGTGTAGCCGTTCTCCGAGATCGGGGTATCGATGACCCGCTCGGCGCCGTACTTGTCGTACAGGCCCTGGGTGGCCTTGTAGGTGCCGCCGGCCATGCCGATGTCCTCGCCCATGCAGATCACGAGCGGGTCGTTGGCCATCTCCTCGTCGTGGGCGCGACGGATCGCTTCCCAGTACATCAGTTCTGCCATCAGTTCCTACCTCCGCGCACCCAGGGATCGTTCTCGGCCAGGGTGTATTTCTCCAGCTCCTGCACCTTGGGTTCGGGCGAGCTCTCGGCATGGGCGATGATCTCGTCCTCGATCTGGTCCAGGATCTCGGTGTCCATCGCCTTGTAGTCGTCCTTGGTGATCTCGCCGGCCTCGATCAGCCGGTCGCGCAGCATGATGATGGGATCGCGCTTGCTCCACATCTTCTCCTCGTCCTTGGAGCGGTAGGCGTTGGAGTCGGACATGGAATGGCCGCGGTAACGGTAGGTGAGCAGTTCCAGGAAGTACGGCCCCTTGCCGGAACGCACATGCTTGACCGCCTTCTGCGCGGCCTTGAACACCACCTCGATGTCCTGGCCGTCGACCTGGGCCGAGGGGATGCCGTAGGCATCCACGCGCTTGTACTGCTCGACCACCGCGGTGGAACGGTCGATGCGGGTGCCGATGCCGTAGAGGTTGTTCTCGCACACATACAGCACCGGCAGATCCCACAGCGCGGCCATGTTGAGCGACTCGTGGAAGGTGCCCTGGTTGTTGGCGGCGTCGCCCAGAAAGCAGATGGCGATGTCGTCGTCGCCCTTCATCTTGATGGCCTTGGCCATGCCGGCGGCCAGCGGGAAGGGGCCGCCGACCAGGGCGTAGCCGCCCATGAAACGGTGCTCGACATCAAATATATGCATGGAACCGCCGCGGCCCCGGCTGCAGCCGGTCTCCTTGGCGAACAGCTCGGCCATCACGGCCTTGGGGTCGGCGCCGCATTTGATGGCGTGGACGTGGTCGCGATAGCCGGTGATCACATAGTCCCGGCCCGGGCGCGCCGCTTCCATCACGCCGAAGGCGCAGGCCTCCTGGCCGGGATACAGATGCAGGAAGCCGCCGATCTTGCGCTCGACATAAGCCTCGTAGCAGCGTTCTTCAAAGCGCCGCGCAAAAAGCATTTCGCGCAGTAGCCGTTTCTTGTCCGCGACGTTCATGAAACTCCCTTGGATCTCACGCTGGGGATACCCTGAGTACGCCAAAAATACGGCGCATCAGCTGGATATGGACGCGCAGGGAACACGCGCCGGGGTCCGCATGGGATACCCGAATCAAAACAAGCGCGATATGATCTGTGTTTTGTCCCGTCAGGTCAAGGCAGAAGGGCGGAGGCATGTCACAGTACTGAACAAAAAAACCCTTCCAAAACAAGGACGCTATCATTGCCGGAGGCGCATCGGAACCCTCCGGCAGGCGACCGAATCGGAGCCGCTTTATGCAACTCACCCTCACCCGCCCCGACGACTGGCACCTGCACCTGCGCGATGGCGCGGTGCTGGCCGACGTGGTGCCGCACAGCGCCCGCCAGTGCGGGCGGGCCATCATCATGCCCAATCTCAAACCGCCCGTGGTGAGCACGCACCAGGCGCTGGACTACCGCGAGCGCATCCTGGCCGCGGTGCACGCGGGGGTGGACTTCACCCCGCTGATGACCCTGTATCTCACCGACAACCTGAGCCCGGAGGAGATCCGCACTGCCGCGGCCAGCGGCCATGTGTACGCCGTCAAGCTGTATCCGGCCGGAGCCACCACCCATTCCGATGCCGGGGTGACCGACATCCAGCGCACCCTGCCCACCCTGGAGGCGATGGCCGAGGCCGGCCTGCCGCTGCTGGTCCACGGCGAGGTGACCGATCCGGACATCGACATCTTCGATCGCGAGGCGGTCTTCATCGAGCGCCACCTGGAACCGCTGGTACGGCGCCTGCCCGAACTCAAGCTGGTGCTGGAGCACATCACCACGCGTCAGGGCATCGAGTTCGTCCAGGGCAGCGGCCCCAACGTGGCCGGGACCCTGACCGCCCATCATCTGCTCTACAACCGCAACGCCATGCTGGTCGGCGGCATCCGTCCCCATTACTACTGTCTGCCGGTGCTCAAGCGCGAAAGCCACCGCGAGGCGCTGATCACCGCCGCCACCAGCGGCAGCCCGAAGTTCTTCCTCGGCACCGACAGCGCACCGCATCCGCAGCACGCCAAGGAAAGCGCCTGCGGCTGCGCCGGACTCTACACCGCGCATGCCGCCATCGAGTTCTACGCCGAGGCCTTCGAGCAGGCCAACGCCCTGGACAAGCTGGAGGGCTTCGCCAGTCATCACGGCGCCGACTTCTACGGCCTGCCGCGCAACACCGATACCATCACCCTGGTGCGCGAACCCTGGACGGTGCCGGAAAGCTATCCGCTGGCGGATGCGAAGGTCATTCCGCTGCGCGCGGGCGGGGAGATCGCCTGGCGGCTGCAATTGTAGGATGGGTGGAGCGCAGCGCAACCCATCGCTATACGATAAGACGATGGGTTACGGCGCTGCGCGCCTCCACCCATCCTACGCCTCACTCCTCACGCCTCACTTCATACCCCGCCGCGCGCAGCAGGGCGATGATGCCGTCTTCGCCCGGCAGGTGCAGGGCGCCGACTGCAACGAAGGCGCCGCCCTGGCGCAGCAGCGGCTGCAGCCGCTCGACCATGCGGTGATTGCGTTCGCTGACAAACCGCCTCTGAAAACGCTGCGCCAGTGCCGGGTCGATATCGCTCATCATGCCGTCACTGAACCGGGCCAGGGCATCCAGATCCCCGCTCAGATAGACCCGGCGCATCTCCTCGAACCAGGCGTCGAAGCGCTCCAGGTTGTCCAGGGTATCGCGCAGGATGCTGATCTGGTCGGCCATGCTCATGCCGTCGAATACCGCGATCTGCTCGGCGGCCGTCTCCAGTCCCGCCACCGGTTTGTCCGCCGCCACGGCCTGCTGGTACAGGCGCAGATCGAGAAACATGCCGGTGCGCGAGCGCGGCAGCATCAGGGTGGAGAAGATCATCCAGGGCTTGAACCGGCGCAGTACCGGTTCGGGCACGCCATAGTCGGCCATGGCCTCGACCGTGCGCCGGTACAGTGCCGGCGGCAGCACATCCTCGAGATCGCGTCCGGATTCGAACAGACCGGCCTGGGCCGTGGACAGCATCGCGGTCTGGTCCAGCACCATCTCCAGCACCAGTCGCTCGGAACCGACAAAGGCCCGCTCGACGGCCGGCGGCAGACGAGTCACCTCGGGGTGCTCCGAATGCATGGTCCCGAACAGGTAGCTCGGCTCGACGCCCGCAGCGCTGATGCGCCACAGCCGGCCCTGCGCCTCTGCCCCGACAGGCAGCAGCCATGTCAACCCCAGCAGCAGCCAGATCAGCGTGACGCCCCACCCCGGGGTGGCCATTGCATCGGACTTTGTTCGCCTCATTCTCCCGCTCCGCAGCATTCGTCGCCAACTGCCATGATCGCAAATCCGTCCGGCATTGGGTATGCTGACAGCATGTCTGATCCCGCCCCCGTCTCCCCCATGTCGCGGCGTTTCCGCGGCTTCCTGCCCGTGGTCGTGGACGTGGAAACCGCCGGTTTCAATGCCCGCAAGGATGCCCTGCTGGAAGTCGCCGCCGTCACCCTGCAACTGGACGACAGCGGCCACATGACACGGCGGGAGACCCATGCGGTGCATGTCGAGCCCTTCGCCGGCGCCAATCTCGACCCGCGCGCCCTGGCCTTCACCGGCATCGACCCCTACCACCCGTTCCGCTTCGCCAAGCCGGAAAAGGACGCCCTGGCGCAGATGTTCAAGCCGATCCGGCAGCAGATCAGGGAGACCGGCTGCACCCGCGCCATCCTGGTCGGGCACAACCCCTCCTTCGACCTGGCCTTCATCAAGGCGGCCGCCGAACGCTGCAACATCAAGCGCAATCCCTTCCACCTGTTCAGCACCTTCGACACCGCCACCCTGGCCGGGCTCGCCTATGGCCAGACGGTACTGGCCCGTGCCGTGCAGGCCGCCGGCATCAAGTGGGACGAGGGCGAGGCCCACTCGGCGCTCTATGACGCCGAGCGCACCGCGGACCTGTTCTGCGCCATCGTCAACCAGTGGCGCGATTTCTGCGGCAGCGGCTTCCCCGCCGAGCGGGACTGGAACAACATCCAGGACAGCGGCACCCAGCCGATCAATACGCGGGAGGAATCCGAATAGTCACGACGGCCAGCCATGGCCGCGAAGGTGCGTCCTGCGGGTCAGTGCATCCGCGCAATGACGGACTAATCAGACGATTTTTAAGCAGGTATTGATCCAGAATAACTACAGGGAAACTCTGATTAATTTCCCTTGCGTCATACCGGCGCACTTTTCGTCATCCCGGCGCAGGCCGGGATGACGGATTGATCAGGGTCTCCCTGATTAAGCCCTGTAAAGTTTTCAAGTGAGGGTATGGCTTGTCACATCGGTGCCAGTCGGTACACTGGCGCATACCAATAAGTATGAAACCTCGCGGGGAACCTCAGATGCCCGATGTCCCGGAAAAGACCCAGCAGATCCTGCATGCCCATGCCGGCCTGATCCATCGGGTGGTACAGGCCTGCCAGAACCGTGATCTGCGTCCCGAGGTCAACGAACTGCTGCGCCAGGCCGAGCAGAACGAGTGGTATGACCTGGTGGCCGCGATCCGGCGCATCCTCAAGGGTGAGCGCAGCCTCGATGCCTTCCGCGGACTGGACGAGGAGGACCGCGCCATCGTCGAGGCCATCCTGCGCGGACTGCAGGATCCCCACACCCTGCCCGATCTGAATGCCCAGTTCGACGCCAACCTGGCCGCCCCCGGGCTGGCCTCGCTGATCCATTCCGCCCGCACCGGCGATCACCAGGCGCTGCATACCATTGCCGCCATGGCCCATCAGATGCTGCAGGCCGGTGGCGACATGGCGCGACTGGCCGGCCTGGTGCGGCCGCTGGTGCTGGGCGAACGGGATCCGGACAAGCTGTGCGAGGGCCTGGGCGAGAACAGCGAGAAGCTGGTGCTTGATATCCTGGCGGAGTTGAGGAAGCTCGAGACCCATTAATGCGCCACGAAAACCACCAAATCCACGAAAAAATAATCCTGAGGAACCCCTGATTGATTAGAAAACACCCGTCATTGCGAGCAAAGCGCGGCAATCACGTAATGCGAAATCAATCGGCTGGGGATTGCCACGTCGCTTCGCTCCTCGCAATGACGTAATTAACCAGAGCTTCCCTGACTTTACTACATCATTGCCGGGCGCCGATGCGCCACGGCAATGCAATATCGATCATTTCGTGGGTTTAGTGGATTTCGCGGCGCATTACGCCTGCGGGAATTCCACCTCGACGCTGAAACCGCCCAGTTCGGCGGATTGCCCGAACGCCATCCGCCCGCCATAGAGTTCCACCACGTCCGCCGCGATGGCCAGTCCCAGGCCGTGCCCGGCCACGCCCTGCTCGTCGGCGCGCACGCCGCGTTCGCTCAGGTTGGCACGGAGCCCGGCATCCACGCCGGGACCGTCGTCCTCGATCCGCACCCGCAGCCGCCCTTCCTGCCGTGCGGCACGCACCCTGACCCGGCCGCGCGCCCATTTGCAGGCGTTGTCCAGCAGGTTGCCGAACAACTCCATCAGATCCTGCGCATCGGCCTGCAGGGTCAGGGAGTCCGCGACCTCGCACTCGATGCGCAGCCCCTTGTCGGCATAGACCTGCCGCACCACCCCGATCAGGCCGTCGAAGACCGGTCGCAGGGCCAGCCGGGCCGCGCTTGCGGAGCGGCCGGCCAGACGCGCGCGCCGCAACTCGCGCTCCATCAGGGCGCGGATCTGATCCAGCTGCTGCTGCAGCCGCTCGCGCAGCTGCGGGTCCTCCCCGGCGGGCAGGTGATCCAGTTCCTGCTGCAGCCGCGCCAGCGGCGTCTTCAGGGCATGCGCCAGGTTGCCCAGGGCATTGCGCGAGCGCGTCAGCCGTCCCTGCAGCACCTCCAGCAGGCGATTGATCTGCTGTACCAGGGGAGACAGTTCATGCGGCACGCCTTCATCCAGCCGCGCCAGTTCGCCCTGCTGCAGCTGCTCCAGTTCCCGGCAGGTCCGGCTGACCGGGGCGAAGCCCAGACGCAGGGCCCGGCGCTGGTAGGCCAGCAGTCCGACCAGCACGGCCAGCCCCAGCAGGGCATAGATCAGCTGCAGCCGGCGGACATTGTCGTGGATGGGCGTCAGGTCCTCGGCCACGGCCAGCAGCAGATCCCGCTCCTCCTTTATGTAGTGCCGCACCCGCACCAGCAGCAGCTGGTTCCCGGGCCCGCGCTGGCGCAGCAGGACCGCCTGCCCGGCCTCCAGCGCTGGCAGGCTGAGCGCCTGGTCCCACAGCGAACGCGAGCGCAGCACCTGCCCGCCCGACTCGATCTGGAAATAATGGCCGGAGAAGGTCCGGTCATAGATGGGGCTGACGCGCGCGGGCCGCAGCCGCAGTGCCTGGTCATCCACTGGTGACCCGAGTGCCACCAGCAGGCCCTGGGCATCATGCTCCAGACGGGTACCGATGTAGTGCTCGGTCAGCAGTCGGAAGCTGTAGCTGGCCGCCAGGCCGAACAGGACATACACCAGCAGCAGGGCCAGCCCCAGACGCAGATTGATATGCCGCTGGATGGATTCCATGGTCAACGCGCGGGGAAGCAGTAACCCTGGCCGCGGCGGGTTTCAATCAAGTCCGCACCGAGCTTGCTGCGCAGCCGGCGCACGTAGACCTCGATCACGTTGCTGTCCTTGTCCGAGTCATAGTCGTAGACATGCTCGGTCAGTTCGGTCTTGGACAGAATATGATCCGGGTGCAGCATGAAGTAGCGCAGCAGCCGGAACTCGGTGCCGGTCAGCGCATGGGTCGCACCGTCCGGCGTGGTCACCGTCTGGGTCGCCTCGTCCAGGCTCAGACCGTTCACGCTCAGCTGCGCCGCGGCCCGCCCGCTGGCGCGGCGCAGCAATGCGCTCAACCGCGCCTGCAGTTCCTCCACGTGAAAAGGCTTGCCGAGGTAATCGTCGGCCCCGGCCTGGAAACCCTCGACCTTCTCATGCCAGGCATCGCGGGCAGTGAGGATCAGCACCGGCGTATCCAGGCCTTCCCGGCGCCAGCGGCCCAGCACCTCCAGTCCGCTGCGTCCCGGCAGCCCCAGGTCGAGTATCACCGCATCATAGGGCTCTTCCAGGCCCAGGTGCTCGGCGTCGATGCCGTTGTCGCAGTGATCGACGGCATAGCCGGCCGCCTGCAGGTCCTGCCTGAGGCGGCCGGCCAGCGACGCGTCGTCCTCGACCAGCAGCAGGCGCATTAGGGCCTGTTAACACTAATCTCATTGCCTCTGCTGGGGCTGATTTTTCGTCCAGCAAGGCAGAATGAGCGATGTGTAGTCACTCTACATGAGCGAATGATAACGCCGCTGGGCGGGAAATCAGCCCCAGCCCTGCGGGTTGCGCCTGAAAAAGCACCACTCGTCGTTGCTCGTACCCACAACACTCGCTGCGCTCGCGGAGCAGACTCTCGCTTATTTGGAATCACCAAACTACCCTCCTCGCGCCTTCATGCCCTATGAGTATTTATGCCCTATGGGTATCGATTGGCGCTTTTTCAGGCACAACAGAGACGATGAGATTAGTGTTAACAGGCCCTGGTACTCCTTCAACACGATATTGACGGACTCAGTCGTCATCGAACTCCGGCAGAGGCTCACCGGTCCTGGCATCATAATACATGTCGTATACCCGGCCGTCGTCACGCAGCACCTCCAGTTCGTAAACCCAGATTCCGTCCTCCTTCTCCAGTTCGGCCTCCAGCAGCTGGCCGGTCTGGTTGATGCCGGAGCGCTCGAGCACCGTCTGCAGGGGGAGGATCTGCCCCTGTCGCACCAGCTCCCTGATCTCGTCGTGATCATCGGCCAGCGCCGGTCCGCCCCCTGCCAGCAGCAGGCTGATAACCAGGGGAAGTGATGCCTTCTTGATCATATTCGTCATGCTTGCGTACCTCCAGTCAGAGTTGCTCACATCCCTGTGACGGTTGCACTCCCTGGCAGATGGAATTTCGTGGATGTTGTGGCGCATTCAGGGCGCCGGCTTGCGTCCGGTCACCATGGACCGCACCAGGTTCTCGCCGTGCAACAGGCTTTCGATGATCACGCCGGCCACATGCACCGCGACCAGGAACAGGGTGAAGTTGGCGAAGAACTCGTGCACCTCTTCGAACAGATGCCCGGTGCTCTCACTGACGCCGATAAGCATGCCCGCCAGCGGTCCCGCGCCCTCCTCGGCCGCATAGACAGCCAGACCGAAGCCGGTGGTGGCCAGCAGGCTCGCCAGCAGCAGCACGATCATCAGACCGCCGGCCGGGTTGTGGCCCAGGTAGCGCCGGGGATGCAGGGTCAGGACTTCCTTAATATAAGTCAGCACCTCATGCGGCCGCTTCACGAAGTCGCCGAAGCGCGCATGGCGGGTGCCGATCAGCCCCCACAGCAGCCGGAAAGCGACCAGTCCCAGCACGGTGTAGCCGGCCAGGGTATGCAGATCCAGCCAGTCGTCCTCGGTCAGATAGGCGGTGAAAAAGGCCAGGACCAGGGTCCAGTGGAACACCCGGACCAGCGGGTCCCAGACCTTGATGGTATCGGATTGCATGATTCAGCCCTCCTGTTTCAGTGGGGCCCAGTATGCGGGGGCTGGCTGAAACCAGGCTGAAAATCGGGTGGGATTGGAGGATTATTCAACGCAGAGGCGCGGAGACGCAGAGATATTCAAATGTTTCTGGAGTGTCGTAGGTTGGGCTGAGCGCAGCGAAGCCCAACCTACAAAAGGATTTCCCTTTGCGTCCTCTGCGCCTTGGCGCCTCTGCGTTGAAAAAAACGCGACCAGGGGACCAGCAAACGTCAGGCGACCTGAACGGGGATGTCGTGGCCGGTGCGGCTGATGCGGTTGTCGGCGTCGAGGTAGATCAGGGTGGGCTTGAAACCGGCGGCCTCGGCCGTGTCCAGGATGGCGTAGGTGCAGATGATCACCCGGTCGCCGGGAGCGGCCTTGTGGGCGGCGGCGCCATTGACGGAAATGATCCCCGACCCTTCCTGGGCCCGGATGGCGTAGGTGATGAAGCGCTCGCCGTTGGCCAGGTTGTAGATCTGGATCTGCTCGTACTCGCGGATGCCCGCCGCCTCCAGCAGGGCGGCGTCGATGGCGCAGGAACCCTCGTATTCGAGTTCGGCGTGCGTCACTCGGGCCTGGTGCAGCTTGGATTTGAGCAGGGTCAGGTGCATGGGAATGTAGTGCAGGATTCGTGGGGAAGGGAATTATCGCCCATCCTCCCGAATGGCGCAATCGGCCTCAGGCCCTGTCCGTCCCCGGGGCGGTGCGCAGGTTGTCGATCAGACGGGCACGGCCCAGCCAGGCCGCGGCCAGCACCACCAGTTCCGCCTCCTCGCGGTCGGGCACGCTCAGGTCCGCAGCCCGGCGGATACTGACATAATCGGGGCGGAAGCCGGCAAGTTCGAGTTGTTGCATGCCCTGCTGCTCGAGCGCGGGAAAGTCGCGATCGCCCGCTCCCAGGGCGGCAATCAGCCCCTCCAGGACATGATGCAGCTGCGGAGCGACCTCGCGCTCGGCCGGCGTGAGGTAGGCATTGCGCGAACTCATGGCCAGGCCGTCGGGCTCACGCAACGTGGCGGCGCCCTCAATCCGGATCGGCAGGCTGAGATCGCGCACCAGCCGGCGGATGACGATCAACTGCTGGTAGTCCTTTTCCCCGAACACGGCCAGATCGGGCTGGACCATATTGAACAGCTTGGTCACCACCGTCGCCACGCCGGCGAAGAAGCCCGGCCGGAACCGGCCACAGAGAATGGAACCGACCTCCGGCACCTCGACCCGGGTCATCTCCACCAGCGGCACCGGGTAGACCTCCTCCACCGGCGGCGCGAACAGCAGATCGGCACCGGCCGCCTCCAGCCGGGCGCGGTCCGCGTCCAGGGTACGCGGGTAGCTGTCGTAGTCCTCGCCGGGCCCGAACTGCATGGGATTGACGAACACGCTGACCACCACGCGATCGGCGTCGCGCCGGGCCTGTTCGACCAGCGACAGGTGCCCGGCATGCAGGTTACCCATGGTGGGTACGAAGCCGATGCGCGCGCCGGTGCCGCGCCAGGCGCGGATCTGTTCCCGCAGCGCTTCTACAGTATTGACTGTTTTCATGCCAGATCGAACCAATCGGTAACCTGTAGGATGGGTGGAGCAAAGCGCAACCCATCGTCGCCCGTGATGCCGATGGGTTGCAGCGCTACGCGCTTCCACCCATCCTACGCACTGTAGGGTGGGTGGAGCGAAGCGCAACCCATCCCTCGCCGGACAGCGATGGGTTACGGCGTTCCCGCCTTCACCCATCCTACGGATTCATACCTAGTTGAAACTCTCCGCCGCGGACGGGAACTCGCCCGCCTTCACCGCCTGCACATAGGCCCGCAGTGCGGCCTCGACGGAGCCGGCGCCGGCCAGGAAGTCGCGGCTGAATCGGGGCCGCTTCCCCGGGGTAATGCCGAGCAGGTCGTACAGGACCAGCACCTGACCGTCGCAATGCACGCCGGCGCCGATGCCGATGACCGGGATCTGCAGGGCCTCGCTGACGCGTCGCCCCAGTGCCGCCGGCACCGCCTCCAGGATCAGCAGACCGACACCGGCCCGCTCCAGCGCCTGCGCCTGATTCAGAATGCGTTCGGCGGCTTCGGGCTCGCGCCCCTGCACCCGGTAGCCGCCGGGTTCGCGCACCGACTGGGGCAGCAGCCCCAGATGGCCGCAGACCGGAATGCCGGCCCCGAGCAGGGACTCGATGACCGCCAGCTGCGCCGGCGCCCCGCCCTCCAGCTTGACCATCATCGCCTCCCCGCCCTGAAGCAGCCGGCGGGCATTGGTCAGGGCATGCTCGGGGGTGTCGTAGCTTTTGTAGGGCATATCGACAATACGATAGGCCTGGCGACAGCCGCGGGCCACGCAGGCGGCGTGATAGACCATCTGTTCGACCGTCACCGGCAGGGTGGACGCCTGCCCCTGCACCACCATACCCAGGGAATCGCCGACCAGGGCGATGTCCACATCGGCGGCATCCAGCCAGTGGGCGAAACTGGCATCGTAGGCGGTCAGGCAGGCGATCTTCTCGCCCGCACGCTTCATCGCCTGCAGCTGTTCCAGGGTACGCGTACTCACAGGCTCACCGGCATGGGATTGAAATAGTGCCGACCGCGCCGCACCCGGTGCACCTGCTCCAGCAGCGCCTGGTAGTCCTCGTCGCTGTTGACCAGGTCGATGTGCTCGGCGTTGACGATCAGCAGGGGCGCGGCCTCGTAATCATAGAAAAAGCGCATATAACCCTCGGACAGCCGTTCCAGGTAGGCAGCGTCGATGCTGCGCTCGTGCGGCCGGGCACGCTTGTGGATGCGTTTGAGCAGCACCTCCACCGGTGCCTGAAGATAGATCACCAGGTCGGGGCTGGGCGCATCCAGGGTGAGATGCGAGTAGACCTGGTCATAGAGCCGGTACTCCTGCTCGTCCAGGGTAAGCTGGGCGAACAGCCGGTCCTTCTCGATCAGAAAGTCCGCCACCCGCACCGGTTGGAACATGTCCGCCTGGCGCAGTGCCTGCATCTGCTGGGCACGCTGCAGCAGGAAGAACAGCTGGGTCGGCAGGGCGCCTTCCCTGGGATTGCGGTAGAAGCGCTCGAGAAAGGGGTTGTCGTCGGCGCCTTCCAGCAGCAGGTCACAACCGAAGCTCTCGGCCAGCCGCTGCGCCAGGCTGGTCTTGCCGACGCCGATGGGGCCCTCCACCACAATATAGTCCGGGCGTTGTTCCTGCATGACTCCAGTTCGATATCCAGGGTTGGCGCTCATTATGACAGGCCCGCCCTGCCGATGCAGCGCAGCCCGTCGGCCGGGCAGGCCCGCGCCAGTTCGAGCACGCGCCCGAGTCCCGGCACCACCAGTTCCGGGGCGACCTCGGCCAGCGGATGCAGCACGAAGGCACGCTGGCGCAGCCCGGGATGCGGCACGCTCAGGCGTGCGGTTTCCAGTTGCAGGTCAGCGTAGAGCAGCAGATCCAGGTCCAGGGTCCGCGGTCCCCAGCGCTCCCCGGTGCGTACCCGGCCGTGGGCCTGTTCGATCGCCTGCAGAGCATCCAGCAGCGCCTCCGGCGCCAGCGTGGTGAGCAGGCCGGCCACGGCGTTGACATACTCGGGCTGGTCGGGCGGTCCCATGGGTGGACTGGCATAGAGGCTGGATGCGTGCAGCAGGTAGGTCGCCTCGATGGCGTCGAGCTCATCCAGGGCACGGCTGACCTGCGCCACCGGGTCGTCGAGATTGCTGCCGAGGCCGATCCAGGCGGTCGCGGTATCGATCTCACCCATGCTCGGATCTGGGCTTGCGCCGCCGCGGCCGGCGGCGTTTGCGCGGGCGACCTGCGGTCACCCGCTCGGCGCGCGCCTCCGGCGCCTGCGTCTGGATCTCGGTCCACCAGTCGCACAGTTCCTGCTCCACCTCGCCGGCGGCGCACCGCAGCAGCAGAAAGTCATAGGCGGCGCGGAAGCGCGGATGCTCCAGCAGTTGCAGGGCCCGGCGGCCCTGGCGGCGCTGGAACCGCGGCTGCAGCGACCAGATCTCGCGCATCGGCAGACTGAACCGCTTGGGGATGGAAACATGCCGTGCCTGCTGCGTGACCACCCGCGCGCCGCCGATCTGGATCGCCTGGATCTCGCTCATGTCGGGTTGATCCAGGTCGGGCATCTCACGGCGCATCGGTTCCCACAGCAGGGCGGCGAACATGAAGGCCGGCGTCACCGGTTTGCCCTCGGCCACCCGGGCATCGGTATTGGCCAGGGCATGACTGATCAGGGTGTGGGGAAAGTGATTCTCCTCCTCGGCCAGCACCGCCTCGGTCAGCGGGAACAGGGGCTCGAACAGGTGATAGTGACGCAGCATTTCGAAGGTATTGAGCGCCACCCCGCCGTGGAACAGCTTGAGCACCTCCTCGTAGAGGCGCGCCGGGGCGATATCGTGCAGCAGGGGGGCCAGTCGGGGGATCAGCGCCTGCAGTTCGGGGTCCAGGGTGAAGCCGAGCTTGGCGGCAAAGCGCACCGCACGCAGCATGCGCACCGGGTCTTCGCGAAAGCGCGCCTCCGGATCGCCGATGATGCGCAGCCGGCCGGCCTCCAGATCCTCCATGCCGCCGACATAATCGCGGATGCTGAAGTCGCTGATATCGTAATACAGGGCATTGACGGTGAAATCACGCCGCCACGCGTCCTCTTCGATGCTGCCGTAGACATTGTCGCGCAGCAGCCGCCCGGCATCGTTGACCTGGGTCTCGTCGTCCTCGTCCGGATCGGAAGCGGCACGGAAGGTCGCCACCTCGATCACCTCGCGCCCGAACAGCACATGGGCCAGGCGGAAACGGCGACCGATCAGGCGACAGTTGCGGAACTGCTGGCGGATCTGCTCCGGGGTGGCATCCGTGGCGACATCGAAATCCTTGGGCTCGCGGCCCAGCAGCAGGTCGCGCACCCCGCCGCCGACCAGGCAGGCCCGGAACCCGGCCTGGTTCAGCCGGTTGAGCACCTTGAGGGCGTTGGGGCTGATCAGGGAGCGCGAGATCCCGTGTTCCGGACGCGGGATGATATTGAGTGACTGAGCGCTGATAGTGGATGGATCCTTCTAAATCGAATGCAACCGGCCGGGGCCTGTCCGGCACGCACGACCCGACAGCGGTGATTGTTTCCCCGCCGACTCCGCGTATAATACACCACCTGCGTCCTGCCCCGCAGGACGCGGACAGCGTCGCTCCCTTCGTCTAGTGGCCTAGGACACCGGCCTCTCACGCCGGTAACAGGGGTTCGAAACCCCTAGGGAGCGCCATCTTCCCTCAATAAGTGGCGGCCTCGTTGAGCTCCTGCATCACCTCGTTGACCGAGCCTTCCGCCGTGTCCACCAGACAGACCAGATTGCCCACGCTGCACACCGTGCCCTGCGCGGCGCGCACGATCCAGCCGCGCGGCGGCGTCCAGCCGCGCATCTGGGTGAACATCGACAGCTGATCGGCATTGCCCTGCACGATGCGCTTGTACTCCAGCGCGAAGCGCGCCAGGTGTTCCATCTGTGGCTGATCCAGCAGGCCGTAGCCTTCCACGAAGGCGCCATCGTCGCGGAACTGGCAGATGGCATTGACCCCGTCCAGCGCAAGTAATCGCTTGAGCATGAGCCCCCCTACGCCGACAAAGCGTCAAAGGCCGCTTCGTAATCGGCCTGGTCATTCTGCAGCACCACACCGCAGTTGCCGCGGGCGACCGCCGACCAGTCGAAGCCGATCATGGTGAAACCCTCGATGGGATAGAAACCGGACTGGCCGGTCGTCTTCTCCCAGCCTCTGGCCTGCATGGTGGCGATGGCGGTATTGGCCACCAGCACATGGGCCAGCAGATCCAGCACCTCGGCATCCAGATTGCTGCCTTCGGCAATATTGTGCTCAGCCAGTTCGCCGCGGTCATTGAAACAAAAGGCGGCCAGGGCGCCGTTGAGCTGCATCAGTTTGCTCAGATCGTTCATGCCTTCCCCTCGCATATTATTGGTTTGTGTCCGGCAATCAGACAGCGATCAGATGAGATCGTCCGTGGCATCAGCCAGCGCGTCACTCATGTGACTCATAACTTCATTTAGCGATCCGCTGGTGTTATCCATGAAACAGAAGACGTTGTAGAGCACGCAGACCGTGAAACGCGGCCCCTTGACCACCCAGCCACGGGAAGGGTCAACGCCGGTATTGGCACGAAAACTCGCCAGGATGTCGGTCTGCATGTGCACGCCCATGGTGGTGGCCCGGCACATGATCGAGGCCATACGGGCGTATTCCTCGGTCAGCTGGCCCTTGTAGGAGAAGCGGTCACCGCGATAGGAATATTCACCCGCAGCGATAACGCCCGGCATCTCGGCCAGATCGGCTACCAGAGACATGTCACCTCCCTCTCGCTATCGTTGTAATTGTTTATCGTGTTTGTATCTCTCTGTTTACACAAAAACGCGGGAGGTGTCACGGTTGCGATGCAACGGGGGTTCTGCTAACAATGTATCCTTTGTCTGATCCGCTAAAGCCCGCATGCACCCCGTCGATGCCGATCTCCCTCGCGCCGGCCTCCTGCGTCGCCTCGCCGCCATCCTGTATGACAGCCTGCTGGCAGGCGCCGTGCTGTTCCTGGCCGCAGCGCTGGTACTGCCGCTGACCGGCGGCGAGGCGGTCGCCGCCGGCAATCCGCTGTTCACGGCCTACCTGTTCCTGGTGCTGTTCCTGTTCTTCGCCTGGTTCTGGATCCACGGCGGCCAGACGCTGGGCATGCGCGCCTGGCGACTGCGGGTGCAGAGGCGGGACGGTCACCCCATCAGCTGGGGTCAGGCCATGCTGCGTTACCTGATGGCCTGGGTGTCACTGCTGGCCGCTGGAGCGGGCTATCTGTGGCTGTTGCTGGATCGGGAGCGCAACACCTGGCACGACCGTTTCTCGGAAACCGTGATCGTCGTCCTGCCGAAGAAGCACTGATGGGTCGGCGCCCGGACCCGGGCAACGCAAGGCACCCGCGGCCCGCCCGCCACTCACCCGCCCACACGCCGCAACTGAATCGCCCCCCAGACCAGGAACAGCAACGGCGGGGCCAGCACGCTCAACAGCGGCGGCAGACCATAGACCTGCCCGCTATGGCTCAGGGTCTGGCTCAGCAGGTAATACCCCAGCCCCACCAGCACTCCGACCAGCAGCCGCTGACCGGCGCCCCGATCCCGCAACGGACCGAACACGAAAGGCACCGCCAGAAACAGCATCACCAGCGAGGTGAAGGGTGCGACCAGCCGCTGCCACAGGGCCAGTTCGTAGCGGGCGGTCTCGAGCGCGTTCTGACGCCGGTACTCGACATAGCGATACAGATCGCGTGCCGACAGGCTGCCGGGCTCGATCATGACGACGTTCAGCAACGCCGGATCGAGCAATGTCTCCAGCTGCAGCCGGCTCTCCTGCACCAGCTGCAGCCGCCCTTCCCCGATACGGCCGCCGGCCACGCCCTGCAGGTGCCAGCGGCCGTCGGCATGCTCGGCCGTACGGGCGCGATAGGCCGATGCCAGCCGACCATCCTCACCCAACTGGAATACCTCGAGGCTGCCCAGGCGGCCATCGGGGTGAACCTCACGGATGCGGATGAACAGATTCCCGTCCCGGGCCCAGAAGCCGTAGGGGCTGAAATGGGTGATGCGCTGACTCTGGGCCTGGCCGCGCTGCTGCTGCGCCATCCGATCGGCCGCCGGCGCGATCCACTCGCCGATGCCGCCGGCCAGCACCAGCAGTACCAGGCCGGCCTTCATCACGCCCAGCAGGATCCGTCCCACCGAGACGCCGGCGGCACGGATCGCCACCAGTTCGTGCCCGGCGGCCAGATTGCCCAGCCCCAGCAGGGTGCCGAGCAGGGCCGCCATCGGAAACAGTTCATGGATGCGCCCGGGCACACTCAACCCCAGGTAGATCAGCACGTCGCCCAGACCGTAGCTGCCACGGCCGATGTCCTGGATCTCGTTGATGAAACCGAAGAAGAGGTCGACTGCCAGCAGCACCAGCAGCGCCAGCAGACTGGCGAGGATCACCACCCGCCCGAGATAGCGATCCAGCACCTTCATGCCGATGCCCTCCGGGGCAGGCGCGGCCGCATCCGCCGGAACAGCCACCCCGCCGCAGCCAGTGGCAGCAGGTGCACCCACCACAGACCGATCAGCCCCGGGAGCTGGCCCTTCTCCAGCCACATCCGGGCCGTGCCCAGCAGGTTGTAATAGATGATAAACAGCAGAATGGCGAGGAACAGCCGGGCATAGCGCCCCTGCCGGGGACTGGTGCGGCTGAGCGGCACGGCCAGTATCAGCAGTACCACCACGGCCAGCGGCAGGGCGATGCGCCAGTGCAGTTCGGCCAGTTCCCGCGGGCCGCCCCCGGCCAGCAGCTCACCGGTCGGCACCGCATCCTGCTTGAGGCGGACCTCGGGCCGGGCGTCCTGATCCATGCGGATACCGTGGCGTTCGAATTCAAGCACCCGGAACACCGGATCCCCGGGAAAACCCTGGTAGCGCTGGCCGTCCTCCAGCACCAGGTAGCGCACGCCGGTATCCGGATCACGCTCGGGCCGGGCCCTGGCGGCAGTCACCAGCATGGGGGGATCGGTCTGCAGATTGCGCACGAACACCTGCCTGAGGTGACTGGCGTCGGCGGCGACCTCGCGCGCATAGAGCACAAGGCGTCCACCCCGTGCCTCCTGGAAGCGCCCGGCGCTGACCGCCTCGATGGTGGCCCGGTGCTCGGCATCGGCCTCGACCCGGTAGGCCAGTTCCGCCGTGCGCGGCACCACCAGCAGGGTGAACAGCAGCAGGACGCCGGCAACCAGCCCGGCCAGCACCAGCAACGGGCGGTACAGCCGGCGATACCCCACGCCGCATGCCGCCAGCGCGGTCATTTCACTGTCCCGATACAAGCGCCCGAGCGCGAGCACCACCCCGAGATAGAGCGACAGCGGCACCAGGGTGGCGAGATAGGCCACTGATTTCAGCCCGATCAGGGTGAGGATCATACTGCCGGCCAGCTCGCCGGCCGCCGCCTCGCCCAGGTAGCGCACCAGGCGGTTGGTGACCACGATGGCCCACAGCACCAGCATCACCGCCAGCCAGTTGGCAATGACCTCCTTGAGCAGGTAGCGATCGAGGACTGACAGCATCGGGCGGTTTCGGGAAGGGCGGACCGGGAGCCCGACGGGCCCCATGCCCCCGGTGTAAATTCACATCGCTTCCAGTAGACTGGTGAGTCAGGTCCAGGCGATGCGCGTGCCCGCATCATACCGCCATCGCGGCCTGCCCGGCCAGCGAGCACAACCCAGTGGAGTCAAGCATGGAATTCAGCGTCAAAAGCGGCAGCCCCGAGAAGCAGCGCACCGCCTGTCTGGTGGTAGGCGTGTATGAGTCCCGGCGCCTGTCTCCGGCGGCCCGCAGCCTGGACAAGGCCGCCGGCGGCTATCTGAAAAACGTCCTCAAGCGCGGCGACATGGACGGCAGGTGCGGCCAGACCCTGCTGCTGCACGACGTGCCCGGCACCGCTTGCCAACGCCTGCTGCTGGTCGGCTGCGGTCAGGAACGTGAACTCGATACGACCAAATACCGCAACGCGGTGGCGGCCGCGGCGCAGCGTCTGAACGAGACTGGGGCCTCTGACGCGGTCAGCTACCTGGCCGACCTGCACGTCAAGGGCCGGGATACGCACTGGAAGCTGCGCCAGATCGTCGAGGCGACCGAGGCCGCGCTCTATGTCTTCGACCAGCTGAAGAGCGAAAAGGACAAGGTCCGCCGCCCCCTGCGCAAACTCGCGCTGGGCGTGACCGACAAGAAAGACGCCGCTAACGCCCAGGCCGCCATCACCGAGGGCCAGGCCATCGCCGCCGGCGTGCGCCTGGCCCGCGAGCTTGGCAACCTCCCCGGCAACATCTGCACCCCGACCTATCTCGGCGACCAGGCCCGCGAACTGGCCAAGGGCAGGCGCAAGGTCAAGGCCACGGTACTGGACCGCAAGGACATGGAGAAGCTCGGCATGGGCGCCCTGCTGGCCGTGGCGCGCGGCACGGACGAGCCGCCGAAACTCATCACCCTGGAATATCAGGGCGGGAAGAAGGGCGACAAGCCGGTGGTACTGGTGGGCAAGGGCGTGACCTTCGACACCGGCGGCATCTCGCTCAAGCCCGGCGCGGCCATGGACGAGATGAAGTTCGACATGTGCGGGGCGGCGAGCGTGCTCGGCACCCTGGCCGCGGTGATCCGGATGGAACTGCCGCTCAACGTGATCGGCGTCATCCCCGCCACCGACAACATGCCCAGCGGCAAGGCGATCAAGCCGGGCGACATCGTCACCAGTCTGTCCGGCCAGACCATCGAGATCCTCAACACCGACGCCGAGGGCCGGCTGATCCTGTGCGACGCCCTGACCTACGCCGAGCGCTTCGAGCCGGACGCGGTGATCGACATCGCCACCCTGACCGGCGCCTGCGTCATCGCCCTGGGCAGCCACGCCGCCGGTCTGCTGAGCAACCAGCCGTCGCTGGCGCACGACCTGCTGCAGGCGGGCGAGGCCGCCTCCGACCGCGCCTGGCAGCTGCCGCTGTGGGACGACTACCAGGGTCAGCTCGACAGCAACTTCGCCGACATGGCCAACATCGGCGGCCGCGAGGCCGGCACCATCACCGCCGCCTGCTTCCTGTCCCGGTTCACCAAGAAGTACCACTGGGCCCATCTGGACATCGCCGGCGTGGCCTGGAAACAGGGCAAGGAGAAGGGCGCGACCGGCCGCCCGGTGCCGCTGCTGACCCAGTATCTGCTGGATCGGGTGGCGGATAAGTAGATCTTTTCAACGCAGAGACGCAGAGGCGCGAAGTCAGAGTAAATATGAGTGGCGCTTGAATCGGCAGGATTTCAGTTTCTCCGTCATTCCCGCGAAGGCGGGACAAAAGCGCGGAGCGCGTTGAACGCCCGTAGGGCGGCCCGAAGGGCGAACGCAGCGAGTAATCCAGTGACCGCAGCGGCATCTGGATCCCGGCCTTCGCCGGGATGACGGAATTACATATGATTTCCATGCGGCCTTTGCGCCTCTGCGTCTCTGCGTTGAGGTTTCAACCAGGCTCAACGACTGAAGCATGACAAGGATCGATTTCTACATCCTGCCCCAGGCCGCCGAACGCGAACGGGCCCTGTTTGCCTGCAAACTGGCGGAGAAGGCCTGGCAGCAGGACTACCGCATCTTCATCCACACCGGCTCCGATGCCGCGGCGCGGGAACTGGACGAACTGCTCTGGACCTTCCGCGCCGGCAGCTTCCTGCCCCATGCCCTGGCCGACGCCGACCCCGGAGCGTTTCCGCCGCCGGTCCTGATCGGCCATGACCGCGAGCCGCAGACCCACACCGATCTGCTGATCAATCTGGCGCCGGAGGTCCCGACCTTCTTCAGCCGCTTCGCCCGCCTGGCCGAGGTCCTCGACCAGCAGCCGGAGCTGCTCACCGGCGGCCGCGAGCGCTACCGTTTCTACCAGGAGCGCGGCTACCCCCTGCACTCGCACAAGCTGTGAGCCCCTAAGCAACACTGGAACATAAAGCACACAAAGATTTCCCTGCCATTGTCGTGGCTCGGCGCGCCCGGCAATGCATGACCGGAGATTTTCGTGGGTTTCGTGGCCATCCCGGGTTTCACGCCCTGCACCTCCCGCCTGTATAATCCCGCCTTTGCCCGCAACGGCCCGGAGACGTCGGATCCATGGACAAGACCTACAGCCCCCACGCCATCGAGCAGCGCTGGTACCAGACCTGGGAGGACAAGGGTTATTTCGCCCCCGGCGGCGAGGGCACGCCCTTCTGCATCATGATCCCGCCGCCCAACGTCACCGGCAGCCTGCACATGGGCCACGCCTTCCAGGACACCATCATGGATGCCCTGACCCGCTTCCACCGCATGCGCGGCGACAATACCCTGTGGCAGGCCGGCTCCGACCACGCCGGCATCGCCACCCAGATGGTGGTCGAGCGTCAGCTCAACGCCGAGGGCAGGACCCGCCACGACCTGGGCCGCGAGGCCTTCATCAAACGCATCTGGGAGTGGAAGGCCGAGTCCGGCAACACCATCACCCGCCAGCTGCGGCGCATGGGCGCCTCGCTGGACTGGTCGCGCGAGCGCTTCACCATGGACGCAGGGCTGTCGGAGGCCGTGCGCGAGGTGTTTGTCCGGCTGTACGAGGACGGCCTGATCTATCGCGGCCAGCGGCTGGTGAACTGGGACCCGGTGCTGCACACCGCTGTTTCCGATCTGGAGGTCATCTCCGAGGAGGAGCAGGGCCATATGTGGCACATGCGCTACCCGCTGGCTGACGGCTCCGGGCACGTCATCGTCGCCACCACCCGGCCGGAGACCATGCTCGGCGATACCGCCGTGGCGGTGCACCCGGAGGACGAACGCTACCGCAACCTCATCGGCAAGACCATTGCCCTGCCGCTGACCGGGCGCGAGATCCCGGTCATCGCCGACGACTATGTCGACCCCGAGTTCGGCAGCGGCTGCGTGAAGATCACCCCGGCGCATGACTTCAACGACTACGAGGTCGGCCGCCGCCACGACCTGCCCCTGATCAACATCTTCACCGTGGATGCGGCCATCAACGCCAACGGGCCGGAGAAATACCGCGGCCTGGACCGCTACGAGGCCCGCGACGCCATCATCCATGATCTGAAGGAACTCGGCCTGCTGGAGAAGATCGACGACCACAAACTGATGGTCCCCAGAGGCGACCGCTCCGGCGTGGTCATCGAGCCCTACCTCACCGACCAGTGGTTCGTGGACCTGACCCGCGATGAGCAGGCCGACGGCCGCCCCGGCGGCCGGGCACGCATCACCCTGCCGGCCATCGAGGCGGTGGAATCCGGCCGCATCCGCTTCGTGCCGGACAACTGGAAGAACACCTATTACGAGTGGATGCGCAACATCCAGGACTGGTGCATCTCGCGCCAGATCTGGTGGGGCCACCGCATCCCCTGCTGGTACGACGAGGCCGGCAACGGCTACGTCGCCCGCAGCGAGGAAGAGGCGCGGGAGAAGTACAAGCTCGACGCCGACGTGGCACTGGAGCAGGACAGCGACGTGCTCGACACCTGGTTCTCCTCCGCCCTGTGGCCCTTCTCCACCCTGGGCTGGCCCGGGCGGACCCAGGCGCTGCAGACCTGGTACCCGACCTCGGTGCTGGTCACCGGCTTCGACATCATCTTCTTCTGGGTCGCGCGCATGGTGATGATGGGCCAGTACTTCATGCAGGACGTGCCCTTCCGCGAGGTCTACATCCACGGCCTGGTGCGCGACGCCCACGGCCAGAAGATGTCCAAGTCCAAGGGCAATGTGCTTGACCCCATCGATCTGATCGACGGCATCGAACTCGACGCCCTGGTGGAAAAGCGCACCCGCGGCCTGATGCAGCCGCAGATGGCGAAAAAGATCGAGCAGCAGACCCGCCGGGACTTCCCCGACGGCATCCCCGCCTTCGGCACCGACGCCCTGCGCTTCACCTTCGCGGCGCTGGCCTCCACCGGGCGCGACATCAACTTCGACCTCGGCCGCATCGAGGGCTACCGCAACTTCTGCAACAAGCTGTGGAACGCCGCCCGCTACGTGCTGATGAACACCGAGGGTCAGGACTGCGGTCAACTGGAGGAGAAGGAAGTCGAGCTCACCGTGGCCGACCGCTGGATCCTGGCCCGGCTGCAGCAGGCCGAACAGGAGGTGATCGAGTCGATCCGCACCTACCGGCTCGACCATGCCGCCCAGGCCATCTACGAATTCACCTGGAACGAATACTGCGACTGGTATCTGGAACTGTCCAAACCGGTGCTGACCCACCCGGACAGCCCCGCCGCGCGCCAGCGCGGCACCCGCCGCACCCTGGTGCAGGTACTGGAGACCCTGCTGCGCCTGGCCCACCCGTTGATGCCCTTCATCACCGAGGAGATCTGGCAGCGGGTCGCGCCGCTGGCCGGGGTCGCCGGCGAGACCGTCATGCGCCAGCCCTTTCCGGAACCGGATGACGGCCTGGTGGACACCGCCGCCATCGAGGACATGGACTGGGTCATGCAGTTCATCCTGGGCGTGCGCAGGATCCGCTCCGGCTACGACCTCAAACCCTCCCAGCCGCTGCCGGTGGTACTGGAGAACAGCTCCGCTGCGGACCGCGCCCGACTGGAATCCAACCGTCACTACCTCGAGTTCCTGGCCCGCACCGAATCCATTACCCCGCTGGCACCGGAGGCCGAGCCGCCCGAGGCCGCCACCGCGCTGGTGGGCGAAATGAAGGTGCTGATCCCGCTTGCCGGACTCATCGACAAGGCCGCCGAACTGGAGCGACTGGCAAAGGAAATTGAGAAAAAAGAGCAGGATCTGGAGCGTGTCTCGAAAAAACTCGAGAACGGGAACTTCGTCAACAAGGCCCCCGAAGCCGTGGTGCAGAAGGAGCGCGAAAAGGCAGAAGAGGCTCGAACCGCACTCGCCAACCTCATGGCACAGAAGGAAAAAATCGCCGCACTCTGAGCATCGGCCAGGCCTGACAACGCCGCGTCGCCCGCACCCGGGCCGCGGCGTTTTTTTATTCAAGGATCAGCGCCTTCTGTCCGATATTTCCTCTTGCCTGTGTAAGTATCGACCTACGGGTTGCATTATCAATCAGATATCTCGTATTCTTCACAGGCACAGGGAGGAGTACCCGCTAACAGGCGGCACAAGGAAGGAAACGCAGGTTCCCCACGGGTCAGGACGCATGCAGCAAGGGGGGCGTCCGGGGAGCCCGATAACAAAAACTGGCACAGGAAACTCGATGCCAACCGTTCTGATTGTCGACGATCAGTCAGAAAGCCGCACCACGCTGACCGAGCTGGCACACACGTTCCAGCATCAGATGCGCGTGGAGGCCTTCCTGAATCCGCATGAGGCCATTCGCTGGCTGACCTGGCATGCGGCCGACCTGGTGATCACCCGCTACGATCTGCCGGAGATCACCGGTGTGGAATTCATCCGCCGGGTCCGGGAACTTCCCAACTGCGCCCACCTCCCCCTGATCATCCTCACCGAATACAACGACAAGTACGCCCGCTACTCCGCCCTCGATGCCGGCGCCACCGATTCCCTGATCGAACCCATCGACCATATCGAGTGCCGGGTGCGCTGCCGCAACCTGCTCACCCAGTTCAGCCAGCACAAGATCATCCGCGACCGCAACCACTGGCTCGAGAAACAGGTCTCCGAAGCCACCAGCGCCATCCGGGTGCGCGAGCAGGAAACCCTGCTGCGACTGGCGAAGGCCGGCGAGTACCGTGACGAGGAAACCGGCAACCACGTCATCCGCATGGCCAAGTACGCCCGGCTGATCGCCGAGGAACTGGGGCTGTCGCGCGAGGACTGCGAGATCATCGAACTGGCCGCGCCCATGCACGACATCGGCAAGATCGGCATCCCCGACGAGATCCTGCTCAAGCCGGGCAAACTGCCGATGGAAGAATTCGAGATCATGAAGCAGCACACGGTCATCGGCTACGAGATTCTCAAGGACAGCCCCTCCCAGTTCCTGCAGATGGGGGCGGTCATCGCCCTGGGCCATCACGAGAAGTTCAACGGCACCGGCTATCCCAACGGTCTGCGCGGCGACGAGATCCCGCTGGCCGCCCGCATCGTGGCGGTGGCCGATGTCTACGACGCCCTGACCTCGAACCGCCCCTACAAGCAGGCCTGGACCCCGCGCGAGGCCATCAGCTTCATGGATCGGCACAACGGCACCCACTTCGACCCCCGCTGCCTGGAGGCCTTCCACGGCCGGCTGGAACAGGTCGGCAAGATCCAGTACCTGCTGGCCGATCCCGTCGAGGAAGATCAGCACCGGTTCTCCCAGCCCGACTCGGCCTGATCCCGCCTCTCCGCTCCCCTCCGGCGTTGTGTCGACGCCTGTATCACTTGGGTATACTTCCCCTGAACAACAGGTAGGATGGGTGAAGGCGCGCGGCGCCGTAACCCATCACCCGGCCGGCGGACAACGATGGGTTGCGCTGTGCTTCACCCATCCTACCCATCACCCCAACAGCGCAGGGCAGGGACCCCATGAACCGCTACCTAGGCGAAACCGACTTCCACCACGACGCGCACGAACGGCTGGGCGTACTGATCACCAATCTGGGCACCCCGACGGCACCGACGCCCCGGGCCGTGCGCAGATATCTGGCCGAATTCCTCTGGGATCCGCGCGTGGTGGAGATCCCGCGGCCGCTGTGGTGGCTGATCCTGCACGGGGTGATCCTGCGCTTCCGCCCAGGCAGGGTGGCCCACGCCTATGCCTCGGTCTGGGAGGAAGACGGCTCGCCCCTGCTCAACATCGCCCGGCGCCAGCGCGAAGCGCTGGAGTCCCAGCTGCTGGCGCGCCTGCCCGGACCGGTCAAGGTCAGCCTCGGCATGCGCTACGGCGAGCCATCACTCGCCGAGGCCCTGGAGGAACTGCGCCAGGCCAATGCCCGGCGCATCGTGGTGCTGCCGCTGTATCCGCACTACTCGGCCAGCACCACCGCCTCCACCTTCGACGCCGTAACCGATATCCTCAAGCGCTGGCGCTGGGTCCCGTCGCTGCGCTTCGTCACCCACTATCACGATCAGCATGCCTATATCGAGGCCCTGGCGACGAGCGTGCGCGAGCACTGGGAGGCGCATGGCCGTGACAACGCCCGTCTGCTGATGTCATTTCATGGCCTGCCGCGGCGCTACCTGGACCAGGGCGACCCCTATCACTGCCAGTGCCACAAGACCGCGCGGCTGCTGGCCGAGGCGCTGCAGCTGAACGAGGACCAGTGGCAACTCGCCTTCCAGTCGCGCTTCGGCCGCGAGGAGTGGCTGAAACCCTATACCGACGCCACGCTGAAGGAATGGGCCGAAACCGGCGTGGAACGGGTGCAGGTCATCTGCCCCGGCTTCAGCGCCGACTGCCTGGAGACGCTGGAGGAGATCCAGATGCAGAACAAGGCCCTGTTCCTGGAGCACGGCGGCAAGCGCTTCGAGTATATCCCGGCACTGAACGAACGCACCGATCACATCGAGGCCCTGACCCAGATCGTGTGCAACGAGGTCAGCGGCTGGCCGGAGGCCGGCAACTGGAGCAGCGAGGCCTACGCCACCATGCGCCAGGGACGCCTGCGCCGGGCCAAGGCGCTGGGCGCGGAGAGATGATTCAAAAAGCGCCACGGAATACACGGAAAGCACGGACAGTACAAATGAATCAGCCCAGCTTCTGTCTGACACTTTACCCGTCATCCCCGCGCAGGCGGGAATCCAGATACCGCTGCGGTCACTGGATCCCCGCCTGCGCGGGGATGACGATGACGGTTACGACAACCGCAATTCATGCCATGATTGGGCCAGCCATGCAGGTCGGGTTAGCGCAGCGTAACCCGACACTCGCGGCAGGCACGTCGGGTTACGCCCGTTCGGGCTAACCCGACCTACGGAGGAACTGCATGGTTTCTGCAACAATCCTTTCCGTGCTTTCCGTGTATTCCGTGGCGCTTTTTAAAGAAGGATGACCATGCCGCACGAGGAAACAGACCGCCTGCCCATCCGCATCGGCATCAGCAGCTGTCTGGTCGGTCAGCGGGTGCGTTTCGATGCCAACCACAAGCAGGACAACTATATCCTGGGCACCCTGGGCGAGTTCTTTGAATTCGTGCCGGTCTGCCCCGAGGTCGCCATCGGCATGGGCGTGCCACGGCCGACCATCCGGCTGCTGGGCGCGCCGGAGGCGCCGCGCGCGGTCGGGGTGAAGGATGCCTCCCTCGACGTCACCGACAAGCTGGTCCGCTACGGCCGCCGGCAGGCGCGGGAATTGACGGACCTCACCGGCTACATCTTCAAGAGCAAATCACCGAGTTGCGGCATGGAGCGGGTCAAGCTCTACACCGACAAGGGCGGCGTTAGCAGCCAGGGCGTGGGCCTGTATGCGCGTGAATTCATGGCCGCCCATCCGCTGCTTCCCTGCGAGGAGGAGGGCCGGCTGGGCGACCCGATGCTGCGCGACAACTGGCTGGAACGGGTCTTCGCCTGGCGGCGCTGGCAGGAACTCAACCGGCAGCGACTGACCGTCCGCGCCCTGATCGATTTTCACACCCGCCACAAGCTGGCGCTGATGGCGCACGGACCGAAGTATTACAAGGAACTCGGTCAGCTGGTCGCCGATGCCGGCAAGGGACCGCTGCGCCCACTGGCGGATGCCTATATCGGGAAATTCATGGGCGCCCTGCAGGTGCGCGCCACGGCCAAACGCCATACCAACGTCCTGCATCACCTGATGGGCTATCTGAAGCGGCAGCTCGACAGCGACGACAAGCAGGAACTGCTGGAACTCATCGAAGCCTACCGACTGGGACGGGTACCCCGTATTGTACCCATCACCCTGCTGAATCATCATTTCCGCCGGTTTCCGAATGACTATATCGCCAACCAGAGCTACCTGCACATGTGTCCGGAGGAACTGAAGCTGCGGAGCTATTATTAGTCTCGTAGGTTGGGTTAGTGCAGCGCAACCCGACAGCTCAATGACTGACGTCGGATTACGCCCTCCGGGCTAATCCGACCTACGATACTATTATTAGCGTTTGCGGCAATAACGCGGAGAACGCGAAGACGCAGAGGCGCAAAGTGTTTGCATATCATGTACAAGCCCGGACCATGAAAAAATCAGCGATCCGTACACTCAACACATTCCTTACCCTTCTGTTCGTTGTCGTCACGACCCAGGTCCGGGCGGAGGGTGCGAAACCCGAGATCCTGATGCCCAAGGCCCGCATCCTGCCGCAGGAGTTGGGCGTGATCGTAAACGACGAGGACCCCTTGAGCGTACGCATTGCCGAATACTACCGGCAGGCACGCGACATCCCCGAGCAGAACCTGATCCATGTACGCATCCCGACCGGACGCAAGCAGATCGGCGACCGGGAATTCGCCTCCATTCAGGCCCGGATCGCGGCGCAGACCCCTGATTCCGTCCAGGCCTATGCCCTGACCTGGGTGGAACCCTATCGCGTCAAGTGCATGTCCATCACCACCGCCATTGCCTACGGCGGCTTCGATGAGAAGTGGTGTTCGGAGCGCGGCAGCAAATGCACCCCGACGGCGCAGGGCGAGTACTACAACAGCCCCAGCCTCCAGCCCTGGCAGGATCACAATCTGCGCCCCACCCTGTCCATCGCCGCTCTGGATTTCGATGCCGCAAGGGTGCTGATCGACCGCGGGGTCGCCAGCGATGGCAGCTGGCCGTCGGGTACGGCCTATCTGCTGGACACCTCGGACAAGGCGCGCACCATCCGTGCCGCATTTTTCCCACGCATTCATGAGGTGTTCGGCAACTATCTGCGGATCGAATCGCTGCAGCAGGACCATCTGTACGACCGCGATGACGTGCTGTTCTATTTCACCGGCCAGAAACGGGTGCAGGGCCTGGATACCCTCGGCTTCGTTCCCGGCGCCATCGCCGATCACCTGACCTCGGGCGCCGGCCAGCTCACGGCCGGCTGGCAGATGAGCGCCCTGCGCTGGCTGGAGGCCGGCGCGACCGGCAGCTTCGGCGCGGTCAAGGAACCCTGCAATTACATCGGCAAGTTCCCCAATCCCGGTATCCTCATGGCCTACTACCTGCAGGGCGCGACCCTGCTCGAGGCCTACTGGAAGAGCGTGGCCATGCCCGGGGAGGGCATCTTCATCGGCGAGCCGCTGGCCGCCCCGTTCAGCGGCTACCGCCTCCACGACGCCGGCGACCACTGGCAGCTGCAGACCCGCCAACTCGCTACCGGCAACTACCGCCTGATGACGGCACCCAGCCGGATCGGACCGTTCCGGACCGAAGACTTCATCCTCCAGGTGCGTCCGGGCGAGCAGCATTTCCGGCTGCCCAGACTGGAGCGCGCGGTCTATCGGCTGCAGCCGCAGGCACCGCCGCAGGACTGAGTGGACACTCGACAGGCGCGCACACCGCGGCAACGGGCTTCTCAGCCGCGCGTGTGTATGCATTAATAATCCTTCCGGGGCTGCCGCTACCCTGACAGGGAGGACATCCGCATGCAGCTGCGCCACCTGCAATCTCTGCTGGAACAACTCTACGAGATCGACATCGGGCTGGATGTCGAGGATTTTCTCATCACCGACCAGCGGCTGGCTGCCCTGCTCGACCGCAGCCCGCGGCCACGGGATATCCCGGAAAAGCTGTTGATCGAACAGTCAGGCGAAGACATCGACGTTTCGCTCTACCTGCACCAGGTCATCGTGGAGCGCCTGCGCGCCCAGAACCCGCTGCACTCACTGCACCGTGGCAACCTGAACGAATTCCTCACTGCGCTGGAAGGGGTGAGTCACTTCGTCTACCTGGCCTGGAACCTCGGCCACGACCGGCCCATTTCGCAACTGGAGATGGAGCTGCAGGCCGAGGTGGACAAGTACTGCCTGGCCGCGGCCCTGTTCGCCCGCCAGCTCGGCGGCATCCCGGACGAACTGCATCCGCTGCTGTTCGAGCGGGTGCGCTACAGTCCTGAACTCGACCGCAGTGAACATCAGCGCTACAGCACCGCCAATCACCATGCCAAGCGCTACTGCCGCAGCCTCTACGAGCGGTTCCTGCGTCCCTGCCGCGGTCAGCGTCTCACCCGTGAACTGCGGCACTTCTACCGCCTCTGGCACCGGCACAAGATCGAACGCATCGAGGCCTTCTGCGCGGCCTGAATCTGACCTATTCACATACGAGGCACGTCATGAAGAACCTGCTCAGACCCTTACTGCTGCTCATCTGCCTGCTGCCGGCCCTGCCGGCCCAGTCCGGCTGGAATCCGCTGGCAAAGGAGAAGGATGCGGACCAGCCGGGTGATGACGCCGGGGTGCACGAAGCCATCGCCGCCTTCAAGAACAGGGACCCGAGCATGCAGGTCTTCTTCGACCAGGCCCATGGCTATGCCGTCTTCCCCACCGTCGGCAAGGGCGGCATGGGTATCGGGGGCGCCTACGGCAAGGGCCGGGTATTCCGGCAGGGCGGCGCCATCGGCAGCGTCACCCTGACCCAGGTCACCCTCGGCTTTCAGCTGGGCGGCCAGGCCTACCGCGAGATCATCTTCTTCAAGGACAAGGCCATGCTGGATGACTTCACCTCGGGCAACTTCGAGTTCAGCGCCCAGGCTTCCGCAGTGGCCGCCACCGCGGGCGCATCGGCCGATGCCGACTACAACAACGGAGTGGCCGTGTTCACCCTGGCCAAGGGCGGGCTGATGTACGAGGCGTCCATCGGCGGCCAGAAATTCAGCTTCACGCCGGCACAGTGACCCTGTCACGACGCTGGCAACCGTCCGGGCGCACCAGAACAACCTGTGAAGATTGATTCACGCACGGGTTCGGTGCGCCGCGCGGGTCAAAACCGCATCACTGGCGCCTCTCCTGCACCCCCCGCTCCCGGCAACAGCGAAATTGCTCTTCCCTTCATGGGGTTGAAAAAACCCCCTTCGCACCGGCATGGGGCTTGCTAAGCTTCAGCTACCGATGCTTGCGATCTGTGCGCGGGCACGGATACAGCCCGGTGCACTTCAATCACGCATACATGCAGGACCTTGCCAGATGCTGGAACAGACCCTGACCATACTCCTCGCCGGCGGCGTCGGTTCACGCCTTCAGCCCCTGACCTCGGACCGGGCCAAGCCCGCCGTCCCCTTCGGCGGCAAATACCGGATCATCGACTTCTCGCTCAGCAACTGCCTGCACTCGGGCCTGCGCCGCATCCTGGTGCTGACCCAGTACAAGTCGCATTCGCTGAACAAGCATCTGCGCGACGGCTGGTCCATCTTCAATCCCGAACTGGGCGAATATGTCACGGCCGTACCGCCGCAGATGCGCACCGGCGAACGCTGGTACGCCGGCACGGCCGATGCCATCTACCAGAATCTGTATCTGCTGGAACGCAGCGGCGCCGAGCAGGTCCTGATCCTGTCCGGAGATCATATCTACCGCATGGACTATGCCGCCATGCTGCGCCGGCACCGGGAAACCAATGCCGATGTCAGCATCGCCTGCATGCAGGTGCCGCTGGCCGAGGCGGGCAGTTTCGGCGTGGTCAGGGTGGATGCGGGGCAGCGCATCACGGATTTTCAGGAAAAGCCGGCACAGCCCGCAGCCGTCCCCGGGCACCCGGATCTTGCCCTGGCCTCCATGGGCATCTATGTCTTTTCCATGGAACTGCTGCAGCGCACACTGCAGGAGGATCATCAACGGGAGGATTCCAGTCACGATTTCGGCAAGGACATCCTGCCGCGGTTGCTGGCGGAGCACCGGGTGCAGGCCTACCCCTTCGGCGGCGAAACGGGGCGGGTACTGCCGGACCGCTACTGGCGCGACGTGGGCACCATCGACGCCTACTACGAGGCCAACATGGAACTGCTCAAGCCGCTGCCGGCCTTGAACCTGTACCAGGACGACTGGACCATTCGCAGCTACCAGCCGCAGACACCGCCGGCACGCACCGTTCCGGGCAGTTCCGGCAACGAGGGAATCTTCATCAACTCCATCGTCGCCGGCGGCGCAGTCATTGCCGGCGGCAGCGTGCAACACTCCATTCTGTTCCCGCACGTCTTCATTGACGACGAGGTCCAGATCCAGGGCGCCATCCTGTTCGACCGGGTCCGCGTCGGTGAAGGGGCGCAGCTGCGCAACTGCATCGTCGACAAGGATGTGCGCATTCCGCCGCAGGAGCGCATCGGCTATGACGCCGAAGCCGATCGCAGGCGCTTCAGCGTCTCGCCCGGCGGCATTGTAGTGGTACCCAAGGGCTATCGCTTCGAGGATCTGCCCTGATCCGGACCGGAAATAAAAAAGAGGGATGCATGGCATCCCTCAAGTCAGTAGTAGAGGAGAGACAATGGCTGCATGCGCGTGACTGCACCTGCAGACAGTCAGCCTCTTTCAGGTTTCGTGCCAGCTTTGGGTATCAAGCAAAAACATGAGGTTGGGATAAGCGCACCGGCAGACGCTGCCACGGCTTCGCACCAGCGGCGCTCATCTGTGCCAGTTCAAGGTGCATGCAGGTCGGGTTAGCGGAGCGTAACCCCACATGACCGCAGTGGCTTTCGGGTTACGCCCTGACGGGCTAACCCGACCTACGGGCTGTCTCAGTGCTCGCGGGTGGCGTGAAACTCCACCTCGGGGAAGCGCTCCTGGGCCATCTGCAGATTGACCCGGGTGGGTGCGATATAGACCAGTTCATCGCTCTGATCCAGGGCCAGGTTCTCGTAGGCCTTGTCGCGGAATTTCTGCATCAGCTTGTCGTCTTCGCACGCGACCCAGCGCGCGGTTGCCACCGAGATCGGCTCGAAGGCGCATTCCACCTTGTATTCGTCGCGCAGGCGCTGGGCGACCACCTCAAATTGCAGCACGCCGACCGCCCCCAGGATCAGGTCGTTGTTGCGCAGCGGGCGGAACAACTGGGTCGCGCCCTCCTCGCACAGCTGATCCAGCCCCTTCTGCAATGCCTTCATGCGCATCGGGTCCCTGAGCACGGCGCGGCGGAACAGTTCCGGGGCGAAGTTGGGGATACCGGTGAATTTCAACTCTTCGCCCTGGGTGAAGGTGTCGCCGATGCGGATGGTGCCGTGATTGTGCAGTCCGATGATGTCACCCGGATACGCCTCCTCCACCTGGCCGCGCTCGGCGGCCATGAAGGTCATGGCATTGGCCACCTGCACATCGCGGCCGATGCGTACCTGGCGCATCTTCATGTTGCGGGTATAGCGGCCCGAGCATACGCGCAGGAAGGCGATGCGGTCACGGTGCTGCGGATCCATGTTCGCCTGGATCTTGAATACGAAACCGCTGAACTTCTCCTCCTCCGGCTCCACCACCCGCGCATCAGTCACATGCGGCTGCGGTGCAGGGGCGTACTCGACGAAATAATCCAGCAGTTCCTGCACCCCGAAATTATTGATGGCCGAGCCGAAGAATACCGGCGTGAGCTCGCCTCGCAGGTAGGCCGCGACATCGAATTCATTGCTCGCGCCCTTGACCAGTTCGATCTCGTCGCGCAACTCCGCAGCCTGGGACCCGAGCACGGCATCCAGTTCGGGATTGTCCAGCCCGGGGATCTCGGTCACATCCTGGCGGGTGCTGCCCTTGCCCGGCTGGTACAGGTGCACCGTATCCTCGAGCAGGTGATACACGCCCTTGAAGCGCCGGCCCATGCCGATGGGCCAGGTCACCGGGGCGCAGCGGATGCCCAGCACCTCCTCCACCTCGTCCATCAGTTCGATCGGTTCGCGGCCCTCGCGGTCAAGCTTGTTGATGAAGGTGAAGATGGGCGTGGTGCGCAGCCGGCACACCTCCATCAGCTTGATGGTGCGCGCCTCCACGCCCTTGGCCACGTCGATCACCATCATGGCCGAATCGACCGCGGTCAGGGTGCGGTAGGTGTCCTCGGAGAAGTCCTCGTGTCCCGGCGTGTCCAGCAGGTTGACGATACGGTCCTTGTAGGGGAACTGCATGACCGAGGAGGTCACCGAGATGCCGCGCTGCTGTTCCATCGCCATCCAGTCGGAGGTGGCGTGGCGGGTGGACTTGCGCCCCTTGACGGTACCGGCGAGCTGAATGGCGCCGCCGAACAGCAGCAGCTTCTCGGTCAGGGTGGTCTTGCCTGCGTCAGGGTGGGAGATGATGGCGAAGGTACGGCGGCGGGCCGCCTCCTGGGCGATATTCGACATATGATTCGGGGTCTTCTCGATGCTGGTGCGGAAAGATATCTATTGTACCGGTGCGGCCGACGCCACCCAAGAGGAGAACGGGTAGGATGCGTGAAGGCGCGGGCGCCGCAACCCATCGCGGATGCCCGCTGATGGGTTACGCTTTGCTCCACCCATCCTACCCGTACTACCCGATGCAGGATCAGTTCAGCGGGCGGGCCATCACGATGGCGTCCTCCCGCCCCTGGTGGCCGGGATAGTAGGCCCTGCGCAGCCCGACCTCGCTGAAGTCGAGCTTCTCGTACAGGGCCAGGGCCGGCTTGTTGGACGGGCGCACCTCCAGGAACAGGGTATCGCCCCCCAGGCGACCGGCGGTGATGATCACATGCTGCAGCAGGCGGCGGCCGACCCCCTGACTGCGGACCTCGGGGCGCACGCACAGGTTGAGCAGGTGGGCCTCGCCCGCCGCCACGGACAGGATCGCATAGGCCTGGATGATCTGATCGCGCTCATAGACCCAGCAGCTGTAACCCACGCGCAGGCAGTCGCGCATGATGCCGGCGGTCCAGGGATGCGGATAGCACCGCCGCTCGATCTCCATCACCGCCATCAGGTCGTCCGAGGTCATGGGCCGGATCCGCCCGGACTCGAAACAGGGGACGGCGCTCACTGCTCCGCCGCCTCCACCGGCTGGCGGGCGCTCTGCATGGCCAGTTGCAGATCCTCCCAGGCCTTGCGCTTCTCGCCGGGCGAGCGCAGCAGGTAGGCCGGGTGGTAGGTCACCACCAGCGGGATGCCGGCCTCGCCCCAGCGATGCACCCGCCCGCGCAGCCGGCCGATGGGCTGGTCCGTGGCCAGCAGGTGCTGGGCGGCGATGCGGCCCACGGCCAGGATCAGGCGCGGCCGGATCAGCGCGATCTGGCGGGCCAGATAGTCCTGGCAGCAGCCGATCTCCTCCGGCTCCGGGTCACGGTTATTGGGCGGACGGCATTTCAGGATATTGGCGATATAGGCACTTCTGCGGTCCTGGCCGGCGGCCCGGAGGATGGCATCGAGCAGCTGGCCGGCACGGCCGACGAAGGGCTCGCCGCGCCGGTCCTCCTCGGCGCCGGGCGCCTCGCCCACGATCAGCCAGTCGGCGTCCGGGTTGCCCACCCCGAACACCGCCTGGGTGCGTGTGGCGTGGAGCTGGCAGGCGGTGCAGCCCAGCACCCGCTCGCGCAACGCCGTCCAGTCCAGTGCCGCCACAGCATCGTCTGCCACCGATTGCGGTGCGGGCGAGGACATGGCCCCGGCAGGCGGCGCCGGCTCCATCGGCGCTTCGGCTGTCGGCGGTACCCGCCGCACCCAGGCCTCGATGCCCATGCGCTGCAGGTAGGCCAGCTGCCGTGCCCGTTCAGGCATCAGACATCGCCCAGCTGCGGATGCTCGCGCTCGCCCGGCTCCATTACCTTGTTGAGCGCATTCAGATAGGCCTTGGCCGAGGCGATGACGATATCGGTGTCGGCACCCTGGCCGTTGACGATGCGCCCGGCCCGCTCCAGCCGCACCGTGACCTCGCCCTGGGCATCGGTGCCGCTGGTGATATTGTTCACCGAATACAGCTGCAGCTCGGTGCCGCTGTTCACAATGGACTCGATGGCACGGAAGGCCGCGTCCACCGGACCGCCGCCGGTCTCGCTGGCCTTGTACTCCTTGCCGTCGATGGACAGGGCGATGTCGGCCCGGGGCGTCTCGCCCGTTTCCGAGCACACCCGCAGGGCGACCAGCTTGTAACGCTCGTTGATCGCCTCCAGGTTGGCCTCGGTGACGATGGCCTGCAGGTCCTCGTCATAGATTTCGTGCTTCTTGTCGGCCAGGTCCTTGAACCGGGCGAAGGCCTCGTTGAGCGCCTCTTCGGATTCGAACTCCATGCCCAGCTCGTGCATGCGGCTGCGGAAGGCATTGCGGCCCGAGTGCTTGCCCAGCACGATGCGGTTGGCCGACCAGCCCACGTCCTGGGCCTGCATGATCTCGTAGGTTTCGCGGCTCTTGAGCACGCCGTCCTGATGGATGCCGGACTCGTGGGCGAAGGCGTTGGCGCCGACGATGGCCTTGTTGGGCTGGACCACGAAGCCGGTGATGCCGGAGACCAGCCGCGAACAGGGCACGATCTGAGTGGTATCCAGGTCCACGTTGCAGGGAAAGATGTCCTGGCGGGTGCGCACCGCCATCACAATCTCCTCCAGCGCGGCGTTGCCGGCGCGCTCGCCGAGGCCGTTGATGGTGCACTCGACCTGGCGGGCACCGTTCATGACCGCAGACAGCGAGTTGGCCACGGCCAGTCCGAGGTCATTGTGGCAGTGCACCGAGAACACCGCCTTGTCGGCGTTGGGGACGCGCTCGATCAGGGTACGGATCAACTCGCCGAACTGGGCCGGGACGTTGTAGCCGACCGTATCCGGGATGTTGATGGTGCCGGCGCCGGCATCGATCACCGCCTCGATCACCCGGCAGAGGAAATCGATCTCGGAACGGCCGGCGTCCTCGGGGGAGAATTCCACATTGTCGGTGTGCTGACGCGCACGCTTTACCGCACGCACGGCCTGCTCGACCACCTGGTCGGGCTCCATGCGCAGCTTCATCTTCATGTGAATCGGCGAGGTGGCGATGAAGGTATGGATGCGCGCGCTGTTGGCGCCCCTGAGGGCCTCGCCGGCACGGTCGATATCCTTGTCCAGGGCGCGGGCCAGGCCGCATACGGTGCTGTCCTTCACCGACTCGGCGACGGCCCTGACCGCCTCGAAGTCGCCGGGGCTGGCGATGGGGAAGCCGGCCTCGATCACGTCCACGCGCATCTTCTCCAGCGCCTTGGCGATGCGGATCTTCTCTTCCCTGGTCATGGACGCGCCGGGGCTCTGCTCGCCGTCGCGCAAGGTCGTGTCGAATATGATTAACTTGTCTTGGCTCATGTCTGTTCACCGGGAATCATGCTGTATATCGCCCCCCCCGCGTGGCGAACGCGCACTATAGCAGAGCATTATGGACTCTGCCCGCCGCGGGGGCCAGGTGAGGGTGTTCAGTGATCTGTGGGAAGTGAGATTAGCTGCCTGACGGCAGCAGCAGACGCAGCACAAGAACCAGGTCCGCAGCGGGGGCCCGGTTGAAGCCGTTCAGATTGTGGATGGCGGCTGTGTGCATCTCGAAGGATCGGTACGCTTTCTCGACTGTGAGCCTCGAATATATCCCAAGCGCTCCGGCCTGACAAGTCGGGCCGGGCGATCGCGGCAGGGAGCCCCTGCTCCCCCGTCAGCGGGTTGAATTCAGGCGGTAGCGCGCCTGCGGGCAACCCCGACCAGCCCCAACAGGCCGGAACCGAACAGCCAGACAGCAGCGGGAACCGGCACCGGCGCCGTGGTCCCCAGCAACGAAGGCACGGCGCTGGCACCACTGATATCGAGCCTGACTCCGCTGAAGGTACCGCTGAAACCACTCAGATCAATGGTCGCCGCATAGATACCGTAGAGGGTTTCGCCCTGCTCCGAATTATGTCCGGTATAGTTCTCGCCATCGGCAATGCTGAAACCGGCGGAACTGCCCCCGCTACTGCCCCCGAGCAGAGTGACGGTACCGGCATGACCGCCGTCGCCGACGAAAAGCACGGTGAGATCGACTTCACTGACATCGAACATGTCGCCACCGAAGGAGACGTCAACACTGGCCGGGGCGTCATTGCTCCAGATATAGGAAGCTGCGTTTCCATCCACGATCGAACCCGTACCACTCACCGAGTTGGAATTGAAGCTGCCTGTAGAGGCGTCCAGCACATCAGCGATATCGACAAAATCGATGCCGGCCACCGTGCTCGCCGCAAAGGCCTGCTGACCAAAACACAGCGCAAATATAATTATCAGCAATTGCTTCATGGAACCCCTCCTCACGTACCCCTTTGAGATCGAAACGTCGGGACGCAACGCTGGATTGTCACGACGCCATACCCGGTTGCGTGCTTTCTGTCTCCTGCCTGCAAGCCGCCTCAACCCCTGGGCCCACCGGATGGCGGCGGCGCGCCGGGAGGATTCGGCACCACAACGGGTTCGCCATCTCCCTGAGGACTCGTACGCGGATCCCCCACCGGCGGCGGCGAACCCGGCGGATTCGGCACCACCACTGGCTCCTCTATCTGCGTCGGCGGCTCATTGCCTCCACCGCCCCCGGTCGGATCGACTGCCTGGAATCGCGGCGTCAGGGTCGCGGCATCGCCGGGCCGCAATTCCACGCCGGATTCGACCTGCACGGCCGTGAGCGCCGGCATGCCGCCAGCCGCCGGGGCCAGCACTTCCCAGCGTCCCCAGGAATACACGGAATCCTCTTCCTGCCCGGATCCGGCGGCCTGAACCGCTCCGGTCAGGGCCGGCAACAGGCCGGAACAAAGGGTGACAAGCTTCAAGTACCGCCGCATGGACATATCCTCCGGGGACCGCGGGCTGCGGTCCTGCGTGTTATCTGCCAAACATCAGCAACTGGCATGCCATCGAAATTATAATAAGTGATTTCAATAAGTTGGAAATAACGACCGGACCAGCATCTGCGGCTATGTAATATATTTCGACATTCGCACAGAGGCGGATTATACTTAACTATTTGTTTTTTATAGATAAGTAAAAATCTATATTTTCACTACCTCTGAAATGCGCTCGCCAATACGTAAACTTTTTCGACATTAGATCACAATTCGAAGTCCCGCCGGAAGGTCAGGCTGACCTGGCTGCGGCTGTATTCGAACAGCCCCACGTTGGACCGGTTAAGCACCCGGTTGTACTCGCCGGTCATCCGCCAGTCGTCCAGCCAGCCGCGGGCGAACCGGTGGGTGAAGCCGAGCACCAGCCGCCGCTCGCGTTCGTCGCGGGCCTCGCCGAAAGGCGGGAAGGTCCCGTCATAATCGAGGTTGCGCTGCACCGCACGGGCATACAGCCGGCCCCGCGGCCAGGCCCGGTAGGCGGCAGCCAGCATGAACTCGGGGCCGTCATAGGCCCAGCGCGGCGCATCGGCATCGAAATCCAGGTAATGCAGGCCGGCCTGCAGCGACAGGCGCCGGTTGAGGAAGAAGCGCGCCAGGGTCGCACCGAAGGCGGCGTAGTCACCTTCGCGGTCCGCGTCGATGGCCTGCTCATAACGGCGGTGGCTCCAGGCGGCGTCCAGGGTGAACTCGCCGCCATCGAACTGCCAGGTCACGTAAGGCTGGAGGGTGCTGAACAGGGCGAGGTCATCGCCGCCCAGACGGATGTGATCCAGAGTCAGGTTGAGTCCGGCCCGCCACCGCTGCAGCACCACCAGCGCCGGCCCGGTACTGAAGGTGGTCACGCCCAGGTTGAAATCGTCCTCGTCGTGATACTCACGGTGGTACAGGGACAGTTGCGATTGCCACAGCAGGCTGGCCACCTGCTCGCCCAGGTCGAGACGTACACCGGGATTGTAGGTGTGGCTGAGACCGGGCTGCAGGAACAGGGCATTATTGCTGCGTTCGGTCGCCCCGGGCAGCAGGCGGATGTTGTCCGCCAGGAGCTCCGAAGACGGGCCCACATTGACATTGGAGTCGTGCATTGCGCCGAAGGCGAGCGAGGCGCGCCAGGTATGGCGTCGATTGAAGCGGGCGCGGTCGGCCGCAACCTGGGCCAGGAAGGCAGTAATGGTCACGCGCACCTGGGGCGGCGTCGCCGGATCCTCCAGTACCTGGCGGGCCAGTTCCTCCGCCTGCTGGTAATCGAGCATGCGGTAGTAGGCCACGGCCAGTTCCAGGCGGGCACGATGCAGCGTGGGCTCGATACTGAGGATGGTCTGAAAGGCCTCACGCGCACTCTGCAGTCGCTCGTCCTCCAGTGCCTGCATACCTTCCTGGAACAGGGCCTCGACATCCGTCTCCTGCGCCGCCCCCGGCGGCATGAAACCCAGCTGGCCTGCCAGCAGCAGTAATCCTGCCCGCACAGCGGTGCAGCCGCGCATCCCCATATCGCCTCCCCAATGCTTGTTCCGCTGGAGCCGCAGCCGGACGGCTGCGCAAAAGTCCGCCGATGTTACTGGAAAAATGCCCGCCCATACAATCCGGGCCGCCGGATGGCATTGGCGTACATGCTGTTGAACTGATAGGCTTGTATCTTGTTTTGCCCAGCAATTACAGACAGATATCCCATGCCGCGCCATATCCTTCCGAGTCTTCTGCTGCTGTTGTGCCTGCCGGCTGCAGCATCCGGCACGGGGCTGTTCGGCTACCGGGAAGTGCCGCAGGCGGACGTCAGCCAGTTCGGACAGTGGGTCAGTGTGATGGAGCGGCATCTGCTGCAGGACCGGCCCGAGACGGAGGATTGCGGCAGTCCCGCGTTCAACGCCTGTCACCTGCATGAATGGCGGGAATTCCTGGCATCGCTGCGCGACCTGCCGCGCGCCGAACAGATCAGCGCCGTCAACCGCTATGCCAACCGCAAGGACTATGTACTCGACATCGACAACTACGGGGTGGAGGACTACTGGGCGATCGCGCGCGAGTTTCTGGCCAATCACGGCGACTGCGAGGACTACGCCCTGACCAAACTGTTCTCGCTCAAATGGCTGGGCTGGCCGGTGGAACGGATGCGCCTGGTGATCCTGCAGGACACCAATCTGCGTGTCCCCCATGCCGTACTGGCGGTGTATCAGGACGAGCGCATTCTCATTCTCGACAATCAGATCGACCAGGTGGTGGACCATCGCAGCATCGTGCACTACGTGCCGGTCTACTCCATCAACGAAACCGGCTGGTGGCTGTACTCGCCCGCCGGCTGACATGGGGACGAACACTTGTTCAAGGCATTGAAACACCCGCTCTGGCTGGGGCTGGGCGTCCTGACCCTGATCATAGCCATCGGTCTGGTGCTGATCTTCCAGTATCTCGCGCTCGAGCAGCAGCGGGATCTGCGCCAGTGGCAGCTGCGCCTGGGCGTGGTGGCCGAAACCCGCGCCGAGACCGTCGACGGCTGGCTGGGTGAGCGTTTCGCCGATCTGGAGGAACTGGCCGGCAACGCCTCGCTGCAGATGTATCTGACCCAGGTCGGCACGGCCGAGGGCGAGACCGAGGCACGGCAGGCCACGCTGGGTTATCTGCGCAATCTGATCCTGGCCGCGGCCCAGCGCAGCGGCTTCCAGGGCAAATCCCCGGGGGGCAACATCCCCGCCAACCTGCCGCGCAGCGGGCACGCCGGCCTGGCGCTGTACGATCGCAGCGGACAGACACTGGTGAGCACCCCGCACATGCCCGCCGCCGATGACCGGACCCGGGAACAGATCGAGGCGGTGCTTGCCAGCGGTGAACGCCGGCTGCAGGACATCTTCCTGGGGGCGGACCGGCATGCCCTGGTCGGCTTCGCCGTGCCGGTGTTCGCCGTCCAGGGCATGGAAGCGGCCCGCCAGCCACACCCGGTCGGCGTGCTATATGGCGTGCGCGACGCCGAAGCCGAACTCTTCCCCCTGCTGGCGTCACGGGAACCGCAGGCGCAGGGCGAGACCCTGCTGGTCGCCGAGCAGGACGGCCTGGCCGTCTATCTCTCGCCCCTGCGTGACGACACCCCGCCCACCCAGCGCCGCCTGACCCTGCAGATCCAGCAGCTCGCCGCGACCGAGGCGCTGCACGCGCCCGGCGAATTCCGCCGGGTGCCGGACTATCGCGGCGAGGAGGTACTCATGACCAGCCGCGCCCTGGAGCACGCGCCCTGGGTCATGCTGCACAAGGTCGACGCCGACACCGCCCTGAGCGAGTCACGCGAACATCGCCGCTTCCTGCTGAGCGTATTTCTGCTGACCCTGTTCCTGGTCAGCGCCGCCCTGGTGGCGGCCTGGCGGCACGGCACCAGCCTGCGCGCCCAGCGCATGGCCGCCGAGCTGGCCGCACGGCGGCGGGAGCTGGAGGAACAGGGCCGGCTGCTGCATGCGGTGACCGACAATGTCACCGATTTCCTGTTCCTGCTCGATCCGGAACTGAAATTCCTGTTCGCCAACCGGCCGCTGGCCAATACCATGGCGATTTCGGTCGAGGACATCCCGGGCAAAAGCCTGGCCAGCGTGCTGGGTACCGACATGGCCGGGGCCCTGAGTGGATTTCTGCAGTCACGCACCGACAACCCGGCCAGCCGCCTGCTGGACCTGCAGATCGCCGGGCACCAGCGCCGATTCGAATGCCGGGTGCTGGAGTTGCCGGAGCGGGCCGGACTGGAACGCACCACGCTGGTGGTCCTGCATGACGTCACTGCCCTGCACCGGGCCCAGCAACAGCGGGCACAGACACTGCAGCAGACCATCCAGGCGTTGATGCGCGCGGTGGACACCCACGATCCCCACTCCGCCGATCACTCCGCCCGCACCGCGGCGGTGACAGCTGCCGTCGCCCGGGCGATGCAACTGCCCGAGGAGGAGCGGCGGGCCCTGGACATGGCAGCGAATCTCGCCAACGTGGGCAAGATCTTCCTGCCCAGGGAAATCCTGACCAAGACCGGCCCCCTGAGCGAGGCGGAACAGGCACAGCTCAGGCAGCACGTGCAGTATTCACTGGATATCCTGTCGAACCTGGAATTCGACGGCCCGGTGCTGGAGATCATCGCCCAGAAACAGGAGCACCTGGACGGCTCAGGCTATCCCAACGGGTTGCAGGGGGAGCAGATCCGCCTCAGCGCCCGCATCCTGGCCGTGGCCAACGCCTTTGTCGCCCTGGTCAGTCCCCGCGCCTGGCGCGAACGGCTGACACCGGAAGCCGCGCTGGACCAGTTATTGAAAGGCGCCGGCAGCAGCTACGACCGCCAGGTGATCGCGGCCCTGTTTCACGTGGTGGAAAACGACGAGGCCCTGGAGGCAGCGCCAGGGGAGTGAGCCGCTCAGGAGGTCCCCTTGCGGGTCCGCCGGCGCTGGCGCAGTCGCCAGATGGTAATCACCGGCCCGGACAGCACATAGAGCATGAAGCCCGTAAACAGGAAGGTGGGCGGATCGATGGAGACGAACACGAACAGCAGTACCACGATCAGCAGCACCACGAACGGAACCCGGTTCTTGAAGTCGACTTCCTTGAAGCTGTAATAACGCAGATTGCTGACCATGAGCAGCCCGGCTGCGGCGGTGATCAGCAGGGCCAGGGGCCAGATGTCGGCGCCCTCGATGCCGGCATCCGCTCCCAGCCAGACCATGCCGGCCACCAGGGCGGCCGCCGAGGGGCTGGGCAGGCCCTGGAAATAGCGCTTGTCCGCCACTTCCACCTGGGAGTTGAAACGCGCCAGCCGCAGTGCGGCCGCGGCGGTGTAGATGAAGGCCCCCAGCCAGCCGAGCTTGGCCCAGACCCAGCCATGTTCCAGCATGCCGTGCAGCGACCACTCGTACATCACCAGCGCCGGCGCCAAGCCGAAGCTGACCATGTCCGAGAGGCTGTCGTACTGGACGCCGAAGTCACTCTGGGTGTTGGTCAGACGCGCCACCCGGCCGTCGACGCCGTCCATCAGCATGGCCACGAAGATGGCGATGGCAGCGGCCTCGAAGCGGTCCGTGGTGGCGGAGACGATCGCATAGAAGCCGGCGAACAGGGCCGCCGTGGTAAACAGGTTGGGCAGCAGGTAGATACCCCGCGGGCGGCGGTTGGATGGAGTCGAATGCGAGTGCTGATCGTTCATCATGCCACGCTGTCCGTTCAGGAGATCGCCCGGTCGGTCTTGTGCACCAGCACCCCCAGCAGGTCGGCGCCGGCATGGATATGGCTGCCCGGCCTGATCTCGATGCGACTGTTGGCCGGCAGGTAGACCTCCAGCCGCGAGCCGAAATTGATGAAGCCGCAGCGCTGGCCCTGGCCGACCCGCTCGCCGCATTGCACGAAGCAGCGTGGCGGATTACCCAGCCGGCCGCGCCCCATCACGATAACGATATCGTCGCCCTCGTCGGTCTTGATCCAGACACCGTGCGCGGCAGACTCGTCCTCACCCTCGCCCGCGGCCTGCAGCATGTCCATGACCTTGCCCTCGACCGGGCTGCGGGTGGTGTAGACGTCACCGCCGCGCATGGCCAGCACGATCCGAACGGCATCGCGCTGTAGAAAGGGATCATGAACGGTATCGACACTCTCCACAAGCCCATCGGCGGGACTGACCACGCCCAGCGGGCGTGGACGGGATCTGGCGGTAGGGGTCGCGGAACAGCCAGGCGATGAGCGTGGCCAGCACCAGCAGCGGCAGCGCCCACAGCAGGGCGAGGAAATACCAGATCAGGCCGGCCACGACGAGCGTGACTGCGATGGGCAGCCAGGCCTGGCGGGCAACAAGGGGATAACGGGAACGGGCCATGCTTGCGAATGTAAAAAGCGCCCCGTGGGGCGCTTGTGATTGTCTCAGTTCTTGGCCTTGTCGACCAGCTTGTTGGCGGCGATCCAGGGCATCATGCCGCGCAGCCGCCCGCCGACCTGCTCGATTTCATGGGCCGCGTTCAGCCGGCGCATGGCGGTCATCTGCGGATAGTTGCTCATGCCCTCCAGGATGAAACGCTTGGCGTACTCGCCGTTCTGGATGTTGTGCAGCGCCTCGCGCATGGCCTTGCGGCTTTCCTCGTTGATCACCTTCGGTCCGGTGACGTACTCACCGTACTCGGCGTTGTTGGAGATCGAGTAATTCATGTTGGCGATGCCGCCTTCGAACATCAGGTCCACGATCAGCTTGAGTTCGTGCAGACACTCGAAGTAGGCCATCTCGGGGGCGTAACCCGCCTCGACCAGGGTTTCGAAGCCGGCCTTGACCAGTTCCACCGCACCGCCGCACAGCACTGCCTGTTCGCCGAACAGATCGGTCTCGGTCTCGTCCTTGAAGCTGGTTTCGATGATGCCGGTACGCCCGCCGCCGACAGCGGAGGCATAGGACAGCGCCAGGTCCCGGGCCTTGCCGGAGGCGTCCTGGTGAATGGCCACCAGGTCCGGCACGCCGCCGCCGCGCACGAACTCGCTGCGCACGGTATGCCCCGGGGCCTTGGGCGCGATCATGATCACGTCCAGGTCCGCCCGCGGCACGATCTGGTTGTAGTGGATGGCAAAGCCGTGGGCGAAGGCCAGGGTGGCGTCCTGCTTGATGTTGGGCTCGATCTGGTCGCTGTACAGGCGCGCCTGGTACTCGTCGGGAGCGAGCACCATCACCACGTCGGCCCCCTTGACCGCCTCCTCGATTGGCTTGACGGTCAGGCCCTCGTTCTCGGCCTTGGCCGCCGAAGCCGACCCCGGACGCAGGCCGACGGTCACATCGACGCCGGAGTCCTTGAGGTTCAGCGCGTGGGCGTGGCCCTGCGAACCGTAGCCGATGATGGTCACCTTGCTCGCCTTGATCAGGGACAGGTCGCAGTCCTTGTCGTAATAGATGTTCAATGCCATGTCTGGATCACTCCACTAACGATTTTTGTTGAAAACCTGGGATTCTCTATGATCAATTTCCCGTCATTGCGAGCGCAGCGAAGCAATCTCGTACGGAAGAATGCAGTCGGCTAGAGATTGCCGCGGCGCTACGCGCCTCGCAATGACGCTGATCATCAGCGCCCTGGCGATTACCTGTATCAAATATTCAGCGCCTTCTCGCCGCGGGCGATGCCGGACACGCCCGAGCGCACCACCTCGATGATCTTGCCGGTATCCACCGCCTGCAGGAAGGCGTCGAGCTTGGCCGAATCCCCGGTCAGTTCGATGACATAGGTGGACTCGGTCACGTCGATGATGCGGCCGCGGAAGATGTCGGCCAGGCGCTTGAACTCCTCACGCTGTCCGGCCTCGGCCCGCACCTTGGCCATCATCATCTCGCGCTCGATGTGCGGACCGTCGGTCATGTCCATCAGCCGCACCACATCGACCAGCTTGTTCAGCTGCTTGGTGATCTGTTCGATGATCTCCTCGGTGCCCGTGGTCACGATGGTCATGCGCGACAGCGAGGGATCCTCGGTCGGCGCCACGGTCAGCGATTCGATGTTGTAGGCACGCGCGGAGAACAGCCCCGCCACCCGTGACAGGGCACCGGCCTCGTTCTCCATCAGAATCGATATGATATGTCGCATGATCGATCAACCCTTAATGCAGCGGCGCAAAGACGCAGAGGCCGCAGAGACAAATAATGCGAAAAGCACAGAGCTGCTCTGCATTTCACTACCGCTTATCATTTTTACTTTATTCATTCTCTGCGTCTCTGCGCCTCTGCGTTGAGGTTTTAAACTCAAATCAAAATCATCTCGTTCTGACCCGCACCCGCCGGGATCATCGGGTAGACGTTCTCGTTCTGGTCGGTGATGAAGTCCAGGAACACCAGCCGGTCCTTGAGCTGCATCGCCTCCTTCAGAGCGCCCTCCACGTCCTGCGGCTTGTCGATCTGCATGCCGACGTGGCCATAGCTCTCGGCCAGCTTTACGAAATCCGGCAGGGATTCCATGTAGGACATGGCGTAGCGCTTCTGATAGAAGAACTCCTGCCACTGGCGCACCATGCCCAGATAGCGGTTGTTCAGATTGATGATCTTGACCGGCAGCCCGTACTGCAGACAGGTGGACAGTTCCTGAATGCACATCTGGATGCTGCCCTCGCCGGTGATGCAGCACACGGTCTCGTCCGGGTAGGCCAGCTGCACGCCCATGGCGGCCGGGAAACCGAAGCCCATGGTGCCGAGCCCGCCGGAATTGATCCAGCGCCGCGGCTGGTCGAACTTGTAGAACTGAGCGGCCCACATCTGGTGCTGGCCCACGTCGGAGGTGACGAAGGCATCGCCATTGGTGACCTTGTACAGCGTCTCCAGTACGTACTGCGGCTTGACCAGTTCACTGTCGCGGTCGTACTTCAGACAGTCCAGGCCGCGCCATTCCTCGATCTGTTCCCACCACGCGGCCAGCGCCTCGGGGTCGGGGCGTTCCTTGCCGGCCTTGATCAGCTTGATCAACTGTTCCAGCACGTTGCCCACCGAGCCGACGATGGGCACGTCGACCTTGACGTTCTTGGAAATGCTGGCCGGATCGACATCGATGTGAATGATCTTCGCCGAGGGGCAGAATTTCTCGATGTTGCCCGTCACCCGGTCGTCAAAGCGCGCACCCACGGCAACGAGCACGTCGCAGTTGTGCATGGCCATATTGGCCTCGTAGGTGCCGTGCATGCCGAGCATGCCCACGAACTGGCGGTCGGTGGCCGGATAGGCGCCCAGGCCCATCAGGGTGTTGGTGATGGGGAACCCGAGCATCCGGGTCAGCTCGATAAGCTGCTCGGAGGCATTGTCCAGGATCACGCCGCCGCCGGTATAGAGCATGGGCCGGCGGGCCTGCAGCAACAGGTCCACGGCCCGCTTGATCTGACCGGCATGGCCCTTGACGGTCGGATTGTAGGAGCGCATCCGGACCTTCCTGGGGTAGCTGTATTCGCAGCGCGCCGCACTCACGTCCTTGGGAATGTCCACCACCACCGGGCCGGGCCGGCCGGTGGTGGCGACATAGAAGGCCTTCTTGATGGTCACGGCCAGATCGCGCACGTCCTTGACCAGGAAATTGTGCTTCACGCAGGGCCGGGTGATACCGATGTTGTCGACCTCCTGGAAGGCGTCGTTGCCGATCAGACTGGTCGGCACCTGACCGGTGAACACCACCAGGGGGATGGAATCCATGTAGGCGGTGGCGATGCCGGTAACGGCATTGGTCGCGCCGGGACCGGAGGTGACCAGCACGCACCCCGGCTTGCCGGTGGCCCGGGCATAGCCGTCGGCGGCATGGGTGGCCGCCTGCTCGTGCCGCACCAGGATGTGCTGGACCTTGTCCTGCTGGTACAGGGCGTCATAGATGTGCAGCACGGCACCGCCCGGATACCCGAACAGAAGCTCCACACCCTCATCCTGCAGGCAGCGAACGAAGATCTCGGCGCCGGTCAGTTCCACGAAATGTCTCCTGCGATTGCCCTGCCCGTGCACTGGCGCCACATGGCCAGTGCCGTTGAATGACCGCCACCAAACCAACGAACCCCTGGGCCGGACCAACGCGGGCGCGCGGCCTGCCCAGAGGTTCCCATGCCCCTGCGGGGCCGGTGGAGACGGAAAGGGTTAGAAACTACTTATATTATGCAGACAGGTCAAGTCGAACGCCCCGAATGTGACCACCGCCACGCCGGCGGGCTTGTTCCCGCCGGCCAAACCCCCTACCGTAGACCTGACAGAATAAAGGGGATTGAATATGAAATCGCTTCTGCGTGCCCTGCTCCCGCTGACCCTGCTGTTCAGCACCGGCCTGCCTGCGGCCATGTACAAGTGGGTGGACGAAAACGGCCAGACCCATTATTCCCAGTACCCGCCGCCGGACCGCGAATACGAGGCGCTGACCCCGCCCCCGCCGCCCGCCAGTGATGCCGGCCAGGCCCAGCAGGAACTCGAACAGCTGCTCCAGCGTCAGGACGAGCAGCGCCAGGCCCGGGAGCAGGCCGAGCAGGAAGCCGCCGCCGCCGAACAGCAGGCCGAGCAGCGCCAGAAGGCCTGCGCGGCCGCCCGCCACAACCTGCGGATCCTGACCACCACTGGCCGCGCACGCATCACCGGCCCCGACGGAGTGGCCCGTTACCTGCCCGAGGAGGAACGCCAGGCGAAGATCGCCGATGCGCAGCAGCAGATCGAGGAATACTGTGACTGAATGGGGAATGTAACCGATGGACCCTCATTTCACCCCAGACGTCATCCCGGCGCAGGCCGGGATCCAGTGGCCGCAGCGGTATCTGGATCCCCGCCTGGGCGGGGATGACGGCTGAAACGGAATGCCCTTACCTCCTCACTCCTGACTCCTCACTCCTCACGCTTCACGCCCCCCGCCCCAGCCGTTACAATCCGGCCTTTCTCCACCAGCCCGGACACCGACATGCGCACCTCCCGCTTTCCGCTTTCCACCCTGAAGGAAGTCCCCGCCGATGCCGAGATCGTCAGCCATCAGCTGATGCTGCGCGCCGGCATGATCCGCAAGCTCGCCGCCGGGGTCTACAACTGGCTGCCGCTGGGGTTGCGGGTGCTGCGCAAGGCGGAAGGCGTCGTGCGCGAGGAGATGGATCGCGCGGGCGCGCTGGAACTGCTGATGCCGGCGGTGCAGCCGGCCGAGTTGTGGCAGGAGTCCGGGCGCTGGGACCAGTACGGCCCGGAACTGCTGCGCCTGCATGACCGCCACCAGCGCGAGTTCTGCTTCGGTCCCACCCATGAGGAGGTCATCACCGACATCGCCCGGCGCGAACTGCGCAGCTACAAGCAGCTGCCGGTGAACTTCTACCAGATCCAGACCAAGTTCCGCGACGAGATCCGCCCGCGCTTCGGCGTGATGCGGGCACGCGAGTTCCTGATGAAGGACGCCTATTCCTTTCACCTGGACGCGGCCTCGCTCGCCGAGACCTACCAGGTCATGTTCGAGACCTACTCACGCATCTTCCAGCGCCTGGGCCTGGACTTCCGCCCGGTGCAGGCCGATACCGGCTCGATCGGCGGCGCGGTATCGCATGAGTTCCACGTCCTGGCCGAATCCGGCGAGGATGCCATTGCCTTCTCCGACACCAGCGACTACGCCGCCAACGTGGAACTGGCCGAAGCGCTGCCGCCGGCCGGCGGCCGCCCGGCGCCGACGCAGGAGATGCAGACGGTCGACACGCCGGGCCAGCACACCATCGAGGACGTCAGCCGGTTCCTGGGGGTGGAGCCGGCCCGGACGGTCAAGACGCTGCTGGTCCAGGGCGAGGCGGACGAGGTCATCGCCCTGGTCCTGCGCGGCGACCACGAACTCAACACCATCAAGGCGGAGAAGCTGCCCGGCATCGCCGCCCCCCTGGCCTTCGCCGCCGATGAGGCGATCCGGGCCGCCACCGGGGCCAGCCCGGGCTCCATCGGTCCGGTCGGGCTGAGGATCAGGACCCTGGTCGACCATGCCGCCGCACAGCTGGCCGACTTCGTCTGCGGCGCCAACCAGGACGACCGACACCTCACCGGGGTGAACTGGGGCCGCGACCTGCCGGAGCCGGAGACCGCCGACCTGCGCAATGTGGTTGCCGGGGATCCCAGCCCGGACGGCAAGGGCACGCTTGCCATCGTCCGCGGCATCGAGGTCGGTCACATCTTCCAGCTCGGCACCAAGTACAGCCAGGCGCTGAACGCCACCGTGCTGGACGAGGCCGGAAAGGAGACCGTCATGCTGATGGGCTGCTACGGCATCGGCGTCTCGCGCGTGGTCGCCGCCGCCATCGAGCAGAATCACGACGAGGCCGGCATCCTCTGGCCCGAACCCATCGCCCCCTTCCGGGTGGCCCTGTGCCCGATGAACATGAAGAAGTCGGAGGCGGTGCGCGAAGCCGCCGAGAAGCTGTATCTGGACATGTTCAACGCCGGCATCGACGTACTGTTCGACGACCGCGACATCCGCGCCGGGGTGATGTTCGCCGACATGGAACTGATCGGCATCCCGCACCGCATCATCGTCGGCGACCGCAATCTGGAGAACGGGATGGTCGAGTACAAGGCGGGACGCAGCAGGGACGCGGAACTGATCCCGGTGGACGAGGTGGTGGAGCGGTTTGCCTGAGTGCTGTCAACGCAGAGGCGCAGAGACGCAGAGAACGCAGAGCACTTCAATATTCAGATATTGAATGCTGTCTTTGCGACCTTCGCGTCTCTGCGCCTCTGCGTTAATCCTTGAAACTATCCGACAGAACCACTACCCGGCCGCTTCGCCGCCCGCGGCCGCCGGCGGCTTGCGCAGGCGGATGCCGAGTTCCTTCAGTTGGCGCTCGCCGGCCTCGCCCGGGGCCTGGGTCAGCGGGCAGCTGGCGGTCTGGGTCTTGGGGAAGGCCATGACATCGCGGATCGAGGGCGAACCGGTCATCAGCATCACCAGCCGGTCCAGGCCGAAGGCGAGCCCCCCGTGCGGCGGGCAGCCGTACTTGAGCGCGTCCAGCAGGAAGCCGAACTTCTCGCGCGCCTCCTCCTCACCGATGCCGAGGATGCGCAGCACCTCGGCCTGGACCTGCGGACGGTAGATACGCATGGAGCCGCCGCCCAGTTCGGTACCGTTGAGCACCATGTCGTAGGCGCGCGAGTGGCAGCTGCCGGGGTCGGACTCCAGCAGTTCCAGATGCGCTTCCTTGGGCGAGGTGAAGGGGTGGTGCAGGGAGAACCAGCGGCCCTCCTTCTCGTCCCACTCGAACATGGGGAAGTCCACCACCCACAGCGGTCGCCAGCCGTGCTCGACCAGGCCGCGGTCATGGCCGAGCTTCACCCGCAGCGCGCCCAGGGCTTCGTTGACAACGGTGGCTTTGTCGGCACCGAAGAAGATGAGATCCCCGTTTTCGGCATTGGTGCGCTCGAGGATGCCCTGCACGGCACTGTCGGGCAGGAACTTGAGAATCGGGGACTGCAGACCCTCGCGGCCCTGGGCGACATCGTTGACCTTGATATAGGCCAGGCCCTTCGCCCCGTAGCGGCCGACGAATTTCGTATAGTCGTCGATCTCCTTGCGGGTCAGTTCACCGCCCTGCGGCAGGCGCAACGCAGCCACCCGCCCCATGGGATCACTCGCCGGACCGGCAAAGACCTTGAATTCCACCTCACTCATGAGATCGGCCACGTCGACCAGCTCCAGCCCGATGCGCAGGTCCGGTTTGTCCGAACCGAAACGCTGCATGGCCTCGGCATAGGTCATGCGCGGGAAGGGATCGGGCAGCGCGACCTCCAGCACCTGGGCGAACAGCTGGCGGATCATCGCCTCCATCAGGCCCATGATGTCGTCCTCGTCGAGGAACGAGGTCTCGATATCGAGCTGGGTGAACTCGGGCTGACGGTCGGCCCGCAGGTCCTCGTCACGGAAGCAGCGCACGATCTGGTAGTAGCGGTCAATGCCGCTCATCATCAGCAGCTGCTTGAACAGCTGCGGCGATTGCGGCAGGGCGAAGAAGTGGCCGGGATGGGTGCGGCTGGGCACCAGGTAGTCGCGCGCCCCCTCGGGCGTGGTCTTGGTCAGCATGGGCGTTTCCACGTCCAGGAAACCGTGCTCGTCGAGGAAGTAGCGCAGCCGCCGGGTGATCTCGCTGCGCAGACGCAGGCGCTCGAACATCTCCGGCCGGCGCAGATCGATATAACGATAGCGCAGCCGCAACTCCTCGCTGATCTCGTCCTCGTCGACCTGGAACGGCGGCGTCTCGGCCGCGTTCAGGATGGTCAGCGTCTGCCCCAGCACCTCAATCTGCCCGGTGGGCATGTCGGGATTCTCGGTCCCCTCGGGCCGGCGCCGCACCCGGCCGGCGAGCTGGAGCACGTATTCGCCGCGCACCCGCTCGGCCACCTGGAAGGAATCCGGCGTGTCCGGGTCGAATACCACCTGGGTAATGCCGCTGCGATCGCGCAGATCGATGAAGATGACCCCGCCATGGTCACGCCGGCGATGGACCCAGCCGCACAGCCGGATCTCCTGGTCGATATGGGTCTCGTTCAGCTCCCCGCACATGTGGGAACGCATGGCACTCATGGGTGGCAAACCTCTGACAGATGCGTGAAAGGCGGCAATGTTACGGCCTCCCCGGAAGGGACGCAACCGAGCCGCGGCCCCGGAGCGGGACGGACAATTCAGGGAGATACGGGAGGAAACGGACCGGTCCGGACCAGAACCGGACCGGTCTGGCGAAGGGGTTCAGTGACAGCCGCAGCCGCCGGAGCCGCAGCCGCCGGCGGCCTTCTTCTCGGGCTTGGACGAGGACTCGGAGTTGGACGAGGATTCGGCAACGTTCTTCCTGCTGCCGCTCTTGAAGTCGGTTTCGTACCAGCCGCCGCCCTTGAGCCGGAAGCCGGCCGCGGAGACCAGCTTCTGCAGGGCCGCTTCGCCGCATTCCGGGCAGTCGGTCAATGGCGGATCACTGATCTTCTGCAGATTCTCCAGTTCGTGCCCGCACTTGGTGCACTGATATTCATAGATCGGCATCTTGAGTCACCCCAAACAAAATCAACAAGTTAAAACCGGCTCGCGCCGGGACAGCGCTGGCGTGAAACATGGGGCCTGTTCCACGAAAAGTCAAGCATTCCGGGGGCTAGGGGGAGCGGATCAGGCCGAGGAGGTCAGGCCGAAGTCCTGGGTGTCCGCGCCCGCCTCCTTCGCCTCGCCGCGTCGGGCCGCCTCGATGGCCCGCACCAGCTGGCGGTGCTCGCCCTCGTCCTGGCCGAAGCCGACATAGCGCTCGGCATGCAGGAACACCGGTTCCAGGCGCTCACAGTGACGCTTGAGATACAGCAGGGTCAGCGCCAGGGCGTCCGGGTCCTCGCCGCGCTCGCGCATGGCTTCGGCGGCGGCGAGCGCGCTGCGGATCTGTTCGGGGGTGGGTTTCATTGCTGTCTCCGTCGGAATCTGTGCTACCGGTATACCCCTTTGATCGGCCGGGCAAACTGTTGTCTGAAGCCGGTTTTTGCAACAATGGCGGGATTGCTCCCAACCGGTTGAACGTATGCGCACCTACGCCCGCGCCACCGAGCTGCCCGAGACCCGGCGCAGCGACCTGAAGACCCTCAAGTCCCTGCTGCCCTTCCTGTGGCAGTACCGGGGGCGGGTGGCGCTGGCGCTGGGCTTCCTGATTCTGGCCAAGGGTGCCAACGTGGCCGTGCCGCTGGTGCTCAAGGGCATTGTCGACAGCCTGGACGCGGGCACCACGACCGAACTGACCCTGCCGCTGGCCCTGCTGGTCGGCTACGGTCTGCTGCGCCTGAGCACCGCCCTGTTCAACGAGTTGCGCGACTCGGTCTATGCCCGGGTCCGCCACGGCGCCATGCGCAGCGTTTCGGTGCGGGTGCTGGAGCATCTGCACCGGCTGTCCCTGCGCTATCACCTGGAGCGCAAGACCGGCGGCGTGTCACGCGACCTGGATCGCGGCACGCGGGCGGTCAGTTCGCTGCTCAACTACATGGTGTTCAACATCATCCCCACCCTGGTGGAGGTGCTGATGATCACCGCCATCCTGCTGGGCAAGTACAGCCCCTGGTTCGCCGTGGTGACCCTGGGCGCGGTGGTGATCTACATCCTGTTCACCTTCTGGATCACCGAGTGGCGCATGCAGTTCCGGGTGCGCATGAACGAGATGGACTCCATGGCCAACACCCAGGCCGTGGACAGCCTGATCAACTACGAGACGGTGAAATACTTCGGCAACGAGCGCCATGAGCTCACGCGCTACGACCACAGCCTGGCCGACTGGGAGGAGTCCGCGGTCAAGAGCCAGACCTCGCTGTCGGCGCTGAACGTGGTCCAGTCGGGCATCATCGCCGTCGGCGTGACCGTCATCATGGTGATGGCCGCACGCGGCGTGGTCGCCGGCAGCATGAGCATCGGCGACCTGGTGCTGGTCAACGCCTTTCTGCTGCAGCTGTTCATCCCGCTGAACTTTCTCGGCATCGTCTACAGTCAGCTCAAGCATGCCCTGACCGATCTGCGCCGCATCTTCGATGTGCTGCATACCGAGCCGGAAATCCGCGATGCCGACGACGCCGTCGAACTGGACCCCGGCCAGGGCGGCGTGCGCTTCGAGCAGGTCAGCTTCGGCTACGACCCTGAGCGGCCGATCCTGCACCAGGTCAGCTTCGAGGTGCCGCCCGGACGCAAGGTCGCGGTGGTCGGCCCGAGCGGGGCCGGCAAGTCCACCCTGGCACGGTTGCTGCTGCGCTTCTACGAGGTCGACAGCGGCCGCGTGCTCGTCAACGGCACCGATATCCGCCGCGTCACCCAGGACAGCCTGCGCCGGGCCATCGGCATCGTCCCGCAGGACACGGTGCTGTTCAATGACACCCTCTACTACAACATCGCCTATGCCCGGCCCGAGGCCAGCCGCGAGGAGATCATTGCAGCGGCCCGCCACGCCAACATCCATGACTTCATCGCCCAGCTGCCCAGGGGCTACGACACCCTGGTGGGCGAGCGCGGCCTGAAGCTGTCGGGCGGCGAGAAGCAGCGGGTGGCGATCGCCCGCGCCATCCTCAAGGGCCCGCGCATCCTGATCTTCGACGAGGCCACCTCCAGCCTGGATTCGCAATCGGAGCAGGTGATTCTAGACTCGCTGCGCCAGCTGGCGGCCGAGCATACGACCCTGGTGATCGCTCACCGGCTGTCCACCATCATGGACGCCGACACCATCCTGGTCATGGAGCAGGGGCGGATCGTGGAAAGCGGCACCCATACCGAACTGCTCGGGCAGGACGGCGTCTATGCCCGGCTGTGGGCGTTGCAGCAGGAGGAGAAGCGGCAGGAACAGCTGGCCGCGGTGGAGGTTTGAGCCTGCAGCCCTTAGGGAACCTCTGATTTATCCGTCATTGCGAGGCGCGTAGCGCCGTGGCAATCTCCAAGCGATTGATCCTGCTGTACGAGATTGCTTCGCTTCGCTCGCAATGACGAGGTTAAGTGAATTAATCAGAGGTTCCTTAGATGCTATACAGGTCGGGCTTCACCGCGTTCAGCCCAACCGATGCCCTGCAGGACGAACTGCAGGGAAAACCCGGGATCAGACCTTGATGTAGGACCAGCCCTCACGCAGACGGCGCACGGCGTGTTCGACCGCACTCTCGTCCGTGCGCGTCCCTTCGAAGAACACCGGCGTGATACCGGACTCACGCAGCCGATCAACGGCGTTATTGCAGGCAACCAGGCGGAAATTCTCATACCGATTGAGAATACTGGCGATGCGCTGCGCATAGGGCGAGGTATCCGCCCGCAGCAGATCCAGCCCGGAACTGTTGGCCAGTATCTCGACCTGGATACCCCGGTCCCGGTATTCACCCAGCAGCCGCTCCGACTGCAGCAGCACCTGTTCGAACTTGCGCGGGTCGGCCTCGTCGATGTGCAGCACCACCCGATAGCCGCTGGTTTCGATGTTCTCGATCATGGCGCTGTACAGATCCGGCATCTGCACCGGGCGCGCCAGCCAGCCGGCAGCGAAGGCGGCCAGCAGCAGCAGCACCGACGCTGCCATTCCGCATCGCGACACCCAGCGCGAGTGCTTCGCACTGACCTCGCAACGCTCGGCAGGCGGCTCGGCATCCTCGAAAGCGGACTGCATCCACTGCTTGGTCCGCTGCAGTTCGCACACCCGGGAGGCCAGCGCCCCATCGCATTCCATGGCTTCCAGCAGCGCCTGCTTGCGATCGGCGGCCAACTCGCCGTCGATATAGGCGTGCAGATCAAAATCGGTAAAACGCTCGGACTTCATCGTACTCTCCGCAACAACGCCACGTCCGGCTCGACCTCGGGATTCATGCGCCGCAGCGTCTGCTGCAGCGCCTTGCGCGCCCGATTGAGCCGACTCATGACCGTGCCGATCGGGATCTCCAGTATTTCCGCGACATCGGCATAGCTGAAGCCTTCCAGGTCAACCAGCGAGATCACCTCGCGCTGCCCGACCGGCAGGCGGAACACGGCCTGGCGCACGTCCTGCACGATCCGCTGACGCTCGACCTGCTGCTCCAGCGTCGTTTCGCAGGCCAGGGAATCGGGTTCGCAGCCAGAATCGGGCTGCTGGCTGCGCAGATGCCGGCGCCAGCAATTGTTCAGGATACTGTAGAGCCAGGGATAGAGTTTCTCCAGATCGCGCAGCTGATGCCCCTTGCTCAGGCCGATGGCGATGGCCTCCTGCACCAGGTCGTCGGCCAGCATGCGGTCCCCGGTCCAGGCCAGGGCGACCTTGTAGAGCCGGCCACGGCTGCCGCCCACGCGCTCGCGCACGGCCAGGGTGGTACAGATTCTGCTGACAATCTTCATCCTTACCCGTAGATGCACCGCGCGGCCGTTTTATTCAATTTTTTTTCACCGTCACCTGGCAGACCCGGCGGATGGAATAAAGCCTCACCGGCACCGCTCTAGGAAAACGGGTAGCCACGCTGCCCATCACCCATCACACATCAGGAGGCTACCGTGATATCCAAACAACCCTGGCATCTCAGACTGTGGGCCGCCCTGCTCCTCGGCCTGCTGTCCACCGGCGCCCTGGCCGCAGGCAATCCGGACAAACCCTTCGCCGAAAAGCACGTGGTGCTGCAGATCAGCGACCCTGACCCGTTCAAGCAGACCCTGGTGCTGAATGTGGCCGGCAATCTGGTCAAGCACTATGGACCTGACAAGGTGGACGTCGAGATCGTCGCCTTCGGACCAGGCCTGCGGCTGCTGTTGGATGACAACGTCAATGCCGGACGCATCGACAATCTGGTCGAATCCGCGCAGGTCAGATTCAGTGCCTGCGAAAACACCCTGGCCAAGTACACCCAGAACCTGGGGCACGAACCTGCACTCAATGCGCATGCCACGCATGTCTCCGCCGGCGTAGTGCGTATTCTCGATCTGATCGACCAGGGTTACACCCTGATCAAGCCATAAGGTATAACTATCCAGAGGGAGGATTCACATGTCTAACACAAAACTGCGCCTTGCCGTCATGCTCGCAGCGACCGGACTTGCTGCCGCCCTGCCGTCACAGGCCGCCAACTGGCTCATGCTCCAGGGCACCGAACCGGCCGGCGCGGCCGAACGTGCCCGCATCTGGGGTTTCATCCAACCGGAGTTCCAGTACACCGAGGGCACCAAACTCGAGGCCGGCCCGTTCAGCGGCCAGGACGCCATCTTCAACACCATCGGCCCGGACCGGGACGCCAGTTCCCAGTTCAACATCCGCCGTGCCCGTCTGGGCCTGCGCGGCCAGGGCTTTCCGCTGGACAGCAACACCAACTACTTCTTCCTGGTCGAGGCCGGCAACAATGGCATCACCAAGCCCGGCGGGGGCCTGGGCAGCCTGAAGCTGACCGACGCCAGCGTGACCTTCAATCACTTCGATGCCGCGCGGGTCCGGGTGGGCCAGTTCAAGACACCGGGATCGGAAGAAGGCCTGAAGGCGATCCATGTGTTCGACTATGTCAACTTCACCAGTGTCACCGACGGCGTACTGCTGGAACGCTATATCGACGCCGACGGCAGCGCCCCCAATGACCCCAACGGCCCCAACGGCCCGGTGGGGGCCTTCCGCGACATCGGCATCCAGCTGTTCCAGTCCTTCCGTCAGAACGACTGGGAGCACTCCTATGCCGTGATGGTCGGCAACGGCAACGGCCTGGCCCGATCCGACAACAACAACGAGAAGGACATCTACCTGTACCTGTCCACGGAGAAGGTCTTCGGCGGCAAGGGCCCGCGCCGGCAGGGTTGGAAGGGCTTTGTCTGGTACCAGCAGGGTGATCGCACCCTTACCCTGGCCCAGGGCACGGACAGCACCGCCGATGACGTCGAGGAGGATTTCGAGCGCAAGCGCTGGGGTGTGGGCACCACCTACCTGAACGGCAAATACCGGGCGGCAGCGGAATACATCGTGGCCGACGGCATGATCCGCAACGGCAGCGACGGCGGCGCCGTGGTCGGCGCCCTGTCGAACAACGGCCTGTCCCGCGCCAGCCTGAACGTACTGCCGGAAGACGAGGCCGACGGCTGGTATCTGGATTTCGGCTACAAGATCCGGCCGGACATCGAACTGGACATCCGCTACGACCGCTTCAACCGGGCCACGGACACGGATCCGGCCGAACGCCGCTTCGACACCCTCACTCTGGGGGCGCAGTACTTCTTCAACAAGAAGACCCGCCTCATCTTGAACTATGAGTTCCGCGAGGCGGAGGCCCCGAACCTGCCCTCATCGCATCCTGCCAACCAGATCCTGGACGGCATGGATGACCGCATCTCGGCCCAGATCCTGGCCATATTCTGAGATGGTTCACCCGGCGACAGGGATGTCGCCGGGCAGTTTCATTCTCCGTTACCGCCTTCCTGTTCCTGCTCGCGACGTTCGCGCAGCCGTTCCGCCTCACGCGCCATGATGTGGCTGGCGATCAGGTCACGATCACTTTCCCGGATATATTCGTACTCCACCGCCACCTGCCAGGGCAGGCCGTTGCCTTGGGCGCTGCGTTCACAATAGATCACGCGCACTATTGCCAGGATACCCGTCATGGCCGGCAGCAGGGCCAGGCGCAGTTGCAGCATGTCGTCCGGACTGAATTCGGTGGTCGAAGGGAAAACCAACCCCCCCGCGCTCAGATTGACCTGGGTGACCGAGTGTTCACCGGCGTTCATCTCCTCGATGACGAACAGGCGTGCCAGCTGATTGAGCTTCTGATCCATCATTTTGAGGTATCGCGCCAGGTCCGGCTGCCCGGCGGAGAAGCTGCTGAGTATCCGCGACATGGTACGCGAACTGGTGGCGAAGGTCGCTGCCACGGTGAAGCGATCCACGATCCGGTCGAAGATCCGCTCCCGCAGCGCGGCGATCTGCGTCTCGTCGACCCGCGCATAATCCAGCAGGACCTCGTCATCGAGCCGGAAGTACTCGCGGCGGTCGTCGGATTTTATGGTTTCATGTTCCATGGCACTGGCTCCGGCATTCAGCCTGACGGTTGCACGAAGGAGTCCTCCGGCGAGGACGCATCCGGCGCCTCCCCGGGAACATCCGGGCTCGCTCCAGCGGCCGGCGCATCCGTCGGCTGCGGCGCGGTGAAGGGGCCGGAGTCCGCCTCTGGTATCAGCCCGCTGCTGATGCCGCTCCTGGCCTCCAGGTCATCGCCCTGCCTGAGGATGATCTCCACCCGGCGGTTGCGGGCCCGGTTGGCGGGTGTGTCGTTGTCCACCAGCGGCTGGGTCTCGCCTGCGCCCTGCACCGAGAAGCGCGCCGGATCCAGTTGTACCGATTCCAGCATGCCGTGCAGCACCGAGACCGCCCGCGCCGCCGACAGATCCCAGTTGGATCGGAACAGACCCTCGGCCATGGGCACATTGTCGGTATGCCCCACGATGGCGATCCGGCCCGGGGTTTCCTGCAGAATCTGCGCCACCCGCACCAGCACCGGCCGGAAGCTGTCGCGCAGGTCCACCCCGCCGGAGGCGAAGGAAGCCTTCTCGCGGATGCGGATGACGATCTTCTCGTCTTCGGTCTCGATGTCGATCTGACCGCCTTCGATCTCCTTTGCCAACGCAGCGCGCATCTGCGCCGCTGTCTGCTCCAGCCGCTGCCGACGCTCGGCGCGCTCGCGCGCCTTGATGATTTCCTCGGCTTCCGCCTTCGGCATCACCACCAGCTGGTCATCGAGTGCCTTGAGCGCGTCGTCACGGTGGCGGTCGGCAGCGTCCTTGCCGCTGTCGCTGTGCTGTTCGGCGCCGTCGCTCTTCTTGAGCCGTTTGTCACCGGTATCGAGATTGCGCTTCATCTCGTCGGTGGTCATCTGCTCCATGACGTTGAAGGGCGTCGGGTCCGGCCGACCGGCGCTGAATTCCTTGGCGATGACGTTGATGCCCTTGGGCGGCTCCTTGACCCGGTACTTGCGCTGTACGCCGAAGGCCTCGCGCATGGAGCCGGCGATCTGCTTGTACTTGGCCACGTCCATCTCGGAAAACGACAGCAGCAGCACGAAGAAGGACAGCAGGATCGACATCAGGTCGGCGAAGGTCATCACCCAGCCGGGTGCGCCTGCGCTCTTCTTCTTCCTTGACGTTGCCGTATCCATCCAACCTGCCCCCTGGCCTCAAATCGCCTGTCAGGCCGCTTCCTGCTCTTCCTCTTCCCGCTGACTCGGCGGGAGATAGGTCTTGAGCAGTTCTTCCATGACCCGGGGATTGATACCTTCCTGAATGCCGTTGATCGCCTCCAGGATCAGCTGCTTGTTCAACCGCTCCTCCATGGTGCGGTGCTCGAGCTTGTCGGCGATGGGCAGGGCGATGGCATTGGCGATGATGGCACCGTAGAGCGTGGTAAGCAGAGCGATGGCCATGGCCGGACCGATCTTCTTCGGATCGTCCATGGAGGAGAGCATCTGCACCAGGCCGATCAGGGTGCCGATCATGCCCATGGCCGGCGCGACATCGCCGATCGCCTTGAAGATGGCCTGACCGCGCTCGTGGCGCTCGATGGTCAGGTCGATGTCCTTGTTCAGCATACTGCGCACGAACTCAGGCTCGTGACCGTCGACGCAGAAGTTGATGCCGCGGCGCAGGAAGCGGTTGTTGATCTCCTGGTTCTCCAGGCCCAGCACGCCTTCCTTGCGCGCCACATTGGCCAGGGCTACGCCCTCACGGATCAGATCGGCAGGGTCCTCGCTCTTGTGCACGAAGGCCTTCAGCGCCACCTTGAAGGCGCCCAGAAAATGCGCCAGGGGGAATTTCACCAGCACGGCCATCATGGTGCCGCCCATCACAATCAGGAAGGACGGCACATTGAGAAAGATCAGCGCGCTGCCGCCGACGAAGATCGCCGCCGTGATCACGCCGATGGCGCCGATCAGACCGATGAGTGTCGCGAGATCCACTGTCTGTTTCTCCGGGGTAGCGTCAAATCAAGCACAGCAGGACGGGGCCCGCGCCCATGCGGGCGGGCCAGTGGACCGGATTATTCGGGCAGTTCCCTGTGTCCAGCCTGGACAGGCCCATGCGGCCGTCTCCCTGGGTCCCTTCAACTATATGAATTCGATGAATTTATTGATTTACCCACAAATCCATCGGTCCCTGACCCTGTATCGCCCCCCGCCGGGTATTCTTGAGCGCGGAAATGCGTGCCGTACGCGGGCGGCGCAGCACCCGAGCCGGGGCGGATCGGTTACAATGTGTGCCGGCGCAAGCGGGAAGGACGCATGAATAAACAGAAGGTTGAAGCCAGCCCGGTGCACAATGGCGAACTGGCCCTGAAACGGGTCGCCATCGACACCTACCGGGAGAACGTCGCCTATCTGCACCGCGACTGCCACGTCTACCGGGCCGAGGGTTTCCAGGCCCTGTCCAAGATCCAGATCCGCCATGGCGAGCACCGCATCCTGGCCGTGCTCAACGTGGTCGATGACGAGGCCATCGTCGATCCGGGCGAACTGGGGCTGTCGGAGCAGGCCTTCGCCCAGTTCGGCGCCGAGGCCGGCGCCCGGGTCAGCGCCGCCCATGCCGAGCCGCCGCGCTCGATGGAGGCCGTACGGCGCAAGATGAACGGCGAGATCCTGGGCGAAGCGGACTTCACCGCCATCGCCCGCGACATCAACGACCATCTCTACTCCAAGACCGAACTGGCCGCCTTCCTGGTCGCCTCCGGCCAGACCGGACTGGACCGCGACGAGATCCTGTATCTGACCCGCGCCATGTTCGAGACCGGCGAGCGGCTGAACTGGGAGGAGCCGCTGGTCGCCGACAAGCACTGCATCGGTGGCATTCCCGGCAACCGCACCTCGATGCTGGTCGTACCCATCATCGCCGCCCACGGCATGCTCATCCCCAAGACCTCCAGCCGCGCCATCACCTCGCCCTCGGGCACCGCCGACACCATGGAGGTGCTGGCCAACGTCGAGCTCTCGCCCGAGGCGCTGTACCACCTGGGCCACCAGCACCGCGGCTGCCTGGCCTGGGGCGGCACCGCGCACCTGGCGCCGGTCGATGACATCCTGATCTCGGTGGAACGCCCGCTGGGACTGGACTCGCAGGGCCTGATGGTGGCCTCCATCCTGTCCAAGAAACTGGCCGCCGGCTCCACCCACCTGCTGATCGACATCCCGGTCGGCCCCACCGCCAAGGTCCGGCACATGCGCCAGGCCCTGGCGCTGCGCAAGCTGTTCGAATTCGTCGGCGATCACCTGGGCATCCACCTGGAGGTGGTCATCACCGACGGCCGCCAGCCGGTCGGGCGCGGCATCGGCCCGGTGCTGGAGGTACGCGACGTGCTGCAGGTGCTGGAGAACGATCCCGACGCCCCGGCCGATCTGCGTCAGAAGTCCCTGCACCTGGCCGGGCGCATCCTGGAATTCGACCCCGACGTGCGCGGCGGCTTCGGCTACGCCATTGCCCGCGACATCCTGGAATCGGGCCGGGCGCTGGAAAAGCTTCAGGCCATTATCGCCGCCCAGGGCGCCCGCGAGGCCGACCTGGAACCCGGGCCGCTGAATTTCGAGATCAAGGCGCGGGAGGACGGCATCGTCACCGCCATCGACAACTACCGCCTGGGCCGCATCGCCCGCCTGGCCGGCGCGCCCATGGGCAAGGGTGCCGGCGTGGATCTGCTGGTCAAGGTCGGTGATCGGGTGCGCGCGGGCGAGCCGCTGTATCGCGTCCACGCCGAGGTCAAGGCCGATTTCGAGTTCGCCCGCCAGCTGTGCGAACGGGACTCGGGCTACAGCCTTGGCGATCATCCGCCGCCGGCCCAGATCGAGCCGTTCAATTGACTTCGGCCACGGAATACACGGAAAGCACGGACACTTCAATAATCAAGGAAACTGTGGTTATCCTTCTTCCCGTCATTCCCGCCAAGGCGGGAATCCAGATGTAGGTCGGGTTAGCGCAGCGTAACCCGACACAACCGCGGCCCAGTGTCGGGTTACGCCCTGTCGGGCTAACCCGACCTACGTTGCTGATCATTGGAGTGTCCGTGCTTTCCGTGTTTTCCGTGGCCAATGAAATTTCGCAATGGAGCTGATGTTGAGCACACCCCTGCTGCTGAGCTTCCCCGACAGCCAAACTCAGGCACAAGCACTGGCCGAAACGCTCGGCCTCGAACACGCGGCCATCGACCGCCACGTCTTTCCCGACGGCGAATCCCGGCTGCGGCTGCCGGCGGAACTGCCGCGGCGGCTGCTCCTCTACCGCAGCCTGCACTATCCGAATGACAAGCTGGTCGAGCTGCAGCTGGTCACCGCCGCCGCCCGCGCCGCCGGCGTGCAGCACATCACCCTGGTCGCGCCCTACCTGTGCTACATGCGCCAGGACACGGCCTTCCAGCCCGGCGAGATCATCAGCCAGACCCACATCGGCCGCTGGCTGGCCGGCCAGATCAACGCCCTGATCACGGTCGATCCGCACCTGCACCGGGTGCATCATCTGGCCGACGCCGTACCGGTCGAACCCGCGCTGAGCCTGTCGGCCGCCGGTCTGCTGGGCGCCTACATCGCCGGCCGGTGCGAGAACCCGCTGCTGCTGGGACCGGACGAGGAATCCGCCCAGTGGCTGGACCAGGCCGCCCAGGCCGCCGGCGCCGAGGCGGCGCTGGCACACAAGCTGCGTCGCGGCGACCGGGAGGTCCGCATCACCCTGCCGGAGCGGGACTTCAGCGGCCGCGAGGTGGTGCTGATCGACGATATCGCCAGTACCGGCCACACCCTGGCCGAGACCGCTGCCGCAATACTGGCCCGCGGCGCGCGCTCGGTGGATGCCGCCCTCACCCATGCGCTGTTCGCCGGCGATGCCCTGGAGCGGCTGCGGGCCGCCGGCATCCACCGGGTCTGGAGCACTGACAGCATCCCGCACCCGAGCAACGTGATTCCGCTTGCACCGCTGCTGGCCACGGCCCTGCGCGAACGCCGGCTGGCCTGATGCCGCTGCACCTGCTGCCCTTTCTGTTCCTGCTCCTGCTGCTGCTGGCGGTGGTCCAGGTCGGCGCGCTCACGCTCGCCTTCGACAAACTGGGCCTGTCGCCTGCCGGCGGTTTCATCCTGCTCACCGCCTCCATCCTGGGCAGCCTGATCAATCTGCCCCTGGCGCGCATCGACACCGGCCGGGTGGAACCGCTGCCGCGCAGCTGGTGGGCGCACGGCTTTCTGCGTCACCCGCCGGCCTTCACCGGCACCACCCTGGTCGCAGTCAATGTGGGCGGCGGCCTGATCCCGGTCGCCTTCTCGCTCTATCTGCTGCTGACCCAGCCGGTCAGCCTCGGCGCTGCCCTGCTGGCCGTGGCCGCCGTCAGCCTGATCAGTTTCGCCTTCAGCCGGCCGGTGGCCGGACTGGGCATCGGCATGCCCATCTTCATCGCCCCGGTCACGGCTGCACTGGTCGCCCTGCTGATCGACCTGGAACAGGCCGCGCCGCTGGCCTACATCGGCGGCACCCTCGGGGTGCTGGTCGGCGCCGACCTGCTGCGGCTGGGGGATATTCGCCGGCTCGCCACTCCCATCGCCTCGATCGGCGGCGCCGGCACCTTTGACGGCATCTTCATTACCGGCATCATTGCAGTGTTGCTGACGTAATCTCACAACGATCGGGAAGAATTGACGACAGTACCGAAAAAGCCGTCATTCCCGCGAAGGCGGGAATCCAGTGACCACAGCGGTGTCTGGATCCCGGCTTTCGCCGGGATGACGGAAAACCGGATCGCGCCCCGACCGACACTGGATAACCTATGAAAGACAACAGCAACCGCCCCATCCTCATCACCGGCTGTTCCAGCGGCATCGGCGAACACTGCGCATCCGGGCTGCAGGCACGCGGCTACCGGGTGTTCGCGACAGCGCGCAAACCGGAAGATGCAGCACGCCTGGAGGCTCAGGGCCTGGAGGCGCTGCAGCTGGATCTGGACGACAGCACCTCCATCCGGGCAGCAGCAGAGGAGGTGCTGTCGCGCACGGACGGTCGTCTCTACGGCCTGTTCAACAATGCCGGCTACGGCCAGCCCGGCGCGGTCGAGGATCTGTCGCGGGAGGCACTGCGCCGGCAGTTCGAGACCAATGTCTTCGGCACCCTGGAACTGACCAATGCCCTGATTCCCGCCATGCGCCGCCACGGTGAAGGCCGCATCATCCAGAACAGTTCGGTACTGGGGCTGGTCGCGCTGCGCTGGCGCGGCGCCTACAACGCCAGCAAGTTTGCGCTGGAAGGCTTCTACGACACCCTGCGGCTGGAGCTGCAGGGCAGCGGCATCCACTGCGTACTGATCGAACCGGGCCCGATCCGCTCGAACTTCCGGGCCAACGCCCTGGCCCGCTTTCGCGAGCATATCGACAGCGAGCACAGCGCCCACCGGGCGGCCTATGCCGCCGTGCTGGAGCGCCTGACCCGGGCGGGGCCGGCGGCACCCTTCACCCTGGGCCCCGAAGCGGTGCTGGACAAGCTGGTCCTGGCTCTGGAACAGCCACGCCCGCGGCCGCGTTATTACGTGACCGTGCCGACATATCTGTTCGGGTATCTGAAACGGCTGCTGTCGGCCCGGATGCTGGACCGGGTGCTGGCAAGGATTGAATGAATACGGAAATGCAGGATGGGGGCAGGCGCTGACGCTGCAACCCCTCAATCACTCGGGAAAAGATGGGTTGCGCTTCGCTCCACCCATCCTACGGTCAGGCCCTGACGTCGAGATTGCGACCGACCCGGGCCTCGGGATCCGGGGCCGGGCGCTCCGGGGCGACGGGTTCCGGTGCGGACTCGACCGGCTGTCGGGCACTCTGCGCCTGGAGTTCGCCGGCCTTGTTCAGCGTCTTCACGGCACTGGCCGTGTCGGGAGCCGCCGTGCGCATGACGGATTCGATCACGCTGCTGCCACTGCCATTGATATCCATTGCGATTACTCTGCGGTCTGCGGGTCTACCGAGTTTAACGGCCGGCCGGCCGCAGGCTTTAACGGCGGCTGGGATTGCTGCCGCAGGACTGTATAACACAATGACTTCATTGAGGAGGACCGACCCGGATCAGGCCCGCTGCCCACATCACCCGCACGGCTGAACGATCAGCGGAACCTCCATCTCCTCCCGACTCGCACCACTGTGCACACCGGCGAAGCTGAAAGGCCTTTCATCGCCCAGGGTATCCTTGATGACATAGTTGTCCTTCATCAGCAGCACATAATCGCCCAGGCGGCTGTCGAGTTCCGGATGCGACTCGCCCGGCCCCAGCCAGCCCTGCGCCACCAGGTCGGCGGCCGGCAGCAGGGTGCAATACCCGGCCAGTTGGGTGGTGACATAGTCCTCGAAACGCTGCCGGGCACGCGGGCGCACATAACAACTGGCCGCACGCGGCTCACCGCACAACGGCAGGGTCAGGCAGTCGCGCAGTTCGGGATGCTGCTCCAGGCGCACATGACGATCCGCAGCCGTATCGATGTGGCCATGATCCGCGGTCAACAGCACCAGGCTATCGGTGCCGGCCAACTCCCGCGTCAACCCGACCCACCACTCATCAAGCGCCTCGAACAGCACCGCCGTCGCGGGACTGGCCACGCCCTCATGATGCATACAGCTGTCGAGTTCCGGCCAGTAGATCCAGGTCAGGCTCGGTTCCGGCTGCAGGCGCAGCTGCTGCACCAGGCCTTCGCCCAGTCGTTCCAGCGAGGCATAGCCGGTGCGGACGGCCGGCGCGGTCAGGGTGGTACTGTAGGGGGAATTGACAATGGCCTCGGGCAGCCAGGCACGGCAGGTCCGCTCGACATCGGCCAGGAAGGGACGGGTGTCGATCACCTGCGGCACCGACAGTCCCAGCTTGCGCAGATCCACGCCGCCGGCCCGGGTTACGAAGGGCAGAATGGTCGCGACGACCCCGGCCTCGCGCAGCCACTGGAACCAGCCGGTCACAGCATGCTGACGCGGCGGCCGGCCGGTGAGCAGGCTGGTGATGGCGCTGGCGGTAGTGGTGGGAAACACCGAGGTCAGAATACGGCGCGAGGCCCGGGCCAGGCTGGAATCGGGGAACTGCCGCAGTACGTTCTCGCCCAGGCCATCGATGACGACCAGCAGGATGTGACGGGCCGCCGCCAGTTCCTTCAGGTCCAGCCCGGTCAGCGGCAGGCATGCATCCGACCCGCCCGTCCCCAGCGCGGCGCGCAGGCTCTGCATCAGGTTCACCAGGCTGCCGCCATGATAGTCCGGCTTGATCATACCGGCACCTTACGCCGGGGACAGCAACGGGTTCAAGACACCCCCCCCTCACTCCTCACTCAAGACAAAAAAAGCCCCGCGGGGGACACGGGGCACGCCTGACTTGGCGAGGTAATGTCACCAGTATCAGGTGGAGGAGTCTCACAGTTCCAACCATTTCCAGGTTCAAACTGTATAGATATTAGATAGACCCTGCGCTGATCTAAATCAAGTCCGGACAGGTAAATCTATTGAAACAATCCGACGCCGTAGGATGGGTGAAGCGCAGCGTAACCCATCGCTTCTCAGGCAATGATGGGTTCCGCTGCGCTTCACCCATCCTACGGCAATGACGCAAATGCGCGTCGGACCCGCCGCATAAGCAGTTTTCACCTATGCCGCACACATCCGGCCATCAGGCCGCCGAAGCGGCCTGCTTGTCGGTCTTGTGGAAGTCCAGTTCGCCGTCGCGCACATCGACCTCGATACGGGTCCCGGGACCGAACTCGCCGGCCAGGATATGCTGGGCCAGCGGGTTCTCCAGCTGATGCTGGATAGCGCGCTTGAGCGGCCGGGCGCCGTAGACCGGATCGAAACCGGCCTCGCCCAGCTTGTCCAGCGCGGCATCGCTGAGCGCAAGCTCCATGTCGCGGTCGGCCAGGCGCGCGCGCAGGTAATCGATCTGGATGTTGGCGATCTCGCGGATCTGCTCGCGCCCCAGCGGATGGAACACCACCACCTCGTCGACGCGGTTGATGAACTCGGGCCGGAAGTAGCCGCCCACGACCTCCATCACGGCGGACTTCATCCGGTCGTAGTTCTCCTCGCCGGACAGCTGCTGGATCTGCTCGGAGCCCAGGTTGGAGGTCATCACGATCACGGTGTTGCGGAAATCCACGGTCCGGCCCTGGCCGTCGGTCAGGCGCCCGTCGTCCAGCACCTGCAGCAGCACGTTGAACACGTCCGGATGCGCCTTCTCGACCTCGTCGAGCAGGATCACCGAGTAGGGCTTGCGGCGCACCGCCTCGGTCAGGTAGCCGCCCTCCTCGTAGCCGACATAGCCGGGCGGGGCGCCGATCAGGCGCGCGACCGAATGCTTCTCCATGAACTCGGACATGTCGATGCGCACCATGGCCTCTTCGGTGTCGAACAGAAAATTGGCCAGTGCCTTGGTCAACTCGGTCTTGCCGACACCGGTCGGACCCAGGAACAGGAACGAGCCGTTGGGCCGGTTGGGATCCGACAGGCCGGCGCGCGAGCGGCGGATGGCGTCGGAGACGGCCTTGACCGCCTCGTCCTGGCCCACCACGCGGTCGCGGATGGCTTCCTCCATACGCAGCAGCTTCTCGCGCTCGCCCTCCAGCATCTTGGACACCGGGATGCCGGTCCACTTGGAGACCACCTCGGCGATCTCCTCGTCGGTGACGCGGTTGCGCAGCAGTTTCATCTCCTGCATCTCGGCCTGAGTGGCCAGGTCCAGCTGCTTCTGCAGCTCCGGGATCCTGCCGTACTGCAGTTCGCCGGCGCGGGTGAGATCCCCGGCACGCTGGGCGGTCTCCAGTTCCTTGCGGGCGCGCTCCAGTTCCTCCTTGACATGATGGGTGCCCTGGACCGAGGCCTTCTCGGCCTTCCAGATCTCCTCCAGGTCGGAGAACTCGCGCTCCAGCCGAACCAACTCCTCCTCCAGCGTGGTCAGGCGCTTCCTGGACGCCTCGTCGCTTTCCTTCTTCAGCGCCTCGCGCTCGATCTTGAGCTGGATCATGCGCCGCTCCAGACGATCCATCTCCTCGGGTTTGGAGTCGATCTCCATGCGGATGCGCGAGGCGGCCTCGTCGACCAGGTCGATGGCCTTGTCGGGCAGCTGGCGATCGGTGATGTAGCGGTGCGACAGGGTGGCCGCGGCGACGATGGCCGGATCGGTGATCTCCACCCCGTGGTGGACCTCGTACTTCTCCTTCAGCCCGCGCAGGATGGCGATGGTGTCCTCCTCGCTGGGTTCATCGACCAGCACCTTCTGGAACCGACGTTCCAGGGCGGCGTCCTTTTCGATGTACTTGCGGTATTCATCCAGGGTGGTCGCACCCACGCAGTGCAGCTCGCCGCGAGCCAGCGCGGGCTTGAGCATATTGCCGGCGTCCATCGCGCCCTCGGCCTTGCCGGCGCCGACCATGGTGTGCAGCTCATCGATGAACAGGATGACCTGGCCTTCCTGCTTGGCCAGGTCGTTGAGCACGCCCTTGAGGCGTTCCTCGAACTCGCCGCGGAACTTGGCCCCGGCGATCAGCGCGCCCATGTCCAGGGACAGCAGGCGCTTGCCCTTGATGCCGTCCGGCACCTCGCCATTGACGATGCGCTGGGCCAGGCCCTCGACAATGGCGGTCTTGCCCACGCCGGGCTCGCCGATCAGCACCGGGTTGTTCTTGGTGCGGCGCTGCAGCACCTGGATGGTGCGGCGGATCTCGTCGTCGCGGCCGATGACCGGATCCAGCTTGCCCTGCTCGGCCCGCTCGGTCATGTCGATGGTGTATTTCTCCAGCGCCTGGCGCTGGTCCTCGGCATTCGGGTCGTCGACCCTGGCGCCACCGCGCATGTTGTCGACGGCCTGCTCGAGCAGTCCCTTACTGGCACCGGCCTTGCGCAGCAGTTCGCCGACCGCGCCCTTGTCCTCGACCGCGGCCAGCACGAACAGCTCGCTGGAGATGTACTGATCCTTGCGCTGCTGGGCCAGTTTGTCGGTGATATTGAGCAGCCGGCCCAGATCGTTGGAGATGTGCACCTCGCCGGCGCTGCCCTCGACCCGGGGCAGTTTCTCCAGTGCCTCGCCCAGCTGCGAGCGCAGCAGGTTGACATTGACGTCGGCCTGGGTCAGCAGGTGGCGGACCGAACCGCCCTCCTGGTCCAGCAGCGCGATCAGCACATGCACCGGTTCGATGAACTGGTGATCCTGGCCCACGGCCAGGCTCTGGGCGTCGGCCAGCGCCATCTGGAACTTGCTGGTCAGCTTGTCCATCCGCATGATTTTCGTCTCTCCACTCGCCTGATTTCTGATTACCCTACAGATGGGGCGGCAACGGGAACATTTCAAGCCATGCTGGCGGCTCCCGGCGGCCTGTTTTCTGTCAGATATAGCAGATAGCGGCGGAAACGCATTGATTCAACTCAGCAGAACGTGACCCCGGCGGCTGTCTCGCGGGCGGCGGGATGGGTATGATCGGCCCCACGGGCGGCTCGACCGGGCATCGCCGGCAAGCGGAGGAACGGCTTATGAATCAGATCGGCAAGGCATTCCTGCAGGGCCTGGCGACCGTGCTGCCGGTGACCCTGACCCTCTACCTGGCCTGGCTGCTCGCCATGGGCGCGGAACGCATCATGGGGCGGGCAGTACGGCTGCTGCTGCCGGAGGGCTGGTACTGGCCGGGCACCGGACTGGTGCTGGCCCTGATCGTCATCACGATCATCGGCCTGGTGGTGCGGCTGCCGCTGATGAAGCTGCTGCTGCGGCTCAACGACGCCGTGTTCCGCCGAATTCCCATCATCAAGACGCTCTACTCCACCATCAGCGACTTCACCGATTTCGTTGCCCATATGCAGGACCGTCAGGACACCGGGCGACCGGTGAAGGTCAGGCTCTGGGATGATACCGAAGTGATCGGCCTGGTCACGGACCCGGATCCGAAGCTGGCAAACAACGCGGAGGGCGGCGACAGCCAGCGGGTGCTGGTCTACCTGCCCATGAGCTACCAGCTCGGTGGCTACACGCTGCTGATCAACCGCGACCGGCTGGAGCCGGTGGACATGCCGATGGAGGATGCGCTGCGGTTCGTCATCACCGCGGGGGTGAAGGGTGGGGAGAAATGAAGTTCAAGAGCGCCACGGAATACACGGAAAACACGGAAAACACGGACATGAGAATATCAATATGTTGCCCCGACGCTGCGCGCCGGGCAACAGGCCGGCATTGTCTACACGCAATTTTCCGTGTATTCCGTGGCGCTCTCAGGATTTTTTGTACACCTTGCGCCGGAACAGGTCGTTGCGCCGGCTGACCAGCCGGTCGAGGAACAGCAGCCCGTCCAGGTGGTCCATCTCGTGCTGCACGGCGCGTGCCTCGAACCCCTCCATGTCGAAGGTCAGCGGATTGCCGTCGGGATCGCACGCCTCCAGGTGGACGCGTTCGGCCCGGATCACGTTGCCGGTGTAGTCCGGCACCGACAGGCAGCCTTCCCGCCCCAGGGCATAGCCCTCCCACTCGGTGATTTCGGGATTGACCAGCACCAGGTAGCCGTGATTCGGCACCGGCTTTTTCATCTGCGACACATCCACGATCACCACCCGGATGAACTGTCCCACCTGCGGCGCGGCGATGCCCACCGCCCCGGGACCGGTGCGGCGGGTCTGTTCCAGATCGGCGATGAAATCACGCAGCGACTGATCGAACGCGGCCACCGGTTCGGAGACCTGCTTCAGGCGCTCGTCGGGATAGGTCAGGATGTCAAAAACAGCCATGCTTGGGTTCCGGGTAAACGCTGCCTCACCCGATCAGCGTCTCGATCGGCTCGATGTCCACGTCCATGCCCTCGCGATGCACGATCTCCAGCGCCGAGCGCAGGGCCTCGATGCCCTCGCGGGCCCGACCCTCGATGGTCATGACATAGAGCGGTTCGGTCTCGCTGCCGCCGACGTCGGACTGCAGATCGGTGATATCCAGGCCCGCCTCGGCCAGGGCCGAAGTGACCTGGGCAACGATCCCGGCGCGGTCGGCGCCGTAGACGGTCACCCGCACATCCGGAATATGGTGCCGATGCAGACCGCCCTCGATCCGGTCCACATGCAGACGCAGACCGAGTGATTCGGCCTCGTTGTCCAGCAGCGACTGCAGCTGCTTCACACTGCCGCCGAACCTCACCATCAGCATGATGGTGAAGTTGCCGCCCAGGCGCATCATCGAGGCCTCGCCGAGGTTGGCCCCGCCCTCGAACAGGGCCGAGGCCACCTTGGCCACGATCCCGGGCCGGTCCGCGCCGACCAGCGTCACCATGAACCATCCGCTCATAAGTTTCTCCGTAAAAAATGGCCACGGAAAGCACGGAAAATATGAAGTCAATGATGCGTAGGTCGGATCAGCCCGCAGGGCATAACCCGACACACGAACCGCGGACTGCGTCGGGTTACGCTTCGCTAACCCGACCTACAGATGCTGCAGCAAGGAACATGCAATTGTCCGTGCTTTCCGTGTTTTCCGTGGCGCTTTTTCTCCTCAATGCAACGTCGCGTGGGCGGCGTAGATGACCAGCACGCCGGCGGCGATCAGGACCACCTGCTGGGCGGTGGCGGCAGCGTGCACCCGCTTGTGCAGGCCCGGGATCAGGTCGGCCACGGCGACATAGATGAAGCTGGAGGCGGCAATGGCCAGCACAAAGGGCAGTGCGGCCTCGGCCTGCTTGAGGCTGACATAGGCGATCACGCCGCCGACCAGGGTCGCCAGGCTGGAAATGATATTGAAGACGAAGGCCCGCAGGCGGCTGTAGCCGTTGTTGAGCAGGATGGCGAAATCACCCACCTCCTGCGGGATCTCGTGGGCGGCCACCGCCAGGCTGGTCACGATTCCCAGATGAATATCGGTCAGGAAGGCCGCGCCGATCAACACGCCATCGACCAGGTTGTGCACGGCATCGCCGACCAGTATCAGGGTGCCGGCGGCCGGGCTGTGGCCGTGGTCGTGCGCCTCGGGCTCGTCGACGGCATGGACCTCGCAGTGGGCCTCGTGGCAGTGGCGCCACAGCACCAGTTTCTCCAGCAGGAAAAAGCCCAGCACGCCCAGCAGCACAGTGCCGGAGATGATGTGGTAATCGTCGATCCCGGGCGAGGCCAGGGCATGCGGCAGCAGGGCCAGGAAGGCCGCGCCCAGCAGGGCGCCGATGGCGAAGCTGACCAGGTGCGGCAGCAGGGCCGTTCTGACCCGCTCGGGGAACAGCAGGTAGGCGCCGGCGGCAATCACGCTCAGCGCGCCGCCCAGCAGGCAGAACAGCAGGATCCAACTCAGTAACGGCATGGCATCGACATTATTCTACGGCGAAACCGGGATCATACCGCAGCGGGCGTGCGGAGTAATCCCGGGGTGGCGGCGTGAACGCAGAGGACGCGGAGGCGCAGAGACGCAGAGGAACTATGATCCATTTCCATTTCGTCATCCCGGCGAAGGCCGGGATCCAGAGGGTTAAGACATACAGATACCGGCCTTCGCCGGCATGACGGAGAAATCAGGGCCTTCATGAATATAAAAAATCTCTGCGTCTCCGCGCCTCTGCATCCTCAGCGTTATTGTCACCGCTGCCCGGCTCATCCACCCAGCCAGATCAGGCTGGCCATGCGCCCGGTGGCACCGTCGCGGCGGTAGGAATAGAAGTGTTCCGGCTCGCTCCAGGTGCAGCGGCCGCCGCCGTAGATAGCCGTTACGCCGCGCGCCTCCAGGCGCTGACGTGCCAGCGCATAGAGATCGGCATACAGTTCACCATCCCGGTGCTGAAACGCCTGCGCGGCATGGGGATCCTGGCTGACGAAGGCCTCCCGCACCTCTTCACCCACGGCGAAGGCCGCCGGACCGATGGCCGGCCCCAGCCAGGCCAGCACCGATCCGCCGGGAACGCCCAGCCGGTCCAGCCCGGCCTCGATCACTCCGGCGGCGAGGCCGCGCCAGCCGGCATGGACCGCCCCGACCCGGTCAGCGTCGCGCGCGCACAGCAGCAACGGCAGACAGTCGGCCGTCATCACCACACAGACCCGTCCCGCCCCCCCGGCCACGGCCCCGTCGGCCGGACCGGGTGCGGCACTGTCCAGGTCGAGGATGCCGGTACCGTGTACCTGTTCCAGCCAGGCCGGCTCCGTCGGAAGTGAGAGGGCTTCGCGCAGGCGGGCGCGATTGGCGGCAACCGCCGCCGGATCGTCCCCGACATGCCCGGCCAGGTTCAGACTGGCATAGGGCCCGGTGCTCACACCGCCGGCACGGGTGGTGCTCACTGCCTGCACGCCGGCCGGGGCCGGCCAGTCGGGGACGATCCAGTCATGACCGCGCGTCATGAGGCCTCCCGGTCCGCGTCCAGCACCTCGATCAGACGCTGCATGTCCGCGGGCATCGGGGCCTCCCAGGCGCAGGCCTCACCGGTTGCCGGGTGCACCAGGGCCAGGCGTTCGGCGTGCAGGGCCTGGCGGCGAAAGCCCTGCAGCGCGGCGCGCGCCGCCTCACCGGCACCGGCCGGCAGTTTCATCCGCCCGCCATAGACCGGGTCACCGACGATGGGATGGCGGAGATGCGCCATATGCACCCGGATCTGATGGGTGCGCCCGGTCTCCAGCCGCACCCGCAGCAGGGTGTGACCGCGGAAACGCCGCTCGACCCGGTAGTGGGTCACGGCCGGCTTGCCGCCGTTGCGGCGCACCGCCATGCGCTTGCGGTCCACCGGGTGGCGGCCGATGTTGGCCTCCACCGTGCCGCCGGCCGTCAGCATGCCCTGCACCAGGGCCAGGTATTCGCGGGTCACGCTGCGCGCCTGCAATTGCGCGACCAGGGCGTGATGCGCCGGCAGGGTACGGGCGACCACCATCAGGCCGCTGGTGTCCTTGTCCAGCCGGTGCACGATACCGGCCCGCGGCAGGTGCGCCAGCGCCGGGTCATGGTGCAGCAGGGCATTCTGCAGGGTCCGGTCGGGATTGCCGGCGGCCGGGTGCACCACCAGGCCGGGCGGCTTGTTGATCACCAGCAGGGCCGCATCCTCGTGCACGATCTCCAGCGGGATGGCCTGGGCCTCGACCGGCCCGGCCCGGGGCAGCTCGGCGGCGATCTCAACCCGCTCGCCGCCCGCAAGACGCTGGCGCGGCAGCGCGCATACGGTTCCGTCCAGCCGCACCTCGCCGGCACGGATCCACTGCTGGATGCGGCTGCGCGAGTAGTCAGCGAAGACCTCGCTCAGGATCTGGTCCAGGCGCTTGCCGGCCGCCTCCGGCGGCAGGGTCGCCTGCAGCTGTATACGTTCGTTCACCGTTGCTTCCATTTCCCGCCCACGGGCGACGAGGCGATACCGATTCAGTTATACTGCCGGTTCGTCACCCAGCAGGCCAGCGAGTCCGACATCCATGCTGCGAAAAATCCTCTGCCTCCTCGTCCTGATCAGTCTGACGGCCGGCTGCGGCCTGCTGCCCGACAAGATCGACAAGACCCGGGACTGGTCGGCGCAGAAGCTCTACACCGAGGCCCGGGACTCGCTGCAGAGCAAGAATTACGAGCAGGCCATCGACCTGTACGAGAAGCTCGAGGCCCGCTACCCCTTCGGCCGCTACGCCCAGCAGGCGCTGCTGGAGTCGGCCTACGCCTATTACAAGTATGACGAGCCGGACTCGGCCATCGCCACCCTGGACCGCTTCATCAAGACCTACCCACGCCATCCGCACCTGGATTATGCCTACTATCTGAAGGGACTGGCGAACTTCAACCGCGGCCGCAACATCATCGACCGGATACTGCCGCAGGACGAATCCGAACGCGACCCGGGCGCGGCGCGGGATTCCTTCTTCGACTTCCAGGAACTGGTCCGGCGCTTCCCCGACAGCCGCTACGCCGAGGATGCCACCCTGCGCATGCGTCACCTGCGCAACAACCTGGCCCAGCACGAAGTGAATGTGGCCGATTACTACATGCGCCGGGGGGCCTATGTCGCCGCGGTCAACCGCGCCGAACGGGTGATCAGGAATTTCCAGAACACCCCGGCAATCCCCGGGGCGCTGGAGATCATGGTACGGGGCTATCGCAAGCTGGGGCTGGACGAACTGGCCGCGGATACCCTGCGCATCTATCGCCTGAACTATCCGGAGCGGGCGGCGGAGCTGTAAAGAGCAAGAGCGCCACGGAATACACGGAAGGCACGGAAGATTTCATGTTGCCCGTTTCGGGACATGTAGGTCGGGTTAGCGCAGCGTAACCCGACAGGCCTGGCAGCTACGTCGGGTTACGCCCTTCGGGCTAACCCGACCTACGGATGCATCCTGATCACTTTGTCCGTGTATTCCGTGGCGCTCTTGAACTTCCTTCAGATCGCTTCCTGATCCTCTTCCCCGGTGCGGATGCGCACGACCTTTTCGACCTCGGTGACGAAGATCTTGCCGTCGCCGATCTTGCCGGTGCGCGCGGCGTTGGTGACCGCCTCGATGCAGCGCTCGACCTGGTCCTCGTTGACCACGATCTCGAGCTTCACCTTGGGCAGGAAGTCGACTACGTACTCCGCCCCCCGGTACAACTCCGTGTGTCCCTTCTGGCGCCCGAAGCCCTTGACCTCGATGGCGGTCATGCCGGCGATACCGATCTCCGACAGGGCCTCGCGCACGTCGTCGAGCTTGAACGGCTTGATGATGGCTTCGACTTTTTTCATTACTCATCTCCGGCGGATGCGGGAATCCGGGCACGATACCGCAAAGCGGGTTGCGGGAAAAGCGCCCGGCATACAATCAAGAGCGCCACGGAATACACGGAAGGCACGGAAAGCACGGACAAATAAAAAAATCATCCACGTCATTGCGAGCGCAGCGTGGCAATCTCGTAATGAAGCACCAGTCGGCAAGAGATTGCCACGGCGCTGTGCGCCTCGCAATGACGGAGCCAATTTTTATTTTTGTGGGATTTTCCGTGCCTTCCGTGTATTCCGTGGCGCTCTTGTCACACATCCTGCTTGTCCTGCAGCTGGGTAGCGAGATAGCCCGAGGTGATGGGATAGCGTCGGTCGCGGCCGAAGGCGCGCCCGGTGATGCGCACCCCGGGCGGGGCCTGGCGGCGCTTGTACTCGTTCTTGTCCACCAGCCACACCACCCGGCGCACTATTGCCTCGTCGTAGCCCTCGGCGACGATGTCGCCGATGCCCTGGTCGCGCTCGACATAGCGCTCCAGGATGGCATCCAGCACCGGGTAGGGCGGCAGGCTGTCCTGGTCCTGCTGGTCGGGGGCCAGCTCGGCCGAGGGCGGGCGCACCAGGACCCGGTGCGGAATGATCTCGCGTTCGCGGTTGATGTATTCGGCCAGTTCATAGACCCGGGTCTTGGGCACGTCCTTGATCGGGGCGAAGCCGCCGGCCATGTCGCCATAGAGGGTGGAATAGCCCACCGCCACCTCGCTCTTGTTGCCGGTGGACAGCAGGATCTTCCCGAACTTGTTGGAGATAGCCATCAGGATGATGCCGCGGCAGCGGGCCTGGATGTTCTCCTCGGTCACGTCCGGTTCGCGTCCGGCGAACTCCTTTTCCAGCACCCCGAGGAAGGCGGCAAAGGGCTGCTCGATAGGGATGGTGCGGTGGGTCACACCCAGGGTATCGGCCTCGGCGCGGGCGTCCTCGATGCTCATGTCGGCGGTAAAGCGCGAGGGCATCAGCACCGCCTCGACCTGATCCGGGCCGAGCGCATCCACCGCCACGGCCAGGGTCACGGCCGAGTCGATGCCGCCCGACAGGCCCAGCACCGCGCCGCGGAAGCTGTTCTTGTGCGCATAGTCGCGCACGCCCAGCACCAGGGTCCTGTAGACGCTCTCGATCACCGAGGGCAGCGGCGTGACCTCGCCCGGCACCGGCCGCCAGCCCTCGCCCTCGTCGCGCAACTCGACCGGATACAGCCCGGCCGTGCAGGCCGGCGCGCGCTGGGTGATGGTGCCGGCCCCGTCCATGACGAAGGACTCGCCGTCGAACACCAGTTCGTCCTGGCCGCCGACCAGGTTGGCGTAGACCACCGGCAGACCGGTTTCCCTGACCCGGTCGCGCACCACCGCCTCGCGCTCGGCGCTCTTGCCGACATGGAAGGGGGAGGCATTGATGTTGACGATCAGATCCGCGCCCTGCTCCCGGAGTCGGGCGCAGGGGCCGGGGCTCCAGATGTCCTCGCAGATGGTCACGCCCAGCTTCGCGCCATTGATCCCGACCACGCAGCCGCCCTCGCCCGGGGCGAAGTAGCGCACCTCGTCGAAGACCAGATAGTTGGGCAGGTGCTGCTTGAAGCAGGTGGCCAGGATGCGCCCGTCACGGATGACCGAAGCCGCGTTGTGCAGCCCGGCCGGGCTCTGCTGGGGATGGCCGACGATGACATGGATGCCTTCGACCCGCTTCTTTATATACTCCAGCGCCTCCAGCACATGGATGTGCAGCCCCGGGCGCAGCAGCAGATCTTCGGGCGGATAGCCGGTCAGGGCCAGTTCCGGGAACAGCACCGCATCGGCCTGGAACTCGTCGCGGGCACGCAGGGCGGCGGCGACCACCTCGCGCGCATTGCCGTGGACGTCCCCGACCAGGAAGTCCATCTGGGCCATCACCAGACGCAGGCTGCGGCTCATGGATTGCGTCCCGCTAACCGAGCAGACCGGCCATGGCCTGGCCCATCTGCGCCGGGGAGCGCACCACGGTGACGCCGGCGCCCTCGAGCGCAGCGATCTTGGCTTCGGCCGTGCCGCTGCCGCCGCTGATGATGGCCCCGGCGTGGCCCATGCGCTTGCCTTTCGGCGCCGTCACACCGGCGATGTAGGCCACCACCGGCTTGCTCACCTGCGCCTGGATGAACTCGGCGGCCTGCTCCTCGGCGCTGCCGCCGATCTCACCGACCAGGATGATGCCGCGGGTATCGGGGTCGGCCTCGAAACGCTGCAGGCAGTCGATGAACTCCAGCCCGTGGACGGGATCGCCGCCGATGCCCACACAGGTGGTCTGGCCCAGCCCGGCCAGGGTGGTCTGGTAGACGGCCTCGTAGGTGAGCGTGCCGGAGCGGGAGACGATGCCGATGCCGCCCGGCTTATGGATGAAGCCGGGCATGATGCCGATCTTGCAGGCGCCGGGCGTGATCACGCCGGGGCAGTTCGGACCGATCAGATCCACCCCGCTACCACGCAGGGCGGCCTTCACCTTCAGCATGTCCTGCACCGGGATGCCTTCGGTGATGCAGACGATCACGCGGATGCCGGCGTCGGCCGCCTCCAGGATGGCATCGGCGGCGAAGGCCGGCGGCACATAGATCATGCTGGCGTCGGCACCGGTCTCGGCCACGGCCTGGCTGACGGTGTCGAACACCGGCCGGTCCAGGTGGGTCTGGCCGCCCTTGCCGGGGGTGACGCCGCCGACCAGGTTTGTTCCATAAGCGATGGCCTGTTCGGAGTGAAAGGTCCCCTGCTTGCCGGTGAAGCCCTGGCAGATGACGCGGGTGCTGCTGTCGACCAGAATACTCATGAATATAGTTCCAGGTTGTAACTCCCGTAGGTCGGATTAGCCCGAAGGGCGTAATCCGACACCTTGGCCGCACATCGTCGGGTTACGCTGCGCTAACCCGACCTACTCGCTTCCCCCCGTGCGGCGGCCGCAACGACCTTGTCGGCCGCATCGGTCAGGTGTTCTGCTGTCGTGATATTGAACCCGGACTCGGCCAGCAGTTCGAGGCCGCGCTCGACATTGGTGCCCTCCAGCCGCACCACCACCGGCAGCTGCACATGGACTTCGCGCACCGCCTGGATGATCCCTTCGGCGATGAGATCGCAGCGCACGATGCCGCCGAAGATATTGACCAGGATGGCCTCGACCTTGGGATCGGACAGGATCAGCTTGAAGGCCTCGGCCACCCGCTCGGCCGTCGCGCCGCCGCCCACATCCAGGAAGTTCGCCGGCTCGCCGCCGTGCAGCTTGATCAGGTCCATGGTAGCCATGGCCAGACCGGCGCCGTTGACCATGCAGGCAATGTTGCCGTCCAGGGTGATGTAGTTGAGGTCGTGCTCGCGGGCACGGCGCTCCTTCTCGTCCTCCTGGCTGGGGTCGTACATCTCGCCCAGCGCCGTCTGCCGGTAGAGGGCGTTGTCGTCGACATTGATCTTGGCATCCAGCGCGACCAGTTCGCCGGCCTCGGTGACGATCAGCGGGTTGATCTCGACCAGGCTGAGATCGCGGTCCTGGAACAGCCGCGCCAGGCCCAGCAGGATGCGGGTGAAGGCGCCGATCTGTTTGCCTTCCAGTCCCAGCGCGAAGGCCAGCTTGCGGCACTGGTAGGGCTGCAGGCCGGCGGCCGGATCGGCGTGCTCGGTCAGGATGGCGGCGGGATCGGTGGCGGCGACCTGCTCGATGTCCATGCCGCCGCTGGCCGAGGCCATGACCACCAAACGCTCGGCGGCGCGGTCGACCAGGGCACCGACATAGAGTTCGCGCGCCACCGCGCTGGGCTGCTCGACCAGCAGGGTCTCGATGGGCAGTCCCCCGGGGCCGGTCTGGTGGGTGACCAGCCGACTGCCGAGCAGGGAATCCGCGGCCTCGCCCACCGCCGCCGGGCTGTCGACGATGTGAATCCCGCCGGCCTTGCCGCGGCCGCCGGCATGCACCTGGGCCTTGACCACCCAGCGGCTGCCGCCGAGCTTGTCCGCGGCCTGGGCGGCCTCGTCGGCGCTGCGCACGATCAACCCCGGCGGCACCGGGATGCCGTATTCGGCGAACAGCTGCTTGGCCTGGTATTCGTGCAGATTCATCGCGAGGCGTCCTGACTGTTATTGTGGCGGCTATTCTGGAACATTCCGGCTTCGGGCGCAAAAGCGACGTCTGCTGGTATACCCTGTCGCCCCCTGCTCAATCCTCCCCCGTCAAGGGGGAGGAAGACAGCTTCCCCTCCCCCTCGTGGGAGAGGATTGAGGGGAAGGGGCGTTTCTGCGCACCACCCACGCTTGCCTGCAACGCCCAGACACGGGAAACTAGCGCGATGGGACTCATCCGCCTCATCATCCTCGGCATCGTCGTCTACCTCGTCTGGCAGCTGATCAAGCGCTGGCAGAACAAGCCGTCCAGCCGGGTTTCACACACCCGGGACAAGCGTATCGACGGCAGCATGGCGCGCTGTGACTACTGTGGTCTGTTCGTGCCGAAGGACGAGGCCATCGAGGCGAACGGCCGCCACTACTGTTCCGAGGCGCACCGCCTGGCCGACGGCAGGGATCAATGAAGCGGACCGGCTACGCCGTCCCCTCCGCCCTGCGCAACGCCGACCGGCAGGATTCACTGACCTGGAAGCCGCTGCGCTTTCTCACCCTCTACCGTCTGGTGCTGGCCGCACTGCTGGTGCTGCTGTTCTTCCTGCTCCCCGGCGCACGCAACCTGGGCAGCGACAACCCCTGGCTCTACGCCGTAGTCAGCCTGGGCTACTTCCTGTTCGCCCTGGTGGTCGGCTTCAGCACCCGGCTGCGCCGCCCGGGTTTCCAGCTGCAGGTGCTGCTGCAGATCACGGTGGATATCCTCGCCATCGTGCTGTTGATGTATGCCAGCGGCGGGCTGGACAGCGGACTGGGCATCCTGCTGGTGCTGGCCGTGATCGCCGGCGCCATGCTGATGCCGGGGCGCATGGCCTTCTTCTTCGCCGCCGTCGCCACCCTGGCCCTGATGGCCGAATTCGCCTACCGCTACCTGACCTATGCCGGCCTGGACTCGTCCCAGTTCACCCGTGTCGGCCTGCTCGGCATCACCCTGTTCACCGCCGCCAGCCTGGCCTGGCTGCTGGCCAAAAGGATCCGCGAGAGCGAGGCCCTGGCCGAACAGCGCGGCGTGGACCTGGCCAACCTGGCCCGGCTTAACGAATATATCGTTCAACGGCTGCAGTCAGGCATTGTGGTGGTGGACCACCGCGAACGGATACGACTGATCAATGACGCGGCCTGGGTGATGCTGCAGATCCCCACCGAAGCCCGGCCCGAAAGCCTGGCCGCCCTGTCACCGGAACTGGCCGCGGCCCTGCGGACCTGGCAGCAGAATCCCGGCCGGGAACCGGAGGTCTTCCAGCCGCCGCGCTCGGAGGCGGTGCTGCAGCCGCGCTTCACCCGCCTGGGCAGCGGCACCGATGCGGCCACCCTGATCTATCTGGAGGACACCGCACTCATGGCCCAGCAGGCCCAGCAGATGAAGCTCGCGGCCCTGGGCCGGCTCACCGCCAGCATCGCCCACGAGATCCGCAATCCGCTCGGGGCGATCAGCCACGCCGATCAACTCCTGGGCGAGAGCCCGAACCTCGGGGACGCCGACCGGCGGCTGGTCGAGATCATTGCCAGTCACGCCGACCGGGTCAACGGGATAGTCGAGAACGTGCTGCAGCTCTCCCGCCGCGGCACCACCCAGCCGCAGCGACTGCTGCTGGCCGACTGGCTGAACGAGTTCGTCGACGACATGATCAACTACCAGAACCTGGACAGCGACACCGTCACGGTGGACATCGACCCGGTCGACCTGCAGATCGAGTTCGACCCGGGCCAGCTCAATCAGCTCGTATGCAACCTGATCCAGAACGCGCTCAACCACGGCAGCCGCAGCGGCCAGACACTTGAGGTGAAACTGGTCGGGCGGATCGCCGAATCCGGCGCGCCCTGCCTGGATGTGATCGACAACGGCCCGGGCATCGACAGCGAGGCCCTTGGCAGCATCTTCGAGCCCTTCTTCACCACCTCGGCCAACGGCACCGGCCTGGGACTGTACCTGGCGCGCGAACTGGCCGAAATCAACCGCGCCCGGCTGAACTACATCGAGCGTGAAGAAGGCGGCAGCTGTTTCCGCATCACCTTCGCGAGGGTGGATTAAGATTCTGAAAGAGCGCCACGGAATACACGGAAAGCACGGACAAATCCATTATCTTAGCCGGCGCGCTGCGCGCCGGCGGCATTGCTTTCAACCTTTCGTGTTTTCCGTGTGTTCCGTGGTGCTCTTTGAAGTACCGTAGGATGGGTGAAGCGAAGCGCAACCCATCGCGCCTGTGATGGGTTACGGCACACAACGCCTCTACCCATCCTGCGCTGCGTATCAGACATGTTATGATTTAGTGGATTTCGTGGCGCATTCTCACAACCGCAGGAACCCGCATGCCCCGCTACCGCGCACTCGTTGTCGATGACGAACCCGACATCCTCGAGCTGATCGAGATCACGCTCGGGCGCATGGGCATCGACACCACCGCCGCCGCCGATCTGGCCGCGGCGCGCGCGCAACTCGGCAACGGTGAACGCTTCGACCTGTGCCTGACCGACATGCGCCTGCCCGACGGCTCAGGCCTGGACCTGGTCGCCGAGATCCAGGCCGGCCGCCCCGACCTGCCGGTGGCCGTGATCACCGCCTACGGCAACATGGACACCGCTGTGCAGGCGCTCAAGGCCGGTGCCTTCGACTTCGTCTCCAAGCCGGTGGACCTGCAGGTGCTGCGCAACCTGGTGGGCACCGCACTGAAACTCTCCGATACCCGCAGCTTTCCCGCGCGCGACCGTCGCTCCCGCGACGAACTGATCGGCGACTCTGCCCCCATGCAGCGCATCCGCGCCCTGATCGCCAAGCTGGCCCGCAGCCAGGCGCCGGTCTACATCAGCGGCGAATCCGGCACCGGCAAAGAACTGGTCGCCCGGCTGATCCACGACAAGGGCCCGCGCGCCGAACAGCCCTTCATCGCCGTGAACTGCGGCGCCATCCCGGCCGAGTTGATGGAAAGCGAGTTCTTCGGTCACAAAAAAGGCAGCTTCACCGGCGCGGCCGGCGACAAGGAAGGGCTGTTCCAGGCTGCCAGCGGCGGCACCCTGTTCCTGGACGAGGTCGCCGAACTGCCCCTGCACATGCAGGTCAAGCTGCTGCGCGCCATCCAGGAGAAGGCCGTGCGCCCGGTGGGCGAGCAGCGCGAGGCGCCGGTGGATGTACGGGTGCTGACCGCCACCCACAAGAACCTGGAGCAGCTGGTGCGCGACGGCCACTTCCGCCAGGACCTGTACTTCCGCATCAACGTGATCGAACTCAAGGTCCCGCCCCTGCGCGAGCGGCGCGAAGACATCCCCCGGCTGGTCGAGCACCTGCTGAACAAGCTCGGCCACGACGCCCGGCACCGGCTGAGCGACACCGCAGTGCAGGCCCTGCAGGCCTACGACTTCGCCGGCAACGTGCGCGAGCTGGAAAACATCCTGGAACGCGCTGTCACCATGGCCGAAGGCGAGGTGATCGAGGTCGAAGACCTGCACCTGCAGACGAACACGGCAAGCGAGCAACCGACCACGGCCGGTAATCCACCGCCGCCCGGCAGCGTCCCGCTGGAGGACTACCTGGGCGAGATCGAGAAACAGGCGATACTGGATGCCCTGGAACAGACCCATCAGAACAAGACCGCCGCCGCCGAACTGCTGGGCCTGAGTTTCCGCGCCCTGCGCTACCGCCTTAAGAAGCTGGGACTGGACTGAGTCCCCTGCCCGTCATCCCCAGAATGCCCACAACTGCACCCCCTTCAGCGCAGCGACACAACACGTCACCCAGGTGACAAAATTTGTCACCTGGACCCACGGAATTTTGTGACCGGCGTCACATGCGCAGGCCCAGAACAGCCCCAACCCACAACGCTTTAAATAATTATCTATCTGTTTTTAATAATATTAATTCTATGCCGGAAAGAGTGGCCAGCCACATGGCACACCTCATGCTTCCCTGAGACCACGACCGGCGCCAGCATGGCCCCGCCGTCGCCACCGACACATAAATTTTGGGAGATTCACCATGAAGAAGACACAGCAGGGTTTTACCCTTATCGAACTCATGATCGTGGTCGCGATCATCGGCATCCTGGCCGCCATCGCAATCCCGGCCTATCAGGATTACACCATCCGGGCGAAAGTCTCAGAAATCATGGGCCTGGCTGCCAAGGACAAGTCGAGCGTTTCGGAATATTACATCTCCATGGGACAGATGCCCACTGTTGCGCAGTCGGGTGTCAGCACAGACGCAGGTCAGAGCACGTATGTGTCGAACATCGCATATGCTCAAAATAGCACGACCGAGGGCCAACTCACATACACTGTTACTAACCTCGGCGCAGCAACTGGCACCATCGTATTTGTAGGAACCGGAGCGTCAACAGGCGTTAGCTGGACCTGTAATACGGGCACTGTCGACGCAAAATATCTGCCGGCAAACTGCCGCTAAGCACAGCGGATAAGTCACACAGAGAAAAGCCTCCAAACGGGGGCTTTTCTCGCTTTACCCGTAACCAACATGAACCACAAAACAATCAATCTACGAGACCTGACCATAGCAGCCATTTTTCTCGTTTTATTGGCAGGCACCTACTTGATTTACCAGCCTGGCCTGCTTGGCAGTTTTTTCGTTTTCGATGACGCCGCAAGTCTACGCTCACTCAATTCGCATGGCGGGATCACATCAATCCGCAATGCCCTAATTTTCATTGCCTCAGGCGACACCGGCCCAACAGGACGACCTCTATCGCTTGCGAGTTTTCTGCTCGACGATCAGTACTGGCCAGGCAACCCTGGAGACTATCGGAACAACAATCTGCTGCTGCACCTACTGGCCGGGGTTCTACTTTATACCTTCTTACGTCAACTCCTGCGCATGAGCCCTCTGGGTATGGGGCAGCGTGAACTGGTTTCACTTGGCGTAACCGCCCTATTCTTACTCCATCCTCTCAACACGACGACCGTGCTGTACATCATACAGCGGATGACCATTCTATCGGCAATCTTCGTTCTAGCAGGTCTGGTCATCCATCTTCACCTGCGCCAGCGATTCCAACTGCGAGAACATTACAACTGGCGTGAGTTATCTGCGATCGGTATCAACCTGACCCTGTTTACCGGACTGGCGGCCCTGAGCAAGGAAAACGGCATCCTACTCCCCCTGTTCATCCTGGCAATAGAATTCAGCTTTTCAAACCGACTTCCACCCCTGCGTATCCGGACACCAGTGTCGATTCCACCACGCTATCGGGCAGTAACCGCCGCACTTGCAGCAACCATCATTGCTGCACTGACACTGTGGCTCATGCAGGACAGGATCACTTCAGGTTACACAACCCGGCCATTCACTCTGAGTGAACGCCTGTTGACCGAAGCGACCATATTGCTCGACTATCTGCATAAAATCCTGTTCCCCAAGATCATTGGCCTGAGCCTGTTTCACGATGATTACCCCATCCGTGACAGCTTAACCATACAGGTAGCATTGTCAGTCGCCGTTCTTTTTTCGCTTGGCATGATCGCCATCACGATGAAAAAACGCGCTCCGGTACTCAGTTTAGCCATACTATGGTTCTTTATCGGTCACTCGATCGAGTCGACCATACTGCCCTTGGAACTGTATTTTGAACACCGCAACTATCTGCCCATGCTCGGCCCCCTATTGGCCCTTGTTTATTATTGCGTGAAAGGTGCAGGCATGCTGCAACTGCCTCCTATGCGGAAGATATTCCCGATCATCCCACTCATGCTTCTACTGGTCATGCCCCCCCTTACCCACCAGACATCGAAGGCCTGGAGCCACGACAGCCAATTATTCTCCAAATGGGCGATGGAGCATCCACAGTCACTCAGGGCCAATTTGGCCTTTGCCCAATATCTTGCAGAAAACGGTGCCCATGAACGCGCAAACACTTATTACAACCAGATCGTATCGGAGTTCCCTGAGGCAGTCACAGCACGCATTCACCTGATAAACTCAAACTGCATTAACGAATTTCCGACACATGACGAGATGAACGCTCTCATTAGCCGTTTAGATAATAAGAAATATTTCCTGAACATTGAAATCCTGAGCGCAATGCGGACGCTTGCGGCCACTGTCGCCGCAGGACAGTGCAAGGATTTTTCACACAACCATCTGCTTAAACTGACCAGAAGACTCCAGTCAACCCCTTTCGCCTCGGTATCCAGAAAGGCCGCAAGCCACCTGCATGATATCGAGGCCGATATTTATATAACGCAAGGCGATCTTTCAAACGCCATGACTGCCCTGGATCGGGTTTTTCAGCATCAGCCGACAGCAGACATCCCTTTGAAACAGGCGGTTATGCTGGCATCAGCAGGGCTTTATGAATACGCACTAGAAAAAACCGATATCGCGTTAGAGGCAGACTCGAAACGACGCCTGTTAAGACCCTCGAGAAAGGTCGAAATCGAAACGCTAAGGAAACGCATAAAAAAAGCTATAGAACACCAAGAAGAAACGACCTAAACCAAAGGATCAACCACGACCGATGAAATGCAGCATAGTCATCCCAGCCCGGAACGAAGGCCCTTCACTGCAATCATTATTGCCACGCTTACAGGCACTAGGAATCGCTGATGAGATCATCGTGGTCGACGATGGTTCCACTGATAACACAGACGTAATCTGCGCAGAATTTAACGCAAGAGTTATCCAGCACCCATATTCTCATGGAAACGGCGCCGCAATTAAAACCGGCGCGCGTGCGGCTCAAGGAGACATCATTGTTTTCATGGATGGGGATGGCCAGCATGACCCGGCCGATATTCCACGCCTGCTGAGCACGCTGGAGAGTGGAATGGACATGGTTGTCGGGGCTCGAAGCGGCGGCTCGCAGGCCAGCATCGGCCGCGGGATCGCCAATTCGATCTACAACAAGCTGGCAAGCTACATGACCGGACACAGGATCGAAGATCTCACATCGGGCTTTCGTGCCGTCCGTGGTGATAAATTCCGCGAATTCCTCCATCTGCTTCCGAACGGATTCTCCTACCCCACAACCATCACCATGGCTTTCTTCCGTGCCGGATACTCGGTGGGTTACATACCTATCGCAGCCAGTCGCCGCACGGGCAAGAGCCACATCAGGCCGTTGCGCGACGGGCTCCGTTTTCTGATCATCATTTTCAAGGTAGCCACCCTCTACTCCCCTCTCAAGATCTTCGTGCCCGCCAGTGCAGGCATGTTTATGATCGGAATCGGGTATTACCTCTACACATTCGTCAATTATGGCCGCTTCACGAACATGTCGGCGCTGTTGCTCACGACCTCGGTGCTGATATTTCTGATCGGGCTGATATCAGAACAGATCACGCAATTGATGTACAAGGACTGACCGCATCACGGAATGGACCCTTTGCCGAAACTATTATTGCTGACGCGCAACATGCCACCCATCATTGGCGGGATGGAGCGCCTGATATGGCACATAGCGCATGAACTGAGCACCGAATTCGACGTGCGTGCGGTTGCCCCTACAGGCTCGGCTGCGCATGCACCAGAGGGAGCAGTGATCACCGAAGTGCCAATCAGGCCGCTGTGGCGGTTCATTGCGCAGCTTTTGTTCTCAGCCGCGTTGATTTCGATGAGGTGGCGCCCACAGATCATCTTCGCCGGAAGCGGCCTGACCGCTCCGATTGCATACATCCTTTCCCGGCTGACGCGCGCAAAATCGATTGTCTACCTGCATGGCCTGGATATAGAAATCAGAAATTATTTCTATCGGCTCATATGGATTCCGCTTATCCGGCGCTGCGACCGCGTGATTGTCAACAGCAGCAACACAAAACGACTCGCAATCGCCGCCGGAATCAATGAAGCGGATATAGAAATACTTCATCCAGGCGTGGACCTGCCGGACCTCGATCAGGCGCAGGACGCAGCGAATGATTTCTTACATCGGCACAACCTTCACGACGCCCCTCTGATGCTGTATGTTGGCCGAATAAACGAGAGAAAAGGCCTTGCCCCATTTGCGCAGAACATACTCCCTCGGGTAATCGATGCCGTACCCGCAGCCAGACTCGTAGTGATAGGTGACGAGCCGCGGCACGCCCTGCACCAGGGCAGGCGCATTCTCGATCAGGTCCGCAATTCGATAACGGACAATCACCTTCAGGAACATGTTCTTTTTCTCGGCGCCCCGGCTTATCATGATCCCGTACTCGACCACGCCTACTTTGCATGCAGCGTTCTCGTCTTCCCGGTTCAGGATATCCCCGGCGACGTGGAAGGATTCGGCATGGTTGCGCTTGAGGCCGCGGCACACGGCACACCCACGGTTGCCTTTTCCGTTGGCGGCGTTCCTGACGCTGTCGAGGACGGCGTATCGGGCAGGTTGATCAATCCCGGTGATGATGCAGCATTCGCCGAATGCCTGAGCAGTTACCTCAACCCCGGGAAGACCGCACCTGACATGGCCTGCAGATCGTTTGCAGAGGATTTTTCATGGAAATGCTTCGGCGAAAGGCTCCGCCACATATGCTTGCACACCTAGAGCCTTCACCCGCATATATCCGGAGCAGCGCGAGGTGACCGTCAGAAAACGCGGGCAGAAGCTGTTCTATGGGGCAGTCTCATCGGCATTCCTGGTACTGGCCAGCGTCTACCTGTACCACAACCTGCCCGATCTGAGTTCACTTCCTTACGTTGGGGCGCCTTATGCCCTGGCTCTCCTGGCAGCTTCAGTTTCGGTATTTGTCTTACTGGGACAGGAACAACGCATCCTGCTCAGGTTCTACAATACTGACCTGTCACAGCTCGAATCCTTCTCGCTGGTCGTAAGCAACAATTTTCTGAATTACTTTCCTGCCAAAGCCGGCATTGCCGCCCGCGGCATCTATTTCAGGACCACCCACGGGCTTCCCCTGACTCATTACACAGCCGCGACCATTTCCGCGCAGCTCATCCACCTCCTGATCGCCGGCATTATAGGCGCAATCACCGGAATGCTGCTGATACAGACGTTACCTCACTCCCCCGCCCTGAACTCCATAATCGTTGCGTTTTCCGTACTCGGACTGGCATCGGCCGCCGTCCTGATGCTCGCACGCCATATCAGCAGCTGGTTCAGCAGATCCAATCTCGGCCGACGTTTTTCAGCCCTCGCCGACGCGCCCTCATTCGCGTCTGCGCCAAAACCCCTGGCTGTTTATTCGACACTGATTGTATTAACTTTTCTTCTGATGTCGGCGCGATTGTGGCTGAGTTTCGATGTTTCGGGCATCAGGCTCTCCGCACTTCAAGTACTGCTTATCCAAACTGCAGCAGCCGCAAGCATCGCCTTTTCCGTGCTTCCTGGAAACATCGGCATCAGGGAAGGCGTGATTGTGGCTATTGGCGCGGCCCTGGGGCTGCCGCCAGGCACGGTTCTGGCTGCCGCCCTTCTTGACCGGCTTTCAGCCCTTGCCATCTCGTTTACATGCGGGCCGTTATTCATCTCCCGGCTGATACGCCGCATGCAGGTCAGTCAGCAGAACCGTATCTAGCCCTCATTCAGTCCCTGTCATAACCCCAGCGCCGCCGGAGTGGATCACACCAGGCCTCCACGGCGCTGCGTACATCTTCATCAGTTTCGTCAATATTGCGTTCCGGGGCCGCATTCTCGATCTTCTCCAGCATCCCCTCCTGGATTTGCGGCGCGAAGCTGTTGCCCTTGTATTGTCCGAGAAATTTCGCCATTGCCATGAAATTCGATTGTTTCTCGGCATGGTAAAAAAGGTCTTCGAAGCGGTAGATGTCGATATTCGGATCCCTGTCTGCCGCATCGGCAATACGGCTGTACACCAGAGTCCAGAACCACGCCAGTCTCTCGGCCGCATTCATGCTTTTCCACTTTTCCGCTGCCGGCCTGTCTCCGATCATCTCGGGATTGATTCGCAGGCCAAGCATGGAGACATAATCCCTGCCCCCATAGCGATCATTCTTCTTGAGGTATGAGCGTATCCATGATTCCGGGTTCCGCACGATGCCCACCACCTTGTAATTGCTGAAAACCCTGGGCAGGACCGGCAGCAGCCCATAGAACGCATAGTTGGATTCGATTATGAGTCCGGCATGCTGTGCGGCATAGAATCGCTGTCGGTGCTTGATGACCTGGTGCGCAGCTTCGTCTCCCGTCATCCTGCCTGCGACATATTTGTCGCTGATGTGACGCAATCCAGTCCTGCCCAGCATTTTTCCGACCAGGCCCTGGTAGATCCCGAAATTCGCCACCACCCACCGGGTGTCTTCGACCAAATGCCGCTGGTGAATGGTGTCAGGCTCATGAAACGCGACCGAATCCGGAAATACCCGCCCCAGATTCTTGCCCAGGAATGCCGTTCCGGTACGCCCACCTGACACCACCAGACCGACAGGCTGCTCGATCTTCTGGTTTTGCAACTGCTCTTGCACTTCAATACCCCTTCCGGAGATCCAATCTCGTCTTATACAGTGAAACTATTCCTGATAATATGCGGTGTTACGTACTTGATACAGCTTTTTCATAAGAAAATATAATTATTGATAAATTTTATTTATCTTCAAGAAATCCCTACCTTCTGCCGACACACTAATGGTATTTTGGCCAGTATCGGCTGAGCCGCTTTTCCAAAAAGTTTCATTGAGTTGCACAGTTTCAGGGAGTGTAGACGGAACTCATGGTATCACCGAATCCAAAAATCCAGCTCAGCGGCCTGGCGCGCCGCCTGGTGCTGGACGAAATCATCTCTGAACCCGACATGCTCCAGGCCCTGGAGACGGCCAACCGCGACAAGCAGCCGCTGGTCAAATACCTGGTCGGCAACAAGATCTGCACCAGCCGGCAGGTGGCCAATGCCGCCTGTACCGAGTTCGGCGTGCCGCTGTTCGACCTGTCGGTCATGGACATGGAGACGGCCCCGCTCAAGCTGGTGGATGAGAAGCTCATCCGACAGCACAACGCCCTGCCCCTGTTCAAGCGCGGCAACCGGCTGTTCGTCGCCGTCTCCGACCCCACCAACCTGGCCGCCCTGGACGAGATCAAGTTCCACACCGGCATCACCACCGAACCCATTCTGGTCGAGGAGGACAAGCTCACCAAGGTCCTGGACTCGGCCATGGACGCCATGGACAGCACTATGTCCGATCTCATGGACGACGATCTGGACAATCTGGATATCCAGGCAGGTGACGAGGATGACGCCGGCCAGGACCTCGATTCCTCCGAGGTGGACGACACCCCGGTGGTGCGTTTCGTCAACAAGATCCTGCTGGACGCCATCAACAAAGGGGCGTCGGACATCCACATCGAGCCCTACGAGAAGACCTTCCGGGTGCGTATCCGCCAGGACGGCGTGCTGCACGAGGTGGCCAACCCCCCGGTGAACCTGGCCAACAAGATCGCCGCCCGCGTCAAGGTCATGAGCCGCATGGACATCGCCGAGCGCCGCGTCCCCCAGGACGGGCGCATCAAGATGCAGCTGTCCAAGAACCGCGCCATCGACTTTCGTGTGAATACCTGTCCGACCCTGTTCGGCGAGAAGATCGTACTGCGTATCCTCGACCCCAGCAGCGCCAAGCTGGGCATCGACGCCCTGGGCTACGAGGAGCACCAGAAACAACTCTACATGGAGAACCTGAACAAGCCCTACGGCATGATTCTGGTCACCGGCCCGACCGGTTCGGGTAAGACGGTCTCGCTCTACACCGGCCTGAATATCCTCAACACACCGGATCGCAACATCTCCACCTGCGAGGACCCGGTGGAAATCAACCTGCCGGGCATCAACCAGTGCAACATGAACCCCAAGACCGGGTTCACCTTCGCCGAGGCCCTGCGCGCCTTCCTGCGCCAGGACCCGGACATCATCATGGTGGGTGAGATCCGTGACCTGGAAACCGCCGAGATCGCCATCAAGGCGGCCCAGACCGGTCACATGGTGATGTCCACCCTGCACACCAACGATGCGCCCCAGACCCTGGCCCGCCTGATGAACATGGGGGTGCCGCCCTACAACATCGCCTCGGCCGTGAACCTGATCATCGCGCAGCGCCTGGCCCGGCGCCTGTGCAACAACTGCAAGCAGGTCGATGATGTGCCCGAGGCCGCCCTGCTGGAAGAGGGCTTCAAGCAGGAGGACGTCTCGGGGCTGAAGCTCTACAAGGCCAATCCCGAAGGTTGTGACCAGTGCACGGGCGGCTACAAGGGCCGCGTTGGTATATATCAGGTCATGGAGATCTCCGAGGAGATGTCCCGCATCATCATGGACGGCGGCAACGCCCTCCAGCTCGCCGACCAGGCGAAGAAGGAAGGCATCATGGACCTGCGCGAATGCGGGCTGGAGAAGGTCAGGCAGGGCATCACCGGCCTGGAAGAGGTCAACCGCGTGACCAAGGACTAGGGGGAATGTCGGGTTACGCTGTTCGCTGACCCGACCTACAGGGACGACGAAATCAACCCTGTGACGACGAATTAGCTCAAGGGACAGAAGGACGATGGCAGAGAAAGCGCTCAAACAGGATATGTTCGTCTGGGAAGGCACGGACCGGCGTGGCAACAAGGTCAAGGGCCAGACCCGCGCCAATAACCAGAACCTGATCAAGGCCGACCTGCGCCGCCAGGGCATCACCCCGCTCAAGGTGAAGAAGAAATCCGCCCTGGCCTCGGGCCGCCGGAAGAAGAAGATCGAGCCCAAGGACATCGCCATCTTCACCCGCCAGCTGGCCACCATGATGTCGGCCGGCGTGCCCCTGGTGCAGGCCTTCGACATCATCGGCCGCGGTCATGAGAACCCCTCCATGCAGGAGCTGGTCATGACCATCAAGACCGACGTCGAGGGCGGCAGCAACCTGCGCGACGCCCTGGCCAAACACCCCCTGTATTTCGACGAGCTGGTGTGCAACCTGGTCGAGGCCGGCGAGGCCGCAGGTGTGCTGGATACGCTGCTGGACAAGATCGCCACCTACAAGGAAAAGACCGAGGCGCTGAAGAGCAAGATCAAGAAGGCCCTGTTCTACCCCACGGCGGTTATCGTGGTGGCCTTCATCGTCACCGCCATCCTGCTGATCTTCGTGGTCCCCCAGTTCGAGGAACTGTTCGCCGGCTTCGGCGCCGATCTGCCGGCCTTCACCCGTATGGTGATCGACCTGTCCGAGTTCATGCAGTCCTACTGGTGGGCGGTATTCGGCATCATCGGCGGCCTGATCTATGGTTTCATGCAGGCCAAGCGACGCTCGCCCGCCTTCAACCACACACTGGACAAGATCGTACTCAAGCTGCCCATTGTCGGCGACATCCTGACCAAGGCCGCCATCGCCCGTTATGCGCGCACCCTGTCCACCATGTTCGCCGCCGGCGTGCCTCTGGTCGAGGCGCTGGACTCGGTGGCGGGTGCGACCGGCAACAGCGTCTATTCCAATGCCGTGCTGCGCATGCGCGACCAGGTCTCCACCGGTCTGCAGCTGCAGCTGGCAATGAACCAGACCGGCCTGTTCCCCAATATGGTGGTGCAGATGGTCGCCATCGGCGAGGAGGCCGGCTCGCTGGACGCCATGTTGAGCAAGGTCGCCGACTTCTACGAGCAGGAGGTCGACGACGCCGTCGATGGCCTGAGCAGCCTGCTGGAGCCGTTGATCATGGCGATCCTGGGCGTGCTGGTGGGCGGCCTGGTCATCGCCATGTATCTGCCGATCTTCAAGATGGGCCAGGTCGTATAAACCTGTACCCATGGAACTGCTGGAACTCATCCGGACCAGTCCGGGCTGGCTGATCGGCGTCTGTGCGCTGCTGGGCCTGGTGGTCGGCAGCTTTCTCAACGTGGTCGCCCACCGCCTGCCGCTGATGATGCAGCGCGAGTGGGAGTCGCAGTGCCGGGAACTGCTCGAATCCCCGGCCGCGGGCGATACGACCACGGGCAGCTTCAATCTCGTCACTCCCGCATCACGCTGCCCCTACTGCGGCCACCGCATCCGTGCCATCGAGAACATCCCGGTCATCAGCTGGCTGTTCCTGCGCGGCCGCTGCGGCGAGTGCCGGACACCCATCTCCGTCAAATACCCGCTGGTCGAGGCCTTCACCGGCCTGACCGCGGGGCTGCTGGCCTGGCATTTCGGCTTCGGCTGGCCGCTGGCCGCCGCCCTGGTCTTCACCTGGGTGCTGATCGCCCTGAGCGTGATCGACATCGAGCACCAGCTGCTGCCCGACTCGCTCACCCTGGCCCTGCTCTGGCTGGGTCTGCTGCTGAGTCTGGGCGAGGTCTTCGTCGGTCCGGAACAGGCCATCATCGGCGCTGCTGCCGGCTATCTCGCACTGTGGACGGTGTACCAGCTGTTCCGGCTGCTCACCGGCAAGGAGGGCATGGGCTTCGGCGACTTCAAACTGCTCGCCGCCTGCGGCGCCTGGATGGGCTGGAAGCTGCTGCCGCTGATCATCCTGCTCTCCTCGCTCGTCGGCGCCGTGGTCGGTGTGGCGATGATCCTGATCCTCGGCCGCGACCGCCAGCTGCCCATCCCGTTCGGCCCCTACATCGCTGCCGCCGGCTGGATCGCGCTGCTGTGGGGCGACGATCTCATCCAGGGTTATCTGCGCTTCGCCGGGTTATAATCGATCAATCGATAGCCACGGAAGACACGGAAAGCACGGACATGAGATGTAGATGTAGGTCGGGTTAGCCCGAAGGGCGTAACCCGACATGACCCGTGGATGCTTGTCGGGTTACGCTGCGCTAACCCGACCTACGCGCTTTACTCAGTCCAACCGACCAGATAATCGTCCGTGCTTTCCGTGTTTTCCGTGGCGCTCTTGATTTTTTGGTGGTGTCTCCATGCTCAAGATCGGACTCACAGGCGGTATTGCCTGCGGCAAGTCGACCGTGGCGGCGGGCTTTGCCGAACTCGGCGTGCCGGTGATCGACGCCGACGTGATTGCCCGGGAACTGGTGGAACCAGGTGAGCCGGCGCTGGCCGAGATCGCCCGGGAACTGGGCCAGGCGTTCATCGCCGCTGACGGCCGACTGGATCGCGTCCGGCTGCGCGACCATGTCTTCCGTGACCCCATGGCGCGCAAGCGGCTGGAGGCCATTCTGCACCCGCGCATCGCGGCCGAAATGCAGGCCCGCGCCGATCGGCTCGACACTCCCTATTGTCTGCTGGTGATTCCGCTGCTGCTCGAGGCCGGCCAGCAGTCGCTGGTCGACCGCATCCTCGTCGTCGACTGCCCGGAGGTACTTCAGCGCGCGCGGCTGGCTGAACGCGATGACGCCGACCCCGAACAGATCTCCGCCATCCTCGCCAGTCAACTCGAACGCGAGCGCCGGCTGGCCGCAGCCGACGATATCCTCTGCAATGACGGCACGCCGGAACAACTGCGGGACCGCATCGACGGGCTGCATGCCCGGTATCTGACACTGGCGGAACAAGCAGGAAGCCGCAGGCCGGAATAAGGGCCCTGAGGCGAATGGCACTTACTCAAGCCGAGTGCCGCCCGTCATTGCGAGCAAAGCGTGGCAATCTCGTACTGCAGAACCAACCGGATGGAGATTGCCGCGTCACTTCGTTCCTCGCAATGACGACTCAGTAAGCGTCATTCGGCCCTAAGGCCCGTTTCCTGCATCACGCCGCGCGGGACAACCTCCCGCATGCGCAAATGCCGCGAGCGCTGCGCTTATCCCGACCTACCCATTCTCCCATTTGCGGCAACCGGATCAGTGAGTGACAATAGGGCAACGATAATCACCGGCAGCCCGACGCAAGCCCTCTCCAGTGGACCATAAAGTCATTTACGAACAACCGCTTAATGAGCGTATTCGCTCTTTCCTGCGGCTCGAGTTCCTGTTCCAGCAGATGCGCCATCAGCTGGGCGGGACCTCGCCCTGGGACAGCCGTGCAGCCGTCAGCACCCTGCTCGAGATCCTGAGTATATTCGGTCGCAGCGACCTCAAGACCGAAGTCATGAAGGAGTTGGAACGGCACACGGCCAACCTGGCACGGCTGGAGCAGAGCCCGGACGTGGACCGCGGCCAGCTGGCCAGCCTGCTCGACGAGATCGACACCCTGATCGACGAACTGCACGCCATCAAGGGTCAGGTCGGGGCCCATCTCAAGGGCAACGAACTGATCGCCAGCATCCAGCAGCGCAGCGCCATCCCCGGCGGCACCTGCGACTTCGACCTGCCGGTCTACCATTTCTGGCTGCAGCTGCCGGCCGAGGACCGGCTGCACGACCTGGCCGGCTGGCTGGAAGCCTTCGACGTGATCGGCCGGGCGATCCGCCTGATCCTGCGGCTGATCCGCAGCAGCCACCTGTTCCAGCCCGCCACCGCCGAGGCCGGCTTCTACCAGAAATCCCTGGATCCGCACCAGCCCTGCCAGATGGTGCGCGTCGCCGTGCCGGCCGGCTCGACCTTCTATGCCGAGATCAGCGGCGGCAAGCACCGGTTCACCGTACGTTTCATGGAACAGCCCTCGATCAACGACAGGGCAACGCAGACCGGCCGGGACATCGAATTCGAAATCGCCTGCTGCACAATCTGAAACGACAACAAATCGATGGGTTGCGCTGCGCTTCACCCATCCTACATTAAGGCTTTATGTCGAAAGCAAAGCAACAGACCTCCGTGCCCTGCCCCACCTGCGACAAACCCAGCCGCTGGGCCGAAGACAATCCCTGGCGGCCCTTCTGCTGCGAACGCTGCAAGCTGATCGACCTGGGGGAATGGGTGGCCGAGGAGAAACGCATCCCGGGCCCGCCGCTGGAGGATATCCCCAGCAGCGATGACGGGCAGGATTGAAACAGCGTCACGGAATACACGGAAATATAAGTAGGTCGGGTTAGCGCAGCGTAACCCGACAGTTGTGCGGACAGATGTCGGGTTACGCCCTTCGGGCTGACCCGACCTACGGTTATATTATTGTTGTCCGTGCTTTCCGTGTATTCCGTGGCGCTCTTGTATCTATCACTCAGTCTCGAACGGAAACACCGCCCGGTAGCGCCGGCCGCTGTCGGATTCGACTTCCACCACCGCCTGCCAGTCGCTGCGCCCCATGGTGCAGACCGGCAGCGTGGCCACGCCCTGCCAGACGTGATCCGCGTCCCGCATCAGGCGGTAACGGTTGCGGCCCATGTCCATATCGACCATCCTGAAGTCCACCTCGATCTGCTGCGGCTGCTCACCCGCGGGCAGGCTGGCCGTGGCACGGATGGCGAAGGGACGCATGACCGGCACCCCCGGTCCCAGTTCGAAGTTGATGCGGGCCCCCTCGGCGCCGGCGGTACAGGAACCGCGATCCGCCCGGCAGTCGGCCTGCTGAAGCTGGAGTTCAACCGGCTGCAGCTGCAGGACGGGCTGGGCCGGGCGGCCCAGATAATGATAGGCGAGCAAGCCTCCGGCCAGCAGTACCAGCAGCCAGCCGGTCCAGGCCATGATCTTCAGACGCGCGGATTTCATCGCTCCTCCTTCTGCACCGCCGCCGGCCACAACCCCCGGATGGCGGCAATTCCCTGACCGCCATGCTGGCGCGCGGTTTCGGCCTCGTCGCGGTGCATCCCCCCCAGGGCATACACCGGCAGCCGCGCTGCCGCGCAGGCAGCGGCAAACCCCGCCCATCCCGCCGGGACCGCATCCGGATGGGTGGATGTGGGCTGCACCGGCCCATACACGGCAAAGTCCAGTCCCAGGGCGGCGGCCCGCTCGAGTTCATCCTGATCGTGGCAGGATGCGCCCACCCACATCTGCGCCGGCAGCGGCCGCTGTTTCAGCCCCTGCAGCTGATCGGCGGTCAGGTGGATGCCGTCGGCGCCCGGCGGCGGTGTCAGGCTGCCCGTGTTCATGAGGATGCGCGCTCCGTGGCGGTGGACCCGTTCGATTGCGGCCTCGACCAGCCCCGCTGGCGGCGTGCGCTTGATGCGCAGCTGCACCAGCTTGATACCCTGCTCCAGCGCCTGGTCCAGGGCGGCGAGAAAGGTGTCGGGCTGCTCCGGCTCGGGCGTGATCAGATAACGCTCGGGCAGTTGCAGCGCGCGCAGAATGGGGACGTTGGCCGGCGGAAACGCCAGGCCCTCCAGTTCAGTCGTACTCACCCAGCGCAGCGGCTGACCCTCGCGGCCATACGGCTCACCGGCCCAGTCCCGCACTTCATACACATCCAGCCGCACCTCGCGGTCGGGATAACGGTAGGGGATACGGATCAGGGGGGTGACGCTACCGGCCCGGATGCCGACTTCCTCCTGAAGTTCCCGCTGCAGGGCGGCGAGGGCGGCTTCGCCCGGTTCGCATTTGCCCCCGGGCAGTTCCCACAGCCCCCCCTGGTGGGCATGATCGTGGCGGCGGCTGACGAGGATGCGATCCCGCTGATCGCGGATCGCGGCCAGGACGATCGGTTCAGGTACGGTATTCGGCGTTGATGCGCACATAGTCGTAGGACAAATCCGTGGTCCAGACGTTCTCGCTCGCCTCGCCGCGCCCCAGGTCGATGCGGATCGCAAGCTCCTCCCGGGCCAGCACCTGCTGCCCGGCAGCCTCGGTGTAGTCCTCGGCCCGGCCGCCGTCGCGCACGATGCAGACATCGTTCAGATGGATGCTCACCCGTTCGAGTACCAGCGCCTCCAGGCCGGCGCGTCCCACGGCGGCCAGGATACGGCCCCAGTTGGGATCGCTGGCGAACAGGGCCGTCTTGACCAGCGGCGAGTGGGCCACGGTATAGCCCACCTGCAGGCACTCGGCGCTGCTCGCGCCGCCGCTGACCTGCACCCGCACGAACTTGGTCGCCCCCTCGCCGTCGCGCACGATGGCCTGGGCCAGGAACTGGCACACCTCAGTCAACGCGCCGGCAAAGGCGTCCCATTCCGGAGTGCCGCGTTCGACCTGCACCCCGCTGGCACCACTGGCCATGAGCATGAGGGCATCGTTGGTGGAGGTGTCGCCGTCGACCGTGATGCGGTTGAAGGAACGCTCGGCGGCCTGCACCAGCAGACCATGCAGGTCGGGGGCCTCGATGCCGACGTCGGTGCCGATGAAGGCCAGCATGGTAGCCATGTCGGGCCGGATCATGCCCGCGCCCTTGGCGATGCCGGTGAGGGTGACTTCACGCCCGTTCAGTTCGAGCCGGCGCGAAATGCCCTTGGGCACGGTGTCGGTGGTCATGATGCCGGCGGCGGCCGCAAGCCAGCCGTCCTCGTCCAATTCGGCCAAGGCCCCCGGCAGACCGGCCAGGAGGCGGTCCAGCGGCAGCGGCTCGCCGATCACGCCGGTGGAGAAGGGCAGCACCTCGTCGGGCCTGAGGCCGACCTGCGCGGCCAGCGCGCGACAGGTATCGGCGGCGGCATCCAGACCGCGCTGGCCGGTGCCGGCGTTGGCATTGCCGGTGTTGATGACCAGGAAGCGCGGCGCGGCTTCCAGCAGGTGGTTGCGCGCCACCACCACCGGCGCGGCGCAGAAGGCGTTGCGGGTGAACAGGCCGGCGGTGTGGCTGCCCGGGGCCAGTTCGATCACCACCAGGTCGCGGCGGCCCGGCTTCCTGATGCCGGCCGCGGTCGTGCCCAGGCGGATACCGGGCACCGGGAGCAGGGATTCGGGAGGGGTCAATCCAACAGCCATGGTCGATTACTCAAGATCAAGAGCGCCACGGAATACACGGAAAGCACGGACAAATATCTGATCATTGAACTTTGTCATCCCCGCGAAGGCGGGGATCCAGTAACCACAGCGGTATCTGGATTCCCGCCTTCGCGGGAATGACGGGAATCAGTACCTTGCTTTGGTCCGTGCTTTCCGTGTATTCCGTGGCTAAGCGGGGTTAATTATCAGGACAGCTTGCCGTGGCACTGCTTGTACTTCTTGCCTGAACCGCAGGGGCAGGGCTCGTTGCGGCCGACCTTGCGGCCGTCGCGGACGAAGGGTGCCTGTTCCCGCTCGCCCTCGCCGCCGGCCTCGGCCGGTGCAGCAGCGGGCTCCGGTTCCTGGCCGTGCAGGGCGTCGGCCTCGGCATGCTGGAACTGCATGGGCGCGGTCTGCTTGCGCTGCTCCTCGACGGCCTGGACGTCACTTTCCTCGCGCACCTGGACCTTGCTCAGGATTGCCACCACCTCGTGCTTGATGCGCTCGAGCATGGCGGTGAACATCTCGAAGGCCTCGCGCTTGTACTCCTGCTTCGGGTTCTTCTGCGCATAGCCGCGCAGGCCGATACCCTGGCGCAGGTAGTCCATCGCCGCCAGGTGCTCCTTCCAGGCCTGATCCAGCACCTGCAGCATGACGGACTTCTCGAAGTGGCGCATGACCTGCTCGCCGGCGAGTTGTTCCTTGTGCCGGTAGGCCGCGACCAACTCGTCCAGGATCTTCTGCCGCAGGCTCTCCTCGTGCAGGTCGTGGTCCTCGTCCAGCCACTGCTGCACCGGCAGCTTCTGGCCGAACTCGTCCTCCAGTGCCCGTTCCAGCCCGGGAATGTCCCACTGCTCATCGAGGCTGTCAGGCGGGATATAGTTGTCGATGAACTGATTGACCACATCGCTGCGGACCTGCTCGATGGTCTCGCTGATATCCTCCGAGCCCATCAACTCGCTGCGCTGCTCGTAGACGACCTTGCGCTGGTCGTTCGCCACGTCGTCGTATTCCAGCAGCTGCTTACGGATATTGAAGTTGTGCGCCTCGACCTTGCGCTGGGCGTTCTCGATGGCCTTGCTCACCCAGGGGTGCTCGATGGCCTCGCCTTCCTTCATGCCCAGCTTCTGCATCAGGCCGGAGACGCGCTCGGAGGCGAAGATGCGCATCAGGTTGTCTTCCAGCGACAGGTAGAAACGGCTGGAGCCGGGATCCCCCTGGCGGCCGGAACGTCCGCGCAGCTGGTTGTCGATGCGCCGCGACTCGTGGCGCTCGGTGCCGACGATATGCAGGCCGCCGGCATCCAGGACCTGCTGGTGGCGGAACTCCCATTCCTTCTTCGCCCGTGCCACGGCGGTCTCGTCGGAGTTCTCGCCCAGCGCCTCCAGATCGGCGTCCAGGCTGCCGCCGAGCACGATATCGGTGCCGCGGCCGGCCATGTTGGTGGCGATGGTCACCATGCCCGGGCGACCGGCCTGGGTGATGATGTGCGCCTCGCGCTCATGCTGCTTGGCGTTGAGCACCTCGTGCTCGACCTTCTGCTGTTTCAGCAGCTTGCTGAGATACTCCGAGGCCTCGACCGAGGCGGTGCCGACCAGGACCGGCTGGCCGCGCTGTTGGCAGTCGCGGATATCCTCGATGATGGCGTCGAACTTCTCCTTCGTGGTCAGGAACACCAGATCGCCCATATCCTTGCGCACCATCGGGCGGTGGGTGGGGATGACCACCACTTCCAGGCCGTAGATCTGCTGAAACTCGAAGGCCTCGGTATCGGCGGTGCCGGTCATGCCGGAGAGCTTGTCGTAGAGGCGGAAATAGTTCTGGAAGGTGATGGAGGCGTAGGTCTGGCTCTCGTTCTGGATCGGCACCCCTTCCTTGGCCTCGACCGCCTGGTGCAGGCCCTCGGACCAGCGCCGGCCCGGCATGGTGCGGCCGGTGAACTCATCGACGATGATGATCTCGTTGTCGCGCACGATGTAGTCCACGTCGCGCTGGTACAGGGCGTGGGCGCGCAGGCCGGCATTGAGGTGGTGCATCAGGGTGAGGTTCGCGGCGTCGTAGAGACTGTCGCCCTCCTTGAGCAGCCCCTCTGCGATGAGCAGTTCCTCGACCTGCTGGTGCCCGGTCTCGCTGAGGTGCACCTGCTTGTTCTTTTCGTCGACGCTGTAATCGCCCTCGCCTTCCTCGTCCTCCTGCCGGACCAGTTTCGGGATCAGCTTGTTGATCGTCACATACAGGTCGGTGTTGTCGTTGGTCGGCCCGGAGATGATCAGCGGCGTGCGCGCCTCGTCGATGAGGATGGAGTCGACCTCGTCGACGATGGCGAAATTCAGTTCGCGCTGCATGCGATCTTCCTGGCGGAAGGCCATGTTGTCGCGCAGGTAGTCGAAGCCGAACTCGTTGTTGGTGCCGTAGACGATGTCGCTGGCATAGGCGGCGCGCTTGTCCTCCTGCGACAGGCCCGGCACCACCACGCCGGTGCTCATGCCGAGGAAGGCGTAGAGCCGGCCCATCCACTGGGCATCGCGCCGGGCCAGATAGTCATTGACCGTAACCACGTGCACGCCCTTGCCCGGCAGGGCATTGAGATAGGCGGCCAGGGTGGCGACCAGGGTCTTGCCCTCGCCGGTGCGCATCTCGGCGATCTTGCCCTGGTGCAGCACCATGCCGCCGATCAGCTGGACGTCGAAGTGACGCATCTCCAGCACCCGCCGGCCGGCCTCGCGCACCACGGCGAAGGCCTCGGGCAGCAGATCGTCGAGCTTCTCTCCCGCCTCCAGCCGCTGCCGGAACTCGCCGGTCTTGGCGCCGAGTTGCTCATCGGACAGGGCCTGAATGTCATCCTCGAGGGCATTGATGCGGGCAACCACCTTGGACATGCGTTTGACCATGCGGTCGTTGCGGCTGCCGAAAATCTTCTTGATCAGATTGCTGGCCATGTAGGTACTTTCAATGGGTCCGGTTCCGGGCAGAATGGGCCATGATACCGCATGTGGTGGTAAAGGTCAGGGGGGAGCGGGAAGGGCGGGAGCGCAGGAACCGACCGTCATCCCGGCGCAGGCCGGGCAGAAGCGCGGAGCGTGTTGAACGCCGGTACGGCGGTCCTTTATGCCCTTCAGGCTGGCAGGGCGAGCGCAGCGGGTAATCCACTGGATCCCGGCCTGCGCCGGGATGACGCGGAAGGATCCGGCCAGCCTCCTCACGCCTTGCCGGGAATCACGAGCGCTTGGCCCAGACGAACCGGGCCGGATCGACCGACTTGCCGTGCTTGAGCACTTCGAAGTGGACATGCGGGCCGGTGGAGCGGCCGCTGGAGCCCATCCTGGCGATCGCCTGGCCGGGCTTGACGTGCTGCCCCACTTCGACCACCAGATCACGGTTGTGGCCATAGCGGGTCACGTAGCCGTTGCCGTGATTGATTTCGACCAGGTTGCCGTAGCCGTAGCGGCTGCCGGACCAGGTCACGACCCCGGCGGCCACCGCCACCACCTCGGTCCCGGCCTTGCCGGCGAAATCCACGCCGTCGTGCCAGGCCTGCTTGCCGGTGAAGGGATCGGTGCGCTTGCCGTAGGCGGACGACATCCAGCCGCTGGTCACGGGACGGCCGGTGGGCACGCCCTGCTGCTTCAGGGTCCGGGTGCGCACCACGGATTCCAGTGCCAGCAGCTGCTGCTCGCGGTCATCCAGCACCCGGGACAGCGTGTCCAGTTCCTCGATGAAGTCAGGCACGGCATAACCGGCGGCGGCCTCGGCGGCGGGACCGCCCTGGGGGGGAATCTGTTCGAAGTCGAACTCGCCCTGGTCGATATCGGCCATCTCCACCAGGCGCTGGCCCAGGCCCTCCAGACGCAGCACCTGGCCCTGCAGCTGGCCCAGACGCATCGCCAGGGCGTCCAGATGCGCCTGCGATTCCTGCCGGGCCTGGGCCACGGCGCGCTGCTGCTCGGCCACTTCCAGCCGCCACTGCGGCCCGGCGGCCAGCCCGGGCCCATCCTGGACCTGTCCCAGCTGAAACCCGAGATAGAACAGGCTCGCCGCCAGAAACAGCCCCAGGCTGAGCAGGGGAACGTAGATCCGGGGGCGACTCAGATTGAGACTGCCGGGACGTCCGTGTAGATTGGTGAAGAGAATGATGTTCATGCGCGTGCGCTACTCTAACGGTTTTTGAGACCTGTTTACAAATTCGATGCCAGTTCGCCTGTGAAAGCCGCCAACATCCAGTCTATCGGCCGTTACCTGCGTGGTATTGAGACCACCGGCGGCGCCTCCCTGCGCCAGGCGCTGGCCGCCCATTCCACCCTGGAACAACGGCTGCTGGCACGCCTCCCCGCCCCTCTGCGACCCCATTGCCGACTCGGCCGGATAAGAGATAACACACTGATAGTAATCGTAGATTCTGCCGCCTGGGCGACCCGCCTGAGGTTCCTGTCGGCCCAGTTAGTCAAGCAGTTCGCGGATGACGATTCCGTGACGGTGACCAAGCTGGAAGTGCGAATCCAGCCACAGAATCAGCCCGTCGCCAACCCCCCGCCGGCGCGCCCGGTGGCCCGGCTGTCTGCCGAAAATGCGGCCCTGATCACATCCCTGGCCCGCACCGTAGGCGACGAAAAACTGTCTCGCGCCCTGCAGCGTCTGGCCGGCCGCGGTCGCCGGAGCGATCGAAGCTGAGCCCCGGAAACGCAGCAGGCCCGCATACGCGGGCCTGCTGGCGTGAGGGAGAACGCAGAGAAGTCAGGCCGAAGGCACCGGCCGCAGATAGGCGGCCGGGGCGGCCGCCGCCTCATCCTCGAAGCTGACCGTCTCCCAGGCCTCGGCATCGGCCAGCAGGGCCCGCAGCAGGCGGTTGTTCAGGGCGTGTCCTGACTTGTGGCCGTGGAAGGCGCCGATCAGGCCGTGGCCGAGCAGGTAGAGGTCACCGACCGCGTCCAGGATCTTGTGCTTGACGAACTCGTCCTCGTAGCGCAGCCCGTCCTCGTTCAGCACCCGGTAGTCGTCCACCACAATGGCGTTGTCCAGACTGCCGCCCAGCGCCAGCCGGCGCTCGCGCAGCTGCTCGATCTCGCGCATGAAGCCGAAGGTGCGGGCGCGACTGACCTCGCGCACGAATGAGGTGGTGGCGAAATCGATCTCCACGCACTGGGCATGGCCGTGGAAGACCGGATGATCGAACTCGATGGTGAACCCCACCTTGAAGCCGTCGAAGGGCTCGAGGCTGGCCCACTTGTCCCCCTCCTCGATCCGCACCGGCCGCTTGATGCGCACAAAGCGCTTGGGCGCGTTCTGCTCCTCGATGCCGGCCGACTGCACCAGGAACACGAAGGGGCCCGCACTGCCGTCCATGATCGGCACCTCGGGCGCGCTCAGATCCACCCAGGCATTGTCGATCCCCAGCCCGGCGAAGGCCGACAGCAGATGTTCGACCGTGGAGATGCGTACCCCGGCGCTGACCAGGGAGGTCGACAGGCGGGTATCGCCGACGTTCTCGGTGCTGGCCCTGATCTCGACCGGCGGCTCCAGATCGGTACGGCGGAACACGATGCCGGTGTCGGGCGCGGCCGGACGCAGGGTGAGGAACACCTTGTCGCCCGTATGCAGGCCCACGCCTGTGGCCCGGATGACGTTCTTGAGGGTACGCTGTCGAATCATGGGCTGTTGTTACCTTAAATAATGCTGTATCACGGCACCTGCGGTGCGAATGGATCGGGCGATGCTAACACAGCCCGTCCCTGGCCGGATCTGACTTTGGTCAAGTCGGCCGGTGCCGCGCCGGACCGAACCGCCGCCGGCATTCCCGCTTCACCAGGGAATCGGGCCGGTTCGGCGCCTTTCACCCGGGGCAGGCCAGCTCCCCCGGACATCATTAAATAAACGGCCGCAACGGACACCCCCGGCTCGAGGAGACGAAGCCAAGGCCGGCGCCATCCGCCGCGGCCCAACCCTCCGGGGTCTTTCGACCCCCGCGTTCGCCTCAGTCGGCCTGACGCCGCAGAAACGCCGGAATATCGAGATATTCCAGATCGTTGTCATAGTTCTGCGCGGCTGAACCGTAGTCGCTGCCGGCAGCCCGCTTGCGGATCACGGTGGGCCGATCCAGCTGCTGGTAGTCGAGTTCGCCGTTGGTCTTCTTTTCCACCAGCTTGACCGTCGCCGGCTCCTCATCCGGCTGCGCGGCCTGGCTCGGCCGGCCCAGGCCGGTGGCCACCACGGTCACCCGCAGTTCATCGTTCATCTCGGGGTCGATCACGGTCCCCACCACCACGGTGGCATTCTCGGAAGCGAACTCCTTGACCGTATTGCCGACCTCCTCGAACTCGCCGATGGACAGATCCATGCCGGCGGTGACATTGACCAGGATACCGGCCGCGCCCAGCAGATTGATGTCCTCCAGCAACGGACTGTTGACCGCCGCTTCGGCGGCCTCGCGGGCGCGGTCCTCGCCGCGGCCGACGCCGGTCCCCATCATGGCCATGCCCATCTCGGACATCACGGTGCGCACGTCGGCGAAATCGACGTTGATCAGACCCGGCCGGGTAATCAGCTCGGCGATGCCCTGCACCGCGCCCAACAGCACGTCATTGGCGGCCTTGAAGGCATCCAGCAGGCTCATGTTCTTGCCCAGCACGGAGAGCAGCTTCTCGTTGGGGATGGTGATGAGCGAGTCCACGTACTGGCCCAGTTCCTCCATGCCCTTGTGCGCGACATCCATGCGCTTGCGGCCCTCGAACGGGAACGGCTTGGTCACCACGGCCACGGTCAGGATGCCCATGTCGCGCGCCACCTGAGCCACGATGGGGGCGGCCCCGGTGCCGGTGCCGCCGCCCATGCCGGCGGTGATGAACAGCATATCCGAGCCTTCGATGGCCTCGGCGATGCGATCGCGGTCCTCCATCGCGGCCTGGCGGCCGACTTCCGGATTGGCGCCGGCGCCCAGCCCCTTGGTGATGCTGGAACCCAGCTGCAGGGTGACCGGCGCCGAGACGTTCTGCAGCGCCTGGGCGTCGGTGTTGGCGCAGATGAAATCCACACCTTCGATGCAGGCCTCGACCATGTGCTGCAGCGCATTGCCGCCGCCGCCGCCGACGCCCATTACCTTGATTACAGCGTTCTGGCTGTATGCATCCATCAGTTCAAACATTGCTCGTCTCCTCGATTACACTTGATGGTTAAGTGACACTTCGCTCCCGGACCGACCGGGAACCCCGTGACTGCGTAACTAGAAATTTCCCTGGAACCAGCTCTTCATCCGGTCCCAGACCCCGCGAAATCCCCGCCCCTGGATGTCCAGGTTGCGATGGGACTGATTCTGATTGCCGAACAGCAGCAGACCCACGCCGGTGGCGTAGATCGGATTGCGCACGACATCCGCCAGGCCGGCGACGTACTGGGGCATACCCAGGCGCACCGGCATGTGGAACACCTCCTCGGCCAGGTCCACCAGGCCTTCCATCTTGGAACTGCCGCCGGTCAGCACGATGCCGGCGGCGACCAGATCCTCGAACCCGCTGCGGCGCAGCTCCGACTGCACCAGGGTGAGCAGTTCCTCGTAGCGCGGCTCGACCACCTCGGCCAGGGTATGGCGCGCCAGCCGCCGCGCCGGCCGGTCACCGACGCTGGGCACCTCGATGGTGTCGTCGGAACTGGCCAGCTGGGTCAGGGCGCAGGCGTATTTGATCTTGATCTCCTCGGCATGCTGAGTCGGCGTGCGCAGGGCCACGGCGATATCGTTCGTCACCTGATCGCCGGCGATGGGGATCACCGAGGTATGCCGGATGGAGCCTTCCGTGAACACGGCCATGTCGGTGGTGCCGCCGCCGACGTCGACCAGACACACGCCCAGCTCCTTCTCGTCCTCGGTCAGCACCGAGTAGCTCGAGGCCAGCTGCTCGAGGATGATGTCGTCGACCTCCAGCCCGCAGCGGCGCACGCACTTGATGATGTTCTGCGCCGCGCTCACCGCGCCGGTGACCAGATGCACCTTGGCCTCCAGGCGCACGCCGGACATGCCCACCGGCTCCTTGATGCCCTCCTGGTTATCGATGATGAATTCCTGGGGCAGGATATGCAGGATCTTCTGATCGGCGGGAATCGCCACTGCGCGCGCGGCGTCGATCACCCGCTCCACATCACCCGGCGTGACCTCCTTGTCGCGGATGGCCACGATGCCGTGCGAATTCAGGCTGCGGATATGGCTGCCGGCGATGCCGGCATAGACCGAATGGATCTGGCAGCCGGCCATCAACTCGGCCTCCTCGATAGCGCGCTGGATGGAATGCACCGTTGACTCGATGTTCACCACCACGCCCTTCTTCATCCCGCGCGAGGGATGCGAGCCGATGCCGATGATCTCGATGCCGCCCTCGGGCAGCACCTCGCCGACAATGGCGACCACCTTGGAGGTGCCGATATCCAGTCCCACGATCATGTTCTTTTCCGACCTTTTCGTCATATCAACCCTCTTGCCGTTGCGGTGTCGCGGCTGTCATCCAGTGCACGGCAAAACCATTGCTGTAGCGCATGTCCACAGTGCGCGCCGGCTGCGGCGCGGCGGCGAAGACCCGCGGATAGGCGTCGATGAACAGCGCCATGCGCCGGGCCTCGTCCTGCCGACCGAGCCGGATACTCATTCCATTGTCCAGTTCCACCCGCCAGGCGCGGCGCGCATCCAAGTCGATGCTGACCGGGTGGCGCTCGATCTGCTGCAGCGCCTGTCGGAATTCGATGTAACGCCGGATCACCCGCTCGCGCAGGCTGATCGGCCCGGCCAGTCGCGGCAGTGCGGCGAACTCGGCCACGTTGTCCGGCTGGAACAGTTCGCCGCGCGCGTTGAGCAGTCCATCCTCGCCCCAGCGCGCCACCGGTATCTGTTCCCGGATGCGCAGCTGCATCCCGTCCGGCCAGATACGCCGCACCGCGGCCTCCTCCACCCAGGGCAACTCGGCCAGGCGCTGCTGCACGGCGCCGACCTCGACCCCGAAAAAGCCATGCCGCAGCATGTCCCGGGTGGCCGCGGCAATCTGTTCATGACGCAGATGCCGGAATTCGCCTTCGATCTGCACCTCACGCACCGGCCAGGCATGCGGATCACGCAGCCAGTCGAGCAACTGATGAACCCCGGTCAGCGCCAGCACCAGCGCCAGCGCGGCCAGACCGTTGCCGAGCAGCGTCACCCAGCGCCGGGACGCCGGCTGTTCGGTTTCGCGCCTGACCGCCTGTCCAGGCCTCTTCCTGCTCATGACTTCGCGTCCTCGCTGGTCTGCAGTATCCGCAGCACCAACCGGGTGAAATCGATACCGGCCTCTCGCGCCGCCATCGGTACCAGGCTGTGATCCGTCATGCCGGGCACGGTGTTGACCTCGATGAACCAGGGCCGCCTCTGCTCATCCAGCATCAGGTCCACCCGGCCCCAGCCACTGGCCGCAACTGCGGCGAAGGCGGCGCGGGACTGCGCCTGAAGTTCGGCCTCCTGCGCTGCGGGCAGACCGCAGGGGCACAGGTAGCGGGTATCATTGGCGCTGTACTTGGCGGCATAGTCATAGAAGCTGTGCGGCGTCTCCAGTCTGATCAGGGGCAGCGCTTCCCTGCCCAGCAGCGCGGCCGTGTATTCGTCGCCCTCGATCCAGCGCTCGACCAGCACATCGCAATCGAACTGCGCGGCCTCACGCCAGGCCGCGGGCAGATCCGCCGGTGTCTCGACCCGGCTCATGCCCAGACTGGAGCCTTCGTGCGCCGGCTTGACGATGACCGGAAACCTCAACTGTTCCTGCGCCTGCTGCAGGCCGGATTCGTCATTGACCACCGCGAACTCCGGCGTCGGGATGCCGGCCGACTGCCAGATCCGCTTGGTGCGGATCTTGTCCATGCCCAGGGCCGAACCCAACACGCCACTGCCGGTATAGGGCAGCCCGAGGGTCTGCAGCGCGCCCTGCATCACGCCGTCCTCGCCGCCGCGCCCGTGCAGGGCGATGAAGGCGCGATCGAAGCCTTCCGTTTCCAGTCGCCGCAGCACACCCGGTTCGGCCGGATCGAGTGGGTGGGCATCGACCCCCGCCCCGATCAGGGCGGCATGTACGGCGCGGCCGCTCCTGAGCGATATCTCGCGCTCGGCCGAACTGCCGCCCAGCAACACCGCCACCTTGCCGAAGGCGACCGGGTCGACTGTGGTCTGCGCGGCATTCATGCACCATCCTCCGTCGCTGCGATGCCGATGATGCGCACCTCGGTCTGCAGTTCGACCCCCGTCTGTTCCGCCACCCGACGCTGCACATAGCCGATCAGCCGTTCGATCTCGGCCGCCGTGGCAGCGCCGGCATTGATGATGAAATTGGCGTGCTTGTCCGACACGCAGGCACCGCCGATGCAGTATCCCTTCAGGCCGCAGGCCTCGATCAGGCGTGCCGCGTGATCGTTCGGCGGATTGCGGAATACCGAGCCGCAGCTGGGCTGGCTGGTCGGCTGGGTCTCGCCGCGCCGGGCCAGCAGCTGCCTGACATTCTCCTGTGCGGCGGCGGTCTCGCCCGGCGGGAAACGCATATGGGCGGCAACGAACCACTCACCCGCCGGACCCTGCACCGTGCGATAGCCCACCCTGTATTCGCCGGCTTCGCGTCGCCGGATCCGGCCGTGACGGTCGATGGTCTCCACCGCCACCACCCGCTCCCAGGTCTCGCCGCCGAAGGCCCCGGCATTCATTGCCAGCGCCCCGCCCACAGTGCCGGGGATCCCGGCCAGGAACTCGCCGCCCGCCAGGCCGTTGCGGCCGCAGAAGCGGGCCAGCTTGGCGCAGCTCACACCGGCCTCGGCCCGCACCTGCCCGTCGCCCTGCAACTCCATCCGGTTCAGGCCGCTGAAGGGTGCGATCACCACGCCCGGAATGCCGCCGTCGCGAACCAGCAGGTTACTGCCGAGCCCGACCCAGACAATCTCCTCGCCCTCCGCCAGCGCGGCCAGGAAGGCCGCCAGATCCTCGAGATCGGCCGGCTGGTACCAGACCCGCGCCGGACCGCCGACACGCCAGGTGATATGGCGCGCCATCGGCTCGTCCAGGCGCAGCACGCCGCGCGGTTCCGGTTTATGTGTACTGGCCGCCATCATGAATGTTTGTTGCCGCTCCGGCTGCGCTGTGCATAACGCGAGGTCAGGCTCCTGGTGCCGCGCCCCGCTCCGGTCTGCCCGTCTTCCCGGCGGCGTTCACACAGTACCTCCAGGCGACTTCTGAGCGCCTCGCCGCACCCCATGTGCAACCGCAGATGTGTCCTGTAACCCATTGCCGCCTACCTCCCCGTCTCCGCGTCTGCGACCGGCCACAGCGCTTCCAGCCGCGCCGGCACCGTGCCGATATCCCCCGCCCCCAGGGTGAGCACCACATCGCCCGCCGCCAGAACACCGGCCAGCACCTCGGGCACCAGCTCCACCTGCTCGACAAACACCGGATCGACCTTGCCGCGGGCGCGCACTGCACGACACAGGGCCCGGCCGTCGGCGCCGGCAATGGGTGCCTCGCCAGCGGCATAGACCTCGCACAGCAGCAGCACATCGGCCTGGGACAGGGCCTGGGTGAAGTCCTCGAACAGGTCGCGGGTGCGGGTGTAGCGGTGCGGCTGGAACACCACCACCAGCCGCCGCTCGGGCCAACCGGCCTTGATCGCGGTCAGGGTGGCGCTGATCTCGCTGGGATGATGGCCGTAGTCGTCGACCAGCAGCACCGGCCCGGCGGGGCTGCGCAGTTCGCCGTGGTACTGGCTGCGCCGGGCGATGCCGGTGAAATTGCGCAGACCGGCCTGAATGGCCGCATCCGGCAGCCCCAGCTCGTCGGCTACCATGACCGCGGCCAGCGCGTTGAGTACGTTATGCCGCCCCGGCAGGTTCAGCACCACCGGCAGGGCATCGTCCCGGCCCTTGCGGTGCAGACTGAAATGCATCTGCAGGCCACGCTGTTCCAGGCCGCGGGTATACAGATCCGCCTCGGCGGAATCGATCGAGTAGGTGCGGAACGGCCGGGTGACCTCGGGCAGGATGGCGCGCACCCCGGCATCGTCCAGACACAGCACCGCCAGACCATAGAAGGGCAGGTGATGCAGGAATTCGACGAAGGTCTGACGCAGCCGGCTGAAATCGCCGCCATAGGTCTCCAGGTGATCGGCGTCGATATTGGTCACGATACCGATCATCGGCTGCAGATAGAGGAAGGAGGCATCGGACTCGTCCGCCTCGGCCACCAGATAGCGGCCGGTACCGAGGCGGGCGTGGCCGTCGGCGCTGTTGAGCTTGCCGCCTATCACATAAGTGGGATCCAGGTCCCCCTCGGCCAGCAGGCTGGCCACCAGACTGGTGGTGGTGGTCTTGCCGTGGGTGCCGGCCACGGCGATGCCGTAGCGGAAACGCATCAGTTCGGCCAGCATCTCCGCACGCGGCACCACCGGGATATGCTGCTCGCGCGCGGCACCGACCTCGGGGTTGGCCTCGGTCACGGCGCTGGAGACCACCAGCACATCCACCCCGGCCACCTGCGCCGGGTCATGGCCGGCGAAGACGGTCGCTCCCAGCGCCTGCAGCCGCTGGGTCACCGGATTGCTGCGCAGGTCCGAGCCCTGCACCTCGTAGCCCAGGTTGAGCATCACCTCGGCGATACCGCTCATGCCGGCGCCGCCGATGCCGACGAAATGCACCCGGCGCACCCGGCCCATGCCCTGGGGTTGCCCTGCGCTCAGGCTGCGCGTATCGATCATGCCGCCCTCCCCGCCGCCGGTTCCAGGCAGCTGTCGGCCACCGCGCGCGCGGCGTCCGGCAGGGCCAGGCCGCGCGCGGCGCGCGCCATGCCCAGCAGTCGTTGACGGTCGTTCAGCAGTTCCTTCAGCAGGGTCTGCAGGCGCTCAGCGCTCAGTTCCGTCTGCTGCACCAGCACGCCGGCACCGGCCTCGCTGAGGTAGCGCGCATTGCCGGTCTGGTGATCGTCGACCGCGTGCGGATAGGGCACCAGGATCGCGCCCACGCCGGCGGCGGCCAGTTCGGCCACGGTCAGCGCCCCGGCCCGGCAGATCACCAGATCGGCCCAGGCATAGGCCCGCGCCATGTCCTCGATGAAGGGCTGCACCTCGGCCTCGACGCCGGCCTCGACATAGGCCCGGCGCGCCCCTTCGATATCGCGGCTGCCCGCCTGATGCCGGATCACCGGCCGCGCCTCCGCGGCCATTTCTGCGATTGCGGCAGGCACGGTGCGGTTGAGCGCGGCCGCGCCCAGACTGCCGCCGAGCACCAGCAGATGGACAGGTTCGTCGCTGCGCGCGGCAAAGCGCGTCTCCGGCAGCGGCAGATTCGCGATCGTCTCGCGCACCGGATTGCCCACCTGCCGCACCGACCGCTTCGCACCGAAGCTGTCGGGGAAGGCCACCAGTACCCGTGCCGCCAGCGGTGCCAGCAGGCGGTTGGTCAGCCCGGCCACGGAATTCTGTTCATGGATGACCAGAGGCCGGCGATTGAGCCAGGCCATCACCCCGCCCGGCCCGGTGACAAAACCGCCCATGCCCAGCACGGCCCGCGGCCGCACCCGGCGCATCACCCGCCAGGCCTGGTACAGGGCATGCGCCAGCATCAGCGGCGCAAGCAGCAGTCTGGTCACGCCCTTGCCGCGCAGCCCGCTGACCTCGATCCACTCGACCGGATAGCCGGCCGCCGGCACCACCCGGGCCTCCAGCCCCTTGCGCGTGCCCAACCACACCACCGGCACCTCGCGGCGGCTCAGTTCGTCGGCCACGGCCAGTGCCGGGTAGACGTGTCCACCGGTACCGCCGGCCATCACCAGCACGGGCGCCTGTGCCGTCACCGCGTTCATGCGCGTCGCTCCCGGCCCGTGCCGCGCCGGCGCGGCCGGCGGCGGTCATTGTTGATGTTGTGCACCGAACAGCGGGTCTCGTAGTCGATACGCAGCAGCAGACCGATGGCCACGCACATCACCAGCAGACTGCTGCCGCCGTAGCTCATCAGCGGCAGGGTCAGGCCTTTGGTCGGCAGCAACCCCATGTTCACGCCCATGTTGATCAGGGCCTGCAGTCCGATCAGGGTGCCGATGCCATAGGCGAGATAAGCGGCAAACGGTTCGTCGGCCTGCTGCGCCACGGCGGCGATGGCGAAGGCGCGCCAGACCAGGAAGGCAAACCCTGCCAACACCAGCAGCACACCGAACATGCCCAGTTCCTCGGCCAGGATGGCGAACAGGAAGTCGGTGTGGGCTTCAGGCAGGTAGAACAGTTTCTGCACGCTCGCCCCCAGGCCGACCCCGAACCATTCACCGCGACCGATGGCGATCAGCGACTGGGTCAGCTGGTAGCCGCTGTTGAAGGGATCGGCGAAGGGGTCGAGGAAGGCGGTCAGGCGCGCCATGCGATAGGGCGAGGACACCGCCAGCAGGGCGAACGCCCCGCCGGCCAGGGCCACCAGGGCACCGAACTGCCACAACCGCACCCCGGCCAGGAACATCATGGTCAGGGCCGTGACCACCAGCACCACCATGGCGCCGAAGTCCGGCTGGGCCAGCAGCAGCGTGGCCACCAGGCCCAGCATCAACATGGGCTTGAAGAAGCCGCTGAACTGCTCGCGCACCTCCTCGGCCCGACGCACCAGATAGCTGGCCAGGTAGATCAGTACCAGGAGTTTGGCCGGTTCGGACACCTGCAGATTGACCGGCCCGACCCCGATCCAGCGGGTGCTGCCGTTGACCGTCTTGCCCACACCGGGGATGAGCACCAGCACCAGCAGCCCCAGGGCCAGGAACAGGGCAACCATCCCGAAGCGCGACCACAGACTCAGGCGGATGCCGAAGGCGGCCGCGGCGGCGAGCAGACCCACCCCCATGTAGGCGGCCTGGCGCAGCACATAATAGAAGGGCTGCTGCAGTTCCCGGTCCGCGGGGGTGACGGAGGCCGAAGCCACCATCACCAGTCCCAGCCCCATCAGCGCAGCGGTGACCAGCAGCAGGCCGGGATCCAGGCGCGGACAACGCAGTCCCTGGCCGTTGCGGACCCAGCCCAGGCGTGCGAGCAGCGCGGTCATTGCAGCCGCTCCCGCACCGCGGCGCTGAAGCGCTCGCCCCGGTCCTGGTAATCGACGAACATATCCTGGCTGGCGCAGGCCGGCGACAGCAGTACGGCATCGCCGGGACGGGCAATGCCGGCGGCGGCGGCCACGGCGGCCTCCATCGATTCGACCCGGCGCACCGGCACGCAACCGTCCAGCGCGGCCTCGATCTCGCCGGCGGCCTCGCCCAGCAGCACCACGGCGCGGGCGCGCTGGCACAACACCGGATGCAGCAGGCTGAAGTCCGCCCCCTTGCCCTGACCACCGGCGATCAGCACCAGCGGCCGGTCGAAGCCGGCAATGGCCGCCAGGGTGGCGCCGATATTGGTGGCCTTGGAATCGTTGTACCAGTCCACGCCGTCGCGCCCACCCACCCACTGGGTGCGGTGCGCCAGACCGCCGAAGCCGCGCAGCGCTTCCAGCATGGCAGCCCGCGGCAGATCGATGGCCGCGCCCAGCGCCAACGCGGCCAGGGCGTTGGCCAGATTGTGGCGGCCGACCAGCTTCAACTCGTCGGCCGCCAGCCAGTCCTCCCCGTCCCGACACAGCCATAACCGGCCGTCGCGCTCGCGCAGGCCGAAGTCCTCCGGCCCCGGGGCATCCAGCGTGAAACCCAACCGCGGCCGGTTGACGTCGGCCAGGGAACAGGCCACCGGGTCGTCCAGGTTCACCACCTGCATAGCGGCGTTGCGATAGATGCGGGCCTTGGCGGCGGCATAGGCATCCAGGCCGGAATAACGGTCCAGGTGATCGGGGCTGATGTTGAGCACCGCTGCGGCCGCGGGTGCCAGGCTGTCGACCGATTCGAGCTGGAAGCTGGATAATTCGAGCACGTACAACTCCGGCTCCGGATCCTCGATCAGGTCCAGCGCCGGGGTGCCCAGGTTGGCGCCGGCCCGCACCCGGCGACCGGCGGCGCGCGCCATCTCATGCACCAGGGTGGTCACCGTACTCTTGCCATTGGAACCGGTGATGGCGATCACCGGCGCCCGTGCCGCCCGGGCGAACAACTCGATGTCACCGATGACTTCCACGCCGCGGCTGCGCGCTTCCGCGATCAGTGGATGCGACAGCGGCACGCCGGGGCTGACCACGATCTGCTCGGCATGGGCGAAGGCGTCGGCATCAAAGCCGCCGAGGAACAGGGCCACATCCGGCAACTCATCGTGCATGGCCTGCAGGCAGGGCGGTTCGGACCGGGAATCGGTCACCGCCACCTGGCGGCCCTGGCGCGCCAGGTAACGCGCACAGGACAATCCGGTGCGGCCGCAGCCGACTACCAGCACCTTACCTGCCATTGCCCGTTCAGCATCCATTGTCATCAGCGCCAGTGTCATCACCCGTTCGCGTCACAGAACCAGCCATAACAGGGACATCAACAGAAAGGTCAGGCCCACGATCTTCATCTGTATGCGCAAATCCATCCCTTTCCCCCTCAACGGATCTTCAGCGTAGCCAGCCCGATCAGGACCAGGATCACGGTCACGATCCAGAAGCGCACGATCACGCGCGGCTCCGGCCAGCCCTTCAGTTCGAAATGATGATGCAGCGGCGCCATGCGGAAGATGCGCCGTCCGGTGAGCTTGAACGAGGCCACCTGCAGGATGACGGAGAGGGTCTCCATCACGAACACGCCCGCCATGACCAGATACACCAGTTCCTGACGCACCAGCACCGCCATCAGCCCCAGCGCGGCTCCGAGCGCCAGGGCGCCCACGTCGCCCATGAAGACCTGGGCGGGATAGGCGTTGTACCAGAGAAAGCCCAGCCCGGCGCCGACGATGGCGCCGGCGAAGATGATGATCTCGCCCACGTCACGCACGTAGGGGATGCCGAGGTATTCGGCGAAGCGCACATTGCCGGTCGCGTAGGCGAACACCGCGAGCGCCCCGGCGATCATCACCGTCGGCAGGATGGCCAGCCCGTCCAGTCCGTCGGTGAGATTCACGGCGTTGCTGGAACCGACCACGACGAAATAGACCAGCACGAAGTACAGCGCCCCCAGCTCGATGGCCACCCCCTTGAAGAAGGGCACGATCAACTGGGTCTCGACCGGGGCCTGGGCGGTATAGAACAGCACGCCGGCGATGATCAGTGCGAACAGCGACTGCCAGAAGTACTTCCAGCGCGCCGGCAGACCGCGGGAATTCTTCAGCACCAGCTTCTTGTAGTCATCCACCCAGCCGATGGCGCCGAAGGCAAGCGTACCCAGCAGCACCACCCAGACATAGCGGTTGCCGAGATCGGCCCACAGCAAAGTAGCGAAGCTGATGGCGAACAGGATCAGGGCACCGCCCATGGTCGGCGTACCGGCCTTGCTCAGGTGCGACTGCGGGCCGTCGTCGCGCACCTGCTGACCGATCTGATACTGGCCCAGGCGCCGGATCATCCAGGGACCGGTGACGAAGCAGAACAGCAGCGCGGTCAGCACGCCCAGGATGGCGCGCAGTGTCAGATACTGGAATACATTGAACCCGGTGTGATACCGGGTCAGGAATTCGGCCAGCCAGAGCAGCATCAGTGACGCCCTCCCGGCCGTGGCTGCAACCGCACCAGCAGGGCCTGGACCACCCGCTCCATGCGCATGCTGCGCGAACCCTTGACCAGCACCTGCACCCCGGGATGCAGCTGCGCCTCGAGTGCGGACTGCAGGGACTCGAAATCATCGAAATGCGCCGCCGGCCCGGTGAAGGCCTCGGCGGCGGACGCGGCGTCACCCCCCAGGGTGAACAGCCGATCGCAGCCGGCCGCGGCCGCACGGGCGCCGATATCCCGATGCAGCTGGCGGCTCTCGCCGCCCAGTTCACCCATGTCGCCCAGTACCAGCCAGCGCTCCCCGGACAGCTGCCCGAGCACCGCCAGAGCGGCTTGCACCGAGCCGGGGTTGGCATTGTAGGTGTCGTCGATCACGCCGATGTCATCGGCGCAGCGGTGGATCTGCAGCCGGCCGCCGACCGGACGCAGACTCTGCAGCCCGGACTGCACCGCCGCCAGCGAGGCGCCCGCCCCCAGGGCGGCAGCGACGGCGGCCAGGGCGTTCATGGCGTTGTGCCGCCCCGGCAGCGCCAGTTCGACCTCGATGCTGCCGGCCGGGGTGCGCAGAACCAGCCGCTGGCCCGATTCATGCGGCGACACTTCGGCGCTGACATCGGCTTGCATCTCCAGCCCGAAGGTCATGATCCGCCGGCCCTGCAGTCGCATCAGCCAGTAGTCGGCGAAGGCATCGTCGCGGTTGACCACGGCCAGACCTTCGGGACCCAGCCCGTCATAGATCTCGGCCTTGGCCCGCGCCACGCCTTCCAGGCTGCCGAACCCCTCCAGATGGGCGGGTCCGGCATTGGTGATCAGCGCGACCGTCGGCCGGGCCAGGCCGGTGAGGTAAGCGATCTCGCCCGGATGGTTGGCGCCCATTTCGATCACGGCGGCCGTATGCACGGCGTCCAGCCGACCCAGGGTCAGGGGCACGCCGATATCGTTGTTGAGGTTGCCGCGGGTGGCCAGCACCTGATGTTTCATGCCCAGGATGGCGGCCAGCATCTCCTTGACCGTGGTCTTGCCGTTGCTGCCGGTGACCGCCACCAGCGGGATATCGAAACGCGCGCGCCAGGCCGCGGCCAGTCCACCCAGCGCCAGCCGGGTATCGGTCACCCGGATGCAGGGCAGCAGTTCCGTCACCGCCGTGCTGACCAGCGCGCCCGCAGCACCGCCGGCCGCGGCCTGATCGAGATAGTCGTGGCCGTCGAAACGCTCACCCGCCAGCGCCACGAACAGGTTGCCGCGCTCCAGGCCGCGGCTGTCGGTGCTCAGGCCGGCGAAACGCGTATCCGCGCCCTGCAGCCGTCCCCGCACGACCTGCGCCGCTTCGGACAGCGCCATGGCAATCATGACTGCCTCCCGGACTCGAACCACCTCTGCACGACTTCGCGGTCACTGAAATGCAGTCTCCGCTCGCCAATGAGTTGATAGTCCTCGTGTCCCTTGCCGGCGATCAGTACCACGTCGTCAGGCCGCGCCAGTTCCAGCACATGCGCAATGGCACGCGCCCGGTCGGGCTGGATGTAGCAGGCATCCGGATCGGCGGTACCGCCGAGGATATCCACGATGATCTGGGTCGGGTCCTCGTGGCGCGGGTTGTCGGTGGTCAGCATGACGTAGTCGGCCAGACGCTCGACCGCCGCACCCATCAGCGGCCGCTTGCCCGGGTCGCGCTCGCCGCCGGCGCCGAAGATGCACCAGAGGTGCCCGGCACAGTGTTCGCGCAGCGCCAGCAGTACCTGTTCCAGCGCACGCGGGGTATGGGCATAGTCGATCACCACCAGCGGCCGGCCGCCGCTGCCGCCCAGCGCTTCCATGCGACCGGGGACGGTGGTCACACCCGCCAGCCGCTGCGCGGCCTCTGCCGGAGACAGGCCGTGGTCCAGCAGCACGGCCAGAGCGGCCAGCAGGTTGGCCGCGTTGAAACGGCCGAGCAGACCGGAGCGCAGTTCGACCGCCCCCTGGTGGGTGAGGATCTGCAGTTGCAGACCGGTGCGCGCCGTCTCGACCCGTTCGGCGACCACGAAGCGCTCGCTGCGGCGCGCCAGTTCGGTCGCTTCCAGTGCGTAGGCGCAGACCGGGCAGGCCAGCGCGTCGGCGGCCAGCAGTTCCCGGCCCAGGTCGTCGTCGGCATTGAGTACGGCCAGACGCAGCGAGGGGAAGCGGAACAGCCGGCGCTTGGCGTCACGGTAGGCGCCCTCGCTGCCGTGATAATCCAGGTGATCGCGGCTGACATGGGTCAGCACGGCCACGTCGAAATGCACCCCGCCGGCACGGACCTGATCCAGGGCGTGGGAGGAGACCTCCATCACCACCGCCCGTGCGCCCTGATCACGCATCCCGGCCAGGATCGCCTGCAGGCTGACCGGATCGGGCGTGGTATGGGTGGCCGGGTCCAGGGCATCGAACAGGCCGGCGCCGAGGGTGCCGATCAGGCCGCAGGCGCGCCCCGGGCCATGCAGGGCCTGGGCGATGAAATGGGTGCAGGAGGTCTTGCCGTCGGTGCCGGTCACGCCCACGGTGTAGAGGTCGCGCGAGGGGTGGCCGTAGAAACGGCCGGCAATGGCCGAGACCTGCGTCCCCAGACCGGGCACGGCCACCACCGGCAGGTTCAGACCCTGCAGTTCGGGGGCAGTCTCGTCGATCTCCTCGTCGGGCTCCCAGCACACGGCCACGGCCCCGCGGCGGCTGGCCTCGGCCACATGCCGCACCCCGTGCTGATGTACACCGGCCAGGGCGAAGAACAGATCCCCGGGCCGGACCCGGCGGCTGTCCAGCGCCAGCCCGGTCACGGTCACATCCTGGGCCGGCGCGACCGGCGCCAGACCGGCCAGCAGCCCGGACAGCGACATCCCCGGATGCAGCGCCTCGGCGGTCATCATGCCGGACCTCCCGCCGCGGCCTGGCGCAGCAGCGGCGCCGGCGTCTGCTGCCGCGGCGCCGGTTCGGCATCCGGCGGCAGATTCAGCAAGCGCAGGGCGCCGGACATGACCCGCGAGAACACCGGTCCGGCCACCTTGCCGCCGAAATAGTCCTCGCCGCGCGGGTCGTTGATCACGACCGCCACCACCAGGCGCGGATCCGAGGCCGGGGCCATGCCGACGAACAGGGCGTTGTAACGGTCCTCGGCATAGCCGCCGGCCGTGGCCTTGTGCACCGTGCCGGTCTTGCCGGCGACCCGGTAGCCGGGCACCCGGGCCAGCGGCGCGGTGCCCTGGTTGCTGACGACCGCCTCCATCATGCGCCGCACCGAGCGCACCACGGCCGGATCCAGCACCGAACGCCCGCGCGGCAACTCGTCCTGATGCAGGAAACTGACCGGCAGCAGCCTGCCTTCGTTGGCCAGCAGGCCGTAGGCGCGCGCCAGCTGCAGCGGCGTGACCGAGATACCGTAACCGAAGGCGAGCGTGGCCTGCTCGATCTTCTGCCAACGGTGATGGCTGGCCAGCACGCCGGAGACCTCGCCGGGAAAGCCGGTGCCGACGCTGGTACCGAAGCCGGCGCCGCTGTAGACCCGCCACAGCTGCTCGGGATCGAGCGACAGGGCAATCTTGCTGGCACCGACATTACTGGACTTGCGGATGATGCCGGCCAGGTCGAGCCGGCCGTTGTCGTGCTCATCACGCACCGTATTGCTACCGACCCGGTAATAGCCGGGCGCGGTATTCACCGTACTGCCGATATCATACTGTCCGCTCTGCAGGGCGGCGGCGATGGTGAAGGGCTTCATGGTCGAGCCCGGCTCGAGCACGTCGGTCACGGCCCGGTTGCGCACCGCGCCGGGCTGGATGGCATGACGGTTGTTGGGGTTGAACGAAGGCTGGTTGACCATCGCCAGCACCTCGCCGGTGACGGCATCCAGCACCACCACCGAGCCCGAACTGGCACGGTGACGCTGCACCGCGCTCTTCAATTCACGATAGGCCTGATATTGAATGCGCCGATCGATACTCAGACGCAGATCCCGACCGGGACTGGCCGGGCGAATCAACTCCACGTCGGCAATCACGTGGTGACGGCCGTCCTTGAGCACCCGCTTGGCGCCGTCGGCGCCGCTGAGCCAATCGTCATAGGCCAGCTCCAGCCCTTCCTGGCCGCGGTCGTCGATATCGGTAAAGCCGATGAGATGCGCCACCACCTCCCCGTCCGGGTAGTAGCGACGGTACTCGCGCTGCAGATAGACACCGGGAGCATCCAGCGCCCTGACCTGGGCGGCCGTGGCCGGCGGCACGTGCCGGCGCAGGTAGACGAATTCACGGTCGGCGCGCCGTCCCAGCAGTCGCTGCAGATAGTCGATGTCCAGTTCCAGGATCTTGGCCAGTGCCTGCAGGTATTCCCGCGCCGGCACCAGCTCCTGGGGATTGGCCCAGACCGAGTCCACCGGGGTGCTGACCGCCAGCGGCTCGCCGTTGCGGTCGGTGATCATGCCCCGGTGCGCCGGCAGCGAGACCGTGCGCAGGTGCCGGGCATCGGCCTGCCCCTGCAGGAAGCCGCGATCGAACCACTGCAGGTCCACCACCCGCCACAGCAGGGCCAGCAGGCCGAAACCGAACGCCGCCAGCACCAGGTAATGGCGGTACTGCTGCCTGTCTGCAATGCTTGGCGTCGTCATGGCTTCACCAGGATGATTTCGTCGTGGGCCGGCACATGCATCTCCAGCCGCTCGGTTGCCAGTCGCTCGATCCGGCCATGGGTGGCCAGGGTGCTCTGCTCGAGCTGCAGCTGCCCCCATTCGATGTTCAACGCATCCCGTTCGCTCAGCAGTGACTGCAGCTGCACGAACAGGGCCCGGCTCTGGTGGCGCGCATAGACCACGCCGATACCGGAAGCGATCACGCCAGCCAGCAGCAATGCGAGCAGCAGCTTCACTGCAACCGCTCCGCGACCCGCAGTACGGCACTGCGCGCCCGGGGATTGGCCTGCACCTCTGCCTCACCGGCATGGCGCGCCTTGCCGACCAGGCGCAGGCGGCCCTGGCTCGTGCCGGTGACCGGCAGGTCCAGCGGCAGCTCCTCGCCCTTGCACTCCCTGCGCATGAAGCGTTTGACCAGGCGGTCCTCCAGGGAGTGAAAACTGATCACCGCCAAACGCCCGCCCGGGGCGAGCAGGTCCACCGCCTGCGGCAGCACCGTCTCCAACTCTTCCAGTTCGCGGTTCACATGGATGCGGATGGCCTGAAAACTGCGGGTGGCCGGATGCCTGCCGGGCTCGCGCTTGGGCACCGCGGCGGCAATGATTTCGGCCAGGCGGCCGGTGCGGGTGATGGGCGCCTCCTGGCGTGCGGCCAGCACCGCGCGGGCAATGCGCCGGGCGAAGCGCTCCTCGCCATACACCTTCAACACCCGCACGATCTCCTGCTCGGAGGCCTGATTGAGCCAGTCGGCTGCACTCAGGCCCTGTTCCGGATCCATGCGCATGTCCAGGGGACCGTCACCGAGGAAACTGAAGCCGCGCCGGGCATCGTCGAGTTGCGGCGAGGAGACCCCGAGGTCGAGCAGCACACCGCTGACCCTGCCTTCGATCCCCGCTGCCTGTGCCATCGCGCCCAGCATGGCGAATGATCCTCTGGTGATATGAAACCGCCGATCCTGCTCGAAGCGCTGCGCCGCGGCGATCGCCTCCGGGTCCCGGTCCATGGCATAGAGCCTGCCTTCGGGCCCCAACCGTGCGAGAATGGCCGCGGCGTGTCCGCCCCGGCCGAAGGTGGCATCGACATAGATGCCATCCGCGCGTACGGCCAGCGCCTCCAGCACTTCCTGCAGCAGCACCGGATGATGAGCGGCACCCGCAGCCACTAGAGACTCAGATTGTCGAGTGCTTCCGGAACCGACTCCGCTCCGCCGTCGTCGATCCAGTGCCGCAGATTCTCTTCCCAGGCCTCTTCGTTCCAGATCTCAAACTTGTTGACCAGCGAGGCAAGCACTACCTTCTTGTCCAGGTTGGCGAACTCGCGCAAGCGCGGCGGCAGGAGGATACGGCCATGACTGTCCATCTCGACCTCGGTGGCATGACCGAGCAGCATGCGCTGGAGACGGCGGATAGCGGGGTTCTGGTTGGGGAGCCGGATCAGCTTGCGCTCGATCTCTTCCCATTCCGGGGCAGGGTAAAGCAGCAGGCAGCCGTCGCCGTGGATGGTCAGCACCATCCGGCCTTCACAGCTGTCCGTCAGTTCCTGGCGATAGCGCGTTGGCAGAGCCAAACGGCCCTTGGCATCCAGGTTGACGGTGTTGCCCCCCGACTTGGCCAAGAATTCCCCCTGTTATCCCTTTTTTTCCACTTTCTACCACTTCTTCCCACTTTTCGACACTATAGGTAGGGAAGCTGAAGGCGTCAAGCGAATTCAGGAAAAAACGCGAGAAATTCCTCAATATATTTCAATTATTTATGGGTTCATCGGGGAAGACAACGATACGATCGGACGTTCCTCATAACAATCAGCTGGTTATATATATAACCTTATAAAACCATTGAGGTTGAGCCAGGTTCAGCCTGAGAAAACCTTGGGATTCGATAAATCGGGATCGGTGTTCCGGGCGAGGAAAATCCCACCCCGCAGCTGCGCGAGGCTGTCATCCTGCGGTCACATGGGCGGGCTAGGCTGCAAAAAACGCGACTGGAGAAATGAGATATGAAAGCGACTGCTGCACCGCTCCACCGGCCCTGCCCGCAGGAACTGCGCCTGGAGATCGCCCAGCTGGAGCGGCGCCTGAGGACCGTGGGACTGGACGGAGACTGCGCCTATGAACGGGCGCTCAGTCAGGCCTACGATGCCCTGCTGCTGCAAAAGCGCCGCGAACTGGCGGCGATACGGGAGTCGGGATTCTGAGACCGAGGCGGCATGGGTGGAGGTGCTGACGCCGCAACCAACCCAGGCCAAAGATCATCGTCATAGCAGGCAGTGATGGGCTGCGTTTGGCGCCACCCATCCCGTCTGCTCAGAACGGGATATCGTCGTCGAAGCCCTCGTCGAAGCCGCCGCTGCCGCCGCCGCCCTGGCTCTCGGCCGCCGCAGGCGCCCGATTGCTGTTGTAGTTGGCGCTGCCGCCACCACCGCCGCCGCGACCGCCCAGCATCTGCATCTCGGAGGCGATGATCTCGGTGGTGTAGCGATCATTGCCGTTCTTGTCCTGCCACTTGCGGGTGCGCAGGCTGCCCTCGACATAGACCTGGGAACCCTTCTTCAGATACTCGCCGACGATCTCGGCCAGGCGCTGGTAGAAGACCACATTGTGCCATTCGGTGCGCTCGCGCTGCTCGCCGGTCTGCTTGTCCTTCCACTGATCCGAGGTGGCAAGGGTGACATTGGCCACGGCCCCGCCGCTGGGCATGTACCGGACCTCGGGATCCTTGCCCAGGTTGCCGACCAGAATCACCTTGTTGATGCCGCGCGCCATGCCGATTTCTCCTGACTGTGCTGAGTTGCCCTGAGGGGTACTGCAAGCTGCCCATCATAGGGGGATTCGCCGGCGCCGGCAAATCCCCCCCGGCGGCGTCCGTCTCACTGCCCGGCTGGAGCCGGGCGACCGACCAGCGTCTCCAGCGCGGCCTCGTCCAGGGCGCGCGGATCCACCTTCAGATAGGCCGTCTCGTCCTCGGCGACAACCACCGCCTCGACCACGCCCGGGACCCGTCCGAGTTCCCGGGCCAGCATCCCGGCCTGGGGCGGTGTGAGTCGGCCGACGCCGACCAGCCGGCTGGCCAGATAGCGCGGACGCTCCATCCCCGCCGCCACGGCCAGCCACACCAGTGCGATCAGGGCGCAGCCCAGGAAGACCCCGGTTGCGCCGAAGCGGCCGTGCAGGACCCCGCCCAGCGCCCCGCCCAGGAAGGCGCCGAGAAACTGGGAACTGGAATAGAAGCCCATGGCCGTCCCCTTGCTGTCGGCCGGGGCGGTCTTGGAGATCAGCGACGGCAGGGTCGCCTCCAGGATATTGAAGCCCACGTAGAACACGAACAGCGCCAGCACCACCCCGGCCAGCTGTCCCTGCCACTGGACCAGCGCCAGTTCGCCCGCCAGCACCATCACGATGGCGGCGAGGAACACCGGTTTCATGCGCTGCTGCTTCTCGGCCTGGATGATGAAGGGAATCATCACCGCCACCGACAGCACCAGCACCGGCAGGTAGAGCCAGGCGTGGCGGTCCGGGGCCAGCCCCAGGCTGTCGCGCAGCACCAGCGGGAGGCTGACGAAGCTGGCGGTCAGGATCAGATGCAGGGCCAGAATGCCGAAATCCAGCCGCAGCAGGCGGGCGTCGCGCAGTACGGCCAGGAACTGAGCCGGAACCGGCTGGGCGTCGCGGTGCGGCCGGCTCAGTGCGGGGCTGGGCACGGACCAGCGCAGGATGACCAGGCCGGACAGCGCCAGGACCGCGGTCAGCCAGAAGATGCCGGACAGGCCGATCCAGTGGCCCAGCCAGGGGCCCAGCACCAGGGCCAGGGCGAAGGACAGGCCGATGCTCATGCCGATCACGGCCATGGCCTTGGTGCGGTGCTCCTCCCGGGTCAGATCCGCCGCCAGGGCCATGACCGCCGCGGCGATCGCCCCCGCGCCCTGCAGGGCGCGGCCCAGGATCACGCCCCAGATGCTGTCGGCCAGCGCGGCCACCAGGCTGCCCAGGGCGAACAGCAGCAGTCCGATGGCGATGATACGCTTGCGCCCGAACCGGTCGGACAGCAGCCCGAAGGGGATCTGCAGCAGGGCCTGGGTGAAGCCGTAGGCGCCGATGGCCAGGCCGATCAGCCCCGGGGTGGCGCCGGTGTAGTCGTCGGCATAGAGGGCGAACACCGGCAGGATCATGAACAGCCCCAGCATGCGCATGGCGAAGATGCCCGCCAGCGAGACCGCCGCGCGACGCTCGCCGCGGGTCATGTTCGCATGCTGCTCGGGGCCGTCTGCCACGCGCCGAATCACCTTTTGCCGAGGACCGGGGAAGCGACGTATAGTAACAGGTTCGATTTACGGCGGAAAACGGCATGGACACCATTCGGATACGCGGCGCCCGCACCCACAACCTGGCCAACATCGACCTGGAGTTGCCCCGCGACCGCCTGATCGTCATCACCGGCCTGTCCGGCTCGGGCAAGTCCTCACTGGCCTTCGACACCATCTACGCCGAGGGCCAGCGCCGCTATGTGGAATCGCTGTCGGCCTACGCCCGCCAGTTCCTGTCGATGATGGAAAAGCCCGACATCGACCACATCGAGGGACTGTCGCCGGCCATCTCCATCGAGCAGAAGACCACCTCGCACAATCCGCGCTCCACCGTGGGCACCATCACCGAGATCTACGACTACCTGCGGCTGCTGTACGCACGCGTGGGCGTGCCCGAGTGCCCCGAGCACCGCATCGCACTGGATGCCCAGACCGTGAGCCAGATGGTGGACCAGGTCATGGCCCTGCCCGAGGGCACCCGGCTGATGCTGCTCGCGCCGGTGGTGCAGGCGCGCAAGGGCGAGCATGTCCACGTACTGGAAGGGCTGCGTGCCCAGGGTTTCATCCGCGCCCGCATCGACGGTGAAATCGTCGAACTGGACCAGCTCCCGACGCTCGACCTCAAGCGCCAGCACACCATCGAAGCCGTGGTCGACCGGCTCAAGGTGCGCGCGGACATCCAGATACGCCTGGCCGAATCCTTCGAAACCGCGCTGCGGCTGTCCGACGGCCAGGTGCGGGTCGCCTTCATGGACGACCCGCAGCGCGAACCGCTGCTGTTCTCGGCCCGCTTCGCCTGTCCGCTGTGCGGCTACTCCATCACCGAGCTGGAACCGCGGCTGTTCTCCTTCAACAACCCGGCCGGCGCCTGCCCGGCCTGCGACGGCCTGGGTGTGAAGCAGTTCTTCGATCCCGAACGCATCGTGGCCCATCCGCATCTGAGTCTGGCCGGCGGCGCGGTGCGCGGCTGGGACCGGCGCAATGCCTATTACTTCCAGCTCATCAGTTCGCTGGCCGATCACTACGGCTTCGACATCGACACCCCGTTCGAGGAACTGCCGGAGGCGACGCGCGCGGTGATCCTTCACGGCTCGGGGGATGAAGAGATCGACTTCGAGTACCTGTCCGAGCGCAAGGGCTTCACCGTCCGCCGGCACACCTTCGAGGGCATCATCCCCAACATGGACCGGCGCTACCGCGAGACCGAATCCAACATCGTGCGCGAGGAACTGGCCCGGTATCTGAGCACCCGCGCCTGCCCCGAGTGCGGCGGCACTCGCCTGAACCGCGCGGCCCGGCACGTGTTCATCGAAGGCCGCACCCTGCCCGAACTGACCGCGCTTCCGGTCGGACGGGCGCTGGAATTCTTCGGCACGCTCACGCTTGAAGGTCGTCGCGGCAGGATCGCGGTCAAGATCCTCAAGGAGATCAACCAACGCCTGAGTTTCCTGGTCAATGTCGGCCTGGACTACCTGTCGCTGGAACGCAGCGCCGACACCCTCTCCGGCGGCGAAGCCCAGCGCATCCGCCTGGCCAGTCAGATCGGCGCCGGCCTGGTGGGGGTGATGTACATCCTGGATGAACCCTCCATCGGCCTGCACCAGCGCGACAACCAGCGGCTGCTCAACACGCTCGACTACCTGCGTGATCTGGGCAATACCGTCATCGTGGTCGAGCACGACGAGGAGGCCATCATGAGCGCCGATCATGTGCTCGACATGGGCCCGGGCGCCGGCATCCACGGCGGCCATATCGTCGCCCAGGGCACACCGGCCGATATCATGGCCAACCCCGACTCGCTCACCGGTCAGTATCTCTCGGGCACGCGTCGGATCGCAGTCCCCAAGCAGCGCACCCCGGTGAACGAACTGCGCATGCTGCGGGTGCTGGGTGCGACCGGCAACAACCTCAAGGGCGTGGACATCGACATCCCGGTGGGGCTGATGACCTGCATCACCGGCGTGTCCGGCTCCGGCAAGTCGACGCTCATCAACGATACCCTCTATCCCTTCGCCGCGCGCGAGCTGAACAAGGCCGCCACCAGTCCGGCACCGCACCGCGCCATCGAGGGCCTGGAGCACTTCGACAAGGTGGTCGACATCGACCAGAGTCCGATCGGCCGCACGCCCCGCTCCAACCCGGCCACCTACACCGGCCTGTTCACGCCCATCCGCGAACTGTTCGCCGGCACCCAGGAGGCACGCTCGCGCGGCTACAAGAGCGGCCGCTTCAGCTTCAACGTCAAGGGCGGGCGCTGCGAGGCCTGCCAGGGCGACGGCGTGATCAAGGTGGAAATGCACTTCCTGCCCGACATTTATGTGCCCTGCGACGTCTGTCACGGCAAGCGCTACAACCGCGAGACCCTGGAGATCCGCTACAAGGGCAGGACCATCCACGAGGTACTGGAGTTGACGGTGGAGGATGCCCTGTCCTTCTTCAGCGCGGTACCGGCGCTCAAGCGCAAGCTGCAGACCCTGATGGATGTCGGACTGTCGTACATCAGGCTGGGCCAGAACGCCACCACCCTGTCCGGCGGCGAGGCGCAGCGGGTGAAGCTGGCGCGGGAGCTGTCCAAGCGGGATACCGGCAAGACCCTCTACATCCTGGACGAGCCCACCACCGGCCTGCACTTCTATGACATCGAGCAGCTGCTGGCCGTGCTGCACCGGCTGCGCGACCACGGCAATACCGTGATCGTGATCGAGCACAATCTGGACGTGATCAAGACCGCCGACTGGGTCATCGACCTGGGGCCGGAGGGCGGCGACAAGGGCGGCGAACTGATCGTGGAGGGTACACCGGAGACGGTGGCGGCCCATGCGGATTCACATACGGGGCGGTTCCTGCGGCCGCTGCTGGAGGCGGGGTCTTCTGAACGTGCGTGACGGAAACGCAGAGGACGCAAAGGCGCAGAGACGCAGAGACGCAGAGACGCAGAGACGCAGAGACGCAGAGTGTATTAATGATTAGTTCGTTGTGATTGTTTCGTTTGGTGGGACCATTCCCAGGTAGGGCGGAATCCAGATACCGTCGTGGTTATGGATTCCGGCCTGCGCCGGGATGACGGGAAGGCCTGCCTGAGATTTACATAATCCCGACAAGATATTCGACTTTGCGCCTCTGCGGCTTTGCGTCCTCTGCGTTACTGCCACTTACGTTTGCTACAGCCGCCCGCTGAAGTGCACCCGGTCGCCCAGGCTCAGGCCGAGCCGGGTGGCGGCATGGCCCTGGTTGACCGCGATCTCGACCAGGCCGTTGGCGTTCTCGTACCAGAAGGCCTCACCCGCCGCGACGGCACTGAAGGTCTCGGCCCGGCGCAGGCGGTGGACCCCCACCTCCAGTTCCACATCCCCTTCCAGACTGGCCGCACGGATACCGGTCATGGCGTTGCCGTAATGATCGATATAGATCACCTGCGCCAGTTCCGGCGGCCATCCCGGCTGGATACGCTCTTCGGGAGCAACCGCCACCCCGGGCACCGCTGCCCCGGTGGCGATCCGGGCCGCCACCGGCGCGAACAGGTCACGACCGTGAAAGCTGGCCGACAGCCGCGCCGGGTGCCAGTCGATATCCCACCATTCCAGGGCCTGCGCCCGCATGGCGACCACGTTGAACAGACCATTGTCCGGCCCGATGAACCAGCGTCCGTCAGCCCGGACCACACAGGGCCGGCGGTCGCCGCCCACGCCGGGATCCACCACGGCCAGAAACACTGTGTCGACGGGGAATTCATCAGCGTAGGCCGCCAGCAGATAGGCACCGGCATGGGGGTCGAAGTTCGGCGCCTTGGCGAACAGGTTGACCTGCGGGACGCCGGGTGCGTCGCGATGGAGCACGGCCTGCATCTGACCGATGTAGGGGTCTTCCAGGCCGAAGTCGGTGAAGAGGATGATCACCAGGGTCAAGATACAAGAGGCAGGATACAGGAGACAAGTCTGCATGGAGTGCATGCGGGGAGACGATGCTTTGCCTGCATCCCGTCTCGTTGCTCATGCATTTCCTTCAGACGCAAAAAAAGCCGGGGCAGGCCCGGCTTTTCTGTGCACGCAGACGGCAAGGCTATTCGGCAGCCTCGGTGCCTTCCTCGGCAGCGGTCTCGGGACGATCGACCAACTCGACCAGCGCCATGGGCGCGGAGTCGCCGGCCCGGTAGCCCATCTTGAGGATGCGCAGGTAACCGCCGGGACGGGCCTGGTAACGCGGGCCCAGTTCGTCGAACAGCTTGGTCACCACCTCGCGGTCACGCAGGCGGGAGAAGGCCAGCCGGCGCTGGTGCACCGAATCGTTCTTGGCCATGGTGATCAGCGGCTCGGCCACCCGGCGCAGTTCCTTGGCCTTGGGCAGGGTGGTGGTGATGACTTCATGGCGCAGCAGCGACGCCGCCATGTTGCGGAACATGGCCTTGCGATGCGAACTGTTGCGGTTTAACTGGCGTCCACTCTTGCGATGTCGCATTGGTCGTTACCTCAGATCCCGAAAATACGGGCGCGGCAGTCCGCGCCCGGTCAATAATACAATCGGCACCGCGTCAGGCGGTCGCGCGATCCTTGTCCCGCAGCCCCGGCGGCGGCCAGTTGTCCAGGCGCATGCCCAGGGACAGGCCGTGGGAAGCCAGCACATCCTTGATCTCGGTGAGTGACTTCTTGCCCAGGTTCGGTGCCTTGAGCAGTTCCACCTCGGTCTTCTGGATCAGATCGCCGATGTAGTAGATGCTCTCGGCCTTCAGGCAGTTGGCCGAACGCACGGTCAGTTCCAGATCGTCAACCGGACGCAGCAGGATCGGATCGATATCGGGGGCAACCGACTCCTTCTGCTCCTCTTCCTTGCCCTGCAGGTCCACGAACACCGACAGCTGATCCTGGAGGATGGTCGCGGCGCGGCGGATGGCCTCTTCCGGATCGATGGTGCCGTTGGTCTCGATGTCGATGATCAGCTTGTCCAGGTCGGTGCGCTGCTCCACGCGGGCGCTGTCGACGGTATAGCTGACCTTGTTGACCGGACTGAAGCTGGCATCCAGCTGCAGATTGCCGATCGGACGATCCTCGTCCACACCGATGCGGGCATTGGCGGGCACGTAGCCGCGGCCCTTGCTGACCTTGAGCATCATGTTCAGCTCACCGGACTGGGTCAGGTGGGCGATGACATAATCCGGGTTGACGATCTCGACATCGTGATCAAGCGTGATGTCGCCGGCCGTCACCGGGCCCGGACCCTTCTTCTTCAGGCTCAGGCTGGCCTCGTCGCGATTGTGCAGACGGATGGCCAGGTTCTTCAGGTTCAACATGATATCGATCACGTCTTCCTGCACGCCCTCCATGGTGGAGTACTCATGCAGCACGCCGTCGATCTCGACCTGGGTGACAGCAGCACCCGGCATGGAGGACAACAGGATACGACGCAGGGCGTTACCCAGTGTATGTCCAAAACCACGCTCGAGCGGCTCGATCGTGACCTTGGCGCGAAGATCGTTGACCTGCTGGATGTCAACGATGCGGGGTTTCAGGAATTCAGTAACACTGCCCTGCATGGAATTTCCTCTCTCCTATGGATTACTTGGAGTACAGCTCGACGACCAGCTGTTCCTGGATATCCGACGGCAGTTCGCCACGTTCCGGTGCGGCCTTGAACACGCCTTCCATCTTCTTGGGATCGACATCGATCCAGTCGGCAAATCCACGCTGCTGCGCCAGCTCGATTGCGGCCTGCACCCGGGACTGTCCGCGCGCCTTCTCCGACAGCCCGATGATGTCATTGGGGCTGATCTGGGCGGAAGGGATGTTCATCTTCCTGCCATTGACGGTGATGCCGTTGTGGCGCACCAGCTGACGCGCTTCGCTGCGTGAGGCGGCAAAGCCCATACGGTAGACGATGTTGTCGAGCCGCGATTCCAGCAGCTGCAACAGGTTGTCACCGGTCGAGCCCTTGCGGCGGGCGGCTTCCTTGTAATAGCTGCGGAACTGCTTTTCCAGAACACCGTAGATACGACGCAGCTTCTGCTTCTCGCGCAGCTGCAGTGCATAATCCGACAGGCGGGTGCGGCGCTGGCCATGCTGGCCGGGCGGGAACGGACGGTTCTCCACCGGGCACTTGCTGGTGTAGCACTTCTCGCCCTTGAGGAACAGCTTGGTGCCCTCGCGGCGGCACTGGCGGCATTTGGATCCTACGTACTTGGCCATGTCGACTCCCCGCTCAGACGCGACGTTTCTTGGGCGGACGGCAGCCGTTGTGCGGAATCGGCGTCACGTCCTGAATGTTGGTGATCTTGAATCCCACCCCGTGCAGGGCACGCACAGCGGAATCACGTCCCGGGCCCGGGCCCTTGACCATGACATCCAGATTCTTCATCCCGTATTCCAGGGCCACCTTGCCGGCACGCTCGGCCGCCACCTGGGCGGCGAAGGGTGTGCTCTTGCGCGAGCCGCGGAAGCCGGAACCCCCGGCCGTGGCCCAGCACAGGGCGTTGCCCTGGCGGTCTGAGATGGTCACGATGGTGTTGTTGAACGAAGCCTGGATGTGGGCGACGCCGTCGACCACATTCTTCTTCACCTTCTTACGGGGGCGTGCTGCCGGTTTAGCCATAGCTGTATTTAACCCTGGAATTCAGTAACTAACTGATATTAACGACGAATCGGACGGCGCGGACCCTTGCGGGTACGGGCATTGGTCCGGGTGCGCTGACCCCGCAGCGGCAACCCGCGCCGATGGCGCAGGCCGCGATAGCAGCCAAGATCCATCAAACGTTTGATATTCATAGAAATTTCACGGCGGAGATCACCCTCGACAGCGAACTTTCCGACCTCGGCGCGCAGGGCCTCGATCTCGCCGTCGTCCAGATCCCGGATCTTGCGGTCGTGGGCGACGCCCGCGGCGTCGCAGATCTGCCTGGCCCGCGTCCGGCCCACGCCATAGATCGAGGTCAGCGCTATAACCGCATGTTTCTGCACGGGAATGTTTATGCCTGCAATACGGGCCATCAGCCTCTCCTGCTACACGTACTTACGCCCCGGTCACGGGAAACGCGTAAGACTATCTTGCAATGAACAAAAAATCAATCGCCGGACGCGTCTGCGCCCGGCTCCAGTACCGGTCGCTGTACCGGCTCAGCCCTGGCGCTGCTTGTGCCGGGCGTCGGAGCAGATCACGCGCACCACACCGTTGCGGCGGATGATCTTGCAGTTACGACAGATCTTTTTCACAGATGCTCTGACTTTCATGACATCACCCAATCAAATGATGGCGATACGGTTCGCCGAATATCCAAACTAGCGCAGCAGTCCGCTGCGACCGTGCCCCTTGAGGTTGGCCTTCTTCATCAGCCCCTCGTACTGGTGCGACATCAGGTGCGCCTGGACCTGCGCCATGAAGTCCATCACCACGATCACGATGATCAGCAGGGACGTGCCGCCGAAATAGAAAGGCACGTTCCAGTACAGGATCAGGAACTCGGGCAACAGACACACCAGCGTGATATAGCCCGCGCCCACCAGCGTCAACCGAGTCATGACATTATCGATGTAACGCGCGGTCTGCTCGCCCGGCCGGATGCCCGGAATGAAGGCGCCCGACTTCTTCAGGTTGTCTGCCGTCTCCCGCGCATTGAACACCAGCGCGGTATAGAAGAAGCAGAAGAAAATGATCGCCAGCGCATACAGCATGACGTACAGCGGCTGCCCCGGTGACAGGGTCGCGGCGATATCCGACAGCCAGCGCATGCCTTCGCTCTGTCCGAACCAGCTGCCCAGCGTGGCCGGGAACAGGATGATGCTGGAGGCGAAGATGGGCGGTATGACACCGGCCATGTTCAGCTTCAGCGGCAGATGCGTGCTCTGCGCCGCATAGACCTTGCGGCCCTGCTGACGACGCGCATAGTTCACCGTGATCCGACGCTGGCCCCGTTCCACGAACACGACAAAGGCGGTGACCGCCAGCGCCATGACGAACAGGAACAGGATCGTCAGCACGTTCATCTCACCGGTGCGGGCCAGTTCCAGCGTACCGCCGATGGCCGCCGGCAGGCCGGCCACGATACCGGCGAAGATGATGATCGATATTCCGTTGCCGATGCCGCGCTCGGTGATCTGCTCACCCAGCCACATCAGGAACATGGTCCCCGTGACCAGGGTAATCACCGCGGTCATCACGAAGGCCGGCCCGGGATTGATGACCAGCCCTTCCTGGCTGTTCATCAGACCGACCGATATGCCGATGGCCTGTACCGTCGCCAGCCCCAGGGTCGCATAGCGCGTGTACTGGGTGATCCTGCGCCGTCCGGCCTCACCTTCCTTCTTGATCTTCTCCAGCGCCGGCACCGTGTAGCTCAGCAGCTGGATGATGATCGATGCCGAGATGTAGGGCATGATCCCGAGCGCGAAGATGGTGAAGCGCATCAGGGCACCGCCTGAGAACATGTTGAACATGTCCAGGATGGTGCCGCTCTGCTGATCGGCCAGCTGCTTCAGGATGACCGGATCGATGCCGGGCACCGGGATATGGGCGCCCAGCCGATAGACGATCAGCGCGCCGAGCACGAAGAAGATGCGCTGGCGCAGCTCCCGGAGTTTGCCGATATCTCCCAGCGATCCCGCTAATGTAGCGCCCGGTGCGGCCATCAGTGCCTCCGGCTACGAATATTCGTGACCGGCAGCACTAGTCTTCGACCTTCCCGCCGGCAGCCTCGATGGCGGCACGGGCCCCCTTGGTCACGGCCACGCCCTTCAGCGTCACGGCCTTGTTCAGTTCACCCGACAGGATGACCTTGGCCTTGTCGATCTGCTGGCCAACCACGCTGGCTGCCTTGAGCACGGCCAGGTCGATGACGTCGGCATCGATTTTGGCCAGTTCGTCCAGGCGCACCTCGGCACGGGTCCGGCCGACGCGGGACTTGAAACCGACCTTGGGCAGGCGGCGCTGCAGCGGCATCTGGCCGCCTTCGAAACCGACCTTGTTGTAGCCGCCGGAGCGGGACTTCTGACCCTTGTGGCCACGGCCGCAGGTCTTGCCCAGACCCGAACCGATGCCGCGACCGACACGCTTTGGAGAGGGCTTGCTGCCCGCGCCGGGCTTGATGGTATTCAGTCGCATGTCAGGCTTCCTCGACTTGCAGCAGGTACGAGACCTTGTTGATCATCCCGCGGTTCTCCGGCGTGTCCAGCACTTCGACACTATGCCGGATGCGGCGCAGACCAAGACCTGCCACACAGGCCTTGTGTTTCCTGAGTCGACCCGCGACGCTGCGGACCAGGGTGACCTTGAGCTTCTTCTCCGCCATGACTTACCCCCGGATCTCTTCGAGTTTCTTGCCGCGCTTGGCCGCGATCTCCTCCGGCGAACTGATGTTGTCCAGGGCGTTGAGGGTCGCACGCACGACATTGATCGGGTTGCGGCTGCCGACACACTTGGACAGGACGTTGCGCACGCCCACCACCTCCAGCACGGCGCGCATGGCGCCACCGGCGATGATACCGGTACCGTCGGAGGCCGGCTGCATGTACACCTTGGCCGCACCATGCCGGCCCTTGGCGGCATAGAACAGAGTGCCCTCATTGAGCGCATAGGACTTCATGTTCTTGCGGGCGTTCTCCATGGCCTTCTGGATGGCCACCGGAACCTCGCGCGCCTTGCCGGTGCCGAAGCCGACCTTGCCGTTGCCGTCACCGACCACGGTCAGCGCGGAAAAACCGAAAATCCGGCCGCCCTTGACCACCTTGGCCACGCGGTTGACCGCAATCAGCTTTTCCTGCAGTCCGTCGCCCTGTACTTGTGCGTCTACACTCGCCATGATTCACCCTTAAAACTCGAGACCGGCTTCCCGCGCGGCATCCGCCAGCGCCTTGACTCGGCCGTGATATTTGTAACCGGAACGGTCGAAAGCAACCCTGGTCACGCCCGCTGCCCTGGCCTTCTCCGCGATCGCCTTGCCGACGGCGGTAGCCGCGGTGGCATTGCCGGTCTTGGCCAACTCGGCACGTAGGGCCTTGTCCAGGGTCGATGCGGCGGCGACGACCTTGTCGCCGTCAGGAGCAAAGACCTGTGCGTAGATGTGGCGTGGAGTACGGTAAACGCTCAGGCGGTAATCGCCCAGTTCGCGTATCTTGGCGCGCGCACGCCGTGCACGACGCAGCCGCGCTGCCTTCTTGTCCAGTGTTGCCATTTCGATAACCTCTCTGCACCAGCGACGATTCCGACCGCCGCCTTGCCTCTGTCGTTACAACTTATTTCTTCTTGGCTTCCTTGCGGACGATCGTCTCGTCCGAATATTTCACGCCCTTGCCCTTATAGGGCTCCGGCGGACGGAAGCCGCGAATCTCTGCCGCAACCTGACCCACGGCCTGCTTGTCCACGCCCTTGACCAGGACCTCGGTCTGACTCGGGGTCTCGATGGTGATCCCCTCGGGCACCTCGTAGTTGATCGGGTGCGAGAAGCCCAGGGTGAGGTTCAGTACCTTGCCCTGCGCCTGAGCGCGATAACCGACGCCGACCAGCTCCAGCTTGCGCTCAAATCCATCCTTCACGCCAACCAGCATGTTATTGATGTTGGCACGCGTGGTGCCGGCCTGAGCCCAGGCCTTCTTGGATTCCTTGCGCGGCTTGAAGCTCAGCACGTTGTCCTCGTGCGTAACCTCGACATCCTCGTGGATGTTGTAATTCAGCTCGCCCTTGGGACCCTTTACCTTCACGGCCTGTCCGGTCATCTCGAACTCGATGCCCGAGGGAAGCTGGATCGGATATTTTGCGATACGTGACATAGCTGCGCGCCTTACCTTAGCTGACGGTACAGAGGACTTCACCGCCCTGGCCGCTGGCGCGTGCCTCGCGGTCGCTCATCACGCCACGCGAGGTGGATATGATGGCAACACCGAGACCGCCATTGACCTGGGGCAGTTCATCCTTGCCCTTATAGATTCTCAGACCCGGACGGCTGACACGCTTGATGTGCATGATCACGGGCCGGCCCTGATAATACTTCAGGCCGATACGCAGCTGCGGCTTCTTGCCTTCGTCCTCGACGCTGTAGTCGCCGATATAGCCCTCGTCCTTCAACACCTTGGCGATGGCCGCCTTCTGCTTGGACGCAGGCATGACCACCTCCGCCATCTCGGCGGTCTGGGCGTTGCGGATGCGGGTCAGCATGTCCGCCAGGGGATCCGACATACTCATGTGCAATTATCCTCGCGACTCAATTCTTACCAACTGGCCTTGACCAGGCCCGGAACCTCGCCTTTCATGGCGTGTTCGCGCAGCTTGTTGCGGCACAGACCGAACTTGCGGTACACGGCATGCGGACGGCCGGTCAACTGGCAACGGCGCTGCACCCGGGCCGGGCTGGCATCGCGCGGCAGCTTGTTCAGCTTGTTCACGGCATCCATACGCTCTTCGACGCTGGTCTCCGGGTTCTTGATAATCGCCTTCAGCTCGGCCCGCTTGGCGGCATACTTCTTTACCGTCTTCAGTCGCTTGGCTTCGCGGGCAATCATGGATTTCTTGGCCATAAAACTCAGTCCTTAATTGCGGAACGGGAAGCTGAATGCCGACAGCAGGGCCTTGGCTTCCTCGTCCGTCTTGGCGGTGGTGGTGATGGTGATATCCATCCCACGCAGTGCATCAACCTTGTCGTAGTCGATTTCCGGGAAGATGATCTGTTCCTTCACGCCCATGCTGTAGTTGCCGCGGCCGTCGAAGGACTTGCCGCTCACGCCGCGGAAGTCACGCACGCGCGGAATGGCGATGTTGATCAACCGGTCCAGGAATTCGTACATGCGCTCGCGGCGCAGGGTCACCTTGCAGCCGATGGGCCAGCCCTCGCGCACCTTGAAGCCGGCAACGGATTTGCGCGCCTTGGTCACGACGGCCTTCTGACCGGCAATCTTTTCCATATCGCCGACGGCGTTTTCCATGACCTTGCGATCGGCCACGGCCTCGCCCACACCCATATTGAGCGTGATCTTCGTAATCTTGGGGACTTCCATGACATTGGCGTAACCAAACTGCTCCTGGAGCTGCTTGATCACGGTGTCCCGATAGTGATCATGTAACCTTGCCATCGCTGCAACCAACCTGTAATGAGTTAAGCGTCTACCACTTCACCGGTGGATTTGAACACACGCACCTTGCGTCCGTCCTCCAGCGTCTTGAAACCAACCCGCTCGCCCTTGCTGGTCTGAGGGTTGAACAGCATCACGTTGGAGACCTGGATCGGCGCCTCCTTCTGCATGATACCCCCGGCCACGCCGGCGCCCGGGTTCGGCTTCTGATGCTTCTTGACGACGTTGACGTTTTCGACAATCAACCGATCATCATCCAGCACCCGCAGCACGCTGCCGCGTTTGCCCTTGTCCTTGCCAGCGGTGACGACAACCTCGTCACCCTTCTTGATCTTACGCATGTCGAAACCCTGCCTGTGTTAGAGCACTTCCGGAGCCAGTGACACGATCTTCATGAACTTGTCGCCGCGCAACTCGCGGGTGACAGGGCCGAAGATACGGGTACCGATAGGCTCCAGCTTGTTGTTCAGGAGCACCGCCGCATTGGTATCGAAGCGGATCAGGGAACCGTCGGGGCGGCGCACACCCTTGCGGCTGCGCACGACGACGGCGTTGTAGACCTCGCCTTTCTTGACCTTGCCGCGCGGGATGGCCTCCTTCACGCTGACCTTGATCACGTCGCCGATCCCGGCATAGCGGCGATGCGAACCGCCCAGCACCTTGATGCACTGGACTTCGCGGGCGCCACTGTTGTCGGCGACATTCAGCATGGTTTGCATCTGAATCATGACGGCTTCCTAAAAACTGTATGAACTCGGCGACTGTCTTCAGACCGCCTCGGCACGCTCGACCACGGACACCAGACGAAAGGTCTTGGTCTTCGACAGCGGGCGGCACTCCTGGATCGTAACCAGATCCCCTTCCTGGCACTCGTTGTTCTCGTCGTGCACATGGTATTTGGTGGACCGGCGGATATACTTGCCGTACAGGGGGTGACGCACACGACGCTCGATCATCACGGTCGCGGTCTTGTCCATCCTGTTGCTGATCACGCGCCCGGTCAGGGTGCGCTCGACTTTCTGTTCTTCACTCATGCTGCATCACCCGACTTCGCCATTTCATTCAGCACGGTCTTGATACGTGCAATATCCTTGCGCACACGCTTGAACTGGTGCGGGCGCGACAACTGGCCCGTGGCATTCTGCATACGCAGATTGAACTGCTCGCGCAGCAGGCCCGTCAGTTCCTCGCGCAGCTCGGCAGTGGATTTGTTTCGCATGTCGTTCGCTTTCATCACATCACCGTCCGGTTGACAAAGGTGATACCGACCGGAAGCTTGGCCGCGGCGAGACGGAAGGCTTCCCGCGCCATCTCCTCGGAGACACCCTCGATTTCGTACAGCACACGGCCGGGCTGGATCTTGGCGACCCAGTACTCGACGTTGCCCTTGCCCTTGCCCATGCGGACCTCGATGGGCTTCTTGGTCACAGGCACGTCCGGGAACACGCGGATCCACAGCTTGCCGCCACGCTTGACATGACGGGTGATGGCGCGGCGCGCGGCCTCGATCTGGCGCGCAGTCACCTGGCCACGGGTGGTTGCCTTGATCGCATACTCACCGAAGCTGACACGGTTGCCCGAAGTGGACAGCCCGCGGTTACGGCCCTTCTGTTGTTTGCGAAATTTGGTGCGTTTCGGTTGCAGCATGATCCAGAACTCCGTTAGCCTGCCGCGGCCTTCTTGCCGGCATCGGTTTCAGCGCTTTGTTCGCCCTTGCCGAACACCTCGCCCTTGAATATCCAGACCTTCACGCCGATGATTCCGTAAGTGGTACGGGCCTCGGCGAAGCCATAGTCGATATCGGCACGCAGCGTGTGCAGCGGCACCCGGCCCTCGCGGTACCATTCGGTACGCGCGATCTCGGCGCCGTTCAGGCGGCCGGCCACGTTGATGCGGATACCCTGGGCGCCCAGACGCATCGAGTTGCCCACGGCGCGCTTCATGGCGCGACGGAACATGATGCGGCGCTCGAGCTGCTGGGCCACGCTCTCAGCCACCAGCTGGGCGTCGAGTTCGGGCTTGCGGATCTCCTCGATATTGATGTGCACCGGGATGCCCATCAGGCGGGAGACGTCCTTGCGCAGGGCCTCGATGTCTTCGCCCTTCTTGCCGATCACGATACCCGGACGCGCGGTGTAGATCGTGATCATGGCATTCTTGGCCGGGCGTTCGATCTTGATCCGGCTCACCGAGGCATGCGACAGGCGCTGCTTGAGGTAGTCGCGCACCTTGATGTCGTTGTTCAGATACTCGGCGAACTGCCGGGAATCCGCATACCACTTGGAGGTCCAGTCCTTGACTATCCCCAGGCGAATACCGTTTGGATTGACTTTTTGACCCATTCCGAACTCTCTTTATGCTGTATCCGCAGCGTTAATCGGCGACCGTCACGGTGATGTGGCTGGTCTGCTTTAAAATACGGTTGGCGCGGCCCTTGGCGCGTGCGCGGAAGCGCTTCAGCGTCGGGCCCTCGTTGACCATTATGGTCGAGATCTTCAGCTCGTCGATATCGGCGCCTTCGTTGTGCTCGGCGTTGGCGATGGCCGACTCCAGGACCTTGCGCACGATGCCAGCCGCCTTCTTCTGACTGAACATCAGGGTCTGCAGCGCCCGCTCAACCGGCATGCCGCGCACCTGATCGGCCACCAGGCGGCATTTCTGGGGCGAGATTCGCGCAAAACGCAATTTGGCACTGACCTGCATCTGACTCACTCCCTTACCTGGACTTCTTGTCGGCCGCGTGCCCCTTGAAGGTACGCGTGGCGGCAAACTCACCGAGCTTGTGGCCGATCATGTTCTCATTGATCAGCACGGGCACGTGCTGACGGCCGTTGTGCACGGCGATGGTGAGCCCCACCATGTCCGGCAGGATCATGGAGCGGCGCGACCAGGTCTTGATCGGCTTGCGGCTGTTGGCCGCAACGGCGGCGTCGACCTTCTTGCTCAGGTGCTCGTCGACAAACGGCCCTTTACGAACTGAACGTGGCACGTTTAGATCCCCTTAAACTTATCTGCTCTTGCGACGGCGCACGATCATGTGATCGGTACGCTTGTTCTTGCGCGTCTTGTAACCCTTGGTCGGAACACCCCAGGGAGTGACCGGATGGCGGCCGCCGGAGGTACGCCCCTCACCGCCGCCATGCGGATGATCCACCGGGTTCATGGCCACGCCGCGCACGGTCGGACGCACGCCGCGCCAGCGCTTGGCGCCGGCCTTGCCCAGCGAACGCAGGCTGTGCTCGGCATTGCCGACTTCGCCGATGGTGGCGCGGCAGTCGGCGTGAACCTTGCGCATCTCGCCAGAGCGCAGACGCAGGGTGGCATATTGACCCTCGCGGGCCACCAGCTGCACACCGGCGCCGGCGCTGCGCGCCAGCTGGCCGCCCTTGCCGGGCTTCATCTCGATGTTGTGCACCAGGGTGCCCACCGGGACATTGCGCAGCGGCATGGCACTGCCCGGCTTGATCGGGGCATGGCTGCCGGACTGCACCGGCATTCCGACTTCCAGGCCCTTGGGCGCCAGGATGTAGCGGCGCTCGCCGTCGGCATACAGCACCAGCGCGATATTGGCGCTGCGATTCGGATCGTATTCAATGCGCTCGACGCGACCGACAATGCCGTCCTTGTTGCGCTTGAAATCGATCACACGGTAGCGCTGCTTGTGGCCGCCGCCGCGATGCCGGGTGGTGATCCGACCCAGGTTGTTGCGCCCGCCGTTCCGGGTCTTCTTCTCGACCAGCGGCCCGTAGGGCTCGCCCTTGTACAGGTCGCTCGTCGAGAGCTTGACCACAAAGCGGCGGCCCGGGGACGTGGGCTTGGTTTTGACAATAGCCATGACTGAACCTTGCGCTCTTAACTTCTATCCTCAGGCGCGGATTACTCCGCTCCCATGAAATCGATATCCTGGCCTTCCGCCAGTGTGACATAGGCCTTCTTCCAGTCGGACCGCCTTCCCAGCGTCTGACCGAAGCGCTTGGCCTTGCCCTTGACCCTGGCCACCTGCACGTTGGTCACCTTGACCTCGAACAGCTTCTCCACGGCCTGCCGGATTTCCGGCTTGCTGGCATCGGGCAGCACCTTGAATGCGTACTGACGGCTCGTATCAGCCAGCCGCGCGGTCTTCTCCGACACCAGCGGCGCCAGCAGAACCTTCATCAGGCGTTCCTGACTCATGCCAGTCTCTCCTCAAACTTCTTCAGGGTGTCGACCGTCATCAACACCTTTTCGAACCCGATCAGGCTGACCGGATCGGCGGTCTCCGAATCGCATACCCCCACGTTGTAGAGGTTGCGCGCGGCGAGATAGAGATTCTCGTCGGCATCGTCATTGACGATCAGCACATCCCGCAGGTCCATGTCCTTGAGCTTACCCACAAGATCCCTGGTCCTGGGTGCGGCAAGCGAGAAGTCGTCCACGATCACCAGTCGATCCTGACGCAGCAGTTCGGACAGGATCGAGGCCATGGCCCCGCGGTACATCTTCTTGTTCACCTTCTGGGAATAATCGCGCGGTCGGGCGGCGAAGGTCTTGCCGCCACCAGCCCACAGCGGGCTGCGAATTGTACCAGAACGCGCCCGGCCTGTCCCCTTCTGTCGCCAGGGCTTGGTACCACCGCCACGGACGTCGGAACGGCTCTTCTGCGCCTTGGTGCCGGCGCGGCCGCCCGCCATGAACGCGGTCACAACCTGGTGGATCAGCGCCTCATTGAAATCCCGGCCGAAGGCCTTGTCCGAGACGCTGACAGATGCACCACCCTGAACCTGAATATCCATCATTGCCTCCTCAAGCCTTGACTGCCGGGCGCACGATCACATCGCCACCCTTGGCGCCGGGCACCGAACCCTTGATCAGCAACAGGTTGCGTTCGGCGTCCACCCGCACCACTTCGAGGCTCTGGGTGGTACGGCGCGCGCTGCCCATGTGACCGGCCATCTTCTTGCCCTTGAACACGCGGCCCGGAGTCTGGTTCTGGCCAATGGAACCCGGCGCGCGATGCGACAGCGAGTTGCCGTGGGTTGCGTCCTGGGTGCGGAAGTTGTGACGCTTCACACCGCCCTGGAAGCCCTTGCCGATGCTGGTGCCGCTGACGTCGACCTTCTGGCCGTTCTCGAAGATATCGACCCTGATCTCGGCGCCGACCTCGATGCCCTCGCCCTCGCTACCGTCCAGGCGGAACTCCCACAGCCCGCGGCCAGCCTCGACCCCGGCCCTGGCGTAGTGCCCGGCCAGCGGCTTGGTCACGCGCGAGGCGCGCCGGCTGCCGGTGGTCACCTGCAGCGCACGATAGCCGTCGGTCTCCTGCGACTTCAGCTGGGTCACCCGGTTCGGCTCGACCTCGATTACGGTCACCGGAACCGCCGCCCCGTCTTCGGTGAAGACGCGGGTCATTCCGATCTTGCGGCCTACTACTCCGATCGTCATTGCTCTAACCCTAAAGATCCAGTGTGCCGACCCAACGCCGGCAGCATCATCAATTCAGTTTGATCTGCACATCCACGCCGGCGGCCAGATCCAGCTTCATCAGCGCATCGACCGTCTTGTCGGTCGGATCCACGATGTCCATAAGCCGCTTGTGGGTACGGATCTCGTACTGGTCCCGCGCATCCTTGTTGACATGCGGCGAGACCAGAATCGTAAAACTTTCCTTTTTCGTGGGCAGCGGAATCGGGCCGCGCACCTGGGCGCCGGTACGCTTGGCTGTCTCCACGATCTCCCGCGCCGACTGATCGATCAGACGATGATCAAAGGCCTTGAGGCGGATACGAATACGTTGGTTGTTCATATTGAGCTACTGCCCTATAAATTCTGCAGGAGCGGCCCTGGCCGCGAAGTGTTCGCGGGCGAGCCCGCTCCTGCAATGGATTACAACTTACTCGATGATCTTGGAGACCACGCCGGCGCCGACGGTACGGCCGCCTTCGCGAATGGCGAAGCGCAGACCCTCTTCCATCGCGATCGGCGCAATCAGCGACACCGTCATCTTCACGTTGTCGCCCGGCATCACCATCTCCACGCCTTCCGGCAGATCGCACGCACCCGTCACGTCCGTCGTGCGGAAATAGAACTGCGGACGATAACCGTTGAAGAACGGGGTGTGACGACCGCCCTCATCCTTGGAGAGCACGTACACCTCGCACTCGAACTTGGTGTGCGGCGTGATCGAACCCGGCACGCACAGCACCTGACCGCGCTCCACATCGTCACGCTTGGTCCCGCGCAGCAGCACGCCCACGTTGTCGCCCGCCTCGCCCGAGTCCAGCAGCTTGCGGAACATCTCCACACCCGTCACCGTGGTCTTGGTGGTGTCGCGCATGCCCACGATCTCCACCTCGTCGCCCACCTTGACGATGCCGCGCTCGATACGACCGGTCACCACCGTGCCGCGACCCGAAATCGAGAACACGTCCTCGATCGGCATCAGGAACGGCTGGTCCACCGGACGCTCCGGCACCGGAATGTAGCTGTCCAGCGCCTCCAGCAGCTTCTCGATCGACGGCACGCCGATCTCCGAGGTGTCGCCTTCCAGCGCCTTGAGCGCCGAACCGGTAATGATCGGGGTGTCGTCGCCGGGGAAATCATAGGAAGACAGCAGATCGCGGATCTCCATCTCCACCAGCTCCAGCAGCTCCGGATCATCCACCTGGTCGGCCTTGTTCATGTACACCACGATCGAGGGCACACCCACCTGACGCGCCAGCAGGATGTGCTCGCGGGTCTGCGGCATCGGGCCGTCGGCCGCACTCACCACCAGGATCGCGCCGTCCATCTGCGCGGCACCGGTGATCATGTTCTTCACATAGTCGGCGTGACCGGGGCAGTCCACGTGCGCGTAGTGGCGCGCGTCCGTCTCGTACTCCACGTGAGCGGTGGCAATCGTGATCCCGCGCGCACGCTCTTCCGGGGCATTGTCGATCTGATCGTAGGCCCGGAACTCGCCGCCCATCTTCTCGGCACCCACCTTCGTCAGCGCCGCCGTCAGCGTCGTCTTACCATGGTCCACGTGACCTATCGTTCCCACGTTCACGTGCGGCTTCGTTCGCTCAAATTTTTCCTTGGACACGACTGCTACCTCGTTACAGTTCTGTTGGTCTCTAGAGAATTACGATGCTTTCTTGATGATCGCGTCGGCGACGTTGGACGGCGCCTCGGCATACTTCTCGAATTGCATGCTGTAAGCGGCGCGGCCCTGGGTGGCGCTGCGCAGATCGGTGGCGTAACCGAACATCTCCGACAGCGGCACTTCGGCGCGCACCTGCTTGCCGGAGGGGCTGTCGTCCATCTCCTTGATGATGCCGCGGCGGCGGTTCAGGTCGCCCACCACGTCACCCATATACTCTTCCGGCGTGACGACCTCGACGCTCATGATGGGCTCGAGCAGTACCGGACTGGCCTTCATCGCGCCTTCCTTGAAGCCCATGGAGCCGGCGATCTTGAATGCCATTTCCGAGGAGTCCACATCGTGGTAGGAACCATCGAACAGGGTGACCTTGACGTCCACCATCGGGAAGCCGCCCAGCACACCGTTCTCCATCTGCTCCTTGATGCCCTTGTCCACGGCCGGGATGTAATCCTTGGGCACGACGCCGCCGACGATGGCGTTGACGAACTCGTACCCGGTACCTGCCTCCTGCGGCTCCAGCTTGAGCACGACATGACCGTACTGGCCGCGGCCGCCGGACTGGCGCACGAACTTGCCTTCGACCTTCTCGACCGTCTGGCGGATGGTCTCGCGATAGGCCACCTGGGGCGCGCCCACATTGGCCTCGACCTTGAATTCACGCTTCATGCGGTCGACGATGATGTCCAGGTGCAGCTCGCCCATGCCGGAGATGATGGTCTGGCCGGACTCCTCGTCGGTATGCACACGGAAGGAGGGATCCTCCTGGGCCAGCTTCTGCAGGGCGATGCCCATCTTCTCCTGGTCGGCCTTGGTCTTGGGCTCGACCGCGACGGAGATCACCGGCTCGGGGAATTCCATCCGCTCCAGGATGACGGGCTTGGCCATGTCGCACAGGGTGTCGCCGGTGGTGACGTCCTTCAGGCCCACGGCGGCGGCGATGTCACCTGCGCGCACCTCCTTGATCTCCTCGCGCGAGTTGGAGTGCATCTGCAGGATACGGCCGACGCGCTCCTTCTTGCCCTTGACCGAGTTGTAGACGGTGTCGCCGGAACTCAGCACGCCGGAGTAGACCCGGAAGAAGGTCAGCGAACCGACATAGGGATCGGTGGCGATCTTGAAGGCCAGCGCGGCGAAGGGCTCGTCATCGGAGGACTTACGCAGCACCTCGGTCTCGCTCTCGTCGTCCAGCACACCCTTGATGGCCAGCACGTCGACCGGCGAGGGCATGAAATTGATCATGGCGTCCAGCATGGCCTGCACGCCCTTGTTCTTGAAGGCGGAGCCGCACATCATCGGAATGATCTCGACCGTCAGGGTGCGCATGCGCAGGCCCTTGATGATCTCCTCGCGGGACAGATCACCCTCGTTGAGATACTTATCCATCAGTTCTTCGGTGGCCTCGGCAGCGGCTTCCAGCATGTGCTCGCGCCACTCCTGGCACTGCTCGAGCATATCCGCGGGGATATCCCTGGCCTCGTAGGTCATCCCCATGTCGGCCTCGTTCCAGTAGATGGCCTGCATCCGGATCAGGTCCACCACGCCCTGGAAATTGTCCTCGGCGCCGATGGGCAGCTGCACCGGGACCGGGAAGGCGCCCAGCCGGGTCTTGACCTGCTCGACCACGCGCAGGAAATTCGCGCCGGCACGGTCCATCTTGTTGACGAAGCCCATGCGCGGGACGTGATACTTGTTGGCCTGACGCCAGACGGTCTCGGACTGGGGCTCGACGCCACCCACGGCGCAGAACACGGCGCAGGCGCCGTCGAGCACGCGCAGGGAACGCTCCACCTCGATGGTGAAGTCCACGTGGCCGGGGGTGTCGATGATATTGATGCGGTGTTCCGGGAACTGCTGGTCCATGCCGCTCCAGAAGCAGGTGGTGGCCGCGGAGGTGATGGTGATCCCGCGCTCCTGCTCCTGTTCCATCCAGTCCATGGTGGCCGCACCGTCGTGCACCTCACCGATCTTGTGCGACACGCCGGTATAGAACAGAACGCGCTCTGTGGTCGTCGTCTTGCCGGCATCGATGTGAGCCATGATGCCGACGTTGCGATAACGTTCGATTGGAGTTTTGCGTGCCACGGACTGAATCCCTATCTAATGTTGCCTGAATATTGCCTGTATCTGCCTGGGCGCTTACCAGCGGTAGTGCGCGAAGGCCTTGTTGGCCTCGGCCATGCGATGCGTGTCCTCGCGCTTCTTCACGGCAGCGCCGCGATTCTCGGAAGCATCCAGGATTTCACCGGCCAGGCGCTGGGCCATGGTCTTTTCGCTGCGCTTGCTGGCGGCGTCGATCACCCAGCGCATGGCCAGGGTCTGACGGCGTACCGGACGCACCTCGATGGGCACCTGGTAGGTTGCGCCGCCGACGCGCCGGGACTTGACCTCGACCATCGGGCTGACATTATCCAGGGCCTGATCCATGACCTCCATCGGGTCGCCGCTCTTCTGGCCGATGTGATCAAGGGCCCCATAGACGATACGCTCGGCAACCGACTTCTTGCCGCTCTTCATGACCATATTCATGAACTTGGCCAGCTTCTCACTGCCGAACTTGGGGTCCGGAAGGATCTGGCGACGCTCTGCTGACTTTCTTCTCGACATTGTCGTTTACCTGTTCAACCGGACTACGTTAGGACTTGGGCCGCTTGGCACCGTACTTGGAACGCCCCTGACGGCGTGCCTGCACCCCGGAGGTATCCAGGCTGCCGCGCACGGTGTGGTAGCGCACGCCGGGCAGGTCCTTCACACGACCGCCGCGAATCAGTACCACCGAGTGTTCCTGCAGGTTGTGGCCCTCGCCGCCGATGTAGCTGCTGACCTCATAACCGTTGGTCAGACGCACGCGCGCGACCTTGCGCAGCGCCGAGTTCGGTTTCTTCGGCGTGGTGGTGTAGACACGGGTGCACACGCCGCGCTTCCGCGGTGAGGCCTCAAGCGCGGGTACGTTGCTTTTCTCGACCCGGCGCTTACGCGGTTTGCGTACTAACTGATTGATTGTAGACATGAAAAACTCACTCTAATCCGTCTTGCTGCCAGCATTCGGGCGACCGGAAAATAAACGACAGGCCGGCATGGTTGCCCGGCCTGTCGGGAAAGACGCGCAATTTTAGAGAGCTACCCCCACCCTGTCAAGCACTTGTGGCGCCTGTTTCAGGGACGGGGGCGGGAGGGTCAGGAATCCGACTCGCTGGGGGATTCGGCGGGGGATTCCGTCTCGACCGGCTCGGCGAAAGCCGCCGCGGCGGCCTCTCCGGCGAGGTCGGCGTGACGCAGGCGGCGACGCTCCTCGTGATGCGCCAGCCCGGTCCCGGCCGGGATCAGGCGACCCACGATGACGTTCTCCTTCAGACCGCGCAGTTCGTCGCGCCCGCCGCGGGTGGCGGCCTCGGTCAGCACCCGGGTGGTCTCCTGGAAGGAGGCCGCCGAGATGAAGGACTCGGTCGCCAGCGAGGCCTTGGTGATGCCCAGCAGGAGAATGTTGTAGGTGGCCGGGACCTTGCCCTCGGCCTCGGCCTTCTCGTTCTCCTCCAGCAGCACGGCCTTCTCGACCTGCTCGCCCTTGAGGAAGCGGGTATCGCCGGGCTCGAGGATCTCCACCTTGCGCATCATCTGGCGAATGATCACCTCGATGTGCTTGTCGTTGATCTTCACGCCCTGCAGCCGGTAGACGTCCTGGATCTCCTTGACCACGTAATTGGCCATCTCGGTCACGCCCAGCAGGCGCAGGATGTCATGCGGGTTGGGTTCGCCGTCGACGATGGTCTCGCCCTTCTCCACGTGCTCGCCCTCGAACACGGTGACATGGCGCCACTTGGGAATCAGCTCCTCGTGCGGATCGCCGTCGGCCGGGGTGATGACCAGGCGCTGCTTGCCCTTGGTCTCCTTGCCGAAGGTCGCCGTGCCGGAGATTTCGGCCAGGATGGCCGGTTCCTTGGGCTTGCGGGCCTCGAACAGGTCGGCCACGCGCGGCAGACCGCCGGTGATGTCGCGGGTCTTGGAGGACTCCTGCGGGATGCGGGCCACCACGTCGCCGACCTCCACCGGGGAGGCGTCCTCCAGCCCGACGATGGCGCCGGCGGGCAGGAAGTAGTGGGCCGGCATATCGGTACCGGCGATCTTGAGCTCGTCGCCGTTCTCGTCGACCAGCTTGACCATCGGCCGCAGGTCCTTGCCGGCCGAACCGCGCTGCTTGGGATCGGAGACGACCAGGCTGGAAAGCCCTGTGATCTCGTCCGTCTCGCGGTTTACGGTCACGCCCTCGATGAAGTCCGAGAAGCGCACCCGGCCGGCCACCTCGGTGACGATCGGGTGGGTATGCGGATCCCAGTTGGCCACGATCTGGCCGGCCTCGACGGCATCGCCGTCATTGACCGACAGCACCGCGCCGTAGGGCAGCTTGTAGCGCTCGCGCTCGCGGCCGTTGGCGTCGACCACGCCGATCTCGCCGGAACGGGACACCGCCACCAGGTTGCCCTCCTTGTTGGCCACCGTCTTGATGTTGTGCAGCCGGATGGTGCCGCCGGACTTCACGTCGACGTTGTTCACGGTCGCCGAGCGGCTGGCCGCGCCGCCGATGTGGAAGGTGCGCATGGTCAGCTGGGTGCCCGGCTCGCCGATGGACTGGGCGGCGATGACGCCGACCGCCTCGCCGCTGTTGACCCGGTGGCCGCGGGCCAGGTCGCGGCCGTAGCACTGGGAGCAGACGCCGTAGCGGGACTCGCAGGTAATGGCGGAACGCACCTTGACCTGGTCCACACCCATCAGTTCCAGCTTCTCGACCCAACCCTCGTCGATCAGGGTGCCGGCGGCGATGGCCAGTTCGTCCTTGCCCGGCAGGTAGGTATCCTCTGCCACCACCCGGCCCAGCACGCGCTCGCCCAGCGATTCGACCACATCGCCGCCCTCGACGATCGGGGTCATGAGCAGACCGTTCTCGGTGCCGCAGTCTTCCTCGACCACCACCAGGTCCTGCGAGACGTCAACCAGACGCCGGGTCAGGTAACCGGAGTTCGCGGTCTTCAACGCGGTATCGGCCAGACCCTTGCGCGCGCCGTGGGTGGAAATGAAGTACTGGATGACGTTGAGCCCTTCACGGAAATTCGCCGTGATCGGGGTCTCGATGATGGAGCCGTCCGGCTTGGCCATCAGGCCGCGCATCCCGGCCAGCTGGCGGATCTGAGCGGCCGAGCCACGGGCGCCGGAGTCGGCCATCATGTACACGGAATTGAACGAATCCTGACTGACGGCATTGCCTTCGGGGTCGGTCACCGTCTCGGTACCGAGCTTGGCCATCATGGCCTTGGCGACCTGGTCGTTGGTACGCGACCAGATATCGACCACCTTGTTGTAGCGCTCGCCGTTGGTGACCAGGCCCGAGGTGTACTGGGCCTCGATCTCCTTCACCTCTTCCTCGGCGCGGCCCAGGATGTCGTATTTCTCTTCCGGGATGACCATGTCGTCGGCGCCGAAGGACACCCCGGAACGGGTGGCGTAGCGGAAGCCCAGATACATCAGCTGGTCGGCGAAGATGACCGTCTCCTTCAGCCCCACCCGGCGATAGCAGGAATTGATCAGCCGGGAGATCACCTTCTTGGTCATGTTCTGGTCGACCAGTTCGAACGGCAGGCTGCGCGGCACGATCTCGAAGATCAGGGCGCGGCCGACGATGGTGTCGACGCGCTTCATCTCGGTGACGATCTCGCCGGCCTCGTTGATCCAGCTGTCCTCGATACGGACCTGGACCCGGGCGTGCAGATCCACCACGCCGTTGTCATAGGCGCGGCGCAGCTCGTTGAGATCCGAGAAGGCCATGCCGCGGCCCTTCGCGTCCATGCGCTCGCGCGACATGTAGTACAGACCCAGCACCACGTCCTGCGACGGCACGATGATGGGCTCACCGTTGGCGGGCGAGAGGATGTTGTTGGTCGACATCATCAGGGTGCGCGCTTCCAGCTGCGCCTCCAGCGACAGCGGCACGTGCACCGCCATCTGGTCGCCGTCGAAGTCGGCGTTGAAGGCGGCGCAGACCAGCGGATGCAGCTGGATCGCCTTGCCCTCGATCAGCACCGGCTCGAAGGCCTGGATGCCCAGACGGTGCAGGGTCGGGGCGCGGTTGAGCATCACCGGGTGCTCGCGGATGACCTCTTCCAGGATGTCCCAGACCTCGGTGCTCTCGCGCTCGACCAGCTTCTTGGCCGCCTTGATGGTGGTGGCCACGCCCTGGCGGATCAGCTTGGAGAAGATGAAGGGCTTGAACAGTTCCAGCGCCATGCGCTTGGGCAGGCCGCACTGGTGCAGGCGCAGGGTCGGGCCGACCACGATGACCGAACGGCCGGAATAGTCCACGCGCTTGCCCAGCAGGTTCTGACGGAAGCGGCCCTGCTTGCCCTTGATCATGTCGGCCAGCGACTTCAGCGGGCGCTTGTTGGTGCCGGTAATGGCGCGGCCGCGGCGGCCGTTGTCCAGCAGGGCGTCGACCGATTCCTGCAGCATGCGCTTTTCGTTGCGCACGATGATGTCCGGCGCATTGAGCTCCAGCAGCCGGCGCAGGCGGTTGTTGCGGTTGATCACCCGGCGGTACAGGTCGTTCAGGTCCGAGGTGGCGAAGCGACCGCCATCCAGCGGCACCAGCGGGCGCAGCTCCGGCGGCAGTACCGGCAGCACCTCCATGACCATCCATTCCTGCTTGTTGCCGGATTCGAGGAAGGACTCGATCAGCTTGAGCCGTTTGGCCAGGCGCTTGAGCTTGGTCTCGGAATTGGTGGCGGCGATCTCCTCGCGCAGCCGGTTGGCCTCGGCCTGCATGTCAATGGATTTCAGCAGCTCGAACACCGCCTCGGCGCCCATGCGGGCGTCGAACTCGTCGCCGAATTCCTCGATGGTGTCGAGGTAGGCCTCGTCAGAGAGCAGCTGCCCCCGCTCCAGCGTGGTCATGCCGGGATCGATGACCACAAAGGCCTCGAAGTACAGCACCCGCTCGATGTCGCGCAGGGTCATGTCCAGCAGCAGGCCGATACGCGAAGGCAGCGACTTGAGGAACCAGATGTGGGCCACGGGGCTGGCCAGCTCGATATGGCCCATGCGTTCGCGGCGCACCTTGGCCAGGGTGACCTCGACGCCGCACTTCTCACAGACCACGCCGCGGTGCTTGAGGCGCTTGTACTTGCCGCACAGGCACTCGTAGTCCTTCACCGGACCGAAGATCTTGGCGCAGAACAGGCCGTCGCGCTCCGGCTTGAAGGTGCGGTAGTTGATGGTCTCGGGCTTTTTGACCTCACCGTAGGACCAGGACCGGATCATGTCGGGCGACGCCAGTCCGATGCGGATGGCGTCGAAGTCGTCCAGATGACCCTGCGGTTTCACCAGATTCAGTAAGTCTTTCATGGTCTGCTTTGCCTCGTGTCCGGGATCGGCGTCTGCCGATTCCCAAATAACTATCGTCCGTTACGCGACCGCGTCCGTGCTCAGTCCTGTTCCAGCTCGAGGTTGATGCCGAGCGAGCGGATCTCCTTGACCAGCACGTTGAAGGATTCGGGCATGCCCGCCTCCATGTGGTGATCGCCGTCCACGATACTCTTGTACATCTTGGTACGACCGTTGACGTCGTCGGACTTGACGGTGAGCATTTCCTGCAGCGTGTAGGCGGCGCCGTAGGCCTCCAGGGCCCAGACCTCCATCTCGCCGAAGCGCTGACCGCCGAACTGCGCCTTGCCGCCCAGCGGCTGCTGGGTGACCAGGCTGTACGGGCCGGTGGAACGGGCATGCATCTTGTCATCCACCAGGTGGTTGAGCTTGAGCATGTACATGTAGCCCACGGTCACCGGGCGGTCGAAGGCATCGCCGGTACGGCCGTCGTAGAGCACGGTCTGGCCCGATTCCGGCAGGTCCGCCAGTCTCAGCATGCCCTTGATCTCGTCCTCGTTGGCACCGTCGAACACCGGCGTCGCCATCGGCACGCCGCTGCGCAGGTTCTCGCCGAGCCGGACGATCTCGTCGTCGCTGAACTCGGCCAGATTCTCCTGCTTGCCGCTGGTGTTGTAGATCTTGTCCAGGAAGCCGCGCAGTTCCTTGGGCTGAGCCTGGGCATCGAGCATGCCGCCGATCTTCAGACCCAGTCCCTTGGCGGCCCAGCCCAGGTGTGTTTCCAGCACCTGGCCGACGTTCATGCGCGAGGGTACGCCGAGCGGGTTGAGCACGATGTCGACCGGGGTGCCGTCGTCGCCATAGGGCATGTCCTCCATCGGCACGATGGTCGAAATCACGCCCTTGTTGCCGTGGCGGCCGGCCATCTTGTCTCCGGGCTGGATGCGGCGCTTCACGGCCAGGTAGACCTTGACCATCTTCAGCACACCGGGGGCGAGGTCGTCGCCGGCCTTGATCTTCATCCGCTTCTCTTCGAGCTTCTTGTCGAACTCCTCGCGGATCTGCTTCAGACGCTCGGCGGCCTTCTCCAGCTGCTCGTTGGCCTCGTCGTTCTTGAGCCGGACCTCGAACCACTTGGATTTATCCAGCTCTTCCAGATAGGACTTGGTGATCTTGCTGCCGGGCTTGAGCTTGTTCGGCCCGCCCTCGGCGGTCTTGCCGATCAACAGCGCCTCGACGCGGCGATAGACGTCCTCGTCCATGATGCGCATCTGGTCGGCCAGATCCTTCTTGACCTGATCGAGCTGTTCTTCCTCGATCTGCAGGGCGCGCTTGTCCTTCTCCACGCCGTCGCGGGTGAAGACCTGCACGTCGACCACGGTGCCGTCCATGCCTGAGGGCACGCGCAGCGAGGTGTCCTTCACGTCGGAGGCCTTCTCGCCGAAGATGGCGCGCAGCAGCTTCTCCTCCGGAGTGAGCTGGGTTTCGCCCTTGGGTGTGACCTTGCCGACCAGGATGTCGCCCGGCTTGACCTCGGCGCCGATGTAGACGATGCCGGACTCGTCCAGCTTGGCCAGTGCGCTCTCGCCTACGTTGGGGATGTCGCCGGAGATCTCCTCCGGACCCAGCTTGGTGTCGCGCGCAACGCAGTTGAGCTCCTCGATATGGATGGTGGTGAAACGGTCTTCCTGCACCACCCGCTCGGAGATCAGGATCGAGTCCTCGAAGTTGTAGCCGTTCCAGGGCATGAAGGCGACCAGCATGTTCTGGCCCAGCGCCAGTTCGCCCATGTCGGTACTCGGGCCATCGGCCAGCACGTCGCCCTTCGCGATCACGTCACCCGGATTGACCAGCGGGCGCTGGTTGATACAGGTGTTCTGGTTGGAACGGGTGTACTTGGTCAGGTTGTAGATGTCCACACCGGGCTCGCCGGCAACGGTCTCGTCGTCGTTGACGCGCACCACCACGCGGGCGGCGTCGACCGAGTCCACCACGCCGCCGCGACGCGCGGTCACGGCCACGCCGGAGTCGATGGCCACGGTACGCTCGATGCCGGTGCCGACCAGCGGCTTCTCGCTGCGCAGGGTCGGTACGGCCTGGCGCTGCATGTTCGAGCCCATCAGGGCGCGGTTGGCATCGTCGTGCTCCAGGAACGGCAGCAGCGCGGCGGCCACCGACACGATCTGGCGCGGCGAGACGTCGATGTAGTCGACCTTGTCCGGGGTGGACAGGGTGAACTCGTTCTGGTGCCGGCAGGAGATCAGGTCATCGGTGAGCATGCCCTTGTCGTCCATGGCGGCGTTGGCCTGGGCGATGACGTACTGCCCTTCCTCGATCGCCGACAGGTATTCGACGTCGTCGGTCACCCGGCCGTCCACCACCTTGCGGTAGGGGGTCTCCAGGAAGCCGTACTTGTTGGTGCGGGCGAACACGGCCAGCGAGTTGATCAGGCCGATGTTCGGACCTTCCGGGGTCTCGATCGGGCAGACGCGACCGTAGTGGGTCGGGTGCACGTCGCGCACCTCGAAGCCGGCGCGCTCGCGGGTCAGGCCACCCGGGCCGAGCGCAGAGACGCGGCGCTTGTGGGTGACCTCGGACAGCGGGTTGTTCTGGTCCATGAACTGGGACAGCTGCGAGGAGCCGAAGAATTCCTTGATCGCGGCGGCCACCGGCTTGGCGTTGATCAGCTCCTGCGGCATCAGGCCCTCGCTCTCGGCCATGGACAGACGCTCCTTGACCGCGCGCTCGACGCGCACCAGACCGATGCGGAAGACATTCTCGGCCATCTCGCCGACACAGCGGATGCGGCGGTTGCCCAGGTGATCGATGTCGTCGACGAAACCGTTGCCGTTGCGGATGTCGACCAGGGCCTTCATCACGGCAATGATGTCGGAGTTATCGCCGTGCTGCTCGACCAGCGTCTTCGACGCCTCGTCGGTGCGGGTCTTGAAGTAGACGCCGTCGTAGAGCACGCCCGGGCCCTCGACCTCGTCGCGGCCGACCCGGCGGTTGAACTTCATCCGGCCGACCGCGGACAGGTCGTAGCGGTCCTCGGTGAAGAACAGGTTGTTGAACAGGTTCTGGGCCGCTTCCTTGGTCGGCGGCTCACCCGGACGCATCATGCGGTAGATCTCGACCTGGGCCTCCAGTTCGCTGGCGGTCGGGTCGATGCGCAGGGTCTCGGAGATGTAGGGACCGCGGTCCAGGTCATTGGTATAGAGGGTCTTGACCTGCTTGATGCCGGCCTCGCGCAGCTTCGCGACCAACTCTTCGGTGAGCTCGTCGTTGGCATTGGCGATGATCTCGCCGCTGGCCTTGTCCACCACGTTGTGCGACAGCACCTTGCCGACCAGGTAGGACTCGGGCACGACCAGGCTCTTCACCCCGGCCTGATCCAGTTCGCGGATGTGACGGGCGGTGATGCGGCGGCCTTCCTCGACCAGCACGTCATTGCCGATCCTGATGTCGAAGATGGCGGTTTCACCGCGCAGGCGCTCAGGCACCAGGTCCAGCTTGATCTCGTTCTTGCCGATGTGGAAGGTGTTGGTATCGAAGAAGATATCCAGGATCTGCTCGACCTCGTAACCCAGCGCGCGCAGCAGAATGGTCGCCGGCAGCTTGCGGCGACGGTCGATACGCACGAACAGGCAGTCCTTGGGGTCGAACTCGAAGTCCAGCCAGGAGCCGCGGTAGGGAATGACCCGCGCGGAATACAGCAGCTTGCCGGAGGAGTGGGTCTTGCCCTTGTCGTGGTCGAAGAACACGCCCGGCGAACGGTGCAGCTGGGAGACGATGACGCGCTCGGTGCCGTTGATGACGAAGGTGCCGTTCTCGGTCATCAGCGGCATCTCGCCGAAGTAGACCTCCTGCTCCTTGATGTCCTTGATCGGCTTGTTCTCGGCCGAGGACTCCTTGTCATAGATGATCAGGCGCACCAGCGCGCGCAGGGGCGCGGCGTAGGTCATGCCGCGCAGCTGGCACTCCTTGACGTCGAAGGTCGGGGTGCCGAGACGGTAACTGACATATTCCAGGGCAGCGTTGCCGGAATAACTCTGGATCGGGAACACCGAGGAGAAGGCCGCATGCAGACCGCAGTCCTCGCGCTGCTCCGCACCACCCTGACCGGTCTGCAGAAAACGCTCATAGGACTCGATCTGTGTCGCCAGCAGGTACGGGACCTGGAGAATACTGGGTCGCTTGCCGAAATCCTTGCGAATACGTTTCTTATCGGTGAAGCTGTAGCCCATCGGTGTTCCTCTCGAATAAATGCAGGTACTGGGGTGCCGGGCAGCAGGGACGCTGAAGAGACCGCGAACCTGGACCTGGCGCTTGTAGCGTCAACAAACAGAAAAAGGCCGGCAGCTCAGTTTCGCCACCAGCCGGAGCTTTCCCCGGTGCTGAGTGAAGCGCCCCGCGAACGGGGCGCCACCCATGTCTCGAATGCCAATCTGATATTACTTGACCTCGACGCTTGCACCAGCCTCTTCAAGCTGCTTCTTGATGTCTTCGGCCTCGTCCTTGGAAGCGCCTTCCTTGATGGTGGAGGGCGCGCCCTCGACCATGTCCTTGGCTTCCTTCAGACCCAGGCCGGTGATGCCGCGGACGACCTTGATCACGCCGACCTTGTTGGAACCGAAGCTGGTCATAACCACGTCGAACTCGGTCTTCTCCTCGGCGGCAGCGGCTTCGCCACCCCCGGCGGCAGCCGGGGCGGCAGCCACGGCAGCGGCGGCGGAAACACCGAACTTCTCTTCCATCGCCTCAACGAGTTCAACGACTTCCATCACGCTCATGTTGGCGATGGTGTCCAGGATGTCTTCTTTGGAAACTGCCATGGTAATCACTCCTAATACTTGTCCACAAGCCCGCAAGGGGCGTCAAATTTTTGAACCGGGTCAGGCCGCCTGTTCCTTCTGATCGCGGATGGCCGCCACGGTGCGAACCAGCTTGCCCGGCACCTCGTTGAGGGTGCGGGCCAGCTTCTCGGTCGGGGCCTTCATCAGCATCATCAGGATTGCCAGGGCTTCATCGCGAGTCGGCAGCTTGGCCAGGCGTTCCAGATCGTTGGCCGGGAGCAGTTTGCCGCTGAGGGCAAGAAACTTGACCTGGAGCTTGTCAGTCTCCTTGGTGAAGTCCTTGACCACACGGGCGGCAGCGCCCGGATCCTCCTGGGAGAAGGCCAGCATCAGCGGGCCCACCAGGCTGTCTGAAATGCACTCGAACTCGGTGCCCTGAACGGCACGACGGGCCAGGGTGTTCTTCACGACCCGGACATAGACGCCGTTTTCCCGCGCCTTGCGGCGCAGCGCGGTCATCTGGTCCACGGTCAGACCGCGATATTCCGCCGCCACGGCGGAATAGGCGCTTGCGGCCACTTGGGACACCTCGGCAACCACGGTCTTCTTCTGCTCAAGACTCAGTGCCATCAGTTACCTCCTGCGATACAGAGCGAATCTGTATCCGGTTTCACTTATGGAACAATCCCTTGCGGGATCCGTTCCCCGTTACGGTGGCCGAGGACAAGTTTCAGAAAAAACCGTCTTGGCGACACCGTCTGCGCAGGCTGTCAGAGATTAAGCTCGGGGCTGACCCCTCGCGCCTGCGGTCTTTGACGACAAACCGCTGCCGGAAGACAGCGGCGTGCCACAAAGTCTGTTGCGTGCGGGCGCGGCCGCAGCCGCCCCCGCGGGACCCGCCCGCTCAGGAAGCGAGCGTGGCCTGGTCGACAGCGATGCCCGGGCCCATGGTGGTGGACACGGTCACCTTCTTCATATAAATCCCCTTGGCCGCGGCGGGCTTGACCTTGCGCAGGTCGGCCAGCAGGGCTTCCAGGTTGCCCTTCAGGGCGTCGACATCGAAATCCACCTTGCCGATAGTGCAGTGGATGATGCCGGCCTTGTCGGTACGGTAGCGCACCTGACCGGCCTTGGCGTTGTTCACTGCGGCGGCCACATCGGTGGCCACGGTGCCGACCTTGGGATTGGGCATCAGGCCGCGCGGCCCCAGGATCTGACCCAGCTGACCGACCACGCGCATGGCGTCGGGGGTGGCGATGACCACGTCGAAGTCCAGGTTGCCGCCCTTGATGCTCTCGGCCAGGTCCTCGAAGCCGACCACGTCGGCGCCGGCGTCCTTCGCCGCATCGGCGTTGGCACCCTGGGCGAACACCGCCACGCGCACGCTCTGGCCGGTGCCGTTGGGCAGCACGGTGGAACCGCGCACCACCTGGTCCGACTTGCGCGGGTCGACGCCGAGGTTGACCGCGACATCGACGGATTCCTTGAACTTGGCCCCGCTCAACTCCTTCAGCAGACTGAACGCGTCATCGATGGGATACAGCTTGCCCGGCTCGACCTTCTCGCGGATGGCCTTCATACGTTTGGAAAGTTTTGCCATGATCAAGCCTCCTCGACGTCCAGGCCCATGCTGCGGGCGCTGCCGGCTATGATGCGCACGGCCGCGTCCAGGTCAGCGGCATTCAGGTCCTGCATCTTGGTCTGAGCGATCTCCTCGAGCTGCGCCCGGGTCACCTTACCCACCTTCTGGGTGTTCGGCACGGGACTGCCCTTGCTGATGCCAGCGGCCTTCTTCAGCAGGATCGCGGCCGGAGGCGTCTTCATGACGAAGGTGAAGCTGCGATCGTTGTAGACGGTGATCACCACCGGGATCGGCAGCCCCTTCTCAACATCCTGGGTCTGGGCGTTGAAGGCCTTGCAGAACTCCATGATGTTCACGCCGTGCTGGCCCAGCGCAGGGCCGACCGGCGGCGAGGGGTTCGCCTCCTGGGCTGCAACCTGCAGCTTGATGTAGGCTTCGACTTTCTTTGCCATTTCGCTTCTCCTGTGGGTGCGAACGCCTCGTTATGATTCGGGTTTGTCCCGATCTCCGGAGGCTCCCCGGTTAAATAGAGACACAAGTTGCAAGTAGAAACCGTTTGGACCAGCTGCCAGCGGTCGGCATTGACGCAGAGCCAAGCGCGTTCATCCGGTTTTCAACTTGTAACCTGTATCCTGCCTCTTGTATCTGGCCGTCAGGCTTTTTCTACCTGACTGAACTCCAACTCGACCGGCGTGGAACGGCCGAAGATGAGCACGGCCACGCGCAGCCGGCTCTTCTCGTAGTTGACCTCTTCCACCACGCCGTTGAAATCGTTGAAGGGGCCGTCGGTGACGCGTACCACCTCGCCCACCTCGAACAGGACCTTGGGCCGCGGCTTCTCCACGCCCTCCTGGATCCGGTTCAGGATCTGGTCGGCCTCGCGATCGGAGATCGGCGCCGGACGATCACTGGTACCGCCGATGAAGCCCATGACCTTGGGCACATCCTTGACCAGGTGCCAGGTCTCGTCGTCCATCTCCATCTGCACCAGGACATAGCCGGGAAAGAATTTGCGCTCGCTCTTGCGCTTCTGCCCCTCGCGCATTTCCACGACTTCCTCGGTCGGGACCAGGATCTCGCCGAACCTCTCCTGCATGCCGCTGCGGGCAACACGCTCCTCAAGCGAACGCTTGACCTGGTTCTCGAACCCCGAGTAGGCGTGTACGACATACCAACGCTTAGCCATCCTCAACCGCCCCTTATCCGGTTATCCAGCCGACCAGCCAGAACAGGAGCTTGTCCAGCAGCCACAGAATCAAACCCACAATGATGACCATCGCGAACACGATCAACGCCGTCTGAATGGTCTCCTGCCGACTCGGCCAGACCACCTTGCGCACTTCCATACGGGCACTGCCGATGAAACCGATCGCCTGGGCACCCTTGGCAGTCTGCGCAAAGATGAACAGCACCACGCCCACGACAGCCAGCAGCCCCAGCACGCGGAACAGCAGGTTGTAGTCGGCAAAATGATAAAAGCCGGCCACGCCTCCGAGGAGAAGCGCAACGGCCAGCACCATTTTCGCGGTATCCAGTTTCGAGCCTTCGGTTTCTACCTTAGCATTCATAGCCAGCGGCCAGGTGTACCTGTTTGGGAGCCCGGCATTGTTGTCCGGCCCTAACGGCCGGCACCTGCCCCAGTTAAGTGGCAGGGCAGGAGGGAATCGAACCCCCAACCTGCGGTTTTGGAGACCGCCGCTCTGCCAATTGAGCTACTGCCCTATAAATTTCAGCGAGGCGTGAGGAGAACATCCCCTCCTCACGTCTCACTCCTTACACCTCACTCGATGATCTTGGAGACCACGCCGGCGCCGACGGTACGGCCGCCTTCGCGAATGGCGAAGCGCAGACCCTCTTCCATCGCGATCGGCGCAATCAGCGACACCGTCATCTTCACGTTGTCGCCCGGCATCACCATCTCCACGCCTTCCGGCAGATCGCACGCACCCGTCACGTCCGTCGTGCGGAAATAGAACTGCGGACGATAACCGTTGAAGAACGGGGTGTGACGACCGCCCTCATCCTTGGAGAGCACGTACACCTCGCACTCGAACTTGGTGTGCGGCGTGATCGAACCCGGCACGCACAGCACCTGACCGCGCTCCACATCGTCACGCTTGGTCCCGCGCAGCAGCACGCCCACGTTGTCGCCCGCCTCGCCCGAGTCCAGCAGCTTGCGGAACATCTCCACACCCGTCACCGTGGTCTTGGTGGTGTCGCGCATGCCCACGATCTCCACCTCGTCGCCCACCTTGACGATGCCGCGCTCGATACGACCGGTCACCACCGTGCCGCGACCCGAAATCGAGAACACGTCCTCGATCGGCATCAGGAACGGCTGGTCCACCGGACGCTCCGGCACCGGAATGTAGCTGTCCAGCGCCTCCAGCAGCTTCTCGATCGACGGCACGCCGATCTCCGAGGTGTCGCCTTCCAGCGCCTTGAGCGCCGAACCGGTAATGATCGGGGTGTCGTCGCCGGGGAAATCATAGGAAGACAGCAGATCGCGGATCTCCATCTCCACCAGCTCCAGCAGCTCCGGATCATCCACCTGGTCGGCCTTGTTCATGTACACCACGATCGAGGGCACACCCACCTGACGCGCCAGCAGGATGTGCTCGCGGGTCTGCGGCATCGGGCCGTCGGCCGCACTCACCACCAGGATCGCGCCGTCCATCTGCGCGGCACCGGTGATCATGTTCTTCACATAGTCGGCGTGACCGGGGCAGTCCACGTGCGCGTAGTGGCGCGCGTCCGTCTCGTACTCCACGTGAGCGGTGGCAATCGTGATCCCGCGCGCACGCTCTTCCGGGGCATTGTCGATCTGATCGTAGGCCCGGAACTCGCCGCCCATCTTCTCGGCACCCACCTTCGTCAGCGCCGCCGTCAGCGTCGTCTTACCATGGTCCACGTGACCTATCGTTCCCACGTTCACGTGCGGCTTCGTTCGCTCAAATTTTTCCTTGGACACGACTGCTACCTCGTTACAGTTCTGTTGGTCTCTAGAGAATTACGATGCTTTCTTGATGATCGCGTCGGCGACGTTGGACGGCGCCTCGGCATACTTCTCGAATTGCATGCTGTAAGCGGCGCGGCCCTGGGTGGCGCTGCGCAGATCGGTGGCGTAACCGAACATCTCCGACAGCGGCACTTCGGCGCGCACCTGCTTGCCGGAGGGGCTGTCGTCCATCTCCTTGATGATGCCGCGGCGGCGGTTCAGGTCGCCCACCACGTCACCCATATACTCTTCCGGCGTGACGACCTCGACGCTCATGATGGGCTCGAGCAGTACCGGACTGGCCTTCATCGCGCCTTCCTTGAAGCCCATGGAGCCGGCGATCTTGAATGCCATTTCCGAGGAGTCCACATCGTGGTAGGAACCATCGAACAGGGTGACCTTGACGTCCACCATCGGGAAGCCGCCCAGCACACCGTTCTCCATCTGCTCCTTGATGCCCTTGTCCACGGCCGGGATGTAATCCTTGGGCACGACGCCGCCGACGATGGCGTTGACGAACTCGTACCCGGTACCTGCCTCCTGCGGCTCCAGCTTGAGCACGACATGACCGTACTGGCCGCGGCCGCCGGACTGGCGCACGAACTTGCCTTCGACCTTCTCGACCGTCTGGCGGATGGTCTCGCGATAGGCCACCTGGGGCGCGCCCACATTGGCCTCGACCTTGAATTCACGCTTCATGCGGTCGACGATGATGTCCAGGTGCAGCTCGCCCATGCCGGAGATGATGGTCTGGCCGGACTCCTCGTCGGTATGCACACGGAAGGAGGGATCCTCCTGGGCCAGCTTCTGCAGGGCGATGCCCATCTTCTCCTGGTCGGCCTTGGTCTTGGGCTCGACCGCGACGGAGATCACCGGCTCGGGGAATTCCATCCGCTCCAGGATGACGGGCTTGGCCATGTCGCACAGGGTGTCGCCGGTGGTGACGTCCTTCAGGCCCACGGCGGCGGCGATGTCACCTGCGCGCACCTCCTTGATCTCCTCGCGCGAGTTGGAGTGCATCTGCAGGATACGGCCGACGCGCTCCTTCTTGCCCTTGACCGAGTTGTAGACGGTGTCGCCGGAACTCAGCACGCCGGAGTAGACCCGGAAGAAGGTCAGCGAACCGACATAGGGATCGGTGGCGATCTTGAAGGCCAGCGCGGCGAAGGGCTCGTCATCGGAGGACTTACGCAGCACCTCGGTCTCGCTCTCGTCGTCCAGCACACCCTTGATGGCCAGCACGTCGACCGGCGAGGGCATGAAATTGATCATGGCGTCCAGCATGGCCTGCACGCCCTTGTTCTTGAAGGCGGAGCCGCACATCATCGGAATGATCTCGACCGTCAGGGTGCGCATGCGCAGGCCCTTGATGATCTCCTCGCGGGACAGATCACCCTCGTTGAGATACTTATCCATCAGTTCTTCGGTGGCCTCGGCAGCGGCTTCCAGCATGTGCTCGCGCCACTCCTGGCACTGCTCGAGCATATCCGCGGGGATATCCCTGGCCTCGTAGGTCATCCCCATGTCGGCCTCGTTCCAGTAGATGGCCTGCATCCGGATCAGGTCCACCACGCCCTGGAAATTGTCCTCGGCGCCGATGGGCAGCTGCACCGGGACCGGGAAGGCGCCCAGCCGGGTCTTGACCTGCTCGACCACGCGCAGGAAATTCGCGCCGGCACGGTCCATCTTGTTGACGAAGCCCATGCGCGGGACGTGATACTTGTTGGCCTGACGCCAGACGGTCTCGGACTGGGGCTCGACGCCACCCACGGCGCAGAACACGGCGCAGGCGCCGTCGAGCACGCGCAGGGAACGCTCCACCTCGATGGTGAAGTCCACGTGGCCGGGGGTGTCGATGATATTGATGCGGTGTTCCGGGAACTGCTGGTCCATGCCGCTCCAGAAGCAGGTGGTGGCCGCGGAGGTGATGGTGATCCCGCGCTCCTGCTCCTGTTCCATCCAGTCCATGGTGGCCGCACCGTCGTGCACCTCACCGATCTTGTGCGACACGCCGGTATAGAACAGAACGCGCTCTGTGGTCGTCGTCTTGCCGGCATCGATGTGAGCCATGATGCCGACGTTGCGATAACGTTCGATTGGAGTTTTGCGTGCCACGGACTGAATCCCTATCTAATGTTGCCTGAATATTGCCTGTATCTGCCTGGGCGCTTACCAGCGGTAGTGCGCGAAGGCCTTGTTGGCCTCGGCCATGCGATGCGTGTCCTCGCGCTTCTTCACGGCAGCGCCGCGATTCTCGGAAGCATCCAGGATTTCACCGGCCAGGCGCTGGGCCATGGTCTTTTCGCTGCGCTTGCTGGCGGCGTCGATCACCCAGCGCATGGCCAGGGTCTGACGGCGTACCGGACGCACCTCGATGGGCACCTGGTAGGTTGCGCCGCCGACGCGCCGGGACTTGACCTCGACCATCGGGCTGACATTATCCAGGGCCTGATCCATGACCTCCATCGGGTCGCCGCTCTTCTGGCCGATGTGATCAAGGGCCCCATAGACGATACGCTCGGCAACCGACTTCTTGCCGCTCTTCATGACCATATTCATGAACTTGGCCAGCTTCTCACTGCCGAACTTGGGGTCCGGAAGGATCTGGCGACGCTCTGCTGACTTTCTTCTCGACATTGTCGTTTACCTGTTCAACCGGACTACGTTAGGACTTGGGCCGCTTGGCACCGTACTTGGAACGCCCCTGACGGCGTGCCTGCACCCCGGAGGTATCCAGGCTGCCGCGCACGGTGTGGTAGCGCACGCCGGGCAGGTCCTTCACACGACCGCCGCGAATCAGTACCACCGAGTGTTCCTGCAGGTTGTGGCCCTCGCCGCCGATGTAGCTGCTGACCTCATAACCGTTGGTCAGACGCACGCGCGCGACCTTGCGCAGCGCCGAGTTCGGTTTCTTCGGCGTGGTGGTGTAGACACGGGTGCACACGCCGCGCTTCCGCGGTGAGGCCTCAAGCGCGGGTACGTTGCTTTTCTCGACCCGGCGCTTACGCGGTTTGCGTACTAACTGATTGATTGTAGACATGAAAAACTCACTCTAATCCGTCTTGCTGCCAGCATTCGGGCGACCGGAAAATAAACGACAGGCCGGCATGGTTGCCCGGCCTGTCGGGAAAGACGCGCAATTTTAGAGAGCTACCCCCACCCTGTCAAGCACTTGTGGCGCCTGTTTCAGGGACGGGGGCGGGAGGGTCAGGAATCCGACTCGCTGGGGGATTCGGCGGGGGATTCCGTCTCGACCGGCTCGGCGAAAGCCGCCGCGGCGGCCTCTCCGGCGAGGTCGGCGTGACGCAGGCGGCGACGCTCCTCGTGATGCGCCAGCCCGGTCCCGGCCGGGATCAGGCGACCCACGATGACGTTCTCCTTCAGACCGCGCAGTTCGTCGCGCCCGCCGCGGGTGGCGGCCTCGGTCAGCACCCGGGTGGTCTCCTGGAAGGAGGCCGCCGAGATGAAGGACTCGGTCGCCAGCGAGGCCTTGGTGATGCCCAGCAGGAGAATGTTGTAGGTGGCCGGGACCTTGCCCTCGGCCTCGGCCTTCTCGTTCTCCTCCAGCAGCACGGCCTTCTCGACCTGCTCGCCCTTGAGGAAGCGGGTATCGCCGGGCTCGAGGATCTCCACCTTGCGCATCATCTGGCGAATGATCACCTCGATGTGCTTGTCGTTGATCTTCACGCCCTGCAGCCGGTAGACGTCCTGGATCTCCTTGACCACGTAATTGGCCATCTCGGTCACGCCCAGCAGGCGCAGGATGTCATGCGGGTTGGGTTCGCCGTCGACGATGGTCTCGCCCTTCTCCACGTGCTCGCCCTCGAACACGGTGACATGGCGCCACTTGGGAATCAGCTCCTCGTGCGGATCGCCGTCGGCCGGGGTGATGACCAGGCGCTGCTTGCCCTTGGTCTCCTTGCCGAAGGTCGCCGTGCCGGAGATTTCGGCCAGGATGGCCGGTTCCTTGGGCTTGCGGGCCTCGAACAGGTCGGCCACGCGCGGCAGACCGCCGGTGATGTCGCGGGTCTTGGAGGACTCCTGCGGGATGCGGGCCACCACGTCGCCGACCTCCACCGGGGAGGCGTCCTCCAGCCCGACGATGGCGCCGGCGGGCAGGAAGTAGTGGGCCGGCATATCGGTACCGGCGATCTTGAGCTCGTCGCCGTTCTCGTCGACCAGCTTGACCATCGGCCGCAGGTCCTTGCCGGCCGAACCGCGCTGCTTGGGATCGGAGACGACCAGGCTGGAAAGCCCTGTGATCTCGTCCGTCTCGCGGTTTACGGTCACGCCCTCGATGAAGTCCGAGAAGCGCACCCGGCCGGCCACCTCGGTGACGATCGGGTGGGTATGCGGATCCCAGTTGGCCACGATCTGGCCGGCCTCGACGGCATCGCCGTCATTGACCGACAGCACCGCGCCGTAGGGCAGCTTGTAGCGCTCGCGCTCGCGGCCGTTGGCGTCGACCACGCCGATCTCGCCGGAACGGGACACCGCCACCAGGTTGCCCTCCTTGTTGGCCACCGTCTTGATGTTGTGCAGCCGGATGGTGCCGCCGGACTTCACGTCGACGTTGTTCACGGTCGCCGAGCGGCTGGCCGCGCCGCCGATGTGGAAGGTGCGCATGGTCAGCTGGGTGCCCGGCTCGCCGATGGACTGGGCGGCGATGACGCCGACCGCCTCGCCGCTGTTGACCCGGTGGCCGCGGGCCAGGTCGCGGCCGTAGCACTGGGAGCAGACGCCGTAGCGGGACTCGCAGGTAATGGCGGAACGCACCTTGACCTGGTCCACACCCATCAGTTCCAGCTTCTCGACCCAACCCTCGTCGATCAGGGTGCCGGCGGCGATGGCCAGTTCGTCCTTGCCCGGCAGGTAGGTATCCTCTGCCACCACCCGGCCCAGCACGCGCTCGCCCAGCGATTCGACCACATCGCCGCCCTCGACGATCGGGGTCATGAGCAGACCGTTCTCGGTGCCGCAGTCTTCCTCGACCACCACCAGGTCCTGCGAGACGTCAACCAGACGCCGGGTCAGGTAACCGGAGTTCGCGGTCTTCAACGCGGTATCGGCCAGACCCTTGCGCGCGCCGTGGGTGGAAATGAAGTACTGGATGACGTTGAGCCCTTCACGGAAATTCGCCGTGATCGGGGTCTCGATGATGGAGCCGTCCGGCTTGGCCATCAGGCCGCGCATCCCGGCCAGCTGGCGGATCTGAGCGGCCGAGCCACGGGCGCCGGAGTCGGCCATCATGTACACGGAATTGAACGAATCCTGACTGACGGCATTGCCTTCGGGGTCGGTCACCGTCTCGGTACCGAGCTTGGCCATCATGGCCTTGGCGACCTGGTCGTTGGTACGCGACCAGATATCGACCACCTTGTTGTAGCGCTCGCCGTTGGTGACCAGGCCCGAGGTGTACTGGGCCTCGATCTCCTTCACCTCTTCCTCGGCGCGGCCCAGGATGTCGTATTTCTCTTCCGGGATGACCATGTCGTCGGCGCCGAAGGACACCCCGGAACGGGTGGCGTAGCGGAAGCCCAGATACATCAGCTGGTCGGCGAAGATGACCGTCTCCTTCAGCCCCACCCGGCGATAGCAGGAATTGATCAGCCGGGAGATCACCTTCTTGGTCATGTTCTGGTCGACCAGTTCGAACGGCAGGCTGCGCGGCACGATCTCGAAGATCAGGGCGCGGCCGACGATGGTGTCGACGCGCTTCATCTCGGTGACGATCTCGCCGGCCTCGTTGATCCAGCTGTCCTCGATACGGACCTGGACCCGGGCGTGCAGATCCACCACGCCGTTGTCATAGGCGCGGCGCAGCTCGTTGAGATCCGAGAAGGCCATGCCGCGGCCCTTCGCGTCCATGCGCTCGCGCGACATGTAGTACAGACCCAGCACCACGTCCTGCGACGGCACGATGATGGGCTCACCGTTGGCGGGCGAGAGGATGTTGTTGGTCGACATCATCAGGGTGCGCGCTTCCAGCTGCGCCTCCAGCGACAGCGGCACGTGCACCGCCATCTGGTCGCCGTCGAAGTCGGCGTTGAAGGCGGCGCAGACCAGCGGATGCAGCTGGATCGCCTTGCCCTCGATCAGCACCGGCTCGAAGGCCTGGATGCCCAGACGGTGCAGGGTCGGGGCGCGGTTGAGCATCACCGGGTGCTCGCGGATGACCTCTTCCAGGATGTCCCAGACCTCGGTGCTCTCGCGCTCGACCAGCTTCTTGGCCGCCTTGATGGTGGTGGCCACGCCCTGGCGGATCAGCTTGGAGAAGATGAAGGGCTTGAACAGTTCCAGCGCCATGCGCTTGGGCAGGCCGCACTGGTGCAGGCGCAGGGTCGGGCCGACCACGATGACCGAACGGCCGGAATAGTCCACGCGCTTGCCCAGCAGGTTCTGACGGAAGCGGCCCTGCTTGCCCTTGATCATGTCGGCCAGCGACTTCAGCGGGCGCTTGTTGGTGCCGGTAATGGCGCGGCCGCGGCGGCCGTTGTCCAGCAGGGCGTCGACCGATTCCTGCAGCATGCGCTTTTCGTTGCGCACGATGATGTCCGGCGCATTGAGCTCCAGCAGCCGGCGCAGGCGGTTGTTGCGGTTGATCACCCGGCGGTACAGGTCGTTCAGGTCCGAGGTGGCGAAGCGACCGCCATCCAGCGGCACCAGCGGGCGCAGCTCCGGCGGCAGTACCGGCAGCACCTCCATGACCATCCATTCCTGCTTGTTGCCGGATTCGAGGAAGGACTCGATCAGCTTGAGCCGTTTGGCCAGGCGCTTGAGCTTGGTCTCGGAATTGGTGGCGGCGATCTCCTCGCGCAGCCGGTTGGCCTCGGCCTGCATGTCAATGGATTTCAGCAGCTCGAACACCGCCTCGGCGCCCATGCGGGCGTCGAACTCGTCGCCGAATTCCTCGATGGTGTCGAGGTAGGCCTCGTCAGAGAGCAGCTGCCCCCGCTCCAGCGTGGTCATGCCGGGATCGATGACCACAAAGGCCTCGAAGTACAGCACCCGCTCGATGTCGCGCAGGGTCATGTCCAGCAGCAGGCCGATACGCGAAGGCAGCGACTTGAGGAACCAGATGTGGGCCACGGGGCTGGCCAGCTCGATATGGCCCATGCGTTCGCGGCGCACCTTGGCCAGGGTGACCTCGACGCCGCACTTCTCACAGACCACGCCGCGGTGCTTGAGGCGCTTGTACTTGCCGCACAGGCACTCGTAGTCCTTCACCGGACCGAAGATCTTGGCGCAGAACAGGCCGTCGCGCTCCGGCTTGAAGGTGCGGTAGTTGATGGTCTCGGGCTTTTTGACCTCACCGTAGGACCAGGACCGGATCATGTCGGGCGACGCCAGTCCGATGCGGATGGCGTCGAAGTCGTCCAGATGACCCTGCGGTTTCACCAGATTCAGTAAGTCTTTCATGGTCTGCTTTGCCTCGTGTCCGGGATCGGCGTCTGCCGATTCCCAAATAACTATCGTCCGTTACGCGACCGCGTCCGTGCTCAGTCCTGTTCCAGCTCGAGGTTGATGCCGAGCGAGCGGATCTCCTTGACCAGCACGTTGAAGGATTCGGGCATGCCCGCCTCCATGTGGTGATCGCCGTCCACGATACTCTTGTACATCTTGGTACGACCGTTGACGTCGTCGGACTTGACGGTGAGCATTTCCTGCAGCGTGTAGGCGGCGCCGTAGGCCTCCAGGGCCCAGACCTCCATCTCGCCGAAGCGCTGACCGCCGAACTGCGCCTTGCCGCCCAGCGGCTGCTGGGTGACCAGGCTGTACGGGCCGGTGGAACGGGCATGCATCTTGTCATCCACCAGGTGGTTGAGCTTGAGCATGTACATGTAGCCCACGGTCACCGGGCGGTCGAAGGCATCGCCGGTACGGCCGTCGTAGAGCACGGTCTGGCCCGATTCCGGCAGGTCCGCCAGTCTCAGCATGCCCTTGATCTCGTCCTCGTTGGCACCGTCGAACACCGGCGTCGCCATCGGCACGCCGCTGCGCAGGTTCTCGCCGAGCCGGACGATCTCGTCGTCGCTGAACTCGGCCAGATTCTCCTGCTTGCCGCTGGTGTTGTAGATCTTGTCCAGGAAGCCGCGCAGTTCCTTGGGCTGAGCCTGGGCATCGAGCATGCCGCCGATCTTCAGACCCAGTCCCTTGGCGGCCCAGCCCAGGTGTGTTTCCAGCACCTGGCCGACGTTCATGCGCGAGGGTACGCCGAGCGGGTTGAGCACGATGTCGACCGGGGTGCCGTCGTCGCCATAGGGCATGTCCTCCATCGGCACGATGGTCGAAATCACGCCCTTGTTGCCGTGGCGGCCGGCCATCTTGTCTCCGGGCTGGATGCGGCGCTTCACGGCCAGGTAGACCTTGACCATCTTCAGCACACCGGGGGCGAGGTCGTCGCCGGCCTTGATCTTCATCCGCTTCTCTTCGAGCTTCTTGTCGAACTCCTCGCGGATCTGCTTCAGACGCTCGGCGGCCTTCTCCAGCTGCTCGTTGGCCTCGTCGTTCTTGAGCCGGACCTCGAACCACTTGGATTTATCCAGCTCTTCCAGATAGGACTTGGTGATCTTGCTGCCGGGCTTGAGCTTGTTCGGCCCGCCCTCGGCGGTCTTGCCGATCAACAGCGCCTCGACGCGGCGATAGACGTCCTCGTCCATGATGCGCATCTGGTCGGCCAGATCCTTCTTGACCTGATCGAGCTGTTCTTCCTCGATCTGCAGGGCGCGCTTGTCCTTCTCCACGCCGTCGCGGGTGAAGACCTGCACGTCGACCACGGTGCCGTCCATGCCTGAGGGCACGCGCAGCGAGGTGTCCTTCACGTCGGAGGCCTTCTCGCCGAAGATGGCGCGCAGCAGCTTCTCCTCCGGAGTGAGCTGGGTTTCGCCCTTGGGTGTGACCTTGCCGACCAGGATGTCGCCCGGCTTGACCTCGGCGCCGATGTAGACGATGCCGGACTCGTCCAGCTTGGCCAGTGCGCTCTCGCCTACGTTGGGGATGTCGCCGGAGATCTCCTCCGGACCCAGCTTGGTGTCGCGCGCAACGCAGTTGAGCTCCTCGATATGGATGGTGGTGAAACGGTCTTCCTGCACCACCCGCTCGGAGATCAGGATCGAGTCCTCGAAGTTGTAGCCGTTCCAGGGCATGAAGGCGACCAGCATGTTCTGGCCCAGCGCCAGTTCGCCCATGTCGGTACTCGGGCCATCGGCCAGCACGTCGCCCTTCGCGATCACGTCACCCGGATTGACCAGCGGGCGCTGGTTGATACAGGTGTTCTGGTTGGAACGGGTGTACTTGGTCAGGTTGTAGATGTCCACACCGGGCTCGCCGGCAACGGTCTCGTCGTCGTTGACGCGCACCACCACGCGGGCGGCGTCGACCGAGTCCACCACGCCGCCGCGACGCGCGGTCACGGCCACGCCGGAGTCGATGGCCACGGTACGCTCGATGCCGGTGCCGACCAGCGGCTTCTCGCTGCGCAGGGTCGGTACGGCCTGGCGCTGCATGTTCGAGCCCATCAGGGCGCGGTTGGCATCGTCGTGCTCCAGGAACGGCAGCAGCGCGGCGGCCACCGACACGATCTGGCGCGGCGAGACGTCGATGTAGTCGACCTTGTCCGGGGTGGACAGGGTGAACTCGTTCTGGTGCCGGCAGGAGATCAGGTCATCGGTGAGCATGCCCTTGTCGTCCATGGCGGCGTTGGCCTGGGCGATGACGTACTGCCCTTCCTCGATCGCCGACAGGTATTCGACGTCGTCGGTCACCCGGCCGTCCACCACCTTGCGGTAGGGGGTCTCCAGGAAGCCGTACTTGTTGGTGCGGGCGAACACGGCCAGCGAGTTGATCAGGCCGATGTTCGGACCTTCCGGGGTCTCGATCGGGCAGACGCGACCGTAGTGGGTCGGGTGCACGTCGCGCACCTCGAAGCCGGCGCGCTCGCGGGTCAGGCCACCCGGGCCGAGCGCAGAGACGCGGCGCTTGTGGGTGACCTCGGACAGCGGGTTGTTCTGGTCCATGAACTGGGACAGCTGCGAGGAGCCGAAGAATTCCTTGATCGCGGCGGCCACCGGCTTGGCGTTGATCAGCTCCTGCGGCATCAGGCCCTCGCTCTCGGCCATGGACAGACGCTCCTTGACCGCGCGCTCGACGCGCACCAGACCGATGCGGAAGACATTCTCGGCCATCTCGCCGACACAGCGGATGCGGCGGTTGCCCAGGTGATCGATGTCGTCGACGAAACCGTTGCCGTTGCGGATGTCGACCAGGGCCTTCATCACGGCAATGATGTCGGAGTTATCGCCGTGCTGCTCGACCAGCGTCTTCGACGCCTCGTCGGTGCGGGTCTTGAAGTAGACGCCGTCGTAGAGCACGCCCGGGCCCTCGACCTCGTCGCGGCCGACCCGGCGGTTGAACTTCATCCGGCCGACCGCGGACAGGTCGTAGCGGTCCTCGGTGAAGAACAGGTTGTTGAACAGGTTCTGGGCCGCTTCCTTGGTCGGCGGCTCACCCGGACGCATCATGCGGTAGATCTCGACCTGGGCCTCCAGTTCGCTGGCGGTCGGGTCGATGCGCAGGGTCTCGGAGATGTAGGGACCGCGGTCCAGGTCATTGGTATAGAGGGTCTTGACCTGCTTGATGCCGGCCTCGCGCAGCTTCGCGACCAACTCTTCGGTGAGCTCGTCGTTGGCATTGGCGATGATCTCGCCGCTGGCCTTGTCCACCACGTTGTGCGACAGCACCTTGCCGACCAGGTAGGACTCGGGCACGACCAGGCTCTTCACCCCGGCCTGATCCAGTTCGCGGATGTGACGGGCGGTGATGCGGCGGCCTTCCTCGACCAGCACGTCATTGCCGATCCTGATGTCGAAGATGGCGGTTTCACCGCGCAGGCGCTCAGGCACCAGGTCCAGCTTGATCTCGTTCTTGCCGATGTGGAAGGTGTTGGTATCGAAGAAGATATCCAGGATCTGCTCGACCTCGTAACCCAGCGCGCGCAGCAGAATGGTCGCCGGCAGCTTGCGGCGACGGTCGATACGCACGAACAGGCAGTCCTTGGGGTCGAACTCGAAGTCCAGCCAGGAGCCGCGGTAGGGAATGACCCGCGCGGAATACAGCAGCTTGCCGGAGGAGTGGGTCTTGCCCTTGTCGTGGTCGAAGAACACGCCCGGCGAACGGTGCAGCTGGGAGACGATGACGCGCTCGGTGCCGTTGATGACGAAGGTGCCGTTCTCGGTCATCAGCGGCATCTCGCCGAAGTAGACCTCCTGCTCCTTGATGTCCTTGATCGGCTTGTTCTCGGCCGAGGACTCCTTGTCATAGATGATCAGGCGCACCAGCGCGCGCAGGGGCGCGGCGTAGGTCATGCCGCGCAGCTGGCACTCCTTGACGTCGAAGGTCGGGGTGCCGAGACGGTAACTGACATATTCCAGGGCAGCGTTGCCGGAATAACTCTGGATCGGGAACACCGAGGAGAAGGCCGCATGCAGACCGCAGTCCTCGCGCTGCTCCGCACCACCCTGACCGGTCTGCAGAAAACGCTCATAGGACTCGATCTGTGTCGCCAGCAGGTACGGGACCTGGAGAATACTGGGTCGCTTGCCGAAATCCTTGCGAATACGTTTCTTATCGGTGAAGCTGTAGCCCATCGGTGTTCCTCTCGAATAAATGCAGGTACTGGGGTGCCGGGCAGCAGGGACGCTGAAGAGACCGCGAACCTGGACCTGGCGCTTGTAGCGTCAACAAACAGAAAAAGGCCGGCAGCTCAGTTTCGCCACCAGCCGGAGCTTTCCCCGGTGCTGAGTGAAGCGCCCCGCGAACGGGGCGCCACCCATGTCTCGAATGCCAATCTGATATTACTTGACCTCGACGCTTGCACCAGCCTCTTCAAGCTGCTTCTTGATGTCTTCGGCCTCGTCCTTGGAAGCGCCTTCCTTGATGGTGGAGGGCGCGCCCTCGACCATGTCCTTGGCTTCCTTCAGACCCAGGCCGGTGATGCCGCGGACGACCTTGATCACGCCGACCTTGTTGGAACCGAAGCTGGTCATAACCACGTCGAACTCGGTCTTCTCCTCGGCGGCAGCGGCTTCGCCACCCCCGGCGGCAGCCGGGGCGGCAGCCACGGCAGCGGCGGCGGAAACACCGAACTTCTCTTCCATCGCCTCAACGAGTTCAACGACTTCCATCACGCTCATGTTGGCGATGGTGTCCAGGATGTCTTCTTTGGAAACTGCCATGGTAATCACTCCTAATACTTGTCCACAAGCCCGCAAGGGGCGTCAAATTTTTGAACCGGGTCAGGCCGCCTGTTCCTTCTGATCGCGGATGGCCGCCACGGTGCGAACCAGCTTGCCCGGCACCTCGTTGAGGGTGCGGGCCAGCTTCTCGGTCGGGGCCTTCATCAGCATCATCAGGATTGCCAGGGCTTCATCGCGAGTCGGCAGCTTGGCCAGGCGTTCCAGATCGTTGGCCGGGAGCAGTTTGCCGCTGAGGGCAAGAAACTTGACCTGGAGCTTGTCAGTCTCCTTGGTGAAGTCCTTGACCACACGGGCGGCAGCGCCCGGATCCTCCTGGGAGAAGGCCAGCATCAGCGGGCCCACCAGGCTGTCTGAAATGCACTCGAACTCGGTGCCCTGAACGGCACGACGGGCCAGGGTGTTCTTCACGACCCGGACATAGACGCCGTTTTCCCGCGCCTTGCGGCGCAGCGCGGTCATCTGGTCCACGGTCAGACCGCGATATTCCGCCGCCACGGCGGAATAGGCGCTTGCGGCCACTTGGGACACCTCGGCAACCACGGTCTTCTTCTGCTCAAGACTCAGTGCCATCAGTTACCTCCTGCGATACAGAGCGAATCTGTATCCGGTTTCACTTATGGAACAATCCCTTGCGGGATCCGTTCCCCGTTACGGTGGCCGAGGACAAGTTTCAGAAAAAACCGTCTTGGCGACACCGTCTGCGCAGGCTGTCAGAGATTAAGCTCGGGGCTGACCCCTCGCGCCTGCGGTCTTTGACGACAAACCGCTGCCGGAAGACAGCGGCGTGCCACAAAGTCTGTTGCGTGCGGGCGCGGCCGCAGCCGCCCCCGCGGGACCCGCCCGCTCAGGAAGCGAGCGTGGCCTGGTCGACAGCGATGCCCGGGCCCATGGTGGTGGACACGGTCACCTTCTTCATATAAATCCCCTTGGCCGCGGCGGGCTTGACCTTGCGCAGGTCGGCCAGCAGGGCTTCCAGGTTGCCCTTCAGGGCGTCGACATCGAAATCCACCTTGCCGATAGTGCAGTGGATGATGCCGGCCTTGTCGGTACGGTAGCGCACCTGACCGGCCTTGGCGTTGTTCACTGCGGCGGCCACATCGGTGGCCACGGTGCCGACCTTGGGATTGGGCATCAGGCCGCGCGGCCCCAGGATCTGACCCAGCTGACCGACCACGCGCATGGCGTCGGGGGTGGCGATGACCACGTCGAAGTCCAGGTTGCCGCCCTTGATGCTCTCGGCCAGGTCCTCGAAGCCGACCACGTCGGCGCCGGCGTCCTTCGCCGCATCGGCGTTGGCACCCTGGGCGAACACCGCCACGCGCACGCTCTGGCCGGTGCCGTTGGGCAGCACGGTGGAACCGCGCACCACCTGGTCCGACTTGCGCGGGTCGACGCCGAGGTTGACCGCGACATCGACGGATTCCTTGAACTTGGCCCCGCTCAACTCCTTCAGCAGACTGAACGCGTCATCGATGGGATACAGCTTGCCCGGCTCGACCTTCTCGCGGATGGCCTTCATACGTTTGGAAAGTTTTGCCATGATCAAGCCTCCTCGACGTCCAGGCCCATGCTGCGGGCGCTGCCGGCTATGATGCGCACGGCCGCGTCCAGGTCAGCGGCATTCAGGTCCTGCATCTTGGTCTGAGCGATCTCCTCGAGCTGCGCCCGGGTCACCTTACCCACCTTCTGGGTGTTCGGCACGGGACTGCCCTTGCTGATGCCAGCGGCCTTCTTCAGCAGGATCGCGGCCGGAGGCGTCTTCATGACGAAGGTGAAGCTGCGATCGTTGTAGACGGTGATCACCACCGGGATCGGCAGCCCCTTCTCAACATCCTGGGTCTGGGCGTTGAAGGCCTTGCAGAACTCCATGATGTTCACGCCGTGCTGGCCCAGCGCAGGGCCGACCGGCGGCGAGGGGTTCGCCTCCTGGGCTGCAACCTGCAGCTTGATGTAGGCTTCGACTTTCTTTGCCATTTCGCTTCTCCTGTGGGTGCGAACGCCTCGTTATGATTCGGGTTTGTCCCGATCTCCGGAGGCTCCCCGGTTAAATAGAGACACAAGTTGCAAGTAGAAACCGTTTGGACCAGCTGCCAGCGGTCGGCATTGACGCAGAGCCAAGCGCGTTCATCCGGTTTTCAACTTGTAACCTGTATCCTGCCTCTTGTATCTGGCCGTCAGGCTTTTTCTACCTGACTGAACTCCAACTCGACCGGCGTGGAACGGCCGAAGATGAGCACGGCCACGCGCAGCCGGCTCTTCTCGTAGTTGACCTCTTCCACCACGCCGTTGAAATCGTTGAAGGGGCCGTCGGTGACGCGTACCACCTCGCCCACCTCGAACAGGACCTTGGGCCGCGGCTTCTCCACGCCCTCCTGGATCCGGTTCAGGATCTGGTCGGCCTCGCGATCGGAGATCGGCGCCGGACGATCACTGGTACCGCCGATGAAGCCCATGACCTTGGGCACATCCTTGACCAGGTGCCAGGTCTCGTCGTCCATCTCCATCTGCACCAGGACATAGCCGGGAAAGAATTTGCGCTCGCTCTTGCGCTTCTGCCCCTCGCGCATTTCCACGACTTCCTCGGTCGGGACCAGGATCTCGCCGAACCTCTCCTGCATGCCGCTGCGGGCAACACGCTCCTCAAGCGAACGCTTGACCTGGTTCTCGAACCCCGAGTAGGCGTGTACGACATACCAACGCTTAGCCATCCTCAACCGCCCCTTATCCGGTTATCCAGCCGACCAGCCAGAACAGGAGCTTGTCCAGCAGCCACAGAATCAAACCCACAATGATGACCATCGCGAACACGATCAACGCCGTCTGAATGGTCTCCTGCCGACTCGGCCAGACCACCTTGCGCACTTCCATACGGGCACTGCCGATGAAACCGATCGCCTGGGCACCCTTGGCAGTCTGCGCAAAGATGAACAGCACCACGCCCACGACAGCCAGCAGCCCCAGCACGCGGAACAGCAGGTTGTAGTCGGCAAAATGATAAAAGCCGGCCACGCCTCCGAGGAGAAGCGCAACGGCCAGCACCATTTTCGCGGTATCCAGTTTCGAGCCTTCGGTTTCTACCTTAGCATTCATAGCCAGCGGCCAGGTGTACCTGTTTGGGAGCCCGGCATTGTTGTCCGGCCCTAACGGCCGGCACCTGCCCCAGTTAAGTGGCAGGGCAGGAGGGAATCGAACCCCCAACCTGCGGTTTTGGAGACCGCCGCTCTGCCAATTGAGCTACTGCCCTATAAATTTCAGCGAGGCGTGAGGAGAACATCCCCTCCTCACGTCTCACTCCTTACACCTCACTCGATGATCTTGGAGACCACGCCGGCGCCCACGGTACGGCCGCCTTCGCGAATGGCGAAGCGCAGACCCTCTTCCATCGCGATCGGCGCAATCAGCGACACCGTCATCTTCACGTTGTCGCCCGGCATCACCATCTCCACGCCTTCCGGCAGATCGCACGCACCCGTCACGTCCGTCGTGCGGAAATAGAACTGCGGACGATAACCGTTGAAGAACGGGGTGTGACGACCGCCCTCATCCTTGGAGAGCACGTACACCTCGCACTCGAACTTGGTGTGCGGCGTGATCGAACCCGGCACGCACAGCACCTGACCGCGCTCCACATCGTCACGCTTGGTCCCGCGCAGCAGCACGCCCACGTTGTCGCCCGCCTCGCCCGAGTCCAGCAGCTTGCGGAACATCTCCACACCCGTCACCGTGGTCTTGGTGGTGTCGCGCATGCCCACGATCTCCACCTCGTCGCCCACCTTGACGATGCCGCGCTCGATACGACCGGTCACCACCGTGCCGCGACCCGAAATCGAGAACACGTCCTCGATCGGCATCAGGAACGGCTGGTCCACCGGACGCTCCGGCACCGGAATGTAGCTGTCCAGCGCCTCCAGCAGCTTCTCGATCGACGGCACGCCGATCTCCGAGGTGTCGCCTTCCAGCGCCTTGAGCGCCGAACCGGTAATGATCGGGGTGTCGTCGCCGGGGAAATCATAGGAAGACAGCAGATCGCGGATCTCCATCTCCACCAGCTCCAGCAGCTCCGGATCATCCACCTGGTCGGCCTTGTTCATGTACACCACGATCGAGGGCACACCCACCTGACGCGCCAGCAGGATGTGCTCGCGGGTCTGCGGCATCGGGCCGTCGGCCGCACTCACCACCAGGATCGCGCCGTCCATCTGCGCGGCACCGGTGATCATGTTCTTCACATAGTCGGCGTGACCGGGGCAGTCCACGTGCGCGTAGTGGCGCGCGTCCGTCTCGTACTCCACGTGAGCGGTGGCAATCGTGATCCCGCGCGCACGCTCTTCCGGGGCATTGTCGATCTGATCGTAGGCCCGGAACTCGCCGCCCATCTTCTCGGCACCCACCTTCGTCAGCGCCGCCGTCAGCGTCGTCTTACCATGGTCCACGTGACCTATCGTTCCCACGTTCACGTGCGGCTTCGTTCGCTCAAATTTTTCCTTGGACATGGAAGATCTCCCACTCGTTTTTGCTCGACAAGACGGCCAGCGTCTTTCAGGTTACTAATTTAATATGGAGCCCATAACCAGATTTGAACTGGTGACCTCTTCCTTACCAAGGAAGTGCTCTACCGACTGAGCTATATGGGCTTGAATTCAGCTGCCGGATGCAGACCGCGGAGCGGGGTGATCACAACCCGTTCCTGCAGGCACATCCTGACACTACCCTTGGAGCGGGTGATGGGAATCGAACCCACATCATCAGCTTGGAAGGCTGAGGTTCTACCATTGAACTACACCCGCGCAATTCCGGGACCCGGGCCCCGCATCCCGGGGAGTTCCCTGGCCCTCCGCCCTCCGGGCCGTCACGCTGCGCGTGACGTTTAACAATCACCTGGTGGAGGGGGGAGGATTCGAACCTCCGAAGGCTGAGCCAGCAGATTTACAGTCTGCCCCCTTTGGCCGCTCGGGAACCCCTCCAAAACGAAGCAGCGTATTTTGGTTAAGTCACCCGCCGGTGTCAACTCCCGATGCCGATCAAGCGAATAATTTATCCGGAAAAATCCGTGACCGGCCCGGGCGCCTTTGCTAGCATGCCGCGAGGGGTCTGCCGGGACCTCGCCGGCTGCGCCGGCGGCCGCGGCCGATCTCGGGCCGGGCTCGGCAGTCCGACCTCGGTTTTCAATAAAAATTAAATAGATACCAATCTGGGGACAGCATGAAGGTCACGATCTACGGTTCCGGCTATGTGGGCCTGGTCACCGGCGCCTGCCTGGCAGAGGTGGGCAACGAGGTTCTGTGCGTCGATATCGATCCGGACAAGATCGAGCGGCTGCAGCGGGGGGAGATTCCCATCTACGAGCCCGGCCTGGAGCGGATGGTGGAGGAAAACAGCCGGGCCGGCCGGCTGCGCTTCACCCTGGATCCGGCCGAGGGCGTCGCCCATGGCCTGTTCCAGTTCATCGCCGTGGGCACGCCCCCCGACGAGGACGGATCGGCCGATCTGCAGCATGTGCTCGCGGTGGCCGGCGCGATCGGCGAGCAGCTGCAGGAATACCGCATCGTGGTCAACAAATCGACCGTGCCGGTCGGTACCGCCGACCGGGTGCGGGAACGTATCGGCCAGGCCCTGGCCGGACGCGGGGTCCAGGTCGAGTTCGACGTGGTCTCCAACCCGGAATTCCTCAAGGAAGGCGCGGCCATCAACGATTTCATGCGCCCGGACCGCATCGTGGTCGGCACCGACAACCCGCGCACCGCGGAACTGCTGCGCGCGCTCTATGCCCCTTTCAACCGCAACCACGACCGCCTGTTGGCCATGGACATCCGCTCGGCTGAACTGACCAAGTACGCCGCCAACGCCATCCTGGCCACCAAGATCAGCTTCATGAACGAACTGTCCAACCTGGCCGAGCGGCTGGGCGCGGACATCGAACAGGTGCGCGTCGGCATCGGCTCCGATCCGCGCATCGGCTACCAGTTCATCTACCCGGGCGCCGGTTACGGAGGCTCCTGTTTTCCCAAGGATGTCAAGGCATTGGAGCGAACGGCGCGCGACTGCGGCTACCATGCCGAACTGCTCGGCGCGGTGGAAAACGTCAACGAGCGCCAGAAGCAGGTGCCCTTCACCAAGCTCCAGCAGCACTTCGGCGATCTCGGCGGCCGCACCATCGCCCTGTGGGGCCTGGCCTTCAAGCCCAACACCGACGACATGCGCGAGGCCTCCAGCCGGGTGCTGATGGAGGCCCTGTGGGCGGCCGGGGCGCGGGTCCGGGCCTATGACCCGGTGGCGATGGAGGAATGCGGGCGCCTCTATGGCGAACGCGGGGATCTGGTGTTGTGCGACTCGGCCATGGCGGCGGTGGATGGGGCCGATGCCCTGGTGGTGATCACCGAATGGAAGGAATTCCGCAGCCCGGATTTCTTCCAGATCCGCGACAGCCTGAACGAGCCGGTGCTGGTCGACGGCCGCAATATCTACGACCCGGCCCAGATGGCCACCATGGGCTACACCTACTACTCCATCGGCCGGGGACCGCGCCAGCCGGGCTGACCCCGGCTCAGGCCGAACAGCCGTCACATATGGCGGCTGAACTCCCCGAGTTCGATGCCGTCCATCTGCTCGAACAGGGCCTCACCGTCCACATGCACCAGGCGCTCGTGATCGCCGGCATCGAAATAGATGTCCGGCTGCTCGGCCAGCTGCCGGTCGACCAGGGTGCGCAGTCCATAGGCCGGCCCCAGCGCCGGCATCGCACCCAGTTCGCAGTCCTCGAACAATGACGCCAGTTCGGGCTCATCGGCCAGTTCCACGTGCCGGTGCAGGTGCGCATCCAGCGCCTGCAGATCCAGCCGGTGGGTGGCGGGGATGAGCGCCATCAGGTAGCCCTGATCGTCGTGCAGAATCACCGGCTTGGCCATGCAGTCGCCGGGAACGTGGGCCTGCGCCGCCGTTTCCAGGCTGCTCATGGTGTGCGGGTGGGTCAGCAGTTCGTAGGGGATCTCGTGCTCGATCAGATAACGACTGACATGTTGTGCCATGCTCATGGGATGTCCTCCATGCCACACTTGTATTACCTGTCCCTGAGTATAGACCCTCCGCAGCGGTTCACGGCCTACAGATAACGGATCCGGTAGCGCGGCGGCTCGTGTGACAGCCGTTCGATGTCCCCCAGGTGCAGGCCGTACCGGCCGCCCGGCTGTTCCTCGAAATACAGCTTCAGCGTCTCCGCCACCACCTGGAAGGCGAGCGCATCCCAGGGCACGTCGTCGCGGTCGAACAGGGCCGCCTCGAGACTTTCCTGCCCGGCGCTGAAATCCGGGGCCTGCAGACGGCCGCGAAACAGCATGTAGACCTGGTCGATGTGCGGGAGGTTGAACACGGCGTAGAGGGCATCCAGCGCGACCCGGGCGTTGGTCTCCTCCAGGGTCTCGCGCGCCGCCGCCTGCTGGGTGGTCTCACCCAACTCCATGAACCCGGCCGGCAGAGTCCACAGGCCGTAACGCGGCTCGATGGCGCGCCGGCACAGCAGCACCCGGCCCTCCCATTCGGCGATGCAGCCGGCGACGATGTTCGGGTTCTGGTAATGTATGGTGCGGCAGCTGTCGCAGACATAGCGCGGCCGGTCGTCGCCCGCCGGTATCTGCAAACTGACCGGGGCGGCGCATTCGCTGCAGAACTTCATTGCGGCCTCCGCGGCCGGATGGTCACTACATCATGCATCTCGTCATTCTGCTCATCATCGTGCTTGCCCTGCTGTTCGGCCCGCAGCTGTGGGTACAGTGGGTGATGCGCCGTCACAGCGCCGAGCGCGAGGACTTCCCCGGCACCGGCGGCGAGTTTGCCCGACATCTGCTGCAGCGGCTGCAGCTGGACCAGGTCGGCGTGGAGGAAACCGAACGCGGCGATCACTACGATCCCACCAGCCGCACCGTGCGGCTGAGTCCGGACAACTTCCACGGCCGCTCGCTCACGGCGGTGGTGGTGGCCGCGCACGAGGTCGGCCACGCCATCCAGCACGCCGGCAACTATCGCTGGCTGAACCTGCGCCACCGGTTGGTGCCGCTGGCCAACACCGCCCAGCAGCTGGGCAATGTGCTGTTCTTCGCCATCCCGGTCATCGCGGTGCTGACCCGGGCACCCTCCAGCGGCCTGCTGCTGCTCGTCGGCGCCCTGCTCAGCTTCGGCGCCGCGGCCCTGGTGCACCTGATCACGCTGCCGGTGGAGTTCGATGCCAGTTTCAACCGCGCCCTGCCGCTGCTCAAGGCCGGGCGCTATGTGCCCGCGCCCGACCAGCGGGCGGCGCACAGCATCCTGCGCGCGGCGGCCATGACCTATGTCGCGGCCTCCTTCGCCAGCCTGCTCAACCTGTGGCGCTGGCTGCGGGTGCTCAGGCGCGCCTGAACCTTTTGCGGTTTACGCAGCTCAGGCCTCTCCGGACTCAGCCCAACCGGCCGACACTCTCCGCATCCGCATATTTTCCGTCATTCCGGCGCAGGCCGGACAAAAGCGCCTGCGCGTTGAACGCCCGCAAGGGCAGCCTTTATGCCCCATGGGTGCGAAGGGCGAGCGAACCGAGTAATCCAGCGACCGCCGCGGCTACTGGATCCCGGCCTGCGCCGGGATGACGGGAAGCGTTATGCAGCAGAGACTCAGCCCCAGTCCGCCACCAGGCTGATCTTGCCCATGGCCCGGCCGGATTCCAGCAGGGCATGGGCCTGCGCAACCTCGGAGAAGCCGAAGCGCTGCTCGTGAATCAGCGGCCGCACCCGGCCGCTGTCGACCAGGCCGGCGATCTCACGCAGGATATTGCCGTGCGCGGCCTTGTCGTAGTCGTGCAGCATGTTGATCAGCATGAACACCGTGTGCAGGCTCAGGCTCTTCTGGAAGGCCGGCTTGATGTCCAGGGTGGAGCGCCCGGCGATGGTCACCACCCGGCCCTTGAGTGCGGCGGCCTCGATGGACTGGTCCAGCGCCGGCTGGCCCACGGTGTCGAACACCAGGTCGAAGCCGCGCCCGCCGGTGCAGCGCTCGACATACTGGCTCACTGTCTCCTGGCGATAGTCGATCACGCAGTCCGCGCCCAGTTGCTGCGCCTGCTCGCGCTTGGCCGCCTCGCTGGCGGTGGCCGCCACCCGCGCGCCGCCCCAGCGTGCCAGCTGCACGGCCATGTGGCCGACACCGCCGGTACCGCCGTGAACCAGCACGAAATCATCCGCCTGCACCCGGCCCTTCTCGATCATCGCCTCCCAGGCGGTGATCGCCACCAGCGGCAGCACCGCGGCCTCCTCCAGCGACAGACTCTTCGGTTTCGGCGCCAGCAGTTCGGCATCGGCCAGCATGTATTCGGCCAGCGCCCCCGGCCGGCCCTTCAGGCCGCCGGCGCAGCCGTAGACTTCGGCGCCGGGGCGGAAGGCGGTCACGCCCGCGCCGACCGCCTCCACCACCCCGGCGACATCGGCGTGCAGTACGGCCGGAAACTCCGGCCCCACCGGCACGTCGCCACGGCGGATCTTGCAGTCGACCGGATTCACACTGCTCGCCGCCACCCGGATCAGCACCTGGCCCGGACCGGGCTCGGGGCGCGGCAGTTCGGCGGGCTCGAACACCTCCGGGCCGCCGAAGCGGTTGATGACATAAGCGCGCATCACTACCTCCCCTGCATCATGAATAGCAATCAGAACCTGATGCACTAAGCTTAACGTCTAAAACCGCAGCAAGCACGAGGAGGACTCATGATCGGCAGAAAGAATATCGTCTTCGGTTTTCTCTACCTGGTCCTGACCGCCGCCCTCGGTCCCTACATGGTCACCAAGGTCATTCCCGAGGTCGGTGAGGCCGGCGCGACCAAGCAGCAGAGCATGTCGGAACTGCAGCTGATGGCCAGCAACGATTTCGAGCAGGACCTGGAACCCATGGACGCCGACGCCATCGCCCGCAGCAACACCCGGGCGCTGCTGGATCTGAACCGCATGCTGCAGAGCGAGGCCCAGCTCGACGAGATCAAGGGCGGTCCGCACACCCACGGCAATCTCGAGTCCGTGCTCAACATCCTGGCCGGCCTGACCCTGGGCTTTCTCACCGTGCCGCTGTGGTGGAAGCAAGCCATCAGCTGGAGCTTCATCCTGGGCGCACTGCTGCACTCCGGCATGCTCTATCTGGGCGTGATTTTCCGCCAGGGCTGGGCCATACAGGTGCTGGACACCGGCATCGGCCCGCTGCTGGTGCTGCTCGGCCTGCTGCTGGCCGGCATCGCCGCCGCGGTCGGCTTCAGTCGCGAACCGGTGCGCGACGACTAGCCGGCTTCCTCCTCGGCCAGGGCCTGCCGGCGGGCCGGCCACAGCCGGTCGCCCCACTGGTAGGCCACCAGACCGGCCAGCACCACGGCCACGCCCAGCAGCATGCGCGGCGTGAGCGTCTCGCCGTTGAACACCGCTCCCAGCAACAGGGCCAGCACCGGCGTGATCAACGGGATCAGCGCCAGCCGGGTCGCGGCCAGATGCTTGAGCGCATAGTAGTAGAGCATGAAGCCGAGCACCGAGCCCATCAGCGCCAGATACAGGATCGACAGCAGGGCGCGCTCGCTCACGCCCGCCGGCAGGCCACCGTCGACCAGCCCCCAGGTCAGGGCATACAGGGGCGCGGCCACCAGCAGCCCGCCGCCGGTCTGTGACAGCGGATGCAGGCCGGCATCGATACGCTTGATCCAGACGGCACTGGCCGAGTGCAGTATCACCGCCAGGGTCACGCCGGCGATGCCGTAGACCGCCTGATCGCCCAGATTGCCGCCGACCTCGAAGATGACGCCGAGGCCGCCCAGCCCCAGCAGCATGCCCAGCAGTCGCCCGGGAGTGAAGGCGCTCTCCTCCAACCACAGTGCCGCCATCAGGCCGGTGGCGATGGGCGCCAGCCCGAACACCACCGAGATCAGTCCCGAAGGGATGAACTGGGCCGACCAGTACACCGACAGCATGGCGGTATAGATGCTCAGGCCGGCGGCCAGGTAGGCCAGCCAGGCGCGGCGGTGGCGCGGCAGGGGGATGCTGAGCGCACCCATCAGGGCCAGGCACAGCAGCGCGCCCAGCAGCATGCGCGCGGTCACGCCGAACAGGAAGCCGCCCCCCTCACCGCTCCACTGGATGGCGAGCGGCGTGGTCGACCAGATCAATATCACCCCGAGATAAGCCGCCGGCACGGACATTTTTCTTCTCCCGAAAAACGAAAAAGGCCACAGAGTGAACTGTGGCCTTCGGAACGGAACTGCTGACTTTATTCGGTAATAACTAGTACCGGTTCCTCCAGCCATGACGGGCCATGCAGCGCAGCCAGACCGCGTTGCGATGGACGTTCAGCAGGAAGTAGCGATTCAAATTCATGTTGGGGAGTGTGCCAGCATTCCGGTGTCGGGGTCAATGTTCAGGATGCTCTGATCAATCCGTCATGCCGGCGAAGCCGGTACCGGGATGACGAAAGGAAATCAATCAGCGCCTGCTTCATTCATAGGGTGGAGTGGCGCTGATGCGATGGATGCTCAGATCCGCGCCCAGGTATTCCTCTTCCTGGGTCAGGCGCAGGCCGACAATCATACGGATCAGGCCATAGACCAGGAAGCCGCCGATCAGGGCGATGCCGATACCGGCCAGGGTGCCGATCAGCTGCACGGGCAGGCTGACCCCGCCCAGACCGCCCAGCGCGGTGCTGCCGAAAATGCCGGCGGCGATGCCACCCCAGGCGCCGCACAGGCCGTGCAACGGCCAGACACCAAGCACGTCGTCGATCCTCCAGCGGTTCTGGGTCAGGGTGAAGGTCCAGACGAACAGGGCGCCCGCCACCGCACCGGTGGCCAGCGCCCCGAGCGGATGCATCAGATCGGAGCCGGCGCAGATGGCCACCAGCCCGGCCAGCGGTCCGTTGTGCACGAAGCCCGGGTCGTTGCGACCCACGAACAGGGCCGCCAGTACACCCCCGACCATGGCCATGAGCGAGTTCACCGCCACCAGGCCGCTGATCGCCTCCACGGTCTGGGCCGACATCACATTGAAGCCGAACCAGCCCACGGTGAGGATCCAGGCCCCCAGCGCCAGGAAGGGGATGCTGGACGGGGGATGGGCATACATCTCGCCATTCTTGCCGTAGCGGCCGTGGCGCGGCCCCAGCAGCAGCACCGCCGTCAGCGCCAGCCAGCCGCCCATGGCATGCACCACCACCGAGCCGGCGAAGTCATGGAAGCCGACGCCGAAGGTCTGTTCCAGCCAGCCCTGAAAACCGAAGTTGCCGTTCCAGACCAGGCCCTCGAACAAGGGATAGATCAGGGCGACCAGCGCAAAGGTGGCCGCGAGCTGGGGATAGAAGCGGGCGCGCTCGGCGATGCCGCCGGAAATGATGGCGGGAATGGCCGCGGCGAAGGTGAGCAGGAAGAAGAATTTCACCAGTTCATAGCCGTTGTTGAAGATCAGCGCCTCGGCCGGATCGAGAAAACCCAGCCCGTAGGCGATCCCGTAGCCGATGAAGAAGTAGGCAATGGTCGACACCGCGAAGTCGCTGATGATCTTGACCAGGGCGTTGACCTGGTTCTTTGCCCGCACCGTGCCCACCTCGAGAAAGGCGAAGCCCGCATGCATGGCCAGCACCATGATGGCGCCGAGCAGGATGAAGAGTACGTCGGTTCCCGACTGGAATGCTTCCATTGTGTCCCCTCGTGCACTGTCGTTGTTCGAATTGCGCCACAGGGAAGCAGTAATCGTGCCCGGGAATTAAAGGGATATAAAACAGTATGATGAAAAATCGCAGCAGAAGAGGACCGCTGTAATTGCACATCCATGGTGCAGCGCCGCCCCGAACCGCTCCCGAATGGGGCGAACTGGCAGGGCGCGCGGCCCGCTCGAGACACGCAGGTTTCGGGCAACCGGACCCATGCGCACCGCCGAAGCAGCCGCGCGCCACGCCACGGTGCAGGACGCCCGGATGCTGCAGCGGTAGAATCCGCCCTGCACAAACCAATAACAACCGCAGGGTGGAGACCCGCGCCCGATGTCATTTGTCGATCTGCTGTTCCAGCCCCGCCTGCTGCTGGCCCTGCTGGCCTTCGTCCTGGTCAGCAGCCTGTTCGCGCTGGCCGAACTGCGGCTGGAGCCGCATTACCACCAGCACCCGGCCAGCGCCTGGATCGCCGACCATATCTTCATCCCGCTGGCCGAGGTACTGGCGCTGCTGGCATTCCTGCTCCTTGCCTACCCCGTGCCCTACGGGCTGACCACGGCACCGGGAATGCTGGAACTGCTCAGTGCGGACGGCCGCATCACCGATCTGATCAACCTGCTGTTCCTGCTCAGCCTGCTGTTGCCGCTGCTGCCGGGACTTGGGCAGCTGCCGGGCGTGGTACTGCTGGTCCAGGCCCTGGCGGCCACGGCGCTGCTGTTTCACTGGCTGGGCCAGCGGCTGCAGCTGGAAGTGAGTCTGGCGCCGGGCTGGCTGGCGCTGGGATTGATCCTGATCTGGGCCTGGGTCGGGCAGCGGCTGGTGCGGCGGCTGGCGCCGATGCAGGGGGAGGCTCTCACCCCGGGCAGGATACTGCACTGGCATCTTACCGGCGCGGTGCAGCTGCCGGCGATCCTGATCTACGGCCAGTCGCTGGGGCGGCAGCTGGGATAAGACCCGCGGCATTTTGAAAATGATTACGACTACAGGGATCTCTGATTAACACCTTTTCCGTCATTCCCGCGAAGTACTGTAGGTCGGGTTAGCGAAGCGTAACCCGACAGGCCGGCGGATCGTGTCGTGTCGGGTTACGCCCTGACGGGCTAACCCGACCTACAGTACTGGATCCCGGCCTTCGCCGGGATGACGGATTTACAAAATAATGGCCCTCGTCCCTGAGGGTAAGGGGAACACGGATTGGCTTACTGGCGCAGCAGCACCGAGGCCGGCTGAGCGCGGCCGGCGTGGGGCGACAGACGTTCGATGCTCAGCCCTTCGGGATGGCTGCGCACGCGCAGGCACAGGTCCACATCGGCGGCCACCTTCTCGTCCGCCAGGGTGCTGAACAGGAAGGCCTGGCACTGGCCGCGCTGGGCGGCGGCGCGCAGGCGCTGCATCAGGTCGGTCTCCTGGGCCAGCGGCCAGGCGAACACCGAGACGAAATTGCCCAGCGCCAGGGCACGCTCCAGTACCTCCAGGCCGTTCTGGTGACTGCGCGGACGGATCAGCAGCAGGTGGTCGGCCGCCACCCCGGCGCGTTCCAGCGCCGGCAGGTAGGGCGCGAAGGGCGGCGACAGCCAGGCCTGCCAGCGCGAAGCCTGGCTGAGCTGCGCCATGTGCGGCAGCAGCAGCGGCAGCATGGCCGCACCGGCATCCTCCACCCGCAGTTCGATCAGCCCGACCCGCGGCCAGCCACCCGCGGGCAGACAGGCATCCAGGGCCGGGATGCCGGTGGTGACGACGCGCCCGGCATCGCCTGCGGGTGCAGGGTTCAATTGATGCAGTGTGGATTCCATGGTGCGCTCCTCAATCCCGGCGGATGACACCCACGCCCAGGCCCTCGATGGCGAGTTCCTGTTCACGCAGGTTGACTTCAATGGGTTTGAACTCAGGGTTCTCCGGCTGCAGGGTGACCCGGTTGCCGCGCTTGTGGAAGCGCTTGACCGTCACCTCGCCCTCCAGCCGCGCCACCACGATCTGCTGGTTGCGCACCTGGTCGGTGCGGTGCACCGCCAGCAAGTCGCCGTCCAGGATGCCGGCATCGCGCATGCTGTCCCCGACCACGCGCAGCAGGTAGTCGGCGCGCGGATGGAAGAAGTCGGGGTCAAGGCGCACATGCTCCTCGACATGCTCCGCGGCCAGAAGCGGCGAACCGGCGGCCACCTCGCCGACCAGCGGCAGGCCGTCCTCGACCAGGCGGATGCCGCGCGAGTAGCCGGACATCAACTCGATCACGCCCTTGCGTGCCAGCGCCTTGAGGTGCTCCTCGGCGGCATTGGCGGAGCGGAAGCCGAAGGCCTCGGCGATCTCGGCCCGGGTGGGCGGGGCGCCGTACTCGGCGACGCAGTCGCGGATGTAGTCGAGGATTTCGCTCTGGCGCGGGGTGAGTGTGCTCATCGGACACCTACTGAGTATTTGTACAGTTATCTGGGATTATATACAGGTATCCGGCCAGTGCAAGTCCCGCTGTGACCGGGTCCCGTTTCACCGGCCCGGTGCCGACGGTATAGTAGACAGCGGTTCCGGGGCCGGTCGCCCCCAAGATCAACGGAGTCAAGCTTATGATTTCACGCTGGTTTACTCGTCTCCTGCTGGCCATCCTGGTACTGCCGGCGCCGGCTCTGGCCGCGGATCAGCCGAGTCCGGAAGCACGCGGCCTGGCGATCGCGCAGGAGATGGATCGCCGCGACAGCGGCTGGGGCGACTACACCGCCGCCATGCGCATGGTGCTGCGCAACCGCCAGGGCGAGGAGAGCATCCGCGAGCTGCGCACCCGGTTTCTGGAAGTCGAGGACGACGGCGACAAGAGTCTGATCATCTTCGATCAGCCGCGCGACGTGCAGGGCACCGCCCTGCTCAGCCATACCCATGCATTGAAGCCCGACGACCAGTGGCTGTATCTGCCTGCGCTCAAGCGGGTGAAGCGCATTGCATCCAACAACAAGTCCGGCCCCTTCATGGGCAGCGAATTCGCCTACGAGGATCTCACCTCGCAGGAAGTGGAGAAGTACAGCTACCGATTCCTGCGCGAAGAGGACTACAACGGCCGGCCGACCTTCGTGATCGAGCGCTATCCGGAATATGAACACTCCGGCTATACTCGCCAAGTGGTCTGGATCGATCAGCAGATCCATCAGCCGCTGCAGACGGTCTACCACGACCGCAAGGACGCCAGGCTGAAAACCCTGACCCTGCACGGCTACCAGCAGTATGCGGACCAGTACTGGCGCCCGGCCGAGATGTACATGGAGAACCACCAGACCGGCAAGACCACCCGCCTGATCTGGAGCGACTATCAATTCGGCACCGGACTGACCGATAGAGACTTTGACCGGAACAGCCTGAAGCGCGCCCGCTGAAACAGGATCTGTGAAGAAGGGCACTTAGTTAAACCAAATAATGCTCGTCATTGCGAGGATGCCTTGACCCGCAGGGTAAGGTACCCATAATGAACCCCGCAGGGGTTCTATGGGCAAAGTGACGTGGCACAAGCGAGCTTGCGAGCGCAGAACGCCCGTAGGGCGGCCCCGCAGGGGTGAGCGTAGCGAATAATCTCCAACCAATTGATTCTGCAGTACGAGATTGCCACGCTTCGTTTATGCCCTCTGGGTGCTCGCAATGACGCTAACTAAGTGCCATTCGGGTCTGTGAACACTCAATCAATAAGAGCAAGGGACATGCATAACCGACCCCGCACCCGCACCCTGCCCGGCCTGATCCTGGCCGCCTGCCTGGCCGGCATCGCCCTGCCCGCGGCCGCCGCCGACTACGGGGTGCAGGTCGGCGCCTTCACCGATGCTGACAACGCCCAGCGGCTGCGCCTGCGCCTGCTGAACCAAGGCTATGCCCCGGTGCAGGTGTTGCCTCTGATTTCCGGCAACCACGACTACAACGCCGTGGTGGTCGGCCGCCTGCCCAACCAGGCCGAGGCCGCTGCCCTGCTCAACCGCCTGCGCGGCAGCTTCCAGAGCGGCTTCATCCGCCCGCTGCCCGAACCAACCGAACCGGAAACCGCCGCCCCGGCCCCGTCCACGCCCGCCCCCGATCAACCCGCTGCACCCGACGCGCCGACCGTCATCGCCCCGGCCCCGTCCCGGCCCGCCGCGCCCGCACCGGAGGCGACGACCGAGTCCGACGTCTACCAGGACTGGAGTGGCTACGTCGCGCTGGAGACCCGCGTCTTCCCCCGCGACGGTCGCTATCCCGACCAGCACGACGGCCCCAATTTCTCGCTCGCCTTCGAACCCGAGTACTACCGCGAATGGGACAACGGCGACCAGAGCTTTACCTTCCGCCCCTTCCTGCGCCTGGATCAGCAGGACGACGAGCGCACCCATTTCGATATCCGTGAACTGGCCTGGATCCGCGCCGCCGAGGACTGGGAACTGCGCGTCGGCGTGCGCCGGGTGTTCTGGGGCGTGACCGAGACAGTGCACCTGGTCGACATCATCAACCAGACCGATCTGGTGGAGAACACCGACACCGAGGACCGGCTCGGCCAGCCCATGATCAACCTGGCCCTGATCCGCGACTGGGGTACCCTGGACCTGTTCGTGCTGCCGGGCTTCCGCCCGCGCACCTTCCCCGGCCCTGACGGCCGCCTGCGCACCCAGCCCTACGTGGACACCGAACAGGTGGAATACGAATCCGGCGCCCGCCACCTGCACACCGACGCCGCCGTGCGCTGGTCGCGCTACTTCGGCCCCTTCGATATCGGCGTGGCGCACTTCTGGGGCACCGGCCGCGACCCCGTCCTGCAGGCCGGCACCGACGGCGCCGGCAATCCGGTGCTGACCCCCTACTACCCCATCATCAACCAGACCAGCCTGGACCTGCAGGCCACCCTGGGCGGCTGGCTGTGGAAACTGGAATGGCTCACCCGCGGCGGCCAGGACGAACGCTTCGAGGCCGCCGCCGGCGGTTTCGAGTACACCCTCTACGGCATCCTCGACAGCCGCGCCGACCTCGGTCTGCTGGCCGAATACCTGTACGACTCCCGCGATGATACCGCCCCCACCCTGTTCCAGGACGACCTGATGCTGGGCCTGCGCTGGACGCCCAACGACGTGCACTCAACGGAACTGCTGTTCGGGGTGGTGTTCGACGAGAACGGCGACCAGCGCTTCTACAACCTGGAAGCCAGCCGCCGCTTCGGCAGCCAGTGGAAGCTCAGCCTGGAGGCGCGGGCGACCTCGAATCTTGAGGCGAGCGATACGCTGGGGAGTATCCGGGATGATGATTATCTGCAGATGGAGTTTGCTTATTACTACTGAAAGGTAAGAAGCAAACCAATTGGGCGAATATGGTGCCGGCAGAGAGACTCGAACTCCCAACCTACTGATTACAAATCAGTTGCACTACCAGTTGTGCTATGCCGGCAGGATGTTGATTGGACGGGGCTATTCTAGGGGATGGGGGCGGGGTGGGCAAACGGTGGTGCGTTTGCCTCTGGCTTTTCCTTTTGACTGCTGCTTCCGCCGTTTCACCCTCACCCTGCCCTTTTATGCCCGCTGTTTGGGTGCTCCCATCAAGGGAGAGGGGATTTTGTGTTTATTGGCAGGGTCTGGGTTGGGGGCTGGCGTCGGGGTACTGGCCGAGCCAGTCGTTCCACTGGGCCTCGCTTGGCAGGTCGGGTTCGGGGGCCTCGAGGTCGAGCCAGTACCGGCTGGTGGTGCGGAAGCGCTGTTCGACCTGGGGCTGGTAACCGTACTGCTCGATCTCCGCGCGGCGGCGCTCGGCGGTGGCGCGGTCGGAGAACACGCCCAGCGAGATGAAGTTCTGGCGGCCGATGAAGTAGTCCTCGATGCCCTGGCGAGACAGGTCCTCGACGACGGCGCGGGCCTCGTCGATGGGGCGGGCCGAGAGGTAGACCCAGTAGCCGGCGGGCTGCTGGACGGCTTCGCTGCGCTGCTGCGGCTCCAGGCCGATGGCTGTCAGGCGTTCGCGCACGGCATTGGCGGCGGCCTCGTCGGCGAAGGGGCCGACGCGGAGGCAGGCGATGACCGGTTCGGGTTCGGGTTCGGGTTCGGGTTCGGGTTCGGGTTCGGGTGCCGCATCGATTTCCGGTTCCGACGCGAGTTGGGTGGGAACCTCGGGTTGCAGTTCGGGTGCTGGCGATTCTGCGGGCGCGACGTCCGGTTCGAATTGCGGTTCCGCTTCAGGTTCGGGTTCCACCCCGGGAGCCGGCCCGGGTTCGGGCGGGGCCTGAACCAGGTCGGGCAGCGGTTCGGGGGCCGGCGATTCAATCGGCACGGACGCGGCTTCGTCTGCGGCCGCTTCCTCCGACGCTTCAGCAGCGGGCGCGGCTTCCGCGGCTGCCGCCAGGCGCCGGGCGTCCTGCTCCTCCAGCAGCACCAGGCGCTCGGTGCCGGGCGGCAGCGGCGGCGCGGGCGGGGTCTGCTCGACGCTGTCGGTGGGCGGGTACCACCAGGCGAACAGCAGCAGGTTCGCGAGGATCAGGATGTAGAGGCTCCATTTCACGCCCGCTTCTTTTCCCTGGTTTTCGCGGGCGGCTGGGCCGCGCCGCTCTGGCGCGCCACCACGGCCATGCCGGTGAACACCAGATCGGGGCAGTGCTCGGCCTTCACGGTGAGCAGGGGCAGCAGCTGTTCGGCGTCGCCGCCGGTGACCAGGCACTGCACCGGCTCCTTCCACTCCAGGCTGAGATCGCCCACCACCCGCTCGATCAGGGCGACCAGGCTGTAGAGACTGCCGGCGATGACGGCGTTGCCGGTGTCGGTGGCGAGCAGGCCGGTGCGGGCCTCGGGGTTGAGGCTGATGTCGCCGATGCCGCTGGCCTTCTCCTTCAGGCTGTCCTGCATCAGGGCCAGGCCGGGGACGATCAGGCCGCCCTCGTGGGTGCCGTCGCCGCGCATGGCGTCCAGGGTGACGGCGGTGCCGCAGTCGACGATGCACACCGGGCCGTTCCAGGCATCATGGGCGCCGATCAGGGCCAGCCAGCGGTCGGCGCCCAGGCGCTCGGGCTGGACATAGGCGTTGGTCACCCCGAAGCCCTTGGCGCGCGTGGTGAGGAAAGTGGCTTCGCACTTCCACTTGCGCTTGATCCAGTTGGTCAGGGTCGTGTCGAACTTGTCGCCAGCAACACTGGTGACGAACACGGCCTCGGGGGTCTCGAGTTCATCCCAAGCCGCGGCGAAGTCCCGGGTGGAGGCGCTTGTACGGGGGACGGCGCCGCCGGGCTGGAGTTGTTTGCCCTGCAGGCAGGCCCACTTGAGTCGCGAGTTGCCCGCGTCGATCAGTAATATCATTCTGCATTCAACCGTAAACTGATTTCGCCGGAACTGAACCGGCGTTCACGGCCCTCGATCTCCACGATCAGGGCCCCGGATTCGTCGATGCCCCGGGCCTGGCCGGCCACTTCCCCCTGAGGCAGGTGCACGGTCACGGCCCGGTTGTGCGCCAGGTCGTGGCGCTGCCAGGCCGGCTGGAAGCCGGCCAGGCCAGTGTGTTCGTACTCCCGCACGGCCGTGACCAGGTGATTGAGCACCCCGGCGGCGAGCCGGTTGCGGGAAACGGTTTCACCCAGCCGGGTACGCAGGTCGGTCCAGGCCTGCCCGATCCCGCGGCCGGCATCCGCCGGCATGGCCACGTTGATGCCCACGCCGATCACCGCAGCGGTGGGTCCGCCCGCCTCGCCGGACATGTCGATCAGGATGCCGGCGAGCTTGCTGCCGTCGACCAGGATGTCGTTGGGCCACTTGAGCCCGGCGCCCTGCAGACCTATCTGCTCCAAGGCAGCGATCAGGGCAGTGCCGATCGCCAGACTCAGTCCCTGCATGGCGGCCGGACCGCAGGGGAAACGCCATAGTAGCGACAAATAGAGGTTGCGCCCAAAGGGCGACTGCCAGTCCCGCCCACGCCGGCCCCGGCCGCGGTGCTGATACTCGGCCAGGCAGACCGCGCCCCGGGCGGCGGGGTCCGCCAGGCGGGCGGCAAGAAAGTCGTTGGTGGAATCGGTCTGGGCCAGGATGTGCAGCGGGCCGAGCCGCTCGGCGACCTGTGGCTCCAGCGCCTCGGCGATGGCCTCGCGTGAGAGCAGTTCCAGCGGCTGGCTGAGGCGGTAACCGCGCCCGCGCACCGACTGGACCTGCAGGCCGAGTTCGGCCAGTCGGCGGGTCTGCTTCCAGATCGCGGTGCGGCTCACGCCCAGGGTTTCGGCCAGCCGCTGGCCCGAATGGAAACGGCCGTCGGCCAGCAGGGTCGCCAGCTCAAGCACCGGGCGCTCTCACAGGGGATGCGGAAGGGAAGCACCGGCCTGCAGCCGGGGCGGAACAAGGGGCGAAGGAGAGGTAAAAGCGGAAAGCGTCAGTCATCATCCAGGCTGCAGCCGGTTCGTTCCCGCCATTTTAACACATCGGACGGCGCCGAATGGGCCGGCCCGCTAGTGATTCAGGGCCGCCTCGAGTTCGGCGAAGCTGCCAGCCTGATGGGTCGGCTGGATCTCCCAGCCAAGCTGGCGGCTGATGGTGGTGGTGGAAAAGATCCCACGGATGGCCTCCTGGCCGGTGGGCAGGGCATCCGTCACCAGGGCATGGTGGCGCCCGCTCTGCCGCAGTGTGCTCACCACATGCCCCACATTGGCCTGCAGGACATCCTGGATCGGTATGACGTCCAGCAACTCCACCGGGGTCATCACATCACGCACCCGGATCTCCGCATATTTGAGGCTGAGTTCGTGCTCCAGGCGCAGCGGTTTCTCGCCCTGGATATCGTGGGACGTGATCAACCCCAGAATCTGGTTGTCGGCATTGATCACCAGCAGCAGCCTGACCCCGGCATCGATCATTCTGCCCAGCGCCCACTCGATCGAGACCTGGGGCTCGATGGTCAGTGCCGGCACCACCCGCAGATCGGTCATGCAGAAGATGGCCGGGCTCTCCAGGCCAACCTCGTCCGGCAGGGCCTGACTGGGGGTGAAGAAGGTGACGGGACCGCTCAGCCGCCGGGGTTCAAGGGGTGGATAAGGTGTCTGCATGGGGCCCTCCTGCAGGAATATTGCCCTTACCTGTGTCTATAGCCCATGCGTGCCCGGTTAACAATCCGCCGACGACGCCGTTTGATCGAATTTAATGATGGCCGGCCATAAAAAAAGCGGCGACCCGAAGGCCGCCGCTTCTGCGCGAAGCAGATACCTGAGTGATCAGGCCTTGCGGCGCCGGGTGGCACCGATACCGGCCAGGGCGATACCCATCAGGGCCAGGGTCATCGGCTCCGGCACACCGGTGATCTCGCGGCGCAGCTTGCGCTCCAGGGCATTCTGTACATCGGCGAAGGTGCTCGCAATCGTGGAGAAGGCGTTGGTGCCGGCGATGAAGTTGCAGTTGGCATTGGTGCCGATACCCAGGCAGTTGATGGCGTCAATGCCTGCGGCCACTGCGTTGGCCGCAGCCGTGTTTGCATTCCCTAACGACGATGTTTGTCCACCGTCAGTGGAGACATCGATCACCTGGCGGGTCGAATCGATGGCATTGCCGAGCAGATTGTTGGCTGCCGCATCGATCGAGCCCGAGATGTTGGTCAAACCACCGGTGTAGGCCATATTCTGAATCGCAGTGGTAAGAATTGCCAGATCAGCGGCATCGTTGATGACCATGGTGTCCTGGATCAGATCGACGCTGCTGTCGAAGCGCCACACACCGATTGCAATGTCACCAAAGAAGCTCGGGATGACATTGTTCAGGGCAGCCACATAGGCGTTGCGCTGAGTCGTAAAGTTGGTAGAGCCAATGGAACCGGACGCGTCGATGGTCAGGCCCAGTTCGACCTCGACGGCAGAGGCCTGCGTGGCGCCGAACAGCAGCGGCAGCGATGCGGCGACGCCCATAATGGTCTTGCGCAGATTGAATTTCATGGTTGTTACTCCAGGTTGTTTTTTGAGATTGAAGTTCAAGCCAAAGCGCACTGAGGTGCCTTTGCTTACCTTAAAAGCACAAGCCATGCCAAATATATTTAACGTATAATTACAAATGGTTGCGAACCATATACAGCCTTGATCAGATCAGGCTGTAAAAATTCCTAACGCCTTTTACTGCAGATCCATATCCCCGGTTGCCGCATTCACAGCCACTACCCGGGGAAGGGGCGCTGAACACATCAATATCAATAAGTTACCTTTCCGACAGGGTGGCGAAGTGACTGTCAATTTCACTGACACAGCATGCAATTCATTGCAACCCCCTGATTGAATTACTCAATCAGCATATGGAGCAGGAGGGGCAGGAAACGGACAGTACGCGCGTAATGGCCGGCCGGGAACCCGGCAAGCCGGAATAGAAAAACCCCGTGCCTGGGTTCCAGACACGGGGTTTGGGATTAAAGCCTGGCGGTTGCCTCGACCCATCGGAGATGGGTGAGGTACATGCAATGAAACGCGAAGCGGTTCTGCATGCATACTTTCACATGGGGGTGAACCGGGAACGTTTGGACGGACGCAGCCCGGTGAACGCGGAGCCACGCAGTGGCGGAGCTGATGAACCGCTTAGCGGTCTCCCCATGTGTCTGAATAGAAAAACCCCGTGCCTGGGTTCCAGACACGGGGTTTGGGATTAAAGCCTGGCGGTGACCTACTTTCACATGGGGAGACCCCACACTATCATCGGCGCTGAAGGGTTTCACTTCCGAGTTCGGGATGGGATCGGGTGGTTCCCCTTCGCTATGGCCGCCAGGCAAACTGGTTCAGCTGCAAGCTTATGCTCACAACCGCAATTCGGAAAACTGAAATGCTTTGGGTAAGTTGCGTTCGAGTTGAGACCAACCCACACACTCAAACCGCTTGAGTGTTATATGGTCAAGCCTCACGGGCAATTAGTACTGGTTAGCTTCATACATTGCTGCACTTCCACACCCAGCCTATCAACGTCCTCGTCTCGAACGGCCCTTCAGGGGACTCAAGGTCCCAGTGAGATCTCATCTCGGGAGGGGCTTCCCGCTTAGATGCTTTCAGCGGTTATCCCTTCCGCACATAGCTACCCGGCAGTGCCACTGGCGTGACAACCGGAACACCAGAGGTGCGTCCACTCCGGTCCTCTCGTACTAGGAGCAGCTTCCCACAAATCTCAAACGCCCACGGCAGATAGGGACCGAACTGTCTCACGACGTTCTAAACCCAGCTCGCGTACCACTTTAAATGGCGAACAGCCATACCCTTGGGACCGGCTACAGCCCCAGGATGTGATGAGCCGACATCGAGGTGCCAAACTCCTCCGTCGATATGGACTCTTGGGAGGAATCAGCCTGTTATCCCCGGAGTACCTTTTATCCGATGAGCGATGGCCCTTCCATACAGAACCACCGGATCACTAAGA
>NZ_AP024239.1:0-3255000 GCF_016629505.1 Thiohalobacter sp. COW1 | reverse complement strand
GGCGGCCAGCGCGTATTCCGGCATCTCGTCGGGCATTGCGCCCTTCTGGAAACGGGCAACGAAGTTCTCCCTGGCCGTATCCGCCTCCGACCGGCTGTGGAAGCGGGTGATGATCTCCTCTGCCAGCTCGAACTTCACATCGCGCGGATTGCGCCCCTCCCCGATCTCGCGTTTCAGCGCTTCAATCTCGGTTAGCGGGCGCAGGCTCAGCAGCTCGAAGTAGCGCCACATCAGATCATCGGAGATAGACATCAGCTTGCCGAACATCTCATCCGGCGCCTCGGTGATGCCGATATAGTTATTGAGCGACTTGGACATCTTCTGCACACCATCCAGCCCCTCGAGGATCGGCATGGTCAGAACCACCTGCGGCTTCTGGCCGTACACTTCCTGTAATTGCCGCCCTACCAGGAGATTGAACTTCTGATCGGTACCGCCAAGTTCAACATCGGCCTTCAACGCCACCGAGTCATAACCCTGGATCAGCGGATAGAGAAACTCGTGAATGGCGATGGCCTGGCCGCTGGTATAGCGCTTGTGGAAATCATCGCGCTCCAGCATACGGGCCACCGTGTGCTTCGAGGCCAGCTGGATCAGATCGGTAACGTCCATATCGTTCATCCAGCTGGAGTTGAACATCACCAGCGTCTTTTCCGGATCCAGGATCTTGAAGATCTGCGCCTCGTAGGTGCGGGCGTTGTCGATCACCTCGTCGCGGGTGAGTGGCTTGCGGGTGACGTTCTTGCCGGTGGGATCACCGATCATGCCGGTGAAATCGCCGATCAGGAAGATGGCCTCGTGTCCCATCTCCTGAAACTGGCGCAATTTGTTCAGCAGCACTGTATGCCCCAGATGCAGATCCGGCGCGGTGGGATCGAAGCCGGCCTTGATGCGCAGCGTGCGGCCGCTGCCGAGCCGCTCGAGCAACTCAGCCTCGACCAGGATCTCGTTCGCCCCACGGCGAATCTCTTCTAGTGCCTGTTGCGGTGTCAGCATGGAATCTCCGGCTTCATTCTGGATGGCGTCTGAGCGCGCCCAAAAGGCGCACAAGTTAACATACTGCAACGAAAGGGACGCGCTAGACTCAAATTCCAGTCGCTCCCGACCGATACCCGGGAAGCAGGGCAGAACACAAAGGGCATGAATCCTGCTATATCCGGAGGCAGTGCACGGCCCATTGACGCCGCCGCCGATCCCGGTTAACTTCTACGAGGCAAATTATAAGGAAATTCCGTGACCTACTCATCCGTCATCAAAAAGGACTACAAGTCCGTGCTGGAGCCGGAACGCGGCGCCCGCCGACGCCTCCATCCCCTGCACTGGCTGGTGCTGGGTGCCGTCGCGGTTTCGGGTATATTCCTTTATACCTCCGCACCGGAGCAGGCCTCGGCGAATCTGGAGTCCGCGCAGCCGGAGACGGCGGGCACCGCGGCCGAACAGGCACTGGATTCCATTTATAAACAAGATATTATCGCGCTTCCCGGACAGGCTGCGCCGGCCCCCGCCTCGGCATCGGCATCTGCGTCGGGCGAGCCGGAGGACGCCCCCGGCAGCGCCCGTGCCGCGCCCGACCAGCCCGAGTCCGGGACTGCTCCCCGCGCCATCCCCGTCACCGCAGCCCCGGCCGAATCCGCTCCCGAGGCCCGCAGCGCCGGAATCCAGGCGCCGACTGAACTGCCCTGGCGCGAGGTCACGGTCAATCCCGGCGACAGCCTGGCCCGGATCTTCTCCCGGCTGGATCTCAGCCCGCGCAGCCTGCACGAAATCATCCATCTGTCCGATGAGACCCGGCGTCTGACCCGCATCCACCCGGGCGAGAAGCTGCAGGTCCGCATCGACGACGCCCAGGGCATTGCGGCACTGCGCTACGAATACGACCGCATGCACGCCCTGCTGGTGAGCCGCACCGAGGACGGCGGCTTCGAGGCCCGCGAGGTCATCCGCGAGCCGCAGCGCAGCCAGGTCACGGCCACCGCTGAGATCGACAGTTCCCTGTTTCTGGCCGGTCAGGACGCCGGGCTGACCGACAACCTTATTATGGAACTGGCCGGCATCTTCGGCTGGGACATCGACTTCGCCCTGGATATCCGCAAGGGCGACCGCTTCAGCGTGCTCTACGAAGAACTCTATCTGGAAGGCGAGAAGATCGGCACCGGCGAGATCCTGGCCGCCGAGTTCGTCAGCCAGGGCCGCACCTTCCGGGCCGTGCGCTATACCACCGCCGAGGGCCGCAGCGATTACTATGCCCCGGACGGGCGCAGCATGCGCAAGGCCTTCCTGCGCACCCCGGTGGCCTTCTCGCGCATCAGTTCGCGCTTCAACCTCAAGCGCAAGCACCCGGTGCTCAACCGCATCCGCGCCCACAAGGGGGTGGATTACGCCGCGCCCTACGGCACCCCGATCAAGGCCACCGGCAGCGGCAAGATCGTCTTCCAGGGCACCAAGGGCGGCTATGGACGCACCGTCATCCTGCAGCATGGCACCCGCTACAGCACCCTGTATGCCCACATGTCACGCCATGCCCGCGGCCTGAAGACCGGCAGCCGGGTGCAGCAGGGCCAGGTCATCGGCTATATCGGCAAATCCGGCCTGGCCACCGGCCCGCATCTGCACTATGAATTCCGCATCGACGGCGCGCACCGCAATCCGCTGACCGTGGACCTGCCCGCCGCCGAACCGATCGAAGCCCGCTACCGCGAGGATTTCGAGTCCACGGCTGCACAACTCCTGGCCGAACTGGAACTGGCCGTGCCGGGCACCGCCAGCCAGGTGGCAATGAACCGGCAGGAGTAGGACCGCCGCGCCGCATCTTCCCTACGGGGGATCTATGGACACCTTCATCGGCCTGATGTCGGGCACCAGCCTCGATGGCATCGACGCCGTAGCGGTACGCTTCCCCCCGGGCCGGGTCGAACTGCTGGCCGCCCGCACCTTTCCCTTTGATACCCATTTGCGCACCGAACTGCTGGGGCTGATCCAGTCCACCGGCGCCGGCCTGCTGGACCGGCTGGGCGAGCTCGACCATCGCCTCGGTCTGCTCTCCGCCGAGGCCGTTTCCGCAGTCTGCGAGCAGGCCGGGCTTGCCGCCGACCAGGTCGCGGCAATTGGCAGCCACGGCCTGACGGTGCTGCACCGCCCGGACGGCCCGCACCCCTTCACCCTGCAGATCGGCGATCCCAACCTGATCGCCGAGCGCACCGGTATCACCACCGTGGCCGACTTCCGCCGCCGCGACATCGCCGCCGGCGGCCAGGGCGCTCCCCTGGTTCCGGCCTTCCACGCAGCGCTGTTCACCCGCGCGGGCAGCCCCCGCGTGGTGGCCAACATCGGCGGCATGGCCAATCTCACCCTGCTCCCGGGCAACGAGGAGACGCCGGTCACCGGCTTCGATACCGGCCCCGGCAATGTGCTGCTCGACGGCTGGATCCAGCAGCAGCAGGGCCGGCCCTACGACCGCGACGGTGCCTGGTCGGCCACGGGCCGGGTCGACGAGGCCCTGCTCGCCGGACTGCTGGACGATCCCTATTTCCGCCAACCGCCACCCAAGAGCACCGGCCGGGAGCACTTCAATCTGAACTGGCTGCAGCAGCGGCTGCTGGGGTCAGACCGCGCCCCCGAGGACGTGCAGGCCACCCTGGCGGAACTGACCGCCGCCAGCCTGGCCGAGGCCGTACTGCGCGCGGCACAGGATGCAGCGGAACTGATCGTCTGCGGCGGCGGGGCCTATAACCCGGACCTGCTGCGGCGCATCGCTGCACGACTGCCGGACATGAAATTGAGCGTTTCCGATGACTATGGCCTGGCGGCGGAATGGGTGGAGGGCGCGGCCTTTGCCTGGCTGGCACGGGAAGCCCTGTACGGCAGACCCGGGAACGTGCCGAGCGTCACCGGGGCCCGGGGGGAGCGGATACTGGGGGGGATCTATCCGGGCAGCGACAAGCTGCAGGATACAGGAGGCAGGTAACGCTACCGCGCCTCGATCGCCACATAGGCCCGCACTGCCTCCCCGGTATACACCTGGGTCGGGCGGAAGATGCGATTGTCCTTGAGTTGTTCGCGCCAGTGGGCCAGCCAGCCGGCGCAGCGGGCCACAGCGAAGATGGAAGTGAACTGGTCGCCGGGGATGCCCATTTCCGAGTAGAGGATACCGGAATAGTAATCCACGTTCGGGTACACCCCCTTGGGCCCGAGCCGCTCCGCCGCGGCCTCCTCCAGCGCCACCGCGGTCTCGAACAGCGGACTGATCTGGCCGCCGCGCTCCTTCATCAGCTCCAGCATCATGTTCTGCAGGATGGTGGCGCGCGGGTCCTTGACCTTGTATTCCCGGTGGCCCATGCCCCAGATCTTGCGCTTCTCTGCCAGTTGCGCCTCCAGCCAGGGTCTGGCGTTCTCCGGCCGGCCGATCTCCTGCAGCATCTCCAGCACCCGCTGGTTGGCCCCGCCATGCAGCGGCCCGGCCAGGGTACCGATGGCCGCGGCCACCACCAGGTAAGGGTTGGTCAGGGTGGAGCCGGCCACCAGGGCGGCGAAGGTCGAGGCGTTGATGGTGTGCTCGGCGTGCAGGATCAGCGAGGCATCCAGGATCCGCGCCAGCAGCGGATCGGGCTCCTCGCCGGTGAACATGTACAGCAGGTTCTCGGCATAACCCAGGTCCTTGCGCGGGGAGATGGGGTCGTAGCCGTTGCGCAGGTGCTCCCACATCGCCACCAGGGTCGCCATGCGCGCCAGTATCTTCACTGACATGTTATGGATGTAGTCCGTATCCTCGCACATGTCGGCCCCGCTCAGGCATTCCTCGCCGGAGTAGAACATGGCCAGCGCAGCCACGGCGGACTGCAGCATCTCCATGGGATGGCCGGTGGCGGGCAGGTATTTCATGATCTCGCGGATGTTGTACCTGACCGGGCGGTTGTTGCGCAGCCGGCGGTCGAATTCCTCCAGTTCGACGGCGGTAGGCAGGCGGCCATCGAGCAGCAGCAGGGCGGTCTCTTCGAAGTTGCTGTAGCGCGCCAGTTCACCGATCTCGTAGCCGCGGTAGGTCAGGATGCCCCGGCTGCCGTCAAGGTCCGAGATATTGGATTTGGTGGCGGGAACGCCTTCCAGGCCGGGCAGATATTCACTCATGGTTCATCCCCTGCTGCAGCCTTCAGGCCGTATTTGCGACGTTCTTCCCCGAGGGCAATTCCATGGGATCTGCGCCGCGGCAATCTCCGAACGACGCAGGTGCAGTATGAGATTGCCACGCTGCGCGCATAGAATCCCTTCGGGCTTCATCATGGGTACCCTACCCTGCGGGTCAGGGCACCGCAATGACACAAACGGGGCTCCGGAAATGCGAAAGGGGCGCCCGAGGGCGCCCCTTTCGCGGGCAGGAGAAGCCGACGGATCAGGACGGCGAGAAGGAGGAGCCGCAGCCGCAGGTCGTGGTCGCGTTGGGGTTGCGGATCACGAACTGGGCCCCGTTGAGGTCTTCCTTGTAGTCGATCTCGGCGCCGACTAGGTACTGGAAGCTCATCGGGTCGATCAGCAGGGTCACACCGCACTGCTCGACGCTGGTGTCACCGTCCTTGATCTCCTCGTCGAAGGTGAAACCGTACTGGAACCCCGAGCAGCCGCCGCCGGAAATGAAGACGCGCAGCTTCAGGTTCGGGTTGTCCTCTTCCTCGATCAGGCCCTTGACCTTCAGCGCCGCTGCCTCGGTGAAGATCAGCGGGGATTCTTCAGGGGTTTCGACTGCTGCGTTTTCGCTCATGTTCATACTCCGGTTGAAGCGTTTTTCGGAACTGCGGGGCATTATGCAGTTCCTGAGCGTAGCAGTCAAGAATTGTCCTGTGCCACCAGCTGCGGCGGCGACAGGTCTTTCCCTTTTGATTCAATGGGTTTCTTGGTGACAGCCGGCGCCTTGGCGCCCTGGTGGACCAGATTGCCATTGACCTCGGCCCCCATCGCCATCTCCAGCAGGTGGTAATAGACATTGCCCGTCACCCGCGCCTGCTGACCCAGTTCGATGCGGCCACTGACATGCACGTCGCCCTCGACCTGGCCGTTGAGCACCACGTTCGCCACCCGGACCTCGCCCTGGATCCGGCCGCGCTCGCTGAGCATCAGCACGGCCTCGTTCTCGCCGTCGCTGCTGACATTGCCGACGATGCTCCCGTCCACATGCAGTCCGCCGGAAAACTTCAGATCGCCGGTCAGGACCGTATCCTGGCCCACCAGGGTGTCGATCCGGCCGCTCTGGTGCTTGCGTTTATTCCCCCACATTGGCGTTCTCCTCTGTTGCGGGTATGCCTGCCGCGGTCTTCCAGGCGAAGGTCCAGTGCTGCGCCTCGCCGCCGCCCCGGGGCTGTGCCCGGACCTCCACTTCGCGGGCCGTGAAGCCGGCGGGCAGGGTCCAGTTGCCCTCGATGACCTGAAAGTAGCGGTAGCGATAACGGATGGCCGCGGCCGCTTCCGGGTCGGGGGACAGGCTGGCGTGGTCGTAGGCGATCGCCGCGCCGTCCCGGGTCCCCCTGACGTTGAATTCGATCTCGCCCTGGGCGAGCTGGTCGTTGCTGCCGATCTGCACCATGACCAGGCGGAACCGGAAGCTGCGCGGCCCCAACCCCCGCGTCAGGCTGAAATCCTGGGCATGGATGCCCTCGATCTCGCGCTCCGGCGCCATGATGCCGCGATAGAAGGCCAGTTCCTCGCGCAGGGCGGTGATGGTCTGCTCCAGTTGCGCACGGCTGCGGCGATAGTCGGCGTAGGCCTGCTGATCGATCTGTCGGGCCCGCTCGGCCGCGGCGAACTGGCGCTGCAGTTCGCTGTTGCGTTCCTCGAGCACCGCCACCCGTTGCTGCAGGTCGTCGCGCTCCAGCCGCAGCCGGGTCAGCGCCTCGCGGGAGTGCGATCCTCCCCAGGTGTATAACAGCCAGCCCCCGGCCAGCACCAGGAACAGGGTCACAAGAACCGCCAGGCGCACGGTCCAGCGCCGGAGGATCAGAACCTCGGTCTTGCCTGTACCCAGCATCCTCAGGCCGGTCCTAGGGCAGCAGCGCCGCCGCGCCCAGCCCGGTGGTCTCGTCGAGGCCGAACATCAGGTTCATGTTCTGCACCGCCTGGCCGGCCGCACCCTTGACCAGGTTGTCGATCACCGACAGCACCACCACGGTCTGCCCGCCGCGCGGATGATGCACAGCCAGGCGGCAGTGGTTGGCGCCGCGCACGCTGCGCGTCTCGGGATGTGCGCCCAACGGCATCACATCCACGAAGGGCTCGTCGGCGTAGCGCTGCTCGAACAGCGACTGCAGATCGGCCGCGGCGCCCGTCAGCCGGGCATAGAGGGTGGCATGGATGCCGCGGATCATCGGCGTCAGGTGCGGCACGAAGGTCAACTCCACCGGCTGCTGCGTGGCGGCCCGCAGCCCCTGCCGGATCTCCGGCTGGTGGCGGTGTCCGGCCACGCCGTAGGCCTTCATGTTCTCGCTGGCCTCGGCCAGCAGGGTACCGACGGCGGCCTTGCGCCCGGCCCCGCTCACCCCCGACTTGGTATCGGCGATGAGATTGCCGGGCTCGACGAGCCCCTGTTCCAGCAACGGCAGGAAACCCAGCTGCACCGCGGTGGGATAGCAGCCCGGATTGGCCACCAGCCGGGCACCGCGCACGGCCTCGCGGTTGACCTCGGGCAGGCCGTAGACGGCCTCGGCCAGCAACTCCGGGCAGGCATGCGGCATCCCGTACCAGTGCTCCCATGCGGCCGGGTCGCGCAGGCGGAAATCGGCGGCCAGATCGATGACCTTCACGCCGGCGGCCAGCAGATCGGGGACCAGTTGCATGGCCGTGCCGTTGGGCGTGGCGAAGAAGACCAGGTCGCAGCCCGGCAGATCGGATTCGTCCGGGTGGGTGAACACCAGATCCACATGACCGCGCAGGTTCGGAAACAGATCGGCCAGATGCCGGCCCGCCTCGCCGCGCGACGTCACCGCCCGCAGATCGACCTGCGGATGCGCGGCCAGCAGCCGCAGCAACTCCACCCCGGTGTACCCGGTTCCACCTACTACTCCGACCTTGATCATGAGCCTGTTTCCCATCGGGCCTGCGGCCCGGATTCACGTGTCCATCCTCGAACTGAACGCGTCGGTACATCCCGGCGCCGTTCGACTGACGCCTGCGGTATTCAAGCAATAACCTTGCCGACACCGACCGGCGTGGTTAGCATGGTATGAAATTTACCCGCCTGCTGCACCCGATTGTCCTCCGCGGGGCGGACAGGGCCCTCGTGGCCGCGGACACAATCAAACCTGATCATCCCATGCTGCAACGAATCCGCCGCTCCAGTCGCCGTCTGCTCTCGCCCGACGTCTGGAAGGTCCGCATCCTGTTCTGGAGCGGTGCGGTGCTGGTCGGCCTGCTCGCCACCCTGTTCGCCTGGGGCACCGAGTGGGCCAACCACCTGTTCAGCCGGGAGGTCGTCGCACGCAGCGCCTGGCTGCCCCTGCTGATCACGCCGCTGGGCCTGCTGCTGATCGTCTGGCTGACCCGCCGCTTCGTGCCGGAGGCGCGCGGCAGCGGGATCCCGCAGGCCATCGCCGCGCTCAGTCTGACCGACCACAACAACCGCAGCCGGCTGCTCTCGTTCCGCATCGCCCTGGGCAAGATCGGCCTGTGCTGGCTGGGCATGCTCAGCGGCGCCTCCATCGGCCGCGAAGGGCCGACGGTGCATATCGGCGCGGCCATCATGTTCTCGCTGGGCCGTTTCGCCCGCTTCCCGCACCAATACATGGACCGGGGACTGATCCTGGCCGGCGGCGCGGCCGGCATTGCGGCGGCCTTCAACACGCCGCTGGCCGGTATCCTGTTCGCCATCGAGGAGATGGGGCGCTCGTTCGAGGAACGCACCAGCGGCACCCTGCTCACGGCCGTGTTCCTGGCCGGCATCACCGCCGTGGCGCTCCAGGGCAATTACACCTATTTCGGTACCAGCGCGGCCCTGCTCGCCCCGGGCGAGATGCTGATTCCCATCCTGGTCTGCGGCGTGGTCGGCGGCATCCTCGGCGGCGGCTTCTCCCAGCTGTTGCTGTGGAGCACCCGGCGTCTGGCCGGCCTGGGTCGGCGCCACCCCTACGCCCTGGCCCTGACCTGCGGTCTGCTGATTGCCGGCATCGGAATCCTGGCCGGCGGCACCACCTACGGCACCGGTTACGCCCAGGCCCAGGCCATCATCACCGAAAGCGGCGAGTCCGGGACCGGATTCGCCCTGCTCAAGATGCTGGCGACCTGGGTCTCCTACCTCAGCGGCATCCCGGGCGGCATCTTCGCCCCCTCGCTGGCGGCCGGCGCCGGCGTGGGCGCCGGCCTGGCGGACTGGCTGCCGGCCTTCCCTGCCGCCGCGATCATCATCCTCGGCATGACCGCCTATTTCACCGGCGTGGTGCAGACCCCCATCACCGCCTTCGTCATCATCATGGAAATGACCGACAACACCGACCTGCTGCTGCCGTTGATGGCCACGGCCTTCATCGCCTACGCCGTCTCCCGCGTGCTGTGTCCTCAGCCCCTGTACCGCGCCCTGGCCGAGCAGTTTCTCGCCACGGCGCGACCCGCCAAGGACAAATCCCTATAATGGTTTTCCCGGGCAACTGAGGGCACGGCATGGATCCGGTCGTACAAACCATCGCACTGACCATGGGCGTGGCCTGGGCCAGCGGCATCAACCTGTATGCCGCCGTCTTCATGCTCGGCTACATGGGTATGACCGGCCACATGGAACTGCCGCCGGACCTGCAGGTGCTGGCCGACCCGCTGGTGCTGGCCGCGGCCGGCTTCATGTACTGCGTGGAGTTCTTCGCCGACAAGACCCCCGGCGTGGACACCGGCTGGGACGGCATCCACACCTTCATCCGCATTCCGGCCGGGGCGATCCTGGCGGCCGGCGCAGTGGGCGATGTCAGCCAGGCGGCCCAGATCGCCGCCGGCCTGGTCGGCGGCAGCCTGGCGGCCGGGGCGCATGCCACCAAGGCCGGGTCGCGGGTGCTGGTCAACACCTCGCCCGAGCCCCTGAGCAACTGGGCCGCCTCGCTCGGGGAGGATGTCGTCGTCATCGCCGGGCTGTGGACAGCATTGAATCATCCCTGGATCTTTCTGGGCCTGCTGCTTGTCTTTATCCTTGCCATGATCTGGTTGCTGCCGAAGTTGTGGCGCGGCATCCGCCGGGTCTTCCGTTTTCTGATCAATCGCATCAGCGGCCGGCGCGAGGCACAGGCCTCGCCACCGCAACCGCTAAACCGACCCACTCTGCCCGGGCAGGAGGACAGACACACCCCATGAAAACCAAGGACATTCTCATCGGCCTGACGGCCTTTGCCCTGATCGGCCTGCTGGCCTTCATCTGGCTGGCCCCGGGCGGCCACAAGCCGGCGCCGGCCCTGAGCCTGACCACACTGGACGGCGAGCAGCTGTCGCTGACCGGGTTGCGCGGCCAGCCGGTACTGGTGACCTTCTGGGCCACCGACTGCCCCGGCTGCGTCAAGGAGATCCCCCACCTGATCGAACTGCACGAGGATTACGGTCCGGACGGCCTGACCATCCTGGCCATCGCCATGGCCTACGATCCGCCCAACCACGTCGTGGCCATGCGCGAGGCCCGCGACCTGCCCTATCGGATCGCACTGGACGTCAACGGTGAAGCCGCGCGCGCCTTCGGCAATGTCAACGTCACGCCGACCTCCTTCCTGATCAACCCGCAGGGGCGCATCGTGCGCCACAAGCTGGGCGAGATGGATATGAGCAAGGTGCGGGCGCAGATCGAGGGGATGCTGGGGACGTGAAAAGTCAGAAGTGAGGAGTGAGGTGGAGTAGAAACGATTTTTCCGCCTCCCCCTCTCACTCCTTACCCCTTACTCCTTACTCCTTACTCCTTACTCCTCACTTTCCATGAACGGTAAACCAAATGCTCTGGATAAAAGCCTTCCACGTCATCTTCATGGTCACCTGGTTCGCCGGGCTGTTCTACCTGCCGCGGCTGTTCGTCTATCACGCCGATCTGCCGGTCGACGATACCGCCGGCAATGAGCGCTTCAAGGTGATGGAGCGCAAGCTGTTCGCCATCATGACCATCGGTGCCGTCGTCACCGCCGTGTTCGGGCTCTGGCTGCTGTTCGGCTACCATCTCCCCACCCTCACCGCCAGCCTGTGGCTGCCGCTCAAACTGGTGCTGGTCGCCGGCCTGATCGTCTACCACTTCCTGTGCTGGCAGAAGGTCCGCGCCTTCCGCGAGGACCGCAATCCCCACACCCACGTCTACTACCGCTGGTTCAACGAAGTCCCCGCCCTGGCCCTGATTGCGGTGGTGGTGCTGGCAGTGGTCCGGCCGTTCTGACGGTCCCGGCTCAGCCAAACCGCCCTTTCGTCACAAAAATCCCTGAATATCAATAGACTGTGTCTTCACCCTGGATATTATTTTTAATAATAACGATTAGTATTCGCCATTAGTTTAGTTATAGAATTTGTACCCAATTTGATCAGCCACTCACACAAATGAAAATTAAGGGAGTTATTCCGAATGAAACCAACCGCTCTTGCCCTGTCCATCGGCGCCCTGCTCGCCTGCCTGAGCGTTGCCGGATGCAAGAATGAAAAAGCCCCCCAGCGCGATCGAACCCGAGGACCCCGCCGAAATCGCCATCGGCGAGCGCCTGTTCCTGGAAACCCGCTTCGCCCAGTTCTTTGCCGCCAACCACAACGATGTGAACCGGCCCCTGATCGCAGGCGACCCGGTGATGGAATTCACCCACACCACCACCAGGTCCCTGCCCGGCCCCTTTGCCGGCCAGTCCATGAACTGCGCGGCCTGCCACCTGGTCGACCAGCAGCTGGACCAGCCCGATGGCGGCATGCGCACCTACAGTGATCTTGCCCCGCGTTCGCCCTTCCCCGATCGCCGCGACCGCGGCGATACCCGCACCACGGCGATACGCAATGCCCAGCCACTGGTAGGCAGCGCCGTACCGCGCAATGCCGGGCTGCTGCTTCACTTCGACGGCGAGTTCGCCAGCCTGGAGGATCTGGTCGGTGACACGCTCACCGGGCGCAACTTCGGCTGGCTGCCCGACGAGAGAGACCAGGCCATTGCCCACATCGCCAGCGTGATCCGCTACGACAGCGGCCACGGCGAACTGGCCGAGGAATTCGGCGGCAGCTACACCAGGGTGCTCACCGGCACCGCGGGCGACCTGCCGGGCACGCTCGTCCTCCCCCCCGAATTCCGGGTGGACGTGGCCACCGCCACGGACCAGGAGTTGTTCGACGCCGTTGTGCAGCTGATCGCCGCCTATGTAGAAGGGCTGACGTTCGCGATGAACGCAAACGGCGCCTTCAATCTCTCCCCCTACGATGCCTTCCTGGCCGCCAACGGTCTGCCGCGCCAGCCCAACAGCGGCGAAAGCGACCAGGCCTACACCACGCGCCTGCGCACAGCACTGGATAAGCTTACGTCACCGGTTTTCATCCTTGATGACGGTGAGACGCAGACGTTCGAGTTCCATAGCCAGCCTTTCAACTTCGGCGAGCAGGAGTTGCGCGGGTTACGGGTGTTTCTGGCCCGCCAGCCCGGCGGCCCCCGCCTGAGTTCCGGTGTGGGTAACTGCGCGGCCTGCCATGCAGCACCTCACTTCACAGACTTCAAGGTGCACAATACCGGCGTGAACCAATTCGAGTACGACGCCCTGCACGGCGACGGCAGTTTCGCCGCGCTGGCCATTCCCAGCCTGGCGGCCCGCAATGCCGACTACAACGCCTATCTGCCCGCCACACCCAACCACCCGCTGGCCAGTGAACGCTTCCGTGCCGTGGCCGATGCCGATGATGCCAGCCTCACTGACCTCGGGGTATGGAACGTGTACGCCACCCCGGATCTGCCTGGGCCGCAGACGCGTCTGAAGACATTCCTGTGCGATGTGGCGCCCGGCACCGATTGCGGCAGTATCGACGACGACAGTCTGCTGACCCGTGCCATCGCCAGCTTCAAGACGCCCGGCCTGCGCGATCTGGGGCACTCCGGTCCCTACATGCACAATGGAGCATTCGAGACCATCGAAGCCGCAGTGCGTTTCTATCGGGATGCCTCGGAAATGGCGCGCGGCGCGACCCTGCGCAATGCAGACCCGCGGCTTGATGACATCGCTCTGAACGCAGATGATATTGCTGACCTGACCGCCTTCCTGAAAGCGCTGAATGAGGATTATGAATAACGCGAAATATACTGAGTGAAAAAACGCGGGCTTGTCCCGCGTTTTTTTTGGCAGAGTGCAGCTTCACTGCACCCTTTCGGCGCAGATCTCTACATCATCGACTGCAGATAGTTCTGCTCGCCCACCTTGCCCATGAGCTCCAGCTGGGTCTCCAGCCAGTCGATGTGCTCCTCCTCACTTGCGAGGATGGATTCGAACAACTCACGGCTGACATAGTCGCCGCTCTGCTCGCAATAAGCGATGGCCTCGCGCAGCAGCGGCACGGCTTCCTGCTCGAGCTTGAGGTCGCATTCCAGCATCTCACGCGTGTTCTCGCCGATATGCAACTTGCCCAGATCCTGCAGGTTCGGCAGACCGTCCAGGAACAGGATGCGCTTGATCAGCGCATCGGCGTGCTTCATCTCGTCGATGGACTCGCCGTATTCGTGTTCGTTGAGTTGACTCAAGCCCCAGTTCTCATACATGCGCGCATGCAGAAAATACTGATTGATGGCGGTCAGTTCGTTCTTGAGTGCCTTATTGAGATAGCTGATGACCTGATCGTCGCCTTTCATGGGAAATCCTTGTTGGTGTTTGAGTGACGACCAAAGAAATAACCGCAAAGCCCGGGGTATGCAACCCCGGGGACAGGAGGGATGTGGCAGCTGATGGAGGGAGTGCTTAGACCGCGACCTGCGGCTGGGCAGCCGGAGCGGCCTCGACTGCGCTGCGGGCGCAACTGTCGACCAGCTCACGGGCACAGCGGGCGCACTTGCCGCACTGGGTCGCCACGCCCAACTCGCGAGCCAGGCTGCGAACACAGCCGGCACGGCCGGTCTCGACAGCATCGCGGATCTGGCTGGAGGTAATGTTCTTGCACAGGCAGACGTACATGGATCGGGCCCTCACCGGTCGAAATCAGTTCATGGGCTCAATCCTAGTATGAACGATAATGATTCGCAATACCTTTATTGGACTTTTCTTGTTCGCTTCGGCTGCAGAAAAAGTAAAATGTTTTATTTCATGTAGTTATTTATTTGCCAGCACGTACCAGTCCGCCCAGACCCGCCTCTTCCAGGGCATTATTGAGCAGGACGCGTACGGCCACAGCCTTCTCCATCCCCAGGGCGGTCGACACCAGTTCCCGCGCCCGGGCCAGCGAAAAGGCCCGGATCACGGCCTTGACCCGGGCGATCGAGCCCACGCTCATGCTCAGGCTGTCCACGCCCAGGCCCACCAGCACCAGGGCGGCGGCCGGATCGCCGGCCATCTCGCCGCACACGCTGACCTCGCGCTCGCTGGCATGGGCCTCGTCGACGATCTGGGCCAGCGCCTGCAGGACGGCCGGGTGCAGACTGTTGTAGAGCTCGGCCACCTTGGCGTTGTTGCGATCCACCGCCAACAGATACTGGGTCAGGTCGTTGGTGCCGACGGAGAAGAAATCCACCCTTTTGGCCAGCTGCGGGATCTGGTAGATGACCGAGGGGACCTCGACCATCACCCCGATCAGCGGCAACTCGACCGCCACGCCCTCCTCGGCCAGCTCCCGGTGGGCGCGCCGGATCAGTTCCAGGGTCTCGTCGACCTCGCCCACGTCACTGATCATGGGCAGCATCAGGCGCAGATTGTTCAGGCCCTGACTGGCCCGGAGCACGGCCCGCAGCTGGGTGAGAAAGATCTCCGGGTGATCCAGCATCAGGCGGATGCCGCGCCAGCCCAGGAAGGGATTGTCCTCGTGGATGGGAAAATAGGGCAGCGCCTTGTCGCCGCCGATATCCAGGGTGCGCAGGGTCACCGGCCGCGGCGCGAAGCCCTCCAGCACCTGGCGGTAGATCTGCACCTGTTCTTCCTCGCCGGGGAAGCCGTCGCGGATCAGGAAGGGGATCTCGGTGCGGTACAGGCCCACGCCGTCGGCACCGCTGCGCAGCGAGGGCGAAATGTCCGACAGCAGGCCGGTGTTCACGTACAGCGGCACATGCACGTCGTCGGGGGTGAGCGCCGGCAGCGCGGCCAGTTCCTCCAGCCCGGCGGCCAGTTCGGCCTCCTCACCGACCAGCCGTTCGAATTCCTCCAGCATGTGGCCCGTCGGCCTGACATAGACCTGGCCGCGATAGCCGTCGATGACCAGATTCTGCTCGTCCAGCCGGTTGACCGGCAGGTCCTCCACGCCCATTACTGCGGGAATGCCGAGGGCATGCGCCAGAATGGCCACATGCGAGGAACTCGAGCCCTTCGCCGAGACGATGCCGGCCAGGTGCTGCGTCGGCACCTCGGCGAGATGCGAGGCGGTGACCTCCTCGCCGACCAGGATGGTCGGCTCGGCCACCTCCCGCACCTGAGGCTGGTCCGACTGCAGCCGCATCAGGATGCGCCGGCCCAGGTCGCGCACGTCCTCGGCACGCTCGCGCAGGTAGGCATCCTCCATGGCATCGAAGATCCTCACATGGTCGCGGATGGTCTCGCGCAGCGCCCCCGGCGCCCAGTTGCCCTCGCCGATGCGGCGCAGGGTGGGCTCGACCAGGGTGTCGCTGGAGAGCATCAGCAGCAGGGCATCGAACAGCGCCAGGTCCTCGGCCGGCAGCGAACCGCTCATGCGCCGGGACAGGGCGCGGATATCATCCTCGACCTCGGCGAGCGCCTGCCGGAAGCGCGCCCGCTCGGCCTCGACCTTTCCGGGCGGCAGGGCATGATCGGGAATGGCATCGAGATTGGCCGGCGGATAGACCACCAGCGCCTGACCCAGCGCCAGGCCCGGTGCGCCCGACAGCCCCTTCAGGGTGAAGGCGGTACCGCCGACCTCCTGCAGCAGCCGCGACACCCCGCCCGAGGCATCGGCGTGCGAGATGGCGCCGGCCAGCTGGGCCGCCAGGGTGACCAGGAAGGTCTCTTCGGTTTCGGCGAAACGGCGCACCGCGCGCTGGCGCACCACCAGCACGCCCAGCACCCGGCGATGCTGAATGATGGGCACGCCGAGAAAGCCGTGGAAGGGCTCCTCATCGGTTTCGGTGATATAGCGATAGCGCGGATGCGCGGGTCCGTCCTCGAGATTGACCGGCTCGGCGCGTTCCACCACCAGCCCCACCAGGCCCTCGCCGTCATCGAGCCGGACCATGCCGACCGCGGCCGGATTCAGGCCGTCGGTGGCCATCAGCACCAGCTGGCCGTCGGCATCGCGGAAGTACACCGAGGCCACATCGGCCCCGATGGTCTGCTTGACCCGCTGGACGATGATATTGAGCGCGGTGTTCAGGTCCGGCGCCGCATTCACCGCCTGGATGATCCGGCGCAGGCTGTCGAACATATCGGCTGGGGGCATGCCTCAGGCCTTTATCAGAATAGTGAGGGGATTATGTCCCAGATCCGGGGCGCGGCGCTAACGTCCACGGGGCAGGTGGGGATTGGGGCGGGTCAGCGTCGGGCGCGGGTCGCGAAGCGATGGCGGTTGCGCGGCAGCGGCGGCGCACCGCCGGGAAACAGCAGCGGCGCCAGTTCGCGCAGGGCACGCTTGTATACACCGCGCTTGAACGGCACCACCTCGTGCAGAGGCCGCCAGTAATCGACCCAGCGCCAGTCGTCGAACTCGGGATGATCGGTGGCGTTGAGCCGCACATCCGCCTCTTCGCCCAACAGCCGGAGCAGGAACCAGACCTGCTTCTGGCCGATGCACAGGGGCCGCGAATGACGGCGGATGTAGCGGTCGGGCAGACGGTAACGCAGCCAGCCGCGGGTCGCGCCGATGATCTCGACATGCAGGGGTGAGAGTCCGACCTCCTCATGCAACTCGCGAAAGAGCGCCTCCTCGGGGGTCTCGTCGGTGCGGATACCGCCCTGGGGGAATTGCCAGGCATTCTGACCCAGACGGCGCGCCCACAGCAGTTCCCCCTCCTGATTACTCAGGATGATGCCGACATTGGGACGATATCCATCCGGATCAATCACTTGCACACCCTTCAGGCAGGATTTCCGACATTTCTATTTTCACATAAAGCCCGGTCGGGCGGCAAATCGTACCCCGCCATGCATACGATCGCCGCTAAGCACTTGAATTTGAATGTGACCTACCCCTCGCCGCCGCAGCCGGAAGCGCCTGTGGCGGGCGGCACGGATGCGACGCGACGGAGGCTTCCAGTAGAATGCCCGCTGGCAAGGCAAGCGCATACATCTTCGACCCACACCAAGGAGAGCCGCCGGTGGCACTGGCCCTGTTCGATCTCGACAACACCCTGCTGGGCGGGGACAGCGACTATCTGTGGGGCCGGTTCCTGGTCGAGAACGGCATCGTCGACGCCGATCTCTACGAACAGGAAAACCACCGCTTCTACCAGCAGTATCAGGCGGGCACGCTGGACATCCAGGCCTTTCTCGCCTTCTCCCTGCGCCCGCTGGCCGAGCATCCGCCGGCGCAGCTGCATCGCTGGCGCGAGGCCTTCGTAAGGGAACTGATCGAACCCATCATGCTGCCGGCCGCCCGCGATCTGCTGGAACGCCACCGCAGCGCGGGTGACACCCTGGTCATCATCACCGCCACCAACCGCTTCATCACCGCGCCCATTGCCGAGCGCTTCGGGGTCGAGCACCTGCTGGCCACCGAGGTGGAACAGCACGACGGGGTCTACACCGGCCGCAGCTTCGACATCCCCTGTTTCCAGGCCGGCAAGGTCAAGCGGCTGGAGCAGTGGCTGCAGGCGAACGGCGCGGACCTGGACCGCAGCTGGTTCTACAGCGATTCGCACAATGACCTGCCGCTGCTGGAGCGGGTCACCCACCCGGTGGCGGTCGATCCCGACGATACCCTGCGCCATACCGCACTGGCCCGGGGCTGGCCGGTGATCAGTCTGCGGGAATGAGTGTGCCGTCGCGCCCGCTGTCGCTCCTGCTGCTGCTCGCGCTGCTCAGCGGACTGACTCTGCTGCTGGCCGCCGGCCTGGGCAGTGTGGAGTTGGGGCCGGCGGCCATCCTCCAGGCCCTGCTGGATCGCGGCCCCGACTGGCCCCGGACCCTGGTCTGGGAACTGCGCCTGCCGCGCGCCCTGCTGGCCTTCCAGGTCGGCGGTCTGCTGGCCCTGGCCGGGGTGCTGATGCAGGTGCTGCTGCGCAATCCGCTGGCCGACCCCTATGTACTGGGCACCTCCGGCGGCGCGGCGGTGGGTGCGCTCGGCGCCCTGCTGCTGGGCCTGTCCGGCCTGGCGGTACAGACCCTGGCCTTTGCCGGCGCCCTGCTCTCCACCCTCGTGGTATTCCAACTCGGCGGCGGCCTGCAGCGCTGGCACAGCCACCGGCTGCTGCTGACCGGCATCGTGGTCGCCGCCGGCTGGGGCGCCATCATCACCTTCCTGCTCACGATCGCGCCGGCCGAACGGGTGCACGGCCTGCTGTTCTGGCTGATGGGGGATCTCACCACTGCCGCCCCGATCCGTCTGGGCGGGCTGTGGCTGCTGCTCCTGCTGGTCGTTGCCCTCGGGCTGGGCCGCACCCTCAACCTGCTGCTGCTGGGTCAGAGCACGGCGGCCACGCTGGGCGCGGCCATCGGCCGTACCCTGGTGCTGCTGTATGTGCTGGCGGCCCTGGCCACCGCCCTGGCCGTGAGTCAGGCGGGCAGCATCGGCTTCGTCGGGCTGGTGATCCCGCACCTGATCCGGCTGCTGGGCATCCGCGACCATCGCTTCCTCATTCCCGCCGCGGCGCTGGCCGGCGGCAGTCTGCTGGTGCTGGCCGACACCCTCGGCCGTACCCTGCTCGCGCCCCAGCAGCTGCCGGTGGGTGTGGTCACCGCCTTTCTCGGCGTGCCGCTGTTCCTGTATCTGCTGACCCGCCAGGCACGGGCCACGGAGCCGGCATGAGCCTGCTGCGCACCGAACAGCTGGGCATCGATATCGGTCAGCGGCGTCTGGTCGCGGGTCTGGATCTGGTGGTGGAGCCGGGCCAGTGCTGGGCCATTCTCGGCCCCAACGGCTCGGGCAAAACCACCCTGCTGCACTGCCTGGCCCGACTGCGCCAGCCGGAGACCGGCCGCATCCTCATCGACGGGCAGCCACTGGAATCCCACCCCCGCAAGGCCCTGGCCCGGCGCCTGGGCCTGATGCCGCAGGACAATCACGACCCCTTTCCCCTGCAGCTGCGCGAGGCCGCCCTGCTGGGACGCTATCCGCATCTGGGCGGCTGGCAGTGGGAGGGGCGCGAGGAAGTGGCGCGGGTCGATCAGATCCTGGGGGAGCTCGAGTTGCTGGCGCTGGCCGAACGCAACATCCAGACCCTGTCCGGCGGCGAGCGCCGGCGCCTGGCCTTCGCCACCCTGCTGGTGCAGGACCCGGCCCTGCTGCTGCTGGACGAGCCGACCAACCACCTCGATCTGCGCCGCCAGCTCGATGTGCTGCAGCGCGTGCGCCGGAGCCTGGACCACAGCGACAAGGCCGCCCTGCTGGTGCTGCACGATGTGAATCTGGCCGCCCGTTTCTGCAATCACGTACTGATGCTGATGCCGGACGGCACCTGCCTGCAGGGCCCGGTCGACGAGCTGCTCAATGCCGGAAACCTCAGCCGGCTCTACGCCTGGCCGATGCAGTCGGTCGCAGCGGATGGTGGCCGGTTCTGGTTTCCGCAACTCTGATCAGGCGGTCGGCAGCGACGAGGAGAGGGGCGGATGTATTCGCGTTCAATCGCAGCCAGTACGACATAATTCCGCACAGCCCATGTTCATCCCCGTCTATCCGAACAAACGTTGCCACCAGCGGCGGCGATTGCCGGGCAGGGGCATGTCCGCTTCGAGATCCGCGGGCTTGAGCTTGGACAGGATCCAGCCGGGCTTGGGGGGATTGTCGGAGAAGCCGCAGCTCACACCCAGGTTGTTGGGATCGAAGATCTTCACATAGGTGGGCTGATCGAAGGAATCGGTGTAGACAATGCCGCAGTAGTCCTCTTCATGCTCACGGCGCAGCAGTACGTCCACTTCATCGATGAAACGGGCCAACTGTTCTGCCGTGGCTGAGGTCCCGGGCGGCGTCTCACCGACGGCATAGATGTACCAGCCGCCATCGGCATCGTCGCGCAGCCGCTGCCAGAGCTCATCCAGCTGGGGCCAGCGCAGCACGCCGTAGAAGCTGCCCCGAAAGGCGGCAAGAAAGGGATCCTGTGAAACCGCGGGTGCATTCCGGCTCATGCCCGAACTCCTAACATACCGATTGGTATGCCAGTCTACCCCGGCCGACGAACAGGTCAAGCCGGCCGTGTCAACTTGACCGGCCATCGGCCGCCGCGTAAAGTTCCGGCCACTTGAAATGCCTCGGGTGCCGCGCCTTCACAGCGCGGTGAAACGGGAAGCCGGCGCGAATCCCCTGGATTCAATTCCGGCGCTGCCCCCGCAACGGTAGGCGAGTCAAGACCTGTCACAGTGCCACTGCGTACGCGTGGGAAGGCGACAGGTCAGGGAAGCATACTTCCTGCTCGCGAGCCCGGAGACCGGCCCGAGGTATCCCAGGTGGCACTGCGGAGGGCGGTGCCCGCGTGGCATCCACCTCTCCCACGCAACGCCCTTCCCTTGTCATGTACACACAATAATCATGCGCACGCGGACGGGCGTGCGTTGGGAGAAATCGATGTTCAGAACCACGCTCGCGGCCGCAATCACGGCCGCTTCCGGATTCATCTCGCCTGCCGCGCCCGCGGCCGACTCGGAAGAAATGCCCCAGGTCATCGTTACCGCCACGCGGACGGCACAGACCGCCGACCAGAGCCTGGCCTCGGTCACGGTCATCGACCGGGACGAAATCGAGCGCAGCCAGGCCAGGTCCACGGTGGAACTGCTGCGCGCGAAGGCCGGCATTCACATCAGTACCAGCGGTGGCATAGGCAAGACCGATTCCGTCTTCATCCGCGGCACCAATTCCGATCATGTGCTGGTGCTGATCGACGGCGTGCGCGCCGCCTCCGCCACCCTCGGCACCTTCAACTGGGGCAACCTGCGCCCGGACCAGATCGAGCGCATCGAGGTCGTGCGCGGCCCGCGCGCCAGTCTGTACGGCTCCGACGCCGTGGGCGGCGTGATTCAGATCTTCACCCGCCGCAACGAGGGGCCGACCGCGCGCATCGGCTACGGCGGCGACGACACCCGCGAGATCGAGGCCGGCATCGGCGGCGGCGAGCGCTGGCGCTACAGCCTGCAGGCCGGCGCCCTGGACACGGACGGGATTCGCACGCTCGACCAGTCCAGCGAGAAGCACGGCTATGACAACCTGCATGCTGCGCTTGGGCTGGACGGTGAGCTGATGCCGGGGCTGGCGATGCGTTTCAACCTGACCCATGCCCACGGCACCAATGAACTCGACCCCGCCACCGGCGACATCGATTACAGGAACCAGGCCGCCAGCCTGAAGCTGGAACACATGACGACTGCGGTATGGAGCCAGTCCCTGACCCTGGGCTATGCCCTGGATGAAACGGATTCCGCCAGCCCGACCTCGCCGGCCGTGATTCAGACCAAACGCCGCAGTGCGAGCTGGCAGAACGATCTCACGGTATTCAACGGTCTGTTCACCGCCGGTATCGACTACTGGGTGGACGAGGCAAGCAAGGACCGCAACGGCGTCATCGACGAGAACATCTACAACAGTGCCGGCTTCGTCCAGCATCAGTTCAGCGCCCTGGCGAGCGACTGGACCCTGGGCCTGCGCTACGATCACCACAGCGAATTCGGCAACGAGACCACCGGCAATATCGCCTGGGGACACGACCTCCCGACCGGCACCCGCGTGATCGCTTCCTACGGCACGGCGTTCAAGGCCCCGACGGTCAACGGCCTGTTCTGGCCACGCAGTGTGGACAGCTTCTTCGGCACCACCTACATCATCCAGGGCAATCCGGATCTGCAACCGGAGGAATCGCAAACCGCTGAATTCGGTCTGCGCCATACCTTCGGGAAGGTCCGCACCGAAGCGAATCTGTTTCATACCGACCTGAAGAACCTGATCGAGTGGAGCACCGTCCAGACCGGTCCGAGCACCTTCACCTCCAGTCCGGCCAATGTGCGCGATGCCACCATCCGCGGCCTGGAGTTGATCGCCGCCGCCGACTGGGCGGGCTGGAACTTCGGCGCCGGTTACACCTACCTCGATGCGACCAACGACAGCAACGACGAACAACTCGACCGCCGGCCCGAGCATTCGCTGGACCTGACCGCGCAGCGCGACTTCGGCCGGCACGGCATCGGCATCGAGGCACTGGCCCGTTCCGAGCGCAACGACCAGAACGCCACCACCCGCCTGGCCGGCTATGGCCTGGTAAACCTGACCTACCGGTATCGCCCCGCCCCCCGGTGGCAGGTCGAAGCACGGGTGGAGAACCTGTTCGACAAGGACTATGTACTGGCTTCCAGCTTTGCCGGCGACTGGAACACGCTGGATCGCACCCTGTTCGTCTCGGTGCGCTATAACGGAGAGTGATGAAACACCGATCCGACAATGCCTGGCACCAGCAGCCGCTGCCCTGGCTTGTCATGGCATCGCTGGCGCTGCATGCGGGCCTGCTGACCTGGCAGGCGCCGTTGCAGCATGAGGTGCCGGCCCTGAGCAGTCGCAGCGGCGCGCTGGCTATCCAGCTGACCGCTGCGCCGTCACCCGCTCGGCAGCCGCCGGCGCCTGCCGCAATACGCAAAGCCGGGGATGCAGAATCCACCGGGGCTGCTGCAACCGCCGGCGACCCGCACCAGGCAAGTCCCCCGGACGCGTCAACCGCAACGCAGCCGGCCGCCCCCGACCCCGTCGCCGCGGCCGGGACCACCAGGACCGAACCCGAACGGCAGGCGTCGGTTGAACGCCCGGCACCAGCGCGCGGCGAGCGCCCGGCAGGCGCCGAACCGCAGCCGCCCGCGCACGCGGCAGCGGCGCCCGCCACCGCAGCGCCGGCACAAATGCGGGCCGAGGTTCAGGGCAGCGCCGTTCTCGAAGAGATCCGTGACGCCCTGCAGCAGCATTTCTTCTATCCGCGCCTGGCCCGGCTGCGCAACTGGGAAGGCGATGTCCTGCTCGGTTTCCAGGTCCGCAGCGACGGTCGCATCGATGACGTGGAAGTCCTGGAAAGCTCCGGCCGCGCCGTGCTCGACCAGGCCGCGCTCAGCGCCCTGCGCTCGGTCCGGCAGGTGGCCTACAATGCCGCCCACCCGGTGGACCTGCAGCTGCCGGTCGCCTATCGATTGCACTGAAAGAGGGAACACATCATGGGTCACCGCCTGTCCAAAATCTACACCCGTACCGGCGACGACGGCTGCACCGGGCTGGGCGACGGCTCACGCGTGGACAAGGACGACGCCCGGGTCGAGGCCTTCGGCACGGTCGACGAACTCAACAGTATGCTGGGAATACTGGCGGCACAGTCACTGCCAGCGGAAGTCCGCGAGGGCATCAATGCCATTCAGCATGACCTGTTCGACCTGGGCGGCGAGCTCTGCGTACCGGAGTTGGTAGCGATCGGCGACGGGCATATCCGGCGCCTGGAGGCCTGGCTCGACACCATGAACGCCGAGCTGGGATACCTGGAGGAATTCATCCTGCCGGGCGGCGTCCCGGCCGCCGCCCACTGCCACCTGGCCCGCACCGTCTGCCGCCGGGCCGAACGCCGGCTGGTCAGCCTGGCGCGCAGCACCGCTGTGAATCCGGCCGCCCTGCAGTACCTCAACCGCCTGTCCGATCTGCTGTTCGTGCTGGCCCGCCATCTGAACCGCCTGGCGGGCGAGGCGGACGTACTGTGGCAGCGCGGAAGAAACGGATAACCCACACCGCAGGTTGCAGCTGAGCGCAGTGAAAGCCGACAGCACCCACTACTGAGACTGCCGCACCTGCTCCAGCAATTCGCACATGCGCTCCGCGCCGTCGAGGATGCGCGGGCTGTGGCGGTGAATCAGATCGGGCGGGATATGAAAGATATGCGCATTGCGCACCGCGCGCAGCCGCGGCCAGCGCTGCCAGTGATCCAGCCACTCGGGACGCGTTGCGTCCATGCCGCCGGCGACAATGGCATCCGGATCGGCGGCCAGCACCGCTTCCAGAGTCACCTGCCCGGACAGCTGCGGCAGTTCGGCGAACAGGTTGCGGCCACCGCACAGACGGATCACGGCACTGATGGTGTGGTCGCCATTGACGGTCATCAACGGCCGGTGCCAGACCTCGTAGAACACCCGAACCACCGGCCGGTCACTGTACTGCGCCTGCAGCGCATCCCGCCGGGCCCGGAACTCCCGTGCCGCCTGATCGGCGCGGGCTCGGGTGCCCGCCAGCACCCCGATGCGTTCCAGCAACAGCGCGATATCGTCCAGGCTGTGCGGCTCGGCGATGAAGACCGGGATGCCCAGCTGCCGGAACCGGGCCAGCTGGGCGGACGGGTTGCCGCTGCCCCAGGCCAGGACAACATCCGGCTGCAGGGCAAGGACGGCCTCCAGGTCAATCCTGTTGGCATTGCCCACAGCAGGCAGACGCCGGGCCGGTGCCGGGTAATCGCTGTAGGCGACGGCGCCGACCAGGCGTTCACCGGCGCCCGCCGCATAGGCCAGTTCAGTCAGGGACGGCGCCAGGCTGACAATGCGCTGTGCCGGCGCGTCCAGGACAAGGGCCTGTCCCGACATGTCCTCGACCCGGACCCCGGCAGCAACGCACGCGGCCGGGAATGCCAGAACCAGCCACAGAGACATGACACGAACCGCTTTCATCCGAACCAGTATACCGTCCGCACACATTGCATGACATGAACACACCGACCCTCATGATCCAGGGCACCACCTCGGATGCCGGCAAGAGCGTGCTCACCGCCGGCCTGTGCCGCTGGCTGCGCCGGCGCGGCATCCGGGTCGCCCCCTTCAAGCCCCAGAACATGGCACTCAACAGTGCGGTCACCGTCGATGGCGGCGAGATCGGCCGTGCCCAGGCGGTACAGGCCCAGGCCGCCGGCGTGGAGCCGCACAGCGACATGAACCCGGTGCTGATCAAGCCCGGCAGCGACACCACCGCGCAGATCATTCTCCAGGGGCAGGTCTACGGCAATATGGACGCGGTCGATTATCACGCCTGCAAGGCCAGCGCGCGGGCGGCCGTACTGGAATCCTATGCCCGCCTGGCGCAGCAGTATGACGCCGTGCTGGTGGAAGGCGCCGGCAGTCCGGCCGAGATCAATCTGCGCGACAACGACATCGCCAACATGGGCTTCGCCGAGGCGGTGGACTGTCCGGTGGCGCTGATCGCCGACATCGACCGCGGCGGCGTGTTCGCCCACATCCACGGCACCCTGGCGCTGCTGTCCGACAGCGAGCGTGCCCGCACCCGCGGCTTCGTCATCAACCGTTTCCGCGGCGACATGGCGCTGCTGCAGGGCGGACTGGACTGGCTGACCCGCAGCAGCGGCAAACCCGTGCTCGGTGTGCTGCCCTGGCTGCATGGCCTGCATCTGGAGGCCGAGGACGCCATCCGGGCGGAACAACAGACCGGCTCAGACCACGACCGCCTCGACGTGGTCATCCCCATCCTGCCGCACATCAGTAACCACACCGATTTCGACAGCCTGCGGCTGCATCCGCAGGTCAATGTCATCTGGGTGCAGATCGACGCCACCCCGCCGCCGGCGGACCTGGTGATCCTGCCCGGCAGCAAGCAGGTGCGCGCCGATCTGGCGCGGCTGCAGGCGCGTGGCTGGCAGCAGTATCTGCAGCGGCATCTGCGCTATGGCGGCAAATTGATCGGCATCTGCGGCGGCTTCCAGATGCTGGGCCGGAGCATCGATGACACGGACGCAGTGGAAGGCACCCCGGGGAGCAGCGCCGGCTTCGGCCTGCTCGAGCTGCACACCCGGTTGCGGCCGGACAAACAGCTGCGGCGCTGCCGGGGTCGTCTGCTGCATGATGAAGCGCCGGTCACGGGCTATGAGATCCACATGGGCGAGAGCACCGGCGCAGCGCTGCAGCGCCCTGCCCTCCGGCTGGACGACCGGGACGAGGGCTGCATTTCAGACGACGGCCAGATCCTCGGCACCTATCTGCACGGCCTGTTCGACCAGCCGGAGGCCTGCGGCAGCCTGCTGCACTGGGGCGGACTGGATGATCCCGAGCCGCTGGATTATCCCGCCCTGCGCGAAGCAGGCATCGAGCGCATGGCCGATACCATTGCGGCCCATATGGAGGAGGCGTTGTTGCTGCAGCTCATCGGGCTGGAGCCCGGCTGATCCGGACCGGTCATTCCCCGTACACCGTGACCGTCACCGCCCGGCGCTGGGCCTGGGTGCGGTGCTCCCACAGATAGACACCCTGCCAGGTGCCGAGCACACAGTCACCGCCGGCCACCGGCAGAGTCAGATCGGCGCCGGTCAGAACCGTGCGCACATGCGCCGGCATGTCGTCCGGCCCTTCGTCGTCGTGCCGGAACAGGGGATCGCCGTCCGGCGCCAGCCGCGCCATGAAGCGTTCCAGGTCGGCCCGCACCGCCGGGTCGGCGTTCTCGCACAGCATCAGCGAGGCACTGGTGTGCTGAACGAAGACATGACACAGACCGGTGCGGATGCCGCTGTCGCGCACCGCCTCCCGGACCGCGCGGGTCAGGTCATGGGTACCCCGGCCGCGGGTGGACAGGCTGAGGGTGTGTTGAAAGACCATGGATTCAGATCGCCATCATCGCCATGCACCAAATCGGTGCGCTCGTATGCATCCCTATTATATCAATGTATACAGGCCTGCCGCCCCGCATTCATGTATAATCCGCCCTCCCTTATTCAGAGTACCCGCACCGTGATCCAGAACCTGCGCAACATCGCCATCATCGCCCACGTCGACCATGGCAAAACCACCCTTGTCGATCAACTACTTAGTCAGTCCGGGACCTTCGGTGACCGGGGTGTGGCCCCGGAGCGGGTGATGGATTCGAACGACCTGGAGAAGGAACGCGGGATCACCATCCTGTCCAAGAACACCGCCATCCAGTGGCATGACTACCGCATCAACATCGTCGACACCCCCGGCCATGCCGACTTCGGCGGCGAGGTGGAGCGGGTGCTGTCGATGGTCGATTCGGTGCTGCTGCTGGTCGACGCGGTCGAGGGTCCGATGCCGCAGACCCGTTTCGTCACCCAGAAGGCGCTGGAGCGGGGCCTCAAACCCATTGTCGTCATCAACAAGATCGACCGCCCCGGTGCGCGCCCCGACTGGGTACTGGATCAGACCTTCGACCTGTTCGACCGCCTGGGCGCGACCGATGAACAGCTCGACTTCCCGGTGGTCTACGCCTCCGGCCTGAACGGCTATGCCAGCCTGGACCAGGGCGCGCGCGAGGGCGACATGACCCCGCTGTTCGAGACCATCGTGGAGAAGGTCGCCTGCCCCGAGGTCGACGCCGACGGCCCGTTCCAGATGCAGGTCAGTTCGCTGGACTACAACAGCTACGTGGGCGTGATCGGCATCGGCCGCATCAGCCGCGGCAAGGTCAGGACCAACACCAGTGTCGCGGTCCTCGACCGTGACGGCCACCGGCGCAGCGGCCGCATCCTGCAGATCTTCGGCTTCATGGGCCTGGAGCGCGTCGAGGTCAATGAGGCCTCCGCCGGCGACATCATCGCCTTCACCGGCATCGAGAACCTGAACATCTCCGACACCCTGTGCGACCCGGCGCACCCGGAGGTGCTGCCGCCGCTGACCGTGGACCAGCCGACGGTGAGCATGACCTTCCAGGTCAACAACTCGCCGTTTGCCGGCAAAGACGGCAAATACATCACCTCGCGCCAGATCCGCGAACGCCTGGACAAGGAGTTGGTGCACAACGTCGCCCTGCGGGTGGAGGATACCGAGGACCCGGACAAGTTCCGCGTCTCCGGCCGCGGCGAGCTGCACCTCTCGACCCTGATCGAGAACATGCGCCGTGAGGGCTATGAGTTGGGGGTATCGCGCCCCGAGGTCATCGTGCGCGAGATCGACGGCGTCAGGCAGGAACCCTACGAACAACTCACCGTCGACGTCGAGGAACAGCACCAGGGCGGCGTGATGGAGAAGCTCGGCACCCGCGGCGGCGAACTCAAGGACATGATGCCCGACGGCAAGGGCCGGGTGCGGCTGGACTACATCATCCCCTCGCGCGGCCTGATCGGTTTTCGCACCGAGTTCCTGACCACCACCCAGGGCACCGGCCTGCTGTACTCGGTGTTCGATCACTACGGGCCCTACAAGCCCGGCAACTTCGGCCAGCGCATCAATGGCGTGCTGATCGCCAATGGCGCCGGCAAGGCGCTGGGCTATGCCCTGTTCAACCTGCAGGAACGCGGGCGGCTGTTCATCGGCCCGGGGCAGGAGGTCTACGAGGGCATGGTCATCGGCATCCACTCGCGCGACAACGACCTGGTGGTCAATCCGCTCAAGGCCAAGCAGCTGACCAATGTCCGCGCCGCCGGCACGGACGAGAACATACTGCTCACCCCGCCGGTGAAGCTGTCGCTGGAACAGGCACTGGAGTTCATCGACGACGACGAACTGGTGGAGGTCACGCCGAAGGCGATCCGCCTGCGCAAGAAGCTGCTGTTGGAACACGAGCGCAAGAAGGCCGCACGCTCGGCATAGCTCAGGATTCAGGGGCCGAGGGGTAGGATGGGTAAAGGCGCAACGCGCCGCAACCCATCGCGGCCCGCCGGGCCTGATGGGTTACGCGACGCTTCACCCATCCTACGCCTGACGCAACGGTGCATCCTCATCCCTGGGACTCATACACCGCCATGATGGCCCGCAGCTCGGCCAGCAGCAGGCGGCGCCCGGCAGTGTCCAGATGGGCATAGGCCGGATGCTCGGTGCCCGACTCCAGGGCCAGGATGTATTCCTGCACCACCGTGCAGCCCTCCGCACACAGGCGATCGATCAGCGCATTGACCTCGGGATTGTCCGTGAGCGCCATCGCCTCACTCCCACCCTGCCAGCCACAGCCGCAGCCGCAGACCGATACCGGTGGTATAGCCGACGCTGGTGAAACGGATATCGCCCTGCGGGCCGATGACAAAGGAGGCCGGCACTCCCTGCACCCCGTAGCGGGCAGCAATGGCCCCGTCGCGGTCGTTGATCACGGTAAATCCCAGCCCCTGTTCCGCCATGTACTGTTTCAACTCCCCGTCACTGCCCGAATCCAGTGCCACCGTCAGGACCGGGTGGTCATGGGCAATGGCATCGATGCTGCCCTCCTCCAGCCGGCACACCGGGCACCAGCTGGCCCAGAAGTGCACCAGCATCGGCTGGCCCGCATGATCGGCCAGGGCAACCGGCCGGCCCTGGATATCGCGGGCCTGGAATGCCGGGGCCTGACCGCTGGCGGTATCCCAGGTCCGGTACAGGTGCACCGCGCCCAGTACCAGCAGCACCAGCGCCACCTGCCAGGCCGCCCGTCCCAGGCGTATGAGATGCCTATGCCGGGTCATGAGGTCTGGGGAATCGCCGACTGTGGCGCATTGCAGCCGCCAACTCCATCACATTTTCGTCCGCAGAGGGTCAATAAACGTCAAAGCTGTGACGCAGATTCAGGCAGGGTTCAGCCTGCCATGACTAGAGTGAGACTCAAGTGAACAGGAATCATCCAATGACCGCAAGCCGCAGCACAATCCGTCTTCGCAGCCTCGGTGCCCTCGGGGCGCTGGTACTGCTCGTCGGCTGTGCCGGCAGCGGCACCGACCCGCTTGCGCGGCAGGCTCAGGAAACCGTCCTCGGTCAGGGCCATAATCAGGTCATCGCCTGGTTGCCCCGCGACGCGGCCCAGAGTCCCACCGTGGCCCGCGCCCGGACGCTGGTGGCCCTGGGCGAGGCCAAGCGCAGGACCGAGGCCGCCCTGTGCGGCGGCGAGTGGGTATTCAGCGGGGAAGTGGACGAGGCCGGCATGCCCGCCACGGCAACCGCGCCGGACTCGCTCGGCCGTTATGCCGCCTGGCATTACCGCATCGCCTGGAATCCCGGCCTGCCCGACTGCGGCAATGTCCGCCCGCAGGAATACTATCAGACCCTGAGCGCCCACCTGCCGGAATGGATGCTGGTGCAGAGCGGCACCCCGGTGGCGGTATATCATCAGGGTGAGGCGATCTTCCGGCAGGGTGACGCCCCGATGATGGTGGCGTTGCAGGACTGAACCGTGCCCCGCCCCGGACTGTGGCGCCAGCATCGCCGTGCCCGCGGCCGGAGCCGCCGTGAGGGCTTAGCGTGCACACCCCGCACATGCGCCCTCACGGGGGCTCCGGCCACAGGCACTGGTTCGGCGGGTTGAAGCTGCCTGAACTCGAAGAACCCTCATGATCCCGTACAACAACCCGCTTCCCGCCGCACGCAAGTCAGCGTCGGGCGGGCGAGGCTTCCGGGCGCATGTGCGCAATCTGCACGCTAAGCCCGGAAGCCTCGCCCGCCCGGCGCTGATCCGCCCGGCAGACATACCGATCAACGCGCAGGCTGCCTCTGCACCACCAGATCACGCAGGGTCATGCCATCCAGATGCGCGGCCTGCGCACCCTGCAGTTCCTCCATCAGGCCGTCCACCGCCTGCAACGCGGGCACCTGCCCCGGGCGCACGAAATGGCTCTCTCCCGCCTCCCGCACCCGGTTGAGCAGTTCATCCAGGCGGATGGTCTCGATATCCCGCGCGGGTACGTAGCCAACGATCTCACTCGCGGTCGCGACCAGGAAGCCCCGCTCGAGCAGCACCTCGAGCAGCTGGTTGAGCGGTTCGGCCGGCAGATTGAGGTGATCGCACAGCTGTGTCAGCGTCCAGGGCGGGCGATTGTGGAAGTGATTCTCACCGGCCAGGTACATCACCGTCAGCGCCAGCCGCTCCTTGAGCCGGTTGCTCAGCAGCAACCGCACCCGGTGCCGGGTCAGGTACTGGGGATTCTGGATATAGAACGCCAATTGCGCGCCCAGCAACAGCACCAGCCAGTTGATGTAGAGCCAGATCAGCAGCATCACCAGGATGGCGAAGCTGGAGTAAATGGCGGCGTATTTGGTCGATGAGGCGATGAAGGAGGCAAAGACCCAGCCGGTGGTCTGCCACAGAAAGCCTGCCAGCAGGGCGGCGATTGCCGCCGCGCCGAAGCGCACCCGCACATTGGGGATGAATATATAAATGAAGGTGAAGGCGACCCAGATCAGCACATAGGGCACCAGCTTGGTGGCCAGGACGATCAGGGTACCGAAGGGCTCGATCGCCATCAGCTGCTGCATCAGCCCGGTGTTCATGACCGAGGCGGTCATGCCCAACGCACTGATGATCAGCAACGGGCCGATCAGTATTACGCTGAGGTAATTGCTGAACCGCTGGGCGAACGGCCGCAGCTGCTCCACCCGCCATACAAAATTGAACGAGCCCTCAATTTTTTTCAGCAAAGACAATACGGTATAAACCAGGAGCAGGAGGCCGATGCCGCCCAGCACACCGCCCTTGACGTTATCGACGAAGGTCATGATCTGGGCGGCAACCTCGCTGCCCTTGGGCCCGAGCGGTTCCAGAAAGCCGTACAGCAGGGGCTCGATCTGCTTGTGGACACCGAAGCCCTTCAGCACGGAGAAACTGACCGCGAGCAGCGGCACCAGTGACAGCAGGGTGGTGTAGACCAGGCTCATCGCCCGCAGTGTCAGATCCCCGGAGAGGAAGTCGCGCACCATGACATAGAGCAGGCGCAGACTGCGTATCAGGATCCGTCGAAGCGGTGACAGCGAACGCAGATCATCCTCCCACACGAGTCCGTTAAGCCGGGTTATGACTTCGTTCAACTGATACATGACAGCCTCATTGGTTGATCGATACCGCGCTGACAATGCCTCGCCTGCAAGTCTAGCGCACATGCATGCGATAGGCTTGCCGCATGCCGCTGATGCAACAAGCACCCCAAAATCCCGGCAATTTTTGCCGACACCGAACGGCTCTCCCTGCACCCTCGCACAGGGCTGTAAACGGCCATACGCAAGCCCGTGCCATGGCACACCTCAACCCCGGCAATAGCAAAGCTCATTCCTGCACCCTGTTGCACACGAATCGACAACAGATCGCTTTCAGACTGTATATATAGTGTTTTGCGCATATCAATCGCATCTTCGCACATCGGGACAGACACTCGCGCGGCTTTGGTTTCATCGCCGCAGCCGCAACTGCAGCGTCCATGCAGGCCAGTCAGAAGTTATCACACACTAGTGCAGTTCAATATCATTTTCCGGCGCTAATCTTTTATTTTTCGTTAAAGTTTTTATAATCAATAGCCGTTATGTTGCGCGAACCATTAAACAGGAGGGTTTCCTCATGGCAGTGAGAAAGAAAACCACGAAACGTAAGACGACAGCCAGGAAGAAGGCAGCCGTCAAGCGCAAGACAACGGCACGCAAGACAACAGCTCGCAAGACCACGGCACGCAAGACCACAGCTCGCAAGAAAGTCGCCAAGAAGAAGGCGAAGAAGAAGGTAGCCAAGAAGCGGCCGACCAAGAAGAAGGTCGCCAAGAAGAAGGCGAAGAAGAAAGTCGCCAAGAAACGGCCGACCAAGAAGAAGGTCGCCAAGAAGAAGGCGAAGAAGAAAGTCGCCAAGAAGCGACCGACCAAGAAGAAGGTCGCCAAGAAGAAGGCGAAGAAGAAAGTCGCCAAGAAACGGCCGACCAAGAAGAAGGTCGCCAAGCGCCGCACCACCAAGCGGCGGCGGTAACACCGGCGGCTTCAACGCTGAAAAAAGGCCCGCGCAAGCGGGCCTTTTCTATTACAAAAACAATAAGTTAATCTGACTCCTGCAGAAGGATGACGGGCGCCAGGAGCCGGCGCAGTTCAGTCCTCCCGATATAGCTCCGTTCATCATAGCCGTGCGCCCAGATCTCGCACTCCAGCGCCTGCAGCGGATGCTGACCGGCTTCCAGCTGGATGAGGGTGTGATAGTTGATCACCCCCCGCTCCCATACGCCGAAGTCAGTCGAACGTTGCACATTTGCAACAACCAGTTCGGTACCTGCCTCGATCGGTGGCAGGGTCTGTCCCGGCATACGCGCCACCAGCGAACAATGGTGCTCCCACACGGTGTAATCGCGCGCGCCGCCCGCTTCGCCATGCTGGATGTAGAGTCGACTGCCGTCGTCCGGCAGGTCCAGTCTCTGTTCGATCCGCAGCCGTTCGCCCGGCTCGAGCGGCAGCGGCACCGCCGTGTAGGAATCCATGTAGGCACAGCCTGCCAGCAGAAAGACGGCAAACATCAGTGTGAGTCGCGGCATCAGTTCCACTCCTTCAACAGGACATCATATCCCTTACGGTTGCGCTGCAGACGCCGCCGCACCCCGCGCCAGGGATCCTGCCAGGGCAGGTTGCGGCGCATCAGCGCCTGACACAGACGGCGCATGCCCGTCACATCCTGGAGATTGACGAACTCGGGCGCCGGTCCGCGCGGCCGCGGACAGTCTGCACCACCCTCATAGCCTTCATTATGATAGTTGCCCAGAGGCACCGTCAGGCCCACGGTGGGCAGACCGAAGGCCGTGGCCGCCGTCGCCTCGCAGGCCCCGCCGTCCATGATACGGCGTTGGTAACCGTCCCTGAGCGTGCGCGCCGCCAGTTCGTCCAGCAGCTGCATGGCATCGGCCTCGAATACCGTGCGTCTGTCACCGAGTCGCACGACCGGTCCCCGGCCGATGCGCGCTCCCGGCAGGGTGCGCGAGGCTTCCAGACTGACGCAGACCAGCGGCCGCCGGCGCGCCTCCAGCCAGCCCAGTTCGAAGTGCGCCACCGCGCCGACGAAGCCGACCTCTTCGGCCCGTGTGAGCAGGCCGAGAAAGGGCCGTTCACCGGCGCGTTGCAGGCGCACGGCCGTCTCGAGTATGCAGTGCACGCCCACCAGGTCGTCGGCGGCCTTGGTATAGACGCGTGCACCGCTGCGCCACACCGGCTTGCGGAAGGCGAAGCCGCCGAACAGCCTCCGGGCGGGCACGTTGCGACTGAGCTTACCTTCCAGACGCACCCGGGCGCGGGTGATACAGTAGCCCTTCTCATGCAGTTCCACGGCCTGCAGCCGCCCCGTCCCCACATAGCCCTGCGCGTCGGCGAGCCACATCCGGGCATTGCGCAGGTGCCTCACCGGCGACCCGCCATGCCAGACGATCTCCAGGCTGCCGTCATCGTGCCAGCGACGGCCGTGAAAGCCGGGGTGGTCCATGTGGGCGATGTACAGCCGCACCGGCTCGTCCGCGCGCTGTCGCAGCAGACGGCGATAGGCGATGGGTGAATCCACCCCGATGACCAGATTGCCATGCGGATCGGTGAAATGCGCCACGCCGGCCTGTTGCAGGCGTTCAACGGCATGGGCATGAACGGCCTGTTCCCGAAACGGCGCCGTCGGAATGCTTAACAGATCGAACAGACGTTGGCGTTCCTGCTGCTGCATGTGACTCCCCGTTGACTGATGAAAGGCGTGCCGGCACCGCTTCCGGTATCATTGCCCGACCGGAGCCAGCACCCGCACCTGTTCCTGACCGCCTCATGCCCCGCATCAGCATCCTTCTGCCCGTACGCAACGGCGCCGCCACCCTGCCCGAGGCACTGGACTCGATCGCCGGTCAGAGTTGCACCGATTACGAGGTGATCGCGGTCAATGACGCCTCGGATGATGCCACAGTCGACATTCTGCAACAGTACCGGGCGCAGGATACGCGTCTGCGCCTGCTCGAAAATCCCGAACCCGGGCTGGTCAACGCCCTGAACCTGGGTCTGGAACAGGCGCGCGGCGAACTGATTGCGCGCATGGACGCCGACGACCGCATGCACCCGCAGCGGCTGCAGTGTCAGCGTGACTGGCTGCAGGCCCATCCCGGCCATGACGTGGTGGGCTGCCGCGTGGATCTGTTTCCCGCCGAGGCGGTGCGCAACGGCATGCGCCATTATGTCGACTGGCTCAACCGCTGCCTGACTCCGACCCAGATCCACCAGGACATCTACCTGGAATCGCCCCTGGCCCACCCCTCGGTGATGTTCCGCCGCCGTGCCGTGCTGGCACACGGCGGCTACCGCAACGGCGACTTCCCGGAGGACTATGAGCTCTGGCTGCGTCTGCATCAACAGGGCGTGCGCTTCGGCAAGGTGGACCTGTCACTGCTGGACTGGCGCGAGCGGCCGGACCGGGTCTCGCGCTGCGACCCGCGCTGCTCGCGCGCGGCCTTCGACCGGATCCGCGCCCGTTACCTGAGCCGCGACCCGCTGCTGCACCAGGGCCGGCCGCTGGCCATCTGGGGTGCCGGGCGCAAGACCCGGCGCCGGGTCCGGCCGCTGCTGGAACTGGGCCACCGTCCGGATGCCTGGATCGACATCGATCCGCGCAAGCTGGGCCAGTGCCTGGATGGCGTACCCGTCGTGGCGCCGCCGTGGCTGCTGGCGCAGCCGGTCAGGCCGGTCGTCCTGATCTATATCGCCAGTCACGGCGCCCGCGAGGAGATCGCCGCCTGGTTGCAGGGGCACGATCTGCGGCCGGGGCGGGATTATTATCAGGTAGGGTAGCGCCCGGAATGGCTAAAGCCTTTCCGGCTTGCGGCCGATTCTCCCATGAAACCGCGGTTTTAACGTCACAGGGAAGACCTATGTCCGAGGAAAACACAGCGGCCGGAACCCAGGTACTGGTCGTGGATGACTCGCGTGTCATCCGCGTCGCCGCCAGGAAGATTCTCAAACAGGAGTTCGAGGTGCTCGAGGCCGGCGACGGCGAGGCCGCCTGGGATGCGCTGCAGCAGAACCCGGGTATCGCCCTGGTCATCTCCGACCTGTCCATGCCCTATCTCAACGGCATGGGCCTGCTCAAGCGCATCCGCGAGGCCGAGGACAAGCGCCTGGCCAACCTGCCGGTGATCATCGTCACCGGCGCCGAGGACGACGAGGACGCCAAGTCCTCCGCCTTCGCCGCCGGCGCCAGCGATTTCCTGAGCAAGCCCTTCGACTCGGTGCAGCTGCTGGCCCATACCCGGTCCCACATCAAACTGGCCACGACCGAGACCCGATTGGAGCAGACCGCCACGGCCATCGAGACCGAACCCACCGTGGACCTGCTCACCGGCCTGCTCAACCAGCGCAGCTTCACCGATCGCGGCCACCAGGAACTGGCCTACGCCATCCGCCACCGCAGCGAACTGGGGCTGGTATTCATCGACGTGGACGCCTTCGACGAGGCCTTCATCAAGTACGGCAAACCGGCCGGGGAGGCCATTCTCAAGATCTTCACCCGGATCATCCAGGACAGCATCCGCGCCGAGGACACCGCCGGCCGCGTCGGCCTGGCCCGCTTCGGCCTGGTGCTGCCTTCGGCCAACGCGGTGGGGGCGCGCAAGCTGGCCGTGCGCATCTGCACCCAGATCGCCTCGCGTACCTTCAAGATCGGCAACGACACCCTCAGACTCACCGCCAGCGCCGGGGTGATAACGCCGCTTATCCGGCGCGACACCCGCTTCGAGGAACTGCTGGAACAGGCCCAGCGCCTGCTGGGCCGCGCCCAGCACAGCGGCGGCAACCGGGTGCTGTTCGACCAGGGCACCGCCGCGGCGGACGAACGCGAAGCCGTGGTCGCAGAAGCCGGGGACGATACCGCCGGGGACGAGGCCGCTGCGCAATCGGAAACCCCGCCGGCAACGGCGGCACCCGAGCCGGAACCGCAACCCGAACCCGCAACCGAGCCGGAACCGGCCCCGACCCTGGAGCAGGCGCTGCAACGGCTCCGGCACAGCGGCGAAGCCGCCGTCGCCCCCCACCTGCCGGGACTGATCCGGGAACTCCTGCCACTGCTGGAGGCCTGGCAGCGCCGCCAGGACGGCAGTCTCGACGAGGCACTCGAGCGAATCCGCGCCAGCCTCGACACCTCGGACCCCTGACCCCCGAGCCCCGATCCCTGGCAGCGTGAGTCCGCCCGCCGGCTGGGGTACAATAGCGCGCTTTGTGGACAACCCGCACGAGCGCCCCGATGAGTACAAGCGAGCCCCCCCGCCAGGACAGCTTCAGCTACGAGGATCTGATCCGCTGCGGCCATGGCGAACTGTTCGGTCCCGGCAACGCCCAGCTGCCGCTGCCGCCCATGCTGATGTTCGACCGCATCACCCGCATCAGCGACACCGGCGGCGCCCATGATCGGGGCGAGATCCGGGCCGAGCTCGATATCCGGCCGGACCTGTGGTTCTTCGGCTGCCATTTCGAGGGCGACCCGGTCATGCCCGGCTGCCTGGGCCTGGATGCCATGTGGCAGCTCATCGGCTTCTTCCTCGGCTGGAGCGGCGGTCCGGGCCGCGGGCGCGCCCTGGGCAGCGGCGAGGTCAAGTTCAGCGGCCAGGTCACGCCGAAAAATTCCCTGGTCAGATACCAGATCGACATCAAGCGCATCATCAAGCGGCGCTTGTTCATGGGCATCGCCGATGCCACCATGTACGTCGACGACCGCGCGATCTATCAGGCCAACGATCTGCGGGTCGGTTTGTTCACATCAACGGAAGGGTTTTGAAGGTTATGCGCAGGGTCGTCGTCACCGGAATCGGCATCGTTTCCTCCATCGGCAACAATGCACAGGAGGTCCGTGAGAGCCTGCGCACAGGCCGCTCGGGCATCGAGTTCTCGGAAGAATACAAGGCGCTCGGCTTTCGCAGCCAGGTGCATGCCCCGATGCACATCGACACCGAGACCCTGATCGACCGCAAGCTGCGCCGCTTCATGGGCGACAGCGCCGCCTTCAATTATATCGCCATGCAGGAAGCCATCACGGACTCGGGGCTCGGCGAAGACCTGGTCTCCGATCCGCGCACCGGCCTCATCGTGGGTTCCGGCGGCGCCTCCACCGAAAACGTGGTGCTGGCCGCCGACACCCTGCGCGAGAAGGGTGTGAAGCGCATCGGCCCCTACGGCGTGACCCGCACCATGTCCAGCACCAACTCCGCCTGCCTGGGCACGGCCTACAGGATCAAGGGCGTGGGCTATTCCATCAGTTCGGCCTGCTCGACCAGCGCCCACTGCATCGGTCACGGCGCCGAGCTGATCCAGATGGGCAAGCAGGACATCGTCTTCGCCGGCGGCGGCGAGGAGGTGCACTGGTCGATGACCATGCTGTTCGACGCCATGGGGGCGCTGTCCTCCAAGTACAACGACCGTCCCGAACAGGCCTCACGTCCCTACGACGCGGCCCGTGACGGATTCGTCATCTCCGGCGGCGGCGGCCTGGTGGTGCTGGAGGAACTCGAACACGCCCGCGCTCGCGGGGCGAAGATCTATGCCGAACTGATCGGCTACGGCGCAACCTCCGACGGCTACGACATGGTCGCCCCCTCCGGCGAGGGCGCAGCGCGCTGCATGCGTCAGGCCCTGGAGGACGTGGACGGCCCGATCGACTACATCAACGCCCACGGCACCAGTACCCCGGTGGGCGACACCAAGGAGCTGGAAGCCGTGCGCGAGGTCTTCGGCGACCGGGTGCCGAAGATCAGTTCCACCAAGTCGCTGACCGGTCACGCCCTGGGCGCGGCCGGCGTGCACGAGGCCATCTACAGTCTGCTGATGCAGCAGGACGGCTTCATCTCCGCCACCGCCAATATCGAGCAGCTGGACGAGAAGGCCGAGGGTCTGCCCATCGTGCGCCAGCTCGAAGAAGGTGCGGAACTGAACACGGTCATGTCCAACAGCTTCGGCTTCGGCGGCGCCAACGCCACCCTGGTGTTCCGCAAGTGGGCTGATTAAGCCCCGCCGGCCGGGTCAAGGCATCCCCGCAATGACGGGGCCAAGCGGCTTCGGACACTGGCTTGAAATCAACAAGTTGACGCACCCTTCCCATTCAGCCTGCATTCAGTTCCCCCGCCCTACACTGATCCCGCAATCTCAGAACAGACCCGTCTGTTCGCCAACCTCTACAGAAGGAGCGAGATCATGAACCGAATCAAGCAGGGCTTCATCGCACTGACGCTGGGTGCCGCCGCCCTGGCTGCCGCACCCCTGGCGCATGCCGAGCGCTATGTCGAGCACAACCATTACTATGACCGGGACTACGGGCGGGACTACGGCCGTGACTATGCCCGTCATGACCGCGGCCGCGGCCATGGCTACGGGCACTACAAGCCCCGCAAGGAGGTCCATAACCACTACCATCACAAAGACCGGTATAAACACCGCCGGCAGAAGCAGGTGATCCACCATCACTACCATCACGACCGCCCGTCGCGGGTGGTGGTCGCACCGCCGCGCCACTATCCGGCACCGCGTCACAGCGGCTATGGCGAGTACCGCTCCGCCACCCCGATGATCGTCGGCGGCATCATCGGCGGCGTGATCGGCAACGAGATGGGCAAGGGCCGCGGCCGCGATGCGGCCACCGTGGCCGGCGTGCTGCTCGGCGGTTCGATCGGGCGGGATATCGGTTATCGCTACTGATCCGGCACCGCCTGATGAAACCGTCCGGCGGCAGCGCCGACAAGCAAAAGGGGTGGCAATTGCCACCCCTTTTTCGTCCCCGTCATGGATAAGGGGAACAGGGACTCAGTTGAAGTCGTGCGTCGTCGTCTCGCCGGCCATGATCGTCACGCTGGTTTCACCGTAGAACGACATGTCGTCGGCATCCCCGGTCTCGCCATAGTTGTCGTCATCGGTGCCGGGATCACCGTCCTCGGCGGTATCCTGATCCGAACCGCAGGCCAGGGCCACGGTGTAGACCCCGGGATCCAGGGGCGACACGGTGTAGTCGTTGACGCCGTCCATGGGCAGGTTCACCGTGGCAACCGGATCACCGTCATCGCCATCCATGTCGTCCACACTGTCGCCTTCCTCGAACACATAAACGGCTGCGGGTGAAGCGCAGAGCGCGGGGAACAGGGATGAATCCGCCGAGCCGGCCAGGGTGCCGGCCTCATCATCCTTCACCATCCGCAGCGTCGGCCGCATGATGTAATCGCCGGCGCCGGTCAGATGCACCGACTGGCGCAGATTGAAATCGATGGTGTAGGCCAGGGTCTGGTCGGCGGAGAGCGTGAAGCTGTTGTTCAGTTTCAGCCCGGTCTGGGCACTGCTCGGGATGGTCAGGTCATGCTGGCCGGTGCCATCCACAATGTAGGTATTGTCCTGATCCAGTTCCAGCCGGATCCAGGCATAGTCGCCGGCAGTAACGGCCTCATCATCAACCAGGGTCACGCTCGCACCGTTCTGGTAGTCCAGCAGGTTGATGCTCTGCGGCGTATCCAGGGTGATGGTTATCGCATCACCGTCGGCCGGCTTCAGGGTCACGGCGGTGAAGGTGACGACCACTTCAGTGACGTCATCGACCGGGGCATCGGTGATGGACAGGCTGAAGCTGCCGGTCCCGCCGGAATCGGAGCCCCCGCCACCGCCGCAGGCACTCAGGCCGACGGCGACCAGGCCTGCCAACAGGGTTCGGTGAAAATGCGTAGTGGTGGGATTCATGGTGCGTCCTCCATTATTCGAATTGGTGACCCGCAGCCTAGGGGATGACATGTCCTGTCGCTGCGAAACGACGCACACTTCCTGTGTATCAGGAGCTTGGGGAGGCCTGGCAACACTGTCAAGCCAATCGACAAGTTATTGCTTCAATGAAACTTACTGCCGGGTTCTATGAAAGTGCCTGCCGCACCTTCTGCAATCGCTGGTCGGAAACCCTCTCCCGCGTGCCCAGTTCCTGCGCGAACAGCGAGACCCGGAACTCCTCAACCAGCCAGCGGAAATGCTGCAGCGCATCGCTGGCCGGGCCCTGTGTCTGCAGCCGCGCCTTGCATGCCTCCCAATGCGGGGCGACCTGTGCGGCCAGCTGACGGTCCCGGCCGGGATTGCTCTCCAGTCGGTCCAGCCGGCGCTCGACTGCCTGCAGATAGCGCGGCAGTTCGCCCAGCCACGCCCGCGGCGTGGCGGCGACAAAGCCCGGATAGACAAGGTACTGCAACTGGTCACGGATGTCGTTGAGCGCAGCCAGCCACTGCGGAGCGACATTGCCCTTGAGGCGGCGGGCGATGGCGTGGTGGCGCGCCAGGGCGGCACCGACCTCGCCGGCAAGCCGGTTGGCGGTCTCCACCAGCCGCGCCTCGGCTGCCTGGCGCGCACGTGCGTAATCCTGCTGCGTGCGCAGTTCCTCCTGTTCTGCAAACAGACATTCGGCCGCCGCGGCGCGGATGATATCGCGCTTGAGCGAATCGCAGTCACCGACCGGCGCATAGTGCAGGCACAGCTGCTTCGCCTGCGGCAGGTTCTTCTCCAGATAGCGCCGGGTCTTGTCCGCCTGGCGGCAGAACAGGGCCAGGGTGCCGGCACGGTGCGCCCGGCGCGCCCGCTCCGGATTGTCCAGCAGTCGCAGCGCAACGCCATCGTCTTCCGCCACCAGCGCCGGGTAGCCGCGCAGGCGCAGGCCGTCGCGCTCCAGTTCGATGGACTCGGGCAGATCGCCGACGCCCCATTCCGTGATCCCTGCACGTTCATATTCCGCCGTAGGCAGACCGGCGAAGCTGCGCTCAGCGCGGGCGCCGATCCCGGCCTTGAGCGCCGCCAGGTCGCGGCCCTGTGCCAGACATTTGCCCTTGCCGTCCAGCACCCGGAAATTCATGAACAGATGCAGCGGCAGCTGCTCCAGCCGCCAGTCGTCCGGTCCGACCTCGATGCCGGTCATACGCCTGAGCTGCGCGGCCAACTGTTCGGTGAGCGATCCTTCTCCGGGGGATAGCGCCTGCAGACAGGCGCGGGCGAAGTCAGGCGCCGGCACGAAGTGCCTGCGCAGCGCCTTGGGCAGGGAACGGATCAGGGCCGTGGCCTTCTCCTCCAGCAGCCCGGGCACCAGCCACTCGAAGGGTTCCGGGCTGAGTTGGTTCAACGCCGCCAGCGGGATCTCCAGCGTCACCCCATCCTCGGCATGGCCGGGCTCGAAGTGATAGTGCAGCGCCAGACTCAGCCCGCCCAGTTCCAGCCGGGCCGGGAAGGCCTCGCCGGTGATATGGCCGGCGGCGTGCTGCATCAGGGTTTCGCGGCTGAGATGGAAGGCCTGCTGCTGTTCCGGCGTGGCGCGTTTGTACCAGCGCTCGAACTCGGGGGCATTGCTGACATCCGCCGGCACCAGGCGATCGAAATAGTCATACAGCACGGCCTCGTCGATCAGTATGTCCTGGCGCCGCGATTTGGCCTCCAGTTCCTCCACCTCCTCGATCAGGCTCCGGTTGTGCTGATGAAATTCCAGCCGGGTGCGGTACTCGCCGCGCACCAGGGCGCCGCGGATGAACAGCTCGCGCGCGGCCTGAGGGTCGACCCGGCTGTAATCCACCCGCCGCGCCGGCACCAGCACCAGGCCGTAGAGACTGACCTGCTCGTCGGCCACGGCGCGGCCGCGCTTCTGCTCCCAGTGGGCATCGCGCCAGTTGCGCTTGACCAGATGCGGCGCCAGCTGCTCGGCCCACTGCGGTTCGATGCGCGCCACGGTACGGGCGTACTGGCGGCCGGTCTCGACCAGTTCGGCCGCCATGATCCATTTGGGCGGCTTCCTGAACAGGCCCGAGCCGGGAAAGATATGCAGCTTGATCCCGCGCGCGCCCGTGTACTCCTGCCCTTCCCCCTTGAAGGCCAGGTTGCCCAGCAGCCCGCTCAGCAGCGCCCGGTGAATGGCGCCATGCTCGGCCGGCTCGGCATTGAACTGCAGGTCCAGCTCCCGGACCAGCCCCAGCAACTGACCGTGAATATCCTTCCATTCCCGCAGCCGCACCCAGGACAGGTAGTGGCGCTCGCACAGGCGCTGCAGCTTGCGTCGGGTCAGGTGCCGTTCCTGTTCGCGGTAGAAGCGCCATAATTTGAGAAAACCGACGAAGTCCGACTGCTCGTCGCGAAACGCCGCCTGCGCCTCATCGGCGGCCTGCTGCGCCTCCAGCGGCCGCAGGCGGGGGTCGGGCACGGTCAGCGCACTGACGATGACCAGCACCTCCTCCAGGCTGCCCTCTGCATGGCCGGCCAGCAGCATGCGGCCCAGGCGCACGTCCAGCGGCAGGCGTGCCAGCTTGCGTCCGATGTCGGTCAGGCGGCTGTCGTCATCGATGGCCTGCAGCTCATGCAGCAGCCGGAAGCCGTCGCGGACATAGCGCGGGTCGGGGGGGTCGATGAAGGGAAAGGCCTCGATATCCCCCAGCCCCAGCTGCAGCATCTGCAGTATGACGCTGGCGAGACTGGTGCGGCGGATCTCGGGATCGGTGAAGACGGGCCGTTGGGCGTAGTCCTCCTCGCTGTAGAGGCGGATGCAGATCCCGGGCGCGACACGGCCGCAGCGACCGGCGCGCTGGTCGGCCGAGGCCTGCGCGACCGGCTCGATGGGCAGGCGCTGCACCTTGGTGCGATGGCTGTAGCGGCTGATGCGCGCCAGCCCGGTATCGACCACATAGCGGATGCCGGGCACGGTGAGCGAGGTCTCGGCCACGTTGGTGGCCAGCACGATGCGCCGGCCGCTGTGCGCCCGGAACACCTGTTGCTGCTGCTGCACCGACAGCCGGCCGTACAGCGGCAGGATCTCGGTCTGCGGCGGATGGTGCTTACGCAGCCGCTCGGCGGCGTCGCGGATATCGCGCTCGCCCGGCAGGAACACCAGGATATCGCCGGGGCCGGCGCGCGCCAGCTCGTCCACGGCATCCAGGATGGCCTCTCCGCGATCGCGTTCGCGGCTGTCCTCGTCCTCGCCCCGCAGCGGCCGGTAGCGGAGCTCCACCGGATAGGTGCGGCCGGAGACCTCGATGATGGGGGCGTCGTCGAAGTGGCGGCTGAAGCGTTCCGGGTCGATGGTGGCGGAGGTGATGATCACCTTCAGTTCGGGCCGCTGCGGCAGCAGCCGCTTGAGGTAGCCGAGCAGGAAATCGACATTGAGCGAGCGCTCGTGGGCCTCGTCGATGATCAGGGTATCGTAGGCCAGCAGCTGCGGATCGCTCCGGGTCTCGGCCAGCAGGATGCCGTCGGTCATCACCTTGATCAGGGAATCCGCGCCGACCCGGTCGCTGAACCGCACCTTGAAGCCGACCTGCGCGCCGACCTCGGTGTGCAGTTCCTCGGCGATGCGCGCGGCCAGGCTGCGCGCGGCGATGCGCCGCGGCTGGGTGTGACCGATCAGGCCGTCCACGCCGCGGCCCAGTTCCAGACAGATCTTGGGCAGCTGGGTGGTCTTGCCGGAGCCGGTCTCGCCGCAGACGATCACCACCTGATGTTCGGTCAGGGCCGCAGCGATCGCCTCGCGATGCTCCACCACCGGCAGCTCCAGCGGATACTCCGGCCGCGGCAGGGAGCGGCGGCGCTGTTCACGCCGCTGCTCGGAGGCCGAGATCTCGGCGGCCACCGCGCTCAAGCCGCGATCGATGGGCTTGTTGCTGCGCAGGCGCCGGCGCAGCCCGGCCAGCCGCTTGTGCAACGCCGGTCTGTCGCGCAGCAGGCACCGGGCCAGGCGCTGTTCGAGTTGTTTGAGCTCAGAAACGGACATGCAAACAGGTATCAGCAGACCGGCCATGCCAGTAATGCGTCATGCAGGTATCGGCGGGATTCAGGGGCGCCGCAGGTCAATATGGATCGGACATGATATCCTGCCCGCCGCGGAACCAACAGGGCGGCGGGGAATCCCACTTCCTGCAGATCCGCTGGCCTGCATCCTGCATTGATCAGGTCGACACCCGGCAACAGGGCGCCCCAGTCCGACCAGCGCCCGGATGGAGATTCACAATGAAACAGCTGTTCCGTATTCTTGTTCTGCCGTTCTGCGCCCTGTGCCTGTTCGGAGCCACCGTCCCGGCCCTGGCTCAGGAGGGCGAGACCCAGACCGATTCCCTGTTCGGCGAACCCAGCCACAAGCTGGTCTACCAACTCAACCAGGCCGACCCGGACTACATGGATCACATCCTGTTCTCGGCCGGCGCCATGCTGCGCAAGTTCGGCGATGACATCAAGATCGTGATCACCCTGATCGGTCCCGGCGTGCATCTGGCGGCGAAGAACCCCGGCCGGCCGGTACCGGAGGAACTGCGCCAACGGGCCGAAAGCCTGGCCATGTATGACGTCGAGTTTCATGTCTGCGGCAACACCCTCAAGTCCCTGGAATGGACCATGGACGACATGGAAAGCTACGCCACCTACGTCGAGGTCGGCGCGGCGGACCTGATGCTGCTGCAGGAACAGGGCTTCAGCTATATCAGCTGGTAGGCAGGGCCGCAGGTCGGGTCAGTGCAGCGTAACCCGACATGTCGCGGCATGTGTCGGGTTACGCCTTTCAGGCTAACCCGACCTACATCCCTTTGACCAACCGCCGACGGCGGGTATGATCGGCGGCACATCCCCTCGAACCGGCGGCCGATGGCATCCCATTCCCACCAGCGCGGCATCTACGGCTGGGCCCTGTACGACTGGGCCAACTCCGCCTTCTCCACCACGGTCATGGCCGGCTTCTTCCCGGTCTTCTTCAAGCAGGTCTGGAACGCCGGCGAGCCGGTCGCGCTGAGCACCTTCCGCCTGGGTCTGGCCAATTCGCTGGCCAGCCTGGTGGTGATGCTGGCCGCGCCCCTGATCGGCGCGATGGCCGACCAGCTCGGGTACCGCAAGGGCGCGCTGCTGATCTTCGCCGCCCTGGGTATTCTCATGACCGGCGCGCTGGCCTGGATCCAGGCCGGACACTGGGAACTGGCCGCGCTGACCTACGCCCTGGCGGTGATCGGCTTCTCCGGCAGCAACCTCTTCTATGACGCCCTGCTGGTCTACATCGCCCCGCTGCGCGACAGCGACCGGGTCTCGGCACTGGGCTTCGCCCTGGGCTACCTGGGCGGCGGCCTGCTGTTCAGCCTCAACCTGGTCATGGCCTGGCAGCCGGAATGGTTCGGCCTGGCCGACCGCGATGCGGCCGTGCGGGCCGCCTTCCTCTCGGTGGCAGTCTGGTGGGTGGTATTCTCGCTGCCGCTGCTGCTGTGGGTGCATGAGCCGCAGCCGCCGTCACGGCCGACCTGGGGCGCAAGCCTGAGCCGGGGCGGACGTCAACTCGTGCGCACCCTGCGCGAGATCCGCGCCCTGCCGGAGGCCTTCATCTTCCTGCTCGCCTACTGGTTCTACATAGACGGCGTGGGCACCATCATCCGCATGGCGGTGGACTACGGCCTGTCGCTGGGCTTCCCCGACACCAGCCTGGTCACCGCCCTGCTGATCACCCAGTTCGTCGGCTTTCCCGCCACCCTGGTGTTCGGCCGCCTGGGCGGCCTGATGGGCACCCGCAATGCCATCTACCTGGCGCTGGGCCTGTACATGCTCATCACCCTGTGGGGCGCCTTCATGAGCGCGGTGTGGGAGTTCTATCTGCTGGCCACCGCCGTGGGCCTGGTCCAGGGCGGGGTGCAGGCATTGAGCCGGTCGCTGTTCGCCCGCCTGATTCCGCTGCAGCAGTCGGCGGAACTGTTCGGTTTCTACAACATGCTGGGCAAGTTCGCCGCCGTACTGGGGCCGCTGCTGATGGGGACGGTGGTACTGGTTACCGGCTCGCCGCGCGTGGGCATTGTCTCCGTCCTGCTGCTGTTCGGCATCGGCGTCTGGCTGCTCTCGAGGGTGGACATCGAGCGTGGCGAGCAGCGCGTGAACGCAGGCACGTAGGATGGGTGGAGGCGCTTGCGCCGTAACCCATCACACGACCGGGTCGCGATGGGTTGCGCTGCGCTCCACCCATCCTACACGCTGATGGGGACGGTGGTGCTGGTCACCGGCTCGCCGCGTGTGGGCATTGTCTCCGTGCTGCTGCTGTTCGGCATCGGCGTCTGGCTGCTCTCGAGGGTGGACATCGAGCGCGGCGAGCAGCGCGTGAACGCAGGCACGTAGGATGGGTGGAGGCGCTTGCGCCGTAACCCATCACACGACCGGGTCGCGATGGGTTGCGCTGCGCTCCACCCATCCTACACTCTGAGCCGCAATCCGCCCGTCATTCCGCCAGCCGGATGATATGGACGTTCTCGTCCACGGCATTGACCAGCACATAGGCCCGCTGGTCCGGCACGTAGCGGAAGCGGCCGAAGGTGCCGGCCGAGGGCGCCTCGCCCGGGCCGCTGCTGCCGGCCGCCACCCCCGCCTCGATGCGCTGCCAGACCCGGCTGTCCAGATCCAGCGCGTACAGGTCCGTGCCGCCCATCCAGGCCACCAGGCGGTCCAGGTCGGGATCGTAGACCAGGCCGGGGCTCTTGGCCGCGGTGACGGCGATATCACCCGTGGTCTGCACGCGGCGCGCGGCAGTCTCGCCCGCGGCCAGGTCCCACAGCATGATTTCCCCGGGCGCGCCGCCGGCATCGCCCCCCACGGCCACGAACAGGCGCCGCTTCGGATCGATGGCACCGGTCATGCGGCTGACCCAGGGATCGCTGCTGCGGTCGCCATGGCCGGCCCACTGGCGAGTGGCGGCATCGAAGGACAGCAGGTGGCCGCGGCCGCCGGCACTGTGCATCCACACCTTTTCTGTGACCGGATCCCAGGCCGTCATCACGCCGTAGCTGATCCGGCCCGGCACGTCCTCGAGGCGGAACCACTCGCCGGTCTCCAGCCGCAGACAGTCAAGGTTCTGCAGGGTGGTGCGGGTGGCCTGGTACAGGGCCTTGCCACCGAAGGCGCACAGCGCGTCCTCGCCCGGAACATACTCCAGCGAGTCATAGGTCGAACGCGCCCAGGGCAGGCCGTCGCGGTAGTAGCCTGTCTCCGGATCGCCCTCCTGCCACTCGCTGCGCGCGGACACCTGCTGCCATTGCAGCCGGCGGGTATCGAAGGCATAGACGGCATTGCCGCCGTAGCGGTTGCCGCCGCCGCCCCAGACCAGCAGCCGGCCGCGCCGGGTATCGAAGGCCGCACCGCTGCTGGCCTCGGTCAGGGCGCGCAGATAGGCCTCGGATTCGTCCCCGGCCACGGCGTCGGCCAGGCGGCTGTCGGGGATTTCGGTCCAGACCGCGGCCGGCAGGTTGGCCTGATCGAAGCCCTTGTCATTGACGCTGTAGCTGCGTTCCCACTGGTTGTCGGTGGGGGTGGGTTCCCTGCCCGCGCTGCTGACCGCGATGCGGACAGCGGCCGTCGGCGTGCTGTCGCTGACCGTCAGGACGCGCACCGTCAGACGCTCGCCCGGCGCGAGGTCGGGCACCGGACACGCGAGTTCATCGCCGCTGCGGGTACAGGCCACTTCGTCCGCGGTCATGCCCACACTCAGCGGGGCCTCGGTCACGGCCGAGAGCTGCACGCCGCGGGCGGTATCGCTGCCGGTGTTGGCGAGCTCCAGCGTCCAGCTGACCGGTTCGTTCGGTTCCAGGGCGGCCGGCGCGTCCAGGGCGAGCAGCTGGAGATCCACCTGTGCGGGCTCGATCATCAGACGATCCTCGAACAGGTTGTTGGACAGCATGCCGTCCGGTTCGGCGGCCAGCAGTTCGGCGCGTACGTCGATCTCGCCGGCCTCGGCGGCCGTCAGTTCGAGCGTGATGCCGCGCCGCTCGCCCGCCGCCAGCCCGTCCAGGGCACAGCGCAGGCCGTCGGTCCGGCGCTCACAGCCGGCAACCGGTTCGGTGAGCGCGACGTCGGCCAGTTCGCCCTCCAGGCGCAGGTAGGCATCGATGCCGGTGGCGGGCGTCTGCGACAGGTTCATCAGGGTCCAGCGCAGCTGTGTACGTCCGCCTGCGGCCAGCACCGGGCTGTCGGTCTCGACCACGGTGGCCACATCCACGTCCGGGGCCGGTTCCGGCACCGGCTCGTCCACAGGCTCATCGACCGGTTCATCGACGACAGGATCATCGGGGGTGGTATCCACCGTGCCCGCATCAGTGTCATCCGTAGTGATGTCCGGGTCCGGATCATCGATCGGCTCAGGCATGGGTTCGGGCCCGGCATCCGCATTGGTGTCATCGACCGAGTCAATCACATCGGGCAGGTCGGTGGCGCTCACATCCACACCGGCCAGACGCAGCAGGCCGCGGCCGGTGTAGCTCTTGCGGGTGCGGTTGGCCGCCGGCACGCCCGGCTGTACCAGGCTCAGGCTGCGATCGGGGCGATCCCAGATCTCGAAGCTGATCCGCACCTCATCGGCGTTGGCCTCGCTCACCGCCACTGGCAGACTGACCGGGATCACGGCGGGCTGGCCGTCGACCGCCGGGGTGATGTCGATACCATCGGCCAGCACCCGGAAGCGACCGTAATCCAGTGGCGAGTCGTCCCAGACCCCCACCAGCACCTGGCTGATGTAGCCGCCGGACAGCACCGGGGTAACGGTGAGTACCGGCCGCACCAGGTCATCGTGCACATTGGTCAGGGGCGCGCCCATGTCCACCCAGCGTGCCAGCAGTCGCTTCTCACGCTCGGGCATGTCGGCCACATAGCCGGCATGTTCGCTCACCTTCGGCCAGATCTCGGGGAACTCGCGCCCCTGTGGATCGACCGGCACGCCGCTGTTGACCGGCGGCAGGCCGGTGGCCGGATCGCGGCCGTCCAGACGCTCGCCGTACAGGGCCCAGATCAGCATGCTGGAGCGGGCGCTGTTCATGGCCAGCCAGCGCGACACGGTGCAGCAGCTGTAATGCCGGGTGATGCGGTCGGTGCCGGGTTGATCCAGATCGGTCAGGCCGTCGCCGGGCCGGGTGGTGTGATTGATCTTCACGCCGTCCTCGCGCACATAGGCGTTGCGGGTGAGCAGATCGTAGGTGCGCATATCGCCGTCCAGCCGCAGACCTGTCAACTGCTGTGCCGCTCTGCCCTCGGCGTGACAGGAGGCGCAGCGGCTCTGGATGATCTCGCCGATGCCGTTCTCCCAGTCCACACCCAGGCTGCGCCGCGCGCTGATGCCGGGCAGTTCGGGATAGACCGCCTCGGCGGCGGCCACCTCGACCCTGCCCTGCGCATCCACGCCGGCGAACAGCGGCGCGCTGTGACGGGTGAAGTCCCCGAACGGCGCGCCGGTATCCAGTTTGGCGAAGGACTGTTCCGGGTCCAGGCCGTCGCGGGTATGCACATGACAACCGACGCACAGCTGCTGCTCGCCGCGACCGACCGTGCGCGAGGCGGTTTCGATGTCCAGCGCCATGCCGTGCTTGTCGATGGTCTGGAACAGGAACGGCGTGTCGGCCGGGATGCGGACGATGAAGCTGGTATCCGGATTGCCCTGGCCGTCCGTCACCCCCGGCTTGCGTACCGGGAACTCGCCCAGGATGCGCAGATGGTGGTTCTGCGCCTTGCCGGCCCACTGCTCGCGACTGCCGGAAAAGCCGTTGGGGGTCTGCGGAATCGGCAGGCTCACCCGGATGCCGGCGATCTCTTCGTTGTCGAAGATCGCCAGTTCTCCGCCCTGCACCAGCAGGTTCTGGTAGGTGCGACCGGAATGGAAACCGCCGCCGTCCTTCGCGTTCCAGGGGGTGCCGTTGAGCGCCCGGGTCTCGCGGTCATACAGGCTCGAGGCGCCGGTCAGGCCCCAGGGCACGCCGGCGGGCAGCCGCGGATCCTCCAGGCCCAGGTTGTCATGGCGGGCGATGGTGTCGGGTTGCGGCTTGCCGTGAATGCGGCTGTAGGGCACCACGGCGCGCGGCATGATTTCATGATAGTCGGGGTGATCCACCACGATCAGGCCGTCCTCGGTCACATGCCCGATGGGATCGGTGCCGTTGGGCGCGAGCGGGAACAGCCAGATGCCGGCATCCTTGCCGATCTGGGCCAGGGTATCCTGCAGCGAGGCATAGTACTTGCCCATGGTCGAGGAACTGCCGATGGTGTAGGTCGTCAGCAGGCCGTTGTCCGGCGCGCCGGAGGGATGGGTGAACTTGCCGTTCATCATCACGGTGCGGCCATCGCCCGGATGGCGCCAGTAATCGCCGCTGTCGACATAGGGATCGGCGGCCTGGTCGCCGGCCGGCGCCTCGGGGGTGAGTCGGTATTCGCCGCGGCGGGCGAAGGGATGCAGCTGGTTGCCGCTTTTCCAGACACCCGGATCATGGTTGCGATGCTCGAAATCCGGTCCCGCGGGATCGGCCGGGAAGCGCTGCAGCGAGCCCATGCCGCCGTTGTTGTTGTCGTAGTACAGAGTCACCACCGCGTCGCCGTCGCTCAGCTGGGTGACATAGTGATAGGAGAAATGGGTGGCATCGGTCTTGCCGGCGAAGATGAAGGGATCCGAACCGTCGGGGTTGATGGTGAACAGCGAATAGTCGTTGTTGTTGGAACGCTGCAGCATGGTGTCCTGGCTGGTATAGACCACCTTGCCGTTGCTGAGCATGGCCGGGTGCAGCTGCTGACCCATGGCGCGATGGCCCAGCCATTCCAGGTTGTCGCCGTTCACATCCATGGCGAACAGCTGGAACTGGTAGAAGCCGCTGGCGCGGTTGCTGGTGAAGCCGATACGCCCATCGGGCAGGAAGAAGGGGCCGGTGTCCATGACCGGGATGGGGCTCTCCCACTCCGGGTCCAGACCGGGATGGGCGCGCCCGGCGAACTTGCCGCCCGGCGGCGAGACCCGGCGCTCGGTGCCTGTCTTCAGGTCATAGATGTAGACATGGGCCGGTGCGTCGAAGGACTCGAGCAGAATGCCGCGCCGATGGGCATACTTGCCCATGGGGCCGTCGCCGTCGGGATAGAGTTCCATCACGCTCTGCAGATGGTCGGTCTCGCCCCAGCCGCCATTGCCGTTGAAGCCGCGATCGGTGATGAAGCTGCGGGTGTCCTCGAACTTGGTATAGACGATGCGGCTGCCATCGAAGGAGACGTTCGGGTCGGCCACGCTGCAGACGGGGCCGCTGGCGATATCCTCGTCGCACTCGACCAGCACCTGTTCGGCCGCCGGATCGCCGTGCGGTTTGTCATGACGGTGCAGCACCAGATCGCAGCCCGGCTGCTGGTAGAGGTTGTTGGAGGCCGACAGCCAGATATCATTGACCCCGTTCCAGTTGCCGTATTCGTTGCCGTCCGGCATCCGCACCGGCTCCTTGCCGCGTGGACAACGCACATACACGACGTCGTAATCGAGCTGCGCGAACTGCGCCTGGCGGGGGGTCTGGGAATGGACTGAGAGGGTGGACAGGGCGGCCGTCAGGCCGACAAGGCATGCGGCCGCAAACGGGCCGGGAATAATCCGTTTCATCATCATCTGCAACTCAAAAAAATCAAAAAGAAAAAGTGGTGCCAAGTACAACAAGTGACGGCAGCATAACGGGATGCTGCAGCGATGAAACGGTATGAGTTCACACTATTCCGGATGCACCGGCCATGATCTGCACGATCTGAAGGAATCAGTCACAAACAGGGAAAACAACAGGGAAGGTGGGCTAAAGATTATGCGCAGCGTGCCGTGGGGCGACGGGATCAGGGATGCAGTCGCTCAGGCAGACTGACGCCGACACTCGGCTTCGAGCCGATCCGGCGCAACGGCACGCAACAGCCGATGGAGGATTTCGCGCATGCGTGCGCGCGCCATCCCGGCCCCGTCCAGCCGATGTGTCTGCGCCAGCTGCGACCAGGGATGATGCTGGAGACATTTTTCGATCAGGAAGGCGCGTTCGCCGGGGTCCAGGACATCGCTATGCCTCCAGGCCGCCTCGTACTGCTGCAGTAACCGATGGATCGCCACCAGGCTGACCTCGTAACCACGCCGGCCGCAGGCGAAGGCGGCCAGTTCGGCCCAGTCCTGCGGCTCCAATGCCGCCCCCGGATCGGTCGGCCCCACTGCTGCAGCCAGCAGCGCCCGGGCCAGTTCCGGCTCCAGCGCCTGCAGTCCATCGGCCAGCTGCAGGGGCAGCAGGGCATGAAAACGAATCCGCAACTGTTTCAGCTGACTTGCTGCGCTGCGGTTCAGTGCCTGCAGCACGATGAGCGCATGCTGGCCGCTGCTGGCTTCACGCCGCAGCCCTACCCGCACCGGCACATAGCCGTTGCCCTCCCAGAAAGCCAGCAAGGGTCGGTCCAGACCGAAACTCGCCCCGATCCAGTCGGCCTCGCCCCGTGCCTGCATCTGCGCCGTCAGATCGCGCAACAGCCGGCTGCCCAAGCCGCGGCCCTGGCGCCGGGGATGCACGGCGATGCGCATGATGCGCAGACCGCGCAGTCGGCCCGCCGCTTCGCAGCCGGCATGCGCCACCAGGGACTGGGCGATCAACTCGCCCCGCACCCGCCGCCGGCCGGCGAGAATCGCGGGTATCAATTCCATCGGCAGCGGCCCCTCGGGAATCGCCAGGGCAACCGCAAGCACCGCCTCACCCTGGCGCAATACATGGACTGACAACGCCGGCATGTCCAGCAACTGGCGCAGGTCCGAGGGCCGGGTGCGATAGTGGGCCGAGACCAGCAGACCGAACAGCTGCCGGAGCAGCGCCTCGTCGGTGACCAGCCGCCCGGGGTCGAGACATTCATATACCAGGGCTTCCGGCACCAGTGCGGGAAGGCGCTCCTCCGGGAACAGCTCGGCCTCCAGCAGCAGGGCACGGGCCAGCCACCGCTCCAGCGGGTCGGCCGCGGCCCAGCGGATGGGCTCGCTCAGGCGCAGCAGTTGCCAGCCCGGGGCGATGCGATCCAGCCGGGGGAAGAACTTCAACTCGAACCCGCGCCCGGTGCCTTCATATCCCTGCACCGTGGTGGCCAGTGCCACCCGCGGCCAGCCCAGCACCAGCTGCTCCAGCAAGGGCAGGGGAATGGCCGCGGCCTCGTCGATCAGCAGCAGGTCGGCGGCCGAACGCCGGCGCAGCAGTTCGTCGGGCGGGACAAAGGGCGGCACCCGGCCGCCCGCGCCGCGGGCATGACGCAGCAGGGTCTCGCAGCTTGCCCGCCCCGGAGCCGTGACCAGGATCTGCTGTGCCGGCAGCTGCGCGGCCGCCTGCCCGAGCGCGGTCGACTTGCCGCGTCCGCGCGGGGCGGACAGCACCAGCGGCCGGTGGCGATGCCGGGCCTGCGCCAGGGCCAGCACTGCGGCGACGGCCGCCGCCTGTCCTGAAGGGGCAACCGCGGATTCCGCTGCAGCCGCCGCCGGCGCTGGCGGCAGCGGCGGGCGCCAGCCATGGCCCTGTTGCAGCAGCCCCACGGCAGGATCGTCCAGGCACTCGGTCAGACGCAGGAGAAAATGCCCTTCCGGCTGTGCTGCATGCGCGGCGAAGCGGGCGAACTGCGCGTCCGCCCGCCGCGGCCAATCGGCCAGTGGCGGCGCGAGCAACACCAGCAGGCCACCGCCGTGCAGGGTGCCGGCCACCGCCGCCAGGGCGTCCACATCGAGGCCGGCATGGGCATCCAGCACTACCAGTTCGTACTCGCCGCCCAGATAGCGGCGATAATCGCGCTGCGCCGCTGCCTCGCCAGCGTCCGGCGCGTCCTCACCGAGCCATAACATGGATTCGGGCCGCCAGGCATGGGCAAGGCGCCGAACCGCCTCCACACACCAGTCCCGCGCACCGGCGCACACCCACAGCCGGCGCTGGCGGGCGCGTCGCAGGGCCGGACGCAGCTGCAGCAACTCGGCGGCGGCTGCGGCCCGGATATCTGTTGACGGTTCGGATATCATCGGTTTTGGCCCCACGCGCCGGATCGGGCATACTGACCGGCATTCCCCCGATGAAACCCGAGGAGCGCTATCAACATGCCAGTGCGCATGGCGGTGTCTTCACCCCTGTTCTGCATCGAGCCCGGCAGCTTACGGCACCAGGCCCCTGTTCCGGGCGTGTCGCTGTGAAGACCCGCCACGTCCAGTTGCGCGAGCACCAGCATCAGCTCGCCCGCTGCCGCCGTTGCCCCGACATGCAGGGACCCCCGGTCATCGGCACCGCGGTGCTCTCGCCCATCATGCTGATCGGTCAGGCCCCCGGCGGCAAGGAGATCCATCTGCACCGTCCCTTCGCCTGGACCGCAGGCAAGACCCTGTTCCAGTGGTTTGCCGGCATCGGCCTGGAAGAGGAAGCCTTCCGCCGGCGCGTCTACATGGCCGCGGTGTGTCGTTGTTTTCCAGGCAAGAAGACCCGGGGCGGCGACCGGGTGCCGGCCCCGGAGGAGATCGCCAACTGCAGTACCTGGCTGGAAACCGAACTCACCCTGCTGCGCCCGCAGTTGATCATACCGGTCGGCCGGCTCGCCATCAGCCGCTTCATGCCGTTCCGGAAACTGACCGAGGTCATCGGCACCATCCACCACCATTCGGTGCAGGGACGGCCCACCGACGTGCTGCCGCTGCCGCATCCCTCCGGCGCCTCCACCTGGCACCGCACCGACCCGGGCCGGGAACTGCTGGCGCAGGCACTGCAACGGCTGGCACGGCATCCGGCCTGGCGGCGGGTGTGCGCCCAGCAGGATGACGACAAAGCCGCCGACAGCCAGGGCCATCCCGGACGGCTGTAATCGACTGCGAGGTCGCAGCGTCAGCGGGCCTCACCGACCGTCTCGATCAGCACCGGGATGCGTGCCGGCGCCAGGCACTGTCCGGCGTCGCTGCAGGCCTGGGCATGCACGCTCAACTCCAGCCCCGGCGGCGCGGCCCGCTCAAGTCGCAGTGGGATGCGCGTGCCGTCGTCATAGACCCGGATGGGCCGTTCGAAGCCGGCCGCCAGCGGCCGGCCGGCGGGGTAATCGGCCGTCAGTACCAGTTCGCGGCCGCCGGCGCGGGCGCTGACCCGGGTCGGTATCAGGAACTCCAGCGAGGCCGGTGAGGCATTGACGTGCCAGCCGGGATCCAGTTGCAGGGTCAGGATCAGCCGGCGCGGATCCTCTGCCTCGGACCGGGCCACCACCCGCAGCCGGTCGGCCGTGTCCGGCGGCGTGAAATCCTGCGCCGGCGGCGCTGCGCCCTCATCGAGCCCCGCCGCACGGTATTCGGCCAGCGCCCGGAGCATGTGGGGCATGGCCGTGGGCGCCTCCTCCAGTACGGGCGTGAAGGCGCGCAGGGTCGCGGCGGCATAGGCACCGAAGCGCTCATCGACCTGTCGCGCCAGGCCGGCGAGGGCGCGCGCGGCCAGGCTGTTGGGTGCGGGCAGGGCGGCATCGCGACGCGACCTGGGCTGCACGACCAGGTGCCCGACGGCGGCATCGGCATAGTGGAAGCCGCCGGCCGGATCCCAGAGCGCGGCGATCATCGCATCGCCCAACTGTCCGGCGGCACGCCGCCAGCGCGCCTCGTCGCGCACCCGGTCCAGCGCCAGCAGTCCGAGAATGGTGGCGGCATAGTCATCGAGATAGGCCGGCAGCCGGGCTTCCCCGCCGCGGGCCACATGCAGCAGACGGCCGTCGGCGTCCCGCAGCTGCCGCAGCAGGGCATCGGCGGCACCCGCCGCCTGGTCGATATAGTCCTTGCGCCCCAGCGCCGCGCCGGCATCCGCCAGCGCCTCGATCATCAGGCCGTTCCAGGCCGTGATGACCTTGTCATCGGTATGCGGCTGCGGACGTTCCAGGCGGGCCGCGAGCAGCCTGTCGCGGACCGGCGCCAGCCGCGCCTGCAGCCGGGTCGGCGTCAATCCCAGGGCCTCGGCCGTGGCCGCATAATCCCGTGGCCAGTGAAGCACATGGCCATGATCGAGTTCCGGCGCTCCCTCCAGCCCCCAGACCGCAACGGCCAGGGCATATTCCGCCTCGGTCAGGATCGCCTGCAGCTGGTCCCGGGACCAGACATAGGACGCGCCCTCCTCCCCGGCCACCTCGGCATCCTGCGCCGAATAGAACAGCCCGTCCGGGCCGGTCATCTCCCGCCTCGCCCAGGCCACGATGGCCTCGGCGACCCGGCGGTAGGCAGCCTCACCGGTCAGCGCCCAGGCACGCGCATAGACCTGCAGCAGCTGGGCATTGTCGTAGAGCATCTTCTCGAAGTGCGGCACGCGCCACTGCGGATCGACGGCATAGCGATGGAAGCCCCCGCCGACCTGATCGAAAATCCCCCCGCGCGCCATGGCATCCAGAGTGGCGTGGAGCATCTCGCGGGCCCTGGCGTCGCCGCTGCGCTCAGCATGGGTCAGCAGCAACTGCAGGTTGGACGGCAGCGGAAAACGCGGCGGCGGACCGAAGCCGCCGTCGAAGGGATCGAAGTCCTGTTCCAGTTCAGCCACTGCGCGCGCGATCACGTCCTGGTCCGGCAACCGTGCCGCCGCCTCAGCCGGAGGGGCATGGGCCTGTGCGACGCGCGCCATGATCCGGGCCGCGCGACGCTCAATCGCGGGCCGGTCCTCCCGCCACCGGCTCCGCGCCTCCTTCAGGGTGGCGGCCAGCTGTACCGGGGACAGGTATACGGCAGCAAAGAAGGGGTCGAGATCCGGTGTGAGCAGCAGGTTCATGGGCCAGCCGCCGCGTCCGGTCATCTGGCGCAGGGCGGTCATGTAGACGGCATCCACCTCCGGGCGCTCTTCGCGGTCGACCTTAACGCTGACCGCATAGTCATTGAGCAGCGTCGCGATCGCCGGATCACTGAAGGACTCGCGATTCATCACGTGACACCAGTGGCAGGTCGAGTAGCCCACGGACAGGAAGATGAATTTGTCCTCGCGCCGGGCCCGCTCGAACGCTGCCGCGCCCCAGGGATGCCAGTCCACCGGGTTGTCGGCGTGCTGCTGCAGGTAGGGGCTGGCCGCATCGGCCAGCCGATTCCCCTCCCCCGGCGCCTGCGCCTGGACCGCGCCCGGGGCCAGGCACAGGCCGGCCAGGGAAACCATGACGGAACACAACCAGGCATGCATAGGAACCATATCCTCTTGGACCCGGTCCGGGTGAGTGCGTTCACCGGGACGCCGCCGTCGGAGTCGAGCCGCATACGTCAACAATTTTTACACGACATCAACTTCCATATCTTGTGACAACAGCCGTTAAATCAGACGGTAACACCGAATATACGGGATGGCCGGCGGCTGCGCCCGGGAACCGGGGGCATTGCCGCCGGAACCCGAAGGATCCGACACATAGACCGCAATTTATTGTTTTTCATATTTTAAACAGCGTAAACTCAGACAAGGGGAGGAGACAGGATCTCACCCGCTTATGGAAAACCTTACGTTTTGTTGCCCGCGAGCGTGCCGATGTCACGTGAGCCGGCCTGACGACATCATATATCTCTGTTTATCCAGAACAAAATTTCACCTGGCAGACCTCTTGCTTGTTCAACAGCGATTACTCCGTTTACCGGCCCGTCCGGGACGGATCTGCTGTTGCCCGCCCCCACCGGCCGGCGACAGGCCAGACGTGATAACGATTATTAAAGTTTGAGGGGGAGCCCATGCCGCACACTATAACCACATCAGGGTGGATGAAACGGGTTGCCGTCGCGCTGGGAACGGCCTGGCTGTATGCCTCCGCAGTCAGCGCGGCCCCATTGGGCCTGACGCAGCAGTTCCCGGATATCCAGACCTCGGATCTGAACATCAGCTATGACGCCGGCACGGGCAGCCTTAGCGCGAACCAGCCCACCTTCGCCATGTTCACCTATTCCGACGGCATCACCTCGACCCAGTACTATGACTGGACCTATTCATTGACCGCCAGCCTGGACAGCGGCACCGGCACCCTGACCTCCGGCAGCCTGGAGATCCAGGACGGGTCCAGCGTCACCCAGCTCAGCGGCAGCCTCACCGCCTTCGGTTACACCGATGCAGGCAGCAAAGACGTATTCGAATTCCTGTTCGACGTGACCGGCGGCGCTCTGGCCGGCGACTTCGGCGCGCTGGGCGGCATCATCATCGTGACTGACACCAGCGACTTCACCGGGGACTTCGGCATCGATTTCACTGCCGCCAGCACGTCCAACGACACCTTCGCCGCCGTCGTGCCGGTACCGGCCGCCGTCTGGCTGTTCGGCAGCGGCCTGCTGGGCCTGGCCGCCGCCGCCCGACGCCGGCACTGAAAATGGACTTTCAGTCTGCACACAAGACAAGGAGCACAACCGTGACGGAACTGAAAACTCGTATCGGACGCACTGCCGCGGCCCTGCTGCTGGCACTGACGCTCGCACCGGCTCAGGCCACCCTGCTGGACATCGATCCCGATGCCCCCCTGCTGCGCTTCGGCAGCCTGCTCAACCAGGGACTCGATTATGATGTCGCCAGCGGCCGGTTGGGCATCACCGGCGATCCGCAGGCAGTGCAATTCGTGCTGCCGGGCCCCTTCACCGGTATCAGCGGACCGCGCTCCCTGAGCATGGACTTCTTCGTGGACAGCAGCGGCATCGTCACCGGCGGCATTGCCGGCAACGACTTCGAACTGTTCGGCGAGATCGACAGCGACGGCGACGGCAGCCCCGATTACTCCGGCCTGTTGCTGGCCGGCGAGATCCGCGAGTTCGGCTTTCAGAATCTGACCGCCACGGTGGATGTCATGGACTTCCTGTTCGAGGTCAGCGGCGGCAGCCTTGCCGGCCAGTTCGCCGGTTTTGGCATCGGGGTGGCCATGACCCTGGAGAACTCCAGCTTCACCGGCAGCTTCGCGCAGGATTTCTCCAGCACCCGCGTCAAGGGCCGCATCGGCACCGCCCCGATCCCGCCCAGCCAGATTCCGGAACCCGGCAGCGTCTGGCTGCTGGGGCTGGCCCTGCCGGCCCTGCTGTCGACCCTGCGTCGTCGCACCCGGCAAGCTTAGGGTTCAGCGCGACCATCCGAGCCGGCCAGGCCGCGGCCGCTGTACCGCACAACCGGGGCCGGCGCCGAACAGCACCCGGCCGGCGAGCCACGACGCCAGTCCCAGCGCCAGCAGCAGCAGACTACGCCCCAGCAGCTGCTGCTGATCCACCAGGTAATTGGTGCACACCCGCACCGGCGCGGCGCTGTAGAGCCAGCCCAGTACCACCAGCATGCTGATCAGGTTGCTCCACAGAAAGCCGCGGCCGATCGCCGGCAGCCGGCGCCAGCTCAGCGCCAACGGCATCCCCACCAGCAGCGGCAGACTGAGGAACTTGGCCAGTTCCATCGGCGGTGCATTGAGGGCGGCATCGAGCGAGCGCGGCAGCATCCAGTAAGCCGCCGAGAACAGCGCCAGCAGGGTCAGCGGCAGGCCGGCAGCATTGCAGCCGTCGAGACGCCGCCGCCAGCCGGCCGGCAGCCAGGCGACCGCCGCGGCACCCAGGCCGACCAGCAAGGGCAGCTGCACCAGCATGTGGCTGACCATGCCCGCCTCCAGCCAGCCGCGCAGCGGCGGCGCGGCCAGCAGCAGGTACCCTGCCGCCAGCATCCAGCCGCGGCCCGGCCCCGAAAACGGATTCACAGCCATTCCCGCACCCGCTCGACGAAGGCCAGCGGCCGGTCGTGATCCTCGATCCGCACCAGTCGTCCACGGCGGTCGACCAGATGCAGGGCCGCATTGTGCTCGAAGCCGCCGAAGCCGTCGGGAATGACCACGATGCCGAAGCTGCGCAGCAGTGCCTGCAACTCGTCCGGATCCTCGACCCGCGCCACCCGCCAGGCCTCGCCGTCCGCATGGTAGCGTGCCGCATAATCGGCCAGCCGCGCCGGGTGGTCGCGCTCGGGATCGAAACTGATGCTGAGCAGCATCAGTTCCCGGCCCGGCACGGACGCCGGCAGGGCATCGCGCACCCGCTGGAAGGCCTGCCCCAGGGCTCGGCACACGCTCGGACAGTTCACATAGATGAACTCCACCGCCAGCAGCCGGCCGCGCAACTCATCCAGACTGAAGCGCCGGCCGGTCTGATCCTGCAGCGTCACCGCAGGCAATGGCCGGGGGCTGGTGTGCACGGCAAGGCGCCGCGCGCCCTCGTCGGTGAAGGCACGGAAGCCGTCCGTGCCCCAGGCCAGGACGGCGACACCGAGCAGCGTCACCGCCAGCGCCGTGAGCAGGCTGCACCTCATGCCGTCCGGGCCTGGCCCAGGCGCAGCAGGAACCGGCCGACGAACACCAGGGTGGCCGCCAGCACCAGCGCGGCGAACAACGCACCGGCGCGGTCGTAGGGCAGCCACTGGGCCAGGTGTTCGGCATAGCGGCGCGGCGCACCGGCCTGCCCGCCGGCCAGAAAGGCCAGCACGAAACCCAGCCCCGCCACGGCAAACACCCAGAAACCGATCCGGTCCAGGCCGCGGTCGGCGGCGGTCTGCCTGTCGCCGGTCAGGAAATACATGAAGCCCAACACCATGGGCAGCATGCCCAGCAGCAGATAGGTATGGAAATGCCCCGGCACCCACATGGTGTTATGCATCACTTGATTGATCACCACGGTGGCGTCGATAATCGCCGGGATCACGCCCGCGCCCCAGCCGAACATCGACAGCAGCAGCAGTCCGGACGTCAGATCCCAGCGGATGCCGGAGCGGTAGACATTGGTGAGGGCGCCGAACACCGTCACCACCAGCACCGGCAGGCCGCTGGCATAGGAGATCACCTGGCCGGCCACCAGCGCCCACTGCGGCATGGCGAAGTCCATCAGCAGATGATGCGGATAATTGGTCATCACCATGATCAGCGAAGCATTCCAGGCCGCCAGCACCACCTTGTTCGACTTCCACGGCCGCCCGGTGTGGCGCGGCAGAATCTCGTAGACGGCGATCACCGCCATGTAGATGGTGGCGTTGATGAACACATGGCCGAAGAAGTAGGTCATGTTCTTGGCCAGCAACGGATCGATGTCGAAGCCCGGCACATAGAGATTGATCAGGGTCATGGCGAGGATGGCCGCGCCGACGGTGATGCCGATGCTGTTGATGATCAGCACCATGGTGCTGGCCACCACCGCCACCGGCGGCGCCCGGCCGTCGTCGCGGCCGAACAGCTGCGGCCAGCCGAGCGCGCGGCCCAGGTTGCCGTATTGCCGGAGGATGGCGCGCGCCGCCTCCAGGTACAGCAGCAGGAAGCCGGTGCCGATCACCAGCAGCCCGCCCACGAACAGGGCCGCGGCCTGGGTCTCCCACACCCCCATGGGCCGGGCCGGCAACGGATAGAGGAAGGTCCAGGCACCGGCGAAGCCGCCGGCCAGCACGCTGACCAGGATCATCACCACCCCGACCAGGAACAGCGCCAGGTTGGCGATGAACATGCCGCGCGACAGGCGCACATACTGGCCCAGGAAGTGCCACATCACCGCCACGCTGGCGAGCGCGGCGATGCCCACCATGCCGGCGCCGTGCAGGGTGAGCAGTTCGTAGAAGGTATCCGGCCCGAACTGCAGCAGCCCGCCCTGCGCCAGGCGCATCAGCAGCCCGAAGGCCATCATCAGCAGCACCACCGCCCCGGCCGTGACCAGGTAGGCCAGTACCGGTACAGAGGCACGCCGCGCAGGATCCGGCGCAACCCTGGTTTCGACATCAGTCATCTGAGTTCTCCTCTTCAGCAACGCTGGCAATGACCTTCAACTCGGCGATCATGTCGTGATGGATCAGACCGCAGTACTCCAGGCACAGCAGCTTGTAGGTGCCGGGCTCGGTGAAGGTGTGGCGCAGGGTGTTGGTATAGTCGGGCATGGCCATCACCTGGGCGACCAGGCGCATGTCCGCGTCATAGATGCCCAGGCCGTGGTTGACGTCGGCGCTGGTGACCCGGAATTCCACCGGGGTGCCGACACTGGCCCGATCCGTACTGAGATCCCAGGCCCACTGTTTGCCGACCACCTCGATGACCTGGGACTCCCGGCGGTCGATCCCGGCGCTGGCATAGGGCAGGTCGAGCAGGGTGTAGAGCATCACCGGCGTGACCACGACCAGCAGGGCCCAGAACAGGATCCCGCGGATGCGGTAGGCGCGGCTGACCACGGGGGCGTCCGCGTCCGCGCGGTCGCGCGCCCGCCGCGCCACGAACAGGAAGGCGACGAGCAGCGCCCCCATGAGGATGAGGCTGAGCTGCCAGGCAAGCGTCTGATACATAGAAGTCCCCGTCATTCGGTTGAACACAGTCACGCCAGGCGGATGCCCGGCGCGCCTCCTGTTTGCCAGAACCATGCCAGATAACAACCAATTGACTTTACAGGATAATTTAAAACATGTATTCTATATAAATGTTAATATGTGTTCACACTCCCGCCACGCTTGACGTTCACTCTGAACATCCGGATCTCCGCCCATGTTCACGCTGAATACCCTGAGCCGGTTCCTGGACAGCCTGGAGGAAGGGGTCCTGTTCCTGGATCGCGAGCGCCGCGTGGTCGCCATCAACGAGGCCGCCAGCGCGCTGCTCGGCCGGGATCGGGACGAGGTACTGCGCCGGCCCTGTCCTAGCATCTTCGCCGATACCGCCTGCGCCCGCGCCTGCGAGGCACGCGGCCACTGCACCCTGAGCCAGGCTCAGACCAGCGCCCGCCAGCTGCAGGACATCAGCCTGAGCCGTCCGGACGGCCTGGCGGTGCATCTGCGCATGTGGTCGCTGCTGCTGCCGCCCAATCAGGCCGACCTGTACAGCGCCATCATCCTGCGCGACCGCTCGCGTGAAGTGGAACTGGAAGGCGAGGTACGCGAACGGCTGCGCCTGGGCGGCATCGTCGGCCACAGCCCGGCCATGCAGACCCTGTACGAGAAGATCCTGCGCGCCGCCACCAGCGACGCCACCGTGCTGGTCATGGGTGAGTCCGGCACCGGCAAGGAACTGGTGGCCCGCGCCCTGCACGACAATTCGCCCCGCAGCAGCGGCCCCTACATCGCCGTGCACTGCGCCGCCCTGCCGGAGAACCTGCTTGAGGCGGAACTGTTCGGCCACACCCGCGGCGCCTTCACCGGTGCGGCCACGGCGCGCGCCGGCCGCTTCGAGGCGGCCCACGGCGGCACCCTGCTGCTGGACGAGATCGGCGAGATCCCCCCCAGCATTCAGGTCAAGCTGCTGCGGGTGTTGCAGGAACGCGAGATCGTGCGCCTGGGCGAGAACCACGCCCGCCCGATCGACGTGCGCGTGATCGCCGCCACCCACCGCGATCTCGCCGCCATGGTGCGGCGCGGTGAGTTCCGCGAGGATCTCTATTACCGGCTGTGCGTGCTGCCGCTGGAGGTGCCGGCCCTGCGGGAGCGGCGCGAGGACATCGCCATGCTCGCCACCCGGCTGCTGGAGGACGTGGCGCGCAACTACAACCGCCTTCCCCCGGAACTGGCGCATGACACCATACTGCAGCTGGAGGCCGGCGACTGGCCGGGCAATGTACGCCAACTGGCCAACGCCCTCGAATACGCCCTGGTCCACTGCGACGGCGAGCGCATCCTGCCCCGTCACCTGCCGCCGGACATCACCGGCCCGGCGCATCAAGATACCGCCCCGCCACCCACGCCCGGGGCAGCGCCGCTGACCCGCTATTACCGCACCCCGGCGAACGGCGAGGACGAATGGACACTGATCCGGCAGACCCTGCACGAGACCGGCGGCAACAAGGCCGAGGCCGCCCGCCGCCTGGGCATGTCGCGCACCACCCTGTGGAAGCGGCTGCGGCAGAATGCTTCGAACCAGCAACCATCGAAGGACTGAACCAGTGTCACCCGTATATTCATACCGCTTCAATGAGGCCACGGCGAAATGCCGTGGATAACGCGCGGAGCTGATCCTGTCGTTCGATGCCGACATCTAGCTTCAATGAGGCCACGGCGAAATGCCGTGGATAACTCGACGGCGTGAACACCGCACAGGCCAACCTGCCGGTGCTTCAATGAGGCCACGGCGAAATGCCGTGGATAACGCAGTGCAACCCACCGGCACCAGGCGCGTGCGTCTAGCTTCAATGAGGCCACGGCGAAATGCCGTGGATAACCAGGCCCTGACCACCGGCCAGGTGGCTGTTTCCGGCGCTTCAATGAGGCCACGGCGAAATGCCGTGGATAACAGGTGTCAGAGACATTCGCTAATGTCCCTGGATGCGGGCTTCAATGAGGCCACGGCGAAATGCCGTGGATAACCCGCCAACCGCCGCTGTCGCCTGATCCACCGCACCGGGCTTCAATGAGGCCACGGCGAAATGCCGTGGATAACGGTGTGGCCCTGGGCGGGGAGGAGTGGCAGCCGGCGAAGCTTCAATGAGGCCACGGCGAAATGCCGTGGATAACTTGAGCGATCCATGCCGGCCTGACGTGCCGCCGTCTTGCTTCAATGAGGCCACGGCGAAATGCCGTGGATAACAGTAACGGCGCATTCCCTTTTCGTGGCGATGATAAGCTTCAATGAGGCCACGGCGAAATGCCGTGGATAACAAGCCATTGCGCAAAGTCAACAACGCATCGCGATAGCTTCAATGAGGCCACGGCGAAATGCCGTGGATAACGGCCATCGAGCTCAGCCAGGACGCCACCGAGGCCCTGCAGGCTTCAATGAGGCCACGGCGAAATGCCGTGGATAACGTCCACCGCGCCGCCGTGGAGGACATCTACACCCGCATGCTTCAATGAGGCCACGGCGAAATGCCGTGGATAACGAGTGGGCTGCGCCAACGGTTACAGCACTATTGAGAGCTTCAATGAGGCCACGGCGAAATGCCGTGGATAACAGCGCGACCGGCGATTTTGAGATCAGCGATCTGCCCGCTTCAATGAGGCCACGGCGAAATGCCGTGGATAACGGTCTCGGCTGCCGTGTTGCCGAAGTAGGCAACGATGCTTCAATGAGGCCACGGCGAAATGCCGTGGATAACCATTCCAGCCCCACAGCTCGCGGGCCTCTTTGTAATCGCTTCAATGAGGCCACGGCGAAATGCCGTGGATAACGTATCATTTGCCAGCGGACGAATATTTAATACCGGGGCTTCAATGAGGCCACGGCGAAATGCCGTGGATAACATGCGCAGATTGCGCGTCACCGACTCAGTCCGAGTCCGCTTCAATGAGGCCACGGCGAAATGCCGTGGATAACCGTCGTCGCGACGGTGCCGATTCAGTCAGTCGATCAGCTTCAATGAGGCCACGGCGAAATGCCGTGGATAACACGGCGCAGCCCGGCTCTTGCTTGCGAACCTCTCCGTGCTTCAATGAGGCCACGGCGAAATGCCGTGGATAACGAGCGGTGACGATCGACCAGCCGATGGCAATGCACTGGCTTCAATGAGGCCACGGCGAAATGCCGTGGATAACACGACAGTGCCGATAATCTCCCGCGGGTCATAGTCGCTTCAATGAGGCCACGGCGAAATGCCGTGGATAACGCGGCGACGGCCTCGCCGGAACGCTTGACCATCTCATCGGCTTCAATGAGGCCACGGCGAAATGCCGTGGATAACGTCCGCTGTGACAGGCGTGGTCCCCGCTGTGTCCTGGCTTCAATGAGGCCACGGCGAAATGCCGTGGATAACGTCCCTGAATGGGCCATCGGCACCCCGCTTTACTTCGCTTCAATGAGGCCACGGCGAAATGCCGTGGATAACATGGCGCGCCGGATCACCCCCCACAACCCGAACGGCCCGCTTCAATGAGGCCACGGCGAAATGCCGTGGATAACTGCTCTACGGCCTGCATGAGTACGCCCGCGACAACCAGCTTCAATGAGGCCACGGCGAAATGCCGTGGATAACTCTGGCCGCTCTGCGCCAGAAGCTGGAAGTGGACGAGCTTCAATGAGGCCACGGCGAAATGCCGTGGATAACATGCCCCTTTGGTTTATGTTCGCCGCACCAGTCGCGCTTCAATGAGGCCACGGCGAAATGCCGTGGATAACTCCAGCCGGTGTTCGTGGGCACCGCGCAGGACATCGCTTCAATGAGGCCACGGCGAAATGCCGTGGATAACGTGATCAGGGCGTAGGTCTCGCGGGCGTCCGGCTCGCTTCAATGAGGCCACGGCGAAATGCCGTGGATAACCCAGCTACGGGTTGTGTGAATGACCATCATCCACGAAGCTTCAATGAGGCCACGGCGAAATGCCGTGGATAACCACCGCACCATCCGTTACCGCCGCGTGTGGCAGGTCGCTTCAATGAGGCCACGGCGAAATGCCGTGGATAACGATGATCTCAATGCCCAGCGTCCGTTCCAGATACCCGCTTCAATGAGGCCACGGCGAAATGCCGTGGATAACTCCCAGAATTTGTTTCCCTTCGGTGCTGCCATATGTGCTTCAATGAGGCCACGGCGAAATGCCGTGGATAACTTCCCGTGTCGTGGGCAATAATCTCTGCGTCGTGTTGCTTCAATGAGGCCACGGCGAAATGCCGTGGATAACACTGGTGGACTACTACGCCAACGAGTACCACCTGGAGGGCTTCAATGAGGCCACGGCGAAATGCCGTGGATAACATAGCGGATACCGCCGGGGAAACGCGGAGACTCGATGCTTCAATGAGGCCACGGCGAAATGCCGTGGATAACGGTCTACTGTCCGCGATTGCGCGCCGGGAATCGAATTAGCTTCAATGAGGCCACGGCGAAATGCCGTGGATAACTACTTCATCTGAATATGGAACTCAGTCTGCAACTTAAGCTTCAATGAGGCCACGGCGAAATGCCGTGGATAACAAAGCAGAAGGAGTAATACATCATGGCAATGACCGTTGCTTCAATGAGGCCACGGCGAAATGCCGTGGATAACCAAAAAATGTAATGTCGCAAAAAGTGACATGAGTCGCTTCAATGAGGCCACGGCGAAATGCCGTGGATAACAATACCTCAACCTCGGCGCATTACGCCCAAGGACTGGCTTCAATGAGGCCACGGCGAAATGCCGTGGATAACGCACGGCGATCTTGAGAGGGCGATTGATTCTGCTGTGCTTCAATGAGGCCACGGCGAAATGCCGTGGATAACCTGCCGCTGGTCGAGGTGATACCCGTCACCTGTTTGGTGCTTCAATGAGGCCACGGCGAAATGCCGTGGATAACTACATTGTTTTTCGCCACTAGCGACGCGGAAACATTCGTGCTTCAATGAGGCCACGGCGAAATGCCGTGGATAACTGTCAGTGTCTGTTTGGCCACGTGAAATCTCCTGGATCGCTTCAATGAGGCCACGGCGAAATGCCGTGGATAACCACAGGCCGGACCTACATCCTGCGCCACGCCTGGCTGCTTCAATGAGGCCACGGCGAAATGCCGTGGATAACAGCCCCCGCTGCAGCCCAGCAATAATGCGGACTGTAATGGGTATGTTCGAGAGCTCAAGCCTTGAGACAGCATAACAGATCCTTCTCAACACGCGGAAACAACCGCAACACAAAATCACCCTTTTCAATCAATACATTACGGCTTTCGAGCGCTCCCCGGGAATTTCGCCACCACAGCAGCGCTCGCGCTGGCCGGGCAAAAAGATCAGACAATAATGGGTTCCCGTTCCACGGGATTGAACTCCTTGCCCAGGCTGATGACCCGGGGCGAGACAGATTCAACCTGCCCGAGGTCCATGAGCAATACATGATCCTGCTCGTGATGAATGATCTGGTCAAGTGTGGACACCAGATCGGCATGTCGGCGGCGGCTCAGCCGACACTGGAACACGGACAGCTGCAGCCATTCCCCATACCCGTGCATGAGCTTGAACACGGCACGCCAGCGTTTGGGTTCGGATATATCATAGGTCACGATGTACAGACGTTCGTCCATGCCTACCTCGTCAGGAAATTCGGGTATTCCGCAAGCTCGCCCAGAAGATGTCGACCGAGCAACCGAGCCTGCACTTCCAGCAGGCGACGATAACTCACCCGGTAGCCGAACAACGGGTGTGTGATCTCCTGGCTCAGCCTGCGCTCGAATGCTGCAATGAATCGCTTTCGTCCATCGTTCGTGAGCGCCACGCTGCCGGCAGCCGAGATGAAATCACTGGGCCTGACCTCGGCGTTGTTGATGGCGGTCAGCACACTCGAATCCGCCAGCAACGGCCGGAAGGGTTCCATCATGTCCAGCGCCAGGGCGGGCCTGCCATAGCGGGGTTGATGATAAAACCCCCGGTAGGGGTCAAATCCGACCGCCGTCAATGCAACCGTCCAGCTCCGGGTCAGAAGGGAGTAGGCGTAGGACAACAGGGCATTGACCGGATCGGTCGGGGGGCGTCTGTTCCTGCGATTGAAATCGAAGCTGAAGCTTTCCGTATCGGCATTCTTCTTGATCAGATTCGAGAAGGCGCCGAAGTACCGGGCTGCGGCCGAGCCTTCGATGCCCAACAGTGTATCCAGGCTCTTCGCCCTCTGGGCCGCCTCGGCGTCGCGCTTGAGCAGGGAGACAATCTCGTCGGGCGGCCCATCCCCCCTCCAGTTCCGCCTCAACAGTGTCCTGCAGTTCAGGATCTTTGCCCGCACAAGGCCCTTCGCCAGCATCAGGCAGGCCCGTTCGTCGAAACTGGCCTGGTACTGGGCGGTACGCAGCTCGACATTCTTGTGGCCCGTGCCGACCGTATGCCCGAGAAACCAGCCGCCGTAGGAATGCCAGGTGATGGGGATCTCCCGGCGCATCAGTTCGTGCAGCGTGGGCGTGGTGACATAGACATTGCCCATCAGGACCAGCTGGGAGACATCGAGCAGGCGCGCCGTCGCGGCCTTTGTGTCATCCACCGTGACCTCCAGGGTCTCGCCCTTCTTCGCGACCTTGGCGCGGTGGGACTGCACGTACAACGGCAACGCCTCATCTCGTCCCACGGCCATGGGACGGGGCTCGATCCGGCCCGCCTGCAGAAAATTCACTTCATCGGGCAGGCAGATGCCCACCAGGGAGCAGCGCGGGCATTTCGGGCTGTCTTCAAGCGGCGGAGGCATCTGCCCGCCTGCTGCGATGAAGCGCAGGCCATTCACCGCCGCCATGGTGGCCTCACGCAGTTCCTCGTCGAAGACCACCCGCACCCGCTCCTTCGAGCCGGCGAAGTACAACACCCCCTCATCGCACCGATATCCGTGCTCTTCGAGGATCATGGCCTGTATGCAAAGTTGGACACGCTCGGGCTCATAGGCCCCCTTGCTGACGTGGGGGCGTTTGCCGCGCTTGTAGTCGACCGGGGTGACCTTGTCGCCCTCGGACTCGACCAGATCCATTTTCGCGATCAGCCCGAGGCGATTGGAGGAAAGGGTGATGGAACGGGCATGCAGACGATCGTCCTCGCTGCCCGCTCCCGGCTCCGGAAGTTTGCCGCCCGGCTTGTCCACACGCCGGTGGACATGGCGCCCCTCGACGGTGTCGCCGGACTCCGCCCACTCGCCCTGCACCCATTCCAGATAGGCCAGCCGCGGGCAGTAGCTGTATTCGTTGACCATGCGCGCCGGCAGCAGCGGCATGTCCCCGGACAGATCCGGGAACGGCATGGGCAGTTCTCCCTGGCGCTGATCGTCCATTGCTGCACCTCACTAACCCTTTTCCTGGTAGCTGTAATTAATCGGCACCAGATATGTGGGCTTTAGTGGGTTCGATGCTGCACACGCGGACTGGGTAGCCTCGGGAGATGGCCAAGCAGGCGGTCGGCCCGGGCAATGACGCCGTCCACAGAGCCGAAGGCCGCGCGGCGGGCGGCCCCTGGCCGGAGGAGACCGGAGAAGCCTGGTGGCGCTGATGCGCCGGGCCGAGGTCTGGGTCGCCAGGCTCAATCCCAATCAGGGCGCCGAGGCCGGGAAATTGCGCCCGGTGATCGTCATGCAAACGACGCCATGCTCGCCAGCGACCTGTCGACCGTGATCGTCATTCCCCTGACCACGCAGTTCCGCCCCGCGTTCGAGCCCCTGCGCATCCGCATCGCCGCGCGCGACCGTCTGCTCAAGGACGCCTACGCCATGGTGGAGCAGCCCCGCGCCCTGGACCGGAGCCGCTTCGGGAGCGGTCCGTTGACCGCGCTATCCGCAAAGGAAATGACCGCCCTCGAAACGAGCCTGCAGGCCATGCTGGGGATGGGCTGAGACCATACGCAATGAGGCCGCCGCGCCTTGGGCGGGGCGCGGCGGATGTGGGGTTCCGAATTGTTAAAGAGCTTGTGGACTGTCAATCAATGCGCTTGAACAGCCCCAGACCAAAATGGCAGGCAAACCCCAAGGCCAGCGGCCCGTCGACGGGTTCGGGGAAGGTCAGGCGCCAGAAGCTGCCCTGACGATCCGGTTGTTCCAGCCCACGCTTGGAACGGAAACGATGAAAACGCATGGGCCCACTGTGTCGCGGACCGACCCTAACCTGTTCCAGCCGTTCCAGTCCGATGGGCTCAGGCAACCCTCGTTCACGGCATTCGCGACGAAGCTGATCCTCGATGCCAAATCGCTTTTTGACATGCCAGGGGTGTAGATAGGGCGTGACCGATTGCCAGACGGTGCTTTTTTGCGTCAGGACACCGCCCACATCAATGCCGCCGACCGCCTCCGGCACCAGGCGCCATTGGCCCCCATCGCGGCTCCACAGCCGGTTCAGCTTCGCCAGAACGCGCTGCTGCTCGGCATCCATCCCGTCGGGCACGTGCAGGATCAGCCGATCCAGACGGCCATCGCCATGGCTGTCCCAGGGCAGGTAAAAGGCATGACGGTGACGGTTGTCTTTGGGTAAATCATGCCCGGAGAATATGGGCGGCGCCCGACGCCCGCCATCGGCGTCCTTGCCGAAGGCATGCATCACGGCCATGCGCATCAGTTCACCGATGCGCAGGCTGTCTTCGACGCGCGGCAGAGGTTTTCCGATAAGGATGAAACGGGCGGTGGTGGCGCAGAGTGCGGTGGCTTTGTGAATGACAGGCCGGGGCTTGAGCGCGTCCACAGGACGCAGGTAACTGACCTTGCGCGCGGCGGGCGGCTGATTCCAACCTTGCTTGCGCAGGTCGGCGGTATCCATGGACAAGGCATCGAGCAGGTTGTCGGGGAGGGTTTTACCGAGTTTCTTTTCGGCTTTCTTATCGGGCAGAAAGCCTTGCCGAAGCGCTTTGTATTCTTCCGGCGGGAGCGGTGCATAAAGCGTAACGATTTCACCGCGCAGCTCGCCCGTTGTCGTGTCGAGCGCCTGGGTGCCGGGTGTGCAGTTGGTTTCGGGCATCTCGGTCACCCGCCGGGCTTCGACCCAGGATTCGGCGCGGCCCAAGTAGCCCATGACCGCCAACAACTCGTCCAGCAGACCGCGTTGATCATCCGGTAATTCCAGCGTAGGCCAGACCATGATCAGTGGGTCGTCGCAACCGACCGCGGTAAAGGCATCAAAGATCAGTGAGGTCTTGCCGGTGGCGAACTGCGGCATGTAATGACGCGTGTGACTGTGGCTGGCCGCAGGGAGAGCATATTCCGGCAGCTCCTGTGCCAGCGATTCGATCAGCGCCATTAGCGTGGCGTCGCTGTGTTTGCTCGAACACTTGACCTTGTGATGCCAGGTGGCAATCAGGCCGCGCAGCAGGCGCCAGGGCTCCGGTGGCCAGGCCACGGCGCCTTCGTTGACATGCCGGTCCCACGGCGTGGCGTGGTAGCGCCCGGCGGGAAAGGTGAAGGACAGCGCAAGCATGGGTCATTTCCTGTAGGTGACAGTGGTCTGTTCGAACTGAGCATCACCGCTTGCGGCTTGAATGAGACCGGGCAGCGCCTGTTCCAGGTCGGATAAAGCGGGCAATTCGAAGCCCTGCGGGCGCTGAATTTCAACACCCTCGCATTCCAGATCGCAGGCGGTGCGCAGACGCAGGCCGTATTCAAGGCAGGCGCGAATCTTGTACAGCGCCAATGCAACCAGCAGTTGGTATACCGTTTCCGGCAGGCCATAGCCCCGAAGCTGCGCGAGATCCAGGTTGAAGAAGGCGTTGATGTCGGGCGAGACGAATTCGTCGCGGGCGAATGGAACGTTGCCGAACCCCTTGGAGGTGTCGCCGGACGGATTGACGGAATCGTTCTTTACACCGCCGCTGGCCGCGACCTTGCTGTCACGCGCCTCGATGAAGGCCGATAGCGCGCGCGGCAGACGCAGACGACCGCCTGCAAGCTCCTTTTTGGCCAAAAAGACGCCATGCAACAAAGCATTCACATCCAGGCGCAAGAGCACATTGGCCAGCTTACGCAAGTCGACGATGCCCTCTTCCATATCGGCCAATTCGCTCTTGAGCCGGTCAAAGACGGTCTTATCCTGCCCTACCAGAATGTATGGCGAGTTGATGCGATGGGCCTCCAGCACCGAGTTGGTCAGCGGCTTACCGTCCTTGTCTTTGACCTTGATGACGGGAAGTCCCTTAAGGGGCTCGATCCAGTCATCGGTCACCTTGTCCCAGCAAACGGCTTCCATGCGATTGGCCATGCTCTGCGCCGATTCCACCAGCAGCATGGGCGTGCCGTCAGGGCCTTCGTATTGAGCGGCGCCGATTTCGGGAAAGCCGGTGGGCTGAAAGCGTGTTCCCTGCAGCGGCTTGAGTTTGGCGCGCAGTAACAGGCGCGGGGCATGGGCGAGGGCGGAAAGATCGAGGCTCATAAGGGTCTCCTTGGATTTTTACAATCAAGCGGATTCGGATTGTGTTTCGGTTTCGGGGGTTATCAACACGCTGCGTGCAAGCGCCCCGATGGCGCCGTAACGCAACGGAATCAAAAGGGCTGCGGCAGCCCGGGCAGGATCGATACCCGGCAGTTCGGGCATGGCATGAGGGCTGAAAATCGGTGCCAGTCCAGACGAACGCAGTCGCTGACAGGCCATCCTGACAGCCCGGTTTTCGTGATTGCCGGCGGCAAGCTGCGCCAGCATGCCGGTGGGGATCGGCAGATGATCATTTTCGCCCATCCAGTCCAGACTGCGCAGGGTGCGATCCGGCGCCAGCGCGAGCTTGAGTAATGCGAAGCCGGCGTGGATCAAGCCATCACCGGCCGATCGGTCGGTATCCTGCGGAATGTCGCATAGACAAAATCCGGGCAGCAGCGCGGCGATGCGCGCATCCATGCTGTCGTCACGCAGGAAGGCAGCCACGTCATCCAAGGAGGCGCCGGCAGGACTGCTCAGCGGCTTGTCCGGCATATCCAGTTTTTCCGCCAACCACAACCGGCGTTCGAGCAGCGTACGCAGCGTATCGATCAACCGTCCCATCTGGCCGGTGTACACACGCGCCTTCTCGCCGGCCTCCGGCGCCATCCACTTATCGTATTTACGCTGCATCGGAAAGAGTTGCGCGCGCAGCGGCAAAGGTTTGTCGCCGATGCCGCGCAGACCCGCCAGCGCCTTGGCGATACGGAAAGCGGGTGTGTCATCGTCGGCGGCCAGCACCCATTGATTGGAAAGACGCGGGATTGGACGCACCGACTCCTTGGCCTTGCTGCTGTTCGACAAGACGGACTGGATCTCGCCGAGTAGCATCAGTAGGAACTGCATCTGCATTCGATTCGGGGCTTTCCCTGCCAAGGCAAACAACGCATCTTCGAGGCGTTTGCGCAGCATTCCATAGCGGCCGGCGGTCTTGTCGTCCTGCGCAAATTTACGAAACGCATCGAGCCAACCATGACGATTCAGGTCGGTCATAATCCAATTGTCATGGGCGACTTTAGGCGTAGCGAACGTACCGAGGTGTGTCACCACGTAGTAACCCTGCCCGCGGCGTTCATAAAAACCAAACCGGTTGAACGCAGTGATGCCCCGCGCGGCACCCAGAGCCGATATGGCTTGCAACATATCGATGCCGCTGCGTGCCGTGCTTTTACCTTTTGTTACGCGCCCTTCCGCAAGCAGGGCGGCAACTTCTGTGAGCGTCGCCGCACCCTCCCACGTCGGCAGCCAGAGCTCCGGCCTTGCGCTCTCTTTCGGGGCCAGGCTGCCGCCACCTGCGAAGCTTGGCGACACGGCAAACGGAAAGCTCGGACGACCAGATGCTGTGGATTCGAGCCGTTTGGTCGTAAGGGAAGCAAACAGAATTGCGCCTTCCATGGCCAGCACGCTGTCCCAAATGTTTCCACTGGAACCACCTTCGAAGCCCGTACTCATGTTTGCGCCGCCCGTGGCGAGCGTGTCGAGAAATCCAATATTCGATGAGGATTCGCGTGGGCAGATTTCAGCAAACAAACTGTCGCCAAGTAACCGTGTCGCCAGAAGCGTTGGCTCGTCCGTGTTCTCGTCGATCAGTTCGAGCAGATAGCCGACATGATTGATGGAAAAATCCATGCTTCCTTCGTTGCCGCCAGAGCCCAGCAACGGGCCGGGCGTACGATCGTCTCCCGCCAGTGCAAAGCACGCGTCGATCCATGGGAGAACGCTATCGTCGAGCTCATTGCGCAGCGCACGCAACAACGCGCTTTTCAATTCGACTTCCTGGCGTTTAATCGCTGACAGTTGGTCGGCGCCTGCCTGATCAAGCTTCTTTGCCTTTTTGAGTACCTCCAAGCGTTTGCGCTCAGCGCGAGCCTGATCCAGTTGTTGAATCACCGATACGTTGCGGATCGTGGAAACCAACTGTTGATAGAATTTGAAGCGCTTTCCGGCTGCATGCTCAATGCGCTCAAGGATGATGGCGCCCTTACGCTTTGAGCCCTGCCCGTCATCCCCCTCAAGAAAGCCGGCCCGGCCGCTCCAGGGCGAGATAATCGGCGTCGGCTCATAATCATGCAGAAAGAATTGCTCAATCCCCGCGCGATCCAAGGCGGTGTGCAACACAAACGCTTCGCCGCGCCAGAAACCGCGCGTGTCCGGGTATTTGGCTGAAAGCAGACGCAGCACGCCCAGGGCCTTGAGGTAGTTGGCCAGCGGTGTAGACGTGCAGCCGTGCAATACAATCTCGTTGTTCATGGACTTCACCTTGTAGCCGGCCTGCGATTCGCGCAATTCATCGGCAAATCTGGATTGCCGCTGCTCACGCAACGCGGCCAAGCGCTGCGAAAGTTCCGCCATTTCTTCGACGGCGAGCAGGCGCTCGTGCAGGCTGAGCGCGCGCCAGCGGCGCAGTTGCTCACGGCGACTGCCTTCCCAGGTGGTCTTGCTCCAGTCGATGCTTTCGTCATCACTCATCGCGGCCCTCGTCTTGTTGAATCCAGCGCAGATGCTGAATGTCGTCGATGTCTTTCGGCCTGTTTGCCGCTTCTTTCATGCGAATCAAGGTGGGGATGGAAACGAAGCGGACTTCCAAGCCAGGCAGCAACTGATCTTTCAATGCGCTTTCATATTCCTCGGCAAAGTCGAAGGGTTCGCGGATGAAAACATCAACCGAGGTGGCTGGAAACTTGTCGCTGAAGAAGTTGAGCACTTTCATGCCTTTTTCTTCCTGCCAGCGCTTGCGGTTTTCAGGCTGCGCAAAGGATTTGGCATCAATCGGCACAGCGGGGCAATAGCCAATCTCGGCCAAAGCCGAAAAAGCCCGTTCGATGCTGTCAGCATCGAGGGCAATCACCAGGTCAATGTCCATGGTGAGACGCAAATAACCATGGGCATTGACAGCAAGGCCACCCGCCACCAGGAAGCGCACTTGTGCCGCATTCAACGCCCTGACGACGGCCTCGAAAGCGGCCAGCTTCATGGCTGCTGCTCCTCGGCCGAGGCGCGCCAGTCGGCCAGGCGCACCAGGGTTTCCAGCCAGGCCAGCCGGAAGGGACCGTGCTCGTCTAGCAGCTTCAAGGTGCGTTCAGTCCAGGAGAGGCCTTGTTCGCCCGCGCCGATTTCCATCAGGGCGAGTTTCAGCGTGGTCTCGGCGCTGCACTCGCCGTCGAAATCCAGCGGCGGCAGGGTGTCGCCTTCCCAGACGCCGCGAGCGAAACGCTTGACGCCTTCGTCAGCCTCTTCGGTGGGCATGGCGCGCAGGCTCATGCGGACCTTGCCGTGATGGGCGGCGATCAGATAGGCGATCAGATCGCCATCGGGCTCGTCGTCGTGCTGGGCCAGCCAGCCGAGCATGGAGGCAAGTTCATGACGGAAGAATTTACGGCTGTGTCTGGCGGTGCAAGGCGACTTGGCCAGAAACCCCGCAGGGGCCTGGTCGCAGGCATGCATGGTGGCATCGAAAACGGTATGCGCCTTGCCAAGATCGTGCCAGCGGCCGGCGCGGACTACCGGCATTCTGTACGTTGTCTCGCCCACCTTTTCGCACAAGTCCGCAGCGTGCCGGGCGACATGGCCCAGGTGTTCGGATAGCGCCACGGGTTTGACTTGTTGCGAACGCCAGTCCTCGCCGTAGGCGTTCTCAAGCAAATGGACCTCAGGCGTTACGACCCGGACCGGCGACTTTTTGAGCGCGGCGTCAAAACCGATGGCTTCGTCATAGCCGCCGTCAGCAGCGCGCAACAGCAATGTCATGCCGGGGCGAGGATTACGGTCGAGACGGACCCACTGGCCGTTGTGCGTCTTGTCGCCCAGGGTGTCCCAGTACCAGGCGCCACGTTTGTGAATGTCCTTGGCCTGGCCCATGGAAATCGGGCAGATTTCGGCGCGCGCTGGCCTACCCTCGGGGTTGCCGTTCGGGCCGGATTGATTGGGATCGTCCTTGAAATCGCGCCAGAACACCTGCACGCCCGGCGTACCGCTGTCGCGGATGTAGTCGGACACGTCCACGTCGAAACCGGACAGGTCCGGGTCTGTGTTGAACAGGTCCAGCAGATCCTTGCGACGCAGCACGGCGCTGAGTGGACGTGTCTCATCAGTTCGCGGAAGGTCCTGCGGGCTGGCGCTGGTGAGCTCGGCCAGCTTGCTGCGTGCCTGCGCCAAAGTCCCTGCCGTGTAAGGCGATGCATCGGCGTCGTCGGAAGCATCTACCCAGAAAATCTGCGCGCCATCGGCATTATGCTCGCCGTAGCGGTTGCAGCGACCGAAGCGCTGCACCAGTGACGGCCAGGGGGCGAGTTCAGTCACCAGGGTTTTCGAGGAAATATCCACGCCGGCCTCGATGGCCTGGGTGGCGATGACGATACGGTCGGTCACGCGCTTGCCGCGCAATTGATTGGCCTGTTCGGCGCGCTCTGCAGCGCGGAAACGCGCATGGACCAGCAGATCTGTTTTGTCGCCGCGTTTCTCACGCAACAGGCGGAACAGTTGCTGCGCACGGTCCACGCGGTTGACAATGACCAGCGTCTGCGATGCCGGATCGTGCGCCCACAGCACTTGATCGCACAGATTTTCCAGATAGGTTTGTAAACCTGCCTTGTTGTTCGCTTCCTTGGTTAAGGTGACATCAGCCCGATCAACACGTTTGACGGCATGGATGCGCTCCCCCGCCTGTTCGCGATCCTGCTCGTCGATCGTATGCCGGACGAGCGAATCCATGTGCGCCTGCATGTCAACGGTCGCCAGCCAGTCGCGATCGACGGTGGCGGAAACCCAGAGGGTTCGGCTGCCCTTCGCAAGCGGATAACGACGGCGAAAGGCTTCGAGTTGTGCCGAGGTGGCCAGCCCGGCGCCCATCAACTGCACTTCGTCGAACACCCACAGGCAATCATTGTGCAGCAACGCGAAATGAACTGGCCATTGGTAGCGGCTCATTCCATAGCCGCGCATCAGCGCGCGCGAGAGCAGCATGTCCTGCGTGCCGATCAGGATCATGTCCTCTTCCGGATACTCGGCCCAGGTCTTCAGATCGCTCTCGCCGCCCATCAGCACATGCACGGAGACCCTGCCCTGCCCTGCTTCCTCGCCATGGATGCCGAGTTGCCGCAGCCACGCGCGGATATTTTCGGCCGTCTGTTCGACCAGCACACGCATGGGCAGGCACCAGACCAGGCGGCGCGGGGTGTTCGGATCAGGCTCATGCGCGCGGCCGCCATCGCGCCAGCCGCGCTTCCACACCCATGCCAGCGCAACTGCCGCCGTCTTGCCCATGCCGGTAGGCACGTCGAGCAGATCCGGCCATGGCTGCAGCGCCAGCCGCTGCTGGTAAGAGTATGGTTCCTGCGCTGCGGTGGCGGTTCGGAACCACGTTTGGTAATCCATCATTGCGTGTTGCCCTCATCGACAAAGGGTATTGAATCCGTTTCAGCGGCACCGGAAGCTGCCGCATCGCCGGCAACGGCTTGCTGAATTTCTTCAAAAGAAAGCTGCTCTGCCGTCAGTCACTCCCTGGTTGAAGTTGTTTGTTCGAATTCATAGGGCATTCTACCCCCCCTGAATACCCAGCTCAGCTACAGGCTAGCACCAGACAGGATCAAAACCTGATCCACCCCTATCAATATACTTACCTGTAACCACTTACGGCCCAGGATTTCCGGCATGTCGGTGTCGTTGCGTTGAATTCAGTCCCTACCGAACCCTCTGTCCTGTGCGGACATTCGGCTTGACGCTCGGACATTATTGTCCGATACTCTTTCCATTCCCAAGGATCGGGATCATGACCGGAAACGAGTTGCTCAGAAAACTCAGGCGGTACGCGAAGGAACGCGGAATAAGGCTGCGCCTGGTTTCGCATCGCGGCAAAGGCAGTCATGTCACACTCTACCCTGGAGCACGGCGAACGATATTGAAAGACCGAAAGCAGGAAATCGGACCCGGTCTTCTGAACGCGATACTGCGGCAGTTGGGCATCGACAAGCACAACATCGACTGAGCGTATCAACCATGGCCAGATCTCAACTCCAATTCGCATATCCCATGCAGGTGACGGAAGACGATGCCGGCCGTCTGCTCGCACGCTTCCCTGACTTTCCGGAGGCCCTCACGGATGCGCCGGACCTCGAAACCCTTCTGGAGGAGGCGACCGACTGCCTGGATGAAGCCGTGGCGGCCCGCATTGCCGAAGGCATGCCGCTGCCACAACCTGCGCAGACCGTGAAAGGCCGGGTCCACCGGATCACGCTCCCCGCACAGACGGCCGCCAAGGCAGCGCTGTATGCCGCATTGCAGGATTCCGGTCTGACCAAATCGGGCCTGGCCCGTCGTCTGGGTTGCGATGAAAAAGAGGTGCGACGCATGCTCGATCCCCGCCATGCCACCCGTCTTCCCCGGATTGAGGCCGCCTTGGATGCATTGGGTAAGCGCCTGGTCGTCCACACCGAGGATGTTGCCTGACCGCAAGGTCCATTTTTGCCTATCCATCTTGTACCAGGTACCAGGATCAGAGCCTGCCCCCTCTATTGATACCTCGCCAGCGCCGCCTCCAGCTGCGCCTGCACCTGGTGTCGCAGTTCCTCCGGGCCCAGCACCTCGACCTCGGGGCCGTACTTGAGGATGTCCATGATCAGTTCGGTGGGCTCGCTGTAGGGGATCTTCAGTTCATACCGGCCGTCCCACAGCACCTCGCCCTGCTGGCGGGGATGCCAGTGTTCATCGGCCACCCATCTGGCGGCGGTCTGGCTGAACATAAGGTGGGCGAGCTTGTCCGCCGGACCGGCGAAGATGCCATAGGCGGCGGCGTAATGGCGGTCCAGTTCATCCTCGTCCCGCTCCAGCGCCGCCTCCTCCAGCACCTCGACGGGCTGGATGCGGTCGACGGCGAAGCTGCGCGGGCCTTCACGGAGATGGCACCAGGCATCCAGGTACCAGTTGTCGCGGTAGTAGACCAGCCGCTGGGGCGAGACGACGCGCTCGGTGATCGCATCACGCGCCCGGCCATGGTAGAGCATGCGCAGGCGCCGGCGCTGCATCAGGGCACCGGCGATCCGGCGGAAGGATTTCAGGTCGGTCTGGCGGGTCGCCAGGGGCAGGATGCGCACCCGTTTCTCGATCTCGTCTGCGCCGATGCGTTCATCGCGCAGCAGCCGCTCCAAGCGCTCGCGCAGCGGCTGGATATATTCATCCAGCAGCCCTTCCTGGATGCCGCCCAGGAGATGATAGGTGGTCAGCAGCGCATGCAGTTCTTCTGCGTTGAACCAGAGCCCGGGCAGCTCATACCGGGGCGTCTCGTCGCGGGCGTAGCAATAGCCCTGGTGTTCGGGGTCATAGTCGATGGGGGCGCCCAGGCGCTCACGGAAGTGTCGGATGATGCGCTTGACGGTAGGTTCCGAGCATTCCAACTCGGCCACCAGTGTCTTCAACGACACTGGGTATCGTCGGGATTTGAGGATCCGGTCCAGCTCGTAGATGCGGTCGAATTTATCCACCTGTCACAGCTTATTATTTTCACTACGGCTCAACCATAGCATGACTTGGGATGAGCCGACAGCTATATGCACCATTCTGGTTCGCATTTGCGGTCGATAAGTGTTGGGTTTCGCTGCGCTGCACCCAACCTACAATCCCACTGGATTCCACGCACAGCCGGGGCTATGTTCTTCCTATCGCGTTTGTTAATGAAAGGCCGGAACTGATGCACACCAAGGCACGGCAGGGCCTGCTGTTCGATCTCGACGGTGTACTCTATCAGGGCGAGACGCCCGTCACGGGCGCCGTCGAAACCCTTGCCTGGGTATGCGAGCAGGGCATCCCGCACCTGTTTCTCACCAACACCACCTCGCGCCCGCGTTCGGCACTGGTGGACAAGCTGGGGCGCATGGGCATCGACATCGGTGCCGACAGGCTGCTCACCCCGCCGGTGGCGGCGGTACGCTGGCTGGAGGCGCATGTTCAGGGACCGGTCGCGCTGTTTGTGCCTGACGCCACCCGGTCGGAATTCGAGTCACTGGATCTCGTTACGGAGGATGCGCCGGTGGCGGCGGCGGTGGTGGTCGGCGATCTGGGCGAAGGGTGGAACTATGCCACCCTCAACCGCGCCTTCCGGCTGCTGATGCAGCCGCCGCAGCCGGCGCTGGTCGCGTTGGGGATGACCCGTTACTGGCAGGCGGCCGACGGCCTGCGGTTGGACGCCGGCGCCTTCGTCGCCGCGCTCAGTCATGCCGCGGGTGTGGAACCGGTGGTGCTGGGCAAGCCGGCCGCGCCTTTCTTCCAGACCGCCTGTGCGATGCTCGGCATACAGCCGGCGGACTGCGTCATGATCGGCGACGACATCCGCGGCGACATCGAGGGCGCGCAGCAGGCCGGCCTGACCGCCATCCAGGTCCGCACCGGCAAGTTCCGGCCGGCGGATCTGGAACTGGGTGTGCAGCCCGAGGCGGTGTTGGATTCCATTGCCGATCTGCCGGACTGGTGGGCCGGGAGGCCGGCGCCTTAGCCGGCTGTTGAACATCCCTTTCCCCCCTCCCTTGAGGGAAAGGGGTGAGGGCCAAGAGGGGATAAGCGCTGTATACCCCCTCACCCTGGCCCTCTCCCCGCAAGCGGGGAGAGGGGACTGTTATTATCCGTCGGTGAGTTTTTCAACAACCTTTCAGGGTTTGTGAGGATTGCCCTGCCCTGCCGCCTCCATGGCATCGCTCTCCTCGGCCAGGGGGGCATCGTCGTCGACCTCGTAGTCCTCCGGCAGGCGGTCAGGCACCTGCCAGGGTTCGACGGGCAGGATCCTGTATTCGCCGGGGCGGGGTGCATAGCGGTCATCCTTCAGGCCGCGCAGCAGGCCGGCCACCATCACCAGCATCACCAGCGAGAAGGGCAGCGCCGCCATGATCACCGCGCCCTGCAGGACCTCGAGCCCGCCCGCCAGCAGCAGCACTGCGGTAACCAGGCCGATGGCCAGACCCCAGAGGATCAGGTGCCCCCGACGGTGCTCGATGGCGCCATGGGCCAGCAGCGTATTGATGACCACGATGCCCGCGTTGGCGGAAGTGACCAGGTAGGTCGCGATGAGGATGGTGATCAGGATGCCGCCGGCCCGGGCGATGCCGGCCGGTTCCAGCGTCGCCAGGGTGGCGAAGGTGGCCCGGGTGATGTCCTCGGCCACGATATCGGCGATCGCGGCCAGGCCGCTGGTCTCGGCATGCAGGGCGGTGCCGCCGAGCAGACCGAGCCAGACGAAGGTGATCAGGGTCGGCACCAGCAGCACGCCCATCACGAACTCGCGCAGGGTGCGGCCACGCGAAATGCGGGCGATGAACAGGCCGACGAAGGGCGCCCAGGCCAGCCACCAGCCCCAGTAGAACACGGTCCAGACCTGATGCCAGTCGCCCGGCTGATTGGCATGGGTGTAGAAGGACAACGACATCAGATTCTGCAGATACCCGCCGGTGGATTGCACCACCAGGGCCAGCAGATAGTGGGTCGGCCCCCAGATCAACAGCAACAGCAGCAGCGCGAGGCTGAGCCACAGGTTGGCCTGGCTGACCCGCTGGATGCCGACATGCACGCCGGTGATCACCGAGATAATGGCCACCAGCGTCAGCAGGCCGGTCAGGAACAGTTCCATCCCTGCCCCGCCGTAATCGAAGCCGAGCATGAGCCCCAGCCCGGTTTCGAGCTGCTTGATACCCAGGCCCAGGGTGGTGACGATGCCGAACACGGTGGCGAGTATGGCCAGCAGGTCCACCAGGTCGCCCGCCCAGCCATGGGTGTGCTTGCCCAGCAGCGGATGCAGGGCCGAGCGCAGGGCCAGCGGCTGGCCCTTGCGGTAGCCGAAGTAGGCCAGGATCAGCGCCAGCAGGGCAAACACCCCCCAGGCGCTCAGGCCCCAGTGGAAATAGGTCAGCACCATGGACAGATCGGCGGCCGCGGAAGAGTCGGCACCGCTCAGAAAGGGGTTGCCGCGGTAGTGGCTGAGCGGTTCCGCCACCGCCCAGAACAGCAGACCCACACCCATGCCGGCGGCGAACAGCATGGCCAGCCAGGACAGGGTGGTGAACTCCGGCACCTCATCGTCTCGGCCCAGACGGATGTTCTTGTAGCGGCCGGTGCCGAGCCAGATGACCATGGCCAGGAAATAGGCCATCAAGGCTACGTAGTACCATTCCAGCAGCGGGGTCAGCTGATCGCGGCTGCCGACCACCAGGCGCTCGATCACGGCCGGACGATAGACGGCGAGCCCGGTGATCGAGAGCACGCCGGCCACGGCGACAGGGGCGACGCGGGGGTTCAAGCCCTTGAACGGACCGCGGGTGGCGACGTTGTACATGGCGGCTACCTTGTCCGGAATCCACGGATCATGCAAGAGCCCTGATTGTCGTCAGGAGGCGATGGGTTGCGCTGCGCTCCACCCATCCTACCCGGCGGGCGGGCGGGCGATGCCGAGATCGTCGAGGATGACATAGAGTGCCGGCAGCGCGATCAGGATCAGCACGGTGGAGACCAACAGTCCGAACACCACCGCGATGACCAGCGGGATGATGGCGGTGGCCTGGGTGCTGGTCTCGCTCAGCAGCGGCAGCAGGCCGGCAATGGTGGTCGAGGAGGTGATGAAGATGGCGCGGGTGCGCTCGCGGCTGGCCTGACCGGCGGCGGCGCGCACCTCCATGCCCTCGGCGCGGTACTGCTTGATGAACATGACCATCAGGATGGCGTTGTTGACCACGATCCCGGCCAGCGAGGCGGCGCCGACCAGCGAGGGCATGGACAGGTTGTAGCCCATCAGCACATGGCCCCAGATCGCGCCCATGAAGGCCAGCGGGATGGATAACATGACAATGAGCGGCTCGAGGTAGCTGCGGAACTGGAACGACAGGATCAGGAAGATCCCGAGCAGGCCGAGCAGCAGGCCGCGGGCGATGGACTGGCCGGTTTCACGCGAACGCGCGGTCTGACCCTCGATGCCGACTTCCACGCCGGGATGGCGGGCCAGCAGCTCCGGCAGCCAGTGCTCGCTCAGGTCGGTGACGATGGCATCGGCATTGGCCCGACGACCATCCACATCGGCGCTGACCGTCACCGCGCGCCGGCCGTCGATGCGGGTGATCTGGGCCCAGTCGCGGGTCTCCCGGATCTCGACCACCTCTCCCAGGGGCACGGCGTTGCCCTGCCCGTCCAGGATCACCGCGTCACGCAGGAAATCCAGCGTGGTGCGCTCCGCGCCGCTCTGGCGCACCAGGATCTCGATGTGCTGATCGCCGATCTGGACCGTGTCGACGATCTCGCCCAGGATGCCGGTGCGCAGCTGCCCGGCCACGTCGGCCGCGGTCAGCCCCAGCGGCAGCGCGCCCTCGGCCAGCACCAGCCGGCGCTGCGGCTTGCCGGGACGCAGGTCATCGAGCACGTTGGACACGCCGCTGTAACCGGCCAGCTTGATCGCCAGTTCGTCGGCGGCCTGCTTGAGCCGGTCGAGGTCCTCGCCATAGAGCCGCAGCTCGATGGGGATGCCGGCCGGCCCGAAGCCCGGCTCCTGGATCACCAGGCTGATCTGGCCGGGGATGTCACCGATGGCCTCGCGCCAGCGCCGGCTCAGGGTATCCAGATCGGTACTGCGGTTCTCGGCGCTCAGCAGGTCCAGCATGACGGTGGCGACATGCGGCCCGGTCTCGCCGGCGCTGGGATTGTGGCTGAAGCGGGTCTGCACCGCCCGGACCAGCGCGGCGCCGTCCGGCTGCTGCGGTGACAGTTCCGCGTTGAGCGATTCCGCCGCGGCCGTCACCCGCGCGACCACCGCCTCGGTGCGCGCCAGCGGCGTGCCCTGGGGCATGAGGATGCGGGCCTCCAGCACATCGCCGTCGATCTCCGGCATGGCCTCCATCTTCACATGCCCGCCGGCGATGAAGCCGACCGAGCCCAGCAGCACGGCCAGCATGGCGGCCAGCACGGCATAACGGTACTTTACACCGCCGTCGGCCAGCCGGCCGACCCGCTCGCGGAAACGCTCGAAGGCGGCGGTGAAACGCGCCCGCAGGCGCGAGTCATGCCCCGCGGCCAGCGCCGCCACCCCGTCCTTGAGATGGTGCGGCAGGATCCAGAAGGCCTCGACCAGGCTGGCCAGCAGGGCGGCGATCAGCACCACCGGCAGCACCTCCAGCACCGAACCGAGCTCGCCGGCGAGAAAGGACAGCGGCACGAACACCGCGGCGGTGGTGAGAAAGGAGGACAGCACCCCCGGCAGCACCTCCCGCGTGCCGTCGACCACGGCCGCCAGCGGCGTGCGCCCTTCGCCGGCGTGGCGGGCGATGTTGTCGGTGATGACCACGGCGTCGTCCATGACGATGCCGATGGCCATCAGCAGCCCGACCAGGGTGATCATGTTCAGCGACAGGCCGGTCAGCGCCATCACCGCGAAGGCGCCGGCGAAGGCGGCCGGCAGCCCGAACAGGGCCCACAGCGCCAGCCGCGGGCGGAAGAACAGGCTCAGCACCAGCCCCACCAGCACCAGGCCGAGGATGCCGTTCTCCACCAGCATCTGCAGCCGGTCACGCACGATGGAGGTCATGTCCTGGGTCAGGGTCAGGCGCACGCCTTCGCCCCGCCGGGCACGTTCGTCGGCGACGAAGGCGCGCAGCCGGTCCATGACATCCAGGGCATCGGCGTGCCGGGCCTTGTGCACCTCCAGCACCAGGGCGCGTTCACCGTTGAAGCGGACCTGCTCCTCGGCCCGCTCATAGGTCTCGGTGATGGTGGCGATCTCGCCCAGACGCAGCTCGCCGCCTCCCGGCCCGGCGATCACCACCAGTTCGGCCAGCTCGCGCGGCCGCCGGCGCTGGTCGACGAAGCGCAGCTGGATATCGCGCGCGTCGGTTTCCAGCGTGCCCAGCGGCAGATCCACATTCTGCCGGCGCACGACGCGGGCGATGTCCTCCACCCCCAGCCCGTACTGACGCAGCCGGTCGCGCGGGACCTCGATCTGCCACTGGCGCTGGGACAGGCCGCGGGTGACCACATCCACCACGTCCGGCAGCGCCAGCAGCCGGCCCTCCAGTTGCCCGGCGTAGGTCTCCAGGTCCGGCAGGCGCATGTCGCCGGCCACGGCCAGGGCGGCGACCAGGTCGGTGCGGTAGAGCTCGCGGATGATCGGCGCCTCGGCCTGTTCGGGCAGGTCGGTCAGGGCCTCGATCTCGGTGCGGATGTCATCGAGGAAGCGGCCCATATTCCCGCGCGGGTCCATGGCCGCCAGGGCCTCGGCCAGGTTGTCGCGGGCGGTGCAGCGGAACTCGTCCATGAACTCCACCCGTGCCAGCGCCTCGCCCAGGCGCTGACAGATGGCCTCCTCCACATCGGCGGCGGCCGCGCCGCGGTACTCCATGGTGACACTGACCTCGGGCGGCAGGTAATCGGGGAAGGTCTCGCGGGTCAGGGTGGGGGCGGCCAGCACCCCGACGGCCAGGATCAGGATCAGCAGCAGATTGGCCGCCGTGGGGTGGCCGGCGAACCAGCGGATCACGGCGCCGCCCCGGCGGCCCGTTCGGCCAGCGCCCGCTGCGCCCCGGGATCGGGTTCGACCCGCAGGCGCATGCCGTCGATGGCCGGCGCCAGGTCATCCAGAATGACCCGTTCGCCCGCCTCCAGGCCGGTCGCGATGACCGCCAGGTCACGCTGGCTGAGCAGCAGCTCGACCGGGCGGCGGCGCAGCCGGTCGTCGGCATCGGCGACATGGACCTCACCCTGGTGCACCGCCGCCAGCGGTACCAGGATGCGGGGTTCGGCGGCCGGCGCCGACATGAGCGCTTCCACGTACATGCCGCGCACCAGCGGCGGCTGTTGCGGCGGGCGGGCGCTGCGCCAGGGATCGGCCACGCTCAGCACCAGCTGCACGGTGCGGGTGCGGGGATCGATGCCACTGGCGATACGGCTGACCCGGGCCGGCCAGCGTACCTGCGGATTGGCACTGAGGTGCAGCTGCGCCTCGATGGACTCCAGGTTCAGGCGACCGGCCAGTTCCACCCCGACCGGGTCCGCCGGCAGCTGGGCGGCACCCAGCAGCTGGCGCAGCTGAGGAATGGGCACCTGCACCACCACCTCGGCCGTCTCGATGCCGTCGGCGGCGAACAGCAACTCGCCTGCCCGCACCTGCTGATGCAACTCGACCTCGACCTGGTGCACGCGGATGTCATAGGGGGCGGTGAAGCGGGTGTCGGCCAGGTCCTCCCGCGCCCGCGCAAGCGCGGTTTGCGCGCCGTCCCGACGGGCGCGCAAGTGATCGAGCTGACTCGGGATCAGCCGCAGCCGGTTGTCCAGCGACTGCACGGCCTGGCGCTGCGCCAGCGTGGCCCGGGCCTGTTCGTCACGCCGGGTCTGCGACAGGGCGCCGGTCCGGGCCAGCCGCTCGACCCGGTCCAGTTCCTGTTCGGCCAGTTCCAGCCGCTGGCGTTCCAGCGCCAGCAGGTCCGCGGTGTTTTTCTTTTCCTGCTCCAGCTGGCGGATCTCGGTTTCGATCCCGGCCAGCTCCGCCTCGGCCGCGGCGACGGCCAGCTCGAAGCGGGTGGGATCGATCTCCAGCAGCCGGGTGCCGGCCTGGATGAGGTTGCCGCTTTCCAGTTCCGGGTGACGGTAGATGACCCGTCCGCCGACAGCGGCCACGGCGCGCCAGCTGCGCGCCGGTGTGACGCTGCCGAAGCCGCGCGCCTCGACCCGGTAGGGCAATGCCTCGGCCTCGATCACCCGCACTGTGCGCAGTGCATCGTCACCGGGTTGCTGCGCCGGCGGCGGTTTCAGGTTCACCATCAGGATGATGAAGGCGACGCCAATGACCAGCGCACCGGCTGCCGGCAGGACCCTTTTCAGCCGGACTGAACGGCTCATGCGACCAACACCGGCCCGGGCTGTCCGTGCAAGTTGACGGAAGCGGCAACCGGGACAAGCAAGCGCGCGCGCAGCCCCCGCGGATGAGGACGCGGATCGAAGTTGTGAGTATCAGTCATGATGCGCATGATCCGTTCGTTTCCACAGGTGAGGTCGGCGCAGCTGAGGGACATCATGCGCCGGCTGGTGCCGGCGGTTCAGCCATGTAGTTCCTCCCCGTCAGGGAAAAATGAACCACGGCGGACAAGAGGGCGCAGACGTGATGACACATCATGCGGGCGCTGCGTCCCGCCTGAGCCTACACCTTCCGCCCGGCAATATGCACGGCCAGGAATCCGCCCCAGGGCAGCATACCGGGCAGCATCGCCTCGGCCAGCCGCGCCGGCAATCCCCCGTCGGGGAAAAAGATTGCCGTGCGCTGACGCTCACACACCGGGGCCGGCTCGAGCACAGCCAGCCACTGTCGCACCTGTCGCCAGTCATCCCAGCGGGCGCCGCGATAACTCCCACGGCCGTGTTTGCCACGGTACAGCAGACTGCGGCGGTTGAGCAGTCCCAGCACCAGGCCGCGGCGACTCACCCGCCACAGTTCCCGCAGCACCCGCACCGGCTCCGGCACGAAGCACAGGCTGGTCACTGCAGCGGCGTAATCGAAGCTGGCATCGGGGAAGGGTAAGGCGCGGGCATCGGCCCGGACATAATCCAGATCAAGGCCGGTGGAAAGTGCGTGTGCTTGGGTGAGCATGGCCGGATCCGGATCCACCCCGGTGACCGCCAGGCCGGCGGCGGCGAAGCGGCGGCTGAAGTGCCCGGTACCGCAACCCGCATCCAGCAGACTGGCGCCGGATTGCGGTCGCAGCAGCCGCAGCAGAAGTGCGGCCTCGCGCCCGGCGATCCAGCGTCCGCGCGGGCTGTGATACCAGGCTTCATAGTCAGCTGGATCGAGTGTCATGCCGAAGGTCGGTTGTCCACGGAGTCACATGGCACGATGGGTACCCGAACATTCATTCCAGAAGAACGGATGCCATTCCTGAACCAGACCTCCGTTCCTCCGCCATCCCGGCGAAGGCGGGGACGACGGTGTTTGCACAGCACCGGCTCAGGCTGCGCCGGCCCGATCTGCACGCTTTACTCCTGCGCTGACAGAAAACCCTCGACGGCCTCGGCCACGTCATACCAGTAGAGGTCGCGGAACATGTGATCGGCGCCCTCGATCACCGTCAGGCTGATTCCGTCCGCCTCGGCCAGCGGCGCCATGGCCTCTTCCACGCCCGGAACGACCGTATCCGCCGTGCCGGCGATGACCAGCACCGGCGCCTCGATCTCCGGCACCAGGTGGGCCGTGTCGCGACGCGGATCGGGGGCGTAGTAACTGAGAAAGGCCCCGGCGCTGACCGTGGTGTTCTCGCAATACAGGAAGTCCACGCTTTCCATCAGGGTGCCGCTTTTGCCGTCCTCGACCAGTCCCCGGGCCCGGTCGAGCAGCGGCTGCAGCTCGACTTCATAGCGGTCCTTGTATTCCTTGCGGTCATATTCCTCGTCCCACAGCATCGGCGCGATCAGCACCACGGCATTCACATCGCTCATGTCGCGCTCGGCCGCGTACCAGGCCGTCTGGTTGCCGCCGCGCGAATGACCCAGCAGGGTGACCCGGCCCGCGCCCTGCTCGCGCAGCCAGTCCAGCCAGAGCCCGATCTCGTCCAGGGCATCGGTGTGCCTGTGGGTGTGGGTCTGCGCGCAGTCGTACATGCCGTGACGGTCGTCGATCCCCAGCCCCAGATTGATGGCCAGGGTGTTGTAGCCGTATTCCCTGAACACGTTCTGCAGGCCGCGCATGATGCCCATGCGCGCATGGGCCAGGGTGCCGTGGGTCATCAGGATCACGCCGTCGGCCAACTCACTTCCCGGCGCCAGTTCCAGCTCGGCGTTTAGCGTCAGGCCGTCGTGTTCCAGCTTGACCTCCTCGGCCTGCGCCGGGCTGAATGCCAGCGCGATCAGGCCCAGGATGACGGTACGCCAGAGGGTGCGAATTCTCATCATCATCTCCTTGTTCGGTCTTCCGGATATATAAGTTCAGGTTATGCGCAGGATGGGTGGAGCGAAGCGCAACCCATCGTGGCCGGTACGTGATGGGTTACGGCGCAAGCGCCTTCACCCATCCTACGAAACTCTATGCGTGAAACGCTTCAGAAACGGGCATCGCGGTCCTCATTAAAGGGTAGACGCCTCAGCCCGGTAAATCAGTCCCGTGCGGAAAGCCTGGCATGCGCCTGCCGCAACACGTTCGCCGCCCGGTCGATATCGCCGTCGCTCGTGAACCGCCCCAGGGACAGGCGCACCGCCCCCCGCGCCCGCGCCGGGGACAGCCCCATCGCGGCCAGCACACCGCTCACTGCATCGCTGTCCTCATGGCAGGCCGAGCCCACCGAGGCCGCAATACTGTCCGCGACCGCATCCAGCAGGGCGCGGCCGGTGACGTCCGGGAAGGACAGATTGAGGGTATTGGGCAGGCGCTGATCGGGATGGCCGTTGAGTCGCAGCCCCGCAATGGCTGCCTGCAGCCGGGCGTGCAGCCGGTCGCGCAGGCCCTGCAGCCGTTCGGCCTCGGCAACCAGTCCCGCGGCGGCCAGCCGCGCCGCCGCGCCCAGGGCGACGATGTGGGGGACATTCTCGGTGCCGGGCCGCAGGCCCCGCTCCTGACCGCCGCCGACCAGCAGCGGCTCAATGGATGTGCCGGGCCGCACATACAGCGCTCCCACACCTTTGGGGGCGTAGAACTTGTGCCCGGCCAGGGTCAGCAGGTCCACGCCCAGATCGTCCACGTTCACCGGGATCCTGCCCACCGCCTGGGCGGCATCGGTATGCAGCAGGATGCCGCGCGGCCGGGTGAGCGCAGCCAGTTCAGCGACGGGCTGCAGGGTGCCGACCTCGTTGTTGGCCAGCATCACCGACACCAGCACGGTATCCGAACGCAAGGCCGCCTCGAGCGCCGCCGGATCGACCCGCCCGTATTCATCCACCGGCAGCACCGTGACCGTCCAGCCGTCGGCCCGCAGCCGCTCGGCCGGCCCGGTCACAGAGGGATGCTCCACTGCCGAGATGATCAGGTGCCGGCCCTGTTCCCGCAGTGCCCGCGCCACGCCACGCAGGGCCAGGTTGTTGGCCTCGGTGGCACAGCCGGTGAAGAACAGGGCAGCAGGCGGGGCGCCGATCAGACCGGCGACCGCTGCGCGGGCCTCATCGACCGCCTCCGCCGCGCGCCGGCCATAGACATGATCGGAGGACGGATTTCCGAAATGCTCGCGCAGATACGCCAGCATGGCCTCGGCCACTTCGGGGGCAACCGGGGTGGTGGCGTTGTAGTCGAGATAGATCGGAACGGACATGGGCGGCGATTATGCCGCCAATGCGCAGAGAATGTGAACGAAAATGGTGGCTACGCCCTGATTCGAACAGGGGACCCCATCATTATGAGTGCAGGTCACATCATTTTACCCCTGCTTACTCGATCCTTCCGGTTCTTACTTTCCCCTTGTATCTACAGTTACTTATGCTTACCATCATGGACAGCGGACAAGCCGATTTTTACTCGTTTTTACTTCAATCTGCTTACTTTGCGCTTATTTCGGCAAAAGTAAGCAAGCACCAGAGAGCCGTGCATGCCCAAGATCACGAAGCGCGTTGTAGATGCAGCTGAGCCTAACACTAAGTCGGTATTCATATGGGATAGCGAAATCGCCGGCTTTGGCCTGCAGGTCTATCCCAGCGGAAGAAAATCCTACGTCTACCAGTACAGGACCCCGCAAGGCCGGACCCGGCGCGCTACTCTCGGGCGCAGCAGCGAGACATTCACCGCAGCCGCGGCCCGGGACAAGGCCAAGAAGTATCGGCGCACCGTGGAGGATGGCGGAGATCCCCTGGCCGACAAGCAGGCGGAACGGAAAGCCATGACCCTGGCCCAGCTGCTGGATGCCTACACCGACTCCCCCGCATTCGCAGACAAAGCACAGTCTACGCAGGACCTCGACAAGAGCCGAATCAAGCGGCACTTGAAGCCGACCCTGGGCAAGAAGTACGTCCACCAGCTGCGCCCCGATGATGTGCGGCGCGCTTTCGGAGCGATCAGGGACGGCAAGACCGCGATTGATGAAAAGACAGGCTTTCGTGGTCGCGCCATCGTCAAGGGCGGAGAAGGTGCGGCCCGTATGGCGATCCGGGTACTGCGCTCTGCCTTGAATTGGGCCATCAAGGAGGGCAAGGCCACAGACAACCCGGCCAGCTCAGTGGAGATCGGCCACGACGGCAATAGGGACATCATTCTGAAAGACCCCAAGCAGTACACCGCTCTGTTCAAGACACTCGAGCAGATGGAAAACGAGAAACGGCTACGGCCACAGGTCGCCGATGCGATCCGTGTCATCGCCCTCACGGGCGCCAGGCGCAGCGAGATTGCCGGGCTCAGGTGGAAGCACGTCTCTCTGGAGACCGGCATCCTGACACTGCCTCCGAGCGCACATAAGACCGGCAAGAAAACCAACAAGCCCCGCATCATCGGCCTGCCTGCGGCCGCTCAGGCCGTCATCGCGAAGCAGGATGAAGGCGAGCCGGATGACTATGTGTTCCCGCCCAGAAGCGGCAAAGGCCCGCTGAATTTATCCAAGCCCTGGCGGCAAATCCGCGAGGAAGCGGGACTGCCGGAGGGTATCGGCCTGCATGGGCTGCGGCACTCCTTCGCTTCCTATATGGCAATGAACGGGGCTCAGGCGGCCGAGATCATGACCGTGCTGGGTCACCGGCAAATCACCACAGCACAGAAATACATCCATTGGGCACAAGATGGACGCGCAGCACTGGCGGAGAAGGCGGCAGCACATATCAGCGGCGCATTGGAGGATAAGAAACATGCCGAAATCCTTCCGCTGAGGAAGCATAACGATGACTGACCCAGATCAGGAGCGCGAACAGCTGATCAACAAATTCAGCGAGCATTGCATTAAATCAGGATTCTCAAACTCAGCGACAGAGGATGAGGCTAATATATTCATCAGGTCATTGGAGGGATTATCTGAATTCAGCAACCTGAGCAGGGAGAAACACCAGCGACGGCGTGAACGTGTTGAAGCCATAGCCAACAGCCTGGATGTTCTAGTTGAGCAAATAAAGCTAATTGACGACCCTGCACTAGGCTACGCGCTCTGGAAAGGCGCGCATGAGGTTATCGGGGAGAAAATACGCGACTTAGAGGGCATGCCTGCAATCCGAGAAGCCTACGACATTCAGACAAATCACGCAGACGCATTGGCTCGATTTGCTCTCGGCGTGAGAAAGGCTGCGAAGTCGCTACCTGAATTGGACAAGAATGCATACTCTCAGGAATTCCAGGTCGCAAAATGGCTAGAAGATTACCTGGGCCGTCGAAATATGTTTTCTACAACAGAAACCGGACTTGCTGGAAATGCATACTCATATTGCATGAGGGTCATGGGCAAACAGCCGAAATCTGTTTCATATTGGCTGAGGCAAGCAAAGCAACACCCGGACTCCTGGAACTCCCTCAAAGAGCAAATTCAAGGGAGGGAAAAATCCAAAGCTGATTAGCGTTCGTTTTTTCCTATCTGACAAGAAAAGCCCTTCCTACCATTACCCTCGACATACACGAGTAGAGGGTAAGCGGATTACCGCGACCCTCTAGTATTTGAGGGTTAAGCGATGAATGAATCCAGATTTTTGACCCGCGAGCAGTCAGCACAATACCTGACTGACCGTGGCCTTCCTGTATCCCGAAACACCCTTCAGAAATGGGCGACAACCGGCGGCGGCCCCCGTTATCGGCGCTTCGGCAATCGCGCTGTCTACACGGTTGAAGACCTCAACGAATGGGTTGAGGAAAAGCTCTCCCCGCCCCGCTCTTCTTCGACCGCCGCATAGGTGCCACATGAAGGCGCCCACTGCTGAACAACTGCGCCAGGCGGCCATTAACACTGCCAGGCATCCGAGGAATACAGCCCCCAAGGTCCGGGAGGCGCTGCGCAACACGCTGGGGCATGACCCTATCCAGGGCACCTGCTATACGAAGCCGGAGCAGAAAGGAGATCAGGAATGAAAAGACCCACTGTCGTGAGGACAGCGGGCCAGGGGGCTTACAATAATTCATCGAGCGACGCGATCAATACTACACCCCTGCCCTGCAAAATCAATCCGCCCCAGCAACTGCGAGGTGGATCATGATGGACCTGACCCCATACCTTAACCGCCGCCCGGGTACCTACCGCACCGCCTGCCCGGTCTGTGACCGAGGCCCCCGTGACACCGCTGCAGCCGTCACCGTGGAACCGGAAGGCGGCGCCGTCTGGTTCTGCCATCGGTGCGGCTCCACCGGCAGCTCACGTGGCCAGGAACGCCATCAAGCACCCCCACCGCCCCGGAACATCGAACCACCCCGCGAGGGCCTGGACGAATGGGCCGCCCGGATCTGGAGCGAAACCCAGCCTATTACCGGGAACAGCACCGCCGGCCGGTACCTGCAAGCCCGCTGCTGCGAGCTGCCACCTATGGATGCGGATCTGCGCTGGCATCCCGATCTGTGGCACCCCGCGGAGAAGAAAGCCGCCCCGGCGCTGGTGGCCCTGGTCACCGACACCCTGAACGGCAAGCCCCTGTCCCTGCACCGGACCTGGATCAGTCCGGCCGGCAACAAGATATTCGACCCACCCCGTCTGCTGGCCCGCGGCCACAAGACAGCCGGCGGGGCCATTCGCCTGTGGCCGGATGAAGCCGTGACGCACGGCCTGGCCCTGGCCGAGGGGATCGAAACCGCCCTCAGCGTGGCGAGTGTTCACCGGCCCATCTGGGCTGCCATCGACGCCGGCCATCTGGCCGCCTTCCCTGTCCTGGAGGGCATCGAAGCCCTGACCCTGTACGCCGACCGGGATCCGCATGGCAAAGGCGAACAGGCCGCCCGAGCGTGCGCGAGGCGCTGGGCAGCTGCAGGGCGAGAAGCGGCCGTGGCGCTGCCCCCGAGGTCGGGCGACTGGAACGATGTCGCCAGGGAGGCCGCATGAGTAGCCCTCTGGCCGATGCCATGCAGGCCGGCATGGAGTACATCGAACCCGGCGCCCCAGAAGGCGCAGACGAAGCCCCGAGCTGGCCACCCGCCCTCGATCTGTCCGAGATGGCAACGCGAGAGCCGGCGCCGCCGTCAATGATCATCCCGGATTGGCTGCCCTGCGGATACGCCACCCTCCTGGCGGGGCATGGCGGCGTCAGCAAATCATCGAATGCCCTTCACCTGGCCGCCTGCAGCGCGCTGGGAGAGCCATTCTGCGGGCTGGAGGTGAAGCAGCGGCGGGTGCTGTACCTGTCCTGCGAGGACCGCGAGAACGTCCTGCACTGGCGGCTGCGGCGAATCTGTGACTATCACGGCTGGGACATGGCCGCATTATCCGAACGACTCGACATCCTGGATCTGGTCGGCCATGACACTCTGCTGATGGCGCCGAATCCATCTACCGGGCTCTGCACGACTCACGCCTACGCCGTATTGCGAGAACGCATCCGCACCACTGGCGCAGAGTTGCTTATCGTGGATGGGGTGGCTGATGCCTTCGGGGGCAATGAGAACAGCCGGTCCGAGGTCAAGAAGTTCGTAAATGCCCTGCTGGCGCTGATCCCCGAGGCAACGGGCGCGGTCCTGCTGATTGCCCATGTGAACAAGCCCACGGCACAGGCCGGCGGCAACTCGGAAGGCTACTCGGGCTCGACCGGCTGGCACAACTCAGTGCGGGCTCGCTGGTATCTCTACCCCGAAACCGAACGCACCGACGAAGGCACAGCAAGCACTGGACGGCTGCGCCTGGACCTGCAGAAGGCCAACCTGGGCCGCTCAGATCAATCCATCGTCCTGGGCTGGGATGATAATGCCCAGCTGTTCACCGGCCACCTCGAGAGCAGCAGCGAATTCGACCGGCGGCAACAGGAGCAGGAGGAACAACAGGGCATCCTGACGGCCATTCGAGAGATCACCGCAGCCGGCGACTATGTGCCCGCTGCGGCACAAGGCCCGCGCACCGCTCACCACGTCCTATCCGCCACTGAAAGCCTGCCTGAAACCTTGCGCGGGAAGGCCGCCAGGCGCCGATTCTGGCGTCATATCGAATCCCTGCGCCGAATTGGCGAGATACGCGAGGGCAGTATTCGACGCGCAAACCGGCACACCGCCGCAACCCTTGAGCTGAAACCCGCACAGGACAAGGGCGCTGGCAGTGCGTCAGATGCGTCAATTGAATATGACGCAGCCCCGAATAATCCGACGCAAGGCGCCCCTGCGCCGAATGCGTCGTATTCGGCAGGGGGTTATAGGGGGAGCGCGCGCGCGCAAACCAACTACAGGAGAGCTCGAGATGGCGAATGACAACACCTGCGGCCAATGCACTCAACGCGTCCGCGGCTGGTGCAAGACCCGACAGGCCAAGGTCGGCGCACGCCTGCGGGCCTGTCGGGAGTTCAGGGAGAAATCTACAGGATTGCCAGTCGAGCAAGTCCGGGAACTGCTCGAGGCTGGCGGGGTAGCCGGTGAGGTCATCAGCCTGGACGCATTGCCGGACGGCCAGCGCGGACTGCGCCTGGTGGCGGGGCTGGACCCCGTGACCCGCTCCCGCATTTACGAGGTGGCCGGGATCCGGCTGGTGCCGGTGCAGCCGGTTGCAGTGTCTGAGCCTGAGCCGCCACAGGAGGCCCCGACGCGGCAGGCGGGAGGCCGGGCGGCATGAGCGACGGCAAGGGCGCATACGAGCCGAGGAACCTTGAGCAGGGGCTGCTTCGTTACACCGCGGGCTGCCCTTGTGACCGGTGTCCCCAGCATCAGGCATGTGCCACCTCAGGCCGGGAGTGTCCCGAGTTCCGGGTGTGGGTTCGCACGGGGCGAACTGACAAGGAACGTAGGGGGTAGGGATGGGGTGATGCTGATGGGGGATAGGGGAGGCAAGAACTATACAGCCTTCTGTACTACGACCGTCGCTGAAATCTTTTTACGCTAAATCCGCCTAATTTCGGAGAACAGCAACCAAAAATGGCACAAAAATCAAATACTCCCCATAGGGGGCATCAAACTTCACAGCCTTTTGCCCCACGACCATCCGCGCATCTCGATTTTTGCCAGCGGGAGTTTTGTATAGAGGGTATTGCAGGCGTGAACAGGAGCCGGATTGACTGACCGCCAGACACGACTGGAACAGCTGCAGCACCGTTTCGAGGCCGGCCATGCAGCCGCTGCCTGGGAGGCGCTGCGCATCGTGCTGCAGGACAGGCCCGCGGTCCTGCCGGATTGGCTGGCGGAGTACCTGGCGGAGACGGCCAGTTCCCTGCTCGAGATCGAACCGGAACCCGGGCGCCTGGCCGGCGCCGTCCTTGAGGCCCTGCAGCTGGCCGGCAATGTCGGGCCATCCGCATTCACGCAGTATCGGACCCAATGCCGGCGGGAAGCTGCCCTGCAAGATATGGCGCAAAAGATTGAGTGCGGGGCAAGCCCTGAAATGGCAGCCGCCGAGGTGGGCGGTCGGCGTGGCTACAGCGAGACAACACTGATGCGGTATTACCGGGAATGGAAAAAGTCTCCCGGAAACCTGTTCCGCACATCGGGCATGGAAGCCGGTACAAATGGACCATGACACAACCCGAGGTGAAGACATGAAGAGCATTTCAGATTATCCGGAATACCAGGCAGCACTGGACAAACTGGCCGGGCTGCAGCATCAGCTCGCAGCCGTGAATCAGACCATCACCGACCTCACCGCGCAGATCGGCCACAACCAGAAGCCTGGGGATTCCATCACGGCAAAGGCAGAGGCCCTGCTCGATGGCGAGGATGGCCCGGTATCCGTCACGCGGCTTCGGCGCGAGCTGGATGAATCCATTGAGCGGCGCAAGGTGCTTGAAGCGTCTATCAGGCTGCAGCAGAACCGCGTGGAGCAGATCAAGACCACCAGCTCCGAAGCCGCGAATACGGATCTGGAAAAACCCTATCGCGCAGCAGTGCGGAAGGCGCTCGATGCCGCCGTGAAGCAGTCCCAGTCATTTGCCGAGGTCCGCGACATGATCGAAGGCATCCAGGAGGCCGGTTTCTACTTCCACCAGCAGCAGCTGGCCATGCTGGGCCGGTATGGTCGCTGGGATGACCCGGACGCCCATATCCATGCCCTGTTGCAGGATGCCGAGCGCGAAGGCTTCATCAAGCCGAGCGATTACCCGGACCGTCCGAAGCGGGCTGGTGAATACGACAACATGCCCAAAGGGGCGACCGTCACCGCCTTGGCTGCAGGCCCCAACGGACTGCGAGAGGTCAAGATTGCCCAAGGCGGCAAGGTGGTCAATGAGAAGGTCATCCATCAGCCTGAGGACCAAAAGGCCGCCGCGGACGGCTGGGGCTGAGCCGATGCAGATCACGGGCCTGATCCCGTTCCATACGCTCACGGAGAGCCCTCAGCCGTTCCGGGGCCGCTCCCTGCGTGAGGTGCTGGGCCGTGGCTGTTTTGCAAAGCACCTGGGCAGCCGCCCGATCCCGCTGACCGTTGACCATTGCGATGACCGCGAGCTGGGCAACACCCGCAGTGGGCTGATGATCTGGGAATCCCCCGAGGGTCTGCAGTTCAGGCTGGATGAGAAGACCACGGCCCGGCACCCCACCATCATCACGGCCATCCGCCGGGGTGACATTGCGGGCGCATCCTTCCGGTTCCTGGCGCTGGACTACGAAGAACGCAAGCACCACGGGCTGGGAGAGGATGTCCGGACAATTCTGGAAGCCGAGCTGCGGGAAATAACCCTGATGCTCACGAAGCAGCCGGCCTACACCACCAGCCGCGTCACCCTGGAACCCTCAACCGACAGGAGACACATCACCATGCATCACGATCCGATCACCGCCCGGCAGCGGGCAACAGCCGATGGCGCGAACGTAGCCCTGCGCTCTGCTCCGCAGTGGGTCCGGGACCGCATCGAGGCACAGCAAAAAGCCGAGCGCCAGGAGGCTGAACGCAAGCGGCAGCGCAAGGCCCGGCGCGTATCGCCCGCTGGCGATCAGTACCGCCGCAACCGGTTGCGGCTTGCGGAGGCCGTGTCATGAATGCGGTGCTGCGACACATCAACGCCCTCACGATGTCTTGCGGGCTGGGGACAGTCGGATATGGTCTTTGGCTGGTCCATGAGCCGCTGGCCTTTCTGGTTGTGGGCGCGGTCCTGTTCTGGGCTGGCCTGCCTGATTAACGTGGAGGGGTAGGAATGGCAGTCGATTTTTCAAAAATCTCCGTACAGCTGGAAGCTGAGAGCGCGCAGCTGCGCAAAGAGCTGGACAAGGCCAACCAGAAGCTTTCCGGCTTCGAGCGTGGCGCGAAGAAATCCCTGGACAACTTCTCCCGGGCTGCGAAGTCGGCTCTGGGAGTGTTCACCGTGGGCGCGGTTGCAGCGGCTACACGCAATGCCCTGGCCTATGCAGACGGGATCGACAAGGCGAGCAAGGCCGCCGGGGTCGGAGCGGAGTTCCTGCAGGAATTCCGATTCGCGGCTGAACAATCCGGCGTGTCACTCCAGGGCGCGGATGACTCCCTGCGGCGGTTTGGCCGGCGCATCGGTGAATTCGCCAACTCGGGCGGCGGGCCCGCGGCCAAGGCGCTGGAGTCGCTCAACATCGAGCTACGGGACGCAGAGGGCAACCTGCGCAGCACGGAAGTGATCTTTAACGATGTGGTGCGCGGGCTCGAAGGGGTGGAATCCACCGCCCAGCGGGCGGCCCTGGCGGCGCAGCTCTTTGGCGACGACTTCGGCCCGAAGCTGGTCCCGCTCTTGGAACAGGGAATCGATGGCATCAACCGGCTGCGCCAGGAGGCAAAGGATGTCGGCGTCGTCCTGTCCGAGGATGTCATTCAGAACGCAGTCAAGACCGGCGATGAATTCTCGAAGGTCTCCCGGATCCTGAGCGTGCAGTTTGCCGATGCCATCGTGAACCTGTCCCCGCTGCTGACCGACTTTGCGACCGGCGTCGGCCTGGCCGCGAAGAACATCGGCGAATTCTTCGACTCCCTCAAGCCCCTGGCCGATCGAACCAACATCAGCGGGCTGGAAGAAGACCTGAACGACGTTAACCGCCAGATCAACAAATTCGCGGGCGATTACTTCGCCCTGCTGGAGGCGGATGCGCCGGAGGCTTCCCTGGCGCCGATCAAGGCGCAGCTGGATCTGTACCGGGAGCAGCGTGAGGCGCTGATGGAGCGGCTGGCGGTGCTCAGGGACATCAACGAGGAGGAAAGCAAGCCGACCGGCAGCGGCGGCGTTGGAGGCGGCACAGGTGGCGACACGGGCGGCGGCAGTGACACCCCTTCCGGCCCGAGTGTTCCGGCTGTACCTGACTCCGTACTGGCCGCAGACAAGGAATTCCAGGAGGCGCTGCGCACGTCCGAGGCCGCTGTCAAATCCCAGAACGCGGAATATCAGCAGTGGATAACGACCATGGAAGCGGCGGCCCAGCGCACCCGCGAGATGGTCAACCCGATGGAGTCGGTTGAGGTCAGGCTCAACGAACTGGACACCCTGCTGCAGGGTGGCTTCATCAGTTGGGACACCTACAGCGAGGCGGCCTTTGAAGCGATGGAAGGCATTGAGGGCAAGACAGGGGAAAGCAAGGAGGCGCTGGATCAGCTCTCAGTGTTTGCCGAGCAAGCCGCCCGGAATATGCAGGATTCCTTCGCACAGTTCCTGTATAAGCCCTTTGATGATGGCCTGGAAGGCATGATCAGCGGCTTTGCCGATGCCATGCAGCGAATGGCCGCGGAGGCTGCCGCTGCGCAGATCTTCGATGCCGCGGGCGAGTTCTTTGACAGTGGCGGCGGGAGTGCCATCGGTAGCTTCTTCAGCGACTTCATCCCCGGCTTTGCCAGCGGCACTAGCTACTTCCCCGGCGGCTTCGCCCGCATCAATGAGGCCGGCGGCGAGCTGGTCAAGCTGCCGACGGGCTCTCAGATCATCCCGGCTGACAAGACTGACCGCATGCTCTCCGGCGGCACCTCGATCACGGTTCCCGTTACCATCTACGGCAGCCCCTCTGAGAAGGATCGACGCAGCGCAACCCAGATCGGGAATGATGTCGGACGAAGTATCCAGCGCGCCATGCGGAGAAACGGATGACGCCACATGATTCGCACAAGCTGCTGCAGCTGGCCGATGGGATAGACAGCCTGGGGGATGATCTGACAACCGTCTCCACCATCGGCAAAATGGATCATCAGCAGCTGCTCGACATGGCGGCCAACCAGCCCGAGAAAATGGAGCGGCTATTTCAGCGGTTCAGGAAAATCGAAACGACAATCAGCACCCTGCAGGAGCTGTTACAGTCCTGGCAGGGCCAGCTGGCGCTGGCGCAGCGGGAGGCGACCGACCCGGGCCGGCTTGATTCTTGACACTTCGCTGATAATGGGAGTAGGTTAAGCCTTACGGGGCTAGCAACCCTTCACAAGGCGGAAGCCGCACCCGACAGACTTGCGGTTTCTTTTTGCCCGAAATCCGGGCAATCCCTGTTATGTCGGGCGTCCGTGTCCATTGGAGACAATGGCCAGCCCATTCGTGGGCCTCTATACAAGACCCTTCGGGGGAAAGAGCGGGCCGTCCTTGTGCGGTTGCTAGCGCCCGGCACCCTTAATCATAGCCACACTTGGCTGCGATTCTGGGCTATCTTCGACTAGCAATCGTTACACAAGGAGACCACCATGAGCGACAAAGACGAAATTGACCGCGTGCTGCGAGGACTACCGCTCGCGCCGCGCGATCTGAGCAACCCCTTCCAGGCGCTACTCAGCCAATCCGCAGCATTCAACAACTTCGATGATGGCGACCCGCAGCTAATGCGTGAGGCCCTGGGCAACGTCAGGAGCATCAAGCAACGGGCTATGGAGGCCATGAGCGGGATGAATTGGCTTCTACATGAAGCCTACGGCGGAGAAAGCGACGCCATCCTATGGGCCAAAGAGCCCATGTCCCTGCTTACTGAGCTGGTGCAGGACATGGACGCCATTGAGCGCAAGATCGTTGATCGGATGATAGAAGGGAGGGATGCAGCATGACCGCAGAAATAGAAACCAAGACCGTATCCCGTGACCATGCCATGATGGCGTTGCATGAGGCCGTATCACGGATGAACGCGGCACTGTATCAGGCCGCACAGGAACCAGATGACGCCATCGGTGAGCAATTCGAGGTCCGCGACATGGTTGTAGAAGCGGGCAACAATGCGGCAACTGTGGCGCTGGAGATCTTATCGGGCTTAAATATCCTCGGCCCTGACCGTGATCCGGACCTGACGTATAAGGGATGCTACAAGGATTGGCTGGCATGGATGAACGACTCAGGTCCTGCCATCAAGGTTGAGGATCAGGAGGGCGCAGCATGAGCATCGAAAACGAAGATATAGAGGCCCTGCGGGCGGTCCTGAAAGTCTTATGGGACACCTCGACCGCCTGCGGCATCATTCACCGCATTGTTGAACAGACCTATGAGGACCAGCTCCCGGACTTCGAGGACATGATGCAGATCGGACTGGTCGTTAACCAACTCCGGGAGAAGCTGGGTATCGGGGTTGAGGCCATGGACAGCCTGCGCGGCATCGACATCGGACCGAGGGAGGGCGAGGACACCCAGGAGATTTGGGACGAGGCGTTCCGGCAGGTCCGTAATCAGGTGCATGCGTCGCTGGTGAAGCCGACAGGCCAGCCGCCCGCTGCCTCCTGAGTCTGCGTTTCCATCCTGCACCTGCCCCGCCCCTGCGGCGGGGCTGTCATATCCCACCCCGCCCCGCTATGGTTGAGCCGGGCAACGGCTAGGGCATTCTTATGGCAGACAACCCCCTTCACGACCTTGAGCAGGTCATGCAGCGCTGGGCCATCTGGGCCGCGGCCCGAGACGATGGCGGCCTGGGCTATGCGGCCCGCAGCACCCTGGGCCGGGTCATGGATGAAGGCATTACCGGCGCGGCGATCCGGAACCAGTATCACAGCTACAGCCACGATGCCCCGCTGGAGGAAACCATAGAGCGCAGCGTCAGCCGATGCCCGGAAGAAGTGCGGGAGGTCGTGGTAAAGCACTATCTCGGGCACGGCACCGTGAAGCAGAAGGCCAAGGATCTGCATGTCTCCGTGGAGAAATACTACCGCCAGCTGAATAACGGCCAGTATTGGCTGCATGGGCAGCTGACGATGGCCGGGATCCTATCGTCAGACGCCTGACCTGCTTCCGCTGGGCTACAGCCCAAGGAGGATTGAATGCAGAGTTCTGATCTTCTCGGCTACCTCTTCCGTCTCCTGATCTGACATCTCCATCAGGGAGTCCGCCACCAGATCACGGGAATGCCTGTCACTGGTGGTGCATGTCATTTGGGAGTGGACGTGATCGAAGAGCTCATGGCAGCCCTCTGGAAGTTCCGTGCGGTGGATATGCATAAGGTGGTAGACAAACGCGTCATGCAGCTTCAACCTGAGCGGCCCTTTACCATCCGAAAGGATCTGAATGGCAGCAGCGAACCTGTCTTTGGCAGTCGACATTCGCGGATTTCCTTCTTTTCTTATTGGTTCTTATGAAGGGAATATTACCCCGAGTGCGCTTGCCTGGCCACTCCGGCGATATATCACTCTGTCGAAGAAACGCCTACAGGTTGCATCACTTTCGGCGAATCCTCCCGGGTGTAATAGCCCACCGGGTAGCCTTCCCATCCCTCTCCTGAGGCCGGCTGCAGCAGCCCCTGCAGCTGCTCAGGCTTTGCGTCCGTGTCCAGCCATTGCCCCCATGCCTCTGCCGGCAGGATGGCCGGCATCCGCGGGTGAATCTTCCCAACCAGCCTGTTGGGCTCTGTGGTGACGATAGCGCAGGAATCGAAGCCTTGCCCTTCCTGGCCCTCTGGCGGCTCCCAGTGGCCCCACAGGCCCGCCATGAGGAACGGCTGCCCATCCTGGCGGCGGAAGTAATACTGCGGCTTGCGCTTCTCTCCGGTGTCTCTGGGCTCATAGAAGCCATCCGCCGCGATCAGGCAGCGGAAGTGGCGGAACGGGAAGCGCCACAGGCGGCTGGTGCTCAGGGTCTCCGCCTTGGCATTGATCGTGGAATATCGGGTCTTGGGCTGTTGCTCGAAGGGCGGGATATAGGGCCAGTGCAGCTGTGCCAGTTCCCGCGCCCCAGCGGGATCCAGCCGGCAGGCCAGCACCGGCTGTCCCGGCAGGATGTTGTAGCGCGGCGCCAGGTCTTCCAGCTCGCAGCGGGCCTGGGCCAGTTCGGCGAAGCGATCCGGCGGGGTGGTTCGGGCGAAGCGGCCGCACATCGCAGGGCCTCCGATCCGTGGGCAGTGCCCGAAATATACAGAATTCAGCCGGATAGCCCAACGATGCAGGCCATGCCTGCCTGGTCGTGCGCATTCGCTCATGCGGCGTGCAGCTGGCACCCCTGGGCCCATACCAGCTCTGGCGTAAGATGAAGGCGGTAATTCAGAATCAAGCGAAGCGCCGCCAGGGGCTGATTTTAGCGGGCAGGATTGTGTACACTTTATTTAGTCTTGAACAACACGGGGAGAGTTAAAGAGTGGATATGATACCCGTCAGCTCATCAGCGATCCGCGCCGTTGGATATGATCACGCATCAGGTCGGATGAAAATCACGTTCGAACAGGGCGACACTTATGATTTTTGTGGAGTCCCCGAGCCTGTCTATCAAGGCTTGATGAACGCCATTTCAAAAGGAGCGTATTATAACGACCATATTCGAGATAGATATCAGTGCTACTGACAGCACCCCGTCAACCCCCGTGTCGCCTCCGAATATCTCTCCGAGTTTCATCGTCCAATGCAATTTCAGATTTATAGTTACTGGCCAATTCATCAAGCTTTTGTTCTTTGTCGTGCACTTCGATCAGTTGTGATTCTAGCTCTTCAGGCAACAACTCTGTGAAATCTGCTTCCTCAGCGGGATAATCATCTTTCACGCCTTCCAAATACTGCAGATCTTTTTCTATGTTTTCCTGCCAGATCTGCATTGATCCAGAACTCCTTCTTCCGGTCGCCGCCATTACCGCCGCCCTCGACCTATCCGCATAATCTACAAGCTCTGATATCTCCCGGTGTTTGCGGTAAAGGTCCTTTACAGCCTTACGAAGCTCAAGGCGCAAGTCGAGCGACTTAAGCTTGTTGATCCGGCGATAGCTAACGATTCCCAAAATTCCACCAATGACGCCGCTTATCGCGCCAATGGCACCAGCGGCCATTCCTACATAACTCGTCCAATGTGGATCCGCCATACCCCCTCCTCTGAACAACGGTCTAAACAAAAGGCATAAAAAAGCCCCGCATTGCGGGGCAGGGACATATTTCTAGATCAGACATCACATGACAATCCAATCATGGGACTATAGACGCGAAGCTATGCGGTCTTACTATCAGGCCACAGTCGATCCACCTCTCTATTTGGCATAACAAACATCTCTCTAGCTTCATTTGAGAGCTTCTTCAGAGAGAACGCAATTAGCGCAATCGGTATCAGGTAAAAGAACCATCCGCCCATATTTGCTAAATAAGCAACCCTCAATACGTCGTTTGCCTCTTCAAATATCCTTGTTACATCCTCATTCTCACATGATTCGACAAGCTTCCAACGCTGATCTATCTCATACCTAAGCTCGTCATCATTCTCATATTCGCGCATAAACTGAACCTGCCTATCAATGGTCAGTCGATGCAGCCGGTTTAAGAACCTATTAATACCATCATGAAGAAGATTAAAGACTTGCGGATCGCATTCCTCATCGCATATTTTTATCTGGCGCAACTCATCCCGCAATGCAAACAACTTATTTCTCAAATGCATCCTGATCGACGGCAATACAATACCGTCATAGATAAAATGGAGGATCGCAAGAAATGCTAGGACAAGTATGAAGTAACTCATAATTTATCTATCGCTCGATTTAAACTTTGCACCAGCCGCCTTGCTCTGAATAGCAGATTTTTCCTTGCCTATGCGCCTATATTCGTTGCTATAAATTCGACGCATCGCCCGAGCATGAAAAAACCATCCTAAAACCGTACTCACGAACAATATATATCCTAAGATACTACCGTTTTTCAAATTCTCTAGGACATCAAACACAAGCCTCGATGATTCCTCTGGCGTCATTTTCCACACTGGAATAATGACAACCGCAACCACCATTAGAAGGAGCAACTGGCCGCGATTCATTGCAGCTATCACAATATCGCGAAACGCTTGAGCCCAAGTTACTTTTGGCTGGGGTTGCTTTTTCCCTTTTCGACCCATCTAAAACAAGACTTGTTATCGTTGATTATCGGCGATGATCATGATTTTTGAATGGCGACAGGTCTACAGACGGGCATTTTCACAATGCTTCACCATGTAGCGCAACCCAGACCAGCGCGCTTATTTTATGCTTATTTTGCGGATCCCGATACTGCCTAGCTTGATGTAACTATATGATTATATGGTGGCTACGCCCTGATTCGAACAGGGGACCCCATCATTATGAGTGATGTGCTCTAACCAGCTGAGCTACGTAGCCATATTCGGGAAGAGGCGGAATTCTAGGGGTTTGCGGGGCGGATGTCCACTCCCGGGCCCGTCTCAGACGTTGAAGCGGAAGTGCATCACGTCGCCGTCCTTTACCACATACTCCTTGCCCTCCAGGCGCAGCTTGCCGGCCTCCTTGGCACCCTGCTCGCCGTTGCAGGCGATGAAGTCGTCGTAGGCGGTGACCTCGGCGCGGATGAAGCCCTTCTCGAAGTCGGTGTGGATGGCGGCGGCGGCCCGTGGGGCGGTGTCGCCCACGCGGATGGTCCAGGCGCGGACCTCCTTCACCCCGGCGGTGAAATAGGTCTGCAGGCCCAGCAGCTTATAGGCGGCGCGGATGACCCGGTTCAGGCCCGGCTCGTCCTGGCCCAGCTCGTCCAGGAAGGCGGCCCGGTCCTCGGCGTCCAGGGCCACCAGTTCGGCCTCGATGGCGGCGCACACCGGTACCACCTCGGCGCCTTCCTTTGCAGCCAGTTCGCGCACGGCTTCCAGGTGCGGGTTGTTGTCGAACCCGTCCTCGGCCACGTTGGCGATGTAGAGGGTGGGCTTGATGGTGAGCAGGTGCAGGTCGCGCAGCTGTTTACGCTCGTCCTCGGTCAGTTCCAGCGAGCGCACCGGGTGGCCTGCATCCAGATGCGCCTTGACCTTCTCCAGCACTTCCAGCTTCGCCCGCGCCTCCTTGTCGCCGCTCTTGGCCACCTTGGCGGTGCGGGTGAGCGCCTTGTCCACGCTTTCCATGTCGGCCAACGCCAGTTCGGTGTTGATGGTGTCGATGTCCTCCAGCGGGTGGATGCGGCCGGCCACATGGATGACGTTCTCGTCCTCGAAACAGCGCACCACATGGGCGATGGCGTCGGTCTCGCGGATGTTGGCCAGGAACTTGTTGCCCAGGCCCTCGCCCTTCGAGGCGCCGGCCACCAGGCCGGCGATGTCGACGAACTCCACCGTCGCCGGCAGCACCTGCTGCGGCTTGACGATTTCGGCCAGTTTATCCAGGCGCGGATCGGGCACCGGCACCACGCCCACGTTGGGATCGATGGTGCAGAAGGGATAGTTCTCGGCCTGGATGCCGGCCTGGGTCAGGGCATTGAACAGGGTGGACTTGCCGACATTGGGCAGGCCCACGATACCGCATTGGATTCCCATATGAGTGACTTCACACGTTGATGGCAGTGCCGTCGCCGCCTGAAGGACGACGATGCAGCGCGTTCATGGCCGCCTCGAGATCGCCGTTGACGATCCGCGGCACCTCGAGCAGAGCGCTTTCGATGGCGGCATCGATGGCGATGCGGTCATCACTGCTGGGTTTATTCAGCACATAGTTGACCACGTCGTCGCGATGCCCGGGATGGCCGATACCCACGCGCAGGCGCAGGAACTCCCTGCTGCCAAGCGCACCGATGAGATCACGCAGGCCGTTGTGACCGCCATGGCCGCCGCCACGCTTGAGCCGCACCGTGCCCGGTTCCAGGTCCAGCTCGTCGTGCACCACCAGAATGGCCTCAGGCGGGATTTTGAAGAAACCGGCCAGGGCGGCGACCGACTGGCCGCTGCGGTTCATGAAGGTGGTCGGCTTGAGCAACCGGCAGTCGGCACCGTCGATGTCGCAGCGTCCGGCCTCGCCCTGGAAGCGATTCTCCGGATTCAGCGTGCAGTGAAAGCGCCGGGCCAGCCCGTCCAGAAACCAGAACCCGGCGTTATGCCGGGTCTGGTCGTACTTGGCACCGGGATTCCCGAGCCCGACGATGAGGGCGACAGCGGACACGCGTATGGCTCCGCGGGGTCGGCCTCAGGCCTCGCCCTCACCCTCAGCGGCCTCGCCTTCGACCTCTTCCTCGTCACCGCCGCCCTTGCGCGGATGGATGGTCACCACCGGCAGGTCGTGCTCCTCGCCCTTGAACAGCTCGGTGGCCTGGGCGCCGGCCGGCAGCTTCAGGTCGGAGAGGTGGATGGTCTCGTTCAGGTTCAACCCGGAGATGTCCACCTCGATGTACTCGGGCAGGTCCTTCGCCTTGCAGGTGATGTCCACCTCGGTCAGCTCGTGCGACAGCAGACCGCTGGCCTTCAGCCCCGGCGAGACCTCCTGGCCGACGATGTGCAGCGGGATCAGCATGTGGATGGTGTCATCGCCGCTGACACGCTGCAGGTCCACGTGCACCAGGGTGGGCTTGTAGGGGTGGCGCTGCAGGTCACGCAGCACACAGCTGTGGGTCTTGCCGTCGACCTTGACCTTGAGGATGTGCGAGTAGAAGGCCTCGTAGTCCAGGCTGTGCAGCACCTTGTCGTGGTCCAGGGTCAGCGGCATGGGCGACTCGCTGCCACCGTAGAGAATCGCCGGCAGTCTGCCGGCCCGACGCAGGCGGCGGCTCGCACCTTTCCCCTTGTCGGAACGCAGCTCGGCGTCCAGTTCGAATGAGATACTCATGTTGTTGCACTCCCGTTGCCGCGCATGGCGGCGTTCATTTGCTCCCCCGCGACCAGGGGAGGCCGTAACGGACAGGCCGGGCCTGTCCGGCGTCAGTCCATGAACAGCGAACTGACGGATTCTTCCTCGCTGATGCGCCGCAGCGTCTCGCCCAGCATCTCGGCGATGCTGAGCTGGCGGATGCGCGAGCACTTCTGCGCGTCCGGGCGCAGCGGGATGGTGTCGGTCACCACCAACTCGTCGAGCTGCGAGCCCTCGATGTTCTTGATCGCCGGCCCCGACAGCACCGGGTGGGTGCAGTAGGCGGCCACCCGCGAGGCGCCGTGCTCCTTGAGCGCGCCGGCCGCCTTGCACAGGGTGCCTGCGGTGTCGACGAGGTCATCAACCAGCACGCAGTCGCGGCCCTCGACGTCACCGATGATGTGCATCACCTGCGAGACGTTGGCGCGCGGACGGCGCTTGTCGATGATGGCCAGGTCCGCGTCGTCCAGGCGCTTGGCCAGGGCCCGGGCGCGCACCACGCCGCCCACGTCCGGCGACACCACCATCAGATCGGGGTGCTTGTTGCGCCAGATGTCGCCGAGCAGGATCGGCGAGGCATACACATTGTCCACCGGGATATCGAAGAATCCCTGAATCTGGTCGGCGTGCAGGTCCACCGTCACCACCCGGTCGGCGCCGACCTTGCAGATCATGTCGGCCACCACCTTGGCGGTGATCGGCACCCGCGCCGAGCGCGGCCGCCGGTCCTGGCGGGCGTAGCCGAAATAGGGCATCACGGTGGTGATGCGCGCGGCCGAGGAGCGGCGCAGCGCATCGACCATGACCAGCAGTTCCATCAGGTTGTCGTTGGTCGGCTCGCAGGTCGGCTGCACGATGAAGACGTCCTTGCCGCGGACGTTCTCCATGATCTCGACCATCACCTCGCCGTCGCTGAACCGGCCCACCACCGCCTTGCCCAGCGGAATACGCAGATGGTTGACGATGTTCTGCGCCAGCTGCGGATTGGCATTGCCGGCGAAGACCATCATGCGGCCGTCGACATCAGGCACCATCCCACCTCGTCTGTTGTCTGCAGTGACCATCCGGTTCATTGATGCGGCCGGTTAAAAAACGGCCAGCGGCTCGGCCGCTGACCGGTGATGTGTTTGGCTGGGGCGGCAGGATTCGAACCTGCGCATGCTGATACCAAAAACCAGTGCCTTACCGCTTGGCGACGCCCCAATGTTCAATGGCAAAGCGACGGTTCACATCCGGTCCGCTGCCAGCGCGGCATGCAGCGGCGAGCGGTTGCAGCCCCGGGCGATGAAGCCTTCCCAGCCGGCGGGCAGGGCCTGCTGCGCCGCCAGTGCCGCTGCGTGATCGCGGAAGGCACCGAACACGCAGGCGCCGGTCCCGGTCAGACGCGCCCGCGTCCGGCCGTTCAGCCAGTCCAGCGCAGCGGCGATCTCGGGATAGAGCTGACGCACGATGGCCTCGCAGTCATTGCGCGACCGGCCCGCGAGAAAGTCGGATATTGTGATTGGGCGGGAATCCCGTGTCAATTCCGGATGCTGGAACACCGCGGCAGTGCTGACGCTGACCGGGGGCACGATCACCAGGTACCAGGGCTCGGGCACCTCGACCGGGGTGAGCCGCTCCCCTACTCCTTCGGCCCAGGCGGCGCGGCCGCGCACGAACACCGGCACGTCGGCGCCGAGCTCCAGCCCCAGGGCGGCCAGCTCGTCCTCGTCCAGCCCGGCTTCCCACAGCCGGTTCAGCACGACCAGGGTGGTGGCGGCATCAGAGCTGCCGCCGCCCAGGCCGCCGCCGAGCGGCAGCCGCTTGTCCAGCCGGATCTCCACCCCCCGGCTCACGCCGGCCCGCTGCTGCAGCAGGCGGGCCGCGCGCACGGTCAGGTCCCGATCCGGGGGCACACCTGGCAGCGGCGCGAGCAGCCGCACGCCCGGAGCCTCGGTGACACTGAAGTCCAGCCGGTCGCCGTGATCCAGAAACTGGAACAGGCTCTGCAGGGTATGGTAGCCGTCCGGCCGGCGGCCGGTGATATGCAGGAACAGGTTGAGCTTGGCCGGCGCGGGCCAGCCGGACTCAACTCGCATCATCCGCCTCGTCTGCGGCCGGCAGGCGCTGCCACTGATCGATGATGAGCTTGACCCGCACCTCGCCATTGACCAGTTCGATCCGGCGCGGCAGTGCGCCGGTCTGGAAGAAATCGGTATAGCGGATATCCCAGCCGGCCTGATGCAGTTCGACCAGCCGTCCCTGGTCGTCATGGCGGCTGCGGGCCTTGATGTCCGGCACCGGCCGGCCGCGCACCCAGTAGCGCAGGCCGCTGACCGGCAGCTGCCAGCCGGTTTCCTGGTACAACAGGATATCCGGATCGCGGGCCTGGCTGATACGGCCGTCGGCCCGCTCCAGGATCACACCCGCCGCACTGCCGGTGAGTTCCAGCGCGCCCTGGCCGAGCGGCCCCTGCAGGCGCAGGCGGTAACTCCCGGGCCGCTGCCGCCAGACGACACTGGCATGCCAGCCCTCTTCCTCCAGCCGCAGGGCGATGCGCCCCTCCAGGGTCCAGGTGTCCGCAGCCGGGACCCGGGCCGGTTCGCGGGTGGCGAGCCCGCTGCAGCCGGTCAGCGCAACCGCCAGCACCAGGCCGGCGAACCGGAGCAGGGCAGCTTGCGCGGACACCGGCATCAGGGCTGGAGGAAGCGCTGCATGGTCCGCTCGAGCACCGGGTTGTCGGCACCTGCCTCCCGCGCAGCCTCCCACACCTCCCGGGCCTCGTCACGACGGCCCTGCTGCCACAGGACCTCGCCCAGGTGGGCGGCGATCTCCCCGTCCTGGGCCTGCTCCAGCGCCCGGCGCAGATAGGCCTCGGCCTGCTCCAGGTTGCCCAGCCGGTACTGCACCCAGCCCATGCTGTCGAGGATGGCCGGGTCCTCGGGCCGCAGCGCCAGGGCCTTCTCAATATAAGTCAGCGCCTCGCCATAACGGTCGGTGCGGTCGGCCAGGGTGTAACCCAGGGCATTGAGGGCATGGGCATTGTCCGGCTCGACCTCCAGAACCCGCCGCAGATCCTGCTCCGTCTGCGTCAGCCGGCCCAGTTTCTCCGCCAGCAGGGCGCGGGCATAGAGCAGGTCGGGGTTGTCCGGCATGGTGTCCAGCACCGAGTCGTACAGGTCCATCGCCTGCTGCTCCGCGCCCACTGTAACCAGCAGTTCCCCCTCGGCGATATACAACTGCACGGCCAGCTCGGGATTGCGTACCCGCATGCCATGCAGCTGACGCCGCGCCGCCTCCACTTCACCCAGTTGCGCCCGCAGCCGGGCCGAGCGGAGCTGGGCATCCAGCAGGTAGTCGCCCTCGCGCACCCGGTCATACCATTCGATCGCCGACTCGGGCGCGTCCTGCGCCTCGTTGATCCGCCCCAGGTAGTAACGCGACTCCTGGGTGCGCCCGCCCAGTTCGAGCAGGCGTTCGAAGCGTTTCCCGGCGGCATCGTAACGTTCGACTTCCAGCGCCAGCAGGCCCAGGGAGTAGATCGCATCGAGGTGCTCGGGATCCTGCTCGACCACCTGCCGGAACTGCTGTTCGGCCGCCTGGAATTCACGCGCCTCCAGCAGCAGCCTGGCGTAGGTCATGCGCACCGGCAGGGAGTCGGGCTGGCGCTGGACCGCCGCGGCCAGTTCCTGCAGGGCCAGTTCCTGCTCTCCGCCCTGGACCCGCAGCCGGGCCCGCTGGATCAGGGCCTCGGACCAGTCGGGGCGCAGCGTCAGGGCCCGCTCCACGGCGGCCATGCCCACCTCGGGCCTGCCCGCATGCTGGGCCAGACGGCTGAGTGCCAGCTGGGCATCGGGGCGCTCGGGGTACTGTTGCGCCAGGCGCTGCATCAGCTGCAGCGCGGCCTGCCGGTCCTCGTCGCGGGCCAGCAGGCCGGTGACCGCGGTGAAGGCCTGGTCACCGGCACCCAGTTCGGTGATGATCTGCTCCAGCTGGGTAAAGGCCTCGTCCTCGATACCGGCGCGCAGCGCCAGCACCGCCAGCGACTGGCGCGCATCCAGGCTGTCAGGCGCCAGTTCCACCCAGCGCCGCGAGGCCGCCAGTGCCGCGCGCTCATCCTTGGCGAAGGCGGCGATGCGCAGGGCCCGTTCGGCCACGCGCGGGTCGCGGCTGGACTCGGCGGCCCGCAGGTAATGCTCGACCGACACATCCAGCCGGTTGCGCTGCCCCGCGATCTCACCCAGCAGGATATCGAACAGGACATCGCCGGAAAGCTCGGCCACGGCCGGGGACGCCGGCGGCGCGCCAGTCTGGTCGGCCTCCGCCCCGGGCGCGGTCTCGGTGGCCGGCCCGGCGGGCTCCGGGGCCGTCGCCAGGGGTTCCAGGTGCTGGCAGCCGCCCAGCAGCAATGCGGCCAGCAATCCGGCCGGGATCGAAACGGAAGTCTTCATCTGGGGTATTGTGCCAATGCGTGATCCAAACCTCAGTGTACGATGACTTGCCGACCGATTTCTATCAGGCCGCGTCCCTCCGGTCGTTCAGAGGTTTCTTGTAATCCCCTGGAATATCCCGCAGAATTTCCGGTTCGACTGCATCCACCAGCCCTTCCATGTCCCTGATCGCACTCGGCATCAATCACCGCACCGCACCGGTCGATATCCGCGAGCGCGTGGCGTTTCCGCCCGAGCGCATGCCCGAGGCCCTGCGCGAACTGACCGCCCTGCCCATGGTGCAGGAAGGGGCGATCCTGTCGACCTGCAACCGCACCGAGATCTACTGCCACCTGGACCAGACCGGACACCAGCAGCTGCTGGACTGGCTGTCCGCCTATCATCGACTGGGGCGCGACCAGCTTCAGCCCTACGTTTATGTGCATCCGGACCTGGAGGCGGTCAAGCACCTGCTGCGGGTCTCCTCCGGACTGGACTCCATGGTCCTGGGCGAGCCCCAGATCCTCGGTCAGCTGAAGGATGCCTTCCAGGCGGCCAGCGAGGCGGGCACGGTCTCGCACCTGCTCAACCGCCTGTTCCAGCACACCTTCAGCGTGGCCAAGCAGATCCGCACCGACACCGCCATCGGCGCCAGCCCGGTCTCGGTGGCCTTCGCCGCGGTGCGCCTGGCCCGCCAGATCTACGGTGATCTCGGCGAGACCACCGCCCTGCTGATCGGCGCCGGCGAGACCATCGAACTGGCGGCCCGCCACCTGCACGAGCAGCAGCTCGGCCGCATGATCATCGCCAATCGCACGGTCGAACGCGCCCACGCCCTGGCCAGCCAGTTCAACGGCTACGCCATCGCCCTGGACGAGATCCCCGCCCATCTGGCCGAGGCCGACATCATCATCGCCTCCACCGCCAGCCAGACCCCGGTGCTGCGGCGCGACACGATCAAGACCGCACTCAAGGCTCGCAAGCACAAACCGGTGTTCATGGTCGACATCGCCGTGCCACGCGACATCGAACCCGAGGTCGGCAAACTCGAGGACGTCTACCTCTACACCATCGACGACCTGCAGCAGGTGATCCAGGAGGGGTTGAAGTCGCGCCGCGAGGCGGCCCATCAGGCCGAGGAGATCATCGAGGTGCAGGCTTCACACTTCTATGGCTGGCTGCGCTCGCTGGACGCAGTGCAGACCATCCGTGCCTGCCGCGACCGGGCCGATGCCAGCCGCCGGGAGGTCCTGGACAAGGCCCTGGCCCAGCTGCGCCAGGGCCGGGAACCCGAAGCGGTGCTGGAGTTTCTGGCCCATACCCTGACCAACAAGCTGCTGCATGCCCCCAGCGCCAATCTGCGCCAGGCCGGCTACGATGGCCGCGCCGAACTGATCGAGGCGGCACGCGAGCTGTTCGGGCTGGACGAGTCCGGGAAATGACACTACGCGCCCTCACTGTCGCTGCTACCCCGACATCCTCACCCCGGCCCTACCCAGGAACCGGTGGCCGCAGGCCACCTGCGACCTTCCCTCGCCCGCACAGCGGGAGAGGGAAAGGGAGAAACGGGATCGCTGCACGATATGCGGGTCTGTCCGCATGAAGGACTCGATCCGGAAAAAGCTCGATCAGCTCAGCGACCGCTTCGAGGAGGTCGGCGCCCTGCTGTCCCAGCCCGAGATCATCGCCGACCAGAACCGTTTCCGCGGCCTGTCGGTGGAATACAGCCAGCTGGAGCCGGTGATCAGGTGCTACGGCGACTATCGCCGGGCCCGGGCCGACCTGGACAGCGCTGAGGAAATGCAGAACGACCCGGACCCGGAGGTGCGGGAAATGGCCGGCGAGGAACGCCGGGCGGCCGCCGAACGGCTCGAGGCGCTGGAACTGGAACTGCAGAAGCATCTGCTGCCGAAGGATCCGCACGACAACAGCAATATCTTCCTCGAGATCCGCGCCGGCACCGGCGGCGACGAGGCCGCCATCTTCGCCGGCGACCTGCTGCGCATGTACAGCCGCTACGCCGAGACGCATCACTGGAACGTGGAGATTCTGAGCGAATCCCCGGGCGAACACGGCGGCTACAGGGAGGTCATCGCCCGCATCGTCGGCCAGGGCGCCTACTCGCGGCTCAAGTTCGAATCCGGCGCCCACCGGGTCCAGCGCGTGCCGGAGACCGAATCCCAGGGCCGCATCCACACCTCGGCCGCCACCGTGGCGGTACTGCCGGAACTGGAGGCAGCCGAAGCGGTGGACATCAACCCCGCCGACCTGCGCGTGGACACCTACCGCGCCTCCGGCGCCGGCGGCCAGCACGTGAACCGCACCGACTCGGCCGTGCGCCTGACCCACCTGCCCAGCGGCATCGTGGTCGAATGCCAGGACGAGCGCTCCCAGCACAAGAACAAGGCCCGGGCCCTGTCGCTGCTGGCGGCCAGGCTGGAACAGATCGAGCGCGACCGCCGCGCCAGCGAACAGGCGCAGACACGGCGCAGCCTGGTCGGCAGCGGCGACCGCTCCGAGCGCATCCGCACCTACAATTTCCCTCAGGGCCGGGTCACCGACCACCGTATCAACCTGACCCTGCACAAACTCGACGAGATCCTGGCCGGCAACCTGGACCCGGTGATCGACCCGCTGATCAGCGAATACCAGGCCGATCAACTCGCCGCCATCCATGCCGAGTGATGTTCCCCAGACCCTGCAGGACTGGCTGCGCCGGGCCACGCAGCGCCTGCACGAGGCCGGCAGCGACTCCCCGCGCCTGGACGCCCAGATCCTGTTAGGACATGTACTGACCCGGCCGCGCAGCTATCTCTATGCCCATGGCGAGGACCTGCTCACCGAATCAGAATGGCAGCAGGCCGAGGCCCTGCTGGAGCAGCGGCTGACAGGGCATCCCATCGCCCACCTGCTGGGGCGGCGCGAATTCTGGTCGCGGGAACTCGAAGTCAGCCCCGACACCCTGATCCCGCGGCCCGAGACCGAGATCACCCTGGAACTGGCGCTGGAGCAGATCCCGGTCGGGGCCGACCGGGCGCTGCTGGACCTCGGCACCGGCAGCGGGGCGCTGGCCCTGATGCTGGCCCTGGAACGCCCCGGCTGCCGGGTGACCGCCATCGACATCTCTTCCGCCGCCCTGGCCGTGGCCCGCCGCAATCGGGAGCGTCTCGGGGTGGATAACCTGGAACTGCTGGAGGGCGACTGGTTCACGCCGGTCGCCGGCCGGCGCTTCCAGTTGATCGTCAGCAATCCACCCTATGTGGCCGAGCGCGATCCGCATCTGGATGCCGGTGACGTGCGCTTCGAGCCACGCCGCGCCCTGGCCGCCGGCGCCGTCGGTCTGGATGCTCTCGAACAGCTGATCATGCAGGCGCCGGAGCACCTGGAGCCCGGCGGCTGGCTGGTGCTGGAACACGGCTTCGACCAGGCCGACAGCGTCGCCAGCCTGTTGAGGGAAAAGGGGTTTATCGACATCCAGTGCCGTCATGACCTGGCCGGCCAGCCGCGCGCCACGGCGGCCCGCCACCCCGGCAGCGGCTGAAGCGGGCAATTCTGCTTGATTCCTGCCCCGACCCGGCTAGCATGGAGCCATGAGCGAATTGCAGGAACACATCAAGCACCGCGAGATCCTGTTTCGCGGCCCCCACCATGAGCCGCATCAGGCCCAGGCGGCCGCACTCATCCTGAGCAATGTCGAAGGCGTGCTCCACATCCACCCGGCCCAGCCCGAACTCCTGCACGTCAGCTACGACGTCACCCTGCTCACCCTGCAGGTCATCGAGGAACTGCTGGTGGAACTGGGCTTCCATCTGGACAACAACCTGATGATCAAGCTCAAGCGCGCCCTCTACTACTACAGCGAACAGGCCCAGCAGGAACAGCTGGGCTGCCTGCGCGGCCGCGGCAACTGCACCCAGGCCGTGTTCATCGAGAAATACCAGCAGCGACCGCACGGCTGCCGCGACGGCCGGCCGGAACACTGGCGGCGTTACCTCTGACCCGGATTGCACTTACTTCGTCATCCCCGCGAAGGCGGGGATCCAACGCGCGTTTGCCCTGCCAGGCACTGGATTCCCGCTTTCGCGGGAATGACGGGTAAGGTGAAATACGACTCATGCGGGCTGGCATACATCTTCACCTTAAACTGCATTGTCACACTGCCGCCCCTTCACCTTTGATCCACCCGGGGCTACCATCCCGCCATATCGCAACCGTTTACTCTCCCAATGAACGACGACCAACTCCTGCGCTACAGCCGCCAGATCATGCTGCCCGACTTCGGTGTCGAGGCGCAGCAGCGGCTGAATGACGCACATGTGCTGATTATCGGCGCCGGCGGACTGGGCTCCCCGGCCGCCCTGTACCTGGCCGCGGCCGGCGTGGGCCGGCTCACCATCGCCGATCCGGACCGGGTCGATGTAAGCAACCTGCAGCGCCAGATCCTGCACGGCCAGCGCGACCTGGACCGGCCCAAGGTGGATTCGGCCCGTGAGCGACTGGCGGACATCAACCCGGACACCCGGGTCGTTCCCATCGCTGAACGGCTGGAAGACGCCGCCCTGCAGGCGGCGGTCGCCGCGGCCGACCTGGTGGTCGATGCCAGCGACAACTTCGCCACCCGCTTCGCCGTGAATGCCGCCTGCTGGCAGGCCGGACGAGCACTGGTCTCGGGCGCGGCCATCCGCTACGAGGGTCAGCTGAGCGTGTTCCGGGGCGATCTCGCCGCCGGACCCTGCTATCAGTGTCTGTACCGCGACGGCACGGAGGCCGAACAGACCTGCGCCGAAAACGGCATCCTGGCGCCGATCGTCGGCATCATCGGCAGCCTGCAGGCGCTGGAGGCGATCAAGGTGCTGACCGGGCTCGGCGAGCCCCTGGACGGCCGCCTGCTGATCCTCGATGGCCGCAGTCTGGAACTGCGCACCCTGAAACTGCATCCGGACCCGGACTGCCCGGTGTGCAGCGGGACCCGCGTGCAGACACCCGCCCACCCGGCCGGCACCGGCTGATGCGCCAACCCGCGACAGCCCGATTCGCCCGCCCGCTGGCGGCACTGTTTCTGCTGCTCGCCCTGAGCGGCTGCGGGGAAGCACCTTCGGATCCGGAAGCCGCCATCCGCGAACTGATCGCTGCCGCCGAGCAGGCCGCCCAGGACCGCGACCTGGACCTGTTCAGGGACCATATCGCCGCGGACTACAGCGACAGCCGCGGCAACGACCGCGCCGCGGTCCTCAACCGTCTGCGGCTGCTGTTTCTGCGCTACCGGCAACCGAAGCTGCTGACCCGCATCCGGGATATCCGCTTTCCCGCCCCCGACCGGGCCGAGGTCGCGTTGTGGCTGGGCACGGCCGACACCGGACGCCTGGCCTTCGACAGCCGGCGCCTCGAACTCAGTTTGCGACGCACCGGCGGCGACTGGCAGGTGCTGTATGCCCAATGGGAACGCGCCGCGCCTGGAGGCGAGTTGCTGGACTGGGATCAATGAAGGCCGTGCGGTTCCTGCCCGGCCCCACCGGCTGGCTGTGGCTGGCAATCTATGTCGGGGTGCTGGTGTGGTCAGGCATCGAACCCTACGACCGCCTGACCTGGTGGATGGAGGTACTGCCGGCCATGCTCGGCCTGGCGGTGCTGATCGCCACCCGCAGGCATTTCCCGCTCACCCCGCTGGCCTACGGCCTGATCCTGCTGTTCGCCATCATCCTGATGGTGGGCGGGCACTACACCTATGCCCGGGTGCCGGTCTTCGATGTCATCGGCGACTGGTTCGGCTGGCCGCGCAACAACTTCGACAAGCTGGGGCATTTCCTGCAGGGCTTCGTCCCGGCCATGGTCGCCCGCGAGATCCTGCTGCGGTTCGAGGTCATCCGTGTGCGCGGCTGGCTCGCCCCCCTCATCCTGGCCATCTGCCTGGCCATCAGCGCCCTGTATGAACTGATCGAATGGTGGGCGGCCCTGGTCAACGAACAGGCCGCCGAATCCTTCCTCGGCACCCAGGGTTATGTGTGGGACACCCAGTCGGACATGGGCCTGGCGCTGCTCGGGGCGGCGGTGGCGCTGCTGACGCTGTCGCGGGTGCATGATCGGCAGTTGGCCGCCAGAGGGTAGGATGGGTGGAGCGAAGCGCAACCCATCGGCATGTACATGAAGATGGGTTACGGCGCCAGGCGCCTTCACCCATCCTACCCGGCTCCGCGTTCCCACCGCCCGACTCAGCCCCCCAGCCACCCCCGCGTCTCGGGATGGAAATGCACCAGCCCCTCCAGCACCCCGGCGCTGTAGTTGCCGTTCATGCCCATGAAGTCGCCGGCGGCACAGTACAGGCCTGCGGCCTGGTTGCGCGCCCCGGCCTCGCGCAATGCCTGCTCACGCACGGCATCGGTGGCATTGGCCACCAGCACGCCGGGGATGTCGCTGGTCAGCACGTTCAGATCGTTGCCGCTGTCGCCGGCGAACACGGTGTGATGCCGGCCCAGGTCCAGTTCCCGCATCAGAAAACGCACCGCCCCCAGCTTGGTGGCGCTGGCCGGCAGGATGTCCAGCAGGCCGGTGTTGCTGGTCTCGTCCACGCTCCACACGATCTCGAAATCGATATGCAGCTCGCGCAGCCGCCGGCGCAGCTCCAGCAGCACCCCGCTGTCGACCAGGTCCGGCATGGCGTAGTAGCTGAGCTTGTAGTCGTGCTGGTTGGTCTCCTCCTGCAGCGCCAGTTCCTCGATGTCGTCCAGGCGCGGACGCAGATCGTGGTTGCGGTAATGCCGCCAGTCATGGCCGATCTTCTGCCGCCAACTCTCCCACAGGCGCCAGTCGCCGCCCTGCCAGCGGTAGATGGAGGTGCCGACATCGGCCAGGGCATAGGCCGGGTGCGGCAGGTGATACTGTTCGATGGCCGCTTCGATCAGATCGATGTTACGGCCGGACACATAGGCCAGGATGAGCTCGGGGTGCTGCGCCAGTCGGCGCAGGCGCGGCCGCGCTTCGGGGGATTCGGGCTGATTGCCGTTGGGCAGGAGGGTGCGATCGAGATCGCTGCACAGCAGCAGGCGTTCGGACATCTTGGACTCCGTGGACTATCATGCGGCTTGTAGGTTGGGTTAGGCGCAACTGCGCCGTAACCCAACGAATCCGGACCCAATGTCGGGTTACGCCCTTCGGACTAACCCGACCTACGATGCTCACAAAAAATATTCAGAGAACGGAACATCATGCCTGCGCGCAGTATCACCCTGCCCCATACCCTGATCAAGCCGCTACTGGAGACAGCGCTGACCACGCCGGAAGTGGAGGTCTGCGGCCTGATCGGACACCGGCCGGAGGCCGGTTATGACATCTATCCGGTTGCCAATGTCGCGCAGCATCCGCAGTCGCGCTTCGAACTCGATCCGGCCGGTCAGATCGCCGCCATGCGCACCATGCGCGAGAAAGGCGAGACGCTGTTCGCCATCTACCATTCCCATCCGGACGCACCGGCGCGCCCCTCGACCACAGACATCGAGCAGGCCGCCTACCCGGAGGCGCTGAATCTGATCATTTCACTGCAGGACCGGGATGCGCCCGAGGTCAGGGGCTGGTGGATTCGAGGCGGTGATGCCAGAGAAGCGGTAATCGTTATTGCGTGAGCCGCGAATGAACGCGAACAAACCTGGCGGATTCCCTGTCATTGCGAGCTGCGTCAGCGGCGTGGCAATCTCCTGCCGGTGACCACCGGAAGAGTTCGCCGGCCGGGATAAGCGCAACTTTCCCGGCAACGCGGATAATGCCGGAAACGGGCATCCAGCCCTTATTCCGGCCTACGGACTACCCAGGAATCCCGTCATCCCGGCGCATGCCGGGATCCATTGACCACCGCGGTTTCTGGATTCCGGCATGCGCCGGAATGACGGAACAGGAGAGTACACCGACGGGATACACCCAATACCGCTCCGCTTCACGAAGCTTTGCGTCTCTGCGTCTCCGCGTCCTGTGTGTTGCTGTCGCGCAGGCAACTATTCATTCAACAGCTGCTTGAGCAGCTTGTTGACCTCACCCGGATTGGCCTTGCCCTTGGAGGCCTTCATCACCTGGCCAACGAAGAATCCGAACAGCTTGTCCTTGCCGGAGCGGTACTGCTCAGCCTGTTCCGGATTGGCGGCGATCACCTCGCGGATCATCTGCTCAATGGCGCCGGTATCGGTGATCTGCTTCAGGCCCTTGGCCTCGATGACCGCATCGGCATCGCCCTCGCCGGCCCACATGGCCTCGAACACCGTCTTGGCGATCTTGCCGGAGATAGTGTTGTCGTGGATGCGCGCGAGCAACCCGGCCAGGCCGCCGGCGTCGATGGGCGAATCCTCGATCTCGATGCCGTCCTTGTTCAGCGCGGCCGACAACTCGCCCATGACCCAGTTGGCGGCCAGCTTGCCGTCCACCTGCGCGGCGGCGACCACAGCCTCGTAATAGTCGGCCATCTCGCGGCTGGCGGTCAGCACGCCGGCGTCATAGGCGGACAGGCCGTACTGCTCCATGAACCGGCTCTTTTTCGCATCGGGCAGCTCCGGCAGGCTGTTGCGCACCGCCTCGATGAAGGCTTCATCGAGCTCCACCGGCAGCAGGTCCGGATCGGGGAAGTAACGGTAGTCGTTGGCCTCCTCCTTGGTACGCATGGAGCGGGTCTCGTCCTTGCTGGCATCGTACAGACGCGTTTCCTGCACCACGGCGCCGCCGGATTCCAGCACCTCGATCTGGCGCTCGATCTCGAAGTTGATGGCGCGCTCGACGAAACGGAAGGAATTGATGTTCTTGATCTCGGCACGGGTACCGAAGCGGTGCTCGCCCCGGCGCCGGATGGAGACGTTGGCGTCGCAACGGAAGGAACCCTCCTGCATGTTGCCGTCGCAGATCTCCAGGTAGCGCACCAGCGAGTGCAGCTTCTTCATGTAGGCGACCGCCTCCTTCGCCGAACGCAGGTCGGGCTCGGAGACGATCTCCAGCAGCGGGGTGCCGGCGCGGTTGAGGTCGATGCCGGTGACGCCATGGAAGCCCTCATGCAGCGACTTGCCTGCATCCTCCTCCAGGTGGGCGCGGGTGATGCCGATGCGCTTGGTCTCGCCGTCATCCAGCTCGATATCGAGATACCCCGTATGGACGATGGGCAGCTCGTACTGGCTGATCTGGTAGCCCTTGGGCAGGTCGGGGTAGAAGTAGTTCTTGCGCGCGAACACCGAGCGCGGGGCAACAGTGGAATGCGTGGCCAGGCCGAACTTGGCTGCCATGCGCACCACCTCCTCGTTCAGCACCGGCAGCACCCCGGGCAGGCCCAGGTCCACCGCGCAGGCCTGGCTGTTGGGCGCCGCGCCGTAGGCGGTGGAGGCGCCGGAGAAGATCTTGCTCTTCGTCGCCAGCTGGGCGTGGATCTCGAGCCCGATGACTGCTTCCCATTCCATAACTCAAATCCTCAATTCAACGCAGAGGCGCAGAGACGCAGAGGACGCAAAGAATACTTGTATAAGACTTTGCGCCTCTGCGTCTCTGCGTTGAAATCCGAATTCCGCAAATCACTCATAGCCCTTCGGCACGCGCCTATGCCAGTCGGTGACCTGCTGGTAGCGGTGCGCCACGCTCAGCAACCGGGCCTCGTCGAAATAGTTGCCGATCAGCTGCAGCCCCACCGGCAGTTCCTCGACGAAGCCGGCCGGGATCGACATGCCGGGCAGGCCGGCCAGGTTGACGGCGATGGTGAACACGTCCGACAGGTACATGGTCACCGGGTCGTCCACCTTCTCGCCGAGGCGGAAGGCCGTGTTCGGGGCGGTCGGACCGGCAATGACGTCGACCTGCTCGAACGCCGCCCGGAAATCGTCCGCGATCAGATGCCGCGCCTGCTGCGCCTTGAGGTAATAGGCGTCGTAGTAGCCGGCCGACAGGGCGTAGGTGCCGATCATGATGCGGCGCTTGACCTCGGGGCCGAAGCCCTCGCCGCGGGAGCGCTTGTACAGGTCCTCCAGGTCACGCGGGTTCTCGCAGCGATAGCCGAAGCGCACGCCGTCGAAGCGCGACAGGTTGGAGGAACACTCGGCCGGGGCGACCACATAATAGGTGGGCACAGCAAGGCCGGCATTGGGCAGACTGATCTCCACCGGCTCGGCACCGAGCTTCTTCAACTCCGCGATTGCGGCCTCCACCGCCTTCGCCGTGCCGGTGTCCAGCCCCTCGCCGAAATATTCCTTCGGCAGGCCGATCCTCAGACCCTCGAGGTCGTTGTTCAGACCGGCGCTGTAGTCGTCCACCGGCCGGTCCACGCAGGTGGAATCCTTCGGATCGAAACCGGCCATGACCTGCAGCAGCAGCGCGGCGTCCTCGGCGCTGGCGGCCATGGGGCCGGCCTGGTCCAGGCTGGAGGCGAAGGCGATCATGCCGTAGCGCGACACCCGCCCATAGGTGGGCTTCAGCCCGGTGATGCCGCACAGGGCCGCCGGCTGGCGGATGGAGCCGCCGGTGTCGGTGCCGGTGGCCGCCGGCGCCAGGCGCGCGGCGACCACCGCGGCCGAGCCGCCGGAGGAACCGCCCGGGACGGTATTCGTATCCCAGGGATTCTTTACCGGACCGTAGTGGCTGGTTTCATTGGACGAGCCCATGGCGAACTCATCCATGTTGGTCTTGCCCAGCATGACCGCCCCGGCCTGCTTGAAGCGGGCGGTGACGGTGGCATCGTAGGGGGCGATGAAGTTGTCCAGCATGCGCGAGCCGCAGCTGGTCTTCACCCCGTCGGTGCAGAAGATGTCCTTGTGGGCGAAGGGAATGCCGGTGAGCGGCCCGGGTCTGCCGGAGGCCAGCTGGATGTCGGCCTCGCGCGCCCGGGCCAGGGCGGCGTCCTCGCACAGGGTGATGAAACCATTGAGCCCGCCATCGAGGCGTTTGATACGCTCGAGATAGTGGCGGGTCAGTTCCTCGCTGGAGAAGGACCGGTCGCGCAGACCGCGGGCCAGTTCGGCCAGGGTTTTGGTATGCATGGGGTATCCGTTGCTGATCGCTGAAATTCGAACCGTCTTACTCGATGACGCGCGGCACCAGGTACAGGCCGGCCTCGACGGCCGGGGCGCTGGCCTGGAAGTGCGTGCGCTGATCAGTCTCGGTGACGGCGTCCGGGCGCAGGCGCTGGGTCGCCTCCAGGGGATGCGCCATCGGGGTCACATCGCCGGTATCCACCGCTTCAAGCTGCTCGACGAAGGCCAGGATATCGGACAGGTTGCGGGCATAGCCCTCGACATCGGCCGGATCGATGGCCAGCCGGGCCAGATGCGCGATCTTTTCCACTTCCGCTGGCTTCAGGGCCATGAGGACGACTCCTTGAATGACTGATCAGGCTTGCGGGAAACGCGAAAATTAACACACCCCGGGCCCGGGGTGTAGCGCCAGGCTGTCCAGCCTCTCCCCTTCCTTGACGGGAGGCGACCGAGGGGAGGGTGATGCATGGCGGATCCGCCTTGCTCACACCCCTGTCAGGGAAAAGGCGTTATTCTGCTCCCGGACCGATCGCGCGCCCCCGCTTTTCAGCGAAATCATTGTGATGCCGGCCTCAGCCTGCCGACAGCTGTCTTGCCCAAACCCCCACCCGTTGCTACAGTACGCCGAAATTCGCGGAGGCATCACCAACCAATGCTGGGTTTCAAACGTCTCGTCGGGATCTTCTCGGAAGATCTCTCCATCGACCTGGGCACGGCCAACACCTTAATCTATGTCCGCGGGCGCGGCATCGTGCTCAACGAGCCCTCCGTCGTCGCCATCCGTCAGGACCGCGGCCCGGGCGGCCCCAAGAGCATCGCCGCCGTCGGCATCGAGGCCAAGCGCATGCTCGGCCGCACCCCGGGCAACATCACCGCCATCCGCCCGCTCAAGGACGGCGTGATCGCCGATTTCACCGTCACCGAGAAGATGCTCCAGCACTTCATCCACAAGGTGCACGAGGGCCGCTTCTTCCGGCCCAGCCCGCGGGTGCTGATCTGCGTACCCTGCGGTTCCACCCAGGTCGAGCGCCGCGCCATCAAGGAATCGGCCGCCGGCGCCGGGGCCCGCGAGGTCTACCTGATCGAGGAGCCGATGGCCGCAGCCATCGGCGCCGGCATGCCGGTCGACGAGGCCAGCGGCTCCATGGTGCTGGACATCGGCGGCGGCACCTCCGAGGTGGCCGTGATCTCATTGAACGGCATCGTCTACTCCTCCTCCGTACGCATCGGCGGCGACCGTTTCGACGAGGCCATCATCAACTACGTGCGCCGCAACTACGGTACCCTGATCGGCGAATCCACCGCCGAACGCATCAAGCACGAGATCGGCTCGGCCTACCCGGGCAACGAGGTCAAGGAACTGGAGGTCAAGGGCCGCAACCTGGCCCAGGGCGTGCCGCGCAGCTTCACCCTGAACAGCAACGAGATCCTCGAGGCCCTGCAGGAGCCGCTGTCCGGCATCGTCAGCGCGGTCAAGACGGCGCTGGAACAGACCCCGCCGGAACTGGGCGCGGACGTGGCCGAGCGCGGCATCGTGCTCACCGGCGGCAGCGCCCTGCTGCGCGATCTGGACCGGCTGCTGATGGAGGAAACCGGCCTGCCGGTGGTGGTCGCCGACGATCCGCTCACCTGCGTGGCCCGCGGCGGCGGCCGCGCCCTGGAGATGATGGACGAGCGCGGCGGGGACGTATTCTCGCTGGAGGGGTGACCTCTAACCTCCTCCCCCTTGATGGGGGAGGATTGAGGCGGGGGTGCGTTGATTGACATTCACCCCCTCCCGGCCTCCCCCATCAAGGGGGAGAAGTTCACCGTCAAACACTGCTGAGTGCTCTACCCATATAGCCCATCCCGCCCCGGACAGGTACCATTACTGCTGGTCCAACACCCGGACACGCGGAGCACGGAACCATCAAACTCATCTTCACACAAGGCCCCTCCCTGACTGCCAGGCTGGTGGTCTTCGTCTTCGCCTCCATCCTCCTGATGACCCTCGATCAGCGCCAGCAGCATCTGGACAGCCTGCGTTCGGCCCTGTCGGTGGTGGTCTTCCCCATTCAATGGCTGGTCGATCTGCCGGCGGCCAGCCAGGACTGGTTTCAGGAGACCCTCTCCAGCCGCCGGACGCTGCAGGAGGAAAACGCCCGCCTGCGCACCGAGCAGCTCATTCTCAAGGCGGAACTGCAGAAACTGGAGGCGCTGGAGGCAGAAAATCTGCGCCTGCGTGAACTGCTGGACTCTTCCTTCAAGGTCCGTGAACGGGTCCTGATCGCCGAGATCATGGCCGTGGACCTGGACCCCTATCGCCACCAGATTCTGCTCAACAAGGGGCGCTATGCCGATCTCTACACCGGCCAGCCACTGGTCGATGCCAATGGGGTGATGGGGCAGGTGATCCAGGCCGGGCCCTTTTCCGCCACCGCCATGCTCATCACCGATCCCGCCCACGCCGTACCGGTGCAGGTCAACCGCAACGGCCTGCGCAGCATCGCCCTGGGCACCGGCTCACTGACCAGCCTGTCCCTGCCCTATCTGCCCAACAACGCCGACATCGAATCCGGTGATCTGCTGATCACCTCGGGACTCGGCGGCCGCTTCCCCCCCGGCTACCCGGTGGCGGAGGTACAGAGCGTGATCCGCGACCCGGGCGAGTCCTTTGCCCAGGTCTTCGCCCGGCCGCTGGCCGAACTCAATCGCAGCCGCGAGGTGCTGCTGGTCTGGTCCCAGGGCGAGGCCGGCATGGACCCGGCCGCAACGGAACCGGCCGCAGACGAACCTGCCGGGGAATCGACACCATGAGCACACTGGTTCGACACCAGGGCGGCGGCGTGATCCTGCTCAGCCTGCTGATCGGCCTGGTCCTCGGCATCGTGCCGCTGCCGCGCGTGCTGGAACTCTACCGCCCGGACTGGGCATTGCTGATCCTGCTGTACTGGAGCCTGGCCCTGCCGCAGCGCATCGGTGTGGGCATCGCCTGGCTGACCGGGCTGTTCCAGGATGTGCTCACCGCCACCCTGCTGGGTCAGCATGCCCTGGCCTATGCCGTGGCCAGCTACCTCATCATCAACCTGCACCAGCGACTGCGTCTGCACCCCCTGTGGCAGCAGAGCCTGAGCATCCTGGTGCTGCTGATGCTGGCCCAGCTGATCATCTTCTGGATCAACGGCATCATCGGCCGGCCGATCCAGTCCTGGCTGTACTGGCTGCCCTCGGTGGTGGGCGCGGCCCTGTGGCCGGCCGTGTTCGTGCTGCTGCGGGGGCTGCGCCGCGCCTTCCACGTCAGCTGAACCGGCACCGGGACCAACATCCGTGGCACGCAGGATCACACTCAAGGACAACCTCCAGGAAAGCCGCCTGTTCCTGCGTCGCACCCTGGCCGCCATCCTGGTCGTCTTCCTGCTGCTGCTGGTCCTGCTGGGCCGGCTGGCCTATCTGCAGATCGTCTCCCACGAGCATTTCCGTACCCTGTCCGAGGACAACCGGGTCCGCATCGAGCCTGTGCCTCCCACCCGTGGACTGATCTTCGACCGCAACGGCGTGCTGCTGGCCGTGAACCTGCCTTCCTACCGGCTGGACATCGTCCCCGAACAGGTCGATGACCTGGATACCACCCTGGACCGGCTGGGCGAGCTGATCGAGATCCGGGCGCAGGACCTCGAGCGTTTCCACCGCCTGCGCCAGCGCATGCACCGTTTCGAGGGCGTGCCGCTGCGGCTGCATCTCAACGACCAGGAAGTGGCCCGTTTCGCCATCAATCGGCATCGCTTCCAGGGCGTGGACATCCAGGCCGGCCTGACCCGCCACTATCCCCTGCGCAGCCAGGCCGCTCACGCCGTCGGCTATGTCGGTCGCATCAACGAAAACGACCTGCAGGTACTGGACGAGAAGAACTACCGCGGCACCACCCATACCGGCAAGACCGGCATCGAGAAGACCTACGAGGACGTCCTGCACGGCACGGTCGGCTACCAGCAGCTGGAAACCAATGCCCAGGGCCGCACCCTGCGGGTACTCGAACGTCAGTCCCCGCTCCCCGGCAGCGACCTCTATCTCACCCTCGACGCCCGACTGCAGGCCGCCGCCGAGGCCGCCTTCGGCGAATTCAACGGCTCGGCGGTGGCCATAAACCCGCGCGACGGCTCGGTGCTGGCGCTGGTCAGCCTGCCGGGCTTCGACCCCAACCCCTTCGTCAAGGGCATCGAATACGACCGCTACCAGGCGCTGCAGCGCAACCCCGATCAGCCCCTGTTCAACCGCGCCCTGCGCGGCCAGTATCCGCCCGGCTCCACGCTCAAGCCCTTCGTCGGTCTGGCCGGGCTGGAACTGGGCGTGATCCGTCCGGACAGCCATGTCTTCTGCCCCGGCTTCTATACCCTGCCCGGCAAGGAACGCCTGTATCGCGACTGGAAACGCAGCGGCCATGGCCACATGGACCTGCACGACTCCATCGTGCAGTCCTGCGATGTCTATTTCTACGACCTGGCCCGCTCGCTGGGCATCGATCGCATGCACGACTTTCTCGCACAGTTCGGGTTCGGCGAACGCACCGGCATCGATATCGTCGGCGAACTGCCCGGGCTGCTGCCCTCCAGCGAATGGAAGCGCCGGGCCAGAAACGAACCCTGGTTTCCGGGCGAGACCCTGATCAGCGGCATCGGCCAGGGCTTCAACCTGACCACCCCGGTGCAGCTGGCCGCCGCCACCGCGGCACTCGCCACCTATGGCGACTTCTATCAGCCGCACCTGGTCAAGGCGCTGCACGCACCCGGCAGTCCCGGCCTGCAGCCGGTATTCCAGCCCCAGGCCCAGCGCATCCCGCACTCGGACATCCGCAATTGGGACGAGGTCATCCAGGGCATGATCGATGTGGTGCACGGGCCGCGCGGCACGGCCCGCGCCATCGGAGAGGGGCTGGGTTACCGCATCGGCGGCAAGACCGGCACGGCACAGGTATTCAGCATGCCGCAGGAGGAGGACTACGAATACGATCCCGAGGAGATCGCCTTCCGCCTGCGCGACCACGCCCTGTTCATCGCCTTTGCCCCGGTCGACAATCCGCGCATCGCGGTGGCGGTCGTGGTGGAGAACGGCGGTTCCGGCAGCGGCGTGGCCGCGCCGATCGCGCGCAAGATCCTGGACCGCTATTTCGCGGACCATCCTCTGGAACAGGCATCCACGGACAATGACGGACAACCATGAAGACACGCGGACCGCAAAGGCGAACAAGGAATATACTTATCCATTCATCCCTTTGCGCACCGTCTGCGCCGTTGCGGTTAAAATGTTTTTGAGCTGAAGGGACGAACGCAACCCACATGGAAATCAACCCCGGCTCCGGCACCCGACGCACCCTGATGCAGCGCCTGCACCTGGACGGCATGCTGTTGCTGGGCCTGCTCGGCCTGTGCATGCTGGGCCTGGTGGTGCTCTACAGCGCTTCGGGCCAGAGCGATGCCGTGCTCCAGCGCCAACTCATCCGTCTCGGCCTGGCCTTCGTGGTCATGTTCGTGGTGGCGCAGATCCCGCCCTCGCTGCTGCACCGCTGGACGCCCTGGCTGTTCGGCGCCGGCATCGGCCTGCTGGTGGCGGTACTGGTGATCGGGGATGTCGGCAAGGGCGCCCAACGCTGGCTTGATCTGGGCGTGATCCGCTTTCAGCCCTCGGAGGTGATGAAACTGCTGGTGCCGATGATGATCGCCTGGTTCCTGGCCGATGCCCGGCTGCCGCCCGACGCCAAACGGCTGCTGGGTGCCGGACTGCTGATCATCATTCCCACCGTGTTGATCGCCCGCCAGCCGGATCTGGGCACCTCGCTGCTGATCGCCAGCGCCGGCTTCTTCGTCCTGTTCCTGGCCGGACTGTCCTGGCGGCTGCTGGCCGGCCTGGGCGTGCTGGCCGGCGCCCTGCTGCCGGTGCTGTGGTACTTCATGCACGACTACCAGCGCCAGCGGGTGATCACCTTCCTCAATCCGGAGCAGGACCCGCTGGGCGCGGGCTATCACATCATCCAGTCCAAGATCGCCATCGGCTCGGGCGGCCTGTACGGCAAGGGCTGGCTCAACGGCACCCAGTCGCACCTGGAGTTCCTGCCCGAGCGCTCGACCGACTTCATCTTCGCCGTGCTGGCCGAGGAATTCGGCCTGGTCGGAGTGCTGCTGCTGCTCGGGATCTACGCCTTCATCCTGCTGCGCGGCCTGTATCTGGCCACCCGCGCCCAGGACACCTTCACCCGCCTGCTCGGCGGCAGCCTGTCGCTGACCTTCTTCGTCTACCTGATCGTCAACACCGGCATGGTCACCGGCCTGCTGCCTGTGGTCGGGCTGCCGCTGCCCCTGGTCAGCTATGGCGGCACCTCGATGGTGACCCTGCTGGCCGGATTCGGTATGCTGATGTCCATACACACCCACCGCAGATTGCTGCAGAGTTAACCGCCCATGCGCCAGTCCCTGATCCTCGCCCTGCTCGCCCTGCTCGCCCTGCTCTCTGGCCCGGCCGGCGCCGCATCCTATGCCGATCACCCACAGGCCGACGCCTTCGTGCAGGAACTGGTCGCCGCCGGCTTCGAGGCCGACGAGGTACGCGGCTGGCTGCGCGCGGCGGAGAAGAAGCAGAGCATCCTGGACGCGATTTCGCGGCCGGCCGAGGCCAAGCCCTGGTTCGAGTACCGCCCCATCTTCGTCAATCGCGAACGCATCGAACTCGGCGCCATCTACTGGGATGAGCACGAGACCATCCTGGACCGGGTCGAGCAGGAACTCGGCGTCGACCCCCACGTGATCGTCGCCATCGTCGGCGTCGAGACCCGCTACGGCCGACACGCCGGCCGCTACCGGGTGCTGGATGCGCTGGCCACCCTGGGCTTTGACTACCCGCCCCGGGCCGACTTCTTCCGCAGGGAACTGCATCAGTTCTTCCTGCTCAGCCGCGAGGAAGGCATCGACATGGCCGATGCCCTGGGTTCCTACGCCGGCGCCATGGGCCATGGCCAGTTCATCCCCAGCAGCTACCGCCACTATGCGGTGGACTTCGACCAGGACGGCCAGCGCAACCTGTGGCACAGCCCCGAGGACATCCTCGGCAGCGTGGGCAATTACCTGCAGGTACACGGCTGGGAACACAGCGCGCCGGTGGCCATACCGGCCCGGGTCGAGGGCAAGGCACATGAGCAGCTGCTGGAAGCCGGGATCAAGCCGAGCGTCCGCGCCGACGAACTGAGCCGGTACGGGGTCAGCCCCCAGGCGGCCATCGCCCCGGATGCCGAGGTGGGCCTGATCGCGCTCGAGACCGCCACCGGCCAGGAGTACTGGGTAATATTCAACAATTTCTATGTCATCACCCGTTACAACCGCAGCCCGCTCTACGCCATGGCGGTACACCAGCTTTCGCGCGCCATCGCCGAGCGGCGCGAACAGGGACGGGTGCAGGAATAGCAAGCAGGATGGGTGAAGGCGCGCAGCGCCGTAACCCATCAACGACCGCCGGACAATGATGGGTTGCGCTGCGCTTCACCCATCTACGCAATTCAGGCCAGTCACACCGGGACCGATAACGGGATGCTGCACATGAGGAAACACACCATGTCCGTCACACGCCCTCTTCTCTATGGCCTGATCGCCCTGTTGCTGAGCGCCTGCGGCGGCGGGGCCTATGTCGACCGCGACGGCGCGCCCGGCCGCGATGTGGATGTGGCCGCCATCCCCGACGCCGTCCCGCGACATGAGCCCCGCAGCCGCTACGGCAACCCCGGTTCCTACGAGGTCTTCGGCAAGCGCTATTACGTCATGGACTCGAGCCATGGCTATGCCGAGCGCGGCATCGCCTCCTGGTACGGCACCAAGTTCCACGGCCGACGCACCTCCAGCGGCGAGCCCTACGACATGTACGCCATGACCGCCGCCCACAAGAGCCTGCCGCTGCCCACCTACGCCCGCGTGACCAACCTGCGCAACGGCCGCTCCATCGTGGTCAAGATCAACGATCGCGGCCCCTTCCACGAGGGCCGCATCATCGACCTGTCCTATGTGGCAGCGAAGAAACTCGATATCGTCGCCACCGGTACGGCCCCGGTCGAGGTCGTGGCCCTGAATCCGGGCCAGTCCGAACCTCAGCTGCGCAGCGCCAGCGCCGCCCCCCGGCCGGCAGTGCAGCCGGCCCGCAATGACAACCCCGATCTGTACCTGCAGGTGGGCGCCTTCAGTTCCCGCCACAATGCCGAACGGCTGAGCCACCAGCTGCAGGACATCGACCTGCCCGGGATCGAGATCCAGCAGGGCTACAGCGACCAGCGCCCGGTGTTCCGCGTGCGCATCGGCCCGCTCGCCAGCATCGAGGATGCCGACCGCATGGCCGAATCCCTGACCCGTTTCGGCATCCAGCGCCCCCACGTCGTGGTAGACTAGGGGCTCTCGCGACGTCGTCGCGACCGCCCCGTTATCAATGTCTGACCGGAACCGAAACGCCAAGCAATGATGAAATCCTTTCTGCACTTCGCCCACAGCTTCCTGACCCTCCTGCTCCTGCTGTCCTTCCAGACTGCCGCCGCCGCCCCCATGCCGGTGCCCAAGGCCCCCGAAGTGGGGGCCGAATCCTACCTGCTGATCGATCATCACAGCGGTCAGGTACTGGCGGAGAAGAACAGTCACAACCCGGTGGAGCCGGCCAGCATCACCAAGATGATGGCCGTCTATGTGGTGTTCAAGGAATTACAGAAGGGGGCCCTGAGCCTCGAGGATCAGGTCAGGGTCAGCGAGCGCGCCTGGCGCATGCCCGGCTCGCGCATGTTCATCGAGGTGGGCAACCGGGTCAGCGTCGAGGACCTGCTCAAGGGCGTAATCGTCCAGAGCGGCAACGACGCCACCGTGGCGCTGGCCGAGCATATCGCCGGCAGCGAGGACACCTTCGCCGAATACATGAACAAATACGCCGCGGACCTGGGCCTGGAGAACAGCCACTTCACCAACAGTACCGGCCTGCCGGACCCGGAGCATTACATGTCCGCGGCCGATATCGCCAGGGTGGCCCGCGCCCTGATCCAGGAGTTTCCCGAGCACTACCAGTGGTACTCGCAGAAAAGTTTCACCTACAACGACATCACCCAGCACAACCGCAACAAGCTGCTGTGGCGCGACGCCTCGGTCGACGGCATCAAGACCGGCCACACCGAGGCGGCCGGCTACTGCCTGGTCACTTCCGCCCAGCGCGAGGACATGCGCCTGATCTCGGTGGTGCTCGGCACCGGCAGCGAGGAGGCGCGCGCCGACGCCAGCCAGGCCCTGCTCAACTACGGTTTCCGCTTCTTCGAGACGCACAAGCTCTACGATGCCGGCGCCAAGCTGGTCGACGCCCGGGTGTGGAAGGGTGCCAGCGAAGTCCTGCCGCTCGGCGTGGAGACCCCGCTGTATCTGACCATTCCGCGCGGCCGCTATGAAGACCTGCAGGCCAATGTGCAGCGGGCCCCGCGCATCATCGCACCGGTCGCCGCCGGTGAACGCCAGGGCAGCCTGGTTATCAACCTGGATGGCAATGCACTGACCGAGGTGCCGCTGGTGGCGCTGGAATCCGTGGCCGAAGGCTCCTTCTGGCAGCGCACGGTGGATGAGGTGTGGTTGTATTTCGAGTGAGGCATTGCGTAGGCCGGATTGGCCAAAGGCATAACCCGACCTACATCACTCACTAATCCGTCATCCCGGCCTGCGCCGGGATGACGGACTAAGGCAAAGACTCCTCGTTCCTCACTGGACTTTTACATGCCCACCGTCTTCCTCAACGGCGAATTCCTCCCCCACGACCAGGCCCGCGTCTCCGTCATGGACCGCGGCTTTCTGTTCGGCGACGGCGTCTACGAAGTCATCCCGGCCTATGGCGGGCACCTGTTCCGGTTGCAGCCGCACCTGCAGCGCCTGGACAACAGTCTGCAGGCAGTACGCATCCCCAACCCCTACACCGAGCCGCAGTGGCAGGGCATCCTGGAGGAGCTGGTAGGAGAAAACGCGGGAACAGACCAGTCCGTGTACCTGCAGGTCACACGCGGCGTGATGGAGCGGCGGGATCATGCCTTCCCGGCGGATCTCAAGCCGACCGTGTTCGCCATGAGCAACCCGATCCCTGAACCGGATCCGGCACTGGCCGAACACGGGATCACCGCGATCAGCCTGGACGACATCCGCTGGCAGTCCTGCCACATCAAGGCCATCACCCTGTTGCCCAACGTGCTGCTGCGCCAGCAGGCGGTGGAGGCCGGTGCGGCCGAGGCCATTCTGCTCCGTGACGGCGAGGCCACCGAGGGCGCGGCCAGCAATCTGTTCATCGTCCGCGACGGGCTGTTGATCACGCCGCCCAAGGGCCCGCTGCTGCTGCCCGGCATCACCCGCGACCTGGTCATCGAACTGGCCGCCCGCCACGGCATACCCTACCGTGAGGGCGCCATCAGCGAGGCAGATCTGCGCGGCGCCGACGAGGTCTGGCTGACCAGTTCGACCAAGGAGATCATGCCGGTCACCACATTGGACGGCGTGCCGGTCGGCGACGGCCGCCCCGGCCCGCTGTACCGGCAGATGCACGGGATCTATCGGGAATACAAGCAGGCGGTGCGGGAAGGCCGGGCCGGCTGAAACCAGCCTGACATTACACAGCAGTCAGGATTATTGGCCACAACATCGAAGACGCCGTCATCCCCGCGCAGGCGGGGATCCAGAAACCGCGGCGGTATATGGATTACTCGCTGCGCTCGCCCTACGTACCCATAGAGCATAAAGGCCGCCGTGCCGGCGTTCAACGCGCTTCGCGCTTTTGTCCCGCTTGCGTGGGAATGACGGGCAGCGCAGGCCGGGATAAGCGCAGCGTTCCCGGCAACCCGCGCCGGGCCCGCTCACGCCGCCCGGCGATAGGCCAGCCGGTACAGCGCCGGCAGCACCACCAGGGTCAGCAGGGTCGAGGAGATGATGCCGCCGACCACCACCGTGGCCAGGGGCCGCTGCACCTCGGCGCCGATACCGACATTGAGCGCCATGGGCACGAAGCCCAGGCTCGCCACCAGCGCGGTCATCAGCACCGGCCGCAGCCGGCGCCGGGCGCCGTCGCGGATCGCCTGTTCCAGCGCCACGCCCTGGCGGCGCAGGTCGCGGATGAAGGCCAGCATCACCACGCCGTTGAGCACGGCCACGCCGGACAGGGCGATGAAGCCGACCGCGGCGGAGATCGACAGCGGCAGGTCGCGCAGGGCCAGCGCGGCCACGCCGCCGGTCAGCGCCAGCGGCACCCCGCTGAACACCAGGGCCGCGTCCCGGGCCGAGTTGAAGGCCATGAACAGCAGCCCGAAGATGATCAGCAGGGTCGCCGGCACCACCAGTGACAGGCGCTGCGTGGCCGAGATCAGCTGCTCGAAGGTACCGCCGTAATCCAGCCAGTAGCCGGACGGCAGCGCCACCTGATCCCGCACCGCCGCCTGCACGTCCTCGACGAAACTGCCCAGGTCGCGGCCGCGCACATTGGCGGTGACGAACACCCGCCGCTTGGCGTTCTCGCGGCTGATCTGGTTGGGGCCGGTGACGTATTCGATCGTCGCCAGTTCGCCCAGCGGTACGGCCTCGGGCGCGGCGGCGGCGACCCCGGTGACATCGGCATCACCGACCACCTCCGGATCGCGCTCCGCGGGCAGGCGCACCGGCAGCCGTTCCAGGGTGTTGGGGTCGGTGCGCAGGGCCTCCGGCAGCCGCACCACCAGGTCGAAGCGCCGGTCGCCCTCGAAGATCTGCCCGGCCGTGCCGCCGCCCATGGCGATGCGCAGGGTGTCCTGCACGTCGGCCACGTCCATCCCGTAATAGGCCAGGCGTTCGCGGTCCGGAGTGACGGTCAGCACCGGCAGGCCGGTGACCTGCTCGGTGCGCACATCGGCCGCGCCGGGCACGCCGGCCACCACCCCCTCGATACGGTGCGCCAGCTCGACCAGGGTGTCCAGGTCGTCGCCGTAGACCTTCACCGCCAGGTCGGCGCGCACGCCCGAGATGAGCTCGTTGAAGCGCATCTCGATGGGCTGGGTGAATTCGTACTTGTTGCCCGGCAGCTCGCTCAGCACCCGTTCCATCTCGGCCACCAGGTCGGCCTTGGGGCGACGCGGGTCCGGCCACTGCGCGCGCGGCTTCAGGATGATGAAGGTGTCGGCAACATTCGGGGGCATGGGGTCGGTGGCCACCTCCGGCGTGCCGATCTTGGAGAACACCCGCTCGACCTCCGCGAAGCGCCTCACCCGCGCCTCCACCTCCTGCTGCATGCCGATGGACTGCTGCAGGCCGGTGCCGGTCACGCGCAGGGCGTGGGTGGCGATGTCGCCCTCGTCCAGCTGCGGCACGAACTCCGCCCCCATGCGGGTGAACTGCAGCCCGGCCAGCAGCACCAGGGCGACGGCGGCCACCACCACCGGCAGGCGGTGACGCAGGGCCAGGTCCAGCACCGGGACGTAGACGCGACCCAGGCCGCGCATCAGGCGGTTCTCGCCCTCGGCAATGCGCCCGCGCACAAACAGCGCCACGGCGGCCGGCACGAAGGTCAGCGACAGGATCAGGGCCGCACTCAGGGCCATGACCACGGTCAGCGCCATGGGGTGGAACATCTTGCCCTCCACCCCGCCGAGGGCGAAGATCGGGACATACACGATGAGAATGATGGTCACCCCGAACACGCTGGGCCGGATCACCTCCACCGTCGCCTCGCGCACGACGCGCAGGCGTTCCTTCAGCCCCGGCAGGCTGCCGTGCATGCGCTGGTAGGCCGACAGGTGGGCCAGGCAGTTCTCCACGATGATCACCGCGCCGTCCACGATCAGGCCGAAGTCCAGCGCGCCCAGGCTCATCAGGTTGCCTGAGACCCCGGACTCCACCATGCCGGTGATGGTCATCAGCATGGCCAGCGGGATGACCGCCGCCGTGACCAGGGCTGCGCGCCAGTTGCCCAGCAGCAGGAACAGCACCGCGATCACCAGCAGCGCGCCCTCGGCCAGGTTCTTGCGGACCGTGGCGATGGTCTTGTCCACCAGCTCGGTGCGGTTGTAGACCGTATTGAGTTCGACGCCTTCGGGCAGGGAGGGCCGGATCTGGTCCAGCCGCGCGGCCGCCGCCTGCGCCACCTCGCGGCTGTTCTCGCCCTTGAGCATGAAGGCCGTCCCCAGCACGATCTCCTCGCCGTCGCCGGTGGCCGCGCCGGTGCGCAGCGGCTGGCCCAGCCGGACCTCGGCGAGCGCTTCCAGATGAATCGGCACGCCCTGGCGCTTGGCCACGGTGATGCCGCGGATATCCTCCATGTCGGTGAGCAGGCCGGGGGAGCGGATCAGGTACTGCGCGCCGTGACGCTCGATGTAGCCGGCGCCGGCATTGCGGTTGTTGCGCGCCAGGGCGGCCATGACATCCTGCAGGGTCAGATCATGGGCCAGCAACCGGTCCGGGTCGGGCAGCACATGGAACTGCTTGGTATAGCCGCCGATGGTGTTGACCTCGACCACGCCCTTTGTCAGCCGCAACTGCGGGCGCACGATCCAGTCCTGGTAGGTGCGCAGATCCATGGGTGTATGGTCGTAACCCGGCTGATTGGCGATGGTGTACATCAGGATCTCGCCCAGGCCGGTGGCGATGGGTCCCATGGCCGGTTCCAGCCCGACCGGCAGCTTGGACTTGACCTCGGCCAGGCGCTCGCCGATGAGCTGGCGCGCCCAGTAGATGTCGGTGCCCTCCTCGAACACCACCGTGACCTGCGACAGGCCGTAGCGCGACAGCGAACGGGTATAGTCGAGCTGCGGCAGCCCGGCCATGGCGGTCTCCACCACGAAGGTGATGCGCTGCTCGGTCTCCAGCGGGGTGTAACCCGGCGCCTCGGTGTTGATCTGCACCTGGACGTTGGTGATGTCCGGCACCGCGTCGATGGGCAGTTGCTGATAGTTGCGGATCCCGAGCGCGGCCAGCGCCGTGACCACGATCAGGACCAGCCAGCGCTGGCGCAGGGAAAGCGCAACGATATGATTCAGCATCATTCCCTCCTAGTGGGCGTGCGCCGCGCCGGACTTCTCGATGTCCGCCTTGACCAGGTAACTGTTGCCGGTCACGTACGCCGTGCCCGGCGCCAGCCCGTCGAGCACCTCGACCCAGCCGCCGCCGCGCCGGCCCAGTTCGAGCATGCGCACCTCGTAGGTCTCGCCGACGCGGGCATAGACGACGTCGAACTCACGGAAGCGCTGCAGCGCCGATTCCCGCACCGCCAGCGCCGCCTCGGTCTCATCGACGGTGACCGCACCGCGCACGAACTGCCCCGGGCGGAAACGGCCCTGCGGATTGGGCAGCACCACCCGGGCGACCACGCTCTGGCTGGCGTGGGCGGCCAGCGGCGATACCCAGTCGATCACCCCGTCGGCGTTGGCGCCGTCCAGGGTCTCGACCCGCACCGGCTGCCCGGGCCGGACCCGGCCGAGCGCGCGGCCGAACAGATCCAGCTCGACCCACACCTGCGACACATCGGCGATGACGAACAGCGGCGTCTCGCCGGTGTTCTCCCCCGGCTGGGCATCGCGCCGGAGCACGACCCCGGCGATCGGCGCCCGCACTGCGTAGGTCTGCAGGCTTTCATGGCTGCGGATGCGGGCCAGCACCTGGCCCTCCTCCACCGCTGCACCCAGCCCGACCTCGATCGACTCCAGCTGACCGGCATAGCGCGGCCGCACCCGCGCCAGGCGGTCGGGGTCGGTGCGCACCCGGCCGGTGACGGCCAGCCGTTCGGCGAGGGTCTGCGGGCCGGCCGTCTCCGTGACGATGCCCATCTCCTGCGCCAGTTCGGCGGGGATTCGGGTACGGCCCTCATGGCTGGAGTACTGCCAGTGATGCTGTTCACCGGCAATGACGGCATTCACCTCCACGTCGAAGGAATGCGGCTCGCCGACGCTCTCGCGACTGCGCAGGTAATCATCCTGCGGCATGAAACTGTAATACTCGATCTCTTCCCCCAGCCGGGTGAGCCATACCTCGACCTGCATGTCCTCCGGGGCCACGGGTTTTCCCGCATGCCGGGCATACACGTGAAACCGCGGCGGCACGCCCTGTTCGAACACACTCAGTTCGAGCCGGGTGTCGCCGGCGTGCAGCAGCCGGCCGCCGTGCGGGCCGGTTTCGGGCTCGGCAGCGTGCCCCTCGCCCCCCTCGGTATGGCCGTGCCCATGATCGGCCTCGCCGGCGGCATGCGCCGGCTCGTGCCGGGTCAGCCAGACGGCGGCGGTGGCCGTCAGCGCCACAATGGCAATGGTCAGAATCAGGTTTCGCATCAGGGTTGTACTCCAGCGTCAGGCCCGACGCCGATCAGACGGTCGAGCTCAACGCGTGACAGGTGATAGTCGGTCGCGGCGGCGAGCGCCTCGCGCCGCAGTTCCAGCAGGGTGCGGCGGGCCTGGGTCAGATCCAGCAGCGAGTAGCGCCCCCGGGCATAGCCGCGGCTGTAGTCATCCAGTACCCGCTCGGCGGCGGGGATGATCTCGCCGCGCAGCCGCAGGGTCCGCTCCCGCGCCTGCCGCAGTTGCCGGTGGATGGCATAGAGGGCGGCATGCAGTTCCAGCCGCTGCTGCTCCCGCTGCCAGGGTGTGAGCAGGGCCAGGTTGTCGGCCTCGGCCCGGTAGGGCTCGGCGCGCGAACGGCTGCCCAGCGGGATGCGGGCCGAGAACAGCAGTGCCGCCTCATCGCCCTCGCCCAGGTAGCGCAGCCCGCCGCCGAGCTCGACGTCGGGGGTCGCCCGCGCCGCGGCCAGCCGCTGGCGGGCCTCGGCCAGCCGCGCCCGGGTGGCGAAGCGGGCCAGGTCGGGGTTGCGCTCCAGCTGCGCGGCATAGTGGTCGAAGGGCTCGACCCCGGGCAGCCGGAACAGATCGGCCTCGGCGCGGTTGAAATCCGGCGTGGTGGCCGCCCAGTGAACGGCCAGCCCGAGCCGGGCGCTGTCCAGCTCGCTGTGCGCCTGCGCCAACGCCAGTTCGGCGCGATCCACGGCGATGTCGGCCCGCGCCAGGTCGGCGTCGGGACTGCGCCCGGCCTCTACCCGACGACGCACCGATTCCCGGTTGGCGCGCACCAGCTCCAGTTCGTCCCGCGCCAGCCCGACCTGCTGCTGCAGCCCGACCACGCGGACGAACTGCCGCGCCGCCGCAGCCAGCACATCCAGCCGGCGGGCATCCTGCTCGGTGCGCAGCTGCCCGAGCCGGGAGCGTGCCAGCTCGGCCCGATGACCGGGCTTGCCGCCTGTCTCCAGCACCCGCGACAGGCTCAGGGTGGCCTCCGGCGTGTCCATCCTCTCGAAGGGGCCGGTGCCCAGGATGTTCTCCAGTTCCAGGCCCAGTCGGTAGGGCGTGCCCTGCCCGGCCTGGCGGACCCGGGCGCCGGCGGCGCGCGCCTCGGTGTCGAACTGCTGCAGCTGCGGGTTGCGGGCCAGCACCCGGCCGACCACCTGCTCCAGCCGCAACCCGGCATCGGCCTGTGTCGCCGCGACCGGCGTCATGGCGACCAGCAGGCAGGCGCCCAGCAGTGGCGCAACAATGGCATTTTTCATGGATATGACTCCGTCTGTCCGGCTCGTTCGAGCCGACGCGCCGTGCAGCGGACACGAATGCCCGCGCCGGCTCACGCGACCAGGGTTATAACGGGAACGGAATCAGGAACGCGGCGGTGCGCGCAGGGGGGGCAGCAATGCAGCCGGATGGGCGTGTGGCGGCGTGACCGAACGGGCCGGGGCATGATCCGGCCGCGTCAGGGACAACGGCAGCAGCAGGAGCAGCACCAGCAGCAGAGCCGCTGCCGGCTCCAGCGGATCGGTGAGCTTCTTGACCAGGGTGTCCCCGCCCATGTCGACCACGTGGCGATGTTCGCCCACATGGTCGGGATCCAGGGCGAAATGGGCATGCACCCCGTGCTCCGCGGCCGCATGCCCGTCCGCCGGCGCGTGATACACATGCAGATGGGCCGGCAGCAGCGACAGACACAGGAAGGCCGCGATCATGCACAGGATGATCAGCGGGTGTCTGCGTGCCATGTGTCGCCAGTAGTGCATAGCGGTTTCAGCCTACCGGCCGCGGGCCCTGGAAACAAGGGGAAAGGCAGGCAGTCGCCATAGGACAGCGGCGCACCCCGCCCCCGGCCATGCACGGATTGCCGGAAACGCTGCGCGTATCCCGGCTTGCACAACCATCCGTCATTCCCGCGAAGGCAGGAATCCACGGCTCGGAGAACTCACAAACATGGATCCCCGCCTTCGCGGGGATAACGCGGCTGAAGTAAGCGAGGTCACGAATTTCTCCGGGCTTTCGGAGTCGGAAGCCTTCCGAACCGGGTCTGAAAACCCGCGCGGTTTCGCGATATACTTCCAAGCATGGATTCCGACGACGAAACCCTGCTGGAATTCCCCTGCGATTTCCCCATCAAGGCCATGGGCGCCTGGACCGAGGAGTTCGAGGGTCTGGTGGTCAGCCTGGTGCGGCGCCACGTGCCGGACCTCGGCGAGGGCGCGGTGCGCACCCAGGCCTCGGCCAAGGGCAACTACCTTTCCGTAACCGTCACGGTGCGCGCCACCAGCAAGGACCAGCTCGATGCCATCTATCGCGAACTGACCGCGGCCGATGAAATCGTGATGGTCTTATGACCTCAGTGGACAAGCTGATCGTGCGCGACCTGGGCCTGCGCGACTATGAACCGGTCTGGCGGGCAATGCAGGACTTCACCGCCAACCGCGGCCCCAACACACCCGACGAGCTCTGGCTGGTCCAGCACCCGCCGGTGTTCACCCTGGGCCAGGCGGCGAAGCCGGAGCATCTGCTCGCCCCCGGCGACATCCCGGTGGTGCAGATCGACCGCGGCGGTCAGGTGACCTACCACGGCCCGGGCCAGCTGGTGGCCTACCTGCTGGCAGACATCCGCCGCCGCGGGCTCGGCGTGCAGGCCCTGGTGCGCAAGCTGGAACAGGCCATCATCGAGGTGCTGGCGGGTTACGGCATCGAGGCCTGGGCCGATCGCGAGGCCCCCGGGGTCTATGTCGAGGCCGGCAAGATCGCCGCCCTGGGCCTGCGCATCAAGCGCGGCGGCAGTTATCACGGCCTGGCCTTCAACCTCGACATGGACCTGGAACCCTTCTCCCGCATCAACCCCTGCGGCCACCCCGGCATGGCCGTTACTCAGTTGAAAAACCTTGGGATTTCCCATGATATCCACAGGGTGGCGGCGGACCTGGTCTCGCAAATCACCCGTGAAATGGGCTACACTGGGGCCTCCTCCGATTGAGCAACACCCCGCCCCGCCGCGGGAATCGGCAATTTTTCTCCCCGTACATCAGGTAGTCAGCAGATGAACGAGACCCCGATCAAGCGCCAGCGCGGCGCCGACAAGACCGCCCGCATCCCGATCAAGATCGAGCCGACCGAGAAGCCGCTGCGCAAGCCCAAATGGATCCGCGCCAAATCCCCGGCCGGCCCCGAGGTGCAGCGGCTCAAGCAGGTGCTGCGCGACAACCGCCTCTACACCGTGTGCGAGGAGGCCTCCTGCCCCAACCTGGGCGAGTGCTTCGGCCACGGCACGGCGACCTTCATGATCATGGGCGACATCTGCACCCGGCGCTGCCCCTTCTGCGACGTCTCCCACGGCCGGCCCGATCCGCTGGATACCGAGGAGCCGCTCAACCTGGCCCGCACCATCAAGGCCATGGGCCTGAACTATGTGGTCATCACCTCGGTCGACCGCGACGACCTGCGCGACGGCGGCGCCGGCCACTTCGTCGCCTGCATCGGGGCGGTGCGCGAACATAACCCGCAGACCACGGTCGAGGTGCTGGTGCCGGATTTCCGCGGCCGCATGGACCGGGCGCTGGACATCTTCACCCAGGCGCCGCCGGATGTGTTCAACCACAACCTGGAGACGGTGCCGCGCCTGTACAAGAAGGCCCGCCCCGGCGCCGACTACCAGTGGTCGCTGGATCTGCTGCAGAAGTTCAAGGCCACCCATCCGCAGGTGCCGACCAAGTCCGGCCTGATGCTGGGCCTGGGCGAGGCATTCGACGAGGTGGTCGAGGTGATGCGCGACCTGCGCGCCCACGACTGCGACATGCTCACCCTGGGCCAGTACCTGCAGCCCAGCCTGCACCACCTGCCGGTGGATCGCTTCGTCACTCCCGAGGAGTTCGACCGCCTGGGTGAAGTGGCGCGTGAGTTGGGCTTCAAGCAGGTCGCCAGCGGCCCGATGGTGCGCTCCTCCTATCACGCCGATCAGCAGGCGGCGGGCACCTTCAGCAGTTAAAGCCCGCCTGACCCGAATGGCACTTACTTCAAATGACGGGTGCAAACCGGGTTAAGCAAGCGCCATTCCTGCCTGACCCCGGTGTCCGCCCCTGTCCGGCGGGCATGGAATCATCTCTGTGCCCCACACCCGCCGCGCATCACAGGGATTTCCCGCTGCCGTGGAACAATTGTGCGACGACCGTTGCATTTCGTGATATTTGTCATACTCATGCAACACCTGACAGGGATATATTCCAGTTCCATACATTAATCATTGGAGCAGGAAGCCATGGAGCACCGCTTTGGTCGCCGGCACGACGTTCAACTCACCACCCGGATCCATCTCGACCAATCCCGCCCTCTGGTCGCGTTTACCCGCAACATCAGCCGTCATGGCCTCAACCTGCCCCTGACGCATCCCGACCTTGAGCCCCACCGCATGGTCGAGGTGACAATCTCCGATCCCGGCGAGGAACATCACTGGCGGACCCGCGCGCTGGTCATTCACAGTTCGGAGCGGAAAGGGACCGGCCTGGTGCTGGCGAAGGACCTGCCGGAGGACTTCTATCGCGATGTGACCGGTTTCGGGCGCAGGCTGCAGGGATAGACGTCCCGATACAGTCAAGAACGAAAACAATAAACGGGACAGGACAAGGCGCCCTGAATCCCGCAGAGAACAGGAATGGAACAGCGACCCGAAAACCGCACAGAGAAAAGAATCCTCAGGACCATGAATGTCGTCCTGCACAAGGGCGGCAACGGACTGCTCGGCGGCAGAATCCGCAATATCAGCGGCAACGGCATCTACATCGAACTGACGCCGGAACAACGGATGAAACCCGGCGACACCGTCAGGCTGGCCTTCAAGACCCACTTCGGTCTGCACATCGTGCCATCCCGCGTGGTGCGCGTGGATGACAGCGGCAGCGCCATGGCCTTCACCCGCAGGGACGAGCGGCTGACCGCGGCACTGGTAAGGTTGGCGCTTGAGGAATCCGATCGATCGTTGATATAGACCTGGTACCGAACGCTGTACATTTCATCGCCTTACCGATCCACACTGGCACCATCGAACTCATGCGTTCACGACCAATGAGTTCGAATTGAAAGCCCCAACCTTGTTTTTCACGACCACCCCCTTCGATTCACCCACACGACCTGCAGCTTTCAGTTTTATTTCAGCCTCGGCAGATATAGTGCAGCAGCAATCGAACCGACACCGGACGCCGACGGCCCATGCACTATCACCCTGCCCAGTTTCACAGCCTGCTGATCATCGCCTGTCTGGCGCTGGTGCAGCTGTTCGCACCACTGGTGCATGCCCATACCGGCGACAGCCGCCAGGCTGGTATGCATGTGCATGTTCCCGGCGCGTATCTGGGCAACATTGGCCCGGTACTGAGCGTCGACCCCGGCATCGAGGTCGGCATCGAGACCATGCGCAGGGAAAGCGGCAGCCTCACCCCCGGGCCGGACGCCTCGTTCCTGCCCGTTTCCCTCCCCGAAACGACGGCCCTTTCCGGTTCCGCCGCGCCCCGCATCACGCCCGCTCTCCATCCAGGGGAAAATCGGATTTACGACTCCAGGCCACCGCGCGGTCCGCCGGCTGCAGCCCTGCACTGAAACAGACACCCCGGAACACTTCCGCCTGAATCTTCAGGCATGACCCGAACTGGAGAGCATTTATGCCCATCCCACGCATGACTGCATGGGCTGTCGCATTCTGCCTGGCCCTGCCGCTCAACCTGGCGGCGGCCGAGCGAACGGATGCGCATACCGACACCCTGACACCGGATGCCGGCTTGAGCCTGCCGCAGGTGATCGCTGCGGCCATGTCCCGCCATCCCGATCGCGAGCTGCCGCAGGCGGCAACCCGGGAAGCCGAGGCCCTGTCCCGGCGCGGGGATGCCCTGCTTGCCGCCCCGCCCGCCGCCGCCGTGACTGCCTGGAGCGATCGGCCCACAAACGATCGTGGCGCGAATGAAGTCGAAGCCGGCCTGGAATTGCCGTTGTGGCGGCCGGGCGAGCGCGCCACGGCGCGTGATCTGGCCCGCCATGCCGGCGCCGAGGCCCGGGCCAGCCGGGAGGGCTTTGTCCTGACGGTCGCGGGCGAGATCCGCTCAAGCCTGTGGGACCTGGCCCTGGCCCGGACCCGGTTGCAACTCGCCCGGGCCACGCTGGCCGATGCGGAGCAGCGTGTAACCGCGGTCGCGAAACGGGTGGAGCAGGGTGATCTGGCCCAAGCCGACCTGCTGCTGGCTCGGAATGATCTGCTGGCCCAGCGCCGCCAGCGGATCGAGGCCGAAACCGAGCTCATGCATGCCCGGCGCAGCTACCGCATCCTCACCGGCCTGGACCGGTATCCACAGGATTTCACCGAGCAGCGTGTCGATCAGACCGGCATCACGGCCAGCCACCCCCTGCTGGCGGTGTATCGCGATCGGATATCCCGCGCCCGGGATGCCACGAGTACCGCCCGCCTGGAAGCGGCCGGCCGGCCGACGCTGTTCGTTGGCAGCCGACACGACCGTGGCAACCGCGGCGAGTCCTACACCGACAGCATTGCCGTGGGCATCAACCTTCCCTTCGGCGGCTTGGCACACCGGGACGCGGCCGCCGCCAGCGCCGCCCGGGAAGTGACCGATCTGCAGGCCGCGCGTGACCGCCGGCAACGGGAATTGCAAACGCAGCTGCATGAGATCGACCACCGCATCGAACAGCTGGCCGCATCCCTGCCCCTGGCCGAGGAACAGTCCCGCATCGCCCGGCGTCAGCTGGAAATGGCTGAACTGGCCTTTGCCCACAACGAGATGGACCTGATCGATCTGCTCAAGCTGCGCAGTTCGGCGCGCGAGACGCAGCAGGCCGTCGCCGAGATCCGCATCGAGCAGCAGCGCGTCATTGCGCTGTACAACCAGACCGTCGGAGTCACGCCATGAAGTCCCTGAGCCTGCTATTCATCTGCACCGTCCTGCTGCTGAGCCCCGTGATTGAGGCGGCAGACAATCATCTGCAACTCGCACCCGAGCAGATCGACGCTCTCGGCATCCAGACACAGGCGTCAACGGCTGTCGACGAGATCGGCGGCCGTACCCTGCCGGCGCGTGTGCGCATCCCGCCGGACCAGAACCATACCGTCACCTCGCAGTTTGCCGGCCGTATCGCCGCCATCCGGGTGGTCGAGGGCCAGCACGTCGAGGCCGGGCAGGCCCTGATCGAACTGAACAGCCCGGGACTGCTGCAGCAGCAGCGTGAGTACCTGGACGCGCTCAATCAACAACAGCTGGCACAGGCCGATTACGATCGCGATCACACCCTGTTCGCGGCCGGCATCATCCCCGAGCGCCGGCTCCTGAACACCCGGGTCAGGTTGCAGGCCGCCCGCGCTGCGCTGGCCGAGCAGGAACAGCTGCTCAGCCTGGGCGGGGTACACGAGGACGCCATCGCCCGGTTGCGAGAGACCCATCGGCCCCTGGCCAGCGTGACCCTGCATGCCCCCGTCACCGGCATCGTGACCGACCTGATGCCCACGGCCGGGCAGTCCGTGGAGGCCGGCGAAGGCCTGGCTCAGGTCGCCGCTGTCGACACCCTGTGGCTGGAGATCCGTCTGGCCGCCGAGCAGGCACGGGAACTGAAACCCGGCATGCAGATCCGGCTCAATGACGCTCCCGGCCTGGACGGCACCCTGCTGTCCATCGGCCAGCGTGTCGACCCTGCCACCAACACACTGAGCCTGTGGGCACGGCTGGACGGCGCTACCGGGGGAATGCGACCCGGGCAGCTGGTCAATGTGCGCATCGCCTCCGGCACGCATGAAAAGACCCTGAGCATACCGGCCGATGCGGTCTTCCAGCAGGGCGGCGAGGAATACGTCTTCGTTCGCAGCGACACCGGTTTCGTCGCCACCCGGGTCCGGGTACTCAGTCGCGACAACGACAGCGTGACACTGCAATCGGCCGGTCTCGGCACCGACAGCCGGGTGGCCATCAGCGGCATCGCCGCGCTCAAGGCCGCCTGGCTGGGCATGGGAGGGGGCGAGTGATGGCACGTCTGATCCAGTTCGCTCTGACCCAGCGGCTGCTGATGCTGCTGGGTGTGCTGCTGCTCGCCGGCGGCGGCTATGTCGCCTTCAAGGGCCTGCCCATCGACGCCTTTCCGGATGTCTCGCCAACCCAGGTCAAGATCATTGTCAAGGCGCCCGGCATGACCCCGGAGGAGGTTGAGGCCCGCATCACCGCTCCCATCGAGGTGGAGCTTCTCGGTATTCCTGACCAGGTGATGCTGCGCTCTGTGGCCAAGTATGCCCTGACAGATATCACGCTGGATTTCGCCGAGGGCACCGACATCTACTGGGCCCGCCAGCAGGTGGCCGAACGCCTCAACACCATCTGGGGCGACCTGCCGGAAGGAATCAGCGGCGGCATCGCGCCCATGACCACACCACTGGGCGAGATGTTCATGTTCACCATCGAGGGCGACGGCCTGTCACTGATGGAACGCCGCAACCTGCTGGACTGGACCATTCGTCCGGCCCTGCGCACAGTGCCCGGCGTGGCCGACGTCAATGCCCTGGGCGGCTATGTGCGCAGCTTCGAGATCGTGCCCGACCCGAACCGCCTGGCCGCCCGCGGCCTGACCGGCAGCGATATCGCCGACGCCATCATGGCCAACAACCGCAATGACGGCGCCGGCCGCATGAACGCCGGCGAGGAGGCGCTGCTGGTGCGTGCGGAGGGGCGTATCCACAGCCTCGACGACGTACGCAACATCGTGGTCAAGAGCGTGGATGGCCTGCCGGTGCAGGTCGCCGATGTCGCCGAGGTGCGCATCGGTGCGGTGACCCGCTACGGCGCCGTGACTCAGAACGGGGGAAAGGAAGCAGTGCAGGGCCTGGTGCTCGGCCTGCGCGGCGCCAATGCCCGCGAGGTGGTCGATGGTGTGCGCGCCAAACTCGCCGACATCCAGAGCGCGCTGCCGCAGGGCGTTGAGGTCAAGGTCTTCTACGACCGCGGCGATCTGGTCCAGCGCGCAGTACACACTGTATCCAGGGCGCTGATGGAGGCCACCGTACTGGTGCTGGTACTGCTGATGCTGTTCCTCGGCAATCTGCGCGCCGCCGTCACGGTGGCGTTGGTGCTGCCGTTGGCCGCACTCGTCACCTTCATCCTGATGCGCCAGTTCGGCCTGTCGGCGAACCTCATGAGTCTGGGCGGGCTTGCCATCGCTATCGGCATGCTGGTCGACGCCGCCGTGGTGGTGGTGGAAAACATCGTCAGTCAGCTGGCCGACACGAAGAGTGCGCGCAACCTGCCGCGGCTGCACCTGGTCTACCGCGCCGCCCGCGAGGTGGCGGTGCCGGTAACCTCCGGAATCGCCATTATCATCATCGTATTCCTGCCGCTGCTAACCCTGCAGGGCCTGGAGGGCAAGCTGTTCACGCCGGTGGCCCTTACCATCGTATTCGCCCTGGGCGGCTCGCTGCTGTTGTCGCTGACCGTGATCCCGGTGCTGGCCTCCTTTCTGCTCAAAAAGGTGAGCCACGAGGAACCCTGGCTGCCACGCAAGCTGCAGTCGCTGTACAAACCCCTGCTGGGCTGGGCCCTGAACAACAGCCGCATTGTCATCATCACTGCACTCGTGTTGTTCGTAAGCGCCGCGGTGCTCTATACCCAGATCGGCAAGACCTTCATGCCCACCATGGACGAGGGCGACCTGATCGTGCAGCTGGAGAAGCTGCCCTCGATCACCCTGGAGCAGTCGGCCGAACTCGACCGCCGGATACAGCAGGCCATTCTCAAGGCCGTCCCCGAGGTCGAGCGCATCGTTGCCCGCGCCGGCTCCGACGAGATCGGCATGGACCCGATGGGCCTGAACGAAACCGACAGTTTCCTGGTACTGAAACCACGTGACCAGTGGACGGTGACGAACAAGGCCGCGCTGAAGGACAGGATCCGCACCGTACTGGATCGCATCCCCGGCGTGAACTACGGCTTCACCCAGCCAATTGAGATGCGGGTCTCCGAAATGCTGACCGGGGTGCGCGGCGATGTGGCGGTCAAACTCTACGGCAGCGACCTGGAGGTACTCAATGCCAGGGCCGAGGCGATCGCCGCCGTACTGAAGACGGTGGCCGGCAGTTCCGATGTCTTCACCAGCCGCAATGACGGCATGCAGTACCTGCGCCTGGTCATCGATCGGGTCGCGGCCGGCCGGCTGGGTCTGGATGCGGACCGGCTGGAGACCCTGCTGCGCGCCCAGATCGAGGGTCGCCGCCTCGGCATCGTGCAGGAAGGCATCCAGCGCACCCCGCTGCTTCTGCGCGGCCCGGAAAACCTGCGCGACTCGCCGGTCCGATTCGCCGAACAGCAGATCGCCCTGCCCGACGGCCGGCTGGTGCCGCTGTCCTCACTCGCGTCCATCGAACGGGTCGAGGGCGTGGTCTCGGTGGCGCGTGAGCGCGGCCAGCGTTTCGTTGTGGTGCGCAGCAATGTCAGCGGCCGCGATCTGGTCGGCTTCGTCGATGCCGCCCGCCGGGCGGTAGCCGAGCAGGTGGAACTGCCCACCGGCTACTATGTCGAGTGGGGCGGCCAGTTCGAGAACCAGCAACGCGCCGCCGCCCGGCTGGGACTGGTGGTGCCTGTCTCCCTGGGCCTGATCTTCCTGCTGCTGTTCTCCACCTTCGGCTCGGTGCGCCAAGCCCTGCTGGTACTGTCCAACATCCCCTTCGCCCTGATCGGCGGCGTAGTCGCGCTGTGGCTGTCAGGCGAATACCTGTCGGTGCCGGCCTCGGTCGGTTTCATCGCCCTGCTCGGCATCGCGGTACTGAACGGGGTAGTGATGCTCACCTATTTCAACCAACTGCGCGCCCGCGGCCTGGCGCTGGCGGAAGTGGTAATCCAGGGGGCACTGCGGCGCCTGCGGCCGGTGCTGATGACCGCGACCATCGCCGCCTTCGGGCTGGTACCGCTGCTGTTCGCCACCGGCCCGGGCTCGGAGATCCAGCGACCGCTCGCCATCGTGGTGATCGGCGGTCTGGTCACCTGCACCCTGCTCACCCTGGTGCTGCTGCCCATTCTCTATCAACGCTATGGCGAATCGAGGAGCGATGCATGAACCCGGAACACCATCTGCTGGTCCTGACTGCACCGCCGGCACTGGAAGAGGCGCTGATCGACTGGCTGCTGGAACATGGCGAGGGCGCCGGTTTCACCACTCAACCGGTCAGTGGCCACAGCTCCCGCCACGGCCAGCTGTCGCTGGCCGAACAGGTCAGCGGCCGCCAACGCCGGGTGCAGTTCCAGGTCCATGCCGGATCCGAACGGATAGAACACCTGCTGCAGGGGCTGCGTCGCGATTTCAACGGCAGCGATGTTCATTACTGGGTTGCCCCGCTGGTGATGTCCGGCCACCTGGAGGGCTGAGCGGCTCAGACTCCGAGCATCTCGAGCAGGCACTGCGCCGCTGTCTGCGCCCCACTCGGCGCCGGGGGTGACGGCAGCGGCTGATCCAGCAGCGCCTCCAGAGTGGGACCGAAATCGCCCGTCTCCGCCTGGCCGGCGTCGATCCGAGCTGTGGCACCGTGATGTCCCAGCCAATCGGCGAGATACGGCTCCTCCGGCCAGTCGGCGCGCGGGATATACAGCATGGGGGTTGAATTGACCGCGCATTCGGCGACGGTGCCGTAACCGATCTTGCCCAGCAGGGCGTCGCAGCTGGTGAGGATATCCGTGAACGGCATCTGCAGCGACTCGATGGCATGGCAATCGGGACGCTCCACCCGCCAGTCCTCCCGGACCAGCCAGTGCAGGCCAGGGGTTCGCGGCCACCGCTCCATAGGCAACCGGCCCTGCACCCCACCGAGCGCGATCAGCACCAGGCGGTCGTCGGGGGCAAGGCCCAGCCTGGCATCGATTGTCGCGCGGCGGTTCACGCCCGCGCGCGCCAATGGCCCGATGGTCCGCAGGTTAACCAGATCGGGCATGGGCATGTGCGGTTCCGGTGCCAGAAACACCCGAGCACTGTTGTAGGCCGCGAGCAGCCGTTCCCGGACCTGCCCTGCCTCGGGCCGGTCATGGAAATAGTGGGTGTGGATATCGGCCCAGTTGAGCGAGCACAGCGCCACAGCGGGCACGCCCAACCGCTGCGCGGCTGCCAATGGCAGGTAGGGCACATCGGCAAGCAGCAGGTCGGGGCGCAGCGCATCGAGAAAGCGGGTTTCAGCCTCGAGCAGCGAATCCCACAACCGCAGCTGGGAGGCGTAGGCCTCGGCGCTGGCCGGCAGATCGATCTCCAGGGCCGAACTCATCTTCAGGCCGAAGTCGGTGGCGTGGGCGTGATAGCGGAAGGGATGCGGCAGGCGGCTGCGCAGGAAGGCCTCGGGAACGTTCGTGGCGATGTGCAGTTCGACGTCCGGCCGGCGCGCACACAGGGTCTCGAGCACGACCAGCGCCTGGGCGGCGTGGCCGTAGCCGTGGGGCGTGATGGCAGTCAGCAGACGCATGGGCAAGGGATGGTTTCAGTCCTGCTCCGGCGGCACCAGTTCGTAGCGCTCCATCAGGTAGCACAGGCAGTCCTGACGCACGATGCGCTCATCCAGGGTGAACATGGAGGGCATGACCGGGCGCCGCAGCCGCAGCCGGTCATCTTCAATGTAGAAGTACTCGTCCCATACATTGCGGCCGCGCTCGTCACGCGCTTCCAGCAGTTCCCCGCCGACGCCGTTCACCCGCGCCAGCTCGGTGCCCGTGGACAGTTCACGGAAGTTCAGATGATCGATATCGGGCAGGAAGTCCAGGGCCGCACCCGGGCGACCGAACCCGAAGTCGATCCCGTCCGGCACCTTGACCGTGACCACGGTATGGAACAGATCGATGTCATGCGGGGCCACCGGATGCACCGGAATCTCCGAAAGGTGCAGCGCCGCCTCGATGAACTCCATGGCATGGTCCACGCCATGGGCCTGGCCCGGACGTCCGCATTCCACTGTCACCGACGGGCACAGGGGCGCGAAGGCCAGCGAGGCCACGCCGCGCGGACGGGTGAAGTAGACCAGGGTGCGCGAGAACAGGGTCGCCAGGTGGAAATAGCGGTGATCGATGCGGTTGACGCAGGCGTAATGCGGATTCAGGCCGGTATTGTTGTGCACGTCGATGGCCGCGAATACCCTGCGCGCCTCCATCTGCTGCACCACCTCGCGCAGCATGGCCTGCTCGGCGCATTCCGGCTGCTCGCTGCCGGGCCAGACCCGATTGTAGTCGGGCTGACCGTCCAACCGCCGACGACCCTGAGCGGCGGCAGCAACATTGCCGAAGAAGATCGACAGGCCCCGCGGCAGTTCCCGACCCTGATACATGTTCAGCAGCTTGCGCACGGCATAGAAGCCCGTGTCTTCGTTGCCGTGCAGCAGCACTGAGACGAACAGGGGCGCTTCCTGCCGCCCCGGCAGGTGCAGCAGGGTGGGACCGCCGAACAGCGCCTCCAACTCGGTGGCCTCGGCGCTCAACAAACCATCGGGTATCCGTTCGCTGATATTGAGCATGTCGGTTCAGATATCCCACTCATGCACCGGCGTATCGGTGCGCTGACGCTCCAGGCAGGCCTCGGTCAGCCCCTGCCAGTCACGACCGTGCCGGGCCACCCAGGCCCGCTGCCAGGCGGCGCCGTTGCAGCCGTTGCGCAGGCGCTGCCTGATGATCCCGGTGTAGTGCTCGATGTCATCGCCATCCAGTTCCAACCGCTCCAGCCCACGGCGTGCCAGCGGCAGCAGTTTGTCGACCAGCAGGGCCTGCATGCGTACCCGCTTCCCGTCGAACCAGGTGACCTGGGCCTCCAGGCCGTGGCGCGCGGCGGCGTAGAAATTGTCACGTGCAGTGGCAAAGGGCAGCCGCCATTCCAACACCTCGTCACGCTCGCCCAATTCGAAGATCAGGCCGTAGAAGAAAGCGGCATTGGCGATGCCGTCGGCCAGGGTCGGTCCGGCCGGGATCACCCGGTGCTCGATGCGCAGGTGCGGGGTGCCGTCGTCGTCGAAGCCGATCAGCGGCCGGTTCCAGCGCCAGATGGTCCCGTTGTGCAGGCACAGGTGCGCCAGCTGCTCCGGCGGCACATCGTATTCGATCGGCAGCAGCACCGGAAAGTGGTCGCAGTTCTCCTGGAAGGTCTCGAACAGCGAGCCGTGCACATAGCCGGTGCCGAAGCTGACCCGGTGCACCGGGCCGTGAGAGGCGGCGGCGTGGCCGCCGACCTCGACCGACTGCTCGAACACCGGGATGCGGGTCTCGTCCCACAGGTCGCGCCCGAACAGGTAGGGCGAGTTGGCGGACACGGCGACCAGCGGCGCCGACAGCATCTGCGCCAGGTTGTAGTAGCGGGCGGCACGGTCGAGATTGACCTTCAGGTGCAACTGGAAGGAGGTCGAGGCGGATTCCAGCATCACGTCCCGGTGTTCGGTGCGCAGGGTCTCGTTGCCGCGGATGTCCAGCCGCAGCGGCCGGCCCTGGCGCTGCAGCAGCACCTGTTCGTTCAGCGCCCGGTAGCGTTTCATCTCCGACATGTTGGCCATGACCAGGTGCCGGTCCTCCAGGGTGGGCAGGATGCCGGTCATCAGCAGCCGGGCGTCGAAGTCCTCGGCCACGTGGTAGCAGTGCTCCCAGGTGCGGCGCAGGTCGGCATGCAGCTTCGACAGGGCCGTGCCGGTCAACGGCTGGGGATGCACGTTGAGTTCGATATTGAAGCGGGCCAGTTCGGGCACGGCCATGGGGTCGTTGAGGGTTCGTAGATACTCGGTGTTGATGGGCGCCGGCTGCGCCTCGCGGTCGATCAGCCAGGCTTCCAGTTCCAGCCCGATCACCCGGTCGCGGGTGGAGAAGGCCCCGTCGCGGAACCACTCCGCCAGGCGCAGGGTCTCGTTGCGCACGCGCTCCCGGAAGCTGTCGAAATCGGCGCTGCTGAAATGGTACTGCTGGATCTCCTGGCCCATGTCAGTCCGGACTCCCGGCGGCGGCAATCAATGCACGGTCCAACTCGCGCAGCCTTTCCGGCGTGCCGACATCGACCCAGCGGCCGGTGAAGTGTTCGCCGCTGACCTGCCCCTGCGCGATGGCCCGGCGCAGCAGCGGCGCCAGCGGGAAGCGGCCCGGCTCGCAGCCGGTGAACAGGTCCGGATGATAGACGCCGATGCCGCTGAAGGTCAGGCGCGTCCCACCGGTCTCGCGCAGTCGGCCGTCGGGGTGGAGATGGAAATCGCCGTCGGGATGCTGGGGCGGATTGTCGACCAGCACCAGGTGCGCCAGCCCGTCGAGTCGCTGCGGCAGCCGGGCATAGTCATAGTCGGTCCAGATGTCGCCATTGATGACCAGGAACGGATCCGGTCCGAGTTTGGACAGCGCCTGCAGGATGCCGCCGCCGGTCTCCAGCGCCCCCTCGGGCTCGGCCGAATAACTGATGCGCAGCCCGTGCCGGCTGCCATTGCCCAGCGCGGCCTCGATCTGCACGCCCAGATGGGCATGATTGATCACCACCTCGCGCAGCCCCGCCCGGGCCAGCGCCTCGAGGTGATAGTCGATCAGCGCCCGGCCGGCCACCGGCAGCAGCGGCTTGGGGGTATGGTCGGTCAGCGGCCGCATGCGCTCGCCGCGGCCGGCGGCCAGGATCATGGCTTTCATGGGCTCAACTTAACCACAAAACGGACAATCGACACAAAGAAGCGATCCCGTCTGACTCAGTCCAGTCCGGGCAGCACCCGATCGCGGATGAATTCGCCCAGTGGCTGCAGTTCCGCGTAATCCGGCGCGACCTCGACGATGTAGGCCAGGGTGCGGGGGATGTCCTTGAGATAGCCGGGTTTGCGGTCACGGAGATTGAGGCGGGCGAAGATGCCGGCGGCCTTGAGATGGCGCTGCACCCCCATCCAGTCGAACCAGCGCAGGAAGTCCTGCTCGGTGGCGGTCTCCCGAGCCAGTACGCCGGAGCGGATGGCCAGTTCACGAAAACCCAGCGCCCAGGCGTTCACGCGCTCGCGCGGCCAGGCGATGTAGCAGTCGCGCAGCAGCGAGACCAGGTCATAGGTCAGCGGTCCGCGCACGGCGTCCTGGAAATCGATGATGCCGGGGTTGTGGGTGGGCAGCAGCATCAGGTTGCGGGAGTGGTAGTCCCGGTGCACGAACACCTGCGGCTGCGCCAGGGCATTGTCGATCAGGCCGGCGAAGGCCGTCTCCAGCAGGCTGCGTTCCACATCGCTCAGTTCGAGACCGAGTTGGCGCTGCAGCAGCCAGTCGGTGAACAGGCGCATCTCCCGCTCCAGCAGTTCCGTATCATAGGGGGGCAGCCCGCTGATATCGGCACCGGCCTGCATGGCCGCCAGGGCATCGAGGGCATCAGCGTACAACCCCTCGACGGTATCCGCGTCCAGGGCATCGAGATACAGGGTATGGCCCAGGTCGCTCAGCAGCACGTAACCCTGGGCCAGGTCCTGCTGCAGCACCTCGGGCACGTTGACCCCGGCTTCCTGCAGGCGGGCGGCGATATCCACGAAGGGGGCGCTGTCCTCCTTCTCCGGCGGCGCGTCCATGATGATGCGGGTGGACTCGCCGTCGGTCAGACGGAAATAGCGGCGGAAACTGGCATCGGCCGAGGCCGGCTCGATGGCGTCGAAAGGCTGGCCGATGTCGGCGAGCCATTGCTTGAGTTGTTCGAGGCGTTCGTCCAATGGGACTCCTTGTTTTCGAGCGTAGGATGGGTGGAAGCGCGGAGCGCTGTAACCCATCAACATGGCAGACGACGATGGGTTTCGGCACAAGCGCCTTCACCCATCCTGCGTTACAGGCTTTGCCGGCAGCCATCGGCCCCTCACCTTCGCCCGTACATCATCGGCGATGAGATAGAAACAGGGCACCCCGACCAGAATCAGCGCCGTGGCAAACATTAACCCGAATCCCAGGCTCACCGCCATGGGCGAGAGAAAGGCGGTCTGACCGCTGGCGAAGAAGATCAGCGGCGAGATCCCCAGGAAGGTGGTCACGCTGGTGAGCAGGATCGGCCGGATGCGCACCCGGCCGGCCTCGATCAGGGCCTGGATGCGGTCCAGCCCCTCCGCCCGGCGCCGTTTGGCGAAATCCACCAGGATCAGGGAATCGTTGACCACGATGCCGGTCAGGGCCAGAAAGCCGATCACCGACAGGAACTGCAGGTTGTAATCGAACAGGGCATGACCGAACACCACCCCGACCAGGCCGAAGGGGATGGCGAACATGACCACCAGCGGATCCAGGATGGAATTGAACAGCGCCGCCAGGATCAGAAAGATGATGAACAGCGAAATGATCAATGCCCGCCGGGCATCGGCCATGGAATCGGCCGCCTCCTTCTTCTCGCCCAGGAACAGCAGCCGGTAGTCGCCGTCGGCGCGGTCCAGTTCCGGGAAGGCCGCGCGCAGGCCGTCGGCCACCTCCAGCGAGGTGTTGATCCGGCTGTCAACCTCGGCGGTGATGGTGGCCAGGCGCTGACCGTCACGACGGTGGATGGTACTCAGGCCGCGGTCCAGCTCCAGGCTGGCCACATCGCCCAGATAGACCAGCCGGCCGTCGGTCAGCACCACCGGCAGCGCCTCCAGCTGCGCCTGCTCGCGCACCGGCTCGGTGTAGATGACCCGGGCCGGGATACGCTCTTCGCGGTGGGTGACCTGCACCACTTCCTGGCCCAGGTAGCCGGTGCGCACCGCCTGCGCCAGCTGCTCCTGGGTCACGCCCAGTTCGCGCCCGCGCGCGTTCAGCCGGTAGAGGTATTCCAGCTTGCCGGTCTCCAGGTCCTGCTGCACGTCATACACGCCGGGCTGACGGCGCAGCCAGTCCATGACACGTTCGGCCTCGACCCGCAGCCGCTCGATGTCGCGCCCCACCACCCCGACCTCGATGTCGGCCCCGGCCGGCCCGCCCTGCGGGCGCAGGATGGACATGCGCTGCAGCCCCGGCAGCTGCTGCAGGCGCTGGCGGATATCGTTGATGATGGCCTCGGTCCTGCGCTCGCGCTCGCCTTCCCAGCTGAAGCTCAGATTCACCACCGGGTTGACGAAGCGCTCGATGAAACCGCGCGGCCGGGGCTTCTTCAGGTCGATGATGAGCTGGATGTAATGGCTGCCCATTTTCGAGCGGTTGAAATCGATCAGGCTCACGCCGACGTTGGTCAGCAGGGTGTCCAACTCATGCTCGTCCAGGGTCTCGAACACGATCCGCTCCATGTCGCGCGCCAGGCGCTCGGAGTCCTCCAGGCTGTAGGTGTTGGGCGCCTCGGCGTTGACGAAGAACTGGCCGATGTCGACATTGCCGAACTGCTCATAGGGCAGGCGCGTGAGCGCATAGGCCAGCGCCAGCACCAGCGTGAGCAGCGCGAACAGGGTGACGAAGTAACGGTTGCGCAGGCTCCAGTCGAGTACGCCGAGGTAGCGTTTCAGCCAGCCCTGCCAGTCGATGCGGGTGGCCCGGGCGCCGCGCGGGCGCACCCGCAGCAGTTCGTTGGCATGCGAGGGCAACACGCCGAAGGCCTCCCACAGCGAGCCCAGCAGGGCGGCGCTGACCACCACCGGGATGACCTGGATGAAGGCGCCCATGGTGCCGCCGATGGCGAACATGGGAATGAAGGCGGCTATGGTGGTGGCGGTGGAGGCCACCACCGGCCAGAACACCTCGCGCGCGCCGGTCTCGGCCGCCTGGCGGGCGGGCAGTCCCTCCTCCATGTGACGGTAGATGTTCTCGTTGACGATGATGGCGTCGTCGACGATCAGGCCCAGGGCGATGAGGAAGGCGAACAGCGACACCATGTTGATGGTGAAGCCCAGGTAGTGAATGGCCGCCACCGCCACCAGGAATGAGACCGGGATGCCCAGCGCCGTAATGAGCGCGATGCGGAAATTGAGGAACAGATACAGCGACAGCAACAGCAGCACCAGCCCCACGGCGCCGGAGGACTTGACCGTGTCCAGGCGGTTCTTCACGTACACCGACAGATCGCTGAACAGGCCGGTGCGGATGCTGGGCGGCAGTTCGCGATCCAGCTGTGCGGCCAGGGCGCGGATGCGTTCGGACACCTCGATGGTGGAGGCATCGGCGGTCTTGGTCACGGTCAGGTTGACCGAGGGCTTGCCGTTGAAACGGCCCAGAGTGAGCGGCTCCTCCAGCCGCAGCCCGACCTCGGCCAGCATGCCCAGGGTGAGCTGGCCGCCGCTGGGGCTTGCGCGGACCACGATCTGCGCCACGTCCTGCGGCTGCGGCCGGGCGCCCTTGCCGCGCAGCAGGATGTCGCCCTCGGCGGCCTCGATCGAACCGCCCGGCAGATCGCGCAGGTTCTCGCGCACCGCCCGCACCAGGTCGGGGACCGCCACCCGGTAGGCGGCCAGCACATGCGGGTCGATCTCGATCCACAATTCCCATTCGCGGTCGCCGGCCACGCCCACCGCCGCCACACCCGGCACGTTGAGCATGCGCCGCTTGACGTCCTCGGCCGTGTCGTAGAGATAGCCGCGCGCCACCTCGCCGTACAGGCTCATGCTGATGACCGGAAACCGCGTCTCCAGCCGGCGCAGTTCCGGCTCCTCGGCCTCTTCGGGCAGATCGTCGATCTGGTCCAGCGCGGTCTGGGCGTCGCGCATGAACTGGTCCACGTCGGCGGTGGGCTTGAGTTCGATGGTGACGTTGGACAGGCCCTCGTTGCTGGTCGAGGTCAGGGTCTCGATGTCGGACATGCCGTCGAAGGCGTCCTCGATGGGCAGAGTCACCTGCTGCTCGACCTCCTCGGGCGAGGCACCCTCGAACACGGTGTCGATGCGCACCATGTCCTTCTCCACCACCGGGAACATCTCCTGCGGCATGGCCTGCCAGGAGGTCACGCCGATGATCACCACCACCGCCAGCAGCAGGTTGATGATCAGGGGATGGTCGATGGCATAACGAATCATGGAAGGCTGCAGCTAGTCGCCGACGATCTCGACCGGCTGGCCGTCGCTCAGTGCGGCCACGTCACGGGCCACGATGACCTGCCCCGCCGCCGGCCCGGTGCGGACGATATAGCGTGAATCCAGACGCAGCCCCAGTTCGACCGGCAGCCGTTCCAGCCGGCCGTCGGTCACCCGGAACACATAGCTGCGGCCCTCGTCGCGCAGCACCGCGGTCACCGGAATCAGCCGGGCGGCCTCGCGCCGGCGCAGGGGAAACGCCGCCATGGCCAGCTCACCCGGACTGGCCTGCGCCCCGTCAAGGCGTACCCGCACGGCGTGGGTGAAGGTGGTCTCGTCCGGCTCGGCCTGCAGGGCCAGGATGCGCCCCTCCAGCATCCGGCCGTCGACCTCGACGGTCACCGCCTGCCCCGGGGCCAGGGCGCGCGCCACCTCGCCGCGCAACTCGGCATAGAAATCCAGCGCCGTCGGATCGACCAGCGTCACCGCCTCGCCCCCGGGGGTGACATAGTCGCCCGTCTCCAGCGCGACCGCATTGACCACACCGGCGAAGGGCGCCTTCAGCACGCTGCGCGCCAGGTCGCGTTCGGCCCGTTCCAGCGCGGTCCGGCGCAGCGCCAGGCGCGCCTCGGCGGTGTCCACGCCGGCCTGCAGCCGGGCCAGTTCAGCCTCCAGCTGCAGCAGCTGCCCGCGGGCCGCGTCGAGCTGGCTGGCCGAGCCGAGTTCGCGCGCGCTGAGCGATTCCAGCCGCCGCACCTCGTCCCGCTGCAACGCCACATTGTCCCGCGCCAGTACCAGCAGCCGCCGGTCGCGCTCGATCTGGGTCTGTTCCTGGCTGAACCCGGCCCGGGCCTCGGTCACGGCGGCACGCAGATCGGCGGCGTCCAGTTCCAGCAGCGGCTGGCCGGCGCCGACCTGCATCCCCGGCTCCACCCGGCGCCGCTCCACCTGGCCGCCGACCTCGAACCGCAGCCGGCTCTGGCGCGCGGCCTGCAGCCGGCCGCTGACCCGCTCCAGCGGCGTGACGTCCTCCTGCGCCACGGTCGCGACCCGTACCCGCAGCGGCGGCGGCTCGCCCGCAGCCGGCGGCGGGGCCGGCCGGGTCAGCACCAGGGCGACGGCAATCGCGACCAGGGCCAGCAGCGACAGGGATTTGTACGGGAACCTGGATCGAATCACGGGGCGGGGTTTTACGGTGTCGGAAGCGGCGGGATTTGAAGGAAAACCCATTCTATGCGATTTTACGGGGCGCCCGCCAGGAGCCTTTGCAAACATAAATATACAGCCGACCGTGAGCCGATCCCCTGTTTTGACCCTGCTGACCCGCGCGGCCTGCAGCACCGCCGTGCTGGCTGCCAGCCTGTCCCCGGCCCAGGCCGCCACACCCTGGCAGTGCCGACCGGCCGCCGCTGGCGACGGCTGGGACTGCCGACCGGCCGCGGCGGCGACCGCCACCGCACCGGCCGTGCCGGCCACGGGCGGCACCACACCGCCGCCGACAGCGGCCGCGCCCGCTGCGGTTGCCCCGAGCTCGCCGCCAACCGGCCGCGCACCTGCCGCGGCCCCTGCAGCCACGCCGCCGGCCGCCGACCCCACCTGGCGGCTGTGCCGGCCCGCCGCCGCACCGTCGGCACCGCTGCCGGCACCGGACCGGCGTCAGACCTACCTCGAAGGCGATCAGGCCGAGATCCGTCAGCAGCAGATCTATGTCCTGACCGGCAGCGCCCTGGTCGAACGCGACGGCGAGCGCATCCTGGCCGATCGCCTGACCTATGACGACGCCGCTTCCCGGGTCGAGGCCGAAGGTAACCTGCGCATCGAGCAGCCCGACATCCTGACCCAGGGCCAATGGGGCCATCTCAACCTGGCCGACGACACCGGCGAGATCCACCAGGTGATCTACCAGGTCCCGCAACGCCACGGCCGCGGCCAGGCCGAGGTCGTGTACCAGGACTCCGACATCCTCAAGCGCCTGGAAGGGGCCACCTACACCACCTGCGATCCCGGCCGCGACGACTGGCACATCCAGGCCCGCGAGGTCTATCTGCACACCGACAAGGGTGAGGGCCGGGCCTGGCACGCCACCCTGCGCGTCAAGGACGTCCCCATCCTGTACACGCCCTACCTGAGCTTTCCGCTGGACGACCGGCGCAAGTCCGGGTTTCTGGTGCCCAGCCTGGGCGCTTCGGAAGAGACGGGGGCCGACATTTCCATCCCCTATTACTGGAACATCGCACCGAACCATGACGCCACCATCACGCCGCGTCTGATGAGCAAGCGCGGCGTACAGCTGATCGGTGAGTACCGCTTCCTGCAGCCAAGCCACTCAGGCCAGCTGGATCTGGAGGGGCTGCCCGCGGATCAGGAATTCGACGACGATCGCTACCTGCTCGGCTTCGAGCACGAGGCCCGGATCAGCCCGCATCTGAGCACCCAGATCGATTTTCTCGACATCTCCGACCGCCATTACTTCGAAGACCTGGGCAGCAATCTGGACGACACCAGCCGTACCTATATCCGCCGCTATGCCCAGGCCCGCTATCAGGGCCGGGGCTGGAATCTCACCGGCCGCGTCGACGACTATGTGGTCGCCGACCCCAGCATCACCACCGAACCGCTGCAGCGCCTGCCCCAGCTGCTGTTCAGCGCCCACCCGGCCCCGGGCTGGAATCCCTGGGGGCTGGACCTGCGCCTCAACAGCGAACTGGTACGTTTCGAGCACGACACCCGCGTCACCGGCACCCGCGGGCACCTGGAACCGGTACTGGAACTGCCCTGGCTGCGCAACGCCTATCACATCACGCCCGGCGCGGGTCTGTTCCACACCCGTTACCAGCTGGACAACACCGCCGCAGGCGCCCCCGAGGAACCCGACCTGACCGTCCCCTACGGCTTCCTGGACGCCACCCTGTTCCTGGAACGCGACCTGCGGCTGGGCGGCGACACCTACCTGCATACACTGGAGCCGCGGCTGTTCTATCTCTACGCACCGCACGAGGACCAGGACGACATCCCGCGCTTCGACACCGGCCTGTCCGACTTCCGCTTCTCGCAGCTGTTCGCGGTCAACCGCTTCAGCGGCCGCGACCGCTTCGGCGACGCCAACCAGCTGGCCGCCGCGATCACCTCGCGCATCCTGGACCCGCGCACCGGCTATGAGCGGCTGCGCTTCGGCATCGGTCAGCTGTACTACTTCCGCGACCGCGATGTGACCCTCAACCCGGGACAGGCACCCGAGACGCGTGACAGTTCCAACATCGTCGCCGACCTGAACCTGAACATCACCCGGGCGCTCAGCTTCAACGCCGGCATCCAGTACGACCCCGAGGCCGAGCGGGTCGACCGCCAGAGCTACCGTCTGCAATACCGACCGGATGCGCGCCATATCCTCAATCTCTCGCACCGCTTCCGCGACGGCACCCTGGAGCAGGTCGACATCAACGGCTTCTGGTACCTGACCGAGCGCTGGCACGCCGTGGGCCGCTGGTACTACTCGCTGGAGGACGACCAGCTGCTCGAGGCCCTGGCCGGGGTGGAATACGAAAGCTGCTGCTGGATCGCCCGGCTGGCGGTGCGCGACTTCATCAACTCGGTCACCAGCGGCACCGCCGGCAGTTCCGGCGAGCGCAACCTCGCGATCATGCTGCAGTTCGAGTTCAAGGGCCTGACCAGCCTGGGGCTGCCGGTCCAGGAACTGATCGAGGAGAGTGTGCTCGGCTACCGCCCCTGAGCTATCCGACCCCGGCACATCTGATATCATGGACGCCATGCATACGAGACTCCTGCCGATATTCATGTTCCTGGGCCTGCTGCTCGGCCTGTCCGCGCCGGCCGCCGCCCAGCCCATCAACCGCATCGTGGCCGTGGTCAACGACGACGTCATCCTCGCCAGCGAACTGGAGGACAAGGTGCAGCTGGTGCGTTCGCAGCTGGCGCAGCAGAACACCCAGGCGCCCGACCCGGCCCAGCTGGAACGCCAGGTGCTGGAGCGACTGATCATGGAGCGGCTCCAGCTGCAGGTGGCCGAACGCAACAACATCGAGGTCGATGACGAGACCCTCAACGCCAACCTGCGCAATATCGCGGCCCAGAACGGCGTCACCCTCACCGAGTTCCGCCAGACCCTGGAACGCGAGGGCATGGACTACGCCGCCTTCCGCGAGGAACTGCGCAGCCAGATCATGATCAACCGCCTGCGCCAGCAGACGGTCATCAACCGCATCGACATCAGTGACCAGGAGGTCGACAACCTGCTGGCCAGCCAGACCGCCTGGAGCGATCAGACCCGCGACTATCACCTGGGCCATATCCTCATCGCCACGCCCGAGGCCGCCTCTCCCGAACAGATCCAGGCCGCCGAGCGCAAGGCCACCGGGGTGCTGGATCGACTGCGCGGCGGCGCCGATTTCAGCGAGACTGCCGTGGCCGTCTCCGAGAGCGAGACCGCTCTCGAGGGCGGCGACCTCGGCTGGCGCAAGGCTGCCCAGCTGCCCAGCCTGTTCGCCGACGTCGTACGCGACATGCAACCGGGCGAGATCAGCGATCTGATCCGCAGCCCCAGCGGCTTTCACATCATCAAGCTGATCGACGTGCGCGGCGAAGAGCGCCACGTCATCACCCAGAGCCGGGTGCGCCATATCCTGCTCCAGCCGGACGAGATGACCAGCGAGGCCGATGTCCGGCTGCGCATCGAGCAGCTGCGCGGCCGGCTGGAAACCGGGGCCGATTTCGCCGAACTGGCGCGCTCGCATTCCACCGACAAGGTCTCGGCCTCCAACGGCGGCGACCTGGGCTGGGTCAACCCGGGCGACATGGTGCCCGAGTTCGAACAGGCCATGAACAAACTCGCCCCGGGCGAGATCAGCGAGCCGGTCCAGAGTCGCTTCGGCTGGCACCTGATCCAGGTCCTGGAGCGGCGCGAGCGCGACAGCACGGAAGACTACCAGCGCGCCCGCGCCCGGGAGATGATCCGCCAGCGCAAGACCGACGAGGAGATGGAACTCTGGTTGCGGCGGCTGCGCGACGAATCCTACATCGAGTACCGGCTGGAGCCACCCTCCGGGGCATGACCGCACCCGCCCATCTGGCCCTGACCCCCGGCGAACCCGCCGGCATCGGTCCCGATCTGTGCCTGGCCCTGGCCGCCGCCGAACTGCCCTGCGCCCTGACGGTGGTCGCCGACCCCGACCTGCTGGCGCAGCGGGCGGACGAACTCGGGCTGGCGGTCGAACTCGATACGCACCCGGCCACCGAAACCCACCGCCAGGGACGGCTGAACGTACTGCCGATCTCGCTGGCCCGCCCCTGCCGCAGCGGCCAGCTGGACCCGGCCAACGCCCCCTATGTCCTGCACACCCTGGATGCCGCCATCGATGGCTGCATCGACGGGCGTTTCGACGCCCTGGTCACCGCGCCGCTGCACAAGGGCGTGATCAACGAGGCCGGCATCGCCTTCACCGGCCACACCGAGTACCTGGCCGAGCGCACCGGCACGGCGAACGTGGTGATGATGCTGGCCACCGAGGGCCTGCGCGTGGCCCTGGCCACCACCCACCTGGCCGTGAGCGACATCCCGCGCCACATCACCCGCAGCAGTCTGCGGCAGGTGCTGCGCATCCTCGAGCGCGACCTGCAACGCTGGTTCGGCCTGGCGCGGCCCCGCATCCTGGTCGCCGGCCTCAACCCGCACGCCGGGGAAGGCGGCCATCTCGGCCGCGAGGAGATCGAGATCATCGCCCCGGTACTGGAGGAACTGCGTGAGCAGGAGCACATGCAGCTCATCGGTCCGCTGCCCGCCGACACCCTGTTCACGCCCAGGTACCTGGACGAGGCCGACGCGGTGCTGGCGATGTATCACGACCAGGGCCTGCCGGTGCTGAAATACAAGGGCTTCGGCCGGGCCGTGAATATCACCCTGGGCCTGCCCTTTGCCCGCACCTCGGTCGATCACGGCACCGCGCTGGAACTGGCCGGCAGCGGCCGGGCCAGCGACGCCAGCCTGCGCCTGGCCATCGAGACCGCCCTGGACATGGTGCGTCAGGGATGACTGCGCCCCACCGGCCGCGCAAGTTACGTAGGTCGGGTTAGCGCAGCGTAACCCGACGCGGGCTCCGCGCGCGGTGTCGGATTACGCCTTTCAGGCTGATCCGACCTACGGCAGCCGCGGTATCATGAAGGCGTAGGAGTAAAACAAATTGACGTCCGCCCATCGGCCGCGCAAGCGCTTCGGCCAGAACTTTCTCCATGACCGCGGCAGCATCGAACGCATCCTCGCCGCCATCGACCCGCGGCCGGGCCAGGCGCTGGTGGAGATCGGCCCCGGACAGGGGGCGCTGACCTGGCTGCTGCTGGAACGCCTCGGCCGGCTGGAGGTGATCGAACTGGACCGCGACCTGTGCGCGCGGCTGGACAGCGAACGCCATGCCCACGCCGGCGAGCTGATCATCCACAGCGCCGATGCCCTGAAGACCGACTTCTGCCGGCTCGGGCCGCCGCCGCTGCGGGTGGTGGGCAATCTGCCCTACAACATCTCCACCCCGCTGCTGTTCCATCTGCTGGGCCAGGCCGGCTGCATCCGCGACATGCATTTTCTGCTGCAGAAGGAAGTGGTCGAGCGCATGGCCGCCGCGCCCGGCGGGAAGGACTACGGCCGGCTGTCGGTGATGCTGCAGATGCTGTGCGAGGTCGAGCCGCTGTTCACCGTGGGGCCGGGCGCCTTCCGTCCGCCGCCGAAGGTGGACTCGGCCTTCGTACGCCTGACCCCGCTGCCCACTCCGCGTTATGCCATCGATCCGGAGCGGTTCGCCGGGCGGGTGCGACTGGCCTTCGCCCAGCGCCGCAAGACTCTGCGCAACAATCTGAAGGGCGTGATCGATGCCGCGCAACTCGAGGCCGCCGGCATCGACCCCGGCCGCCGCGCCGAGACCCTGACCCTGGAGGAGTTCGCCCGCCTGAGCATGCTGCCATCGTTACAGGACGGATGATTTCAACGCAGAGGCTTTCAAAGCCAGCATGGTAGGTCGGGTTAGCGCAGCGTAACCCGACATGCGGAAGCCAGTGTCGGGTTACGCCCTATCGGGCTAACCCGACCTACATCTTATGGAACCGCAGGCTTTCCCCGCCCGGGGTCAGCCGATATACTCGAGACAGGCAGGCAACGGAGGGAGGGCTCCGGCATGGCCAGGCGCAGGAAAAAGCCCACCGATATACTCGTGATGCTGATCGGCTTCGGACTGATCGTCGCCATCTTCGTGTTCGTCATCCTGTTCGCGCCGAGCGATCCGTTCGGGGACAGTCAGTTCATCGAGGATGTCGGTGACGCCAACCGTCCACTCTGACCCCCCTCAACATGGAGCCTGTCTGATGTCCGAATATTCACATGTGCTGGTCGCGGTCGATTTCATGCCGGACTTCGAGCAGGTCACCCGCCGCGCCATGCAGGTCGCCGCCCACGGCCAGGCCCGCCTGTCGCTGGTGCACGTGGTGGAATTCCTGCACCTGGACCTGGCCAGCGAACTGGTACTGCCGGAGGACGTGACCCTGGAGACCCAGGTGATCGAAACCGCGCGCAACAAGCTCGCGGAAATGGCCGCCTCGATGGACTGGCCGGGGGAGATCAAACACCATCTGGAGACCGGCTCGACCAAGCACGAGATCCTGCGCGTGGCCGAGGAACAGAAGGCGGATCTGATCGTGATCGGCAGCCATGGCCGCCACGGCCTGGGCCGCCTGCTGGGATCGACCGCCAACGGGGTGCTCCAGGGCGCGCCCTGCGACGTCCTGGCGGTGCGGATCCGGCCGGCCTGAGCCTTAGCGCCGGAGCGTGGGGCTGTAGCCGTAGACGGTCGGGTGATCGGCCGCGGCCGAGGTGACGGCAGCCGGCGCCGGATCCGTGCCCACGGCCAGGGTGCCGGTGGTCACGACCACGCCCAGCCCGACGAACACGGCCAGCAGGACCAGCGGATCGGGTTTTCGATAATGGTGTCGCATATCCCTCGCTCTCTGGCAGGCATGATTGCCCGCCCCTCTTGTTATGCAAGGATCGGTCCGATGGCACCGAAACTTGAGGAATTGCGACGCAATTCTAGACCGGTGGGCGCTGCCTGCCGTGACGGGGGTCACATTCTCCCCGTCGCGTAGCCTCCGGATGCGGCTCAGCCGCGGTATTTCGGATCGACCCAGCAGCGCGGCAACGCCTCGCCGGAGGGGAATACCAGGCCGGTCTTGGGATAGCTGGCCGGGTCCTGCATTTCCTCGCCGGCATGCATGCGTCCGGTCACCTCGTCCCGACAGGGGTCGAACAGGGCCCCCGTGTCCAGGATCTCGATCAGGTCACCATTGATTTTGTCTTTGAGGTACATGCCGTCTCCTTTGCACTGTCTGTCACCCACAACTATAGCCGTTCCGCCTGCGTTCGTGTTGACCCCTGTCAATCCTGCAGTTTCCCCGCCAGGTCCTTTGTGCCATCATCCGGAGCATCCGGCAGGACACGGACAGCCAATCGTTTTTTCAGCCATGACCCACCTCGACTGCCGCATCCATGCCGACCGCGAAGCGCTCAGCCGCGCCGCGGCCGAGCGGGTCACGGCCCTGTGCCGGCAAGCGGCCTCCGCACGCGGCACCTGCCATCTTGCCCTGGCCGGCGGCAGCACGCCGCGGCAGCTGTACACACTGCTGGCCGAACCGGACTGGTCGCACCAGCTGCCCTGGCCGGCATTGCAGATCTACTTCGGCGACGAGCGTGCCGTACCGCCGGACCACCCGGACAGCAACTACGGCATGGCCCGCAGCGCCTGGCTGGCCTGCGCCCCGCTGACCGCCGGGCAGATCCACCCCATGGCGGCCGATCCCGGGCGGATCGATCTGGACGCGGCCGACTATGCTGCCCTGCTGGAGCGCAGGCTGCCCCGCAATGAGGCAGGTGTGCCCGTTTTCGATCTCATCCTGCTGGGTCTGGGCGCGGATGGCCACACCGCCTCGCTGTTTCCCGACACCCCGGTACTGGACGAGCGTACCCACTGGGTGGCACCGGTGTACCCTGGCCCGGGCGAGCACTGGCGCCTGACCCTGACCCTGCCCGTGCTCGAGGCCGCCCGCCACCTGCTGTTCCTGGTCGCCGGCGCGGACAAGGCCGGCGCCGTCGCCCGGGTGCTGGGGACACCCGCCGGCGCCGATCCGCTGCCGGCGCAGCGCATCAAGGCGCAGGGCCGGGTGGAATGGTATCTCGACGCGCAAGCGGCGGGAGGCCTGCAGGCATGACCCGGGAACTGGTCCTGGCCGGGGACATCGGCGGCACCCACACCCGGCTGGTGCTGGCCCCGGCCGGGAACCTGCGCGACTGGCGCAACGAACGTCGCTATGCCAGCAGCGATTTCGCCGCGTTCGACAACCTGCTGGCCGACTATCTGAACAGCTGCGAAGCGCCGCCGGCCCGGGCCTGCCTGGCCGTCGCCGGACCGGTGCTGGGCCGCCCGGACCAGGGCCGGGCACGGGTGACCAACCTGCCCTGGGATCTGGACAGCATTGCGCTTGCCCGTCACCACGGCCTGGGGCGGGTGCGGCTGATCAACGACTTCGCCGCCGTCGGCCATGCACTGGACGCCCTGCAACCGGACGATCTGGCCTGCCTGCAGCCCGGCCGGCCGGTCATCGGCGCCAACCGCGCCGTGATCGGCGCCGGCACCGGCCTGGGCCATGCCAACGTGGTGACCTGCACCAGCGGCGGCAGCGAGGTCATCGCCGCCGAGGCCGGGCATACCGACTTCGCGCCGCAGACCCCGCTGCAGTGGGAACTGCGCCAGGCGCTGGCGGCGGAGCTGGGCAGCGTCTCCTGGGAGCACCTGGTGTCCGGCCCCGGCCTGGTGCGCCTGTACCGTTTCCTGTGCCGGCAGATCGACGGCACGCCCGCGATCGATCCGGCGGCCGCGGATGCCGCAGCGCGCATCACCGCTGCAGCCGCCGCCGGCAGCGACGCGGCAGCCGAACAGGCCGTGGCCGAATTCGTGCGTCTGTACGGCGCCCAGGCCGGCAACTGGGCACTGGCCACCCTGCCCCACGGCGGCCTCTACCTCGCCGGCGGCATCGCCCCGCGCCTGCTGGAACAGCTGCAACGGCCGGGCTTCCTCGCCGCCTTCCATGCCAAGGGGGCGATGCGCGAACTCATGCAGGGCTTTCCGGTACACATCATCACTCATCCCCAGCCGGGCCTGCTGGGCGCACTGCAGCTGGCGGCCGCGGACTGAACCGACGCCCGTCTGCCGCGGCCATTGCCGCTTCCGGGCCGGGGTTATTCGATCCGTTTTTGGCAGACGCGGTCGCGATACGTATCCTATGCAACTCGCGAACCGACAGGACACATCATGAGCAGCACGCCCTATCATATCGAGGTCGAGGTACAGACCAGCTATATCGAGGAACAGTCCAGCCCGGAGGACAACCGCTACGTCTTCGCCTACACCATCACCATCCACAATACCGGCAGCGTGGCCGCCAAGCTGCTCACGCGGCACTGGATCATCACCGACAGCAACGGCAAGACCCAGGAGGTGCGCGGCGAGGGTGTGGTTGGCGAGCAGCCCCACCTGACGCCCGGCGAGCGCTTCCAGTACACCAGCGGGACCATGATCGAGACCTCGGTGGGCAGCATGCGCGGCAGCTACCAGATGATCGCCGACGACGGCGTGGAATTCGACGCCGAGATCCCCGCCTTCACCCTGTCCATTCCGCGTACGCTGCATTGAACGGACTTCAAAACCGCAACGCAGAGGCGCGCAGGCGCAGAGAACGCAGAGATTCTTCCTTGTATGATTGCAGCCGTAGCAGTGAAATTCGTCCGACACTGTTCGGTTCATTCCGGTGCATGTCGGAATCCATAATATCCCTGGCGTCCTCTGCGCCTGCGCGCCTCTGCGTTGAACAAACACCCCAGGTAACCCGCCGCCATGGCCGTCTACGCCATCGGTGACGTCCAGGGCTGCCTGGACGAACTGCGGCGGCTGCTGGACCGGCTGCAGTTCGACCCGGCCGTCGACCGGCTCTGGTTCGCCGGCGATCTGGTCAACCGCGGCCCGAAGTCACTGGAGACGCTGCGCTTCATCCGCGGGCTGGGCGCGGCCGCCATCAGCGTGCTGGGCAATCACGACCTGCATCTGCTTGCCATCAGCCGCTATGCCGACCGGCTGAAGACCCGTGACACCCTGCTGCCGATCCTGGAGGCACCCGACCGCGAAGCGCTGCTGGACTGGCTGCGCGGTTGCCCGCTGGTCCATCACGATGCGGCGTTGGGCTACTGCCTGGTGCATGCCGGGCTGCCGCCGCAGTGGGACCTGGAACTGGCCCTGGCCTGCAGCCGCGAAGTGGAAACCGTGCTGCGCGACGACGACCGCTGCCGCGACTTCCTCGCCCACATGTACGGCAATCAACCCGATACCTGGTCGGCGGATCTCAGCGGCCATGACCGCCTGCGCTGCATCGTCAATGCCTGCACCCGGCTGCGATTCTGCACCCGGGAGGGAACCATGGAATTCCGCCACAGCGGTCCGCCCGGGAAACAGCCGCCCGGCTTCCTGCCCTGGTTCGAGGTCCCCGGCCGCGCCAGCCACGATCTGAAGCTCCTGTTCGGGCACTGGGCCTCGCTGGGGGGGACCACCGACGCCCCCGGCGTGTTTGCGCTGGACAGCGGCTGCGTGTGGGGCCGGCAGCTCACCGCCCTGCGTCTGGACACACCGACGCCGCAGCGGATCAGCATCGATTGCCCCGGCACCCGCCGGCCCGGGTAGGATAGGTGCGGGCGCTCAGCGCCGAAACCCATCGCCATGACAGATCCAAGTGATGGGTTGCACTTCGTTCCACCCATCCTCCTCACTCAACAAAAAAAGGCCCTCCCCGAAGGGAGGGCCAAGACCTCAGTGCAGGCCAGAGGAAGTGTATTCGTTTACTGCCCGCGGGCGTCAGTCGAAGGGCCACCACCAGCGTTTGGTCTTGCCCTGGGGCGCATCGTCATCCTGATGGATGCGATCCTGGTCGCGCTGCTGAACCTGCCCGCCCTTGCCTTCGCCGTTCTTGCCATAGCCCATGCCCTGGCCGTTGCCCTCGCCCTGGCCCTTGGCTTTCGCCTTGGCCTTCATGGCGTCGCGCTCGGCCTCCGGGTCGCGATAACGTTCCCGGTCCTGATCCATGTCGCGGTCCTGTTCCAGCTTGCGCTCCTCGTTGCGCTCACGGACCTCGGCGCTGCGCTCCTGGCCGTAATTGTCATTGCTGTAGCCCTTGCCCATGCCATTGCCGCCACCGCCACCGCCGCCGGCAGCCAGCACCGCGCCGCTGCCGGCCAGGGTCAATGCTGCGATGGCAAGGACGATGGTTTTGCGTACTGCGTTCATTTCAACTCTCCATACTGTTGTGTTCAGGATGGCTACAGCATGCGCCCGCCAAGCTGAATTCAGGCTTAATTAATAGCAGACACCACAGCGATTGTTATGGGGGAAACGGGCGGCTTGACGGATCTGTGATGCAGGTCACATTCACCGGTGAGGCAGACGGGGAAACCGTGCCGGAAAACTGCCGCAAGCAGGTGAAATCAGGACTCCAGTGAAAGGGCGCAGGGGCACCCTGCGGCGACGTCAGTCGCGCCGGCGCTCCAGCTGGACGAAGCGATAGGGATAGGGGTTTCTGTCATCCGGTGCATGCGCTTCGCGACTGACCTCGACCCAGTCGGTCGGGTCCCACTCCGGCAGCCAGGTATCGCCCTCGAAGTCGTGTTCGATCACGGTGAGATAGATACGTCCGGCCCGCTCCAGGGTCAGGGCGAAGAGTTCGGCGCCGCCGATGACCATGACCTCCGCGGCGGCGTCGGCCGCTTCCAGCGCGGCATCGAATGAATCGACCACATCGCAGCCGGCGGCCCGATAGGCCGGATTGCGGCTGACCACGATGTTCTGCCGCCCCGGCAGCGCCCGGCCGATGGATTCATGGGTCCTGCGGCCCATGATGATGGGCTTGCCCAGGGTCACCCGCTTGAAATGCGCCAGATCGGCCGGCAGGTGCCAGGGCAGGCCGTTGCGACTGCCGATCAACCGGTTGCGATCCATAGCGACGACGAAGGCGATGATCACACCGCCACCGGCGCCTTGATATGGGGATGGTGTTCGTAGCCGACCAGTTCGAAGTCCTCGAAACGGAAGCCGAAGATATCCTTCACCTCGGGATTGACCCGCATCACCGGCAGCGGATAGGGCCGGCGCGTGAGCTGTTCGTCGGCCTGTTCCAGATGATTCAGGTACAGATGCGCATCACCCAGGGTATGCACGAAATCCCCCGGCTGCAGATCGCACACCTGCGCCAGCATCAGGGTCAGCAGGGCGTAGGAGGCGATATTGAATGGCACACCGAGGAAGATGTCGGCGCTGCGCTGGTAGAGCTGGCAGGACAGCCGGCCTTCGGCGACATAGAACTGGAAGAAGGCATGACAGGGCGGCAGCGCCATGCGCTCGATATCGGCCACGTTCCAGGCGCTGACGATGATGCGACGCGAGTCCGGGTTGTGCTTGAGCTGCTCCACCACCTGCGCGATCTGGTCGATGTGGCGCCCGTCGGGCGTCGGCCAGCTGCGCCACTGATAGCCGTAGACGGGCCCGAGATCGCCGTTGTCATCGGCCCACTCGTCCCAGATGCTCACCTTGTTGTCATGCAGGTATTTGACATTGGTATCGCCCTGCAGGAACCACAGCAGTTCGTGGATGATGGAGCGCAGGTGCAGCTTCTTGGTGGTGACCACCGGGAAACCCTCGCCCAGATCGAACCGCATCTGGTGACCGAACACACTGAGCGTCCCGGTGCCGGTGCGGTCCTCCTTCTTGACGCCGTGCTCGCGCACATGGCGCATGAGATCGAGATACTGCTTCACGTTGTTGCCTCTTGTTCGAGTGAGGAGTGAGGAGTGAGGAGTGAAGCACTGCAGGAAACCCTGACTGGCGCGTCATTCCGATGCATGCAGGTATCCGGATACCGCTGCGGCCACTGGATCCCCGCCTGCGCGGGGATGACGGGCAAAGATAGCGCGGCGGCCCGGGAAGATATGGCCGCCACTTTCACGATTTTCTCCTCACTCCTCACTCCTCACTCCTCACTGCGACGCCCACGATACGCCAGCCACAGCAGCAGCGCGCCGAACAGCACCATCGGCACCGACAGCAGGTGCCCCATGGTCAGCCAGTCGAAGGCCAGATAACCGAGGTGCCGGTCGGGCTCGCGCACGAACTCCACCGCGAACCGGAAACCACCATAACACAGCAGGAACAGTCCCGAGACCGCCATGCGCGGCCTCGGCCCCGACGAGAACCACCACAGGATGATGAACAACACCAGCCCCTCCAGCAGGGCCTCGTATAGCATGGACGGATGCCGCGGCTGGCTGTCCACGAAGGGGAACACCATGCCCCAGGGCAGATCGGTGGGCCGCCCCCACAACTCGCCGTTGATGAAGTTGCCGATGCGCCCGGCGCCCAGGCCGATGGGCACCAGCGGGGCGATGAAGTCGGTGACCTGGAAGAAACTGCGGCCGGTCCGGCGCCCGTACAGCCACATCGCCAGCAGCACGCCCAGCAGCCCGCCGTGGAAGGACATACCGCCCTGCCAGATGCGCAGCAGCATCAGCGGGTCCTCCAGGAACAGGCCGAAGTTGTAGAACAGGATATAGCCGATCCGGCCGCCCAGGATCACGCCCAGGGCGACGTAGAACAGCAGATCGCCGATCTCCTGTGCCTGCCAGCCGGAATCGGGCCGCTGCGCCCGTACCCGGCCCAGCCACCAGCCGCCGATGAAACCCACCAGGTACATCATGCCGTACCAGTGCAGGGCGAAGTCGCCGAAGCGGACGATGGCAGGATCGATATCGGGATAGGTCAGCATGCTCAGTCCTGCACCACGCGACAGTACATCGCCTTGAGGTAGTCGGTCTCGACGATGGCGGGATGGCGCGGATGATCCGCCGCCTGCTGCCCCCATTCCAGGATCTGCAGCCGCCGGTCCACATGGCGCGCCGCCCGGTGCACCGTCCGGCGGAAGGCCTCCGGCTGCATGTGGTGCGAGCAGGAGGCGGTGATCAGGAAACCGTCCCGGCCCAGCAGCCGGATGGCCAGCTGGTTCAGCCGCTGGTAGGCCTCGGTGCCGGCCTCGATGTCCTTGCGCCGCTTGATGAAGGCCGGCGGATCCAGGATCACCAGGTCGAAGCGCTCATCGGCCTCGCGCAGGGCCTTGAGCACCTCGAAGGCATCGCCCTGGCAGGTTTGCATCTTGTCGCCGACGCCGTTCAGCCCGGCATTGTGCCCGGCCCGCGCCAACGCCTCGCCCGAACTGTCGACGCAGGTCACGGCCGCGGCCCCGGCCAGTGCGGCCTGCACGCCCCAGGCGCCGACATAGCTGAAGACATCCAGTACCCGCGCGTCCCGCGCATAGCGGCGCAGCCGAACCCGGTTGTCGGCCTGATCAAAAAACCAGCCGGTCTTCTGCCCTGTCTGCAGCGACACCTCGAACCGGGCCCCGTTCTCGCTCAGCGCGACCGGCTCCGGCACCTCACCCAGCGTCTCGACATAGGTCTCCAGCCCTTCCAGCCGGCGCACCTCGACGTCGTTGCGCAGCAGGATGCCACGCGGCTGCAGCACCTGTTCCAGCGCGACGATCACGGCCGCTTTCATGGCCTCCATGCCGGCGGTGGTCAGCTGCACCGCCAGCACATCACCATAGCGGTCGACGACCAGCCCCGGCAGGCCGTCGGCCTCGCCGTAGCACAGCCGGTAGCAGGGCTGATCGAACAGGCGCTGGCGCAGGGACAGGGCAACCTTGAGCCGGTGCACCAGCAGCGACTTGTCCAGCACCTGGTCCGGATCACGGCTGATCAGCCGGGCGCAGATGAGCGAATGCGGATTGACATAGCCGCTGCCCAGCGGTCGGCCGTTGTGGGCCTCGATGCGCACCGGCTGACCGGGCGCGAAGCCGGTCAGGGGCGTAGCCCGGGTGTCCACCTCGTTGCTGTAGATCCACAGGTGGCCGGCGCGCAGCCGGCGCTCCTCGCGTTTTTTCAGGCGCAGGGGGGCAAGCACAGATGCAGTTTCGGCAAGGGACATGGGGCGGGCCTTCTCGGTCAGGCCCGCCATTGTACCGAAGTCGGACAGGGCCGGGGTAGGATGGGTGAAGCGCAGCGCAACCCATCGCGCGCGGTGTTCGATGGGTTACGGCGCAAGCGCCTTCATCCATCCTACGGCCGGCGACGCAGCGCCAGCGGCAGGAAGACCAGCGCGCACAGCACCTCCAGCCCGCCGACGATCACGAAGGCCGGGGTATAGCTGCCGAACAGGCTCACCAGACTGCCGCCGGTGAGCGGGCCCAGCACAAAGCCGAGCGAGCCGGCGAAATTGAACCCGCTCATGGCCAAGGCCTTGTGCTCGGGCCGCGACAACTCGGCCACCAGCACCAGCGAGGGGGCGTACATGAGCGCGGCGGTCACGCCGCCGGCGAACATCAGCCCGGGAATGGATGCGCCCGGCACCAGCCCCACCGCCGCCAGGGTCAGGCCGTAGGCCGCGCTCCCGAGCAGCATCATCAACAGCGGGTTCCAGCGCTTCGACAACAGTCCGGCGGGGAAGGTCAGCAACGCGAAGGGGATCAGGAACAGGGCCATGGTCAGCCCGATGCGGCCCGCATCCAGGCCGATCACCTGGCTGAGGTACAGCGACAGGGTGGAGACGATGAAGCCCACGGTCAGCCGGTCGACGAAGGCGAAGGCATAGGGCAGCAGCAGCGGCCGGTTGGCCGGCAATGCCCGCAGCAGCTGGCCCAGTCCGCCGTGGCTGCGCCCGACGGGCAGGTCGCGCAGCGCCAGTGCGGACAGCGGCGTGAGCAGCAGCATCAGCCCCGTCCCCCACTGCAGTACCCGTTCCGCCCCCGTGTTGCCGAGCCAGCCGCCCAGGGGGGCGCCGCTGGCCACGCCCAGACTGATGGCCGCCCCCACCAGTCCCATCACCGCGCCGCTGCCGCGGCGGCGGGCATGGTCCGCGGCCAGGGTCATCAGCAGGCTCAATGCGGTGATATGGGCACAGCCCTCGACGAAGCGCCAGGCCAGATAGACGGGATAACTCCAGTCCTGCAGCAGCATGAACAGCGACAGGGCGTTCAGGGCGAAGGCGCCGGCGATGATCGGCCGGCGCCGCTGCCACAGGTCGGACAGCAGCCCGGCCAGCGGCACGCACAGCAGCGCGCCGAGCATGTTGGCCGACATGAACAGGTGCTGGGCGAACTCACCGAGGTCCGGGTAGCGGCCCACCGTCAGTTCGCGCAGTACAGGCACCATGCCGGTGACCGGCAGCATCAGCAGGTACAGGGCAAGTACGATCAGGCCCAGCTGCATCAGCGCGCCCCTGTGTCCCGGCCGGACCCTTCGAGGGCGCCGGCCAGGTCTGCTGCACGCCACAGCGCCAGGTCGGCGGCATCGCTGCGATAGGGCCAGAGCGCGACCGCACCCGGGCCCAGTCCCGGCCAGTCGGCCTGGTAGAGAATCACATAGCCCCGGGGATGGGCGCGCACCCAGTCAGTCACCGCCGTCCGCTCGAGCTCGGTCAGCGGCCGCTGCAGCCGGCCCGGAAACTGGAACTGGCCATGATATCTGCCCGCATGCGCCACCGGCGCACCGGCCTGCTGCAGTTCGGCGATACGCCGGGCGGCCGGCCACAGGTCATAGGCAGGGGCCGCGGCCGGCAGAACGGTCAGATGGCCGGCCATCACCACCAGTACCGTGGCCACAGCGGTCAGCCGTGCCTGGGCCGGGACCGACACCGGCGGCACGGCCAGGGTCAGCAGGCCGGCCCCCACCAGGACCAGTCCCGGCCATAGCGGCAGATCCCGCACCCAGAACGCCGCCTCGGGACGGACCAGCATGGGCGCCAGGGCCAGCAGCCCGCCGCCGAGCATCAGCCAGGCCGCCGCCAGTCCCGGCCGCCGCGGCAACCCGGGAGCGGCAGCGGCCAGCCGCGCCAGCAGCAGCACGGCGGCCGGGACCAGCGGCAGCAGATACTTGACCTGCTTGCCGCTGACCAGGCTGAAGGCGAGCAACACCGGCAGCAGCCAGGCGAGCAGGAAGCGCAGCTGCCGCTCCCCGCGCCAGTCGCCGCAGCGCAGGCCGCGCCAGAGCCGCCCCCACAACAGCCAGGGCAGCAGGAGCACAGGCAGCCAGGGCAGATACCACCACCAGGGCTGGCGATGGGCGAAGGAATCCACCACCCGGCCCGCGGTCTGTCCCCAGAAGATGGCATCGCGATAGGCAGCGCCGCCGGCAATCCCCGCAGGCACCGCCCAGGCCAGCGCGATCGCCGCGCCCACCGCCACGGCACCGAGCAGGCCGGCATACCAGCGCCGCCAGCCGTGACGGACATCTGTCCACAGGGGGGCCAACAGCGCCGTCGGCAGCAGGTGCAGCAGAATCACCGGTCCCTTGCTGAGTACGCCGAGTCCGATCGCCAGCCCCAGCCACCACCAGCCGCGCCGTGCGCCGTCCGCCGCGGACAACAGCCCGAGCATCCCGGCCAGGGTGCAGGCCACCAGCAGCAGATCGAACTGCACCAGGGTGAGAAAGGCCGTCCACAGCGGCAGTCCGAGCAGCAGCCAGGGCGCAAGCTGTCTCACCAGCGCCAACTGCGGCCACAGCCGCCGTGCCAGCATAACGACTAACACAAGATTGAAAAGCGAGAGCAGGGGCGCGACCAGACGCGGCCACCAGTCGTTGACGCCGAAGACCGCCCAGCCGGCCTGGATCAGCCAGAACAGCAGCGGCGGCTTGTGATGGTAGGCCTGGCCGTTGAGATGGGGCACCAGGAAATCGCCGCGCAGCCACATCTCCCAGGCCACCGCCACATATCGGGTCTCGTCCACCGGCAGCAGGGGCCGCAGCCACAGCACCACCGCCATGAGCGCGGCCACCAGGGCCGGCAGGACGGCCGCATCCGGCACCGGCAGACGGACAGAACTCATGCCCCCAGTTCCCGGTCCAGGGATTCGTCCAGGGTGCGGCCGCGACGGTAGCGCCGATAGAGATAGATGCCGAGGGCGCCGGAGATGATGAACAGTACGATCGACAGCGTCGTGCGCAGCACCGGCTGCAGGGTCATGCCGCTGCCGAGCAGGGCAAACACGACCGTCTGCGGGATGTAGCCGATGGCCGAACCGAGAAAGAAGGGCGCCGGCCGCACGCTGGAGACTCCGGCGGCGAGGTTGACCATCAGGTTCCAGCCCACCGGCAGCAGCCGGATCAGCAGGGTCATGGAGAAGGGGTTGTCATGGATGAAGCGGTCCACCCGGCGGATGCGTCCGGCCAGCCGCGGCCGCAGCAGCCGCCGGCCGGCCAGACGGCCGAAGCCGAAGGCCAGCATGCAACCCAGCGCCGAGGCCAGCAGGGCGTACACCGCCCCGGGCATGAAACCGAAGGCATAGCCGCCGAGAAAGGAAACGAACTGGCGCGACAGGCCGGCACCGATGAACAGGGCGCCGACCGCGACATAGGCCAGCCCGCCCCAGGCCTGGCCGCGCACATGGGTATCGATCCAGGCGGTATTGAGGTAGCGGCTCATCACCAGCCCGGCCAGCACGAAGCCGGCCATGAGCATCAGCCCCCGCAGCAGCAGACGGCGGTTCACTCCGCGTCCACCTCCGAGACCAGGGGCCGCTGCGCCCGACGCTGCAGCCAGGCCACCCCGCACAGGTCCACGATGCCGACCCAGAGCCGATCGAATACCCCGTACTTGCTCTGCCCGCGCGCCCGCGGCCGGTGATTCACCGTCACCGACACCACCCGACCGCCGGCGCGCTGCACCAGCGCAGGCAGAAAACGGTGCATGTGATCGAAGTCTGGCAACTCGAGGAAGACGTCGCGGCGGAACAGCTTCAGTCCACAGCCGGTATCCGGCGTGTCGTCGCCCAGCAGCCGGCGGCGCACCCCGTTGGCCACGCGCGAGGCCAGGCGTTTGGCCGCGCTGTCGCGGCGCTGTCGCCGCCAGCCGGCGATCAGCCACAGGGGCGGACTGCCCTGATCGGCACGCAACCGCGCCCACAGCGGGGGGATATCGGCGGGATCGTTCTGGCCGTCGCCGTCCAGGGTGGCGATCCAGGGCGCGTGCGCCGCCCGCACCCCGCTGCGGATGGCCGCGCTCTGGCCACAGCTGGCGGCATGAGACAGGATGCGCAGGCGCGGAAACTCATACCGGCAGTCGCGCAACTGCGTGAGGGTGGCATCGCGGCTGCCGTCGTCCACATAGATCACCTCGTAGTCGAAGCGGCCTTCCAGCGCAGCGCGGATCTCCTCCAGCAGGGGCCGGATATTGTCCGCTTCGTTGAAGACCGGTACCACGACCGATAAATCCATGTGCCGTCTCGGTGTAATTGAGTTCGGCCGGAACCGGCCGGTATAGTCGGCACCAGATTATATAGGTTAGGTCCGGAGGCCGCATGACTGACGTCAAGACCAATCACCTGGCCGGCGAGACCAGCCCCTACCTGCTGCAGCATGCCGACAATCCGGTGGACTGGCATCCCTGGGGAGAGGAGGCCCTGGCACTGGCCCGCAACCAGGACAAGCCCATCCTGCTTTCCATCGGCTACTCGGCCTGCCACTGGTGCCATGTCATGGCCCACGAAAGCTTCGAGGATCCCGGGGTCGCACAGGTGATGAACGAACTGTTCGTCAACATCAAGGTCGACCGCGAGGAACGCCCGGACCTGGACAAAATCTACCAGGTCGCCCACAGCCTGCTCACCCAGCGCAACGGGGGCTGGCCGCTGACCATGTTCCTCACCCCGGAGGAATGCATTCCCTTTTTCGGCGGCACCTACTTTCCCAAACAGCCGCGCTTCGGCCTGCCCGGCTTCACCGAACTGCTGCAGCGGGTCGCGGACTTCTACCGCGAACGCAAGGACGCCATCGCCACCCAGAACCAGGACCTGATGCGCGCCATGCAGGCCATCGCCGCGCCGCAGCGGGTCGAGTCCGCCGAGTTGAGCCTGCTGCCGCTGGACGTGGCGCGCCGCCAGCTGGAAGAGCAATACGATGCGGCCCGCGGCGGCTTCGGCCAGGCACCCAAGTTTCCACACCCCGGCAGCCTGGAACGGCTGCTGCGCCACTGGGATCGCAGCCGCCGGCAGGGCAACCCCGACACACGCGCCCTGGAGATGCTCACCCACACCCTCGAGCGCATGGCCCTGGGCGGGATCAACGACCAGATCGGCGGCGGCTTCTGCCGCTATTCCACCGACGACGACTGGATGATCCCGCACTTCGAGAAGATGCTCTATGACAACGGCCCACTGCTGGCGCTGTACAGCCAGCTGCATGCCGCCACCGGCGAGCCGCTGTTCGCCCGCACGGCACACAGCACGGCCGCATGGGTGATGCGCGAGATGCAATCTCCGGAAGGCGGCTACTACTCCAGCCTGGATGCCGACTCCGAAGGCGAGGAAGGCAGGTTCTATGTCTGGACGCCGGACGAAGCGCAGGCCGCGCTGAGCGCGGAGGAATACGCCGCCTTCGCCCCGCGCTACGGCCTGGAGCGCGCGGCCAATTTCGAGGGCCGGTGGTATCCGCATGTATTCGCGCGCATCGATACCATTGCCGCCGATCTGAACATCGATACCGCCGAGGTCGAACGCCGGCTGGACAGTGCCCGGGACAAACTCTTCACCCTGCGCGAGCAGCGGGTGCGCCCCGGCCGCGACGACAAGATCCTCACCGCCTGGAACGCTCTCATGATCCGCGGCATGGCCATCGCCGCCCGCCAGCTGCAGCGGCCCGACTATGCCGACTCAGCCGAACAGGCGTTGGAGTTCATCCGCAACACCCTGTGGCAGGACGGCCGGCTGCTGGCCACCTGCAAGGACGGACGCGCGCATCTGAATGCCTACCTGGACGATCACGTCTACCTGATCGACGCCATCCTGGAACTGCTGCAGGTGCGCTGGAACAGCGCTGACATGCAGTTCGCCCTGGAACTCACCGAGGTTGTGCTCAGGCATTTCCAGGCCGACGACGGCGGCTTCTACTTCACCGCCGACGACCACGAGGCCCTGATCCAGCGGCCCAAACCGGTGCATGACGACTCCCAGCCCGCCGGCAACGGCGTAGCGGCGCACGTGCTTGTCCGCCTGGGTCACCTGCTGGCGGAGCCGCGCTACCTGGACGCCGCCGAGGCCACCCTGCGCGCCCTGTGGCTGCCGATGGAGCAGAACGCCTTCGCCTGCACCCGCCTGATCGACGCCCTGGAGGAATTCCTCGACCCCGGCGAGGCCGTCATACTGCGCGGCGAGACCGAGGCCGTCCAGGACTGGCAGATGGATTGCGCCGCCGCCTGCGCCCCCAGGCGCCTGTGTCTGGCGATCCCGAATGACGCCGCGGATCTGCCCGATGCACTTGCCGAGAAAATACCGCGGGAAGGAACAATCGCCTATATCTGTACGGGCACCCGGTGCTCGCCGCCGATCAGCAGGCGGGAAGAACTCCGCGAGGCACTGGCCTGATCAGGCCTTCTTCACAAATTCCGATTTCAGTTGCATGGCGCCAATGCCGTCGATCCTGCAATCGATATTGTGATCGCCCTCGACCAGCCGGATATTCTTTACCTTGGTGCCGACCTTCACCACCGAGGACGAACCCTTGATCCTCAGGTCCTTGATCACAACCACGCTGTCGCCGTCCTGCAGGACATTGCCATTGGCATCCTTGACCACCTGCCCCATATCAGCAGTCTCTGCCTCGCCATCAATTGACCATTCGTGCGCGCACTCGGGGCAGATGTACAGACTGCCATCCATGTACGTGTACTGCGACCCGCACTGCGGACATCTGGGTAACTCACTTATACTCATGGTTTTCACTTCATCCTGTCGAACGGAGCGGAAAGTATACGCCATCGCCGATCCCCTCGATTCCTCAAACCCCGGGACTCCGAGCCGTTTGCCGCCACGGGACAGAACCTGACAGGGTGGGTTCACGGCGACCAGGCAGACCCCGCCATCTCTCCACTCCGGGCACAGCCCAAACCCGGCACCAGTACATCCCCATACCGTGGTGACTTGACGGCATGCCTTACTTCACCTAAGTTAGTAAACGCTCACTTATATGCAGGGATGTGCATGCATATATTTCCAACTCACTGAAATATATGGAGGCAAATCATGAGCGACTTTGACCAGGAACTGGATGCACGCGGCCTGAACTGCCCCCTCCCCATTGTGCGGGCGAAAAAGGCGATTACCCCGATGAACGTCGGTCAGGTACTCAAGGTGGTGGCCACCGACCCGGGCTCGGTGAAGGATTTCGATGCCTTCTGTCAGCAGACCGGCCACGAACTGGTCGCGAGCCGGGAGGGCAACGGGGAATATGAATTCCTCATCCGCAAGACTTCATGACCCGACATGACCCGGCGCATGAAAGCCCCGGAACGCCGGGCCTCGATCCTGGCGGTGGCAAAGGTGCTGTTTGCCGACCGGGGCTTTCACGGGGTGTCGGTGGATGAGATCGCACGCCGGTTGGGCGTCAGCCCCGCCGTGCTCTATCGCCACTTCGACTCCAAGGAGGCGTTGTACGGGGCCGCGCTGGACGAGATCGCCGGCCGGCGCGAAAGCTACGTGGAGGCAGCCCTTTGCGGGCCGGAGGATTTCGCCAGCGTACTGCTGCGCATGACCCGGGTGTTCGCCGCCAGTGTGGCACGCGACCCGGACTACCTGCGCATGGAACTGCACGGCATGCTTGAGGACGCGGCGGTGGCCCAGCGGTTTTTCGAGTCCCGCTGGAAGAGCTTCACCGACTTCATCGAAATCAGCCTGGCCGAACTGGCCCCCGGGAATCAGGTCGGTCGGGTGGATGGCCGCACCGCCAGCCTGATGTTCCAGGGCATGGTGCGCGAGGCCCTTTACGCCAAATGCATCCTCGACGCCCCGCGCTATCGTGACATTGCCCTTGATGATCTGATCGAACAGCTGATCGGGCTGTTTCTGAACGCCGTTGGATACAGTACGGAATCATGACAATGACACAACCTGCAGAGACAACCGGTCCGGCCGATGTACCGGTGACCTACCGCCGCGAATGGCAGGACGGCTTCGGTGCGCGCGGCTGGAAGCTGGACATCGCCATCGACGATGCATTCGTCATCGCCAGCACCGCCTATACCGGCGGCAACATCCCCACCTCGGTGCTGATTCATGACATCGTCGACCATCATCTGTGCGGCTTCACCCTGAGCGGCCACCGCGACGAGGCCATGGCCCTGGCTCAGCTGCGCGAACGCACCGGCACGGACATCCGCCCGGATTATGCCCAGATGGTGGATGAGGATATCCTGCAGGGACGGGTCAACGGCGAGGCGCTGGAGACCTTTCTGCCGCCGGACCTGGCGCGGCAGCTGCCGGAGGCCGGCACGGCGGCCGGACGCATGCGCCAACTCGGGGAGGCGGTCGGCACAGCCGGATTACGCGAACGTCTCATCGATCGATTCTTCGAGCTCGGCGAACAGGGACGGGAGTGCGCGGAACAGGCCTGGCGGCGCCTGGGCCTGGAGTACGCACAGCGTCCGGCCATCGCCCTGGCACTGCAGCGCCTGCTGGAACGCGCCGATGCCTGGATGCTGGAACAGGATATCGAGACCCTGCAGGGGCGGTTCATGATCACCCCGACCCGATACCGGCTGGAGATGGACGGGCAGGTGTGGGAGGAGAAACTGTAGGTCGGGTTAGCGCAACGTAACCCGACAAGCTGCCGCGGGATGTCGGGTTACGCCTTGCAGGCTGACCCGACCTACATTCTCTACACGCCTCACGCCTCACGCTTGACGCCAAGATATTCACACAGGTCTTCCAGCCGCAGCGGCCGGCTGAACAGGTATCCCTGACCGATATCGGCATCGTTGTCGCGCAGGAATTCACACTGTGCTTCGGTCTCCACGCCCTCGCCCACCACCTGCATACCCAGCCCCTTCGCCATGGCGATAATGGCCAGACACAGGGCTGCATCGCCGGGATCGGTGGTGATATCGCGCACGAAGTCCCGGTCAATCTTGATTTCGCTGAAGGGGAAGCGTTTGAGATAGCTCAACGAGGAATAGCCGGTGCCGAAGTCATCCATGGACAGACGCATGCCCATACGGACCAGGGCATCCAGACAGCCCATGGTGGCCTCGTCGTCCTCGACCAGCAGGCTTTCGGTGATCTCGATGAGCAGATCGCCCGGTGCCAGCGCGTACTGCTCCAGGTAATGGCGGAAGCGTTCCAGGAAGCTCGGCTCCCGCAGTTGGCGCGAGGAGATGTTGATGGAGACGGCCAGATGCCGCCCCAGAGTCCGGTTCAGGGCCGACATGTCTGACAGCACCCGATTGAGCATCCATTCACCGATGGGATTGATGAGACCGCTTTCCTCGGCCAGCGGGATGAAGCGGTCCGGCGGCACCTCGCCGAAACGGCGATTGTTCCAACGCATCAGCGCCTCGCAGCCGACCACCCGGCGGGATCCGAACTCGATCTGGGGCTGATAGACCATATACAGTTCCCCCTTCTCGACCGCATGGCGCAGCTCGCTTTCCAGCTCCAGGCGCAGGGCAGCATCACGATTCATCTCCGGGGTGAAGAAGCGATAGGTGTTTCTGCCGGCCGCCTTGGCCCGGTACATGGCGGTATCGGCGTCGCTGAGCAGCACGTCCGGGTCCTGGCCGTCATCCGGGTAGACCGCAATGCCGATACTGGCGGAGACGATCAGTTCACGCTGTTCGATCTGTACGGGCCGGGACATCGCCTGCAGGATCTGTTCGGCCACGGCTTCGGCGCGTTCCAGCCCCTGAAGTTCGGGCAGCAGGATCAGGAATTCATCCCCGCCCCAGCGCGCCAGGGTCTCGCCCGGCTCCAGCGTCGCCTGGAAACGCCCCGCCGCCTCCACCAGCAGCTCGTCGCCCACCCGGTGGCCGAGCGAATCATTGATGTTCTTGAAGTTGTCGAGGTCGATGAACATGGCCGCGACCTGGGTATGGTTGGGCGCCGCCCGACTCAGTCCGACCTGCAGCCGGTCCATGGCCAGCGCCCGGTTGGGCAGGTGTGTCAGCTGATCATAGTTCGCCTGACGGATCAGCTGTTCCTCGGCACGTTTGCGGGCGGTGATATCAGTGGCGACATGTACCATGCCCCTGAAACCGTCGACGAGGCCGAACGGTGCCAGCGAGTACTCGCGCCACTCGCCCGTCTCGCTCAGGTACTGCTCATAGCCGGCCAGCGACTGACTGCTGTGGACATGCTGGCAGATGACGCACTCGCCCTGGGAATACTGCGCGGAGTGGAACAGGTCATGGCAGTGCCGCCCGACCACCGCCTCCGGTTCCCGGCCCGCCCGGGTGGCCGCCGCCCGGTTCACCTGGCGAATGATACCGTCGGCATCCACCAGCAGGGTCGGGTCGGGAATTGCGTCATAGGTGCTGGACCCGCGCGCCAGCACCCGGTAGGGCGTGGTCAGGGTGGTGCGGATGACGGCGTAGTAGATCAGCCAGAAGGACAGCAGCTTGAGAATGTGCCCGATCAGAAGCGGAGTGCTGTAGACACTGTGGTACAGGGTGAAGGTCAGTTCCGCGGCCACGGTGAGCAGGATGGCGCCGATCATCAGAACGTAGATGTCCCGGTCCATGTGGTTGCGGTACCAGGTCAACAGGAAGGCCGAGGCCATCAGCAGCAGAATCACCGCATATTCGCTGAGGATCTTGAACCGGGTCAGCCCCTCGCCCTCGACATAGGCATCTGGAATGACGCCGGAGAAGACCCAGCTCGCCAGCAGCCAGGCGATCAGGCCGAACAGCAGCAGCAGCGACACCGGCTGGATCCTGCGGGTGAAGAACAGCGGGCCGCTCAGCAGCAGCAGGGCTTCGAAATAGCGGGTCACGATCCAGAACTCGATCGTCATCCCGGCATCGGGCGCGGGGATCACACTCACACCCGGAAAGCTCAATGTATGCAGCAGGTCCAGGATGGCCACCCAGAAATACCCCACCCCCAGATACATCAGGTAGTGGTTGCGGGAAAAACTGTAGGTGTGCCACGCCACCACCGACAGGATGACAGCCACCATGATGGCGAACAGTTCGGCCAGGGTATGGAACAGGACGAAGTTGGTCTGGCTGATCAACACCAGCAGCAGGCTCAGACCGAGCGGGACCACCCAGCCGCGCCAGCCCGCGGAAGGCTCTGCCAGATAGCCCAGCCAGGACGGCTGGAGCACCTCTTCCAGACGCGTATTCATCTTTATTTTCAGAGACCTGAAGTTATCTTGCCATTGCCTCCGGCCATTATAACCATATTAATTTAATGGATATTAGCGGGGATGGGAGCGGGCATCAATATCGATGTTAACGGTTTGAAACAATTATAACTTGAGGGGGATCGGCGAGAGGCGAGAGGCGAGAGGCGAGAGGCGAGAGGCGAGAGGAAGGGCGTGCCTGCTCCGCGACGTCAAGCCTTTTCACTGCATGTCCCTCGGGCACCGGGATATGCGGCCACGGTTGAACAACGTCATCCCCGCGCAGGCGGGGATGACGTTGGTTGCTTGACGACTTACCAGGCCAGTCCGTGGCCGAAGCTTTCCTTGTAGCGCTCCTCAAACTCGGCGCGGCTGAAGCCGTGGTTCTGAGTGCCGTGCTTCTCGATCTTGATCGCCCCCATCATGGCGGCGATGCGACCGGTGGTCTCCCAATCCATATCATTCATCAGGCCGTAGAGCAGGCCGGCGCGGAAGGCATCGCCGCAGCCGGTCGGATCATTGATTTCGTGCGGCTTGGCGGCCGGAATGTCGATGCGCTTGTTCTTGAGATAGATCTCCGAGCCCTTGGCGCCGCGGGTGATGATCAGGGCCTCGACCCGCTCGGCGATCTCGTGCGGCGACCAGCCGGTGCGTTCCTGGATCAGTTCGCCCTCATAGTCGTTGACGCAGACATAGCTGGCCTTGTCGATGAAGTCCTTGAGATCGTCGCCACCGAACAGGGGCAGGCCCTGGCCCGGGTCGAAGATGAAGGGAATGCCGGCCTCGGCGAACTGGGTGGCGTGCTCGAGCATGCCGTCACGGCCGTCGGGCGAGACCATGCCCAGGGTCACGCCGCTGGCGTTCTGGACCCGGTTCTGATGCGCCAGGTCCATCGCACCGGGGTGAAAGGCGATGATCTGGTTGTCGTCCATGTCGGTGGTGATGAAGGCCTGCGCGGTGTAGGTCTCGTTGATCTGTTTGATGTAGTCGCGCGCGATGCCGTGCCGGTCCATCCACTCGGCATAGGGGCCGAAGTCCGCGCCCACCGTGCCCATGGGCTTGCCCTCGCCGCCCAGCAGCTTGAGGTTGTAGGCGATGTTGCCGGCGCAGCCGCCGAACTCGCGGCGCATGTCCGGCACATGGAAGGCCACGTTCAGGATGTGGACCTTGTCGGGCAGGATGTGGTTCTTGAACTTGTCGTGGAACACCATGATGGTGTCATAGGCCATGGAACCACAAATCAGAGCAGACATTCGGATACCTCCGTTACAGCTTTAAATGAATTCGATAAGAACCAGAGTAATAGCCACGGAATACACGGAAAGCACGGACAATTCAAAGCAGGTTGGGTCAGGCGCGCAGCGCCGTAACCCAACAAGCCGCCTGCAGAACCAGAGACACCGTCATCCCCGCGTAGGCGGGGATCCAGTTGCCGCGGCGGTTTATGGATTCCCGCCTACGCGGGAATGACGGTGTAATACCGAAGCCATGTATTCTGCCGGGTTCCACCTGTTGAATGGTTATGCCTTTGTCCGTGCTTTCCGTGCTTTCCGTGCTTTCCGTGGCCATCTCAAAAAAACAGAATCAACCCCCAGACCGCACCGGCGGTCAGCAGACTGGTCAGCACCGCCGCCGAGCCCATGTCCTTGGCGCGCCCGGCCAGGGGGTGGTGCTCGTCGCTGATCCGGTCCACGGCCGTTTCCATGGCCGAGTTGAGCAGTTCGACGATGGGCACCAGCATCCAGCTGGCGATCATCAGGGCCTTTTCCACCCCGGACTCTCCCAGCCACAGGGCCAGGGGAACGAACACCAGGGTGGCGGCCATCTCCTGGCGGAAGGCGGCCTCGTGGCGCAGCGCCGCGCGCCAGCCGCGCCAGGAGAAACGGGTGGCGTTGATCAGGCGGGTGAAACCGGTATTGCCATCCGGCTTGCCCACATTCAGTTCTCCGCCCAGGCCAGATCCAGTTCGCGCGCGGCGCGCACGTCATCCAGACGCCGCACCGGCTGGGTGTGCGGGGCCTCCTTGAGCACCTCGGCATTGGTCTCGGCCTCTTCCTGGATCTTCACCATGGCCTCGACGAAGCCGTCCAGTTCCTCGCGCGCCTCGGTCTCGGTCGGCTCGATCAGCAGGCACTCCGGCACCAGCAGCGGGAAGTAGGTGGTCGGGGCGTGATAGCCGTAATCCAGCAGCCGCTTGGCGAAGTCCATGGCGGTCACGTCCAGTTCCTTCTTCTGGCGCTTGAGGGTGACGATGAACTCGTGGGTGGCGCGGCGACCGGGGAAGGCCAGGTCGAAGCCGGCCTCGCGCAGCTTCACCATCAGGTAGTTGGCATTGAGCGTGGCGAAGTCGGCGACGCGGTGCATGCCCTCGCGGCCCAGCAGCCGCGCATAGATGTAGGCACGCAGCAGCACGCCGGCATTGCCCATGAAGGCCGACAGCCGGCCGATGCTCTGCGGCTTCTCCTTTTCGGTGATCCAGTGATAGCGGTCGCCGTCGCGGCCCACCATCGGTACCGGCAGGAACGGCTCCAGGCGCTCGGACACGCCCACCGGTCCGGCGCCCGGGCCGCCGCCGCCGTGCGGGGTGGAGAAGGTCTTGTGCAGGTTCATGTGGATGACGTCGAAACCCATCACGCCGGGGCGCACCTTGCCCAGAATGGCGTTGAGGTTGGCACCGTCGTAGTAGAGCAGGCCGCCGGCCTCGTGCACGATACGGGCGATCTCCTGGATCCGGCGCTCGAATACGCCGAGCGTCGAGGGGTTGGTGAGCATGATGCCCGCCGTCTGCGGCCCCACCGCCTGCTTCAGCGCCTCCAGATCCACGTCCCCGTCCTTCATGGTCGGGATTTCACGCACCTTGTAGCCACACATGGTGGCGGTGGCCGGGTTGGTGCCATGGGCGGCGTCCGGGACGATGATCTCGCTGCGCTCGCTGTCGCCGCGCGCATCGTGATAGGCGCGGATCATGGCGACACCGGTGAACTCGCCCTGGGCGCCGGCGGCCGGTGTCAGCGAGACCGCCTTCATGCCGGTGATGTCCTTGAGCATCTCCTGCAACTCGTACATGCAGGCCATGAAGCCCTGGCCGGTCGCGGCCGGCGCCAGCGGATGCCGGCCCAGGAAGCCGGGCAGCATGGCGTAGGTGTTGCAGGCCCGCGGATTGTACTTCATGGTGCAGGAGCCCAGCGGATAGAACTGGGTGTCGATGGAGAAGTTCTTCTGCGACAGCCGCGTGTAATGACGCACCGCCTGCAGCTCGGACACCTCGGGCAGCCCGGGCACGTCCTCGCGCCGCAGGCCGGCGGGGATGTCGCTGACATCCGCCAGTTCGCGCGGCGAATGGCCGGGGGCCTCGCGGCCGGGTCGGGAATGTTCAAAAATCAGCATGATTCAGATGTCTCACTGGTTGTATAAGAGCGCCACGGAATACACGGAATACACGGAATACACGGAAAGCACGGAAAAGTTTTTATCATTGCCGTGGCGCTACGCGCCCGGCAACGACATATTCTGCAAACCACACGCTTTGCGGCGCTTTTACATCATATTATTCCGTGTTTTCCGTGTATTCCGTGGCGCTCTTGATCTTAAAAACTCACAACGCCGCGATGGCCTTGTCGTAATCCGGCTCCTGGGTGATCTCGGGCACCTGCTCGGCGTGGACCACCCGGTCGTTCTCATCGGCCACCACCACGGCACGGGAGTTGATGCCGGCCAGCGGGCCGTCGGTGATCAGCACACCGTAGTCCTTGCCGAAATTGCGGTCGCGCATCATCGACAGGGCCTGCACCTTGTCGATGTTCTCGGCGCTGCAGAAGCGACCCAGGGCAAAGGGCAGGTCGGCGGAGACGGTCAGCACCACCACGTCATCGCGGCCGCCGGCCAGCTGGTCGAACTTGCGCGTGGAGGCGGCGCATACGCCCGTGTCCAGGCTGGGCACGATGTTGATCAGCTTCTTCTTGCCCTTGAAGCTGGCCAGACTCACGTCATTGAGATCCTTGTCCACCAGCTTGAAGTCAGGCAGCTGGCTGCCGACGGCCGGCAGTTCGCCGATGGTGTTGATCGGATTACCTTCCAGCGTGATTTGTGCCATGGTCCACCTCCTGGTGCCTGTGTGTTGATGACATCCCGATTCCGGAATCTATAGCCACGGAAAACACGGAAAGCACGGAAAGCACGGACAGAAATAATGAAGACGCAGGCCGGGTTGGCCCTCAGGGCGCAAGCCGACGAATTCCACGGACATTTTCAAGTTCGCTGCGGCTGACCTGGGTACGGGGTCTTGTTGGGTTACGGCGCTTCGCGCCTAACCCAACCTACTTGAAATTGTCCGTGCTTTCCGTGTTTTCCGTGGCTATCGTGTTGTTCTGGACCTCCTCATCCTGCGCCTGTTCAGGCCATCTTCGGCTTCGCCGTGCGGCCGGCCGTGGCGTCACTGATGGCCCGGCTCATCTGCTCCGCATAATGATCCAGGTCCTGCCCGGTCTTGGTCTCGGTCGCGCAGACCAGCAGACAGTCCTCCAGCTCGGGATAGTCCTGCGCCAGGTCATAGCCGGCGATCAGATTGTCCCCGGCCAGCGCCGGCAGGACGGCGTCCAGCGACGCCCCCACCTTGAGCGCGCACTCGTGGAAATAAGGGCGGTTGAACACCGGACCGATGGCCGGATTGTCCTGGAACCGCTGCACCAGCGCACGGGTGTTGGCATGGCTGGCCGCGGCAATGCGCTGCAGCCCGGCGCCGCCGACGATGGCCATGAAGATGGTCGAGGCGGTCACCAGCAGGCCCTGATTGGTGCAGATGTTGGAGGTCGCCTTGGAGCGGCGGATATGCTGCTCGCGTGCCTGCAGGGTCAGGGTGTAGCCGGTGCGGCCGTCGCGGTCGACGGTGCGGCCGACGATGCGCCCGGGCATCTGGCGCACGTGTTCCTTGCGGCAGCACATGTAACCGTAGTAGGGCCCGCCGGAGGACAGCGGCACGCCCAGCGGCTGGCCCTCGCCGCAGGCGATGTCGGCGCCCTTCTCGCCCCAGCGCCCCGGCGGGGTGAGCAGGGCCGCGGCCATGGGATTGGCCACGGCGATGACCAGTGCGCCGTTGGCGTGGGCCCAGTCGGTCAGGTCGTCCACGTCCTCGAGGATGCCGAAGAAGTTGGGCTGAGCGATCACCAGGGCGGTGATGTCCTCGCCCTCGTACTGCTTCAGTGCCTCGACCGGGGTATGGCCGCCGGCCGGATCGTAGGGGACCTCGACCAGATCGATGTCCTGATTGTCGACAATGGTGCGGGTGGTGGCGCGATAGGTCGGATGCACGGCCACCGGCATCAGTACCTTGCGCGACTTCGACTTGCGATTGGCCCGCACCGCCATCAGCACCGCCTCGGCCAGCGCCGAGGCGCCGTCGTAGAGCGAGGCGTTGGAGGCGTCCATGGCCATCAGCCGCGTCATCATGGTCTGGTATTCGTAAATCACCTGCAGCGTGCCCTGGCTGGCCTCGGCCTGGTAGGGCGTATAGGCGCTGTAGAACTCGCCACGGGTGGTGATCTCCCACACCGCCGCCGGGATGTGGTGCTCGTAGGCGCCGGCGCCGATGAAGTTCAGCGGCCGGCCGTCCTGTTCGGCGCGCTCCAGCATCAGCCGGGCCAGTTCGGGCTCGCCCAGGGTCTCGGGCACTCCGTCCAGGTGCTTGATGCGCAGATCCTGCGGGATCTCGTCGAACAGGGCCTCAATGCTCTCGGCCCCGATGGCCTCGAGCATGGCGCGGATATCGTCTTCAGTGTGCGGGATAAAGGGCATAGTCAATCAGCTGCAGATTCTCAAATGTAGGATGGGTGAAGGCGCGCAGCGCCGTAACCCATCGCGGCCAGGCAATGATGGGTTGCGCTTCGCTCCACCCATCCTACTCTGGGCATGAATCAGTGCTCCTCGGACTCCAGATAGGACTGATAGGCCTCGGCGTCCATCAGGGCATCAAGCTCGCTGCTGTCGTTCGGATTGAGCTTCATCAGCCAGCCGTCCCCGAAGGGGTCCTGATTGACCAGTTCCGGGCTGTCGGCCAGGGCGTCGTTGCCCTCGGTCACCTCGCCGGCGATGGGCGCATAGACATCGGAGGCCGCCTTCACCGATTCCACCACGGCGCAGGCATCGCCCGCGGCGAAACTGGTTCCCGCCTCGGGCACCTCGATATAGACCATGTCACCGAGCTGGTCCTGGGCGTGATCGGTGATGCCGACCACGACGCTGCCGTCGGCCTCGATGCGCACCCATTCATGGCTTTTGGTGTATTTGAGTTCGCCGGGTACTTCGCTCATCTATCTGTCCTCTTCGTTGTGAGGTGTAATTTAAAGAGCGCCACGGAATACACGGAAAACACTGAATGTTTTCTGTCATCGCCGGGCGCGTAGCGCCCAGGCGATGATACTAACGGTGTTACATTCATATTTTCCGTGCTTTCCGTGTATTCCGTGGCGCTCTTGGTGTCTTGATCTCTTGATCTCCGTGACGCTCCTGATCTTCAGTCAGACCCTGACCTCGCCATGGCGGACGAAGGGCGGTTTGACCACGCGCGCCGGGATGCGCTTGCCGCGGATCTCGATCTCGACCTTGTCACCGGCCGCGGCCGGGATGCGTGCCAGCGCAATCGAGCCGCCGATCGTGGGCGAGAAGCTGCCGCTGGTCACCTCGCCCTCGCCGGCCTCGGTGATCACCTTCTGGTGATTGCGGATCACGCCCTTGCCCTCGAGCACCAGGCCGACCAGCTTGCTTGCCACCCCGGCCTCGCGTTGGGCCTCGAGCGCCGCGCGGCCGATGAAGTCACGCTCGGCGGGCTCCCAGGCCAGGGTCCAACTCAGGCCGGACTCCAGCGGCGTGGTCTCCTCGGTCATGTCGGAACCGTAGAGGTTCATGCCGGCCTCCAGGCGCAGGGTGTCGCGCGCGCCCAGCCCGATGGGGCTGACGCCATTGTCGAACAGGGCCTGCCACAGGCGCGGGGCATCGGCCTCGGGCAGGACGATCTCGAAGCCGTCCTCGCCGGTGTAGCCGGTGCGGGCCACGAACCAGCCGGATTCCTGCATGCCGTTCAACGCGGCGAAGAAGGGCTTGAGTTCGGCCGCACCGTCGCGCAGGGTGGCCGGCAACAGGTTCAGCACGTGTTCCCGTGCGTTCGGCCCCTGGACGGCGATCATGGCCAGGTCGTCGCGTTCCTGCACCTCGACGCCGAAGGGCTCGGCCTGGCGGCGGATCCAGTCCAGATCCTTGTCCCGCGTGGCGGCGTTGACCACCATGCGGAAACAGTCCTCGCGGACATAATAGGTGATGAGGTCGTCGATGACGCCGCCCTGCTCGTTGAGCATGCAGCTGTACAGCGCCTTGCCGGGCGCCTGGAGACGATCGATATTGTTGGCGAGCAGCTTGCGCAGGAAGGCGCGGGTGTTGTCGCCGTGCAGGTCCACCACCGTCATGTGCGAGACGTCGAACATGCCGACGTCCCTGCGGACCTGGTGGTGTTCATCGACCTGGGAGCCGTAGTTGATCGGCATGTCCCAGCCGGCGAAATCGACCAGCTTGCCGCCCTGGCGGACGTGCAGGTCGTACAACGGGGTATGTCTGCCCATGGTGTTGACTCTCGACTGCTTGGCCGCGGCGATAATGCAGGCGCGACGGGTTAATGGAAACCGTCGCCCCTCTGTCCACGGAAAGCCGGGCTTTCCAACCTGAGAGTGTAGGCGCCTGCCGGACGCCCCGCCCCTTCGGTGGGCCTGCCAGTCCGATAGTCGGGGCAGACCGCTCTCCAGAGTCAACGTACCGCGACGGTCCTTCTGCCTGAGCGTTTCCGGGCGAGTTGCGCCTTCGGCGGCCCCGTGGTGGATCAGGAGGGGCTCTCTCCCGCAGCGGTAATCAGTTGATGGATTGACTATACCCGGCTGCCTGCGAGAATCCAAGTCCGCCCCCTTAAAACCTCAATCAGTCAGGGTATTTCCCCAGCGATAGGCCCAGGTACGGCGTCCCGAGCGCCGGTCGCTGCGCCACAGATAGACCCCGCTGACCGGATCGAAGGCCAGGGCGTAGTCGCTCACCGTGCCCACAGGGACCCCTGAATCTGTTTTTATTTCAGCAACATGCCACTCGCCGCGGCGTGGATCGAAGGCAAAGAAATGCCCCTCTCGCACCCCGCCGCCGATCAGTTCATGCACCGGATCGTAGGCCCAGGCGTGAGCAGTCTCGCCGGGGGATTCGAGCGCCAGCCGGCGTATCCGGCTTTCCGACCAGTCGGTACGATTCAGAGTGATCTCGTAGACGCCCTCGAGCACCTGCCTGCCCTTCGCGCGCCCGCCCTGAACCATATAGTAGAAGCGATCCAGCGGCGGGAAATAGACCAGACTGCGGGCCCAGTGCATGTCGGGATGGCTGAATTCCAGGTGCGTGGTCATGCGGCCGCTGGCCGGGTCGAAGCTGCGCAGGCTGCGCCGGTCCACCAGCAGCACCCGGCCGCTGACCGGGTCGGTCTCGGCGGCGAAGGGATAGCCCAGGGACGGGACCTGGGTATAGCGCCAGCGGCGGCGGTCCGGGTCGTAGGCCGCCACCCGACCCTCGGCGATGACGTAGGGCTGCCCCTCCGGGAGCCGGTGGCAGCCGCGCCCCCGCCCCTGGACCTTGGCGAACAGGAACAGTTCGGCCGCCTCGCCGGCGATGGTCAGCAGGTCGTAACTGTGGCGGGCGATGGGGTGGTTGCTGCTGATCCAGCGCCCGGCCTCGACATCCACATTGTCCAGCCGGCGCTCCTCGCAGGGGGTCGGCGCATAGGCCGAGCGCCATTCCAGGCTGGCCAGGTCGAGGACCTCGACGTCGTCGCGGTAGGTGGCGGCATGGCCGCCGCCGAACAGCAGCAGCTGATGCCGGGCCGGGTGATAGACCAGGCCGCTGTAGTCGGTAATGGTGGCGCAGTTGCTGGTGTCGCGATCCTCGCCGTTGGGGCATTCATAGCGGCCCAGGTCCAGCGCCTGGTTCGGGCCCAGCTGCTGCAGGCGGGGGTGCGGGCGCGGCTCGGCGCCGGCCGATGTCGCCATCAGGACAGTCAACAGCAGGGACCAGAGCAATCGCATGCGGCAAGTGTAGACGATGCGCACAAGATCACCGGTCACACATCATGTGTAGGATGGGTGGAGCAAAGCGCAACCCATCGCAACCGGGATGATGGGTTGCGCTGCGCTTCACCCATCCTACGATCAGCTGTCCGGCCGCACCAGCCGCGGCAGATCGCCGGCTCGACCCATGGCATGCCGGGCCAGCAGGGACTTGACCGGAGTCAGGCGGTCCACCGTGCCCAGGCCCAGGTTGCGCAGCAGGCGCACCGGGGTGAGCGGGCTGGCGAACAGCCACTTGAAGCCGTCCATGGCCGACTGCATCAGGGCATTCTCGCCGCGGCGCCAGCGCTCGTAGCGGCGCAGGTTGGCATGGGCACCGATATCGCGGCCGGCCGCTGCAGTGTCCGCCACCACCTCGGCCAGCGCGGCCACATCCAGCAGTCCCAGGTTCACGCCCTGCCCGGCCAGCGGATGAATGACATGGGCGGCATCGCCGACCAGGGCCAGACGCTGCTGCACATAATCCACGGCATGCAGACGGCGCAGCGGGAAGCCGCCCCGTGCGTTCACGCGCGTGATCGCGCCCAGTTCGTAGTCAAAGGCCCGCCCCAACTCGATACAGAATTCATCCTCCGGCAGGGCGAGCAGACGCTCGGCCTCTTCCGGCGTGGTGGACCAGACGATGGAGCAGCGCCCGTCGCGCAACGGCAGGAAGGCCAGCGGCCCAGTCGGCAGGAAGCGCTGCCAGGCGGTCCCGGCATGCGGGCGATCGGTGGTCACCACCGCGACCACGGCGGTCTGCTCATAATCATGCGTCTCGATCCCGATACCGGCCAACTCCCGCACCCGGGAACCGGCGCCGTCGGCACCGACCAGCAGGGCGGCGGTGAGTTCGCGGCCGTCTTCCAGCCGCACCGACACCCCGGCAGGGTCAACGTGGAAATCGGCCAGCACCGCCGGACAGATGCGTTCCAGCCCCGACCGCGCCCGCTGGCCGTCGAGCAGGGCGGCCTGGATGACACGCTGCTCGACAATATGGCCCAGCCAGGGCTCACCCAGTTCCGCAGCGTCGAAGTGGATGCGACCGGGGCCGGCGGCATCCCAGACCTCCATTGCCTGATAGGGGCTCACGCCGCGCTGACGAATGCCCTCCCACACCCCCAGCCGTTCGAACAGGGTCTGGGAGGCGCAGGTGACGGCATAGACCCGCTGGTCGATGCTGTCGGCCGGCCAGTCGGTCACCGGCTCGCGGGTATCGATCAGCGCGACCCGCAGGCCGGCATCGGCCAGGGCGCAGGCGAGGCTGCCTCCGACCACGCCGCCGCCGGCGATGATAACGTCATGGGAGCGTTCGCTTGTCTGCATCTGTCACCTGCCTGAACGATGGGTTGCGCTGCGCTCCACCCATCCTACGCATGCCCTGTAGGATGGGTGAAGGCGCTTCGCGCCGAAACCCATCAAGGCCTTCACAATTCCACCCCCCGCGCCAGCCGCGGCAGCCGGCCGCTGCGGCCCATGGTCAGGCGACCGAACAGCCGCTTGGCCGGCGGACACAGATCCATGGCCAGCATGCCGGCATCGCGCAGCAGCGCCACCGGCGCCAGTGGCTGGGTGAACAGCCGGGTCAGACCGTCGGTGAAGGCGATCACCCGGCGGTGATCGGCCCGGCGCCAGTCGGCGTAGCGTTGCAGCACTGCCGCCGCGCCGATGTCCCGTCCCGCACGGCGGGCATCACAGATCACCTCGGCCAGCGCGGCCACATCGCGCAGACCCAGATTGAAACCCTGGCCGGCGATGGGATGCAGGGTGTGGGCGGCATTGCCGATCAGCGCCAGGCGCGGGCGAATCGATTCCTGCGCCCGCACCAGACGCAGCGGATAGGCGTCGCGCCGGCCGACCCGCTCGAAGTGCCCCACCCGATAGCCGAAACGCGCCTGCAGCCGGGCCAGGAAGCCGGCATCGTCGAGCGCCATGATCTCATCGACCTGCGCCGACGGCAGGGTCCAGACCACCGAGCAGCGCCCCTCCGACATGGGCAGCAGCGCAATCGGGCCCTGGTCGGTGAAGCGCTCGTAGGCCACCTGCTGATGGGGCCGGGCGGTACGGATATTGGTAATGATCGCGGTCTGGCGGTAATCCCATTCGGTGGCGACGATGCCCAACGTCTCCCGTACCCTCGAGCGGGCGCCATCGGCGGCCACCACCAGGTCGGCCGTGACCTCGACCGCCGCGCCCTCATGTCGCAGGCGCACGCGCGCCGCTGTGTCCGTGTTGTCGATGGCGGTGACTTCGGCCGGTGTTATCAGTTCAAGCGAGTCAAGCTGCCGCACCCGCGCAGCCAGCACCTGCCCCAGTTCACGACTGAGGGCCACATAGCCCAGCGCCGGGACGCCCTCCTCGCGCCGATCCAGACGGGTGAAGCCGAAACGGCCGCGGTCGGAGACATGAATATGCTCGATGGGCGTGGCGGCCGGGGCGATGTCGGCCCACAATCCCATGCCTTCGAAGATCCGACGCGAGCCGGCGGCCAGGGCGATGGCGCGGTCATCGAAACTGGCCTGACTGCGGCTGCCGAAAGGGGCGGCCTCAATCATCCCGATGCGCAGCGGCGGCTGCAGTCCGGCACCCGCCAGAGCGCAGGCCAGGCTGGCCCCGACCAGTCCGCCGCCGACGATCAGGATGTCGTAATGCTCAGTCACTGCCGACAATGGCCTCGATCTCGTCCACCGCCTTGGGGGCGCCGGTGCTGAGGATTTCGTAGCCGTCCTTCGTGACCGCCACGTCGTCCTCGATGCGGATGCCGATGTCCCACCACTTCTTCGCCACGCCCTTCATGCCGGCGGGAATGTACAGCCCAGGCTCCACGGTCATCACCATGCCCTTCTCCAGCACCCGCCATTCGCCGCCGACCTTGTAGTCGCCGACATCGTGCACATCCATGCCCAGCCAGTGACCGGTGCGGTGCATGTAGAAGCGCTTGTAGGCCTCGTCCTTCACCAGCTTGCGTACATTGCCCTTGAGCAGGCCGAGCTGCACCAGCCCTTTCGTCAGCACCTTCACCGCCGCGTCGTGGGGATCGTTCCAGTGGTTGCCGGGCCGCACCTCCTCGATGGCCGCATGCTGGGCGTCCAGCACCAGTTCGTAGAGCGCGCGCTGAGGCTTGCTGAAACGGCCGCCCACCGGGAAGGTGCGGGTGATGTCGGAGGCGTAGTAATCATGCTCGGCACCGGCGTCGATCAGCAGCAGTTCACCCTCGTTGAGCCGGGCATTGTTCTCGGTGTAGTGCAGGATGCAGCCGTTGGCGCCGCCGCCGACGATGGGCGAATAGGCGTGCTCGCAGCCCTCGCGGCGAAAGGCGTGGGCGAACTCGGCCTCGACGGCGTATTCCATCAGCCCGGGGCGGGTGGCCTGCATGGCACGCACATGGGCGGCGGCCGCGATCCTGGCCGCCTTGCGCATGGTGCGCAACTCGGAGGCACTCTTGTACAGGCGCATGTCATGCACCAGGTGCTCCAGGGCGATGAGCTCGTCCGGGGTGCGCTCACCGCCGCGGCTGGCGGCGCGGATGCGGTTGAGCCAGCCCAGCATGCGCTGATCGAAGTCGGCCCGCAGGCCCATGGTGTAGAACACCCGCTCGCGGCCTTCCATCAACCCGGGCAGGATGTCGTCGATGTCGCCGATGGGGAAGGCATCGTCGGCGCCGTAATCGTTGCAGGCGCCCTCGGGGCCGGCGCGGCGTCCGGTCCAGGTCTCCCTGACCGGATCGCGCTCGCGACAGAACAGGATGAATTCGCCGTGCTCACGGCCCGGCGCCAGCACCAGCACTGCCTCAGGTTCGTGAAACCCGGTGAGATAGTAGAAGTCGCTGTCGGGGCGGAACGGAAATTCCACGTCCCGGTTGCGGATGCATTCGGGCGCGGTGGGCAGTATGGCCACCGAATCCGGCCCCATCATGCGCATCAGCTGGCGGCGGCGGCGGGCGAATTCCTTCGGGGTCATGGCGTGTTCCCTGGCAGGTTGCGCGCAACTTTCCCGTCATGGACGAATGTCCGGAAGGGCATAAACGCAGCGCGGCAATCCCATAATGAAGACTGAATCAGCTGGAGATTGCCACGTCGCTGTGCTCCTCGCAATGACGGGCCCTACTGCAGCCGCGGCGGCGCCTGGAGGGGCTGCAGCATCTCGGCGATGTAGAGCACCCCGACCCGCAGGTACTCCACGATCTCGGTCAGCGCGGCCTCGTCCTCCTCGCTGCCCTCTTCCCCGTCCAGGTTCAGGCGGGCGATCTCACCCATGTCCTGCAACAGCTCACGCACCTCGGGCGAACGGATCTCATCCTGGCGGACGCCGCCCAGTCCCAGGCCGAACAGGAAACCGTGGCACCAACTGCCCAGCGCCTCGGTACGGTCGCCCAGCGGGGCCTCGTCATCCGGCAGCATCAGTTCCAGTTCCATGTCGCCCGAGTACAGCGCCGTACTCAGAGACTCCGCCAGGCTGTTGAGCTCCTTGCGGCAGGCCTCGACCGCGGCGCTGTCGGTATCGACGCCCTCCTCGAAGATCTCGCTCAGCCATTGTGTTTCATTGACCCGTCCGGACGCGCACAGCAGGCCGCAGAACAGGCCCTGGGCCTCGGCGGCGTCAAGCTCGGAGCGGGCCCGGGCCAGGCTGGCTTCCAGGCGTTGATAGCTGTCGGTCGTCGTCGTCATGGCGGGAATCAAGATTCGGCAGAATTCGCCGCCATTATGACATATCTGCGGCCCCAATCCTGAGCAACGCCATGCAGGCCGCTGACACACGGACAATTGACCCTGTCAAGCCACCGATCTATAGTGAACGCCATGGAAAAGGACAGCGTACAACAAATGGCGGAACAGGAACTTAAGCGCCTGGAATTCCGCATTGACGAACTGATCCGCACGGTCGAGCGGCTCAAGGAGGAGAACCGTTCCCTGCGCGCCCAGCAGCACAGCCTGACCTCGGAACGGTCCCAGCTGGTCGAGCGCAACGAAATGGCCCGCAGCCGGGTCGAGGCCATGATCAGCCGCCTCAAGGCCATGGAGCAGAGCACGTGAGCCAGGGGACGGATGCCAAGCCGATCACCGTCAAGATCCTGGACAAGGACTACCGCATTTCCTGCCCCGAGGAGGAACGCGACGGTCTCATCGCCTCGGCTGAATACCTCAGCGCCAGGATGCGCGAGATCCGCGACAACAGCAAGATCATCGGCACCGACCGCATCGCCGTCATGGCCGCGCTGAACCTGGCACATGAACTGCTCGAGAAGCAGAACCGCAAGCAGGACTACTATCAGAACATCAGCACCCGCATCCGCAGCCTGCAGGAAAAGATCGAGCTGGCCCTGAACAAGGGCAACCAGCTGGAATTGTGATTTTTCCGAAATAATAAAAAGCGCCACGGAATACACGGAAAAACACGGACAAAAACCAAAGCGCAAGCATTTCATTCTTTGCCGGGCGCATAGCGACCCGGCAATGAAACACAGGAATTTCCGTGTCTTCCGTGTATTCCGTGGCGCTCTTGACCACCCCTTGAGAGCCCCGCCCCCGGATGCGTTATACTGTCCTCACGGCACCCCCTGCGCTACAGGTCAGCGGTCAGGTAATTCTTGAGCCGACAATCTTTGACCTCGGGAACAGGCTTCAGCGGCCGGTGCGCACGACCGCCATGCGCGGTAAGCCTGAAGGTACGCTGCGAAGTTCCCAACTTGAACTTACGGTTCAAGGTCAACGGCCGCAACGGTACGGGCGGAGGGTGCCGCCTTTATTTATAGCCACGGAAAACACGGAAAGCACGGACGTGAACAATGTATTCGTAGGTCGGGTTAGCCCGCAGGGCGTAACCCGACACTTTCCGCGGCACATGTCGGATTACGCTTTGCTAACCCGACCTACCATAGATCTTTCACGTCCGTGCTTTCCGTGTTTTCCGTGGCGCTCTTGATCTTTGACATAAAAACATGACCGACCGCAGATCGCTGCGCCGCCGCATGCGCCAGGCCCGACGCGCCCTCAGCCCCCGCCAGCGGCAGCAACTCGCCGAGGCCGTGGACCGCCGCCTGCACCGGCACAAGCTGTTCTATGCCAGCCGCCACATTGCCGCCTATCTGGCGGTGGACGGCGAAGTCGACGCCACCCCGTTGATGCAGCGCGCCTGGGCCATGGGCAAGATCCTCTACCTGCCGGTACTGCTGCCCTGCGGCGAGAACCGGCTCTGGTTCGCGCCCTACAGGCCCGGGGACAAACTGGTCCCCAACCGCTTCGGTATCCTGGAGCCGGCGCGCGCCGCCCACACCCGCGTCTCGCCCCATCGGCTCGATCTGGTGCTGGCCCCGCTGGTCGCCTTCGACAACCAGGGCAACCGCCTGGGCATGGGCGGCGGCTTCTACGACCGCAGCTTCGCCTATCTGGCCCGCCACCGCAGTTACCGCCGCCCCCGGCTGCTGGGGCTGGCCTACGAGTTCCAGCGCCAGCCGCAACTCGACCACCAGCCCTGGGACGTGCCGCTGGCCGGGGTGGCAACGGAGGCCAGGATATCCCTGTTCGATTTTAATACCACTTCCAAACTCGGGCGGGAATAACGCAGAGTACGCAGAGACGCGGAGGCGCAGAGTAATCGAATAATAAATATCTTTGCGTCTCTGCGCCTTTGCGGCCTCTGCGTTAAAGCCGCCGGGGGCAAATACAGGCCTCAGCCCAAACAGGAGATAAAGATGAACTACTGGCTGATGAAATCCGAACCCGACGTCTTCGGCATCGACCATCTGAAACAGGCGCCGAAAAAGACCGAGCACTGGGACGGCGTGCGCAACTATCAGGCGCGCAACATGATGCGGGACGAAATGAAAAAGGGCGATCAGGTCTTCTTCTATCACTCCAACTGTGACGAGCCCGGCATCGTCGGCATCATGAAGGTCGTGAAAGAGGGCTATCCCGACCACACCGCCTTCGATCCCGAGGCCAAATACCACGACCCCAAGAGCGATCCGGACAATCCCCGCTGGTTCATGGTGGACGTGCAGTACGTGCGCAAGCTCAAGCGCAACATCCCGCTGTCGGAACTGAAGCAATACAACGAACTGGAGGACATGCCCCTGGTGCGCAAGGGCAACCGGCTGTCCATCATGCCGGTGACGAAGCGGCAGTGGGATTTCATCCTCGGGCTGGAGTGAACCCACAAAAAAAGAGCGCCACGGAATACACGGAAAGCACGGACAGGAATAATGTGATTTCAGGTCGACGCTTTCGCTTGACCCGCTCCACGGCCTCTACTATAGGAAGGTAAAGGCATCCCGATCGATGCCGGCGATCGCGCCCGGAAGGCGCAGGAGGCCGTTGTGATGCATACCATCTATATCCATATCGACGAGGAACTGACTCCGGAACAGCTGCAGGAACTGCATGAGACGATCGGCGGCCTGTCCTTCGTCACCGACGTCGAGGTCAACAGCCGGCTGCCGCATGACCTCCTGGTGGAGTACGAGCCGCAGCGCGGCATGCCCATGCCCATCATCAATCAATTGAACCGAATGGGCCTGCATGCGGATGTAACGTCCTGCTGATCCGCTGTTTCACGTCATTGCGAGGAGCGGAGCGACGCGGCAATCTCGTGACGCTCGCCGCAACACATTGGGAGATTGCTTCGTCGCTCCGCTCCTCGCAATGACAGGCCATATTTGACTCAGGTAAGCACCTTTCAGCTACAACTACATTATTTTCGTCCGTGCTTTCCGTGTATTCCGTGGCGCTCTGCGCTCCTGATCTTCAGCCCAGAAACAACTCATAGGCCGGGTTGCCGTCCTCCTCCCAGTAGGGATAGCCGACCTTGTCCAGGTACTCGCGGAAGCGCTTGCGGTCCTTCGCCGGCACCTGGATGCCGGCCAACACCCGGCCGTAGGCCGCGCCGTGGTTGCGGTAGTGGAACAGACTGATATTCCAGTGCTGACCGATGGCGGTGAGGAATTTCAGCAGGGCGCCGGGGCGCTCGGGGAACTCGAACCGGTACAGGATCTCGTCCTCCAGCCCACCGGCATGACCGCCGACCAGGTGACGGATGTGCAGCTTGGCCATCTCGTTGTCGGTCATGTCCAGCACCGGATAGCCCTCGGCCTGCAGCCGTTCGACCAACTCCCGGCGCTCCTCCTCCCCGCCGGTCATCTCCACCCCGGCGAACACGTGGGCCTCCGTGGCATCCGAATAGCGGTAGTTGAACTCGGTGATGCTGCGCTGTCCGATGGCCTTGCAGAAGGCGCGGAAGCTGCCCGGGCGCTCGGGGATGGTCACGGCCAGCAGGGCCTCGCGCCGCTCGCCCAGTTCGGCCCGCTCGGCCACGTGGCGCAGGCGGTCGAAATTGATGTTGGCCCCGCTGCTGATGGTGACCAGATCCTGGTCCGCGGTGCCATTAGCTTCGACATAGCGCTTCATCCCCGCCACCGACAGGGCGCCGGCGGGCTCGACAATGGAGCGGGTGTCGTCGTAGATGTCCTTGATGGCCGCACAGATCTCATCGGTACTGACCAGGATGACCTCGTCGACCAGTTTGCGGGCGATGCGGAAGGGCTCCTTGCCGACGGTACGCACAGCCGCGCCGTCAGCGAAAATGCCGACCTGCTTGAGCGTGACCCGGCGCTGGCGCTGCATGGCCGTGTACAGGCTGGGGGCATCTTCCGGTTCCACCCCGACGATGCGGATGTGCGGACGCAGGGTCTTGATGTAGGCGGCAATGCCGGCAATGAGCCCGCCGCCGCCCACCGGGACGAACACCGCGTCCGGATCGCCCGAGAACTGACGCAGAATCTCCATGCCCACCGTACCCTGGCCGGCGATGACCAGCGGATCATCGAAGGGGTGAACGAAGGTCAGTCCCTGCTTCTCCACCAGTTCCATGGCGTGGGCGTAGGCCTCGTCATAGCTGTCGCCGTGCAGCACGATCCTCGCGCCGAAGCTGCGCACCGCATCCACCTTGATCTGGGGCGTGGTGCGCGGCATTACGATCAGGGCCTTGATGCCGCGGTACTGCGCCCCCAGCGCCACGCCCTGGGCATGGTTGCCGGCCGAGGCCGCGATGACGCCCCTGGCGCAGGCGTCATCGTCGAGATGGGCAATGCGGTTGTAGGCCCCGCGCAGCTTGAAGGAAAACACCGGCTGCAGGTCTTCGCGTTTCATCCAGACCCGATTGCCCAGCCGCCGGGACAGCCGCGGCGCCGGGTCGAGCGGCGTCTCGCGCGCCACGTCATAGACGCGGGCGTTGAGAATGAGCTTGAGGGTGCGTTCCGGCATGGCGCTACGATAGCAGATATCCCGGCAAAGGCGCCACGGAATACACGGAAAGCACGGAAAATCTCACAGAAACTGCAAATCGCCTCCGTCATTGCAATACCCTGCCCCGGAGGTACCCATGATGAAGCCCGAAGGGATTCTATGGGAGCAGCGCGGCAATCTCGCAATGAAACCTCAGCCGGCAAGAGATTGCCACGGCGCTATGCGCCTCGCAATGACGGGTCAGTTGTTATTTGTCCGTGCTTTCCGTGTATTCCGTGGCGCTCTTGATTTTGACTTTTTTTTCAATCCCATGGCGGGTTAAGATTAGGGGATTGCCATATCAGGAGCGGGACATGAACCAGGACGAACTCAAACAAAAGGTCGCCGAGGCCGCCATCGAATACGTGGTGCCCGGCACGGTCATCGGCATCGGCACCGGCTCGACCGCCAACCTGTTCATCGACGAACTGGCGAAGATCAAGGGTAAAATCGAGGGGACAGTGGCCAGTTCCGTGGCCAGCGCCGAGCGCCTCAAGGGCCACGGTATCCCGGTCTACGAGTTGAACGACGTGGACGAGGTGTCGGTCTATATCGACGGCGCCGACGAGGCCACCAAACACCTGCACCTGATCAAGGGCGGCGGCGGCGCACTCACCCGGGAGAAGATCGTCGCCGCGGTGGCGAAGAAGTTCGTCTGTATCGCCGACGGCTCCAAGCTGGTCGACGTGCTCGGCAACTTCCCGCTGCCGGTCGAGGTCATCCCCATGGCCCGCAGCTATATCGCCCGCGAATTGACCAAGCTGGGCGGCCGCCCGGAGTTGCGCGCCGGCTTCACCACCGACAACGGCAACGTCATCCTGGACGTGCACGGCCTGCAGATCATGGAACCGACAAAGCTGGAGGCGCAGATCAACAACCTCGCCGGGGTGGTCACGGTCGGCATCTTCGCCCTGCGCCCGGCGGACGTGCTGCTGCTGGGTACGGCGGAAGGGGTGCAGACGCTCGGCGGCAAGTGAAGATCAAGAGCGCCACGGACTACACGGAAAACACGGACAGAGCCAATGCAACGTCTCGGGCTGGTGTTAAGATCCGCCGTCATCCCCGCGCAGGCGTGGATCCACATACCGCCGTGGTCACTGGATCCCCGCCTGCGCGGGGATGACGGACTTAAGGCCAGACGAAGCCGCTTCGGCTCTCTCCAATAATAATTTCCGTGCTTTCCGTGTAGTCCGTGGCGCTCTTGAACTACAGCAGCACCCTCTCCACCCCGCCTTCCTTCACCCGGTCGATGAAACGCTTCTGCCAGCCGTCGCCCAGCATGCGGTTGGCCAGTTCCATGACGATGTAGTCCGTCTCGATGCCGGTGTCGTCGGCGTAGCGCGACAGGCCCTGCTGACAGGCGGGGCAGGAGGTGAGCATCTTGACGTTGCCGTTGCGCACCTGTTTCTCGCCGGTGAGCTGCTCGATGCCCTTCTCGATCTCCTCCTGCTTGCGGAAGCGCACCTGGGTGGCGATATCCGGACGCGACACGGCGAAGGTGCCGGCCTCGCCGCAGCAGCGATCGGAAAGCTGCACCGACTGACCCAGCAGCTTCTCCGCCACCTGGGTGGGCTGGTGCTTCTTCATCGGGGTGTGGCAGGGGTCGTGGTACAGGTACTGCACGCCCTCCACGCCTTCGGTGGAGATGCCCTTCTCCATCAGGTACTCGTGGATATCCAGCAGCCGGCAGCCGGGGAAGATCCGGTCGAACTGATACTCCATCAGCTGATCCATGCAGGTACCGCAGGAGACCACCACCGTCTTGATATCCATATAGTTCAGGGTGTTGGCCACCCGGTGGAACAGCACCCGGTTGTCGGTGGTGATCTTCCGTCCCTTCTCGGTCTGGCCGCCGGCCTTCTGCGGGTAGCCGCAGCACAGGTAGCCGGGCGGCAGCACCGTCTGGGCGCCGACCTCGTACAGCATGGCGAGCGTGGCCATGCCGATCTGGCTGAACAGGCGCTCCGAGCCGCAGCCGGGGAAATAGAACACCGCATCGGAGTCGTCGTCGACCTTGCCCGGGTCGCGCAGGATGGGCACCAGCTTGTCGTCCTCCAGCCCGAGCTGGGCGCGCATGGTCTCGTGCGGGATATCGTCGGGCATCGGCTTGCGGATGAAGTTGATCACCTGCTCGGTCACCGTCATCGGCTTGGAGGTCGCCGCCGGCGGCGCCTTCTTCTGCATCAGCGGCAGGCGCTTCGCCAGCTGGTAGGCCCAGCGCTGCCCCCTGTAGCCCCATTCGATCATCAGCTTGCGGATCAGCTTGATGGTGCGCGGGTCGGTGACGTTGAGATAGGTCATGGCCGCGAAAGTGGCCGGGCTGAAACGCTTCTGGCCACGGTCACGCAGGATGCTGCGCATGGTGATGCTGACATCGCCGAAGTCGATGTCCACCGGGCAGGGATTGAGGCACCTGTGGCAGATGGTGCAGTGGTCGGCGACGTCGTTCATCTCGTTGAAGTGCTGCACCGACAGGCCGCGCCGGGTCTGCTCCTCGTACAGGAAGGCCTCGATGATCAGTCCGGTACCCAGGATCTTGTTGCGCGGCGAGTACAGCAGGTTGGCGCGCGGCACATGGGTGGTGCACACCGGCTTGCACTTGCCGCAGCGCAGGCAGTTGCTGATGGAATCGTTGAGCGTGCCCAGTTCGCTTTCCTCCAGCAGCAGCGCCTCCTGCTGCACCAGCCGCAGCGAGGGGGTGTAGGCGTTGGCCAGGCCCGAGCCGGCCAGCAGCTTGCCGGTGTTGAAGCGGCCCTCGGGGTCGACCTTCTGTTTGTAGCTCGCGAAGGCCTCGATGGCCTCCGGCTCCAGGTACTGGATCTTGGTCAGGCCGATGCCGTGCTCGCCCGAGATCACGCCGTTGAGCGCGCGCGCCAGCTGCATCACCCGGTCGACGATCTGGTCGGCCTCGCGCAGCATCTGATAATCGTTGGAATTGACCGGGATGTTGGTGTGCACATTGCCGTCGCCGGCATGCATATGGGTGGCGACGAACAGACGGCTGGAGCGGATATCACTGTGGATGGCATCCAGCCGGCGCATGAGCGCATCCCATTCGCGGCCGGCGAAGATCTCGCGCAGGGGGGCGGCGACCTCATTGCGGTAGGAGATGCGCAGATCGCGGCGCAGCAGCAGGTTCAGCAGCGTATCCGTGGACTGGCGCGCGGCGCGGGCGGGCTCGTCCAGCAGCGCATCCTGCTCCAGGGCGGAGTCATCCATGTGATCCAGGATGGCCAGCCAGCGGCTGCGCACCGTCTGCAGGTGCTCGCGGGCGGCGGCCTTCTTATCGGCCTCGATCTGGCGGTTCTCCTCGCTGTCCTCGAAATCGGGATCGTTGCGCAGCTCCTGCAGCTCGCCGGCGAGATACTCCAGCACAGCGTCGATCATGCGCAGCTTGTTGCGGGTGGAGTACTCGATGTTGATGCGCTCGATGCCCTCCTGGTACTCGGCCAGGCGCTCCAGCGGGATGACCACATCCTCGTTGATCTTGAAGGCATTGGTGTGGGCGGCGATGGCGGCGGTGCGGCTGCGGTCGAGCCAGAAGCGGCGCCGCGCCTCCGGGCTGGTGGCGATGAAACCCTCGGCGCCGCGGGCATTGGCCATGCGCACCACCTGCGAGGCGGCCTCGGCCACCCGGTCCTCGTCATCGCCGGAGACATCCACCAGCAGCACCATCTTGGGCAGCTCGCGGCGCGGCGCCTTGGTGCTGTAGTTGACCGCCTTCACATAGCGCTCGTCCAGGTGCTCCAGACCGGACAGGGTCACCTCCGGATGGGCATCCAGATAGTCCTTGGTCTCGACGATGGCGGGCACCGCCTTGTGCAGGTCGCTGCCGAAGAACTCCAGGCACAGGGTGCGGGTGTGCGCCGGCATCCGGTGCAGCACGAAGCGCGCCGAGGTGATGATGCCGTCGCAGCCTTCCTTCTGCACCCCGGGCAGGCCGCCGAGGAACTTGTCGGTCACGTCCTTGCCCAGGCCTTCCTTGCGCAGACTGCGGCCCGGCATCTCCAGCAGTTCGGGCTCGGCGATCTCGGTTCTGCCGTCCGGGCCGAAACGGCGGATGCGGAAGCTCACCGTCTCCTGATCGTGGATCTTGCCCAGGTTGTGGTTGAGCCGCTCGACCTCCATCCAGTTGGCATCCGGCGTGACCATGCGCCAGGACACCAGGTTGTCCAGCGTGGTGCCCCACATGACCGCCTTCTTGCCGCCGGCGTTCATGGCGACATTGCCGCCGATGGTGGAGGCGTCCTGCGAGGTGGGATCGACCGCGAACACGAAACCGGCCGCCTCGGCCGCTTCGGCTACACGCCTGGTCACCACGCCGGCGCCGGTACGGATGGTGGCGACCTTGCCGTCCACGCCCTCCAGTTCCATCTGCTCGACCGGGCCGAGCGCTTCGAGCTTCTCCAGATTGATCACGACGGACTCGTCCACCAGCGGCACGGCGCTGCCGGTGTAGCCGGTGCCGCCGCCGCGCGGGATGATGGCCAGGCCCAGCTCCAGGCAGGCCTGGATGATGGGGCCGACCTCCTCCTCGGTGTCCGGGTTGACCACCACGAACGGCATCTCCACACGCCAGTCGGTGGCGTCGGTGGCGTGCGAGACGCGGGCCAGACCACCGAAATCGATGTTGTCCTTGCGGGTGATGCGCCCCAGCCGGCGGCGGATGCGCTTGCGCAGCTCGCGGGTCCGAGGGAACCAGGCCTCGAACCGGCGCACCGCCTCACGCGCCGCGCCGGCCAGGCGCAGAGCCTTGTCGTTGCCGTCGGCGCGTGCCTCGATCTGGTCCAGCCGATGATGCAGGGCGTGGGTCAGCGAGCCCCAGCGCCGGCGGTTATCCAGCAGATCGTCCTGGATATAGGGGTTGCGATAGATCACCCACATGTCGCCCAGCACCTCGAACAGCATGCGCGCCGAGCGGCCGGTCTGGCGCTCGCCCCGCAACTCGTTCAGCACCTCCCACATCTCCGCACCGAGAAAGCGGATGACGATTTCGCGGTCGGAGAAGGAGGTGTAGTTGTAGGGAATCTCGCGGATGCGAGCGGGTGTACTGGTCATGGGTAATCCGGGGAAATCTCGAGTATTGCGTAGATTAGAGGATGCTTATTGTAGCAAAGAGGCGGGGCGGGTTTCAGGTGGGGTGGTTAAAACCCTTGAATGCGCCACGGAATACACGGAAGGCACGGAATACTCCATGTATTTCAGCATAGTAGGTCGGGTTAGCGCAGCGTAACCCGACATCATCGGCGGCGGCATCCGGCTCCGATGTCGGGTTACGCCCTTCGGGCTAACCCGACCTACAGAACTTCGGCCTGGGGATGCAGGGTTTTACGAATTCAAGGCACAAAAAAACGGGGCCCGAAGGCCCCGTCAAGCTCTTGCATACCGGCTTGCGCCGTTATTAGAACTTGTGCTTCACACCCAGCGAGAACTTGTCCTGCTCGCCACCGGCATCGGCATCGATGTTGTTGTAGCCAACATACACCATGGTGCGCTTGCTCATGCTGTGGGTGGCAGCCAGGGTCCAGCTGTCGTAGCCGGTGTCGACAGCGGTGCTGTCGTCGTCGCCCTGACCATAGGCTGCATACAGCATGTTATTGCCCATGGTGAAGGTGCCGCCCAGGTGCCAGACGTCGGCGCCGTCGATGTTGTTCGGCTTGACTTCCGGGTTGGACAGCAGACCGTCGTCGCCTTCGTACTGACCGAAGACCTTGAAGCTACCCATGGCGTAGGAACCGCCGACCTTCCAGGCACTGTCTTCGTTGCCATGGTCGTTGGTGATGTAGGAGGCATAGGCCAGGATCGGGCCGTTGTTGTACAGGCCGGTCAGGGCGTAGGTGTCGTCGCCGTCGTCGGCATCGACATCGTTGGAGTCGAAGCTGTAGTCGACGATGGCCTGGAAGCCGCCCATGCTCGGGCTGTCCCAACGAACGTGGTTTTCCATACGGCCGCGGCCGTTCTCGCCCACGCCGGTGTGGCCGCTGGACTGCAGACCGTGGTCACGCGCCTGCAGGCTGGTGCGGTACAGCGGGTCGATCATGGCGCCGGTGCTCTTGTAGCCGGTGCTGATGGTGCCGAAGCGGATCTTGCCGAAGCCGCCGTCCAGGCCCAGCCACTGGTCACGATCGGTGATGGCGTTGTTGGCGCTGTTGCCGGCACCACCCGAGGGGTTACGCTCAGTCATGTCGAACTGGAAGTCCAGCTTGAAGATAGCCTTCAGACCGTTGCCCAGATCCTCGGAGCCCTTGACGCCGACGGAGCAGGTGGTGCAGTTCATGTTGATGTCATCGGTACCGCCGGAAATATCGGTGTAGTCCAGGCTGGTGTCCAGGTGACCGAACAGGGTGACGTCGGCGTTGGCGGCCACGCTCATGGAAGCGGCCAGAGCGCCGGCGATCGCGGTAGAAAGAAGCTTCTTGTCCATTTGGTGTTTCCCCTTATCCATTACAGATGGTACGAAAGGATTGAATTGAATCGCGAAGTAAAGCTACTCCAGTTTTCGCACTTGTGCAACAGTCTATCCCAAAAAAACCACAATGTTGTTTTTCTGTCGCAAAAGTACAACACCAGATACTGTGTGTTGTCGGGTCAATAACGGCAGGGGATACAAAATATTGAGTTTTAATTATTTTTATTTTTTATGTGGGTATAGATTATTTCTAATACCTGGGGCGCAAAAAAGCCGCAGTCGCCCGGTTCAGCGCGCACAAAACAGCTGTTTTCTGCGTTCTTTCCAGGGCTTCTGCGGCCTTCTTAATCCAGCAGATCAGAAGCGGTAGCCGATGCCTGCAAACAACACCACCGGATCGATGCCTACCTCGAAATCGGTGTTCGCCGCACCCCTGATACTGGCATCGGTATCGATGTCCATATACCAGACCGCACCATTGAGGAACCAGTTTTCGGTCAGGTCAATGTCCACGCCCGCCTGCAGCGCCAGACCGATGGAGTCATCCAGGTCCAGGTTGCTGTTGGGCAGAACGGCCGGATCCAGATCCTCATCGAAGAAGGTGGTGTAGTTGATGCCGATGCCGACATAGGGCCGGATCTTCGCGCTGGGCTGGAAATAGTACTGCGCGGTCAGGGTCGGCGGCAGGTGCTTGGTCGAGCCGACATTGAGGCCGTTTTCGGCAACATTGACGTCATGCTCGAACGGGGCCGCACCCAGCAGTTCGATGCCCACATGGTCGGTCGCCATGTAGGTCAGGGTGAAGGCGAAGTTCATGTCGTCATTCGCCTCCACATTCAGACCGAGGCCGGTCGGCTCGCTTTCACTGGTCGGCTGAACGTAACCCAACCCGCCGCGGACCAGGATATCGCCCTGCTCCAGCGCATTTGCCGTACCCGCACCCAGCGCCATGGCCAGTGCCGCGGTCAGTGCCGTTGTCTTGATCGTCCTGGACATTAGTCATCCCCTTTAAATCATATTTAAAATACATGTTATGCGCCTGCGCATCAGGGCATGGGCGGCAGACTATGCACAGCACTGCTGTGCAACCATGACGCACATCAACAGTTGCTTCAGGGGAATGGGGACATGCGGCGGTTTATTGATCTGGGGCAAATTTGAACGCGGCGGATACGCCCGGGTGTGCACGGAAGGAACGGAGCAAACGTCAGGTCAGGCCAGGCGTTCACTGACACATCCTGCCGATGCAGTGTCGGGTTATGCTTCGCTGACTCGCAGACCCAACCTGCATGACTAGTTCCTACACCGTCATCCCCGCGCAGGCGGGGATCCAGTCCAGACAGGACAGGCAACCCCTGGATCCCCGCCTGCGCGGGGATGACGAGGTTCACATAAACGGCAAGACCGTCCAGACCCCTGGATCCCCGCCTGCGCGGGGATGACATGAGTGGAACGATCCCGCGTGCCGGCTATAGCGGATAATGCCGACCTCCCACGGAAATGCGCGATGAACCATAAAAAACCCCGCCACAGGGGCGGGGCTTCTTATTGGCTGGGGGACTAGGATTATTCGGCGCCTGAGGCGCCTCACCCCTTCGGGGCCGTCCTGCGCTGCGCTGCGGACGTTCACCCTCGCTACCGCTCGGGTGTCGAACCTGAGGTTCTCATCCCAGTCCCCCATAAACGCGAAACCCGCCAGAAGGCGGGTTTCGCGTTTATTGGCTGGGGGACTAGGATTCGAACCTAGGTTGGCGGAGTCAGAGTCCGCAGTCCTGCCGCTAGACGATCCCCCAAGAACAGGTTGCGGACAGACGCCCGCAGCCGATCGCGATCAGCGCTTGCTGAACTGGGTGGCGCGACGGGCCTTGCGCAGACCGACCTTCTTGCGCTCGACCTCGCGGGCGTCGCGGGTGACGAAGCCGGCGCGGCGCAGCGGGCTGCGGTTGTCCTCGTTGTACTTGATCAGCGCACGGGTGATGCCGTGACGGATGGCGCCGGCCTGGCCGCTCATGCCGCCGCCCTCGACATTGACATAGATGTCGAACTGCTCGCCGGTGTTGGTGGTGTCCAGGGGCTGGCGGACCACCATGCGGGCGGTCTCGCGGCCGAAGTATTCATCCAGCGGGCGCTTGTTGACGACGATGTTGCCGCTGCCCGGGCGCAGATAGACGCGGGCGGTGGAGGTCTTGCGGCGACCGGTGGCGTAGTGTTGTTCCTGCGGCATGGCGCGTTCCTGTCTCAGAGTTCCAGTGTTTTGGGCTGCTGGGCAGCGTGGTTGTGCTCGGGGCCGGCGTAGACCTTGAGCTTGCGGTACATGGCCCGGCCCAGCGGGTTCTTGGGCAGCATGCCCTTGACCGCGGTCTCGATGATCTCCTGCGGCGCCTTGGCGCGCAGCTTGTCCAGACTGATGGACTTCATGTGGCCGATGTACCCGGTGTGGTGATAGTACATCTTGTCCGTTTCCTTGTTGCCGGTCACGGCGACCTTGTCGGCATTGACCACGATGATGTAGTCGCCGGTATCCACGTGCGGGGTGTACTCCGGCTTGTGCTTGCCGCGCAGGCGACGGGCGACCTCGGTGGCCAGACGCCCCAGGGTTTTACCTGCTGCATCAACCACATACCAATCACGCTTCACCGTTTCCGGCTTGGCAGTATAAGTCTTCATCGTAAGTCCTGCTCCACAGACCAGCGTTGGAAAGACGCGGAATACTACAGAAAACCGCCCCTGGATACAAGTCATGCAGGAGCGCCACGGAATACACGGAAAGCACGGAAGATGCTTGACCAGCATCCACTATCTGCCACACGGCTGCGTGGCATTAAATATTCTTAATTTCAGTATCTTCCGTGTATTCCGTGGCGCTCTTGAATATATTCCAGGCAAAAAAAAGGCGTGGCCAAGAGGGAGGGGCGCCACGCCGAAGTATAACCACCAAAGGAGGATGGAGGAGTACTGAATCGCCGGCTAATGAGGGGGATCCGGCAACTCAGTATGTGAGTAGTTTCTAATATGCCGATTCACTTGTCAACCCCTGCTGCGGAATTTTTTCCGCCCGGCGCCGCGGAGCGGCAGGACTGGCCGGTAGGATGGGTGGAGCGCAGCGCAACCCATCGTTTTCCGCCAGGCGATTGATGGGTTACGGCGCTGCGCGCCTGCACCCATCCTACGGGGTAGGACAGGAATCGCTGGAAAAGGTTTCAGATCTTGAGGCGTTCGACCGGGCGTCCGTTGACCAGGTGCTCCTCGATGATCTCGTCGATGTCCTCCTGATCCACATAGGTGTACCAGGTCTCGTCGGGGTAGACGACGATCACCGGGCCCTCGGCGCAGCGGTCCAGGCAGCCGGCGGTGTTGATGCGGCACTGCCCCGGGCCGGCGATGCCGAGTTCCTTGGTGCGCTGCTTGGCATAGTCGCGCATGGCCTGGGCATCGAATTTCTGACAGCAGGCCGTGCCGTCCTCGCGCAGGTTGGTGCAGAAGAATACGTGATGTTTGTAGTAGCTCATCGGGATGCGGATTCCAGGCAGCCGGACACAAGGGACGATCGCAGGTCGGGTCAGCGTAGCGTAACCCGACATTTCCGGGTGTCGGATTACGCCCTGCGGGCTAATCCGACCTAAATCTGCTGTGCTATTATCGCAGACATGGCCAGCGAGCGCAGTTACAGTCCCTTCGATCATCTGATTGCCAACTTCGATCAGGCACTGCGGACCCTGTTCGGCCGTCCCGACACCACCGGGCGGCCGGATCCGTCCGCGGCCGAGCCGGAGGGCGAATTGTCCGAGGCCGACCGGCTGGAGTCGGCCCGGCTGATGCGCATCAACCATACCGGCGAGGTCTGCGCCCAGGCGCTGTACCAGGGCCAGGCGCTGACCGCGAAACTCGAGGCGGTGCGGGAGAACATGGAACGGGCCGCGCGCGAGGAGAACGACCACCTGGTCTGGTGCGAGCAGCGCATCGAGCAACTCGGCGGTCACACCAGCTACCTCAACCCCTTCTTCTACTCCGGGGCCTTCGCCATCGGGGCGGCGGCCGGCGCGGTGGGCGACAAGTGGAGCCTGGGCTTTGTGGGCGAGACCGAGAAGCAGGTCATCGCCCACCTGGACGGCCACCTGCAGCGGCTCTCTCCCAATGACCGCAGGAGCCGCGCCGTGCTGGAACAGATGCGGGTCGACGAGGCCCAGCACGGCCACACCGCCATGGCCGCCGGCGGCGCCCCCCTGCCCGGCCCGATCCGCCTGGCAATGAAGCTGTCATCGAAGGTCATGACGGGGACGACCTACTGGGTCTGAGCAAGCCCACCCTTCGGCTGGAAGCCGGAATGCCTTATGTAGGATGGGTGAAGGCGCGCAGCGCCATAACCCATCACCTGGCCGTCGGACCACGATGGGTTGCGCTTCGCTCCACCCATCCTACCTCGCTGCGTTGACATCACACAGGTCCGGGAACCTACAGCTTGGTGATGTTGCGCCCGTAGAAGATCTCCATCATCTCCTTCTGCAGGCGCTTGCGGATCTCCTTCTCCTCCTTGCCGCTCAGCTCCTCCACGCCGGTCCCGAACAGGTAGTTGTCCAGGTCGAATTCCTTGAGGATCATCTTGGTGTGGAAGCTGTGCTCCTGATAGACGTTGACGTCGATCATCTGGTAGCGGTTGCGGGTATCCCGCGACATGAAGTTCTGGATGGAGTTGATCTTGTGATCGATGAAATGCTTCTTGCCCTTCACATCGCGGGTGAAGCCGCGCACCCGGTAGTCGATGGTCAGAATATCCGACTCGAAGCTGTGAATGAGAAAGTTCAGCGCCCGCAGCGGCGAGATGCGTCCGCAGGTGGAGACGTCGATGTCGGCGCGGAAGGTGCTGATGCCGCCGTCGGGATGGCTTTCCGGATAGGTATGCACCGTGATGTGGCTCTTGTCCAGGTGCGCCACGACGGCATCGGGCAGCGGACCCGGCCGCTCGACGTTGGCCAGATCCTCCTCGGACAGCACCGGCTCCTCGGAGATCAGCATGGTCACGCTCGCCCCCTGAGGATCGTAGTCCTGATGGGCGATGTTGAGGATATTGGCACCGATGATGTTGGACACCTCGGTCAGGATCTGGGTCAGGCGCTCGGCGTTGTAGGCCTCGTCGATGTACTCGATGTATTCCTTGCGATGCCGGGCAGTCTTGGCATAGCAGATATCGTAGATATTGAAACTGAGGGTCTTGGTGAGATTGTTGAAGCCGTGCAGGCGCAGTTTTCGCATCGAACCTCTCACCATGATCACACTCTCCTTGCCAGTGCCGTTGGGTGTCGCTGAAAGCGGCGGATTATGTCACATTCCCGGCGATGGGGGGATGGTAGATCATCTGGACGATATTCCCCTCGGGGTCGGCGCAGTAGAAGCTGCGGGCCCCGTCGCGGTGGGTGCGGGGCGCGGCCTTGATGACAACCCCGTTCGCCACCAGGAAGTCGTGCCAGGCGTCGACGTCCTGGGCCCGGCGCAGAATGAAGCCGATATGGTCCAGCCGGGTCTCGCCGCCGCCCTTGCCCGCCTCGCGGTGCAGGGCCAGATTGTCCTGGCCGGCGCTGCTGAGGTAGACGTTGTCGGCATCCGGCTGCCACTCCAGTTCCATGCCCAGCAGGTCGCGGTAGAAGTGCAGGCTGGCGTCCAGGTCATTGGCATACAGGGCCACGTGGCGCAGGCCCAGGGTTGCGGGGGGGCGTTGAGTCATGGTGTTCCTCGGATCAGGGTGAATTGAACTACTCGGGTGCGCGTCGCTGCGAAGGAAAGAACCAAAACCAGTCCGACGGCACCTTCCTGCATACCCGTTACCGTCATTCCGGCGCCGGCCGGAATCCAGAAGCCGCCGCAGTCTCTGGATCCCGGCCGGCGCCGGAATGACGGCAATACTGGTAAAACGGGAATCAGTTCAGGACCCTGCCGTCCGGCCCGGCCCTTAGTCTCCTGGCGACTCCGACTCCCCGAGCTCAATGATTTCATAATCATGGGTAATGGTAGCGGCCTTGCCCAGCATGATCGAGGCCGAGCAGTACTTGTCCGCCGACAGGCTCACGGCACGGGCCACCTGGCGCTCGGCCAGCCCCCGGCCGGAGACGATGAAATGGACATGAATATGGGTGAACACCTTGGGCGGCTCGGCGGCCCGGTCGGCCTGCAGCTCGACCACGCAGTCCTCGATGGGCTGGCGCGCCCGGCGCAGGATATGCACCACGTCGAAGGCGGTACAGCCGCCCATGCCCAGCAGCAGCATCTCCATCGGCCGCACGCCCAGATCGCGGCCGCCGCTGTCCGGCGGCCCGTCCATGACCACGGCATGGCCGCTGCCCGATTCGCCGATGAAGGTCGCCGCCTCCACCCACTTGACCCGCGCCTTCATAGTGCCTCCGGGCGTTGTACAGGAAAATTTCGTGAAGCCTATCACAGATCGACAGCCCACAGGACCTGCCCAAGTGCCCTGGCATGCGTCTATTATTACCTTCAGCAAGGCGAGAAGCGGCCAGCTGCTAGGCGCGCGAGCGCAGGACTAGCCATCGCTAATTCAAGCGAGCGCAACAACGCAGCCGGCCGCTTCTCGCCTTGCCCGGAGGGAGCCCCGCATACACGCCAATGCGGCGTTGCAGCCCTTGAAAAGGGCGCGCCATTTCCTGCGGACTGCGCCTTGCCTTGGCCCGTATGCGGGGCTCTGAAGGTGATAATAGACGCATGCCAGGGCACTATGTATAGTCTGAGTCCGCTCAAGGAGATAGGGCGCAAGCCCGATAAGCCGGCATGACCATGGAAACCAAGCCAATCAAATCCACCGGAAATGCGTCCATCGACAAGTTCCTGGAGCATTGCCACCGGCGGCGCTACCCGTCCAAGAGCGTCATCATCTACGCCGGTGATGCCCCCGACGTGCTCTACTACATTGTGGACGGGTCGGTGACCGTGCTCAACGAGGACGAGAACGGCCACGAGATCATCCTCGCCTACCTCAACAAGGGGGACTTCTTCGGCGAGATGGGCCTGTTCGGCGAGAACGTCACCCGCAGCGCCTGGGTGCGCACCCGCACCGAGTGCGAACTGGCCGAGATCAGCTACGCCAAGTTCCGCCAGATCGCCCAGGAGGATGCCGAGATCCTGTTCGCGCTCGCCACCCAGATGGCGGCACGCCTGCGCACCACCAGCCGCAAGGTCACCGATCTGGCCTTCCTCGATGTCACCGGCCGCGTGGCCCGCACCCTGCTGGACCTGTGCAGGGAGCCGGACGCCATGACCCACCCAGACGGCATGCAGATCCGCGTCACCCGCCAGGAGATCGGCCGCATCGTCGGCTGCTCGCGCGAAATGGTCGGTCGGGTACTCAAGAGCCTGGAGGAACAGGGCCTGATCACGGCCCGGGGCAAGACCATCGTGGTGTTCGGGACGCGCTGACTATCCAACTTTGGCGCTGTAAACGCAGAGGGCGCAGAGGCGCTAAAGCGCAAAGAAGAGCCCAAGGAAAACACCCAACGACCATTCCCCCTCCCGTCATTCCCGCGCAGGCGGGACAAAAGCGCGCAGCGCGTTGAACGCCCTTCAGGGCGGCCCTTTATGCCCTTCAGGGTAGTAGGGCGAGCGCAGCGAGTAATCCAGGACCCGCCGCGGTATCTGGATCCCGGCCTTCGCCGGGATGACGGGAAATACGTACCAGTCTCGTAGGTCGGGTTAGCGCAGCGTAACCCGACAGTGTCCGGGTACAACGTCGGATGACGCCCTTCGGGCTAATCCGACCTACGGAGCCAAATGATATCCGTCATGCCCGCCTGCGCGGGCATGACGTAAAGGGAAACTGGCCGGGTTTTTATCCTGGATTGTTCACCGCGCCTCAGCGTCTCTGCGCCCTCTGCGTTACACAGCACCCACCTCAAAAGAACAACTCCGCCAGCTTCGCCCCCGGCTCCGCCGCCCGCATGAAGGCCTCGCCGACCAGAAAGGCGTGCACGCCGTGCTCGCGCATCAGCGCGACGTCGGCCGGGGTATGGATGCCGCTCTCGGTGACCACGAGCCGGTCGCCGGGAATCCCCGCCAGCAGGTCCAGGGTGGTGTCCAGACTCACATCGAAGCTGCGCAGGTCGCGGTTGTTGATGCCGACCAGCCGGCAGGGCAGGCGCAGGGCGCGTTCCAGTTCGGCGGCGTCGTGGACCTCCACCAGCACGTTCATGCCCAGGTCCTGGGCCAGACCGGCCAGTTCCTGCATCCGTGCATCCTCCAGCGCGGCGACGATGAGCAGGATGCAGTCAGCGCCGATCGCGCGCGCCTCGACCACCTGGTAGGGATCGAGCATGAAGTCCTTGCGCAGCACCGGCAGCGGGCAGGCCGCGCGCGCCTGCTGCAGATAGGCATCCGCGCCCTGGAAGAAATCCACGTCGGTGAGCACCGACAGGCAGGCGGCACCGCCGCGGGCATAGCTGGCGGCGATGGCAGCGGGGTCGAAGTCGGCCCGCAGCACCCCCTTGCTGGGCGAGGCCTTCTTGATCTCGGCGATCACCGCGGCCTGATTCTGGGTGATGCGGCTGTCCAGGGCGGCGGCGAAACCCCGCACCGGCGAGGCCTCGGCCAGACCAGCCTCGAGTTCGGCCAGCGGCAGCCGCTGCCGGCGCTCGGCCACCTCCTCCGCCTTGCGGTCCAGGATCCGGCGCAGGATGTCCGGGACTTCCGCACTCATGCCGATGTAGCCTTCAGGCTGCGGCTGAACTCGGCCAGCGCGGTGAGGCGCTCGCCGGCATGGCCGGCATCGATCACCTCGGCAGCCCGCTTGACCCCCGCCTCCAGGGAATCCACCAGATCGGCGGCATAGATGGCCGCGCCGGCGTTGAGCAGGACGATGTCCCGGGCCGGGCCGGGCTCACCCGCGAACACGCCGCGGATGACGCTCAGGCTCTGGTCGGCATCGGCCACGCCCAGCGCAGTCACGTCGCCGCGGCTCAGACCGAACTGCTCCGGTTCGATGGCATATTCCTCGATCACGCCATGCCTGAGTTCCGCGATCCAGGTCGGCGAGCCGATGCTGATCTCGTCCATGCCGTCCTCGGCATGCACCACCAGCACATGGACACTGCCCAGCTCCTTCAGCACCTCGGCCAGCGGCCGCAGCCAGGCGCGGTCATACACGCCCAGCACCTGGTGCGGGGCGCCGGCCGGATTGGTCAGCGGCCCCAGCACATTGAACAGGGTACGCACGCCCATCTCCCGCCGCGGGCCGACGGCGTGCTTCATGGCGCCGTGATACAGGGGCGCGAACAGAAAGCCGACCCCGACCTGCTCCACGCACTCCGCCACCTGGACCGGGGTCAGATCCAGATTGATGCCGGCCGCCTCCAGTACGTCAGCGCTGCCGGACTTGCTGGAGACCGAGCGGTTGCCGTGCTTGGCCACCCGGGCCCCGGCCGCCGCGGCGACGAAGGCGGTGGCGGTGGAGATGTTGAAGGTGCCGGCACCGTCGCCGCCGGTGCCGCAGGTATCCAGCAGGTGCGGCCCGTTGACTTCGACCCGGGTCGCCAGTTCGCGCATCACCCGGGCCGCGGCGACGATCTCGTCGACCGTCTCGCCCTTCATGCGCAGGCCGACCAGGAAGCCGCCGATCTGGGCCGGCGTGGCCTGGCCGGTCATGATCAGGCGCATGACCGCGCTCATCTGGTCGCGGTCCAGGTTGCACCGTTCGGTCACGGCGCGGATGGCGGCCTGCATGTCCATCAATTCATCTCCTATTAACTCTCTGGAAACTCAAGAGCGCCACGGAATACACGGAAAACACGGAATGTTTGTTTGTCATCGCCAGGGCGCTGCGCGCCTGGCGATGAGAGAAGCAGCAATGAATTTTTTCCGTGTTTTCCGTGTATTCCGTGGCGCTCTTCGTTTTTTGCGGGTTCCCGACCACCATCAGGTTTCCAGGAAATTGCGCAGCATGGCATGGCCGTGCTGGGTGAGGATCGACTCGGGGTGGAACTGCACCCCCTCGATCGGCAGCTCCCGGTGACGCACGCCCATGATCTCGTCCAGCTCGCCGGCCTCGTCCAGGGTCCAGGCCGTCACCTCCAGACAGTCGGGCAGACTTTCCTTTTCGATCACCAGCGAGTGATAACGGGTCGCCTCCAGCGGGCTGGGCAGGTCATGGAAGACACCGACATCCTTGTGATACACCTGCGAGGTCTTGCCGTGCATGATGGCGCCGGCGTGGACAATACGCCCGCCGAAGGCCTGGCCGATGCTCTGATGCCCCAGGCATACGCCCAGAATCGGCAGTCTGCCGGCGAAATGCCGGATCGCCTCCACCGATATCCCGGCCTCGGTCGGCGTACAGGGGCCGGGCGAGATCACCAGGTGATCCGGGCGCATGGCCTCGATCTCCGCCACCGTGATCCGGTCGTTGCGGAACACCCGCACGTCCTCCCCCAACTCGCCCAGGTACTGGACCAGGTTGTAGGTGAAGGAGTCGTAGTTGTCGATCATTACCAGCATGGGAAAACCTGTTCAACGCAGAGGCGCAGGGAACGCAGAGAATACTATATGGAACCTCTTATCACACAGCAGCCGGGGATACCGGGCATAACCCCACAAACGCCGTCATTCCCGCGAAGGCGGGAATGACGGAATAATCATGGTATCCATGAATTATTCATGACCCGCGATATTCCCTGTTTTAACAGAGGCACATGGAAGTGCATCAGCATTTCGACGAAATTCTGTTCTCATGCATACGCAATCCTTTGCGTTCTCTGCGTCCTGGCGTCTCTGCGTTAAAAAATCATTTATGGCTCCCATCCAGCCCGGCCTCGGCCATGGCCACGGCGCGGAAGATGGCGCGGCCCTTGTTCATGGTCTCGTCCCATTCGTTGCGGGGGATGGAGTCGTGCACGATGCCAGCGCCGGCCTGGATGTGCAGGGCGGCATCCTTGATCACGGCGGTGCGGATGGCGATGGCGGTATCCATGTTGCCGTTCCAGGCCAGATAACCGACCGCGCCGGCGTAGACGCCGCGCTTGACCGGCTCCAGTTCGTCGATGATCTCCATGGCGCGGATCTTGGGCGCGCCGCTCACGGTGCCGGCCGGGAAGGTGGCGCGCAGCACGTCCATGGCGCTCATGCCCTCGCGCAGTTCTCCGGTGACATTGGAGACGATGTGCATCACATGCGAGTAGCGCTCGATCACCATCTTCTCGGTCAGCTGCACGCTGCCGGTCTTCGCGATGCGGCCGACGTCGTTGCGGCCCAGATCGATCAGCATCAGGTGCTCGGCCAGTTCCTTGGGGTCGGCCAGCAGATCGGCTTCCAGCCGCCGGTCCTCGGCCTCGTCGGCGCCGCGCGGGCGGGTGCCGGCGATGGGGCGCACCGTGACCTCGCCGTCCTCCAGCCGTGTGAGGATCTCCGGCGAGGAGCCCACCACGTGGAAATCCCCCAGGTCCAGATAGAACATATAGGGCGAGGGGTTGAGGGTGCGCAGCGCCCGGTACAGGTCCAGCGGCCGCGCCCTGAATGGAATGGACAGGCGCTGGGACAGCACCACCTGCATCACGTCGCCGTCGACGATGTACTGTTTGGTCCGCTGCACCGCCTCCTCGAACCCGGCCTGGGTGAAGCCGGAGACGAAATCAGCCTCCTCGACCGCGACCGGACTGCCATTGACCTGGTGCTTGAGCGGCCGGTCCAGCTGCTGCACCAGGGCATCCAGGCGCGCCTGGCCGCGGGCATAGGCGTCCTCCCCGTCGGGCTCGACATGGGTGATCAGGAACAGCTTGCCGCGCAGGTTGTCGAACACCGCCACCTCTTCGGACACCATCAGCAGGATGTCCGGCACCTGCAGGGTATCCGGGTTGGGGCATGCAGCCAGGCGCGGCTCGATGTAGCGGATGGTGTCGTAGCCGAAATACCCGACCAGGCCGCCGGTGAAGCGCGGCAGGCCCTCGAGCTCCGGGACCCGGAACTGCTGCTGGTAATCGGCGATCCAGGCCAGCGGATCCGCCACCGTCTCGGTGGCGACCGCCTCGCCGTCCTGCCAGCTGGTGATCTCGTGGCCGTGGATACGGATCACCCGCGAACAGGGCAGCCCGATGATGGAATAGCGGCCCCATTTCTCGCCGCCCTGCACGGACTCGAACAGATAGGAATAGGGCCCGTCGGCCAGCTTCAGGTAAGCACTTAGCGGCGTATCGAAATCGGCCAGGATTTCCCGGGCCAGCGGGATGCGGTTATAGCCCTCGCGGGCCAGCTCGCGGAAGCGGGCAATGTCCATCAGACACCTCAAGAGACGAATTCAACGGATACAGCGGTACGACTGACGTATTACTTACGCCATCGCCGGGGCTGATATGTCGAATCCGTCTGCATGGGTTGTTTTTTATCTATACGGTACTTACAGCAACGGACGCAGAGAACACGAAGGAAAATCCAATGTCATTGCGAGGCGCGTCAGCGCCGTGGCAATCCCGTCCAGACAGCAATGCTTTTAGAAGATTGCCACGCTTCGCTCGCAATGACGAGGATTTTGGTGCGTCTTCACGGCCTTTGGTGTTCAAACGCATCAGGCCGCCTGCTCCAGCAGGCCGCGGATCTCGGTCAGGGCATCGATCACCGCGTCCGGACGGGCATCGCGGATATCGTTGCCGTGGTTGTAGCCGTAGCTCATGCACACGATCTGAAAGCCGGCGGCGCGCGACGCCTTCACGTCACTGACCGAATCGCCCACCATCATCGAATGCGTCGGCTGGACACCGAAGAATTCGGCGGCGTGCAGCAGCGGCGCCGGATCGGGCTTGCTCTGCGGCAGCGTATCACCGCTGACGATGATCGCAAAATAGTCCGCCACGCCCAGATCGCGCAGCAGCGGCTCGGTGAAACGGGCCGCCTTGTTGGTCACGCAGCCCAGCTTGTAGCCGGCGGCCTTGAGATAATCCAGGCCTTCGCGCACCCCCGGATACAGCACGCTGCGTTTGGAGGTGTTCTCGGCATACAGTTCCAGGAAGATCGGATAGGCACGCTCGAACAGGGCCGCATCCGGCTCGCCCTCGAGTTGGCCGATCAGGGCCCGGCGCACCAGCCGCTCCACCCCGTTGCCGACCCAGTTGCGCACCTTCGCCTCGCCGTGGGTCGGCATGTCGAGCTGTTGCATCATCGCGTCGACGCACCAGGCCAGGTCCGGGACGCTGTCCACCAGGGTGCCGTCCACGTCGATGAGGATCATGTCGGGTTTATTGATCATTTGACTTGTAAAAATCTTTCAACGCAGAGGCGCGGAGGCGCAAAGAACGCAAGAAAATCAAAAATACTATAAAAAACTTTGCGACCTCTGCGCCTCCGCGCCTCCGCGTTAAATGGTTTTGATCCGTCAGGCCTTGGCCAGCTCGTCGCGCATCTGCTTGACGATGCTGTCGTAGCGGTTCGGGTCGGAATCCTGGCCCTTGCCGAAGATGCCCGAGCCGGAAACGAAGGTATCGGCGCCGGCGGCGGCGATCTCGCGGATGTTGTCCACCTTCACTCCGCCGTCGATCTCCAGCCGGATGTCGCGGCCGGAGGCGTCGATCAGCTTGCGCGCCTCGCGCAGCTTGTCCATCGCACTGGGGATGAAACTCTGACCACCGAAGCCGGGGTTGACCGACATCAGCAACACCATGTCGACCTTGTCGATGACGTATTTGAGGTAATCCAGCGGGGTGGCCGGGTTGAACACCAGGCCGGCCTTGCAGCCCTCGGCCTTGATCAGCTGCAGGGTGCGGTCGACGTGATCGGAGGCCTCCGGGTGGAAGGTGATGTAGGTGGCACCGGCAGCGGCGAAGTCAGGCACAATGCGATCGACCGGCTTGACCATCAGATGCACGTCGATGGGCGCGGTCACGCCGTGCTTGCGCAGGGCCTCGCAGACCAGCGGGCCGATGGTCAGGTTGGGCACATAGTGATTGTCCATGACATCGAAGTGCACGATGTCGGTACCGGACTTGAGCACATTGTCCACTTCCTCGCCCAGGCGGGCGAAGTCCGCCGACAGGATGGACGGTGCGATCATGTAATCTGCCATGGTGTTCGATCCCCTGATTCTGGTTGCAGGCAACTCGCGCTAGCGAATAAAGTTGCGCACTGTACCTCAATATCGGCGGATTTTCAGCCTTTGCCACGCAAATCAACCGGGTATGACCCCGGACGGCGCCTGCTTCGCCGTCATTGCGAGCGCAGCGCGGCAATCTCATACTGCAGAATCAATCGGTTGGAGATTGCCGCGTCACTTCGTTCCTCGCAATGACGCGTGTAATCAGGTTTAAGCAAGAGCCCTTCCGGTGTAGTCCCGGGGGGCTGTCGGAGCGCAGGATGAAACATATCAAGGGCTTGTTTTTTCTGGCCTGCAGCCTGCTGCTGGCGGCCCCGGCCGGCTTCGCCGCCGGCGACCGCGCCAAGGAGCAGCGCTGGGCCGGGCAGATCGTGGACATGCTCATCGACGGGGAGGCGGTATGGCTGGGCCCGGACGACGCGCAGTTCCTGGCCATCCACACCCCGGACCTGACCGGCGCGCCGAAGGGGGCCGTGATCCTGGTCCACGGCATGGGCGCCCACCCGGACTGGCAGGAGGTGATCCAGCCGCTGCGGGTGCGGCTGCCGGAGCATGGCTGGGCCACCCTGTCAGTGCAGATGCCGGTCCTGCCCAACGACGCCGTACCGGCCGACTATGCCCCGCTGGTGCCGGAGGCCGCACCGCGGCTGCGCAGCGCCCTGGGCTGGCTGCAGGAGCGCGGCGACCGCCCGGTCTTCATTGTCGCCCACAGCCTGGGCGCCATCATGGCCGCCGCCGCCCTGGCCGGCGACACCGGGCTGGAGGCGGACGGGCTGGTCCTGATCGGCATGGGGGGCAGTGCAGAGGACCCGCATCTGAACGCCGCCGCCCATCTGGAACGGATCACCCTGCCGGTGCTGGACCTGTCCGGCAGTCGCGACCTGGACAGCGTGCTGGCCGGCCGCGAGGCGCGTGCCCGCGCCGCCCGCCGGGCCGGCAACGACGCCTATCGCCAGGTCGAGGTCACCGGCGCCAACCATTTCTTCACCGGCCTGGAAGCGGTCCTGGTGCGCCGGGTGCGCGGCTGGCTCGAATCCACCACCGACAATCTCGAACAGGAAAAGGAGTAACCCATGACCCTGATGCCCGTATTGATCAGCCTGCACCTGCTCGCCGCGGTGGTGTGGATCGGCGGCATGTTCTTCGCCTGGATGGCGCTGCGGCCGGTGGCCGCCAGCCTGCTGGAGCCGCCGCTGCGGCTGCCGCTGTGGTCGCAGACCTTTGCGAAGTTCTTTCCCTGGGTGTGGCTGGCGGTGATCCTGCTGCCGGTCACCGGCTACTGGATGCTGTTCGACGTGTTCGGCGGCATGGGCCGGGCGGGCATGCACATCCACCTGATGCAGGGCATCGGCTGGCTGATGATCCTGCTGTTCATGCATGTCTTCTTCGCCCCCTACAAACGGCTCAGGCGCGCCGTGGCGGCCGGCGACTGGCCGGCCGGAGGCCAGCAGCTGGCCATCATCCGCAAGCTGATCGGCATCAATCTCACGCTGGGGCTGGTGCTGGTGGTGATTGTGGCGGCAGGGCGGTACCTGTGAACGATTGAACCACCCGGCACACAAAGGCCACAAAACCGCAATAGTAGGTCGGGTTAGCCGGCAAGGCGTAACCCGACGCACGCCGCGACTATTGATGGCAGCGTCATCCCGGCGCAGGCCGGGATCCAGAAACCACGGGGTCAATGGATTCCGGCCTGCGCCGGAATGACGGATGAGGACAGGACCAGAGACACGAGGCTACCCTATTTCTTCCCCCGCGACTCCATGACGGTATCGTAGGCCGCGCGGATCTCCTGCGACTTCTCGGTGGCCAGTTCGATCATCTCCTCGGGCAGCCCCTTGGCCACCAGCTTGTCGGGATGATGCTGATTCATCAGCCGCCGGTAGGCCTTCTTGACCTCGGCGTCAGAGGCGCTCTCGGCAACATCCAGTACCTTGTAGGCCTCTGCCAGCCGATCGCGCGAGGGCGGTGCACCGGCGCCGGGACGCGCGCCCTCGCCGGTGAAGAAGCGCGCGGCCTTGACCAGATTCTCCAGGTGCTCGAACTCATGGCGGGAAAAACCCAACCGCTCCCGGATCCGGTCCAGAATGCGCCGCTCGGCCGCATCGATGCTGCCATCGGCATAGGCGGCATGCAGCTGGATTTCCAGAAACATCTGCAGCAGGTGGCGGCGGCGATGGGCTTCGCGGCGGAACTGATCCAGCACCGCATCCAGATCGAACCCGGAGCCCTTGCCCTCGTGGAACAGGCGGATGGCGGTCCTGCGCATCTCGGGCGAGAGCCGCATGCGATCCATCACCGCCTCCGCCAGTGAGATCTCGTCGCGCGAGACCCGGCCGTCGGCCTTGGCGATGTGACCCATCACGGCGAAGCTGGCGGTGAAGAAGGCCGTCTGCACCCGGGCCTGATCACCCGGCCCCGGCCCCCTGCCGCCGAGCTGGTCCATGCCGCGCAGGCCCTTGTCGAACTGGTGCCCCAGCGCCCCGCCCAGCAAGGCCCCCAACGGGCCGCCCAGCATGAAGCCGAAGGCGCCGCCGATGAGCTTGCCCCACCAACTCACCGCGACCGCTCCCATCGCGCGCCGGGCGCATCGGGCAGGCCGCCGCCAGCGTGCCGTGCCGGTACGGCAAATTCAGACGAATCAAGTACTAGGACCTTCACTGTCATGATCTCCAGGTTGGCGCTTGCGCGTACCGCCGGCAGGTCCTATGTTAAGGGAAGTCTGATCGTTGCTACCTGCGTCATTCCCGCCTGCGCGGGTATCCACGTGCTGCATGGATCATGGATGTCCGCCTGCGCGAACATGACGGATGCATCAGGGGTCCCTCAACCAGCCCCGCAGCGAAACCGACTGCATACTAACCCAGGCGCCTGCAAGAGGTAAGCGACCATGGCAACCGAGTTCGACCCCCGCATCGGTGACTGGTATCAGGCCAGCGAAACGGGAGAGCAGTTCGAAATCGTGGCCGTCGACCCCGACGACCAGACCGTGGAGATCCAGTACTTCGACGGCACCGTCGAGGAACTGGACATGGACGCCTGGCGGGAACTGCCCATCGTTCCGGGCGAGCCGCCGGAGGACTGGTCCGGCTCACTGGACATCGAGCGTGAGGACTATGGGGTGGATCTGGAGTTCACCCGCCACGACGACTGGCTCAACCCGCTCGACACCCTGGATTGAACCTCCCTGTCGCCGCGGCACATCCCTGGGCCGTGAGCCCGGCGCTGGCGTGCGGGATCCAGACCGAACTGGCACGCGAAGTCATCCGTGAGGATCGCCTGGGCCCGGTCGAGCGGGTGGCCGGCGTCGACATCGGCTTCGAAGCCGGCGGGCGGACCACCCGGGCAGCGGTCGCCGTGCTCGATTTCCCCGCCCTCACCCTGCGCGAGCGCCTGCTGCTCAAGCGCCCCACCCGTTTCCCCTACATCCCGGGACTGCTGTCCTTTCGCGAGGTGCCGGCGCTGCTGGAGGCGCTGAGCGGGCTGCGCCATGCACCCGATCTGATCCTGTGCGACGGCCAGGGGCTGGCCCATCCGCGTCGCTTCGGCCTGGCCTGTCACCTGGGTGTGTTGAGCGGCATTCCGACCATCGGCGTGGCCAAGTCGCGCCTGATCGGGCACTACCAGGAGCCGGGCCCGGAGCGCGGCGACTGGAGCCCGCTGCATGACGGCGATGAGGTGATCGGCGCTGTACTGCGAACCCGCTCCCGTACCCGCCCCCTGTTCGTCTCCATCGGCCACTGCGTCAGCCTGGCCACGGCGATCGACTATGTCCTGGCCTGCGCCCCGCGCTACCGCCTGCCCGAGACCACGCGCGCGGCACACCGGCTGGCATCGGAGAAAGAAACACCTCAGATCGGGTAGGATGGGTGGAGCGCAGCGCAACCCATCGTTACACAGGCGGAGACGATGGGTTACGGCGCAAGCGCCTCCACCCATCCTACTCCTCACTCCTCAACAAAATATCCCCCACATTCAATCTCATAGGCACGAGACCCTTGAAACCGCCCGCCCCCGCCTCAACCTTGATGTTGTCAGGCCGCTAAGCTTTACGAAGGGCAGAGCCGGCCGTACCAGGAGGTGCATCATGCTGATACTGGACATGCAGGAAGGAACAGAGCTGGAATTCACCGCGCCCGCCCCGACGGCCGCAGCGCAGTCCCCCATTCCGCCGGCACCGGCACTGCAACTGCAGGAACATCTTCAGCCTGCTGTTCAGGGTCCCGATCCGGAACTGGTACGCCGTACACTCACCCGCTTCCCCGACTGAGCGATACGGATTGCATTGAATCCTCCTTCGACCCGCCCTCGCGGCGGGTTTTTTTTCGCCTGTTCCCTGAACCCGGCCGGAGTTGCGCCCTGGCTGCGCTGCCAGCCGGAATGACATCTAGCTCTGCGCTTGCCGGCCGAGACAGATCCAGCCATCGACCAGTTCCAGCGCCACCGGCGTGAGCCGGTCGCCCACGCAGGGTCCGGCCACGCATTCCCCCCCATCAAGGGTGAACAGGGCAGCATGGGTCGCGCACTGGATGTGGCGTTGGTCCAGACTGAGAAACTGATCCGGCATCCAGTCCAGCGGGCTGCCGGCATGCGGGCAGCGATTGATGTAGCCGTACACCGATCCCCCCCGGCGTACCACCAGGATGGACTCGGGCACGCCGTTCAGTTCGACCTCGAATCCGCGGCTGCCGGGATCGGCCAGTTCGTCGAAGCGGCACAGGCGGGCGTCAGGCATCGGCAGTGACTCCATGCAGGCCCTCGCGGCCGCATTTGGCGCCGGCGATGCGACAGGCCCGGACCAGACCGGCCGGCCAGTCCATGCCCTGCAGGCGGGCGTCGATCAGGGCGGCATTGAAGGTATCCCCCGCCCCCAGGGTGTCGACCAGCTGCGGCGGCGCGACGGCAGGACTGTGATGCAGTCGCCCGCCCCGGTCCAGCGCCCAGGCCCCGGCCTCGCCCCAGGCGCAGACGCGGTCGGCCCCCGGGCTCTGCGCGGCCACCGCCTGCAGCAGCGCGGGGGCAGCGCCGTGGCCCTGCGCCCGGGCATAGTCGCGCGAGAACAGCAGCAGACCGGCGTGGGGAAACAGCCGCTCGATGCCGGGCCGCGGCTTCTCGATCTCCAGGGACACCGGCAGGTCCGGACGCTGGGTGCGCAGGTACGCCAGCATGGCCTCGGTCTGCTCCACATTGCGGCCCTCGAAATGCACCCAGTCCAGCGGGGTCAGGTCGATGCGGCGGAAGCTTTCCAGGTCGTACTCGGGCAGATCACGATAGTGCACGATGCTGCGGCTGCCGGTCGCCTGGCTGTGCAGGATATAGGAAGTCGGCATCTTGCCGGTGGCAAGCCGGCGGCAGGCGGAATAATCGATGCCGTAATGGTCAAGATCCGCGCGGACAGGCGCGGCGTCGGGTTCATCGACCAGCACCCCCGCCCAGGCGCAGGCATGACCGAACTGACTCAGCACCACCAGGCTGTTGGTGGCGTTGCCGCCGCGCACCCGGCGCTGGGACAGCGCCCGCACTTCACTGTCCTCGGGCGGATAACTGTCCACTCGGTTGATGATGTCGAGGGTGGCGATGCCGACGGCAAGGATGCGGGCCATGGGCGCGCAGTTTACCCAATAATGGCGTGAATTGCGGTCGCGATATCCCTGACCGTCATCCCGGCGACTGCCGGGACCCCGGTACCGCGCGGCTCCTGGATGACTCGCTGCGCGCGTCCCGGCCTACGACTCCTCGCGGCGCCGGCGCCCGCCGAACAGCCCGGCCACCAGGCCGCCGCGGCGCGGCTCCGCGTCTTCGTCGGTGTTTGCGCTTTCCTGCGCCGCCTCGAGCACGATGAGCTGGTCGCGCAGCCGCTCGATCTCCTCCCCGGCCGCCTGCCGGTCGGTCTCGGCCTGCGAACGCAGCGTGGCCAACTCGGTCTGCAGCCGCGCGAGTTCACCCTGATCCGCCGCCGCGCCGGCCTGGGCGGCCCGCAGCCGGTCCAGTTCGGCCTGGTACTGGCCGGCCTGCTCCCGGGCCTCGTCCAGCAGCAGCTGCAGCCGCTCCACCTCCTCGCCCGGCGCGGCCCGTCCGGCAGCGGCCCTGCGTGCCTGCTCCAGTTCGGACTGCAGCGAGGCAGTGGTCTGCTGCATGGCCTGCAGATCCTGAGTGGTGACTTCACGCAGCTGCTCGAGTTCGGCCTGCAGGGCGGCGATCTGTTCCCCGGCTTCGGTGCGTGCCGTATTCAGTTCATCCCGCAGGCTGTCGCGTTCGCCTTCCAGGCCGGTCCGCTCCTGCCGCAGCTGTTCCAGTTCTGTCTCCAGGCTGGCAACCCGCCCTTCGACTTCGGCCCGCGCCGCCTCCAGTTCCGCCTGCAGCTTGTCGCGCTCGGTTTCCAGGCCGGCCCGGTCCTGCCGCAGCTGTTCCAGTTCGCTGCTGCGAGATTCCAGTTCCGTCTGCAGCGATTCGAGCCGGGACGTCAGTTCCGTCTGCGCGGCTTCGGCCTCGCCGTCGCGGCGCGCCTGCTCAGACGCGGCCGCGTCCAGCTGCGACTGCAGCCCGGCCAGTTCCCGCTGCAGGGCCTCATGGCGGGATTCGGTCTCGGCCAGCGCGCTGTCGTGCTGTTGCCGGGCGGCGTCCAGTTCAGCCTGCAGCGACTCGTTGCGCTGCTCGCGCTCGGCCAGGGTGCCGCGCTGCTGCTCGAGTTCGGTTTCCAGTTCCTGCAGCCGCTGGGCCAGGGCCTGGTGGGCCTCCTCCTGACGCGCCTGCTCCGTTTCGCGCGCGGCCAGCTGTTCCTGCAGTGCGACACGCTGTGCATCCAACTCGCCGCGGCCATCTTGCTCGGTCGTCAATGCGGCCTGTAATTCGTCGCGCTCCGTCTGCAGGGCCTGGAACGAGGCCTGCAGTGCTTCCAGCTGTTCGCTCTGCCGGGCGGCCTCGGCAGACTGGGAATCGCGCAACGCGCTCAGCTGCGCCTGCAACTCGTCACGCTCCCCGGCCAGTGCGTCTGCGCGCCCGCGTTCAGTCTCGAGCGTCCCGGCGGCCTCCTGCGCCTCGCGCTCACGCGCCTCCAGACGGGTCTCCAGATCCCGGGTCTGCTCATGCTGCCGCTCGAGTTCTGTCTGCTGCTCTTCCCGGGCCCTGCGCGCCTCGTCGAGCTCGCTCTGCAGGGCCTGCAGCTGCGCCTCCTGCGTGGCCAGGGCGGCATCACGCTCGCGCTCCAGGCTGGCCACCCGGGTCTGCAGTTCATCCCGCGCCTGCCCGGCCTCGGCGGCCCGTTTCTCACCATCCTGCTGTTGTTCCTGCAGGGCACGGTACTGCTGGCGCAGTTCGGTGAGCTGGGCATCGCCGTCCTGCTCCATCGACTGCAGCTGGCGCTCCAGATCCTGGCGCACCGCCTGGGCGGCGGTCAGTTCACCGCGGGCCGCCTCGAGTTGCTGCTGCAACTCCTGCTCGGCCGCGTCCCGCGCCTGCAACTGCGATTCCAGCGCCTCGATCCGGGCGGCGGTCTCGGTCTGCGCCTGCTGCAGCCGGTCACGTTCGGCCTCGGCCGTCTCCGCCCGCGGCATGAGTTCATCCAGGCGGGCCTGCAGGTCGCGATTGGCCTGCTGCAGCTGTTGCTGCTGTTCATCCCCTGACTGTTCCCGGGCGGCCAGTTCGCTGCGAGTCTGCTCCAGTTCCTGCTGCAGTCTTTCGACTTCTGCCTGGACGGCGCTGTGCGCCTGTTCCAGGTCCTGACCCCGGGACTGGGCGGCCTCGAGCTCCGACTGCTGTTGCTGCTGCTGCGCCTTGAGCTGATCGCGTTCCTGCTCGGCGCTCTCGGCGCGTGCAGCCGCCTCGCTCAGCTGTGACTGCAGTGCCTGTTCCTGCTCACGCAGCGCCTGCAGCTGGCTGTCGCCGTCCTGCTGCAGTTCGCCGATCCGGGCCCGGGCCTGTTCCAGTTCCGTCTCCAGCGCAGCGACGCGTTCCTGCTCCGCACTGGCCTGCTCCGCCTGCTGCGCCTTGAGTTGGTCGCGTTCCTGCTCGGCGTTCTCGGCCCGCGCGGCCGCCTCGCTCAGCTGCGACTGCAGCGCCTGTTCCTGCTCACGCAGCGCCTGCAGCTGGCTGTCACCGTCCTGCTGCAGTTCGCTGATCCGGGCCCGGGCCTGTTCCAGTTCGGCCTCCAGGGCAGCGTGCGCCTGGCGGTCCTGTTCGGCCTGTCCCGCCGCGGCCTCGTACTCTTCCAGCCGCCGTGAGAAATCGTTCAACTGCTGCTCGGCGGCGTCCTGTTCGGCGGCCAGGTTCTGCTGCGTCTCCTTGAGCTGGGTCTGCAGTTCGCGGTTCTCCGCCTGCGCCGCTTCCAGCGACTTGCGCAGTTCACCGCTGTGCTCGCTCAGTTCATCGAGTTCGGCCTTGAGGCTGCCGATACGCTCGTCCTGGTCCGCGGCCTGACTCGCGGCTTCGCCCTGGCTGTCCAGGCGCGCCTGCACGGCCTGCAGTTCCTCGCGCAGGGCGGCGACGCGGGCCTCGGCCTGATCACGGGCCTCGGCTGCGCTCTGCGCCTCTTCGCGGGCCTGCTGAATCTTCTTCAGGGCATCCTCGCGGAACTGCTTGAAGCGGGCCAGTTCGCGCTCATAGGTATTGGATGCCTGCGCCTCGTCCGCGGGCGCCGGCACCGGTTCGGACTCGTCGCGCGGCTCGAGCTCGACCACTCCGGCAGCGGCCGTTGCCGCCCCTTGTGACGGCGGTTCCGAAGCCGGCGGCGGCTCCTGCGCGGCGGCGGCCGTCACTGCGGTCCCGGTCATGACGCCGGCCGGCACAGTGACCAGGCCGTCATTGAGCACGTAGACGTCGAAACCGCGCTGGCTCAGCAGGAATCCGGCGCTGGCGCTGCGGCTGCCGGTGTCGCAGCACACGATGTATTTCTTCTGGTGATCGAGTTGATCGAGTTCCAGACGCAGGGCCGACAGCGGTATGTTGCGGGCCTCGGGGACATGGGAATTGGCGTATTCGCCGGGCAGGCGCACGTCCAGCCATTCGGCATCGCCCCCCTCTGCGAGACGGGCCGCGGCGGCGTAATCGACCTTGTTGACCAGCGGCTCTTCGAGCAGTTCGGTGAAGTCCTGCTTGGACAAGCGCATCAACATGCCATCGGTGAGCATGGTGATGCTGGCATTGCGCTTGGCATTGGAGACGAGCGCGTCCTCGCCGAAGGCATCGCCGTCGGCCAGTTCGGCCAGCTTCACCGGCTTGGCGTTGGCCGATGGTTTGCGTGTGACTTCGCAGCGACCGGATTTGATGATGTAGAAATAATCACCCTCCTGCCCCTGCTCGATGATGGCCTCTCCGGCCTTGACCGGCAAGGTTTCCATGCGCATCAGCAGACGCTGGATATTCGAGGGCGGCAGCTTCAGGAAGGCCTGCGACTGGAGCAGTTTCGTCATCCAGTCCTCGCCGTCCTCGTCATCGAGTTCGGCCACCTCGTATCCGGAGGACTGATCCCAGGTCAGGAAGATGTCCAGCAGGCTGGAATCGATGTAGGCAATCGTGACCTTGGTGGCCGCCCGCGCCGCGACCTGGCGCGGCTGCTGGTTGGCCAGCGGATGCAGGCCGGCGTCGGTGCCGCCGACAACCGAGCCCACGACCTCGCCGCCGGCCAGCAGGTTGACCTCGCCTTCCAGGACATAGACAGCGCGGTTGTCGCGATCCTTTTCCTTGAACAGATAACGACCCGCACCAACCTCTTCGACAACCGTCTTCTGCGCCACCTCGTTGAAGTGCATGGGCGACATCGCATTGAAGGGGACGAGGGTCTGTAAGGTCTTTTTATCTATGATTTTTTTTGCTGCTCCCATGCAGTCTGAACCGTCCTGTCTGTGACACACCAAGCCGCGCCCGCCTCCTGCCGGGAGGCGACATTCCACTCTGGCTATCGGCGTGCGGGGACTCGATCTTGAGTACGGCGACGGGATGAATCTGTGGCCCGGTTGGCATCGTCACGGACCGGGCCTGCGGGATGACAACGGGCCATGGACCGCCGTGATTTCCTGCATGCACACTGGCGCATTCACGCCGGCACAGGATCCACACTGTCGCGACCGGAAGGTGCGGCCGTTGCGGGACTACTGGCTGTAATGCGGAAAATACTGCAATAAAAGCTTCAAACCCCCTTCCCCTGCAGTTCAATTGTGCTATCTTAACGGGCGTCACCACATCCATGCCTATTCAATACGCACTCGATGATGATAAACAGAGGAGCTTAAATTAATGGCCGCAAAGAAGAAGACCGCGAAGAAGAAAGCCGCCGCCAAGGCAGCCCCCAAAGCCACCACCAAATCCGAAACCCTCTCCTACATTGCCGACAAGACCGGCCTGACCAAGAAAGACGTCGGCGCCGTATTCGACGCCCTTTCGATGCTGATCAAGCGTGACCTCAAGCGCAACGGTCCCGGCTTCTACAACGTTCCCGGCCTGATGAAGATCAAGGTCGTGCGCAAGCCCGCCACCAAGGCGCGCAAGGGTATCAACCCCTTCACCGGCGAAGAAATGGTGTTCAAGGCCAAGCCGGCCCGTAACGTCGTGAAGGTCACCCCGCTGAAGAACCTGAAAGACATGGTCTGACCCCGGGGTCAGGGCTGACGGGACCATGCCCGGGAAAACCCGGGCATGGCCCCTGCCCCCTGTAATACCGCCGCGCCGAATGCAGGCCGCATGACCGGCGCCCCGCTGCTCACCACGCAGCGCTAGAATTCTTCGATGCCCAGCCTTTCCCTGACTGCATGCTTGAGCCGCATCATCTGCTGATGCGGAATATGCAGTAAATCGGTCAGCTTGCGCACCAGGTGCTCCTCGTACTTGTCCAGCACCCCGTCGGCATAGGCCATCTCCCACAGCATCCCGACGATTTCCTGCTTTTCCTCGTATGACAGCCGCTTGTCGATCAGGCGGGTGAATTCGTACAGGGAGGCCGCCTCGCGCACCTCCAGTTCCGCCAGACTCATCAGTTCATCCAGTTCCGACTGGGTGAGGCCGAAGCGGCCGGCGATCAGATCGCCGGCCAGCAGGCGTTCCTGATCCGAGGCATCGAAGTCGGCCCGCGCCATTTCGATCAGCAGGGCTGCTGTCGCCAGCCGGATGCCGTGGGCATGGGTATCCGGCGCGGCAGCCTCGACCTCGGCCTGGATGATATCGTTGAAAAAGGACTGGATACGATCAAGCATCGGCAGGGGTTCCCCTCGACTGGTGACTGGAACGACGCGCGTTTTTCCCTCAGGGCCGGTCGACCCGGTAGCGGGTGCCGCGCGCCTCGATGATCACGCCCTCGGGGGTGATGGCCTCGAGCCGACCGCCCCCGGCCAGCTGTTCGCCCTCGCGGTAACGCTTGAGGTCGATCAGCACGAAGCGCTGCGCCGGCGATTCGGCGTAGACGTGCACGTCCAGCCGTGGCCGGATGAGGCCGTTTTTCTCGGCCGCGCTCAGCTCATCCCAGCGCGGCGCCTGCGGCGGCACCGCCTCGGCGGGCTGCGCCGGCGCTTCCGGTTCCGGTGGCGCCATCCAGCGTACACTGCCCCTGGACGGCTGGGCCGGGGCAACCGGGGCCGGGGCAACGGATTCGACTGCCGGGGGCGGGGACTGCGGCGGGAGCGCCGACACGGCTGCAGCCGCCGTCGGCAGCGGCATCCGGGAACGGGCGGCGGCCGGTTCGGCGGCCTCGTCCGGTTGCGCGGCGGCGGCGGACGCGGACGCTGCCGCCCGGCTCCCGGTTGTCTCCTGCTGTGACAGGGGCACCGGCGTCTGCGGGCGAAGCACCAGCCAGAGCAGGATGGCGGCATTGACCAGCAACACGCCCGACAACAGCCAGGGCCACCAGGGCCGGGCCGGGCGTCGCCCCATGGCAATGCCGGCCTCGGGCCGGGGCACCGCGCCGAGTTGGCGTTCCTGTTCCGATTTCTTCAGCGCTTCGAGGATATAGGACATGCGGCTCACCCCCGCGGCGCACTGCGCAGACGCGGCGCCCGGTTGTCACGGTCGGCATTGTTGAGCTGAATCAGGGTCAGGGCGCCGATCACCCCATCCTGCTGCAATCCCTGCCCGGCCTGGAACCGTTCCACCGCCCGCTGCAACCCGGCATCGAAGCGCGGGCGCAGCACGTTTGCGACCGGCGCGAGCAGATCCTGCTCCTCCAGTACCCGCCGCGCCCAGGCCACTTCCTCGCTGACATCGCCCTGGCGCAGCAGTTCACGGTCGATGGGCGAGCGCCACAGCAGGACATATTCCCCCATCCAGTAGCGGTCCAGCGTGGCCAGCGGCAGCGTCAGCAGCTGTCCGTCCAGCCGCAGCCGGGCGCTGGCGTCATCCAGCCCGTCCAGCGCCGCCGGCACCCGCCGGCCGTCGCCGGCGAGCAGCTGCAGCACGGCCGGCCGATCCAGCTGGCGCAGCTGGTTCCAGTTGCCGGTCCGGTGCAGGCATCGCAGTCCCAGGTCGCGGGCCTGCTCACAGGCCGACCGCCCCGGCGTCAGGGCGGCCTCCAGGCCCCAGCGGCCGAACAGGTGGTTCCAGGCCGTGGCGGCCGGTGCGTCCGCCTCATTCAGGTGGCGCTCGAGGCGGGCGGCGGCATCCACTGCGCCGGTATCCGCGACGGCAGCGGACACCGCCGCGGCCCGCTCTTGCGCGGCCTCCAGTCCGGGCCGCGCGGACGCCGGGGTTTCAGGCGCGCCGGAATCCGTCTCGACATTCCCGGCGGCAGCCTGGACCGCGGGTTGCGAAGGCGCCAGCCAGGCCATCAGGGTACGCGCCGGTGATGACAGCGACGGCCAGGCGATACCGGCCAGCAGGCCGACCGCCAGCAGTACCAGTACGGCAATCGCGGCCGTCGCCAGCCGCGGCTGGCGAGTCGAAGCTGCCTCATGGCGCCCGGGGAGCACCTCGTGCGCGGCCCGGCGCAGGATACGCCGGTCGATGCTGCGCCGCTCCTCGACATACCCCCCCAGCAGGGCCCGGTCGCAGAGGATGTTGATCAGCCGCGGCACGCCACCGGACAGGCGCTGGACCTCGTCCATCGCCCCGGGCGTGAACAGGTCAATGGGCCCGCCGCACACCCGCAGCCGGTGCTGGATATAGGCACGCGTTTCGTCCCGGGTCAGCGGCTCCAGGTGATAACGCGCGGTGATGCGCTGGGCCAGCTGACGCAGGTCCTCGCGCGCCAGCAGGACCTTCAGTTCCGGCTGACCGATAAGGATGATCTGCAGCAGTTTCTCGTCGGCGGTCTCCAGGTTGGTCAGCAGCCGTACCTGCTCCAGCACCTCGCGGCTGAGATTCTGCGCCTCGTCGATCAGCAGCACTGTCTTGCGCCCCTCGGCATGGGTACGCAGCAGGTGGCGGGTCAGCGCATCGGTCAACAGCTTGATGCTGGTACTGGCGGCGGGATAGGCCACCCCGAGTTCATCGCAGAGGGTGGCGAGCAGCTCGTGTTCGTTGATCCGGGGGTTGAGGATCATCGCCACGTCGACATGCGGCGGCACCTGCTCCAGCACCGCCCGGCTCAGGGTGGTCTTGCCGGTGCCCACCTCGCCGGTGAGTTGGACAAAGCCGCCGCCCTCACCCAGCCCGAACAGCAGATGCGCCAGCGCCTCCCGGTGACGCTCGCTCAGATAGAGGAAGCGCGGATCCGGGGCGATGGAGAAGGGCTTGCTGTCCAGTCCGTAGAATTTGAGATACATCGGCTCTCGACCTGTAGGCGCGGCCCCAGCATAACAAAGGTGGATTGTCCTGCCATGTCCCTGCCGTTCCCGGCCGGAATCACGTCAGGCATTTTTACACCCGCGTTGGCCGGCGTCCCGCCTCCTGGATGTCACGCACAAATCTTATTTGTTATTCATACAGATAAAAAATCAGGCACGGGTGTTGCTGGGGTTTGACTATCCTGTCTGCGCGGCTCCGCCACGCATTCGCGTCAGGAGGGTCGACACATGAACATGCCGGTCAACAAGCGTATCAATGGCACTGAGGTGACGGCCAAGCCCGTATTCAAGGGCGGCGCGCTGCCCGCCTACTGGGTCGCCACCATCGACAACCACATGCTGCTCCAGACCTTTCCCTCGGCCTCGGCGGTATTCCGCTTCGCGCAGCAGCGTCCGGTCGGTTTCTGAGCCGGCCGCGCGGATATTCAGCCGAGCCGCTCGAGCAGCGTCTGCCGCAACAGATTGAGGCGGCCGTGAAAGAAGTGCGAGACCCCCTCCAGGGCCACGATCTCCGGCTGCGGCCGGCAGTTGCGGGCCCACTCCAGCACCTGCTGCGCCGACACCACCTCGTCCTCCAGCCCCTGGATCAGCAGCCAGGGCGCGTCCGGCAGTTCGACCTCCTCGAATGAGAACACCGACACCGGCGGCGCGACCGTGATCAGCTGCGCCGCCCCGGCCTCCCGCGCCACTGCCAGCGCCACATAGGCGCCGAAGGAAAAGCCGGCCAGCCACAGGGGCCGGTCCGGCTGCCAGGCCCGGGCCCAGGCGATCGCCGCCCGGCAGTCATCCTGCTCGCCGCGCCCCTCGTCATAGCTGCCCGTGCTCTGCTCCACGCCGCGAAAATTGAAGCGGACCGTGGCGATGTTCAACTCGTTCAGGGTGCGGGCGAGATAGTGCACCACCTTGTTGCGCAGGGTGCCGCCATAGAGGGGGTGCGGATGGCAGATGACGGCCACGCCGGCGACCGTCTCCGGCCGGGCGGTCAGCGCCTGCAACTCCCCCGCCGGGCCGGCGAGGGTTTCCCGGTTTTCAGTGACGGGCATCGGCAATGGGACCGTGACGGATATCGGACAGCAACGGACGCAATGCCCCCGCGGCCGCGGGGGCCGGGAACGACACGGTCAGGGCCTTACAGGTCCCTGACCCGTTCCCGCCGTTCCAGCCGCGGCGAGTGGATGGACAGGTCCAGGTAGTACCAGCCGTCGAGATCAACGAAATCACGCTTGCCGTTGGCGTATTCCAGGGCAATGGAACTGAGCCGGGCACCGGAATAGACGATGGCCCGGACCTGAACCAGCTGGCCGACGATATTGGTATACCAGTAACCCGGTATGGGTTTGTGCTGAAGCAACATGGCAGTTCACCTGCAGATCGAACCGAGCCCGTGCTGGGACCCTGTTTACAGTCTAGTACTCTAGCCGCATTTCGACTCGCCGCAATTGAGGCAGGTCATGCAGCCATCCATCTGGATCATCGCCTTGGTGTGGCACTTGCCGCACAGCTGGGCGCCCTCGGGGAAATCGTCCGGGTCCCGGGTCTCGGCGGACTTCACCGCGGCCTCGTACTGGGCCCGTTTCTCCTCGACCAGCGCCTGCTGATGCGCGTCCAGACCCTCGTCCTTGAGCATGCCGATCATGCGCAGGTGGCACTCGATGGCATCCCCGATCTCGGCGACCAGCGAGGGCATGTACTTGCCGCCTTTCTTGAAATAGCCGCCGCGCGGATCGAACACCGAGCGCAGCTCCTCGACCAGGAAGGTCACATCCCCGCCCTTGCGGAACACGGCGGAGATGATCCGGGTCATGCCGACGATCCACTGGAAGTGGTCCATGTTCTTCGAGTTGATGAAGATCTCGAACGGCCGGCGCAGTTCGTGCTCGGTGCCTGGGTTGAGGATGATGTCGTTGATGGTGACATACAGCGCATGCTCGGACAGCGGCGTCTTGATCTTGTAGGTCGAGCCCAGCAGCATCTCCGGGCGTTCGAGCTTCTCGGTGAGGTGGACGACCTTGTCCTCCTCCTTTTCCTCCGCGACAGCGGCCGCGTCGGGCGCGTTCTCCTTCGCCACACCGTAGTCCACGATCTTCTTGTCGATCTTGACAGTCATTTTTTTACACCTGCGGTGAGTTGCAAGAGGCAAGATGCAGGACACAAGCAAGAACCAGACAATCCGACTTGTATCCTGCCTCTTGTATCCTGCAGCTGTTCTCCAGTATCTATTCGTCAGAACTTCCCGTAATAGCCTTCCTTGAGGGCATCGTAGAGGTTGGCGGCGGTATGCACTTCGCCGTCGTATTCAACCTCCTCGTTGCCCTTGAGTTCGACCTTGCTGCCGTCGTCCAGGGTAAAGACATAGGTGGTACTCTCCAGGTCCTTCTCCTTGACCAGCACGCCCTGGAAGGCCTCGGGGTTGAAGCGGAAGGTGGTGCAACCCTTCAGCCCCTTCTCGTAGGCATACATGTAGATGTCCTTGAAGTCCTCGTAGGGATAGTCGGTCGGGACATTGGCGGTCTTGGAAATGCTGGAATCCACCCACTTCTGCGCCGCGGCCTGGATATCCACGTGTTCCTTGGGCGTGATGTCCTCGGCGGTGATGAAGTAGTCCGGCAGCTGCTCCTCCGGATCCTCGGAGTAGGGCATCGCCCGCTCGTTGACCAGTTCGCGGTAGGCCAGCAACTCGTAGGAGAACACCGACACCTTCTCCTTGGTCTTGCGCCCCTCGCGGATCACGTTGCGATAGTAGTGATGGGCGAAGGACGGCTCGATGCCGTTGCTGGCGTTGTTGGCCAGCGACAGGGAGATGGTCCCGGTCGGCGCGATCGAGGAGTGGTGGGTGAAGCGCGCGCCCACCTCGGCCAGTTCCTGTACCAGCGCCGGCTCGTACTCGGCGATCTGCTGCATGTACTGGCTGTATCTGGCATGGAACACCCGGCCGGGCAGGCGATCGCCGACCTTGAAGCCGTCGCGCTTGAGATCGGGGCGGATGTCGAGCATCGCCTCGGTGACGGCGAATTCTTCGTCCATGATCGGGGCCGGACCCTTCTCCTTCGCCAGTTCCAGCGCCTGGCGCCAACCCTCCAGGGCCAGTTCGCGCGCCACCCGCTCGGTGAACTCGAGCGAGTCCGGCGCACCGTATTTCATGCGCAGCATGGTCAGGGTGGAACCCAGGCCGAGGAAGCCCATGCCGTGGCGGCGTTTGCGCAGGATCTCGTCGCGCTGGCCCTCCAGCGGCAGACCGTTGATCTCGACCACGTTGTCCAGCATGCGGGTGAACACCCCGACCACCTTGCTGAACTCGTCCCAGTCGAAGCGGGCATGCTCGGTGAAGGGATCGACCACGAATTTGGTCAGGTTGACCGAGCCCAGCAGGCAGGAGCCGTAGGGCGGCAGCGGCTGCTCGCCGCAGGGGTTGGTCGCGCGGATATCCTCGCAGAACCAGTTGTTGTTCATCTGGTTGACCTTGTCGATCAGGATGAAGCCCGGCTCGGCGAAGTCATAGGTCGAGGCCATGATCATGTCCCACAACCGCCGCGCCTTCAGCGCCTTGTAGACCCGACAGGCCACCTTGCCGGCATCGTTGGTGATGTAACCGTTCTTCACCGGCCAGTGACGCCAGACCACCTGTTCCGGATCGCCGAGATCGATACCGCCGGCCTCGACCTCGTCCTGGGTCAGCGGGAAGGCCGGCCGCCAGTCGGCGTCCTGCTTGACCGCTTCCATGAAGTCCTCGGTGATCAGCAGGCTGAGGTTGAACTGACGCAGGCGGCCGTGTTCGCGCTTGGCGCGGATGAAGTCCAGCACGTCCGGATGGCCGACGTCGAAGGTGGCCATCTGCGCCCCGCGGCGGCCGCCGGCGCTGGAGACGGTGAAGCACATCTTGTCGTAGATATCCATGAACGACAGCGGCCCGGAGGTGTAGGCCCCGGCCCCGGCCACATAGGCGCCCTTGGGCCGCAGGGTGGAAAACTCGTAGCCGATGCCGCAGCCGGCCTTCAGCGTCAGGCCGGCCTCGTGAACCTTCTCCAGGATGTTGTCCATGGAGTCGCGGATGGAGCCCGACACCGTGCAGTTAATAGTGGAAGTGGCCGGCTTGTGCTCCCAGGCGCCGGCATTGGAGATGATGCGGCCGGCCGGAATCGCCCCGCGGCGCAGGGCCCAGAGGAAGTTCTCGTACCAGAACTCGCGCTTCTCCGGCGTCGCCTCCACCTCGGCCAGTGCCCGGGCCACGCGCTGATGGGTCCCGTCGATGTCGGCATCGACCGGCGTACCGTTCTTGGTCTTGAGACGGTACTTCTTATCCCAGATATCCTGGGATGCTTCCTGCAGCGGCATATCCACGGCGTTCTTCGACACGGCCTTGAGGTGTGCTGTCTTCATCGAGCCTCCTGGGTTCCCTGACGGCGGGCGCCGGCGCCTGGCTGGCAGCCTCGCCCGGGGTGCGGGTTGTTACGGATAATCGTCCGGCCTGCCGGGGGGCGTCTGCCCCGGTGCTCAAGTCGCTGTCGCCGGCCGTCGATACCTGTTGTTGTGAGACACAATATCTTGTGTCTGGGAAAGAAGAGTAAGCGCCCCTGCCGGACCTGTCAATAGCTCTGGCCAAAATCACTATTTTGCTATTTATACAAGAAGTTAACAGGTTTTCCACCTCAAAACGACGGCTGCGCACAGGTTATCCACAGATCGGTTCACCGGCCCGAAAAAACACAATATATTGTGTTTCTAATATTAGCTGTCCGCCTCCTTCACGACCGCCTGCCCCCATTGCCGAACATAGTCCAGCGCCACCCCCATGCAACTCGCCCGCCATCCTTGCGCTTGAGCCAGATCATGTTATCGCCCGCCACCCGGCCCGGGCCCTTGAAGCCGATGCAGCCGGTTCCTATATAGCTGTCAGGCAACACCCACCGGACAGCTGCAAGGAGAAACATCATGGCACTGGTACGTTACGAACCCTGGAACATGCTCGATCAACTGCATCGGGAAATGAATCAACTCTTCGACAGCAGGCTGCGCAAGAGCGGCGAGGACGAATCCCAGGTCGCCACCGCCGACTGGGTGCCCGCCGTGGATATCCGCGAGGAGGACAATCGCTTCGTGATCCATGCCGACATCCCGGGCGTCGATCCCAAGGACATCGAGGTGCACATGGAAAACGGCATCCTCACCATCAAGGGCGAGCGCAAGCAGGAAACCGAAGAGGAACGCGAGGGCTACAAGCGCATCGAGCGCGTGCGCGGCAGTTTCTTCCGCCGCTTCAGCCTGCCCGATACCGCCGATGCCGAGGCCATCAGCGCCAAGGCCAGGGACGGGGTGCTGGAAGTCGTGATCCCGAAACATGAAAAACAGCAGCCCCGGCGCATTCAGGTCGAGGGCTGAAGCAGGCCGAAACGCCTACCCGGACGCCTGCGCGTCCGGGCGCCATCAACCAGCCCGGCCGTCGCAGCTTGATCACGGTTAGAAGCCACGATGGAGTTCAAGGACTACTACAGGATCCTGGGACTGGAACGCGATGCCGACCAGGATGAGATCAAGCGCACCTACCGCAAGCTGGCGCGCAAGTACCATCCTGATGTCAGCTCCGAGCCCGATGCCGAGACCCGGTTCAAGGAGATCAACGAGGCCTACGAAGTCCTGAAGGACCCGGAGAAGCGCGCGGCCTACGATAAGTTAGGGCAGAACTGGCAGGCAGGCCAGGACTTCCGGCCGCCGCCGGACTGGGACGCCGGCTTCGAGTTCTCCGGCGGCGGCTTCACCGACGCCGACGCGCGCCAGTTCAGCGATTTCTTCGAAAGCCTGTTCGGGGCCGGCGGCCCCTTCGGCCGCCACACCCGCTATGCCCGCAGCCACGGCGGGCTGCGCGGCGAGGATCATCACGCGAAGATTCTGATCAGCCTGGAGGATGCCTTCCACGGGGCCAGCCGCCGCATTCAGCTGCAGACCCCGGTGATCGATGCCCGGGGCCGGGCCACGGTCAAACCGCGCTCGCTGGATGTGCGCATCCCCCGCGGCATCACCGCCGGTCAGCAGATCCGCCTGGCCGGACAGGGCGCGGGTGGCATGGGCGGCGGTCCGGCCGGCGACCTGTATCTGGAAATCGAGTTCGAGCACCACCCGCTGTACCAGATCGAGGGCCGCGATCTCTACCTGACCCTGCCGGTCACACCCTGGGAAGCGGCCCTTGGCACCCGGGTCGAAGTCCCCACCCTGGCCGGGCGGGTCAACCTGAGCCTGCCGGCGGGCTCGCAGAGCGGCAGGAAGCTGCGCCTGAAGGGCAAGGGCCTGCCCGGCAATCCGGCCGGCGATCAGTACGTGGTGCTGCGCATCGTCAATCCGCCGCTGGACTCCGGCCGGGCCCGCGAACTGTATCAGGCCCTGGCCCGGGAGGTCCCTTTCAATCCACGACAGCAGCTGGAGGACTACCAGGGTGCCGCATGAAACGGACGCCATCACCGGCGTACTGCTGGACGAGACCGGAGAACTCGGGCTGGCCGAGTTATGCCAGGCCTGCCAGCTGCATGCCGATCATGTGATCCGCATGGTCGAGGAAGGGCTGCTCGTGCCGCGCGGACGCAGCCCGGCGCAATGGCGCTTCCCGGCCGTATCGCTGCACCGCGCCCTGCTGGCCCTGCGGCTGGAGCAGGATCTGGATGTGAACCTGGCCGGCAGCGCCCTGGTCATCGAGCTGCTGGAACAGCTGCGCCAGGCCAACCAGCGCATCGCCCTGCTGGAGCGTCAACTCGATTGGTAGTGTTGCCTGGCCCTGAAGCAAGGAGGACATCATGAGCACATTGCAGCAACTCAAGCAGGGGCTGGGGCGTTTCTGGGACAGCCTCAGCGAAGGCTGGCAGCAGCTGCAGCAGCGTGCCGGCCACGCCCTGACCCGGTTCCAGCCCGGCGCCAGACGCGGCGAACTGCAGACCCGCGAGGACCAGATCGAGCAGCAGGCCTCGCGCTGGGGCCTGCTGGCCGCCGAACTGCAGGAAGACGACGACAACATCAGCGTGCGTCTGGAGGTCCCCGGCCTGGACAAGGAGCACCTCGACATCAGCGTGATCGACAATCACCTGGTCGTGCGCGGCGAGAAGCGTGTCCAGCGCGAACAGACCCAGGGCCGCTACCACATCATGGAGTGCGCCTACGGCCGCTTCGAACGCGCCCTGCCCCTGCCTGCCGAGGTCGATGACAGCGGCGCCCGTGCCCGCTATCGCGACGGCATCCTCACTGTCACCCTGCCCAAGTCCCCGCGCGCGCGTCAGCGCCGGATCGAGGTCCAGCACTGACCCGGGATGCCGACCGCTTTCCGCCGCAGCCGGCATTTATATTGTCGGAATAATGATTATTTAATAGATAATTTTTAATGCCAACTATAAAAATATCCGATTTAATATCGAATTAGCCAATAAAAACGACTAGATAGACGGCGATTTCCTTTCCTCATCCCGGTTTATAAATCTGATTGATTACTGCCCTAATACTTGACTTAAACAGTCAGGTTAACTAGATTAGGGAATCGTAATGTACTGAATCTCTAACCCAGGAGGTGAACCATGAGTGGTTTTATTCCGAACTTTGCGCATGACGGTGTCATCACGGTCAACCGCGTCATCCTGAAACCCGAGTACAGCCTGGACGATCTGCAGGAACGCGTGGCGATGCTGTGCGAGAACGTGAAGACCTACCACTCCGACACCGGTTTCGTCGGCGGCTTCGTCTGCGTGAACAGCGGCCAGGTCTCCAATGAGGGCTCGTCCATCGGCCAGGCCGTGGAAAGCCCGCTGGCCGGGAAGGAGGCCCTGATCGTCACCTTCTGGAACTCCTTCGAGGAGCACGAGGCATCGCACCGTTCCGAGAGCTTCCAGCCGCTGTTCCAGGAAGTCCTGGAACTGTGCGAGAACGGCAACGAAGAGATCGCCTACGAAATGATGTGGTCCGGCAAGGCCTACAGCGAGGATGAGGCCCGTGCCGCGCGCGAGGCCAAGGAGAAATACCAGGCTGCCTGATCCTCCGGCACTCCTGCTCTCCTCCACCCCCCTGGGGGCGCACCATGCGCCCCCTTTTTTTGTGATGCCGCCGCCACGCCATGATTTGACCCCGGCGCTGGCGCATGACTAGGCTGGACCCATGAAGCTCTTTCTCAGCCACCGCCGCACCAGCCTGGTGCTGAAAGCCATCCTCATCGTCGGCGTCGCCGGCGCCCTGTGGGAGCAGCAGTGGCTCACCGCGGCCGTCACCATCGGCATCCTGCTGATCACCTTCACCCCGCTGCTGCTGGCGCAACGCTTCCGGGTCGTCATCCCGTCCGAATTCGAACTGCTCGCCATCGCCTTCGTGTTCACCTCGCTGTTCCTGGGCGAGGTGCGCGGTTTCTATACCCGCTTCTGGTGGTGGGACATCGTGCTGCATACGGCATCGGGCTTTCTGCTCGGCATCGTCGGCTTCCTGCTGGTGCATGTGCTGAACGAAATCGAGGAAGTCGGGCTGCACATGAAGGCCGGCTTTGTCGCCTTCTTCGCCTTTCTGTTCGCGCTCGGCATGGGCACCCTGTGGGAGATTTTCGAATTCAGCATGGACAGCCTGTTCGGCCTGAACATGCAGAAGCCCATGTTCGGCGACGCCTCCGGGCTGACCGACACCATGTGGGACCTGATCGTCGACGCCGTCGGTGCATTGACCATCGCCGTACTGGGCTATATTTACCTGAAAACCGCACGGCGGCGTTCCTTCCTGCAGCGCTGGATACTGGCCTTCATCCGCCATAATCCACGCCTGTTCCGCCGCCAGGCCCATCCCCGGACGCGACGGAACTAACAACGGACCGGCCGGTCACACCCGCAAGATCGATATCCAGGGATCCTCCGCAATATGAAAACAACACTGACGCTGCAACTGATTCTGCTGCCCGTACTGTGGCTGCTGCTGGCAAGCGCAAAGGCCGGGGAATCGCCGATGAAGGTGGTGCGTGAAACCTCGGAGCAGGTGTTCGCCGAACTGCGCCAGAACGGCGAACTGAGCCCGGAACAGCTCAATGGTCTGATCGAGCGGGTCATTCTGCCGCACGTCGACTTCGAGGCCTTTTCCCGGCTTACACTGGCCCGCTACTGGCGCGAGGCCAGTGAAGCGCAGCGCCGGGATTTCACCCGCGAGTTCCGCAGCCTGCTGGTCCGCACCTACGCCACCTCCCTGAGCGAGTATTCCGGGGAGGAGGTCGAATACCTCAGGGAACGCATGGAGGATGACGACCGCGCCCTGGTCAACACCCGGATCGTACGGCCCGATGGCCCGCCCATCCCGGTGGATTACCGCCTGCGCCTGAACGGGGAGAAATGGCAGGTGTATGACATCATGATCGACGGCATCAGCCTGATCATCAATTACCGCAGCAGTTTCCAGCAGACCATCCGCCAGCAGGGCCTGGACGCCCTGATCCGCCAGCTCGCCGAGCGGCGGGCCTAGGGACCCGCGCCCCGTGGGTGCGGGCCGCGGCCGCCTGCAGCCGGCCGCTAACAGGCGTCGGGCCGCCGATTAAAGTTTCCATCGTCAGCCGCCGATCTCAATCTGCGGCACTCCTGACCACCCTGCCGCCAGCCTCACCGCATCGCAGGCATAACCTATGGATCAAGGACATTCACGGCCCCGGCTTCACGGCCTGATCGGACGCATCGCGCCCGATCTGTCGGCCCTCTGGTGTCCGCAGCTGAGCGCGGCCGGCGCCATGTCCACAAGTTTCCGCTTCCAGGACCCCGGCGGCCCGGTACTCGAGCAACTCGACGCCGTCCATGCCAACCTGCGCGCCACCCTGCTGAGCGCCCACGCCGGTCAGCACATAGACGACCGCGTGGAAATGCTGGCCGATGCCGTGGAAGACGCCGTCAAACTCAACGCAGACACGGCCCTTGCCTACCTGTTCATCCGCAACGGCGAGGGCTATCCGCTGCTGCATGCCATTCATTGTGCGGTGGTGGTCTGCCTCGGGGCTCAGGCCGCCGGACTGGGAACCGACGAACGCCACCCGCTGCTGTGCGCGGCACTGACCCAGAACATCTCCATGTGCGCATTGCAGGCCGAACTGTTTCACCTGCACGGCCCGCCGGCCTCGCTGGACCGGTTGCTCATCCGCCGCCACCCACTCACCTCGGTCGGCATCCTCAAGGCCCTGGGGGTGACGGATCCCGACTGGCTGGAGGCCGTCGCCCTGCATCATGAACGCTTTGACGGTTCCGGCTACCCGTTCTCGCTGCGCGGCGCAGCGCTGCCATTCGGCGCCCGGCTGATCGGTGCCGCCGATATTTATTGCGCCGCGGTCTCGCCGCGCGGATACCGCCACGGGCGACCGGCGCACGAGGCCATGCGCAACCTGTTCATGGGTGCCGGGCGGGTGGTGGACGATGCGCTGGCACGCCTGCTGGTCAAGACGCTGGGCATCTATCCGCCCGGCAGTCTGATCGAACTACGCAATCGCGAGTTGGCACTGGTCGTGGCACGGGGAGACCGGGTGGACCGGCCCTGGATCAAACGGCTCAAGGTCAGCGAGGCCCCGCAGCTGGTGCCGGCCGAGGGCGAACACTGCGCCGTCCGGGTGCTGAGTACGGGCCAGTGGCCGGAAGGTTTGCGCCTGGAGCGGACCTGGCGGGAAGCCGAGGCCCTGCAGCAGGGCCTGACGGTCGGCCCCTGACACCCGTCACGGGAACGGGAGGGCAACCCGGTCGGCCACTGCCTGTTCCGGCAACTGCGGGCGCAGCAGTTCCAGGACGTCACTGAACTCCTCCGCCTCCACCATCAGCCCCATCCCGTTCGCATCCCGGTGCACGATCAACCCACGCAGGGCCTGGCGCCAGGTCCGGCCATCCCGGTTCAGGGTCAGTTCGAAATCGATGCAGTGCTCATGATCACCGGGCTGGTAGCTGGTCTGGATATACACCCCGGTGCGGTTGCAGTTCACGACCACCCCGATGGCGACCGGCATGGCATGATGGCAGATGACGGCCACCGCCCGGGTGGCAAAGCGGCGGGAATATCGATGATCCATGGTTCCATCCTGTGAGTCTTGTTCGTTTTATATATTGTCGTTGTTACAGCCGGATGACACATTGACTGACGTCAACCGACCGGCCCAGGCGGCCGCGGTCGGTCCCTGCATAGCGGCCGCTCGCCGCTCGACTTTACAAACCTCTGTTAGGCCGGCCACCTTCCCCCTCCACGACAGCAAGCGTCGATTTCGGGTATAATGCCGGGCCAGACTGCCGGGGCGGGACCCGCGCCCGGCCCCCCTAACTCATTGATTCAAGGCGCCACCCCCGCTCATGTCAGACGTTTCCAGACCCTCCCGCCCGGCACCGGACTGGCTGCTGCAATGGCTGCCCTTCCTGACCTGGCTGCCGCAGCTCACCCCACGCACCATCCGCGCCGACCTCATGGCCGGCCTGACCGGCGCCATCGTGGTCCTGCCCCAGGGCGTGGCCTTCGCCACCATCGCCGGCATGCCGCCGGAATACGGCCTCTACGCCGGCATGGTGCCGGCCATCATCGCCGCCCTGTTCGGCTCCTCCTGGCACCTGGTCTCGGGACCGACCACCGCCGCCTCCATCGTGGTCTTCTCCGGCCTGTCCGCCTTCGCCGAACCGGCCAGCGCGGAATACGTGCAGCTGGCCCTGACCCTGACCTGCATGGTCGGCGCCATCCAGCTGATCATGGGACTCGCCCGATTGGGCACCCTGGTCAATTTCATCTCCCACTCGGTGATCATCGGCTTTACCGCCGGCGCAGCCCTGCTGATCGCAAGCAGCCAGCTCAAGCACTTCTTCGGCATCGAACTGCCGCGCGGCGGCCACTTCCATGACACCCTGATCGGACTGTACCGGAACTTCGATGACATCAATCTGTGGATCACCACGGTCGGCGCAGTCACCTTGATCAGCGGCATCCTGGTCAAGCGTTACCTGCCGCGCGCCCCTTACATGATCGTGGCCATGCTGATCGGCAGCCTGGTCTCGGTCCTGTTCAACCGCAGTTTCGGACCCGAGGTCACCGGCATCGTCACCGTCGGCGCCCTGCCGCGCTCGCTGCCGCCGCTGTCGGCCCCGGCCTTCGACCTGGCCACCATCAAGGAACTGGCCCCCACGGCGCTGGCGGTGACCCTGTTCGCGTTGACCGAGGCGGTCTCCATCGCCCGGTCCATCGCGGCCCGCTCCGGCCAGCTGGTCAACGGCAACCAGGAATTCGTCGGCCAGGGCCTGTCCAACATCGCCGGCAGCTTCTTCTCGGCCTACGTCGCCACCGGCTCCTTCAACCGCAGCGGGCTGAATTACCAGTCCGGCGCCAGGACCCCGCTGGCGGCCATCTCGGCCGGTGTGCTGCTGATGGCCGTGGTCCTGCTGGTCGCCCCCTACGCCGCCTACCTGCCCAATGCGGCCATGGCCGGCATCCTGCTGCTGGTGGCCTGGGGACTGATCGACTTCCACCACATCCGCACGATTCTGGGCGCCAGCCGCTCCGACAGCAGCATCCTGATCGTGACCTTCCTGGCCACCCTGTTCCTGGAGTTGGAGTTCGCCATCTTCCTGGGCGTGATCCTGTCGCTGGTGATCTACCTGGGCCGGACCTCGCGGCCGCGCATCGTGCCCCGGGTGCCGGATCCGCGCCTGCCCAAGCGCAAGTTCAACACCGATCCCAGTCTGCCCGAATGTCCGCAGGTGAAGATCCTGCGCATCGACGGGTCGCTGTTCTTCGGCGCGGTGAATCATGTCCAGGAACGGCTGCGCGAGATCCGCGACCGCCATCCCGAACAGAAGCACCTGATGATCGTCGCCACCGGCATCAACTTCATCGACGTGGCCGGGGCCGAACTGCTGGCCCAGGAGGCGGAGGCGCGACGCAGGATGGCCGGCGGGCTGTATCTGATCCGGATCAAGCCCGGGGTGTGCGAGCCGCTGGAGCGCGGCCCCTATCTGGATGCCATCGGCGCCGAGAATATCTTCGAGGGTAAGGGTGAGGCGATTCGCACCGTATTCGAGCGGCTGGATGTGGATATCTGCCGTCACTGCACGGCGCGCATCTTCAATGAATGCGCCAGCCGTGAACCGACGCCGTCGGATCAACGCCGCCGTGTCGACGCCCAGCAGCCGCTGTTCGACAGCGGCACCTGAACGGGACACGGGCGGGTATAGCGTAAGGCGACCGGCTCAGGTGAGCCACTCGACCAGATAGAAGATATACTGACCTTCCGATGATTTGGATGGCCCGATGACCTGGGCCGGATGCAGGTTGCGCGCAGGATCGGCCTGCGCCACCGCCGTCTCGCCGTCCTCGACCAGATGCACGCAGCCGGCAGGAAAGCGCTTGCGATTCCGGCGCGGGGTCTGGATGACGGCATAGCGGACCTCGGACACCGAGGTCTGCGGATCGGGTGGGACGTAACCGCGCAGGCTCATGACGGCTCATACTCATCAAGGGACCGGAACTCAACCTTAGCGCGCCGTCGGGGCGACGGCAAATACGTAACAGATCCGAATGGCGTCCACTCAAGGCCCCACCTACCGTCATCCCGGTGCAGGCCGGGATGACGGTGATTCAGACAAAGGAACCCTCATGCCCGTCTGGTTTCGCTATCTGCTCATTCCTCTCTGGCTCGTCCTGCCGCTCCCGGCCACGGCCGACACTCTGACCCTGGCCGTGGCGTCCAACTTCGCCCGGCCCATGCAGGCGCTGGTCGAAGCCTATGAGGCGGAACACCCGCACCGGGTCAGGCTCAGCATCGGCTCGACCGGCAAGCTCTACGCCCAGATCCGTCATGGCGCGCCGTTCGATGCCTTTTTCGCCGCCGATCGCGAGCGGCCGCAGCGGCTTGAATCCGAGGGTCTGGCCGTCAGCGGCAGCCGCTTCACCTATGCCGTCGGCCGGCTGGTGCTGTGGAGTCCGGAACCGGGGCGGATCGTCGCCGCAGGCAAGGCCCTGGGCCGGGATGATTATGCGCATCTGGCCATCGCCAATCCCCGCCTCGCCCCCTATGGCCTGGCTGCACGCCAGGCACTGGCGGAGATGGGGCTGTGGGGGCACGTGCAGTCGCGGCTGGTGCGCGGCGAGAACATCGGCCAGACCTTCCACTTCGTCAGTTCCGGCCACGCCGAACTGGGCTTCGTGGCCCTGTCCCAATTGCCCCGCAATGCCGGAAACGCAATCTCCGGCAGCCACTGGGTGGTACCGGCCTCGCTCTACGACCCGATCGAGCAACAGGCCGTCCGCCTGAGCGAGTCCACGGCAACCCGCGACTTCATGCGTTTCATGCGCAGTGAGCAGGCCCGCACCCTGATCCACGGCTACGGCTACAGCACGCCTGCCGACTGACCCCCGATGTTCAGCCCCGCCGACATTGTCAGCCTGTGGGTCACGCTGAAGCTGGCCACGGTGACCACGCTGATCCTGCTATTGCTGGGTACGCCCCTGGCCTGGTGGCTGGCGCGCACGCAGCGGCGCTGGAAGGTGGCGATCGAGGCCCTGGTCGCCCTGCCGCTGGTACTCCCGCCCACCGTGCTGGGCTTCTACCTGCTGGTGGCGCTCGGTCCCCACGGGCCGGTCGGCGCCCTGCTGGATATGCTGGGCGGGCCGACACTGGTGTTCTCCTTCCCCGGCCTGGTCATCGGCTCGGTGATCTATTCCCTGCCCTTCGTGGTCCAGCCGCTGCAGGCCAGCTTCAGCGCCATCCCGGTCGGACTGCTGGACGCCGCCGCCACTCTGCGCGCCGCGCCGCTGGACCGCTTCTTCAGCCTGGTGCTGCCGCTGGCCCGGCCCGGCGTGCTCACCGCCGTGGTGCTGGGCTTCGCCCATACCGTGGGCGAGTTCGGCGTGGTGTTGATGATCGGCGGCAACATTCCCGGCGCGACCCAGGTGCTGTCGATCAGCATCTACGACCATGTCGAGGCACTGGACTATGGCCAGGCCCACTGGCTGGCCGGCAGCCTGCTGGTGTTCTCCTTTGGCATGCTGCTGCTGGTCTACCGCTTCAACCGCCGCTTCGGACTGGGCCGGCCATGAGCCTGTGGTTCCGTTTCGATCATCGGCGCGGGGAGTTCCGGCTGCAGGCCGCGGGCGAGGTGCCGGCCCGCGGCATAACCGCCCTGTTCGGCCCCTCCGGCTGCGGCAAGTCCACCCTGCTGCGGCTGATCGCCGGGCTGGAGCGCTGCGACGACGGCGAAGTGCGGATGGGACAGGACAGCTGGCAGGACGAACAGACCTTCCGGCCACCCCATCAGCGTCCCATCGGCTATGTCATCCAGGAAGGCCAGCTGTTTCCGCATCTGAGCGTGCGCGCCAACCTGCGTTACGGCTGGAAGCGCGCCGGCCGCACGAACGGCACCGCCGCCGGGCCGGCTTTCGCTACCGTGATCGAGTTGCTCGGACTGACCGGACTGCTTGACCGCCGCCCGGGCCAGCTGTCCGGCGGCCAGCGCCAGCGGGTGGCCATCGGCCGCGCCCTGCTGACCCGGCCGCGGGTGCTGCTGCTGGACGAACCCCTGGCCGCGCTGGATGCCGGGGCCAAGCGCGCCATCCTGCCCTACCTGGAGCGCCTGCATCGGGAACTGGCCCTGCCCGTGCTCTATGTCAGCCATGACGGCGATGAAGTGGCGCGCATCGCCGACCGGCTGCTGCTGATGGAGGCCGGGCGGATCCGGGCGGCAGGCGACCTGAGCGCCATGCTGACCCGCACCGATCTGCCGCTGGCCCGCGGCGAGCAGGCCGAAACCGTGCTGGAGGCGACGGTCGACGGCCATGACGCCGACTGGCACCTCACCCGGCTGCGCTTTGCCGGCGGGGAACTGAGCCTGGCCACCGGCACCGAACTGGCGGTGGGCGAGCGCCGGCGCGTTCGCATCCTGGCCCGTGATGTCAGCCTGACGCTGAGCCCGGCCGCCGACAGCAGCATCCTCAACATCCTGCCCGCCCGGGTCAGCGAGATCCGCCCGCTCAACCCGGCCCAGGCACTGGTGTGCCTGGATCTGGGCGGCACCCCGCTGCTCGCCCATATCACCCACAAATCGGTCGCCGCCCTGAAGCTGGAACCCGACACGCCGGTCTTCGCCCAGATCAAGAGCGTCGCCCTGCTGGTATGATGCCGCATGGATGAACTGCAACATGCCTACGCCGAACTGGGCCCGGCCACCATACTCGACGCCGTCGATGCGCAGGGCTTTCGCACCAGCGGCCACCTGCTGGCGCTGAACAGCTACGAGAACCGGGTCTATCAGATCGGACTGGAGGACGCCGGTTTTCTGGTGGCCAAGTTCTATCGCCCCAATCGCTGGTCGGATGCCGCCATCCGCGAGGAACACGCCTTCTGCCAGGAACTGGTGGAAGCCGAGATACCGGTGGTCGCACCACTGGCCGATGACAAGGGCGAGACCCTGTTCAGCTTCGCGGGTTTCCGCTATGCCCTGTACCCGCGCCGTGGCGGCCGCTGGCCCGACCTGGACGACCCCGAAAACCTGGAATGGCTGGGCCGCTATCTGGCGCGGGTGCACAATGTCGGCCAGACCCGGCCCTTTGCGCACCGTCCACGGCTGGATGTACAGAGCTTCGGGGTTGAATCGTACCAGTACATCCTCGAAGGCGGCTTCATCCCCCCGCACCTGGATGTCGCCTACCGCAGCCTGGTCGAGGACCTGCTCCAGCAGATCGAGGCGGCCTATGCAGCCGCCGGCAGAATCGAGACCCTGCGTCTGCATGGCGACTTCCACCCCGGCAACATCCTCTGGACCGAAGCCGGCCCGCACTTCGTCGACCTGGACGACTGCCGCACCGGCCCCGCCGTGCAGGACATCTGGATGCTGCTCTCCGGCGAGCGCAGTGAGATGGCTCTCGCTTTGAGTGAACTGATCGAGGGCTATGAACTGTTCCGGGAATTCAACCGCCGCGAACTGGCGCTCATCGAGCCCCTGCGCACCCTGCGCATGATCCATTACGCCGCCTGGCTGGCCCGGCGCTGGGACGACCCCGCCTTCCACCAGGCCTTCCCCTGGTTCAATACCGACCGTTACTGGGAGGAACACATCCTGGGACTGCGTGAGCAGGCCGCGGCCATGAACGAGCCGCCGCTGACCATTTGATCCAGCTCGTCATTGCTACTCGGGGCGGGGAAATCTCAGGATAGAGCAAGGGGAAGTCAGCTAACGACCAGAAGCGGTCTCTGATTACCCGTCATTGCGAGGAGCGAAGCGACGTGGCAATCTCCTTCAGCCACAAATTTCCTCGAAAAGATCCCGCCATACCGGGTTTCCATCCTCTATCAACGCAACCTTCGCTTTTCTCGGCCTGCCCTTCAGCTGCTTCTCTCTTTCAATGGCCAGGTCCATTGTTTCAAAAAGCTCAAACCAGATCAGTCGCGTTACATTGTATTTTGCAGTAAATCCCTTGACTGTCTTGCTTCTATGCTCCCAGATGCGTTTTGGAAGATTGCTTGTGACACCAATATACAAAGTGCCATTCGGCCGGTTGCACAGGATATACACAGCGGGCTTTTTTTCCATTTCGTCATCCTTGACGATGATGGTTCGGCTGTATCTTTGGGAGATTGCCACGTCGCTGCGCTCCTCGCAATGACGTGGAACTTTTAACGTCCGCTGTGTGCCCGCCAGCTGACATCAACCACCCGTCCCACGTTTTCTGCCTTCCCCCACCTGTCCGAGCGCATAACGCGTGATCACGGGCCCGAGCAACTCGAAAAAGACGGTCGCGCCAATGGCGATGGCGAGGATGCTTTCCGACAGTTCCGGGAAGCGCTGGGAGGCCACCAGGGCCATGCCCATCGCCACACCGGCCTGGGGCAGCAGGGCCGGGCCCAGCCAGCGACGCACGCTGCGGTCCGCCTTGCCGATATAGCCCCCGGTGGCCGCGCCGGCCAGCTTGCCCAGGATGCGCAGAAGAATGTAGGCGCCGGCAATGTAGCTGGCATCGAGTAATGACTCCAGATGCAGCGAGGCGCCGGCGAGGATGAAGAACAGGATCTTGAACGGCCAGTCGATATGCTCGATTTCGTGGAACGGACGCAGATGATGGCTGGCCAGGCGGTAGACCACTGCGCCCATGACCATCGCGGCCAGCAGGAAGGAGACCTGCAACCACTCCGCCAGGCCGCCGCACAGGAACACGAAGCCCAGCGCCTCGGCCAGGGTCGGCTGTCCGGGGCGGATGCGTCCGGTGAGATAGGCCATGGGTACACCCAGGCACAGACCGAGCAGCAGTGCGCCGCCGACGTCGTACAGGCCCAGCCACAGTCCGTCCAGGCCGCTGCCATTGCCGCCCAGTACCAGGGCGGCGGCCAACAGCAGGCTGAACAGGATCATGCCCCAGGCGTCGTCGATGGCGACCACACCGACCAGCACCGAGGTGAACGGCCCTTTCGCACCGGATTCCTCGATCACATCCGTGGTTGCCGCCGGCGCGGTGGCGGCAGCGATACCGGCAAGCAGCAGGGCCGTGACCAGCGGCACACCCAGCAGCCAGAGCCCACCCAGCACCACCAGGGCGGTAAGTATCACATCGAAAACGGAGACGGTCAGGATCACCCGGCCCAGTCTGCCGCTGAGCAGGCGCACCAGCTGTTCGCCCAACAGGAAACCGATCATCAGCAGCGCCATGTCGGCCACCAGCGGGAACCAGCGGCCATGGATATCGGGCAGCATGTCCCAGCCCGACGGTCCGATGGCAAAACCGAAGGCCAGCAGCAGGGTCACGCGCGGCAGCGGGGTATGGCGGCCGATGGCCTCGACCGCGAGTCCGGCCAGCAGCAGGCCGCCCAGAGTGATCAGGAAGGTGCTGATCTGCATCCTGTCTTCCTTCGCGTTACACTGGCGGAATGACGGACACCATACTCCTCGAGCGTATTGCCGAACAACTCGATGCCCATCCAGAGGATCACGCCGACTGGCTGCGGGAGGTGATTGCGCTGTTCGAGGCCGACCCCGATGCAGGCTGGCAGCAGCTCAACTCGAAGCGCATGTGGGGCGGGGCCGGCTCGGTGGCCAATGCGGCCATGGACGACAATCCCGGGATGGACGCGACCCTGTGGGAGATGCATGTGCGGGAACTGCGCAGCCTGCTGATCGACCTGGCCGTGCAGCAGAAGGCACGCGGTGAGGCCTACCCCGATATCGATTCCTGGCTGTCGGCATTTACCAGCTGGAACCAGACGTAGGATGGGTGAAGCGCAGCGCAACCCATCAACACGCGAGCCAGTGATGGGTTGCGGCGCAGGGCGCCTCCACCCATCCTACGAATCGCGGGAACGAAGGCTGGCTGCCCAGTCGGGGTTGGGTTCGGCGCTGGCGATGCGCAGGCTGCGGCCGACCTCGTTCTCGTACCAGCCGCAGTGGTGTTGATGGGGTTCGGCCTCGAAGCCCCACCAGGTCCCGTCGCGGTCCTGGGCCAGCCAGTTCACCCAGTATGGAAGCCGGTCGGTATCGATCATGGCAACCTGTGTGCAGCAGACACAAAAAAGGGCGGCCGCAGCCGCCCTTCCGTGTCCCGGGAACAACCTCGATCAGTTGACCTTGGGATCCAGTTCGCCGGACTCGTAGCGCTTGAACATGGCCTCGAGGCTCATGGGCTTGATCTTGTCGGCGTGGCCGGCGCAGCCGAAGGCCTCGTAACGGGCCTTGCAGATGTCCTTCATGGCCGCGGTGGAGGCCTTGAGGAACTTGCGCGGGTCGAAGTTCTTCGGGTTCTCGGCCAGATGCTTGCGGATGGCACCGGTGGAGGCCATGCGCAGATCGGTGTCGATGTTGACCTTGCGCACGCCGTGCTTGATACCTTCCTGGATCTCCTCGACCGGCACGCCATAGGTCTCGCCCATGTCGCCGCCGAACTCGTCGATGATCTTCAGCCAGTCCTGCGGCACCGAGGAGGAGCCGTGCATCACCAGGTGGGTGTTGGGGATGCGGGCATGGATCTCCTTGATGCGCTCGATGGCCAGGATGTCACCGGTCGGGGGACGGGTGAACTTGTAGGCGCCGTGGGAGGTGCCGATGGCGATGGCGAGTGCATCCACCCCGGTCTCCTTGACGAACTGCGCGGCCTCTTCGGGATCGGTCAGCAGCTGGGAGTGATCCAGCACACCCTCGGCGCCGGAGCCGTCTTCCTCGCCGGCCATGCCGGTTTCCAGCGAGCCCAGGCAGCCCAGCTCACCCTCGACGGACACGCCGCCGGCGTGGGCCATCTCGACCACGCGACGAGTCACGTCGACGTTGTATTCGTAGGTGGAGGGGGTCTTCATGTCCTCCATCAGCGAGCCGTCCATCATCACGGAGCTGAAGCCGGACTGGATGGAGCGCAGGCAGACGGACGGTGCCGAGCCGTGATCCTGATGCATCACCACCGGGATGTGCGGGTACATCTCCAGCGCGGCGGTGATCAGGTGACGCAGGAAGGGCTCGCCCGCGTAGGAGCGCGCACCGGCCGAACCCTGCATGATAACGGGGCTGTTGCATTCATCGGCCGCCTGCATGATGGCGTGGACCTGCTCCATGTTGTTGACGTTGAAGGCAGGCATGCCGAAATCGTTTTCGGCGGCGTAATCGAGCAATTGACGCAGGGATATCAAGGCCATGACGTTCTCCTTGGGATTTGGGTTTTAAAGGTTTTCGAAATCTTTCGTCGACGCCCGGATCCCGGGAACCTGTCATTGTAATCAGGACACGGACGACGCTTCAGCTGTATAAAAAGTCCGGTTATTCGGTTTCCGGCCGGACTCGCCGGGTTTACTGCTCCCGGGTCTCGTGTTCACCGACCCGCAGTATTTTCATGGCGTTGGTGCCGCCCAGCACCCCGGCCAGATCGCCCTTGGTGATGATCACCAGGTCGCCGTCGCGTACCGCGCCGCGGCGCATCAGTTCGTCGATGGCCTCGCGGTTGACCTCGGCGTGATCGGTGGTGGTGACATCGAAGCTGACCGGATAGACGCCGCGGTAAAGGGTTACCTTTCTACGCGTCTCCACATGGCGGGTCAAGGCGTAGATCGGGATCCCGGAACTGATGCGCGACATCCACAGCGGCGTGGCGCCGGACTCGGTCAGGGCCGCGATTGCCTTCACACCCAGGTGGTTGGCGGTATACATGGCGGCCTTGGCGATGGCCTCGTCGATGCGGTTGAAACGCACCTTCTGGCGCCGCTCCTGCCACAGCGCGCTGCGCTGGCGCTCCGCGCCCTTGCAGATGCGGTCCATGGCGGAAACGGCCTTGGCCGGGTAGCGGCCGGTGGCGGTCTCGGCCGAGAGCATCACCGCGTCGGTGCCGTCGATGACGGCGTTGGCCACGTCGAAGACCTCGGCCCGGGTCGGGATCTGGCTCTCGACCATGGACTGCATCATCTGGGTGGCGGTGATCACCACCCGGTCCATGTTGCGGGCCGCGGAAATAATGCGTTTCTGCACCGCCGGCAGCTCGGCGTCGCCGATCTCCACGCCCAGATCGCCGCGGGCGATCATCACGGCGTCGGAGGCCTCGATGATCTCCTCCAGGTTGTGGATCGCCTCGGCGCGCTCGATCTTGGCGACCAGGCCGCCGTGACCTCCGGCCTGGCGCAGCAGCTCGCGCGCCTCGTTGACGTCCTCGGCCGAACGCGGGAAGGAAATGGCGACATAGTCGGCCTGCATGTCGGCCGCAACGCGGATATCGATGCGATCCTTGTCGGTCAGGGCCTTGGCCGACAGGCCGCCGCCCTGGCGATTGATGCCCTTGTTGTTGGACAGCGGACCACCGAGCACCACCCGACACTCGACCTCGGTCTCGCGCACGTCCTCGACCCAGAGTACCACCTGGCCGTCATCCAGCAGCAGGGTGTCGCCCCGGTTGACGTCATCGGGCAGCTGCTTGTAGGTCAGCCCCACGCGGTCTTTGTCGCCGGCATCCGGCGCCAGGTTGGAATCGAGGATGAAGCGCTCGCCCTCCTCCAGCACCACGCTGCCTTCCTGGAAGCGCTCGATGCGGATCTTCGGCCCCTGCAGATCCACCAGCACGCCGACCTGACGGCCGTGGGCGCGGGCGCGATTGCGCACCGTCTCACAGCGGTTGCGATGTTCCTCGTGGGAGCCGTGGGAGAAATTCAGGCGGACCACGTCCACGCCCGCCTGGATCAGTTCATCGAGGGCCTTGGGGTCGTCGGTCGCCGGACCGAGCGTGGCGATTATCTTGGTGCGTCGCAGCATGTGTTTTCCTGTTGGAAGTAAGGAGTAAGGAGTGAGGCGTGAGACGACCGGGACCGGTTTTACTCCTCACCCCCTCACACCTCACTGAAAATCACCCCTTCGCGCGCTCCTCCAGCATGGCCACGGCCGGCAGGGTCTTGCCTTCCAGGAACTCCAGGAAGGCACCGCCGGCGGTGGAGATGTAGGACACCTTGTCGTAGATGTCGTACTTCTGGATGGCGGCGATGGTGTCGCCGCCGCCGGCGATGGAGAAACCGTTGGACTCGGCGATGGCCAGACCCAGCGCCTTCGTGCCCGCGCCGAACTGGTCGAACTCGAACACACCGACCGGGCCGTTCCAGACGATGGTGCCGGCATTCTTGAGCATTTCGGCGTAGCGGCCGGCCGTCTCGGGACCGACGTCGAAGATCATGTCGTCGTCGGCGACCTCGTCCACCTTCTTGGTGACGGCCTCGGCATTCTCGGAAAACTCCTTGCCGACCACCACGTCCACCGGCACCGGGATCTCGCCGCCCTTGGCGGCAGCCGCCTCCATCAGACGCTTGGCCTCGGCCACCAGGTCCTGCTCGTAGAGGGACTTGCCGACATTGTGGCCGGCGGCCTTGATGAAGGTGTTGGCGATGCCGCCGCCGACGATGAGCTGGTCCACCTTGGTGGACAGGGATTCGAGCACGGTCAGCTTGGTGGAGACCTTGGAGCCGCCGACGATGGCGACCATGGGCCGGTTGGGATTGGCCAGGGCCTTCTGCAGGGCCTCCAGTTCCTCGGCCAGCAGCAGACCGGCGCAGGCGGCCGGGGCGAACTTGCCGGCACCATGGGTCGAGGCCTGGGCGCGGTGCGCGGTGCCGAAGGCATCCATCACGTAGACGTCGCACAGGCTGGCGTACTTCTTGGCCAGGGTCTCGTCGTCCTTCTTCTCGCCCTTGTTGAAGCGCACGTTCTCCAGCAGGACCACTTCGCCGCCGGCGACCTCGGGGGCCTTGTCCAGGTAATCCCTGACCAGGCGCACGTCTTTGCCCAGCTTGGCCGCCATGTCCTCGGCGATGGGCTGCATGGAGTTCTCCTCGTCGGCCACGCCCTCCTCGGGACGGCCGCGATGCGACATCACCATGACCTTGGCCCCGGCCTTCATGCAGTGCTCGATGGTCGGCATGGAGGCGGTGATGCGGGCATCGGAGGTCACCTTGCCGTTTTTCACCGGGACGTTCAGATCGGCGCGGATCAGCACCCGCTTGCCGGACAGGTCGAGGTCAGTGAGCTTGGTAAAGGAAGTCATGCACAACTCCTGTGTTTAATTTGTTGAAAGCGATTTGCGATGCCCACGGGCATGACGAATCGTTTTCCAGCCACCACGTCATTCCGGTACCGGTCTACGCCAGCACAGGCTCCACCCGGAATCCAGCGGTTTGAAAACCGACTGCGGCTTCTGGATCCCGGCCTTCGCCGGGATGACGGCATAAATCAACCATCGTTCATCCTGAAACCGCAGAAGGCTCAGGTTACAGGGGCCGGGGACAGCTTGTCGCTGATCCCTTGCCCCTGGCCCCTGATACCTGCGGCATCAGTTCTTCGCGACGTGCTCCACGAAGCGCATCATGTTGCAGGTGTAGCCGTACTCGTTGTCGTACCAGGACACGACCTTGACGAAGGTACCGTCCAGGGCGATGCCGGCCTCGGCATCGAAGGTCGACGGGGCGCTGTTGCCACGGAAGTCGGTGGACACCACCTTCTCCTCGGTATAGCCCATCACGCCCTTCAGCTCGCCCTCGGAGGCGGCCTTCATGGCGGCGCAGATGTCGTCGTACTTGGCTTCCTTGTCCAGCTCGACGGTCAGGTCGACCACGGAGACATCGGAAGTCGGGACGCGGAAGGCCATGCCGGTCAGCTTGCCGTTGAGATCAGGCAGGACCTTGCCCACGGCCTTGGCGGCACCGGTGGAGGACGGGATGATGTTCTCCAGGATACCGCGGCCGCCGCGCCAGTCCTTCTGGGAAGGACCGTCGACCGTCTTCTGGGTGGCGGTGGCGGCGTGGACGGTGGTCATCAGGCCGCGCTTGATGCCGTACTTGTCATGCAGCACCTTGGCCACCGGGGCCAGGCAGCTGGTGGTGCAGGAAGCGGCGGAGACGATGGTCTCGCCCTTGTAGGCATCCTGGTTGACGCCATAGACGAACATCGGGGTGGCGTCCTTGGACGGGGCGGACATCACGACCTTCTTGGCGCCGGCGTCGATGTGCTTCTGCGCGGTCTCTTCGGTCAGGAACAGACCGGTGGACTCGACCACGATCTCGGCGCCGACATCGCCCCACTTCAGGGCGGCCGGGTCACGTTCGGCGGTCAGGCGGATCTTCTTGCCGTTGACGACCAGGTTGTTGCCCTCGACGGAGATGTCACCGTCGAAACGGCCGTGCACGGAGTCGTACTTCAGCATGTAGGCCAGGTAGTCCGGCTCCAGCAGGTCGTTGATGCCGACGATCTCGATCTCCGGGAAATCCTTCGCCACGGCGCGGAAGACCATGCGGCCGATGCGGCCGAAACCATTGATACCGATCTTAATTGCCATTGTCTGTCTCCATTTCTGAGTATCTACTTAGTCACGAAATCTTTGTCTTGGCCGTCATTGCGAGGAACGAAGTGACGAAGCAATCTCTTACCGCTCCTGCCGCATTACGAGATTGCCACGCTTCGCTCGCAATGACGGTTGTTGGGTAGAAGTCCTTACAGAATGCCTTCCACCGTCTTGGCGACGTTCTCCGCGGTGAAGCCGAACTCCTTGAACAGCTGTCCGGCAGGCGCGGACTCGCCGAAGCGGTCCAGGCCGATCACGGCGCCGTCCAGGCCCACGTACTTGCGCCAGTAATCGGTGACACCGGCTTCGACCGCCACCCGCTTGGTGCAACTCTTCGGCAGCACGGATTCCTTGTAGGCGGCATCCTGGGCGTCGAAGACGTCGGTCGAGGGCATGGACACCACGCGGATCTTCCGACCGCTCAGGCTGTCGGCGGCCTGCATGGCGATCTCGACCTCGGAGCCGGTGGCGATGATGATGGCCTCCGGCTCGCCGTCGCAGTCGCGCAGCACGTAGCCACCCTTGGCGATGTTGGCGATCTGGTCGGCGCTGCGCGACATGTGGGCCAGGTTCTGGCGCGAGAAGATCAGCGAGGTCGGGCCGTCGTTGCGCTCGATGCCGGCCTTCCAGGCCACGGCGGTCTCGACCGTGTCACAGGGACGCCACAGCGACATGTTGGGCATCAGGCGCAGGGTGGAGATCTGCTCGACCGGCTGGTGCGTGGGACCGTCCTCGCCCAGACCGATGGAGTCGTGGGTGTAGACGAACAGGGTCGGCACCTTCATCAGGGCGGCCATGCGCAGGGCGTTGCGGGCATATTCGGAGAACATCAGGAAGGTGCCGCCGAAGGGCTTCACGCCGCCGTGCAGCGCCATGCCGTTCATGATGGCGGACATGCCGAACTCGCGCACACCGTAGGAGATGTAATTGCCGTCGGCCACTGTGTTGGTGATCTGCCTGCACTCCGGCCAGGAGGTGTTGTTGGACGGCGTCAGGTCAGCCGAGCCGCCGACGAACTCGGGCAGCACCTTGGCGAAGGCCTTGATGGCGTTGCCCGAGGCCTTGCGGGTCGGGTCGGAGGCGCCGGCCTCGTCGCAGCTCTTGATGAAGGCCTCGGCGGTCTCGTTCCAGTTCGCCGGCAGCTCACCCTTCATGCGGCGCTCGAACTCGGCGGCCATATCGGGGAAGGCGGCCTTGTAGGCGGCGAACTTCTCGTTCCACTCGGCCTCGGCCTTCGAACCCTTGTCCTTGGCGTCCCAGCCGGCATAGATCTCGTCCGGGATCACGAAGGCATCGTGCTTCCAGTCCAGGTTCTCGCGGGTGGCCTTGATCTCGTCCTCGCCCAGCGGGGCGCCGTGGCAGTCGTGGCTGCCGCACAGGTTGGGCGCGCCATAGCCGATGACGGTCTTGGTGCAGATCAGGGTGGGCTTGTCATTGACCGACTTGGCCTCGTGGATGGCCTTGGCCACGGCTTCCGGGTCGTGGCCGTCGACGCCGCGCACCACGTGCCAGCCATAGGCCTCGAAGCGCTTGGGCGTGTCGTCGGTGAACCAGGTGTCGACGTGGCCGTCGATGGAGATGCCGTTGTCGTCCCAGAAGGCGATCAGCTTGCCCAGGCCCAGGGTGCCGGCGAGGGCGCAGGATTCGTGGGAGATGCCTTCCATCATGCAGCCGTCGCCCATGAACACGTAGGTGTAGTGGTCGACGATGTGATGGCCGTCGCGGTTGAACTGCGCGGCCAGGGTGCGCTCGGCCAGGGCCATGCCCACGGCGTTGCTGATGCCCTGACCCAGCGGGCCGGTGGTGGTCTCGACGCCGGGGGTGTAGCCGTACTCGGGATGGCCCGGGGTCTTGGAGTGCAGCTGCCGGAAGTTCTTCAGCTCTTCCATCGGCAGCTCATAGCCGGTCAGGTGCAGCAGGGAGTAGATCAGCATGGAGCCGTGGCCGTTGGACAGGACGAAGCGGTCGCGGTCATACCAGCCCGGGTTCGCCGGATTGTGCTTCATGAAGTCGTTCCACAGCACCTCGGCGATGTCCGCCATGCCCATGGGGGCGCCGGGATGGCCGGACTTGGCCTTCTGGACGGCGTCCATGCTCAGTGCACGAACGGCATTGGCAAGCTCTCTGCGAGAAGGCATAGCTCTCTCCTGTAAACGCTTTATTAAGAAATCTTGTGAAGTCGCAGCACCGCCCCTGCCGGGCGTCGCCGCCGTAATTCCTGGTAAATTTTTCTTCCCGGTAAAACGAAAATGCACCCTCGACAGCCGTACCGGCTCGCAGGGCGCATGGACTGTCACGCATCCGGTCCGCGCGGGGACCGGGCCGTCTACGGCCTCAACAACCTCGGGGGCGCGCTGGAAGTGGCATCACCCGGGCCCGGGAGAGCGGCGTATTTTCCCCTAGTTGGTGCGGTGTCGCAATAGCGGGGGGCGGAGGCCGATTTTATACGGGCATTAGCCCGGTGCCGGCTCAGGAACGGGAAGGCGGTCTGCCCGGCAGGGGAAGGACTTCGCCGGCGTGCTCGGACTGCTGCCGGCTCAGATGGCGTTTTTCCATTTCTTCCAGCGCCTTGGCGAATTCGCCCTGGAGCCGCCTGGCGCTCTCCCGGCCCTTGTCCAGGTAGATCTCCAGCCGGTAGGGCACGGGCTGATCCAGGGCGGCGCGGGCCTGGGGACGGAAGTGGCTCCAGGCCACCTCGACCAGGTGCTTGGCCTCGATGTCGACGAAGATGATCTCCTCGGCGTCGATCACCGCCATGAACTGCATGCTGCGGATGGGTACGAAGACGCAGTCCCGGCCCGAGCGCTGGAGGGCAACGTGGGCCAGATTGTAGGTACGGGCCGGGAGAGTCAGTTCCCGGGCCTCGATCGGCTCATCCCGAAAGAAGGTCTCGAACCCGTTCATATACCTTATTATGGGCGCCATTCGGGCACGAGTGGCAAGCACGTTTTGCAAAAAACCCTTCAACGCAGAGGCGCAGGGGCGCAGAGATGGAAAATTTAACCTTAAAAACAATTAGTAAAAGACACCCCGTCATTGCGATGCCCAGACCCGAAGGGTGGGGTACCCACAATGAAGCCCGCAGGGATTCTGTGGGAGAAGCGTGGCAATCTCGTAACGGCATAGCCGCCGACCGGGATTGCCACGGCGCTTCGCGCCTCGCAATGACGGGGGAGTCCTGACCCTCAGGCCTCTTCCTTCCACTTGATGGAGCAGCCCATGCTGGGGATCTGCTCGGCCGGGCCCTGCCCGGTCTCGGCCACCAGGACCATGGCCTCGAACAGGTCGCGCTTCACATCGGGCGCGGCGGCCTCCTTGCGGCTTTCATCCAGCCGGCCCCGGTACTGCAGTTCCAGGTCGGCGTTGTAGCCGAAGAAATCCGGGGTGCAGACCGCGCCATAGGCCTTGGCCACCTCCTGGGTCTCGTCCAGCAGGTAGGGGAAGGGGAAATCGAACTCCTCGGCCACCTGCTTCATGTTGTCAAAGCTGTCCTCGGGATAGTCGCTCGGGTCATTGGACATGATGGCCACGCTGTTGATGCCGTATTTCTCCTTCAGTTCCCGGGCGTCGCGCACGATGCGATCGCGCACGGCCTTCACATAGGGGCAGTGGTTGCAGATGAACATCACCAGCAGCCCCTTCTCGCCGCGGCAGTCCTGCAGGGTCCAGGTCCTGCCGTCCACGCCGGGCAGGGAGAAATCGACCGCCGGCCGGCCGAAGTCGCATACGGGGGTTTCCAACGACACCATATCGCTAATTCCTCGCTTTCATTAGGGTTTCAGTCAATTCGCACCTGATGGACATTATAACGTCCGTGACCGGTGACGTAAGGACCCGGCTATATATTTGCACAAATATTTGTTACTATAGCGGGCTCTTTGAGGCTGCAACGCAAAATACATGTCAAACGACTTCCTGTTCACCTCCGAGTCCGTCTCGGAGGGGCATCCGGACAAGATGTGCGACCAGATCTCGGATGCCGTCCTGGACGCCATCATCGCCCAGGACCCGCACGCCCGCGTGGCCTGCGAGACCCTGGTCAAGACCGGCATGGTGGTCCTGGCCGGCGAGATCACCACCAGCGCCAGTCTCAAGTACGAGGAGCTGGTACGCAACACCGTCAACGGCATCGGCTACACCAGTTCCGACATCGGCTTCGACGGCCATACCTGCGCCGTACTCAACGCCCTCGGCGAGCAGTCGCCCGACATCCGCCAGGGCGTGGACCGGGCGACGCGCGAGCAGCAGGGCGCGGGCGATCAGGGCCTGATGTTCGGCTACGCCAGCAACGAAACCGAAGTGCTGATGCCGGCGCCGATCACCTATGCCCACCGGCTGGTGCGGCGCCAGGCCGAACTGCGCAAGAATGGCGAACTGCCCTGGCTGCGCCCCGACGCCAAGAGTCAGGTCACCTTCCGCTACAAGGATCTCAAGCCCGTGGGGGTGGAGGCCATCGTGCTCTCCACCCAGCACTCGCCGGAGATTTCGCTGCCGCAACTCAAGGAAGCCGTCTACGAAATGATCATCAAACCGGTGATCCCGGAAGGCTGGCTGACGGGGTGCGACCCGAACCGGATCCACATCAATCCGACCGGCACCTTCGTGATCGGCGGACCGATGGGCGACTGCGGCCTGACCGGACGCAAGATCATCGTCGACACCTACGGCGGCATGTCCCGCCACGGCGGCGGCGCCTTCTCCGGCAAGGATCCGTCCAAGGTGGACCGGAGCGCGGCCTACGCCTGCCGCTACGTGGCCAAGAACATCGTCGCCGCGGGGCTGGCCGACCGCTGCGAACTGCAGGTGTCCTACGCCATCGGCGTGGCCGAGCCGACCTCGATCACGGTGGAGACCTTCGGCACCCACCACATCGAGGAAAACAGAATCACCGCCCTGGTGCGCGAGCACTTCGACCTGCGCCCCTGGGGCATCATCACCATGCTGGATCTGCTGCAGCCGATCTATCAGCAGACCGCTGCCTACGGTCACCTGGGTCGGGACGACATCGACCTGCCGTGGGAACGCACCGACAAGGCCGAACTGCTGCGCGACGGCGCCGGCCTGCATTGAATTCAATCCGTCATGCCCGTGCAGACGGGCATCCAGGTTTCTGAAAACCATGGATTCCCGCCTTCGCGGGAATGACGGGAAAAGGAATGATCAGAAATTCCTTAACAGGTTTTTTATGTAACGACTGTTAGAGAACAGTCAACCGCGCTTCGAGGAGCGTTGCAACAGGAGCGCGGAGTTTATGGGATCAGGGCCCGCCCCGACCCATAAACTCCGCCGCCTCCTGCCAGGCTCGGAGAAAGCGGGTTCAGGATGAACAACTGCGCTCGGTAACTTGGGAGACCAACTACATGAACGCCGTGATGGACAAGAACTTCACTGACTTCAAGGTTGCCGACATCAATCTCGCCGATTGGGGTCGCAAGGAAATCGATATCGCCGAGACCGAAATGCCCGGTCTGATCGCCACGCGCGAGAAATACCGTGACGAGCAGCCGCTCAAGGGCGCGCGCATCGCCGGCAGCCTGCACATGACCATCCAGACCGCCGTGCTGATCGAGACGCTGGTCGCGCTCGGCGCCGAAGTGCGCTGGGTGTCCTGCAACATCTTCTCCACCCAGGATCACGCCGCCGCCGCCATCGCCGCCAGCGGCGTGCCGGTCTACGCCTACAAGGGCGAGAGTCTGGAAGAGTACTGGGACTTCACCCACAAGCTGATGGAGTTCGGCGACGAGACCCCGAACATGATCCTGGACGACGGCGGCGACGCCACCATGCTGATCATGCTGGGCACCAAGGCCGAGTCCGACCTCTCCGTGCTGGACAACCCGAGCAGCGAAGAGGAAGTGGCCCTGTTCAACGCCATCAAGGCCAAGCTCAAGGAGTCCCCGAACTGGTACTCCAACATCAAGAAGAACATCCAGGGCGTGACCGAGGAGACCACCACCGGCGTGCACCGTCTGTATGACATGGCCAAGAAGGGCGAACTGGCCTTCCCCGCCATCAACGTCAACGACTCGGTGACCAAGTCCAAATTCGACAACCTGTACGGCTGCCGTGAGTCTCTGGTCGACGGCATCAAGCGCGCCACCGACACCATGATCGCCGGCAAGATCGGCGTGGTCTGCGGCTACGGCGACGTCGGCAAGGGCTCGGCTCAGTCGCTGCGTGGCCTGGGTGCGACCGTGTGGGTGACCGAGATCGATCCGATCTGCGCCCTGCAGGCCGCGATGGAAGGCTACCGCGTGGTGACCATGGAAGAGGCCGCACCGCTGGGCGACATCTTCGTGACCACCACCGGCAACAAGGACATCATCACCTATGACCACATGGCCGCCATGAAGGATCAGGCCATCGTCTGCAACATCGGTCACTTCGACAACGAGATCCAGATCGAGCAGACCCGCAAGCACGAGTGGATCAACATCAAGCCGCAGGTCGACCAGATCGTCTTCCCCGACGGTCACCGCGTGACCATGCTGGCCGAAGGCCGCCTGGTGAATCTGGGCTGCGGCACCGGCCACCCGAGCTTCGTGATGTCCAACTCCTTCACCAACCAGGTGCTGGCACAGATCGAGCTGTTCACCAAGGGTGACCAGTACGACAACGATGTCTACATCCTGCCCAAGCACCTGGATGAAGAAGTCGCCCGCCTGCACCTGGAGAAGATCGGTGCGAAGCTGACCAAGCTGAGCAAGGAACAGGCCGACTACATCGGCGTGCCGGTCGAGGGTCCGTACAAGCCCGAGCACTACCGCTACTGATCAGGCAGTTTGAAACACCGGCGAGGGGCGACGGCAGACGCCGTCGCCCCGCCATCGCCTACTGTCTTCAACCACCTGCCAACAGATCAGAAGCCTACCTATGAAAACTCAGCAAAAGTACGAGAAATCCTACAGCTTTGAGTTCTTCCCGCCCAAAACGGAGGAAGGCGCCAAGAAACTGCGCCTGGCCCGTTCGCGGCTGGACAAGCTCAATCCCAATTTCTATTCCGTGACCTTCGGTGCCGGCGGCAGCACCCAGGAAGGCACCTACGAGACCGTCGCCGAGATCATCAAGTCCGGTGGCGACGCCGCGCCGCACCTGTCCTGCATCGGCTCGACCCGGGACAACATCCGTGAACTGCTGCAGCGCTACAAGGACGCGGGCGTGCGCCGTATCGTCACCCTCAGGGGCGACATGCCCTCCGGCATGCGCGACACCGGCGAATTCCGCTATGCCAATGAACTGGTGGAGTTCATCCGCGCCGAGACCGGCGATACCTTCAAGCTGGAGGTTGCGGCCTATCCGGAGTTCCATCCCCAGGCACCGACCGCCTTCGAGGATCTGGAAAACTTCAAGCGCAAGGTCGACGCGGGCGCCAATACCGCGATCACCCAGTACTTCTTCAATGCCGACGCCTATTTCCGTTTCGTCGATGATTGCGAGAGGATGGGGATCGACCTGCCGATCGTGCCGGGCATCATGCCCATCACCAACTACAAGCAGCTGGCCCGCTTCTCCGACGCCTGCGGCGCCGAGATCCCGCGCTGGATCCGCCAGCGCCTGATCGCCTACGGCGACGATATGGAGTCGCTGGGCAAATTCGGCGAAGAGGTCGTCTCCGCGCTGTGCCAGCGCCTGCTGGACGCCGGTGTGCCCGGCATCCATTTCTATGTGATGAATCGTTCGGCACCGACCATCGCCATCTGGAAGAACCTGGGTCTGCCGGTCAGGGACTGACGGATCCTTCCATACCTCGGCGACATTAACGCAAAGGCCGCAGAGACGCAGAGGCGCAAAGATGAACAGGATTGAATTCTCTGCGTCTCGGCGTCTCCGCGTCCTCTGCGTTTCCCGTCACTGCCCCCAACCCCGTGCGCTGGCGTAATGCCCACGCCCCGCATCTACCTGCCCCAGCCGCTCGCCAGCGGCACCACCACCCAGCTCGACGAACGCGCCCAGCGTCACGCCGTGAAGGTATTGCGGCTGAAACCGGGCGCTGCCCTGATCCTGTTCAACGGCGATGGCGGCGAATACCATGCCACGCTCGAGGACACCCGCCGGGAAGGCGCTCAGGTCAGTGTCGGCGAACATATCGCACAGGAACGCGAATCCCCGCTGGACATCGAACTGCTGCAGGGCGTGGCGCGCGGCGAGAAGATGGACCTGATCCTGCAGAAGGCGGTGGAACTGGGGGTGAACCGCATCGTGCCGCTGGCCACCGAACGCAGCCAGGTCAAGCTCAGCGGCGAGCGCCTGGACAAGCGCATGCAGCACTGGCGGGGCATCATCATCCACGCCTGCGAGCAGTGCGGCCGCAACCGCCTGCCGGAACTGGCCGGCATGCAGACGCTGGATGCGACGCTGGCCGCGCATGCCCCGGACCGGCTCGGGCTGCTGCTGGACCCGATCGCTGAGCGCGGCCCGCACGACCTGGCGCAGACGCCAGCCCTCAGCCTGCTCATCGGCCCCGAGGGCGGACTGGCCCCGGCCGAGCGGGACCAGGCCCGCGCCGCCGGCTTTCAGGGGGTACGCCTGGGCCCGCGCATCCTGCGCACCGAGACCGCCGGACTGGCCGCCCTGGCTGCCCTGCAGTGCCTGTACGGGGATCTGCGCTAGCACGCAGGTCAGGTTAGACTACGCTAACCTGACCTGCCTCACTCCTCGCTCCAAAACAAAAAAAGCCCCGCCAAGCGGGGCAATCATGAAGGAGGAGGCAGAACCGTCAGGTTCAGTTGGTACCCAGTACCTGGCTGCGCAGTTCGGGGTCCTGCTGGATGGCACCGGCAATGCGGTTATAGTCCTGCACGGACAGCCCGGAATCCTCGACGGCCTCCACCATCTCGGACTGCGCCCGCTGCTGCAGTTCGCGCGCCTTGTTCGGATCCTCGGCATTCTGCAGTTCGCCGGCATAGGCCTGACGGATGGTGCTGATCTCGTCGAACGCCGCCTTGAACTGGCTGATCTCTTGATCGCTGAGATCCACCTGGGGCGCAGTGGCACCTCCGGGCTGCTGGGCAGCGGGCGGCTGTCCCTGTTGCGGGTAGCCGCCCCCCTGACCCTGGCCATATTCCTGAGCCTGCGCGCTGAAGGACAGCCCCAGTCCGCAGAGGGCGATTGCAACGGGTGCGAGTACAGATTTGATCATGGTCTACTCCGTGTTCATTGAATGGCACACAGGACAGGAGCAACCACCATGCCAGTTGCTTTCTGCAGCGCTGATCCCTCCGGTGGACAACAGGAATACAAAATAAACATCAAGGAGTTGCAGACAGGACAGAACGCGTGAAGGGCCATTCGGGCTGCGCGCCCGTGAACTGCGGGCAGCCGCTTTATCGCATCAGGGCTGTGGCAAAGCGGCACATGTGCCGGACGCCCGGATCAGTCGGTGTCACTCTCGCCCAGGCGGCGGTACAGGGTACGGCGCCCGATGCCCAGAATCTGGGCAGCCTGGCGCTTGTTGCCATCGACTTGTTCGAGCACATGGTCGATGTAGCGCCGTTCAACCTGGGCCAGTGTAGGCAGGGGTTCATCCTCTCCCCGCCAGGGCGGGGGCGCGTCGGCTGCCGGCGCGGACTCCAGCGTCACCGTCCCGGACAGCCGCTCCGGCAGATGCACCAGATCGATCTGGCTCTCATGGCAGAAGGTCACCGCCCATTCGATGACATTGGCCAGTTCGCGCACATTCCCGGGGTAGCTGTAGGCCTGGAGCCGGCGCAGCGCGGCCTGAGTGATGCCCTGCACTGAATGATCCTGGCGGGCGCTGAACTGATCGATGAAACGCGCCGTGAGCAGTTCCAGGTCCTCACCCCGTTCCCGCAGCGGCGGGACCTGCAGGGCAAAGGTGTTGAGCCGGTAGTAGAGGTCCTCACGGAAGCCGCCCTCATTCACCTCACTGGCCAGATCGCTGTTGGTCGCGGCCAGGATGCGCACATCGACCCCTTCCTCGCGGTCGCTGCCAACCGGCCGCAGCGTCTGCTCCTGCAGCACCCGCAGCAGCTTGGCCTGCATCGCCAGCGGCATCTCGCCGATCTCGTCCAGCAGCAGGCTGCCGCCACTGGCCTCCAGGAACAGGCCACGCCGGGCCTTCTGCGCTCCGGAGAAGGCACCGGCGGCATGCCCGAACAGTTCGCTCTCCAGCAATTCGGCGGGAATGGCGGCGCAGTTGATGGCAACAAAGGGGCCATCCGCGCGTTCGCTCTCCCGATGCAGGGCGCGGGCGACCAGTTCCTTTCCGGTGCCACTCTCGCCCTCGATCAGCACCGGACCCGCGGCACGGGCGATCTGACGGATCTGGCCATAGAGGCGCTGCATGGGCGCACTGCGGCCGACCATGCCGTGAAAGTCCGCCTCGCCGAGCAGCGCCCGATACCGTGCCAACTCCAGCCGCAGACGCCGGGTCTCGCTCACCCGGCGCACGCTCATCAGCAGGTGCTCCAGGTCCACCGGCTTGGTCAGGAAATCATCCGCCCCCTCTCTGAGCGCCTCCACCGCCTGGGGGACAGTGCCGAAGGCGGTGATGATGATGAAGCCGGGCGCGGCCGGCAACTGCCGCACCTGGCCCAGCAGAGTCATGGCATCGGCGCCGGGCAGGCGCAGGTCGCTGATCACCAGGTCCTGTTCCCGGGCCTGCAGGCGCTGCCAGGCCTGTTCGGCATCCGGTACCGCCTCGGCGGCATAACCGGCATCCTCCAGTTCCTCCACCAGCAGCGTGCGCAGGGCGGCATCGTCCTCCACCACCAAGGCCCGTTGCGGGGCGGCGGCTGTTGTCTGCGCTGAACTCATGACTGCACCTCGGCATCGGCCAGGGGCAACAGGATCCGGAACCGCGCCCCACCCATGGAACCCGGATCGACCTCGATCCGGCCACCGTGGTCCTTGACCGCAGCCGCGGCAACGGCCAGTCCCAGGCCGGTCCCCTCGGCCACCCCCTTGGTGGTGTAAAAAGGTTCGAAGATCTTCTCCCGCTCCGATGCCGGAATGCCCGGGCCGTCGTCCTCGATGCTGAAACCCGCCTGATCGCCTTCGACAAACCATCCCAGACGCACCCGTGCGGTCGCCGCCTGCAGGGCATTGCGCAACAGATTCGACAGCGCCTGCTCCATCCGCAGCCGGTCCAGTGGCAACACCGGCGCCGGCGGCTGCCCAACCATCTCCAGGACGACATCGCGACCTGCCGCCGCGTCGCCGCACTGGGCCTGGACCGTGCGTATCAGCCGGTCGGCGCGCTCCGGCTGGCATTGCAGCGGATTATTGCGGCCGAAATCCATCAACTGGCGGACAATGAAATTCATCCGTCTGACCTCAGCGCGAATATCCTCCAATCCCCGGACCAGATGGGGATCCAGCCCCGGCTGGCGCAGAGCGCGTTGGGCCTTTCCGTCGACCACGTTGAGCGGTGCGCCCAGTTCGTGCGCCACCCCTGCAGCCAGACGGCCGATGGCCGCCATGCGCTCGGACTGGTGCAGTCGATCCTCCAGCCTGGCCTGCTCGCGCCGGTGTTCATCCAATACCTCGCGCTGGGTGGTCAGGCTCTCAAGCATCCGATTGATGCCCACCGCCAGCTGATTCAATTCGCGCGGGCCGTGCATGGGCAGACGCCGGTCACGCTGCCCGCGACTGACCTGGCGCATCGCCGTCAGCATGGCGCGAACATGCGAGCCCACCGCCTTGTGATGACCGATATAGATGACAACGGTCAGCAGCAGAGAGGTCAGCACCAACGCCGCCAGCCCCTGGGTGCGCAGACGGGCGATATAGTCCCGGAACTCGCTGGTCCGCCGCGTGACCTGGAGCAGACCGCTGATGCGCCCCCCGCTGTCGGCCAGGGGCAGAAAATAGGAATAGACGTCCTCGCCCCCCTCCACTCGCTGAAATTCGTCCCGGCGGTCTCCCTCGGACACCAGTTCCGCAGCGCGGCGACTGCCGGCCGCGGGCGCCGTCGGGCCACTGGTGCCGATGCGGTTGCCGTCGGAATCATAGACATAGACCCCGTAGACCCGTCCGATGCGGCTGGCCGAGTCCAGGGCCTGGGCCAGGCTGCCCTCGCGCCCCTGTTCAATGGCATAGCCCAGGGGCTGACGGATGGCGCGGGCGATCAGGTCGATTTCGTCCCGCATGCGTTTCTCGCCCTGCCTCTCCAGCAGCTGCAGCGTATACCAGCCGGCCAATCCCGCCAGGGCCAGCACGGGCAACAGGACGAAAACCAGCAAGGCAGCGCGCAGGTTGTAGTGTTGGAGTCCCATTCTGTTCTCCATTGATTCATGCATGCGCCATTCTGGCACATGGGCGCTCATGGCGTAGCCCGGCGGCCTCTCGACAACCCCGGCATGACCCCGGGTATTGAATTCAATTTATTGAATTCTCGCCTATTCTCAATATGAACTGAATATCACACCCAGCCCGGGACAAGACCGGCGTCCGCCGGACAGCCCGTGGCATGGAAGCTGCAATCAACGGGCCAGACGAAAGGATGGAGCGATTATGAAAGCCGATCTGCTGCTGGTGCTGGGCATGATTGCCAGCACTGCCGTCCCGGCCCTCAGCCTGGCCGGGGAGACACCGACCGAGGACTGCATCGAGCTGATCGAATACAGCGTGGGCGAACCGGATGAGGGTTACGGCATCGTGGAAATCGAGTGGCAGGCCAGGGTCAGAAACCGCTGCGACCAATCCCATTACGCCACCCTGACCCTGCAATTCCTGGATGCCGAAGGCGAAAGCCTGCACGATTCCCAGACCCGCTCCGTCATCGATCCCGGCCCGGCCGTGGTCATCAGCAAACTGGCCATGCTCGACGAGGAGCAGGCCGAACGCTATACCGACACCCGCCTGAGAATCGGCGGCCAGGCCCTGCCCTGAGTTGCATCTCAAGCCTCCCTTGCGGCGCTCCCTGCAAACGCTCAACTCAGCACAGCTTCCACCAGCGTCAGCACCACCAGGGTCACCACCGCCAGCGCCAGCAGGCTCAGCTGCCAGCCGGCCCGCACCATGTCGGGCACCTCGAGCCGCCCACTGCCGAACACGATGGCGTTGGGCGGCGTGGCCACCGGGAGCATGAAGGCGCAGGAGGCCGCCAGCGCCACGGGGACGGTCAGCAGCAGGGGGGATTGGCCGAGGCTCAACGCCAGTGCCGCGGCCAGAGGTAGCAGGGTGGCAGCGGTGGCAGTGTTGCTGGTGACATGACTGAGCAGCATGGCCACCAGGGCCACCAGACCGATCACCGCCCATACCGGCCAGCCCCCCAGATCGCCCAGACCGACCACCACCGCGCCGGACAGGCCGCTGCTGCTGATCGCCGTGCCCAGACTGAGCCCGCCGCCGACCAGTACCAGCACGCCCCAGGGCAGCTGGGCGGTCGCCTCCCACTGCAGCAGCCCGCCCCTGAACCCGCCGCCGGCGGGAATCAGGAACAGCAGCAGCGCTCCCAGAACGGCGATTCCCGGGTCGCTCAACCCGGCACCCGGCAGTGCCGTCTCCAGCAGGGGCCGGCCGAGCCAGGCCAGAGCGACGGCGGCGAATACCAGCGCCACCCGGCGTTCGGGCACGGTCATCCCACCCAGCGCGGCCTGCTGGCGGGCGATCAGATCCTGGATGCCCTCGATACGCCATGATGGCAGGGGAAAGACCCGGCGGCACAGCACCCACCAGCAGGCCAGCAGCAGGATCAGGGCGGCGGGCAGCCCCACCGCCATCCACTGCACGAAGCCGATCTGCACCCCATACTGCTCGGCCAGATAACCGGCCAGCAGGGCGTTGGGCGGGGTGCCGATGAGGGTGGCCATGCCGCCGATGTTGGCACCGAAGGCGATGCCCAGCAGCAGGGCGCGGGCGAAGTTGCGGCCGTGCTCCGGGGCCACCTCCTGCTCCTCCAGCAACACCAGCACCGAAACCCCGATCGGCAGCATCAGCGCCGCCGTGGCGGTATTGCTCACCCACATGCTGAGTGCCGCGGTGGCGGTCATGAAACCGGCCACCAGCCGGTCCAGGCCATGGCCGGTCAGCCCCAGGATGTGCAGGGCGATGCGCCGGTGCAGGTTCCAGCGCTGCAGGGCGGCCGCGATCATGAACCCGCCCAGGAACAGGAAGATCAGCGGATTGGCATAGGGCGCGGCGGCATCGGCGATATCCATCACGCCCAGCAGGGGCAACAGCGCCACCGGCAGCAACGCCGTCACCGGGATGGGCACGGCCTCTGTCACCCACCAGACCGCCATCAGGGCAGTGAGCGCGGCCACCTGCCAGGCAACTGCAGAGATCCCGGCCGGCGTTTCCATCAATGCCATGAACAGGAACAGCCCCGGCCCCAGAAACAGGCCCAGGCGCTGGCGCCAGGGTTGTGGAGAAGGCGTCATAGAGAAATCCGGAGCCCGATCACGATCCGGGGCAATCTACGCGGATGTCAGCCGGTCAGCAATGCAGCAAAAGGAAAAGACGGAAAACAGGGCGACGAATGGCACTTACTTGAGCGTCATTGCGGTGCCCGGACCCGAAGGATGGGGTACCCATAATGAAGCCCGAAGGGAGTCTATGGGAGAAGCGCGGCAATCACCAACCGGTTGATCCTGCAGCAGGAGATTGCCACGTCACTTCGTTCCTCGCAATGACGGAGAAAAGAGAAAAGGGAGAAAAGGGGTCGGTGACAAATAATGATACGAATTACTCTCTTTTGTGAGAAAAGGGGTCGGTGACAAATAATGATACGAATTACTCTCTTTTGTCACCGACCCCTTTTTGCTCTTTCGGCCTAGACGGCCGGATCAGGCGACCTGGCGGACGTAGTCCGCCGCCAGCGCCTCCAGCGCATCCAGGTCGGGGATGATGGCGCGCTGGTTGTCGAACTGCACCCGCGCCAGTTCGCCGCTGGCCGCAACACCGTCGAAGGCGCCGGTATGCTGCAACTCGCCCTCGCCCAGGCGCGCCAGGTGGGGGATGCCGGCGGTGACCAGCGCATAGAAGGGCACACCCTGCTCGCCCCTGACCGAATTCATCACTGCGATATGCGTCTGGTCATCGGTCGCGGGCCGGGCATCGCCGCGCACGGCCTCGAAGGAAATCACCGGCAGTTCGTACCCGCGCCAGTTCAGAATCCCCATCAGCCAGTCGGGGGCGCTATCAACCGGCGCCAGGTCCTGCCAGGGGATCAGTTCGGCGATGGCGATATTGGGGACCAGCAGGGTACGGTCCCGCAGCGGGACCAGAAGACTGCGAACCTTGTCCTGTACGACGTCCATGGCGTGACCTCCAGGGCCTAGTTGTCGGACTGCCTGCGATCGGCGATCCAGTCCAGCATGCGCCGCGCCAGCGCCTCGGGCGCAGCGGATTCGCCCACCGTGGTGCTGCGGCGCACGGCATCCGGCATGCTGCTTATGACACAAGTGTCGGCGGACTGGGCGAAAACTGTACCGCCGGCACGGACGATGGCACCCGCGCCGCGGCTGCCGTCATCGCCCATACCGCTGAAGACGACGGCGCAGGTACTGTGCTTGTAATACCCCACCACCTGTTCCATGACGTCATCGATGCAGGGGCGGTAAGTGCCGGGAATGACTTCCCCGGTCAGGGCGATCAGACCCTGATCGGTCAGGGTGAAACGCCGGTCGACCGGCACCAGCGTGACCTGGCCGGTCAGGATCGGGCTGCCTTCGCGGGCCACGGCCACCGGGATGCCGGTCATGCGCTGCAGCTGCTCAGCCAGCAGCGGCACGAAGGCATCGCCGATGTGCTGCGCCAGCACCAGTCCCACCGACGGCGGTTTGCCGTCCAGGGCGGCGAGGAAGGCCCGCACCGCCTGGGGGCCGCCCAGCGAGGCGCCCAGCACCCAGACCGCAACGGCCCGGGGACGCCGCTGTTCCTGCGAGGCGACGATCTGCAGGGGTGCCGGCGTGGCAGCGGCCATGGTCCCGGCATCACCGGCAACCGGTTTGAGCACGGGTTCGGCAGACACCTGACGCGGTTCGCGCCGCACCAGTCGTTCCAGCTTGGCGCGCAGCTTGCCGCCCCAGCCCGGGTCGCGCGGCACCGCCCCCTCGTGAAACAGCAACGGCACCTCGACTTCCTCGATCAGCAGTTCGAGTTCGTCAATGGCCTGTTCGGCCTCGCCGTTGATCAGGATAACCAGGGCATCGGCCGGACTGGCGCGGACCGCTTCGATATCGATCGCGCCGGTCTGAAAGCCCGTCACCACATTGAGGCCGTTGGCCTCGAGCAGTTCGCGCAGGTAGCGCTCCTGCCTCTCCTGCCCGGTGATCAGCCCGACCCGCAGTTCGGTCTCCCCCTGGTCAGGCATGCGCCTGCCGGTCCTGTATCACCTGGCGGATGGTATCGAGCAGTTGCTGCTCCTGATAGGGCTTGCCCAGGTAGAAGTCGACCCCGATGTCCATGGCGCGCTGGCGGTGCTTCTCGCCGGTGCGCGAGGTGATCATGATGATCGGGATGTGCTGCAGCCGCGGCTCGTTGCGGATGTGGGTGGCCAGTTCGAAACCGTCCATGCGCGGCATCTCGATATCCAGCAGCATGACGTCCGGGATGTGTTCCTGCAGCCTGGCGACGGCATCGACCCCGTCCTTGGCCGTGCTCACCTCCATCTCGTTGCGCTCCAACAGGCGGGTGGTGACCTTGCGCACGGTGATGGAGTCATCGACCACCATCACATGCAGGGCGCGATCGACCTCTGCCGCCGGCGCCGGTGCCGCCGTCTCGCCGCCCAGATGGGTGGTGATCTCGCCGGCGCGCAGCAGCCCGCCCAGATCCAGGATCAACACCACCCGGCCGTCGCCGAGAATGGTCGCGCCGGAGATGCCGCGCACGGTACTGATCTGGGGGCCGACCGACTTGACCACCGTCTCGCGGCTGCCCAGCAGGGCGTCGACCTGCAACGCCATGTGGTGATCGCCCGTGCGCACCAGCAGCACCGGCAGGCGCCTGGGCTGGCCCGCGACGCCGAGCGTCGGCTCGCCGGTCCCCAGCATGCTGCCCAGGTAGCGCACATCATAGTCGTAGCCGGCATAGCTGAACTTCTTCTCCGGATCGGCATAATGCGCTTCCAGCTGCTCCTGCGGCATGCGCACGATGCCCTCGATGCCGGTCAGCGGGATGGCATAGGTCTCCTCGTGCACCTGCACCAGCAGCGCCTGACTCATGGCCAGGGTGAAGGGCAGCCTGACAGTGAAACTGGTGCCCTGGCCGGCGGCCGAATCGATGTGCAGCGAGCCGCCCAGCTGCTTGACCTCGCTGTTGACCACGTCCATCCCCACGCCGCGCCCGGCCACCTGAGTGACCTCGCTGGCGGTGGAAAAGCCGGTCTCCAGCACGAACTGCATGATCTCGTTGTCGGTGAAATCGGTATCGGGCGTGATGAAGCCGCGCTCCAGCGCCTTGGCGCGGATGGCCTCGATGTTCATGCCGGCGCCGTCGTCGGACAGGCGGATGACCACCTCGGAGCCTTCGCGGCGCAGCGTCAGGCGGATGCTGCCGGCCTCGGGCTTGCCCTGCTCGCGCCGCTGCTCCGGCGCCTCGATGCCGTGGGCGATGGCGTTGCGCAGCATGTGCTCGAGCGGCGCGACGATGCGGTCGATGACGGTGCGGTCCATCTCGCTCTCCGCCCCCTCGATCTCCAATTCGGCGCGCTTGCCCACCTCCTGGCAGACCTGGCGCACAATGCGCCGCAGACGCGGGGCCAGGCCGGAGAAGGGCACCATGCGGGTGCGCATCAGCCCCTCGGACAGATCGGTGTTCACGCGCGACTGCTGCAGCAGCAGGGTCTCGGATTCGCGGGTGATGTTGTCCAGCAGGCTCTGCAGGCTGACCATGTCACTGATGGATTCCATCATCGAACGCGACAGGGTCTGCAGGGTGGAGTAGCGGTCCATCTCCAGCGGATCGAAGTCCGCGTCGTACTCCTCACTCTCGGCGTACTCGCGCTCGTAACGCGACAGCACCTGGGCCTCGGTCTCGATCTCCATCTTGCGCAGCTGTTCGCGCATGCGGTCGACCGTCTGGCTCAACTCGAACAGGTTGAAACGGAAGGCGCCGACCTGCTGCTCCAGGCGCGAGCGGTAGATGCTGATCTCGCCGGCATGGTTGACCATGTCATCGAGCAGGTCGGCACGGATGCGCACCAGTTCCTGCTGGGTGCGCTCCTGGCGCTCGGGCTGGGCCCGGGGCAGTTCCTCGACCGGCGGGATCGGCACGACTTCCACGCCCTCGGCCTCGGCGGCGGGCGCCGGAACGTCCGCCGGCGCGGATGTCGGTTCGGACGGTGCCGCCGTCTCGATCACGGGGTCGGCTTCGCCCTTGCGGATACGCTCGATGCGGGCGATCAGGTCCTCGCCGGCCGGCGCGGGGTTGCCGGCCTTGACCGCTTCCAACATCTGCACCAGCCGGTCCTGTGACAGCTGCATCAGATCGAACAGATCCTGCGAGGGCGCAACCTGGCCATCGCCGGCCGCGATCATCAGGGATTCCAGATGATGGGTCAGGTCACCGATGGGCGCGAGGTTCGCCATCCGGGCACCGCCCTTGAGGGTATGCAGATCGCGCTGCATGGCGGCCATCAGTTCGGCATCCTCGGGCTGACGGATCCACTGCTGCAGCACCTGCTCGGCGTTGTCCAGGATCTCGTCACCCTCCTCGAGGAAGATATCGATCAGTTCCTGGTCTGCTTCGGTCTCGGATTCGCCGGCGATTTCCGCTGCGGGTTCGGCCTCGGCGGCTTCGGGCACGGGTGCGGGTTCGAGTTCCACTTCGGGCGCGGGGGCGCCGGCCTCGATCTCGATGACCGTGTCCGCCTCCGTCTCCGCGGCCGGAACGGCGGTTTCCTCCTCGGGCGTCCAGGGATGACTGCTGCCCGGGGTGGCCGCCGGCACACCCTGCGCCTGCAGCTGCTCCGCCTCGCGCGGCAGGGCACGCAGGGTCTCGATCAGTTCGTCCGTCTCGGGCAGCGCGGCCCCGGCCTGCTGCAGCAGCGGAATCAGGCTCTCGACCGTATCCACCGCATGGGCCAGGGAGGCGCGGCCGGGTTCGGGAATCTGCATCCCCGCCTGCATCAGCGCCTTGGTGTAGCGCTCCATCTCGGCGGCAATGGCGGCGACGCGGGTCGCGCCGGCCATGTGGGCACTGCCGTGCAGGGTGTGCACGGCACGGATCAATTCGTCGGTGACACTGCTGTCGCCGCTCGCCGCGGCCGACTCGAGAAAGGCGCGAATGCTGGCGAGATGATCCCGGGCCTCGTTGTCGAAGATCTCGAACAGCACCGGATCGATGGCGGGCGCTGCCGGTTCGGCCTCGATCGTCACCTCGATCCCGGATTCGGGCTCGACGGCGACATCCGGCTCTGCTGCCTCGACGGCCGGTGCCGCCGCCGGTGCTTCAAAGTCCTCCGGCGCCGGGGTTTCGCCCCGGGACAGAGCCTCGGCGGCCTGCATCATGGCATTGATGTCGAGACTCGGGCCGCCCTCGCCCTGGATCTGGGCCACCAGTTCGGACAGGGTCCGGCCGGCGGCGGCGAGCAGCCGGCACATCGCGTCGCTGCGCTCGATGGTGCCGTCGATCAGACGGTTGAGCATGTTCTCGAAGGCCCAGGCGAACTCGCCGATCAGCATGGCGCCGACCAGCCGGCCGCTGCCCTTGATGGTATGGAAGGAGCGGCGGATCTCGGTCAGGGCCTCCTGCTCCTCGGGGTTGTCCAGCCAGCGCGGCAGCCGCTCGCCGATAGCGGCGACCTCCTCGGTCGCCTCCTCGATGAAGATCTCGAGGATCTCGTCGTCGATCTCGCCGCCCTCGAGCACGGGATAGGGCAACTCCTGCGCCTGCGGCGCGGGGGCTGCTTGCGCTGCCGGCCCGGCAGTGGTCTGCGCGTCATCATCGCCAGCAAGCGTGACGGGCTCGGCCTCGGCCGTCTCCGCGGGCAGTTCGATCTCGATGGTCTCGAGTGTCTCGCTATCGACCAGGTCGGCATCGAAGGCCTCGACCTCGCTGGTTTCCGAGGATTCCAGTTCGATCACCTCGAAATCGTCCGCAGACGCTGCCGGCAACTCGTCCTGCGCTTCCGGCGCGGCGATCTCGATCACTTCTTCGTCTTCGCTCTGAAGCGTGGCTTCATCCCCGGAGAACCCGGGGGCGGCCATCGACTCAGGTTCGGCTCCGGCATCGGCGCTCGGGACCGGGCTGTCTGCAGCCGGCCCGGCGCCGGTCAGCTGCCTCAGGCTGTCGCGGGCCACGTCCAGGATAGAGGCGCTGAAGACCTTGCGTTCCTGCAGGTTCTCGAGGAAATACTCGATGCTGGAGATGGCGTCGGCCAGCTGGTCCAGTTCGGTCTCGGACAGCCGGCGCTGCTGTGCCAGCATCTGTTCATCCACGAAATCCGCCACCTGCGCCAGCAACTCGGCCGCATGGCTTTCATTGAGCAGCAGCAGGCTGCCCTTGATCTGGTTGAACAGCGCCGGCACGGGTTCGAGCAGGGTGAAATTGTCCGGGGTCTCGATGTACTGCAGGATGCTGTCCTTGGCCCGCGCCACATCGCGAATGGCCTCCTCGGCCACCACCCCGCGCACCTGGTTGAACTCGCTCTCCGGCACCATGGCCTCGATCTGCCGGGACTCGTCGGCGAAATCCGCCTGACGCACATCCCCGTGCAGCAGTCCGTCGAGCGATGACTCCACGTACAGCACAGCGCTGGCGGCCTGCATCAGCAGGTCGTCCTCGATCTCGCGGCTGCCGTCGGCCATGGCATGCATCATGCCGGCCTGCTCGACGATCTGCTTGCGCAGCGCGCCCATGCCCAGCATACCCAGGGTGTCGCCGACCCTGTCGAGGGTCTCGGCAGCCGGAACCAGTGCGGCCGGGTCGCGCGCGCTGCTGCGCAGGCAGACATCCAGTGCGTCCTTGATCCGCGCCAGATCCTCCTTGATGGCGGCGGTGACCGTGGCCATCAACTCCATGTTATGACCGCTCAGGCTCTGACGCGCCTGCTCCATCTGCTCCTCGTCCGGCAGCAGATCTGCCAGGCGGTAGGTCGTCTGGATCTCGGCTGCCATGCCGGCGGCCTCCTCGGCGCGGGCAACGTAGAACAGCAGATTCTTCAGCAGTTCCACCGGCGGTTCCTGCTGCAGAACGGCCTCGCCGCCGTCGATCACCCGCTTGATCTGGCGATCGACCTGACCCAGCAGCAGCTTGGTGGCCATGCTGGTCTCGAGCCGGTCCGCGCGCAGGGACTGAACCAGGCCGCGGGCGATCCACCACAGGCGGCGGGCCTGCGGGCTGGTGCTGGCCGCCTGCAGGCGGGCCAGCACGGTTTCCATCTGTTCCAGGCTGGCGGCCACGTCACGGCCGCGGAACCAGCCCAGCAGGGCAACCTGGTAGGCATGCCGCTGGCCGCGGGCCAGTTCATCGAGGACCGCGTCCTCGGTCTCGGCCAGGGCCGATTGCGGCAGCGCGGCGTCGATGTCGGGGGAAAACAGGGCATTCTCGGACACCAGGCTCTCGCCCTGCACGGCACGCAGGTCGTTGAGCAGGGGCAGCAGTACCAGCGGGATGTCCTGATAGCCGGCGATCAGCCGGTCGAGATAGTCGGGCAGTTGCAGGATGCCGCGCATCAGCAGTTCCAGGGCCTCGTCCTTCTGCGCGATGTCGCCTTTCTGCAGGGCCAGCAGCAGCTGCTCCATTTCCTCGGCCAGCATGCTGGCACCGTAGAGTTCGACCATCTGCAGGGTACCGGAGACCTGATGCAGGTGGGCCGAACAGAAGCGCAGCTGGGAATCGTCCTCCGGATCCTCGACGAAGGCCTCCAGCGCCTGCCGGGCCTGCCTGAGGGTTTCGTCCAGTTCCGATTTCACCCATTTGAGCGTACTGAAATCCATGGCTCCACTCATTTAATCCCTTACCTCCGGGTCAACCCGGCGTTGATAGGCCAGCGTGCCTTCACAGCGAACGCGTTCCAGCTGCGGATGCGACCAGTGCAGTACATCCCCGGGCGCGAGCACCAGCATGCCGCCCGGTGCCAGCCGGTCGGCCAGGCGGTCGAGGATGCCGTGACGCTCGCTGCGGTCGAAATAGATCAGCACATTCTGGCAATAGACAAGATCGAAGCCGTCCAGCGGGAAGCGCTCCAGGTCGGCGATGCCGAGCGGAGAGAAACAGATCCGTCGGCGCAGCCGCGGCGCAATGCGGAAACGCTGTTCCGAGACGGTCTCACAGTAATGCCGACGGTAGGTCTCCGGGATGCCGTCCAGGCGACGCCGGGCATACTCGCCCTGCCGGGCCGCGGCCAGCGCCGGGCGGCTGATGTCGGTGGCGGTGATGCCGAAGCGGGGCGCGGATCCGGCGGGCAGCGCATGATCCAGCAGCATGGCCAGGGAATAGGCCTCCTCGCCGCTGGCGCAGCCCAGACTCCAGGCCTGCAGGCTGCGCCGGCTGTCCGCCACGAACCCGGGCAGCAGCCGCGTCTCGATCAGGCGCAGCGCATCGGGATCACGGAAAAACCGCGTCTCGTGCACCGTCAGCCGGTCGATGAGGATGGCCCACTCCGGCACGCTGTCGCGCTGGCTCAGCTGCTCGTAGTAGGTCTGGTAGTCCTCGCAGCCGACCTCGCGCATCCGGGCGCGCAGCCCGGACAGGAACAGCGGCTTGCGCTGCGGACTCAGGCGGATGCCGGCCCGCGCCTCCAGCAGCTCACGCCACCGGCCGAACTCGGCATCGCTGAGATCCGGCAGCCGCCCGCGCCGTCCCTGGAGCGGCAGTTTCTGGCTCGGCATCTGCACCGTCATCGTCCCCCATCCGTCGGCATCGGGCCGGACTTATTCCGGCAGCTTGAAGCCGGACACCGACCGCTGCAGATCCGACGCCAGTTCGGTCAGGTTGCCGATGGAGGCCGCCGTCTCGTTGGTGCCGGTGTTGGTCTGGGTGGTGATCTCCTGGATGACGTTCATCGTCTCGGTGATGTTGCTGGCCGCCTTGGACTGCTGGGCCGCGGAGTTCGAGATGTTCTCGATCAGACCGGCCAGGTTCTCGGAGACGCTGACGATCTCCTCCAGTGCGTCGCCGGCGTCCTCGGCCAGGTGGGCACCTGTGACCACACCCGAGGTGCTCTGCTCCATGGAGATCACGGCCTCGTTGGTGTCGGTCTGGATGGTCTTCACCAGCGCCTCGATCTGCTTGGTGGCGTTGGAGGAACGCTCGGCCAGACGCTGCACCTCGTCGGCCACCACCGCGAAGCCACGGCCGGCCTCGCCGGCCATGGCGGCCTGGATGGCGGCATTGAGCGCGAGGATGTTGGTCTGTTCGGCGATGTCGTTGATCAGTTCCACGATGTCGCCGATCTCCTGGGAGGACTCGCCCAGGCGCTTGATGCGCTTGGAGGTCTCCTGGATGTGCTCGCGGATCTGGTCCATACCCTCGATGGTACGGCGCACGGCCTTGCCGCCCTTGTTGGCAATCTCCACCGATTTCTGCGACACCTCGGACGATTCCTTGGCGTTCCTGGACACCTCGTCGATGGACACGGCCATCTCGTTGATGGCGGTTACCGCCGAGGTGATCTCCTGGGCCTGGTGCTCACTGGCCTCGGACAGGTTCATGGCGGTGGTCTTGGTCTGCTCGGCCGCCGAGGTCACCTGACCCGATGCACTGTTGATGGTGGTGACCACCTCGCGCAGGGCATCGATGGTGAAGTTGATGGAGTCGGCGATGGCCCCGGTGAAGTCCTCGGTCACCGTGGCGTAGCTGCTCAGATCGCCGTCGGCCAGATTGCCCATTTCGTCGAGCAGCCGCAGGATGGCCTCCTGGTTCTTCTTGTTGGTCTCCTCGGCAGCCTGACTGCGGCGGTCGGCGTCACGCTTGAGCGACCAGCCCAGCCAGATCAGGAAGATCAGGGCCAGACCGCCGAACATGTAGGCATGATGCACCTTGATCGGCCGCTGGGTCGGTGCCAGCGAGTAGGCCGACTGCAGATTGGCGGAGGCGGCGAACAGCTGATCGGACTGATCCGAAGCGGCGCTGGCCGCGGCCTGCACCCCCATCAGGGCGTCGGCGTTGTCCAGCATCTCGCCGACATAGTCGCTGACCGAGCTGAACAGCATGGCGATCTCACGCAGCTTGGCCTGGGCCTCGGGGTCCTGGATCTGCGGAGCGTTCTCGCCGCCGCGGATCTGGTCTTCCAGCACCATGCCGAATTCCTCGGTATCCTGGGCGAACTGTTCGGTGGCGGCCTCGGCATCCTCACCGGCCAGCACCTTGTTCAGATTGTTGACGATGCGCTGGGACAGCATCAGCTGGCGGCTGGCCACGCGCACGGCCTCCTGGCCGGCGTTGCGATCGACCAGCACCCGCACCACGTCCTCGTAGTGGGCCAGCAGCTGCGGCATGAACTCGTTGATCACCGCCGCCGTCTCCTTGACCGCCAGCACCAGTTCCTCGCCCTCGAGCACCGTATTGACGGTGCCGCGGAACTCGTTCCACTTGCGCTCCACCGCCACCAGTTCCTCGTGGGCGACGGATTCCTCAGCGGTCGGCGGCAGCCCGGAATTGACGTTGCCGTTGCGCAGCACCTTCAGGGTCTGATCGAAGCGATCCCGGTTCATCACCACCTGATCGAAGGCCTCTTCGCCGCCCGAAGCCGCCTCCAGGGCGTACTTGGCGATCTGCTGCGACAGCACCTGCTGTTCACTGGTATAACCGATACGTTCCTTGTCGAATGCTGCCTGACGGGCGGTGTAGACGAAGATCGCCGCCATGGCCAGCACCGAGGCGAGCAGCAGCAGGATAAGATTGCGTACCATCTTTCCCTGCCCCTGCCGGTCCGTTGAAGTTTGAGTACTCATGGTTCCTCTCCTGCCCTCGATAAACCAGTATCCTGGTTGATGGTTGGTCTTTGGTTGCGCAAAGCCGCGTTGTTGTTAAATCCCTTTGTTCACAGTGCCGCCTGCAGGAACTGCGGAGTTTCCGCCAGCCGCCGCATGCTGAATACGCCCCAGTGTTCATCGCCGATACGGAAACCGCCGTCCAGGTAGGGCCGGATGGCGGCATCGTCGGTCGGCGGCTCGGGAGTCTGGTCTTCCGGCATGAAATGCTTCAGCCCCAGCACCTCGTCGACCACCAGCCCGGAGTGTACGCCGGCATGGTTGATCACCAGCACGCGGCTGCGGCGGGTGGCGGCGGCTCTGTGGCCGTGCAGAAATCCCTGCAGATCCATGATCGGCAGCAGATTACCGCGCACATTGGCGATGCCCTGCACCCAGTTCTTGGCGCCAGGCACCTTGGAATAATCGGTGGGGGTGAGTATCTCGGTCACCTCGCCCAGCGGCGAGACGAAACGATGTCCGCCGAGGCGGAAACCGATGCCGACCCAATCCTCGCGCAGTTCGACTTCACTGGGCAGCGGCCGGGCCGCGCGGCGCAGCCGCCGTTCCAGATCGAAGAGAATGTGGACCGGGTCCTTGTTATCAGGGGTCTGGCTCATGACACCTCCCTGTCCGTGCGTCCCTGTCAGGCGCCGAGCACGGTATTGATCTTGCTGACCAGATCGGCCTCGGTCACCGGCTTGGTGATGTAGTCCTTCGCGCCCTGGCGCATGCCCCAGACGCGGTCGGTTTCCTGATCCTTGGTAGTGCAGATGATCACCGGGATATCCGCCGTCTCCGCGCCCTTGGTCAGCTGACGGGTGGCCTGGAAACCGTTCAGTCCGGGCATCACCACATCCATCAGCACCAGATCGGGCTTCTCCGCCTTGGCGACCTCGATGCCTTCCTCGCCGGAACCGGCGGTCAGGGTCTCGTGGCCATTCTTCTCCACCATGCTCTTGAGCACATGCATTTCCGTGGGAGAATCATCCACAATCAGAATACGAGCCATGTAACGTCTCCTTTCATCAACTGGTTGGCGCGCTGTTTTATTTCCGGCACGTCCTGGTACCTGTTATCGCCCGCGGACACGGAAGGTTTAGGTCAGACCCTCGGCGACCCGTGGCGGATGGTTGGGGAACGGCGCTCCCCCGGCAGACCGCGGGGGAGGCAGGATCAATCGCGGACGACGTGGTCCCGGATCGCACCCAGCAGTTCCTCCTTGGAAAAGGGCTTGGTGACATACTGCTCCGATCCCACGATCCGGCCCCGTGCCCGGTCGAACAGGCCGTCCTTGCTGGAAAGCATGATCACGGGCGTGCCCTTGAAGGCCTGGTTGTGCTTGATCAGGGCACAGGTCTGATAGCCGTCAAGGCGCGGCATCATGATGTCGACGAAAATGATATCGGGCTTGTGATCGGCGATCTTGGAAAGGGCCTCGAAGCCGTCGGTGGCCGTGATGACCTCGCAACCGGCTTTCTTGAGAAGGGTCTCGGCGGTGCGGCGGATGGTCTTGCTGTCGTCAATCACCATCACCCGCAGGCCTTCGAGCGTATCGATCTGTTGGGCTGCACTCTCCACAGCGTATCCCCCCACTGACTGGTTCCTTGTAGTGTTATGGGCGCGAACCGGCCGCGCCCCATACAGTTAGCACAAAAATCTACGACTTTCCATTAGTTGCGTGTTCGCCCCACCCCTGCAGCGGGGGACTGAACCCGCACCGGACAGTGCAGTCCAACGGCATATCGGGTCATCCCTCCGACGCCGGTATTGGCGTCGGAACGCTGAATTCCATTACTATTACGCCGTTACCTGTCTCCTGTAGCGTCCACCCGGCAGCAAACTTTATGACCTCAGACCATCCCCATGTGCCGCACCTGACCACGGCCCTGACCGGCCCCCTGCAGCAGATCGAGAGCCATCTGCTGGAGCAGCAGTCACGCATCGAGGCGTGGCTGCGGGCCCAGTGGCGCGAGACCCCCGCGCCCCTGTACGCCTCGGTGGATCTGCGCAACGCCGGCTTCAAGCTGGCCCCGGTGGACACCAACCTGTTCCCGGCCGGGTTCAACAACCTCAACACCGCCTTCCTGCCGCTATGCATCCAGGCTTTTCAGACCAAGATGGAGCACATCTGCGAGACCGCCAGCAACATCCTGCTGGTGCCGGAGGAGCACACCCGCAACCTCTTCTACCTGGAAAGCGTGGCCACCCTGCGCGACATCATCCTCAAGGCCGGCTACCAGGTGCGCATCGGCTCCACCCGCGAGGATCTGGACGCGCCGCTGACCCTGGACCTGCCCTCCGGCGGCCAGCTGACCCTGGAGCCGATCCAGCGCCGCGGCAACCGGGTGTACCTGGAGGGCTTCGACCCCTGCATGGTGCTGCTGAACAACGACCTGATCGGCGGCCACCCGGAGAAGCTGCGCGACCTGGAGCAGATGGTGATCCCGCCGCCGGACCTGGGCTGGACCGTACGCCTGAAATCCGGCCATTTCACCCACTACCACGAGGTGGCCACCGAATTCGCCAGGATGCTCGACATCGACCCCTGGCTGATCAATCCCATGTTCCGCAACTGCGGCGAGCTGAACTTCCAGAAGCGCGAGGGCGAGGAATGCCTGCTCATCAACGCCGGCAGGCTGCTGGAGGATATCCAGAGGAAATACGACGAATACAACATCGACCGCGAGCCCTTCGTGGTGATCAAGGCCGATGCCGGCACCTACGGCATGGCCATCATGTCGGTCACCAGCGTCGATGAACTGCGCAGTCTCAACCGCAAGCAGCGCAACAAGATGGGATCGATGAAAGGCGGCGCGAGCGTGAGCAAGTTCCTGCTCCAGGAAGGCGTCTACACCTTCGAGACCTGGGGCGCGGAGGAGGCCGTGGCCGAACCGGTGGTCTACATGATCGATCACTTCGTGGTCGGCGGTTTCTACCGGGTGCACAAGGGCCGCGGGGTACACGAGAACCTCAATGCGCCGGGGATGCAGTTCGAGCCGCTGGCCTTCGTCGAGTCCTGCATCAATCCTGACACCAACCAGGCCCCGGACGCCGAACCCAACCGCTTCTATGCCTACGGCGTGATCGCCCGGCTGGCCCTGCTGGCCGCCGCCCGCGAGCTGGCCGACCACCGCGAGGAACTGGCCGAGGGCGCGGCCGAGGCCCAGGCATGACCCGCCTGGGCGTGCTGATGGATCCCATCGGCTCCATCAACATCAAAAAGGACAGCACCTTCGCCATGCTGCTCGCCGCCCGGGCGCGGCACTGGGAGATCCTCTATTTCGAACAGGCCGACCTGTTCCTGCGCGACGGCCGCCCCTGGGCCCGGATGCGCGGGCTCGAGGTCCGGGACGACCCCGACGACTGGTTCGACCTGGCGCCGCCGCAGACCCGGCCGCTGGAGGAACTCGACATCCTGCTGATGCGCAAGGACCCGCCGGTCGATCTGGAGTACTTCGCCACCACCTATATCCTGGAACGCGCCGAGGCGGCCGGCGTGCTGGTGGTCAACCGCCCGGCCAGCCTGCGCGATGTCAATGAAAAGCTCTACACCGCCTGGTTTCCGCAGTGCTGCGTGTCGACGCTGGTCAGCCGCGACCCGGGCCGGCTGCGCGAGTTCATCGCCGAGCAGCAGGACACCATTCTCAAACCCCTGTACTCGATGGGCGGCAGTTCCATCTTCCGGGTGCGCCAGGACGACCCCAACACCAGCGTCATTCTCGAGTCCCTGACCGATCTGGGCCGCACGTCGGTCATGGCGCAGCGCTTCATCCCCGAGATCAGCGCCGGCGACAAGCGCATCCTGCTCATCGACGGCGAGCCGGTGCCCTACGCCCTGGCCCGTATCCCGGCCGCGGGCGAGACCCGCGGCAACCTGGCCGTGGGCGGGCGCGGCGTCGGGGTGGAACTGACCGAGCGCGACCGCTGGATCTGCACCCAGGTCGCCCCGGCGCTGCGCGCGAAGGGCCTGTATTTCGTCGGCCTGGACGTGATCGGCGACTACCTCACCGAGGTCAATGTCACCAGCCCCACCTGCATCCGCGAACTGGACCGGGAATACGGCCTGGATATTGCCGGCGACCTGATGGACTGCCTGGCCGCGAAGCTGAATGCGCACTGAGCCGGCGAAGCATCTGCAGCTGTTCGTCCTGCTGGCGGCGATGCTGCTGGCGGCCTGCCAGCCGGCCGAATCGCCCCTGCTCGAGCGCCGCTTCATCGCCCTGGGCACCATCATCGACATCACCCTTTACGGCGCGGAAGCTGAACAGGCCGATCCGGTGCTGGCGGCGATCGAGCGCGACTTTCATCGCCTGCACCACGACTGGCACGCCTGGGAGGACAGCCGGCTGACCGCGCTCAACACCGCCCTGCAGCGAGGCGAGCAGACACCTGTCCCCCCCGACCTGATGACAGTACTGGAACAGGCCCGCGCGCTGAACCGCAGCAGCGACGGTCTGTTCGAACCCGCCATCGGCGGCCTCATGGCCCTGTGGGGCTTTCACAGCAACGACCTGCCCGACAGGGTGCCCGACGCCGCGGCAATCGAGGCCTGGCTGGCCGGACGGCCGCACATGGCCGAGTTGAAACTGCAAAACGGCCGGGCCAGCAGCGACAACCCGCGACTGCAGCTCGATCTCGGCGCCTTCGCCAAGGGCGTGGCGGTGGACCGCGCCATCGGCCGGCTGCGCGCGGCCGGTATCGACAACGCCATCGTCAATGCCGGCGGCGACCTGCGCGCCATCGGCGCGCGCGAGCGCCCCTGGCGCATCGGCATCCGTCACCCGCGCGCGCCGGGCGTGCTGGCCTCGATCGCGACCCGGGACGATGAAAGCATCTTCACCTCCGGCGACTATGAGCGCTATTTCGAGGTCGAGGGCAGGCGCTATCATCATATTATCGACCCGCGCAGCGGCTATCCCGCGTACGGCACCGCCTCGCTCACAGTCATCCACACCGAGGCCGCCACCGCCGATGCCGCCGCCACCGCCCTGTTCGTCGCCGGCGACGCCTGGCCGCAGGTCGCCGCCGACATGGGCATCGACCGGGTGATGCGGGTGCGCCCGGACGGGACGGTGGAACTGACGCACGCCATGGCCGGGCGCATCCGCTTTGAAACCGAAGCCGAGCCGGATGTGATCCTGCGGGAGCTGCCCTGATGCGCGCAGTCCGCCCCGCCGATCTGCTGGTGCTGGTGCTGGCCGTCGGCCTGGTCGGCTGGAGCTATATCCATTTCTGGCAGACCGAACAGGCCGCCAGCCTGGAGATCTGGGTCGACGGCCGCCACCAGGCCAGCCTGCCGCTGATCGAGGCGCGGACCCTGGAGATCGAGGGCAGTATCGGGACCAGCCGGATCGCGCTGGCCCCCGGCCGCGCCCGCTTCCTGGACTCGCCCTGCGAGAGCAAACGCTGCGTGCATACCGGCTGGATCGACCAGGGCGGCATGGTCGCCGCCTGCCTGCCCAACCGGATCAGCCTGCACCTGCAGGGCCGCGACCGGCGCTATGACGCGATCAATCTCTGACCCATGCCCGTCGAGACCGTCACCACCCGCCCCGAGGATCATCGCATCGCCTGGCTGGCCGCGCTGGCCATCGCCATCCATGTCCTCGAGGCGGCCATCCCCAGTCCGGTACCGGGGCTCAAGCCGGGGCTGGCCAACCTGGTCACTCTGCTGGCGCTGCTGGTCTTCGGCTGGGGCGCGGCGGTCTGGGTCAGCCTGCTGCGGGTGCTGGTCGGCAGCCTGCTGCTGGGGACCTTCCTCACCCCCACCTTCATGCTCAGCCTGGCCGGGGCGCTGGCCAGTCTGCTCGCGCTCGGTCTGGGCCGGGGTCTGGCCCGGCGCTGGCTGGGCCCGCTCGGCCTGAGCCTGCTCGCCTCCCTCGGACACATCAGCGGCCAGTTCGCCCTGGCCTATGCCCTGTTCATTCCGCACCCGGGCCTGTGGCACCTGTATCCGCCCCTGCTGACAGCCGCCCTGATCTTCGGCATCCTCAACGGTATAATCGCCAGCCTGGCACTACAGGGTATGGACCGGGCTCACGCGCCCCAGCAGGAAACCGCATCAAGGACATGAGCCAGAACATCCTCGGCAACCGGCCGCAGTACCAGGGCGATCCACTGATCGTCGCCCTGCTGCTGGCCGGCGCGCTGCACGCCCTGCTGCTGCTGGGCGTGTCCTTCACCTTCGAGCCCGACGCCGTCCGCGAGGCCCCGCCGCCGCTGGATATCGCCCTGCTGCCGCGTCAGAACACCGAAACGCCCGAAGAGGCCGACTACCTGGCCGAACACAGCCAGACCGGCACCGGCAACGTGGATGAGCGGGTCGAACCCACGCCGCCGCAGCCGGCGCAGCAGGCCAGCGCCCCGCCGCCGGAGCCGGCCCCCGAGCAGCCGCAGGTCATGACCCAGGCCGAATCCCCGACCCGGGTCGCCCCCAGCGAGGCCGAGCCCAGGCCCGAGGCGCCCCGGCCCAGCGCCAGCGAACTGATCGAGCACAGCATGGAACTGGCCAACCTGGACCAGCAGATCAGGCAGTCGCTGCAGGCCTATTCGGAGCGCCCGCGCAAGACCTTCGTCTCGGCCAGCACCCGCGAGTACAAGTACGCCAGCTACATGAGCGACTGGGTGCGCAAGGTCGAGCGGGTGGGCAACCTCAACTACCCCGACGCCGCCCGGCGCCAGGGCGTGTCGGGCAAGCTGCTGCTGCAGGTCGCACTCAAGCCCGACGGCAGCATCCACGGCATCACTCTGCTCAAGTCCTCCGGCCACCAGGTGCTCGATGACGCCGCCATCCGCATCGTGGAACTGGCCGCGCCCTTCCCGCCGCTGCCGGACGACATCAGAAAGGACACCGATCTGCTCTACATCACCCGCACCTGGGAATTCCTCAGCAGCGGCCTGCAGACGCAGGGGAGGTAGCAGCCGCGGCGGCGATAACGCAGAGGACGCAAAGGCTCGGAGACGCAGAGATTTTTATGGTCTTATGCCTCTGCGCCTCTGCGTCTCCGCGTACTCTGCGTTCATATCGCGCGATCCCTTGCACCTCCTGGCAGGCTCGCCGATACTAGGGCCTGTTGACGCTAACCCAATCGTCACTGTTGTGCCTGAGACAGCGCCGATCGAGGCGCGAGGAGCGCAGTTTGGTAATTCCAAATAAGCGACAAGCAACGACGAGTGGCGCTGTCTCAGGCGCAACCCTCCGGGCTGGGGCTGATTTTTTGCCCAGCGGCGTTATCATTCGCTCATGTAGAGTAACTACACTTCGCTCATTCTGCCTTGCTGGGCAAAAAATCAGCCCCAGCAGAGGCGATTGGGTTAGCGTCAACAGGCCCTAGGCGCATGGCGGAATCCTCCTATCTGACCAACCATTTCCTCATCGCCATGCCCGGCCTGGCGGATCCGAATTTCTTTCACACCGTCACCTTCATCTGCGAGCACGACGCCGACGGCGCCATGGGCCTGGTGATCAACCGGCCGCTGGACATGCGCCTGGACGACGTGTTCGAGCACATGCAGCTGGAAGCCAGCGACCCCTTCATCGCCGACCTGCCGGTCTACCAGGGCGGGCCGGTCCAGCCCGAGCGCGGCTTCATCCTGCACCAGCCGCTGGGCCAGTGGGAGGCGACCATGCAGGTGACCGAGGACACCGGCGTGACCGCCTCCCAGGACATCCTGGCCGCCATGGCCGAAGGCCGGGGGCCGAGCCGGGCGCTGGTCGCCCTGGGCTACGCCGGCTGGGGCGCCGGCCAGCTCGAGCACGAGATGGCGGAAAACGCCTGGCTCAGCGGCCCGGCCGACCCGCGGGTGATCTTCGATACCCCGGTGGAGAAACGCTGGGAGGCGGCGGCGGCCCTGATCGGGGTGGACGTCAAGCTGCTCTCGGGCGACGCCGGGCATGCCTGAGGCCGCAGCGGCCACCCTGCTCGGCTTCGATCACGGCAGGAAAAAAATCGGTGTCGCCGTCGGCCAGACGGTGACAGGGACGGCGCGTGCGTTACAATCGCTCCCCGCCCGCGACGGTCAGCCGGACTGGGGCCGGGTCGCCGCCCTGCTGGACGAGTGGCGGCCCCAGGCCCTGGTGGTGGGCCGGCCGCTGTATCTCACCGGCGATACCAGCGCGACCACGGCCGCGGCCGAGCGTTTCGCCCGCCGGCTGCACGGGCGCTTCGGGCTGCCGGTGCACCTGATGGACGAGCGCCTGAGTTCGCAGGCGGCGCGTCGGCTCGAGACCGGCAATGACGCAGACATCGATGCCCAGTCGGCACGCATCATCCTGCAGGACTGGCTGGACGAACATAAGGAACACTGATGACCCAGACCCCTGTCGAACCCCTGCTGGCCCAGATGGCCGGGGATCTCAGCGCCCTGCTCCAGCGCCGCGGCGTGGAGGATCCGGCCATGGTCGGCATCCATACCGGCGGGGTCTGGGTGGCAAGCGAGCTGCATCGTGCGCTGGGGCTGGAACAGCCGCTGGGCAGCCTGGACATCACCTTCTACCGCGACGATTTCACCCGCATCGGCCTGCACCCCCAGGTCAAGCCGTCGGACATCCCGTTCCAGGTCGACGACCGCCACATCATCCTGGTCGATGATGTGCTGCACACGGGGCGCACCATCCGCGCGGCCATGAACGAGATCTTCGACTACGGCCGCCCGGCCTCGGTGATCCTGGCGGTGCTGGTCGAGCGCGGCGGGCGCGAGTTGCCGATCGAGGCCGACGTGGTCGGCACCCGGCTCAAGCTCAACCTGGGCGAACACGTCAAGCTCACCGGGCCCGAGCCCCTGATACTGGAGATTCACGAGGCGGCATGAGCGGCACCAACCTGCAAGTCGACGATCAGGGCCGGCTGCGCCACTTCCTCACCATCGAGGGGCTTTCGCATTCCATTCTCACCGAGATACTGGACACCGCCGAATCCTTCGCCGGCGTGACCGCCCAACAGGTGAAGAAGGTACCGCTGCTGCGCGGTAAGACCATCGTCAACCTGTTCTTCGAGGCCAGCACCCGCACCCGCACCACCTTCGAACTGGCGGCCAAGCGCCTGTCGGCGGACGTGCTCAACATCAACATCGACGCCTCCAGCGCGGTGAAGGGCGAGACCCTGCTCGACACCCTGCGCAACCTGGAGGCCATGCACGTGGACATGTTCGTGGTGCGCCACGCCGACAGCGGCGCGGCCCACTTCTTCGCCCGCCATGTGGCCCCGCACATCAGCGTGCTCAACGCCGGTGACGGCCGTCACGCCCACCCCACCCAGGCGATGCTGGACATGTTCACCATCCGTCGGGTGAAGGGTCCGGATTTCGGCCGGCTGCGGGTGGCCATCGTCGGCGATGTCATGCACTCGCGCGTGGCCCGCTCGCAGATCCATGCGCTGAACACGCTCAACACCGGCGAGGTGCGCATCGTCGCACCCAAGACGCTGATCCCGGTGGATGCCGAAGCCCTCGGGGTACAGGTCTATCACGACCTGGAAGCCGGCATCCGCGACGTGGATGTGATCATCATGCTGCGGCTGCAGCGCGAACGCATGCAAGGCGCGATGCTGCCGAGCGAACACGAATACTTCCGGCTGTTCGGTCTGACCGAGCAGCGCCTGGCGGTGGCCGATCCGGACGTCACCGTGATGCATCCGGGGCCGATCAACCGCGGGGTGGAGATGGACTCCCAGGTCGCCGACGGCCCGCGTTCGGTGATCCTGGAGCAGGTCACCCACGGCATTGCCGTGCGCATGGCGGTCATGTCCATGACCATGCGCGCCCACGGCGAAGCCGAGGCCGGGGACAGGCACTGATGGCGGCCAGGAAACCCCGCATACTGATCCGCGGCGGCCGCGTCATCGACCCGGCCAACCACCTCGACGCCGAGGTCGACGTCGCCGTCGCCGCCGGCCGCATCACCGGCGTGGGCGAAGCCGTACCCGACGACTTCAAGCCGGAACTGGAGATCGACGCCCGCGGCCTGGTCGTCTGCCCCGGTCTGGTGGAACTGGCCGCGCACCTGCGTGAGCCGGGCCACGAGAACAAGGCCACTATCGCCTCGGAGACCCGCGCGGCGGCCGCCGGCGGCATCACCACCCTGTGCTGTCCGCCGACCACCGACCCCATCATCGACACCCCGGCCGTGGTGGAACTCATCCGCCAGCGCGCCGAACGCGCCGGCCATGCCCGCGTCGTCACCCTGGGGGCGCTGACCCAGGGGCTGGCCGGCGAGCATCTGACCGAGATGGCCGCCCTCAAGGAGGCCGGCTGCCGCGGTGTGAGCAACGCCCAGTCGCCGATCCTGCATACCGCCGTGGTGCGGCGGGCGTTCGAATACGCCGCCACCTTCGACCTGACCGTATTCATCCATCCGGAGGAGTACTGGCTGGCCAACGGCGGCGTCGCCCATGAGGGCGCCGTCGCCACCCGCCTGGGTCTGCCTGGCATCCCGGCCGCGGCCGAGACCGCCGCCGTGGCCCGGGACCTGGCCCTGATCGAACACACCGGGGTGCGGGCGCACTTCTGTCGCCTGACCCACAGCCGCTCGGTGCAGATGATCGCCCGTGCCCAGTACGACGGCGTGCCGGTCACGGCCGACGCGGCCATCCCGTATCTGTATTTCACCGAGCTGGACATCGCCGACTTCGACAGCCAGTTCCATGTCTACCCGCCGCTGCGCACCCAGCGCGACCGCGAGGGCCTGCGCGCCGGCCTGGCCCGCGGCACCCTGTCGGCCCTGTGCAGCGACCACCAGCCGCACGAGGCCGATGCCAAGCTCAACCCCTTCCCGGCCACCGAGCCCGGCATCTCCGGCCTCGACACCCTGCTGCCGCTGGCACTGCGGCTGGTCGAGGACAAGCTGCTGACCCTGCCCGAGGTCATCGAGCGCCTGACTGCCGGCCCGGCCCGTATCCTGGGGCTGTTCGAACAGGGCACCGGCACCCTGAACCCGGGGGCGGCGGCCGACATCACCCTGTTCGACCCCGAGGCAACCTGGCGCATCGCGCCCGCCAGCCTGCTCAGCCAGGGCCACAACACGCCCTTCATGGGCTGGGAAGTGAAGGGGCGGGTCATGCACACCCTGCTGGGCGGACGGCGGGTGTTCGAGCGCTAGCGACCACTTTTTTACGCGTCATTGCGAGCGCAGCGCGGCAATCTCGTAATGCAGCACCAACCTGTAGGGATTATTCGCTACGCCCACCCCTTCGCACCCATAGAAGCCCTCCGGGTTTCATCATGGGCACCCCACCCTTCGGGTCTGGGCATCGCAATGACGGATCATCGGCTTCCGAAAGCGGTGGATAACCGTTTTCCAAGTGTTCTTCGTGTTCCCTGTGGTTCATAATTGACCCCATGACCACTGCCAAACCCCACCGCGGCACCATCCAGCTGGAAGACGCCGAGATCCTGGACCACGAGGCGCATCCGGGCGAGCAGTACATCCTGCGCGTCCGCAGCCCCGAGTGCGCCCGCCGCGCCGAACCGGGCAGCTTCGCCCATCTGACCTGCGACCCGCTGCTGCCCATGCGCCGGCCGCTGTCGATCATGCGCACCGATCCGGAGGCCGGCTGGGTGGAGTTCCTGTACAAGGTGGTCGGCGCGGGCACCCGACTGCTCAGTCGCCGCCAGGTGGGTGAATCGCTGAGTGTGCTGGGTCCCATCGGCCAGCCGTTCCGGCCGCGCCCCGAACGCCCGCGCACCCTGCTGCTGGGCGGCGGCGTCGGCATCCCGCCCATGGTGTTTCTGGCCGACGCCCTGCGCCGGCAACCGGCGTACAAACCGCTGGTGCTGATGGGCTCCGAGGTGCCGTTCCCCTTCACCCGCCGGCCGTCGCAGATCCTGGTGCCCGGCATTCCCGACGGGGTGATCGCCGCCATGCCGCTGCTGGAGGACTGGGGCGTACCCAGCCGCCTGTGCAGTCAGCAGGACTTCCCCGGCTGCTTCCAGGGCTATATCACGGATCTCGCCCGTGACTGGCTGGCCGCACTCAATACGCAGCATCTGCATGAGGTGGAGATCTTCGCCTGCGGCCCCCACCCCATGCTGGAGGCCGTCGCCAGACTGGCACGCGAGTACGATCTGCCCTGCCAGGTCTCGCTGGAGGAATTCATGGCCTGCGCCGTCGGCGGCTGCGCCGGCTGCACCGTGCAGGTGGAAACCGAGCAGGGCCCGGCGATGAAACGCGTGTGCGTGGACGGGCCGGTGTTCGATGCGCGGGCGGTGTTTCCCTGAGCTGAACAGCTCAACGCAAAGACGCCAGGACGCAGAGAACAGCAAAGAGCGTAATGGTGACTCCCATGGACAATCACATCGAAATCCATTACTGCAATCAATGCCGGTGGCTGCTGCGCTCGGCCTGGATGGCACAGGAACTGCTGACGACGTTCGCGGACGAGATCACCGAACTCACGCTGCGTCCGGGCACGGGCGGCGTATTCGAGGTCAGCGTCAACGGCAAGCGGGTATGGTCACGCAAGGAAGCCGGCCGCTTTCCGGAGATTACGGAACTGAAGCAGCGGGTGCGCGACGAGGTCGCGCCGGACAAGGGGCTGGGGCATTCCGACAAGAAAAAGGATTAAAGGCACCCGCCAACATCAAGTCCGCTTCTTCTCCCCGCGCTTGTGGCCGGACAGGGCGTACTGATCCGAGTTGTCGATCTCCAGGTCGGCGATGGCATCGCCGAGCTTGTCCACATCCTCTTCGTCCAGCTTGATCATCAACCGCACCTCGTTGGGCGAGTCGGCGTAGTGCAGGGCGTTGTCATAGCTGATGTCGCCGGCCTTGTAGAGTTCGAACAGGGCCTGATCAAAGGTCTGCATGCCCTGCTCGCGGGAGCGCTTCATCAGGTCCTTCAGACGATGGATCTCGCCATTGCGGATGTATTCCGAGGCCAGTGGACTGTTGATCAGCACCTCGACGGCGGCACGACGGCCCTTGCCGTCAACGGTGGGAATCAGCTGCTGGGCGATCATGGCCTTGAGGTTGAGCGACAGGTCCATCAGCAGCTGGTCGCGGCGGTCCTCGGGGAAGAAGTTGATGATGCGGTCCAGGGCCTGGTTGGCGTTGTTGGCGTGCAGCGTGGACAGACACAGGTGGCCGGTCTCGGCGAAGGCGATGGCGTAGTCCATGGTCTCGCGGCTGCGGATCTCGCCGATCAGGATCACATCCGGGGCCTGACGCAGGGTGTTGCGCAGGCCGATCTCGTAGGAATCGGTGTCCAGCCCGACCTCCCGCTGGGTGACAATGCAGCCGTCATGCTGGTGGATGAACTCGATGGGGTCTTCCAGGGTGACGATGTGGCCGTTGCCGTGATGGTTGCGATAGCCGAGCATGGCGGCCAGCGAGGTGGACTTGCCGGTGCCGGTCGCGCCCACGAACAGCACCAGGCCGCGCTTGGTCATGGCCAGCTTCTCGAGCACGGGCGGCAGGTTCAGCCCCTCGAAGTCGGGGATCCGGGTCTCGATCCGACGCAGCACCATGCCGACGTGGTTGCGCTGGTAGAAGGCGCTGACACGGAAGCGTCCGAGGCCGGTCTCGCTCAGGGCGAAGTTGCATTCATGGGTACGGTTGAACTCATCGCGCAGATGCTCGGGCACCGTCGCCATGACCATGTCCCGGGCCTCGGCCGGGGCCAGCGGCTCCCTGGCCGCAGCCACGATCTTGCCGTCGACCTTGATGCTGGGCGGCACACCGGCGGTGATGAACAGATCGGAGGCCTTCTTCCTGACCACCAGCATGAGCAGTGTCTTGAGATCCTGTGCCATGTCGTTTCCCTTTGCGTTGCACCAGCGGTTCCATCATCCCCTCTCCCTTGAGGCAGCACCCAGGGGGCATAAAAGGGGCAGAGGCGAGGGGGGGGGCAAACGCCTGACCCCCCCTCACCCTGACCCTCTCCCCCCGCAAGCGGGAGGGAGAGGGAGCTGTTTATATACCGCCAGAAAACATTCCAACAGCGCCTAACGGAACAACTCCTTGTTGGCCGCCTTGGCGCGGGCATCCTGCCGGCTGACGAGTCCTTTCTGCACGATCTCCTGCAGGTTCTGATCCAGGGTCTGCATGCCGGCAGCCTGACCGGTCTGGATGGCCGAGTACATCTGGGCCACCTTGTCCTCGCGGATCAGGTTGCGGATGGCCGGGGTGCCGATCATGATCTCGTGCGCGGCGACACGCCCGCCGCCGGTCTTCTTGAGCAGCGTCTGGGAAATGACCGCGCGCAGCGACTCGGAGAGCATGGACCGGACCATGGATTTCTCCGCCGCGGGGAAGACGTCGATGATGCGGTCGATGGTCTTGGCCGCGGAACTGGTATGCAGAGTGCCGAACACCAGGTGGCCGGTCTCGGCCGCGGTCAGCGCCAGGCGGATGGTCTCCAGGTCGCGCATCTCGCCCACCAGCACGATGTCCGGATCCTCGCGCAGGGCGGAACGCAGCGCCTCGGCGAAGCCCAGGGTGTCGCGGTGCACCTCGCGCTGGTTGACCAGGCATTTCTTGGATTCGTGTACGAACTCGATCGGGTCCTCGATGGTGAGGATGTGTTCGTAGCGGGTCTCGTTGACGTGGTTCATCATCGCCGCCAGGGTGGTGGACTTGCCGGAACCGGTCGGGCCGGTGACCAGCACGATGCCGCGCGGCTGATCGGCGATATCCTTGAACACCGGCGGGCAGCCGAGGTCCTCCAGGCTCAGTATCTTGGAGGGGATGGTACGGAACACCGCGCCGGCGCCGCGATTGTGGTTGAAGGCGTTGACACGGAAGCGCGCCAGGTTCGGGATCTCGAACGAGAAGTCGGTCTCGAGGAATTCCTCGAAGTCCTTGCGCTGCTTGTCGTTCATGATGTCGTAGACCAGCGCGTGGACTTCCTTGTGCTCCAACGCCGGCACATTGATGCGGCGGATGTCGCCGTCGACGCGGATCATGGGCGGCAGCCCGGCGGAGAGATGCAGGTCGGAGGCGTTGTTCTTGACCCCGAAGGCGAGCAGTTCTGCGATATCCATTCGTTTCCCCTGAACGATTATTTCCGGTCCCTGTTATAGCGTCACTTTACCCCAAGCCTTGATACAGGGGAATCCGGCCGCGCGCATGGCACCCGCCCCCCCACCCGGGGTATAGTAGTCCCCGGTTTACCGAACGGGTCAGCCCGCAAGGCTCGATGTGACGCTCCCACACGACCAGCAACTGTGTCAGCGCCGGCAGGAACTGCTCGACCGCATCGGCGAGTGGTGCGACCAGTATGGACGTGCGCGTGACTGTGTGCGGCTGCTGGCCGTCTCCAAGCACTTCCCCGCCGGTGACATCCAGACCCTGGCCGGCTGCGGCCAGCTCGCCTTCGGCGAGTCCTACCTCAAGGAGGCGGTCGACAAGCTCGATGCCCTCGCCGGACTGCATCTGGAGTGGCACTTCATCGGGCCCATGCAGTCGAACAAGACCCGGCGCATCGCCGAACGCTTTGCCTGGGTGCAGAGCCTGGACCGGCTGAAGATCGCCCAGCGCCTGGCCGAGCAGCGCCCGGCCGATCTGCCGCCGCTCAACATCTGCCTGCAGGTCAACATCAGCGGTGAGACCAGCAAGTCCGGTGTGGAGCCCGCCGCCGCAGCGGAACTGGCCGCCGCCGTGAGTGAACTGCCGCGGCTGCGCCTGCGCGGCCTGATGGCCATACCGGCGCCGACCATCCAGTTCGGCGAACAGCGCCGGGACTTCGCCCGGCTGCGGGAACTCTTCGAGGACCTGACCGCGGCCGGCCATGCGCTGGACACCCTGTCCATGGGCATGAGCAACGACCTGGAGGCGGCCATCGCCGAGGGCAGCACCCTGGTGCGGGTCGGAACGGCCCTGTTCGGCCAGCGTCCACCCCCTGATGGCGTGCCGCCTTGATGACACCGGCACTGAACGGCGACAATCGGCATCAACAATCCGAGCAACAGGCCCTGACATGAACGAATCCCAGCTCTGCTTCATCGGCGCCGGCAACATGGCTCGCAGCCTGATCGGCGGGCTGCTGGCTGACGGCTTTCCCGCCGACCGCATCCGCGCCAGCGACCCGGATGCCGGGCAGCGCGAGGCGGTCGCCCAACGCTTCGGGGTCCAGGTCTTCGCCGATAACGCCGAAGCGCTGGCCGGTGCCCATGTGCTGATCCTGGCGGTCAAACCCCAGGGGCTGGCTGCACTGGCCCGGGAACTGGCGCCGCAGCTGGATGCGACCAACCCGCTGCTGATCTCCGTGGCCGCGGGTATCCGCGCCTCCGACCTGGACCGCTGGCTGGGCGGCAACCGCCCGCTGGTGCGCTGCATGCCCAACACCCCGGCCCTGGTGCAGAGCGGGGCCACGGCGCTGTATGCCACCGCCGCGGTCAACGACGCCCAGCGCAACCTGGCCGAGTCCATTCTGCGCGCCGTGGGCCTGACCCTGTGGGTCGAGGATGAGACCCAGATGGATGCGGTCACCGCCCTGTCCGGCAGCGGTCCCGCCTACTTCTTTCTTATGATCGAGGCCATGCAGCAGGCCGGAACGGACCTGGGGCTGCCGGCCGACACCGCCCGGCTGCTGGCACTGCAGACCGCCTTCGGCGCGGCCAGGATGGCGCTGGAATCCGAGGACCCGCCGGGGCGGCTGCGTGAGCGCGTCACCTCCCCCGGCGGCACCACCGAACGGGCCCTGGCGGCCCTGGAGGACGGCGGCTTCCGCGCACTCGTCGCGCGGGCCATGCAGGCCGCGCAGGCGCGCTCGCGGGAACTGGCCGAACAACTGGGAGCGGACGCATGAACGGCGGCAATCTGCTGGGCGACACCCTGGGCTTCGTCATCCAGGTGCTGGTGGGCCTGTACGTGCTGGTACTGATGCTGCGCCTGCTGCTGGGCTGGCTGCGGGCGGATTTCTACAACCCCTTAAGCCAGTTCATCGTCAAGGTGACCAACCCGCCGGTGATTCCGCTGCGGCGCCTCCTGCCGCCCCTCGGGCGCCTCGACACCGCCACCGTGGTGGTGATGCTCGTCGTGCAGATGCTGGGCGTGGCGCTGGTGATGCTGGTCTCCGGCCGGCCGGTACACCCCTACCCGCTGCTGGCGCACAGCCTGATTGAGTTGATTTCACTGGGTTTTTCAGTATTCATCTTCGCCATCCTGATCCAGGCCATCCTCAGCTGGGTCAACCCGGGCGGCTACAATCCGGCGCTCGCGATCCTGCATTCCCTCACCGAACCGGTGTTGCGGCCGCTGCGCGGTCTGATCCCGCCCATTTCGGGGATCGATCTCAGCCCGCTGTTCGCCATTCTCATCCTGGAGGTTGCCCGGCGCCTGGTGCTGGGGCTGCTCACCGCCCTCCTGTTTGCCTGAGGTGAGTACCCCCGCCTGGTACCGCTGGGACGGCGAGGATCTGATCCTCGACCTGCACGTCCAGCCCGGTGCCCGCCGGGAGGAACTGGCCGGAGAGCATGGCGGGCGGCTCAAGGTACGGATCAAGGCTGCACCGATCGAAGGCAAGGCCAACCGCGGCCTGATCAGGTTCCTGGCCGATCTGTTCGGCGTCGCCCCGCGCGATATCCAACTGTTGCGGGGCGAAACCGGCCGGGACAAGCGCCTGCGCATCCCCCGCCCGGCGCGATTGCCGCCGGAGGTCACCCGCCCCTGATTCCAGCAGCCGACCTGCGCTGTACCGCCATTCGCCTCAGACCCGTGACGGGGTTCACATCCTGGCCGGACTGCCGGGCAGCGCCATCTAAGCTCCTGTAAAGCGTCTCAAGATTCCTCTGCCGCGGTCGAAAGCCCGGATATAGGGAGTCGCGCCGCCGGCACGGCCGGTGGATTCTGTCTGGAGGAAAACACACAATGCAAAACGACGCGTTCAGTGGGCGACTGGAAGCCTATGCCAACTGGAAGTCCGAGGTGCTCGACACCCTGCAGGCCTTCCAGAAATGGCTCGATGAACACGAAATGGACGAAGGCGAAACCGATCTGCGCATCTTCGAGACCATGGAGGCACTGCGCCAGGACCGGCTCAATCTGGCCTTCGTGGCCGAATTCTCGCGCGGCAAGACCGAACTGATCAACGCCATCTTCTTCGCCGACTACGGCTGCCGGCTGCTGCCCTCCGACGCCGGGCGCACCACCATGTGCCCGAGCGAGTTGTTCTACGATCACCGGGCCGACTCGGCCTATCTGCGACTGCTGCCCATCGAGACCCGGCGCGAGGAGCGCGCCATCGCCGACTACAAGAATGCGCCCGAGCACTGGGTCACCCTGCCCCTGGACACGGATTCGCCCGAGCAGATGAGCGAGACCTTCCGCGAGGTGATCCGCACCAAGACGGTCAAGCTGGATACGGCGCGCGAACTCGGACTGTACGACGAAACCCAGGACAGCCGCTTCAAGAAGACCGGCGAGTATCCCGAGCAGGTCGAGATCCCGATGTGGCGCCACGCCCTGATCAGTTTCCCGCACCCCCTGCTCAAGCAGGGCCTGGTCATCCTCGACACCCCGGGCCTGAACGCCCTGGGCAACGAACCGGAACTGACCGTGAGCATGCTGCCCTCGGCTCAGGCGGTGCTGTTCGTGCTGGCGGCCGATACCGGCGTGACCAAGTCCGACCTGGAGATGTGGGAGCATCATGTGCACAACCTGGGCAGCCAGCACAACAAACACCTGGTGGTGGCGCTGAACAAGATCGACACCCTGTGGGACGACCTCAAGGACAATGCCAGCGTCGACCAGACCATCGCCACCCAGCGCCGCAAGGCCGCCGAACTCCTGCACGTGGACGAGCAGCAGGTTTTCCCGCTGTCGGCACTCAAGGGTCTGGCCGGCAAGATCCGCGACGAGGAGGAACTGCTCACCCGCAGCCGCCTGCCTGAACTGGAGCATTTTCTTTCCGACGAGGTGCTGCCCAACAAACTCAACGTCCTGCGCGAGCACATCCTGCACGAGATCGGCGGACTGCAGAACGAGATGCACGACATCCTCGGCAGCCGTCTGGAGCAGACCCGCAAGGAACTGGAGAATCTCGGCTCGCTGCGCGGCAAGAACGCCGATGTCATCCAGCACCTGATGCAGAAATCACGCGAGGAGCAGTCGGCCTACATGCGCAACGTCGAGAGCTTCCAGTCCAGCCGCCGGGTGCTGCAGAGCCAGGCCAGGGAGATGCTGGACGCGCTCAGCCTGGAATCCTTCGACAAGCTGATCGACAAGACCCGCAAGGAGATGACCGGGGCCTGGACCACGTCCGGACTCAAGCGCGGCATGGAGGCCTTCTTCGAGGGCGCACGCGACACCATGGACCAGGTGGCGCACTCGGCCGAGCAGACCCGCAACCTGATCCGTTCGACCTACCGCAAGTTCCACGAGGAGCACGGCCTGCCGTCGATGACGCCCAAGGTGTTCTCGGTCGACCAGTTCAATATGGATTTCCATAACCTGCTCAAGGAGGCCGAGGCCTTCCGCAACAGTCCGTCCATGGCCATGACCGAGCAGAGCTTCGTCATCAAGAAATTCTTCGTCTCGCTGGTCAGCCAGGCCCGCAGCATCTTCTTCCGCGCCAACCAGGAAGCCAACGCCTGGCTGAAGGAAGTCATGAACCCGCTGGTACAGCAGATCAAGGACCACAAGCGGCTGATGGAGAAACGCCTGGAGACACTGCGCCGGATCAACGAATCACGCGATACGCTGGAAGCCCGGATCAAGGAACTGGAAACCGAGCAGACCGGGCTGGAGACGGACCTGCAGACCCTGGAACGGCTGCGCGAGGTGCTGCACCAGCCCCTGCCTGACGGCGACGGCAATTCCGACCAGGCCCGGATTGCGGTCGGCTGAAGCCCGCCCGCACCGCCGCGCTTCAGTCACGGCGCCTGACCCATCGGTCCGGCGCCGGATTTTTTTCCAGCGCATGTACGCTATACTCGGGAAAAGACCCATTCCAACAAGGAGGCAGTCCATGCGCCCGATGCTTCGTGTCACCACCGTCCTGTTCACCCTCGCCCTGCTGCTGACCGCACCTGCGCGGGCAGAGAATATCCAGGACTTCGGCGATTATGTGGTGCACTACAATGCCCTGACCACGGACATGATCCCGCCCATGGTGGCCCGGGAAAACGACATCACCCGCTCCAAGAACCGGGCCATGCTCAACGTGGTGGTGCTGAAGAAGGTACTGGGCGCCAGCGGCAAGCCGACCGCAGCCGAGGTCAGCGGCCGCGCTGTCGACCTGACCGGCAAGCAGAACACAATCGAGTTCCGCGAGGTGCGCGAGACCAACGCCATCTACTACATCGCGGAATTCGCCGTCAGCAACGAACAACGCCTGACCTTCGATATCACCGTCACCCCCGAAGGCGAAAAGGAAGCGCTCGACGTGCGTTTCCGCAAACAGTTCTTTACCGACTGAACATCTGTCCCCGCCCCGTCATTGCGCGGCGCATAGCGTCACGCAATGGCAGGTGGCCCTCAGGCGAACTGCCACAGCGATCGCCCGATCATTACCACGCCGAAGACGATCACCGCCGCCCCGGCCAGCCGCCGCACCCATGGCTTGCGCAGCCACTGGCTCATGCGGGCGGCAACCACCCCCATCAGCAGCAGGTTGGGCAGGGTGCCCAGCCCGAAGCCCAGCATCAGCCACGCGCCCTGGGCGGCGCTGCCGGCCGACAGGCTCCAGATCAGCACGCTGTAGACCAGGCCACAGGGCAGCCAGCCCCAGATCAGCCCGAGCGCGAAGGCGTGTCCGGCGCTGCTCACCGGCAGCAGCCGCCGGCCCAGCGGCTCGATATGCCGCCACAGGCGCGCGCCCAGGCCCTCGACCCGGGCCAGCCCCAGCCACCAGCCGGCCAGATACAGGCCCATCAGGATCAGGAAAGCGCCGGCGAACAGCTGCAGCACGAGCTGCGCCTGACGCACATCCAGCAGATGCATGGCCAGGGCGCTGATGCCGCCCATGGCTGCACCGGCCACCGTATAGCTGAGGATGCGGCCGCCGTTGTAGGCCACCAGGTAGGGCAGCTGCGCCAGCGGACGCTGGCGGGTGGATTCCGGCAGACCGAAGCTCAGGGCCCCGACAATGCCGCCGCACATGCCGACACAGTGCACCCCGCCGAGCAGCCCGACCAGGAAGGCCGCCAGAAAATTCACCTCGCTCAGCATCCCTGCCCGCCCGGCAGCGCCCAGTCATAGTCCATGATCAGGGGGGCATGGTCGGAGAAGCGCCTGGCCGTGTAGACCCGGGCGCGCTGCACCCGATCCTTCAGCCCGGGGGTGATCACCTGATAGTCGATGCGCCAGCCGACGTTCTTCTCCCAGGCCCGGCCACGGTTGGACCACCAGGTGTAGACCTCGGGCCGCGGCTCGACGACCCGGTGGCCGTCGACGAAACCGGCCTCGCCGAACAGGCGGTCCAGCCAGGCGCGTTCCTCCGGCAGAAATCCCGAGTTCTTCTGGTTGCTGCGCCAGTTCTTCAGATCGATCGGCTTGTGGGCCATGTTCCAGTCGCCGCAGATGATGTATTCGCGGCGGCGGCGACGCAGACTCCTGAGATAGGGCAGCAACCGGTCCAGCACCTCGAACTTGACCTGCTGGCGCGCCTCCGATGAGGTCCCGGACGGCAGGTACAGCGAGATGACGCTCAGGCGGCCGACCTGCACCTCGAGATAGCGGCCCTCGGCGTCGAATTCCGGCCAGTCCAGACCGATCTGCACCCGGTCCGGTTCGATCCGGCTGTAGATGGCCACGCCGCTGTAGCCCTTTTTTTCGGCATCGTGGTAGAAGCAGTGGAAGGGACGCGGACGGAAGCAGCGGTCGCCGAGCTGGTGCTCCTGGGCCCGGGTCTCCTGCAGGCAGACGAAATCGGCCCGTTGGCGCGCCAGCCAGGGATACAGCCCCTTGCGCGCGGCGGCGCGGATGCCGTTGGCATTGAGGGAAATGACTCGCAAGGCTGGCCTCTGTTGTGCACGCTGCCGGTGGTGGCGTGTATGATACCGGACCTGTCCCCGAATTCAGCCCCGGATAACCCCATGCACGACTATCAGCACGAGTTTCTGCGCTTCGCCATCGACAACCAGGTCCTCAGGTTCGGCGAATTCACCCTCAAATCCGGCCGCAGGAGCCCCTATTTCTTCAATGCCGGGCTGTTCAACACCGGCGCCCTGCTGGCCCGGCTGGGGCGTTTCTACGCCGAGGCCGCGGTCACGGCGGGGGTGGAGTTCGACGTGCTGTTCGGGCCGGCCTACAAGGGCATCCCGCTGGCCGCGGCCACCGCCATCGCCCTGGCCGATCAGCACGGCCAGGACCTGCCCTGGTGTTTCAACCGCAAGGAGGCCAAGGACCACGGCGAGGGCGGCAACCTGGTCGGCGCCCCGCTCGCGGGCCGGGTGCTGATCGTCGACGACGTCATCACCGCCGGCACCGCCGTGCGCGAGTCCTTCGACATCATCGCCGCCGCCGGCGCCACCCCGGCCGGCATTCTGATCTCGCTCGACCGTCAGGAACGCGGCCGCGGCGAGCGCTCGGCTATCCAGGAGATCGAGGCCGAATACGGCATCCCCGTGGTCAGCATCGTCGCCCTGGACCAACTCACCGACTTCCTGCGCGACCAGCCCGCGCTGCAGGAACACCTGCCCGCGGTGGAGGCCTACCGGGCGGAGTACGGGGTCTGAGGCGAACAGCACTTACTTAAGCCAAAGCCAAATAACGCTCGTCATTGCCAGGAACGAAGTGAAGTGGCACAAGCGAGCTTGCGAGCGCAGAACGCCTTTATGCCCTTTGGGTACGCAGGGCGGCCCCGAAGGGGTGAGCGCAGCGAATAATCTCCAGCCGATTGATTCTGAAGTACGAGATTGCCACGCTTTGCTCGCAATGACGGCTAACTAAATGCCATTCGGCTCTGAGGCGGCTTTCGCGGCCCGGACCCCGCTTATCCTCCTTTCAGGATCAGCTGCAGCCCGACCAGGATGGTGATCACCTCGTAGACCCGCTTGATCCAGCGGTTGCCCTTGACGATGGACAGATGCGCGCCCAGGTAGCCGCCGATGAGCGAGCCCAGGATCAGGGCCGGCAGCCAGGCCCAGTGGATGGTGCTGAGCAGGCCCAGGGTCAGCGCGCCGGCACCGTTCCAGAACACCCCGACCAGCACCAGGGTCAGCGCCACCGCACGGCGGTAATCCAGTCCGAACCAGCCCACCAGCCACAGGGTGACGAACAGTCCGGTGCCCGAGGTGAGCGAGCCGTTGAGCACCCCGATCAGGAACAGGCCCAGACCGCCCAGCAGCGGGCCGCTGCCGCTGCGGTGGCGTGCTTCCAGCTGCAGGCCCAGTTGGGGGCGCAGCACGGAATACAGGCCGAGACCGATGGTGAGCAGACCGAGAGCGATTTCGGCCAGACGGTCCTCCACCCGCAGGATCAGGTTGGCGCCCACCAGCACGCCGGGCAGACCGGCCAGCAGCATGATCAGGGCGAAACGCGGCTCCAGCCCGCCCTCTCTCAAGTGCCTTATCGTGGCGCCGATACCAAGGGCAACACTGGCGACCTTGTGCGTGGCCAGCGCGATCGCGAACGGCAGCCCGAGAAAGATCAGCACGGGCAGCTGGATCAGGCCGGCGCCGCCGCCGGAAAATGCGGAAAACAGGTTCGCGATCAGGGCGATCACGAACAGGATGATCTGGTCAGCCAACTCCACCGGGGCGCTCTTGAACCTGATTGCGGGCCGCGACGCGGGCGACTAGGATGAAGTCTGCTCCAATCGCGGCCCGAAGTGGGAACAACGGCCGTGTGCGGCCGCCAGCGCAAATTATCATACAAGGTAGTCGACGATCATGCAGCGATTCACACCGACCCTCACTGGCCGCTCCATCCCGGGATGGCTCCTGCTTGCCCTGATGCTCGCGCTGCTGCCGCTGCAGTCCGAATCCGCGCGTCTGTACAAGTGGGTCGATGAGCAGGGCAATGTGCACTACGGCGACAAGGTGCCGCCGGAGTACTCCAGGCAGGAGCGCAAGGTGCTCAACGACCAGGGCGTGCAGGTGGACACCCTGGAGGCGGCCAAGACGCCCGAGCAGATCGCCGAGGAACGCCGGCTGGAGGAAATCCGCCGCGAGGAGGAGCGCAAGGCCGCCAGGCAGCGCGCTCACGACCGCATGCTGCTGTCGACCTTCACCACCGAGGACGACATGATCATGACCCGGGACGGCAAGATCGCCGCCATCGACAGCGTGATCCGCATCACCCGGGGCCGGATCGACAAGCTCGAACAGGAGATCGAGCAGGACACCCGCCGGGCGGCCAACCTGGAGCGCGCCGGCCGGGCCGTACCGAAGGACCTGGATGAACGCATTGCAGGCAACCGCGAGCGCATCCAGCGCTATGAAGACTTCATCGAATCCAAGCAGGCCGAACAGGAGGCTATCCGCCGCCAGTTCGAGGCCGACATCCGCCGCTTCCGCGAACTCAGGGCCATGCAGGACAAATCACCCGAGGAGGCGGTGAAGCGGCGGTGAAATATAGCCACTGAATCCACGAAACCCACTAAAGGTGTCATTATTGTCATTGCCAAGGCGCTACGCGCCGGACAATGAACAAGCAGGAATTTTCGTGGGTTCAGTGAATTTCGTGGCGCATTGTATTACGCCCGGATCAGGGTACCCACACCCTCGTCGGTGAAGATCTCCACCAGCACCGCATGCTCGACCCGCCCGTCGATGATATGGGCGGCGCGCACGCCGCCCTTGACCGCATCCAGGGCACAGCGGATCTTGGGCAGCATGCCGCCGTGGATGGTGCCGTCGGCGATCAGTTCGTCGACCTGGTGCGCCGTCAGGCCGGTGAGCAGCCGCTCCTGCTTGTCCAGCAGGCCGGCGGTGTTGGTCAGCAGGATCAGCTTCTCGGCCTTGAGTACCTCGGCCACCTTGCCGGCGACCAGGTCGGCGTTGATGTTGTAGGAATGCCCGTCCTCGCCCACGCCGATGGGGGCGATCACCGGGATGAAGTTGCCCGAGACCAGCATGTTCACCACCGAGGCGTCCACGCTGGCGACCTCGCCGACATGGCCCAGATCGATGATCTCGGGTTCGTCCACATCGTCCCGGCCACGCTCCAGGGTCAGTTTGCGGGCGCGGATCAGGTCGCCGTCCTTGCCGGTCAGACCCACCGCCATCCCGCCGTGCTGATTGATGAGATTGACGATGTCCTTGTTGACCAGGCCGCCGAGCACCATCTCCACCACGTCCATGGTCTCGGCATCGGTCACCCGCATGCCCTGGACGAAGCGCGACTCCTTACCGATGCGCTCCAGCAGCCGGCCGATCTGCGGCCCGCCGCCGTGCACCACCACCGGATTGATGCCCACCAGCTTCATCATCACCACGTCGCGGGCGAAGCCCTGTTTGAGCGTCTCCTCGGTCATGGCGTTGCCGCCATACTTGATCACCACGGTCTTGCCGCGGAAACGCTGGATGTAGGGCATGGCCTCGCTGAGTACGCGGGCCACGTTGCGGGCTTTGTCGGCGGTGAGTGTCACTGACTGCAGGACCTTATGATAATCGAAGTGGAGTAAATGCCGGTTAAACCGTCATCGCGATGCCCAGACCCGAAGGGTAGGGTACCCATAATGAACCCCGAGGGTTCCCTGGGCGCTGGCGCCACGGCAACCTCCAACCGGACATCGCTACATTATGAGATTGCCACGCTGTGCTCGCAATGACAGAAACAATCAAGCGGATCAGAACGGCAGTTGCAGCCCCGGCTCGACCGCCAGCATGGCATTGCGGAACTGCTCCTGGATGCGCGACAGCGCCAGTTCATCATCGGCCTCGAAGCGCAGCACCAGGCAGGGCGTGGTATTGGAGGCGCGCACCAGCCCCCAGCCGTCGGCGAATTCCACCCGCAGGCCGTCAATGGTGTAGAGCTCGCCGTCGGGGAAGCCGGCATTGGCCTGCAGCTGTTCCATGAAGGCCGCCGGACGGCCTTCCTCCATGCACAGGTTCAACTCGGGCGTGCTGACACTCTGCGGCAGCACGGCGAACACCCCGCTGGTCTCGCGATGGTCGTTGGCCAGCACCTCCAGCAGGCGGGCGCCGGTGTAGAGGGCGTCATCGAAGCCGTACCAACGCTCCTGGAAGAAGATGTGGCCGCTCATCTCGCCGGCGAGCAGGGCCCCGGTCTCCTTCATGCGCGCCTTGATCAGGGAGTGGCCGGTCTTCCACATCTCGGGTACGCCGCCGAAATCACGGATGATCTTGCCCAGGTGCCGCGAGCACTTGACGTCATAGATGATCTCGCCGCCGGGGTTGCGGCTGAGCACGTCCATGCCCAGCAGCATCATCAGCCGGTCGGGCCAGATGATGTTGCCGGCGGAATCGACCACGCCCAGGCGGTCGCCGTCGCCGTCGAAGGCCAGCCCCAGATCGGCCTGGTTGTCGCGCACCGCCTGGATCAGGGCCTCGAGGTTCTCGGGCCGGCTGGGATCGGGGTGATGATTGGGGAAGCTGCCGTCGACTTCGCAGTACAGCGGTATGACCTGGCAGCCGAGCGACTCGAACAGCGAGGGCGCGAATGCCCCCGCTGCGCCGTTGCCGCAGTCGACCACCACCTTGAGCGACTTGGCCAGCTGCACATCGGAACGGATGCGTTCCAGGTAGTCGCCGGCGACATCGACCGCCTCCAGGCCACCCCGCCCGCTGGCATAGTCCTGCTGTTCGACCCGCCGACGCAGGGCCTGGATGGCCTCGCCGGACAGGGTCTGGCCGGCGATGACCACCTTGAGGCCGTTATATTCGGACGGATTGTGACTGCCGGTGACGACCACACCGGAATTGCTGTCCAGGTAATGGGTGGCGAAGTAGACCAGCGGCGAGATGGCCTGGCCGATATCCTTGACGTCGATGCCGGTGGCACGCAGGCCGCGGATCAGGGCCTCGGCCAGTTCCGGGCTGGAGTCGCGGCCGTCGCGGCCGACCACGATGCTGCTCTCGTCCTGGGTCAGGGCCTGGGAGCCGATGGCGCGGCCGAGTTCATGCACCACGTCGGGACTGAGCGTTTCGCCGACGATGCCGCGGATATCGTAGGCGCGGAAGATGCTCGGGTCGGCATTGACCCGGCTGACCTTCAGCGGCGCTGCGCCCAGCGCGCTGTCATCGAGCACGGTCAGATCGGGCGGTGTTTCCTCCTCCAACTCGATCCCGCCCGTGGTCGGGGTGCTGCTGGCCATGGCTGCCGACATGCGCTCGATGCCGGCACTGCCGCGCAGGGCACCTGACTCGACGAGCGAGCGCAGCCCCTCGAGCAGGGGACCGCTCTCACGGGCATGCAGATCGTAATGGTTCTGCAGCCGCCCCTCACGGGCATCACGCAGTGCGCCCAGCAGGGTCACCTGATCCTGTTGCAGGGCCCGGGCATAGAGCCGCAGCAGCAGATAGAACACCAGGATCAGCACCAGGGCGCCTGCGCCGCCCAGCATCAGTACGTTGTTCCAACTCGCGCCCGGATCCACGGGGGGCGCCCAGTAGGCGACCTTCAGCCGGCTGCCCGCCACCGGCAACTCCACTGCGGGCGCGCCCTGCCGGAAGGCCTCCCGTCCCTGTTCGGCGATCACCAGGGGCTGGCCGCCGTTGACCTGCTGCTGCACCTCGCCATAGCCCTGACCCAGGTGCGCGCCCTCCAGCGCCTGATGCAGGGTCTGGACCGGGAAGCCGAGCATGAGATGGCCGACGATGCGGCGCCCGTCGTCGTCCAGCACCCGTCGCACCAGGTTCAGGTGCTGCCCCGGCTTGTTGAACAGATGCACCTCGGCCGGCGGCGGCGTGTCGCGGGTCTCGGCCTGGCGCAGCAGGTCGAGCGCGGCATAGCTGATGGGGGGATTGGCCTCCAGGTCAACCGCCTCGACGCCGGGCGGCAGCAGATTGACGCCGCTGGCCGCGGGAAACAGCTGGCGGATGCGCGCCGCCTGCTCCCGCAGCGCGGCCGCATCCCCGGACTGCAGGGCATGCCTGAGGGCCGGATCCTGCGTCAGCGCATCCATTTCGGCCCCGCGTCCGCCGACAAAAGCGGCCAGACGATCGGCGACATTGTCGGCCATCATGGCCACTTCCCGGTCCCGACTGGCCGCGATCTCCAGGTCGGCCATATGACGCACATAAGCACTGATGCCAAGGATGATGACGGCACCGAGCAGGCCGGCAAACAGTCCCAGCCGCATCAGGCCGATCCGTCCGCCGCTGCGGCGCCGGCCGGCCTGCTTGTCACCACCCCGTTTCTTTGCCGGCTTGTCGGACCCCTTGGCCCTGGACAGCTTGAATCCCATTATCGGCCCAACCTCATATCAGCTTTCTGTGTACAGCAGCCGTTATTGCCGGCCCGTATGCCCGAAACCGCCGGCTCCGCGCACGCTTGCGTCGAACTCGCTGACCCGCTCGAATTCCGCCCTTACCACCGGCACGAACACCATCTGCGCGATCCGATCCCCCGGCTCGATGGTAAAAGCGCCCTCCCCGCGGTTCCAGCAGGACACGAACACCTGCCCCTGGTAGTCCGAATCGATCAGTCCGACCAGGTTGCCCAGCACGATGCCGTGCTTGTGGCCCAGCCCGGAACGCGGCAGCAGCACGGCGGCCAGATCGGTCTGCTCCATATGGATGGCGATCCCGGTCGGGATCAGCACGGTCTCGCCCGGGGCGACGGTGAGGGCCGCGTCCACGCAGGCGCGCAGGTCCATGCCGGCCGCGCCGTCGGTGGCGTAATCGGGAAGGGGAAATTCATGTCCCAGACGTTCATCCAGAACCTTGAGCTGAACCTTTCTCTGCATGAGTTGCCTTTGTTGTGTTATCGGACGAAGCGTCGTGAAACCGTTGCGCGACAATTGCAATCAATTCCCGTGCCAGCTGCGGCTTGGACTGGCGCGGCAGTGATTCGGAGCCCCCTTCCCAGTACAGGGTCAGGGCATTGTCCTCGGCGTCGAAGCCCAGCCCCGGGCCCACCAGGTTGGCGGCGATCAGATCCAGCGATTTCTGCATCCGTTTGGTGCGCGCATTGGCATCCAGATCACCGGTCTCGGCAGCAAAGCCGACGGTGAAGGGCCGCGGTTCACCCTGGGCCACTTCCGCCAGAATATCCGGATTGCGCACCAGATCCAGCGACAGGTTCGCATCCCGCTTTTTCAGTTTCTGCGCCGCCGCCTGCGCCGGACGGTAGTCGGCCACGGCGGCGGCGCCGATGAAGATGTCGCAGCCGGGCAGCTGCGCCCGTACCGCTGCGCGCATCTCCTCCGCGGTCTCCACCATCACCCGTTCGATGCCCGGCGGGCCGTCCAGTGCCACCGGCCCGCTGACCAGGGTCACCCGTGCACCCGCCTCGCGCGCCGCGGCGGCCACGGCATAGCCCATACGGCCGGAACTGCGGTTGCTGACGTAACGCACCGGGTCGATGGCTTCGCGGGTCGGACCGGCCGTGACCAGCACCCGCAGCCCGGCTAGCCGGCCGGTCTCGAAACCGGCGGCCAGGTCGGCGATCAGGTCCTGCGGCTCCCGCATCCGGCCCGGGCCGGTCTCGCCGCAGGCCTGTTCACCGACCTCCGGCCCCAGCAGCCGGGCACCGCGCCCGGCGAGCAGACTGACATTGGCCCGGGTCGCCGGATGCGCCCACATGGCCTGGTTCATGGCCGGCGCCAGCAGCAGCGGCGCCCGGCTGGCCAGGCACAGGGTGGCGAGCAGGTCGTCGGCCCGCCCCTGGGCCAGCCGGGCCAGCAGGTCGGCGCTGGCCGGGGCCACCAGTACGGCATCGGCCCAGCGCGCCAGCTCGATGTGATCCATGCCGGCCTCGGCATGCGCGTCGAACAGTTCGCTGCGCACCGGCTGCCCCGACAGGGCCTGCAGGGTCAGCGGCGTGATGAAGCGTTGAGCGCCGGCGGTCATCACCACCCGCACCTCGGCCCCGGCCGCGCGCAGGCCGCGCACCAGTTCGGCGCTCTTGTAGGCGGCGATGCCGCCGCTCACCCCGAGCAGGATGCGTTTTCCGATAAGGGATTGCATGACGGGAAGTTTATCAGAGGTTGCGCCATTCACCCACGCGCCGGGGCCAGGCCGCTGGTCCCGGCCCATGCCCCCGGCTATGATACGCCCGTTGAGACTGTCGACACGGAGGTTGACCATGACGATCCGGGACTGGCCGGCGCAGGAGCGGCCGCGCGAAAAACTGCTGTCCCAGGGGGCGGCGGCCCTGTCGGATGCCGAACTGCTGGCCATCTTTCTGCGCACCGGAATACCCGGCAAGGACGCCGTGGCCCTGGCCCGGGAACTGCTCCGCAGCCATGACGGGCTGCGCGGCCTGCTCAGCCTGGGACCGCGCGAACTGCAAACCGCCCCGGGGCTGGGGCCGGCCAAATACGTCCAGTTGCAGGCCGCCCTGGAAATGGCGCGGCGCCACTATCTGGACCGGCTCAAGCGCGGCAGCGTGCTGAGCAATCCCGACGACACCCGCCGCTACCTGCACGCCCGCCTCAGCCATTATCCCCATGAGGTCTTCGCCTGCCTGTTCCTGGACAACCGCCATGCCGTGATCGAATGCGAGGAACTGTTCCGCGGCACCCTGAACAGCGCCGCCGTCCATCCCCGCGAAGTGGTCAAGGCCGCGCTCGGCCACAACGCCGCCGCCGTGATCCTGGCCCACAACCATCCCTCCGGGGTGGCCGAGCCCAGTCATGCCGATCAGCAGCTGACCCGGCGCCTGAAGGAGGCGCTGGCCCTGGTCGAGATCCGGGTGCTGGACCACCTGGTGATCGGGACCGGCGAGACGGTTTCCCTGGCCGAGCGGGGACTCATATGAATCAATGAGTTGCCGCCGCATGCCGGCGCCGGCGACCGGCATCGGGGATGCTTGCCCCGTCGCCCGGGTTCTGACATAATGCGCGGCTCTTCTCGGCGTGTGAGCCGAATGGAACGATTTTCTGAAGGGTTCTAGCCATGTCCAGAGTATGCCAGGTCACGGGGAAGCGTCCGGTCACGGGCAACAACGTCTCCCACGCGAACAACAAGACCAAGCGGCGCTTTCTGCCGAATCTGCACACCCACCGCTTCTGGGTGGAGAGCGAGCAGCGCTGGGTGAAACTGCGTGTCTCCGGCAAGGGCATGCGCATCATCGACAAGAAGGGCATCGAGACCGTCCTGTCCGAAATCCGCGCCCGCGGCGAACAGGTCTGAGGAGGCAAGCATGGCCAAGGCAATCCGCGAAAAGATCAAGCTGGTCTCCAGCGCCGGCACCGGTCACTTCTATACCACCACCAAGAACAAGCGCAACACGCCGAACAAGCTCGAGTTCAAGAAGTACGATCCGGTGGTGCGCCAGCACGTGACCTACAAGGAAGCCAAGATCAAGTAAGGCTTCCGATCACCGGACCCAATAAAAAACCCGGCCATGCCGGGTTTTTTATTGGGTTGGTCACGCCTGCCTGAGCCGCCGGAGTCCGTCGGCTCAGGTCATCGGTCAGGCCGGCTGCGGCAGACTGTAGCAGCGCAGGCGCCGGGCGAACTGCTGCAGGGCCTGGATGCCGGTGGCCTCGGCCTGGGCGCACCAGTCCTGCAGCGCAACCAGCATCTGCTCATGACTGGTCGGACGCTGGGCCCACAGCGCGGTCAGCCGGCGCTTGAACTCGTACACCACCTGCAGCCGCTGGCGCTCGTTGAGCGCCCGTTGCAGCAGGCTCTCGCTGCGCGCATCCAGCAGGGTCTCGTTGCGCACCAGCACCTTGCGCGCGCGCCGCAGCAGGCGGCGGCAGGAGCGGTCGGCGCTGCGCCACTCCTCGCGCAGCACCGGCAGCATGACCTGACGGGCATAGTCCGACATGACGTGCAGGCGGTTGCGCACCACGGCGCGCACGGTGTCGACGTCCAGCGCCTGCTTGGCCGGATCCAGGCGGGGCATGGGGGCGGTCTTGTTGACCGCGGCCAGGCCCAGGATCTCCAGCAGTCGGATATAGAACCAGCCGATGTCGAATTCCCAACGCCGCGAGGACAGCTTGGCCGAGCCGGGGAAGGCGTGATGGTTGTTGTGCAGTTCCTCGCCGCCGATGATCAGGCCCAGCGGCACGATATTGGTCGACAGATCGGCACTCTCGAAGTTGCGATAACCCCACCAGTGGCCGAGGCCGTTGATCACGCCCGCCGCCCAGATGGGGATCCACAGCATCTGTACCGCCCACACGGTCAGACCGATGACACCGAACAGCGCCAGGTCGATCAGCAGCATCAGGCTGACGCCGAGCATGGGAAAACGCCGGTACAGGTGCCGCTCCAGGGCGTCATCGGGCGTACCCTGGCTGAACCGGGCCAGGGTCTCGGGATTTTCGGCCTCGGCCCGGTACAGTTCGGCGCCCCGCCACAGGACCGTGCCGATGCCGCGCGTGTTCGGGCTGTGAGGATCGTCCTCGGTCTCGCACCTGGCGTGGTGCTTGCGGTGGATGGCAACCCACTCGGCGGTGACCATGCCGGTGGTCAGCCACAACCAGAAGCGGAAAAAGTGGCTCACCGCCGGATGCAGGTCCAGGGCCCGATGGGCCTGATGGCGATGCAGGAAGACAGTGACGCTGACAATGGTAATATGGGTCAGGCCGAGGACGGCCAGCACGAGGCCCCACCAGGGCAGATCAGCAAGCCCCTGAGCAAGCAGGGAGAGCATAGGGTCAAACATGGAGTCAATGGCTCTTTCAGACGTTACAGAAGGGTAAACCCTACTCTAGCACGGCTGTCAGGGCTTTGCCGAAACAAATTCACCCGCCGGCAGTCCCCAAATCCCGGCAACCGTGGGCGGACCGATCCCGAGAGAGGCACCCGGCGTGCCGCCCCAGGACAGCGTACATGCAGGACATCTACATCGGCCGCCAGCCGATCTACGACCGCAACCTCAATGTCTATGCCTATGAGCTGCTGTTTCGCAGCGGGCTGGAAAATGCGGCCATGTTCTCCGACGGCGACCGGGCGACCTCTCATGTCATCAACAATGCCTTCCTGGAGTTCGGCCTGGAAAAACTGGTCGGCCGCCACCGCGCCTTCATCAACCTGACCCGCGCCTTCCTCACCGGGGAATGGCAGCTGCCCTTCCCCAAGGACCGCATCGTGCTGGAAGTGCTGGAAGACATCGAACCCGATGCGGCCGTGATCGGCGCCGTGCGCGAACTGCGCCGCTCGGGACACACCCTGGCCCTGGACGATTTCCTCTACCACGACAAACTGCGCCCCCTGATCGAACATGCCGATATCATCAAGATCGACCTGATGGCCGTCCCGGACGGGGAACTGGTGGCCCACCTCGACCAGTTGCGCGGCTATCCCGTGCACCTGCTGGCCGAAAAGATCGAGACGCTGGAGCAGTTCGAGCAATGCCGTGACCTGGGCTTCGACTATTTCCAGGGCTACTTCCTCTCGCGCCCCCAGGTGATCTCCGGCCAGGCCGTGCCCGCCAGCGGCCTGGCCACGGTCCGGCTGCTGGCCCAGCTGCAGGACCCCCAGGTCACGCCCGAGGAACTGGAGGCGCTGATCAGCCAGGACCTGGGCCTGAGCTACAAGCTGCTGCGCTATATCAACTCCGCCTTCTTTGCCCTGCCCCGCAAAGTGGATTCCATCCGCCAGGCGGTGGTCTACCTGGGCAACCGGACCATCAAGACCTGGGCCACATTGCTGGTGTTCTGCGGCGTGGAAGACCGACCCACCGACCTGATGACCATCGCCATGCTGCGGGCCCGGATGTGCCAGCTGCTGGCGGAAAAGACCGGCGAAGCCGAACCGGAGATCTATTTCACCGCCGGCCTGTTCTCGGCCCTGGAGGCACTGCTGGGAATGCCGCTGGACCAGATCCTCGAGGCCCTGCCGCTGTCGGATACCCTCAAGGCCGCCCTGCTGCATCATCAGGGCGCCATTGGCGAGGCTCTGAGTTGCGTCCTGGCCTACGAGCGCACCCAGTGGGATAGCGCGCAGTTCCGTGAACTGGCGCCGGCCGGCATCACCGAGGCCTATGTGGAAGCGGCCCGCTGGGCCGACGAGACCACCGAGCTGCTGCTGGGGACCACGAACTGAGGTGGCCGTAACACGCGGGGCGCAGGGCCGGTACGTAGGATGGGTGAAGCGCAGCGCAACCCATCATTCCACCCGGGCCAGGCGATGGGTTACGGCGCATGCGCCTCCACCCATCCTACGCGCCGGCTGAAAAAGTCAGCAGCAGGTTGCCCCAGCGATCCACCTCACAACGCCAGCCCGGCGCCAGCCAGGTGGTGGCCACGGTCTCGCTGATCAGGGCCGGCCCCGCCAGACACTGACCGGCGCCGAGCGCGTCGCGGGCATGGACCGGCACCTCCGCCTCCAGCCCCGGCATCGCAACCCGGGCTTCGGGCGCGGCCTCATCCGGCGCACGTTCAGGCAGCACCAGATCCGGGGCCGGCCCCGCGACCTCCAGCCGCAGATTGACCAGTGCGACCGGCCGCGCCAGACGGTGACCGTAGCGGGCCTCGTGCGCGGCATGAAAGGCCGCAGCGGTGGCGGCAATCCCCTCCCAGGGCAGGGTGAGCACGAAGGACTGGCCTTCGTAACACAGATCCAGCGAGGCGCGCCGCTGCAGCCGCCCGGCATCCAGACCCTCGGCCGCCAACTCCGCGCCCCCCTGGATTGCCAGTTCATTGAGTGCCGCCTCGAGCTCGGCGGCTGCGCAATCCTCCAGCCGGGCCGGCCAGGCCCGCGACAGCTGCCGCGCCGGCGCCGCGCTCAGCATGCCCAGCGCCGACAGCACCCCGGCCTGCACCGGCACCAGCGCCCGGCGCATGCCCAGCGCCTCGGCCAGGGCGCACACATGCAGGCCGCCGGCCCCGCCGAAGGAAGTCAGCACATAGTCGCGCGGGTCCAGGCCGCGCTGCACCGAGATCACCCGCAGCGCCCGGGCCATGTGCTCATTGGCGACCCGGACGATGCCGGCGGCCGCCGCTTCCGGCGTCAGGCCGAGCGGTTCGGCCACCCGCAGCACGGCCATGCGGGCAGCCTGCGCATCCAGCCGCATGCCACCGTCGAGGAAGGCCTCGGGCCGCAGCCGCCCCAGCACCAGGTTGGCGTCGGTGACTGTGGGTTCGGTCCCGCCGCGGCCGTAGCAGGCCGGCCCGGGGGCGGCCCCGGCCGATTCCGGCCCCACCAGGAGCATCCCGCCGGCATCGACCCGGGCAATGGAGCCGCCGCCGGCACCGATGGTGTGCATGTCCACCATGGGCACGGCCACCGGGTAGCGGCCGATGCGGCCCTCGGTGGTCAGGCGCGGCTCGCCCTCGATCAGGGCCACGTCGGTGGAGGTCCCGCCCATGTCGAAACTGAGCAGGCGCTCGCAGCCGGCCAGCCGGCCGACGAAGCCGGCACCCCTCAGACCGCCGGCCGGCCCCGACAGCAGCAGGTGCACGCCGTGACGGGCGGCCTGGTCAGCATCCACCAGACCGCCGGCGCTCTGCATCACCGCCACCGGCGCCGGGGCCACACCGGCCTTCAGCCGCTGCAGGTAGCCCTCCACCAGCGGGCCGACATGGGCATTGAGAAAGGTGGCCATGCCGCGTTCGTATTCCCGGATCTCGGGCAGCACCTCGCTGGAACAACTCACGAACAGGTCAGCGGGCAGGGCGGCGGCAATGCGCCGCTCGTCCTCGCCGTCGAGGAAGGCGAACAGCAGGTTGATGGCCACGGCACGCGGCTGCAGGCGTTCGATCGCTGTCTTCAGTTCGGCCAGATCCGCATCGGTCAGGGGCGTGATGACTTTGCCCCGGGCATCGCGCCGGCCGCCGGTCTCCAGGCAGTGTTCCGGCGGCAGCGGGGGTTCGACCGGTTCGGGCTGCAGGTTGTACAGCTCGGCCCGGGCCTGGCGGCCGATGGCCAGCACATCGCCCAGGCCGCGGTTGGTGATATAGACCGTCTTCACCCCCTTGGCTTCGAGCACTGCGTTGGTGGCGACGGTCGAACCGTGCACCAGACTCATGCCCGAGGCGCCGGCCAGACCCAGCTCATCCAGGCCCTGCAGGATGGCGCGCTCGGGCGCGTCCGGGGTGGACAGCACCTTGTGCACGCGCACCCGCCCGTCCTGCAGAACGACGAAATCGGTGAAGGTGCCGCCGGTGTCTATGCCTACCCGTATTGACATGAGTATGATTAACGCCTCGAATATCCGCCTGACACAGGGAGCGCCGCCCCGCCCCCACTGCGGATCTGCCCGCACCGGGCGGTCAGACAACAAGCCGGGGATAGTAAAAGAAATGGACCGCGAAATCCTCATCCAGGCCGAACACCTGCAGCGTGACTACGGCCCCATCCGCGCCGTGCACGATGTCAGCTTCGAACTGGCCAAGGGCGACGTGCTGGGCTTTCTCGGCCCCAACGGGGCCGGCAAGTCCACCACCATGCAGATGCTGACCGGCACCCTTGCGCCCAGTGCCGGCACCATCCGGGTCCGGGGCGTGGATCTGCTGGACCATCCCAGGCGCGCCAAGCGCGAACTCGGCTATCTGCCGGAGCAGCCGCCGCTGTACCGGGAACTGACGGTCGACGAGTACCTGCGCTACTGCGCCCGCCTGCGCGGCGTGCCCGGACGCGAGGTCACCGCTGCGGTGGACCGGGCCCGCGCCCGCTGCGGACTGAACGAGGTGCGCCGGCGCCTGATCGCCAATCTGTCCAAGGGCTACCAGCAGCGCGTCGGCATCGCCCAGGCCATCCTGCACAACCCGGCGGCGGTGATCCTGGACGAGCCCACCGTGGGCCTGGACCCCATCCAGATCCGCGAAATCCGCGGCCTGATCCGCGAACTGGGCGAGGCGCACGGCATCATCCTCTCCACCCACATCCTGCCCGAGGTGCAGGGCACCTGTAACCGGGTGCAGATCATCCACCGCGGCCGGCTGGTGTTCGCCGACAGCATGCAGGGACTGGAATCGCATCTGCAGGCACAGGCCTGCATCGTCGCCTTCCGCCAACCGCCCGCCATCGAGACGCTGCAGCAGCTCGCGGGCGTGGAGGAAGTGGCCGAACTGGGTCAGGGCCGCTTCCGGCTGCGCTACACCGGCGACAACCCGGCCGAGGCCCTGACCGAACGGGCCGTGAATGCCGGCTGGGGCCTGCAGGAACTGATCCCCGAACGCCGCACCCTGGAGCAGATCTTCGTCGAACTGACCAGCCGCGACGCCGCCGAGGAGGCCGCCTGATGATCCGCGTCATCGCGGCACGCGAGTTGAAGACCCTGTTTCTCTCGCCCCTGGCCTGGTCGATCCTGGGCGTGGTGCAGCTGCTGCTGGCCTACCTGTTCCTGTCCCAGATCGATCTGTTCATGACCTACGCCCCGCAGCTGGCCGGCCGGCCCAATGCCCCCGGCGTGACCGACATCGTGATCACGCCGCTGCTGGGCAATACCGGCGTCATCCTGCTGCTGATCGCGCCGCTGATCACCATGCGGGCGCTCAGCGAGGAAAGCCGCAGCCGCACCCTCAACCTGCTCATGTCCTCGCCGGTATCCATGACCGAGATCGTGCTGGGCAAGTACCTCGGGCTGCTGGGTTTCTTTCTCATCCTGCTGGCCATGATCAGCCTGATGCCGCTGTCGCTCATGGCCGGCACCGAACTCGATACCGGCAAGCTCGCCAGCGGTCTGCTCGGCCTGGCCCTGCTGCTGGCGGCCTTCACCGCCGCCGGGCTGTTCATGTCAAGCCTCACCGATCAGCCCACCGTGGCCGCGGTGAGCAGCTTCGGCCTGCTGCTGCTGCTGTGGATCATCGACTGGGCCGGTAATTCCGGCGCCGGGGTCAGCGAACTGTTCCGCTATCTGTCGCTGGTGCGCCATTATGAATCGCTGCTCAAGGGATTGTTCGATTCCAGCGACGTCGTCTACTACCTGTTATTCATTCTCACCTTCCTGGTGCTGACCGTGCAGCGCCTGGATGCCCGGCGGATGCCGCACTAGGAGCCCCGGCATGGATGTGACGCGCCAGACCAAACGCAACCTGCGCCTGCAGCGCTATCTGTTCACCCTGCTGCTGCTGGCCGCGGTCGGGCTGCTGGGCTGGCTCAGCACCCAATACCGCATCCAGACCGACTGGACCTACGGCGCGCGCAACAGCCTGTCGGCCGACAGCGAGCGCCTGCTCGCGGAACTCGAGGGCCCGCTCACCATCACCGCCTTCGTCCGCGACCAGGGACCGCTGCGCGACCAGGTACGCGAACTCGTCGGTCGCTATCAACGGGTCAATCCGGACATCCAGGCCGAGTTCGTCAATCCTGACCGCGCCCCGGAACGGGTGCGCGAACTGGGGGTGAGCATGGAGGGTGAGCTGCGCATCGCCTATCAGGGCCGCAGCGAACGGGTGCAGGAACACACCGAGCAGGCCCTCAGCAATGCCATCCTGCGGGTGGCGCGTCAGGGCGAGCGCTGGATCGGCTTTCTCACCGGCCACGGCGAACGCGACCCGCACGGCCAGGCCAATCACGACCTGGGGCACTTCGGGGCCGAGCTTGAGCGCAAGGGGCTCAAGGTGCAGAGCCTCAACCTGGCCGAGACGCGCGCGGTGCCGGACAACCTCAGCGTACTGGTCATCGCCAGCCCGCAGCTGGACCTGCTGCCGGGCGAGGTGAAACTGGTGCGCGAGTACCTGGAGGGCGGCGGCAACCTGCTGTGGCTGGCCGACCCCGGCGAGACCGGCGGCATGGCCAGCGTGGCCGAATACCTCGGCGTGGAGTTCCTGCCCGGCGTGATCGTCGATGCCAGCACCCAGCTGTTCGGCATCGAGAGCCCCGACGTGGTGCTGGTCACCGCCTACACCCCGCATCCCGTGACCCGCGAGCTGCGCGCCATGACCCTGTTCCCGCACGCTCAGGCACTGCAGCTCAACACCACCGGCGACTGGGACGTCGAGCCCCTGCTCTCCAGCATGGAAAACACCTGGACTGAACTCGGTACGCTGGAAGGCCGCATCGGCTTCGATGCGGGCAGCGACGAGCGCGCCGGCCCGCTGGACCTGGCGCACGCCTTCACCCGCAGCCTGGACGCCGACAGCGAGGCCGGCGAGGGTCGCACAACGGGCCAGCGGGTCGCGGTCATCGGCGATGGCGATTTCCTGTCCAACAGCTTTCTCGGCAATGTCGCCAACCTGGACCTGGGCCTGAACCTGATCGACTGGCTCAGCCACGATGACAGCTTCATCGCCATCCGCCCGCGCGCGGCACCGGATCAGAGCCTGGAACTGGGCCGCACCGCTCAGGCCGTGATCGGCTTCGGCTTCCTGTTCGTGCTACCGGCACTGCTGGTGCTCGCCGGCCTCATCGTCTGGCTGCGCCGGCGCAAACGCTGATGCCCGGCCCCCGCTCCCTCGTCAATGTCGTATTGCTGCTGCTGGTCGCGGCGCTGGCCGCGCTGGTCTACCTGCGCCCCGGCACGCAGACGGCGGACAGCACGTCCCTGACCCGGCTCGACCCGGCGCAGGTCCAGTCCATCCGGATCGACAATGACCGCGGCCGGATCGAACTGGTGCGCCATGATGGCGGCTGGCAGCTGCGGGAGCCGGATCTGCCCGCCGATGCATTCCAGGCGAAGATCCTTCTCAATCTGCTGAACCAGCCCTCGCAGCGCCAGTACCCGCTGGCGGAAATCGATCCCGCCGACATCGGCCTGGATCCGCCGCGGCTGGTGCTGCATTACGACGATGCCGAACTGCGCCTGGGCGGAACCGAGCCGCTGCAGGACCTGCGCTACGTGCAGTACGGCGACACGGTCCACCTGATCGAGGACCGGGTGCTGAACCTGCTCGGCGCCGGGGCCAGCGACCTGGTCAGTCGCCGGCTGGTGCCGGCGGGCACCGAACTGCAACGGCTGGCGCTGCCGGAATTCACCCTGGCACGCACCGACACCGGGGGCTGGGCCGTCAAGCCCGACCGCCCGGATATCTCCGCCGACCGGCTGCAGCGACTGGTCGACACCTGGCGCACCACGCAGGCGTTATGGGTGGGCGAGGACAAGGGCGGACCGCTGCAGGGCGAAGTCGAACTCACATTCGCCGACGGCGAACGGATACGTTACGGCATCCGCCGCAGCGAGGCGGACTTCGTGCTGGTGAGAGAGAAGCCGGGACTGGCCTATCATCTGGGCACGCAGCAGGCGGGACGGTTGCTGGAGCTAGATGCCGGCAAGGACGCAAACCCCGCTCCCTAACCGTAGGCCGACCTGAACAAGGCAAAGCCCGGCATAGCTTGCCGTCACATGTTCTGCAGCGGAAGCTTCACCATACCCTGTCATTGCGAGGCGCATAGCGCCGCGGCAATCTCGAAACAGTTGCATCTGCAGCACGAGATTGCCGCGCTGCGCTCGCAATGACAGGATCGCCTGACGACTGGCAATAAGATTGAGCAGCTATTTCAGCGGTTTCAGCTCGATCGGGTGATCAAGCTCCTCGTCGAATTTTCCCTTGAGATCATACAACGCCGCCTGCAGCCCCTCCTCCATGGTGGGATGATAGAAGGGCAGACTGAGCAGATCGAACACGGTCAGGTGCTGGCTGATGGCCCAGCACAGCAGGTGCCCCAGGTGCTCGGCCAGGGCGGCGACGAAGGTCGCGCCCAGGATGCGGCCATCGTTCTTATCGGCGTATACACGCAGCACGCCGCGGTTGCGGCCCATGATGATGGCCCGGCCCAGCAGCCCCATCTTCACCTCGCCAACGGCGATGGCGTCCTCATCCAGTTCGCCCCAGCCCCGGCCGACCATGACGATGTTGGGGTCGCAGAAGGTGATGGACAGCGGCGTCTTGCGTTCGAAGGCCACGGGCGTGTCCTGCACCGCGTTGAAGCCGGCGATGCGGCCCTCGTCGCCGGCCTCGTGCAGGATGGGCCGCTCGCCGGTCACGTCGCCGGCGATGAACACCGGCAGGTCGCCGACCTGCATGGTATGCGGGTCGAACGCCGGCACACCCTTGGCGTCCAGTTCGACCCCCAGCGCCTCGAGGTTGAGGGTCTTCACATTCGGCACCCGGCCCATGCACACCAGCAGCTTGTCGACCACCACCTCGTTGTCGCCGGCCGTCACCTTCAGCCTGCCTTCACCGGCTTCGCTCACCTCGGCGGCCTGCCCCAACCACAGGGGGAACTCCTTGCCGATCAGCTCGATGGCGGCATCCCGGGCGACCGGATCCTCCAGCCCGCCGATGGTCTCGGCCATATCGATGCCGGTGACATCCACCCCGAAGCGGTGCAGGGCCTGGCCCAACTCCAGGCCGATCACGCCCAGGCCGATCACGGCGACCGACGCCGGCAGGGACTCCTGCTCGAAGAACTCGTCGGTGGTCAGGATGCGGTCGCGGAAGGGTTCCCAGGCGCCGGGCACCAGCGGGGTCGAGCCGGTGGCGATAATGATCTTGTTCGCTTCGATGCGCTGGCCATTGACCTCCAGCACATTCGGTTCGATGAAACGGGCATTGCCCTCGATGAACTCCTCCTCGCTCATCTCGTCGGTGCTGGTGGAGAGCACCTTGTCGACGAACACGTCACGCAGGTCCTGGACATGCTCCATGGCGTCCTCCTGATTCAGGATCAGCTGCTCGCCGCCCTCGATGCCCTCGCGCTCGAAGATGTTGCGCCGGTGCATGTCCTCGCCGATCTGGATGGCGACCTTGGACGGCATGCAGCCGACCCGGGCGCAGGTCGTGCCCAGCTCGCCGCCGTCGATCAGCACCCAGTTGTCGGTGGCCTTGCGCACCTGGCCGACGGCGTACAGGCCGGCGCTGCCGGCGCCGAGGATGGCAACATCTACTTGTCTGGTCATGGCTTGGCCCTTGTGACTGCTTGCATTGATATTGTCGCGTCGTGTCAGGCTGGTATTCTAACGCTCCCGACCGATACTGACGAAATCCCGCGATCCCATGCCTGAATTACCCGAAGTCGAGACCACACGGCGTGGGATCGAACCGCACCTGACCGGCCGGCGCATCGTCCGGCTGGCGGTCCGCGAACGCCGCCTGCGCTGGCCGGTGCCGCGCGGCCTGGAGACCACCGTAGCGGGCCAGCGCATCCACGGCGTGCGCCGCCGCGCCAAATACCTGCTCATCGAACTCGATACCGGCAGCCTGATCCTGCACCTGGGCATGTCGGGCGCGCTGCGCATCCTGCCCACGGCGACACCCCCGGACAAACACGACCACCTGGATCTGGAACTGGACGACGGCCAGTGCCTGCGCCTGACCGACCCGCGCCGCTTCGGCGCCCTGCTCTGGACCACCCGGGCGCCGGAGTCGCACAAGCTGCTGCGCGAACTCGGGCCCGAGCCCCTGTCCGATGAATTCAACGGGGAGTATCTCCATGCGCTGTCACGCGGCCGCCGGGCGGCGGTGAAGAGCTTCATCATGGACAGCCATGTGGTGGTGGGGGTGGGCAACATCTACGCCAACGAGGCGCTGTTTCTGGCCGGTATCCATCCGGCCCGCGCGGCCGGCCGCATCAGCCGCCAGCGCTATGAACAACTGGCAGCTGCCATCAAGGCGGTGCTGGAACAATCCATCCGGGTCGGCGGCACGACGCTGCGGGATTTCACCGGCAGCGACGGCCGGCCCGGTTATTTCCGCCAGTCACTGCGGGTCTATGAGCGCGCAGGCCGGCCCTGCCCGGTCTGCGGCGAGGCGATACGGTTGAAACGCATCGGCCAGCGCTCCAGCTATTACTGCCCCCATTGCCAGAGGTAGGTCGGGTTACGCCCTCACGGGCTAACCCGACCTACATGTTCAATCAGGGCCTCCCCGATTCCCCGTGGATCACTCGCGGCCCGCACTTCGCCGGTAGCACGATTCCACTGAATCGCCTGCATGTTGCCGTAGCTGCTGTCCAGCGGCTTCAATTCGTGCCCCATGGCCTTCAGCTGCTGCTGCATTTCAGCACCAAATGCCTCCGGCTCGAACTGGATCACATCCGGCAGATACTGGTGATGGAAGCGCGGCTCGCTGACCCAATCCTGCACCGGCTTGTCCGCGGCAAAACCCAGAATACCGTGCAGCACCATGGTGATGATGCGGCTCCCGCCGGGCGTGCCCAGGATAGCGACGCGGTCATCGGTCTCGACGAAGGTCGGCGACATGCTGGACAGCATGCGCTTGCCGGGGGCGATGGCATTGGCCTCGGTGCCGACCAGGCCGTAGGCGTTGGGCACGCCCGGCTTGGCGGAGAAGTCGTCCATTTCGTCGTTGAGCAGCACGCCGGTGCCCGGCACCACGAAGCCCGCGCCGAAGGGATAGTTGATGCTGAGTGTGGCCGCGACCCGGTTGCCCTCCCGGTCCAGGATGGAGAAGTGGGTGGTGTGATTGCCGCCGCCGAAGGCCTCCGGTCCCGGCAGCGAGGCACTCGGCGTGGCCTGGTCGCGGCGGATGCCGTTGCGCAGGCCGGCGGCATAATGCGGGCTGGTGAGCATCGCCACCGGCACCTCGACGTAATCGGTATCGCCCAGATACACCGCGCGATCGCGGTAGGCGCGGCGCATGGCCTCGACTATAAGATGCGTGCGTTCGACCTCGCACAGGTCCTGCAGCCCGTAGCCTTCGAGGATGTTGAGCATGGTCACCAGGGCGATGCCGCCCGAGGACGGCGGTGCGGCGCTGGTGATGCGCATACCGTGGTACTCGCCGCGCACAGGCTCGCGCTCGATGACTTCATATTCATCCAGATCCCGCTGCGTCCAGATGCCGCCGGCCGCCCGCACGCCCGTGACCAGCCGGTCCGCGATCGCGCCGGCATAGAAACCACCCCGCCCCTGTTCGGCCAGAGCCTGCAGCGTATCTGCCAACTCAGGCTGACGGATCACCACACCCTCGGCGGGCACCTCGCCCTCGCGCAGAAAGATGCGTGCCGCATCGGCGGACTCCCGCAGAACATCCCGGCGGAATGCCGCCATGCGGCGGTAATGGGCCTCCACCTCGAAGCCCGCGCGCGCCAGCCGGATCGCCGGCGCCAGACTCCGGGCCAGCGGCAGGCGACCGTATTGCTCCGCCAGGTGCACCAGCGCCGCCGGCTCGCCCGGGATCCCGGCCGCCAGCGGTCCGTTCATGGAGGCACCGGGGATCAGATTACCTGCGTCGTCGAGATACATATCCCGGTGCGCGGCCAGCGGCGCCCGTTCCCGGCCGTCGATCATGACATCACGGTTCTCAGTCGCGACATGCAGCAGCCAGAAACCGCCGCCACCGATGCCGGAACCGTAGGGCTCGACCACCGCCAGCGCAGCGCTGACCGCCACGGCGGCGTCGAAGGCGTTCCCGCCCGCGGCCAGGATCTCGAAACCGGCCTCGGTGGCATGCGGATGCGCGGAGGCAATCGCGGTGGCGCCGGGACGCTCGGCAGCGGAGGCCACCTGCACGGGGACGCCCACCACCAATAAGCTCAATGCCAGCACGGGCAGAGACTGCAATAGAGACAGGCAGTAGCGGAGTCGCTGGAACATGGGATCTTACCTGGTCGCGAACATGAGATTAGTCACGATAAGGCGAATACAGAAAAAAACAAGGCGGCCATTCGGCCGCCCTGTGTGTCAGGATAAACTGTTACTGTCGTTTAGTACCGACGCCGCGCAATCCCGACCAAGCCCAGCAGGCCGGAACCGAACAGCCATACTGCCGCCGGCACCGGGATAGCAGAAGGCGGAATCACCTGATCCGGGTCGTTGACAAAACTCTCACTGCCGCCGCTGTCAAAGGCTATGACATGCATGCCCACACGCAGATCGCCTGAAATCAAATCAGCAATTATGTCGTTGAAGGTTTTGCCGGTCTTGAGATCGAACACGACATCCAGCCATTCACCCGGGTTGACCCCCTTCTTGGGAGGCGGCGGATCAGACTCAGCCTTGAAATACCCTGTCACTTCAAACTTCGGGGTAATCGAATCACCACCCGGCAAATCCGGAGGACTTGCATCACCCGCTGTCCATGAATCACCCGCACTGTGACTCACGTCGGCTATACCAAGCAGTTCGCCATCATCGAAATAGACTTCGGTGATAGCTGAATCAGCCGACCCGGAATTATTGAAACGGAAATTAACCTGGTTTCCACCCGGATCAGTGACATCCACGGTCAGCTGGCTTTCACCGATAGCGCAATCGCCCGAGTCGTTACCGGTGATGCACATGAAGTCCAGGCTGACCGCCGATACTGGCCCGGCGAATGCGAATGCAGCTACCGCCGCAAGTCCGCCGAGGAAACGGCGAGCCCAGTCCGACAAGCCGCTGCACGACCACAGCATATCCCTACTATTTTGATACTCCATGGGTTTTTCTCCTCCAGGCAAGCCTGCTGTTGTTCTTGTTCGTTGGCGCTGTTGTCATTATTGCGCGCATCTGGCATCCGAGTTGTTGATTGCGGATGCAATTTTTACATTGACTTTCAAGCAATATTTATTCCCGGCAATGTTTTATCTTGAAACACAGTGGGTTATGCGTTACGTCAGAGATAGCACTACCCGGACTTGCAAACTTTTCCGACATGTTCGTGCGACGGAGAACGGATAAGCCGGAAATAATTATTCAAAAAATATAGTGGGTTGCATACAAAACACCGGGCAGAAGGCCCGGTGTTAAGGATTTCGTCGGTAAGTGGGTGGAAACGGCCTGGGATCAGGCCGATTCGCTGGTGATCTTCTCGTACTTGGCCAGCAGCTGCTCCCGAGTCTCCTTGTTGTCCGGATCGACCAGGATGCAGTCGACCGGGCAGACCTCGACGCACTGGGAAACCTCGTAGTGGCCGACGCACTCGGTGCACAGATCGGGGTTGATTTCGTAGATCTCATCGCCCTGGTAGATGGCGCCGTTCGGGCACTCGGGCTCACAGACATCGCAGTTGATGCATTCATCGGTGATCAGCAGGGACATGACCGCCTCCATTCAGGACTGCCGCGCCGGGCGCGCGGGGGTATATCAGATGAAAGCGATATTAACCGAGCCGCGCCTTCAGTGCAGCCACAACTTTTTCGTGGACAAAAGGCGAGATATCGCCGCCCAGGGCGGCCACTTCCCGCACCAGGCTGGAGGAGACATAGGCATACTGCTCGGCCGGCGTCAGGAACAGGGTCTCGATCTCGCCGGCCAGATGCCGGTTCATGCCGGCGAGCTGGAACTCGTACTCGAAATCCGACACCGCGCGCAGGCCGCGCAGAATCACCTGAGCGCCGCGGCGGCGTACGAATTCCACCAGCAGGCCGTCGAAGCTGCACACCTCGACATTGGGGAGATGCGCCAGCACCTCGCCGGCCAGCGCCTCGCGCCGGGCCAGATCGAAGGCCGGTTGCTTGGCAGGACTGGCGGCGATGGCCAGGATCACCCGGTCGAACAGGCGCGCGGCACGCTCGACAATATCGGTATGGCCGTGGGTGATGGGATCGAAGGTGCCGGGATAGACCGCTGTGACATTCATGGGCGGATTATGACGCCTGCGGGGCCGGCTGCAAACCATCCGCCCGGGCCAGGTGATAACCGACCTCCCCGGATTTCCTGCTGCGTATGAGTTGCCAGCCCGCCGGCAGCAGGGCCTGCAGTGCAGCGCTGTCCAGGTCCTGCTCGGCTTCCATATAGACGTATGCCCCGGGCGCCAGCCAGCCCGGCTGGGCCAGCCCGGGCAGGCAGCGCTGCAGCCAACCCTGGCCGAAGGGCGGGTCCAGGAACACCACGTCATAGGGTTCGGCCGGTGCCCGGCCCAGAAACCGCAGCGCGTCGGTCTGCACCAGTTCCAGCCGATCCCCGGCCTGGAGCAGCGCAATGTTGTCGCGCAGCTGGCGGGCCGCGGCGCCGGCCTTCTCCACCAGGGTCACCCCGGCCGCGCCGCGCGAGGCGGCTTCCAGGCCCAGGGCGCCGCTGCCGGCGAACAGGTCCAGGCAGCGACTGCCGGCAATGACCGGGGCCAGCCAGTTGAACAGGGTCTCGCGCACCCGGTCGGGCGTGGGACGCAGACCGGACTGGTCGACGACCTTCAGCCGCCGTCCACGCCAGTCGCCCCCGATGATCCGCAACTGGTTTCGCCCGGCCATGACTTCCCCATAGCTGATGAAATATCGAAGGGTGACGGGACCGGCCGCAGATCCGACCGCGGAGGCTCGACCGTCGCGGAAACCGGCAAGGCCACGGACTTGATGCCGGAACGCCCGGGAGGCATCCCTGCAGGCTTGGCGGCCGCGTCCCTGCGGCCGACATCCGGCATCAAGTCCGTGGCCTTGCCTGCCCCAGTCCCCACGCCTGGAAGCGGAACATCATCCGGGCGCCCGGGGACGGGGTCAATGCGGACGCAGCAGTCAGGCGGTCTCGTGGCGGCGCAGCCGGGTGCCCAGCAGTGCCAGCCCCGACCCCATGAGCCAGACCGCCGCCGGGACCGGTACGGCGCTGATGGCCGTGGTCCCGGGCGTGGGGACGTCCAGCACTGCGAAATCGGCCAGGTTGCTGCCGGTCACGCCCACCCGTGCCAGGCTCTGGCCGGCGGAAACGTCGGGGGCCGGATCGCCCTGACCGGCAAACACGGCGCTGGTGAAATCGCCGTAACCCAGGGCATCGATCACCCTGCTGCCATCCCACAACTCGAGCGAATCCGGCCCGTTCTGCAGGTCCACGTCGGCGAGCAGGTCGGCGCCGGGCACCGCGGTGCCGCCGCTGTCCTCATCGGCGATCACGAACACGCCGTCGGGGGGAATCAGGCCGCTGAGCGCGACCGTCTTGTAGGTATCGCCGCCGCTGCCGTTGATACCGCGCAGTTCGTAACCGGACAGGTCCAGTCCGGCCGGGCCGTACAGTTCGACGAATACCTTGCCGGCGTCGCCGCCGGAGGCATCGTAGAGCACTTCGGAGAGCAGTAGTGCCGAGTGGGCCGGGGTTGTTGCGATACCCGCGAAGAACAAAGAGGCGTGCAGGGCACGCCGGTAAGATTTTCTGCCGTCCATGGCATTTCCTCCATCCTGCAAAGTGTATTTATGCTTGTTACCGGCCCCGTCCGTGGAGCCGGAAATACGGGATTATAGGGCTCGACCTGTCCCGGACAATGGCGATTCACCCGTCGAACTGTAAGCAATCACCGATGATTTTTGTAAGCCCTTACTCGGATGGCTGCTCGCCCACGATCACGGTCACCATCCGCTCCGGCTGTACCCGGCGCTGGAAGGCATCGCGGACATCGGCACGCGTGACCGCGTTGACCCGGTCATTGAAACGCTGCAGGTAATCCAGCGGCAGGTCGTAGAAACCGATCATGGCGATGTACTCCAGGGTCTCGCTGTTGCTGTCGATGCGCAGCGGGAAGCCCCCGGTGATGTGCTTGCGCGCGGCCTCCATCTCGGCCTCGGTCGGCCCCTCCGCGACAAACCGCGCCAGGGTCTCACGCAGCACCTGCAGGGCGGCGTCGGCCTGCTCGTTGCGGGTCTGCAGTCCGAGCACCAAGGGCCCGCGTCTGGCCATGGGCAGGAAATAGCTGTAGGCCGAATACGACAGGCCGCGCTTCTCGCGCACCTCCTCGCTGATGCGCGAGACGAGACCGCCGCCGCCCAGCACATAGTTGCCCACGTAGAGAGCGAAGTAATCCTCGTCGCCCCGGCGCATGCCGGGCTGACCCATGAGGATGTGGCTCTGCGAGGAGGGATGATCGATGCGCTGCAGGTCCGCCGCCGCCAGCGACTCGACCGCGGGTAGCGCCGGCGCCGGTTCGCCTGCCGCCAGTCCCCCGCTCACGCTGGCGGCCAGGCGCTCGGCCCGGGCGCGGTCCAGGTCGCCGACGATGGCGACCACGGCATTGCGCGCGACGTAGTAGCGGCGATGGAAGGCGGCAAGCTGCTCGCGCTCCAGTGTCTGGACGCTTTCAATCGTACCCTCGCTCGGCGTGGCATAGGGATGCTCACCAAACAGCGCGGCATAGAAGGCCCGCTCGGCCACTTGCGAAGGCTGCTGGCGCATCTGCTGCAGTCCGACCAGGGTGCGCCTGCGCTCGCGCGCGAAGGCCGTCTCGGCGAATGCCGGCGCCGCCAGCACCTGGCGGTAGACCTCCAGCGCCGGCTGCAGGTGCTGTTCGCTGCTGAGACTGCGCAGGTTCACCCAGGCCATGTCGCGCCGGGCACCGGTGCCGAGCTGGGCGCCGACGGACTCCAGCCGTTCGGCGATGGCGTCGGCATCCATCTCACCGGCGCCCTGGTCGAGCAGGCCGTTGGTGAGTCCGGCCAGTCCCGGATGGCCGCCGTCGCGGGCACTGCCGGCATCGAACACCACCCGGATGTCGACCATGGGCAGTTCCGGGGCCGGCACGAAATAGACCCGCGCGCCGTTGTCCGTCAGCCAGTGCTGGATGGGCTCCATCGCCTGCGCGGGCAGCGCCGCGCACAGGCCCAGAAGAAGAATACAGATTCTGCGCATGATTCCGCCTTGCTTCATCGGTGTGGGGTTCAATGCCGGGGGCTGCCGGCCATGCCGGCGGCCCGGGCCCGGGCGCGCGCCTCGGCATCCATGGGCAGCGGATCGAGCCGGGCGACGGTCAGGCGGTCCTCGACCAGATACTTGCGCGCCACTGCCTGCAGCTGCTCGGCGGTGATGGCCTGAATGCGCTCGACATACTGCTCACCCACGCGCCAGTCCAGCCCGATCGATTCCAGTCGCCCGATCTTCATGGCCTGATAGAAGATGGAGTCCTCCTCATAGACCCGCCCGGCCACGACCTGCGCCTTGACCCGCTCCAGTTCGGCCGCGGAGACCGGCTCGCTGCGCAGCCGCTGGATCTGCCCGCGCAAGGCCTTTTCCACCTCCTCGATATCCACACCCTCGGCCGGGGTGGCGTCGAGCAGGAACAGGCTCTGCTGGCGGCCGTAGAGGTCATAACCGGCGCCGGCCTCGGCCACCAGCTGCCGGTCGCGCACCAGGATGCGCGCCAGTCGCGCGCTCTGGCCGCCATCGAGGATGCCGGCCAGCACCTCCAGGGCGTAGGGCTCCCAGTCGTGCTCCGCCGTCAGCAGCACCGGCACCTTGTAGCCTAACAGCAAGTAGGGAACCTCGGCCGGGGCCTGCACGCGGATCCGGCGCACCCCCTTCTGCCCGACCTCGGTGCGCGGCTTGGGCGGCGCGACCTCCTCGGCCTGGTGCGGGCCGAAATGCTCGGCCGCCAGTTTTGCCACCGCGTCGGGATCGACATCGCCGGCCACCACCAGGATGGCGTTGTTGGGCGCGTACCAGCGCCGGTACCACCGCTCCAGGTCCTGGATGTTCATGCTCTCCAGATCGGTCATCCAGCCGATGACCGGGTTGCGGTAGGGACTGTTGAGGAAGGCGGCGGCGTTGAACTGCTCGAAGGTCAGTGCCTCGGGCTTGTCCTCGGTGCGCAGCCGACGCTCCTCCATCACCACCCGCACTTCCTTGTTGAATTCCTCCTCCGGCAGCAGCAGGTTGCGCATGCGGTCGGCTTCCAGTTCGAGGGCGACCGGCAGCCGGCTCTGCTCCAGCTGCTGGAAATAGGCCGTGTAGTCGCGACTGGTGAAGGCATTCTCGCGCCCGCCGTTCTCGGCGATGATGCGCGAGAACTCGCCGGGGCCGTGCTTGTCCGTACCCTTGAACATCATATGCTCGAGCACGTGCGAGACACCGGTGATGCCGGCATGCTCATAGCTGGAACCGATCCGATACCAGACCTGGGAGACCACCACCGGGGCGCGGTGATCCTCCTTGACAATCACGCGCATGCCGTTGTCCAGGGTGTATTCGTGCACCTGGCCGGAGCCGGCCCGGGCGGTCGCGGCGAGACACAGCGCGGCCAGCGTCAGATACCGCAGGAGAGTTCGAATTACCCCACAGGACCCGGCCTGCCGCGTTGCATCCGCTTGAGACAGGAGTGCTATGCCGGCGCGAATGCGCCTTGCATACCGGGTCCTGTGGAGCTCTGAATGAGGCTTTGGCAGGTTTGGAGACTGTATCATATGAACTCGCTTACCTTGGTCATTGTCGGGTGGTAGGATAAGCCTGTTGCACCCACATGGCTAATGACATCCCTTATGGTATTTGGTTTCGGACGCAAAAAACCCGCAGCGGACAAGGACAGGCCGGCGGCGCCCGCAGCAGCGTCAGACGCTGCGCCTGCGCCGCAGACCGCCGCCGGGAAACCGGCCGGAGGCGGCCTGTTCGCCCGCCTGCGCGCCGGCCTGTCCAAGACCCGCAACGTCCTCAACACCGACGTGCGCGACCTGATCTCGCTGCGCCGGCAGATCGACGACGAACTGCTGGAGGAACTGGAAACCCAGCTGCTGGTCGCCGACGTGGGCGTGGAGGCGACCCAGGACATCATCCAGGACCTGACCCGGCGGGTGGCGCGCAAGCAGCTCACCGACGCCGACGCCCTGCTCACCGCCCTGCGCGAGGACATGGCCGCCATCCTGGAGCCGGTCAACGTGCCGCTGCAGATTCCGCAGGCCGACACCCCCTACGTGATCCTGATGGTGGGCGTGAACGGCGTGGGCAAGACCACCACCATCGGCAAGCTGGCCCGGCGCCTGCAGGACGAGGGCCGCAGCGTGATGCTGGCCGCGGGCGACACCTTCCGCGCTGCCGCCGTGGAACAGCTGCAGGTATGGGGTGAGCGCAACGAGATCCCGGTCATCGCCCAGCAGCACGGCGCCGACAGCGCCGCGGTCATCTTCGACGCCCTGCAGTCGGCCCGCGCGCGGGGGGCCGATGTGCTCATCGCCGACACCGCCGGCCGGCTGCATACCCAGTCCAACCTCATGGAAGAGCTGAAAAAGGTCAAGCGGGTGCTGGCCAAGCTCGACCCCGCGGCCCCGCACGAGGTGATGCTGGTGGTCGATGCCGGCACCGGCCAGAACGCGCTCAACCAGGCCCAGCAGTTCCATGAGGCGGTGGGCGTAACCGGACTGACCCTGACCAAGCTCGACGGTACCGCCAAGGGCGGCATCATCTTCGCCATCGCCAGGCGCCTGGGCGTGCCGATCCGCTTCATCGGCGTGGGCGAGAAGATCGAGGACCTGCGTCCGTTCGAGGCCGGGGAGTTCGTCGCCGCGCTGTTCGGCGACGGGACCGACGACAGCGAGGCGGCCTGAGACTGCCCGCCTTTGTTACCGTCATTCCCGCGCAGGCGGGAATCCAGTCACCGCCGCGGTCATGGATGCCGGATCAAGTCCGGCATGACGGTCAAAACCAGAGTCCGGCCATCATTGGCCAGCAGAGACTGCAGTCTGGATACAACCTGATCCCATGATCCGCTTCGACAACGTCAGCAAACGCTACCCCGGCGGCCACGAGGCCCTGCGCGGCCTGTCCCTGCATGTGCCGGCCGGCCAGCTGACCTTCCTCACCGGGCACTCCGGCGCCGGCAAGAGCACCCTGCTCAAGCTGATTTCGCTGATCGAGCGGCCGACCTCGGGCAACATCCTCATCGACGGCCAGAACCTGAACCGGGTCAGCCGCCGCCAAATCCCGTTCGTGCGGCGCAAGGTGGGCATCATCTTCCAGAACCACCAGCTGCTGTTCGACCGCACCGTGTTCGACAATGTCGCCCTGCCGCTGATCATCGCCGGCCACGATCACCGCGAGATCGGCCGCCGGGTGCGCGCCGCGCTGGACAAGGTCGGGCTGCTGGAGCATGAGCGCGCCTATCCCGTCACCCTTTCCGGCGGCGAACAGCAGCGGGTGGGCATCGCCCGCGCCGTGGTCAACCGCCCGCCGCTGCTGCTGGCCGACGAGCCCACCGGCAATCTGGATCCGGAACTGTCGCGCGAGATCATGCACCTGTTCGAGCAGTTCAACCAGGTCGGGGTGACGGTGCTGATCGCCACCCACGACATCGACCTGATCTCGCGGCTGGACCACCCGATCCTGATCCTCAAGGCCGGCCGGCTGCAGGCCGCCGGCTATGCCCGCGGGACGGCCCCGTGATCGGGCGCCGACCCCGTAAACGCGGGGCCGCCGTACGCCGGCCGCCGCCACCCAAGCGCCAGCGCAGGCCCCGCGGCGCCGGGCCCCGGCTGACCTGGCCGCGCCTGCGCTGGCCGCGGCTGGCCAGCCCGCGGGTGTATGCCGCGCGCCACCTGCAGGTGCTGGTCGAGAGCCTGGGCCGGCTGGCGCGCCAGCCGGCCGCCAGCCTGATGACGGCGGCGGTGATCGGCATCGCCCTGGCCCTGCCCAGCGGGCTGCTGACCCTGCTCGACAACCTGCAGCGGCTGAGTCTGAGTTGGGAGGGCACGGCCAGCATCTCGGTCTTCCTGCACGACGAAGTGGCGGGCGACAGGGCGCGCAGACTGGCCGAGGAACTGCGCAGCTGGCCGGAGATCTCCACGGTCAACTATATCTCCCGCGACGAGGCGCTGGCCGAATTCCGCCAGCACTCCGGCTTCGGCGAGGTGCTGGACGCGCTGGAGACCAATCCCCTGCCCGGGGTGCTGGTGGTCGAACCGACCCGGCAGGACCTCACACCCGCGGGTGCCGAGGTACTGCTGGAACGGCTGCAGGCCCTGGAGGGCACCGACCTGGCCCAGCTCGACCTGCAGTGGGTGCAGCGCTTCGCCGCCCTGATGGAAATCGGCCGGCGCGGGGTGCTGGTGGCGGGCGCCCTGCTGGCGCTGGCGGTGCTGCTGATCGTGGGCAACACCATCCGCCTGGACATCCAGAACCGGCGCGAGGAGATCGAGGTGACCAAGCTGATCGGCGGCACCGACGCCTTCATCCGCCGGCCCTTTCTCTACACCGGTTTCTGGTACGGGGTCGGCGGCGCGCTGCTGGCCTGGATGCTGGTCCAGCTCGCCTTCCTGCTGCTCAGGGGACCGGTGGCGCATCTGGCCGGGCTCTACGACAGCAGCTTCCTGCTGCAGCCGCTGGGCCTGCTCGACAGCCTGACCCTGCTGCTCGCCGGCGCCCTGCTCGGCTGGCTGGGCTCCGGCCTGGCCGTGAGCCGGCACCTGCGCGACATCGAGCCAAGCTAGGCTCATCTCAGGAAAACAAAGAAAAACAACCAACTGACCCTCAACCCCGGCTGCATTCCGACGGCCGCGACCTCAATATTCCCGCCCCGTGGCCGCTACCCCCGGCATGAACCCGCATTCCGCCGGCTGACAGGGAACGCAGCTCGACAATGTCCCGCAAACTGACCCGTATCCTGGTGATCGACGGCTCCGAGGTCGCGCGCACCATTATTTCGCGCATCCTCGACGAGGAGATGCCCAGGACCCAGCTAACCCTGTGCGGCAGCGGCCGCGAGGCCCAGGCGCGGCTGGAAGAGCAGCACTACGACCTGATCACCACCGCCCTGCTGCTGCCGGATATGGACGGGCTGGATCTGTGCCGGCAGGTCCGCGCCCACCCCAGCCATCACCACACGCCCGTGATCGTGGTCTCGGGGGATGCCAACGAGCGCCTGCTGCAGGAGGGCTTCGCCGCCGGGGTCACCGACTACTTCGACAAGTCCCTCGGCTACCAGGCCTTCGTGGAATTCATCAAGGGATTCACCCAGCGCAATCCCGGTCTGGTCGGCCGGGTGCTGTATGTCGAGGACAGTCCCACCACGGCCCGCCATACCCTGAAGCTGCTGGAACACCACGGCCTGCAGGTGGTGCACACCACCACCGCCGAGGAGGCCATCGAACTGCTGCAGCACAACGCGCCGGGCAATCCCGAGGCCGATGCCGGCTTCGACATCGTGATGACCGATTTCTTCCTCAAGGGGGCCATGACCGGCGGCGACCTGCTGCACGCCATTCGCAGCAAGTTCCGCTTCACCCAGCAGGAAATGCCGGTACTGGTGCTGACCACCGCCGAGAGTCCCGACCGCCAGGTGGAGGTATTCCATGCCGGGGCCAACGACTTCGTGCAGAAGCCCATCGTCGAGGAGATCCTGCTGGCGCGTGTTCGCTCGCTGCTGCTGATCAAGCAGCAGTTCACCGCCCTCAAGCTGCAGGCCGAGGAAATGCGCCTGCTCGCCACCACCGACAGCCTCACCGGCGTACGCAACAAGTGCCACCTCCTGCGTCAGGGCGCCGGGTTTCTGGAAGACCGGCGCAACCAGCCGGTCGCCGCCCTGCTCCTGGACATCGACCACTTCAAGCGTCTCAATGACAGCCATGGCCATCTGACCGGCGACCAGGTACTGGAGGAGGTCGGCGCCCTGCTCAACGCATCGGTGCGCGAAGGGACCCTGGTGGCCCGCTTCGGCGGCGAGGAATTCGCCGTCCTGCTGCCCCGCTGCCGGCTGGAGGAGGCCCAGGCCCGCGCCGAGGAGTTGCGCGCAGGCATCGAGGCCCTGCGCCCGGCCAGCCATATCATCACGGTCAGCGTCGGCGTGGCTTCGACCGAGACCTGCCCCGATGCCGACCTCACCGCCCTGCTGGATCTGGCCGACCGCGCCCTCTACACCGCCAAGGAAACCGGCCGTAACCGGGTATGCGCCTGATTTATTGATTTTTTTCAGGAAGCGCGGAACTTTCCCCGGGGATTGGCACTCCAATGACTCGAGTGCTAAACTCGAGGCAGCAGTGAAGTGGAGGAACCCATTCTATGACCCATGCGATGGTTGCAGTACAGCCGGAACACCAGCTCACGCTCGCCCGGGGCGACCTGACCGGCTACATCCAGCAGGTCAACAGCTTCCCGATGCTCAGCGCCGACGAGGAGCGGCAGCTGGCCACGCGCCTGCGCGAGGACGGCGACCTGGAGGCCGCCCGCCAGCTGGTGCTGTCACACCTGCGCTTCGTGGTGCATGTGGCCCGCACCTACAGCGGCTACGGCCTGCCCCTGGGTGACCTGATCCAGGAGGGCAACATCGGCCTGATGAAGGCGGTCAAGCGTTTCGATCCCACGGTCGGCGTGCGCCTGGTCTCCTTCGCCGTGCACTGGGTCCGGGCCGAGATCCACGAATTCATCCTGCGCAACTGGCGCATCGTCAAGGTGGCCACCACCAAGGCCCAGCGCAAGCTGTTCTTCAACCTGCGCTCGGCCAAGAAGCGCCTGGGCTGGTTCACCGAGAACGAGGTCCGGGCCGTGGCCGAGGACCTGGGCGTGAAACCCGAGGTGGTGCGCGAGATGGAATCGCGTATGTCCGGCCAGGACGTGGGCTTCGACATGAGCAGTGAGGACAGCGACGAGGACAGCCGCAGCTTCTCACCGGCCGCCTACCTGAGCGCCCCGAACACCGACCCGGCCGAGTTGCTGGAATCCGACGACTGGGAGGACCACAACCAGCAGGCCCTGTACCAGGCCCTGGCCGGGCTGGACGAGCGCAGCCGCGATATCCTGGCTCAGCGCTGGCTGGCCGACAACAAGGCCACGCTGCACGAACTGGCCGACCGCTACGGCGTGTCCGCCGAGCGCATCCGACAGCTGGAGGCCAATGCCATCAAGAAGCTCAAGACCGCCATTGCCGCCTGAGTCCGAAGGCAGTCACGGAAACGAAAACGGCCCCGAACGGGGCCGTTTTCGTGTGTGCGGGATCCGGACTCAGCCGGCCAGCAACACCGAGAAGAAGCTCAGGTAGGCCATCACGATCAGCGCGATGACAATGACCATGGGGAAATTCTGGAAGGTAAACATGCCGCGCCTCCGCACCAATAACCGTCAAAATATTAGCGGAATCTTATATTAATCCTGCCGGCGCTTCAAGTCCGCGCCATCCCCGCCCGGCCCGGCGTCCGCGTCCGGTTTGCCACGCCCCGGGATCCGCGGGTCATCGTCATCCATCAGGATGCGGTGGGCCGGGCCCTCAAGATCGTCGAACTGACCCGAGCGCGAGGCCCAGATGAAGGCCCCGATCGCGATCAGCAGCAGCACCAGCGCCAGCGGAATGAGCAGATACAGAATATCCATTGTCTTATTGTAACGCCTGTGCCGGCCACGGCCACTTGCCAAGGACCGCCGCTGTGACTAACGTCATAGATGCACGCCGGCAGCCCCCGCCCGGTTCGACACCAACCCAACCATCCGGAAACCGCATGCTCGAAATCAACTCCGAAACCGTCTGCCGCCTGATCGCCCTGGCCCACGAATTCCACGGCCAGGAGGCCGTGGTCATCCCCGAGGTGCCCGACAGCCCCAGCGGCGACTGGGCCGTGCAGATGCTCGCCGATCACACCGGCGACACCACCTTCCAGGAGTTCAAGTCCATCATCGACGACCTCGATCCCGACCAGCAGCAGCAGATCGTCGCCCTGCTCTGGCTCGGCCGCGGCGACTACTCGCTGGAGGAATGGGACGACGCCCTGCAGGAGGCCGCCGATGCGTGGAACGAGGCCACCGCCGAATATCTCATTGCCCACCCCCTGCTCGCCGACTTCCTCGACGAGGGCCTGCACATCCACGATCTGGAGTGCGACTAGGCCCGATGCCGGGCAACCGAAGGGCACCTGATCCGATGAAACTGTCCTGTTGCCTGTCTTCGATCCTGCTGATGTTGTTCGCCAGCATGGTCACGCGCGCCGAAACCGCGGTTTTCGCCGGCGGCTGCTTCTGGTGCATGGAGGCCGATTTCGAGAAGGTGGCGGGCGTGAGCGAGGTCATCAGCGGTTTCACCGGAGGAACGCTGAAAAACCCGACCTACGAGGGCAACCACGAGGGGCATTACGAGGCAGTCAAGGTCATCTACGATCCGGAAGTCGTGTCCTATGGGGAACTGCTGGACCATTACTGGATCAACATCGACCCGTTTGACGGCAGAGGGCAGTTCTGCGACAAGGGGCCCAGTTATCTGAGCGCCATATTCGTCGCCGATGCGCGGCAGAGAAACCTGGCCGAGGCATCCAAACGGAAAGTGGTGGAACGCTTTCCGGGCCGGGAGGTGGTTACGCCCGTCCTGCCCTTGACCAGCTTCTACCCGATCCGGGGCGAGGAAAGCTATCACCAGGATTACTACAGAAAATATCCTGTCCGATACAAATTCTACCGCTGGAACTGCGGCCGGGATCAGCGGCTGGAGGATATATGGGGCGAAACGCCTGCACTGCAGTAAACCCTGGCCTTGCTCGAGTGTCTCGCGATGAGCGATGAAACACTCAGTGTGAAGGCCATCCGTCCGGATCAGGAGGTCATGACGAAGCAGCGGCTGCCCTACTTCGTCGGCATCTCGGGCAACACGGTCGGCGCCGCCGGCCTGTCCATGCATGTGGTGGTCATTCCGCCGGGGGCGCGCGCCGAGCCGCACATCCACGTGGGCTACGAGACCGGCATCTATGTGCTCGAGGGCAGTGTCCGCACGCGCTGGGGTGAGGGGCTCGAGCACGAGACCGTCAGTCGTGCAGGGGACTTTCTGTTCGTGCCGCCCGGGGTCCCGCACGAGGCCATCAATCTGAGCGCGACCGAGCCGGCACGCGCCGTCGTGGCCAGAAACCATCCCGCCGAGCAGGACCTGGTCAAGCCCTACGCCCCGGACGCCGGCACCTGAATCCTGCTGCAATCGCATACCGGGCTTGATGCCGGTCAATGCCATGCCGTCCGCCTTCCTGCAGCGTGTCCTGCATGACCGACAGAAAGTCACACTGGGAATCCATCTACCGCGACAAATCGCCGCTGGAGGTCAGCTGGTATCAGCAGGAGCCGGCGCTGTCGCTGGAACTGATCCGGCAGGCCGGCGTTGCGCCGGACGCGCCCATTATCGACGTCGGCGGCGGCGCCTCGGTGCTGGTGGACCGGCTGCTGGCGCTGGGCTACACGGATCTGTCGTTGCTGGACCTCTCCGCCCGCGCCCTGGACTGCGCCCGCCGGCGGCTGGGGGCATCGGCCGAGCGGGTCGAGTGGCTCGAGGCGGACATCACGGCCTTTCAGCCGGGCCGCCGGTATGCCTTATGGCACGATCGTGCCGTGTTCCATTTCCTCACCACGGCGGACGAGCGGCAACGGTATGTACAGACGCTGCAGCGGGCGCTTGTCCCGGGCGGGCATGTCATTATCGCTGCCTTCGCCATCGGCGGTCCGACCCGCTGCAGCGGCCTTGATATCGTCCAGTACGATGCCGATCGCCTGATGGGCGAACTGGGGCCGGGGTTCGCACTACAGAGCACGCGCGCGGAGGCACATGCCACACCGGGCGGTTCGACTCAGCAATTCGGGTATTTTCTCATCCGCCTGACCGCAGGCTGAAGCAGGCCGGCGGCGCCGCCCGCTCCGGGATTTTTACCCACCCGGGAATCTGCCATACTGGTCGCGGCTGACCACCCGCGCCCAACCATGCCGACACATCGCCTCAAAGCCCTGTTCGACCGCACCGTTGATGTCGTCTTCGGCATCATCCTGGCGTTCATCATGCTTGGGATCGCCATGGCGTTGCTGGGCGCAACGGCCTGTACCGGGCCCGGCTGCACAGATCTTCCCGGGCCGGGTGGAAACGGCGCGCAGGTTTCCCGTGAGGCGCTGACCACACCGGCATGGCCGCGGGAGACGATTCGATATCGATGCGGGAACGGCAGGCAGCTCCAGGTCGCCTATCCGGCGCTGGAAGATGGCCGCTCGTTCGCGGCGCTGTATCATGACGGGCGACTGAGCCTGATGCGGGAGTGGCCGGCGGCCTCGGGGCTGCGTTATGTATCCCTGGACGAACAGGTCGGGCTGCGCTGGCATATCAGCGGCGGGCGGGGCAGGCTTTCCTTTCTGGCAGCCGACCATACCGCCGAGCCGATCACCCTGCTGTCGGAATGCCGGCCGCTTGCGCCCGGCAGGTGAATTCTAGCGCCGGCGCCCGCCCCGGCCCTTTTTCTTCGGATTCTCATCACGCACCTTCAGACTGCTGTCCATGAAGGTCTTGCCGTTGAGCGCAGTCATCGCCGCGCGGGCCTCGTGGCCTTCCATGTCGATGAAGGCAAAGCCGCGGCACTTGCCGGTGAAGATGTCACGCGGCATCTCCAGCTTGCGCACGGTGCCGAATTCGGCAAACAGATCCGTAATGTCGGTTTCCGTAGCCTGGGGGGCAATGTTGCCCACGAACAGGGTCTTCATAAGACTCTCTCCCTGAATTGGTTCGTATGAACAAGGCGGCTGTCAGTCCGCTCTTCGCGCCGCTGGCGCGGCATGAAAAAGGCCGGACCCTGCCCCCTCAATGGAAAGGACAGGCCCCGGCCCGGGGTGCCGCACCGGAGTGGCCGCGCGCTGGCGCGGCCGTTCCGGGCAGCGGGGTGCGTCCTGCTTACTGGGGGACGACGTTGCTCGCCTGGGGACCCTTCGGGCCCTGCTCCAGGTCGAAGCTGACAGCCTGTGCCTCGTTCAGGGTCTTGAAACCGCTGCCCTGGATGGCGCTGAAATGCACGAACACGTCCGCGCCGCCGTCGTCCTGAGAGATGAAACCAAAGCCCTTGGCTTCGTTGAACCACTTTACAGTACCTGTAGCCATTTTATATATACCTTTTCAAATCAAATAATGAGGGTTTTCGCGTACAGGTATGGAAAGGGGATTCGAGAAGTAACCGGTGGGAACTGCTGAAACTGCCAATATCGATATCTGTCGCTGAGACCCACTATAGGCCATGCCTGTCCATAAAGCTATCGTTATTTCAATTTTATTTTCCCGCCTGCCGCAGGCGCACGGGAGGGGAATTCACACCGCGGCGGTGTTTTTGCGTCCCGCGCTGCCATATAATCTTTAATCTATGTTTATCTGGATGTTTTTCGAAAATGATTGATGCAGAGCAGGCCCTGCAGCGGCTCCGGGATGGCAACGAACGCTTCGCCACCAATGTGCGCAGCCTGGACAATCTGCTCAGCCAGACCCAGCGCGGCCAGTTTGCCGGGCTGCGGCAGGAACCCTTCGCCATCATCCTGGGCTGCTCGGACTCGCGCGCCCCGGCGGAGATGGTATTCGACCAGGGCCTGGGGGATCTGTTCGTGATCCGTGTGGCGGGCAACATCGTCGCGCCCTCGCAGGTGGGCAGCGTGGAGTTCGCCGCGACCGAATTCGGCACCCGGCTGGTGGTGGTGCTGGGCCACACCCACTGCGGCGCCATCCAGGCCACAGTGGACGACCTGCAGCGGCCCGGCAGTCACTCGGACAATGTCCGTTCCATCGTCAACCGCATCCGCCCGGCCGTGGAGGGTCTGGTCGCATCCGATACCGGCCGCGATCCGACCGGCTTGATCGAGGCCGCCACCCGTGCCAACGTGAGTGCCTCGGCCGATCACCTGCGTCACGGCTCGGCGATTCTGGAGGAACTGATCGCCAACGACGGCCTGCTGGTGGTCGGGGCCGAATACAACCTCGAGTCCGGGCGAGTGGATTTCTTCGACGGCGTGCCCGGCACGGACTGAAACCAGACGACAACAACAGCCCCCGCGGCACGGCATGGACGAACTCGCGCGCATCCTCATCTACACCGCCGCTGCGGGACTGTGCATTCCGCTCGGTGGGCTGCTTGCCTGCATCGAGCATATCCAGCCGCGCTGGCTGGAAAGGGAATTCAGGCATTTCGTGATCGCCTTCGGCGGCGGCATCCTGCTGGGGGCGGTGGCGCTGGTGCTCATCCCCGAAGGCATGCAGCACTTCAACGGCAGCCTCGCCGGGGTGGGGTTTCTGATCCTGGGCGGCCTGATCTTCTTCCAGCTGGAGCGCTGGCTGGGGGTGCACCGCAGGGAATCCCCGCAGCTGCTGGGCATGCTGCTCGACTACATCCCCGAGTCCGTCGCCCTGGGCGGCATGTTCGCCGTCGGCTCCGGCAGCGCGGCACTGTTCGCCTTCTTCATCGGCATGCAGAACCTGCCCGAAGGCTTCAACGCCTACCGCGAACTGATCCACGGCGGACGGCGCCGACGCCATGTGCTGCTGCTGATGCTGGCGCTGGCCGGACTCGGTCCGCTGGTCGGACTGCTGGGCTGGGCACTGCTGGCCGACTCCCCCTATGCGCTGGGAGCGATCATGCTCACAGCTGCCGGCGGCATCCTGTATCTGATCTTCCAGGACATCGCGCCCCAGTCGCGGCTGGACCGGCACTGGGCCCCGCCACTGGGCGCGATTTTCGGTTTTGCCGTCGGCCTGACCGGCCACGCCCTGATGGGCGGGGCATGAGGGTACGCCAGGCAGCGGTCAGTCGCGGGGAAGCCGCAGATCATCCAGGGGACGCGGCGAGGCATCGCCCGGCCCCTTAAGCTCCAGCAGCAGCTGACTCTCCACCGGACTGGGACCGAAGCCGTCCGAGGCCGCCACGGCCCAGACCCGGATGCGATGCACCCCCGGTTCGAGCCGGACCGTCCCGCGCTGACTGGCCCAACTCGGCGTATCCCTGAATTCGAGCACCGGCTCGTCATCCACACTCAACCAGGCGCTCATGCGGGTGGAGACGTTGGCGCCACCCTGGCGGGCCGGCTTGGGGTAGATGACGAACTGATATTCGCCCGCCTCGGCAACCGGCAGTTCCCCGACCAGCTCGATCCCCGCATAGGGATAGGCCGACGGATCATGGTAATCGGAGAAGGGGCCGGCCCCGGTGACGTCGTGCTCCACCGGGTCGAAGCTGATCTCATGGGTCTCGGCCACCCGCCCGGAAACCGTCGGCTCCATGGCGGAGGGCGGCTGACTGTCCAGCGTCTCGCTGCTGAGGTAATAGCGCATCATGCCGCCCGGGCGGCCGGTGTGCATGGGCTGGCGGTAACTCCGGTACTCGACCGGCGGCGCAGGCTGACGGGCTTCGGCCGCCCCTGCCTGGGCTTCAGCCTCGGCCCCGGCCCGGTTCTGCTCCTGCATCAGTTCGCGCAGTTCCCTGATCTCGCGCTCCAGCCGCTCCAGCCGCTCATCCGCCGACTCGGCAAGCGCCGGTTGGGTCAGCATGCATGCCAGCAGGGACATGCCGGCCAGCTGCCTGAGATACCGCCAGTCAGGTTGGGTCATGTTCATTCCTTGTCGTTGAGGTGGTAGCGCTTGATCTTGCGCCACAGGGTGGACTTGTCGATCCCGAGGATCTCCGCGGTCAGGCCGCGGTCGCCGCCGGTCTCGCGCAGCGTCTTCTTGATGAAATAGGCCTCGATGTCCTCCAGGCTCTGCGGCGCCATGTAATCCAGCGCCTTGCCGACCTGCTCCCGGGGTTCGGTGATCTCCGGCGGCAGCAGATCGACATCGATCACTTCCCCTTCGGCCAGGATGATCATGCGTTCCAGCATGTTCTCCAGTTCCCTCACGTTGCCGGGCCATTCGTAGCGCATGAAGGCGCCCAGGACGCGCGTGCTGACGCCGCGCACGCGCTTGCCCAGGCGGGCCGAGATATGATTCACGAGGTGGTTCACCAGCAACGGGATGTCATCCCTGCGCTCACGCAGCGCGGGGATGTGGATTTCGATCACCTTCAGCCGGTAATAGAGATCCTCACGGAAGTCGCCCTTTGCGATCAGATCCTGAATCGAGCGGTTGCTGGCCGCGAGTACGCGTACATTCACGCTGCGCGGCGTCGTGTCGCCCATACGGTAAAAGGCACCGTCCTGCAGCACGCGCAGCAGCTTGGCCTGCAGCGACAGGGAGGCATTATTGATCTCGTCGAGAAAGAGCGTCCCGCCGTCAGCCGCCTCGAACAGGCCGCTCTTGTTGCGCTCGGCCCCGGTGAAGGCGCCGCGGACATAGCCGAACAGTTCGCTCTCGATGATGTTTTCCGGAATGGCGGCGCAGTTGATCGCCACGAAACTCTTGTCCCGGCGGCCGCTCTGCTCGTGGATCTGCCGTGCAACCAGTTCCTTGCCGCAGCCGCTCTCGCCGGTGATGAGCACAGTGCAGTCGAATTCCGCAGCGGCATCGATCAGCTTGCGCATGCGGGACACCGACTGGGAGCGCCCCACGAAACCCTCGTCCTCCCCGCGGATCAGACGGTTCTGCTCACGCAGCTCATGGTTTTCCCGCCGCAGTTGATAGTGCTCCAGCGCGCGCTCGACCACGCAGAACAACTCGTCGTTGTCGAAGGGCTTCTTGATGTAATCGAAGGCCCCGGATTTCAGCGCGTCGATGGCTGATTCCACTGAGGCATAGCCGGTGATGATCGCCACCTGCGTCATCGCATTGTGCGAGCGCGCGAACTTCAGCAGCTGCATGCCGTCCACGCCCGGCATCTTCAGGTCGGTCACGAGCAGCGCCACGTCGTTGTTCTCGATGAAATCCAGTGCGTGCTGCGAACTGTCCGCCTGAACCACTTCGACATCGAGCCGCGATATCACGCTGGCAACCAGTTCGCGCATTGCGGCATCGTCCTCGCAGACGAGAACCAGAGGACGCGCACCCGGGTTGGTTGTTTCGTTTGTCTCGGCCGCAGTGGCGCTCATCTGTCTGCCTCATTCAAAACGCGCGGAAGCTCCACGATAAACCGGGCCCCGCCCGTGTAGCTGGCGTCGTACCATACCGATGCGCCGCGCCGGTTGAGCATGGCCTGGCAGATGGCCAGACCGAGTCCGGAACCGCTGCCCACGTCCTTGGTGGTGAAGAAGGGATCGAAGATCCGACTTCTGACGTCTTCCGGGATGCCGGGACCAGTGTCCTCGACGATCAGGCGCGCGCGGTCATCACCGCTCAATTCCGTGCGGACATTGATAGCGGCATTGTCCTCGCCTGCCAGGGCCTGAATGGAATTCAGCATGAGATTGACCAGAACGATCTCGAGCTGGCCGCAGCCGCCTTCGACCCAGGTCTCGCCCTCGAGCAGGTCCAGACTCACATTGATATTGTAACGCTTCATCCTGCAGCTGACGAAGGTCTCGCTGACGTTGCGCACCAGGTCGTTGATCTCGCAGACATCATTGGTGCATTCGTCGCGGCTGCGCGCGTAGTGCAGCAGATCGTCGATGATCCTGGAACAGCGGCGCGCCTCGTCGCAGATGATGCGCGTCCATTCATGCGCCTTGCGGTTCTCGCCCATGGCGTCACGCAACAGTTGCGCATAGCCGACAATGCTGCCCAGCGGCGTGTTGAGCTCATGCGCCACGCCGGCCGCCATTTCGCCCATGGCGACGAGCTTCTCCTGGTTATAGACATTCTCCTGCAGCCGTTTGTAGTCGCTGATGTCCTGCAGGGTGATCACCGCCCCCATGTCCGGGTCCGCCTGGGTGATGAAAGACAGATTCAGTGAAAGATAGCGCTTCTCGCCCTTGAGCGGGATATTGATTTCCTGGTTGGTGATATGGCGCTTGTACAGGAAGGCATCGCGCAGCAGATTCCGATCGGACTCCGTCAGCGTCAGCAGATCGAACAGGCTGCGCCCGACCAGCTCATCCTCGGAATCGCCGAACATTGTCTCGGCCTGCGAATTCACCGCATTGATATACAGATTGTCATCGACGCTCAACAGCGCGCCCGGCAGACTCTGCAATACAGCATTGATGCGGTTGCGTTCGTTCAGAAAGCGGTTCTGGCACTCCTCGACCGTGGAGAACACGCGCCGCAGACTGGTCATCATGGAGTTGTAATCCGCGATCAACTCCCTGAGGTAGGGATCGCGTATCCGGCCCACATCGACCGGGGACAGCACTCCATCCTGCGCATCCCGCATACCTGCATGCATGATGCCGAGTATCTGCCGATACCGGATCATCCGGTACATGAAAAAGCCGAGCGCAGCCAGCAGCACGCCGACGGGAAGCAGAAACAGGAAGACCGGCAGTTCGCCGAGCCGGCGGGAATAGAAGACGAGGACTACAGCGATGACCACGCCTACCGCGCTGATCACCATTCCGAGGGCGCAGTCGGCCCGCGCACGCGACTCGTTCGGGTCGCGGCCGTTACGGCCTCGATCCACCGCAGTAGAAATTGCCACAGTCCACACCCGTTGCCGGCCTCAGTCTGGCCGGTGCTGACTCAGATGATTCTGGCCCGGACGCCGCCACAATCGGCGGGTCCGAGCCAGATCAGTTTATCAGAAGATCAGCTGCAGACCCAGCGTGACCTGGTCGTGGTCGCGCAGTGACTGGAGCGTCGGGTGCTGCTTGTCGTAGTCAACATTGGCATACTCGAAGGTCACCTTGAGTTGCTGTCCGTTGATGTAATAGTTGGCACCGACGCTCTTCCAGGTGTTGGTGTAGTAACCGCTGTCGACCCCGTAATCCAGGTCCTCGTAGCGGGCGAAGAACTGCAGCCGGCCGACACCCACCTTGTTGGGCAGCAGGTAACCGGCCTTGACATAATAGCCATCCAGTTCACTGGTGGGCGGCAGCGCCGGATCCGGACTACCGTTAATCGCATCATCCGTGCTGAAATCCATATATGCGGCCGATGCCGTCACCGTACCCTGGGATGTGGGGTACTCCATAAAGGCATCCACCGTCCAGGCTTCATAGTCGCTCGCACCCGTCCGGCTGGGATAATCGGCATAGGCAACGTCATTCTGCATGTCGTAGGCCGCGCCGATAGTCAGGACCTTGCGTGTTCCCAGGTAGGTGCCGCGGTAGCCGTAGTCGTACTCCGGATCCCAGAAGGTCCAGTGCGCACGCGCGGTCAGGCGGGGTGAATCCTCCACCACCTCATCGCCTTCGCGGCCATCCGAGACCATCACGCGATACTGGAACTTCGCATCCGCCATGTTGCCCCACATGGCGACACCCGTGTCACGCGTGCCACCAAAGGGCGTGTAGGCCAGTCTTTCCGCACGATCCAGCGTCAGCGGCTCCAGGCAGGCCTCGAGATTCTCGCGGGTGAAGGTGTTCTTGAACCGTCCCGCGATGAAGCGCACGCTGTCCGACCAGTCCAGGGTCAGGTAGGCGTCGCGGTAGAACACGTTCTTGTCATTGACGCCTTCCTTGCTGTCATTGCCCGCCTCGAGTTGGGCATAGAAACCGACATAGTCGTTGTACTGGCCGGAGAGCGTGATCCGGTTGCGGCGCAGGAACAGGTCGGTGGTTTCACCGGAGTCGGTATTGGAAGTGTAGTCCTGATACTGCCCCCACATCTGCACGGCATAATTCAGTGTCACGAAGCCCTGCTCGCCGTAGGTGATGGTGGGCCCGGCCTGCACGTTGGATACAGCTGCCATCATGACTGCCAGCGGAAGCGCTCCCTGACGGATGCGGCGAAATTGACTGTTCATCGTTTTCTTCATCTTCTTACTCCCCCGTCGCGTCTGTAAGCTTCCGGTACACATCGACCAGATTCGTCTCATCCGATCCATGGCAGCTGAAGCAGGTGGATTCCGGCTTGGAGGCGGGATTGGCGACCAGCCCCCGGTGTGCAATCGATTCCTTCATGAGGCGCGGATTACCCTGGTGGCAGCCGGCGCAGGAATTGTTCACCTTCTGGTGATGCACATGCCAGGGATCCTGCTCAGGATCCTCGCCGGGCTTTTCTGCGCGGTTGCCGTTATGGCACTTGAAGCAGGAAGAGGCACCCAGACCGCAGGCATTGGCGACACGGATCGGAATGCCGGCCGCGACGTGCTTGTGGATCTCCTCAAGCACCTGATTACCCCAGGCCGAGGCCTGTACGGCCGTTTCCGCATCGGACTGGGCCAGTGCCCCGACCGCGTCGTCGGAGAGGGTATCGTTCAAATACGACCATGCCGCTCCGCCGGCAATGGCCACGCCCGACAGCACCGCCAGCAACCGCATCTGCCGCAACAGGCCGCTCCATATCTTCTTCAACATCATCTCTATCTCCTCCTGATTGACTCACTGATCCCGGATAATGGATTCAAGCTTCTCCGTACCATCTTCACGCCTGCTTTGCGCGGCCTGGATATCCGCCTCGCTCAGCCCGCTCAGGCACATGCAGGCCGGACCGCGGGAGCGGAACTTCAAGCGCGGGGAGCGCGGCTCTGCCTTCTGCTCCCCACCCGCCGCTGCGGTCGGCTCGGTTTGCTGATCTGCATGCACCGTCCCATGGACGGGCATCAGCGCCAGAAACGTCACCGCAACCAGAGTCGGCCGCATTGCCGTTTTCCACATCGCCTCAATGTCCATCAGCCTGATCACGCCCCAGTCTAAAGCACATAGCGCGCCAATATATATAACTTACTGTTTTTAAATAATAATCAAGGCAAAGCACCCGCTCGGGACAATTGCAATTCAGGCCTTTAGCTGCAGCCCGTCTCAATTTGCAATCCCGTGTGTCAGCGCCCGCTCGCCCAGGCGCAGGACATACCGGGTGTTCCGCGCCTCCGCCAGCGCGGCCGCCAGGATGGTGCGCGTCTCCCGGTCCAGCTTCACCTCGCTGTCGTTCAGCACCCCCGCGAACATCCGTTCATAGTGCTCCTTAGGGGCGACATCCACCTGCACGTACAGTCGCCACTCGGTCGATCCGATCTCCGGCAACAGGCCCTCGAGCATCTGTGCCGCATCCGGCGCCAGCCGGGTATCACTGTATTCCTCGCTGAGCCAGATGTCCGTCTCCCGGCTCACGATCGCCTCGTCCAGGACATGCCGCTCGCCCCCGGCACCGCCCTCGGCGACCAGCTGCAGCCTGACCCTGGGCACCAGATAGGTGGGGAAATAATGCCCCGCGCCCGTATTGCGGATTTCGGCGCGCACCCGCACCCGGCCCGCCGCTTCCGCCTCGGTCCTGATGCCTGCGCTCAGCGCCTGGCGGACCATCCCCGGATCGTGGATACCCTTCCATTCATGCCTGCGATCGGGCATGTGACAGGTCTGACACTGCCTGCCTTCCCGGGCATGACGCGAGGCGCGCCATTCGTTCAGCGTGTTTTCCAGCAGCTTGCCATTGAGCGCCGGGCCGTCCTCCGGAAACTGGTGGCAGCTGGCGCAGAACCGGCTGTCGGCGAAGGCGGCACTCGCGACAAAGCCGTCGTGGGGCAACCCCGGAGTATCCCCGGCGGGCCGTCCCGGCCCGGGCGGCGGCCCGAAACGCTGGTGGGCACGGACATGGCAGGCGGCACAGACCAGGCCCTGCCGGTGCAGATCTGGGCTGACATATTCCGGCGGCGGATCCTGCGGCGCCTCGGGCCAGCCGAGCGACTGCGCCAGCAGGGCCTTCTGCTCGGCCAGCGGCGCATGGCAGTCCAGGCAGCGCTTGACCTGATCCGAGGGCAGCACCCGCGCCTGCCAGAGGATGCCCTTGTCCATGGTCCGGCTGTGCAGACTCCCGCTCCAGTCCCGGTGCTGCTCGGCGTGGCACTCGGCGCAGGACTGCGGTGAAAGCGAGGCCTCGCGCGGACTGAAATGATCGGGGGGCGCGCCCTGCGGCGGCAGCGGCTTGCTCCAGTGGCGCTCCAGGAAGGCATCGACACCCTCGGCGCTGCGACCCTGACCATGACTGGAAACCATCCACCATGCACCTCCGGCCGCCACCAGGGCGATCAGGAGGAGCGCTGCTGCACCCGGCCTCATGATCTGATTTGTCTCCCCTCAACAAAAGAAGACCCGGCTACCTGGCGGTAGCCGGGGACGTAATGATACGACGTCAAGTGGGGACCCGGACAGTACCGGGCCTGGAGGAGTCAGCCCCCACAAGGGTTGGGCGGAAGGGCGCCGCCGCCACCGCTGCTGCCGCCGTCATCGCTGGAGCTGGAGCCGGTCTTGTAGGCCTTGTCCGCCAGGATGATGGCATTGGTGTTGTCGGCATAGGCATCGTCGATCTGGCGCGGCTCTACCTCATTCGGATCGGGCTGCTCCTGGTAGAAGGACACCACGTCAGTCCGCCAGGGCGAATCGATGGGCAGGATGTAGTCGCCGCTCCAGTCCAGCAGATAGGACAGGGAGCTCCACTCCACCATGGCACCGTCGTAGAAGCGGGTCGGCTTACCCAGGATCACCGCACTGGTCACACCCGTGATCATGGCACGGAAGGTGGTTTCACAGTAGGTGTAAACGGTATCGCCGTCCTGATAGGCATTACCCACACCCACAGGCTGGTAGGTGTTATCCACGAAGGCCTCGCCCGAATCAGTGGCGCCGCCATTGAGATAGGCCTCCAGTTCAGCCTTGTCCTTGTAACGGTACCCCTGAGTCGAATCCAGGAAGTTGGTGAAGTTAAGCTGCAGCGCACCCCAGGGATGCCCCTGGCGTGAGCCACTGTTCTGGAAGGTATCCGTGAACGGAACGACCGGCGTACCGGTACCGTCATCCTCGCCGGCGCTGTACTGATTCATGCCGCGCGCGTCCCAGATGAATACCCCGTCATCCAGCACATTGGTGTCACTGCTTGGCAGCACCGCAAGCATATCCTGCACGGTTGCCTGCAACTGGGTATTGTCAGCAGCCAGCGACTTGACGCTGACAATACCACTCTCCGGCGGGGTCGATGCGGTATCGGTAAAATCAGCACCCGTCATGCCGTTACCGTTCAACCAACCATTACCGCCGTTGAGGATGGCCAGATGTTCAGCCTCCACGCCCCAATAGCGCAGTGCATACCAGACCCGGCCCTGGCGCATGGCATTACCCGTACCACCTGTACCCATGGCAACAACGATCATATCCTTGTGCGGATCGATGTTATATTTCTTGAGTTGGGCATCCATAGTGGCCCCGCTGGGGACCATGCTGCGGGTATAGATCACGCCGTTGGAGCGGGTTTCAATCCATTCGTTACCATCAGACAGATAGGTAAATACGTTCTTATCATCGGGCAGGATGTACTCGGAACCCCCCGGGCCCTCCGTGACCTGCAGAATCACCAGTTTTCCGGTGATGCCCGCCGGCCTCTCATTCAGCCAGTCATCCTTCCAGCGCTTCAGGGTCGCACCGGTGATCAGGCCGTTCTCGTTGTCGTTGTAGTCATCCGCGGATTCCTGCGCAATCTGTGCAGGACTGTTGACGACGATCGGCGTCGGCTCGCCGCCCGGCGGCGTCACAATACCAGTAGTGCTGTCCTCGCCACCGCCGCAACCCACCAGCACTGATGCGGACAACAGGTACGCGCCCACCATCGCAGCGGATCGCGGCCATCTCAAAGCATTCAGGTATGTATTCATCTGCTCTCCTCCGCGAGCTATTTTGGAACCCGCCACGAACACCCGGTTATCGGGGTCCCAGGGGCGGCACTTCGATCATTCAGTTAGCAGCCTTCGTGCCACAATCTGTTCAGCTGAAAAAACATGAAGTTAGATGGAAGCCATCCCTTGGCGGCGATTGCAGACTACCCGTTCCGGCGGCAGGCTGTGGAAATTGCAATACTGTTCAGGCGCCCTGCTCGCCCCTGAAGACCACGGGCAGGGCGCCGGCCTCGAACTGATCCAGCAGATAGTCGACCCGTTCGCCGAACGCCAGCGACTCCACCTCGGCCCCACGCGCCCGCAGGGCGTCGGCCAGGCGTGAAAGATCTATGCTCTCGCCTGCCTTAACAGGCTTGTGCGGCGCATGTATCAGTAGAATCTTCTTGGAATCCGTCATATTCTGTCCTTTCAAATCACGTAGACCGCATCGGCGCCGATAATGGCATCCGCCAGCCGGCCCATGCCTTCATCGGTTTCCGCCGCAATGCTTTCCACCGGCGCCTCCGCGAATTCCAGCGCCTCCATCTGCATCAGCGTATCCTGATCATCGCCAAGCTCACCCAGCACGGCGACCCTGACTTCATCATCCAGCAGCGTCAGCCCGGTCGCCATACGCAGCGCCTCCGGCTTGTTGTGCTGAGCTATCACCAGAATCGTTTTCTGTGTATTCGACATTCCCACTCCTAAAGCACCAGGACACAGTCACTGTTCTGCACGAGTTCGGCATCCTGGTACTGACCGCCGATCACCACATGTTCATCAATAGAGGAAACCTTGAGCCCCTCGTTTTCGTAGCGCTCGACACTGAGCTCACACACCGCCACCTGCGTAGCCCTGAAGGCATCCGATTGCGTGAAACCGTTGTCCATCAACAGCAATGCCCCCCTGTCGTTGAGAAAGCATCTGCATTCCCAACCCCGGCCCTGGGCCGTGGCGAGAATGGATACCGCCTGATCGCGATAGCGCTCGTCGGTTACCACCAAGCCAAAACGCATGCATACTCCTTAATCCATTACAATCACTTGATCATAGCCGCCTCCGAAAGGAGTCAGCCGGCGGTCATCAGGCCTTGCGGATCAGCCACTTCGAGGCACCGTCCTCATTCGTCTTTTCGATGAGTTCGTTGCCCTCGGATTCACACATCGCCACGATCGACTCACCGGATGACGGATTATCAAACAGCAGGGTAAGCACATCGCCGCTCGTCAGCTTGCCCATGGCCTTCTTGGTATACATCTGCGGATGCGGGCAGACGTATCCGGTGACATCCAGCAGGAAGTCGTGATCACCAACCTTCTCGAATTTGACAGCCATAAGGTATTACTCCTCCATTTCTCAACAACTCAAAATCCCGACCCGGTCAAAGCGCCAGGTCATCATCACCAGCGCGCCATTCCATCCACATATTGAATGCCTTGACGCCCAACCAGCCGCCGGCAGCCATGCCGGCCAGGAACACCCAGCCCGACAGATCGCCGTTGGTAACCGTTGCGAAGAAGGCGCCGATATTACAGCCCATCGCGATTCGCGCCCCCAGCCCCATCAGGGCACCACCGATGATGGCGAACATCGCAGTCTCCAGACTCGGCACCTTCCATTTGAATTCCCGCCGGGACAGGGCAATGATCGCCGCGCCGAAGATGATACCGATGGACATCCAGCCGGGCGCGTTGATGATCGGATTCGGAATACCGTTCTCCAGTCCGAAGAAGATGTTGTCGGTCATCTCGATGCCGACCTTGTCCATGGCCCAGGCGCCCCACTGCGCCTCCTGGGTGGTGATGTACCAGTAGCCGGGATCGAAGACCGTATCCTGCATCGACAGGCCATCTGTGTATTCCATCTCGGCGAGCAGCTCACCGAAGTTGAAGATCTCGTATTTCTCGCGCAACTCGCCGGTCGCCCACATATGGCCGCCAGCCAGCAGTCCCAGACACAGGCCGGCGATGGCGGTGTTGCGCGAAGAGGTGACCATCGCCCAGATACCGCGCAGGTGATCACCCATACGCGGCGCCTCAATCTTGGCGCGGCGCAGATAGCCCTTCTTGAACGCCGAGTTATACAGGTACAGCATCAGCAGCAGGGAGGGGATGATCGCGCCCAGCAATGCATTGCCGATGAACGGACCCGTGAACATGCCGTCAATGCCCAGCTGGCCGGCCAGCTGGCCGCCCTGCAGGTCCCAGACATAGCCGGCAACGAACTGGTCGAACCAGCCTTCCGTGACGCTCAGTTCTTCCGGCATCATCTTCTCGGCGGCGGAACTCGTCCAGGCGGCGGGCACCAGCTTGTCCAGCCAGCCGGACTGGGCCACGTAGATGGCCTGGGAGAAGGAGATGGAGATCACTACCAGCAGCGAACCGAGGTTGCCCTCACCGGTCTTGTACAGCGAACCCGACGCGCAGCCGCCGGTGAACACAATGCCGAAACCGAAGATCAGCGCACCGACGAGGATATGCCAACCCATCGGATGGGGATGGAAGGTATTCACACCCATAACCTGCACGGCGGCTGCCGTGAGCGAGAACAGCATGACCGCGATCAGCATGCCCACCGCCATGCGTGGCACGCCCACCGCGAACAGGTCGCGCACCGCAGAGGCCATACAGAAACGCCCGTACTGCAGGAAGATCCCGTAGCCGAGGCCGAACCACACATACACCAGCAGGTAGATCCACCGGCTGTCCAGCGCCAGCGCCCATACCGAACCCAGCGCCACAAGCGCGACGATGATCATCGCGTACAGATTACCCTTGTGACCGTACCAGGCCCTGTCCGCCACCGCCGAGCCTACCGCGCCCGCCGTCGCAGCCTTAGCATCATTCGCCATCTGTCGTTTCCCCCGGATATCTCGAATCGCTCATCAATTTTCCGCGTCCATTGCGCCCTTACGCACGTAGATACGCCAGCAGCCATCATCCCGCACCGTGATCAGGTGGGTACTGCCCAGCGTCATATCCATTGCCGGAATCGCCTCGGCCGTGCTGGGGTTGTCCACCACCAGCTCCAGTACTTCGCCTGGCTGCATGTGATCAAGCGCCCGCATGCACAACAGCTGCGGACGCGGACAGACCGCGCCCAGGCAGTCGATCTGCACATTCACATGCAGAGACCCATAACCGGACAGCGTTACCGTGCGTCCACTTTGCCTGATCGGGGACACCTGTCGCTGCCTTTGCCTGCTGAACCACCACATCACGCAGCCTCTCCACGGCAGGACGAGTCAGCAGTGACGGCACCCGCCTGCCCACTCTGTTTGCACGTTTCGTGCCGATTTGAATTAAATATAAAAAACATTGTGTTACCCCTCATTGCACGATTGGCTTCCGGTTCATATTGCAAATCACGGCCTGACGGCAGAGCCAGAGCAAGATTTTGCAATCCCGCCGCCACCCCTGTTCACCGCTTAGTTGTAGACCACCCTGCCGGCACCGCGACGCCGGACGCGGGAAAATACAGCACGGCGGGCGTGCTTGTTTCGACTCTGCCGGCATAGGATAATACCAAGCAATTCAGTCAACTTAAGTGCTTTTCAAGGAGTATCAAGATGGGTGTACTGGTAGGACGCGAAGCCCCGGATTTCACCGCCCCGGCCGTACTGGGCAATGGCGAGATTACCGACAACTTCAATTTCAGGACCGCCACCAAGGGCAAGTATGCCGTGGTGTTCTTCTACCCGCTGGACTTCACCTTCGTGTGCCCGTCCGAACTGATCGCCTTCGATCACCGCCTGGACGAGTTCAAGAAGCGCAACGTCGAGGTCATCGGCGTGTCGATCGACTCGCACTTCACCCACAACGCCTGGCGCAACACCCCGGTGGACAAGGGCGGCATCGGCCAGGTCAATTACACCCTGGTCGCCGACATGACCCACAACATCTGCCGCGCCTTCGATGTCGAGACCCCGGACGGCGCCGTCGCCTTCCGCGGCTCCTTCCTGATCGACGAGGCCGGCGTGGTGCGCCACCAGGTGGTCAACGACCTGCCGCTGGGCCGCAACATCGACGAAATGCTGCGCATGGTCGACGCCCTGCAGTTCCACGAGCAGCACGGCGAGGTCTGCCCGGCCGGCTGGAACCAGGGCGCGAAGGGCATGAAGGCCAGCCCCGAGGGCGTGGCCGAGTACCTGTCCGAGGAGGCGGAGTCGCTGTAAGGCTTACGGCCATCGCCCAAAAGAAAGCCGCCTGCGGGCGGCTTTTTTATTGTTGTCACCACAAAGGACACGAAGACAATAATCAAGCTTGTAGGTTGGGCTGAACCACGTGAATCCCAACATGTGATTACGCAGCACCATCACATGCCGCATTATCCCCACTTGATCTTCAGATCCCGATTGCGTTCCGCGCAATCCCGAAGATACAGATTGATCAGGCTCTGATACGGAATACCCTTCTGCTCGGCCAGCGCCTTGAAATAGGCGACCGTATCCTCGTCGAGCCTTATCGTAATCTGCTTCTTCAGTTTTTTGGTATAGGGATTTTTCTTCGATTTAGAAAAGTCGTAGTGATCACGCATCTCTGAAGCCCTCATATTGACGCCGCTCCGAGCGGCTTGCCTTACGGGCTGAAATGATTCGAATGGTTTCCTGCTCTTCCCTGCAGCAGTGACAGACAACAAGCAGTCGCAATTGCGAACTCAGGCCCAGCAGAACAAACCGATCCTCTTCATCCGAGTGATCCGGGTCCGCCATGAAACGCGCATTTTCATCGAAAAATGCCGTCCTCGCCTCCTCGAAAGAAACGCCGTGCTTCTTCCGGTTTGCCGCATCCTTGCGGCTATCCCACTCGAAGTTGAGCCCATCCATAGCCATATATTGTAGTTATTATATAATTACATTCAACCCTGGCCTGTAAGGCTCTGTATTTTCGCGTATTCACAATTGCTGCATTTTAACTCTGACCCGGCTATCTGAAATATCAGGCGTTTCAGTATGCGGGGGCACCACTCGACCACCGACCCATCAGCAACTGACACGCAACCTGACCTGGCCACACTGTCTCCGATCGCGCGCGCCCCGAGAGGCACGGAGTTTCGCCCAGCCGATCTTCCACCAAGCGAAGCGTCGATTCGTCCCATTCGTCTACCGGAAGATAGTATGGAATTGCTCTTGCGAAATCGACCATTTGACCAGTAATTGAGCGGTCGCGTGTACGCCCCACTCGAACAATCTCCATCGCACCCACCTCCGCCCTAATCAAGTTGTCTTCGAGCCCCAATCGAGCAAGGCGATCAGCAATCAGCTCTCCAACCCAGCAAGGAAGGTTCTTTACATCTCGGGCGGGTGTAAGAATCGCGAGCCTCGATCGCGAACTGACAAGAAGCAGCATGGGTTTTCGGTCTACTACAATGCGGTTTACGTACCAATCACCCAGCGCCGTATCAGAGGCATCAGTTTCCGTTGCCGACTCCCTCAACGTCTTCAGGACTTTAGTTGTCGCCCTCAACACCAGCACTTACGCGATCACCCTCTAGCGTTTAAGCTGTGGGGCGCGCAGCGAAGCTAGCGTCCCACACGAGCGCATTGTTAGCTGTATTCATAGCTGCCGAACCATTCTGTAGTTTTTGAGCTTCTGATCACGCACTTTTACGACCTGTTCTTTCTCTACACCGAACCCCATGGCTTCAAAAAATGGGCGGGCGGTAATGCTTACATTTGAATACATTTTGTAAATACCTTTTTCTTTTGCTTCTTTTTCAAGAGCAGAGAAAAGTTTTCTGCCAACCCCTTGACTTTGATATTTATGATGACAATAAAAGTGATCAATATATCCATCAGTTTGGATGTCTGCATATCCCACTATCATTCCATCCTTGATCGCTACGAATGGATCTATATCTATGAACTTTTGTATTGCTATATTTATGTCGAAATCTTTGGGTGCCCAGGCTGCTATTTGATCGTCATTATAATCACGAGTATTTATGGTATGGATAGTGTTATAAAAGAGCATCCATAACTCTTCTTCCTCACCTCGACAAATCTTCCTAACCTCTATATTGTTCATATCTTTATACAGTGGTCCTACCCACGAATAGTGGACACGTTTAATTGTTCATACCGCTGCTCGTAGGCATGCGGACTGATATAGCCAATCGCGGAATGACGACGTTCCCGGTTATGGAATAACTCAATGTACTCGAAGATTCCCGACCTGGCTTCGTGGACCGTTTTGTAGTTCTCGGCATAGATCAGTTCCACCTTCAGTCGACTGAAGAACGACTCCATCACCGCGTTATCCCAGCAATTGCCCTTCCGGCTCATGCTACAGCGCAGTCCATAGCCCCTCAGGGCTTCCTGATACTCATGGGCCCGATACTGCACCCCTCTGTCCGAGTGGATCAAGGCGCCGTGTGCGATATCACGCTGGGAGACCGCCATGTGTAACGCCTCCAGGACCAGGCTCTCGCGCATATGGTCATCCACCGCCCAGCCCACGATCCTGCGCGAGAACAGGTCCATCACCGCTGCCAGATACAGCCAGATCCGTCCCACCTTGATATAGGTGATATCCGAGACCCATTTGCGGTTGGGTGCCTCTGCCGTGAAGCCCCGCGCCAGGAGGTTATCATTCACATTGGTCATGGCCTCCGTGCGCGGTCGGTACCGAAAGCCTTTGCCGTTGCGTGCTCGGAGCCCGCGCTCCTGTAATAATGCAGCCACATGGTTCAGGCTGCACCCAATGCCCTGCTCATTCAGCTCCACGGCCAGTCTCGGGGCGCCATAGCGGCGCTTATACTGGACATAGGCCGCTTCAACCGCCTCACCGATCAGGGCCCGGCGCTGTTGCCGCCTGCTTATCGGTCGCCTTTGCCATGCATAGAATCCGGATCTCGACACACCCAGCACACGGCACATCAACGTGATACGGAACTCATGCCGACACGAGTCGATCAAGGCATACTTTACTTGTCGGCTTTCGCAAAGTATGCCGTCGCTTTTTTTAGGAAATCCCGCTCTTCCTTAAGGTCAGCAACTTCCTTCTTCAAGCGCCGAATCTCTGCCTTCTCCTGCTGCGAATAATTCGTGCCGTCCGCTACAGTGAATTGCCCCTTTGAGAGCTTATTGAACTGAGTGCGCCAGTTGTAGATCTGGCCCACATGAATCCCAAGCTCTCTCGCGACATCGGCCGCTGTTCGGTCTGGCTGGTCCGCCAGACGGACAGCCTCCCGGCGGAAGGACTCTGGATATGACTTGGTTTTTCGCTTTGCCATGATGACACCTCTCCGTCGATACTATCCTAATTGACGAATGTGTCTACTTTCCATGGGTAGGTCGGACAGCTAACGTTCAGGTAACTGGCGCGACGCAAGGAGCGTCCAAGCTGACCTGCTTGTTAAACGTTTTTTCATTTTTCTACGTACCGCTGATTTGTAACAACTCTAAAAGACCTAAAAGCCAATCGTGCCTTTATTGCTTTGGCTTCAGGGTGCAATTCTTTAAGAAGCGCCCTGATTTGATCAATTGGAATTGGGCAAGAATGGCCTAGTACAACCTCGCGCAGTTTTAGCTCGTTAGAGAATGGCATGAAATATAGACCACCTTCGCATGTTCCTTCATCCAGGCCTACATGCATACGTATTTCATCTTCGTATTCCCAGTGCTTATATTTAGTGCTTGTGATTTTCTGTACATACGACGGTTCGATTCCATTTGATTTATTGCCACCCACATATTCTACGGGAATACGATCTGGGCTGTAATGCACTTCACTGGCATATTTGTCTGGTATATCAAAGCCTAGTGCCATTCCATGATGTTTGTCGGCGTAATGACTCCAAAGAACTGGGTTTTCCCAATTTTTGGAAAAGCAAATTAACCCCTTTGTTTCATTGAAATCCTTTTTCATTGCTGAGACTGCGCCTCTAAGTTCCTTTTCACTTAGTTCACCTGCCAGCAGTTCAAATGGATCATTAAGATCATCATATCGAGATATCTTTATTCTCGATAACGCAATATTGGTTATACCAAATTGGGCTGAAAGAAGGTGATAAACTCTCATTTATAATCTTTTACGTTTAACGACTGCATAACCGGCGCGCGAATGCGCGTCCGGTGGAGGGCCGCGAGGCCCGGAACAAAGTTGATGCGCTTGTTATGCCCTTACCCGGATGCACGCCTGAACTCCTCTTCGCAAGCTTCCCATATTGCCAAATAGTTCTCGAGTGACGGGAATCGCTTGGGGTACGCCCTAGTTCTACCAGTATTCCCGATTCTCTCCCGAACAACATGTTTTTCCAAGATTGAATCATGGTAGTGATCCCATTGCCGTTCGTTCTTCGGCACTGGATAACGGCCGCCCCAAATAATAATTTCAGACAACAACTCTAGGGTACACAGTTGATCTTCCGTGAGACCTACCTGGGCTTGGTCCCCCAGATCAATTAGCTTATGGTTTGTTTCAAACGACAGGCCTTTGGCCAATATCGTCGCCTTCAGGGCGAGTTCGATAGCAAGACCCGCATTAAAGAAATACGTTAGACGAAAACTCCCTAATTCAGGGTTGGAAAGTAGCTTTGCTGCAGCATGGAATTCGACAGCTATTTCAAACCAATTGCTTGGGTTTTCCCCGGAATCGGAAAAAGTAAGGCCGACAAGTTCGCGGACTTTCTTTCTGCTTAGCGACAAGGTGCTTTCCTCTCCTTTTTAGGCATAACGCCATACATAAACGGCGCGAGGAACGAGCGTCCGGCGACCGAAGGGAGCGATTTTGATGTGATTGTTAGGCCAATTGTTGTTACTACGCATGAAGTTAATAACCCAAAGATGGCGGACCTTCCAGATATTGAGGTAGGTCATCTGAGATCTCTAACCACGGCTGCTTTGATGATACCCAAAAGTGCATATCAGGCTTGAATAGTGACGGATCGTCGAGGCTGCCAACTGTCAGTCCAATGACACCCGCAGTAACACGCCGAGAAAAGATGGTTGTACCGCAATGCGAACAAAAACCACGCTCAAGAGCCTCTGTGGAGTGAAACGTGTTAATCGGGCCGGAAATAGCAACATCTTCAATACGCATCAGCACGCGAGCGTTGAAGGTAGTGCCAATAGCTTTTTGACATTCTCTGCAGTGACATACCCTTTGATTCTGAAGTAGTTTCGACTTGATCTGACACCTGACTTGAAAAAGTGAGGGTTACCGGTTCTGATGGAAGTGCGAACTCACCATCGGAACCAAAAGAGGTAACCCTCATGCTCAATACTAACGAGAGAATCATCAAACACAAGCTGGGCCTGCTGAATCTGGCCGAGGAGCTGGGCAACGTCTCCCGCGCCTGCAAGGTCATGGGCCTGTCCCGCGACACCTTCTACCGCTACAAGGCCGCCGTCGAGGACGGCGGGGTCGAGGGCCTGTTCGACCAGTCCCGCCGTAAGCCCAACATCAAGAACCGCACCGACGAGGCCACAGAGGCCGCCGTGGTGGAGTATGCCCTGGAGGCCCCGGCCCATGGCCAGGTCCGTGCCAGTAACGAGTTGAGAAAGCGTGGGATTTTTGTCTCCCCCAGCGGCGTGCGCTGTGTGTGGCTGCGCCACGAGCTGGCCTGCTTCCGCGACCGGCTCAAGGCGTTGGAGGCCAAGGTGGCGCAGGAGGGCATCGTGCTGACCGAGGCTCAGGTCGCCGCCCTGGAGAAGAAGAAAGAGGACGACGTGGCCTGCGGCGAGATCGAGACCGCCCATCCGGGCTACCTCGGCTCCCAGGACACCTTCTACGTCGGCACGCTCAAGGGCGTGGGCCGGGTCTACCAACAGACCTTTGTCGACACCTACGCCAAGGTGGCCTTCGCCAAGCTCTACACGACCAAGACGCCGATCACCTCGGCGGATCTGCTCAACGACCGGGTGCTGCCGTTCTATGAAGAGCATGGCTTGCCGCTGCTGCGCATCCTGACCGACCGAGGGACGGAATACTGCGGCAAGGCCGATCGCCATGACTACCAGCTCTACCTGGCGGTCAACGACATCGAGCACACCCGCACCCGGGCCCGTTCCCCGCAGACCAACGGGATCTGCGAGCGCTTCCACAAGACCATTCTCCAGGAGTTCTACCAGGTCACGTTCCGCAAGCACATCTACACGAACCTGGAATCCCTACAGGCGGATCTGGACACCTGGCTGGCGTACTACAATAATGAGCGCACCCATCAGGGCAAGATGTGCTGCGGACGCACGCCCATGGCGACATGGGAGGATGGCAAACAAATCTGGAAGGAAAAGTTCATCGCCTGAACTTGACCTGACAGCCACGGCTTCCTCGGAGCCGGTAACTGTCAGATCAGATCGCGACTACTACATTTGATTCAATGGTTCAGAAGTGGTTTCGTAACGTACGGCGTTACATATGCATCCCCCATGAAATTTATTCATTCAGAAAGCCTCCTTCTTCAGTGGCCTAACGCTGAAGCTGTGCGGCGCAAACGAAGCGCAGCGTAGTTTGCGTCCGAACGAGCGCCTTGTTATGTGTTTTGCTGTGCTTCATCGTCTAAATAATTGAATATGTTTTTTGTCTCAGTTTCATCAAATATCTCATCAAAGTATTTAATGTAGCCGTTCAGTTTATCAAGAGGCAGCACCTTTACATGTTGAAAGTCGCTTTTTGGTGCCTTATTGGTCATTACGATAATGTTCCTAATTGGTATTTTTTTACTTCCCCAATGATGACGCACCAATCCCTGGTTGGTATCGCTATTTAAAAACACAAATAATGCAAAACTAGCTCTCTTGATCTGTTCAACTGGCGATCTGAGGTCAAGATTTTCAATTGACTGCGCGCTCCAATATTTTGTCTCAAGAACAAAGACGCCAGATTTGCAAATTAATAGATGATCTATTTGGATGCTGTAAATTCGATCGTTCTCGCGTTTATTAAATATTGGAGGATCAAAAGTTAAGGAAAAGTCATTAATTAAATAATGGTTGTCAGATAGTTTTTGCAGCTCACTAACAACTGCATTTTCACCAATTGCACCAGCGATTGTTGAATATAGGCCTTCTACTGTTTCTTTAATGAATTCCAGCTCGCGATAAGAATCTGTACATCGCTTCGATACTTCGGCCTCATAATTGTTCACTAGTGCAGCATGGTTTTTTATTAGCTTTCTCGCCTTAAAGTAGTAGAGAACTTTATTGAACAAATTTTTATCACGTATCTCTATCGCTTTCTTTGACGCCTCTTCTAGTGCCTTAATTTCTTCGTCTGTTTTGAGCTTTACGGTAGCCGGTATATCTTTCTTTTCAGATTCATATCGTTGTAAAAAGGCTTTGATGTCACCGATAGAGTTGAACCTGTATATGCCATGATTGTGCAAAGTCTCTTTTAATCTTTTTAGCGGCTCTATTTTTCCTGCAACAATAGTCATATTTTTTCATTGTAAGATGAGAATGTGCTTGCGAAGGCCTCTTTACACATAACGATAAAAATAACCGGCGCGCGTTTGCGCGTCCGGCGCCGAAGGCGCGAAGTTGATTGCCTTGTTATGCCTTACTTTGTACCAAAACACCGTTTGAACTCAGTATTTCCAATACCCTCGGGGCATTTTTCGACCAAATGATGCACTCAGTGGGAACGCTTGCATTGCTATGCCGATACGTTAGCCCCTTTGAAAAAAGATGCCTTTTGATGCTTGCTTCAGCAATCTCGCTGAACCTTAAAATGTGCTTATTCTTTCCATAAGAAATAGCCACAAAATCATCATAGATGGCATGGCGTACAAAAGGGATGGTCAAATTAAAGCCATCGAATCGGCCTCCGGCCTGTTCCTCTAATTGAGGAGTATGGCCGGCCTCTAAAGGCGATTTCTTTTTCCCTCCGAAATAGAAATATCCGAACACGCCACCGACCACAATGGGCACGAGAACGGAAATGACTGAAAATATTACTTCCATGTCGATTCGACCTTATTGGGCATAACGGCCAAGGCAAGCTGCGGCGAAGCCGTCAGCCTTAGCCGCCTTGTTAGAACATTTACGGCATTTCAAAGTACTTTCTATGCCTATGTATTTCACATAATTTATTTTGACAGAATTTGAGACTGATTGAGTTAAAATAGCTACCATCGATATAGAACCGCCAAACATCCTTTTCAATAAATCTATCGTATCCGACATCATGCAGTAGTGTTTGTACAAGCAAATCATACTCAGACTTTGTCGCCAAAAGCTCTTCATTCTCATTATTAACTTTTACTTCGATATATGGCGGCGTGATGCCTGAATCAGATAATTTAAGTAGCACCCATTTTGCTTTTGTGTATGTTTCGCTCTTACTGTCGCCAATTTCAAAGCCATAAGCAGTTCCTTGCACTACAGTTTCATCTATGTATGTAATCCACAAATATAAAACATAAATGGTTACCACCAATATGGGTGTTAACATCGCAAATAGAAGAATTCGTTTATAGTTATTCACTGGTGTAAATAAATTGTTCTAACGCCGCAAATCACCGGAGACAAAAAGCAGAGCGACGAAGGAGCGGCGCTTTTTGGCGTCCGAGTGGATTTGCCTTGTTAGGTGAGTATTTATCGCTAAGCCCACCCGGACCCACCGCATTTGTAACATTGGCCTGCTGCTCCGCCATCACCGCCGCATACCGGACAAATGCCTTTCTCTGGACTCCATCCGTACGAGTCAGTCGTTGCACCTGCTGTTGTTCCCTTGCGCTTATTCGCTTTTTTCTTATTTTTTACCTTAGCGACGGGCTTAGAGTTTTTTACCGGTTTGTGAGAGACACCTCGAAATTCTTCGAACCTTTGCCACCATGCCTCCCCGTCTTCTCGATTATCAAAAATTGCTATTTTGTGCGCTCTGGTAGATAGAATCCATTTTTCTCCATCTGCGTACAAATACACGTTTCGGCATGTTTGTATGCCTGATGGAATAGTGATTCCGTCAAATTCGATCATTTTTCACCTAACGCACTGCATCACCGGTGAAAAACCGAAGCGAAGCGAAGGATTTTTATCCGGTGCATGGCATTGTTAGCCGTATAATCAAACCTCAATGTCATTGTCGACCACAACACTAACTTCACTAAACACATGAGGTAAATCATATTTTAGGCATTCCAGCGTTATCTCCGGACTCACAACCTCAAACTGAGGCGGAACCAATTCTGAATCCCCATTCTCGATGCTCCAGCAAAGCCACCGCACATACACCTCCTCCCCATTCGAGGATTTCTCCCAGACAGGTTCACCTGACACACTAACATGCAAGGTACAGCCTGGACCTTCATGTTCAGCTATAGCCATAGAGATGCGCTTTAACAAAGGGGAGTTATTAACGTTAAGTTTCACTTAATTCTTTTACCTTACGGCTAACGCCTGGGCTCAATGGCGGCAAAAAGCGAAGCGAGGAACGAGCGTAGCTTTTTGATGTCCATTGGAGCCCCTTGTTAGCTGTGGTTTATACCCAAGAACTCCCAAGTTTGCTTTGTAACAGGGAGACCGTGCTTTTTCTCACTCAATAAGTAGTTTTTTGCACCCTCAACCGTTGCACACCTTTCTAGCCAGGGGATGGCAAATTGAGAAACCAACCTTTTTAGATTGCTATCTCTTTCTTCAAGTTTGATGCTGTTTTCAAACGATAATGTGCTATTGCACTCGTTAAGGTCGTCAGTGATTCCGCATAGACGTTGCCTAATGTGGCAGTCATATTCTTTCGGCGTATCGTCACTGCCGATTGCCTTGAAATACGTACCAAGATTTATGTAGAAGTTCTTACTCCACTGAGACCCTTGAATATTAAGCACCTCTATCGCATCTGCATTGCTGCGATGCCAAGTAGGGCCTTGCTTTTTAAAGCCAAGCTCCTTCATCAGAGGCTTAAGGCATTGCTCTAGTATTTTTCTTTCTTCCGATGCCATTTCTTTTTACAGCTAACGGCACGGCTCACAGGCGACAAACACGTAGCGCAGCGAAGTGTTTGACGTCCTAGTGCAGCCGATTGTTAGATGCAATTTCACGCTCCCATTCCACCCTGGATGAACGCACGCATAGCATCGATAGATTCCTTTAGTTCATCCATAGTGAACGGTGCGTTCTGATCATTCTCTGGGTGATGGATTTGGTGACGAATGTATTCGGTAAGAATTATCGTTTGAGGAACAACGGAGCCATCTCGGCGAACTCTGTTATACGGCCGCTCCGGCCTTCCCTGCTTGTACTCTTGGAGCGCACCTTCTGCTTCGATATATCCGTATAGCTCATTGTGGTACTCGAATGAAGTTTCATCAAAAGCGGCGTAATTGACCTCATTCAGGCTCGGATACGGCAAGTTATGCTCACGCACATGCAGCATCTCTCCTGGTGCGCGCCCTGAAATAAGCAATATGTTTTCAAAACGAAGCCTTTTCACGATCTCCGGGCTATGGGTTGTAACAAAGACCTGCGTGTTATCGGCCGAGGACAAAGCAATAAGGGCATCAATTAGTGCTCTCTGGTGTTCTGGGTGTTGTGACGTTTCTGGCTCTTCAATTGCATATACAATATTTGGTAGATTAACTGCCTGTTGGCGTCGCTCTGCTTCGGCGCGGAAGAAGCTAATTAGGACAAGACGTTTAACGCCACTACCTCGCTTGTTGATAGGTATATCTTCATCACCCGAAATCGATACATTTTTAAATACGTCAGTCCACTTCAAACTTTCTGCATCAGGTAGCTGGGGATCAAGTGAATTTGCGATAGCGGGGTTCATTTCACGTAGCTTATCGAGGGTCCTGGCTGCGACCTCATTTAGCCGTTCTTTAACTGTCTCAGCCACATCAGAAAGTTCTTTCTGTATTTTGGGGTCACCCAATATTTCTCGGACAGCTAAGCGCATTGGGTCTTGTACTTCGCTGTCACCATCGCTGTTCTTTCGATCAGACTGAAACAACGTGTACAGGGGCATATAGCTTTTAAGCTGCTCCCAGATATTTTTGGCGTCAATTTTCGCAACTTCGATTTCTACCTCTGCAAGCTGTAAGTCATCTTGCGACAGCCAGATTGCTTTACGGAGTTCCGCGTTCTTTGTCTTGTCTTCACACCAAGCCCCTGGTCGTCGAGAAGTTTTTTCAGTTCCGGGTTCTTTTTTTGCAGTAAGTCACGACAATTTTCGTGTGTTGGGTGAAGCGCTCGAATAAATACTTTTTCCTTTCCTGCCTTAGGATACCGCTTCACTACTTCCAGTGTTCCGGTGCCCGTCAAAAGATACTCGCTTGAAAGCGTCGTCTGGTTAGTCGCGTCTATCAACACGGCATTCGGTAGATCAGTGAATTCGACGGCAATCTCTATGCAATCGTTACCGTCTGCGACACATCTCTTATTAATGTCATCCTTATCAAGCTTTACACAGCCCTTGCCCTCGTTAAAAAAGATATCTAATGCCTCCAAAATCGTTGATTTCCCTATGTCGTTTTTTCCTACCAAAACGCACAGATCGTCAACATCTAATTTTGTGGGTTCGGCATAGCCGCGAAAGCGGTTAATGGTTACTGACTTTATTTTCATAGCGCCATTCCTTGCGTGTATATCGACTCATACTGCATCTAACGCTCACATAACCGGCGCGACGTCAGGAGCGTCCGGCGACCGAAGGGAGCAAAGTTGATGTGATTGTTATATGACATATTGCTTATTCAATGATTCTTTTATGAAGGCAAATACTTCTGCCTCCGTTTTTTGTGTGCCACCTATACTCGGCAATACCGGCTCCCAATTTGCAGTGGAATTGGAATTTTGAAATTCTGACACCCCAACGCCAAGATAAGATTCTTTACCATCCCAACTGAATCTCATGCGGTGTTTGCTTTTACCAATTACTAGGCTCCAACTACCAAACACCATGTAATTGTAGTCATGTTCAAATATGATGAGATCATGCTTTTCGCAGAACTCTGCAACGTCATTTACTAACTTAATGTGCTCGATTGATGAATTCATGGCATATAACAGTGTGTTAGACGGAATCCGTATTATTGGTAATAGTGCGGATTCCATCTATCATGCAATACTCCCGATTCCGCCTATTCTGGCGCATCCACACCCGAATCTTCACCTAAAATACCACACGAATCAACGATGTCACCCTGCCCGATCCGTATTGCATCGTATCGTGATAGGCCGCCAGAACCAAACCCGGCAGGGTTATTTTGACGACATATTAAATGATAGACGGAATATCGAATCGCCCAGCGCACAGAATTCCGCTGAGTCAGAAAACGGACATTAAGTTTATGATTTCCTTCGCCGACACAATTCGGCTACATCAGCTATCAAGAAATCACTAATAGAAGCACGTAATTCTGGCTATACCGGATCTTGTCGGTCTTTATTCTTCTGGTAGCCGAACCGATCAGAACCGCCGCAACCGCAGGGAGTTCAGCACCACGATCAGGGAGCTGGCGGACATGCCGATGGCGGCCATCCAGGGGGCGATGAAGCCCATCACCGCCAGCGGCAGGGCGCACAGGTTGTAGGCGATGGCCCAGCCCAGGTTCTGGCGGATCAGGCGCAGGGTCTTGCGCGCGGCGCGTACGGCCTCGGGCAGGTGGGGGAGTTGTTCCGAGAGCAGTACCATGTCGGCGGCGGCGTGGGCCAGCTGGGTGCCGCCGCCCATGGCGATGGAGACCTGGGCGCCGGCCAGGGTGGGGGCGTCATTCACGCCGTCGCCGACCATGGCCACGATGCCGCCCTGGGCCTGGATGGCCTTGAGGTGGGCCAGCTTCTGCGGCGGCTTCTGCTGCCCCAGCGCCGCCTCGATGCCGAGTTCCTCTGCCACCCGGCGGACCGCCCGGTCCTCGTCGCCGCTGAGCAGGCGCACCTCGATGCCCAGTTCGCGCAGCCCCTGGACCGCCTCGCATGCGCCGTCACGCAGACTGTCCTCGAACACGAGTACGGCCAGCAGTTCGCGCGCATCCGCCAGATAGACAAAGGTGCCGCTCAGATCGGCGAACTCCTCCGGTAATGCCTTGTCAGCACCGCCCAGTCCGAGCACGAACTCGCGTGTGCCCAGGCGGTAGACCCGCCCCTGCACCTCGCCTTCCACACCCTCGCCCGGCGTGGCGATCAGGTTGTCCGCGGCCGGCGTGCGGTCCGCCGCCTGCAGGATGGCCCGCGCCAGCGGATGCTCGGAGGCCTGCTCCAGCCCGGCGGCGATGGTGAGCGCGCGGTCGCGGGTCTCGCGGCCCAGCCGCACCACCCGGGTCAGCTGCAGCCGGCCTTCGGTGAGGGTGCCGGTCTTGTCCAGTACGATATGGGTGATCCGGGCCAGGGTCTCCAGTGCATGACTGCGGGTGGTGAGCACGCCCATGCGGGTGAGCGCGCCGGTGGCGGCGGTGAGCGCGACCGGGGTGGCCAGCGACAGGGCGCAGGGACAGGTCACCACCAGCACCGACAGGGTGATGGCGAAGGCACGCGCCGGCTCAATCTGCCACCAGTACGCCGCCACGCCGACGGCCAGCAGCAGGATGGCGGCGACGAACCAGCCGGCCACGCGGTCGGCCAGACGCGCCACGCCCGGCTTCTCGGTCTGGGCGCGATCCAGCAGCCGGCTGATGGCGGAGAGCACCGTGTCCTGGCCCACCTTGACCACTTCCATGATCAGCGGGCTTTCGATGTTGACCGTGCCGCCGACCAGGTCCTGCCCCGGCCGTTTCGCCTGCGGCAGACTCTCGCCGGTGAGCAGGGACTCGTCCACCGAACTGCGTCCCTCGCTCACCCGGCCGTCGGCCGGCACCGTCTCGCCGGGCTTGATGCGCACCCGGTCGCCGGGGCGCAGTTCGGCCACGGCAACGCGCGCTTCTTCGCCTGCCGCATCCAGCCGGCTGGCGGTGGCGGGCAGCAGCCGCACCAACTCCTCGGCGGCCTGGCCGGCCTTGTGCCGGGCCAGCATCTCCAGATAGCGGCCGGTGAGCAGGAAGAAGGTGAACATGGCCACCGAGTCGAAGTAGACGTCCTCGCCGCCGACCGCGGTGGACCAGCCGCTGGCGATGAAGGCGCCGCCGATGGCGAGCGAGACCGGCACGTCCATGCCGAGCTGGCGCCGGCGCAGATCGCGCCAGGCGCTGACGAAGAAGGGCTTCGCCGAATAGACCACCACCGGCAGGGCGATCAGCAGACTGACCCAGCGCAGGAAGTCACGCAACGCGGCATCCATGCTGCCGTCGGCCTCGCCGGCATACAGGGCGACGGCGATCATCATCACCTGCATCATGCCCAGACCGGCCACGGCGATGCGACGCAGGGCCTGGCTGCGTTCGCGCTTGTGCACCGCCTCCTGGCGGCCGGGATCGAAGGGGTGGGCCAGATAACCGATGTCGCTGATGGCGCGCAGGATGTCGGACAGGTGAATGCGGCTGTCGTCCCACTTCACCCGGGCGCGGTGGGTGGAGTAGTTGACCTGGAACTCCACCACGCCGGGCAGGCGGCCGACATGGCGCTCATTGAGCCAGACGCAGGCCGCGCAGGTGATGCCCTCCAGGATCAGCGACGCCTCGCGCAGGTTGCCTTCATCCACACTGACGAAGCTCTGCTGCAGTTCGGGCCGGTCGTAGAGTTCGATGTCCCGCAGTGCCTCGGGCACCAGGTCCTGGGCCGTGCGCGATTTCTCGGTGCGGTAGCGGTAGAAGTCCTCCAGGCCGGCGGCGACGATGCCCTCGGCCACGGCCTTGCAACCGGGGCAGCACATGCGCCGCGGCCGGTCCTCGATCTGCACCACATAGTCGCTGCCGGGCGGGTTGGGCAGGCCGCAGTGGAAGCAGCGGGTGTCGTCGTCCTGCTCCGGGACGGGGGGCTGGGAGGCGGCGGTGTCGGTCATGGCTGCACAGCTTAGCGCTATCGGAAGGATGGATACAGGCAACGCCTGTCTCAGGGACTCTCCGGGGCCGCCTCCACGGTGGTCCGCGCCCGCAGCTGATGCACCGCCTCGCCCCTGCGGATGGTCAGGTCCAGTTCCCACACGCCGGTGGCCGGCAGCACGACCTCGGCCCGATAGATGCCGGGACTGGCCGTCTCCTGCATGCGGAAGGCCTGGTCCAGGCGGGTGTCGGACGGACGCAGGAAGTTCCCCCCGACGTCGGCACCGCTGACCGGATTGCCATCACGGTCGAGTACCCGCACCTGGAACAGGCTCGCCCGGTCCGCCACTGCCGGGCCGATCCAGCCGCGGTCCACCTGCCAGCCGCGTTCGCTCTGCTCGCGCCGCTGCTCCAGGTAGCGGTTGAAGTGGCTCTGCTTCTCCTGGTAGTCGCGTGCGGCCACGCCGGGGAAGTTGGTGGTGACCTCGCCCCGGTCGCGCGCCGGCAGCAGCCACTCGGCCACCGGTTCGGGCAGACCCTTCTGGGAGATGATCACGAAGGCGGTATCGAACAGCACGAGAAAGACAAAGAAGCCGATGATGATGGCCGGCCCCCAGTGGAACCAGCCCTCGCTGCCGCCGTGCTGGCGCAGACGCGCCTCGCGGTTGGCGATGATCAGGCCCAGGCCGTAGGCGGTCACGGCATACAGGGCGACATGCATGGCCACCACGTCGCCCCCGGGCCAGTACAGAATGGCATAGGGGATGTAGATGCCCAGCGCCAGCAGCCCGATGACGGCAGCGGCGGACCTGGCCCCCATGCCGGCAAAGCGACGCAGGGCGATGAACAGCAGCACCTGCAGCACAATACCCAGCGGGATGGTGATCAGCTGCTCCATACTTCAGTCGTCCGGGTGATAGAAGACCGAGGGCCATTTCACCTGCGGGATATCCCCGGCCCCGACAGGTTCGACCACGAAGTAGAAATCCTTCTTCTCGGGCTGGTTGGCATGCGGCCGCATTCTCACCTTGACGAACAGCTGCAGCCGTTGATCCGGGTGCAGCACGATGTGTTCGAGCTGACCCAGATCGAGTTCCGCCCCGCCCAGTCCGCTGACATCGAGCCTGACCTCGTAACTGAGATCGGCCTTGTTGTTGAGCTTGATCTCATAACTGTTCTGGATCCGGCCATCGGAGAGGCGCACATACAGCGGCTGACGCACCTGCGAGACGGAGATGTCCAGCGGCACCTGGTTCAGCATGCTGACGATCAGGGCCGTGGCTGCCGACAGCAGGATCACGCCGTAGCCGATGGTCTTGCCCTTGAGCAGGCGGGTCTTCTCGCCGTGCTGGGCCTTGTCGGAGGTGTACTTGATCAGCCCGCGCGGCCACTCCATGGAATCCATGATGGTGTCGCAGGCATCGATGCACAGGGCGCAGGAGATGCACTGGTACTGCATCCCGTTGCGGATATCGATGCCGGTGGGACACACCTGCACGCAGTAGCCGCAGTCGATGCAGTCACCCACGCCCTGCGCCTGGCGTTCCTCGCGTGTCTTCAGGCCCTTGGCCACCTTGTGACGGCCGGCACTGCCCTCGCCGCGGGCCTCGTCATAGGCCACGATCAGGGTGTCGCGGTCGAACATCGCCCCCTGGAAGCGGGCATAGGGGCACATGTAGGTGCAGACCTGCTCCCGTGCCAGCCCGGCCATGACATAGGTGGTCGCGGTCAGGAACAGGGTGGTGGCATAGGCGGGGAACGGCGCCTGGCCGGTGAAGAAGCCCGTGAACAGTTCCGGCGCATAGCCCCAGTAGAGGGTGAAGCTCAGACCGGTAAGGAAGGCCACCAGCAGCCACAACAGATGCGTGGTTCCCTTCTTGAGCAGTTTCCCGCCGCGCCAGGGCTGCTTGTCCAGACGGATGCGCGCCGGACGCTCGCCCTGTACCAGGCGCTCGATCAGGATGTAGACATCGGTCCACAGGGTCTGGAAACAGAAGTAGCCGCAGAATACCCGCCCGGCGATGCCGGTGACGAAGAACAGCAGGAAGGCCCCGATGACCAGGAAGCCGGCCAGCCAGAAGATGTCCTGGGCGTGGACGGTCAGATCGAACAGATAGAAACGGCGGCCGTGGATGTCGAAGGACACGGCCTGCTGGGGACCGGCCACCCGATCCCATGGCAGCCAGGGGAGCAGGAAGTAGACACCGTAGGCCAGTGTCAGGATGCCCCATTTGAGGCGACGAAACCGCCCCTTGACCGAGCGGGGATAGATCGGTACGCGTTTCTGGTAGAGCTGGACGTCGGTTTCGGTCATGGACGGATAATGATGGCTCCCGGCCCCCGGCTGACGGCTGTCCGCCGCCGGCCGGCCGGATGCATCATCGGATGCTACTGCCCTCCGCCGAGTTCGTGCACGTAGACGGTCAGCAGCTTGATTTCGTTGTCGCTGAGGCGCTCATCCCACGCCGGCATCACGCGCTCGATGCCATTCTCGACCACCTCACGCACCTCGGCAAGCTTGCCCTCGAGGCTGTCCTGGCCCGGCACATTGGCAACGGTCCAGATGCTGTCGGTGAGGTTGGCCGCACCCTGTGACTCCAGGCCGGTGCCTGCCTGCGTGTGGCAGTAGAAGCAGCCGCCTTCCTTGCCGTTGAAGATCTGCATGCCGCGCTGCGCCATGTCGCCGTCGACCTCGTGGCCGGACAGGCTGAGCACATAATGGGCCACGGCATCGATCTGGCCATCGTCCAGGCTGCGGCCGAAGGCCGGCATGAAGCCGTGACGGCCCTCGGTCAGGGTTGTTTCGATCTGCTCGACAGTGCCGCCCCACAGCCAGGCGTCATCGACCAGGTTGGGGAACAGGCCCATCACGCCGGCGCCGCCGGAGCCGTGGCAGGCCGCACAGTTGTCGCCGAACAGGCCCTTGGCCACGGCGCGGGTGAAGGCCAGCATTTCCTCGTCGGCCAGGATGTCGTCGTAGCTGGCGGCGGCGACCTTCTCCATATAGGCCTGCATCTTCTGCGCATCCTGGCCGCTCTGCATCTCCTTCATCAGCAGCGCCCGGGTATTCCAGTGCGTGGTGCGCTCCTCGCCGTTGACGGTATAGGTGATGGTGTTGGCCACACCCTTGGTGTAGGACTCGCCCACCGGCCAGGCCGGATAGATGACCCAGTAGATCACGGCGAAGATCACCGTCAGATAAAAGCCCCACAGCCACCAGGTCGGCAGCGGGTTGTTGAACTCCTGCAGGTCACCGTCCCAGGAATGACCCGTGGTCTGTACTGCGCCCTGTTGCTTGTTCGCTTCACTCATCGTCATTTACCTTGCGCTGCGTCCGGGACTCGTTTTCATCGTCCTCGAACGGGATGTACTTGTAGGATTCCAGCCGCTGCTTGCGCCGCTTGCCGGTGAACACGTAGATGATGATGGCGCAGAAGGTCACGAAGAAGATCAGCAGAGCAACGATCTTGCTGTTCTCGAACTGACCGATCCAGCGCAGCAGTTCAGACATATCGATTCACCCGGCCAGTGCCTCAGCGGAACTCGGCGAAGTGGCCTTCCTCGTACTGACTGAAATCGACCAGCGTGCCGAGCATCTGTAGATAGGCGACCAGGGCATCCATCTCGGTCAGCCGCGCGCGGTCACCGTCGAAGTTTCCGGCCTGGGCCTCGGCAATGAGATTCTGCTCGGCGGCGAGGATATTGAGCCTGTCGGCAGCCTCCCGGCCGAACTTCTCGACGTTGGCCTGGTATTCCTCCCGGGTCTCGGAGTAAGGCACGCCGGCCTTCTTCAGCGCCCGCATGCGGTCGGCGACGTCGGAGTATTCGAGCTCATTCTCCATCAGCCAGGGGTAACTGGGCATGATGGACTCGGGCACCACGTCACGCGGGTTGATCATGTGCGCGACATGCCACTCGTTGGAGTATTTGCCACCCACGCGCGCCAGGTCCGGGCCGGTGCGCTTGGAGCCCCACTGGAAGGGATGGTCGTACTGCGACTCGGCCGCCAGCGAGTAATGCCCGTAGCGCAGCATCTCGTCACGGAAGGGCCGGATCATCTGCGAATGACACAGGTAGCAGCCTTCGCGCTGGTAGATATCACGCCCGCGCAGTTCCAGCGGCGTGTAGGGGCGCACGCCCTCGACCTTCTCGATGGTGTTCTTGATATAGAACAGCGGCACGATCTCCACCAGGCCGCCGATGCTGATCACCACCATGGTCAGTGCGATCAGAAGGCCGGCATTGATCTCGATGCTTTCGTGTTTGAAGAAGCTCATTGCTCAAAACTCTCCGCTGCTCTATATCAGGCGCGTGCCAGCTTGGACGCGATCTTGGCCTCGATGGCGGCCTGCTCGACCTTGGCCTGACGAATGGTCATGGCGATATTGATGGCCATCAGTACGACACCGCTGACGAAGAAGGCGCCACCCAGTGCACGCACCACATAGGGCTTGTGCAGGAAGGTCACCGTCTCGATGAAGGTGTAGGCCAGGGTGCCGAACTGGTCGTCGAAGGCGCGCAGCAGCAGGCCCTGACCGATGCCGGCCACCCACATGGCGGTGATGTAGAGCACGATGCCGATGGTGGCCAGGAAGAAGTGGGCATAGACCAGGCGCAGGCTCCACAGTTTGGTGTCATACAGGCGCGGCACCATGTGATAGAGCGAGCCGAAGGAGATCAGCGCCACCCATCCCAATGCGCCGGAGTGCACATGGCCGATGGTCCAGTCAGTGTAATGCGACAGCGCATTCACGCTCTTCAGCGACATCAGCGGACCCTCGAAGGTCGACATGCCGTAGAAGGACAGTGCGGTGATCATGAACAGCATGATCGGGTCGGTGCGCAGTTTGTGCCAGGCGCCGGACAGGGTCATGATGCCGTTGATCATGCCGCCCCAGGACGGCAGCAGCAGCATCACGGAGAAGGTTGCGGCCAGAGTGGAGGTCCAGTCCGGCAGCGCGGTCCAGTGCAGGTGGTGCGCGCCCACCCACATGTAGAGGAAGGCCAGCGCCCAGAAGTGGATGATGGACAGGCGGTAGGAGTACACCGGGCGCCCGGCCTGCTTGGGCACGAAGTAGTACATCATGCCCAGGAAAGCGGCGGTGAGGAAAAAGCCGACGGCGTTGTGGCCGTACCACCACTGGGTCATGGCGTCCTGCACGCCGGAGAACAGCGAGTAGGACTTGAGGCTGAACAGGTTCACCGGGATGGCCAGGTTGTTGAAGATGTGCAGGATCGCAGTGGCCAGGATGAAGGAGATGTAGAACCAGTTGGCCACGTAGATGTGCGGCTGGGAGCGCCGCCGCAGGGTCTGCACATAGACCCAGAAATAGGCCACCCAGGTCAGGGTGATCAGGATGTCGATGGGCCATTCGAACTCGGCGTATTCACGCGACTGGGTGATGCCGAACATGTAGCTGAGCGCGCCCAGGCCGACCGACAGCTGCCAGCCCCAGAAGGTGAAGTTGGCGAGACCGTCGCCGTACAGGCGGGCCTGGCTGGTGCGCTGCACCACATAATAGGAAGTCGCGAACAGGGCGCTGCCGCCGAAGCCGAAGATCACCAGGGTGGTATGCACCGGACGCAGACGGCCGAAGGTGATCTCGGGGATGTTGAAATTCAGGAAGGGATAGGCCAGTTCCAGCGCGGCGTACAGTCCGGCAGCCATGCCCAGCACGCCCCAGACCAGGGCCATGATGGAGAATTTCTTGATAATCGCATAGTTGTACTGCTGCTGCGTACCCACTGCTGCACTCTGCGCCATGACTCGCCTCGTTGCTACCTGTTGGAATTCCGGCACGAGGGCCCGTGCCCGAGGAAATTGCGGTGCCCGTGCCCGAGGAAAATATCAGGACATTCTAATATGACGGCACTCCCTGACGCAAGATTCGTATGGGATTTGCCGCACCCATGTCCCGTAGTTGCGCCCTGATCCAAGCGCAGAACGCTAGGCTCCAGTATCGGACGAAATTCTGAAAAATCGAGTACGGAAGCCGCTGGAGGGACGCCGGGGACAGCCGGCTTATTCCCCCGGCCGGCGGCAGCGGCCGGGGATCACTGCCCGGAACGGTGTCAACGCACTGATCCCGGTCGGGTTTCGGTTCAGCCCGGAAGACCGCCCAGGGTCTGCCACAGGCCGGGCAGTTCAGTAGGTCGGATTAGCCTGAAGGGCGTAATCCGACATCAGGCCGCGGCGCCCGTCGGGTTACGCTACGCTAACCCGACCTACGGAAGCTGTTGGCTCAGACGACGAGGCTGCGCCACAGGCCGGGCAGGTGGTGGTCCAGCAGCAGCAGGGCGAAGATGCCCATGAGATAGAGGATGGAATACCCGAAGGCGGGCATGGCCGCGGCATCGCTGCGCATCAGCCGCAGGGCGTGATACAGGAACCCGCCGCCCAGGGCCAGCGCCCCCACCAGATAGAGCATGCCGCTCATGTGGGTGGCATAGGGCAGCACGCTCACCGCCACCAGCAGCACGGTGTAGAGCAGCACCTGAACGCGGGTGAAATCCACGCCGTGGGTGACCGGCAGCATGGGGATGTTCACCCTGGCATATTCGCTGCGGCGATGAATGGCCAGGGCCCAGAAGTGCGGCGGCGTCCAGACGAACACGATCAGGAACAGCAGCAGCGCATGCGGGTCGACCTGACCGGTCACCGCGGTCCAGCCCAGCACCGGCGGCGCGGCGCCGGCGGCCCCGCCGATGACGATGTTCTGCGGCGTGGCCCGTTTCAGATACAGGGTATAGATGACGGCATAGCCGATCAGCGACAGGAAGGTCAGCACCGCGGTCAGCGGGTTGACCAGCAGCCACAGCATGGCCAGTCCGGCGCTGCCCAGGGCGAGCGCGAAGTACAGGCAGTTGCGCGGATTCATGTGGCCGGTGGGCAGGGGCCGGTTCTGGGTGCGCGCCATGCAGGCATCGACCTTGTGATCGACCAGGTGATTGAGCGCGGCGGCCGAGGCCGCGGCCATGCCGATGCCCAGGCTGCCGAAGACCAGGGCATCGAGCGGCACCAGCCCCGGCGTGGCCATGAACATCCCCACCACCGCGGTGAACACGATGAGGGCGACCACCTTGAGCTTGCACAGGCCCAGATAGTCGCGCCAGGCCGCCCCTTCGGCCTGCAGGCTTGTCAGCACGTTGACGTTTGCCACTTGTCTCTCCCCCGGTGTTGGTTGCGCCCCGCCATGCAGGCGGTGTCATTCATCCTACGTAGGATATCCGCAGCAGACGCTCCAGATCCTCGATCATCCCCGCGGGCTCGGCCTGCAGCGGGTATTCCATCATCAACTGACCCAGTGGATCGATCAGATAGACCCGGCCGGCCGCCGGGAAGGGCGTCAGTGCAGCCGCCCCCTGCTGCCGCGGCCGCGCGATCTGCATGCCCGGATAGTGCCCCCGGGCCTCGCGCGCCCAGTCGGGCGTGACCGGCTCGGCCAGCAGCAGCAGCCGTTGCACCCGTTCGATGTTCTTGCCCTGCGCCAGCCGCACCTGGCGCAGCTTGTACAGGGTGTTGTAGCAGGTCTCGTCGCAGGCACCGCGGTGCAGATAAACCAGGGTCCAGTCATCGGCCAGCCGCGCCGGGTCGAAGGCCTCGCCATCCAGACCCACCAGCCCCTGCAGTTCGACCGGCCGTACCGGCTGGATCAGGGTGCCGTGATTGGCCGAGGCCTGCGGCACCCAGTCACCGGCAAAGTTCATCACCCAGGCCACCACCAGCGGCAGGGCAAAGAACGCAAAAATCAGCACCAGGACCAGGCGGCCGCGTCGCGGTGAGGCCGCATCCGCGGGATTGTTCGCCATCGTTCCGGACTCCATCACACCACTCATTTTCTGTCTGCTCCGTCTTCAGCGGGCCGCCGTACGGCCCAGTAGAACAGAATCACCAGGGCCAGGGCCAGGGCGAACCACTGCACGGCATAGCCCACATGCCGCGCGGGACCGAACCGCTCCGGGATCGGCGCCCACTGGCGCACGAAACCGTCTGACTGCGCCGGATCGAGCAGCAGTATCAGCGGCAGCAGACGCGCATCCAGCTGCCGCGACTGCAGTTCGAAATCGATCTGCTGCAGCACCTTGGGCCACCCCGGCGCGCGGGCCTCGCCTTCGCCGAGGCTGAAGGGGTCCTCGGGCGGATAATCGATCATGCCCTCCACCGTAATGACGCCCTCGCTCTGCACCGGCAATGGCGGCAGATCGGCGCGGGTCCGGCCCTGCGGCACCCAGCCCCGGTTGACCAGCACCGCCGCATCCGTGTGGGCCAGGCGCAGCGGTGTCAGCACCTGGTAACCGGCCCGGCCCTGATGCACCCGGTTGTCCAGCAGAAACTGGTGCGCCGGATCGTAGCGCCCGCGGACCCAGGCCTGGCGGTATCGCAGTTCCGGCTCCAGCCTCACCGCGGCATCCAGCCGGACTGCGGCCTGCTGCGGTCGGTGTTCGTATTCCTCCAGCAGCGCGCGCTTCTGCTCGGCCCGGTCCAGCTGCCAGAAGCCCAACCCCACCAGCAGGACCAGCAGGACGGCGACAATCAGGCTGGGCCACAGGCCGGGACGGAAGGCGCGGCGCTCCGGCCTCACTCGCCCCGTCCGCGCGCCGGCGTGTATACTGAACCGCCCCGCCGCTGCGCTCGTGCGCCTGCGGCCTGGCTTACATCAAACCCGGCTATACAGGGCGCCTTCATTCCATGCTTCCAAAACTGTTCATCGTACTGGTGCTGCTCGTCATTCTCGGCAGCCTGGCCAGCGGCCTCGTATTTCTGATCAGGGACAGGGGCGGTTCGGACCGCACCGTCAAGGCGCTGACCTGGCGCATCGGCCTGTCCATCACCCTGTTCCTGCTGCTGATGCTGGGCTACGCCACCGGGGTGCTGCAGCCCCACGGTGTCTATCCGCAGCCACCCGCAGAGGCTGTGCAGGACCGTGCACCCGGCCCGGGGGAGCGGCCGTAAAACCGCCACGGAATCAATGAACAACACCAACTGGCTTGCCGCGCCTTGCCGTGGCCATGATCCCGATCAGCCGCCTCAGAGCCAGTAGACGAACACGAACAGCCCCAGCCATACCACGTCCACGAAGTGCCAGTACCAGGCCACCGCCTCGAAGGCGAAGTGGCGGTCGGGCGTGAAGTGTCCCTTGATGCTGCGCAGCATGATGATGGCCAGCATGATGGCACCGATGGTGACATGCATGCCGTGGAAACCCGTGAGCATGTAGAAGGTGGAACCGTACACGCCCGACTCCAGGGTCAGGTTCAGATCGGAGTAGGCATGGCCGTACTCATAGGCCTGCAGCCCGATGAAGAGAAAACCCAGGGCGACCGTGGCGAACAGCCAGCCCACCAGCGCACCGCGGTTGTTCTTCTTCAGCGCCCAGTGGGCAAAGGTCACGGTCACGCCGGAGGTCAGCAGGATCAGGGTGTTGATCGCGGGAATGCCCCAGGCACCCACGGTCTCGAAGACCCCGCCCATGGCGCCCGGGCCATTGGTGGGCCAGGCGGCGGAATATCCCTCCCAGAGCAGCGCATGGGTGCTGGCATCCTCGCCGCCCAGCCACGGCACGGACAGTATCCGGGCATAGAACAGGGCGCCGAAGAAGGCGGCGAAGAACATCACCTCGGAGAAGATGAACCAGCCCATACCCCAGCGGAAGGACTTGTCGACCTGCTCGTTGTACATGTGGGATTCGCTTTCCCGGATCACGGTGCCGAACCAGCCGAACATCATGATCAGCACGATGGCGATGCCGGCGAACATCGTGCTCAGCCCGATGTCCGAACCGTTGAGGTGCATCGCAAAGCCGACCACCAGGGTGGTCAGACCCACGGACCCCACCAGCGGCCAGTGACTGCCGTGGGGGACATAGTAGCCGCCATGTGCTTCAGTCATACCTCAATCCTCTCTGGTTTATTCAGCAATTTGTTTTTTTGTTCCGAGCATCCAGTACATGGACCCTGTCAGTTTGTCTGCGTCGACGGATGCACCGCCTCCAACCCCTTCGGCGCGGCCGCCGTACGCGCCCCGGTATCGAAAAAGGTGTAGGACAGGGTCAGTTCGTTGTGCTTGTCTGACAGTTCCGGATCCACCATGAATCGCACCGGCATCCAGCGCCCCTCGTCGGCGCCGAACCTCTGCTCGGTGAAACAGAAGCACTCGGTCTTGTGGAAGTGCTTTGCCGCCAGCCCCGGTGCGACGCTGGGCACGGCATGGGCAACCACCTCCCTGCCGCTGTTGTTGTGCGCATAGAACCTGACCGTATAGGCCTTGCCCGGCTGCACCTGCATCTTGTTCACCTCGGGCCGGAACTCCCAGGGCATGGCCTGATTGAGATTGGCGATGAACTCCACGGTAACCGTTCGATCGCTGTCGATCCGGCTTTCCTGCAACGTCTGCGCCGGCCCGTCCGCGGTCTTGCCGTTCAGCCCGGTGATATCGCAGAACACGTTGTAGAAGGGCACCATGGCGAAGCCGAAGCCGAACATGCCGACGGTCACGAACAGCATGCGGCGCAGGGTACGCCGGGTGGCCTGCTGGCGCGGGTCGTCCTGCGTGCTCATTGCGCGCTTCCCGCCGTGGTCCAGACAAAACCGACGAAGACCCCCAGCGCGATCAGCGCCAGGATCAACGCCAGACGGATGTTGCTGCGTTTCTGTTGTGGTGTCTGCTGCGACATTTACACCTCGCGGCGCGGAACCGGCGCGGACACCTCTGTCCGCGCCGGCCCTGCCTTACTTGACCTCGGGCGCCGTAGTGAAGCTGTGATAGGGCGGCGGCGAGGACAGCGTCCACTCCAGGCCCTCGGGGTTGTCCCATACCTTGTCGGTCGCCTTGGCGCCGCCGCGGATGGTACTGATCACGATATAGGCGAACAGCAGCTGGCTCAGACCGAAGGCGAAGCCGCCGAGCGAGGAGATCATGTTGAACTCGGCGAACTGGATGGAGTAGTCCGGGATGCGGCGCGGCATACCGGCCAGACCCAGGAAGTGCTGCGGGAAGAACAGCACATTGACCGAGATGGTCGACAGCCAGAAATGCCATTTGCCGAGCGTCTCGTTGTACATGTTGCCGGTCCACTTGGGCAGCCAGTAATAGGCGCCGGCCATGATGGCGAACACGGCGCCGGTCACCAGCACATAGTGGAAGTGCGCCACCACGAAGTAGGTATCGTGGTACTGGAAGTCCACCGGCGCGATGGCCAGCATCAGGCCGGAGAAACCGCCGATGGTGAACATGACCACGAAGCCCAGTGCGAACAGCATCGGCGTCTCGAAGGTCATGGAGCCACGCCACATGGTGGAGACCCAGTTGAACACCTTCACGCCCGTGGGCACGGCGATCAGCATGGTGGCATACATGAAGAACAACTCACCGGCCAGCGGCATGCCCACCGTGAACATGTGGTGCGCCCACACGATGAACGACAGGAAGGCGATGGAAGCCGTGGCGTAGACCATCGAACTGTAGCCGAACAGCGGCTTGCGGGCGAAGGTCGGGATGATCTGCGAGACGATGCCGAAGGCCGGCAGGATCATGATGTAGACCTCGGGATGCCCGAAGAACCAGAAGATGTGCTGGAACATGACCGGATCGCCACCGCCGGCCGCGGTGAAGAAGCTGGTACCGAAGTACTTGTCGGTCAGCAGCATGGTCACCGCGCCTGCCAGCACCGGCATCACCGCGATCAGCAGATAAGCGGTGATCAGCCAGGTCCAGACGAACAGCGGCATCTTCATCATGGTCATGCCGGGTGCACGCATGTTGAGGATCGTCACCACCACGTTGATCGCACCCATGATGGAGGAGATGCCCATGAGGTGGATGGCGAAGATCAGGAATGGAAACGCGTCTCCGGTCTGCAGCACCAGCGGCGGATAGATGGTCCAGCCGCCGGCCGGCGCGCCGCCCTCCATGAAGAAGGTCGACAGCAGCAGGGTGAAGGCGAAGGGCAGGATCCAGAACGACCAGTTGTTCATGCGCGGCAGCGCCATGTCGGGCGCTCCGATCATCATCGGGATCAGCCAGTTGGCCAGGCCGACGAAGGCCGGCATGACCGCGCCGAAGATCATGACCAGCGCATGCATGGTGGTCAGCGAGTTGAAGAACATGGGGTTGACGAACTGCAGCCCCGGCTCGAACAGCTCGGCGCGGATGGCCATGGCCATGGCACCGCCGATGAAGAACATCAGCAGCGAGAACAGCAGGTAGAGGGTGCCGATATCCTTGTGATTGGTGGTGAACAGCCAGCGCGACAGACCCCGGGCCGGCCCGTGATCGTCGTGTGCCTCGTGTGCGGTTGCGGTAGTCATCTGCTCTCTCCTCCTCGGAATCCGTTAGCGCGCCGCCTTGATATCGGCCGGTTGCACCACATCGCCGGTATCATTGCCCCAGGCGTTTCGCTCATAGGTAACCACTGCCGCGAGATCGGCATCGCTGAGCTGCCCCCCGAAGGCGGCCATGGCGGTGCCGGCAGAGCCGTTGAGCACGATATCGATATGGCCGGCGACCGGGCCGGTGGTGATAGCGCCGCCCTTGAGCGAGGGGAAGGCCCCGGGGAGTCCCTCGCCGTTCGCCATGTGGCAGGCCACGCAGTTGGAGGTGTAGACCTCCTCGCCCCGGGTCATCAACTCATCGCGCGTCCATTCACGCTCGGATTCAGCGGCCACGGCCACCTGGCCCTGCTTCTGCTCAGCCACCCACTGGTCATACTCGGCCTGCTCCTTGGCCACCACCACGATGGGCATGAAGCCGTGGTCCTTGCCGCACAACTCGGCGCACTGGCCGCGGTAGACGCCGGGCTCATCGATGCGGAACCACATCTCGTTGACGAAGCCGGGGATGGCGTCCTTCTTCATGCCGAGATCCGGCACCCACCAGGCGTGGATCACATCGCTGGCGGTGATCAGCAGGCGGACCTTGCTGTCCACCGGCACCACGACCGGATTGTCCACTTCCAGCAGATAGTGCTCGTTTTTGGCGGCCTTGTTGAAGATCTCGTCCCTGGGCGTGGACAGGGTACTGAAGAAGCCGATGCCCTCGTCCAGATACTCGTACTGCCACTTCCACTGATACCCGGTGACCTTGATGCTCACATCGGAGTTGCTGGTGTCCTCCATGGCGATCAGCGCCTTGGTGGCCGGGAAGGCCATGCCGACCAGGATCAGGAAGGGGATGATGGTCCAGAGGATCTCGATGGTCGTGCTTTCATGGAACTGGGCCGCGACCGCGCCTTTGCTCTTGCGGTGCTTGATGATGGAATAGAACATCACCCCGAACACCACCACGCCGATGGCGACGCAGATCCACAGAATCAGCATGTGCAGGCTGTAGGCCTCGTTGGCGATCGGGCTCACACCGACAGGCAGATTCAACCCCCATTCCGCCGTCGCGCTGCCGGCGGCCGCCATCAGGCCAGCCCCGGCAAGCAGCCGACGCCCCCTCAGTTTCATACTCGCTGACATGCCCCTTCTCTCCTTTGGTCCAGATGCATTGTTTCTTGTGTGATTCTGATTCTCAGCACTCAGGCCGGTGCCGGACCTGGATGGATCCAGTCGCGCAGATCCGTCGCCAGCCGATCGCGTTCCTGATCGTTCAGACAGTGCCCGACCTCCTGGGCCTGACCGTGACTGCGGATCAGCAGCCGGCTGGGGTACCCGGGCCGGGCGGCGCGCGCCAACTCCACCCGGGCCCAGCCGCGGGGAAAGCGGATGATCTCCCGGCAACAGCGACGGCCGCGCTCGATGGCGACCGTATCCCCCTCGATCCGGATCACCTCGCGCTCGCTCGTCCGCAATGCCCCGAGATACAGCCCGGCGGCCAGCATCAGCATCTCCAGGCCGGCGAAGGGCAGAACCAGCCACAGCCCCTGACTCCAGAAGCCCAGGGCTATACTCATCGAGACCAGGAAGATGCCGCAGAAGACGAGTACCGACCCCCGCCACGTCAATGAACAGTTGGGCCGGATCAGGACATAACACTCCGCCAGATTGGCGTCACACTGCGCTGCTACCACCTCGCCCTCTTGGAATGCAGCCTGCTTTATATAATGTATTAGTTGCATCCGCCTGTGTTTTGACGCACAGACTGTGTTATTTCACCTGTTCCGGATGCTACCCGATGCACCTGCACGGCGCAAGCAAACTCGCTCCAACAGCGTTATAAAACTTTGCGATAACAGGCTATTGTAAAACCTATACACAAACTATTATAAATTTATAATATTAGCTCTTCGCTAATATTGCGGCGCCCGGATGAAACATCTGGCTGTTCTTTCCGCATACGATAAAGGGAGTTTATTGCGCATCACGTCGCCCCGTCGACATACCTAACAGTATCTGTAAGGCAGACTGACATAACTCGCATTGGACCGCCGCGTTGAGGCAAGGCTCGACGGGTGCGATCGATTACAGGGAGGAAGGATTCAGGTGCTCGGCCGCTGCCCGCGGATCGACGGTTTCGGCGTAATGCGGCAGGCATCCCAGGCAGGGCGCACCGAGTCGCGCCGCCAGCGTGGCGAGATTCGCCTCGGGCTGGTCCATGCCCGGATCGATCCGGTTCGCGATCCAGCCCAGCAGCGGAAGCGCGTCGGCCCCGATCGCCTGGGCGGTCAGCAGGGCATGATTGATGCAGCCCAGGCGCAGCCCCACCACCAGTATGACCCCGGCCTGCAGCTGCCGCGCCAGATCGGCGACCTCTTCCGCGTCGGTCAGCGGCACACGCCAGCCGCCCACCCCCTCGACCACCAGTACGTCGCACTGGGCGGCCAGCTCCCGGGCCGTGGCAATGATGTCCGGCAGCGGGATCCGCACCCCGGTCCGGGCAGCGGCGATGTGCGGTGCGATGGCGGGTGCAAAGGCACAGGGATTGACCCGGTCGTAGGACAGCAGCGTGGACGCCGCCGACTGCAGCGCCAGCGCATCGCTGTTGCGCAGACCGTCCGGCGTCATCTCGCAGCCGGAGGCGACCGGCTTCATTGCCAGCACCTGCCGACCCCGGGCACGCAGGGCATGAATCAACGCGGTGCCGGCAAAGGTCTTGCCGCAGCCGGTATCGGTGCCGGTGACGAAAAGTATCCGACCCATCCGGTCTCAGCGCCCCTTCAGCATATCGAGCGGCACCCGCACCTCGTCACCGCTGCGCTGCTGCCGCACCCCGGTCGGCGCCCAGGCATGACCGTAGATGACCTCGTAGCTCAGCGGCAGAACGCCGTCGCGACGGCGCGACTCATACGCCTGTTCGAAGGCTCGCCAGCGCGCCCGGCCGGTGAGGCTGCGCACCCGCCCCCGGGTGACATTGTGCGCACCCAGTTCCTTGATCTCCCGCACCAGCGTGGGCAGTTCGCGGTAGGTCAGGGTCAGCATTTCCATGTCCATCACCGGCTCGGCCAGCCCGGCCCGTACCAGCGCATCACCGATGTCATGCAGATCAATGAAACGATTGGTATGCGAATGCCCGTCGACCTCGGCCCAACTCTCGCGCAGTTCGCGCAGGGTGTCGGGGCCGAAGGTGGTGAAGAACAGCGCTCCGCCGGGACGCAGCACCCGGCGGAACTCGGCGAAGGTCTGTTCCAGGCTGTTGCACCACTGCAGGGTGAGATTGGAGACCAGCAGATCCACCGAGGCATCGGCCAGGGGCAGCTGCTCGGCGTCGGCGCAGACCAGCCGCGGCCGCCGCCACCAGCCGGCGCTGCGGCGGGTATGCGCCAGCATGGCCTCGGCCAGGTCCAGTGCCACCACCCGGCTGCCGCGGTAACGCTTGAGCAGCCCGCGGGTGATCTGCCCGGTGCCGGCGCCGAGATCCAACGCCCACTGCGGTTCCAGCCGGATCAGTTCCAGCCGCTCGAGCAACCGCTCGCCGACCTCGCGCTGCAGGACCGCGACGCCGTCATAACTGTCCGCCGCCCGGTTGAAGGCGATGCGGACCTGGCGCTTGTCCAGTTGTTGCTGCGGTTTATCCATCAAATCGGTTTCTGTACACAACCTTCGTAGGTCGGGTCAGCCCACAGGGCGTAACCCGACGTTGCCGCCGTCTGTGTCGGGTTACGCTGCGCTAACCCGACCTACGGAGTTGTGGTGTCTCGTCCATCATTCAATGCGTATCTGTCGCGCGAATCCCGGAATCCCTGTGCGCATCATTTCGCCAGCCGCCCTAACCATTGATTGAATATTTTTGGATGCGACAGGAACGGCGCATGGCCGGCGCCCTCGATCCGCGTCACCGACTCCGCCCCGGTCAGGCCGGCCAGGCCGTCCGCCGTCGCTGCCGGCACCAGCGCATCCGCCGTCCCCAGCAGCCAGTGCACCGGCACACAACAGCCGGAGGTCGTCGGGCGTGCGTCCGTGTGCGCCAGCAGTTCGAGCCCCTGCACCAGAGCGTCGGTCGCCGGCGGGAACTCGCCCGCCGTCCGGCGCAGGCTGCGCAGGACCTCGCGCTGGCCGTCCCCCTGGGCAACCAGCGCGAGAAACCGTTTCCAGGTCGCGCCGGGGTCACCGCGCACGCCGGCGACAAACGCCTCGAACACCTCCGGCGCCATCCCCGGCCAGTCCGGACGCTGCACGAAACAGGGGTTGCAGCCCACCATGCCCAGCCGGACAAACCAGGCCGGGCGCAGTGCACAGAGTTGCAGCGCCAGCAGCCCGCCCAGCGACCAGCCGACCCAGCACGCCGGCGGCTCCAGTACCGCCTCCAGCTCCGGGATCAGCGCATCGGCGTCCAGCTGCGTCGCATCGCGACTGCGGCCATGCCCGGGCAGATCCGCCCGGATCACCCTGAAGCGCTCACGCAGGGAACCGACCAGGCCATCCCACACCTCCAGCCGCAGCCCCCAGCCGTGCAGCAGCACCAGATCCGGCCCGACGCCCTCGATCTCCAGATGCATCGCCTAACGTCTCATTACCGAGCCGAGCGCCTCCAGCAGCCGGTCCACATCGGCCTGGGTGTGCGCGGCGGAGAAACTGATCCGCAATCGCGCCTCACCCTCCGGCACGGTCGGCGGACGGATGGCCGGCACCAGGATGCCGGCGGCCTCCAGCGCCTCGCTCATCCGGGTCGCGGCGCGGGTCTCACCGATCAACAGCGGCTGAATCGGCGTGGACGATTCCATCAGCACCAGATCCAGCTCGGCCGCGCCGGCGCGGAACCGCGCAACCAGGCTCTGCAGATGTTCACGACGCCAATTCTCGTCACGGCACAGCTGCAGCGCGGCCCGGGTCGCTTCGGCCACGGCCGCCGGCGGCGCGGTGGTGTAGACATAGCTGCGCGCCTGCTGGATCAGGGTCTCGATCAGCGCCTCGCTGCCGGCGACAAAGGCCCCGAAGGTGCCCAGCGCCTTGCCCAGCGTGCCCATCAGCATGATGTCAGCGTCGGGTGTCAGTCCGGCCTGCGCCAGGGTGCCGCGCCCCTGCGGACCGAGCACCCCCAGGCCGTGGGCATCGTCGAGCAACAACCCGGCCGCGTGCTCCGCGGCCAGCGCGGCCAGCGCCTCGACCGGCGCGCAGTCGCCGTCCATGCTGAAGACGCCGTCGCTGGCGATCAGCCGCCCCCCCGCCGGGGCCATGGCCAGGCGCCGCTGCAGATCCTGCATGTCGAGATGGGCATAGCGCACCAGCCGGGCACCGCTGATGCGTGCCCCGTCGAGCAGGGAGGCATGATTGAGCCGGTCCTGGAACAGCCGGCCGGCCCGTCCGGGCAGCGCGGCCATTACCCCGAGGTTGGCCATGTAGCCGGTGGAGAACAGCAGGGCGCGCGGCGCACCGACGAAGTCGGCCAGTTCTTCTTCCAGGGCATGATGGGCCGCGGTGTGTCCGGCCAGCAGATGGGCCGCGCCGCTGCCGGCGCCCCAGCGCTGCGCCCCGGTCTGCAGGGCCGCGACCACCTGCGGATGCGCCGCCAGGCCGAGATAGTCGTTGCTGCAGAAACTCAGGCAGTCGCGGCCGTCAATGCGGCGTTCGGGCCGTTGCGGGGATTCGGCGAGGCGGCGGCTGCGGTAGAGACCGTCGCGGCGGCGCTGCTCCAGGGCGGTGCGCAGGTCCTTCACCGGGATGGCCCGGCTCAGACCGGGCGCAGGCCCAGCCGCTCGAACAGGCGCCGGTCGTGGTCGGCGTCCGGGTTGCCGGTGGTCAGCAGCTTCTCGCCGTAGAAGATGGAATTGGCGCCGGCCAGGAAGCACAGCGCCTGCAGTTCGTCGCTCATGGCCTCGCGGCCGGCGGAAAGGCGCACATGCGACTGCGGCATCAGGATGCGGGCCACGGCAATATTGCGGACGAAATCGAAGGGATCCAGGTCCTCGACCTCGCTCAGCGGCGTGCCTTCGACCTTGACCAGCAGGTTGATGGGCACACTCTCGGGGTGGCGCGGCAGATTCGCCAGTTCCTGCAGCAGACCGGCCTGATCGGCCCGGTCCTCGCCCATGCCGACGATGCCGCCGGCGCAGACGTGGATGCCGGCGTCGCGGACGTGGCCCAGGGTCTCCAGCCGATCCTGATAGGTGCGGGTGGAGATGATCTCGCCATAGAACTCCGGCGAGGTGTCGAGATTGTGATTGTAGTAGTCGAGCCCGGCCTCTTTCAGACGCTCCGTCTGGGCCTCGGTCAGCATGCCCAGGGTCACGCAGGTCTCCAGCCCTTCGGCCTTGACCGCCCGGATCATGTCCAGCACCGGCTCCAGATCCTTGTCGCGCGGCCGCCGCCAGGCCGCGCCCATGCAGAACCGGCTGGCGCCTCTGGCGCGGGCGGCACGGGCGGCCTCGACCACCTGCTCCAACGGCAGCAGCCGCTCGACCTCGAGTTCGGTCTTGTAATGGGCGCTCTGGGGACAGTAGGCGCAATCCTCCGGACAGGCGCCGGTCTTGATGGACAGCAGGGTACTGACCTGCACCTCGCCGGGGTCGAAGTGCGCACGATGGACCTGCTGGGCCTCGAAGATCAGGTCATTGAAGGGGCGGGCAAACAGGGCCAGCACCTCGTCCCGGCGCCAGTCGTGGCGCAGACCATCGCCGGCGGCCACCTCGAACGCCGGCTGGCCGCTCATTCCTGCGGCTCCGCCAGGATCTCCATGTCCTCCCAGGACTCGCGGCGGATGCGGGCCAGGTCGCGCAGGGTCAGCGGCAGCAGGATGGCGGCGCCGACGGCCCAGGCGATGAGGTAGTAGTTCAGATTGACCGGCAGGAACATGGCCACGGCGACGAAGAAGCCGGTCACACCGTAGAACCGGTAGGCGGCCTGCTGGGTGTAGTGGCCGACCTTCTCGTTCGGGTGATGCCGGTTCATGCAGTAGACGAACATGGACGCCCCCAGCCAGAAGATCATCAGCGGGAAGGGCGCCAGCAGGGAAATGATGTTGCCGTAATTGAACGCGGCCGCGCTGAAGCGCGCGCTGCGGGCCGTCACCAGGTGAGTGGCAGTGGTCGCGGTCTCGGACATGGGACTGGATTCCGGTATACTGAATTGATCGAAGGGCCCGGAATCATCGCCTTTCCCACCCCGATTGTCAACCGGCAGGGACGCCATATGGTTAACAACTGGTGGAATTTCATACAATTCCGACTATTCCCCCCGACCTGCATCCTGTGTCATCGACCCGGGGCCGGCGAGCTTGACCTGTGTGCCGGCTGCCGGGCGGAGCTGCCGCGGCCCGGGCCGGCCTGCCGCCGCTGCGCCGAGCCGCTGGCCAGCGATGCCGGATGGGTGTGCGGGCGCTGCCAACGTCGGCCGCCGGCCTTCGACCGTACGCTCACTCTGTTCCGCTACGCCTCCCCGGTCGACCGCCTGATCCTGGATCTCAAACACCACCGCCGCCTGGCCAATGCCCGGCTGCTGGGCCAGTTGCTGCATCTGGCCGCCACGGACTGGCCCGCCTGCGACCTGCTTGTGCCCGTCCCCCTGCATCCGCGCCGCCAGTGGCGGCGCGGTTTCAATCAGTCGCTGGAAATCGCCCGCTTCGCCGCCCACGGCCTGAAACTGCCGCTCGACAGCCGACGCTGCCGGCGGCTGCGCTGCACCGACACCCAGGCCGAACTCTCCGCCCGGGCACGGCGGGCCAACGTGCGCGGCGCCTTCCGGGCGGAGGGAGACTGGCGCGGTCGGCGGGTGGCGATCATCGACGATGTCATGACCACCGGCGCCACGGCGGACGCCCTGGCCCGTGCGCTCAAGGCACGGGGCGCGTTGGAGGTGCAGGTGTGGGTGTGCGCGCGGGCGTGAGGGTCAGCGGTCGTCCCAGGCCACCAGGTCCCGGTAGCCGTGCCACATGGCCAGGCCCAGCCAGGGGAAGACCACCACCAGGGCAATGAAGGCGGTCAGGGCCGAGAGCGCGAACAGGCCCGTGATCAGGGCGGCCCACAGCAGCAGCGGCCGGGGATTGTCCCGGAACGCCTTGAAACTGATGGCGATGGCATCGACCAGCGAGCAGTGCCGGTCGAGCAGCACCGGCAGGGTCACCAGGCTGAGCGAGAACACCGCCAGCGCCAGCACTGCCCCGGCCACCAGCAGGCCGGCCAGGGACACGATGCCGGCGGCACTGGACAGGAACGCCAGCAGCATCTGGTCGACACTGCCCAGCACCCCGGCACTGCCGACGTTCAGCACCCCGAGCCACAGCCAGATGTAGCTGGCCCAGACATTGAACAGCACGATCAACAGGCCCGCGAACAGCCACAGCGGCCAGCCCAGGCGCATCAACGCATCCAGGCCGGCGGCGTGGCCGAGCGCCTCACCGGTATCCAGCCGCCGGGCCAGTTCATTGACCCCCACCGACAGCACCGGCGCGATGAGCAGAAAGCCCGTGACCAGGGAAAAACTCAGCCAGGGTTGGGACCAGGTCAGCCACACCGAGACCAACCCGACCAGGGCCACGACCAGCCCGTCGATCAGCGCCACCGGGGCACGGCGCAGATCCTGCCATCCCTGCGCCAGCCAGTGGAGGGGTCGGCGCATATCGATGCGGTTGATCGGCGGGGTATCGCTGTCCAGGGTCTCCTTCGGCTGAATTTCCCGGATGTCCTCGGGGTAGAGACGATTGAGCAGTCCGGCCATGCCTGCCTCCTTCGCCCGTCCGGGCGTTCAGAATCCTCTGCCGTTCCCGTGTTATCTAGTTCGTCGGGGGCCGTATTTCAAGCCGGGAAATTCAGGGGATTCTTCGGCAGGCAATCACCCGATTACACGCAGCTCGATCGGCACGACGACGACCCGCTCAGGAAAACCCGGGCGTCGGCGGCTGCTCAGGTCTGGTCGGTGGGGTCAGCGCCCTGCTGCTGCAGCGCCCGCCGCGCCCGCCGCCGGCGGTCACGGGCGGCATGCCGACGGCGCTGCCAGACCTCGGCCCCGCCCAGGGTGGCGAGATAGCCCAGCACCGCGGCGGGTATGGCCACCATCAGACTGCCCAGCGCGGTGCAGGACAGGTCGATCATGGCCTCGCCCAGCCAGTCGGTATGACTGATGACCCGTTCCAGCCAGGCGCCGAAGGCGTATTCGCCCAATTCGTGAAAGGCCAGGTACAGCGGGGTCATGGTCAGCGGGTTGCTGACCCAGGAGACCAGGAAGGCAGCGGGGAAGTTGCCGCCCACCAGCAGACAGCCGCCGAGCATGAGCAGAGTCTGGAACCCGACCGTGGGCGTTAACCCGACCAGCAGCCCCACTGCGACCCCGCGCGCCACCTGCTCGCGGCGAAAGGTCAGACAGCCCGAGCGGATGACCCAGTCGCGCAGCCGGTGGTTCTCGCCCCACAGCGGGTGCCGGCGGCTGACCGAAGGGCGATGACGGAGCAGGAAGCGACGCATCAGCCCCCTGCCAGCGGAAAGGGATGGGATTTCGGATCGAAGCGGTTGCGCATGTGGTCGGCCATCTGGAAGAAGGTGGCGACCAACTGGTCGCGAAAGCCCGGCTCCAGTCCCAGGCTGTCGATGGCGCGGGTCATGCACAGCATCCACTGGTCGCGCTCGGCTTCGCCGATGGGAAACGGCAGGTGGCGGGCGCGCAGGCGCGGATGCCCGTATTTCTCGATGTACAGCGGCGGTCCGCCCAGCCAGCCGGACAGGAACAGGTACAGCTTCTCGCGTGCCTCAGCGAGATCCGGCGCATGCAGATCGCGGATGCCGCGCGCCTCGGGCAGGCGGTCCATCTCGTCGTAGAACCGCTCGACCAGTGCCCGCACGCCGGCGTCGCCGCCGAGGCGTTCATAGGCGGTGGGGTTGTTTCCCGTCATATCAACTCCCTGTCACACAGCATCGAAATGAACCCCAAGGCGCCCTGGCGGTTCCGGCGACATCACCCGGCGAAGGACCGGTTCAGGTAATCCAGCACCAGCCCGGCGAACACTGCTCCCCCGAACCAGTTGTTGTTGAGGAAGGCACGGAAGCAGCCCTCACGCTCGCGGCCGCGGATCAGATACTGCTGGTACAGGGCCAGCGCCGCGGCCACCGCCAGGCCGAGATAATAATACAGCCCCAGCTGGGCCATGCTGCCGACCAGCCCCAGGCCCAGCAGCACCAGCAGCTGCAGCATGGCGATGATCAGCCGGTCGGCCTCGCCGAACAGAATGGCGGTGGATTTCACCCCGATCTTCAGGTCATCGTCGCGGTCGACCATGGCGTACTGGGTATCGTAGGCCGTGGCCCAGAGGATGTTGACCAGAAACAGCAGCCAGGCCAGCCGCGGCAGTTCGCCGGTCTGGGCGGCGAAGGCCATGGGGATGCCCCAGCCGAAGGCCGCGCCCAGCACCAGCTGCGGCAGATGGGTGAAACGCTTGGTGAAGGGATAGATCGCCGCCAGCGCCGCCCCCACGAAGGCCAGCTTGATGGTGAGCGGATTCATCAGCAGCACCAGGGCAAAGGCGATCAGGCACAGCACCGCGAACAACGCCAGCGCCTCGCGCGGGCTGACCTTGCCGCTGGCGATGGGCCGCTCCCGGGTGCGTTTCACATGCGGGTCGAACTCCCGGTCGGCATAGTCGTTGATGACACAGCCGGCCGAGCGCATCAGCACCACACCGGCAACGAATACGGCCAGCACCAGCGGGTCGGGGAATCCCTCCGCGGCCAGCCACAGCGCCCACAGGGTCGGCCACAGCAGCAGCAGGGTGCCGATGGGCCGGTGCAGGCGGGCGAGCAGGTAGTACTGGTACAGGCGGTCGAGCATAAACACTGATTCCAGCCGCAGGGTTGCATGGGCCAGTAGGATGGGTGGAGGCGCCCTGCGCCGCAACCCATCGCCCGGACAGTACCGATGGGTTGCACCAGGTTTCACCCAACCTACGCCCGGTGTTGAAGGTTGAGAAAAATCTCGCTGACCAGCAGCGGCTTGCGCCCCAGCCAGAATACCGAACGCCGGCCCCAGATGGCATCCCTGTCCGGGCCGGCATCGCCCAGGGCATGGGCATGCAGGGCGGTACCGGGCTCGATGCGGGCGATCTCGACCTCGTCGCGCTGCATGCGCGGATCGGCGAACAGGACGGCACCCAGCGGCCGTTCGCCCAGGTGCGCCAGCCGCCGCCCCCGGCCGTGCAGACTGGCACGCGGGATCACTGTGCGCGCGAATACCCAGGGGCGATCGTCACACAACAGATGCACCTCGCGGATCAGGGCCCGCTGGCGCCGGCGCAGGCCCAGCGCCCGGCACTCGTCCAGGCTCGGCCGGGCCCAGCCCTGCCAGTCCAGCCGTACCCGGAAGCGGCCGGGACAACATGCCTGCAGCCGCCGGGTCAGGGAGGAGGTGTCCAGCAGCCAGTCGCGCAACACCGGATCGAGTTGCGCGCGCCGCCAGCGACGGCCGGCGTGCCAGGGATTTTCCCAATGATTGTGCAGACGCGGGTGGGACAAGATCTCAGGACTCGGACCAAAGACCGGGGATTATCGCATGAATGGCTGCAACCGGAACAAACGCGGACCGTCAGACCGAGCCGTAGCGTACGTTCTCGGCCAGCCAGCGGCGGATCAACCGCGGCACCAGTTCCGGATGGTCACGGTTGAGCCGCTCGGCCAGCCGCTCCACCTCGGGCAGCAGCGCCTCGTCGCGCACCAGGTCGGCGATGCGCAGGTTCATCATGCCGGTCTGGCGCGTCCCCAGCACCTCGCCCGGACCGCGCAACTCCAGGTCCTTGCGGGCGATCTCGAAGCCGTCGCTGGTGGCGCGCATCACCCCCAGGCGTTCCCTGCCCTGCCGGGAGAGCGGGGTATGGTAGAGCAGCACACAGTGGCTTTCCGCCGCCCCGCGCCCGACCCGGCCGCGCAGCTGGTGCAGCTGGGCCAGTCCCAGCCTTTCGGCGTTCTCGATGATCATCAGCGAGGCATTGGGGACGTCCACGCCCACCTCGATCACGGTGGTGGCCACCAGCAGGTCCAGCGCCCCGTCCTTGAACCGCTGCATGATGTCCGCCTTCCCGGCGGCCTTGAGCCGGCCGTGGACAAGTCCCACCCGCAACTCCGGCAGTGCCTCGCGCAACTCGGCGGCGGCCTCTTCGGCCGCCTGGCACTGCAGGCTCTCGGATTCCTCGATCAGGGTACAGACCCAGTAGGCCTGACGGCCTTCGGCGCAGGCCCGGCGCACCCGCTCGACCACCTCGGGCCGGCGGCTGTCGGGAATGACCACGGTACTGACCGGCTTGCGTCCGGGCGGCAGTTCGTCGATCACCGAGGTGTCCAGGTCGGCATACACCGCCATCGCCAGGGTACGCGGAATGGGCGTTGCAGTGAGGGTGAGCTGATGCGGCAGGCGCGCGTCCTGCCCACCCTTGTCGCGCAGGGCCAGGCGCTGATGCACCCCGAAACGGTGCTGCTCGTCGATGATCACCAGGCCCAGGCGCTCGAAGGCGACCTCCTCCTGGAACAGGGCATGGGTGCCGACCACCACCCGGGCCTCGCCGTCGCGGATGCGCGCCAGCATGTCCCGGCGCGCCGCACCCTTGAGCCGGCCCGACAACCAGGCCGGCTCCAGTCCCAGCGGGCTGAGCCAGGCGCTGAAGTTGCGCAGGTGCTGCTCGGCCAGCAGCTCGGTGGGCGCCATCAGCGCCACCTGCAGGCCGGACTCGACCGCCGCCAGCGCCGCCAGCGCCGCCACCACCGTCTTGCCCGACCCGACATCGCCCTGCACCAGCCGCAGCATGGGATGGGCGCGGGCCAGATCGGCCTCGATCTCGGCCACCACCCGCTCCTGGGCCGCGGTCAGGGGAAAGCCCAGCTGCCCGCGCAACGCCTGGCGCAGCCGGCCGTCGCCGCGCAGCACCGGCGCCTGCAGGGACTGCGCCCGCCAGCGCAGCACCCGCAGGCTCAGGTGATGGGCGATGAGCTCTTCCAGCACCAGCCGCCGCTGGGCCGGGTGTTCGCCCAGTTCCAGCGCAGCCAGATCCACCTCCGGCGGCGGCCGGTGCACCAGCCGGATCGCCGCGCGCAGCCCGGGCAGCGCGGCGGGTGCAGTGGCGCTGTCGCCCAGCCAGTCGGGCAGGCTGTCGGGAGACGCCTCCAGCCAGGCCAGCGCCTGGTCGGTGAGATTGCGCAGTCCGAGCTGATGCACGCCCTCGGTGGAGGGATAGATGGGGGTGAGACTGGCTGCGTCCGGATCGGATGTGTCGGCATCCACCCGACGGTATTCGGGATGTACCATTTCGAGTTGCGCCGGTCCGCTGCGCACCTCGCCGAAGCAGCGGATGCGCATCCCGCGCGCCAGCGCGGCCTGCTGGGCGGCGTTGAAGTGAAAGAAGCGCAGAATCAGGGCGCCGGTGCCGTCACTGAGGTGCACCAGCAGCATGCGCCGGCGGCCGAATTTGATCTCGGCATGATCGATCCCGCCCTCGATAACCGCGCGCCTGCCCGGCTGCAACGCCCCGATGGGCACCACCCGGGTGCGGTCCTCGTAGCGCAACGGCAGGTGGAACAGGGCATCCTGGACCGTGGCGATGTTCAGCCGCGCGAGCTTCTCCGCCAGCCGCGGGCCTACGCCCTTCAATGCCGTGACCGGCACCCGGTCCAGCGTCTCGTCATTATGCGTACGCGCATCCATGCGCTTGGTATCCGTTTTTTGATTCATAGAACTTTTCAACGCAGAGGCGCAAGGGCGCAGAGAACGCAAAGAGTATTAATGTTTGTTACGGTTCGGTTGTTCAATGCCGCTTGCGATCAGACTGCAGCGCAATGGCTCCTGCCAGACACCTGAAGCAATAATTATTTCTCTGCGTCCTCTGCGTCCTCTGCGTCCTCTGCGTCCTCTGCGTCTCCGCGCCTCTGCGTTGGATCTTCAAATCCTCAAACCACCATGATCGCGTCCATTTCCACCGCCGCCCCCTTGGGCAGGCTGGCCACGCCGATGGCGGCGCGCGCCGGATAGGGCTCGCTGAAGTATTCCTGCATGATCTCATTAACCAGCGGGAAATGGGACAGATCCGTGAGAAAGATATTGATCTTGGCGATATCATTGAGTGAACCGCCAGCGGCTTCGCACACGGCACCGAGATTATCGAACACCCGGCGCACCTGGGCGGCCATGTCGCCGGTGACCAGTTCCATGGTCTCCGGCACCAGCGGGATCTGACCCGAAAGATAAACGGTGTCGCCGTATCTGACGGCCTGGGAATAGGGGCCGATGGCCTGCGGCGCCTTGTCGGTGGCGATGATTTCTCTACTCACGGATGACTCCTGATTATTGGTTGTTTGAACGTCATTGCGAGCGAAGCGCGGCAATCTCTACCGGCTTTCCTGCGCATCAGGAGATTGCCGCGCTTCGCTCGCAATGACGGACTGACCGTCCACCATCAGCCCCGGCCGCGCGACAGCCGCAGCACCAGCTTGATGTGGCGGATACGGCGCATCACGCTGGCCAGATGCCGGCGGTTCTTGACAGTAATGGTGAATACCATGGTGGTATTCATGCCGTCGCGCTCCTCGATGCCGACATTCTCGATATTGGAACCCATATCGGCGATCACGGCGGCGACCGTGGCCAGCACGCCGCGCTGATTGGCCACCTCGATGCGCAGTTCGGCGGGGAACTCGCCCTCCACATCGGGCTCCCACTCGACGTCGATCCATTTCTCCGGCTGATTGCGGTAATCGGCAACGTTCTTGCAGTTCTCCACATGAATGACGATGCCGCGCCCGGCGCTGACAAAACCGATAATGGGATCGCCGGGGATGGGGCGGCAGCACTTGGCATAACTGACCACCATGCCCTCGGTGCCCTTGATGGCCAGTGGCGTGGTCACCTGCGCGGCGTCGCCGGACGCCCCGGCCTCGACCTCCTCGCTGCGACCGGCAAGCTGGCGGGCAACCAGGATGGGAAAGCGGTTGCCCAGACCGATATCGTCGAGCACCGCCTCCAGGGACTCCGCCCCGCAATCGCTCAGGAAGGCCTCGATGCGCGCCTGCGGCAGTTCGCCCAGGCTGGTCCCCAGGCTTGCCAACGCCTTGTCCAGCAGCCGCCGGCCCAGGTTGACCGCTTCCTCGCTGCGCAGGTTCTTCAGGTGATGGCGGATATTGGAGCGGGCCTTGGCGGTGATGACGAAGTTCAGCCAGGCCGGGTTGGGGTGGGCGCCGGGGGCGGTGATGATCTCCACTGTCTGACCATTGAGCAGCGGTGTACGCAGCGGCGAGAGATGGCGGTCGATCTTGGCGGCGATGCAGGTGTTGCCGACCTCGGTATGCACGGCATAGGCGAAGTCCACCGCGGTGGCCCCGCGCGGCAGTTCCATGATCTCGCCCTGCGGGGTGAACACATAGACCTCGTCGGGGAACAGGTCGATCTTGACGTTTTCCAGGAACTCGAGCGAATTGCCGGCGTTCTTCTGCATCTCCAGCAGTTCGCGCAGCCACTCGCGCGCGCGCTGCTGGGCGCTGTTGGCGCCGCCCTCGCCGGCCTTGTACAGCCAGTGCGCGGCAATGCCGGCCTCGGCCACCCGATCCATGTCCTCGGTGCGGATCTGTACCTCGATGGGCACGCCGTAGGGCCCGAACAGCACCGTGTGCAGCGACTGATAGCCGTTGGCCTTGGGGATGGCGATGTAGTCCTTGAACTTGCCCGGCACCGGCTTGTAGAGATTGTGCACGATGCCCAGCGCCCGGTAGCAGGTATCGGGCTTGTCGACGATGATGCGGAAGGCGTAGACGTCGGAGACGTCGGCAAAGGACACGCCCTTGCCGCGCATTTTGCGGTACAGGCTGTAGAGGTGCTTCTCGCGGCTCTTGATCTCACCGTCGATGTGCTCCTGGCGCAGGCGGCGCTTGATGGCGGTCTCGATCTTGTTGAGGATCTCCTTGCGATTGCCGCGGGCGCGGCGCACCGCCTCCTCCAGCACCCGCGAGCGCATCGGATGCAGGGCGGCAAAGCCCAGGTCCTCCAGTTCCAGGCGCATCTGGTTCATGCCCAGCCGGTTGGCGATGGGGGCATAGATCTCCAGGGTCTCGCGGGCGATGCGGCGGCGCTTGTCCGGGCGCATCACGCCCAGGGTGCGCATGTTGTGCAGGCGGTCGGCGAGCTTGATCAGGATGACGCGGATGTCGCGCACCATGGCCAGCATCATCTTGCGGAAATTCTCGGCCTGCTGCTCGGCCTTGGACTCGAACTGGATCTGGGTGAGCTTGCTCACGCCGTCGACCAGTTCGGCCACCTCGGCGCCGAAACGCGACTCGACCTGCTCCTTGGCGGTGGGAGTGTCCTCGATGACATCGTGCAGGATGGCCGCGACGATGCTCTGGTGATCCATGTGCATCTCGGCCAGGATCCGGGCCACGGCGATCGGGTGGTAGATATAGGGCTCACCGGACATCCGGTGCTGGCCCTCGTGGGCCTCGGCGCCGAACAGGTAGGCACTGTAGACCTCCTGCACCGCATCATGGGGCAGGTAGGAATCCAGCAGATTGCACAGATCGCTGATCAGGAACCGCTCGCTGTCGGTATCCCTGGCCTTGGCCACCATCGACTGCCCCGCCTCCTCACTCATCCACAGGCACCTGTCATACGAACCCACCGGTAAGCGCGCAGGCGCAGACCGGCCTTCGGATCATAGGCCAAAGGGGACCCGCCCCACAACGCCGGGCGGAACAGGCTGGAACGGGGTTATTCAGTCTCGGGCGGCAGGGCGTCGGCTTCTGCCTCGGCCTCGGCGGCAGGCTCTTCCGGCGGCTTGACCAGGGAGTCGACATTGCTCGGCAGCACGAGGGAATCGGCGATCTCGCGCAGGGCCATCACGGTGGGCTTGTCATTCTCCCAGTCCAGTTTGGGCTCGGCGCCGCGCGCCAGCTGGCGGGCCCGCTTGGCGGCCAGCAGGACCAGCTCGAAGCGGTTATCGACATTATCGAGGCAATCTTCCACCGTGATGCGTGCCATAAGGAGTTTCCTGCTCAGAATCGTTGCTGCGAGGCGGGCAAGTCTACCCAATTCAGCCGGCGGGTGCCAGCAGGTCGGCGATCATGCCGGCATGGCGGCCGGCCTGGCGCGGTCGGCGCAGGCGGGCGGCGGTGACAATGGCGCCCAGTTCGCCGAGCGCGGCGTCGAAGTCGTCGTTGATGATCAGGTAGTCGTATTCATCATAGTGCGCGGCCTCGCTGACGGCATCGCGCATGCGCCGGGCGATGACCTCGGGTCCGTCCTGACCGCGGCCCTGCAGTCGGGACTCCAGCGCCGCCCGGCTGGGCGGCAGGATGAAGATGCCCTGCGCCTGGGGCAGCTGCTCCCGCACCTGGCGCGCGCCCTGCCAGTCGATGTCCAGGAACACGTCCTCGCCGCGGGCCAGCTGGGCCTCGACCGCACTGCGGGCGGTGCCGTAGTAGTTGTCGAACACCCGGGCGTGTTCGAGAAACTCGCCGCGCCCGATCATGGCCTCGAAGGCCTCCACCGTGACGAAGTGATAGTCGCGCCCGTCCTGCTCGCCGGGCCGCATCGCCCGGGTGGTGTGGGAGATCGAGAAGGCCAGACCGTCCATCCGCTCCATCAGGGCCCGCACCAGACTGGTCTTGCCGGCCCCGGAGGGGGCGGAGACGATGAAAAGACTGCCTTGTGCCATAAATATCTACCTTATTACAAAATAATTGTTGACATTAATATTTTACAAAAATCTTGCATTATCAGCTCTGTAGGCCGGGTTAACGCAGCGCAATCTGACATCACGGTGGTACGTCGGGTTACGCTCTTTGGGCTAACCCGACCTGCGATGCTGATTAAGGAAGCTCTGATTATTCCTCTTCCCGTCATTCCCGCGAAGGCGGGAATCCAGTGGTTTCAGGGGCATGGATGCCCGCCTCCGCGGGCATGACGAATTAATCAGGGGTTTCTCAAACTGTTCCTGGCGTGCCTGGCGCCCTGGCGGTTCAGAACATCACTCCACATTCTGCACCTGCTCGCGCATCTGCTCGATCAGCACCTTGAGCTCGACCGAGACATTGGTCGTCTCGCTGTCGGCGGACTTGGAACCCAGGGTGTTGGCCTCGCGGTTGAGCTCCTGCATCAGGAAGTCCAGTCGCCTGCCCACCGGCTCGTCGCGCTCCAGCACCCGGCGCACCTCGTCGAGGTGACCGTCGAGTCGATCCAGCTCCTCATCCACGTCGAGTTTCTGGAACAGGTAGACCAATTCCTGCTCCAGCCGCTCCGGATCCGGGGACGCGACCAACTCCTCGACCCGGGCCCTGAGCTTGTCCCGGAGGCGTTCACGTATCTGCGGCAGGCGTTCGCGCGCCGACGCCAGCAGCGGCTGCATGGCGTCCAGCCGGGTGCTGAGCAGTTCCCGGATCTGAGCGCCCTCGCGGGCACGCGTCTCGACCAGTTCGGCCAGGGCGCGCTCGAACAGTTCAACCGCGGCCGCCTGCACCGGGGCCAGGTCGGGCTGACGATCCTGCACCACGCCGGGCCAGCGCAGCACCTCCAGCGGGCTGACCGGGGCCGGGTCGGGCAGTCCCGCGGCCACCGCCTGCAGGGTTGCGCCCAGGCGCTCCAGCAATCCGCTATCCAGCGCCAGTTCGCCGGCCGCGCCGTCCCCCGGACGGTAGCGCAGGTTGATCTCGACCTTGCCGCGCCGCAGGCCCTGCGCGGCACGCTCGCGCAGGCCGGACTCCAGCCCACGCAATTCCTCGGGCAGGCGCAGACTGAGCTCCAGGTAGCGATGGTTGACCGAACGCAGTTCGCAGACCAGTGCGCCCCAGTCGCCGCCGGCTTCCTGCCGGGCAAAGGCCGTCATGCTCCGAATCATCTCAACTCCTTGTATTTCAAGCACTCAAAGGGCGTGCACCTCAAGTCCGGCGCGGACCTGCCGAACCATATTACTAACCCAGCGCCGGTTAACACTACCCCAGCACGGCACTGACAGGCCCCGACACCACCAACCGACACGGATTCCGACAGGTGCTGAAAAAATCTCCGCAGGCCCTGGCTGCCGGCACCCGGCTCGATCGTTACCACATCGTGAAAACCCTGGGCGGCGGCGGCTTCAGTCTGGTCTACCTGGCCCGCGACGCCGACAGCGGCACCCAGGTGATCATCAAGGAATACATCCCCTCGAAACTCGCACGCCGCGCCCGCGACGGCCAGGTGGCCCCGCGCAGCCAGGCCGAGGCGGATCGCTTCAATCGCGGCCGTATGCTGTTCCTGCAGGAGGCCGGCGCGCTGGCCCGGCTCAAGCACCCCAACATCGTCAACGTCTTCACCTTCTTCAATGCCAACGGCACCGTCTACATGGTGATGGACTACCATGACGGCAGAAACCTGCAGACCTATCTCACCCGGCGCCGCGGCCGTTTGAGCGAGCGCTTCCTGCGCACCGTCTTCCCGCCCCTGCTCGATGGCCTGGAGGTGATCCACCACCAGGACCTGCTGCATCTGGACATCAAGCCGGGCAACATCCACATCCGTCCCGGCGGCCATCCGCTGCTGCTGGACTTCGGCGCCGTGCACGGCTTTCCGCAAAGCCGCCAGACGCAGCCGGGACAGGTCATCAGTCCGGGCTTCTCCCCCATCGAACAGTACGAGTCCAACGGCTACGTCGGCCCCTGGACCGATATCTATTCCTTCGGGGCGACCATGCGCGCCTGCATCGAGGGCAAGCCACCGCCGTCGGCACGCGAGCGCCACGAACGCGACACGCTGAAAAGCGCGGCCTCCAGTTTCCGCCGTGACTATTCCGTCCCCCTGCTGGAGTTGATCGACTGGTGCATGGAGGTCGATCCCGAACTGCGGCCGCAGAGCGTGGCGCAACTGCGCCCGGCCTTCTATGCTGAGTCGGAGGCGCCGGCGACAGGCGGGGAGCCGGAATCCACCTTCGACCGTCTGGTCGGCAGTCTTCCGTGGGCCAAAGGGTGAGGGATCAGGGTACCTGCCATGCGCTTCACCTCCAGACAGACCAGCCGGATCGGCAACCGCAGCAGCAACCAGGACCGCAGCCTGGTCCTGGCCGACAGCGACGGCGTCCTGCTGGCCGTGGCCGACGGCATGGGCGGTCATGCCCGCGGGGACCTGGCCGCCCAGGCCTTCGTCGACAGTCTGGCCCGCCGCTTCCGCCAGCGTGACCCGCTGCAGGACCCGGCGGAATTCCTGACCGAGGCCCTGGCGGCGGCCCACCGCACCATCATCGCGGTCGGCCAGGCCCAGCGGCCGCCCATCGCGCCGCTGACCACCGGCGTGGTGTGCCTGATCAGCGGCGAGACCGCGCACTGGGCGCACGTGGGTGACAGCCGCCTGTACCTGCTGCGCCAGGACACGGTGGCGTTCCAGACCCGGGACCACACCCCGCTCGCCGACATGATCGACGCCGGCCTGCTCAGCGAACGCCAGGCACGCAGTCACCGGCTGCGCAACCAGGTCAGCCGCTGCCTGGGTGATGCCACCGTTGTGCCCGAACCCACCCTCGGGCCCACCGCCTGGCTGCAGCCCGGCGACGTGCTGCTGCTGTGCTCGGACGGCCTCTGGTCGCCGCTGGAGCCGTCGCAGCTGCAGACACTGACCGCCAGCGAGAATCTTGCCGACTGTCTGGAGACCCTGGCCGTCACCGCCGAGGCACGCAGTTATCCGCACAGCGACAATGTCACCGCCGTGGCCCTGCGCTGGGAGGGCGCAGACAGCGGCAGCGAACCGGCACCGGAGAGCGGGCAACGGACCGGAAACGGGAACGATACCGGGTCTCTGTCCAGCCTCGACCGCGCCATCGCCGCCATCGAACAGGCCATGGCCGATTATGCCGATGAAATCCCCACCGACGCCCCTGCCCAGGACCGCTCGCAGTCAGTATAATCCCGGGCTTTCCCCGCCCTGCGGTCGATCACGACAACCAAGGATTTCCCATGCGCCCCAGCCACCGCGCGCCCGACGAACTGCGCCCTGTACGCCTGACCCGCAACTACACTATGCACGCCGAGGGCTCGGTGCTGGTGGAGTTCGGCAACACCCGGGTGCTGTGCAACGCCAGCCTGGAGCCCCGCGTACCGCCCTGGCTGCGCGGCCAGGGCCAGGGCTGGGTCACGGCCGAATACGGCATGCTGCCGCGCTCGACCCATTCCCGCATGGGCCGTGAGGCCGCCCGCGGCAAACAGGGCGGGCGCACGCTGGAGATCCAGCGCCTGATCGGCCGTTCGCTGCGGGCCGTAGTGGACATGAAGCAGCTGGGCGAACGCACCCTGACCCTCGACTGCGACGTACTGCAGGCCGACGGCGGCACCCGCACCGCCAGCATCACCGGCGGCTATGTGGCCCTGGCGGACGCCATCCAGCACCTGCTCGATCGCGGCGAACTGAAGCAGAGCCCGCTCACCGGCCTGGTGGCCTCGGTCTCGGTCGGCGTCTACCAGGGCACCCCGGTACTGGACCTGGACTATGCCGAGGACTGCAACGCCGAGACCGACATGAATGTGGTGATGGACGACCAGGGCAACTTCATCGAGGTGCAGGGCACGGCCGAGGGCCATCCCTTCAGCCGCGACGAACTCATGCGTATGCTGGACCTGGCCGAGGGCGGCATCTTCCGCCTGATCGAGGCCCAGAAAGCGGCCCTGGGCACGGCATGAGCGGAATGAAACGCGTGGTGCTGGCCAGCGGCAACCCGGGCAAGGTGCGCGAGATCAACGCCCTGCTGGAAGGGCTGGGCATCGAGGTGCTGCCGCAGTCCGAATTCGGCGTCCCCGAGGCCGACGAGACCGGGCTGACCTTCGTCGAGAACGCCCTCCTCAAGGCGCGCAACGCCGCCGAGCATACCGGTCTGCCGGCCATCGCCGACGACTCCGGCATCGAGGTCGACGCCCTCAACGACGCCCCCGGCATCTACTCGGCCCGCTATGCCGGCCCCGGCGCCAGCGACGCGGACAACTGCGACAAGCTGCTCGCGGCCCTGCAGGACACGCCCGAGCATCAACGCGGCGCCCGCTTCCAGTGCCTGCTGGTGTACCTGCGCCACGCGGCCGACCCCACCCCCCTGATCTGCCAGGGCACCTGGGAGGGCCGTATCCTGCACGCCCCGCAGGGCGAGAACGGTTTCGGCTATGACCCGCTGTTCTACGTTCCCACCCACGACTGCAGTGCCGCCGAACTGGCGCCGGCAGAGAAGAACGCCATCAGCCACCGCGGCCAGGCCCTGCGGCGGCTGCTGGAAGCATTGCGGGCCTGATCGGCACAAACACCTAAACGCAGAGACGCAGAGGCGCAAAGTAAATCCGGGTATGCGTTGCCGCGGCGCTGCGCGCCCGCGGCATCGGAAAAGCCAGGGCTGCATCATTTGTCAGCAGCGAAAGGTGTTCAGCCCTATACTCAATATACTTTGTGCCTTTGCGTCTCTGCGTTAGTGCAGTTGTTACCGACACTACACCATGTTCAATTTCACCGCCCCGCCGCCGCTCGCGCTCTATGTGCATATCCCCTGGTGTGTGCGCAAGTGTCCCTACTGCGATTTCAACTCGCACGAATTGCGTGACGAGCTGCCCGAGCGCGACTACATCGCCGCCCTGATCCGCGATCTGGACCAGGACCTGCCCATGGTCTGGGGCCGGACGGTGGAGAGCATCTTCATCGGCGGCGGCACGCCCAGCCTGTTCAGCGCCGAGGCCATTGCACGGCTGCTGTCGGAACTGCGCGGCCGGCTGCCGCTGAAACCGGACCTGGAGGTCACCCTGGAGGCCAACCCCGGCACGGTGGAACAGCAGCGCTTCGCCGACTTTCGCGCCGCCGGCATCAATCGACTGTCCATCGGCATCCAGAGTTTCGACGATGACCAGCTGCAGAAACTCGGCCGCATCCACGGTCGGCGTGAGGCCATCCGTGCCGCCGAGGCCGCGCACGCGGCCGGTTTCGACAATTTCAACCTCGACCTCATGTTCGGGCTGCCGGACCAGCGCCCGGACCAGGCCCTGGCCGATCTGAACACGGCGCTGGATCTCGAACCGTCCCACCTGTCCTGGTACCAGCTCACGCTGGAGCCCAATACCTGGTTCTACAGCCATCCGCCCCGGCTGCCGGATGATGACACTTTGGGGGATATCCAGGAGGCAGGCCGGGGGCGCCTCGCCAGCAGAGGCTATACTCAATACGAGGTCTCGGCCTTTGCCCGCAGCGGCCACCTGTGCCGGCACAATCTGAACTACTGGCATTTCGGGGATTATCTGGGCATCGGTGCCGGCGCCCACGGCAAGCTGACGCTCGCCGCCGAACAGCGCATCCTGAGGCGGTGGAAATGCAAACACCCGCGCGACTATCTCGCCCATGCCGGAACCGCCGCCGGCATCGGCGGCAGCCAGACACTGGGCGCGGCCGACGCGCGGTTTGAATTCCTGCTCAATGCGCTACGCTTGCATGAGGGGTTCACGCCGGAGCTTTATACGGCACGCACCGGCCTGGCCTTCGCCGACCTGGCGCCCGCGCTCGACCCACTGATCGAACGCGGGCTGCTGGAACTGGACACGCATATCCGGGCCACCCCAACGGGTTACAGATTTCTCAATGATGTGTTAGCGGACATGCTTCCCGATGACGCGCTCTGACCTGCAACAGCACGCCGACATCTGCCCCTACTGCGGAGAGCCGATCGAGGTTACGCTTGACCTGTCCGCCGGCTCCGCACGCTTCATAGAAGACTGCCCGGTGTGCTGCCAGCCCATCGAGCACCGCCTGCAAGTGGATCCGCTGGACGAGAGTTACAGCCTCACGCTGCATCGTGACGATGAGTAACGGCGACCACTACACGCCCATCGACTGCGGCCTCTACAGCAACTTTGAACTCGCTATCCTGCGCGGCTGGCGCCTGCAGGTCACCTGGCAGGACAACTCCGGGCTCGATCACATCGAGTTGCTGCGTCCGCGCGACCTGCAGACCCGCGACCACGCCGAATATCTGATCGCCGAGCGCGGTGACGGCGAGCGCATCGAGATCCGCCTGGACCGCATCCGCGAGGCGCAGCGGCGGGAGGAAGAGAACTGAACAAAGAGCGCCACGGAATACACGGAAGATTGCATGCATGCAACGCATGTTCTGCTGCCCGGCGCGCAGCGCCAGGGCAGCAGACTGATAGTATTATGTCCGTGTATTCCGTGGCGCTCTTTATCTTGAGATCCGTCACCCCACCGGCTCCGCCCACAGGTCGTGCTCACCGGCATCGGTAATGCGCACATCCAGGAACTCACCCGGCCGCGCCTCGGTGGTATCGACGAACACCAGGCCGTCGATCTCGGGGGCGTCGGCCGCGCTGCGGGCAATCGCGCCCTCTGCATCCACCTCATCCACCAGCACCCGCAGCTCGCGGCCGATCTTCGCCTGCAGGCGGGCGGCGCTGATCCCGCCCTGCACCTCCATGAAGCGGGCCAGGCGTTCCTGTTTGACGGCTTCCGGCACCGGATCGGGCAGGGCGTTGGCGGCCGCACCCTCGACGGGTGAATAGGCGAAGGCGCCCACCCGGTCCAGCTGGGCGGCGCGCAGGAAGTCCAGCAGTTCCTCGAACTGCGCCCCGGTCTCGCCGGGGAAGCCGACAATGAAGGTGCTGCGCAGGGTGATGTCGGGGCAGTCGCGACGCCAGGCCTCGATGCGTTTCAGGGTGTTGTCGGTCGCCGCCGGACGCTTCATCGCCTTGAGCACCGGCAGGCTGGCGTGCTGCAGCGGGATGTCCAGGTAGGGCAGGATCAGCCCTTCGGCCATGAGCGGGATCAGCTCGTCCACATGCGGGTAGGGATAGATGTAGTGCAACCGCACCCAGGCATCCAGCCGGCCCAGCTCGCGCGCCAGCTCGGTCAGGCGGGTCTTCACCGGCCGCCCGCCCCAGAAACTCATGGGATATCTTTTATCCACGCCATAGGCACTGGTGTCCTGGGATACCACCAGCAGTTCCCGCACCCCGGCGCTGACCAGGTTCTCGGCCTCGGTCAGCACCTCGCCGGCCGGGCGGCTGTCCAGATCCCCGCGCAGGCTGGGGATGATGCAGAAGCTGCAGTGATGATTGCAGCCCTCGCTGATCTTGAGATAGGCGTAGTGGCGCGGGGTGAGCTTGAGCCCGCCCGGCGGCAGCAGCTGGGTGTAGGGCTCGGCCGGCGGCGGCAGGTGTTCATGCACCCTGGCCATGACCTCTTCGTAGGCATGCGGACCGGTCACGGCCAGCACCGCCGGATGGAGTTCACGGATCTTGCCGGCCTTGCCGCCCAGACAGCCGGTCACGATCACCCGGCCGTTGTCGGCCACGGCCTCGCCGATGGCCTCCAGCGACTCGGCCTCGGCGGCGTCGATGAAGCCGCAGGTGTTGACCACCACCAGGTCGGCCCCGGCATAGTCCGGGACGATGCCATAGCCCTCGGCCCGGAGCTGGGTGAGGATGCGCTCGGAGTCGACCAGGGCCTTGGGGCAGCCCAGACTGACGAAGCCGATATTGGGGGTACGGGACATGGAACTCGCTGCCGAAGCGGGAAGCGGCGCGTGGCCGGGGCTCGGCATCATAGGCCAAAACCTGCCGGCCGGGAATGCCCGCCGCTGACGAGCGCATGCGTCAAAAGCACTTTCAGATCAAAAACAACAGGTTGAAATCGATGATTTGAAATCCGTCATATTCCAGGCGCCAAAAGCATGACATCCCCTACCCCGCGTGCTAGAGTCAATCACAGAACAATAAATAACGCCGCCCGGGCGGCGCTGAACGGGAGAAGGCCCATGCAACAGGCGCATCACTCCACTTTCGACTTCGACCGCTGGTCCGAACTGGCCAGCCGTGACCCCGAGGGCTTCGAGGCCCGCCGCACCCAGGCCATCGAGGCCGCGATCCGCCAGGCCCCCGTCCGCACCCAGGCCCGGCTGCGGCGTCTGCAGTGGAAGCTGGACCAGGTCCGGCGCACTTCAGGCACCCCGCTGGCGGCCTGCATCCGCATGCACAACCTGATGTGGGACTCGGTCTATGGCCGGGGCGGGCTGCTGGAGAGTCTCAACCGGGATCCGCGCCAGGGGCTGCCGGCGCGCCCGGGCAATGTGGTGAACTTCGCCCGCCGCGACGCAAAGGGCTTGTGAGCCCGGTCCGATTTCCGTATCATTGCCGGCCTTTCCGCCACCCAGACGGTGGCGCGGTATCGCCGAGGACCCAGAAATGAAAGCGGAAATCCATCCCGAATACAACGTGATAACCGTGACCTGCAGTTGCGGCAACAGTTTCCAGACCCGCTCGACCGTGGGCCGCGACCTCAGCGTCGAGGTCTGCTCCAGCTGCCACCCCTTCTACACCGGCAAGCAGAAGATCCTGGACACCGGTGGCCGTCTGGACCGGTTCCGTCGCAAGTACGGCATGAAATAAGGCTTCAACCCGTGCTGCCACGGGTTGGATCACTGACAGCGAGGGCGCGCCGGGTGACCGGCTGCGCCCTCGTTGCGTTCGGCCTGCTGACGGCGCCCGCCGCCCCGGCCACCGGCACCGACGGTTGCCTGACCGAACGCATCGACGAGCGGGTGCGGGTCAGCCAGACACTGGACGGCGACACCCTGGCCCTGCAGGACGGCCGGCGGCTGCGCCTGATCGGCATCAATGCGCCCGAACTGGGCCACGACGGCGCCCCCCACGAGCCCGGCGCCCTGGCGGCGCGGGATGTCCTGCGCCGGCTGGTCTTTCTCAACCGCAATCAACTCGGTCTGCGCCTCGGGCGCGAACGCGAGGACCGCTACGGCCGACTGCTGGCCCACGCCTTCCTCGATGACGGCCGCAATCTGACCGCGCTCATGCTCGAACAGGGCCAGGGCTTCGCCCTGACCGTCCCGCCGAACACCTGGCAGGCCACCTGCTATCACGCCACCGCGGCCCGGGCCCGCAGCGCCGGCAAGGGGCTGTGGCGCCGGCCCGACTTCCGCCCCCGGCCGGCCGCCGACCTGCCGATCTCCACCGAAGGTTTCCGGTTTATCCGCGGCCGGGTCACCCATGTGAGCGACGGGCAGTATAATCGGTGGATCAACCTGCAGGGCAATGTCGCCCTGCGTATCGCCCGGACCGACCTGAAGGCGTTCGGAGGGCTGGACTGGAAGGCATTGCCCGGCCGCGAGATCGAGGCCAGCGGCTGGATCTATCAGCGCCGCGGCCAGCTGCGGCTGCAGATCCGCCACCCGCTGATGCTGACCGTCCTCGGCCCGCCCCCGGGCAGGAATGAACACGCACCGGACTGAGATCATGCTGACACTGCTGCCGCGACTGCCCCTGCTGATCCTGACGCTTCTGCTGGCCGGACCGACCCTGCTCGCCGGCTGCGCCACCAACCCGGTCACCGGCGACAAGGATCTGGTGCTCATGTCCGAGGAGCGTGAAATCGCCCTGGGGCGGGAACTGAATCCCCAGATCCTGGAGCAGATGGGCCGGTATGAGGACCCCGAACTGCAGGCCTATGTACAGCGCGTCGGCGAGCGGCTGGCCACCCAGAGCCACCGGCCCGATCTCGTCTACCGCTTCACCGTGCTCGACAGCCCGGACGTGAACGCCTTCGCCCTGCCCGGCGGCTATATCTACATCACCCGCGGCCTGCTGGCCTACCTCAACTCCGAGGCCGAACTGGCGGCGGTGCTGGGCCACGAGATCGGCCATGTCACCGCCCGCCACACGGTGCGCCAGCACAGCGCGGCCACCGTCACCGGGATCCTGGCCACGGTGATCGCCGGCAGTACCGGCGTGCAGGGCGCCGGGGACCTGGCCAACATCGCCGGCACCGCCCTGGTGCGCGGCTACGGCCGCGAGCATGAACTGGAAGCCGACCGCCTGGGCGCCGAGTACCTGGCCCGGACCGGCTACGCCCCCGGCGCCATGCTGGGGGTCATCGAGGTACTCAAGGACCAGGAACAGTTCGAGATCCGGCTGGCCGAGGAGGAGGGCCGCGAACCGCGCGTCTACCACGGCCTGTTCTCCACCCATCCCAGCAACGACCAGCGGCTGCAGGAGGTGGTGCATGCCGCCGAGGCGCACACCCGCAACGGCGGCCGCATCGAGCGCGACGCCTTCCTGCAGCGCAGCGACGGGCTGGTCTTCGGTGACAGCGAGGCCGAGGGCATCCGCCGCGGCAACCGCTTCTATCACGCCCCGCTGGACCTGGCCATCAGCTTTCCGTCGGGCTGGAAGGTCGAGAACCTGCCCGATCGCGTGGTCGCCACCACCCGCAGCGGTGACGGCATGATCCAGTTCACCATGGCCGACCTGAACAAGCGCATCCCGCCGCGGGACTTCCTGCTCCAGCGCCTGAAGCTGGCGAACCTGGAACACGGCGAGGCGATCACGCACCAGGGCATGCAGGGCTACACCGCCATCGCCCGCCAGGATACGACCAAAGGCCGGCTGCCGGTGCGCCACGTGGTGCTGTACCGCAACGACAAGGCGCTGCTGTTCGCCGGCGCGGCCGACACCAGCGGCGACCCCTTCCGCTACGACCGTCTGGTACTGGAAACCGCGCGCAGCTTCCACCCTCTGACCGAGACCGAACGCAAACTGGCCCGCGCCCTGCGCATCCGGGTCATCCGCGCCGGGAACAGCACCCGCATGGCTGACCTGGCCCGTGACTCCAGCATTCCCAATCACCCCGAGGCGCAGCTGCGACTGCTGAACGACCTCTACCCCGACGGCGAGCCCGCGCCCGGCAGCCTGGTCAAGACCGTGCCGTGAACTGCGCGGCAGTAACGCGGAGGACACAAAGGCGTTACTGCCCTCTGGGTGCAGAGGCGCCAGGAAGAATTAAGGCCAGCTTTCCATTCTCTCTGCGACTCTGCGCCTTTGTGCCCTTTGCGTTACCATTGCCCAACCCCGAACGCACCCGCCAAAACAAAGGACCGAACCGGATGTCCCGCGACTACAGAGAACGCGCCCTGGCCTATCACGCCGAGCCCCGGCCCGGAAAAATCGCCATCGAGGTCACCAAGCCCTGCAACAGCCAGGATGACCTGGCCCTGGCCTACACCCCGGGCGTGGCCGAGCCGGTGCGCGAGATCGCGCGCGATCCGCACACCGCCTTCCGCTACACCGCCAAAGGCAACCTGGTGGCGGTGATCACCGACGGCACCGCGGTACTGGGACTGGGCAATGTAGGGCCGCTGGCCGGCAAGCCGGTGATGGAGGGCAAGGGGGTGCTGTTCAAGCGCTTCGCCAACATCGACGTGTTCGACATCGAGGTCGACGCGCCGGCCGCGGACGACTTCATCGACACTGTCGCCCGCATCGCCCCGACCTTCGGCGGCATCAACCTGGAGGACATCGCCGCGCCGCGCTGCTTCGAGATCGAGCGCACCCTGATCGAGCGGCTCAATATCCCGGTCTTCCACGACGACCAGCACGGCACCGCCATCATCATCGCCGCCGGCCTGCTCAACGCGCTGGAGATTCAGGGCAAGTCGCTGCCCGAAGCCGATATCGTCTGCGTCGGCGCCGGCGCGGCCGGCATCGCCTCCATGGACCTGCTGCTGGCACTGGGCGCCGACCGCAAGCGCATCCTGCTGGTTGACCGCCAGGGCGTCATTCACAGCGGCCGCGAGGATCTCAACCCCTACAAGCAGGCCTATGCAGTGGAGACCGACAGGCGCAGTCTGGCCGACGCCATGCAGGGCGCCGATGTGTTCATCGGGGTATCGGGGCCGGATATCCTGAGCCCGGAGATGCTGGCCAGCATGGCCGCGCGGCCGATCGTGTTCGCCCTGTCCAATCCCGACCCCGAGATCCGGCCTGAGGTCGCCCTCGAGGTGCGCGACGACATGATCATGGCCACCGGGCGCAGCGACTACCCCAACCAGGTGAACAATGTACTGGGCTTCCCGTTCATCTTCCGTGGCACGCTGGACGTGCATGCGCGCGAGATCAACCAGCAGATGAAGATCGCTGCCGTGGCGGCATTGTGCGCCCTGACGCGCGAGCCGGTGCACCCCGATGTGCTCAAGGCCTACAACCTGGACCGGCTGGAATTCGGACCGGACTACATCATCCCCAAACCACTGGACCCGCGCCTGATCGACTTCGTCCCGCCGGCCATCGCCCGTGCCGCGGTCGACTCCGGCGCGGCGCGCGAGCCCTATCCCTCACATTATCCCGAGCCGCCGAAGATCGGCGTGACCTGAGCTGTCGCAGGCCTGATCCGAACTCACATTGGTTTGAACAGGTCAGCTGCAGGTCGGGTCAGCGCAGCGTAACCCGACCCAGGCGCGGGCAAGGTCGGATTACGCCCTGCGGGCTAACCCGACCTGCACACCCGGATACCGCGAAGCCTGATGGATCAGGACTCGACCGGCTCGGACTCCTCCAGCAGCGCCTCCACCCGCGCCAGCCCGGCGCGTTCCATCGGCCGGCTGTCGATGGGCGAGCGCGGCGGCTGGCGGATACCCTCTTCCGGGAAGATCGCCGCCTCGATCGGCACCTCGCCGGCCATGAACCGCACCACCGGCACGGTATGCTGCTCGTCGCGGCCGAAGCGGAACCGGCGCTGCCCCTCTTCGAACGGCAGCTGGTTCTCCATCAGGTAGAGGAACACCTCCTCGGGGGTGGCCGCGAACAGATGCAGATTGACGTCCGAGTGCTTGTCGGCGGTGCCACTCAGCACCGAGCCGGTCAGCCGCGGACGAAAGCGGGCGAAAAAGCTCATCGCCTGCACCGCGGCGCGGCGCAGGGCCTGCAGGTGCAGCGGCTGTTCGTCACGCTGGAACAGCGACTGGTAGCTCACCAGTTCGGCCTCGATCTCGGTGTTGCGCGGCATGTTGCGGGTATCGGGCGCGCCCAGGCGCTCGGCCGCCTTGCGCTTGGCGGCGCCATAATCGCGCACCCCTTCGGTGGCGATCAGGCGCGCCGCTTCCTGGGCGATGCGCTGGCGCATCTGTTGATCGCGGGTCGAGTGTCGCATCCCGTGCTCCCCCCTGTGGTGTTATGGCCCAGGGCCTGTTCTAGAACAACGGCTCAACCGTTTCGGCCTGCGGATCGCCCCCGTCTTCACTGACCGCATCCTGGCGGCTGTAGCGGGTCGGCACCTGCTCCTGGCGGAAGGTCTCGAAGATGGCACCGTCCCGGCCGCTCGGCGCCAGCAGGCCGGTAACCGGATCGATGCGCACCGTCACCAGCCCGGACGGCGGATCCCGGCGCTGTTCGGGTATGCCCTCGAGCGCGCTGCGCATGTAGTCGATCCACATCGGCAGGGCGGCGCGGCCGCCGGTCTCGCCCCGACCCAGGGGTTCCAGTTCGTCGAAGCCGACCCAGGCAATGCTGACCAGCCCGGGGACGAAGCCGCAGAACCAGGCGTCGCGCTGGTCATTGGTGGTGCCGGTCTTGCCGCGCAGATCCCCGCGGCCCAGCTGCAGCGCCCGGCGGCCGGTGCCGCGCTTGACCACGTCCTGCAGCAGGCTGTTCATCAACCAGCTGTTGCGCGGCTCCAGCACCCGTTCGGCCCGGGGCGGGGGCGGCGGTTCGGGCGGACCGACCAGAACGGCATCGATGCCCTCCGGCGCCGGCCCGGCCTCAGCCGCGTCCTCGACCCCGTCCCCGGCTGCGCAGTCCCGGCACACCGTCGGCGGACGAGCCTGGTACACCGTCCCGCCGTCGGCATCCAGGATGCGCTCGATGAAATAGGGTTCGATGCGATAGCCGCCGTTGGCGAACACGGCGTAGCCGCGCGCCATCTGCAGCGGGGTCACGCTGCCGCTGCCCAGGGCCAGGGACAGGTTGGCGGGCAATTGGTCGGCCTCGAAGCCGTAGCGTTTCACGAAGTCGATGGCATAACGCACACCGATATCCTGCAGCAGCCGGATCGAGACCAGGTTGCGCGAGTGGGTCAGCGCCTCGCGCAGGCGGGTCGGGCCGTAGAAGCGGCCGCTGTAGTTCTCCGGCCGCCAGTGCGCCTCCAGGCCCGGATCGTCGAACACCACCGGTGCGTCGTTGATGATGGTGGCGGCGGTGAAGCCCTTGTCCAGGGCGGCGGAATAGATGAAGGGCTTGAAGCTGGAACCGGGCTGGCGCCGGGCCTGGACCGCGCGATTGAACTTGGAGCGGAAGTAATCCAGGCCGCCGACCAGGGCCAGGATGGCGCCGTCGTCCGGCCGCAGCGAAACCAGCGCGCCCTCGACCGCGGGCAGCTGCGCCAGCCGCCAGCCCGCCCCGGCTTCCTGCAGGCGCACGATGTCACCCGGCTGCACCACATCGGCCGCAGCCGTCGGGGCCTTGCCGCGGCGGTCATGACTGAGATAGGGCCGGGCCCATTCGATGCCGTCCCACGCCACCGTCACCTCGCGGCCATCCGCGAGCAGGGCCGTGAAGGCCTGCTCCTCCAGCGCCAGCACCACCGCCGGGGCCAGCCCGGCCAGTGTGCCGAAGTCGTCGAGCGCCTCGTGTGCCGCCTCGGCCGGTGCCGTCTCCGGCAGACTCACCCGCCCTTCGGCACCGCGGTAGCCGTGGCGCTGGTCGTATTCCATCAGCGCCGCTCGCAATGCCCGGCTCGCGGCCCGCTGGCGCCTCGAATCCAGGGTGGTCCGCACCTGGTAGCCCTCGGTATAGGCCCCTTCCCCATAGCGCTCGACCATGTGTGCGCGGACCATCTCGGCCACATAGGCGGCCTCCAGCTCACTGGATCGGGCATGCACCCGGGCACTGATCGGCGCTGTCAGGGCCTGGCGGTACTGCTCGGCGTCGATATGGCCCAGGGTATACATCCGCCCCAGCACATAGGTGCGGCGCTGCTCGGCCCGCAGCGGGTTGGACACCGGATTGTCGCGCGACGGCGCCTTGGGCAGGCCCGCGATCATCGCCATCTGCGCCAGGCTCAATTCCTCCAGTGGCACGCCATAGTAGATCTGCGCCGCCGCCCCCACCCCGTAGGCGCGCTGACCGAGATAGATCTTGTTCAGATACAGTTCCAGGATCTGCTGCTTGGACAACTCGCGCTCGATCTTCAGCGCCAGAAAGATCTCGGTGAGCTTGCGCAGATAGGTCTTTTCACTGCTGAGAAAGAAGTTGCGCGCCACCTGCATGGTGATGGTGCTGCCGCCCTGGCGCTTCTCGCCGGTGCGCAGCAACTCGAACGCGGCCCGCAGCAGACCCTGATAGTCCACCCCGGGATGCTTGAAGAAACGGTCGTCCTCGGCGGCCAGGAAGGCCTGGATCAACGGCTGCGGCAGCTGTTCGTAGGTCACCGGAATCCGCCGTTTCTCGCCGTACTCGGCGATCAGCTGGTCATCGGCGCTGTAGATCCGCAGCGGCACCTGGAATTGCACGTCCCGCAACGCTTCAACGGAGGGCAGCTGGGGAGTGATATAAAAATAAAGGCCAGCGGCAAGCACCAGACCCGCCATCGCGAGGCCCAGCGTCCCGTACAACAAGAAACGCATAATCTTCATAAGATATGGAAATAACAGGGGAGTGTGATTCCCGTCTCAGCTTGTTCACGCCATAGACTCGTCACTATAAAGGAAATCAGGCTGGTTCCGATACCCTGATTCGACACCTGAAGGCGCAGCCAGAACTTTTGTTGACAAACAGTTGGGGTTCCCTTCTAATGCAAGAGTCGACGTTTTAGGCGCAAGCTCAGGATAAAATAAAGGAATTCAAAGGACGCCGCCGTGCCGATTGCGCAGATCTTCAAGTCCAGGAAGCCACCTCTGGTCGGACTCGACATCAGCTCCACCGCAGTCAAGCTGCTGGAACTGAGTCGCAGCGGCGACCGCTACCGGGTGGAAAGCTACGCGGTAGAGCCCCTGCCGCCCAACTCTGTGGTGGAGAAAAGCGTCACCGATGCGGAGGCCGTCGGCGAGGCGGTACGCCGGGCGGTCAAACGCTCCGGCACCCGTGCCCGCCATGCCGCGGTGGCCGTGGCCGGCTCCTCGGTCATCACCAAGATCATCCCCATGCCGGCCTCGCTGTCCGATGCCGACATGGAGGCACAGATCGAACTGGAGGCCGACCAGTACATCCCCTACCCACTGGAGGAGGTGTACAAGGACTTCGAGATCCTGGGCCCCTCCGCCAACAACCCCGATACCGTGGATGTGCTGCTGGCCGCCTCGCGCAGCGAGAATGTCGACATGCGCCGGGCCGCGGTCGAGGCCGGCGGCCTGGACACCCGGGTGGTGGACATCGAGGCCTATGCCCTGGAGAACGCCTTCTCCCTGCTCAGCAGCCAGCTTGAGGACGAGGGCATCGAGAAGACGGTCGCCGTGGTCGACATCGGCGCGACCATGACCACGCTCAACGTCCTGCACGACCTCAAGATCATCTATACCCGCGACCAGGTCTTCGGCGGCAAGCAACTCACCGAGGAGATCATGCGCCGTTACGGGCTTTCCTATGAGGAAGCGGGCATGGCCAAGCGCCAGGGCGGCCTGCCGGACAACTATGTGCCGGAGGTGCTGGAGCCGTTCAAGGAGGCGATGGCGCAGCAGGTCAACCGGTCATTGCAGTTCTTCTTCTCCTCCAGCCAGTACAACAGCATCGACCAGATCGTGCTGGCCGGCGGCAGCGCCTCGATCCCCGGGGTGGACAGCCTGATCCAGGACCAGCTGGGGATCGACACTCTCATCGCCAATCCCTTCGCCAACATGTCGCTGGCATCCAGGATCAAGACCCAGTCGCTCAGCAATGACGCACCGGCACTTATGATCGCCTGCGGCCTGGCGCTGCGCAGCTTCGACGAGCGCTAAAGGGGGAGCACAAGGAAATGGCACGCATCAATCTATTACCCTGGCGCGAGGAACTGCGCGCTCAGCAGCAGAAGGACTTCGTGGTCCAGGTGGTGCTGGCCGCCGTGTTCGGCGCCGCCATCTGGGGGCTGTGGCACATGCAGATGGCCCAGACCATCGAGAACCAGAACAGCCGCAATGGTTTCCTCCAGGCCGAGATCAAGAAACTGGACAAGGAAATCAAGGAAATCAACGATCTCGAAAAGACCAAGGCCAACCTGCTGGCACGCATGAACGTGATCCAGGAACTGCAGAGCAACCGCCCCATGAGCGTCCACCTGATGGACGAACTGGTGCGCACCCTGCCCGAAGGCGTGCATCTGACCAGGCTGCAGCAGAGCGAAACCAAGCTCAGCATCGACGGCGTGGCCCAGTCCAATGCGCGGGTCTCGGCCTACATGCGCAACATCGATGCCTCTGACTGGCTCGCCAATCCGGGGCTGCAGGTCATTGAGACCAGGAAGCAGGAACGCTCCCGCTCCGCCGAGTTCACCCTCACGGCGAAGCAGAAGAACGCCGACGCGGAAGCCAACAAGGATGCCGGGGGTGATTCATGAACCTGGATCTGAGCAAGATCAATGAACTCGACTTCAGCAACATACACAATTGGCCGCTGCCGGCGCGCATCTTCGTCATTGTGTTGGTGGCCGTGGCCGTGGCCTTCCTCGGTTACTGGTTCGACATCAAGGACCAGCAGGCCAACCTGCAGAAGGTCGAGCGCAAGGAACAGGAACTGAAGTCCGAGTTCGAGACCAAGGCGGCCAAGGCGGCCAATCTCGAGGCCTACAAGCAGCAGCTCGAAGAGATGCGCCAGAGCTTCGGTACCATGCTGCGCCAGCTGCCGAACAAGACCGAGGTCGCCGAACTGCTGGTCGATGTCTCCCAGACCGGCCTGGCCAGCGGCCTTGAGTTCGAACTGTTCAAACCCGAGAACGAGATCCCCAGGGATTTCTATGCCGAACTGCCCATCAGCATCCGCGTACGCGGCAGCTATCACGAGTTCGGCAACTTCGTCAGCGGCGTGGCCGCGCTGCCCCGCATCGTCACCATTCATGACATCGGCATTGCGCCGTCCAAGGATGGGCAGGAAAGCCAGGGCCAGCTGATCATGGAACTGACGGCCAAGACCTATCGCTACCTGGACGAGGATGAAGAGGAGGCGGGCAAGTGAAATTGACTATGGAACGCCCCGCCCGGATTGCCTGGCTGCTGAGTGTATCCGCACTGGTTGCCGCCTGCAGCGGCGGCCAGACCGATGATCTGCGCCAGTACGTGGACGAGGTGCGCGCGCGGCAGAATACACGCGTGGAGCCGCTGCCGGAGTTCAAACCCTACGAGACCTTTCTCTACCAGGCGACCGATCTGCGCAGCCCGTTCCGGCCCAGTGCCGGCGGCACCCCGGAAGACATTCTGACCGAACGCAGCGACAGCGGCGTGCGGCCCGACAGCAACCGGCCCCGCGAGGCGCTGGAGGCCTTCCCGCTGGATACCCTGCGCATGGTCGGCACCCTGGATCAGGGCGGCCAGTCCTGGGGACTGGTACGCGCCAACGACGGCACCATTCACCGGGTTCAGCCGGGCAACTATCTGGGCCAGAACCACGGCAGGATCGCCAACATAACGGAATACGAAATCGAGTTAGTGGAAATCGTTCCGGACGGGCTGGGAGGCTGGATCGAACGCCAGGCCTCACTCGCGCTCAGTGAATGATCCCATGGGGGGAAACAGGATGATCACAATGCACTTTGCCCATAACCGTCACAGCCGTCCGCAGGCCGCGACCAGAACGGATACCATCATGACCCGCTTGCATACCCTCCTGCTCGGCCTTGCCGTCCTGGTGTTCTCACAGACACTGGCGGCCCAGACCAACGCCCTGCAGGGCGTGGATGTCTCGTCCCTGCCCGGCAACAAGGTGCAGATCACGCTGAACATGGCCGAACCGGCGGAAAAACCGCTGAGTTTCACCATCGACAACCCGGCCCGGATTGCGCTGGACCTCCCCAACACCAGCAACCAGCTGGGCACCAAATCGCAGAACATCGGCGTCGGCCTGGCCAAGAGCCTGACCGCCATCGAGGCCCAGGGACGCACCCGCGTGGTGTTCAACCTGGTGGAGACCGCGCCTTATGACCTGAAGAGCGAAGGCAACCGCATCGTGCTGACCATCGGCGCCAGCGGCCCGATCACCACCGCCTCCGGCACGGCCGCCGCCGCCAGCGATGCGCCGAAGCCCGCAGCACGCAGCGCTGCAGCCGGCAGTCGCATCGAGAATGTCGATTTCCGCCGCGGCCCGGACGGCGAGGCACGGGTCATGATCCAGCTGTCCAACCCCAACATCCCGGTCGATATGCGCCAGGAGGCGGGCAAGGTGGTGCTGGACATTCACAACACCCAGCTGCCCGCAGAGCTGGAGCGGCGCCTGGACGTGATCGATTTCGCGACCCCGGTGCAGACCATCGACACCCGCAGCCGCGGCGACAACGTCCGCGTAACCATCGCGCCGGAAGGCGAGTACGAACACATCGCCTACCAGTCCGACGATCTGTTCACGGTCGAGGTGCGCCAGGTCACCAAGGAAGAGCAGGAACAACGCCGGCGCGAGGAGGTCGGCTACACCGGCCAGCGCCTGTCGCTGAACTTCCAGGACATCGAGGTGCGCTCGGTGCTGCAGCTGATCGCCGACTTCACCAATACCAACATCGTGGTCAGTGACACCGTCAGCGGCAACATCACCCTGAGGCTGCAGAACGTGCCCTGGGACCAGGCGCTGGACATCGTGCTCAAGACCAAGGGCCTGGCCATGCGCAAGAACGATGACGTGATCCTGGTCGCCCCCAGCGAGGAGCTGGCCGCGCGCGAGAAGCTGGAACTGGAATCGCAGAAGCAGATCGAGGAACTGGCCCCGCTGTTCTCCGAATTCATCCAGGTCAACTACGCCAAGGCCGCCGACCTGGCCACGCTGCTCAAGGGCGAGGGCGGCGGGGAAGGCGCCAGCATCCTGTCCGAGCGCGGCTCGGTCACCATCGATCAGCGCACCAACACCCTGCTGGTCAAGGACACGGCCGAGCGGCTGGAGGACATCCGCCGGCTGATCACCAGCCTGGACATCCCGGTCCGTCAGGTGATGATCGAATCGCGCATCGTGATCGCCAATGACGACTTCGCCCGCGATCTCGGCGTCAAGCTCGGACTGACCAAGAACGACGTCTACCAGAACGAGACCCGCGGCATCATCGGCGGCGGCCTGCCCGGCGACCTGGCCCCTCCGGGCGGCGTGGTCGGCATCGAGAACCCCGCCGGCAGCGGCAACGAGGCCCTGATGGTCGACCTGCCGGTCGGCGATGCGGCCGGCGCGCTCAACCTGCTGGTCGGCCGCGTCGGCCGGGATCTGCTGCGCCTGGAACTGTCCGCCATGCAGGCCGAGGGTCGCGGCGAGGTGCTTTCCAACCCGCGCGTGATCACCTCCAACCAGCATGAGGCCACCATTCAGCAGGGTGTTGAGATCCCCTACCAGGAGGCCTCTTCCAGCGGCGCGACCTCGGTCAGCTTCAAGGAAGCCGTGCTGGAACTCAACGTCACCCCGCAGATCACGCCCGACGACCGCATCATCATGGATCTGCGGGTGAGCAAGGACAGCGTCGGCCAGGTCTTCGCCGGCGTGCCCAGCATCAACACCCGCAACGTCGAAACCCAGGTGCTGGTCGACAACGGCGATACCGTGGTGCTCGGCGGCATCTATGAGCAGACCCTGCTCAACGAGGTCGACAAGGTGCCGTTCTTCGGCGACCTGCCCGGTGTGGGCGTGCTGTTCCGCCAGACCCGCAAGCAGGACGACAAGTCCGAACTGCTGATCTTCGTCACCCCGAAGATCATCAAGCAGAGCCTGCGCGTCAACTGACGCTTGCCCCTGTCAGGCTTTTCTGGCATACCTGCCCGGCATGAAAATGCCGGGCAATTTATTTCTGGTCGGGCCGATGGGCGCCGGCAAATCCACCATCGGCCGCCAACTGGCGCGCAGTCTGCGCCGTGACTTTCTCGACAGCGACCGCGAGATCGAACTGCGCACCGGGGTGGACATCCCCTTCATCTTCGAAAAGGAAGGCGAGGAGGGCTTCCGCCGTCGCGAGGCGGAGGTCATCGACGAACTCACCCGCAAGCAGGGCATCGTGCTGGCCACCGGCGGCGGCGCCGTGACCCGCGAGGCCAACCGTCGCCACCTGGCCGGCCGCGGCACCGTGATCTACCTGCACACCTCCGTTGACCAGCAACTGGCACGCACGGCCCGCGACCGCAACCGGCCGCTGCTGCAGACCGAAGATCCGCGTGCCCGCCTGGAGGCCCTGATGGCCGAGCGCGAACCTCTCTATCGCTCGTTGGCCAGCCTGGTGATCGAGACCGACGGGCGCAGCGTCAAGGATGTGGTGCGCGAGATCGTGCAGCGGCTCGACGGGCAGTGCGGAAGCAGGCAACGGCCCCGCTCCGACCGTGCCCGCCGCCAGTGACCGCGCAGAACGGGCGAAGCCAGGCGAACCCATCATCTCCCGTCCGCACGACGGGTTGCAGCGCACCGCGCCCGCACCCATCCTGCCTGCCCACATCTTTACTCGCGGCCGCCCGAGTCCGTATAGTGCTGAATTTGACAGCGAAAGACAGCGCATCCCCATGAAGACCCTGTACGTCGAACTCGGCGAACGCAGCTACCCCATTCATATCGGTCCCGGCCTGCTCGGGCGCGCGGATCTGCTCCAGCCCGCCATCCACGGCCGCCAGGTGATGATCGTCACCAACGAGACCATCGCCCCGCTGTATCTGGAGGCGGCGCAGGCCGGGCTGTCCGGTTATGACCTCCAGACCGTGATCCTGCCCGATGGCGAGCAGTACAAGAACCTGGACACCCTGAACCGCATCTTCGATGCCCTGCTGGAACACCGCTTCAACCGCAAGTGCACCCTGGTCGCCCTCGGCGGCGGCGTGATCGGCGACCTGGCCGGCTTCGCCGCCGCCAGCTACCAGCGCGGGGTGGATTTCATCCAGATCCCCACCACCCTGCTGGCCCAGGTGGATTCCTCGGTCGGCGGCAAGACCGGCGTCAACCACCCGCTGGGCAAGAACATGATCGGCGCCTTCCACCAGCCCAACTGCGTGCTGGCCGACACCGATACCCTGGCCACCCTGGATGACCGGCAACTGGCCGCCGGCCTGGCCGAGATCATAAAGTACGGCCTGATCCGCGATGCCGACTTCTTCGCCTGGCTGGAGAAGAACATGGACCTGCTCACGGCGCGCGACACCGACGCCCTGATCTTCGCCATCGCCCGCTCCTGCCTGAACAAGGCCGAGGTGGTGGCCGCCGACGAGCGCGAAAGCGGCCAGCGCGCCCTGCTCAACCTGGGCCACACCTTCGGCCACGCCATCGAGACCGGCATGGGCTACGGCACCTGGCTGCATGGCGAGGCCGTGGGAACCGGCATGCTGCTGGCGGCGCAACTCTCGGCCCGCCAGGGCTGGCTCGATGCGGGCGAGGTCGAACGCATCGAGCAGCTGCTCACCCGGGCCGGTCTGCCGACCCGCATCCCGGGCGAGATGAGCACCCGACAGTTCCTGGACCTGATGGCGGTCGACAAGAAGGTCATGGACAGCGGCCTGCGGCTGGTGCTGCTGAAAGGCATAGGTGCGGCCGTGGTGACCGGTGATTTCGACCCCGACCTGCTGCGTGCCACCCTGGACGCCGCCCATGCGGGGTGAGGGTACATGACCGGTTACGCCGCCTGCGCCGCCAGTGACGCCAATTCCCGCGGTCGCCGTCATCCGGAACCGCCCCCGAGCCATCGCAGCGAGTTCCAGCGCGACCGCGACCGCATCATCCACTCGGCCGCCTTCCGCCGGCTGGAATACAAGACCCAGGTCTTCGTCAATCACGAGGGCGACCTGTTCCGCACCCGCCTGACCCATTCCATCGAGGTGGCTCAGATTGCGCGCACCATCGCCCGGGCGCTGCAGCTGAACGAGGACCTGACCGAGACCATCGCCCTGGCCCATGATCTGGGCCACACCCCCTTCGGCCATGCCGGACAGGACGCGCTCAATGCCTGCATGAAGGACTACGGCGGCTTCGAGCACAACCTGCAATCGCTGCGGGTGGTCGATGAACTGGAGGAGCGCTATGCCGAATTCCGCGGCCTCAACCTCACCTTCGAGGCGCGCGAGGGCATCCTCAAGCACTGCTCCCTGCCGCAGGCCAGGCTGCTGGGCGAGATCGGCGAACGCTTTCTGAACAAACGCCAGCCCGGCCTGGAGGCCCAGCTGACCAACCTGGCCGACGAGATCGCCTACAACAGCCACGACGTCGACGATGGCCTGCGCGCCGGCCTGATCACGCTGGAGCAGCTCAACGCCATCGACCTGTTCCGCGAACAGTATGAAGAAGTCCGGCGCCGCTACCCGCAACTGCCCGAACGGCGCAGCATTCACGAGGTGGTCCGCCGCCTGATCAATTGCCAGGCCGTGGACCTGATCGAAACCAGCCGGGCCCGCCTGGACGCCGCCGCGCCGGCCGACATCGAGGCGGTGCGCGCACAGCCCGAGCCGCTGGTCGCCTTCAGTGACGGCATGCGCGAAAAGAACCTGGAACTCAAGCGGTTCCTGCGCAGCCAGCTCTACCGGCATTACCGCGTACATCGCATGACAGCCAAGGCCACGCGCGTGATCCAGGCATTGTTTACCGCCTTTTTCGACGACGTCCGCCTGATGCCGCAGGAAGCGCAGCACGCCTCCGCCGAACTGGCCGACCGGCAGGGCGAAGCCGGCCGCGCCCGCGCCGTGGCCGATTACATCGCCGGCATGACCGACCGTTTCGCCATTGCGGAATACGAGAGGGTGTATAATCCGAAGGAACTCACGTGAGACGTGAGCAAGCATGCGCACTGAAGCCGGGCCGTCAACTATAATTCCGCTTCACGCTCAACAACATCAAACCATGCGCCTGTACATGCAGATACCCGCCGCCGACGGCAGCGCCCCGCGCTACTATCACCTGCACCTGCAGGAGGACCTGCTCGAGGGCTGGAACCTGGTCCGCGAATGGGGTCACCAGGGCGCCGGGGGCCGCGTGATCAAGGATCATTACCCCGACCACGATCAGGCCATGGAGGCGCTCATGCGCCTGCGTGACGAGCAGATCAGGCGCGGCTACCGCATTGTTTTCATCCAGGGACAGGAGCAGCCTTGAACGCGGACGCCTCACAGCCGTACACACCGCCCGATTACGTCGCCGCACTGGACCTCGACTGCGACCCCTTTCAGGACCGCCATGAGGCGCGCTTCTTCTATGCCGACCCGGCACTGATGCAGCGCCTGGACCTGCTCCAGCACCTGACACGCTTCAGCGAACAACTGCTGTATGTGCGTGCACCGGCGGGCGCCGGCAAGACCATGCTGCGGCAGCAGCTGCAGCTGCGGGCCGCCGAACACTGGCGCCTGTGCCAGCTCGACGGCGCAGCGGTGAACACAGCCGCCGAGCTCTATGTACAACTCTCACACTGCTACCCCGATGCCGCCGCCGAGAACACCGAACACTTCGGCTCCGACCTGATCCACTACTGTCTCGGGCTGCAGCAGGTCGGACAGCTGGCCGTGCTGGTCATCGACAACGCCGAGCGCCTGCCCGCACCCGTGCTCGAGGCCCTGCTGGGACTGGCCCGCTCCCCTGCCGAAACCCTCAAGGCCCTGCGCATCCTGATCTTCGCCACGCCCGAGCTCGATCCGACCCTGCAGTCGCTCAGCCTGAAAAGCCCGGGCGAGTCGCTGGTGCACACCCTGGACCTGCCGCCGTTCGACGAGCAGCAGAGCGCGGCCTACCTGATGTACCAGCTGGCCATCGCCGGCTATTCCGGCGACAGCCCCTTCAGCGCGACCGAGGTGCGGGCCATGCACAAGACGGCTGGCGGCCGCCCCGGCGAACTCAACCGCCTGGCGCACGAAACCCTGCTGGAACAGGGGCTGCAGCGCGCTGCAGCCCGGCGTCCGGCCGGCCCGTCCCGGTCGCGGCGCGGGCGCTGGCTCACCGGGTTCGCCCTGCTCGCCGTTGCCGGCATCGCCATCGGTCTCTGGCAGCTCGACACCCGCGCGCCGGCGCTGCCGGGCCTGGAGGAACAGACCCTGCAGCTGCCGCCGGCCAACCCGCTCGCCGCCGGGACGGACACCCCGGCTCCGGGTCCGGATCCCGCCACCCCGAGTCCGCCGGACACGGAATCCGTATCCGAACCCGCGGATCCGGCGCAGGCCCCTGCGGCCGGTGAGACACCGGCCCTGGAGGCCGAGCTGTCCCCGGCAGTACCGGCGCCTTCCGTCGGGGAGACACCGGCCGAGGCACCAGCGGCGCCCGCCCCGGAAGCCGCTGAGCCCGAGCCACCAGCGCCCCGGGAGCAGGCGACAGCACCCGCGCCGGAACCCCCGGCTGCGCAGGCCGCCCCGGCGCAAACACAGACCGAGGCTGCACCCGCGGCCGCTGCCCGGACGCGCGCATCCACCGACACTGACAGCACGCCTGCACCGGACTGGCTGGCCGACCAGCCCGCGGACCACTACACCCTGCAGCTGCTGGGTGCCCGCGACCCGGAGACGGTCGAGCGCTTCCTCGCTCGCCATGGGGACGAGGCCAAACTGCACGCGATTCACACCTGGCGCAAGGCTGCCGCCTGGCACATCGTGGTCACGGGAAGCTATCCGGATCGCGCCGCCGCCACGGCGGCCCGCGGGGCCCTGCCCGCAGCGCTGCGCCAACTCCAGCCCTGGCCGCGGCGCTTCGACCAGATCCGCGCGGAACTGCCCCCGGCCGAGTGAGGCGACTGCCGGGTACACACCGCAACGCGTCCGCCCACCCCTGCTCAATGTCGGTTTGAACCGCCTGATCGGCGGCGCTATACTTGCCGACCGCTCGGGGTTTGCCTATCGAATCAGGGCACAGGCAGACCCGTGTCCACGGATCCTGGCCCGCGTCGCTCACCCCAATCCAGAGCGATGCGGGCTTGCCCCGCCGCGGTCATTCCACAGTCTTCGAATTGGATTGAGAGAGGTTCTGACATGAGCCGAGGTGCATTGCCGCCCAGACAGGGGTTGTATGACCCGGAGAACGAGCACGACGCCTGCGGCGTCGGCTTCGTCGCCAACATCAAGGGCCGCAAGAGTCATGCGATCGTCCGCCAGGGCCTGCAGATCCTGGAAAACCTGACCCACCGCGGCGCCGTCGGGGCCGACCCGAAGGCCGGCGACGGGGCCGGCATCCTGATGCAGATCCCCGACGCCTTCCTGCGCGCGGAATGCACCGAACTGGGCTTCGAACTGCCTGCAGCGGGCGAGTACGGCGTGGGCATGATCTTCCTGCCCCGCGATGCCCGCGGCCGCGCCGAGTGCGAGGCCCTGCTGGAGGCCACCCTGGTCGAAGAGGGCCAGAACCTGCTGGGCTGGCGCGACGTGCCCACCGACGCCGGCTGCCTGGGCGAGAGCGTACTGCCCCTGGAACCGGTGGTCCGGCAGATCTTCATCCAACGTGGTGAGAACTGCACCGATTATGCTGCCTTCGAGCGCAAACTCTTCATTATCCGCAAGGTGGTGGAAAATCAGGTGCTGGCCTCGGACTTCCCCGGCCGGGAGCAGTTCTATGTCAGTTCCCTGTCCAGTCAGACCCTGGTTTATAAAGGTATGCTGCTGGCCAATCAGGTCGACGCCTATTACCAGGACCTGAAGGACGAGCGCATGGTCTCGGCCCTGGCCCTGGTCCACCAGCGCTTCTCCACCAACACCTTCCCGTCCTGGGACCTGTCGCACCCGTTCCGGATGATCGCCCACAACGGCGAGATCAACACCCTGCGCGGCAACGTCAACTGGATGCGCGCGCGCCGGCATTCCATGGCCTCGAAGCTGTTCGGCGACGATATCGACAAGATCTGGCCGCTGATCCCCGAAGGCCAGTCCGACTCGGCCAGTTTCGACAATGCGCTGGAACTGCTGGTGCTGGCGGGCTACTCGCTCTCCCACGCCATGATGATGCTGATCCCGGAGGCCTGGTCCGGCAATCCGCTGATGGACGAGGAACGCCGCGCCTTCTATGAATATCACGCCGCCCTGATGGAGCCCTGGGACGGCCCGGCCGCCGTGGCCTTCACCGACGGCCGCCAGATCGGCGCCACCCTGGACCGCAACGGCCTGCGTCCGGCGCGCTACCTGATCACCGACGACGACCTGGTGGTCATGGCCTCGGAGATGGGGGTGCTGGACATCCCGGAGGAGAAGATCGTCACCAAGTGGCGCCTGCAGCCGGGCAAGATGTTCCTGATCGACCTGGAGGAAGGCCGCATCATCGATGATGCCGAGATCAAGTCCGGCCTGGCGCGCGCCCATCCCTACCAGCAGTGGCTGGACAAGACCCAGATCCACCTGAAGAACCTGCCGGCCGCCGCCGAGGGCAACGGCGGCGATCCGGCCACCCTGCTGGACCGCCAGCAGGCCTTCGGCTACACCCAGGAAGACCTGCGCATGCTGATGACGCCCATGGCCGCCACCGGCCAGGAGGCCATCGGCTCCATGGGCGCGGACAATCCGCTGGCGGTGCTGTCGAACAAGCCCAAGCCGCTGTTCAACTACTTCAAGCAGAATTTCGCCCAGGTCACCAACCCGCCGATCGACCCGATCCGCGAGGAACTGGTGATGTCGCTGGTCTCGCTGATCGGGCCGCGTCCGAACCTGCTGGACCAGGACGCCGCCGGCAGCCACATGCGCCTGGAGGTGCATCAGCCGATCCTGACCAACAAGGACCTGGAGCGCATCCGCAACATCGAGAAGACCACCGACGGCGCCTTCCGCACCCAGACCCTGGATATCTGCTATGCGGCGCAAGCCGGCGCCGCCGGCATGGAAACCGCGATCGAGGAACTGTGCCGACAGGCCGAGGCCGCCGTGCGCGAAGGCTTCAACATTCTGATCCTGTCGGACCGTTCGGTCAGCGCCGAGCGCCTGCCGATCCCGGCCCTGCTGGCCACCAGCGCGGTGCACCATCACCTGGTCCGGCAGGGCCTGCGCACCGAGGCCGGCCTGGTGCTGGAATCCGGCGCGCCGCGCGAGGTGCATCACTTCTGCGTGCTGGCCGGCTACGGCGCCGAGGCCATCAACCCCTATCTCGCCTTTGAGTCCCTGTCCTCGCTGCACGACTTCCCCGAGGGCGTGGAGGAGACCGACCTGCACAAGCGCTACATCAAGGCGGTCGGCAAGGGCATGCTCAAGGTCATGTCCAAGATGGGCATCTCCACCTACCAGTCCTACTGCGGCGCCCAGATCTTCGACGCCGTGGGGCTGCAGCAGCGCTTCGTCGACCGCTACTTCGCCGGCACCGCCTCCATGATCGAAGGGGCGGGACTCGCCGAGATCGCCGAGGAGACCGTGCGCTGCCACCGCGACGCCTTCGGCGACGCGCCCATCTACCGCAACGCGCTGGATGTCGGCGGCGACTACGCCTTCCGCATCCGCGGCGAGGATCACATCTGGACGCCGGACACCATCGGCAAGCTCCAGCACGCCGCGCGCGCCAACGACTTCAAGACCTTCGGCGAGTTCTCCAGGGCCATCAACGAGCAGAGCGAACGCCTGCTGACCCTGCGCGGCCTGTTCGATTTCAAATTCGCCAATGCGCCCGTGCCGCTGGACGAGGTCGAGCCGGCGAAGGAGATCGTCAAGCGCTTCGCCACCGGCGCCATGTCCTTCGGCTCCATCTCCTGGGAGGCGCACACCACGCTGACCGTGGCCATGAACCGCATCGGCGGCAAGTCCAACACCGGCGAGGGCGGCGAGGAGCCGGAGCGCTTCAAGCCGATGGCCAATGGCGATTCCATGCGCTCGGCCATCAAGCAGGTGGCCTCGGGCCGCTTCGGCGTGACCGCCGAATACCTGGTCAACGCCGACGACATCCAGATCAAGATGGCCCAGGGCGCGAAGCCCGGCGAGGGCGGCCAGCTGCCCGGCCACAAGGTCAACGAGTGGATCGCCAAGGTGCGCCACTCCACCCCCGGCGTGGGCCTGATCTCGCCGCCGCCGCACCATGACATCTATTCCATCGAGGACCTGGCGCAGCTGATTCACGACCTCAAGAACGTGAATCCGCAGGCCCGCATCAGCGTCAAGCTGGTCTCCGAGGTGGGCGTGGGCACGGTGGCCGCGGGCGTGTCCAAGGCGCACGCCGACCATGTGACCATCGCCGGCTACGACGGCGGCACCGGCGCCAGCCCGCTGACCTCCATCAAGCACGCCGGCAGCCCCTGGGAGATCGGCCTGGCCGAGACCCACCAGACCCTGGTCCTGAACCGCCTGCGCTCGCGCATCGCCGTGCAGGTCGACGGCGGCATGCGCACCGGCCGCGACGTGGTGGTGGGCGCACTGCTGGGCGCCGACGAGTTCGGCTTCGCCACCGCGCCGCTGATCGTCGAGGGCTGCATCATGATGCGCAAGTGCCATCTCAACACCTGCCCGGTGGGCGTGGCCACCCAGGACCCGGAACTGCGCAAGCGCTTGACCGGCAAGCCCGAGCACGTGGTCAACTACTTCTTCTTCGTCGCCGAAGAGGTGCGCCAGCTGATGGCCCAGCTCGGTTTCCGCACCATGAACGAGATGATCGGCCGGCTGGACCGGCTGGACATGCGCAAGGCCATCAACCACTGGAAGGCACGCGGCCTGGACTACTCCCGCATTCTGTATATGCCGGCCGCGGCCGCCGACGAACCGCTGTACAACTGCGAGACCCAGGACCACGGCCTGGACCAGGCGCTGGACCAGCAGCTCATCGAGCAGGCCAGACCTGCGCTGGAACGCGGCGAACCGGTGAAGATCGCCTCCCCGGTGAAGAACATCAACCGCTCCGTGGGCGCCATGCTCTCCGGCGAGGTCGCCCGACGCTACGGCCACCAGGGCCTGCCGGAGGACAGCATCTACATCAAGCTCAATGGCATCGCCGGCCAGAGCTTCGGCGCCTGGGCCGCCCACGGCGTCACCCTGGAACTGGAAGGCGAGGCCAACGACTATGCCGGCAAGGGCCTGTCCGGCGGCCGGCTGGTGGTGTATCCGCCGAAGGTCAGCCGCTTCACTGCCGAGGACAACATCATCGTCGGCAACACCGTGCTCTACGGCGCCATCACCGGCGAGTGCTTCTTCCGCGGGGTGGCCGGCGAGCGCTTCGCCGTGCGCAACTCCGGCGCCCATGCCGTGGTCGAGGGCGTGGGCGATCACGGCTGCGAGTACATGACCGGCGGCGTGGTGGTGGTGCTGGGCGAGACCGGCCGCAACTTCGCCGCCGGCATGAGCGGCGGCGTGGCCTACGTGCTGGACGAAGACAGGACCTTCAAGGAGCGCTGCAATCTGGCCATGGTCGAACTCGAGCCGGTGCCGGAAGAGGACGTGGCCCTGGAGGCCCTGGAGCATCAGGGCGGCGACCTGGAGACCCACGGCAAGGTCGACATCAGCGACATGACCCGCTTCGATGCCCTGCGCCTGAAGCGGCTCATCCACAAGCACCTGCATTACACCAACAGTGAAGTGGCGCGCCGCATCCTGGACGACTGGGACAGCTACCTGCCCCGCTTCGTCAAGGTCATGCCGGTGGACTACCGCCGTGCGCTGGAGGATATGAAACAGTCCCAGGCGCAGGAACTGGCAGCCGCGGCCGGAGGAAAGTAAGTCTATGGGCAAGCCAACGGGTTTCATGGAGTATCCGCTCGTCGACCGCAGCTACCAGCCGGTCGAGCAGCGGCTCAAGCATTACCACGAATTCGTCATCCCGCTGAGCGAGGACCAGCTCAAGCTGCAGGGCGCGCGCTGCATGGACTGCGGCATCCCCTTCTGTCACCAGGGCTGCCCGGTCAACAACATCATTCCGGACTGGAACGATCTGGTGTATCACGGCGACTGGCAGCGTGCCAGCGAGGTGCTGCACTCGACCAACAACTTCCCCGAGTTCACCGGCCGCATCTGCCCGGCACCCTGCCAGGAGGCCTGCACCCTGAACATCGAGGACGAGCCGGTCACCATCAAGTCCATCGAATGCGCCATTGTCGACAAGGCCTTCGAGCAGGGCTGGATCCAGCCGCAGCCGCCGGAGGAGAAGACCGGCAAGCGGGTCGCCGTGGTCGGCTCCGGCCCGGCCGGCATGGCCTGCGCCCAGCAGCTGGCACGCGCCGGCCATGACGTGGTGCTGTTCGAGAAGGCCGACCGCATCGGCGGCCTGCTGCGTTACGGCATCCCCGACTTCAAGATGGACAAGCCCATCATCGACCGGCGCATGGAACAGATGGCCGCCGAGGGCGTGGAGTTCCGCCCCAACACCCATGTGGGCGTGGACATCCCGGCAAGGCAGCTGCTGGAGGAGTTCGACGCCGTCGCGCTCACCGGCGGCGCCGAGCAGCCGCGCGATCTGCCGGTCCCGGGCCGTGACCTGGACGGCGTGCATTTCGCCATGGACTTCCTGCCGCAGCAGAACAAGCGCGTGGCCGGCGACACCGTCCCCGAGCACCTGGCCATCAGCGCCACGGACAAGCACGTCATCGTCATCGGCGGCGGCGATACCGGCTCGGACTGCATCGGCACCTCCAACCGCCAGGGCGCGAAATCGGTCACCCAGCTGGAGATCATGCCGAGGCCGCCGGAGAAGGAGGACAAGGGCCTGACCTGGCCGGAGTGGCCCAACAAACTGCGCACCTCCAGCTCGCACCAGGAAGGCTGCGAACGCATGTGGTCGGTTACCACCAGGGAACTGATCGGCAAGGATGGCCGGGTCACGACGATCAAGTGCGCAAAGGTCGACTGGAGCAGGGATGATCAGGGCCGCTGGCAGATGAGCGAAGTGCCCGACAGCGAATTCGAATTGCCCGCCGACCTGGTGCTGCTGGCCATGGGCTTCACCCAGCCGGTGCACCAGGGCATGCTGGATGAACTCGGCGTGGAGTATGACGGCCGCGGCAACGTCAAGGGCGAGACCGAGGGCGACAAGGCCTACCACACCTCGCTGGACAAGGTCTTCGCCGCCGGCGACATGCGCCGCGGCCAGTCGCTGGTGGTGTGGGCCATCCGTGAAGGCCGCCAGTGCGCCCGCGCCGTCGACGAGTACCTGATGGGATCATCAGATCTACCGCGATAAATTTTTGAACCGCCAAGACGCCAAGATGGAGACCTAAACCGCCAAGGCGCCAAGCACGCCAAGGAATACTGATCAATGCAGACTGGACCGATTAAACGCGGCTGACTGCACTGCGAATCACATACATGCTCTTGTTTTATAGTCTCCTGGCGTCCTTGGCGCCTTGGCGGTTTATCCATTTTCCTTGGCGCACTTGGCGTCTTGGCGGTTAACTCACATTATGTCAGAACTCAAGAACGATCGACTCATCAAGGCCCTGCTGCGCCAGCCGGTGGATGTCACGCCGGTATGGATGATGCGCCAGGCCGGGCGTTATCTGCCGGAGTACCGCGCCACGCGCGAGAAGGCGGGGGATTTTCTCACCCTGTGCAAGACGCCGGAACTGGCCTGCGAGGTCACCCTGCAGCCGCTGGAGCGGTTCCCGCTGGATGCCGCCATCCTGTTCTCCGATATCCTCACTGTCCCGGACGCCATGGGCCTGGGGCTGTATTTCGAGGAAGGCGAAGGCCCGCGCTTCAGCCGTCCGGTGCGCGACCAGGCCGCGGTCGAAGCATTGGGCGTACCCGATCCGGAGCAGGAACTGGGCTATGTCATGGATGCCGTGCGGCTGATCCATCGCGAACTCGACGGCCGGGTTCCACTGATCGGCTTCAGCGGCAGCCCCTGGACCCTGGCCACCTACATGGTGGAAGGCGGCACCAGCAAGGACTTCGCCCACATCAAGGGCATGATGTACGACCGTCCCGACCTGATGCATCAGCTGCTGGGTACGACGGCCGATGCCGTCACCCTCTATCTCAATGCCCAGATCCGGGCCGGCGCCCAGGCGGTGATGATCTTCGACACCTGGGGCGGCGCACTCAGCCCGGCCTGCTATCGCGAGTTCTCGCTCGGGTACATGGCGCGCATCGTTCAGGGCCTGGAGCGCAACCACGCCGGTCAGACCATCCCCGTGATCCTGTTCACCAAGAACGGCGGTCAGTGGCTCGAAGCCATGGCCGCTGCCGGCCCCGACGCCCTCGGCCTGGACTGGACCACCGATCTCGGCGAGGCGCGCCGGCGGGTGGGCGACCGGGTCGCCCTGCAGGGCAACATGGATCCGGCGGTGCTCTATGCCGCGCCCGCACGCATCGAAGCCGAAGTGGAACGGATACTGGCCGATTACGGCTCGGGCAGCGGCCATGTCTTCAACCTCGGCCACGGCATTCATCCCCGGATCGACCCGGACCACGCCGCCGCCATGATCGAGGCCGTGCACCGGCTCAGCCCCGCCTACCACAGCTGACACCCGCCATCGTACGCACGGACCACAACCACATAAAACATGTCTGTAAAAGGCCTTTTATACAGCCAACTGCCCGAAAAGCCATTACAATCTGGTGACTCCTGCAGCAGAACCCACTGACAGCGGAAATCCGTTTTGGCCAGAACCACTACAAGCCGCTTCTCGACCTGGCTGAACCGCTCCAGCCTGCGTCAGCGCTATCTGGGCGCGGCGCTGGCCGTCTCGGCAACCATCCTGGCCGCTTCGCTGTACACCGACTATCACATCCGTCAGGCACAGGAACGCAGTACCCGCAATATCGAACATCGCAACCAGGTCCAGCTGGTCACCCGCTCCCTGCGCAATGACGTCTGGGGCACGGAATACGCGCTGCAGGCCTTTATCCTCACCCCGACCGCCTGGTACCGCGAAACCGTGCAGCTGCGCATCCGCTCGGCCCTGACGACCACGGAAAAACTCCAGGGACTGGAATGGCCGCAGCAGCAGGGGCTGGGCAGGACCCTCGACGAGATCGATCATGCCCTGCTCGAATTGAGTTCCGCGGCCAACCGGCTGATGGATATCCGTTCCGATGTCGAGCAGCTGTTCCCGGCCGCCCGTCTGATGGACGAGACCCTGGCCCCGGCCCGCACCGAATTCCTCACGGCGGTCCAACTCGCGTTGCAGGAACTGGAAACCGTCGCCCCGGATCCCGCGCAGCGTGAAATCCGCGACGAATTCGAGGCCGCTCAACTCTCCTGGCTGCAGATGGTCGGCGCCTTCCGCCTGTACGTGGTACGCCAGGCCGGCATCTACAGCGACACGGAAAAGGGGCTCAACGACGCCGCCCATGACATCAGCCTGCACCATGGCCAGGTACTCAAAACCCTGGAACGGCTGCATCAACTCAGATCGCAGCCGCAGTTCTCCCTGCAGGCAACGGAATCGCTGGAGCAGATGACCCGCAACGCCAGTGTCTGGTATCGGGCCTTCGAGCGCTTCCGCAGCCTGCGCCAGACCGGCCACTGGCGCGCCGACTTCCCCCTGATCAAGGACGAAATCCAGCCGTTGTTCGCCAGCATCTGGGACAACCTGGACCATATCGATGCCAGGGTGGAGGAAGCGGCCGTACGCGACGTCACCCACTGGAGCGCGCTGGCGCACAACCTGCGCAACGGCATCATGCTGCTGGTTGCGCTGGTGCTGATCACCTTCGCCGTGGGCTACATCTTCTTCCAGCGCACCGTGCTCAGCCCGCTGTCCACGCTGACCCGGGCCATGAACCAGGTCGCCCACGGCCAGTACCAGGAACGCCTCCCCGCGCCCCGTAACCGCGAGACACGCAATCTGCTTGATGCCTTCCAGCACATGCAGCACATGATCGAACAGCGCCAGAACGAACTGCGCCATCAGACCCTGCATGACGGCCTGACCGGCCTGCCCAACCGCCTCCTGCTCAACGACCGCATGCAGCAGGCCCTGCTGATCTCGGCCCGCGACGGCAACCCCTTCTGCCTGCTGATGATGGATCTGGACCGGTTCAAGGAAATCAACGACACCCTCGGTCACCATGTCGGGGACGAGGTCCTGCGCGAGATCAGCCGCCGTCTCCAGGATCTGCTGCGCCGCTCCGACACCGTTGCCCGTCTCGGCGGTGACGAGTTCGCCGTCCTCCTGCCCGAGACCGGCATACCCGAGGCCCAGGCCATCGCCGGCAAGATCGCCCAGTGCCTGGATCGAGCGATCAGCATCAACGACCAGCAACTGCTGGTGGATACCAGCATCGGCATCGCCGCCTACCCCGATCACGGCAGTGATATCGACACCCTGGTCAAACGCGCCGACGTGGCCATGTATGTCGCCAAGAACAACGGCCTGACGCACTCGGTCTACAGCTCCGAGCACGACCCGCACAGCGTCAGCCGGCTGGCCATGATCAGCGAACTGCGCCACAGCTTTCAGCACGACGAACTGGAGCTGCACTACCAGCCCAAGGTCGCCATCAGCAGCGGTGAACTGGTCGGCGTGGAGGCCCTGCTGCGCTGGCCGCGCTGGAACGATGTCAGCATCGACTACATCATCACCACCGCCGAGCAGACCGGATTGATCCGCCCACTCACCCAGTGGGTCATACGCCGCGCCCTGGAACAGCACCTGGCCTGGCAACGACTCAACATCAATCTGCCGATCGCCATCAACCTGTCGACCTGGAATCTGGAACACGCCGACATCGACGCCAACATCGGCGAACTGCTCGATGAGCTCGGCGTCCCGCCCGAATACCTGGAGTTGGAAATCACCGAGAACGCGATGCTCAAGAACCCGGAGCGCGCGCAGGAAATCCTGCAACGGCTCAGCCAGCGCGGCATCCGTCTGTCCATCGACGATTACGGCACCGGCTTCTCCTCACTGGCCTACCTCAAGCAGATGCCGGTGCGCGAGATCAAGATCGACCGCTCCTTCGTCTCAGATATGCTGGAAGACGAGAACGACGCGGTCATCGTCCGCTCCACCATCGACCTGGCCCATAACCTGGGACTCAAGGTGGTCGCCGAGGGGGTGGAAACCGCCGATATCTGGGATATGCTGCAGATTCTCGACTGCGATATCGCCCAGGGCCATTACATCGCCCGCCCCATGTCCGCCGCCCGGTTCACCGACTGGCTGCGGGACCGGGCCCAGAAGCGCGCGGACACCCATCAGGACTCGGCATGATGCACTACACAGCACCCGGCGGACTCGGCATTGCACTCGCCCTTGCGCTGGCCGCTGCACCGGCAGCCGCGCGGGACGTCAACGGCAACTATGCCGTCTTCGGCAGCGGCAGCGGCGACTGCGAGGATTACCTGGACGCCCGCTACCGGGGCGGGGCGGATGAGCTGCTGTACGTGGAGTGGACCGCCGGCCACCTGTCCGCCTACAACCTGCTGCTGGACAATACCTACAACATTCTCGGCACCACCAATCCCTTCGACTTCATGGCCCGGCTGGATGCCTGGTGTCGCCAGCACCGTGACGCAGCCTTCACCGTGGCGGTGGCCCGGCAGATGGAAGATCTGTTCGACGAACGCCAGAACCTCGCTCCGCAGGAAGACGGCGGCTGGGAGAACTGGATCGAGCAGTTCGGCGGCAGGGGGCAGACACAGGAAGAGGCGGAGTGAACACCCTCATCACATAAGCGGGTTACACTGCAGTCAGGTATTTTGACACGCCCACCAATACACCGTCATTCCCGCGAAGGCGGGAATCCATATCCCGCCGCGGCTTCTGGATCCCCGCCTTCGCGGGGATGACGGAGTCCATTAGCGCAGTTCTGCCAGCAGGCTCTCCATCATGCGCACGGCCTGGCCGTGATAGCCGCCGCCGAACAGGTTGAGGTGGTTGAGGACGTGATAGAGGTTGTAGAGCTGCTTGCGCACCGGGTAACCGGCATCCAGCGGCCAGGCATCCTCGTAGGCGGCGTAGAAATCCCGCCCGAAGCCGCCGAACAATTCGGTCATGGCCAGATCGGCCTCCCTGTCTCCATAGTAGACCGCCGGATCAAAGATCACCGGCTCACCCGATTCGAGCACGGCATGATTGCCACCCCAGAGATCGCCGTGAAGCAGGCTGGGCACCGGCGTGTAATCCACGAACAGGGCAGGGAAGCGACCCATGAGTTGTGCACCCAGCCGCTGCAGTTCACCCCCGTGACCCTCGCGCCCGGCCAGTTCCAGCTGGAAGCCCAGCCGCCTGTCGCGCCAGAAAGCAATCCAGTCACTGTCCTGCGGCGTGTTGATCTGCGGCGTGGAGCCGATGGTGTTGTCGCGATGCCAGCCGAAGGCCTCCCGCGTGGTACGGTGCATCCGCGCCAGCTGTTCACCCAGCCGACCCGCGGCCCCGCTACCGCGGCCGAATTCCAGATACTCCATGACCAGGTAACAGTGCCCGCCGGCCACTCCCCAGCACACCGGCGCCGGCGCCCGCACCGTGTTGCTGGCGACGATCTCGTTCAGGCCCTCGGCCTCGGCCTCGAACATGTCGGCCAACCCGGCGCGGTTGGTCTTGACGAAAAAGGCGCAGCCGTCGCCCTCCACCCGGAAGGCCTGGCTGATGCAGCCGCCGCCGACGCCGCGGCCGGCATCGGTGCCGACATCCACGCCGGTGTGCTCACGGATATCGGACTGGATCTGCTGCCACAGGGACATGGAACTGGAAGCGGGTCATGGGCGAGCCACGAGGATAACGTGACGCTGGCGGTCGCTCAACAGTGAGGGCGGCTTACAACGCAGAGGTCGCAGAGGCGCAGAGATAATTATGCAATGCAGGTTGGGCTGGACAAATTGGAGTCCAGCCCACGAAGCTGTTTGTCAGCGTCATTGCGATGCCGAGATCCGAAGGGTGGAGCACCCATAATGAAGCCCGAAGGGACTCTATGGGAGCGGCGCGGCAATCTCGTACGGTGGGTTCAGTCGTTCAGGGATTGCCACGTCGCTTCGCTCCTCGCAATGACGATTCCATCAGAACCAACTTAAAAACTTTGCGTCCTCTGCGTTATTGCCGCAACAGCAAAGGAATCACCCCGCCATCGCGGCGGCCAGGCGCTGGTGCAGCGGGCTGTGGCGGGGGAAATGGGCGCGCAGGAACTCCATCTGGTCGGCCATCACCCGTTTGCCCTGCAGGTAGATGTACTCGGCATGGGTGGGAATGAAGGGCACTGCCAGCAGTTCCATGTTGGCCTCTTCGGGACGGCGGCCGGCCTTGTGATTGTTGCAGCGCTTGCAGGCGGTGACCACATTGTTCCAGGTATCGGCCCCGCCCTGGCTGATGGGCGTGACATGATCGCGCGACAACTCCCGGGTGGGAAACTGTTCGCCGCAGTACAGGCACAACTGGGCATCGCGTTTGAACAGGGTACGGTTGTTGAGGGGCGGGGTGTAGCTGTCGCGGTTCTTCTGCAGCGCGGTGTGGTTGCCGTGGGTGGCGATGATGGAATTGACCTCGACCAGGCTCTGCCTCCGGGTCCGGGCGTTGATGCCGCCGCGGATGCGGAAGATCACACTGCCGCAGGCGTAGGCGACCTGACCGAGATGATAGAGTCGGACCGCCTCGCGATAGTCGACCCACTCCAGCGGCATGCCGCCGGCGTCGGTCCTGAGTACCTGATGCGACAAATCCTGCGACATGGTCGAGTCCTCGTCATACCGGAGGACTCTTTATCTCAGAAGTCCCCGGAAAAGTAAACTGCTTCAACCCGGTCTTTGCTTTTGAACCGGCTGATATTACTGAGTTTATTTGCGCCGACATTGCTGCACGGCGCTACCGATTGAAGCATCGTGGCATGACACCCATGTGTCCACGGGGGAATTTTTCCCCGATATTCAATCGCTCAGCTGAATCCGTTATCATGGCGTGCTTTTGGGGAAGGGACAAAGCCGGCCCTTCCCGCCCGTGACAACCGGACAGCCGGAGACGGAGAGACAACAATGCCGATACGCGTGGCCGTACCCAAGGAAACCCTCGAAGGCGAATGCCGGGTGGCGCTCGATCCGGTCGTGGCCAAGCGCTTTGCCGCGCTGGGCTGCGAGGTCCGGATGGAGCACGACGCCGGGGCCGGCGCCCATTATGTGGATGACGACTACGAGGACGTCGGTTTCGTCACCGACAAGGCCGAACTGCTTGCCAGTGCCGATGTGGTCCTCAAGGTCCAGCCGCCGACCGAGGACGAGATCAAGCAGATGGCCGAGGGCAGCATCGTCGTCGGCTTCATGTCCCCGTACCGGTTCCCGGACCGGGTCAAGCTGATGCGCGACCGGAAAATCACCAGTTTCGCCATGGAACTGATCCCCCGCATCTCGCGCGCCCAGAGCATGGACGCATTGTCCTCCCAGGCCGCCGTAGCCGGCTACAAGGCCGCCATCATGGCCGCCGACCGTACCGGGCGCTTCTTTCCCATGCTGACCACCGCCGCCGGCACCATCCGGCCGGCGAAAGTACTGGTCATCGGCGCCGGTGTCGCCGGCCTGCAGGCCATCGCCACGGCCAAGCGCCTGGGCGCGGTGGTCGAGGCCTACGACGTGCGTTCGGCCACCCGCGAGCAGGTACAGTCGCTGGGCGCGAAGTACATCGAAACCGGTGTCGCCGCCGAGGGCGAGGGCGGCTATGCCCGCGAACTGACCGAGGAGGAGAAGCGCAAGCAGCTGGAGGTCCTGGCCAAGCACATCACCCAGGCCGATGCCGTGATCACCACCGCCGCCATCCCCGGCAAGCCCTCGCCGAAGATCATCAGCCAGGAAATGGTCGACAACATGAAGGTCGGCTCGGTCATCATCGACCTGGCCGCCGAGGGCGGCGGCAACTGCGAAGTCACCAAACCGGGCGAGGACTACGTCTACGGCTGCGTGCGCGTCTACGGCCCCTTCAACGTGCCCGCCATGCTGCCGGTGCACGCCTCCGACATGTACGCCAAGAACCTGCTCAACTTCCTCACCCCCATGATCGAGGAAGGCGAACTCAAGCTCGACTGGGAAGATCAGGTCATCCACGACTCGGCGCTGACCCACGACGGCGAAATCAGGCACGAACCCACCCGCGCCCTGGTGGAAGGAGACGCGTCATGATCGAAGGCTTCACCGCACTCTACATCTTCATGCTGGCCGCCTTTACCGGCTACGAGGTCATCGCCCGGGTTCCGGTCATCCTCCACACTCCGCTGATGTCGGGCTCGAACTTCGTCCACGGCATCGTGCTGGTGGGTGCCATGGTGGCCATGGGCCACGCCGACACCGACATGGAGCGCTTCATCGGCTTCATCGGCGTGATGCTGGCCGCGGGCAACGCGGTCGGCGGCTACGTGGTCACCGAGCGCATGCTCGAGATGTTCAAGAGCAGCAAGGAGGACCGCAAATGATCGAGCTGAGTTATTTCGCGGCCGCGGTCCTGTTCATCCTCGGCCTCAAGCGCATGAGCTCGCCGAAGACGGCGCGCGGCGGCATCGTCTGGGCCGGCGCCGGCATGGTGGTGGCCACCTTCGCCACCTTCTTCATGCCGGGCATGGGCAACTACGGCCTGATGATCCTGGCCATGCTGATCGGCGGCGGCGCGGCCTGGTATACCGGCAAGAAGGTCGCCATGACCGACATGCCGCAGATGATCGCCATCTACAACGGCATGGGCGGCGGTGCGGCCGCCGCCATCGCCGCGGTGGAACTGCTCAAGGGCCACTTCGACAACAGCACCTTCCAGGTGCTGGCCGTTGCCGGCGCCCTGATCGGTTCGGTGGCCTTCTCCGGCTCCATGATCGCCTTCGCCAAGCTGCAGGGGCTGATGAAGAAGTCCTTCCACTTCCCCAGCCAGCAGATGATCAACCTGGTCGTGTTCGGCCTGGCCATCGCCTTCGGCCTCTACGTGATGTTCGCCGAGGCCCCGGGCGGCTTCGCCCTGTTCATGTTCTTCGCCCTGGCACTGGCCTTCGGCGTGCTCATGACCCTGCCCATCGGCGGCGCCGACATGCCGGTGGTGATCTCGCTGTACAACGCCCTGACCGGCCTGGCCGTGGCCTTCGAGGGCTTCGTGCTCGGCAACGCCGCCATGATCATCGCCGGCACCGTGGTCGGCTCGGCCGGCACCCTGCTCACCCAGCTGATGGCCAGGGCGATGAACCGGCCGCTGTCCAACGTGCTGTTCTCCGGCTTCGGCGCGGTCGAGGCCGAGAGCAGCGCCGGCCCCGAGGGCGAGATGAAGGAGATCGGCGCCTCCGATGCCGCGGTGATGATGGCCTTCGCCAACAAGGTGATCATCGTGCCCGGCTACGGCCTGGCCGTGGCCCAGGCCCAGCACAAGATCTGGGAGTTGACCGAGATGCTGGAGGAGCACGGCGTGGACGTGAAGTTCGCCATCCATCCTGTGGCCGGCCGCATGCCGGGCCACATGAACGTGCTGCTGGCCGAGGCCGGCGTGCCCTACGACAAGATCTACGACCTGGAGGAAATCAACGCCGAGTTCCCGCAGGCCGACGTGGCCCTGGTGATCGGCGCCAACGACGTGGTCAACCCGGTGGCACGCAACGACAAGTCCAGCCCCATCTACGGCATGCCAATCCTCAATGCCGACCAGGCGAAGAACGTGATCGTGGTCAAGCGCGGCCGCGGCCGCGGCTTCTCCGGCATCGAGAACGGGCTGTTCTTCCTCGACAACACGCGTATGCTCTATGGCGACGGCCAGGAGGTAGCGGCCAAGCTGATTGCCGAGGTCAAACAGCTGTAACTGCAGCCGCAACTGCAGTCACGACCCGACAGAAAGCTCGGCCGCGCCGGGCTTTTTGTTTCTGCAACCCCAATGACGGAACAGGCGCCATGGCAACCCCCACATCAGTCGCGCGCTACACCTGCATCCTTGCCGGCTGGCTGACCGCCGCTGCTGCCCACGCCTTTCCCACCGATCTTGACCAGTGCCTGCTCGAACAGTTGAAGACCGCGCCTGACGAAGCCACCGTGGCCGAGCTCAAGGCCGTCTGCCTGGAGTCGCTCCTGCCGCTGACCGGGCAGGGGCCGGATACGCCGGCTGCCGCGACGGCCGCACCGTCGCCCGCCGCCGGGGAAAAGGCCGCCGCCGAATCGCACACCTCCCCGCTGGAGACCCGCATCACCCTGGAGCGCGCCACGGCGGCGAACCCCTTCGTCATCACGCCGCACCGGCCCAACTACCTGCTGCCGGCCACCTACAGCTTCTCGCCCAACAGCGATCCCTTCGACATCAGTTCGGGCGAACTGCAGAAGTGGGAGATCAAGTTCCAACTCAGCTTCAAGTTTCCCCTGGTCCGCGGCCTGTTCAATGACCGCGGCACCCTGTTCATGGCCTACACCAACCAGTCCTACTGGCAGGCCTACAACCGCAAGTTCTCCTCGCCCTTCCGCGAGACCAATCACGAGCCCGAACTGTTCCTGACCTACCTGCCGGATTATTCGCTGCTGGGCTTCGATGCCCGCGTCCTTCAGTTCGGCGTTTCGCACCAGTCCAACGGCCAGAGCAACGAGCTCTCACGCAGCTGGAACCGCGTCTACGCCGATCTGGTATTCGAGCGCGGCAACTTCGCCTTCAGCCTCAAACCCTGGTACCGCATCCCGGAACAGAAGAAGAGCAGCCCGACCGATGCCACCGGTGACGACAACCCCGACATCGAGGACTACATGGGCTACGGCGAATTCCGCCTCGCCTACAAGCTGGACGGCCATTCCCTGAGCCTGATGCTGCGCAGCAATCTCAGCCGCAGCGATCCGCGCGGGGCGCTCGAGCTGGGCTGGTCCTTCCCCCTGACCCGCAAGCTCAAGGGCTACGCCCAGTACTTCGACGGCTACGGCGAGAGCCTGATCGACTACGATGCCCACATCCGCCGCATCGGCATCGGCATCGCGCTGACCGACTGGTTGTAGACTGGCTGTTAGCCCGCCACCGGCCGGATATGATGCGCTAACCCCGAGTACACGCCCGGCGGAGCGCCGGTTTATAACCGGGTTATAAACCGGCCGGCCTCGCCCCCGGAGGGCACGCAAAAGGAACTGGGATCAGCGGTGATTTCAAGCTTGATTTTTCTCTCCCGCCCGGTTTATACACAAGCTGCAAGCAAACCCGACCCTTTCGCGTCAGACGCCCGTCGCCACTCCGGCCCAACGGCGGGATTTTTACAACACACTGTTTTATAACAATAAAAATCACTGGTGACAAAATGCGCAAATTAACACAAATGCAACAAATACAGGCCCTGGAACCCTTTAGCCCCATTCGTTCCACAAAGTTATCCACAGTTTTTGTGGATAAGGAAAATACCGCTTCCAGATTAGCCGGTTAACACCGTTTTGTGACAATCAGAGTCAAGTAACTGCGATAACCGCCCGGACAATCCATTGCCGACAGCATCCACACCCATCTACGCCAGGGTGGCCCTGCCCTGCCCCCTGTACCGGGTCTTCGATTACCGCCTGGCGCAGCCCGGCCGCATCGCCCCCGGCAGCCGGGTGCGGGTCCCGTTCGGCCGCCGCAATCTGGTCGGCGTGGTGGTTGAACTCAGTCCCGACACGGAGTTGCCCCCGGCGCAGATCCGGCCCCTGTCCGAATTGCTCGATGCCCAGCCGGTCGTCCCGCCCGACCTGCTGGCCCTGCTGTGCTGGGCCGCCGGCTATTACCACCATCCGATCGGGGAGGTCCTGGCCCAGGCCCTGCCGGCCCTGCTGCGTCAGGGACGGCCCGCCCGGATCGAACAGACCCGCCACTGGCAACTGAGCGCTGCGGGCCGAGCGGTGGATCCCGCCGACCTGGCCCGGGCGCCGCGCCAGGCCGCCCTGCTCAGCGTCCTGACCCGCTGCCCGGAGGGCGCCGACCGCGACCGGCTGCAGCATGAGGGTCTGTACCGGCGCGACAGCCTCAGGGCCCTGGTCGACAAGGGTTGGGTGGAAGAACGCCTGGAGACGCCGGGACTGGATACCCCGGGTGCGGGTGCCGCAGCCCCGTCACTCAACCCCGCCCAGGCCGACGCCGTCCAGGCCGTGGCGGAGCACGCCGGCTTCGGCTGCTTCCTGCTCGACGGAGTGACCGGCAGCGGCAAAACCGAGGTCTATATCCGCGCCATCGAACAGGCCCTGGCGGCCGGCCGCCAGACCCTGCTGCTGGTGCCCGAGATCGGCCTGACTCCGCAGCTGATGCAGCGGCTGCGGGCGCGGCTGGCAGCACCCATGGTGATCCTGCATTCGGGGCTGAGCGAGCGCGAGCGCCTCAATGCCTGGGTGGCGGCGCGCGACGGCGCTGCGCGGATCGTGGTCGGCACCCGCTCGGCGGTGTTCACCCCGCTGCCGGCGCCGGGGCTGTTCATTGTCGACGAGGAACACGACCCCTCGCTCAAGCAGCAGGACGGGTTTCGCTACTCGGCCCGCGACCTGTTGATCTGGCGCGCCCGGCAGCAGGACGTTCCCGTCCTGCTGGGTTCGGCCACGCCTTCGCTGGAAAGCCTCTACAACGCCGATCAGGGACGCTATCAGCGCCTGCATCTGCCGAACCGCGCCGGCGCCGCCAGCGCGCCCGAACTCAAGCTGCTGGACATCCGCGGCCAGCCGCTGCGCGAGGGACTGGCCGAACCGCTGCTGGGCGCCATGCGCCGGCACCTGGCGCGCGGCGAACAGGTACTGCTGTTTCTCAACCGGCGCGGGTTCGCCCCGACGCTGATCTGCCATGAGTGCGGCTGGGTGGCGGCCTGCCGGCGCTGCGACAGCCACCTCACCCTGCACCAGCGCCGCGGCCGGCTGCACTGCCATCACTGCGACGCCAGCCAGGAGGTGCCGGTGCAGTGCCCCGAGTGCGGCAGTCCGGACCTGCGCGGGCTGGGCTACGGCACCGAGCGCATCGAGCAGACCCTGCAGCAGCTGTTCCCCGACCATCCCTGTCTGCGCATCGACCGCGACAGCACCCGGCGCAAGGGCCAGCTCGAGGCCCTGCTGGAACAGGCCCACAGCGGCGCGGCGCGCATCCTGCTCGGCACCCAGATGCTGGCCAAGGGCCATCATTTTCCCGGCGTGACCCTGGTCGGCATCCTGGAGGCCGACCAGCGCCTGTTCTCCAGCGACTTCCGCGCCAGCGAACGCCTGGCCCAGCTGATCGTCCAGGTCGCCGGCCGCGCCGGGCGGGCCGAACGGCCGGGCACGGTGCTGATCCAGACCCACCACCCGGACCACCCGCTGCTGCGGCGGCTGGTCACCGAGGGCTACGCCGCCTTCGCCGCGGCGGCCCTGGCCGAACGCCGGGACACCGGCCTGCCGCCCTATGCCAGCCTGGCCCTGCTGCGGGCCGAGGCCACCGACCGCGAAGCGCCGCGGGAATTTCTGGAACAGGCCCATGCCCTGGCGCAGCAGCAGTCGGGCCCGGAGATCGAGTTCTGGGGTCCGGTGCCGGCGCCGATGGAAAAACGCGCCGGCCGCTACCGGGCCCAGCTGCTGGTGCAGTCCGCGGCGCGGGCCGCCCTGCACCGGCTGCTCGATGCCTGGATCCCGGTCCTGGCCGAGTCGCCCGCGGCCCGGCGCATCCGCTGGTCGGTGGACGTGGACCCGGTGGATACCTTTTAGCCTGCCTCCGCGGGACAACCGCAGAGACGCAAAGATTTTTATATTATTTCGCCTCTGCGTCGCTGCGCCTCTGCGTCCCTGGCGTTACTGTCGCCGGCGTTGGGCAAAACCCATAAACCGCCCTTGCAACCCATCCGCAACACCGGATAATAGCCGGCTTCGAGCCGCATCCCGGCCCTGTACAATCTCCAGGAAGATCATGAAACACCTGCTCCAGGACCTGCTCCAGCACAGCCTCGCCGCCCTGCAGGGCGACGGTACCCTGCCCGGGGATCTCGAGGCCGAGATCCACCTGGAACGCACCCGCGATGCCGCCCATGGCGACTTCGCGACCAACCTGGCCATGACCCTGTGCAAGCCGGCCGGCAGCAAGCCGCGCGATCTGGCCGGGAAGCTGGTCGCCGCCCTGCCGCCCTCCGAATTCGTCAAGCGGGTGGAAATCGCCGGCCCGGGCTTCATCAACTTCACCCTCACCGCCGATGCCTGGCACCGAACCCTCGACCAGATACTCGAAGCGGGCGACGCCTACGGCCGCTCGGACCTCGGCGGGAAACAGCCGGTGCAGGTGGAATTCGTCTCCGCCAACCCGACCGGTCCGCTGCACGTCGGCCACGGCCGCGGCGCGGCCTACGGTGCGGCCGTCGCCGACCTGCTCGCCGCCGTCGGCTTCAGCGTGCACCGCGAATACTACGTCAATGACGCCGGCCGCCAGATGGACATCCTGGCCGCCAGCGTCTATCTGCGCTACCTCGAGTTGTGCGGGGAGGAATTCGCCTTCCCCAGCAACGGCTACAAGGGCGACTATGTCTGGGACATCGGCGCGACCCTGCATCGCAATCACGGCGATGCCTGGCGTGTCAGCACGGACGAACTCTATGCAGACGTCCCCGCCGATGCGCCCGAGGGGGATAAGGAGGCGCACATCGACGGCCTGATCGCGCGCATCCAGTCGCGGCTCGGCCCCGAGCGCTATCGCGAGGTGTTCGATGCGGGGCTGAACGAGATCCTGGCCAACATCCGTCAGGACCTGAAGGAATTCGGCGTCGAGTACGACGAGTGGTTCTCCGAACGCTCGCTGACCGAACAATCCCTGGTCGAGGCCGCCATCGCGCGGCTGCAGGAGGCCGGCTACCTGTACCAGCAGGAGGGCGCGACCTGGTTCCGCTCCACCGACTTCGGCGACGAGAAGGACCGGGTGGTGGTGCGCGACAACGGCCAGAAGACCTACTTCGCCTCCGACATCGCCTATCACATGAACAAGCTCGAGCGCGGCTTTGCCCGCGTGATCGATGTCTGGGGTGCCGACCACCACGGCTATGTGCCGCGGGTGAAGGCCGCGCTGCAGGCGCTGGGCGACGACATCGACCGCCTCGATGTGCTGCTGGTGCAGTTCGCCATTCTCTACCGCGGCGGCGAGAAGGTGCAGATGTCGACCCGCTCCGGCGAGTTCGTCACCCTGCGCGAACTGCGTCAGGAGGTCGGCAACGACGCCGCCCGCTTCTTCTATGTCATGCGCAAGTGCGAGCAGCACCTGGACTTCGACCTGGACCTGGCCAAGTCCCAGTCCAGCGACAACCCGGTCTACTACATTCAGTATGCCCATGCGCGGGTGTGCAGCGTGCTGCGCCAGATGCAGGAAAAGGGTATGCAGTGGGACCGCGCACGCGGCCGCGAGCACCTGCACCTGTTGCACGAGTCGCACGAGCAGTCGCTGATGATCAACCTGTCGCGCTATCCGGAGGTTGTCGAGACCGCCGCGCTCAATCACGAACCGCACCAGCTGGCGCACTATCTGCGCGACCTGGCCAACGACTTCCACACCTACTACAACGCACACCAGTTCCTGGTCGGCGACGAGAAGCTGCGCGATGCGCGCCTGAACCTGATCCTGGCCACGCGCCAGGTGATCGCCAACGGCCTGGGGCTGCTGGGCGTGTCGGCGCCGGAGTCGATGTGAATTCCTTAACGCAGAGACGCCAGGGCGCAGGGAACGCAGAGATATTCAGGCATTGTGCAGTCACTACATCGCCAACCAACCCCGTCATCCCGGCGTATGCCGGGATCCAGGAGCCGCCGCGGTAAATGGATTCCGGCCTGCGCCGGAATGACGGAAGTATTCTGCGCCACTGCGTCTTTGCGTTGAAGCACTTGATCTTATGCCACGAGACTACAAACACCGCGCCAACCCCAAACGCCGCAAACAGTCCGTGCCCGGCTGGTTGTGGCTGCTGGCCGGTCTGCTGATCGGCCTGTTCGTGGCCTTTCTGGTCTATCTCAAGCAGCCTGCCGATCCGGACACGCCGCGGCCGAACCCGGTGGTCACCACCGATGAGGACGCACGCGCCGTGCGCCGGCCGCAGCAGCGCGAGATCCCGCCGCCGCCCAAGCCCCGCTTCGACTTCTATCAGATCCTGCCGGAGATGGAGGTGGTGGTGCCGGAGGAGTCCATCACCGGCAGCCGCAAGGAGGGCGTGCGCCAGGTCGAGACCCCCGGCACCTATCTGCTGCAGGCCGGTTCCTTCAAGTCCGCCGAACAGGCCGACCAGCTCAAGGCCCGACTGGCCCTGCTGGGACTGGAGACGCATGTGCAGACCGTGCGCATCAACGAGTCCGAAACCTGGCACCGGGTGCGGGTCGGCCCGTTTGACGACCTGCGCAGTCTGAACCGGGCCCGGGCCCGCCTGCGTGAGCACGACATCGAGGCCATCCTGCTCAAGGTCAAGGGCTGACCCGGACAAGCCTTCACTTGCCGGCCCTGAACTGCGCCAGCGTGTACACAGGAACGCCCGCCATGCCCGTGCGCACACACCACGCCTGTCACCGCACACGACTGCCACTGGTCTGCGCTGCCCTGCTCGCCGGCCTCCCGGTCCAGGCATCGGAACAGGCCGGTGAGGAACCGATCACCATCACCATCACGGCCCCGCGCCTGCCCCGCACGCTCCAGCACACGCCGGCCGCCGTCACGGTGGCGGACGAACGGGACCTGCGCCAGGCCCGGCAGGGGCTGGCGCTGGACACGGCGCTCAACCGCAGTCCCGGCGTGCTGTTCCAGAACCGCTACAACTTCGCCCAGAACCTGCGCCTGTCCATCCGCGGCTTCGGCGCCCGCGCCCCCTTCGGCATCCGCGGCGTGCGCATTCTCGTCGACGGCTTCCCCGAGACCCTGCCCGATGGCCAGTCCCAGATCGACAGCATCGACCTCGACTCGGTGGAGCGGGTGGAACTCATCCGCGGCCCGTCCTCGGCCCTGTACGGCAACGCCGCCGGCGGCGTGCTGCAGGTCACCACGGCCGCGCCGCCGCCGGCCCCCTTTGCCGAACTCACGGCCCGGGCCGGCAGTCATGACCTGCGCAAGCTGTCACTGCGCGGCGGTGCGCGTCACGCTGCCTGGGGCGCTCATCTGAGCGCCTCGCGGCTGGACTATGACGGCTACCGTGACCAGAGCCGTACCCGCAAGGCACTGCTGAACGCGAAACTGACCCATGACATCGACGCCCGGCGCAGTGTCAGCGCGGTATTGACCGCGCTGGACCAGCCCTACGGCGAAGACCCGGGCGGCCTGACCCGGGCCGAGGTCGCGGCCGACCGCCGCCAGGCCGCGCCCAATGCGCTGGCACTGGACAGCGGCCAGCAGGTGCGCCAGCAGCGTCTGGGCCTGCACTACCGCGACCGCGGCATCGGCCCCGGGGAAGCCAGCGCGCGGCTGTTCTACACCCGCCGCGACTTCGAACAGCAACTGCCCTTCCCCGGCCCGAGCCGGCTGCAGTACGAACGCGACTTCTACGGCGCCGGCCTGGACTACACCGCCAACGCCGGACTCGGTGGGCGGCCGCTGCGCTTCACGGTGGGGATCGAAGCCGCACGCCAGCGCGATGACCGCCAGCGCTTCCTGGTCGACGGCAGCGGCGGCGTCACCGGCCAGATCCAGGACGCGACCGAGACCGCGACCGAGATCGGTGTTTATGGTCAGGCCGATCTGGCATTGATGGATCGACTCGATCTCACCCTGGGCGGACGCTACGACCGGGTGGCGTTCGACATCGACGACCGCTTCACCCCGGACGGCGCCGCCTCGGGCAGCCGCCGCTTCGACGAACTGAGTTTCACCCTGGGCCTGGGCCATCAGCTGCATCCCGACCACCGCCTGTATGCCGCGGCCGGCTCGGCCTTCGAAACCCCGACCTTCACCGAGTTCTCCGACCCGACCGAACCGCAGCAGGGCTTCGACCCCGGGCTCGATCCGCAGCAGGCACTCAATCTCGAACTCGGCGCCAAGGGTTTCATCGGCCCGGGATTGCGCTACGAACTGGCACTGTTCCGGGTGGAGACCCGTGACGAGATCGTGCAGGTGGCGAGCGAACCCGACCGCTTCGCCAATGCCGCCCGCACCCGCCGCACGGGGCTGGAGGCCGCGCTGGTCTATGCCATCAGCGACCGCCTCACCGCGACGGCCGCCTACACCCGCGCACGCTACCGGTTCCGGGAGTTCGTCGATGCCTCCGGCACCGATCTGGCCGGCCGTCGCCTGCCGGGTCTGCCGCAGCAGACCCTGTTCGCCGAACTGGCCTGGCGCGACCCGGGCGGCCCCTATGTCATCCTGGACGGCCTGGGCGTCGACCGCGTCTATGCGGACAACGCCAACCGCGAGCCGGTCGCCGGCTATGCCGTGTTCAATCTGCGCGCCGGCATGCGGGGCGCATGGCAGGGAACGGAACTGGAGATTTTCGCCGGGATCAACAATCTCACCGACCGGGACTACTTCAGCAACGTGCGCATCAACGCCGCCGCCGGGCGTTACTTCGAGCCGGCGCCGCAGCGCAATCTCCATGCCGGGGTCCGGATTCGTCATTGAAGCTGGTCATCCGGCACACGAACTGCATAATGGTGATACGGGGATCCGCTTCCCCGCCCCGCAACGACCTCGAAGGAGGCGCACCATGAGCAAGCTGAAACTGCAGTTGGTGACGGTGGACCTGGACAACGGACAGAGCGGCGTCTTCATCGGCCTGCCGCTGATCACGGACGAGCACAGCGATGACGAATGCCAAGTCGAGGATATCTGGTTTTCGGATCTGCAGGACTTGCCCGAGGCCATGTCGCTGGCGCAGGTCATCCGGATGATCCGGGAGCAGCTGCGCTGCTCTCAGATGCGGCTGCAGTAGCTCAGCGCGGGTTATTCGAACCGGTAGTGCTTGCGCACGGCGGCACGGATCTGCCAGGTGCAGTCCATGCCGGCCGGGAAGGTGACCAGGTCGCCGGCCTGGATCTGCACCGGCTCGCCGCCGTCGGGGGTGACCACCACGTCGCCTTCCAGCAGGTAGCAGGTCTCGGTGGCGTCATAGCTCCAGGGGAAGGTGGAGCTCTCCTTCTCCCAGATGGGCCAGTCGTACACGCCCAGTTCGTCCAGCCGCTGCGCGCCGGGATTGCGGGTCACCTGTATCTGCATGCTCAGTCTCCGTGTTTGCTCGGTCTGCGCTTCATCCGGTAGAGCGCGGAGATATCCTCATCGCCGAAGCCGTCCTGCATCAGTTGCCGATAATCCGCCAGCGTCCGGTTCACCAGCGGCAGTTCCATGCCCAGCGCCTCGGCCATGGCCCGGCAGATGGCGAGATCCTTGTGATGCAGGCCCAGTCTGAACCCGGGCTCGAAACGGCCCTGCGTCATGCTCGGGCCGCGGTGGCTGAGGAACCAGTTGCCGGCCGCGCCGGCGCCGACCACCTCGATGACCTGCTCCAGCGGCAGGGCGTGGGCCTCGGCAAACGCCAGCGCTTCGGTCACCGCCTGGTTGATACCGGCGGCCATGATCTGGTTCACCGCCTTGGTGGCCTGGCCGCTGCCCACCGGGCCCATGTGTTCGATGCGCTGACCCAGCGCCTGCAGCAGGGGCCGGACCCGTTCCAGCACCCCGGCCTCGCCGCCCACCATCAGCGCGAGCGTACCCCGGCGCGCGCCCTCGACGCCGCCGGAGACGGGCGCGTCGAGGAAATCCACGCCCCGCGCCGCCAGCCGCGCCGCCGCGGTCTGTGCGGTCTGCGGCTGCACGGTGGAATGATCGATCACCACCTGGCCCGGCCGCAGGCCGGGTTCCAGCGCCTCGATCACGGCCAGCACATCGGCATCGGCCGAGACGCACAGCACAACGACATCGACCTGCCGCGCCAGCGCGGCCGGCGACGCCGCCACTGCCACAGCCAATTCAGCCGCGACGGACTGCGCCTTTGCCGGCGTACGGTTCCAGACCGCGGCCAGCACCCCGGCCCGGTTGAGATTGGCGGCCATGGGCGCGCCCATTGCGCCCAGGCCGATGAAGCCTGTCGCCGGCAGCGTCACCACCCCACCTCCCGCCTCACTCAATCCTCCAGATAGGTATAACCGACCAGCCCCGCCTCCAGTTCCTCGATGAAGGCCTGGCGCCGGGCCTCGTCGAGGTCGGCCGCAGCGATCCGGTCACGGTAGACCTGCTTCATGGCTTCGGTGTCGAAGTGCACATAGCGCAGCAGTTCGTCGATGGTGTCGCCACGCTCCGGCTGGCTCAACTCGAAGCCGTCCCCGGTCAGCACCACATTCACCGCGTCGGTATCGCCGAACAGGTTGTGCATGTCGCCCAGGATCTCCTGGTAGGCGCCGACCAGGAAGATGCCGAGCAGATACTCCTCGTCCGGCCGGTAGGGATGCAGGGGCAGCGTGCTCTCGATGCTCTCGCCGTCCACATACTGCTGGATGCGGCCGTCGGAGTCGCAGGTCAGGTCCTGCAGTACGGCGCGCCGGGTGGGCGGATCGTCGAGGCGATGCAGCGGCGCAATGGGAAAGATCTGGTCGATGGCCCAGACATCGGGCAGCGACTGGAATACCGACAGGTTGATGAAGTACTTGTCGGCCAGTTTCTCGTTCAGGGCATCGAGGATCTCGCGGTGCTCGCGCCGGCCCTGTTTGAGCATGGGCCGGACCCGGTGGCAGATGGCGAAGTACAGCGCCTCGGCCCGGGCCCGCTGCTCCAGATCGAGCACCCCATGCAGGTACAGCCCGCGCGCCTCGCCCAGCCAGTACTCGGCGTCATGCCAGGCCTCGACCACGTTGCGGGCCGAGAGTTTCTCCAGCACCTGCCACAGGTTCTGCAGCAGCAGCGGATCGTCCTCGGCGGGCGCCTCCAGCGGGCCGGTACCCGGGGCCTGCTCGATATCGATCACGTTGGTGATGAGCATGGCATGGTGCGCAGTCATGGCGCGGCCGGACTCGGTCACCAGGTCGGGCTGGGGCAGGTCGTACTCGCGGCAGATCTCGGCCAGGGCATGCACGACATTGTTGGCATACTCGTGCACGCTGTAATTGATGGAGCAGTAGCTGCGCGAGCCGGTACCCTCGTAGTCGATGCCGAGCCCGCCGCCCACGTCCACCCACCCCAGCGGCGCGCCCAGCCGGTGCAGTTCGGCATAGCAGCGCGCCACCTCGCGCATGCCGCGCTGGATGTCGCGGATATTGGCCACCTGCGAGCCCAGATGCGAGTGCAGCAGCTGCAGGCAGTCCAGCATCCCGGCCGCGCGCAGACGCTCGACCAGCTCGATGACCTGGCGTGCGTGCAGGCCGAACTTGGACTTCTCGCCGCCGGTGTTCTGCCACTTGCCGGCACCGATGGAAGACAGGCGGATGCGCACGCCCAGCAGCGGCGACACCTGCAGTTCGCGCGCGGCCTCCATCACCCGCTCCAGTTCGGTGAGCTTTTCCACCACGATAAAGATGCGGTAACCGAGGGCGCGGCCGATCAGGGCCAGGCGGATGTATTCGCGGTCCTTGTAGCCGTTGCAGATGATCACACCGCCGGGACGGGTCAGCGCCAGCACGGCCATCAGTTCGGGCTTGCTGCCGGCCTCCAGGCCGACACGCTCGCCGCCATGGCCGAGGATCTCGTCGACCACGCTGCGCTGCTGGTTGACCTTGATGGGATAGACGGCGGTGTAGGCGCCCTGGTAGTCATACTGGCGGCGCGCCGCGGCGAAGGCCTCGCACAGGGTATCGATGCGGTGATGCAGGATGCCGGAGAAGCGCGCCAGCACCGGCAGCGACAGGCCGGCCTCGCGACAGCGCCCGGCCAGTTCATACAGATCGACCGTTACTCCCTGCCCCGGGGCCGGCTGCGCGGTCAGGTGGCCGGCGTCATTGACGTCGAAATAGCCGCTGCCCCAGTGGGCAAGGTTGTAGGTACTGCGCGCCTGATCAATGGTCCACATGGTCGGAAAGATACAAGTTGCAAGCAAACGGATACAAGGCGCGGCGCGCCTCACCTGCCCGAATTGTAACTTGTCTCCCGCCGCTTGTATCTTGTATCTTTCGCGTTCAGCCGGAGATCCACTCCCCCAACGCCCTGCCAAAGGCCAGACTCATGACCACCCTGGACACCCACTGGTTCACCGAAATCTGCGAGGAAGGCGGCTCGGCCTTCTCGCTCAGGATCAAGCGCAAGCTGCACGAGGAACAGAGCCCGTATCAGCGCATCGAGATCTTCGAGACCGAGAAATTCGGCAACCTGATGGTCATCGACGGCTTCGTGATGCTCACCGGGCGCGACAATTTTCTCTATCACGAAATGATGTCGCATCCGGCCCTGTTCACCCACCCGGATCCGAAGCGCGTGGTCATCATCGGCGGCGGCGATTGCGGCACCCTGCGCGAGGTGCTGCGCCATGACGGCATCGAGCATGCGCTGCAGGTGGAGATCGACGAGCGGGTCACACGCATCTCGGAGAAGTTCTTCCCCGAGCTGTGCGAATCCAACAACGACCCGCGCGCCGAGTTCTATTTCGGGGACGGCATCAAATGGATGGCCGAGGCCGCGCCCGGCAGCGTGGACGTGGTGATCGTCGACAGCACCGACCCGATCGGGCCGGCCAAGGGGCTGTTCACCGAGGCCTTCTATCGCGATTGCTTCAATGCCATGGGCGGGCACGGGGTGCTGGTGCAGCAGAGCGAATCGCCGCTGTATCACATGCGCATCCTCAAACCCATGCACGCGGCCATGCGCGCCGCCGGCTTCGACGATACCGCCAGCCTGTTCTATCCGCAGCCGGTGTATCCCTCCGGCTGGTGGACCGCCACCCTGGCGGTCAAGGGCGGCCCGGCGGGCGAATTCCGCGAGCAGGCCGCGGCGGACAAGTCCTTCGAGACGGTCTACTACAACGCCGGGCTGCATCGCGGCGCGCTGGCGATGCCGGAATTCTTCCGCAAGGCGCTGGAGGATTAGCCGACCTGCATAGTGCAGTGCACCGCTGCAGCGTAGGATGGGTGAAGCGAAGCGTAACCCATCATGCCGTCTGCCCTGAAGGGTTACGGCGCAAAGCGCCTGCACCCATCCTACAACACTACCAGCCCCGGCGATGGGTTGCGGCGCTAAGCGCCTCCACCCATCCTACAATGCCCCCTCAACTGGCGTGGCGCCCGCCGGTGTCCACCTGCAGCCGGTCCAGCCGCAGCCGGTGGCGCTCGTCGAACAGCCGCCTCGAGACCAGCGCCAGGCTGGCCAGCGTACCCAGCCCCGTCCCCACCGAGATCAGGAACATGATCATGATCTGGTATTTCACCGCCTCCACCGGCTCGGCGCCGGCCAGGATCTGACCGGTCATCATTCCCGGCAGGCTGACCAGGCCGGCCGCGGCCATGGCGTTGATGATGGGGATCAGGCCGCTGCGCGCAGCCTCGCGCTTGAGGTCGCAGATTGCCTCGGTCGCGCTCGCACCCAGCATCAGCCGGCCCTCGATCTGCTGGCGCTGCTGCCAGGCAGACTGGGTCAGCCGGTCCATGGCGATGGAGATGCCGTTCATGGTATTGCCCAGCAGCATGCCAAGCAGCGGGATGGCGTACTGGGGCGCGTACCAGGGCTGGTTGCCGATGATCACCCACAGGGCGAACAGGGTGACAGTGAACGAGGACAGGAACATGGAGAAGGTCCCCACCCCGAAGCTCCACCAGCCGGTCAGGCGCCGGCCCTGACGGACCATGACCTCGCGCCCGGCCACGGTGAGCATGACCAGCGATATCAGGCCGATGAAGACCGGGTGGGCGATATCGAACAGCCATTTCAGCACCAGGCCGATGAGCAGCAGCTGCACCGTAGTGCGCAGGGCGGCAACCAGAATCTGGTTGCGCAGCTGACGCTGCAGCCGCCCCGACACAAAGGCCAGCAGCAGCACCAGCAGCGCGGATAAGCCCAGGTCCCAGTGGCTGAGATGGATCATGCGGCCTGATCCTCGCGCACCGCCCCGCCCGCCTCCACCCGGTAGCAGCGCACCGCCACCTTGTGCAGCTGCGCCTGGTCGTGCCCGACCCAGATCGCCGCCGCGCCGCTTTCGTCCAGGTAAGCGCGGATCAGTGACTCCGCCCGCTCGGCATTGTCCCGATCCAGGTTGGCGGTGGGCTCATCCAGCAGCAGCACCCGCGGCCGCAGGGTGAGCACCCGCAGCAGGGCCAGACGCTGCTTCTCGCCGCTGGACAGGCGATCGATGCGCCACTCCAGCACGGCCGGCTCGAACCCCAGCGCCGCCAGCGCCGTCGCGCTCGGCACGGCAGGAAAATGCGGCCCGACGGTGTCATGCCACCAGGCGCTCTCGGCCGGCAGCAGCGCCACCCGCCGCCGCCAGTCCCAGGGCATGAGTGCGGCGGCGGGTTCACCGTCCAGCCACATCTGCCCGGCATGCGGATCCAGGTCGGCCAGGGCGCGCAGCAGCCGGCTCTTGCCGCTGCCGGAGGCCCCGCTCAGTCCCACGCATTCCCCCGGCTGCAGCGTCAGTTCCAGCGGGCCGATTTCGCCCACCGCCAGGCCCTGCGCCCGGAACAGTTCCGATGAATGGCTCAATTGCACAATTCCCCTGGGATGTTCAACCGTTTCCGCCAGGCTTTTCCGGCTGCCGGCCGCCCTGCTCCATTGCGCGTCCGCGCAGCGGATTCAATCCGGTGAAGCTGGAGATGAGCGGTACGCTCGCAGGCACGGCACCGACCCGCCGCTGAAACGGCTCATACAAATGTTATGAACCGCCTCAGCAGCGCGTGGGTGCGGCCGTGCCGGCGCGGGCATTCAGATAGGCACGCTCCGAGACATCGTGCCAGGCCTTGACCTGGTCGCGGAACCTGACGAAGGATTCGTACACCTTACGTGCCTGCGGATCCTTGTCCGCGATCTCGGCCACCACCTCGTCGGACACCGCCTTCAACTTCTCGATGACCGGATCGGGCAGGCGGCGCAGGTCCACCCGGTGTTCGTTGACCAGGGTATGCAGGGCATCGTTGTTGCGGGCCGTATACTCGGCCAGCATGTCCTGGTTCGCCACCCGACAGGCGTTGGTCACGATCTGCTGCAGGTCCTTCGGCAGCGCCTCGAAGGCCGCCTTGTTGATGAAGGATTCGAGCGTCGTGCCGGGCTCGTGCCAGCCGGGATAATAGTAGTATTTCGCCGCCTTGTGCAGGCCGAAGGCCAGATCATTGTAGGGCCCGACCCACTCGGTGGCGTCGATGTTGCCCGACTGCAGCGAGGTGAAGATCTCGCCGCCGGGCAGGCTCACCGGGGTGCCGCCGGCCCGCTGCAGCACCTCGCCGCCCAGCCCGGGGATGCGCATCTTCAGACCCTCCAGATCCTCGACGCGGTTGATCTCCTTGTTGAACCACCCCGCCATCTGCACGCCGGTATTGCCGGCCGCCGTCGGGACCAGGCCGAATTCAGCATAGATTTCCTGCCACAGCTGCATGCCGCCGCCATGGTAGAGCCAGCCGTTCATCTCCTGCGCGGTCAGGCCGAAGGGTACGGCCGAGAAGAACTGCGCGGCCTGGGACTTGCCCTTCCAGTAATAGGCCGCGCCGTGGCCCATCTCGGCCGTGCCGCGGGAGACGGCGTCGAAGATCTCGAAGGCCGGCACCAGTTCGCCGGCGCCGTAGACCTTGACCTGCAGCCGGCCATCGCTCATTTCAGTGATCAGGCGGGCCAGATGATTGGCCCCTGTCCCCAGGCCGGGAAAATTCTTGGGCCAGGTGGTGACCATCTTCCAGCGCAGCTTTTTGCCGGCCGCGACGGCAGGCGCGCCGGCGAGCAGCGAACCGGCGGCCATCGCACCGGCGCCGGCGCTGCGAACGAAATCACGACGTTTCATGCATCCCCCTGTGGATATCCGGAATCCGTAAAGTGGGGGAATTGAACCATAAAGGGTGTGAAGGGCACAAAGCTGCGGTCGGCCGGTGAAGCATGCCGAGAAATCACTTGCAATCGATGAAAGTTATGACATTATACTCCCAAGCAACATTCACAAGATTGCTTAATGTCATATAATATAAAGAATATTGAAATTCCCAGTGCCGCCTCGAGGAAGCGGGTTCGTGAATAATGCCGAATTGAGCGCACTGCACCGGCGCTTCGGACTGGGCATCGGCCTGGGGTTGGTCGCCACTCCCGTTTTCGGGCTCGGATTCGGCTACCTGTTCAATCTGCTCTCCACCGATCAGGCCATCACCGCGGTCAGCGCCGGGGTGCTGCCGGGCCTGCTGCTGGCACTGCTGGCCTTCGCCGGCCTGCATTTCAGCCGTTATATCCAGCCCTTTCTCGCCTGGGTGCACCGGAACGAGAGCGGCCATTCCACCAGTCACCTGCAGCGCCGGCTGGCGCGGTTTCCGCGCGAGTACTGGGGCCTGTTCCTGATCATCGCCCTGGCCACGCCCAGCCTGTTCCTGGCCTCGCTGCCGGGCGGGCTGGCCGCCCGTCCCGAGACCTTCCTGCACCTGCTGCTGCTCCAACTCGGGGTAGCGGTGATCGCCGGCATGCCGGGCTACCTGGTGGCCCTGGACGGGCTGGGCCGCCTGGTGGCCCGGCTGGGCCTGAACCGGGTACAGGTCAGCATGAAATCCAAGCTCATGCTGCTCGGCGGCCTGGTGCCGTTGCTGTCCTACACGCTCATCATGCAGTACTTCTGGCTCGAGACCCGCGGCCTGGATACCGGCCTGCTGCTGATCTGGGCCCTGCTGGCCGCGGCCACCCTGGCCCTGACCCTGCTCTCCATCCAGAGCCTGTCGCAGTCACTGCAGCCGGTCGAGGAGGTACTGCACCGCAGCGGCGCCTCCACCCATGCGGATCTGGCGCGGCTCGAGCCGCAGTCCACTGACGAAATCGGTTATCTGACGCAAACCCTGGGCAAACTCTTTCGCCGGCTCGGCGATCAGGAGTCCTATATGCGTGCCGTTGTCGACACCGCCGCCGAAGGCATCATCGTGGTCGATGAGCAGGGCAACATCGACACCTTCAACCCGGCTGCCGAACGCCTGTTCGGGTTCCTGGCCATGGAGATCCGCGGCAAACCGCTGGCCTGGCTGCTGCCGGAAATCGCCGGCCCCGACACCGCCCCGGCGCTCACGCCCAGCGAAGAGGAAACCACCGGCCTGCACCGCAACGGCAAGCCGCTGCAGGTCTCGATCCGGGTCAGCCGCATGGAGATCTCACACCGCACCATGCACACCTGCCTGGTGGCCGACATCACCCAGCGCAAGCGCGCCGAAGACAACCTGATCGCCGCCGAGGCGCGCTACCGCGACCTGGTCGAAACCGCGAACGACCTGGTCTGGAGCATGGACCCCGAGGGCCGCTGGACCTACCTCAACGGCGCCTGTCAGTCCATTTACGGTTATACCCCGCAGGAGATGACCGGCCGCCACCTGCGCGAATTCCAGGTGGCCAGCCACGCCGAGATGGACAGCGAGGCCTTCCAGGCGATTCTTGCCGGCAAGGAACTGGTGCAGCACGAGACGGTGCACCTGGACCGCGAGGGACGTCAGCATCATCTGAGCTTCAACGCCCGCGCTCACTTCGACGACGCAGGCAGGGTGCTGCACATCAGCGGCACGGCGCGCGACATCAGCGAGCAGAAGGCCTTCCAGCAGCAGCTGAGCTACCAGGCCGAGCACGATTCGCTCACCGGGCTGTTCAACCGCCACTACTTCCAGCAGGAACTGGAGCGCACCGTGGCCCGCACCGCCCGCAACGGCGCCGAGTGCGCGCTGTTCTACATCGACCTGGACCAGTTCAAGTACATCAACGACACCCTCGGACACGCCGCCGGCGATCAGTTGCTGGTCGAGATCAGCGGCCTGCTCTCCAGCCATGTGCGCGAGGGCGACCTGGTGGCCCGCTTCGGCGGCGACGAGTTCACCCTGCTGGTCTACAACGTCGGCCACGACCAGGCCCCGCGCGTGGCCGAGAACTTCCGCCAGCTGTTCGAGGCCTACAAGTTCTACCACGACGGCAAGAGCTTCAATGTCACCTGCTCCATCGGCGGTGCGGTGATCGACCACGCCGTGGACTCGGCCGACGAGGTGATGTCGCACGCGGATCTCGCCTGCAACATGGCCAAGACCGGAGGCCGCAACCGGGTGCATTTCTACAACCCGGCCGACCGCGACAAGGCCGGCATGGCCGAGGACATGGGCTGGGCCGCGCGGGTGCGCGAGATGCTGGAGGAGGACCGCTTCCAGCTGGTCTACCAGCCCATCGCCGATGTGCGCACCGGGGCGGTGACGGATTACGAGGTACTGGTGCGGATGGTGTGCGATGACGGCGACGTCATCCTGCCCGGCGGCTTCATGCCGGCAGCGGAACGCTTCGGCCTGATCCATGCCGTGGACCGCTGGATCGTCGCCCGCGCCATTCAACAGCTCACGCAGCTGCGTGAACAGGGCAAGGAGGTATGCTTCTCCATCAACCTCTCGGCCAAGGCCTTCGAGGACCACACCCTGCTGCCCATGATCCAGGCCCAGTTGGCCGATACCGGCCTGGACCCGAGCTGGCTCACCTTCGAGATCACCGAGACCGCCGCCATCGCCAACCTGGGCGCGGCCGAACGCTTCATCGGCGAACTCAAGACCATCGGCTGTCAGTTCGCGCTGGACGATTTCGGCTCCGGCTTCAGTTCCTTCTCCTATCTCAAGCACCTGCCGGTGGACAAACTCAAGATCGACGGTTCCTTCGTCCAGGGCATGGCCCAGGCCGAGGTGGACCAGGCCATGGTGCAGTCCATGAACCAGGTCGCCCATGCCCTGGGCAAGGCCACCATCGCCGAGTACGTGGAATCGGAAGCCATTCTGAAGCTGCTGCAACAGTACGGCGTGGACTACGCCCAGGGCAACTACATCGGCCGTCCCAACGAATCACTGATCAACCTGGCTGCGACCCGGCCCCTCTACAGCAATGTCACACAGCTGAAGACATAGCCGCTTTCAACACCGCCAAATAAAACCATGGACGGCGAAATGTCACGGAAGACAGCCCCACCCCTGCCCCTCTGGATGAGGGGTTCTTTTTTTGTAGATTCGGAAATGCCCTTGTGGTTACGTGAACCCGTCATTGCGATGCCCTGACCCGGAGGGTAGGGTACGCATACTGAAGCCCGAAGGGCTTCTATGCGAGAAGCGCGGCAATCTCGTAACGCCATAGCACGCCGGACGAGATTGCCGCGGCGCTACGCGCCTCGCAATGACGGCACTGGGGGCGGCCCTGCGAGCCTAGAACCGCGCCGACAACCCCAGGTTCCCCTCCAGCTGTCCGAAGCCGCTGCTCTCCACCCTCGCCACGCAGGCGCCGCCGGCGCAGAAGATCGCCGCATCCGAATCCATGAAGGTGGTATAGCCGCGCAGTTCCAGCCGCAAACCGATGTTGCGGGTCAGCCAGATCTTGTAGCCGCCATTGAGCTGGAACATCAGCCGGGTCTCGTCGTCGTAGGCGGAATCATCGGGCGACATGTGGGTGACGCCGAAGCCTGCGCCGATGAAGGGCTCGACCTTCTCGTCCCGCCACACATAGATGCCGCCGGCCGAGAAGTGGGTGACATCCAGATCGAAGTCCGGCACGGCGGTCGGCCCCGGGTCCAGCGAGGTGGACTGGCGGCTCAACATGAACTCCCACTGGGTGTTGGCGTCGTGGTCGATGTTCAGGATCAGGCCATAGCTGCCGGCCTCGTCCAGATCCAGCGAGTCGCCGCTGACGTTGTCGTCGAAGCTGCCGCCGCCGCGGTAGCCGGCGATGGGGGTGAGTTCGATATCACGCGACGGCGGCGCCGCGGCGGCCGGCAGTGTCAACGCAAGCAGGGGAAGTACACACAGATAGCGCATAAGGGTCAGGTCCGGTCGGTTTCGGTCTTACCGAAGAGTGTAGACAACCCATATCATTCCCTCTCCCCCTCAGGGGGAGAGGGGCAGGGGTTAGGGGGGAATTGAAATCACGCCGGCGCCAGGTTGGCGTACGCCACCACCAGCCACTTGGGCCCGGCCTCCTGGAAGTTCACCTGCACCCGCGCGTGCGGGCCGTTGCCCTCGTAGTTCAGCACCACGCCCTCGCCGAACTTGGGATGCTGCACCCGCGAGCCCAGCGCCAGTTCGGCGTCTGCGGCTGCATCGGCAAACAGGTTCGATGACGCGGTCGGCGCCGCGGCGCCCGGGCCGCCCCCAAACCCAGCATAGCTCGGCTGCGGCCGCACCTCCTGCAGCAGCCCCTGCGGCAGCTCGCGCAGGAAGCGCGAGGGGATGGCATAGTTCTCCTGGCCGTGCAGGCGACGCTTCTCGGCATAGCTCACATGCAGGCGCTGGCGGGCGCGGGTCATGCCGACGTAGCACAGCCGCCGTTCCTCCTCCAGCCGGCCCGGTTCGTCGACCGACATCTGGTGCGGAAACAGGCCCTCCTCCAGCCCGGCCATGAACACCACCGGGAACTCCAGCCCCTTGGCCGAGTGCAGGGTCATCAGCTGCACGCAGTCCTCCCAGGCGTCGGCCTGGCCCTCGCCGGCCTCCAGCGCGGCGTGGGCGAGGAAGGCGGTCAGCGCATCGGGCTCGCCCTCGGTCAGATCCTCCTCGGCCTCCTCCGGCACCTCGAAGGCGCGGGCGGCGTTGACCAGTTCCTCCAGGTTCTCGATCCGGGCCTGGCCGCGCTCGCCCTTCTCCTTTTTAAAGTGCTCGATCAGGCCGCTGGCCTGGATCATGGCCTCGGCCTGTTCGTGCAGTTCCAGATCCACAATGCTTTCGCCGGCGTTCTCGATCAGCTCGATGAAGTTGTTGAGCGCGTTCACCGCCCGGGCATTGAGCGCCTTCTCGGCGACGATGCGCCTCGCCGACTCCCACAGCGAGATATCCAGCGCCCGCGCCTGTTCGCGCACCGCGCCCACGGTGCGTTCGCCGATGCCGCGCGGCGGCTGGTTGACCACCCGCTCGAAGGAGGCGTCGTCGCCGCGGTTGTTGGCCAGGCGCAGGTAGCACAGGGCGTCCTTGATCTCGGCGCGCTCGAAGAAGCGCAGGCCGCCATACACTCTATAAGGTATGGCGCGCTGCATGAGTTGTTCCTCGAACACCCGCGACTGGGCGTTGGAACGGTACAGGATGGCGATCTCGGAGCGCGCCTGGCCGGTCTCGGTGAACTGCTCAATGCGGTCGACGACGTACTGCGCCTCCTCGTACTCGTTGTAGGCGTTGTACAACTCGATGGGCTCGCCGTCCTCACCCTCGGTCCAGAGATTCTTGCCCATGCGCCCGGCGTTGTGGGCGATCAGCGCATTGGCCGCTGCCAGGATGGTGCCGGTGGAGCGGTAGTTCTGCTCCAGCCGCACCAGCTGGGTGCCCGGGAAGTCCTCGGAAAAGCGCTGGATGTTCTCGATCCGCGCCCCGCGCCAGCCGTAGATGGACTGGTCGTCGTCGCCGACGGCGAACACCCGCCCGGTCTGGCCGGCCAGCAGCCGCAGCCAGGCGTACTGGATGCTGTTGGTGTCCTGGAACTCGTCGACCAGGATGTGGCCGAAGCGCTGCTGGTAGTGCGCCAGCACCCGGGGGTATTTCAGCCACAGTTCGTGAGCGCGCAGCAGGATCTCGGCGAAATCCACCAGCCCCAGCCGCTGGCACAGTTCATCGTAGGCCGCGTAGACCCGGATCTGGGTCTTGAGGAAGGGATCGTCGAAGTGCTCGACGTGCTGCGGCCGCAGGCCCTCGTCCTTGCGTCCGTTGATGAACCACTGCAGCTGCTTGGGGGGAAAGCGCGCCTCGTCCAGCTCCAGCTGGCGCAGCACCCGCTTGACCAGGCGCAACTGATCGTCGGAGTCGATGATCTGGAAGGTCTCGGGCAGCCCGGCCTCCTGCCAGTGGGCGCGCAGCAGCCGGTGCGCCAGCCCGTGGAAGGTGCCCACCCACATGCCGCGCGCCGGCACCCCCATGAGTTCCTCGATACGTCCACGCATCTCGCGGGCTGCCTTGTTGGTGAAGGTCACCGCCAGGATCCCGAACGGCGAGACCCGCTCCACCTGGATCAGCCAGGCGATGCGATGCACCAGCACCCGGGTCTTGCCGCTGCCGGCCCCGGCCAGCACCAGCACATGCCCGGCCGGCGCCGTCACCGCCTCGCGCTGGGCGTCGTTCAGAGGGTCGAGAATCGGGGAAACATCCATATGGGTATTTTACCAGATCAGACGGCCTGCATCGCGGTGAAGCGGAAACTCAGAGGCAGAGGCAAAAGCTCCGGGCAGGCATGGCGCACGACCACAGTTCCGGGTTCACTACCCGGCCCATGAAATCTCCATATTCTTTCCTATACTCAGGACGATCCGTCCTGAGCGACCGCAGAGAAAGGTATAAGGGCGCTTGCCCATCGGCATCTCCCTGTTCTCGCATTGCCTGTGATTAATAATGCAGGCTGCAGGAATGGTCACCGCTTTCAATTTCACTGCCCTGTCATCTCACACAGGAGGCACATCATGCGCATTTTGCTGACAACGTGGGTCGCGCTGGCACTGTTGATACTCAGCGGTTGCGGCGACGAGTCTGCAACATCGGGCGGGCAACCTCCCAACGACGGCGAGCAGAGCAGTCAGGTCATCGCCCCATCAAAGGAGGGCGTCATCGGAAAATGGCGCGACAACGTAACGAACCCGATCTTCCATAGCAACGTCACCATTCTCGCCAAGGACGGCAAACTGTATTACGTCAACGAATACGACGACGGCAGTGAAAAGCGGATGGAGGTGGTCGAAAAGAAGTCAGATCTCGGCCGCCGGTTCGATCCGGTAATTCCGTCGCGACTTGAAGACCACTGGGTGATTGACGAGAACGGAGATCTTCTGATGCGCGACAAGCACGGCACGGCCGCAGTCGCCAAAAAGATCGAATAGTGAGTAAAGGACGGCTTTAATAAATAAAATTATTATCAATTGTCAGCGACCCTTTTAATTCAGCTTCAAGGAGTACAAGGCACGCGGCGTCGGCGACGATGGACGCCTGATTGGCATCGAGGCCACGGACAAGCAATCGCGGCTGCCCGCCGAAAGAAGCCCGTTGAATGGACACCGCTGGAGATCAACAACTTACTGAGAACGCTGCAACAGAGAGTCTCGGAGTAAGACAACCCCTCCACGCTGAAGGGCGGACCCTACGACGAATATTTGCTCGTAATCTACTGCGACGAGCCGCGGGTTCTCGATTTCTCTCTCATCGAGGCTATCCGGGTTCACGAATTTGAGCGGACGAATCTGATCGACCAGGCGATCTTTCTCATGTCGTATTCACCTTGGAATGGTTGCTGCCCATACGTCGACCTAAAGACGATCGATGTCTAATCACCGTAGTGAATTCGCGCCACTATGTGGTGCCGGTGCTCGCCACAGCTCGGCCGTTCATCCGGGGCGTTAAGCATGACACTTGCCACCAACCCAACATCACAGCCCATTATAGACTCGTACGAAATGAAATTTACGGCATACACAGAGTCCGACAAACAGGAAATTCAGCATCTGTTTACCGAGACATTCTCTGATTCGGAAAACCGGGCAGAGGGAGAGCTGATCGGCCAGCTGTGCTCGATTTGATGAATAATACCGGCGCTCGGGATATTTCCGGTTTTGTCGTCACTGAACATGAACGGATCATCTGCTGCATCTTCTTCACCCGGCTGACCTTCGACACACCTGTCGAGGCCTTTCTTCTATCACCAGTAGCCGTTGATACAAAATACCAGGGCCGGGGGATCGGTCAGCGCCTCATCAATTTCGGCCTTGACCAATTGAAGGCACAGGGCGTGAAACTGGTCTTCACCTATGGTGATCCGGGCTTTTATTCCAGGGGATTAAAGGGGTCGGCGACAAAACGCAATCATTCTCATTTTTCACCGACACATTTTAACGCTTAGCTCATTCCCTTCCTCAGACCGACAAATGCCGCCGAAACAGCACCAGCGCCACCGAGAAAAACACCCCGGCAATCGCCACCAGCGCCAGCATCTGCGGCCACACCACTTCCATCCCAGCACCCCGGTAGAGAATGGCTTGGGCCATGCTCACGAAGTGAGTGGTCGGCGCGGCCAGCATCAGGTTCTGCACCAGCTCGGGCATGCTTTCCCGGGGAGTAATGCCGCCAGATAATAACTGCAAGGGCAGGATGGTGAGGATCAGCAGCAGGCCGAACTGGGGCATGGTGCGGGCCACGGTGCCGATCAGGATGCCGATGGCGGTGGTCGAGAACAGGTGAATCAGCGCCCCCAGCAGGAACAGCCATACGGAGCCGGCAATGGGTACGTCCAGCCAGCCCTGAATCACCAGGGTGATCGACACAGACGCCGCCAGCAGCACCACCAGGCCGTTGGCCCATACCTTGGACGCCATGATCTCGAACGGTCGTAGCGGCATGACCATCAGGTGTTCCACGGTGCCGTGTTCCCGCTCGCGAATCAGGGCGGCACCGGTCAGTATGATGCTGATCATGGTGACCTGGCTGATCAGTTCCATCACGCCACCAAACCAGGTGCCGTCCAGATTGGGGTTGAAGCTGGCGCGGCTCACCAGGGTCACCGGCAGGTTGTCATTGGCACTGCCGGGCTGCAGGAACTCGGCCACTTCGGTCATGGCTAAGCGCTGAATGTAGGTGGTGCCGATAAAGGCCTGGCTCATGCGGGTGGCGTCGATGTTCAGCTGCAGGCTCACCGGCTGGCCCTGGCGCACCTTGCGCTCGAAGCCCTCCGGGATCACCAGGGCAAAGGTGTGGCTGCCCTTGTCAAGCAGCTCATCGATCTCGCCGTAGTCCACCATGTCCGGGGTCAGGAACCAGGGCGGCTGCAGGGCGTTGATGACCCGGTTCGAGAGCACGGTCCGGTCTTCATCCACCACCGCCACCGGGGCGTTGTGCAGCTCCATGGAGCCGGCGGACCCGGCGGTGTAGATCATCACGCTGAAGGCCATCAGCACAAAGATCATCAGCACCTTGTCCTGCCACAGGCTGCGCAGTTCCTTGATGCCCAGGTGCCAGATGTTGCCGAGGGATTCCATCATCAGCGCCCCTGTTTCCGCAGCAGCACCATGGCCAGGCCGGTAAGCACCGGGATAAACGCCGCCAGGGCCAGGAAGGCCCCCTGCAGGTCGGCCAGGGTCAGGCCCTTGGTGAATACACCGCGGCTGATCTGCAAAAACCAGGTGGCCGGCCAGAGGGGGCCGATCCAGGCGCCGGCGCCGCTGAGGGAGGACACCGGTTCGGTGAGGCCGGAGAACTGCACGGTGGGCAGGATGCTGATGATGGCGGTAGCGGCCAGTGCGGCAATCTGGGTGGAGGCGAAGGTGGACATCACCTGACCCAGGGCGGTGGTGGCGGTGACGAAGAGCAGCGCGCCCAGGCTGAGGGAGAGCAGGCCACCCTTGAGCGGCACGTCAAACAGGTACACCGCCAGCAGGACCAGGCTGGCGTAGCTGACCATGCTGAAGACGATGTAGGGCAGCTGCTTGCCGAGCAGGAACTCCAGCCGGGTCACCGGGGTGACGTAGAGGTTGGTGATGGAGCCGAGCTCCTTCTCGCGCACGATACCCAGGGCCATCAGGATGGCAGGAATAAAGATCAGCAGGATCGGGATCACCGCCGGCACCATGGCATCCAGGCTGCGGAAATCCTGGTTGTAGCGGTAGCGGTCCTCCAGGCTGACCAGGCTCAGGCGGGGCGCCTCGCCCCAGGCGCGCCGGGCCTGCTCGCTCAGGTAGCTGACGTGCATGCCCTGCACATACCCCATGATGGTCTCGCCGCGAAAGGGCATGGCGCCATCCACCCACACCGCCAGTTCGGTGTCGCGACCGCGTTTCATGTCGCGGCCGAAGCCGGCGGGGATCTCGATGGCCAGGCTCAGCTCCCCCGAACGCATGCGCCGCTCCAGCTCCTCGGCAGTGGACAGGGCCGGGCGCTCGACAAAATAGCGGGAGCCGGAGAGGGCGGCGACGTAGTCCCGGCTCTGGGGCGTCTGGTCCCGGTCCAGCACGGCAAAGGGCAGGTTTTCCACATCCATGGTGATGCCGTAGCCGAGGATCAGCATCAGCAGTGCCGAACCGAGGAAGGCGAAGGCCATGCGGATCGGGTCGCGCAGCAGCTCCCGCGCCTCGCGCCGGGCGTAGGCCAGCAGCCGTTGCGGGCTGAAGGCCCTGGGGCGTTCCGGCTGCCCGCTGTTGCCCTGGCTCAGCAGCTTGCCGCCGTTCTGGCGCTCCGGTTCCTTGTCCACCGCTTCCAGGGTGGTCATGAAGGCGCCTTCCAGGCTGTCGCTGCCGGTCTGTTCGATCAGGGCCGCCGGGGTGTCGCAGGCCAGCACTTCGCCGGCGTGCATCAGCGAGATGCGGTCGCAGCGCTCGCCTTCGTTCATGAAGTGGGTGGAGATGAAGATGGTCACCCCGTCCTCCCGGGACAGGCGCATCAGCAATTCCCAGAAGCGGTTGCGCGCCCCCGGGTCCACCCCCGAGGTGGGTTCGTCCAGGATCAGCAGCTCCGGTTCGTGTACCACCGCGACCGCCAGGGACAGGCGCTGGCGCACGCCCAGGGGCAGGGCACCGGCGGGGTGGTCGAGCACATTCTCCAGGCCGAACTCCCGGGTCAGGGTGGCGATGCGCCCGGCAATTTTCTCCACCGGCAGATGAAACAGGCGGGCGTGCAGGTCGAGGTTCTGGCGCACGCTCAGCTCGCCGTAGAGCGAGAACGACTGCGACATGTAGCCGACCCGGCGGCGGGTGGCCAGATCTTTGGCATCCAGCGGCTCGCCGAACAGCGCCACCGCTCCTTCGGTCGGGGTGAGCAGGCCGGTGAGCATTTTCATGGTGGTGGTCTTGCCGCAGCCGTTGGAGCCCAGGAAGCCGAAGATCTCGCCCTTGGGGATGGCAAAGCTGACGTCCCGCACCGCGGTGAAGTGGCCGAATTTCAGGGTCAGGTGTTCGGCCACGATGGCCGGGCTGCCATTGCCATTGTTGCTGCCGGTGGGTGGTGCTGCCGCTTGTGCCGCTGTCGACCTGCCCAGCTCCTGTTCCTGGCGGCTGTCCGGCAGCAGGGCGATAAAGGCATCATCCAGGGTGTCGGTGCCGGTCTGCCGGTGCAGCTCGGCGGGGGAACCGGTGGCCAGCACCTTCCCGGCGTCCATCGCCACCAGCCAGTCGTAGCGTTCCGCCTCTTCCATGTAGGCGGTGGCCACCAGCACACTCATGCCGGCGCGCTGCTGGCGGATGGTGTCGATCAGGTCCCAGAAGCGTTTGCGGGAGAGCGGGTCGACGCCGGTGGTGGGCTCGTCCAGGATCAACAGGTCGGGGTGGTGGATCAGCGCGCAGCACAGGCCCAGCTTCTGCTTCATGCCACCGGAGAGCTTGCCGGCGGGGCGGTCGCGGAATTCCAGCAGGCCGGTGGCCTCCAGCAGGCGATCGATCTGCTGCCGGCGGGAAGGGCCGCTGAGACCGAACAGGTCGGCGAAGAAGGCGAGGTTCTCGTCCACTGTCAGGCTGTGGTAGAGATTGCCGCCCAGGCCCTGGGGCATGTAGGCGATTCGCGGGGCGGCGCAGGTGCGCACGCGGTGGCTGGCCATATCGCCGCCCAGTACCTGCAGGCGTCCCGCTTGCAGCTGGCGGGCGCCGGCAACCAGCCCCAGCAGGGTGGACTTGCCCACCCCGTCCGGGCCGATCAGGCCCACCATGCAGCCCGCGGGGATGGCCAGCGTGATATCGCGCAGCGCGGTGGTGTCCCCGTAGCGGTGGCTGATGCCCTCCAGCCGGGCTGCGGCCTCAGCCATTGGGCAGCTTGACCGTCAGGCTGTCCGGCCAGGGCTGGCTCTCGTCCAGGCGCACATAGGCCTCGCCCGGCACACCGGTCTTGACCCGGTCGCGATAGGTCTTGAGCAGGTCCGGGTTGATGCGGACACGCACCCGGAACATCAGCTTCTCCCGTTCGCTGCGGGTTTCGACCGACTTGGGCGTGAACTGCGCCTCCGCCGCGACAAAGCTGACCTCCGCCGGCACCACATAGTCCGGCAGGGCGTCCAGCGTGATGCGCGCGTCCGAGCCCACCCGCACCCGGCCGGCCTGGGCCGTGGGCAGGAAGATGGTCATGTAGACGTCGGTGACATCGAGCACCGTGGCCACCTTGCCGCCGGCCGCCAGCACCTCACCGGGCTCCGCCAGCCGGTAGAGAACGCGGCCGCCCACCGGGGTGGTAAGCCGGCTGTCGTCGATGTTGGTCTGGATCTGGTGGATCGCCTCCCGGGCCGCCTCGATACCGGCGTCGGCGGAGGCCACCTGGGCCCGTGCGGCCTGCAGGGCGGCATCGGCGGTCTCCGCCGCGGTACGGGCGCGGTCCAGCTGCTCCCGGGAAGCGTGGCCCCGCTCCACCAGGGTCTGCATGCGGGCCAACTCGCTGTAGGCATAGCGCCGCTCGCTCTCCCGCTGGGCCACCACCGCCTCCGCCAGGTGGCGGGTCTGCTCCGCCTGGTGCAGATTGGCTTCGCCCGCCGCCAGGCGCGCCTGCAGCTCGTCGGTGTCCATGACGGCCAGCAACTGCCCGGTTTCCACCAGGTCACCTTCGCGCACGGAAAACGATTCCAGCCGGCCAGGCAGGCGGGTGGCGATGTCCACTTCCGTGGCTTCAATGCGGCCGTTGCCGGAGGCGATGTGCGCGGGCAGCGCATCGCCGTCGGGTAGCAGGTACCAGGCGGCGAGGCCGGCGACCGCCAGGATCAGGAGGGCAGGGAGGAAGCGGGCGGCGGTTTTGGCGGTTTTGGCGGCTTTTTCAGCCATGTTCAGTCCTTGGGTCAGTCTTGGGAGTCGGGAGAGCGTTTCAGTATAGAAGAACTGGTCGCCGCGATGGTAACGCCGATCAAGATGGTTTCGAATTCCGGAGTTTGTGCCAGTGGGGCTGCAGCCGTTCTACCTGTCCGTTGATTCCTCCAGGACGATATCTCCGGCGACCCATATTTACAGGTGGCGTGGGCTCGTCAGTATTTGGTATGGGAGGGGGCTGTTAGATTCATCAAAGCACGGCACCTGGACTCTTACCGAAAAGGTTCGTAAAGCGCATATTTCCTATCCAGATGACCGTACCCCTGAATCCGAGCCAGTCTGAACGTGGGAAATTGAGCATATCAGGCCACCTCTCGAGCGAACACTGCGGGTGATTTCCTGCCAAGTGAACGGTGTGGCCGGACATGGTTGTAATGCCCTCGCCAGTCTTCGATCGCGGATCGCGCGTCCGCCAGGCTGGCGAACCAATGCAGGTTGAGGCAGTAGTCGCGGAACTTGCCATTGAAGCTCTCGACAAAGGCGTTCTGGGTCGGCTTGCCGGTCTGAATGAAATGCAGCGTCGGGTAGCCATAGCGGGGATACTGCTGGGCGAGCGCCTTGAGTCGGTATCTCAGCTCACTGTCGTCGCGACCCTTGAGTCGATACCAGGCGGCGGAGCGGCTGAACCGGGTCAGCCGGCAGGCGCGTCGTTCGCTGACATGGCAGACTTGAGGTGCTCCACGGCCCGGCGCCGCTGCGCGGCCGTCACCAGTTTCCCTCGACAAGCTCCTTGAGCGCGGCCTTGCGAGCTCCGCCTCGGCCAGCAGCCGCTTGAGGCGGGCATTCTGCTGCTCCAGGTCACGCAATCGGCTGGTCTCGCTGACCTCCAGCCCGCCGAACTTCGACTTCCAGCGGTAAATCGTGTTCTCACAGACCCCGTGGCGGCGCGCCAGATTTTCCACCCGGGCGCCAGTCTCATGCTCTTTCAGGATCGCGATGATCTGTTCTTCCGTATATCGCTTGCGCTTCATCTTGGGCCCTCCCTCGGTCATAATCATAGGGAGATCCCACATTCCATGGGGCTCGGATTACGGGGGTACGGTCACCAGATTAAACACTCGACAGGCCTGTCGCAAAACGCGATCGGTAATATCTGCTGCAAAACCCGACCGGGCCATTTTTCGGGCCAGGCCCGCAGCAGGCCCTAACATTCGTGACAAAAGCAGGATGACATGCAAGAGAATGACTTTGAAATAGATCCGGAAAAAATGCACACCCCCAGCCATAAACTGCTGGTCACAACCCCCATGGCCGCAATCATGGTGAGCGGGAAGGCCAACAGCGAATGGGCGGACCTGCTGGAATCCATCGGGCCGATCTACAGTTCAGCGGCGGAGGATACCGGCGGCGAGGTCAACGAGGCGCTCAGAACCGTGGCGTTCATGCTCCAGGGCGGTGACCGGCTGATCAGAAAGTATTTTGAAAATGAAGAGCTGACGTTCGACCGGATGATGGAACTCTCCGCCACCGGCGCCGATGTCTGGATCTGCAAATTGAGTGACGGCGAGATTGCAAAGCCCGATGCGATCAAACTGTTCAAGGCCATCCAGGCCGGATTGGTCGGGGCGCTTGGCGATCTGCGCGATGAAAATGAAATGATCGATCAACTCATCCGGATCCAGGACAAGGCGGTTGAACACATTGCGTCATTGAACTGAGGCAGCTTATGGTGTCTTGCTCTACACCGCTTGTGAACGCGCAAGCCATGGCCCTGGATCCTGGCATGCGCCGGGATGCCGCGGTCAAACCGGGCGTCATCCGGGCGGCCACGGGGAAAGGGTGCGGACCACAAACGGTAACGGCCACATTCTGTTGCCGTACCCTGTCTGCAATACTCCGGGTTCCGCGCACCGGAGACCCCCTGTGAGCAATCAACGGCGGGCCCTGTTCCTGTCACATGGCGGCGGCCCCCTGCCGCTGCTGGGGGACGGCGCGCATGCCGAGATGGTCGCGCAGCTGAAGGCGATTGCAGCGACCATAAAACGCCCCGCGGCCATCATCGTGGTCAGCGCTCACTGGGAGGCGCCCAAACCGACCATCACCTCCGGCGCCAGCCCGGAACTGATATACGACTACAGCGGCTTTCCGGCGGAATCCTACGCTATCGAATACCCCTGCCCGGGTGAGCCGCGGCTGGCGCGCGCCATCGCCGATCAACTGAAAACGTCCGGCATCAGCGCACAGCTGGACGAGGCCCGTGGGTTTGATCACGGCCTGTTCGTGCCCCTCAAGATCATGTATCCGGAGGCGGACATCCCCTGCGTTCAGCTGTCGCTGGTCGATAGCCTCGATCCCGCCGAGCACATCCGGCTCGGGCGTGCGCTGCAGGGCCTGGGCGATCCATCACTGCTCCTGATCGGCTCCGGATTCTCCTTCCACAACATGCGGGCCTTCTTCGCGTCCGAGACCGCCGAAGCAAGGTCGATGAACACATCCTTCGAGCAGTGGCTGCTCTCGACCTGCAGCGACCGGTCCATTGGCGAGGAGGAACGATGCCAGCGGCTGGAGAACTGGGAATCCGCGCCTTTCGCGCGTTACTGCCATCCCCGGGAGGAACACCTGCTGCCCCTGCATGTGTGTTACGGGTTTGCCGGTGCCGCCTGCTCGAATTCCTATGAATTGCAGATCCTCAACAAGCAATCGAGCATGTACCTGTGGGACGCCTGATGCCGCCGCGGCCTCTTGATTCCGGACTGCGCCGGGATGACGGTTCCGGCGAACCCCGCACCCGCGCATCCGACCCCGCCCTCGTCTCATCTATCTGAGCGCTGCTTCCGCATGGACATAAGGATACGCACAACCACCGATGCCGACACGGCGGCCATCGCCGCTTTGCTCAATGCCGCCTTCGGCCCGGACCAGGGTCCGGAGATCGCCGCCCTGGTCGCCGATCTGCTGCATGACCCCAGCGCGCGTCCGCTGTTGTCGCTGGCCGCGACCCGGGAGGGCCGCATGGTCGGTTATATCCTGTTCACGCACACGCAGATCGCTGGCGCAGAGCCTACCGTTTCCTCGGCCATCCTCGCGCCCATGGCCGTCCACCCGGACCATCAGGGCCAGGGCATCGGCGGGCGTCTCATCGCGGCAGGACTGGAGCAGCTGAAAGCGGCCGGGGTACAGCTGGTGTTCGTACTCGGCCATCCCGGCTACTACCCCAGGTACGGCTTCGATCCCGCCGGAGAGCGTGGCCTGGAGGCGCCGCACCCCATCCCGGGCGAACAGGCTGCCGCCTGGATGGTGCAGGAACTGCAGCCGAGCGTGATCGGCAATGTGAGCGGGCGAGTGGTGTGCGCGGATACGCTCAATGATCCGAAGCACTGGCAGGAGTGAGTCGACGGCCCTTCGGTACTGAATCAGCGGCCAGCCTGCCTTGCGGATGGCTGCGAAACTTTCGCGACGGTATGCTGATCTCATTCATGTGTTTCACCTGACGCCAACCTGGAATCGCCCATGACCAAACCCATCATCGCCAACAACCAACCTGTCCGCGTCGATCTGACCGAGGGCGAGGAATACTATTTCTGCGTCTGCGGCCGCTCCGCCAATCAGCCGTTCTGCGATGGCTCCCACGCCGGGACCGACTTCACGCCGCTTGCCTTCACGGCCGAGGAGACCGGCGAGGCCTGGCTGTGCGCCTGCAAGCACACGGGCAACCGACCCTACTGCGACGGCACCCATCAGCAGTTCTCCGATGACCAGGTGGGCCAGGAAGGAGCGGGCGTCGACGCGGCCTCGGACGACACCATGCCCGCGCCGCAGGCAACGGCGGAGGAACCCCAGGTCGAGTTCATCCACCGGCTGGCCGAGGAAGGGCTGGACGCCATGGGCCAGCACGGTCCGGTCGCGGCGATGGGCGTGCCGCGCGAGCGCCTGCCGAAGTGGGACGACATCCAGATCATGGTGGCCCAGCTGGACCGCCGGCCACTGGCCGAGGATGTCGGGGTGGCGACCGAACTGGTGATCGGCCCCGAGAGCCGCAAGCCGCTGCGGCTCGACATCCCGCTGCTGGTCTCGGACATGAGCTTCGGTTCCCTGTCGGAGGAGGCCAAGATCGCCCTGGCCACCGGGGCGGAGCTGGCCGGCACCGGCATCTGCTCCGGCGAGGGCGGCATGCTGCCGGAGGAGCAGGCCGCCAACCGCCGCTACTTCTACGAGCTGGCCTCGGCCAGGTTCGGCTACCGGGAGGAGTTGCTGGAGCGGGTCCAGGCCTTTCACTTCAAAGGCGGCCAGGCCGCCAAGACCGGCACCGGCGGACACCTGCCGGCGGCCAAGAACACCGGCCGCATCCCCGAGGTGCGCGGCATTCCGGCGGGCGAGCCGGCGATCTCGCCGCCGACCTTCGAGGACCTGGCCACGCCGAAGGATTTCCGCCGCTTCGCCGAGCGGGTGCGCGAGATCAGCGGCGGCATCCCGGTCGGCTTCAAGCTCAGCGCCAACCGCATCGAACACGACCTCGGCTTCGCGCTGGAGGCGGGCGCCGATTATGTCATCCTCGACGGCCGCGGCGGGGGCACCGGCGCCGCGCCGCTGCTGTTCCGCGATCACATCAGCGTGCCCACCATTCCGGCGCTGGCGCGCGCCCGGCGCTACCTGGACGAGAACGGCGCCAGCGGGCGGGTGACCCTGATCGTCACCGGCGGCCTGCGGGTACCGGCCGATTTCATCAAGGCGCTGGCCCTGGGCGCCGATGGGATCGCCCTGGCCAACAGCGCCATGCAGGCCATCGGCTGCGTGGGGGCGCGCATCTGCCACACCAACAACTGCCCCTCCGGCATCGCCACCCAGAAGCCGGAACTGCGCCGGCGCCTGGACGTCGATCACGCCGCCCGGCGGCTGGCGCGTTTCTTCGCGGCCTCGGTGGAACTGATGCAGGTGATGGCGCGGGCCTGCGGGCATGCGCGCCTGGCGGATTTCAGCCGCGAGGATCTGGCGACCTTCGATCGCGACATGGCACGACTGTCGGGCATCGTCTACGCCGGCCTCGACGCCTCGGACTGAGGCGCCCGCGAATGTCCGCACCCCGCGCCGGACGCCAATTCTTCGGCCTGGTCGCCTGGCTGGGCATCAGTTACCTGGCCGCGGCTGCAGGCGCAATCGCCTCGATCGATGCAGGCGCATTCTATGCGCAGCTGGCGCGCCCGGCCTGGGCGCCGCCGGGCGGGGTGTTCGGGCCGGTGTGGACCCTGCTCTACGGCCTGATGGGGGTTGCCGCCTGGCTGGTCTGGCGCGCTGGCGACTCGCGCCGTGGGCGGCCGGCACTGACGCTGTTCCTGGTCCAGCTCGCGCTGAATGCACTCTGGAGCTGGCTGTTCTTCGCCTGGCATCTGGGCGGGGCGGCGTTTGCGAATATCCTGCTGCTGTGGCCCCTGATCCTGCTGACAACGCTCGGTTTCTGGCGGCTGCGGCCGCTGGCGGGCCTGCTGCTGCTGCCCTATCTGGCCTGGGTCGGTTTCGCGGCCCTGCTCAATCTTGCGGTGTGGCGGCTGAACCCCGTTCTGCTTGGCTGAGCGCCGGCCGTAGCCGGGGATCATGCACGGGCAACGCGGCCGCTGCCGGCCCGTGATTGACTTTAGCTGCCTTACGGTCAAGGATAGCGATAACAGTTAATGACTGATCAACGGGTCGCCCCCGGGTAGCTGCCGAGTCACAGGCACTGCACCGGGGGCGGCCTTTTTTACTCAGGCACAGGAAACCGCCATGTCCATGAAGCCCAATCTCGTCATTTCCTCCCTCGATGTGGAGCGGCTGGAGAAACTGCTCGATTCGATTTCCGACAAGACCTTTCCGGGCAGGGACGCACTCGAGGCCGAACTGGCGCGGGCCGAGGTCGTCGAGCCCACGGATGTTCCGCCGACCGTGGTCACCATGAATTCCACCGTCCGCTTCGAGGTCGAGTCGTCGGCCGAGACGTTCCAGCTGACGCTGGTGTACCCCAAGGATGTCGACACCTCCGGTCAGACCATCTCCATCCTGGCCCCCGTGGGCAGTGCGCTGCTGGGCCTGTCCCAGGGGGATGAGATCGAGTGGCCGAAGCCGGGCGGAGGCACCCTGCGGGTGCGCATCAAGGAGGTCATCTACCAGCCCGAACGGGCCGGCGAGTATCATCGCTAGACGGTCACCGCCGCGCCTGGGCCGAAACCCGCAGCAACAACCGGATACTGCGCGCATCGGCATGGACGGCATCGATGCGCACCCGGTCGCGCACCGCGGCGGGGATGCGCCGGCCCCACTGGTGCTCCTCCATGAAGTGGTCCAGGTTCAGACGCAGGCGCTCGCCCTGACGGTCCACGCCGTCGAGCGCGGCCAGCGCCGCGAGCATAGGGGATTTCACCGGAAAGGGCTGGATCTTCTCGGGCACCAGCACCAGGCCGCGGGGCGGATCGTCCGGACCGGGCGCCTCCAGCCGGAAGCGGGCGTTGAATTCGATCCAGACACCGGCCTTTCTGCGGCCGCTGATGCTCAGATGCGTGGGCGCGCCGGGCCGGATCCGCAGGTCCTCGAGGCTGTCCCCGGCCAGCCGCCGGCACAACCGCTCCAGGACCGCGCCGGGCACGGGCAGGCCGATACCCTCGCGCGCTGCCCGGTAGGACCACCAGGCCACGGTCATCAATCCCTTTGTCCACAATCGTGCCATGGCGTTACCCCTCGCGGCGGAGCGCCAGCTTAGCCCATTTCTCCGCCCGGGTCAGGCCGCGCAGCAGCCAAATCCAACGGAACGCGCAGGGTCTTCGGGGGCCCGCCGTTCGCGACGGTTGTTATACTCCTGGTGCGACTCCGAAACGAATCAGGCAACAGGCGAGGCCACCATGGGTGAAGTCATCGAATTCAGACGCGCCAAATTCAGCGTCGGCGACATCATCCACCACACGCGCTTCGACTATCGCGGCGTGGTGGTGGACGTGGACCCGACCTTCCAGTCCACCGACGCATGGTACGAACAGGTAGCGAAATCCCGGCCGCCCAGGGACAAGCCCTGGTACCATGTGCTGGTGCACGGCTCCGACCACATGACCTACGTCGCCGAGCGCCACCTGGAAGCGGACACGAGCGGCGAGCCGGTCCAGCATCCACTGCTGGAGTTGTATTTCTCGCGGCTGGAGAACGGGCGGTATGTGCAGGAGGGGAAGGCGAACTAGTCGGCGGCTGTATTCTCACCCCCTCCCATCCTTGTTATGCCCTATGGGTACCCCCGTCAAGGGGGAGGAGATAGGGTTAAATAATCTTTTCAACCGGGGCATGCGATGGATATCTGGGTCGATGCGGATGCATGCCCTGCGGTAATCAAGGACATCCTGTTCCGGGCGGCCATGCGCACGGAGACACGACTCACCCTGGTCGCCAACCAGGCCCTGCGGGTGCCGAAATCGCCCTGCATTCATACCCTGCAGGTCGGTGCCGGTTTCGACGTGGCGGATGATGCCATCGTCGAGCGGGTTCAACCCGGCGATCTGGTCATCACCGCCGACATCCCACTGGCCGATGCCGTCATCAGCAAAGGGGCGCGCGCGCTCAACCCGCGCGGTGAGCTCTACACCGAGGACAACATCAAGGCGACGCTGAACATGCGCGACTTCATGGACACCCTGCGCTCCAGCGGCATCCAGACCGGCGGCGCCGCCGCCCTGAGCCAGCGCGACCGCCAGCAGTTCGCCAACCAGCTCGACCGCCTGTTGGCCCATAGCTGATCTGTGTCATTGCCTGCCGGCTACGCGGCACCAATGATGGGGCTGTACAGGGTGCCAGCGAAACAGGGAGTCGGGCGCGGTGAAGAACATCTTTGTCCTCGGTGCGGATGAGTTCAACCTGGCCCAGATGCGCGCACTGCCGGACGCACGCGACTACCGCTTCCATACACTGTTCAGCCATGAGGAGATCCGTGGCGGCGCGGCGATCCCGGCCCGGTGGCTGCACGAGGCGGGCCTGCAGCGGCTGCATGACTTTGCCGGCAGCATCGATGCCATCGTCGGCTACTGGGATTTTCCGGTCAGCACTCTGCTGCCGCTGCTGCGCCAGCCCTTCGGCCTGCCCTCACCGAGCTTCGCGGCAATGCTGAAGTGCGAGCACAAGTACTGGAGCCGGCTGGAACAGCAGCAGGTCGTCGCCGATCACATCCCGCCCTTCTGCGCCGTCGATCCCTTCGCCGACAATCCGCGCAGCCGGATACCGCTGGATTACCCCTTCTGGATCAAGCCGGTGAAGGCCGCCTCCTCGCACCTGGCCTTCCGGGTGGATAATGGCCGCATGCTGGAGTCGGCGCTGTCCCGCATCCGCGCCAGCCTGTTCCGCTTCGCCGAACCGTTCAACTATCTGCTGCACTTCGCCGAGCTGCCGCCGGCGGTCGCCGGCATCGACGGTTTCCACTGCATCGCCGAGGGCGTGATCTCACGCGGACGTCAGTGCACGCTGGAAGGGTATGTATTCCAGGGCGAGGTGGTGATCTACGGCGCGGTGGATTCCATCCGCGAGGGCCGGCACCGTTCCAGCTTCGCCCGCTACGAGTATCCGTCAAACATCCCGCACCGGGTGCAGCAGCGGATGATCGCGCTGACCGCACGCTTCATGCGCCACATCGGCTTCGACAACGGGCCCTTCAACATCGAGTACTACTGGGAATCGGGCAACGACCGGCTGTGGCTGCTGGAGGTCAACACCCGCATCTCCAAGTCCCATTGCCCGCTGTTCCGGGCGGTGGACGGGTTGAGCCATCATCAGGTGATGCTGGACCTCGGCCTGGGCCGGCAGCCGCGCTTCCCGCAGCGTCAGGGCCGGTGGCGCCATGCGGCCAAGTTCATGTGGCGTGTGCATGAAGATGCTATGGTTGAACGAGTGCCAACGGAGCAGGAGATCGCCGCCGTATGCGAGCGTTTCCCGGGGACCGACATCCAGCTGCACGTGGAGCCCGGCATGCGGCTGTCCGAGTTGCGCGACCAGGACAGCTACAGCTACGAAATCGCGGTCATCTTCACCGGGGCGCAGAACCGTCGGGCGCTGCTGCCGAAGTACCGCGCCATTCAGCAGGCGTTGGTCCTGAAACTCCAATGACAGGGGGCAGGGATGAAGATTGTTGACCGCTTTCCCCACCACCTCCGCCACATCGAACACACCTGGATACCGATGCCGGACGGCACCCGTCTGGCCGCGCGCATCTGGATGCCGGCGGACGCCGAGTCCAGCCCGGTACCGGCCATCCTGGAATACATCCCCTACCGCAAGCGCGACGGTGTGCGGCTGCGCGACGAGACCATGCACCCTTACTTCGCCGGCCACGGCTACGCCAGTGTACGCGTGGACATCCGCGGCAGCGGCGACTCCGAGGGTGTACTGACCGATGAATATTTGCAGCAGGAACTCGACGACGGTGTCGCCATCATCGAGTGGCTGGCGAAACAGCCCTGGTGCAGCGGCCGGGTCGGCATGATCGGCATCTCCTGGGGCGGCTTCAACGGCCTGCAGATCGCCGCCCTGCAGCCGGCCGCGCTGGGTGCGGTGGTCAGCGTCTGTTCCACCGACGACCGTTATGCCGACGACGTGCACTACATGGGCGGCTGCCTGCTGGGCGACAACCTGTCCTGGGCCTCAACCATGTTCGCCTACAACTCGCTGCCGCCGGATCCCGAGATCGTCGGCGAGCAGTGGCGCGACCTGTGGTTCCAGCGCCTGGAGCATAGCGGGCTGTGGCTGGATACCTGGCTGCAGCATCAGCACCGCGACGACTACTGGGAGCACGGCTCCATCTGCGAGGACTACTCGCGGATGCACACACCCGTGATGGCGGTCAGCGGCTGGGCCGACGGCTACAGCAACGCGGTGCTCCGGCTGCTGGCCAACCTGCCGGGACCGCGCCTGGGCCTGATCGGCCCCTGGAGTCACAAGTACCCCCACCTCGGTGTGCCCGGCCCGGCCATCGGCTTTCTACAGGAATGCCTGCGCTGGTGGGATCACTGGCTGAAGGGCCTCGACACCGGCATCATGAACGAACCCATGCTGCGCGCCTGGATGCTGGAGAGCATGCCGCCGTCGACCTTCTATCACCAGCGCTACGGCCGCTGGATCAGCGAGCCCGACTGGCCCTCTCCCAACATCGAAACCCGGACCTGGAAGCTGGCCGAGTACCGGCTCGTCGACGCGGATACCGAGGTGGCGGAACGCGAACTGCGGCTGCAGTCGCCGCTGAGCAACGGCCTGTTCGCCGGCAAATGGTGCTCCTACAGTGCGACGCCGGACCTGCCGCACGATCAGCGCGAGGAAGACGGCGGTGCGCTGCTGTTCACCACCGAGCCCTTCGCGGAAGGCTTCGAGATTTTGGGCGCCCCGGTGCTGGAGCTGGAACTGTCCGCCAGCCGGCCGGTGGCGATGATCGCGGTGCGCCTGTCCGACATGCGCCCGGACAACAAGGTCACGCGCGTGAGCTACGGCCTGCTCAACCTGACCCATCGCGACAGCCACGCCGCGCCCAGTCCGCTCGAGCCCGGCAAACGCTACCGGGTGCAGATCCAACTCAATGACGCGGCCCAGGCCTTCCCCGCCGGGCACCGGATCCGGCTGGCCATCTCGACCTCCTACTTCCCCCTGGCCTGGCCGCCGCCCGAATCCACCCAGGTGCGCATCTATACCGGCACCTGCTGCCTGCGCCTGCCGGTACGGCCGCCGCGGGAGGAAGCGATCAGCTTCCCCGCGGCCGAGGCCGCGGCCAGCAGCGCGATGCAGCAGCTGCGTCCGGGCCATCAGGACTGGCGCGTGATCCGCGAACTGGACCAGGACATCTCCACCCTGGAGGTGATCAACGACAGCGGCAGCTACCGGCTGGACGACCTCAATCTGGTGGTCAGCCGCAAGGCCGAGGAGTGGTACTCCTATCAGGGGGATGATTTCCATTCACCGCGCGGCGAGACCCTCTGGGTACGCGGCCTCAAGCGCGGCGACTGGTCGGTGGAGACCATTACCCGCACCGTACTGACGGCCGATGCCGGCTGTTTCTATCTGGATGCCGAACTCGATGCCTACGAGGGTGACCGGCGAGTGTATTCCCAGAACTGGAACCGGCGCATCAAGCGTAACCTGGTCTGATCAGCGGGATACAGCGCCTGTGACCTGCGATGGGTGCGCCGCTGCGTGCCACACGGCTGTGACGGATTTCTCATTTCCGGTATCACGCCGGCATGCCGCGGCGAACACCCTCCGCCGGGGGCAGCAGCCTTCAGGCCCCGTTTTTCTCCCACCTTGACACGGTCGCCCCTGGCCGCGTCAGATTGTTGGCATTTTCAACCGGTTCCATTCTCCGGCGACAGGTGTATATTCTGGCTCCCGCCCCAGACTCCACGATGCCGAATCCAGATCGCCATGCTACGCATCATCGTCATGAACGCCAAAGGCGGTTGCGGTAAAACCACTGTGGCAACCAACCTCGCCAGCTACTACGCCCACCAGGGCGTGGGAACGGCGCTGTTCGATTACGACCCTCAGGGCTCGGCCATGCGCTGGGCCGTGCAACGGCCGCGGGGCCGGGCTGCAATCTACCACCTGGCCGCGCACAGACCGCCCAGACCGGGCATGACCCGCGCCTTCCACATGCGGGTGCCGCCCGACACCCGCCGCATCATCATCGACACGCCCGCCGGCTTCGACGGGATCGACTTCGAGGACCGGGTCGCCGAGGCGGACGTCATCCTGATCCCCGTGCTGCAGTCCGCGATCGACATCCAGTCCTCGGCGGATTTCATTCGCGACCTGTTGCTCAAGGGCCGGGTGCGGGCGCAGAACAAGGCGCTCGGCATCATCGCCAACCGGCTGCGATTCAATACCCGCTCGCTATCCAAACTCGAACGCTTCCTGGATGAACTCGGCATGCCGGTGGCCGCGCGGCTGCGTGACACCCAGCAGTACCTCCAGGCCAGTGAGGAAGGTCTCGGCATCCACGAACTGGACTACCGGGAACACAGCCGCGATGCCGCCCCCTGGCAACAGCTGTGCGACTGGCTCGACCGTATCGAGATGTCCCGACAGGCAAGCCTGGGCGGTGAACTGCAGTTCCCGGCGCAGCCGGTCGGCGGGCCGCATGACAAGGATTCGGGCATCAACCGCGACCGGTAGGGCCGCCCGTGTTCATCACCCCGTCCCCGCCGCGCCGGCTTGCATTATCCGCGCCCCCTATATATGTTGATCCGCCTGCCGTAGCCACTGCCACCAACGCATAACATCAGAATTAACATGAAGACTTTCAGACTCCCTCCCACTGCAGGCAGAGCCGCCGCGTTCCTGATGGGCCTGTGCCTGTCCGCTCAGGCGTCGGCCTTCGGCCTTGAGGACGTTATCGCCAGGGCCGAGACGCTGGCCGCCGAGCCCTACCAGGCGCCCGACCCCATCCCGGGCTTCATGCAGAACCTCGGCTACGACGAATTCCGCAGCATCCGCTTCGATCCCGCCCAGCAACTCTGGTCGCCGAGCCGGACCCGGTTCCAGGTCATGCTGGTGCCCGCCGGGCGCACCTATCGACACCCGGTCAGAATCAACATCGTGGATGCCGAGGGCGTACACCTGCTGCCCTTTCGCAAGGAACTGTTCAGCTTCGGCGATGAGGCACTGAGAAAAAAGGTGCCGGCCGATCTCGGCTATGCCGGCTTCAAGCTGACCTATCCCATCAACAAGGCCGGGGTACAGGACCAGTTCCTGGTATTCGCCGGCGCCAGTTACTTCCGTGGCGTTGGCGCCGGCGATCACTTCGGTCTGTCCAAACGCGGCCTGGCGCTTGACACCGGACTGTTGTCGGGCGAGGAATTTCCCATCTTCCGGGAATTCTGGCTGATCCGTCCGCACCCGCAGGCCAGCAGCATGAAGGTCTACGGACTGCTCGACAGCAAGCGCGTCACCGGCGCCTACGAATTCACCATCCACCCCGGACAGCCGACCCGGGTGGAGATCAACTCCACCCTGTTCACCCGCGAGCGCATCGAACTGCTGGGCATCGCGCCGCTGACCAGCATGTTCTTCTATGGCGAGAACACCGCCCGGCCGCTCGGCAACTGGCGCCCGGAGGTGCATGACTCGGACGGGCTGCTCATCCATGACGGCAGCGGTGAATGGTTGTGGCGCCCACTGATCAATCCGACCCGGCTGCAGACCTTCAGTTTCTCGACCCGGAATGTGCGCGGCTTCGGCCTGTTCCAGCGCGATGGCAGTTTCGCCTCCTACCAGGACCCGGAAGCCGACTATGAGCGCCGGCCGGATGCCTGGGTCAGAACCCGTGAGGACTGGGGGGACGGACGCATCGTGCTGGTACAGATCCCGACCAGCGACGAGACCAATGACAATATCGTCGCCTTCTGGTCGCCGCCGAACACGGTGGCCGGCGGCAAACGCTTCGACTTCCGCTACGAGATCGACCTGGGCCGACTGGTGTCTCTCGACCACCCGCTCGCCCGGGTGCAACATACCTTTGTCGGTCTCGGCGACATCCTGGGCGGAGGCGACGTGGAGAACGCCTACCGGCTGATCGCCGACTTCCAGGGCGGGCCGCTGGAAGGGCTTACCGCCGATGCCCCGGTGACCGCCGACGTCACCGCCATGCTCGGCGGCAGGGTGCTGGAGCAGTATGTCGAGTATGTGGAACAGAACGGCCACTGGCGCCTGTCCATCCTGGCCATGCCGGCGGAGGGCAAGCCGCTGGAGTTGCGCGCCTACCTCAAACGTGACGCTACGCCGCTGTCCGAGACCTGGACCTATACCCTGCCAACGGAAAACGATATCAAAGGGAATGGCAAATGATCCCGCATAACGAAGCGTCCTGCATTCAGGCCGTCAACCGCCTGTACTGCTATCTGCGTCATGCGGGGCTCGATGCGCAGGCGGCCTGCGAACAGGTCCAGGCCCGGATGCAGCGGATCCTGGATACCCGCGGCAGCATCAATCCGGCACGGCTCACCCACGAGCCGCTGCCGGCCGTGCAGTTACGCCTGCCGCAACCCGCATCCGCCCCCGCCGTGCGCCGCGGCCATCTCGGCTATCCCGCCGTCCGCTGACCGCATCCGGTCGGACACGGCATGACTCCCCCGTCCCAGCGCAGCCACGGCGCCGCCCGGATCTGGCGCGCCGCCGCCATCCGCCGCCGGCTGCTGATGCTGCTGCTGGTCACAGCCCAGACCGCGGGCGCGACCTACATCATGCTGGGCGTGCTCCCCTACCAGGGTTCCACCCTGATCGAACAGGCCCTGCTGGCGCTGTTCGCCGTGCTCTTCGCCTGGATCTCCATTGGTTTCTGGATGGCCGTGTTCGGCTTTGTCATCCGCCGCCTGGGCGGGGATTCCAGGAGCCTGCTCGCGCGCTACCCAACGGCCTGGCTGGACAACCGCGAACTCGCGCCGACGGCCGTCGTGTTCCCCATCTACCATGAGGACGTGCAGCGCACCTTTGCCGGTGTGAGGGAAACCTATCGGGACCTCGCCGCCAGCGGCCGGCTCGAGGCCTTCGAGTTCTTCATTCTCTCCGACAGCCGCGACCCGGATGTCTGGCTGGAGGAACAAACGGCCTGGTACCGGCTGTGCGAGGAACTCGACGCCCATGGACGCCTGCATTACCGGCGTCGCAGCATCAACCTCAACCGCAAGACCGGCAACATCGCCGATTTTCTGCGCCGCTGGGGCTCTCGGTATACTTATATGATAGTCATGGACGCCGACAGCCTGATCGGTGGCGACAATCTGGTGCGCATGGTGCAGCTGATGCAGGCCGCGCCCCAGGTCGGGATCCTGCAGACCAGCCCGCGCATCGTCAACGCCGGCACCGCCTATGCCCGTCTGCAGCAGTTCGGCAACCATTTGTACGGGCCGCTGTTCACCGCCGGCCTGGCCTCGCTGCAGCTGGGTGATGCGGTATTCTGGGGGCACAACGCGGTGATCCGCGTCGCCCCCTTCATGCGCCATTGCGGCCTGCGCCGTCTCACCGGCCGGGGCTTTCTCGGCGGCAGCGTGCTCAGCCACGACTTCGTCGAGGCCGCGCTGATGCGCCGCGCCGGCCACGAGGTATGGCTGGAACCGGAACTGGCACAGAGTTTCGAGGAATCCCCGCCGAGCCTGATCGACGACCTGACGCGCGACCGCCGCTGGGCCTACGGCAATCTCCAGCACCTGTACTTTCTGTTCCGGCCGGGCCTGCGCCTGGCCCACCGCTTCGCCTTTGCCCAGGGCATCATGGCCTACCTCACCTCGCCCCTGTGGTTCCTGTTCCTGGTGCTGGCCACAGCCGAGGTCACCCAGTTCATCATCTGGCCGGTGGACTACTTTCCCGAGTCGCACCAGCTGCACCCGCTGTGGCCGCAGTGGCAGCCGCAGTGGGCGCTGCGGCTGGTGTCCAGCGTTCTGTTCGTGCTGTTCCTGCCCAAGCTGCTGGCAGTGATCGACCTGCTGCTGGATCGGCCGCGTCTGCGGGCGATGGGCGGCACTGTCCGCATCCTGCTCGGTACCGGGCTGGAACTGCTGCTGTCCGTGCTGCTGGCCCCGATCCGGATGCTGGCCCATTCACGCTTCGTGATGGAAACCCTGTTCAACCTGGAGATCCACTGGGCCGGCCAGAACCGCACCGAGGAACTGCGCTGGCGCTCGGCGCTGCGGCAGCACGCGCCCGGCAGCCTGCTGGCCCTGGGCTGGGCGGGATTCGCCTTCTGGCTCAAGCCGCTGTTCGTGTTCTGGTCTCTGCCCATTGCGCTGCCGCTGATCTTCGCCGCGCCGATCTCGGTCTGGCTGAGCCGCTATCGCAATGGCCTGGCTCTGCGCCGTTCCCGCCTCCTGCTCGCGCCGGAGGAATCCCGGCTGCCGACCGTTCTGACCCGGCTGGAGCAGCCGGTGCTGCCCGCGGTGAACGGGCTGTCGCCCTTCGAACTGGCCATTGTCGATCCCTGGCGCAATGCCCTGCATCGGCAGCTGGCCCGGCGTGGCGGCGATCTGGCCGGCCGTGGGGAAATCCGCATGACGCTGGTCGAGCAGTGCCGGACGGGCGGCCCCCGGGCACTGGCGCGCTGGCAGCGCGACTGGCTGGCGCAGGACGCCCCGGCCCTGCAGCAATTGCACGAGGCCGCCTGGAGCGCGGATGCGCCGACGTACTGGAAACAGCTGATCGATGGCCTGTGCCGCACGCCGGCGCTCGCCGACGCCGGGGGTGCGGCAGGCCGCGTCCCGGCTGAGCCTCAGTCCTGGGGCGCGTAAGGGGCGGGCCGCGGGATGGTGGCCGTGGTCAGGCCCTGGCCGTCGCCATAGGACAGCGGTTGCCAGGTAGGCGATGCGCCCCCCTGCTGGCTGAGCATCCAGGTGCGCCCGCTCGGCTGTTCGACCATCAGGGTGATCTCGGTCGCCCCGCTTTCCGAGATCACCCTGGCCGGCAGCACCTGGTAGCTCATGCCGGGCGCGGCCCAGCCCGCCGGGAGCAAGGCGAGTCCCGTGACGGCCACCAGCATCCGCTGCCAGTTCCGACGCCGCTGATGTTGTTTCTGTTTCACCATGTCGTACCCATGAAATTGGCTTTGCCCTTGCCGATCCCGTTCGGGTGCCGGGATCGCGATTTCATTGTGCAAGTCATATTCCAATTCTGTCGTCTGCGGCAGCAGTATCAGGAATCCCTTGTCGGTTAAATGCTTATGGCGACTCACCGGACCGCGAGCCGCGTTGGAGCGCGTGAGCGGGCACCGTCGCTTCAGCACTCGTCAAGAATGCGGCAGCGTTTCAACCCGGATTGCCGGGATACCGGCGCAGCTGGATCACTGCCGCGCACGGCGGCCGCGGCCGGAGGCGCGCGAACACGGCCCGCCTCGCGCCTTGACCTTTGTCAGTTCCCCGGGACGGGCAGGGGTGCAGCATGTCTGCACCGGCCTGGCCGTTGCCGTCAGGCACGCACACGGAGGAAACGTCAATGACACAGAATGCACCCACATCCCGGGACCCGCATCCGCCCCGGCTGTTGCGCCATGAGGATCTGCCCCAGGTGTCCAACGCCGAAATGAACGCGGTGCATGAAGACGAGATCGATCTGCTCAACGAAGTGCTCGTACTACTGCCGCAGGCAGCGACATACGCCGAGGCCAGGCACGCACTGGACTACCGGCTGCAGGCATTGCTCGAACACATGCGCACCCACTTCTCCCGCGAAGAGGAACTCATGCGCCAGTACGGTTTCCCGGTCTATCCGGTTCACAAGGGCGAACACGACCGGGTCTATGCCGAACTGGAGCAGGTCATCGCGCACTGGCAGACAGACAGCGATATGGCGGCATTGCGACACTACATCTACGAGGTATTCCCGTCCTGGCTGTTCCAGCACATCGCCAGCATGGACCAGGTCACGGCCCGGTTCCTGGCCGAGGTCATTCCGAGCCGGAAATAGGCACGAGTACGACGCCTTGTCGGCCCGACCGGCGGCGGCCTGTCGCTGACGCAAACGTTGGCAATGCCGTACCCGTCGGCATAGAATCGAGCCGGCATGAAGCGACTCAACTTTCCCTGGATCGCCGCCGGCATCGGCATCGTCCTGGCCTTCGCCCTGCTGCGCGGCGGCGCGGCCGAGCCGGCAGACGCGGCCCGTCTGCCCACGCTCACCCTGCTGTTCATGAGCGAGTTCGGGTTTCTGGTCGCCGCCGCCGGCGCCTTCGTCGGCATCCGCAACCGGGAGCAGACAAACGGCCGCGGGCAACTGCTTCCGGGCATCGCCTGCAGCATCCTGGCCGCCGGCTTCGCTGTCCTCGGCCTCATGGTATGGCGGGGACACATGGCGGTCTGATCCGGCGTCTGCAGCGCAGGGGGAGCCGCGAAGGGAGGCGGGCATGCGTATCCTGATCACCGGATTCGAACCCTTCGACAATGCTGTCAACGCCTCCCAGGTGCTGGTGGAGTCGCTGCAGACGGATCTGCCCGCGCCGCTGCTGCGGTGCTGCGCAGAACTGCACTTCGCCATCCTGCCCACCCATACCCATCAGGCCTGGCCGTTGCTGCGCGATCGGCTGGATCAGCTGCGGCCGGATTACTGCCTGCTGACCGGCCAGGCCCGCGGCCGCGATCGGGTGTGCCTGGAGCGCATCGCGATCAATCTGAAGGATTTCGAGCGGCCGGACGCGGCCGGCAACCAACCGCGCGGGGAAACCATCATCGCGTCAGGGCCGGCCGCCTACTGGAGCACCCTGCCGGCGCAGCATCGCCTGATCGCTGCGCTCACCCGGGCCGGCATCCCCGCCGCGCATTCCAATCATGCCGGCACTCACCTGTGCAACCAGACGCTGTATCAGAGCCTGCACCATAGCCGTGAACAGGGACGCTCGCTGCACTGCGGCTTCCTGCATGTGCCGCTGCTGCCGATACAGGCACAGGGCACGCTCGCCGATCAGCCGCACCTGCCGCTGGACACCATGCGCAACGCCATTGCAATCATCGTGCAGACACTGATGGAAACCGCCGACCGGCAGCCATGAACTAGAGGAAACTGCCCGCCCCGGCCAGGTGCCGGCGCCAGTAGGGGTTGTCCAGGCTGGACACCGATACCCGTTTACCCGAAGTGGGCGCGTGAATGAATCGGCCGCCGCCGATGTAGATGCCGACATGGCGGGTCTTGGTGTCACTGAGATCGAAGAAGACGAGATCCCCCGGCTGCAGGGCCTGCAGTGGCACTGCCCGGCTGCGGCGGCGCTGGTCGCGGGTGGTGCGCGGCACCTCGATACCCAGCTGCCGATGGCTGAAATACACCAGCCCGCTGCAATCAAAGCCCAGCTGCGGGCTCTCGCCGCCGTAGCGATAGGGATGGCCCAGCATCCGTTCGGCATGGGCGACCAGCTGCCGGCGCTGCTCGCGCCGGGGCTGCGCCCGGGACTCGCTCCAGCCCGGATCCGGCACGGCGCCCGCGGCCGGCACGACCGGCCGCTGGGCACACCCCGCCGCGACCAGCGTCGCGATCAGTACCCCCATCAGACGGAACCCGTTTGTCAGCCATCGACGCATGCCGTCCCCCTTGTGCTGGCAGTATCGGCCGTCCCTGCTGAACACTGAATGAACGGGACACTCCCGGCCCGGCAGCCAGCCGCTGGATTGGCCTGTTCGAGCAACTATCCTTTCGATAAGGACACCCCCGCATTATGGAGGATTCCCGCATGGAAACCATCAAGCAACTGCTGCAGGACAAAGGCGGCCAGGTATGGACGATTCACCCGCAGGCCTCCGTCTACGACGCCATCTACCTGATGTCGGAAAAGGAAATCGGCTCGCTTCTGGTGGTGGAGGATGAACGGATCGTCGGCCTGATCTCGGAACGCGACTACGCCCGCAAGGTCATCCTCAAGGGCCGCTCCTCGAAAAGCACCCGGGTCAGCGACATCATGAGCCGCAGCGTGCTCTACACCCATGGCGGCCAGACCATTCACGAGGCCATGGCCGTGATGACCAAACACCGCATCCGCCATCTGCCTGCGCTCGAGGACGGCCGGCTGATCGGCATCGTTTCCATGGGCGACCTGGTCAACGCCCTGATCGCCGAGCAGCAGTTCATCATCGAACAGCTGGAGCATTACATCACCGGCTGACACATTGCAGCGGAGCTCATACCATGCCACCACCACCCGAACATCACCGCACCCAGCATATCGGCTGGCTCAGGGCGGCGGTCCTCGGCGCCAACGACGGCATCGTCTCCACTGCCAGCCTGATCGTCGGGGTGGCGGCCTCGCAGGCCACGCATGAACATATACTGATTGCCGGCGTGGCCGGTCTGGTCGCCGGCGCAATGTCCATGGCCGCCGGCGAGTATGTCTCGGTCAGCTCCCAGGCCGATACCGAGCGGGCCGACCTCGAGCGCGAGCGGCGGGAACTGGCCACGAACCGGCGCTACGAACAGCGGGAACTGGCCGGGATCTATATGGAACGGGGCCTCGAACCGGCGCTCGCCCACCAGGTGGCGCAGCAACTGATGCGCAAGGATGCCCTGGCGGCACACGCCCGGGACGAGCTCGGGATTTCCGAGGTCGCCACCGCCCGGCCGATCCAGGCCGCCCTGACCTCCGCCCTGTCCTTCGCCGTCGGCGCAGGTCTGCCGCTGCTGTGCGCGGCCCTGGCCTCGCTGGATCAACTCATCGCCACGGTATTCGTGAGTTCGCTGATCTGCCTCGCCGCGCTCGGTATCCTGGCGGCACATACCGGCGGCGCCTCCCGCCTGATCGGCGCCATGCGGGTCAGTTTCTGGGGCGTACTGGCCATGGCTGCGACCGCCGGCGTGGGCTCGCTGTTCAACAGCGGCATCCAGTGACCGGTCGCAGCAACGGCATGACGGACTGGCGGTTTCACAGCACGACCGGGGACGGCGGCCGGATATGCAAGGCAACGATACTCGCTGACGGCGCAGCCCTGTCCCGGCGCCGGGTGATGGAGTTGTGGCAGGACGCCCCCGACTTTCGCGAGCGTTTCAATCGATTTCTGGCCGAACTGCCCTTTGCCGCCTGTTTCTGGGAGACGCCGGCCACTTCGCTCGACTCGCTGGACCGCCCCTACGAACAGGTGTGTGTCGACGCCCCTTCACTGGCCGGGGCCAGGCCCGACCCGCACAGCTTTGCCGATCAGTTCAACCGCCACTGCGGCGGGGACGGCATTGCCGAATTCGCCAATCCGGGCGGCGATGCCCGGCTGATCGCGCCCTGTCCACGGGAACCCACTGACTGTTATGCGCATCTGCTGACCTTCGTGCGCACGGCACCGGCCGCCCAGCGCGACGCCTTCTGGCGGCGGGTCGGGGCCGCGTTGTCCCGGGCGCTGTCGCCGGCACCGCTGTGGCTGAGCACCTCCGGTCTGGGCGTGCACTGGCTGCATGCCCGCCTGGATACGCGACCGAAATACTACACCTACGCGCCCTATCGCGCGGCCGCGCCTAGAGACGCCGGCTGATGTGCTTGAGCTTGGGGTCCTCGTCGCTGACCGTGACCTTGAACCCGAGCTTGGCGGCCATGGCCAGCATCTCCTGATTGGCGGCCAGCACCTCGCCTTCGATCTCTTCCAGGCCGCGCGCCCGGGCGATCTCCATCAACCTGGCCATCAACCGGTTGCCCACGCCCTTGTGCTGCCATTCGTCGGCCACCACGATGGCGAACTCGCAGCTGCGCCCGTCCGGGTTGGTGCTGTAGCGCGCCACCCCGATCTCGCGCTCACCGCCGTCTTCGCCGACCACCGCGATCAGCGCCATTTCCAGGTCATAGTCGATCTGGGTGAAACGCACCAGCATCTCGGGGGTAAGTTCCTGCAGCGCCTGCATGAAGCGGAAGTACTTCGACTGCGAGGACAGCCGGCGGATGAAGTCCTTCTCGATGTCGGCATCCTCGGGTCGGATGGGGCGCAGGATCACGTCGGTGCCGTCAGCCAGCTGCTCGCGGGTCTCCAGCCCACCCGGATAGGGATGGATGGCCATGTGGGCATAGCGCCGGGCACCGGGCGGCGGGTAGGCCACGACCATGCGCGCATCCACTGCCAGCGCGCCCTGTTCGTCCACGATGAGGGGATTGATGTCCAGTTCCTGCAGCTGCGGCAGTTCGCACACCAGTTCGGAGACCCGCAGCAGCACGTCCTCCAGCGCAGTGAAATCAACCGCGGGGAGGTTGCGCCAGGCCTGCAGCATCTTCCAGGCCCGGGTGCGTTCGATCATGCCGCGGGCGATGAAGCGGTTCAGCGGCGGCAGCGATACGCAGCGGTCCTCCATCACCTCGACCATGGTGCCGCCGGCGCCGATGCTGATGGCCGGGCCGAATACCGGGTCGCGCACCACCCCGATAAGCAACTCGCGGCCGTTGGCGCGGCGGTACATGGGCTCGACCGTCACCCCCCTGAGTTCGGCGTCCGGGCGGCGGCTGCGGGCGGCCTCCAGCAGATCATTGAAGGTGCTGCGCACGTCCGCCGCGCTGGTGATGTTCAGCCGTACACCGGCCACGTCCGACTTGTGGCTGATGTCCGGCGAGTTGATCTTCAATGCCACCGGAAAACCCAGCGCCTCGGCCGCCACCAGGGCGTCGTTGGCGGTGGCCGCCTCCATGGTCGGCACCACCGGCAGGCCGAAGGCATGCAGCACGGCCTTGGTCTCCAGGGTGCTCAGGCTGCTGCGCCCGGACGCCAGCGCCTCCTCGATGATCAGCCGCGCCCCCTCCAGGTCCGGGCGGCTGCGCCGGCCCAGCGGACCGGGCACCTGCAGCAGCAACTCCTGATTGCGCCGGTGACTGGCCAGATAGGCGAAGGCCTCCACCGCGGCCTCGGGCGTGTCCAGGTGCGGAATGCCCCGGCGATTGAACAACGCATGGGCGGCGGCGACATGCGGCCCGCCCATCCAGCAGGTGATGAGCGGCCTGGCGCCGTGACCGGCGGCCGCACTGACCGCCTCGGCGCAGCCCGCGGCGTCCGTCATGGCCTGCGGCGTGAGCATGGCCAGCACGCCATCCACGCCGGGATCGCGCAGGCAGGCTTCGACCGCTGCGCCATAGCGCTCCGGACCGGCATCCCCCAGCAGATCCACCGGGTTGGCATGCGACCAGTGCGCCGGCAGCGCCTGCTCCAGCGCCTGCAGGGTCGCCGGGGCCAGTTCGGCCAGCGCCACGCCCAGTTCGGCCGCGCGGTCGGTCGCCATCACGCCCGGTCCGCCGCCGTTGGTGACGATCGCCAGCCGGCTGCCGCGCACACGGTGCTCGCCGCCGCCCAGGATCTCGGCGGCATTGAACAGCTGCTTGATGGTGTAGGCGCGGACCGCGCCGGCCCGGCGCAGGGCGGCATGGAAGACATCATCGCCGCCGATCAGGGCGCCGGTGTGCGAGACGGCGGCGCGTGAGCCGTCGGCATGGCGGCCGGCCTTGACCACCACCACCGGCTTCATGCGCGCGGCGATGCGCAGGCCGCTGAGAAAACTGCGGGCGTCGCGAATGCCCTCGACATAGAGCAGAATCGCGCGGGTCCAGGGATCCAGCGCCAGGTAACTGAGCAGGTCACCGAAATCGACATCGGCCGCGTCGCCCAGCGAGACCATGGCGGAGAAACCGATGCCTTCGGCCTGGGCCCAGTCGAGTACGGCGGTGCACAGCGCCCCGGACTGGGACACCAGCGCCAGCTTGCCGCGGCGGGCGATGTTGTGGCTGAAGGTGGCATTGAGTCCCGCGTCCGGGCGCATGATGCCGAGGCAGTTCGGTCCCAGGATGCGCACCCCCTGCTGACGCGCCGTCTCCAACAGTTCGCGCTGCAGCCGCTCGCCGGCATCCCCGGCCGCGGCCTCGCCGAAGCCGGCCGACAGCACCACGGCCGCCCGCACGCCGGCTTGGCCGCACTGGGCAATGATCCCGGAGACGGTCGCCGCCGGGGTGGCAATCACGGCCAGGTCCACCGGTTTGCCGATGGCGGCGAGATCCTTGTAGGCACGCTGATCCTGTACCTTGCGGTGCTTCGGATTGACCGCAAACAGCGCGCCCTTGAAGCCGCCCTCGCGCAGATTGCGGAAGACGATGCTGCCGACCGAACCGGCGCGGTCGGAAGCGCCGAACACAGCGATGCTGTCGGGGGAGAACAACCGGTTGAGGTAATGCGGGCCCATCATTCCACCTGCGGATAACGCTGCCTGAAAGGTAGAGTATAAAGGCATCCGCCTAACAGGCGGGTTGCAGTGATCGCGGCACCGGGCGCAGACTTGGCCACCATGACCCTCGCCTTCATCTCGCATCCCGACTGTCTGCTGCACGAGAACAGTCCGGGACACCCCGAGAGCCCGCAGCGACTGCTGGCCATCAACGATCAGCTGCTGTCCACCGGACTGGACCAGGCCCTGCGCCACTACGAGGCGCCGCTGGCCACTCCGGAGCAGCTGGAACTGGCGCACGCTCCGGACTATGTGCAGGCCGTCTTCGCCGCCGCCCCTGAGCAGGGCCGCCGGGCGCTGGATCCGGATACCGGCATGAACATCCATTCACTCCCGGCCGCCCGGCGCGCGGCCGGTGCGGCGATCCTGGGCGTGGACCTGGTCATGCGGGATGATGCCGGTGCCGTTTTCTGCAGTGTCCGCCCGCCCGGCCATCACGCCACCCGCAGCCGCGCCATGGGTTTCTGCATCTTCAACAATGTGGCCGTCGCCGCCGCCCACGCCCTGGCCGGGCACGGGCTGGAGCGGGTGGCGATCGCCGACTTCGATGTCCATCACGGCAACGGCACCGAGGACATCTTCGCCGGGGATCCGCGCGTGCTGCTGTGTTCCAGCTTCCAGCATCCCTATTACCCGCACACCGGGGCCGGGACCCGGTCGGACCACATCATCAATGTGCCGCTGCCGGCCGGCACCCGCAGCGAGGCCTTCCGCGAGGCCATCCGCGAGCACTGGCTGCCCGCGCTGGACGCCTTCCGTCCGCAACTGTTGCTGATCTCGGCCGGCTTCGACGGCCACGTCGAGGACGACCTGGCCCAGTTCCTGCTCACCGAGGCCGACTACCACTGGATCAGCCGCGAGCTCAAGGCGGTGGCCGACACCCATGCCGGCGGACGCATCGTCTCCTGCCTGGAGGGCGGCTACGCCCTGGCCGCGCTGGGCCGCTCGGTGGCGGCGCATCTGCGCGGGCTGCTGGGGATGGAAGCCGCCTGAGGCAGGCATCATCCGTCGCACCATATCATGATATTGTAATTATTTAATGCTTATACTGCCGTCGGATCAGATGCTTACGGATACCGGCAAAGATACCTTGGCTTATCCGGGCTGTGGTCTACACTTGAATTCCCCGGTCGTTACAGTCGGCAATCAGTCAAGGGGTGGATTATTTGTCGGACTGGGGTAAGGTAGGTAGTCCGGTTGCCCGGAAGTTCCAGGGGGGAGCGCGGCCGGACCTGATCGAAATTCACAACACAGACAAGCGATCATGAATCCATCACACAACGCGTCCATTATCGATCTCGACCCCGAGGGACAAGCCCCGGCAACGGAGGTCGACACCCAGCAGAACAGGGACGAATTTCTCGACGGCCGCCAGGAAGGCCTCTACGAAGCCTGTCTTATCGTAGACAAGGTCGCCGCCCAGCACGGACACGAGGATGTCGTGGCTGAGGCGCTGGATGCCATGCGCATCCTGATCCGGGAGTCGATCCATACCACCGATGCCGAGGCCATCCGCGCCCGGGTCAACGCCCTGGCCAACGCCGCCGCGACCCGCAGCTGAATCCCGTCCGGCTCAGCCAGCCGCGGCCGGTGACTGTCGGCGGCCGGCCACGATGAGCCCGATCGCGATCAGCGCGAGCAGTGCCTGCAGCAGCAGCCCCTCCAGGTTCGGGTAGATCCCCAGCAGTTCGATGCGTGGGAAGCTGACCGGATCGACCGGCAGCTTGCCGGCCTCCTGCAATGCCGCCACGCCCTTGCCGGCGAATACGATGGCCAGCATGAACATGAACAGGCTGGTCACGGCGAAGAACTGTCGCAGCGGCAACCGCACGCTGTAGCGCAGGATCAACCACCCCATCATCGCCAGCAGGCCCGCCGCCGCGACGAAGCCACCCAGCATGTAGCCCTGCCCCGTCGCGTCGGCCTGCACCCACATGGCCTGATAGAACAGAATGGTCTCGAACACCTCACGGTAGACCGCCACGAAGGCCAGGCCGGTGAGCGCCCACAGGGTGCCGGTGCTGAGCGCCTTCTCCACCGAGCCCTGGATGAAACGCTGCCACTGGCGGGCATGGGTCTTGTTGTGCATCCAGAAGCCGACATAGAACAACACCGTCATGGCCACCAGCGCGGCCACGCCCTCGGTGATCTCGCGACTCGCGCCACTGAAATCGAGCAATGATCGCGACAACCACCAGGTCAGCCCGCCCAGCAACAGCGCGCCGACCCAGCCCAGATGAAGATAACGCAGGCCCTCGCGGCGCTCTGTCCTGATCAGGAAAGCGGCCAGGGCCGCCACCACCAGCAAGGCCTCCAGCCCCTCGCGCAGCAGGATGACCAGCGCGCCGCTGAAGGCGGCGGTATTCGACAGGGTGTCGGTTTCCAGCCGTTTTGCTGCCAGGTCCAGCTGCTCCAGGATCCGCTGCGCCTCGGCCTCCACCCGGGCCGGCGGCAGCTGGCTGCGCACCAACCCGCGGTAGGCCGTCATGGCGGCCTCGATCTCACGGCGCAATTCCGGGGCTACCGCATCCAGGCCGTGTTCGGCCAGTTCGAAGCCGTCCAGATAGGCCGAAACGGCCGCGGCATGGGCCGCGTCCCGATCACCGCCCCGGTAAGCCTCAACGCTGGCCTGAAGTTGGTCGCGTGCAAACGCCAGCGGTGACCGGTCGGCGAACAGCGCCTCGGGGTGAGTGCGCGCATGCGCCATCAGGATCCGCCCGGCCGCGCCCCAGACCGCCCCGGCCTGCTCCGGTGTCGTGGTGGTCAGGGTATCCAGGGACTGCAGCGGATGCCCGCCAGCCGCCTGCTGCCAGGCGGCCGCCCCCGCGGCCACTGCATCCTTGTCGGCCGCGAGACTGCCGACGAGGAAGGCAAGGCTCCAGCGTTCGAATTCACTGAGTTGGCCGGTGTACCCGGCCATGCCGGTGTCTTCCACACCCAGGCTGATCGTGCTGTACAGGCCATAGAGGGTGCGCTGGGCATAGCGTTCGGGATCCTGGAAATTGGTCGGGGCCGGCTCCATGCCTGAGGCCAGCGCACCGTTACCGCGGCCCTCGACACCGTGGCAGCTGGCGCAGTGTTCGCTGAACAGTGCCCGGGCGCGGCGCAGGTCGGGGGCGCGGCGCGGAACCACTGTCATGTCCAGCGTTGCAACAGCTGTCGGGACAGCGCGGCCGCGGCCCCGGCGACTTCAGCCGGCGCTTCACGCTCGGCAACCAGCTGCTGCAGCTGCCGCGCCTGGTCTGCCAACTCGGCGCTGGCCTTACCTGCCTCCAGCGCTGCGATCTGCCGTCGCACCGCGGCGGCGAAATCCTGCATCTCGCGGTATTCGCCCTGGCTGATGATCTCGCCATCGGCCACGGCCGCGGCATAATCGACGCCGATGTAGTCGACCATCTGCACCAGCCGGCCGGTATCGACCTGCGCCAGCACCGACAGGGGCAGACAGGTCAGGAGCAGGAAAAGAAGACGTCGCATTGCAATTCACCTCTGGCGCAAGAATGCGCAAAGCAGCAGTGAATTACAATCATTCTCATTTGAATTAACTACATATAACTCGGGACTCGGTCAGTCGTGCCGGGTGCGCACCTGCGCCGGGGGCACGCCGCGGGCGACGAGATACTTGCGGCTGGCCTCGGTGACAGTCTCGGGCCCGCCGATGTAGAAATCGAACACCTTCACGTTGTAGTGCTGCCCGGCCAGTTCGGCCAGGGTATCGCCAACCACCTCCCGCGCGCGCGCGCCGTAGACTGCGGGATCGGCCTCCAGCCGCGTGTAGTTGACGTTGTCGATGGCGTCCTGCCAGGCGCGGCAAAGGTTGTGCAGGTAGGGTCTGCTGCCGTCCGTGGTCACCCAGTAGATGTAGATCTGTTCGGCCACGTCCAGCGCCAGGGCCTGTTCGATCAGGCTCTTGATGGAGGCGAATTCGCGATCCCAGGCGATGAACACCAGCGAATGCACCGACTCGAGGTTGAGAACGAAGTCGCCACGCGGGCCTTCCAGATCCAGCGTCTCGACGTCGTCGAGCCCGGCGGCCACCCGTGCGGCCAGCGGATTGTCGTCGGCGGTGTTGATGTGGAACTCGATCTGGGTCTCGTCACAGGGACAGCTGGCGATGGGGTAGCTGGCCGCGGCATCGCCGATGCGGATCCGCGCCGACTGGCCGGAGAGGAACTGCAGCCGGTGCGGCTCAACCGGATTGACCACCAGGCCGACCATGCCCTGACCCAGGTCGTCGACCCGGCGCAGGGTGGCAGGCAGGACCTGGGACTCGATCTCCTCCGGCCGGATGACCTCGTCGACCTGCAGCAGCACGTCGGTCATGGCGGTGTGCGCGCACAGGGTGACATAGCCCGCCGCCAGTTCGTCTTCCGACAGGCATTCGGGGTAGGCCCGCACGCGCTTGGCCTCGCCGCTGATGACCTTCGCCCGGCAGCGGCCGCAGCTGCCGTCGGTGCAGCCGTATCTGAACTGCATGCCCGAACGCAGCCCGGCGTGCAGCAGGGTCTCGCTGCCGTTGAGGAAGAAGTCGTGTCCGCTGGGCTTGAGTTGGACGTGGGCGGCCAGCAGGCGCATGAAGGTATCGGTGGCCAGCACCTCATCGTGCAGGCCCTGCGCGGATTGCACTTCGTCGATCTCACTCTCCAGCCACTGACGGAAGGCCTTCACGGCCGGATCGCCCACGGCCTGCTCCAATGAATCCAGCTTGTCGCTGATACGGCTGACCAGCTTGTTGAAGCGGTTCACCCGCGCCCGCGCCGTGCCCAGTTCGTGGCTGAGCAGGGTGACGCGGGTGGCCAGCACCTCGGCGTCGGGCAGATCCTTGGTGTCGAGCACCTTGCCGAAGGCGTTCTCGATGATGCGGTCGGCACGCTCCACCATCCCGCTGCCGTCGAGGTCGGTCTTGGGATAGACCTTGAGCAGTTCGCTCAGGTCCAGTTCGCCCTCGAAGGTGTGCAGTTCGCCCTCGCGGATCTGTTTCTGCAGGGTCGCGCGCTTCACCCCCACCAGGCGGGCGGCGCGCGACAGGCTGATCAGTTGTGCCATGCAATGTCCTCGTCGACGCCTGCACTCAGGCCCGCCAGGCGTGGCGGCCTTCGCGCAGGCGTTTGTAGTTGCGGATCATGATAACGGTTTTCAGGATGGCGGGCGGATCGATGCGATCCAGCGCCAGGCCCACGGTCAGCGGCCGCCGTTCGCCCGCGGCCGGGCCGATCTCGATGAACTGCTCGCGCCGGCCACTGCCGAGCGCCCGCAACCGCGCCTGCCAGATGACCGCTGTGTGCTCGAAGCGGCCGATGAATTCGAACCGGGCCTCGGTCTCGCCGGGCGGCGCGCTCAGCCGGTACTCGGCCTGCTCACGCCGCAGGGACTCGGCCAGCCGCATCAGTTCACTGTCCGGCATGAAACTCAGGAGGCCTTGATCAGCTTGGCCGAGACCAGGGTGACCTGCATGGCCTCCGCATCCAGTACCTGCGGATACATGGGATAGTTGTCCAGCAGGCTTTCGGGCCGCTGGCGCGCGGCCGTCTCCAGCCAGCGGCGCGTGTCCTCGCGCAGCCGCTGGTGCGCCAGCAGGAAGGGCGCGTTCCATTCATGGTATTCACGCACCAGTTCCCGCTCCAGGCCCTGCGGCCACTCGGGATCGACCAGCAGTTCCGGGAAGGCCTCGGCCGGCAGGTGGCGGCCGGTGAGTTCACCTTCGACCCGCATGCCGCCGTGACCGATGCCGCTGCCATCCTCCAGGCGCTCGAACCACTGCAGCACCGGCAGCGGCCGTCCGGCCAGGTTGACCTGGCGTTCCAGCACATCCTGGGCCCGCGGCGGACGCACGTGCGGGTCACAATGGCTGCGTGCGGCCTCCAGTGCGGGGGAGCGGAACTCGTTTCTCGACATCAGAAACGGCTGCCAGGTCGGATTGGTGATGCGGTCCGACTCCGTTTCCTCGCGCGTGACCCGGCTCTTGACGATGGCCAGCGGCAGACGCGTCTCCCGGTGCAGCAGCCACAACTCGAACCGGTCGGCCAGCGGGAAAGGGATGGGCGGACGTTCGTTGAGTGCGCGCATCAGCTGGTCGGCATTGGTCTCGCGGCTGGCCAGGTCGCCGGCATCGCAGTCGGTGGCATGCCAGCGCAGCCGTCCCGAGGCATTCTGCACCCGTACCTGCCAGTGGCGGCCGTCGGTGGAATAGGCGCGCGCATTGCCCACGTCCACCACCTGAATCACGCCCTGGTAGGGGCAGAAGCGGCGTATCGAGTAGTATTGGGCCATGTGGTGCGCAGTCTCCCTCAGGCCGGTGTCTGAAGTTTACAGTAGACCTGCCCGCCGCCGGCGTGCAACCCTGCAATAAACACAGATACAACCGTCAGCTGCGGCCCTGTCCGCGCCGGGGCGCGGCCATTCACAACCAGACCAACGACAACAATGCCCGATTACACCGCCATAAAAATCCTGCATGTCGCCACCGTGATCATCAGCGGCGGCGGCTTTGCCCTGCGCCTGGCACTGATGCTGTGGCGCGAGGCCTGGCTCGGGCTGCGCCCGGTGAAGGTGCTGCCGCACATCAACGATACCCTGCTGCTGGCCTCGGGCATCACCCTGGCGGTGCTGTCGCGCCAGTATCCGCTGGCCCAGGACTGGCTGACAGCCAAGCTGGTCGCGCTGGTGGTCTATATCCTGCTGGGAATGCTGGCGCTGAAACCGCGCTTTGCCAAACCGGTACGACTCGGCTTCGGTGTGCTGGCGCTGCTGGTGTTCGCCTACATCGTGAGTGTGGCGCTGGCGCGCCGGGCCTGGCCGTTGTGATCGATGGCCACGGAAAACCCGGACAAAGCCCTGTAGCAGGCAGGTTGGGTTAGCCCGTAGGGCGTAACCCAACATTCAGGCTGCGCTCGTTGGGTTACGGCGCTGTCGCGCCTAACCCAACCTACAGCGCTTTGTCCGGGCTTTCCGTGGCTATACGACTATGAATCAGCACTCGATTCCCCACTTCTTGATGCGATAGAGCAGGGTGTCGCGGGTCAGCCCCAGCAGCCGCGCGGCCCGGCTGCGGTTGCCGCCGGTCTGGGTCAGCGCCTGCTGGATCAGGTCCGATTCCAGTGAACCCAGATCCACACCGCCGGCCGGCAGGGCGAAGCCGCCGACCTTCGCTGCCGGTTGCGGGGCGCGCAACTCCGCCGGCAGGTTCGATGGCTGCACCTCGCGGCCGCTGAACAGGATCAGGGCGCGCTCGCAGAAATTGCGCAACTCGCGCACATTGCCCGGCCAGTCATAGCGCTGCAGCCGGGTCAGGGTGGCGGCCGGGTAGCGCGGCGGCGCCAGGTCGTGCTGCCGGGACAGCTGCCCGGTGAGATGCTCCACCAGCGCCGGGATATCCTCGCGCCGCTCGCGCAGGGCCGGCATCTGCACCGGTACCACGTTGAGCCGATAGAACAGGTCCTGGCGGAAGCGCCCGGCGGCCGCGTCCGCGGCCAGGTCGCGGTTGGTCGCGGCCAGTACCCGCAGTTCGACCTGATCCGGCCGGGCCTGACCCAGAGGCTGACACTCGCGCGTCTCCAGGAAGCGCAGCAGCTTGGCCTGGGCCGGGCCGGGCAGTTCGCCGACCTCGTCCAGGAACAGGGTGCCGCCACGCGCCTGCTGGATGTAACCGGCCTGGTCGACCACGGCGCCGGTGAAGGCCCCGCGCCGGTGACCGTAGAGCAGGGACTCGACCAGCCCGTCCGGCAGCGAGGCACAGTTGACCGGGACGAAGGGACCGGCGGCACGCCGGCTCTCCCGGTGAATGGCCTGGGCCAGCAGATCCTTGCCCGTTCCGCTCTCGCCCGCGATAAGGATGGGGACGTCCGTGGCGGCCGCCAGGGCAGCGGCACGCAGTTGGGTCTTCAGCGCCGGCGCCTGGCCGATCATGAGATTCTCGAAACAACTCATCGTCTCTCCCCCACTGGTGGCATGCACTCATTGTAGCCGCACCGGCACGTCAAATGGCTTGATTTGGGTCAGATCGCCACGTCGATCACTTTAATCTGAGTATTGACTTGATTTAAAGTTAACACTAATTTTAGTGCAACTATAGAGAACTCTACCAGACCGCAGATGCCGGAAACGGTCATATGGCCTTGTTCCGGCCTGCATCCTGCTCAGGGAACTGACGTCATGGCGACCAACGACATCCCACTGCGAGAACGCAAGGCGGCCCGCACCCGCCTGAACCTGGCCCGGGCCCTGGCCGTCCAACTGGCGCGCCACAGCCTGGACGAGGTGGCGGTGCGCGACCTGTGCGCCGAGATAGAGATCTCCGAGGCGACCTTTTTCAATTACTTTCCCCGCAAGACCGACCTGCTGGCCTACCTGGGCCGGCTCTGGACCCTGGAACTGCAATGGCATGCCAGCCAGGCCGCGGCGGAAAAGCCCGGGCTGGCCGCGATCGAGGCGGTGTTCCAGGCCGCGGCCAGGCGAGTTCAGGCCGAGCCCCAGGCCTGGGGCGAGTGGATCGCCTGGCAGGCGCAGCAACGGGAGAAACGCGAGGAGGAGCCGCTCACTCAGGCGGAAAAACGCCTCGGCTTTCCCGACTGCGCAGGCATCGAGACGCTGGCCGAGCAGCGCCTGGACGGCCTGCTGGCACAGCAACTCACGCGCGCGATCGAGCGCGGCGAACTGCCGGCCAACACGCCCGTGCCGGTGGTGATGGCAGCCTTGATCGCCCAGTTCTACGGCGTGATCCTGATCTTTAAGCAGGCCCAGCCCGGCGCCATCGGCGGCCAGTTCCGCCAGCAGCTGCAGCTGCTGTGGGCCGGCATCCGGGAACTGACCCGGAGCGGGACGAACGCCTGAGCCGGACGCCTATTCGACCACCTTCCAGCTGCCGTCGGGCTGGCGGCAGGCCGTGCCGTAGACCTGCTCGGTACGGCCGCCGATCTGCGCATCGATGGTGTACTCCCGGCAGGGACCGCTGCTGGTCTCGTAGGTGCGGGTGGGTGTGACCGCATACTGATAGCCGGTATCCGGGTTCTGCCAGGTGGAGGTCACGCCGGTACGCACCGTCTCCAGGGTGCCGGCGGTCTTCATGCGGTCGACCTCGTCCATGGACTGGCCAATCGCGCCGCCGATGGCCGCGCCCGCCAGGGTACCGGCAATGATGGCCGCGGTACGGCCGCGCCCGCCGCCGACCTCCGAGCCCAGCACACCGCCGAGGATACCGCCGATCACCATCCCCGCCTGTTCCTGCGGCCCCTGGTAGGTGGCGCAGCCGCCCACCCCGAGCGTGGCGGCCAGTACCAACGCTGTGAAATAGCCCTTGCTCATCGCCTTCATCTCCGCAATTCATCCGTTTCGATTGCTCAAGCATAGCCGAGCCGCGAGGTGTTGAAACGCCCGGCAGCGATTCATTGCAGACAGGTTGATGCGGATCAAACCCGGACCCCGGGCGTCGGACCCGGCTGAACTATCCCGCCTGGCCGCTGTCATTGTTCTGATCGCCTGCGCGGTCCATTGTTGTCGCGCCGAAGCGCCGGGTCTGCCAGGGACTGATTCGACGCTGCCGCACGTCATAACCCTACCCTGACCTGCGTACCCGGGAGTCTCATGAAACCGCATCATCCGCTTTCGGCCCTGATCCTGCTCGGCGGTCTGTGCCTGTCACTGGCGGCCGCACTGCGCGCCGAGGAGCCTGCCGGTCCGGTCGTGATCGTGGCCGAGGCCCGCGAGGAAGGCTTCAGCGAAGCCATCGAGGCGCTCGGCACCCTGCGCGCCAATGAATCGGTGGTGCTCACGGCAACGGTGACCGAGACCATCCGCGCCCTCCACTTCGACGACGGCGACCGGGTCGAGGCCGGCCAGCTGCTGGTCGAACTCGAGCGCGGCGAGGAGCAGGCCCAGCTGGCCGAGGCCCGTGCCACCCTGGAGGAGGCTCACCGCCAGTACCGGCGGGTGGAATCGCTCGAAGCGCAGGACAAGGCCTCCCGCTCCCTGCTCGACGAACGCCGGCGGGAATGGGAAACCGCCCGCGCGCGGGTCACCGCCATCGAATCGCGCCTCGCTGATCGGATGATCCGGGCGCCGTTCGCCGGCGTGCTGGGGCTGCGCGACATCAGCGTCGGCGACCTGGTCACCCCCGGCGATCCGCTTGTCACCCTGGATGACGACGCGGTGATGAAGCTGGAGTTCACCGTCCCCGCGACCTTCCTGGCCGCGGTGAGGCCGGGGCTGGCGATCGAGGCCACCAGCCCGGCCTGGCCCGGCGAGACCTTCACCGGCGAGATCAAGGCGGTGGACAGCCGGATCGATCCGACCACCCGCGCCGTGCGGGTCCGCGCCCTGCTGCCCAACCCCGGACACCGGCTCAAGCCCGGGCTGCTGATGCAGGTCGAGATACGCCGGCCCGATCGCCGGGCCCTGTTCATTCCGGAAGAGGCGCTGATGCCGCAGGGCGAGCGCCAGTTCGTGCAACGCGTGGACCGCAATGATAACAACAAAGTAGTGCGCCAGGAGGTCGGCATCGGCGCCCGCCGGCCGGGGCGGGTGGAGATCAACTCCGGCCTGGCGCCGGGTGATGCCGTCATCACCCACGGCACCCAGAAGGCACGTCCGGGCCAGCCGGTGCGCATCGGCGCCGTGGACGACGGCAGCCGACCGCTGGCGCAGCTGCTGCAGTCGCTGGACTCGGACGGCAGCGACGGATGATCCTGTCCGATCTCTCCATCACCCGGCCGGTCCTGGCCTCGGTGCTGTCGCTGCTGCTCATCGCCTTCGGGCTGATGTCCTTCGACCGCCTGCCCTTGCGCGAATATCCCGACATCGATCCGCCGGTGGTCTCGGTCGAGACCCTCTACCCGGGTGCGGCGGCCAACGTGGTGGAAAACCGCATCACCGAACTGATAGAGGACCGCATCTCGGGCGTGGAGGGCATCCGCTTCATCCAGTCGACCAGCGAGGATGGCCGCTCGGTGATCAACATCGAGTTCAGCACCGACCGCGACATCGACGCCGCCGCCAACGACGTGCGCGACCGGGTCTCGGGCGTGCTCGACGACCTGCCCGAGGAGGCCGACCCGCCGGAGATCCAGAAGGTCGACAGCAACGAAGACGTCATCATGTGGCTGAACCTCGCCGGCGAGGGCATGAGCGTGCCGGAGCTGACCGACTACGCCGAGCGCTACCTGCTGGACCGCTTCTCGGCCCTGGACGGCGTGGCGCGGGTGCGGGTCGGCGGCGGCCAGAGCTATGCCATGCGCATCTGGCTCGATCGTCAAGCGCTTGCCGCGCGCGACCTGACTGTCGCCGACGTCGAGGCCGCGCTGCGCGCCGAGAACCTGGAACTGCCGGCCGGCAGCCTGGATTCCGCCCTGCGCCAGTTCACCGTACGCACCGAGCGCAGCTTCCGCACCGCCGAGGAGTTCCAGCGCCTGGTGCTGTCCCGCGGCAGCGACGGCCACCTGGTGCGGCTGGGCGATGTGGCCCGGGTCGAGCGCGGCACGGTCGAGGACCGGCTGTTCTTCCGCGGCAACGGCGTGCCCATGGTGGGCGTGGGTATCATCAAGCAGTCCACCGCCAACACCCTGGCCGTGGCCGAGGCGGCCAAGGCCGAGATGGCGCGCATCAACGCCGGCCTGCCCGAGGGGCTGGCACTCAAGCAGAGCTATGACAGTTCGGTGTTCGTCTCCGGCGCCATCAACGAGGTCTACAAGACCCTGTTCATCGCCATCGGCATGGTGATCGGGGTGATCTACCTGTTCCTGGGCAGTGCGCGGGCCATGCTGGTGCCGGCGGTCACGGTACCGGTGTCGCTGGTGGCCACCTTCATGGTGCTGCTGGCGCTGGACTTCTCCATCAACATCTTCACCCTGCTGGCACTGGTGCTGGCCATCGGCCTGGTGGTCGACGACGCCATCGTGGTGATCGAGAACATCCACCGGCGCATCGAGCAGTACGGCGAGTCGCGCCTGGTGGCGGCCTTTCGCGGCACCCGCCAGGTCGGCTTCGCGGTCATCGCCACCACCATCGTGCTGATCTCGGTGTTCGTCCCCATCGCCTTCCTGCGCGGCGACATCGGCCGGCTGTTCTCCGAGTTCGCCCTGACCATGGCCGCGGCGGTGGCCTTCTCCAGCTTCGTCGCACTCACCCTCTCGGCCATGCTGGCCTCCAAGCTGCTGCCTGAATCCGGCAGTCGGGCACGCCTGGCGCATGCCGTGGACCGCGCCTTCGACCGGGTGCGGCGCGGCTATCACGCCCTGCTGCAGGGCGCGCTCAATCACGCCTGGGTGGTGGGGCTGGTCTTCGCCGGCATCCTCGGCAGTTCATTGTGGCTGCTGGAGCGGATCCCGGACGAGTACGCCCCCAGGGAGGACCGGGGCGTGTTCTACCTCATGGTCTCCGGACCGGAGGGCGCCTCCTATGATTACATCTCGACCTACATGACCGAGATCGAACGGCGCATGATGCCGCTGGTCGAGGCCGGCGAGATCAGCCGCCTGCTGGTGCGCGCCCCGCGCGCCTTCGGCAACTTCGAGATCTTCAACACCGGCATCGCCATCAATGTGCTCAGCGACTGGTCGCAGCGCCGCTCGGCCTGGGACATCATGGACGACGCCCGCCAGCGGCTGTCGGACCTGCCCGGGGTGCGGGTGTTCCCGGTCATGCGCCAGGGCTTCGGGGCGCGGGTGCAGAAGCCGGTGCAGTTCGTCATCGGCGGCGGCACCTATGCGGAACTGGCCGAATGGCGCGACATCCTGGTGGAGAGAATCGAGGCCGACAATCCCGGCTTGGTGGGTCTCGACTGGGACTACAAGGAGACCAAGCCGCAGCTGCGAGTGGTGATCGACTACGACCGCGCCGCCGAACTGGGCGTGACCGTAGGCAGCATCGGCCGCACCCTGGAGTCCATGCTGGGCTCGCGCCGGGTGACGACCTATATCGACGCCGGCCAGGAATACGATGTCATCATCGAGGGCGAGCGCGAGAGCCAACGCACCCCGAACGACATGGATAACATCTATGTGCGCTCCGAACGCAGCGGCCGTCTGATTCCGCTCGCCAACCTGGTGCAGCTGGAGGAGTTCGCCGACTCGCTCAGTCTCAACCGCTACAACCGGGTGCGCTCCATCACCCTGGAGGCGAACCTGGCCGAGGGCGCGGCGCTGGGCCAGGTGCTTGACCGGCTCGAGGCCATGGCGCGCGAGCACCTGCCGGGCAGCGTCATCATCGACTACAAGGGCCAGTCGCGCGACTACAAGTTCGCCGGCGACTCCATCCTGTTCGCCTTCATCCTCGGCATCGCGGTGGTGTTCCTGGTGCTGGCCGCCCAGTTCGAGAGCTGGGTCCATCCGCTGGTGATCATCTTCACCGTGCCGTTGGCCATGGTCGGCGCCCTGCTGGGGCTCTACTTCTCCGGCCAGACGCTCAACCTCTACAGCCAGATCGGCCTGATCATGCTGGTGGGTCTGGCGGCCAAGAACGGCATCCTGATCGTGGAATTCGCCAACCAGCTGCGCGACGCCGGCCAACCCTTCCGCGAGGCGCTGGTGGAGGCCGCCGACACCCGCCTGCGCCCGATCATCATGACCGGCATCACCACCGCCGCCGGCTCACTGCCGCTGCTGCTGTCCAGCGGTGCCGGCAGCGAGACCCGCACCGTGATCGGCACCGTCATCATGGCCGGCATCCTGTCGGCGACCCTGTTCACCCTGTTCGTGGTGCCGGTGGCCTACGACCGCCTGGCCCGGCGCACCGGCTCCCCGCAGCGGGTGCAGCGGCGGCTGGAGGCGGAACTGGCGAAGGAAGAGAAATGAGTGGGAATTGGCGCGCCCGAAGGGGTGAGGCGGGACCGTTCGTCCGGGGGGACGAACGCAGCCCGGCGAACGCCCCGCAGGGGCCGGGAATCGCGAGGGTGCGGCAATGGAATTGGCGCGCCCGAAGGGATTCGAACCCCTGACTTCCACCTCCGGAGGGTGGCGCTCTATCCAGCTGAGCTACGGGCGCTAAACGAGTGGTAGTTTATCATGTATGTGGGGAGTCCTGATCGCCCTTGCGGGCGATACGGGCGGCGCTCGCGCGGCTGCGCCGCTTCCCCGGCCCGAACGCAGGCGTCCGGGCGTTCGCCTCTGGCAAGGCCATGTTAAATGGCCTTGCCTTCGCTGCGCGAATCGCGGCTCACCCAGCTGAGCTACGGGCGCGTTAACGGTATAGTTTACTGCCCCGCACGCCCTGGGTCCATGTTGCTGTCAGTTGATCAGGCCTTATCGTCGAACAGACTGCCGATCATCTCGTCGACCGTCTTGACCACTTGCGCCGACGCCTGTCCCTGCAACTCGTAAGTCTTGAGTTCCACCAGGGCGCCGGCCAGCCCGGCGGGCGATTCGGCCTGCAACTGCCCGGTGCCGGCGATTTGTCCGGCGGTGTCGCGCACCCCGGCCAGGCTGCGGTTCAACCCCAGCAGGGCGAGTTGCATGGCGTTGTCGATCTTCATTGCCTCACTCCTGCAATCTCAGGCGAATACGTCCAGCATACCGCCCCGGGTCCCTTCCGGACGGTCCGTGCCTTGTGCATGTGCCGGGTCACGCTGCTGCGACTGCTCGCTGGCCGCCTCGCCGTGCTGAGCGGGCTGGACCGGCCGCGCGCTTTCCTGGGCGGGTCTGGCCTGAGGCGGGCGCAGCGGTTCCGAGGTGATCGACGGCAACGGGACTGCAACCGGTTGTATGTTCATCTTGTGCAAGCCACTGTTAATGATGGGAATCCCGATGAACCCGGTTCCGCTCCGGCGGCCTGCACGCATCCCTGGGCGGGCCTGGAGTCCTTCCTGAAGGGGGTAGCGGCGGACCCGGCCCTGACTTGAACCGTCATGGACTGGGCAGGGCAGTTTTCCGCCATGGGCCTTTCTCGTTATACTCACGCGCCTTGAGCCGGAATCGGCACGGATTTGACTCACGATGGAGAGGAACCGATGTATAAGGTGACATGCGCGAATTTCACACGCCTCGGCAGTACCCTGCTGCTGGGGCTGTTCCTGGCCGCCGGCGTCCAGGCCGCTGACGATCCCATGCAGGCGGAGAACATCGAAGCCCAGATCGCCCCCGTCGGAACGGTCAAGGTCGCCGGCAAGTCGGCCGCCGGCGAGGCGGACGCGGCGGCCGAGACCGGCGGCGGTGCCGCCCGCAGCGGCAGCGACATCTACAACAACTTCTGCATCGCCTGCCACGGCAGTGGTGTTGCCGGCGCGCCCAAGACCGGCGACAACGCCGCCTGGGCGCCGCGCGCCGGGAAGGGCCTCGACGGCCTGCTGGAAACGGCCACCAACGGCCTGAACGCCATGCCGCCCAAGGGCACCTGCGCCGACTGCTCCGAGGACGAGCTGCGCGGCGCGATCGCCTTCATGCTCAACGAAAGCGGCATCGAGGCCGAGGCCGGTACTGCCGCATCCGCACCCGCGTCCGAAACCGCCGCCCCGGCGAAGGCTGCAGCAGCCGAAAGCGGCGGCGTCGACGTGGCGCGCGCCAAGGAGATCTATCAGAGCAAGTGCTTCGCCTGCCACGGCACCGGCGCGGCCGGCGCCCCGGTGCTGGGCAAGGCCGACGCCTGGGCCCCGCGCATCGACAAGGGCATGGACACCCTGGTCAAGCATGCCGTCGAAGGCTTCAACGCCATGCCGCCCATGGGCACCTGCATGGACTGCTCCGAGGCCGAAATGCGCGCCGTGGTCGAGCACATGGTGGCCGAAAGCCAGTAAGCCTGCGCATCGGGCATGAAAAAAACCCCGCCCGGGTGACCGCGGCGGGGTTTTTTCATGCCCGGGTTCAGCCCGGCCGGCGCAGCAGATCCACCCGGATGGGCATGAGGAAGCGCGCGCCCTCGGGGCCCTGATGCTGCTCGAACGTCCTGCGGACTGTTTCATGAAGTTCGGGCGCGAGTTCATGCCGGGTATGGGTAACGTTCAGCACCCGCTGCTCGAAGTCGGCGAAATCGGCAAACGCCATCCGGGTCTGGAAGAAGTGCTGGCCGGCCAGTTCCAGCAGACCGGTCTCCACCGCCTGCCGCACCGCGGCAAAGGCCGCCTCGCGCACCTCGCGCTCATCATGGAACAGGCGCAGCACCTCGTTGAAATCCCCCGCGTAGACCGGCTCGGAGATGTAGGCCATACCCCCCGGACGCAGCACCCTGGCAATCTCGCCCATGGCCGTGTCCATGAGCTCGACCGGCACGTGGTGCAGGGATTTGAACATCATCACGATGTCGGCACTGGCATCTTCTGCCGGGATGGCCTCGGCCCCGGCATGGACGAAGGTCACACCCGGCAGGTCGTCAATGGCGAGATTCTTCTCGTGCTGCACCGTATCGACTTCGCAGGCCAGGATGGACCCTGGGCGTCCGGTTCCCGCAATGGCGCGGGTGTGCTGCGCGGCACCGCAGCCAAGTTCGATGATCCCGGCGCCATCCAGCGGCAGCAGTTCGGTGTAGACATCGAATTCATCCACCACCAGCCCCGGTTCGGGATTATGTATATGCATGGTTACTGACATGGCGCTCCCTTCTCGGACGGCGGAACAGCTGCTCAGGACAGCATCGATTTCAGATTGGCCAGATGCGCCTTGCCGCGCTCCTGGCGCGCCTCGGGGTCGACCTCGGTCCGTCGGTCCACCCAGACGATATCGTCGGCCGGCAGTTCCTCCAGGAAACGGCTCGGCTCGGTGCTGAGCCATTCACCGGCGCGCTTGCGCTTGCGGGCGAAGGTGCAGGTCAGCGTTTTCTGCGCCCGGGTGATGCCGACGTAGGCGAGCCGGCGCTCCTCCTCCAGGCTGTCCTCTTCCAGGCTGGTGCGATGCGGCAGGATCTCCTCTTCCATGCCGACCAGGTAGACATGCGGGAACTCCAGGCCCTTGGCTGCGTGCAGCGTCATCAGGTGCACCATGTCGCCGCCGGCATCGTCCTGGTTGCGGTCCAGGATGTCCATCAGACTCATGCGGCCGACGATGTCGCCGAGGGTGACATCGCCGTCGAGCTGCCGCTGCGCATGCTGCATCCAGCTCACCAGTTCCTCGACGTTGGCCCAGCGCCGGTCGGCCTCGTCCGGATCCTTCGCCTGCGCCTGCAGCCAGCCGGCGTAATCGATGTCGCTCAGCAGCTGACGGAACACCTCGATGGGATCACCGCCCTTCGCCATCTCGGCAATACTCACCACCCAGTTGGCGAACTCCTGCAGCTTCTTCACCGCCCGGCTGTTCAGGTGCTGCGCCAGTCCCAGTTCGTAGCAGGCGCACAACAGGCTGACACCGCGGTCGCTGGCGTACTCGCCGAGCTTTTCCAGCGTGGTAGTGCCGATCTCTCGCCGCGGGGTGTTGACCACGCGCAGGAAGGCGCGGTCATCGTCCTCGTTGACCAGCAACCGCAGGTAGGCGACCAGATCCTTGATCTCGCTGTACTCGAAGAAGGACATGCCGCCGCTCAGATGATAGGGGATGCGGTGCTCGCGCAGCGCCTTCTCGAACGGGCGCGACTGGTGGTTGCCGCGGTAGAGGATGGCGAAATCGCCGTCGCGCGCGCCATGGGTGAACTTGGCGTGCAGGATCTCGGACACCACGCGTTCGGCCTCGTGGTCGGGGTCGCGGCAGCCGATGATGCGCAGCGGCTCGCCGTAGCCCAGCGCGCTCCAGAGCTTCTTCTCGAACAGGTGCGGATTGTTGCCGATGAGCGTGTTGGCGCACTTGAGGATGCAGCCGCTGGAACGGTAGTTCTGCTCCAGCTTGATCACCTTCAGCCGCGGATAATCCTCCTTCAGCCGCGCCAGGTTCTCGGGTCGGGCGCCGCGCCAGGTATAGATGGACTGATCGTCGTCGCCCACGGCGGTGAAAAATCCCAACCGCCCGACCAGCTGCCGGACCAGTTCGTACTGGGCGCCGTTGGTGTCCTGGTATTCGTCCACCAGGAGATGGCGGATCCTACCCTGCCAGTGCTCGCGCGCCTCCATGTCGGACTGGAACAGACGCACCGGCTGCAGGATCAGGTCATCGAAATCGAAGGCGTTGTAGGCCTTCAGGCTGCGCTGATACTGGGCATAGAGCTGGGCGCAGGCCATGGCGCGGTCATCCGCGGCCTGTTCCACCGCCTGCTGCGGATAGATCAGGTCGTTCTTCCAATCCGAGATCTGCCAGCGCGCGGCGTCCGGATCCAGCGCCAGGCGTGACTTGCCGATCAGTTCTCGAATCAGGTGGGCGCTGTCGGCCGCATCCAGGATGCTGAAACTGGCCTTGAAGCCCAGGCGCCTGTGCTCGCGCTTGAGGATGTTCAGGCCCAGCGTATGAAAGGTCGAGATGGACAGGCCGCGGCCCTGGCCGCGGCTCAGGATCCGGCCGACGCGCTCGCGCATCTCCCGGGCGGCCTTGTTGGTGAAGGTCACGGCGGTGATGTAACGCGGCGACAGGGCATGATCCTCGATCAGGTGGGCGATCTTGCAGGTGATGACACGGGTCTTGCCGCTGCCGGCGCCGGCCAGGACCAGCAGGGGGCCGTCGACATGCCGCATGGCGGCACGCTGCTGGGGATTGAGATCTGCCACGGATGGGATGCGCTGCACGGTAGTGAATGAACCGGCATTCTACCCGCTTTCGCCGGGACCATAAATCGTGATTGCAGGTACCGGATTGCGATGGGTTTTGTGATCCGTGTGGCAATTCCGCCCGGCTCGCGGGCACTGTCTCCCGGAGTTGTGAAGGAGGCCGCACAAGGCCGGTCCTGCCGTGCCGATGGGGTGAGCATCCCGTAATCGTATTGAGGCCGCCCCATGCTGGAATCCGTTACCGATCGAATACAGTCCCTGCGCGATTCCTGGCAGCAGCTGCCCGGGCGCTGGCATGCCGAGCACCCCCTGCGCTACCGCGCTGCCGCCGCCGGGCTGGCGCTGGCCGGCTATGCCTGGCTGGTCGCCTTCCCGCTGCTGGTTCTGATCGCCGGGCTGCGCCTGGCCGCCAACGGGCTGCTGCCCGAGACCCCCTGGGGCTACCTCGATCATGCCCTGCTCGCACTCGGCCTGAGCGGCACCCTGGTGCTGGGCCGCGCCCGTTTCGCGCGGCCGGAAGGCGAGGTGGTCAGCCTGAGCGAGGCCCCGAGGCTGCACGCACTGGTTGAATCCGTGCGCCATGAACTGCAGGGTGCCACAGTGCACGAGATCCGCATCACCGGTGAGTTCGACGTGCGCCTGCTGCGCACGCCGGTCAGCGGCTTTCCCCTGGTCATGACCCACACGCTGCTGATCGGCATGCCGGCGCTGCAATGCCTGAGCGAGGCCCAGCTCAAGGCCTGGATCGCCTCCCAACTGGGCGAACTGTCGCGCCAGCGCATGCAGCTCGGCAGCTGGATCACCCAGCTGCGCCAGCTCTGGGTTCAGTACCGCAATCATTTCTGCGCCGGCAGCGGTCCGGCCCGGCTGCTGATCGGGCGCTTCTTCGACCGCTATACCCGGCTGTTTCACCGCTTCACCTCGCCCCTGATGCCGGCCCAGCAGCATGCGCGTGACCGCCATGCCCTGCGTACCCTGGGCTACGAGGACACCGCCGAGTGGATGGTCATGCAAAGCGTTATGGGTCGGTTCCTGGAACAGGATTACTGGCCCAGCGTGCATCACATCGCCGACAAGGCCCCCGAGCCCACCATCAACCCCTACCGCAACCTCGGCGTGCTGCTGCCGCGGCGGCTGGAGACCGACGAGGCCCGGCGCTGGCTGCGCGAGGCCTGGGCCCGCGGCAGCGGCAGCGAGAGCATGCCGTGCCTCAAGCAACGCCTGCAGGCCATCGCCGCCGGCGAGGCGCAGTTCCCCGGGCTGCCCGCGCCGCCCGCGGCCGAGGCACTGCTGGAGGATGCCTACGCGGGGCTGCTGGAACGCGTCGATGCCGCCTGGCAGGCGCGCGAACGGGATGCCTGGCAACTGCGTCACCAGAAAAGCTGCGCCGAACGCGAGCGTCTGGAGGCGCTCAGAGCCGAGGCCGGCAGCGATGGCCTGCGCGGCCGGCAGGCGATGGAGTTCGCCGCGCTGGTCAAACGCTACGGTACGAGCCAGGAGGCCTGCGACGCCTACGAGCAGATCCTGGCCCGGAATCCGGATGACGCCCGCATTGTGTTCGGCGCCGGCAAGTATTTCACCGGCCTGGGAGAGGAGCGCGGCATCGGGCTGCTGGAACAGGCCATGGAGATGGACAAACGCTATGTCGTCCCTGCCTGCCGGCTGATCTCCGAGTTCCGCAACCGCCGCGGCAATATCACCCGCTTTCCCGCCCATGAAGGGCAGACCATCCGCCGGCGGGTCAGCTGAACCGGGCCGCGGCTTGACTGCCGCGCGCCGGCGCCGCATCGTTCACGGACGATGACCGCCTCCGCCTTCCGCACGACCGTCGCCCCCATCACGCCGCTGCAGCAGCAGCAGGTGCGGGAGCAGACGCGCCTGTACCTGGGCCGCGGCAACCGGCTGCTGGAACGCAGCGCCCCGCTGCCGGCGATCGACTTCGACCTGCGGGGCCGGGCGGCGGGGCAGTTCCGGGTTCGGGGCGGCCGGGCCTGCATCCGCTACAACCCCTGGGTGTTCGCGCTCGACCTTGCCGGCCACCTGCGCGAGACGGTGCCGCACGAGGTCGCCCACTACCTGGTCTGGGAGCGTTTCGGCCGGACGGCACCGCATGGCCGGGAATGGCGGGCACTCATGCGCGCCTTCGGCGTGACGCCGCGGGCCACCGGCGACTATGCGCTGGACGGCGTGCCGGTGCGCCGGCAGCGGCGCCATGCCTATCGCTGCGGCTGCCGCCGCCATGCACTCAGCACCACCCGCCATAACCGCGCCCGCGCCGGCGTGCAGTATCGCTGCCGGCGTTGCGGTGAATCGCTCGAATACTGTCACGACCCCGCGCCGATTGGTTTATCATAAACGGCATCCGTCCGGCCCGGGAGCCATATATGTCGGAGCGACTGCGCATCAGCTGGTACGGCACCGCCGTCTTTCTCAGTTCCGCCTTCCTGCTGGTACTGGAAATCGTCGCAGGGCGGCTCATCGCACCCTATGTGGGCGTATCGCTCTACACCTGGACCTCCATCATCGGCGTGATACTGGCCGGCCTGTCGCTGGGCAACTGGCTGGGCGGCATCCTCGCGGATCGCGGCGCCGGTGAGACGGCAGCCGGCATCACGCTGGCGCTGGGCGGCCTGTTCAGCCTCGGCATCCTGTTTCTGCTGACACTGATCGCACCGCTGATCGAGGCCCGGGAACTGTCGCTGCTGAGCGCAAGCTTCCTCTATGTCCTGGCCCTGTTCTTCATTCCGGGCGTGCTGCTCGGCATCGTCACCCCCCTGCTCACCACCCTGGCGCTGAAATACGACCGGCGTACCGGTCACATCGTCGGCCGCATGCATGCCCTGGCCGCACTGGGCAGCATCCTCGGCACTTTCGTCACCGGGTACTGGCTGATCCAGTACTTCGGCACCCGTGGTGTCATCATCGCCACCGCCATCGGTCTGTTCCTGCTGGCAGCGCCTTTCCTGCGTCACGCCGCACGGCCGGCACTGCCGGCCATGCTCGCGGCCGGGCTGGTGCTGACCCTGCTGACCTACCGGCTGGACGGCTTCGCCAATCCCTGCGACAACGAAAGCAACTACTTCTGCATCCGCGTGATCGATGACAGCGGCGATCATCCCTACGGCACCACCCGCAGCCTGGTCCTCGACCACCTGATGCATGGCACCAATCACGCGACCCGACCCGACCTGCTGCTGGCTCCCTATGTCCACCTGATGGATGAGCTGGTGCTGGCGCACTTTACGCCGGAACGCAGCGAAAGCCTGCGCTGGTTCTTCATCGGCGGCGGCGCCTATACCCTGCCGCGCGCCGTGCGCGCACGCAGCCCGGCGGCCGACGTAACGGTGGCCGAACTCGATCCCCTGGTGACCCGGACCAGCGAGCAGCAGCTGTTTCTGGACACGACCGGCATGCGGCTGCTCCATGCCGATGCCCGCATTGCCCTCCAGCGGCAGCCCCCAGCGAACTTCGATGTCATCGTCGGGGATGCCTTTCATGACATCTCGGTGCCCTATCATCTGGTCACCCGTGAGTTCGCCCGGCTGGTACGTACCCGGCTGGCACCCGACGGGCTGTACCTGCTCAATGTGGTGGACAGCTTCCCGGACTCGCGCCTGGTCAAGAGCATCATGAAGACGCTGGCCACGGAATTCACTCACGTGGACGTCTGGCTGGATCAGATTCCGGCCGAGCCGATGCGCTTGGCGTTGGTCATTTCGGCCGGCAACGGCCCGGCGCCGCCGCCGGTACTCGCTGCCCGCCACGGGCTGGAACGTCGCTGGATGCGCATCACCGAACCCCTGCGCCAGACCGGCACGCCGCTGGCACAGCTGCCCCTGCTGAGCGATGATTTCGTGCCCGTGGAACGGCTGGTATCGAACTTCTTCCTCGGCGACCTGGGTCGCTAGACGCCCCCTTCGAAACCCAGCTGACGCCAGGCCTCGAATACGGCCACGGCCACGGTATTGGCCAGATTGAGACTGCGGCTGTCCGGGCGCATGGGCAGGCGCAGGACCCGCTCCGCCGGCAGGGCATCGAGCACCGAGGCGGGCAGGCCGCGGGTCTCGGGGCCGAACAGCAGCGCATCACCGGCGCGGAAGCCGGCCTCGGTGTGGCGCGTCCGACCGCGGGTGGAGAAGGCGAACAGGCGCGTGTCGGGCAGTGCCTGCAGGCAGCGGTCGAGATCCGCGTGCAGCGTCACCTCGGCGAATTCGCGATAATCCAGCCCGGCCCGGCGCAGCCGGCGGTCGTCCCAGTCGAACCCCAACGGCTCCACCAGGTGCAGGCGGCTGCCAGTGTTGGCGCAAAGGCGTATGATATTGCCGGTGTTGGGCGGGATCTCCGGCTGGTACAGGACAACGTGCAGCATATATTGAGTATTGGCGTCGCAGCACGCGCAATGCAACAGACTCGTCATTGCGAGGCGCGCAGCACCGCGGCACAAGCGAGTTTACGAGCGCAGAACGCCCGCAGGGCGGCCCCGAAGGGGTGAGCGTGGCGAATAATCTCCCACCGTTAGATGCTGCATTATGAGATTGCCACGCTACGCTCGCAATGACGTGCCCGTGACGTCCAAGACAAGTGAACTATGACAGACACGCTATCCGACAAACTGGCCATCGACTTCTGCGGCCTGCACTTCAGCAGCCCGCTGGTGCTGCTGTCGGGTTGCGTGGGCTTCGGCGAGGAGTACACCCGGGTGGCCGGCTTCTCCAACCGCGACGTGGGAGCGATCTGCCTCAAGGGCACCACCGGTGCGGCGCGGCTGGGCAACCCGCCGCACCGGGTCTACGAAACCCCGGCCGGCATGCTCAATGCCATCGGGTTGCAGAACCCGGGCGTGGACAAGGTGGTCGACGAGATCCTGCCCACCCTGGATTTCGACGAGACCCGCTTCATCGCCAATGTCTCCGGCTCCACCCTGGAGGAGTACGAGGCGGTCACCCGGCGCTTCGACGACTCGCCCATCGACGCCATCGAGATCAACATCTCCTGTCCCAACGTGAAGGAGGGCGGGGTGGCCTTCGGCAACGACCCGGACATGTCCGCGCGCGTGGTCGAGACCTGTCGCGCCGTGACCGACAAGCCGCTGATCACCAAGCTCTCGCCCAACCAGACCGACATCGCCGAGAACGCCCGGCGCTGCATCGAGGCCGGCTCGGATGCCTTCGCCGTGATCAACACGCTGATGGGCATGGCCATCGACATCGACAGCCGCACCCCGGTGATCGGCAACAACCAGGGCGGCCTGTCGGGCCCGGCCATCAAGCCCATCGCCCTGCTCAAGGTGCACCAGGTCGCCCAGGTCTGCCGCGCCCACGGCATTCCCATCATCGGCCAGGGCGGGGTGACCACGCCCGAGGATGCCCTCGAGTTCCTCATTGCCGGCGCCAGCGCCGTGGGCGTGGGCACCGCGCTCTTCTACGATCCGCTGATCTGCCAGCGCATCAACCGGGGCATTCTCGACTATCTCGACCGGCACGAACTGGCCTCGGTGAGTCAGCTGACCGATACCCTCGTCCTCAACGGCGCGACGGCCTGCTGACCCGCCGCCTCCCTTCCCGCGTCAAGATATCGACGTAACTTCCGGCACAGGCTGGAAAAAAACCCGCGCCGCACTATAAAGCGCGGCGCGCTGCGTCCGATATCTGTGACATGTATCAACAAATCAACCTCTATCAACCGGTCTTCCGTCACGAGAAGAAGGTCTTCTCGGCGCTGACCCTGTTGCAGCTGCTCGGCATCACCGTCCTGGTGCTGCTCGGGATCTATGCCGGGCTGCGCTGGCAGCTGGCCCAGGTCGAGCACAACCTGGCCGCCCTGGAAACCCAGCACGTCCGCCTCAACCAGCAGATCGATGCCCTGGAACAGGCCCAGGCCGGCAGCGAACTCGAGACGCTGGACAACCGGATTGCGCAGCTGGAACAGCGCCGCGGCCTGCTGGATCAGGTGCTGGAGGAACTGGACAGTTTCCAGGCGCCGGAACGGCGCTTCTCCGCCCTGCTGACCGGCCTGGCCCGGGTGCAGACAACCGGCCTGTGGCTGACCCGCATCGAACTGCTGGCCGACGGCGGCGCGACCCTGGAAGGCCGGGCCTGGGACGCCCAGCGCGTCCCCGCCTACCTGGAACAGCTCGGCGCCAGCGATCACCTCGGCGAACTCGGGCTGAGCCAGGTCCGCATCGACAACGGGCCCGAGACCGGGGGCGTACGCTTCAGCCTCAGCAACCGCCACGCGGACAGCACGCGACTCAGCCGCCGGGCGGACCGGAGGGAACCGACTTCATGAACATGGACACCTTCAGGAACTGGCAGGCCCGCATCGATGCGCTGTCTCTGCGCGAGCGCGCCTTCCTGTTGCTGACCACCGGCCTGATCCTGGGCTATCTCCTCTACCTGCTGCTGATTCAGCCCACCTGGCAGGCCCTGCATCAGGGCCAGGCCGAACTGGAAAGCCTGCAGACACGCCTGACTGCGCTGGAGATCCGTTCCCGCGATCTGGCCAGCGGCCGCGCCACTCCGGAACAGGAACGCCATGACCGCATCGCCGCGCTGCAGGCGCAGCTCGCCGAGCGCGAGTCCCGGCTGCAGGCGCGGCTGGGCGGGGTACTGGCCCCGCAGCAGGCGGCGCAATTATTGCAAAGCATCCTGGCGCAGACGCGGGGACTGCAGCTGCGCCAGCTGCACAGCCATGCCGGCGCCCCGCTGTTCAATAAGGGCCCGACCGCTGCAGCGACCGGCCCGGCGGTCGGCCGCTACAACCTGACCCTGGAGATGGAAGGCGGCTATGACGCCACCCGCCGCTTCCTGCAGCAGGTCGAGCAGCTGCCCTGGACCCTGTTCTGGGACAGCCTGGAGTATGAGGTGAAGGATCACCCTAATGCCATGATAAAACTGAATTTATATACACTCGGACACTCATGAGGACAGCCCCTGCCAAGCCTGCGGTACTGGCCGCCCTGCTGCTGCTGCTGGGCAGCGCTGCGGCCGGACCGGCCACAGCCTCCGCCCTGGCCGACCCGACCGCCCCCAACCCGCGCGGACAGCGCGGGGCACAGGGCATGGCGGATGCAGGACTGACCTGGACCCGGGTGACGGAAAACCGCCGCGAGGCCGTCATCAACGGCATCCGGGTGACGGAAGGCGACCGCCTGGGCGGGGTGCGCATCCTGCGCATTCGCCACGGCGCGGTCATGATCGAAACGGCCAGTGGTCGCAGCACGCTGCGATTGCAGCCCAGCAGGATAAAACAGCGCCCCTGAGCGGGCAGGCGAAGGACCGTGACCATGAAATCTCCGACCCCCGCACTCTCCCTGATCCTCGTCGCCGCGCTTGGCGCGGCCGGCTGCCAGCACCTGCCCGAACAGGATGCCCGCAGCGTGGCCCCGAACCTGGACAGCATCGACACCGCCATGGCCGCATCCGAAACCGCCCCCCGCGAGGCCGGGCCCGCGCTGCCCCCGCAGGTGCAGGACACGCTGCTGCCGCCGGTCGCGGTGGAATTGCCGGCATCGGCCCGCAAGGTCGAGCAGCGCTTCGACATCGCTGTCAACGAGATCCCGGCCCGGCAGTTCTTCATCGGTCTGGTCGAGGACAGCCCCTACAACATGGTGGTGCATCCTGACGTGGCCGGCAGCCTGACCCTGGATCTGAAGAACGTCAGCGTCGAGGAGGTCATGCAGACAGTGCGTGACGTCTATGGCTACGAGTACCGCCGCAACGGCAACGTCTACCAGGTGATGCCGGCGCGCATGCGCTCGCGGGTGTTCAAGGTGGACTATCTCAATATCCAGCGCACCGGCAGTTCGCGCACCCGGGTCAGTTCGGGTCAGGTCAGCGAGGCCGCCGGCGGCGGTGATGACGACGGCGAGAACGGTTCCAGCAGCAGCCGTTCCGACAGCGGCAGCAGCCGCGCCTCGGTGTCCGGCAGCGAGGTCAACACCCGTTCCGAATCCGATTTCTGGAGCGAACTCAGGGATGCCCTGACCATGCTCATCGGCGAGGAGGAGGGCCGCCGGGTGGTGATCAATGCCCAGGCCGGCATCCTGGTGGTGCGCGCGCTGCCGGGCGAGCTGCGCGACGTGGAGGAATACCTGGCCACGCTGCAGGACGTGGTCCAGCGCCAGGTCATCCTGGAGGCCAAGATCGTCGAGGTGGAACTCAACGAGGGTTTCCGCACCGGCATCAACTGGAGCGCACTGGGCGAGCCGAAGACGGGTCAGACCGTGTTCGGCGGCCAGGCCGGCGGCGGCAGCATCATCACCGACGGCGTATCCGAATTCGCCGGTTCACCGGTCACGCTGAGCCCGGGCGCCGGGATCATCGCGGCCGAGACCTCCAGCTTCGGCGGTATGAACTTCCTGTCCATCAACATGAACGATTTCACCGCCTTCCTCGAACTGCTCAAGAGTCAGGGCAAGGTGCAGGTGCTGTCCAGCCCGCGGGTGTCCACGGTCAACAACCAGAAGGCTGTGATCAAGGTGGGTACGGACGAGTTCTTCGTCACCGATGTGGAGACCGATACCAACACCACGCTCAACACCACCAATCAATCGGTCAATGTCGAGCTCACACCCTTCTTCTCCGGGGTGGCGCTGGACGTGATCCCGCAGATCAGCGCCGATGACGAGGTCACCCTGCACATCCATCCGACGGTCAGCGAGGTCAGCGAACGCACCAAGAGCATCAATGTCTCCACCGAAACCAGCCTGGAGATCCCGCTGGCGCTGTCCAGCATCCGCGAGTCCGACACCATCATCCGCGCCCGCAGCGGCCAGATCGTGGTCATCGGCGGTCTGATGAAGGACCAGCAGACCAACGAGGTGGCCAAGACCCCGGGGCTGGGCGACGTGCCCATGTTCGGCAAGCTGTTCCAGCACCAGCGCGAACGCAAGACCAAGAGCGAGTTGGTGATCCTGCTACGGCCCATCGTCACCTCCGGCCGGGACAGTCAGGTCTGGAACGAGCAGGTCCGCCAGTCGGCCGAACGCATCGGACGCATGCAGGCGCCGGGGCCTGCCGCGCAGCACTGAATACAGGGCAGGCAAGGGAATGTACCTCGAACACTTCCGACTGCGCGAGGCGCCATTCAATCTCACGCCGGATACCGGTTTCTATTTTGAATCGCCCAGCCACCAGGAGGCGTTGAACACGCTGCTGGTCGCGCTGCGCAGCGGCACCGGTTTCATCAAGGTCACCGGCGAGGTCGGTACCGGCAAGACGCTGCTGTGCCGCAAGCTGCTCAACAGCCTGGACGAGAACACCGTCACCGCCTGGCTGCCCAACCCCTTCGTCAACGCCACCGCCCTGCGCATGGCCTTCGCCGAGGAACTGGGGCTGGAATTCCCCCGCAACCTGGGCCAGCACCGGCTGCTGAAACTGATCACCGACCGCCTGCTGGAACTGGCCGCCGCCGGCAGGCAGGTGGTGCTGCTCATCGACGAGGCCCAGGCCCTGCCGGACGAGACGCTGGAGGCGATACGGCTGCTGACCAACCTGGAGACCGAAAAGCAGAAACTGCTGCTGGTGGTGCTGTTCGGCCAGCCCGAACTGGACGCCCGGCTGGAGCAGCCGCGCATCCGCCAGCTCAGGCAGCGCATCATCTTCAGTTATCGACTGCGGCCCCTGACCGCAAGTGAAACCCGCGCCTATGTGCAGCACCGGCTGGCCGCGGCCGGCCGGCCCGAGGCCGGGCTGTTCGCCCCGCGCGCCCTGCGCCGGCTGCACCGGGCCGGCCGCGGCATCCCGCGCCTGATCAACATCCTCGGCCACAAGGCCCTGATGTCGGCGTTCGGCACCGGCGGACATCGGGTCACGGATCGTGATGTGCGCCGCGCCATCCATGATACCGAGGACGCCGCCCCGACCGGCCTGTTCTCCGGCTGGCGCCTGACCCTGGGCGCGGCCGGTGTCGCCGGCGCCGGGGCCGGCGCCTTCCTGCTGCTGGGGGCGCTGGCATGAGTCTGGTCAACCAGGTCCTGCGCGATCTCGACGCGCGCCGCGAGGCACAGCCGCTGGATGCGGCCCTGGACGGCCTGCGTTCGGCACCGCCGGCCACGCGCTCGGCCCACAAGGCCGGCATCGCTCTCGGGACGCTGGTCCTGCTCGGTCTGGTCGGCACCCTGGCCTGGGTCTACCTGCAGCCACCGCAGCAATCCACCGTGGCCAGCGAGCGCCCCCGTCCGGCAGCGGTCGAGGCATCGGAACCGCCGATTGTGCAAACGGCATCGCCGCTGCGGCTGGCTGCGGACGTGCCTGTATCGTCCACACCGGCGCCGGGCACAGACGTCCAGACCGGGGCCGTGGCGGATAACACCCGCTCTGCGTCGACCGTCGTCCGCCCGTCTCCGCCCGAACCGGCGGCTTCGACAACGCCACCCGTGACGACAGCCGGAGAACCCGGCCGGAATGACGCCGCGGCTGCCGCGGCGGAAACAGCCGCTGCGACAGCCGCCCCGAGCATGCGCAAGACGCCGCGCCCGCTCAGCGCGACCGAGGTCGCCGAACAACATTTCGCCGAGGGCATCGCGGCCCTCGGACAGGGTCAGTGGCGACTGGCCGAGCAGAGCCTGCAGGCCGCGCTCCAGACCGACGCGTGGCACCTGCGCGCGCGCGAGTCCCTGACCGGGGTACTGATCTACCAGGGCCGCCGGCGCGAGGCCGAGCAGGTACTCGCCGCCGGCCTCGAGCGCCACCCGCAGGCCCCCTCCCTGGCCCGTCCGTATGCCCGCCTGATCCTGGAGCAGGGCCGCGACACGGCCGCCATCGAGGTGCTGGAAACCGCCCTGGTCAACGCCGCCGACAATGCCGACTACCTGGCTCTGCTGGCGGGGGTCTATCAGCGCAACCAGCGTTACACCGACGCCGCCGCGAGCTACCGCAGCGCCCTGTCGCTGGCGCCACAGCGCGCGGCCTGGTGGCTGGGCCTCGGCCTGGCGCTGGAAGGCAGCGGCGAACTGCCGCGTGCCGCCGGCGCCTACCGCAGTGCCATCGAGAACCCGGGCCTGAACCCGGACGCCCGCCGCTACGCCGAGCAACGGCTGCAGCAACTCAATTATCTCCTCGGACGCCAGTAAGGAAACGGATATGCCTATGGCCGCGCCCAAGAAAGTCCGCATCGGCGACCTGCTGGTCGAGCACCGGATCATTTCCGAGTCCCAGCTCTCGGCCGCGTTGGCCGAGCAGAAGAAAAGCGGCCGCAAGCTCGGCCGGGTGCTGATCGATCACGGTTATGTACAGGAGGATGCACTGCTCAAACTGCTGTCCGAACAGCTGGACATGCCCTACATCGACCTGGGCACCTTCGAGCTCAATCCGTCCGTGGTGCAGCGGCTGCCCGAGACCTTCGCCCGCCGCTACCGCGCCCTGGTACTGAAGGAGACCCCGACCGGTCTGCTGGTCGGCATGGGCGATCCCACCGACATCTTCGCCTTCGACGAACTGGCCCGGGTGCTCAAGCGCCCGCTCACCCTGGCCGTGGTCAAGGAGTCCGATCTGCTGCACGCCATCGATCAGATGTACGAGCATGGCGCCCAGATCCGCAACCTGGCCTCCGAGATCGGCCAGGATCTGTCCGAGAACGCCTTCGACCTGGGCAACCTGACCGCCGAATCCAGCCAGTCCGATGCCCCGGTGGTCAAGCTGCTGCAGACGATTTTCGAGGATGCAGTCCGCGCCAAGGCCTCGGATATCCACATCGAGCCCGACGAGGACGTGTTGCGCATCCGCCGCCGCGTCGACGGCGTGCTGCACGAACAGGTGATGGACGAGAAGCGCATCGCCGCCGCCCTGGTCTCACGGCTCAAGCTCATGGCCGGCGGCGACATCTCCGAGCGGCGCAAGCCACAGGACGGGCGCTTCACACTGAAGGTGAAGGACACCCAGATCGACGTGCGCATGGCCACCGTGCCGACCCAGAACGGCGAGGCCGCGGTGCTGCGCCTGCTGGACCAGGACGCCGGACGCTTCAACCTGGACGACCTGGGCATGCCGGCGGCGGTGCTGACCAGCTTCCGCCGCCAGATCCACAAGCCGCACGGCCTGGTGCTGGTCACCGGCCCGACCGGCAGCGGCAAGACCACCACGCTCTACGCCGCGCTGGGCGAGTTGAACCGGCCGCAGAAGAAGATCATCACCGTCGAGGACCCGGTCGAGATCCAGATGTCGCGGGTCAACCAGGTCCAGGTCAATCCCAAGATCGGCCTCGGCTTTGCCGAGGTGCTGCGCACCACCCTGCGCCTGGACCCCGACATCATCCTGGTCGGCGAGATACGCGATCAGGAGACCGGCGAGATCGCCCTGCGCGCCTCGCTCACCGGCCATCTGGTGCTGTCCACCCTGCACACCAATGACGCGGTCAGCAGTGCCATCCGCCTCATCGACATGGGTCTGGAACCCTACCTGGTGGCCTCCTCGGTCAGCGCCATAGTCGCCCAACGGCTGGTGCGCACCCTGTGCGAGAGTTGTCGCAACGAACACACGCCCACGGCCGCCGAGCATGCCTGGTTGCAGGCCCTGGAGGGCAGGGACACGACGCCCGCCACCTTCTATGAAGGCACAGGCTGCAACAAGTGCAACCACACCGGCTACCGTGGCCGCACCGGCGTCTACGAGATCCTGGATCTGAGCCCCGACCTGATCGATGCCCTGCGCCAGAACGACCAGAGCGCCTTCGAGCGCATCAGCCAGGCCGACAACCGCTACCGGCCGCTGGTCCACCACGCCCTCGACCTGGCCGGCGAGGGCCAGACCTCGCTGGAGGAGGCCATGCGCCTGACGGGTTGGATTGAGTGAGCCGGGTTATGGAAACGCAGAGGACGCAGAGGACGCAGAGGCGCAGAGGCGCAGAGGCGCAGAGGCGCAGAGTGTTTTAAAAATGGCAGAATCGTGGATGTGCTGTTCAGCCGCGTTGCCACACTCTTGCCTCTTCAGGCGAAGAGGCTGTGCAATATTATATTGCCTTTGCGCCTCCGCGTCTCCGCGCCCTCTGCGTTAATACCGCACACTCAGGGATATCCACATGCCGCTGTTTGAGTACAAGGCCCGTGGGCCGCGCGGGGATGCGATCGAGGGCAGGGTGGAGGCCAACACCGTCGATGCTGTGGCCGGCCGTCTGATCGAAGGCGGGCTGGTGCCGATCGAGATCCAGCCGGCGCAGGTTAAGAGTCACTGGAACCGCGACCTCAACGACATCTTCCCCGAGAAGGTCAAACTCGCCGACCTGATCCAGTTCAGCCGCCAGATGCACAGTCTGCTGCGCGCCGGCGTGCCCATCCTGTCGGCGCTCAACGGCCTGACCGGCACCACCCGCAACCGCACCCTGGCTAAAGCCCTGGCCGGGATCAGCGACATGCTCGAGGCCGGTCATGACCTGGCCAGCGCCCTGGCCCGGCATGAGGCCATCTTCAGCTCCTTCTATATAAGCCTGGTGCGGGTCGGCGAGACCACCGGTCAGCTGGAAGAGATCTTCCTGCAACTGGCCTACTACCTTGAACGCGAGAAGAAGACCCGTGACCAGATCAAGTCGGCCCTGCGCTATCCGATCTTCGTGATCAGCGCCATTGCCATCGCACTGGCCATCATCAATGTGTTCGTCATCCCGGCCTTCAGTGATGTATTCGCCCGCTACGATGCCGAGTTGCCGATGATGACCCGCTTCCTGATCGGCATGTCGGATTTCTTCGTCAATCAGTGGCCGGTGTTGCTGGCCCTGCTCATCGGGAGCTTCTTCGGTCTGCGGATGTACCTGAACAGCGAGAGCGGCCGCTACCGCTGGGACCGCTTCAAGCTGCGCCTGCCGCTGGTCGGCACGGTACTGGAGAAAGCCACCCTGTCGCGCTATGCGCGTCTGTTCAGCCTGGCGCACAAGGCCGGGGTGCCGCTGATGACCACGCTCACCGTGATCTCCAAGGCGGTGGACAACTCCTATTTCGAAGACCGGGTACTGGCCATGCGCACCGGCATCGAGCGCGGCGATTCCATCACCAACACCGCGATGGCCTCCGGGCTGTTTGATCCGCTGGTGCTGCAGATGATGGCGGTGGGCGAGCAGTCCGGCACCCTGGACGAACTGCTGGGCGAGGTCGCCCGCTACTACGACCAGGAGGTGGAATACAGCATCGAGCGCCTGGCCGGCAGCATCGAGCCCATCCTGACCGTGGTCATCGGCATCATGGTGCTGGTGCTCGCGCTGGGCATCTTCCTGCCCATGTGGGGCATGGCGGGCGCCATCCTGGGCAAGCCGACGCCGGGGACCTGATCCCGTCCCCTCCCCTCGGGAGAGGGGGCAGGGGTGAGGGGAATGCCTCTGGCCCATAAAAAAGTTAGCGCCTGATCCCTAAAGGTTTTCAAGACGGCGGACGCTAACCCCCATACACAGGGCAGTGACCCCATGTGGATGATATTACGACCAAAGGAGCACGAACATGAAACGTCAATCCGGTTTTACTCTGATCGAGCTGGTGATGGTGATCGTCATCCTCGGCATTCTGGGCGCCATTGCCACGCCGATCTTCGTTGATCTCGAATCCGACGCCCAGGATGCTGCTGAGCGCGGCATGAGCGGCGCGGTCAAGGCCGCCCACGCTGTGGCCATCGCCGATCTGAAGCGATTCCCCACCCTGACCGAGTTGGAGACCTACATCCAGGGTGAGAATGTCGCGGTCGCCGGCGGTGGTAACGGCATCAATGTGGACATCGGCGGCAACATCTCGGTGGTGCCGACCTTCACCGACACCAACTGTTCGACCGCAAGCAGCGCGGCCGGCGATACCATCCGCTGTGTCGGGAACATCTGATACGGCCTGACGGCCCACTGGCTGTAAGTGCGTGCAAGAGGGTGGGCCATCGTGCCCACCCTTTTGCGTCCCGGGCACCGGAAGGAAACGGCGTCATGCGGCAACAGGGATTCACACTGATCGAACTGATCGTGGTCATGCTGGTCATGGCCGTGCTGGCGGCCTATGTCGGCACCCGCTGGTCATTCGGCGATGCCACGGTCAGCACCCAGGCCGAACAGCTGGCACGTGATCTGCGTCATACCCAGATGCTGGCCATGCAGCAGGGCCGGACGCTGCGTCTGGAATCCATCGGCGGCGGTTACCGGGTCACCGACGGTGCCAGTGTCATCCTCGATCCGGCCACCCATGAAGACTTCATCCAGGCACTGGATAACGGCGTCAGCCTCAGCGGCGGACCGGTCGAGTTCGACTCCCTGGGCCGGCCGGTCAGCGGCGGCAGTCTCACCAGCGCGGCCGTTGGTTTCAGTCTCAGCGGCAGCAGTGACACGGTGGCGGTGAGCGTTGCGCCGGTGACCGGCTTCGTGAGCGGGCCATGAAGAGCACCACGGAAAACACGGAAAGCACGGACGTGAATAGCCACAAGGAGCGATCAAGCTCCCCGTCATCCCGGCGCAGGCCGGGATCCAGTAACCGCTGCGGCCGGTTCAACCCGGTCTGCGCCGGGTTGACAGGGTCGTCAGAGTCTTTCCATACAGGCTTCGGTGGATGCCTGGATCCCGGCCTGCGCCGGGATGACGGTAATGGTGGATCTCATGGCAGATTTGAACATTCCGTGTTTTCCGTGGCCATTTCTGAAAGGCAAACCGGCTTCAGTCTGATCGAGCTGGTCATGGTGATCGTCATCCTGGCGCTGGCCTCGCTGGCCATCGGCAGTCAGTTCATGCAGAGCGCGCAGAGTTGGATGCTGGACGAGCGCATCCAGACCGCCAGTCAGCTGGCGCAGGCCCGTGCCGAGCAGCTGCTGGCCGACCGCCGGCTCAATGACTACAGCGCAGTGCCAGCCGGAACCAGTACGGAAACCCTCTCCGGCAACTACACCGGCTATACCCGCACCACCGCGGTCTCGGCCTACGCCGGCGCGGCCTGCCCGGTGGCCGACTGCCGCCAGGTGGTGATCACCGTGACCGACAGCGACGGCCAGGTCCGTGCCGAGACCACGCTCATGGTGGCGAACTACTGATGCGCACACCGATGCCACTGGACCGCTGCAGCCGCGGCTTCACCCTTATCGAGATGGTGGTCACTCTCCTGATACTGTCGATCCTCGGCGGCGTGACCGCCTATACCATCAGCCACGGCGCGCGGGCCTTCATCGACAGTCGCACCGTCGTCACCACCCTGAGCAAACTGCGCCTGGCCAGCGAGCGCCTGGCGCGCGAGATCCGCAGCGTGCGCCGGGATCCGGCCGCGCCATCGCAGTATGATTTCAATGGCTTCCCCACCGCGACTGGCCTGAGCTTTGATCGGCTGGAAGCCGACGGTGTGACCGTGACCACCGTCAGCATCGACGGCAGCACCAATCCGATCACGCTGGAATACGACACGCCTTCTGGTGCGCAGACGCTTACCGACCAGGTCAGCAATTTCAGCCTGGCCTACTACCAGGCCGACGGCGTCACCGCCGCAACCACCACTGCCGACATTGCCTTCGTCGAGTTCGAACTGGTGCTGCAGGATACCAACGGCAACAGCTATCCCCAGCGCACCCGGGTCGCTTTGAGGAACCAGCAATGAAGCGCCTCAGGTCAAGGCAGAGATCGCTTTTTTCGTCAATCCGGCGCAGGCCGGAATCCATGATTTCCCCACGCAGGCGGATTCTGGATCCCGGCCTGCGCCGGGATGACGCAGGCGCTGGGCTGATCTCAGTGCGTCGTGGCGCAGGAATGCGCCGTACCGCCCTGTCACATCCGGTCGGTACACCCCCCCCCATCCGCCAGCGCGGGGCGGCGCTGGTGGTGGCGGCCGTGTTTCTGGTGGTGGTGATGGTGGTACTGGGTGATGCCACCCTGCGCCTGTCTGCGACCAACGTGACCGACTCGGCCCTGCAGGCCGATGCGGTCGATGCCCTGTTTCTGGCCGAGTCCGGCATGGAGCACGCCGCCCAGCGCCTGGCCAACGGCGTCACCTGCATCAACCTGGTCATGGGCTCGACGGTGAGCTTCGGACGCGGCGATTTCCAGGTCACTCAGGCCACGGATGTCAGCGGCGACTGCCGCGTGCGGGTCACGGGACGGGTGCTGTTCGGTGGCTCCGATCTGCGAGCAGAGCGCACAGTGGAAGGCCTGTTGAGTCCGGGCGGCGGCGTCGCCGCAATCGCCGTGGGCAACAACGGTACCATTCTGCATTGGGATGGCAGCAGCTGGAGCAGTGTCGTCAGTGGTACCACGGGCAATTTCAGCGGCATTGACTGCCCCGACCAGAACAACTGTATTGCGGTCGCCGACAATGATCATTACACCCTCTGGGATGGCAGCAGCTGGACCAGCAACACCAACGGTAACCTTGCCTACACGGATGTTGCCTGCCGCACCGACATCGATGACTGTCTGGCAACCGGATGGGGCGTATTCATCATCTTTCCCTATCGCGGGATTGCTCTGTGGAACGGTACCAGCTGGGGGCTCAGCGAGGCGCAGCTCGCCTCGGATCAGTATCTCTCCATCTCCTGCACCGCCGCCACCTGTCATGCCACCGCCGAATCCGGCCTCCTCAGCCGCTGGGCCGGCGGCTGGTCAAACGAGACTTCTGTTGGCAACCCGGTCAACGGCATTGCCTGCCCCACTGACAACGATTGCTGGGCGGTCGGCAACAGCAGCGGGAACCGCTACACCATCTACCGCCGCTCCGGCAGCGGCTGGTCCAATAATTTCCTGGTCAGTCCGCCCGCAAGAGATCTGTATGCCGTGGACTGTATTGCGACAGACGACTGCTGGGCAGTCGGTGAACGTCTCGGTGGCAACAGCTATACCCTGCTGCGCCGCGCCGGCGGCAGCTGGTCATCAGTCAGCCATAGCACCAGCGGGGCACGCAACCTCAACGGCATCGACTGCAACGACAGCGGCAGCTGTCTGGCCGTAGGAGATGACGGCCGGGTGCTGCACTACAATGGCAGCAACTGGTCTGCCACCACGGAAAGCACGGAATCACTCAACGATGTCCACTACATGGACGGCAGCGGCAGCGGAGGCGTGAGCCTGCTGCGCTGGTGGGAAATCATCAATTAGGGACGTTAGCCATGGCCATATTCTCTTTCCTCAACAAAAGCGGCAACGGCGAGAAGGCCGGGGTGCTGCTGCGCAACTCCGGCGCCAGCCTGGCGCGGATCAACGGCAGCGCAGATTCACCCCGGCTGCTGGATCTGGCGCACAGGCCCGGAACGGATGATGCCGAGACCCTGGAACAACTCATGCGTGAGCACAGAACCGGCCGCGCCGCACTGCACTGCGTCCTGCCGTTGGGCAGCTACCAGTTGCTGCTGGTGGACATGCCCAAGGTACCGCCCAACGAGGTCAAGGCAGCGGTGCGCTGGCAGATCAAGGATCTGATCGACTTTCACATCGACGATGCGGTGGTGGACGTGTTCGACGCCCCGCCCAGCGGTGCCGGCGGCGCACAGGAGCAGGTTTATGTGGTCGTCACCCGCGCCATCCAGGTCCAGCATATCGACGCGGCGGTACAGCAGGCCGGTCTGTCGCTGGCGGTTATCGACATCCCGGAACTGGCCCTGCGCAATATCGCTGCCCGCCTGCCGGAACAGGAACAGGGCGTGGCGCTGATGTACCTGGAAGCCGACCGCGGCCTGATTGCGCTCTGCCGCGACAACACCCTGTACCTGGCGCGAACCATCGAACTGGGGCACGCGGCACTGGCTGATCCGGACCCCGATCGCCGTACCATGGCCGTGTCCAGCCTGGCACTCGAGATCCAGCGCTCCATGGATTATTACGACCGCTATTTCCAGCAGGCACCGATCAACCATCTCTACATCGCGCCGACGGCCGAGGCCCTGCCCGGGCTGGTCAGCGAACTGCACGGACAGGTCGGTCTGGAGGGCCGGCTGCTCGAGCCCGGTTTGATCTTCCCCGGCGCCGAGATCGATACCGAGACCTGGGCGCACGGGCTGCTGGCGGTCGGTGCGGCACTGCGGGAGGAAGGCAAGGCCTTGTGAGAACCTGAATACGCAGGTCGGGCTGGCGCAGCGTAACCCGACCTACCTCACTGAACGCGTCATTGCGAGCCTCGCGAAGCAATCGCGTAACACAGACTCATCCGACAAGTGATTGCCGCGGCGCTATTGCGCCTCGCAATGACGATCATACCCAAACGTCGGGTCGGATATGCCGGCAGGATTGCGCGTATCCCGACATGTGCGCTATTGACTGGACTGGTCAATGACCCACCGTCTGCCCTTTCATCTCATCGAGTTCCAGTTCCTTGATCTTGCGCGTGAGGGTATTGCGCCCCCAGCCGAGCAGACGGGCAGCGTCCTGACGCCGGCCGTGGGTCTGGCGCAGTGCGGCCTCGATCATGATGCGCTCGAAGGCAGGCGTGGCACGGTCCAGCAGGCTGCTCTCGCCGCGCCCGAGCTCACGCTCGGCCCACTGCTGCAGGGCGCGTTCCCAGTCCGTGCCCTCGTCAACCATGCCTGGGGCCTCGGCCAGCAGTTCCGGTGGCAGATCGTCCATATGCACCTCCTGGCTGGAGGCCATCACGGTCAGCCAACGGCACAGGTTCTCGATCTGACGCACGTTCCCTGGCCATTCCTGGCGCTGCAGGAATTCCACCACTTCGCTGCGGACCTGCTTGGGTTCGACATTCAGTTCCCGGGCGGCGCGGTCGAGGAAGAAACGCAGCAGCAGCGGGATGTCCTCGCGTCGCTCGCGCACCGGCGGGATATGGATACGGATCACGTTGAGACGGTGGAACAGGTCTTCGCGGAAGCGCCCTTCGCGCACCAGCTGCTCCAGGTTCTGGTGGGTCGCGGCAATGATTCGCACGTCCACCTGGATGGGGGTGTGCCCGCCGACGCGGTAGAACTCGCCATCGGCCAGCACTCGCAGCAGACGGGTCTGCAGTTCGGCCGGCATGTCGCCGATCTCGTCCAGGAACAGGGTGCCGCCGTCGGCCTGCTCAAACCGTCCGGTGCGGCGGTTCTGGGCACCGGTGAAGGCACCGCGTTCGTGCCCGAACAGTTCGGACTCCAACAGGTCGCGCGGGATCGCCGCCATGTTGAGCGCGATGAAAGACGCCTCGCTGCGCGGGCTGTGCCGGTGCAGGGCATGCGCCACCAACTCCTTGCCGGTGCCGGATTCGCCGTTGATCAGGACTGTAATATTGGACCGGGACAGCCGGCCGATGGCACGGAAGACCTCCTGCATGGCCGGCGCCTCGCCGACGATCTCCGGGGTTTCCAGGCTTTCCGTGCGCGGCGCCTGCTCACGCAACTGTTTGCGGCGATGCTCGACGGCACGCCGTACCAGGGCCACTGCCTCATCCACATCAAAGGGTTTGGGCAGGTATTCGAAGGCACCGCCCTCGTAGGCGGATACGGCACTGTCCAGATCGGAATGGGCGGTCATGATGATGACCGGGAGATCAGGGTATCGTTCCCGGACCTGATTGAGCAGGCCCAGACCATCGATGCCGGGCATGCGTATATCGCTTACCAGGGCATCGGGATGGCCCTGATCCAGTGCATCCAGCACGCCGGTGGCGCTGGCAAAGGTCGATACATCCATTCCGGCCTGCTTGAGTGCCTTCTCCAGCACCCAGCGGATGGAGCGATCGTCGTCGATCACCCAGATGCTTTCCTGTTCAGTCATTCCACAGGCTCCAGCGGTAGTAATATGGTAAAGACTGTTCTTCCCGGCACGCTCTCACATTCGATCAGGCCGCCATGCAGGTTGATCAGGGATTGTGAGATCGACAGCCCCAGTCCGGTGCCCTCGGCATGACCGGTCACCAGGGGATAGAAGATGGTCTCCATCATTTCCGGCGGAATGCCGGGGCCGTTGTCCTCCACGTCCAGCCGCAGGACCAGACGGTAGCGGTTATGTCCGATGGTGAACTGGCGCTGGGTTCGCGTTCGCAGCAGGATCGCCCCCTGTCCGCCCATGGCCCGCGCGGCGTTGCGCATGATGTTGAGAATGGCCTGGATGAGCATTTCCGGGTCGAATTCGAAATCCGGAATGCTGGGGTCGTAGTCGCGTTCGACTCCGATTTCGCGATGGCTCTCGGCGATCACAAGGCTGCGCACATGCTCCAGCACCTGGTGAATGTTGCTCATGCGCTTGTGCGGCACATTGTTCGGTCCCAGCATGCGGTTGACCAGGGTACGCAGTCGGTCGGCCTCGCCGATGATGATGCGGGTGTATTCCTTCAGTTCGTCGGACTCCAGTTCGCGTTCGAGCAGCTGGGCCGCCCCGCGCAGCCCGCCCAGCGGATTCTTGATCTCGTGGGCCAGGCCACGGACCAGCTGACGCATGGCCTGGCTCTGTTCCAGCAGATTTTCCTCGCGACTGATGCGCAGATGGCGGTCGACCTGGATCAGTTCGATCAGCACATGAGACGGCGGGCCGCTGTCCTGGCGCGGCGACAGGGTGCAGTCCACCGTCACCTCTCCACCCTGGTGCAGCTTCAGCACCAGCTCGCGTTCGGTGTAGGTACGGTTCTCCTCCAGGGCGCTGCCGACCCGGTCGAGCAGGGCGTCGGCCGCGGGCAGCAGTTCCGGCAGGCGCTGGCCGGTGGCATGGCTGGCGCTCTGCGCCAGCAGCATCTCGGCGGCCGGGTTCATGTATTCGACTCGCAGCCCGGCATCGACCATCAGGATTGCCGTGGTGATGTTGTCCAGGATCGACTTTTCGCGCGTCATCGGCGTTAGCTGCACATTCATGTGACAAGGCCTGTGCAAGAATCCGGCCATGCTGACGGCACGCCGGCGACCCTGCCCGATTTCGGGGCGCGCACCTCTAATGCTATTGGAAACAGAGGGTTGAGATTCGCTCGGTTGCCGAGCGAAAAAGCCCTGTAAAAGGCCGTGTGGTCAGTGCGCCCCGGTAGCGGGCTTCAATGCACCATTATAGTGCATATTGAGGCCGGGCGCCTGGCATCCCAAGTCCGGATCAGGGATTGGTCCTGCGGGCAGGCAGATTGATGGACTGCTGGTGCAGGTGGAAGTTTATGGGGTCACTGCTGATAAGGGTATTTCCGTCCCCGTCGACCACCTCGGCCTGGACGCTGTGGGTGCCGCGGTCCACCCCGGTGAACTGCCATTGCAGGTTCCGGGTGGTGCCCTGGACCTTGCCGTCGAGGCTGATCCGGATGCGGTGTCCGGCGGTCGTATTCAGTGCCGGCTCCAGGCTGAGTTGCAGACTGAAGTTGCCCTGGTTATCCCAGAAGGCGGTGTCCGGTTCCGGATAGGTGATGGCCAGGCAGTCATACCCGGCCGGTCCGGCCCCGGGGGTTCGGGAACCGGACTGGATCTTCGGCAGGTTCTTCGGCGCCTCGTAGACATTGGGCTGGCGCAGCTCGACCGCCTCGGCCCCGGGCCGGGGGCTGTCGCTGTAATGCACCCTGCCGTCCTCGTCCACCCAACGGTAGACGGTCCCGGCCTGGGCGGCAGCGCCCAGGCTGGCGGCAAGGGCGATGGTAACCAGTATCCCGCGCATTGGCCCAACATAATTCAGGATGTGCAAAACAGCAAGGCCGCTGGTGCGTCAGTTCAATAAAAATCCCCGCTCATATCGAGCGGGGTTCACTGTCATGTCGCGCACGGCAACCATCAGAATGATAGCGGCCACGACTTGCGGGAATCAGCCTCTGTCAGACACGCCGACGACGGGTCACAGCCAATCCCAGTGCACTGATGGCGATTAACAGAAGGGTGCCGGGAGCCGGTATCGGCCTGGGTTCCTCCTCCGGATCAGTGCCGCCACTCGCCTCACCCTCGGTCACGATGGTGACCGCACGCCCTCCGCTGGACGCATTCTCGAAGTTGATGGTCTCGTATCCGGGAATGGACGCCAGGAAACCGGAGTGCGAGGAAATACCCCAGTTGCTGAGCCCTGCCGAAGTCAGGCCCTCATTGATCGGAAAGGTTTCCTGACCAACACCAAGATAAACACTATCGTCCTGGAAATACTGAGCATAACCATCCAGTTCATCGCGCAGGAAGGAATTGATGTCCAGCCACCAGGAACTGCCGGTGCCCGCCCAGCCATCGGTCATGGAGACGATGCCGAGACCGGTGCCGCTCGCAGCCCAGTTGACGGCATTGATGATGAAACCGCGCGGCCCGTTGTCAACCGGACCGGGGCTGACCTTGTAATGGTAGTCGGCGTCCTGTCCGGTCAGGAAGGTCCGGCTGCCGCGGGCGGACTCAATATCGCTCTTGGCACTGAGCAGGCGGTTGAAGTTGATACCGGTCCCGAAGGCATTACCCGGACTGCCGATGAACAGGGCATCGTAGTTGCTGAAAACCGGGGTCGGGTCACCATCGTTCCAGATCGTGGCATTCCAGGTATTACTACCATCACCGTCCGGATCATAGGTGTGAGCCGTAGCCGAAATGCTGGTGTAGAAGTTATTCTGGCTGGCATCTCCCCCATAGAACAGGACGTCGATTTCCGCTGCCTGTGCCGAGACAAACAGTCCCAGCCCCAACACTGCACCGATTGTGGTTGCTTTGTACATTCTCTCTTCTCCACCGGGCAAACACCCGTCAGTTTTTTTTACAATAATCACAATTCCTGTTTACTGGCTACAGGTAATGCAATATGCAGACCGCCATATAAGTAATTCCTATAAAACAGATAGATACCAACCCTGGTGGTCAGAATCGACGCCGCGCACCCCAGTACTGTAAATAATTCTGACGTTATTGCCTGCCGTATGCACAACAGTTACTGATCCTCAAACAAAAAACCCCGCTCATGAGGAGCGGGGTGATTGCATGCGTCAGCCTGTGCGGAATCAGACGCTGTAGTACATGTCGAACTCGACCGGATGGGTGGTCATGCGCAGTCGCGTGACTTCTTCCATCTTGAGCCTGATGTAGGCATCGATGACATCGTCGGTGAACACACCGCCGGCCTTGAGGAACTTGCGGTCCTGGTCCAGCGCCTCCAGTGCCTGGTCGAAGGCGTGGCAGACCTGCGGGATCTGCTTCTCTTCCTCCGGCGGGAGATCGTACAGATCCTTGTCCATGGCATCGCCGGGATGGATCTTGTTCTGGATGCCGTCCAGGCCGGCCATCATCAGCGCGGTGAATGCCAGGTAGGGGTTGGCGGTGGCATCCGGGAAGCGCACCTCGATGCGCCGGCCCTTGGGGTTGGAGACAAACGGGATGCGGATCGAAGCCGAGCGGTTGCGGGCCGAGTAGGCCAGCATCACCGGGGCCTCGAAGCCCGGCACCAGACGCTTGTAGGAGTTGGTGGAGGCGTTGGTGAAGGCGTTGAGCGCGCGCGCATGCTTGATGACACCGCCGATGTAGTACAGCGCCTGGTCCGACAGGCCGCCGTACTTCTTGCCGGAGAAGATGTTCTTGCCGGCCTTGGCCAGGGACATGTGCACATGCATGCCGCTGCCGTTGTCGCCGACCAGCGGCTTGGGCATGAAGGTGGCGGTCTTGCCATAGGCGTGGGCGACGTTGTGCACGCAGTACTTGAGGATCTGCACCTCGTCGGCCTTTTTCACCAGGGTGTTGGCGCCGACGCCGATCTCGCACTGGCCGGCGGTCGCCACTTCATGGTGATGCACCTCGACTTCGAGGCCCATCTCCTCCATGGCCTGGCACATGGCGCCGCGCAGGTCATGCAGCGAGTCGACCGGCGGCACCGGGAAGTAGCCGCCCTTGACGCTCGGGCGGTGGCCCATGTTGCCGTCCTCGAATACGCGCTCGGTGTTCCAGCTGCCTTCCTCGGAGTCGACCTTGTAGAAGGCGCCGCCGATGTTCGCACCCCAACGCACGTCGTCCAGCACGAAGAATTCGGGTTCGGGGCCGAACAGGGCGCTGTCGGCGATGCCGGTGGATTTCAGGTATTCCTCGGCGCGTCGGGCGATGGAGCGCGGATCGCGCTCGTAGCCCTGCATGGTGGTGGGCTCCAGGATATCGCAGCGGATGTTGACCTGGGGCTCGTCGCTGAAGGGGTCCAGCAGCGCGGTGGTGCTGTCCGGCATCAGGATCATGTCGGATTCGTTGATGCCCTTCCAGCCGGAGATGCTGGAGCCGTCGAACATCTTGCCGTCCTTGAAGAAGCCGGCATCGACCTCGCTGGCCGGAATGGTGACGTGCTGCTCCTTGCCCCGGGTGTCGGTGAACCGCATGTCCACCCAGCGGACCTCATTGTCCTTGATCAGTTTCTGAACCTTCGCTGCTGTCATAACGCTTGTCTCCACAGGTACGAGTTTATCTGCGGCGTTCGCCGCTGCGCCCGGTTTCCGGGCCGGTGCCGCGAACGCCTGGAATCAGGTGCTCACTTTGGTGCATGAAGCATGCCACGGATAATAATCCTTGAATTACAATGGCCTGCAACATCCCTTCGGATGCAAACCTGCCAATCTGCACCATATCAATGCGCAAAAAGCCGCTCCCGCACCAGTATAGTGCATCTCAGGCGAACAGGACCCGCACCCGGCCGATATCGGTCACGGTTGTCGCACGTTGTTTGAGCTGCTCGGCCAGGGCCCGGGCGGCATCGCGGCCCTGATCCAGTTCCAGCGGCAGTACCACGTCGATGTGCACCTCGCCATTGAGGTAGTGCAGGTTGATCTCCTGCACCTGCTCCATTTCCGGGAGCCCGGCCCAGTTTCTGTGCAACTGGCCGAGGAGTTCGCTGCGCAGCGGCAGGTGATTGCAGGGCGAGGCGCGGGAATCGTCCTCCGGATCCACGTGCACCGTCACATCCGCCACCACATCGACGTCTCTGAGCAGGGTCTGACGCACCCGCTCGCCGATCTGGTGGCCCTCGGAGACGCTGAGCCTGGGATCGACCTGGACATGCACATCGACCAGGGCATCGCTGCCGCTGCGCCGGGTGCGCAGCATGTGCAACTCGCGCACACCGCCGACGTCGCGGATGGTGTCGCGGATCTGCTGGACCTCGTCTTCCTCCAGGGCGGTGTCAATCAGCTCGCGCATACTGCTCCAACTCAGGTCCCAGCCGATCTTCGCCACCATAAGACCCACCAGCACGGCGGCAATGGCATCGAGATAGGGCAGGCCGGCCATGGTGCCGCCGATGCCCACCATGACCACGATGGAGGAAATGGCATCCGAACGGCTGTGCCAGGCGTTGGCGCGCAGCATATTGGACTTGATCCGCCGCGCCAGCCGCATGGTGTAATGATAGATCGCCTCCTTGGACAGCACCGAGAGCAGGGCGACGATCATGGCCCCCATGCCGGGCTGCAGCAGCAGGTCGGGGTGGAACAACCTCCGCCCGGCATCCCAGACGATACCGCCGGCCACCAGGATCAGCGTCACGCCCAGCGCCACCGTCATCAGGGTCTCGATGCGGCCGTGGCCGTAGGGGTGAGAGGCATCGGCCTCGCGATGGGCATGCTTGGCGGCGAAGATGACCAGAAAATCGGTGAGCAGATCCGACAGCGAATGGATGCCGTCGGCGATCAGCGCCTGCGAGTGCGCGATCAGCCCGACGACGATCTTGGCCACGCCCAGGGCTAAGTCCACCACCGAACCGATCAGCGTGACCTTGCGGATCTCGCGGTAGCGCTCGGTATTCCCCGCTGTGGCGGGGACATGGCTGTGGCTATGGGCGTGCATGGGGTTGTGCTCTCGTTTATTGCGCCCGTGTCCGGTTGACCTTATGTGTGGCGATGATAACGCAAAGGACGCAGAGACGCAGAGACGCAAAGGAACATGTATTAAGGAAGGGCACTCTTCAGCCGCGTCATTGCGAGGGAAGCAATGTCATTTACATATAAATCGCTTTGCGCCTCTGCGCCTTTGCGACTTCTGCGTTGCAGCCGCCCAGTCACTCAGTCGAACCCACCTTCACGCTGATGCGGATGTCGCGGCCGTCCTGCTCGATGCCGACCACCTCGTGGCCGTTGATGCGGCACCAGGTGGGGATGTCGTTGATCGCACCGGGGTCGGTGCAGCTGACGTGCAGCACATCGCCGGGGTCGAGCTCGGCGATCGCATCCTGGGTGCGGATCACCGGCAGTGGGCAGAGAATGTTGCGGGCGTCGAGCGTATGTTCGCTCACAGGTACCAGTCCTGGCGGATCTCGTCCGGCGGCAGCGGTCTGACCCGGCGGATGCTGCTCTCGCCATTGCGGTTGATCTCGACCTCGACCTCGGCCGCGTCACGCCCCTGACTGAAGCGGCCCAGCAGGCGCGCGGCCAGTTCCAGGTCGGCATCGTCGACTTCGCCGTCGAGCAGCACCAGCGGGCCCTTGTGACTGGTGCTGCGCAGATGGGTGAACTGCTTGCGGTAACCCTCGAGGAAGTTGTTCTCGCCCTCGTCGCGACCGATGATCAGCTTGAAATTGGACCGCGGACGGATATGCCGGCCGACCTTGAGCAGCATGATGTCATCGAGTTCATAGCGACGCTCGCCGCGCGCCTGCCACAGATCGGCCAGCTTGGTCGAATACTGCCTGTCGGTGAGAAAGCAGCAGCCGCCGGCCGGCTGTGCATAGTCCTCGAAGCCGAACTGCTGTGCCAGCGCCATCTGCGGCTTGCGTGAGCGGCCGCTGAAATCATACAAGCGCTCGCGCTCGACCCAGCCCTCGCGCTCCGGCAGGGTCTCGGGGAGGTTCTTCGCGCACAGCGGACGCAGCAGCAGATCCTCGGCGCCTGACTCATGCGCCACCACCGGCATGGTATCGGCGCGCTGCGACTTGGGCCGCTGGCCGATCACTTCGCCGGTGATGATGAAATCGAACCCGTGCGCCTCGATCCACTCGCGCGCCTTGCCGACCATGAACACCTTGCAGTCCAGGCAGGGGTTGAGATTGGCGCCGTAGCCGTGTTTCGGATTGATGACGACATCCTTGTACTCCTCGATGATGTCGACGATGTGCAGCTTGATGCCGAGCTGCTCGGCCACCCACAGCGCATTGTTGCGTTTCGGTTTGGCCTGGTCCTGATTGCGGATGGCGTGGGTGTGCCCCTCCACGCAGAAGCCGGTGAAGAAATTGATCCCCTCCACATGAACGCCCTGCTCCATGATGACGCGGGCGGCAAGGAGTGAATCCAGCCCTCCGGAGATGAGTGCGACGGCCTTGCGTTGTGACATGGGATTTCGATTGCGGATCGGTAATTTGCCGGACCGGCTATTTTACCCGCAGCTGCGGGTTAATGGCCAATCCTGGGTGATAACAACGCAGAGCACGCAAAGGCGCAGAGGCTCAGTGGAATGAAAAAATAAGAAAACTCTGCGTCTCTGTGCCTTTGCGTGCTCTGCGTTATCGCCGCCCGGGCCGGAGACGAGTTGTCATACCTGACGCTACCGCCATCAGCTCAGTGGGGTTTTTCCGTGTCCTCGTCCAGCGGGATCGGGATGACGCCGGTCTGGCGCCGATACTGCGCGAAGGCCCGCCGGCTGCCGGTCTGCTGCCATAGTTCGGCATTGTGCAGGGGGTCGAGTACAGCTTCGCGGTCGAGTTCGCGCATGGTCTGCAGCACATCGCGCAGGTGCACGAAGGCCTCGGCCAGCTGGGCATAGACCTCGGCCGTGGCATGGCGCAGGCGCTCGGCCAGGGTGCCGTAGGCGCTGCGGCCCAGGTCGACGAAATAGGTATGGTTCACCAGCCGGCGGCGGGCCTGTTCGGGATAGAAACCGGAATACAGCAGGCACTGATCCCCCACGTCGCGCAGCTGTTCCTCCTGCAGCCGGCCGCGGGATGACATGCCGTGGAGAAAATCGAGCGCGATCACCCGGGCGGCCAGCTCCGGCCGCGAGGTGAACCGCATCAGCAGGAACACCAGGTAGCTCTGCAACTCCTGGTCGAGGTGGGTCGCGCAGGCCTGTTCGGCCTCGTTGACCAGCGCCTGCCACTGCGCCGTGGACGTGGGGTGAAGGACCAGCTTCATGGGCACCTCCCAATCAATATATCGGTCCGGGCCGCAGGGGCCTTTACAGTTTATTGACTAGCAGATTCCGGGCCAGGTTCGGTCTGAACGGCCTGCCCGGCGGCACCTGACACTCAATATACCCAATTCCCGATTCCGGCATAACTCCCCGTCGGCGCGGATCCGTGCCGGATTTTCTCTTTCACCCCCGGCCCCGGGCGGGCTATACTTGCCGGCCTTTACCTTCAGCAATTTCAAGATGTTTGCGATGGCCAGCTCCACTGCGTCCCAGTCCGGTTTCGATGTCGGCACCTTCCAGGGCCTGATCCTGGCCCTGCAAAGCTACTGGGCGGAGCAGGGCTGCGTGATCCTGCAGCCGCTGGACATGGAGGTCGGCGCCGGCACCTTCCACCCGGCCACCTTCCTGCGCTCCATCGGCCCCGAGCCCTGGCACGCGGCCTATGTGCAGCCCTCGCGCCGCCCCACCGACGGGCGCTACGGCGACAACCCCAACCGGCTGCAGCACTATTATCAGTTCCAGGTGGTGCTCAAGCCTTCACCGCTGGAGATCCAGGACCTGTACCTGGGATCGCTCAGGCACCTGGGGCTGGACCCGCTGGTGCACGACATCCGCTTCGTCGAGGACAACTGGGAATCGCCCACCCTGGGCGCCTGGGGCCTGGGCTGGGAGGTCTGGCTCAACGGCATGGAGGTCACCCAGTTCACCTACTTCCAGCAGGTCGGCGGCCTGGACTGCAAGCCCGTCACCGGCGAGATCACCTACGGCCTGGAGCGCATCGCCATGTACCTGCAGGGGGTGGAGAGCGTGTTCGACCTGGTCTGGACCCGCACCCCGGCCGGCACCGTGACCTACCGCGACGTGTTTCACCAGAACGAGGTCGAGCAATCGACCTACAACTTCGAGCACGCCGACACTGAATCCCTGTTCGCCTGGTTCGACAGCTGCGAGCGCGAGAGCCGGAAGCTGATCGAGGCCGGGCTGCCGCTGCCGGCCTACGAGCAGGCACTGAAGGCCTCGCACACCTTCAATCTGCTGGATGCCCGCAGCGCGATCTCGGTCACCGAGCGCCAGCGCTATATCCTGCGCGTGCGCGCCCTGGCCCGGGCCGTGGCCGAGGCCTACTATGCCAGCCGCGAGGCACTGGGCTTCCCGATGCTCAAGCAGGAGGGCCAGGGATGAGCCAGACCCGCGACCTGCTGATCGAGATCGGCTCCGAGGAACTCCCGCCGAAGGCCCTGCGCCGGCTGCGCGATGCCTTCGAACAGGGCATCACGACCGGGCTGGACAAGGCCGAACTGCAGTATGCCGCCACTGTGGCCTATGCCGCCCCGCGCCGGCTGGCGGTCTGGGTGAAGGGTCTGCAGACCGCTCAGCAGGACCGTGAACAGCTCAAGCGCGGCCCGGCCGTCACCGCGGCCTTCGACGACGAGGGCTGCCCCACCAAGGCGGCCGAGGGCTTTGCCCGCTCCTGCGGCGTGACGGTCGAGCAGCTCGAAACCCTCGAGACCGACAAGGGCGCCTGGCTGGCCTACCGGCAGTTCGAGCCCGGCAGACCCGCCGCCGATCTGATCCCTGATATCGTCGCCCAGGCACTGAGCCAGCTCCCCATCCCCAAACGCATGCGCTGGGGCGGTGGCGACGATGAATTCGTCCGGCCTGTACACTGGGTGGTGCTGCTGTTCGGCGACGAGGTGGTCGATGCAACGATTCTGGGTACGCCCACCGGACGCGAGACCTACGGCCACCGCTTTCATCACCCAGAACCGCTGTATCTCGCCGAGCCGGCCGCCTATATGCCGCTGCTCGAGACCGAGGGCCATGTGCTGGCCGACATGGACGCCCGCCGCGAGGCCATCCGCGGCCAGGTGATCGAGGCCGCGCGCCGGCTCCAGGGCGAGGCCCTGATCGACGACGAGCTGCTGGACGAGGTCACTGCCCTGGTGGAATGGCCGGTGGCCATCAGCGGCGGTTTCGATCCCGAGTTCCTGGAGGTCCCGGCCGAGGCGCTGATCTCCTCCATGCAGGATCACCAGAAGTACTTTCCCGTGGTGGATGGCAACGGCAGCCTGCTGCCGCATTTCGTCACCGTCGCCAACCTGGAGAGCCGCGACCCGGATCAGGTCCGCGCCGGCAACGAACGCGTGATCCGCCCGCGCCTGACCGACGCCGCCTTCTTCTGGACGCAGGACCGCAGACAGCCGCTGGCAAGCCGCCAGGAACGACTGGCCAGCATGGTGTTCCAGAATAAGCTCGGTACCCTGCTGGACAAATCGCAGCGGGTGGCACGGCTGGGCCGCACCATCGCCGCCGCCATCGAGGCCGATCCGGATCAGGCCGAACGCGCCGCGCTGCTGGCCAAGTGCGACCTGCTCACCCAGATGGTCTTCGAGTTTCCGGAACTGCAGGGCGTGATGGGCCGCTACTATGCGCTGCACGATGGTGAGTCCGCTGAAGTCGCGCAGGCCCTGGACGAGCAATACATGCCGCGCTTTGCCGGCGACCGGCTGCCGCAGAGCGCCATCGGCCAGGCACTGGCCATCGCCGACCGGCTGGACACCCTGGTCGGCATTTTCGCCATCGGCCAGGCGCCCACCGGCGACAAGGATCCCTTCGCCCTGCGCCGGGCCGCACTCGGCATCGTGCGCATCCTGATCGAATGCGAACTTGACCTGGACCTGCACTCACTGCTGGATGAAAGTGCCGGCGGTTTCGCACCGGAGATCAAGGCCGGCCATGTGACCGCCGAGGTATTCGAGTTCATGCTCGACCGGCTGCGCGCCTACTACAGTGAAACAGGCCTGGATATCCATATCTTCGAAGCGGTGCGGGCACAGACCCCGACCCGGCCGCTCGATTTCCATCGCCGCATCGAGGCGGTGCGCGAATTCGCCCGGCTGCCCGAGGCCGAGAGCCTGGCCGCGGCCAACAAGCGTATCGGCAACATCCTGCGCAAGGCTGAGTCCACGGTGCCGGATCAGGTCGATGCCGGGCTGCTGAAAGAACCGGCCGAGCAGGCACTGCACTCGGCCGTCGAGCAGCTGCGCCCGAAGGTTGAGCCACTGTTCGAGGGCGGCCAATACACCGAGGCCCTGTGCCTGCTGGCCGCCCTGCGCGAGCCGGTCGACAGCTTCTTCGATCAGGTCATGGTGATGGCCGAAGACCCGGCCCTGCGCGACAACCGCCTGGCCCTGCTGCAGGGGCTGCAGGCACTGTTCCTGGGCGCGGCGGACCTGTCTCGGCTGCAGTAGGCTAGACTGAGAACAAATCCTCAACGCAGAGACGCAAAGGCGCTAAGAACTCAGTATATTTCGCTGCTCGTGCAGTGGTGTAGGATGGGTGGAAGCGCCATGCGCTGTAACCCATCGAATGAACTGCTCAACGATGGGTTGCGCTTTGCTCCACCCATCCTACACGGGAGGTCCCATGAGCAACCCGGATTCCTACGCTGACATGCTGGCCGCGGTGCAGGCCTTTCATGACAAGCACGACTTCAAGAACACCGGCGGCGAGGACATGACCTACCGCATCGCCCTGATGGCCGAGGAACTGGGCGAGATCGCCGCCTGCGTGACCAAGGGCAAGGACACAGGCAAGCTCGCCGAGGAGTGCGCCGACCTGCTGATCCTGATCATGGGCACGGCGATTGCCGAGGACTTCGATCTCAAACAGGCCTTCTGGGACAAGATGGACAAAATCATGCAGCGCGATGCCCGCATGGTGAACGGCCGCATCCGCGTCTCCGAGTTCCGTGACACCTGAGCAGCCGCATGCAGCCCGTCATCGTCGACCTTGACGTCATTCGTGACACCAGCCGTGACGCCGCGTCCGATCAGTGGAATCCGCGACCCGGCAGCCTGGAGGCCATTGCCCGCCTCAGCCGCGCCGACCGGCGGGTACTGGTCACAGGGACACCCGTCAGGGACGGCGACCCCGCCACGGTGCTGGATCGGCTGACCCGGCTGCACAACCGCCTGTCCCAGGCCGCAAGCAACGCCGGTGGCCAGATTGATGCGATTCTGTTCTGTCCTCACGGACCGGATACGAACTGCCCCTGCCGTCCACCCCGGCCGGGGCTGCTGCTCGACATCGCACTGCGCCAGCAACTGCGCCTGGAACTCGTGCCTTACATCACTCTTGACCAGGGACCAGCGCTGGAAGCCGGACGCACCGCAGGTCTGCGCTGTCTGCTACTGGGGAGCGGAAACACCGACGCCGCGGAGCCCTGTTTCAGCAGCCTCGATTCTGCCGTTCAATTCTTGTTAGACGAAACCGACAACGCCGACTGAGATGCCGCCACGCTTACCCTCACCCCTGCTCTACCTGCGTTCCCTGATCTTCTGGCTGGTAATGTTCACCTCCACCCTGGTGCTGGCTCCGCTCACCCTGCTGACCTTCCCCTTTCCCTTCAGGCTCCGCTATACCGTCGCCACTCAATGGGCGCGGCTGAATCTGTGGTGGCTGCGCATCAGCTGCGGCCTGCACTACCGGGTGGAAGGCCGTGAGCACATCCCCGCGCAGGCATCGATCGTCTTCTCCAAGCACCAGTCGACCTGGGAGACGCTCGCCCTGCAGCGGGTGTTCCCGCCCCAGGTCTGGGTGCTCAAGCGCGAGTTGCTGCGCATCCCGCTGTTCGGCTGGGCGTTGGCCCTGATCGAACCCATCGCCATCGATCGCGGTGCCGGCCGCCGGGCCGTGGAGCAGCTGGTCGAACAGGGCACCCGGCGCCTGGCTGACGGCCGCTGGGTGATCGTGTTCCCGGAAGGCACGCGCACAGCACCGGGTAAGAAGGGTAAGTACCGTATCGGTGGCGCAGTGCTGGCCGAGCGCAGCGGTGCAACGGTGGTACCGGTGGCGCACAATGCCGGTGAGTTCTGGCCGCGGCACAGCTTCATCAAGTACCCGGGAGAAATCCGGATGGTGGTGGGACCACCCATTGCCACAGACGGCAGGGCAGCGGCCGAGATCCTGGCCGAGGCCGAGGCCTGGATCGAGTCGACCGTGGATCGGATCAGCACGCTCAGCGGTACTAATGATTGATCGCAAAATTCGCGATCTTCCTCAATCTTTCGTTAACTATTCCTAAATTCGACGATCACACATCCAGGTTGTTTGCCGCCAGCGCGTTCGACTCGATGAAGTCGCGCCGCGGCTCCACCTGGTCGCCCATCAGGGTGGTGAAGATCTGATCGGCGGCCACCGCATCCTCGATCTGTACCTGCAGCATACGCCGGGTATCCGGATTCATGGTGGTCTCCCACAGCTGCTCCGGATTCATCTCGCCCAGTCCCTTGTAGCGCTGGATCTGCTGGCCGCGCTTGGCCTGCTCCATCATCCAGGTCACCGCCTCCTTGAAACTGGTCACCGGCTGCTGGCGTTCGCCACGGCGGATATAGGCCGTGTCGCTGAGCAGGCCATCGAGTTGCTGACCCAGGGCGCGCATGCGCTCGTACTCGGCCGTGGCGAAGAAATCCGAGGCCAGGCGCTGCTCGCTGGCGACAATGCCGTGGGTGAGCTTGACCATGGTGGCGACGAAGGCGCCCTGCTCGACCGTGTCATCCAGGGTGATCTCGAAGCGCTGGCCGGCCGGCATGACGGCATTGGTGCGGTCCTGCAGCTCGCGGAACCAGTCGCGCATGGCCGGGATGTCGTGCAGCTTCACCTCGTCGATCGGCGGCATATAGATGATGCGTTCCAGCAGCAGGCTGTCATAGTGACGCGACAGGCGCTTGATGGCGTTCATCACCCCCAGGTAACCGGAGGCCAGCACCTCCAGCGCCTCGCCGGTGATCGGCGGTGCCTCGGTGCTCACATGCAGCTGGGTGCCGTCCAGGGCCGACTGCAGCAGGTACTGATTGAGCGCTGGATCATCTTTAACGTATTGTTCTTGCTTGCCTTTTTTGATCTTGTACAGGGGTGGCTGAGCGATGTAGACATGGCCGCGCTCGATCAGCTCCGGCATCTGGCGGTAGAAGAAGGTCAGCAGCAGGGTGCGGATATGGGAGCCGTCGACATCGGCGTCGGTCATGATGATGATGCTGTGATAACGCAGCTTGTCCGGGTTGAATTCCTCCCGGCCGATGCCGCAACCGAGTGCAGTGATCAGGGTGCCGACTTCGGCCGAGGACAGCATCTTGTCGAAGCGCGCCTTCTCCACGTTCAGGATCTTGCCCTTGAGCGGCAAGATGGCCTGGTTGCGACGGTCACGGCCCTGCTTGGCCGAGCCGCCGGCGGAATCGCCCTCCACCAGGTAGAGCTCGGACAGGGCCGGGTCGCGCTCCTGGCAGTCGGCCAGCTTGCCCGGCAGTCCGGCGACATCCAGTGCACCCTTGCGGCGGGTCATGTCACGCGCCTTGCGCGCGGCCTCGCGGGCCCGGGCTGCCTCGACGATCTTGGCGGTGATGGCCTTGGCCTCGTTGGGATGTTCCAGCAGGTAATTGTTCAACTGCTCCGCCATGGCGGATTCGACCACCCCCTTGACCTCGCTGGACACCAGCTTGTCCTTGGTCTGGGAGGAGAATTTCGGATCCGGCACCTTCACTGAAAGCACCGCGGTCAGGCCCTCGCGGGCATCGTCTCCGGTCGGCGTGACCTTGGCCTTCCGGGTGATGGCTTCAGCTTCGAGGTAGTGGTTCAGTGTGCGGGTCAGCGCGGCGCGAAAGCCGGCCAGGTGGGTGCCGCCATCGCGCTGGGGAATGTTGTTGGTGAAGCAGAAGATGTTCTCCTGGTAGGAGTCATTCCACTGGAAGGCGGCCTCGACCCAGATGCCGTCACGCTCGGTATTGAAGTAGCACACGGTCGGGTGCAGCGGGGTCTTGTTGCGGTTCAGGTGCTCGACAAAGGCGCGAATGCCCCCCTGGTACTCGAAAACATCGGATTTCTCGGTGCGTTCGTCGCGCAGGCTGATGCGCACCCCGGAATTGAGAAACGACAACTCTCTCAGACGCTTGGACAGGATGTCGTAATGGTATTCAGTGTCCGTGAAGATCTCGCGGCTGGGCTTGAAGCGGATCTCGGTGCCGGTTTTGTCAGTGTCGCCGATCTCGGCCAGCGGTGCGACCGGCTCCCCCAGGCGGAATTCCTGGTGCCATACCTTGCCGTCACGGTGGATGGTGAGTTTGAGGTATTCGGACAGGGCATTGACGACCGAAACACCCACGCCATGCAGCCCGCCCGACACTTTATAGGAGTTGTCGTCGAACTTGCCGCCGGCATGCAGCACGGTCATGATCACTTCGGCGGCGGAGCGGCCCTCCTCCGGATGCAGATCCACCGGGATACCGCGGCCATCATCGGAAATGGTGACCGATTCATCGCTATGGATAGTGACCTGAACCTCGCGAGCATGCCCGGCCAGCGCCTCGTCGATGGAGTTGTCCACCACCTCGAACACCATGTGGTGCAGGCCGGTGCCATCGTCGGTGTCGCCGATGTACATACCCGGGCGCTTGCGCACGGCGTCCAGGCCGCGCAGCACCTTGATGTTCGAGGAATCGTAGGTGGTTTTATCCGTCATGACCCCATCCTTCTATCGCAATGGCCCAGTATACCATTTCCTGGGCGCCGCTGTGTTCCACGTGGAACCTCAGCGGATCTCAGCGAGCCGCCCCTGTTCCACGTGGAACATTCTGGCATCCATCCCCGGGCTCGAGGGAATGGCGTCCGCATCTGTGGTGGTGATATACAACTGGGACTGCAACGCCAGCAGCCGCTCCAGCACCCGCTGGCGGTGTCCCATATCCAGTTCGGCCGGCAGATCATCGATCAGAAACAGGCAGGGTTGGCGGTTTTTTTCCATCATCAACTCGGCCTGGGCCAGGAGCAGGGCGGAAACCAGCTGCTTCTGCTGACCGCGCGAGATCCGCTCGATGGCGGGTACGCCGTCCAGCAATGGCAACAGATCGGCCCGGTGCGGTCCGGCCTGGGTGAAGCCGCGCCGCAAATCGGAATCCAGCCGGGCATCCAGCGTTGCCGCCAGACCCGCCTCTTCCGGCCAGCCTGGCTGATAGCGGAAATCGAGCCCGGGCAGATCGACCAGGGATGCCAGGTTGCTACGAACATAGGGCAGGAGTTCGCTGATGTATTCATTGCGCAGGCTGTGCAGAACCTCGGCAGCCTGCACCAGCGCCGGTGTCCAGGCCGCGATGTCACGTCGGCTGCGGCCTGTGCGCAGTGCAGCGTTGCGCTGCTTGAGGGCCTTAGCATAACGCTGCCAGGCGGAATAGAAACCCGGTTCCACGTGGAACACGCCCCAGTCCAGGAATCGGCGGCGATAACGGGGCCCGCCCTCGAGAATCAGGTGGCTGTCGGGATTGAGCAGCTGAATCGGCAACGCCCGGGCCAACTCGGCCAGCTGGCGGACCGGCTGCCCCCCCAGACGCAGGGTCTGGCCATCCGGGCCGCGTTCAATACCCAGCGTGCGTTCGCCTGTATCCGGATCAGCCAGCCGGGCAATCAACCGAAAGTGAGTTTCACCGCCCTGAATCAGTTGATCGAGCTTGCGGGTACGGAAGGAACGGACCCGGCCGAGATAGAAAATCGCCTCCAGCAGACTGGTCTTGCCGGAGCCATTGGCACCGACAATCAGGTTGAAGCGCGGCGACAACTCCAGTTCAGCAGCGGTGATATTCCGGAAATGACTGAGGCTTAACCGGGTCAGCGGCATGAATCGGGAGCACAGACAGGCACCGTTGCGGCTACAGCCGCATCGGCATGACCACGTAGCGGTTCGGCCCGCCCTGGGGATCGTCGATCAGGCAACTGCTGTTGGCGTCGCTGAGCAGGATACGGACCTCCTCGCCCGGCAACGCTGACAGGGCATCCAACAGGTAGGTCACATTGAAACCGATTTCCAGCGGATCGGCGCTGTAGTTGATCTCCAGTTCCTCCTCGGCCTCCTCCTGTTCCGGGTTGTGCGCCTGAATACGCAGGCTGTTGTTGTCCAGGCTGAGCCGGATACCGCGGTATTTCTCGTTGGACAGGATGGAAGTCCGGGTGAGCGCCTGGCGCAGACCGGTAGTCGCGGCAGTGATGACCTTGTCACCGCCCTTGGGCATAACCCGCTCGTAGTCCGGAAAGCGGCCATCGATCAGCTTGGAGGTGACCTGCAACTCAGGCGTGTTGATGCGGATATGGTTGGCACCGAGCGCCACGGTGACTTCGGCATCGGAACTTTCCAGCGAGCGGAGCAGTTCCTGTACCCCCTTGCGCGGGACAATGATCTGGGTCTTTTCCCCCACCCCGGTTTCGACCGCCACTTCGGACATGGCCAGACGGTGCCCGTCCGTGGCGACGGCGCGCAGGGCATCGGTATCGACCTCCAGCATCAGGCCGTTGAGGTAGTAGCGCACATCCTGCTGGGCCATGGCGAAATGGGTGCGCTCGATAATCTCCTTCAACGCCTTTTCCGGCAGGGTGAAGGACAGGGCCGTCTTCATCTCCTCGATCACCGGGAAGTCGCCGGCAGGCAGGGTCGAGAGGGTGAAACGGCTGCGGCCGGACTTCACCAGGGCCCGTTCCTGCTCGATGCTGATCTCCAGGGTGCTGCCTTCGGGCAGGGCCCGGCAGATATCGAACAGCTTGCGCGCCGGCAGGGTAACCTCTCCACCTGCGTCAACGGCCTGCTCGACCGTGGCGACCAGTTCGACCTCCAGGTCAGTGGCGGTCAGGGTGAGGCCCTGGCCGCTGGACTGGATCAGGACATTGCCCAGGACCGGCAGTGTCTGGCGGCGTTCGACCACACCGATGATCTGCTGCAGTGGCTTGAGGAGGTTCTCGCGCTGAATGCTGAATTTCATCTGTACCTGTCCTGACTAGAAATAGTATTGAATAAATATTTACCCTGTTGTTACTCTTAGTGCGCCCTTGTGCTGTGGATAACAGTGAAATAATGTTTTATTTCAATATCTTGTTATTAGCCACAACCGGGCGGACAACCCCTCGGGAGCCTGTGTGCGGATTGTGGATAAGTCTGTGAGTGCCGGGAACCGGAAAAGGCCGCACATCTTATCCACATCATGTGGTCAGGGTCCTCAACAGGTTGTAATAGTCCTCCTTGATCCGGATATCGGTGTCGCGCAACTCCGCCACCTTGCGGCAGGCATGCAGCACGGTGGTGTGGTCGCGGCCGCCGAAGGAGTCGCCGATCTCCGGCAGGGAGTGGCTGGTGAGTTCCTTGGCCAGGGCCATGGCGACCTGCCGGGGGCGGGCGATGGAGCGGCTGCGCCGCGCCGAGAGCAGATCCGCCACCCGGATCTTATAGTATTCGGCCACGGTTTTCTGAATATTTTCAATCGATACCAGCTTGTCCTGCAAGGCCAGCAGGTCGCGCAGCGCCTCCTTGACGAAATCGAGTGTGACCGCCCGCCCGGTGAAGCGGGCACTGGCCGCAACGCGCCGCAGCGCCCCTTCCAGTTCGCGGATATTGGACTTGATGCGCTTGGCGATGAAGAAGGCGACCTCGTCGGGCATTTCCACCTGGGCCTGGGCGGCTTTGGCCATCAGGATTGCCACCCGGGTCTCCAGTTCCGGCGGTTCGATGGCCACGGTGAGGCCCCAGCCGAAACGTGATTTCAGGCGCTCCTCCAGTCCGTCGACCTCCTTGGGATAGCGGTCGCAGGTCAGGATGATCTGCTGCTGGCTTTCCAGCAAGGCATTGAAAGTATGGAAGAATTCTTCCTGGGAGCGCTCCTTGCCGGCGAAGAACTGGATGTCATCGATCAGCAGTGCGTCCACCGAACGGTAATAGCGTTTGAACTCGTTGATGGCGTTGTGCTGCAATGCCTTGACCATGTCGGCGACGAAGCGCTCGGAGTGCAGGTAGACCACCCGGGCGTTGGGCTTGCCCTGCAGGATCAGGTTGCCCACGGCATGCATCAGATGGGTCTTGCCCAGCCCCACACCGCCATAGATGAACAGTGGATTGTAGGCGCCGCCGGGGTTCTCGCCGATCTGCATGGAGGCGGCCTTGGCCAGCTGATTGGACTTGCCCTCGACAAAGGTCTCGAAGGTGAAGCTGGCGTTGAGCGTGTGGTTGGTGGGCGCCTGGGCCGGCTGCTCGCGATTGGCCGCACGGGTGAATCGGGCCGCTTCACGCGGCTTGTCCGCCGCAGGGGCGACCTTGCGGGTGCCGACCTCGAGCCGGACCCGGGTCGGTTGTTCCGGGGTCAGCCCGGTCAGGGTGTCCTGGATCAGCCCCAGGTAGTGCTCGCGCACCCAGTCCAGCACAAAGCGGTTGGGTGCCAGCAGCCGCAGGTTGCCTTCCGGGTGGGATTCGGCGTGCAGCGGTCGGATCCAGGTGTTGAACGGCTGTTCCGGGATCTCCTCCTCGAGGCGATCCAGGCACTGTTTCCACAAATGGGTATCCAACACGGGCTCCTTCGGAGGCACAGTTCCGAGTTCTGGTCCGCACGGGACCGGGTCGTTTCGTTGTGGGAAAAGGCCACGAGTCTAACCCCGATTTCACGAGTTATCCACACCCGTTTGCAGGCGTGTGGAAGTTGACAGTATCGCAGCGGCGCCGGTAGTATTGCGCGTTCTCTGCAGGGGCCCCTAAGGCCCGGATCCATTAAGCCTTTACTCGAGTCAACGCCATGAAGCGAACCTTTCAGCCCAGTAACCTGAAGCGCAAGCGCACCCACGGCTTCCGCGCCCGCATGAGCACCAAGAACGGCCGCCGTGTTCTCAAGGCACGCCGCGCCAAGGGTCGAGCCCGGCTGAGCGTCTGAGCACGCCCGCGAGTGCATTGGCGCGGACCCCGCACGGCTTTCCGCGCCCGGCGCGGCTGACCCGACCCAGCGAGTTCCGGCGGGTCTTCGCCCACCCCCGCCGCTCCAGCGATCGTTATCTCACCGTGCTGGCCGCCCCGAACGATCTGGGCCATCCCCGGCTTGGACTGGCCATCTCGCGCAAGGTCTCGCCACGGGCAGTCGAGCGCAATCGGATCAAGCGTCTGATACGTGAACGCTTCCGTCATCTGCAGACCGAGTTGGGCAATCTGGACTTCGTGGTCATCGGTCGTCACGGTCTGAGCCAGGTGCCGGCGGCGCAGCTCAACGAGATCCTGGAACGGCATTGGAAACGACTCAGCAGACAATCTGGCAACGCATCCTGATCGGTCTGATCGGGGTCTATCGCTATTGCCTCAGCCCGCTGCTCGGTCAGCATTGCCGGTTTCATCCCACCTGTTCCTGTTACGCCCAGACGGCCGTGGCACGTCACGGCGTGCTGCGCGGTGGCTGGTTGACCCTGAGGCGGCTGGGCCGCTGCCACCCCTGGCATCCGGGCGGAATCGACCCGGTGCCCGAGCCTCCCCACCCGGTAGAAAACAAACATGGATAATCAGCGTCTGATCCTGTTCATCGCCCTGAGCTTCGTGGTGCTCCTGTTGTGGGAGGCCTGGCAGCGCGACTATGCCCCCGAGCCGGTCCCGGTCGAAACCCGTGCCGAGAGTGCCGCCGGCGCCGAGTCCACTCCGGCCGCGGACGTCCCCGACGCCCTGCCGCAGACCGGCATGACCGCCGAGGCCGAACCGACCCCGGACCCCGGGAGCAGGCGCGTCCGCGTGGTCACCGATGTCCTGGATATCGAGATCGACACCCGCGGTGGCGATCTGGTCGGCGCCGCTTTGCTGGATTATCCCATCGATGCCGACAAGCCCGACGTCCCGGTGCGCCTGCTGCACGAGCGGCCCAGTGACATCTTCGTGGTCCAGTCCGGTCTGCGCACACCGGACAGCACCGAACCGACGCATCACGTGACCTTCAGCAGTGCGCGCGACGAGTGGCGCCTGCAGCCGGGACAGGACGAGCTCACCGTCGAACTCACCTGGACCAGTCCGGAAGGCATTGAGGTCATCAAGCGTTACCGCTTCACCCGCGGCGACTACCTGGTCGAACTGGAGCAGCAGGTCAGCAACACCACCGGCAAACCCTGGCGCGGACGCCAGTATCGCCAGCTGCAGCGCAGCGAGGTCAGCGGTCAGGGCCAGGCCTTCATCTATACCTACACCGGTGGTGTGATCTACAGCCCGGAAGAGAAATACGAGAAGTACGACTTCGGGGACATGCGCGACACCCCGCTGGCACGCGATATCAGCGGCGGCTGGGCCGCCATGATCCAGCACTACTTCCTGGCGGCCTGGCTGCCCGCGCCGGGAGAAACGAATCACTATTACAGCAAGGCGCTGTCCGACAATCGCTACGTGCTGGGGCTGGCCGCCCCGGCCGTGAGCGTGCCGCCGGGCGGGGAACACACCTTCAGCAGCCGGCTGTTCGTCGGCCCGAAGCTGCAGGAACGGCTCAAGGAGATCGCCCCGGGTCTGGAGTTGACCGCCGACTATGGCATGCTCACGATCCTGGCCAAGCCCATCTTCTGGCTGCTGGAGAAGATCCACGACCTGGTCGGCAACTGGGGCTGGTCGATCATCATCCTGACCCTGCTGATCAAGCTGCTGTTCTACAAGCCCTCGGAGATGAGCTACAAGTCCATGGCGCAGATGCGCAAGCTCGCCCCGCGGCTGAAGACGCTCAAGGAGCGCTACGGCGACGACAAGCAGAAGCTCAATCAGGCCATGATGGAGCTGTACAAGACCGAGAAGATCAATCCGCTGGGCGGCTGCCTGCCCATCCTGATCCAGATCCCGGTCTTCATCGCCCTGTACTGGGTGCTGCTGGAAAGCGTGGAACTGCGCCAGGCCGACTTCGCCCTGTGGCTGAACGACCTGTCATCGAAGGATCCGTACTACATCCTGCCATTGATCATGGGTGCGACCATGTTCATCCAGCAGAAGCTCAACCCGGCGCCGCTGGATCCGATCCAGGCCAAGGTGATGATGATCCTGCCGGTGGTGTTCACTGTCTTCTTCGCCTTCTTCCCCTCCGGGCTGGTGCTGTACTGGGTGACCAACAACGTGCTCTCCATCGCCCAGCAGTGGGTCATCACCCGCCGCATCGAGCAGGGCGGGAAGTGAAAAACAAAGAGCGAAGAGCCAAGAGCGCCACGGAATACACGGAAAACACGGACAGAATTATGGTAAACCTTGTTCTATCATTGCCGGCGCGCAGCGCCATGGCAATGAGAGCATAAATAATTCCGTGCTTTCCGTGTATTCCGTGGCGCTCTTTAAAACACTGTAACTACCACAACCATGACCGACACCATCGCCGCCATCGCCACCCCCGCCGGGCGCGGCGGCGTCGGCATCGTGCGCATGTCCGGACCGGATGTCCCCAGGATCGCCACTGACTGGCTAGGAATATTGCCCGAACCCCGCCGTGCCGGCCTGCACAGCTTCCGCGCGGGTGATGGCAGCGCCATCGACCAGGGTATCGCGCTGTACTTTCCCGCCCCGCACTCCTTCACCGGCGAGCATGTGCTGGAACTGCACGGCCACGGCGGCCCGGTGGTGATGGACCTGCTGCTTGCACGCGCGCTGGAACTGGGTGCGCGCCTGGCCCGGCCCGGCGAGTTCTCCGAGCGCGCCTTTCTCAACGACAAGCTGGACCTGGCCCAGGCCGAGGCCATCGCCGACCTGATCGATTCCGCCACGACCACGGCCGCGCGCGCCGCCGTGCGTTCGCTGGAGGGCGAGTTTTCCAACCGGATCCACGCACTGGTGGAAGGCCTGATCCAGCTGCGCATGTATGTCGAGGCCGCCATCGACTTCCCCGAGGAGGAGATCGATTTCCTGGCCGATGCCGGGATCGCCACCCGCTTGCAGCGGCTCACGCAACAGTTCGATGAACTGCAGGCCGGGGCCCGCCAGGGCCGGCTGCTGCGCGAGGGCATGCGCCTGGTCATCGCCGGACGACCCAACGCCGGCAAGTCCAGTCTGCTCAATGCCCTGGCCGGGCGCGAGTCGGCCATCGTCACCCCCATCGCCGGCACCACCCGCGACGTCCTGCGCGAGCACATCCAGATCGACGGCATGCCGCTGCACGTGATTGACACCGCCGGCCTGCGCGAGACCGTCGACATGGTGGAACAGGAAGGCGTGCGCCGCGCCTGGCGCGAGATCGAACAGGCCGACCGCCTGCTGCTGGTGATCGACTCGCGCGAAGGATTTACGGAAGAAGACCAGGCGATTCTCGACCGCCTGCCACACGCCCTGCCGCACACGCTGGTCTGGAACAAGATCGATCTCACCGACGATGCGCCCGGGTTGGATGCACAAAGGCATGAAGTCCGACTCTCCGCCAGCACCGGCGCCGGTCTGGAGCCGCTGCGCGAACATCTCAAGGCCTGCATGGGCTACGTCAATGAGGAGGCCGGCGGCTTCATCGCCCGACGCCGCCACCTGGAGGCCATCGACCGTGCCCGCCGGCACTTGGAGCAGGGCCGCGAGGCACTGGAGGTGCAGCGGGCGGGCGAACTGATGGCCGAGGAACTGCGCCTGGCCCAGACCGCTCTGGGGGAGATTACCGGCGAGTTCACCAGCGACGACCTGCTGGGACGGATCTTCACCAGCTTCTGTATCGGCAAGTAAACGGTTTTCCGCGTGACCGAAAGGGAACCAAAGAGGCCGGTGATCCTCAAAAGGGGTCGGTGACAAATGATTCTCATTTGTCACCGACCCCTTTTGAGGACCCTTTTTGGAGAGCAGGAGAAGCAGATGAACAAGGATTCAGAGACGCGATATGGCACTGTCACCCGGCTTTTTCACTGGGGCATGGCCTTTCTGATTGGATGGCAGCTGTTGAAAGTCTTCGATCGTATCGATGATGGCGAGCACTGGGTCGGGCAGACTCTTGTACCCTGGCATGTATCCATTGGATCACTGCTGCTGCTGCTGGTGCTGCTGCGGATCGGCTGGGCGATGAACCAGAAGCACAATCGCCCCGCACAGGATCCGGCCGTGGCGTTTCTGGTCAAGGCGGGCCATGGCCTATTGTATGCCGCTATGCTGCTGATGCCTGTTACCGGCATCCTGACCATGCTGGGCAACGGCTATGGCTGGAAGGTCTTTGGTATCCAGCTGGCGGCCAAGGGCGATGAAATCCCCTGGATGGCCAGCCTCGGCAGCCTGCATTCACCGATCGCCTGGACGCTGCTGGTGCTGATCGTTGGGCATATCGGCATGGCGCTGCTGCACCATTTCGCCCGGAAGGACGATGTATTGCAACGCATGCTGTGATTGTTCCGGTTCCGACAAAGGCACGGCAGGCGTCTAGACTCGGGACATGCGACTTCATCGCGGCATATGCCTGACCCTGCTGCTGGCCACTATGGCCAGCGGGACGTTGCTCGCGCTGCCGGATCAGGACGATACGGGTGCCTCCGCCCTGTCCTCCGTAGCCGCGGTGCACGACTATCCGCGCGGTTCGGCCATCGACTGGCAACCCTGGGGGACGCAGGCCCGTGCCCGGGCGCAGCGGACGAACAAGGGGCTGTTTGTCTACTTCCACGGCCAGTGGTGCACCTGGTGCCGGCAGTATCAGGAGCAGACGCTGGAGCATCCCGCTACCGTGGCTGCCATCGAGGCGCGCTATGTGCCGGTGCTGGTGAATCTGGATCAGCGCCGTGACCTGTTCACCCGCCTGGGCGGCCGCGGCGTTCCCTACACGGTGCTGATGGACGCGGCGGGCCAGCCGCTGGCCCGCTTCACCGGACATGTGAGCGCCGTGGACCTGCAGCAGCTGTTGCAGGAAACGGCACAACAGCTCATCACTGCCGCTGCCGTCCCGGCCGGCCTGGAAAGCCTGCTCGAGGGTGATCCGGAGGCGTTTCTGGCCTTTCTGGATGAGACCTATGACCCGACGCAGCAGCGCCTGAGCGGGGCCTCGATCATCGGCGCCCTGAGCAAACGGCCGCAGCCACTGACCTATCTGCTGTTGCTGCACGAGCCCGCCTGGGCCGAACGCATCCCGGGCATGCTGGATGTGCTGCGCGAGGAACTGTTTGACCCGGTCGACGGCGGCTTCTTCTTCTTTCACGATTCCGAGCAGCCCGAGCCGGCGGATCGGACAGAAACCTCCAAGGTGCTGGGCCTCAATGCCAAGCTCATCTGGCTGTTCGCCGAGTCCTATCATGAACTGGGCCGCGAACGCGATGCGCGCGTGGTGCGAGAATCGCTGAACTATCTGCGCACCGTCCTCTGGAATGAATCACACGGAAGCTTTCCGGGCAGTCAGGCCTCGGATCCGGAATATTATGCCGCGCCGGCGCGCGTGCGGGCCGAACTGATACCGCCCCCGGTCGAGCGGGTTCAGTACGCCGATGTCAGCGGCCAGGCCATCATTGCGCTGATCCGCGCCGCCCGGGCCCTGGACGAACCCGGCTATCTGCGCTGGGCCGGCCGGGCGCTCGCCGGGCTGGATGCCCGCCTGCGTCACCCCGACGGCGGCTATTACCATTATCGCCCCGATGGCGGCGCGCCGCAGCTGGCCCATTACCTGCCGGCCCAGGTCTGGCCCGCAGCGGCCTGGTGGTTGTATTACGCCGCAACCGGCGATGCGCAGGCAAAGGCACGGGGGGCGCAGCTGCTGGCGCACATCGCGGCATATTACGACGCTTCGCTCGGCGGCTTTGCCGAACGCCTGGACCCGGGTCTGCAACCCTGGACCGAGTCCCGCACCCATGCCGCGCTGGCCTGGATGCTGGTTGCACCGGCGGATCCTGCGGTCGTCCCTGATGCGGTGTTGTCGCCCGAACGGCGGGAGTTGTGGCTGAGAGCGGCGCTGAAGCAACTGCAGCTGGTCAGCGGCGGTGATCCGGATGACATGGCGCTGGGCGTACTGGCGCAGCGCCGGATGGGGAGACAGGAAAGGCCGTGACCGCCCCGGGCGGGGCGGTCAGCAGACGGTATTAATGCTCGTGCCCGCCCGGGCCGTGCACGTGGCCGTGGGAGAGTTCTTCCTCGCTGGCATCGCGCACGTCGGCGATCTCGACATCGAAGGTCAGGGTCATGCCGGCCAGCGGGTGATTGCCGTCGACGGTAACCGTGCTGTCGTCGGCCTTGACCACGGTGACGACCATCGGGCCGTTGGGAGAATCGGCCTGGAAGCGCATGCCGGGCTGGATGTCCTCGACCCCCTGGAAGGCGTCGCGCGGCACTTCCTGGATCAGGGCCTCATCGCTCATGCCGTAGCCCTGCTCGGGTTCGACGGTCACGGTCATCTTCTCACCCACATCCTTGCCCTCGAGGGCGGTTTCCAGACCCGGGATGATGTTGCTCGCGCCGTGCAGGTAGGCCAGGGGCTGGTCACTGGACTGGTCCAGGATCTGGCCCTCGGGGTCCTTCAGTGTGTAGTGGATGGAGACGACCTTGTTCTGTGCGACTGGCATGCTGCTTTCCTTTACCCTGCGGGCAGTTCGTTTCAATCCCCCCATGTTAGCCCATCCGCATCGCTTTCGATAGGCTGCGCCGGGTTTCCGGCAGCAGCGCAGGCGCGGAGCAAGGGCCTGGCAGCCGCCCTAGCGAAAGGCGCGCACCGCCCGGCGCAGGGCCTCGAGCGCATCGCGCGGCGGCTGGCGGCGATAACGCAGCACCTGGTAGCGCTGGATCACGCGCCCGGCGGCCGGGGCCAGGGCGGGCCGGGTCCGGCGGATACGAGTGAGCAGCTGACGCGGGGTCTCGCCGGGCTCGGGGCGGATACCGTGGCGCGCCAGCCGCCGGCAGAAGGCGCGATACAGGCGCACGGCGGGATCGCGGGCCGTCTCGCGCGGACGCAGCATCCACCAGGCGAGCAGCGCCAGCAGCGGGATCAGCAGCAGCAGCAGGGTGAGGCCGAGCCCGCGCCAGCTCACGTCGGGCAGGCCCAAACGCGAGAGGAAATCCCGCTGGCGCTCCGGTCCGTAGTCCAGCACCCACTGGTTCCAGCGGTGGTTGACCGCATCCCAGGTCTGACGGAGTTCATGCAGTCTGAGCGCCCAGCCCGGAGTGTCGTCCGCCCAGAAGCGCACCGCACCGGAGTCGCGACTGGCGCCGACCTCGATCCGGCTTTCGATGCGCTCGGGCGCGATGGCGGTGGTGGGGTCGACCCGGGTCCAGCCTTGCCCCGGCAGCCACACCTCGGTCCAGGCATGGGCATCCGACTGGCGCACGAGCAGGTAGTCTCCCGCGGCGTTGTATTCCCCGCCCAGGTAGCCGGTCACCACCCGGGCCGGCAGCCCGGCCGCGCGCATCAGCAGCGTGAAGGCGGCGGCATAATGCTCGCAGAAACCGCGCCGGGTCTCGAACAGGAACTCGCCGACCGGGTTGGCGCCCAGCCGCGGCGGGGTCAGGGTGTAGATGAAATTCTCCTGGTTGAAGTGGCGCAGGGCCTGGTCGATGATGGCCTGCGGCGAATCGGCCGCCGCCCGCCAGCCGCGGGCCAGGGCCAGCACCCGGGGATCCAGATCGGCCGGGTAGCCGCGGGTAATGTCGCGCCGGCCGGGTGCGCTGGCGGCGACCCGGACCTGCGGGTAGGACACCACCTCGTAGCGCTGGCGCAGTCGCACCCGGGTCTCGCTGATGAGTTGCAGGTCGGGAGTCAGCCAGGCGCCTTCCGGCACGCTGCCCGGGCGGTCCAGGGCGAGCAGATGGACCTGATTGTGCGGCTCCAGGGTCAGGGTCTGGCGCACCGGCTCGCCCCGGGGTTCCAGTAGCCGGCCGGCCTGGGCGTTGCTGGGCAGACGCTGCCCGGCCCGGACCGGCTGCGTCTCCCAGCGGCGTCCATCCGTGAGCGCCAGCACCGGACCGCGCCAGTAACGCTGAGCGGGCGGCGGCGGCGGACCGTCGAACTGTACCCGGAAGGCCACCGCCTCGGAACCGGCCAGTTCGCTGATGCGACCCGGTTCCATGGCATCGCTCAGGCCGGTCACACCGCTGTGGGCATCCCCGGGCAGGCTCCACAACGGGCCGGGAATGCGCGGAAACAGGAGAAACAGCAGCAGCAGCAGCGGCACGGCGCCCAGCAGCAGCCGCCCGGCCAGACGGGCGTGACGGCGGGCGGGCAGCGGCTGACGGGGATCGCTGAGCGCGACCCAGACGGAGGTCAGGGCCCAGACCGCGAGCACCAGCCAGGCGCCCAGCCATAGCGACTGACTGAAGAGAAAGGCCACCCCGAGCATGAAATAGCCCAGAAAGATCAGCAGCTGGGCATCGCGCGGTCGACGCAGTTCGACGAACTTCATGATGGACAGGAACACCAGCAGGGCACTGCCGGGCTCGCGGCCGAAGAAGGCACCGTATTCGATCAGGATCAGGCCGACGCCGGCGGCGGTGAGCAGCAGGCGCAGCCAGGTCGAGGGCGACGGCCGGCCCTGCCAGGCCAGCGCCAGCCGCCAGCCCAGCAGGATCAGCCACAGCAGGGTCAGCACGCCGGGCTGGCGCAGCAGCTGCGGCAGCCCGGCCAGGATCAGGCTGGCGGCCAGGGCCAGCAGCAGACCGCGCGGGGGCTGCCAGTCAGCGGGCCGCGCGGCGGCCATCAGTCGCTCACCCTGAACAGGGCCAGCGCCTGCAGGCAGCGTTCACGCTGGTCCGGTCCGCGCCCGAGCGTGATCTCCATGCCGGGCAGGCGCAGGCCATAGCGCTGCTGGTCCCGGTCCAGCTCCAGCACCCAGCGGACGAGCCGACGCAGCCGGGCTTCGGTATCGTGCTCGGCCAGGGCGTTGAAGTCGAGCCAGTAGTCGACACTACGGTCGCCCCCGAACTCCTTGATCTGCAGGCCCTGTTCGCGGGCGTAGGCCTTCCAGTCCACCAGCCGCAGCGAGTCCCCGGGATGGTAGGTCCGGAAGCCGCGGAAATCGTCCTGACCCCGGCCCTGGGTGCCGTCCTCGCTGGGCCGGCGGCCGGCCTGGGGCGGAGCGCCGCCGGTGTCGGCCGGGGCCGGCCAGACCCAGGTGCGGGCACTGAGACTGACATGGGTCCAGCAGTGGAACAGGCCCAGCGGGTAGCGTGTGAAGAGCCGGATGCGACCGGGGCGGAGCCAGCCGCGGCGGCGGGTCGGCAGGTCCAGATGTACGCGGGCCGGGGCCTCGGCGGGGATGTCGAACCAGACCGGCGCGGTCCCGTCGCTATCCAGGGCCAGGCCGGTGCGCATCCCATCGGCCCGGGCGGTGAGGGTGAAGCGTGCCGGCCGGCCGCACTGGACCGGTGCGGCCGTGGCCAGTTCCAGCCGGACCCCGGCCAGGTTGCGCCAGGTCTGCAGCATGGCCATCACCCCGACCCCGGCCAGCAGGAAGGTCAGGGCAAAGACCAGGTTGTTGTTGTAGTTGATGGCGCCGAGCAGCAGCAGCAGCAGCAGCAGGACGAAGCCCAGACCGGTGGCGGTGGGCAGGATGAAGATGTTGCGCCGATCCAGGGCCAGCGTCTCGCTGCCCGCCAGTACGGGCGGCTGCCGGCGCAACAGACGTTCGGCGGTGGGAAGGACGGACTGGCGCTGGGTCGGGGGCATGGGTCGGCAGGTCAGGGATGCGCGTGGACAGGCGTCATGGCGAGGCGCGCGGCGCCGCGGCAGCCTCTTACCCGGGAATCAGCCAGTTGGAGATTGCCACGTCACTTCGTTCCCCGCAATGACGGCCAGGTAAAGAAAGCCATTTGATTTTGAATGTTTTCAGGGTATTAAGTTCTATTTTAGAATAGACTCCAATAATTTATATAAATATAAATATTGATATTCAGGGAATTTCCACCGCCAGCAACGGCTCCAGCAGGGTCTCCGGCGCCAGCCCGTCGGCATCCCGCGGTTGCAGGCGATGCCCGACCACGGCCGCCAGCACGGCCTGGATGTCGTCGGGCAGGACATGGTCGCGCCCGTCGATCAGGGCCCAGGCGCGGGCCCCCTGCAGCAGGGCCAGGCCGGCGCGCGGCGACAGTCCGCTGCGGTAGTGGCCGCTGTCGCGGCTGGTGGCGAGCAGGGCCTGGATGTAGTCCAGCAGGGCCGGACTGGCATGGATGCGGGCGACCGCGGCCTGCAGTTCGGCCAGTTGTTCCGGGCTGAGCAGCGGGGCCTGATCGCGTATCAGTTCCCGGCGGGAGACCCCGGCCAGCAGTTCACGCTCGGCGGCCGCATCCGGGTAGCCCAGATGCAGCCGCATCAGGAAGCGGTCCAGCTGGGACTCGGGCAGCGGGAAGGTGCCGATCTGATAGGTCGGGTTCTGGGTGGCGATGACGAAGAAGGGCTCGGGCAGGGCGCGGGTCGCGCCCTCCAGGGTCACTTGGCCCTCCTCCATCGCCTCCAGCAGTGCGCTCTGGGTCTTGGGCGTGGCGCGATTGATCTCGTCGGCCAGCACCAGCTGGGCGAACACCGGGCCGGGATGGAAGCGGAACTGCCCGCTCTCACGATCGAAGACGGAAATCCCGAGGATGTCCGCCGGCAGCAGGTCGCTGGTGAACTGGATGCGCTGATAGTCCAGGCCCAGCACCGCCGCCAGGGCGTGGGCCAGTGTGGTCTTGCCCACACCCGGCAGATCCTCGACCAGCAGGTGGCCGCGCGCCAGCAGACAGGCCAGCGCCAGGCGCAGCGACTGTTCCTTGCCGAGGATGATGCCGTTGAGGGCCGAGAAGACCGGCGCGATGAAGGGATGCATGAGGCGATGATCGCCAACTCCGGCCGGCCGGTCAAACGGCCGGTCGGATTCCCGGTCCCCAGCGGCACGGGGCTTCAGGCGCAGGCGCTGCAGATGGCCTCCACGTGACGGTGGTCGGTGCCGCAGCAGCCACCGAGCACGTTGAGCCAGGGCAGCTGGCGGCGCAGGCCGCGGTACTGGTCGCCGAGCTCGATGGGATCGCCGGCATCCAGTTCGGTGCAGGCATCGAGCTCGGCATGGCTCAGGCGCGAGGCGTTGGCGCGCAGTCCGCGCAGGCGCGCGCGCCAGCCGGCATCGGTGTGCAGCAGGTGAGCAAAGTGATCGGGATGGGCGCAGTTGAGCATGTAATAGGCGGCGTGACGGTCGGTGGCGGCATCGGTGCGTTCGATCGCCTCACCCAGCGGCTCGCCCGAGGGCAGCCGGCCGTCGGTTTCCACAGTGAAGGATACCGCTATCGGCATGGCGCAGTCGCGCGCGGCCTGGACGATGCCGATGGCTTCTTCGGCATAGTTCAGTGTTAGCACGGAAACCATGTCGGCCTCGGTGGCGGCGAAGCTCTCGATCTGCGCCCGGTGATAATCACGCGCGGTCTCAGCACGCATGCGGATGTCGGCGCGATAGCCGTCGCGGCGCGGGCCCAGGTTGCCACTGATCACCAGCGGGGCCACGGGCGATTCATGCCGGGTGCGCAGTTCGGCCAGCAAGGCCACGGCCCGGCGGTTGACTGCATCGAGGGCGGCGGCGTCATAGCCCAGCTGCGCCCCCCAGTCGGAATTGGCGCGCCAGGTCGGCGATTCCAGTATGAAGCCGAGGCCGCGTGCGCGGGCGATATCCAGATAGCGCAGGTAGTACTCGCGCAGCAGGTCAACCCCGTCGGCGGTGTCGAGCAGGGTGAAGGCGGCGAAACACGGCAGGTCACGGCCCTGATGAAAGACCAGGGTGGTTTCCAGACCGCCGTCGGTCAGGAACAGGCGGTCGCCGAGTTGGGGCAGTTGTTCACGATACAGGCTCATGGTCCTCTCTCCTCTTCAGGCCCGGCGCCATTGCCGGCCCGCCGGGTGGTGTACACTCCTTCTATGCCGGGCCACTAACATAGGCCTGTCGAGCCCCGGCCACTAAAGCCGGTCGGGCAAGGAACCGGACAAAACGGCCATGAGCGAATCCCCCGTCAGCATTGCCATTCTGGTGTATCCGGAAACCACCGCCTCGGTGGTTTACGGGATGCTCGACCTGTTCCGCAGCGCCGGCCGTGACTGGCCTGTGGTGACCGAGGGCCGGCCCGGTCCCGAACTGATGCGTCCCTGGCTGGTGGCGCGCGAGACCGGGGCGCTGGAGATCTGCAACGGCGCCCGCCTGTTTCCCGAGTGCCGCCTTGACGACTGTCCGCCGGCCGACATTGTGTGTGTGCCGGAGGTCAGCCTGCCGCCGGATGCCCCCCTGGCCGGGCGCTATGCCCCGGAGATCGCCTGGCTCGGCGCCCGTTACGCGGATGGCGCCCTGCTGGCCACGGCCTGCTCGGGGGCGATGCTGCTGGCCGAGGCGGGGCTGCTGGACGGCTGCGAGGCGACCACCCACTGGGCCTGGTGCGAGGCGCTGGCGGAGCGTTTCCCCCGGGTGCGGGTCCAGCCGCGCCGCGCCCTGGTGGCCAGCGGGGCCGGCCAGCGCCTGGTCATGGCCGGCGGCGGAACTTCCTGGATGGATCTGGCGCTGTACCTGATTGCACGGAGTGTGGGTTTGGAGGCGGCCATGCAGGTGGCGCGGGTCAATCTCATCGACTGGCACCAGGTCGGCCAGCAGCCCTTCGCCCGCCTGGCCAGCACCCGTCAGGTCGAGGATGCGGTGATCGCACGCTGCCAGGTCTGGATCGCCGAGCACTACGTTGAGCCGAACCCGGTCAGCGCCATGGTCGGGCTGTCCGGACTGGCCGAGCGCACCTTCAAGCGCCGCTTCCGCCAGGCCACCGGCATGGCGCCGCTGGAGTACGTCCAGGCCCTGCGCCTGGAAGAGGCCAAGCAGATGCTGGAGACCACGGATAACCCCATCGAGGCCGTCGCCAACGAGGCGGGCTACGAGGACGCCGGCTATTTCAGCCGCCTGTTCCGGCGCCAGGTGGGCCTGACCCCGGGCCAGTACCGGCGCCGCTTCGGGGCGCTGCGCCAGACGCTCGCAGCCGCCGGCACGGCTTGAGCCGCCGGGTGGGAAAACTGGCGAAAACCGCCGGGGCTGCATAGAATGACCGGCTCTGTCTCTTAAGATTTCCTTGTTGCCAGCCATGCAGGTTCAGGATCAGTTCGATGTCATCGTCGTCGGCGGTGGCCATGCCGGTACCGAGGCCGCCCTGGCCGCGGCGCGCGCCGGCGTGCGCACCCTGCTGCTGACCCACAACATCGAGACCCTGGGCCAGATGAGCTGTAACCCGGCCATCGGCGGTATCGGCAAGGGCCACCTGGTACGCGAGATCGACGCCCTGGGCGGGCTGATGGCCCGGGCCGCCGATCGCGCCGGCATCCAGTTCCGCACCCTCAATGCCAGCAAGGGCCCGGCGGTGCGTGCCACCCGCGCCCAGGCCGACCGCAGCCTGTATAAACAGGCGGTGCGTTCGGTGCTGGAGAACACGCCCAATCTCCATCTCTTCCAGCAGTCGGTGGAAGACCTGATGGTCGCGGGCGGGCGGGTCACCGGGGTGGTGACCGGCATGGGACTCAGATTCGCCGCCCCCTGCGTGGTGCTGACCGTGGGCACCTTCCTGGGCGGGCGCATCCACATCGGCGAGCAGAATTACGCCGGCGGCCGCGCCGGGGACCCGCCCGCCAACGCCCTGGCTGCGCGGCTGCGCGAACTGCCGCTGCGGGTTGAGCGGCTCAAGACCGGCACCCCGCCGCGCCTGGACGGCCGCAGCCTGGATTTCAGCGTCATGCAGGCCCAGCCCGGCGACGCGCCGCGGCCGGTGTTCTCCTATCTCGGCAACTCCGACATGCATCCGCGCCAGGTGGACTGCTTCATCACCCGCACCACCGCGCACACCCATGACATCATCCGCGCGGGCCTTCCCCGCTCGCCCCTGTACAGCGGCGTGATCGAGGGCGTGGGGCCGCGCTACTGCCCCTCCATCGAGGACAAGGTGGTGCGCTTCGCCGATAAGGATTCGCATCAGATCTTCATCGAACCCGAGGGGCTGGACACCCATGAGGTCTACCCCAACGGCATTTCCACCAGCCTGCCCTTCGACGTGCAGCAGGCGCTGGTGCGTTCCATCCCCGGCTGTGAGCGGGCCCACATCACCCGCCCCGGCTATGCCATCGAGTACGATTACTTCGACCCGCGTGACCTGCGCTACAGCCTGGAGACGAAGGTGATCGAGGGGCTGTACTTCGCCGGCCAGATCAACGGTACCACCGGCTACGAGGAGGCTGCCGCCCAGGGCCTGCTGGCCGGCCTGAACGCGGCCCTGCGGGTGCAGGACCGCGCGCCCTGGTGGCCGCGGCGCGACCAGGCCTACCTGGGCGTGCTGATTGACGATCTGATCACCCGCGGCACCAGCGAGCCCTACCGCATGTTCACCAGCCGGGCCGAGTACCGGCTGTTGCTGCGCGAGGACAATGCCGACCTGCGTCTGACCCCGGTCGGGCGCGAGCTGGGTCTGGTCGACGAGGCCCGCTGGCAGGCCTTCAGCGCCAGGCGCGAGGCGATCGAGGCCGAGACCCGGCGGCTGCAGGATACCTGGGTGCGGCCCGGGAGCGCGGCGGCCCGCCAACTCGAGACCGACCATGCCACACCCCTGAGCCGCGAATACCGCGCCCTCGAACTGCTGCGCCGCCCGGACCTTACCTATAATAAGGTCACCGCCCTGGAGGGTGTCGGCCCCGCCCACCCGCAGGCCGGTGTTGCCGAGCAGGTCGAGATCCAGGCCAAGTACGCCGGCTATATCGAACGCCAGCAGGCCGAGATCGAACGCCAGCGTCGCCATGAGGACCAGCCCCTGGCGGAGACCCTGGATTATGATGCCGTCGCCGGTCTGTCGGCCGAGGTGCGTGAGAAGCTGCGCAGCCACCGGCCCCAGACCGTCGGCCAGGCCGCGCGCATCCCGGGGGTGACGCCGGCGGCCATTTCCCTGCTGCTGGTGCACCTGAAAAAGGCCGCCCGGCAGCCGGCACGCCGCAGCGCCTGACAGAGGAACCCACGTGGCATTCGCGAGACGCATCAAGCACAACAAGTCGCACGGCAACCGGCCGCCGCCCGCCATCGACCAGCAGCTGGCCGACGGCATCCTGGCCCTGGGCCTGGCGCTGGACGAGGCCGTGCAGCAGGACCTGCGCGATTTCGTCAACCTGCTGACCAAATGGAACCGGGTCTACAACCTGACCTCGGTGCGCAAGCCGCAGGACATGGTGACCCGCCACATCCTCGACAGTCTGGCCGCCCTGCCCTATGTGCGCGGTCCGCGTATCCTGGACATCGGCACCGGCGCCGGCCTGCCCGGCCTGGTGCTGGCCCTGGCGCGGCCGGAGTGGGATGTGGTGGTGCTGGATTCCAGCAACAAGAAGCTGCGCTTCGTGCGCCAGGTGGTGGCCGAACTGGAACTGGGCAACGTCCAGGTCGAGCATGTGCGGATCGAGGACTATCCGCACGCGGAAAAATTCGATACCGTGATCAGCCGGGCCTTCTCCTCGGTGCAGGACATGTACGACCAGGGCGCCCCGCACTGCAAGCCGGATGGGGTACTGCTGGCCATGAAGGGGGTCTACCCGGTGACCGAGATCGAGTCGCTGCCGGATCCGGGCATCGTCAAGGCGGTGCACCGGCTGCAGGTGCCGGGCCTGGATGCCGAACGCCACATCGTCGAGATTCAGACCGGCTGAGCGTATTTCGTGTGAGAGTAGGTTGGGTTAGGCGCGCAGCGCCGTAACCCAACAATGCCGGCGCGGGTGTCGGGTTACGCTGTCGCTAACCCGACCTACGGTCTTATCCATAGCAAGCCACAGACACATAACAATTGATTAGGTAACCTAGAGCCTTTGCATGACACGAACCCTGGCCATCACCAACCAGAAAGGCGGCGTGGGCAAGACCACCACCTGCGTCAATCTGGCCGCCGCGCTGGCGCTGACCCGCCGCCGGGTGCTGCTCATCGACCTCGATCCACAGGGCAATGCCACCATGGGCAGCGGTGTGGACAAGCACGAGGTCGAGTACAGCAGCTGCGATGTGCTGTTGGGCGAGCTGGATGCGGCCCAGGCAGTAATGAGTTCGGAGGCCGCCGGCTTCGACGTCATGCCGGGCAACAGCGACCTGACCGCGGCCGAGGTGGAACTGCTCAACGCCGAGGACCGCCAGTCGCGGCTGCGCGAGGCGCTGCGCCCGCTGCGCGAGCGCTACGATTTCATTCTCATCGACTGTCCGCCGTCGCTGAACATGCTCACCATTAATGCCCTGGTGGCGGCGGACGCTGTCTTCATTCCCATCCAGTGCGAGTACTACGCCCTGGAGGGGCTGTCGGCCCTGATGGACACCATCGAGCAGGTGCGCGGTGCGGTGAACCCGGATCTGGAGATCGAGGGGCTGCTGCGCACCATGTTCGATGCCCGCAACAACCTGGCCAATCAGGTGGCCGAACAGCTGATCGAGCACTTCGGCGACAAGGTCTACCGCACCATCGTCCCGCGCAACGTGCGCCTGGCCGAGGCGCCGAGCCATGGCATGCCGGTGCTGCGCTACGACAAGGCCTCGCGCGGGGCGCTGGCCTACCTCGCCCTGGCCGGTGAGATGGTGCGCCGGGATCAGGAACGCCGTACCGGGGGTGCCGCGCAGACCGCGGCGGCCTCCACGCACTGACAGGAATCGCAACAGGCATGGCAACGAAGAAACGGGGACTGGGACGCGGACTGGATGCGCTGCTGGGCAGCAGCGCCAAGGGGGCCGCGACGAAGCGCAAGCCGCCCACGGCGGCCCCGGACGAAGCGGCCGGGACGCCCCAGGCGCCTGAGCGCGAGGGCCTGCGCGAATTGCCGGTGGATCTGATTCAGCGCGGCAAGTACCAGCCCCGCCAGGACATGCATACCGAGAGCCTGCAGGATCTGGCCGACTCCATCCGTGCCCAGGGCGTGGTCCAACCCATCGTGGTACGCCCGATCGAGCACAGCGGGAATCAGACCCGCTACGAGATCATCGCCGGCGAGCGCCGCTGGCGCGCGGCCCAGCTGGCCGGCCTGCAGGAGATCCCGGCGGTGGTGCGCGAGGTGCCCGACCGTGCCGCCATCGCCATGGCGCTGATCGAGAATATCCAGCGCGAGAACCTCAACCCGATGGAGGAGGCGCGCGCCCTGCAGCGTCTGCTGCAGGAATTCGAACTGACGCACCAGCAGGCCGCAGAGGCCGTGGGCCGGTCACGCACCTCGGTGACAAACCTCCTGCGCCTGCTCGAGCTGAACGAGGACGTGCGCCAGCTGGTCGAGGCGGGCAAGCTGGAGATGGGCCATGCCCGCGCCCTGCTCGGCGTCAGCGGCACGATCCAGAGCGAACTGGCCCGGGCTGTAACCAGCCGCGGCCTGTCGGTGCGCGAGACCGAGCGCCTGGTCAAGCGCCAGCAGACCGAGCCGGCACGCGGCGGCCGCCCGGCGGCACCGGCGGCCGATCCCAATACGCGGCGCCTGGAACAGGACCTGGCCGAGCGCCTGGGCGCGGCAGTGAAACTCCAGGCCGGGCGCGGCGGCAAGGGCAAGCTGGTGATCAGTTTCAACAGCCTGGACGAACTCGACGGGATCCTCGATCACATCAAGTGACGGAGCGTCATCGGACGCCCCGTCATTGCGAGCAACGCGAAGCAATCTCCAACCGGATGAGCCTGCTGTACGAGATTGCTTCGCGTTGTTCGCAATGACAGCCAAAAAAATCAAATGCGATGGGCGCATAACGTATTTTTATCCGGCCATTGACCCCATCGGTCAGAATATCTATACTGCGCGCCCGTTCGGACGAGGTGCCGAGCAATCTCCATACGAAGTTACGATAGGTTACGCCTGCCGTGTACAGCCGGTCGGCTGGGCAGCTTGGGCAACAGGGCCTCGCGCACGACGGCATGCGTAACATATTGATTCTTCAGCTAATTATATTGTCTCTGGCCGCTGGCGCCCTGTATCTGGCGCGCCCGCCGGAGACCGCGATCGCCTGGCTGTTCGGCGCCGGGATCGCGCTGTCGAATACGGCACTGCTGGCCTGGCGCTCGCATCGGCTGGTTCAACGCCCCGCGACGGATGCCCATCGGGATCTGCGGGCGTTCTTCTTCTCCGCCGTTGAGCGCCTCGTCATCGTCATCATGCTGTTCGTGGCAGGTCTGGGCGCACTCGAGTTGCCGCCGCTGCCGCTGCTCGGCGCCTTCATCGCCGGCCAGCTGGTGCTCATGATTTCAAGCTTCAAGACAGGACTGACAACGCATGGCGAGTGACACCCTGACTTCCGGTGAATACATCAAGCACCACCTGACCAACCTCACCTACGGCCAGCACCCGGACGGCCACTGGGGCTTCGCCCACACCGCCGAGGAAGCCAAGGAGATGGGCTTCTGGGCCATCCATGTCGATTCCATGCTGTGGTCGGTCCTGCTCGGCTTCATCCTGTTCTATGTCTTTCGCAAGGCGGCGAAGAACGCCCACGCCGGCGTGCCCGGCGGGCTGCAGAACTTCTGCGAATGGATCGTCGATTTCATCAACGACACCGTGCGCGGCTCCTTCAGCGGCCGCAACCCGCTGGTCGCCCCCCTGGCCTTCACCGTCTTCGGCTGGATCTTCCTGATGAATTTCATGGATCTGATCGCCGTGGACCTGCTGCCCTGGCTGGCGCAGCTGTTCGGCCAGCACGTGCTGGGCGTGGACCCGCATCATGTCTACTTCAAGGTCGTGCCCACCACCGACCCCAACATCACCTTCGGCCTGGCGCTGGGCGTGTTCGTGCTGATGCTCTACTACTCCATCAAGATGAAGGGCTTCGGCGGCTTCTTCGGCGAACTGGCCTTCCAGCCCTTCCCCAAGTGGATGTTCCCCATCAACCTGGTCCTGGAAGGCGTGTCTCTGATCGCCAAGCCCGTCTCTCTCGCTCTGCGACTGTTCGGCAACATGTACGCCGGCGAGACCATCTTCATTCTTATCGCGCTGATGTACAGTGCCGGGATCGTGATGGCCGGTTTCGGCGGGCTGCTGCAGCTCGGCTGGGCCATCTTCCACATCCTGATCATCACCCTGCAGGCGTTCATCTTCATGACCCTGACTGTGGTGTATCTGGATATGGCGCATCAGGAACATCATTAATACCGATTACGTTTTGACTTTAATCTATATCTAAACTTCAGGAGATAATCATGGAATCTGCACTGCTCTACATCGCTGGCGCACTGATGATGGGCCTGGGCGCACTGGGTGCGGCGGTCGGTATCGGCATCCTCGGCGGCCGTTTCCTGGAAGGTGCCGCCCGCCAGCCCGAGTTGATCCCGATGCTGCGCACCCAGTTCTTCATCGTCATGGGTCTGGTCGACGCCGTGCCGATGATCGCCGTCGGTCTGGCGCTGTACGTGCTGTTCGCCGTTGCGGGTGGCTGATCACGAAGCCGGTCAAGACCGCTTCGAATCCGTGACAAGCCCGTAACCACGAGGTGACGAAATGAATTTCAATGCAACCCTCATCGGCCAGATGATCGCATTCGTCGTCTTCGTGTGGTTCTGCATGAAGTACGTGTGGCCACCGATGATGAAGGCACTGGACGAGCGCAAGAAGACCATCGCCGATGGTCTGGCCGCCGCCGAGCGGGGGCAGCGCGAGCAGGAGCTGGCCGAGGAACGCGCCAAGGAGGCGCTGGTTGAAGCCAAGCAGCAGGCCCAGGAAATCATCTCCCGAGCCGAGAAGCGTGCGTCCGAAATCGTCGAGGAGGCCAAGGCCGACGCCCGTACCGAGGGCGAGCGCATGATCGCCGCGGCCCGCAACGAGCTCGACCAGGAGCTCAACCGGGTCAAGGAGCAGCTGCGCAGCCAGGTCGCTGCCATCGCCGTATCCGGTGCCGAAAAGGTGCTGGAACGCGAGGTCGACGAGAAAACGCACGATGAGCTGCTGAGCAAGCTCGCCGCCCAGATCTAGGTAGAAACGCCATGGCCGAACTCACCACTATCGCGCGACCCTATGCCCAGGCGGTGTTCCGTCTGGCGCGGGAGCAGCAAAACCTGGATGCCTGGTCCGACATGCTCGGCCTGATGGCCGTCGTGGCGTCGGATCCGGACATGCAGCGCCTGCTCGACAACCCGCGCCTGACCGAGGATCAGCTCGCCGGTTTCTTTCTGGAGATCTGCGGCGAGCGGCTGAACGCGGAAGGCAGGAACCTGGTCAGGGTGCTGGCCGAGAACCGGCGCCTGGCCGCCCTGCCCGAGATGTTCCGGCTGTATCAGGAGCACAAGAGCGCGGCCGAGGGCGCGATCAAGGCCGAGCTGATCACCGCCTACCCCGCCACCGAGGCGCACAAGGCCACTGTCCTGGAGGCGCTCAAGCAGCGCTTCGGGCGCGAGGTGGAACTGGAGTGCAGAACCGACCAGAACCTGGTCGGCGGTGCGATCATCCGCGCGGGCGATACCGTTATCGATGGTTCGGTCCGGGGCAAACTGGCCCGTCTGGCCACCGCCCTGAGCCACTGAGAGGAATACATCAATGCAACTGAATCCGACTGAAATCAGCGAGCTGATCAAGAGCCGCATCGAGAAGTTCGAGGGCGCGGCCGAGGCCCGGACCGAAGGCACCGTGGTGTCGCTCACCGACGGCATCGCCCGCGTCCACGGCCTGGCCGACGTCATGGCCGGCGAGATGCTGGAGTTCCCCGGTGACGTCTACGGCATGGCGCTGAACCTGGAGCGCGACTCCGTCGGCGCGGTCATCCTGGGTGACTACAAGAACATCACCGAGGGTGACACCGTCAAGTGCACCGGCAAGATCCTGGAAGTCCCGGTCGGCGAAGGCATGCTCGGCCGCGTGGTCGACGCCCTGGGCACCCCGGTCGATGGCAAGGGTCCGGCCGAGACCAGCATCACCTCCCCGATCGAGAAGATCGCCCCCGGCGTCATCTGGCGCAAGTCGGTGGACCAGCCGGTGCAGACCGGTCTCAAGTCCATCGATGCCATGGTGCCGATCGGCCGCGGCCAGCGCGAGCTGATCATCGGCGACCGCCAGACCGGTAAGACCGCGGTGGCCGTCGATGCCATCATCAACCAGAAGGGCACCGGCGTTAAGTGCATCTACGTCGCGGTGGGGCAGAAGAACTCCTCGGTCGCCTCCGTGGTGCGCAAGCTGGAGGAACACGGCGCCATGGAGCACACCATCGTGGTCGCCGCCACCGCCTCCGAATCCGCCGCCATGCAGTACATCGCCCCCTACGCCGGCTGCGCCATGGGCGAGTACTTCCGCGACCGTGGCGAGGACGCCCTGATCGTCTACGACGATCTGACCAAGCAGGCCTGGGCCTACCGTCAGGTCTCACTGCTGCTCAAGCGTCCGCCGGGCCGCGAAGCCTATCCGGGCGACGTCTTCTACCTGCACTCCCGTCTGCTGGAGCGCGCCGCGCGCGTCAACGAGGAATACGTCGAACGCGAGACGGGCGGCGAGGTGAAGGGCAGGACCGGCTCGCTGACCGCCCTGCCGATCATCGAGACCCAGGCCGGCGACGTGTCCGCCTTCGTGCCGACCAACGTCATCTCCATCACCGACGGCCAGATCTTCCTGGAGTCCGACCTGTTCAACGCCGGTATCCGCCCCGCCATCAACGCGGGTCTGTCGGTATCGCGCGTCGGCGGCGCGGCCCAGACCAAGATCATCCGAAAGCTCGGCGGCGGTGTGCGCCTGGCCCTGGCCCAGTACCGCGAGCTGGCGGCGTTTGCCCAGTTCGCCTCCGATCTGGACGAGGCCACTCGCAAGCAGCTTGAGCGCGGTCAGCGGGTTACCGAGTTGATGAAGCAGAAGCAGTACACGCCGCTGTCCATCGCCGAGATGGCCGTGTCGCTGTATGCCGCCAACGAGGGCTATCTCGATGACCTGGACAACAACAAGGTGGTCGATTTCGAAGCCGCGCTGCATGCGCATATGAAGTCGCACTTCACCGATCTGATGAACCAGATCAACGAGTCGGCCGACTACAACGACGAGATCGCGGCCGGCCTGAAGAAGTGCGTCGAGGACTTCAAGGCCAACGGCGCCTGGTAAATGCACCGGCAGGAGCGGATGTATCCGCTCCTGCATAACGAGCTGGAATTATAGATATGGCTGGCGCGAAAGAGATACGCACCCAGATCAAGAGCATCCAGAACACGCGCAAGATCACCAAGGCCATGGAAATGGTGGCGGCGAGCAAGATGCGCAAGGCGCAGGAGCGCATGGTCGCCTCGCGCCCCTATGCCGAGAAGATCCGCAGTGTGGTCGCGCACGTCGGGCATGCGCATCCCGAGTACAAGCACCCTTACCTGATCGAGCGCGAAGTCAGGCGGGTGGGACTGATCATCATCTCCACCGACCGCGGTCTGTGCGGCGGCCTGAACATCAACCTGTTCAAACAGGTCATCGGCCGCATGAAGGAATGGGATCAGGCCGGCTACGAGATCGATCTGGCCGTGCTGGGCAACAAGGCGCTGCAGTTCTTCAAGCGCATCGGCGGTAACATCGTTGCCCAGGCCACCCACATGGGGGATGCACCCTCCATGAGCGATATGATCGGCAGCGTGAAGGTGATGCTGGATGCCTATGACGAAGGCCGGATCGACCGCCTGTACATCGCCTCCAACGAATTCGTCAACACCATGACCCAGACGCCGACGGTCGAGCAGCTGCTGCCGGTCGCGCCGAGCGAGGAAAAGGAGCTGGTCCATCACTGGGACTACATCTACGAACCGGACTCCAAACCGGTCATGGACAACCTGTTGATGCGCTACATCGAGTCGCTGGTCTACCAGGGCGCGGTGGAGAACGTCGCCTGCGAGATGGCCGCGCGCATGGTCGCCATGAAGGCCGCCTCCGACAACGCCGGGAACCTGATCGACGAGTTGCAGCTGGTCTACAACAAGGCCCGCCAGGCCGCCATCACCCAGGAGTTGTCCGAGATCGTCAGCGGCGCCGCGGCGGTATAAGGCACACGGATTCCGAGACCGGATCGCGCCATGCAGCTGGACATGTTTTCAGCCGAATCAAGCGATTCGAACGACAAAGATTCAGACTTACGAGAGGACATCAACATGAGTTCGGGCAACATCGTTGAAATCATCGGCGCCGTTGTCGACGTGGAATTCCCGCGCGATTCGGTGCCCAAGGTCTACGACGCGCTCAAGGTGAAGGACCTCGACATCACCCTGGAAGTGCAGCAGCAGCTCGGTGACGGCGTGGTGCGCACCATCGGCATGGGCAGTACCGACGGCCTGCGTCGCGGACTGGACGTGGACAACACCGGTGCGCCCATCTCGGTGCCGGTCGGCAAGGGCACCCTGGGCCGCGTCATGGACGTGCTGGGCAATCCGGTCGACGAGGCCGGCCCGGTCGAGACCGACGAGAAGCTCCCGATCCACCGCACCGCCCCGGCCTATGCCGATCAGGCGGCCAGCGTCGAGATCCTCGAGACCGGCGTCAAGGTGATCGATCTGATCATGCCCATCGCCAAGGGCGGCAAGGTCGGCCTGTTCGGCGGCGCCGGCGTGGGCAAGACCGTGACCCTGATGGAACTGATCCGCAACATCGCCATCGAGCACTCCGGCTACTCGGTGTTCGCCGGCGTCGGCGAGCGTACCCGTGAAGGCAACGACTTCTATCACGAGATGAAGGAAGCCAACGTGCTCGACAAGGTGGCCCTGGTGTACGGCCAGATGAACGAGCCGCCCGGCAACCGCCTGCGCGTGGCCCTGACCGGCCTGACCATGGCCGAGTTCTTCCGCGACGAGGGCCGTGACGTGCTGATGTTCATCGACAACATCTACCGCTACACCCTGGCCGGCACCGAGGTCTCGGCACTGCTGGGCCGCATGCCCTCCGCGGTGGGTTACCAGCCGACCCTGGCCGAGGAAATGGGCGTGCTGCAGGAACGCATCACCTCCACCCGCACCGGCTCCATCACCTCCTTCCAGGCCGTGTACGTGCCCGCGGACGACCTCACCGACCCGTCCCCTGCCACCACCTTCGCCCACCTGGACGCAACACTGGTGCTGTCGCGTCAGGTCGCCGAGCTCGGCATCTACCCGGCCGTGGATCCGCTGGACTCCACCTCGCGCCTGCTGGACCCGCTGGTCATCGGCCAGGATCACTACGACACCGCGCGCGCCGTGCAGGGCACCCTGCAGCGCTACAAGGAACTGCGTGACATCATCGCCATCCTGGGCATGGATGAGCTGTCCGAGGAGGACAAGCTGGTCGTGGCCCGCGCGCGCAAGATCCAGCGCTTCCTGTCGCAGCCCTTCTTCGTGGCCGAGACCTTCACCGGCGCGCCCGGCAAGTACGTCAGCCTGAAGGACACCATCAACGGCTTCAAGGCGATCGTCAACGGCGAGTACGACCACCTGCCCGAGCAGGCCTTCTACATGGTCGGCACCATCGACGAGGCGGTCGAGAAGGCCAAATCGCTTTAATCGCGTGCCGCGCGCCGGCCGCCGCAGCCCGCCCTCACCCCGGGCGGCCGCGGTCCGCTGGCGGGCACGCCAAGTGGGACTAGAATCATGGCTATGACCCTTCATGTGGACATCGTGAGTGCCGAGGCGGCGATCTTCTCCGGCACCGCCACGATGGTCTTCGCCCCGGCGGAGATGGGCGAGGTTGGCATCGCGCCCCGCCACACCCCGCTGCTCAGCCGACTCAAGCCCGGCGAGGTGCGGGTCCAGGACGAGCATGGCGAGGAGCACACCTTCTTCGTCAACGGCGGCATGCTGGAGGTGCAGCCGCACGTGGTCACCATCCTGTCTGATTCCGCCCTGCGCGCGAAGGACCTGGATGAGGCCGCCGCGCTGCAGGCCAAGCAGGAGGCGGAAAAGACCCTGGCCGAGAACAAGGCCGATATCGACTACGCCAAGGCCCAGGCCGAACTGGCCGAGGCGGTGGCCCAGCTGCGCACCATCCAGAAGCTGAAGAAATCCAAGTAATTCCACTGTCATTGCGAGGCGCGAAGCGCCGCGGCAATCTCCAACCGGCTGCTGCCTTGTCACGAGATTGCCACGCTTCGCTCGCAATGACGGCAAAGCAGACAGGGGGCAGCCAACGGCTGCCCCCTGTTCGTTTGCGCCACCCGGATACGATAGAATGGGAAGTCATACCCGCAACCAGGAACGGTCGAATGTCCGAGCAACGCATCGCCCCCAACAAGCTCGTCGCCATCACCTACAGCATCAAGGATGAGGCGGGCGAATTGCTGGAGCACAGCGACATGCCCATCAGCTACATCCACGGCGGGCGCTCCGACCTGTTCGAGAAGATCGAGGCCGCGCTGGAAGGCAGGCAGGTGGGCGAGATCGTCGAGGTCAGTCTGGCGCCTGAGGAGGCATTCGGCGAGTACGATCCCAGCCTGACCTTCACCGACGACCTCGACAATGTCCCGGAGCAGTATCGCCAGCTCGGCGCCGAGGTCGAGATGCGCAGCGATCAGGGTGAGAGCCGGGTGTTCCATGTCACCAATATCGGGAACGGCAAACTGACCGTGGACGGCAATCATCCCTTCGCCGGCAAGACACTGACCTTCACCGTCGAGGTCAAGGACGTTCGCGACGCCACCGCCGAAGATATCGCGGCGGCCGGCGAAGGTGCCGGGGAGCAGTTGCACTAAAGCGGGTACGGCCGATGACCGCTATGACAAAAAGTATCGGATAAGCGTAACTTACATAATCCCCCTCCCCCTTTGGGGAGAGGGCCAGGGTGAGGGGTCAGGTCAGCCGCCATGATCCCCTCACCCCAACCCCTCTCCCGGAGGGAGAGGGGCTGAATTGACCGCCAGCGGAGTCCGGAATCACCTTCATGGAACTGCACGTCATCATTCTCGCCGCCGGCCAGGGCACGCGCATGCGCTCCGCCCTGCCCAAGGTGCTGCACCCGATCGCCGGCCGGCCCATGCTCGGCCACGTGATCGAGACCGCCGCCGCCCTGGGCGCAGCCGGCATCCATGTGGTCTATGGCCACGGCGGCGGGCAGGTGCGCGCCGCCTTCGCCGGGCACGATGACATCAGCTGGGTGGAGCAGTCCGATCAGCTGGGCACCGGCCACGCCGTCGCCCAGGCCAGCCCGAATGTTCCCGACGACGCCCGGATTCTTATTCTATATGGTGATGTGCCTCTGATCGGCCGTGAGACGCTGACCGCACTGGGCGAGGCGGCAGGCGATGACAGTCTGGGCCTGCTCACCGCCACCCTGGCCGACCCCACCGGCTATGGCCGCATCGTCCGTGACAACCATCACCGCGTCATCGGCATTGTCGAACAGAAGGATGCCAGCGAGGCCGAACTGCAGATCTGCGAAATCAACACTGGCTTCATGGCGGCGCCGGCCAGCCCGCTCAAGGACTGGATCGGTCGGCTGGGCAACGACAATGCCCAGGGCGAGTATTACCTGACCGATGTCATCGGCATGGCGGCACAGGATGGCATGGCGATCAACGTGGTGCAGCCGCAGTCTCCGGAAGAGATCCTGGGCGTGAACAACCGCAAGCAGCTGGCCGAACTGGAGCGTGCCTGGCAGCGCCGGCATGCCGAGGCCCTGCTGCTGGGCGGCGTCACCTTGCTGGATCCACAACGCTTCGACCTGCGCGGCCGCTTGCGGCACGGCCGCGATGTCACCATCGACATCAATGTAGTGATCGAGGGCGATGTGCAGCTCGAGGACGAAGTCAGCATCGGCCCCAACTGCGTGCTGAAGAACGTCACCATCGGCGCCGGCACCGAGGTGCTGGCCAACAGCGTGATCGAGAATGCCGTCATCGGTGCCGGCGCGCGCATCGGCCCGTTCGCCCGCATCCGCCCCGAGACCCGCCTGGCCGACGGCGTGCATGTCGGCAACTTCGTCGAGGTGAAGAAATCCGTCATCGGCCAGGGCTCCAAGGTGAACCATCTGAGCTACATCGGCGACACCGACATCGGCGCGAAGGTCAATGTCGGCGCCGGTACCATCACCTGCAACTACGACGGCGCCAACAAGCACCGCACCGTGATCGAGGACGAGGCCTTCATCGGCTCCGATACTCAGCTGGTGGCCCCGGTGACCGTGGGCAGAGGCGCGACCATCGGCGCCGGCACCACGCTCACCCGCGATGCACCCGCCGGCGAACTGACCCTGAGCCGTAGCAGGCAGCAGACCCGCGAGGGCTGGAAGCGGCCGGTGAAGAAAAAGGGCTGAACAATCTCAACGCAGAGGCGCTAAGGCGCAAAGAACGCAAATAATATAATTGCGAATGCTAAAGTATACCGTCATCCCGGCGCAGGCCGGGATCCAGAAACCGCTGCGGTCTGTAGATCCCGGCCTGCGCCGGGATGACGATGATGCTAGGGATGCAGCTGTAGGTTGCATGGTGTTAAATGTTCTCGCTTCTTCGCGCCTTAGCGCCTCTGCGTTGAATCCTTTGATCTGAGGGTAATCAAAAATGTGCGGAATCGTCGGAGCCGTAGCCCAGCGTGATGTCGCGCCCATCCTGCTCGAGGGCCTGAAGCGACTGGAATACCGCGGCTATGACTCGGCCGGCATGCTGGTGGTCACGCCCGAGCACAAGTTCAGCCGCAAGCGCGCCATGGGCAAGGTGGCCGTCCTGGGTGATGCCCTGAGCAGTGATCCGCTGCCCGGCCACACCGGCATCGCCCACACCCGCTGGGCCACCCACGGCCGGCCCAGTGAAGGCAATGCCCATCCGCATGTGTGCAACGAGACCATCGCCGTGGTGCATAACGGCATCATCGAGAACCACGATGCCCTGCGCGCACAGCAGAAGGAACTCGGCTACCGCTTCACCTCTGAGACCGACACCGAGGTCATCGCCCATCAGCTGCATCATCACTACTCGCAGTCGCACGATCTGCTCGCCGCGGTACAGGCCGCCGTGGGCGATCTCGACGGTGCCTATGCCCTGGGCGTGGTCACCAACAGCGATCCGGAGCGCATCATCGTTGCCCGCCGCGGCAGCCCACTGGTCATCGGCCTGGGCGTGGGCGAGAACTTCATCGCCTCCGACGTCGCTGCCCTGGTGCCGGTAACCCAGCAGTTCATCTTTCTGGAAGACGGTGATATCGCGGAGATCAAGCGCGACGCCATCACCATCTACGACCACGAAGGCCATGAGGTCACGCGCCCCGTGCGCCAGTCGGAACTGACCGCTGACGCCGTCGAGCGCGGCCAGTACCGCCATTACATGCTGAAGGAAATCTTCGAGCAGCCACGTGCCGTGGCCGACTGCCTCGAAGGCCGCATCAGCGGTGACAAGCTGCTGGAGGCCGCTTTCGGCCATGAGGCCTCTGAAATATTCGACCAGGTTCAGGGCGTGCACATCATCGCCTGTGGCACCAGCTACCATGCCGGCATGGTCGGGCGCTACTGGCTGGAGTCCATCGCCGGCATCCCCTGCAGCGTGGAGGTGGCCAGCGAGTTCCGCTATCGCAAGCCGGTGGTGCGCAACAACTCGCTCATCGTGACCCTGTCGCAGTCGGGCGAGACCGCCGACACCCTGGCCGGTCTGCAGGAGGCCAAGCGTCTCGGGTTCGGTCATTCGCTGGCCATCTGCAATGTGCCCGAAAGCTCGCTGGTGCGTGAATCCGATCTCACCCTGATGACGCGCGCCGGTCCCGAGATCGGCGTGGCCTCCACCAAGGCCTTCACCACCCAGCTGGTCTCACTCTTGATGCTGGTCATCGCACTGGGCCGACGCAATGGCCTGGACCCGTTCGTCGAGGCCAAGATGATCCAGCAGCTGGAGCACCTGCCCGGCAAGATCGATCATGTGCTGCAACTCGACGACCGCATCCGGGAAATCGCGGAGGGCTTCGCCGACAAGCACCACACCCTGTTCCTCGGCCGCGGTGCCCAGTACCCGGTGGCGATGGAAGGGGCGCTGAAGTTGAAAGAGATCTCCTACATCCACGCCGAGGCCTACCCCGCCGGCGAACTCAAGCACGGCCCCCTGGCCCTGGTCGATGCCGAGATGCCCGTCATCGCCGTCGCACCCAACAACGAGCTATTGGAAAAGCTCAAGTCCAACCTGCAGGAAGTCAGCGCCAGGGGCGGCGAGTTGATCGTCTTCGCCGATGAACACGCCGGCGTGGTCGAAAGCGAGAACATGACCGTATTGCCCGTCGCGCCAACCGATGACTGCATTGCTCCCATCATATTCACCATCCCGCTGCAGCTGCTGTCGTATCACGTGGCGGTGCTGAAGGGGACGGATGTGGATCAGCCGAGGAATCTGGCGAAGTCGGTTACGGTTGAATAATCACAGGGCTTTGAGGCGGTCGACCTTTCCGGCAAAGAATCGCTCAGTCCAGAGCTTCAGGCTTTCCTTCTCTGCAGGGCCGAGGAAGCGCTCGACATCCCGGCGTGCCTCATTCCAGTCGATCCGGGCAATCCTGTCGGATAACGTGCCGGCGAGCCAATCCATATCCACAGTAATGTGTTCGCCTTTCCAGGGGCCGAACTGATCAAGAGCAGCTTCAAGATGCGGCAGGTTTGGGGTAATGCCCTGTTTCACATACCAGTTAAAATCGTACCAGTCCCGGCCTTTAATGTAAGGACGACATAACAAGGCATGAAGTTTAAGCGAAAAATTACTGCTCAAATCCTGATGGCAGACCTCGAAATCGAGCGGAAAATCCAGATAACTATAATCAAACTCTGATCCGGCCGGGGGATGAGCATCAATCTCCAGCTTGATTTTCAACTTCTGATCGCGCTGACCTTGATAGAAGGACAGGTTCAGCTGTTGGGCAACTGAATCATCCTTCAGCAGTGCTGTTCTGACGGGCCTCTCCATCTGCTGTTTATCCAGCACTTCGGATCTGAGTCCAAACTCCTCCAAACCTTTCAGGAGCTTCCCCAGAAAAGGTTCCCATGCAAAATCGGCATCGGGTTGCTTGAGAATGAAATCGAGGTCTTCTGAGAATCTGGGCAGCTTATGCAGGATGCGCAGACTGGTGCCACCCTGAAAGGCGGCAACTTCAAAGAAATCGGCACGCCATAGCGAGTACAGTGCGACTTCCTGGAGAATCTCCTTGAGCGCCTGTTCCTCCTCAATCGGATTAGAGATCTGGTAGCTGTCGAGCCGTTGCTGGATAAGATCAATCATTGCCTAATTCCCTGGCCAGTGATTTGAGGAATGCCCTGACCCGTTTCTGCTTATAGACCGCCTCCAGCGTACGGATTTCAGCGCTGGTGATCCCGCGCAGAAGCTCATACTCGATGCGCAGGCCCCGGGTCAGCCAGTCCAGACCCTGCCACTCCACCTTGCGCAGACACACCAGGTCCATCATCGCGCGCATGGGGCGCGCGACCAGCATGGTCTGGTGCAGCCGCTGTTCCCGGTCGACCAACTCAAGAAACCGGCCGGTCTGGATCGCCAGCGGATGGAAGGTGAATTCGCCGAATTCGGAGTGAGAGTAGGAAAGCGATTTCCGCCCCGGTGTCACGCTGGCCGTGACCCGGACCGCCTCGGGAATCCATCCGTGATGCGCCAGGGCGGTCTCGAACGAGACATAGCTGCCCGGCACATAGGCCTGGGCCAGCGCAAATGGGTGGACAGGATAATCGCGGAAGCGGCTATCGAGGACATAGCTGCCCCGCCGCAGACGCAACAACTCCCCGGCCTTCATGGCGCGATTGACCAGGTGATAGCGCCTTTGCCTGCTGCCCGTAATAATCCGATCCAGCTGCTTCTCGTTAAGAATACGATTTTTCAGTTCTGAATCAATGAGTTGTTCAGTCAGTGTCTGCACATAAAAATTCTACAAACTTCCATATTTAGGAAGTTTAGAGAATTTTATTTGAATTGCAACTGATCCAGCAGGTTTCCCGCCTCCACGCTCCAACAGCCGCTGGAGAACTCGAACCAAACCTGCCAGCGTCCGCGGCGGCAAGCTGATCGTCTTTGCCGATGAACATGCCGGCGTGGTCGAGAGCGAGAACATGGCCGTGCTCCCCGTCGCGCCCACCGACGATTGCATCGCGCCCAGCATCTTCACCATCCCGCTGCAGCTGCTGTCGTATCACGTGGCGGTGCTGAAGGTGACGGATGTGGATCAGCCGAGGAATCTGGCGAAGTCGGTTACGGTCGAGTGAATTATGCGCTTCAGCCTCTAAAGACATGCTGTCTGTGGTGATAAAGAAATTCCTTTAGAGGAGGAAACTTTTCTGGCAAGTCTATAGGCTTGTTTTCATAGTATTTGATCGCGATTTTGTAAAACGAGTCCTCTCCAGAATGTTCCACATCCGATACCCGCAGGGTCATATCGTCATTTATCGTGATTAATCCAATGTCGAATGCTTTGTCATGCAGCATCGATAATGCTAATCCGTTACTGGGGTTTAATCTGTTTCTCTCATCTGTTCGCCATGGGATTATGTGGCTGGCAACTAAAAGTTCAGGAATGGCGAGTCCTGTAATACAGCATCTGTAATTATATGCACTTAATACAGCGCGCCTGAAGAAATTCTGCTTAATCCTTGCCTTTGATTTTATTTCCTTTTCGGTCCCGGAATAGTCTTCCATTCCTGTTAAATCGTTTTCCCTCGCGATAGGCTGATCATTATTCATGGCGACAATCAGCGCCGATTCTGATTCTATTGCAAAGCTTTCCCAGTCACTTTGCATTTCATCCCACATTCTCTTGTCGGAAGCGGATGCGCCGGAGAGTCCCTTGCGCCCTGTGGAAGTTATTGCAGGATCGAGGCTTGCAATGTTCGTCAATTTCATTGCCAATGCCGAAGGCGTTCTTCCGATACTTTCAGCGAATTTGATGATCTCAGGATTTCTCGAGTGGAGCTTGCCAAAAGGCATTTGACAATAAAGACCGAATGCAACCAGTAATTGCCAACGTGTCCATCCTTTATTACCGTTCATGGGCGGCCCTGAGATATGTCTGGGTTATATAGTTATGATGTGTGTGTATGCTGCGCCGTACATCGCAATCCGAATCGTCGGCCACATATTGTGAAGTCATATTCAGCCTCAGGGGAAGTCGCTTTTCCTGTAGACATTGCTGATGCGCTCCCCATCCCAGACATAACACAGATGCGGCCCCTGCACTGCCGGCTGCAGGACCTTCGGCCTGAACACGGCGACACACTCACCGCCCGGGCCACGCACGCTGCTGTAGACGATGCCGTTCGAGCCGGCGTCACGCAGGCTGCGGGCGAAGCGCTGGGCGGCGGCGTACCGGGTCGGGTCGGGATCGTACAGTTCCGGTAGCCTGTCCTGGCAGTCGGCGATATCGTGCAGTTCGGCATCGATGTCTGAGGCATAACTGCGCATGTCGATCTCGAGCGGGGGCTCCCGAGTGGCGGCGAGGAAGCGGGCGCGGTGGAAGGCGGTCTCCGCGACCGCGGTCTCAAGGCTGTCGGCGGCGTAGTACACGCCATAGGTGCCGTCGCTGAAGCGGCTGCCTGTCGGGTTGATATGGGTGAAGGCGGCCATGATGGGGGTGGTGCCGGGGCCGTGGATGCGGTCGGCTTCCGGTACCAGGTGGATGTCGCCGATCTCGTCGCGCAGGCGGTCGTTGGTCAGGCCCTCGATCTCCAGGATAATCTCCAGGTCCTCGTCACGCGTCACCCGGTCGAACAGGTCAACGGGAGGAAAGCGGCTGGAGACCAGGCGCCAGGACGGGCACCAGCACACCCGGCGCAGTTCCGGGGTCATGACCAGCCGCGCTGAGCATCCAGGTACTGGCGGACCACATACAGGTCGGCGACGTTGCCGGAGAGCATGCGATCCAGTGCGGAGCGGTCGCCGAACAGGGTGGCGTCGTTCGGTCGGTGAATCCACTGATCGGCGGATTCCGCCTTCGGTAGCAGGATCTGCAGGTCCTTGTAGATCCCGAAGATGTATGACAGCCGTTCCAGCTTTTCCCGGCTCAACCGGGCGCTTTCCGGCTCGCGTTTCCATTTGAAGAAGGTGCTGCGGGTGCGCTCATCGAAGCCGAGCAGCGTCATGGCCTGTTCGGTGTTCAGGTTCCAGTCCCGGACAATATTGAAATAGGTCCGCAGCGCGGCACCTGCGGTCCGGGCGGGGTCGCGGGCGAGTTGCTGTTCAGCGGCGGTGGGCATGGTTGCCTCCTGTTGCCTGTCCGCTCTGATCAATGGTTCGGCGGGTATTATTTAATACTTAATATTATATTTAGTATTATTTCATACTAAAAGCAAGCCTTGGTGACCTCTTGTAATTGCCCATATTTTGTTGGGTTTACATCAAGGCAGCACTATTAAGATGTATTTACATTATTATGGGTGATCCGCAATGAGCTCTCTCAATACAGCCCGACAGCCCGATGCCGCCGCGACCGGACCAGTCTGCGCCGCGGGAATAGACGGCTTCGAAGACGTCTCGGCCCGGGACCCGCAGCGCGGTATCAACCTTGCCCTGTTCCATCCCGGGGCGCTGGCAGGGTCGGGCCCGGTATGGCAGCAGGCCTGGCTGTGCGATACCCGCGCGGAGGGCGTCGCCTTCTACAGCAGGGAATACGGGGCGGCCTGCCGATTTCCGCAGGCGCTGTTCGAGGTGGAGAGCATGCTGCCGACGCCGGCGGTGTAACCCGGGCGATATCGTCTGAACGCTGGGCTGGCGGAAACGGTGTTGAGCCGAATGGCAGTTATTTTACGTCATGGCGAGTCCAGCGTGGCAATCTCATACTGCAGAATCAGTCGGTTGGAGATTGCCATGTCACTTCGGTTCCGCGCAATGACAGGTGTTATTCGGCTTAACTGAGTACCATTCGGAGTTGAGCCCTGATTCAGCCCGGGTTTGCACCCAGGCCCGACCGGGATCAGGAATCATCGCTGTCCTTCACACGCATCTCGAAGGCGCGCTGATCGGCGGCCCGCAGCCGGCGGCAGACGTCGCGGGCCATGTTTATGTACAGTACCAGGTACTGATCAGGAAATTTTCTATACAGATCATGCAGGTGTCGGCTGGTCAGTTCGATGGCCGAACTGCCGGTCAGGGCCAGGGTCGAGGTGTTGCGCGGCCCCAGGTCGATCAGCGCCACCTGAACGAAGCTCTCGCCCCGCTCCAGGCTGTGGATGCGGTAATCGCGCCCCTCCCAGCGCTTGTACATGGCGACCTTGCCGGACTCCAGCACGAACATGGACTGCGCCGGCTCGCCCTCATGATAGAAATACTCCCCCTTCTGCCGCTGTACCACATGGGTGAGGCCAAGCAGGTATTCCAGCGTGGCGTCGTTGAGCCCGCCGAAGGCGGCCATGGACTGCAGCAGCCGGATGCGCTCGGAGGTGGGGCGTGTCTGTGAGGTGGCGCGTCGCATGGGTGGTCAGCCAGGTTTCCTGTCCCGTTGGACATTGCCAGTGTCCGTGAGTGCCGGCCGCCGGGAGGGCGTCCGTTCAGCCTTGGCATGGGTAAGTATAACCTATTGAATTTTATTCTGAATGGACAGATGCGAAAAAAAATGATATTGTGCAAAAGTTTTTCGCGCAAATATTTTCTGGTGCAATGACGGCTGATCCCAACGCTGCCCCCGGCTCTACGCCGGAGGCGGGCCAAGACAGAGAAATCCGCAGCATCATCCAGCAGCTGCGCATTGTCTATCGCGCCATGCAGGAGCATTCGCGCTGGGTGGAGCGTCAGTGCGGGGTCTCCGCGGCCCAACTCTGGGCGCTGTGGGAGATGCACAAGCGGCCCGGCATGCGGGTCTCGGAGCTCTCGAGGAGCCTGTCGCTGCATCAGTCCACGACCAGCAACATGCTGGATAAGCTGGAGAAAAAAGGCCTGATCGAGCGCCGCCGCGGCGGCCCCGACCAGCGTGTGGTCAAGGTCTACCTGACCGCTGCCGGCGCCGCCATCGTCAAGCAGGCGCCGCAGCCGGCCCAGGGCACCATCAGCGACGCCCTGCTGCGTCTGCCGGAACAGCGACTGGCACAACTCGACCAGGGCCTGCAGGCCATGGTCGCGGCAATGGTAATCAAGGACAGTGAGGCGGCGCTCAGGCACATGTCTGACACCGATGACAGACAGGAGAAACGTTTTGAATAAGGACCGGATGTTTTATTGCCTCCCGCAGCAGGCCTACATGCGTACGGACAACTGCCAGAAGCTGCGCAAGCGGCCGACCGGCAAGGTGCCCGCCGGCGCCCAGCCCAAGCTGCGTGCCTGCGAGGGCTGCACCATGTATCCGCTGGTGGACAAGGACAAGGTACCGACCGTCACCCTGACCGAATATCTCGGCGGCCAGAAACCGGAGATCGCGAATCTGCACTCGGCGACCAACAAGAAGCTGATCCAGGCCCACCTGAAAGAGGCCGGCTAGCCGCTTTTCGGCACATCTGCAACGAAATCCCCCGGGTCCGCCGCCAGGCGGCCCAGCCAAGACAACCAGGGTCGGCCGGCACAATCCGCTGCCGGACAGCGCCTCATCATTCAATCATCCATCAGGCAACGGATGGGGTAACGGCCTTGAGATATGAGGAGAGACTCCTATGTCCCAAGTCATGAACCTGAATCGCAAAACCGCGCCGAGCGCGACGCTGACCCGGAACACGCGTTTCGAGGTCTATACCGAGCGCCAGTTCGATCGCATCAGTCCACTGCAGCGCCTGCCCGAGGAGCAGCGTTTCGCCATGCGCGTGGTTGCCAATGTGCTGCCCTTCCGGGTCAACCGGTACGTCATCGACGAACTGATCGACTGGGAGCGGGTACCGGAGGATCCGGTGTTCCAGCTCACCTTCCCGCAGCCGGGCATGCTGGATGAGGCCGATTTCAACCGCATGGCCGCCGTCCTGCGCAAGGGAGGCGAGCGCGCCGAGGTCAGGGCAGTGGCGCGCGAGATCCAGGCCGGACTGAACCCGCACCCGGCCGGGCAGCAGGAAATGAACGTGCCGCAGCTCAATGGCGAACCCCTGCCCGGCGTACAGCACAAGTACCGCGAGACGGTGCTGTTCTTCCCCAGCCAGGGTCAGGTCTGCCACAGTTACTGCACCTTCTGTTTCCGCTGGGCGCAGTTCGTGGGCGACAAGTCATTGCGCTTCGCGGCCAACGAGGCCTCCAACCTGCATCAGTACCTGGCGCAGCATCCGGCAATCAGTGATCTGCTGGTGACCGGCGGCGACCCGATGGTGATGAAGACCGCGCATCTCAAGGCCTACCTGGAACCGTTGCTGCGTCCGGAGCTGGAACATGTGCAGACGGTGCGCATCGGCACCAAGTCGCTGACCTTCTGGCCGCAGCGCTTTGTCACCGACGAGGATGCGGATGATCTGCTGCGTCTGCTGGAGAAGCTGGTCGCCGGGGGCAAGCATGTGGCCCTGATGGCGCACTTCAATCACTGGCGCGAAATGGACACACCGGTCGTGCGCGAGGCCATCCGCCGCATCCGTGCCACCGGCGCCCAGATCCGCACCCAGGCGCCATTGCTGCGTCACATCAACGATGACGCCGGAGTCTGGGCCCGGATGTGGCGCACCCAGGTGCACCTTGGTCTGATCCCGTACTATATGTTCGTCGAGCGCGACACCGGTGCCCGGCAGTATTTCGAGGTGCCGCTGGTGCGTGCCTGGGAGGTCTACCGCGAGGCGATGCAGCGGGTCTCCGGCCTGGGGCGCACCGCGCGCGGTCCGAGCATGAGCGCGGCCCCCGGCAAGGTGGAGATCCAGGGCGTTGCCGAGATCCAGGGCGAGAAGGTGTTCGTGCTGCGGTTCATCCAGGGCCGCAACCCCGACTGGGTGCAGCAGCCCTTCTTCGCGAAATACGATCCCGAGGCCACCTGGCTGGATCAGCTCGAGCCCGCCTTCGGCGAGAACAAGTTCTTCTTCGAGGACGAGTTCAACGCCATGCAGGACAAGCCGGTGACGGTGCGTCGGATCGCCTGACGCCCGGCGTTGCCGCGGAGCGGTTTTGACGGCATCCTGTTACCTGGTGCCTGTCATTGCGGGCAGGGCGTGACAATCTCATAATGCGGCAGAAGCCGGTCGGAGATTGCCGCGGCACGTCGTGCCTCGCAATGACGGCTGATTTGAGTGTTCATTGACCGCCGTCCACCATGGCCACGACACCTGATGCCCAGTCCGGAACCGCCCCCGACCGCCCGGTGATCTTCGGCGAAGTGCTCTACGACTGCTTCGCCGGTGGTCCGGAGGTGCTCGGCGGCGCGCCCTTCAATGTCGCCTGGCACCTGCAGGGCTTCGGTCAGCAGCCGCTGCTGATCAGCCGTGTCGGCGAGGATGCGCACGGCGACGCGCTGCTGGCGCAGATGCAGTCCTGGGGCATGGATACCCGCGGCGTGCAGCGCGATCCCGATCATCCCACCGGCCGGGTCGAGATCGTCCAGGACGGCAGCCGCCACAGTTTCGATATCCTTCCCGACCAGGCCTACGACCACATCGACGCCGACACCGCCTGCGAACTGCTGCTGGAGATCAATGTCGCACTGCTCTACATCGGCAGCCTGGCGCGCCGCCACCCGGTCTCGTGCCGGGCGATGGAGTCGCTGCAGGCACAGGGTCATCCCGCCTTCGTCGACATCAATCTGCGCGCGCCCTGGTGGGACGAGGCCGGCGTGCGGGCGCTGCTGCGGCAGGCGCGCTGGTTCAAACTCAATGACGAAGAGCTCCGGCTGCTGGAGCCGCCCGCCGCCACGACCAACGAGACCGGGGCCGCACGCGCCCTGCTGGAACAGAACGGCCTGGAACTGCTGATTCTCACCCGCGGAGCGGCCGGCGCGCTGCTGCTCAGCCGCGATGCGCAGTTCGAGGGGCGGCCACCGGAATTGGAGCGGCTGGTCGACACGGTCGGGGCGGGTGATGCCTTCAGCGCGGTGACCATTCTCGGCCTGTTGCGGGGCTGGACGCTGGAGCAGATCCTGGAACGGGCCCTGACCTTCGCCGCGCGCGTCACTGAGCAGCGTGGCGCGACCGCGGCCGATCCGGCACTGTATCAACATTACCGCGAGCGATGGGGGCTCTGAGCATGCAGGGCAAGGCGACAGGGAGCAGCAGCGAAAAGGGTCGCTACATCATCCTCATCAGCATCCACGGCCTGATCCGGGGCGAGCACCTGGAGCTGGGGCGTGATTCCGACACCGGCGGCCAGACCCTGTACGTGGTGGAACTGGCCCGCGCCCTGGCCCGCCACCCCGATGTGTGGCGCGTGGATCTGCTCACCCGCCAGGTCATCGATCCCAAGGTCGACGACGACTATGCCCAGCCGCTGGAGCCGCTGGGCGACAAGGCCTATATCGTGCGCCTGCCTTGCGGCCCGCGTCGCTACCTGCGCAAGGAGGTACTCTGGCCCTATCTGGACGGCTTCACCGACGCCGCGCTGCAGCATGTGCGCAGGATCGGGCGGCTGCCGGATTTCGTCCACAGTCACTACGCCGATGCCGGCTTCGTCGCCTCGCGCCTGACCGCGCTCCTCGGCGTGCCCATGGTGCACACCGGACATTCGCTGGGCTGGCCCAAGCGCGAGCGGCTGCTGGAACAGGGCGTGCGCGAGGAGCAGATCGAACAGCACTACAACCTGTCCCAGCGCATCGAGGCCGAGGAGATGGCGCTGGAGAACGCCCAGCTGGTGGTGGCCAGCACCCGCCAGGAGGTCGAGCAGCAGTACGCGCGCTACGACAACTACCAGCCCAAGCGCATGGAGGTGATCCCGCCGGGCACCGACCTGACCCGATTCCGGCCGCCGAAGCAGCGCGAGCGCTGGCCGCCGATCTGGGAGGAACTGCAGCGCTTCCTGCGCCATCCGAAAAAACCCATGATCCTGGCGCTGTCGCGCCCGGACGAGCGCAAGAACATCCTCACCCTGGTCGAGGCCTACGCCATGCACCCCACCCTGCGTGACCTGGCCAATCTGGTGATCGTGGCCGGCAACCGCGATGACATCAGCCACATGGAGCGTGGCCCGAAGACAGTGCTGACCAACCTGCTCATGTGCATCGATCGCCATGATCTGTACGGCCACATCGCCTATCCCAAGCATCACGATGATACCGACGTGCCGGACCTGTACCGCCTCGCCGCGCGGCTGAAGGGCGTGTTCGTCAACCCGGCGCTGACCGAGCCCTTCGGCCTGACCCTGATCGAGGCCGCCGCCAGCGGTGTGCCCATCCTGGCCACCCACGACGGCGGACCGCGCGACATCATCCGCCACTGCAGGAACGGCTATCTGATCGACCCGCTCAAACCCAAGCGCATGGCGCGCCGGCTGGAGCAGATGCTGATCGACCCCGAGCAGTGGGGGCAGTGGTCGCAGAACGGGCTCAAGGGCGTGCACAAGCACTACTCCTGGGACAGCCATGTGGAGAAGTATCTCAAGGCCGTCAGGCGCACCTCGAAGGGCAAGTACCGGCCGCAGCATGCGTGGGGGCCGAGCAGCCGCATGCCGACCATCGACCGGCTGATCGTCTGCGCCCTGGACAATGTCCTGATGGGCGACGAAGAGGCGCAGCAGGAACTGGTGTCACGCCTGGAGAAATCGGGCGAACACATCGGCTTCGGGGTGGCCACCGGCCGTACCCTGGACAGCGCCATGAAGCTGATCAAGGCCTCGGCCCTGCCCATGCCGGATGTGCTCATCACCTCGGTCGGCTCCGAGATCCACTACGGCCACCGCATGGTGCACGATCAGGCCTGGCTACGGCACATCGACTTCCGCTGGGAGCCGGACAAGCTCAGGGATGCGATGAAGCAGTTCAAGGGCATGAAACTGCAGCCTAAGACTGAACAGCACCCCTACAAGATCAGCTATTTCATCGACAGCAAGAAAGGCCCCAGCCGGCGCGAAGTGGTGCGCCATCTGCGCAAGCTGGATCTGCACGCCAATGTGCTCTTCTCGCGCAACATGTTCGTCGACCTGCTGCCCATACGTGCCTCCAAGGGCACTGCCCTGCGCCATGTCAGCGTGCGCTGGAACATCCCGCCGGAGAAGATCCTGATCGCCGGCAGCTGTGGCAACGACGCCGATGTGCTCAGCGGCAACACCCTGGGCGTGGTGGTGGGTAATCACAGTGACGAGATCGAACGGCTGCGCGGATGGCCGCGAGTTTACTTCGCCGAGGGAGAGCACGCCTGGGGTATCCTCGAAGGCATCAACTACTACGACTTTCTGGGCGTGATCCACATCCCCAACGATGAATACGAGGAGGCCTGATGCAAGCGCTCGAGGAGCACCTGCGGCATCACCGGGACAAGCTGTTCATGCTGCTGCGTCACTATGCCTCGCTGGAGCGCGCCTTCCTGCTGCAGTCGGACCTGTGGGACGAGTATCAGGTTTTCTGTGACCGGGCCGAGAACAGCGCCAGTTGCGACAACGCCATCGCCGAGCTGATCGGGGTTGCGCAGGAAGCGGTGGTGGAGCACCCCTGGGTGTATCTGTCAGTGCGCCCGAGCATTGCCCGCTGGAGCTATCTGCGCTTCCATCTTGAGGCCGGCGATTACGAAACGATCAGCGGCCAGGAGTTTCTGGCCTTCAAGGAACGTCAGGTGCGCGACGGCGCAGCCCTGTCGGACTTCGTGCTGGAGGTCGACCTCGGCCCCTTCAACCGCGAATTTCCCAAGCTCAAGGAATCGCGTTCCATCGGTCGCGGGGTGGAATTCCTCAACCGGCGCCTGTCCAGCCAGCTGTTCCAGGAACTGGGCCGCGGCGACAAGCGGCTGCTGGAATTCCTGCGCATGCATCAGTGCCACGGCGTTCAGTTGATGGTCAACGAACGCATCACCGATGTGGAGGAACTGCAGCAGGCCCTGCGCCGGGCCGAGGAGTACCTGTCCGGGCAGCCGCCCGAAGCCGGCTGGGACCAGGTCGGCCATCAGCTGCAGGCACTGGGTCTGGAGATCGGCTGGGGCCGCACCGTCACGCGCATGCGCTACACCCTGCACCTGCTTTCCGACATCCTGGAGGCGCCGGAGCCGCAGAACCTGGAGCGCTTCCTGGGCCTGATCCCGATGATCTTCAGCCTGGTGATCCTGTCCCCGCACGGTTTCTTCGGTCAGGCCAACGTGCTGGGCAAGCCGGATACCGGCGGCCAGGTGGTCTACATCCTGGATCAGGTGCGGGCGCTGGAGCACGAGATGCGCCAGCGCCTGCAGGAACAGGGTCTGGACATCGAGCCGCAGATCCTGGTCATCAGCCGGCTGATCCCCGAGGCCCAGGGTACGACCTGCGACGAACGCAAGGAACATATTGTCGGCACTCAGAACGCCTATATCCTGCGTGTGCCCTTCCGCAATCCCCAGGGCGAGGTCATTGCCCACTGGATCTCGCGCTTCGAGGTCTGGCCCTATCTGGAGACCTTCGCCCAGGACGCCGAACGCGAACTGCTGGCCGAACTGGGTTCGCGTCCCGATCTGATCATCGGCAACTACTCCGACGGCAACCTGGTCGCCACCCTGCTCTCCCAACGCCTGCACGTGACTCAGTGCAACATCGCCCACGCGCTGGAGAAGGCCAAGTACCTGTACTCCGATCTGTACTGGCATGACAACGAATCCGAATATCACTTCGCCGCTCAGTTCACCGCCGATCTGATCGCCATGAACTCGGCCGACTTCATCATCACCTCCACCTACCAGGAGATCGCCGGCGACGGCAAGAGCGTGGGCCAATACGAGAGCTACGGCAACTTCACCATGCCCGATCTGTACCGGGTGGTGAACGGCATCAACGTGTTCGATCCCAAGTTCAATATCGTGTCGCCCGGGGCCGATGTCGACACCTACTTTCCCTATCACAAAAGTGAGCGGCGAAAGCATGATCTGCAGGCGTCGTTGGAAGAGTTGATCTGCGGCGGGCCTGGAGAAAACGCCCGCGGCGAGTTCAGCGATCCCGACAAGCCTCTGATCTTCAGCATGGCGCGGCTGGATCACATCAAGAACATTACCGGCCTGGTGCAGTGGTACGCCGAATGCGCGCCGCTGCGCGAGACCGCCAACCTGCTGGTGGTGGCCGGTCACGTCGATGCGGCCAGATCCAATGACCGCGAGGAGCAGGCCCAGATCGCGCGTATGCACCAGCTGATGGACGAATACGGGCTGGACGGCCAGGTGCGCTGGCTCGGGTCACACCTGAACAAGCCCATGGCCGGCGAGTTGTACCGGGTGATCGCCGACCGGCGTGGCGTATTCGTGCAGCCGGCGCTGTTCGAGGCCTTCGGTCTGACTGTGATCGAGGCCATGAGCTCGGGCCTGCCCACCTTCGCCACCCGCTACGGTGGTCCGCTGGAGATCATCATCGACGGCGAGTCCGGCTTTCATATCGATCCCAACCACGGCGACGCCGCCGCCGAGCGGTTGCTGCAGTTCTTCCGCCGTTGCGGGAAGGATGCCGGTTACTGGGAGGGCATCTCCGAGGGCGGAATCAACCGGGTGGAGGCCTGCTACACCTGGCGGTTGTATGCCGAGCGCATGATGACCCTGTCGCGCATCTACGGCTTCTGGAAGTTCGTCACCAATCTGGAGCGTGACGAGACCCGCCGCTATCTGGAGATGTTCTACGCCCTGCAGTACCGGCCGCTGGCGCAGCGGGTGCTGCAGGGGTGAGGACGATTACGTCATTGCGAGCGCAGCGTGGCAATCTCGTAAGGCAGTATTTTTGGGTTGGAGATTGCCACGGCGCTACGCGCCTCGCAATGACGAAAGTATCAGCAATATAGAGAGGCTCAGCGTCCCTCATCCCGTTCCATGGACTAGGCCAGCTGTTGCAGAATCTGCTCCGGCTCCTGGGTCTGCTGCAGGATGCCGCGCACCCGGTTGAAGGCCTCGGCCGCGGTCTCGGGATGGGCGGCATAGGTGGTCAGGCGTTCGTATTTCCAGCCGGCCGCCTTCAGCACCCGGGTCTTGAACTGCGTACCCTCGACCCCGTTGCCGCCGATGGCAATCAGCGCGGTCTCGATCTCCTGGTGCGGCAGGCGCTCCAGGGTGATGCGGGTGAAATCCTCCGCGTTCACCTCGGTAAACTGCATCTGTGTATCCTTCTCTGTCTGGTGGTCGGACACGAACCGGCCCGTGAAACTGTGTCGTCCGCTGTGGCCGGGGCCTTGAGCCGGATCACGGGCGCGGACAAATACCCATTTCCATTCAGGGATTTACAGAATGGTATCCAGCCTTGATACACTGGCGCGGACAACAGAGGACAGGGGAAGACATGAAGCTCACCATCATCAGTGGCAGCCACCGGGAAGAGGCCCAGAGCCTGAAGGTGGCCGGATATGTTGAACGCACACTTCAGGAAAAACAGCTGTGCGAGGAGACCGCCTTGATCAGCCTCTCGGGCAATCCGCTGCCCCTGTGGGACCAGGGCATCTGGGACAAGGATCCGGCCTGGGAGGCGCACCTCAATCCCATCCGCGCCGAACTGTCCGCGAGCGATGGTTTCGTGGTGGTCTCGCCCGAGTGGCATGGCCAGGTCCCGGCCGGGCTGAAGAATTTCTTTCTCATGTGCAGCCGCTTCGAGGTCGGGCACAAGCCGGCGCTGATCGTCACCGTGTCCAGTGCCGACGGCGGCGCCTATCCGGTGGCCGAACTGCGCATGAGCAGCTACAAGAACAACCGCATCTGCTACATTCCTGAGCAGGTGATCGTGCGCAATGTGGAGAGCGTGCTCAACGACAACCCGGACGACAACAACCCGGATGCCGATCAATACTTCCGCGAACGCTTCGAGTGGAGCCTGGGCATCCTGCGCGAATACGCGCTGGCGCTGCGTCAGGTGCGCGCCAGCGGCGCAACCGACACGGACAAATTCAAGAACGGGATGTGAACATGATGCAGTGGCTGCAGCGCCTGCCCTGGGCTGTCCTGATCATCGGCACTCTCACCCTCGGTCTGGCGCCCTTCGTGCCCGAGCCGCACCTGGTCGAGAAACTGCGAATGCTGTTTCAGGGGCAGTTGAGCCGGCCGATCGATATCTTCGATCTGGTGATGCACGGCGCCTTTCCGGCGCTGCTGCTGGGCAAGGCCGCGCTGGTGGTGCGTAGGCCGGAATAAGGGCCGTGTGCCCCGTTTCCGGCGATGGACACGGTCACCGGCGGCATCGCCGGGAACGCTGTGCTTATCCCGGCCTACGTGTGGGTGTCTACCGCATCTTCGCAGCGTAGTAGGTCGGATTAGCCCGCAGGGCGTAATCCGACTCGGGCCGCGCCCCCGTCGGGTTACGCTGCGCTTACCCGACCTACGTGTCGTGATTGTCCGTATCCGCGTAGTCACTGCCCAGGTCGATGCCCAGTTCCTCGGCCACCGCCTGCCAGTAGGGCTCGGCCTCGCAGCTGCAGCAGTCGCACCAGGGCGCGATGCCATCGTGCATGCTGAGGCTGCGGCGCTTTTCCTTCCGCTCTGTCGTTTCGTCGTTCATGACCCGAGTGTAGGTCGGATCAAACGAGGTGCAAGCGAGGTTGCGCGGGTCGAGTGAAACGCAAAAGCCCAGCCGCACCCTACAATTGTTCTGCCTCGAGCTGCTCGGACAGTTCCAGCCAGCGCGTCTCCACCGTCTCCAGTTCCCGGTCGATCTCGGCCTTGTCCTGCAGGACCTGTTGCAGTTCGGGTTTGGCGTTCTCCTGGTACAGCGTGCTGTCTGCCAGGCGGTGTTCCAGTTCCTGTTGCCGGTCGGTCAGTCGTTCCAGCCGGGTTTCCAGGGATTTGAGCTCCTTGCGCAGCGGGGCGAGCTGGCGCCGCTGCTCGGCCTGGTCGCGGCGCTGCTGCTTGCGATCCGCGGGCCTGGTGCTGCCCGCCTGCGCCGGTTTTTCCTCTGCAGTACCCGCCTCGCGCTGCAGCAGCCAGCGCCGGTAGTCTTCCAGATCGCCGTCGAAGCGGGATAGCCGGCCGCTGTCGATCAGCCACAACTCGTCGGCGATGCTGCGCAGCAGGTGACGGTCGTGCGAGACCACCACCAGGCCGCCGGTGTATTCCTGCAGCGCCAGTTCCAGTGCCAGGCGCATTTCCAGATCCAGGTGATTGGTGGGTTCATCCAGTAACAGAAGGTTGGGTCGCTGATAAACGATCAAGGCCAGTGCCAGGCGTGCCTTCTCCCCGCCGGAGAAGGGGGCGACCTCAGCCAGCGCCTGGTCGCCGTGAAAGCCGAAGCCGCCGAGGAAGTCGCGCAGCTCCTGCTCCCGCGTCCGGGGATCGAGTGCCTGCAGGTGCTGCAGCGGGGAACGGTCAGGCCGCAGCTGCTCCAGCTGGTGCTGAGCGAAATAACCGACCGCCAGGTCCCTGGCCGGCAGCGCCTCCCCGGCAAGCACCGGCAGTTCACCGACCAGGCACTTGATCAGGGTGGATTTGCCGGCACCGTTCGGGCCGAGCAGGCCGATGCGTGCCTCCGGGGTGAGCGACAGTTTCACCTGTTCCAGCAGTGGCCGGCGGTCATAGCCGATGCTGCAGTCCTTCAGCTGCAGCAGCGGGTTGGGCAGCTTGCGTGGCGCCGGAAAACGGAAACGGAAGGGCGAGTCCACATGCGCCGGGGCGATCAGCTGCATGCGCTCCAGCGTTTTCAGGCGGCTCTGGGCCTGGCGTGCCTTGCTGGCCTTGGCACGGAAGCGCGCGACGAAACGCTCGATGTGGGCGACCTCGCGCTGCTGGCGTTCAAAGGCGCTCTGCTGCTGCGCCAGTTGTTCGGCATGCTGGCGCTCGAAGCTGCTGTAGTTGCCGCTGTAGAGGGTGATCGAACCCCGTTCGAAGTGAGCCACGGTATCGACGATGGCATCGAGAAAGTCGCGGTCGTGCGAGATCAGCAGCAGGGTACCGGGATAGGCGCGCAGCCAGTCCTCCAGCCACATGACCGCATCCAGATCCAGGTGGTTGGTCGGCTCGTCCAGCAGCAGCAGATCGGAGGGGCTCATCAACGCGCGGGCCAGATTCAGGCGCATGCGCCAGCCGCCGGAAAACTCGGTGACCGGCCGATCATGACTGGCATCGGCAAAGCCGAGGCCGTGCAACAGGCGGGCGGCGCGATGGCGGGCGCGGTAGCCGTCGATGGCCTCGAACTCGGCATGCAGGGCGGGCAGCCGGTCCGGAATAGGGTCGCGTTCGGCAGCGGCGATGGCCTGGTGAAGTTCCCACCAGCGGGCGTCGCCCTGCAGGACATGCTCGATGGCGCTGGCATCGGTGGACGGCATTTCCTGCGCCACACCGGCGATCACCCAGTCGGGCGGCAGTGTGAGTTCGCCGCCGTCGGGCGGCAGCACGCCCTGGATGAGATTGAACAGACTGGTCTTGCCGCAGCCATTGGCGCCGGTGATCCCGACCTTCTGGCCGGGATGAACGCGCAGCGAGACATCCTGCAGCAGCATCCGGTCGCCGCGCTGCAGGGCGAGATTCTTCAGTTCCAGCATGGAGGCGGCATTCTACTCCAATGCAACCGCACCGGCATCGAAGTACCCCGGGATGGCCGGGTGTCGCATTACTCCCCCTGCTTGCATAGACTGTCTGCCAGCACAGCCTACGAAGGATTGCCCCACCCATGCCCATCCGCACATTCGAGACCCACACCCCTGTCATCGATGGCTCCGCCTACGTCGATCCCACCGCGCTGGTCATCGGTCAGGTGGAGATCGGGGCGGACAGTTCGCTCTGGCCCAACGTGGTGGCCCGCGGCGATATTCATCACATTAAAATAGGGGCCAGCACCAATATTCAAGATGGCTCTGTTCTTCATGTCACCCACGACAGCGAGTTCGCGCCCGGCGGGCATCCACTGGAGATCGGTCACGCCGTCACAGTGGGCCACATGGTGGTGCTGCACGGCTGTACAATCGAAGATAACTGTCTGATTGGAATGGGTTCCATGATCATGGACGGGGCGCGTGTCCAGACCGGGGCCATGCTGGGGGCAGGCAGCCTGGTTCCACCCGGCAAGGTGCTGGACGGGGGCTGGCTGTGGGTAGGCCGACCGGCCAAAGCGGTGCGGGAGCTGACCGAACAGGAAACCCTGTTTCTGGAATACTCTGCGCGGCATTATGCCCGGCTCAAGGATCGCCACCTGGCGGGCAGCGACTGACTGGCGGGGACGGGAAAAAGGCCCTACAATCAAACCGGGAAGGCGATCAATGTGATGCCTGGCCAACATCAGGCCCGCGGGCGGCAGCATGGGCCCTGCCGCAGAGCCCCGACAGGAATCTTTCTCTACCAGGGATGTCGAAGAACAACACAGGCCCTGGTTTCAGGAGAAAGCCATGATGCTATTCATCGGTAATCTGCCCCAGTCGGCCACCACGGCGCGGCTCGCCGATGCTCTGCGCCTGGGGCATGAGGATGCTCACCGCCTGCGCATTATCCGCAAGCCCGGCCGTCACGGCGGAGTGCAGCGCTATGCTGTGCTGCAGGTGCGCACCCCGGCCGCGGCCAACCGGTTGCTGGGGCGCAGCAACAAGATCAAGCTCAACGGTCAGCCGCTGGAGTTGCGCGAGTTCTGCAAGCGCATTGCCAACAACGAACGCCGCGCGCTGAACTGGCGCAGCAAGACCTGGCCGCATGCCGAGCGTCGCTGCAACGAACGTCGCTGCACCGCAGGCGAACGACAGGCCGCCTGACAGCCCCCCGGCCGCGCCGGGGTGGACAGCCATCGGTGCCGCCGCAACCGCGGCGTGTGCATGCGCGTTGCCCCGTCCTTTACGCCATCCCGATTTGACTTCATGCAGATTCATGACTAAGGTGTGCACACCGTAGACAGGTGCTGGCAAGCTGTTCAGTGTTGCCAGTGAAACGGGAAGCCGGTGAGAAACCGGCACTGCCCCCGCAACGGTAATTGGGTCAAGGCGCTTCATCCAGGCCACTGTGCGCAAGCATGGGAAGGCGAAGCGTCGAGCCGTACGGCTCTACCCATAAGTCCGGAGACCGGCCTGCCTACTACGCTGCATCCGCATGACGGAGGCGGCGGCACTCGGCGCTACGGAGGGTATCGCCAGGGGCAGGCTACCCGCCAATCGCACTGGCGTTTCGCCTTTCTCCCGATTTGTCCTCCGCGGCGCGTGTATGCGTGTACTGGCGGAGGGCCAAATGTGTAATCCCGGACGACCCCGGCATGCCGGGCGGTCGATAATTCCACTACTATGCAGCGTCCATGATGCATCGGTCCTGGCCCGACTCGGTGCGTTCTGTCTCGGCCTGACGGTGCTGTCCGTCAGCGCGGACGAGCCGTTCGAACTGGACGATATCGTGGTCACTGCGGCCTCCCCGGATACACCTGTACTGGCCACGCCGCGCAGCGTTTCGGTCATCACGGCGCGCGACCTTGACAATGCCACCACCACCGATCTGGCCGAACTGCTGTCGCGCGAGGCCAATGTCAATCTGCGCAGCTTTTTCGGCGGCAACAAGTATTCCAATATCGACATCCGCGGCATGGGCGAGACCAGTGTCAGCAATGTCATTTTCCAGGTTGACGGCTTCCGTCTGAATGCGCCCGATCTGTCGGGTGCGGATCTGTCGAGCATTCCGCTGTCGCAGATCGAGCGTATCGAAATCCTGCGCGGCGCCAACGGGGTGCGCTATGGCGACGGTGCGGTCGGCGGTGTGGTCAATATCATCACCGGCCAGCCGCAGGCCGGAGTGCAGGGTCATGCTGAATATACCCGGGGTTCATTTGACAGTGACGCGACCACGGCGGATATCAGTGTGGGCGGACGCCATGCCCGCGCACGCCTGAGCCTGGCGCATGCCGACAGCGACGGCCACCGGGTCAACAGCGCCAGCCGCGAACGCGATGCCGCGCTGCGGCTGAATCTGTATCCACTGCCGGCGCTGGAGCTTGATCTGCGCGCGAGCTACCACGACGACCGGTTCGGTTTTCCCGGGCCGGTGAGCCAGACGGCGTTCCAGACACGGGAGGGCCGCGAAGGCTCCAACTCGCCGAACGACTTCAGCGAAACCACCGATCATCGCTATCAGGCACGGCTGGGCGCCGACCTGAACCGCTACGGGCGCCTCACCCTGCACGCCAATGTGCGCGACCGGGACAACCCCTATGTGCTGGGCTACACCCCGCTACTCAGCATCGAGGATCAGCAGGGCGAGATTTCCGAACGCTCACAGCATGTCGGCCTCGAGCATACCGTCGCCGTCACAGCGGCCGGGCTGCCGCTGGACATCGCCTGGGGCGCGACCGGCTTTTTCAGCGACTATGTCCGGCGCGAGAACGGCACCGATGTACCGGACCAGAGTAAGCGCACCGCCGGAGACATTGAGGAGGCGGCCGCCCACATCATTATCGACGCCGCGCCGGCCGATGCCTGGCTGCTCAGTGCCGGCTATCGCCTCGATCGCTTCCGGGTCGAGCGGCTGGATGAAAGGCTGGTACAGCTCTATACCGGCACCTTTCCCTTTTTCATTCCGGCGGGTGCGCAGTGGCAGAACACGCTGGATGAAACCACCACCTGGCACAATAACGCCGGCGAGATCGGCCTGAGCTGGCTGCCCACCAACAGCCTTGCCGCCTATCTCAACTATGCCCGCAGCTTCCGCAATCCCAACATCGACGAACTGGCCCTGTCCGCCCCCGAGCTCGCGCCCCAGTCCGGCTGGCAGGCGGAGGCCGGCCTGCGCTATCGCCGGCGCTGGCTGGAGGCGGCGGTGTCGGTGTTTCACATTGCCATCGACGACGAGATCTATTACGGCGAGGAGCCGTCCACCGGCGCGCGGGTCAATCGCAACTACCAGGACACCACGCTGCGCACCGGCGCCGAACTGGAACTGAAATTGCGCACGCTTCCCGATCTCTATCTCTGGGGCAATCTGTCCTATACCGATGCGCGTTTCGAGGACAGCGGCAACGCCATCCCGCATGTCCCGCAGCTGCAGGCCAATGTCGGGCTGGAATGGGTGCCGGTGCCGGAGGTCTCAGTGGTGCTGAGTTCCAGCTACACCGGCTCGCGTTTCGATGGCAACGACCTGAACAATGACCTGTATGCAAAGCTCGATGCCTACCAGGTCGCCGATCTGAAGCTGAGTTGGGAGCATCGGGCGGTTCGGCTGTTTGCCGGCGCGAACAACCTGTTCGACGAGGTCTACAGCACAGTCGGTTACAGCGAGAACTACTACCCCATGCCCGAGCGGAATTTCCATGCCGGGCTGGCAGTCACCCTCAACTGAACGACAAGCAAAAAGGAGAAGGAAATGAAAAAACTGCTTCCCGTTATGTTATCCGCCTGCCTGCCCGGTGTGGCGGTTGCGGGTCCCTTCGCGCCCGCCGCCGGTCAGAGCGGCAGCACCGCCATACATATGAACGATCCGATCTTTGCCGGCTGGGCCAGCGGGTGGCAGGACTACCTGCCGGGCAGCAATGTCGATGCGCAATGGCAGACGCCGCAGAAGGCCCTGGGCAAGGCGGTGGGAGATTCCTACGACATCGTCTCGCTGGGACGAGGCGGATCGATCACCCTGACCTTCGACGCCCCCATCGTCGACGGCCCCGGCGCCGACTTTGCCGTGTTCGAGAACAGCTTCAGTGACACCTTCCTGGAATTGGCCACGGTGGAGGTGTCCTCCGACGGAATCAACTTCAGCCGGTTCAGCGGCTACTCCCTGACCGCGTCGCCGGTCGGCGGCTTCGGCGCGGTCGATCCCACCAATATCCACGGTTATGCCGGCAAGTACCGCCAGGGCTACGGCACGCCGTTCGATCTGGGCGATCTGGTGGCGGCCAGCATGCTGGATCTGAACAACATCCAGTATGTGCGGCTGGTCGACATCGTCGGAGACGGTAGCTTCATGGACGACACGCCGGCCGCTGCAGGCGGCCCGCGCCCGGTGTACGACCCCTATCCCACCGTCCAGAGCGCCGGCTTCGACCTCGATGCCATCGGCACGATCAATGCCGGCGTCGCGACCTCGCCGGTCCCGCTGCCAGCCGCGGCATGGCTGTTCCTGAGCGGAATGGCCGGGCTGGGCGTCATCGGACGCCGGCGCACACGTGCCCGGACAGAATAAGATAACACAAGAGGAGTCGATAACATGCAATTGGAACAGAAAACAGCACTCACGGCCGGAATCATGCTCCTGGCCAGCGGCGCTGCCGGCGCCGCCACCGTCAGCGGCTTCGATGACCTGGCACTGGCGCCCGAGTCCTATCACGCCGGCGTGACCGGCGCCCTGTACACGCCCAATACCACCAGCTTCACCAGCGGCCCGGCCACCTATTACAACGAGGCCACCGACTGGGGGGGTAGCACCTCCTGGCAGGGTTGGGCCTACTCCAACACCACCGACACGAGCACGCCCGGCTACCTGAATCAGTACAGCGCCTATACGGGCGGTGGGTACAATTCGTCGAATTACGGTGTCGCCTTCACCAGTACGGGCGCGGCCAGCGTGGTCAGTTTCGCCCAGCCGTCACAACTGACCGGCGCCTACTTCACCAACACCACATACGCCGCCCTGTCGATGCTCAATGGCGATCAGTTCGCCAAGCAGTTCGGGGGAGCCAGCGGCGACGACGAAGACTGGTTCAGGATGACGATCACCGGCAAGGACAGCACTGATGCGGTGACCGGCACCCTGGACATGTATCTGGCCGATTATCGCTTCAGCGACAACAGCCAGGACTACATCCTGGATGCCTGGACCTGGCAGGACTTGGGGGCACTGGGCACGGTGAGCAGTCTGGAGTTCACGCTGAGTTCCTCGGATGTGGGCGACTACGGCATGAACACGCCGGCCTATTTCGCGATGGACGATCTGCAGGTCAGCGCCGTGCCGTTGCCGCCGGCGCTGTGGCTGTTCGCCAGCGGCCTGTTGCTGCTGGGGCGTCGGGTGCGCCGGGCAGCACCACCGGCCTGACCCGGTCCCCACAGAACTCCGGGCCGGCAGGAATGCTGTGTCGCGCAGGGAGGCGCGGCCGGTTGGGAGCCCTGTTCAAATCGAAGCCGTGCCGGGGGCCGGCGCCATGTTTGCTGCCGCGTCAGAGCCCGCTGCGCAGCGCCGCGATTACCGGCGGTGTGTCCGGCCGCAGTCCCCGCCACAGATAGAACGACTCCGCCGCCTGTTCCACCAGCATGCCCAGACCGTCCATGGCCAGCGCGGCCCCGTGGTTGCGCGCCCATTGCACGAAGGCCGTCGGCTGGCTGGCGTACATCAGGTCATAACAGCAGCAGTGCTCCCCGATGATGGAAGTCGGAATCGCCGGCACCTCGCTGTCCAACCCGGCCGCGGTGGCATTGATGATCAGATCGAAGCGGCTATCCGCCAGGTCCTCGAACCCGCTGCCCTCGATGTTGCCGGCGTCCTCGAACAGCCGCGCCAGTTCCCGGGCCTTGTCTGCCGTGCGGTTGGCCACCCGCACTCCGGCCGGGTGCGTCTCCAGCAGCGGCCCGATCACCCCGCGCGCGGCCCCGCCCGCACCCAGCAGCAGGATCCGGCGATCGGTGAGCACCTGCTGCAGGTTCTGGGTCAGGTCGCGTACCAGGCCGATGCCGTCGGTGTTGTCGCCGATCAGCCGGCCGTCGTTGCCCCACAGCAGGGTGTTGACCGCCCCTGCCCGCTCGGCCCGCGGATTGAGCACCTCCGCCAGGCGCCAGGCATCCTGCTTGAAGGGCACGGTGATGTTCAGCCCCTGGCCGCCAGCCTGGCGGAACAGGGCGATGGCGGTGGCCAGATGTCCCGGCTCGACCCGGATGGCCTCGTAGACCAGATGCTGGTGGGTCTGGCGTGCGAACAGTGTATGGATCTGCGGCGATTTGCTGTGGTCGATGGGGTTGCCCATCACGGCGTAGCGATCGGGCGGCGCTGCGGTATCTGCCATGCTCATGACGGAGTTCAGCCCTGTTCGGCTTCGCGCAACCAGTGCGCAACCCGGCAGGCGAAATAGGTGAGGATGCCATCGGCGCCGGCGCGCTTCATGCCCAGCAGAGACTCCAGAATCACCGCGCGACCGTCCAGCCAGCCGTGGCCCGCGGCCGCCTCCAGCATGGCGTACTCGCCACTGACCTGATAGACATAGGTGGGCACGCCGAAGTCGTGTTTTACCCGGTACACGATGTCGAGATAGGGCATGCCCGGCTTGACCATGACCATGTCCGCGCCCTCGGCCAGATCCAGTGCCACCTCATGCATGGCCTCGTCGCCGTTGGCCGGATCCATCTGGTAGGTGTACTTGTTGCCGGCGCCCAGGTTGGCCGCCGAACCGACCGCGTCGCGGAAGGGGCCGTAGAAGCTGGAGGCATACTTGGCGGAGTAGGCCAGGATGCGGGTATGGATATGGCCGTCGGCCTCCAGCGCCGCGCGGATCCGGCCGATGCGCCCGTCCATCATGTCCGAGGGCGCAACCACGTCGGCGCCGGCCTCGGCGTGCGACAGGGCCTGGCGGACCAGCACCTCCACTGTCTCGTCGTTCAGCACATAGCCGGAGGCGTCGAGCAGTCCGTCCTGGCCGTGGGTGGTGAAGGGGTCCAGTGCCACGTCGGTGATGACGCCCAGCGTCGGCAGGGCGGCCTTGAGCGCCCGCACCGCCCGCTGGGCCAGGCCCTCGGGATTGAATGCCTCGGCGGCATCCTCGCTCTTGCGTTCGGCCGGCGTGACCGGGAACAGGGCGATGGCGGGGATGCCGAGCCGGTGAGCGGTTTCGGCCTCGACCAGCAGCTGGTCGATACTCAGGCGTTCCACCCCCGGCATGGACGACACGGCCTCGCGCTGGTTCTCGCCCTCGATAACGAACACCGGCCAGATCAGGTCATCCACGCTCAATCGATGCTCGCGCATCAGGCGGCGCGAGAAATCGTCGCGGCGCATGCGGCGCATTCGGGTGTGGCTGAAAGGGCCGCGGGCGGTGTGAAATTCGGACATCGGAACTCCCAGGCAGATCACAAGGTCGATAATCGGCAAGTGTACCTGCTCGCCCCCGGCCATGCACCGGCGCCGCAGATCCTGCTAGTCTGAAGTCATGCAGACCCCTGATCTCGAAGCCCTGCTGCAGGAGTGCCCGCCGAGTTCGATGCTGCGGCTGGCGGACTGGTATGCCGAACCGCTGGTGCAGGCGCCGGCCCGCGCGTTGCTGGAGCAGGCCAGGCGGCGGCGGCAGACCGCGCTCAGGGCGGGACAGCCGGCGTTCACCGCGCGGCTCATCGAACTGATCGCAGGCGGGTGGTGCGGCCAGGATCTGGCCATGCATCATGCCTCGCTGGGGGCGGAATGCAGCGCGCCGCAGGAACAGGCACTGCTGGAACTGGTCACGGGACAGCTGCTGATCAGCCGCCGGCTGGACGGCGCACATGCCTGTCTCAAGCGCGGCTTCGCGCTGGCCGCGCCGCTGCTGCCGGCGCAGGACTACTTTCGGGTGCTGAAGCGCCATGCCCTGCTCGAGGCATTGCCGCTGGGGAGCAGGCCGGCGCCGGCCTGCGGCCTGGACGAGCTGCTGACCGAGGCCGCGGTGATCCGGCGGTTGCAGGGCCGCCAGGCCCGGGGCGGCCGCGCCGATCCCGCTGACACCCTGGGCTGATCCCGCGCCGCGCCGACCGGCCTCAAGCCGGCGGGCGGACACGCCGATAGCCACGGTGATTGCGTCAGCCACGAACAACAAAAACACGCGGGAGACCTGCCCATGCGACCCACCTCATACCCAACCCCTCCATCACGCCGCCTCTGCGCCCTGCTGCTCGGTGGGCTGCTGTGGGCCGGCGCCGGGCTGGCCTCGACTCCGACGCCCCCCGAGGAAGTGGTGCGCCAGGCCTCGGAGCAGGTGCTGGCGCGGCTCGAGGCCGAGCCGGCGATGCAGACCCAGACCGAGCGCCTGCATGCCCTGGTCGATGAGGTACTGATCGACCACATGGACATGGATCGCATGGCGCGCTGGGTGCTGGGCAAGTACTCGCGGCGCGTCGATGAAGACCAGCTGGCCCGCTTCAGCGCGGCCTTCCGCGGCCTGCTGGTGCGCACCTATGCCACGGCACTGACCGAGTACAACGGCCAGGCCATGCGCTTTCTGCCGGTGCGTCAGGATGCCGAGGACCGGGTCACGGTGCGCACGGTGATCGAACAGCCGGCCGGGCCTGCCATTCCCATCCATTTCAGCCTGCACAATCGTGACGGGGCCTGGAAGGCCTACGACATCGCCATCGACGGGGTGAGCATGCTGGCCAGTTACCGCACCAGCTTCGCGGCCGAGATCCGCCGCGGCGGCATCGAGCAGCTGATCGAGTCGCTGCAGGCGCAGCAGACGCAGGGGCAGGGCTTCTGAGCTCCGGATCCCGCCGCCCAGGCGGCGTGAATCCGTCGCCATGGCGTCAAATCTTCTTCCCGGATACCCGGCTCGAACCGCCACTCGTTCGGTGCGGCATTCATAACCATCCGATATTCATAGGCTAACAGGAATCCAGCATAACCTGGCACGGGGAATGCAACAGTTGTCGTGCAGGCAGCTGACGCCGGATTTAAAGTTCACTTCGGACCGGCCGCTAAGCTGCCTGAGGGACACAGTCAACTGTGGCATGGGTCCGGTCAGGGTCTGAACCCGAACACACCGAACCCGCTGGGCGGCCGCCGACGTGGTGAGCAGGTCCGCACGACGGAAAGCCTGAAGCGTCGCGCCGCCCGAAAGTGAACAGGCCGGTTCCGATTCCACGGGCCCATGCCACAGTTGACCATCAGCAGCATAGTCCCGGATCGACTCCTCCGACGCTGAAAAGCGTTTTTATACCCCGCACCTTTTCTGCGGGGTTTTTTTTGTCCTGCCGACGCCGGTCAATCCATCTCGATCATTTCGAAGTCGGATTTGCCCACGCCGCAGTCGGGGCAGACCCAGTCCTCCGGGATATCCTCCCAGCGGGTGCCGGGTGCGATGCCCTCATCGGGCAGGCCCTCGGCCTCGTCATAGATGAAACCACATACAATGCACTGCCATTTCTTCATTGCCTTACCTGTAAGTCCGGGATGATGGGGAAAATTGAAACGTATTCTTGAGGGTGCGCTGCCGGGATACAACCCTACGGCCAGCGCGGTTCAGTCCTGTTCGGCCAGCCAGTCGCGCGGGCGCAGGAAATCCCGGTACAGCCGCGCTTCCTCGCTGCCGGGTTCGGGGTGCCAGTCATAGCGCCAGCTGACCCGCGGCGGCAGCGACATCAGGATGGACTCGGTGCGCCCGCCCGACTGCAGCCCGAACAGGGTGCCGCGGTCATAGATCAAGTTGAACTCCACGTAGCGGCCGCGGCGGTAGAGTTGGAACTCACGCTCGCGCTCGCCCCACTCGGTTCCCATGCGCCGTTCCACGATCGGCCGGTAGGCAGACAGAAAGTGGTCTCCGACCGAGCGCATGAAGCCGAAGCAGTGGTCGAAACCGCCGGTATTCAGGTCATCGAAGAACAGCCCGCCCACGCCGCGCGGTTCGTCCCGGTGCCTGAGATGGAAATATTCGTCGCACCACTGTTTGTAGCGCGGATAGACGTCCTCGCCGAAGGGCGCACAGGCCGCCGCTGCGGTGCGATGCCAGTGGGCCGCATCCGCCTCGAAGCCGTAGTAGGGGGTGAGGTCGAAGCCGCCGCCGAACCACCACACCGGGGCCTCGCCGGGTTTCTCGGCAATGAAGAAGCGCACATTGGCATGCGAGGTCGGTACATAGGGATTGCGCGGATGGATGACCAGCGACACCCCGGTGGCGTGGAAGCTGCGCCCGGCCAGTTCCGGGCGGTGGGCGGTGGCCGAGCCCGGCAGTTCGGTGCCGTGGACATGGGAGTAGTTCACCCCCGCCTTCTCGAACACCGCGCCGTCCTCCAGCACCCGGCTGCAGCCGCCGCCGCCGGCCTCGCGGGTCCAGCTGTCCTCGATGAAGGGCCGGCCGTCGAGTTCGCCGAGGGCGTCGCAGATACGGGTCTGCAGGTCGGTCAGGTAGGCCTGGACGGCGTTCAGGTCGGGCTGCATGGGTGATTCCGGTCTCGGGCAGAGACGGCATGATACTAGTGCCGGTTGCGACGATCCACACCACGGGACGGGCGCCGCCAGGCTGCGATCCTTGTAGGATGGGTGCAGCGAAGCGCAACCCATCGCGGCGGGTCGTAAGATGGGTTACGGCGCAAGCGCCTCCACCCATCCTACCCGTTGTGCAAACGGGTCGGTTTGCGCGTGTGCTGCGGGGTGTCGGGGATTCCTCAGGCCGCCGGGGCCTGGCTTTCCACCGCGACCCGGTTGCGGCCGGAGTGCTTGGCCTGGTAGAGCGCCATGTCGGCGCGCTCGACGAAGGCGTGCACCGGCTCCCCGAACTGGTAGCGGGCCAGGCCCAGTGACATAGTCACGCTGCCGATCGGGTCCTGGGTATCCTTGCGCCGCAGCCGCTGCTGCTGGACGGTGGCGCGCAGGTGCTCGGCCACGGCCAGTGCCCCGTGCAGAGGCGTATTGGGCAGCAGGATGGCGAATTCCTCGCCGCCGAAACGGGCCACGATATCCTGGCCCTTGACGTTTTCCCTGAGGATGCCCGCGACCAGCTGCAGCAGCCGGTCGCCCACGATGTGGCCGTGGGTATCATTGAAACGCTTGAAGTGATCGATGTCGGCCATGATCAGGCACAGGCTCTCGCCGTCTTCCCGGGCCCGGCGGGTATAGTCGCGCAGCTTCTCATCCAGGGTCATGCGGTTGTGCAGGCCGGTCAGGGCATCGGTGGAGGCGGCCATGCGCGCCTCCTCAAGTTGTTCACGCATGCGGTCAAGCTCGCCCCGGGTCTGGTCCAGCTGGTCCTGCAGCGCCCGGTTGGTCTCCTGCATGGTCTGGGTCTCGCGGATGAATTCGTTGAGCAGGCCGCGGAATTCCTCGGTGCTCATGTCCTGTGCCAGGCTGTTCTCGTAACGGCCCAGCAACTCGCCGTAGTGCAGGGTCTGGTCGCCCGACAGACTGACCTGCTCCAGGATCTGGGCCAGGCGCGCGCGTACCTCGTTGCGCAGCGATTCGGCCAGCTGCATCTCGGCCTGGCGGAAATGCTCCTCGAACAGTGCGGTGCTGAAGTCCACCGACACCGGCTGGCGTGGATCATGGATGGCCTGTTCAATGCTTTCCTGCAACACCGGGTTGCGGCCGGCTACGTATTCATACCAGACCGTGTAGTGCTGGGGCGTGGCGGGGATGGCGTGCTTGGCCATCAGCGGCAGGGCCAGGCGGACATACTCCGCGGCCTGATCGAAGCTTTCATTGTATTGCATTGGTGCGATGTCTCCCTGCGGTGGATAGGGACTTCCTTTGTTATCTGTATTGTGAGCGACGGTCACTCGTCGCATCGCCAGGCAAAAGCATATTTCATGCCATGTGGCTCGTGCCCCTCCCCTTCAGGCGGGCCGCAGGACCTCGCCGGTGAGGGCATCGCGGATGGGGGTGGGGCCGGTCGCGCCCACGCAGGGGCCGTACAGGATGGCGTCCACCCCGGTCGGGAAATACTGGTGCACCCGCAACGGCGAGCGGGCCGGCCGCCGGCCGGCCGGATTGGCGCTGGTCGAGACCAGCGGCCCGCCAAAGGCCGCGCACAGGGCCCTGGCCAGCGGATGGGCGGTGACCCTGACGGCCAGGCTGGTATGGGCGCCGCGCAGCCAGACCGGCACCGCTTCGGATACCGGCCAGACCCAGGTGTGCGGCCCCGGCCAGCTCGCCAGCACTGTCCGCCGCCGCGTCGCCGGCAGCGGCGTCAGCCAGGGTTCGAGCTGGGCGAACTCCGCCGCGATCAGGATCAGGCCCTTGTGCATGGGCCGCTGCTTGAGCGTGAGCAGGCGTTGTACCGCCTCGGGGTTCAGCGGATCGCAGCCCAGCCCGTAGACGGCCTCGGTGGGATAGGCGGCCAGGCCGCCGCTATCAAGCGCATGCACGGTGCGGCGCAGCTGCCAGGGACGGATGACGGGGTAGTTCGGCATGATGGGTGTTGTATCACAAAAGCAGGCCCAGGGATGAATGGCCCGAGCTTGGCCGCGTCATTCCCGCGACGGCGGGACAAAAGCGCGGAGCGCGTTGAACGCCCGAAGGGCGAGCGCAGCGAGTAATCCATGGTGAGGCATGGCAACTGAACGCTGGATCCCCGCCTTCGCGGGGATGACGGGAAAAGCGGAATGCGGCTTATGATAAATACCATTCTGATCATAAAAAAACGGGCGCCATGAGGCGCCCGTCGGTCCGGGGTTGAAGGAGGTGTCTCAGAAGCTCTTGGAGGCGGTGAACACGGCCCGGCCGTCGCAGAAGTCCGTGCCGCCGAAGCAGTCGGAGTTGCTCAGGTCGGTGTCGATGTAAGCCAACTCCAGATCCAGGCCCATGGCTGAGGTGGTTAGGCCGAGCTTCCAGTCGTAGTAGTCCGGCGTGCCGAAGGTGTTCTCCTCATCGATGGACTGGTAGCCCACGCTGGCGTTGAAGCCGAAGCTGTCGGACAACGGCAGGGAGACGGAGGCATTGAGGTAGTAGGAGTCACCGGACTCGGCGTAGTAGTCGGGCGAGATGTTGATGGACAGGCCCACGTCGGCGGAACCGACGCTGGTGCCCAGGCTGCCGTAGTACTCGAAGAAGTCCAGCTTGTCGGTGCCGGGGTACCAGAAGTACAGCAGGCCGACATCGTAGCTGAGGCCGCCCATCTCGCCGGAGTAGCCACCGTAGATGTCCATCTCCATATCGGCGATCTCGCCGTCGCCGTCGGCATCGGCCAGTTCGACATTGGAGGCCCAGGTGCCGATATACAGCCCGCTCTCATGACCGAAGTCGAAACCGCCCGAGATGGCCGGCTCGATGGCGTCCTCGCCGGTCTGCGAGATGCCGCGGAACATGTAGTTGGAGGACAGGGCCACGTTCGCGCTGGCTTCGGCATAGGCCGCACCGGTGGCGCTCAGCATGACAACGCTTGCGAGGGTGTGAGTGAGGTATTTCATCGTTTGCATCTCCTGTTGTGAAGTCGATATTGCTTGCTGTTTCAGTCTGGATTCAGGGTGGCGGACGCCAGGCGGCGTCCGCCGTATCCATCCATGGACAAGGGGAACACGTTGCATGGCCTCAGATGCCTGAGCCCTTGGAGCCGGTGAACTCGGGATAGGCCTCCAGGCCGCACTCGACCAGATCCACGCCCTCGTACTCTTCCTCCTCGCTGACGCGGATGCCCATCACGGCCTTGATCACACCCCAGACGATGAGGCTGGCGATGAAGGTCCAGGCCAGGATGGTGACCAGTCCGAGCAGCTGACCGCCGAGGGTGGCGTCCGAGTTGGACAGCACCACTGCGAGCAGGCCCCACATGCCGACCACGCCGTGGACCGAGATGGCGCCGACCGGATCGTCGATCTTCAGCTTGTCCAGGGTGATGATGGAGAACACCACCAGGATGCCGCCGATCACGCCGACGATGGTGGCCAGCAGCGGGGTCGGGGCCAGCGGTTCAGCCGTGATCGCGACCAGACCGGCTAACGCGCCGTTGAGCGCCATGGTCAGATCGGTCTTGCCGAACAGCAGGCGGGCGGTGAGCATGGCGGCGACCACGCCGCCGGCGGCGGCCATGTTGGTGTTGACGAACACCAGGGCGACGGCGTTGGCCTCGTCCACGTTGGAGATCATCAGCTCCGAGCCGCCGTTGAAGCCGAACCAGCCCAGCCACAGGATGAAGGTGCCCAGTGTGGCCAGCGGCATGTTCGCGCCCGGGATCGGGTTGATCTGACCGTCCGGGCCGTACTTGCCCTTGCGTGCGCCCAGCAGCAGGACGCCGGCCAGGGCGGCGGCCGCGCCGCACATGTGCACCACACCGGAACCGGCGAAGTCCTGGAAGCCCGCGGCATCGAGGAAACCGCCGCCCCACTTCCAGTAGCCCTGCATCGGATAGATGAAGCCGGTCATGACCACGGCGAAGATCAGGAAGGCCCACAGCTTCATGCGCTCGGCGACCGCGCCCGAGACGATGGACATGGCGGTGGCTACGAACACCACCTGGAAGAAGAAGTCCGACATGCCGGAGTAATAGGTCTCTCCGCCGCTTGCCAGTACCTCTTCAACGGTATTGTCGCCGCCCAGCAGAAAGCTGATGCCCGGCCATACCGAACTGACCGCCTCGCCGGGGTACATGATGTTGTAGCCGACCAGCATGTACATGATGCTGGCGACCGCGAACAGGGCGATATTCTTGGTCAGAATCTCGGCCGTATTCTTGGCCCGTACCATACCGGCCTCCAGCATGGAAAAGCCGGCGGCCATCCACATTACCAAAGCGCCGGATACCAGGAAGTAGAAGGTATCGAGCGCATAACTGAGTTGAATCACATCTTCCACGGTTCATCCCTCCGCTACGAGTTGTCGGAAATCGTTGATGATCAGAGCGCGTCCGGACCGGTTTCGCCGGTACGGATGCGAATGGCCTGCTCAAGCTCGTAGACGAAGATCTTGCCGTCGCCGATCTTGCCGGTATTGGCCGCCTTGCTGATGGCCTCCAGCACGCGGTCGAGCAGATCGTCGTTGACTGCGACTTCGAGTTTGACCTTCGGCAGGAAGTCCACGACGTATTCCGCGCCGCGGTACAGCTCGGTGTGGCCCTTCTGCCGTCCGAAGCCCTTGACCTCTGTGACGGTGACGCCCTGCACCCCGATCTCGGACAGTGCCTCGCGTACATCGTCCAGCTTGAAGGGCTTGATGATTGCCGTTACTAACTTCATTTGAATCGTCTCCTTGAGCCCGGGACCCCGGCCGTCGTCGGCTGCAGCGGGTCACTGAGTTGTGCGGGTGGTTCCGATCTGGCTGCGGTGGGGATCGCTGGTGTGTCCACACCGGTGCCTGCACGGGTAATCACGACACCCGGGTCATTGCAGAAGCCGTGCCATTAAAAAATTGCTATTGATTACATAGGGATGGAGAGGATGTGTGGAACTGAGGAGGGGAGCGTGCACCAGGATGGTGAGCCCGGTTGCGGGCTGCACCGGCAGTTGGCACCACAATGGTGCGGGCTGCATGGGTCGGCTGGACCCCCGGGGTGTGCATGCGCTAGAGTGGCGAACATGCCGGATCCCAAGATACTTGACGAGATTGCCCAGCGGCTCAGCCAGGCCATGCCTGCCGGGGTGAAGTCCCTGCAGTCGGACCTGGACAAGAACCTGCGCGGCGCACTGGCTTCGGCCCTGGAGCGGCTCGACCTGGTCACCCGCGAGGAGTTCGAGGTGCAGGCCGCCGTACTGGCCCGCACCCGCGAGAAGCTGGACGCCATGAACGCGCGTGTGGCCGAACTGGAGCGCCGGGTGTTGGGACAGTCGCCGCAGGACAATGCCGCGGACGGCTCCGGCGAGGATATGGACGGCGGTTGAGACCCCTCCTGTCCGTTATCCAGGCCTGTTTTGTCGGACCGGAAAAACACTGAACCGCAAAGTTGCCCAAGGCGCGTGAAGGATCCATCGAAATCGTGATCCTGTGACGTTGCGGGTTCTCTGAACCTTCGCGCGCCTTCTTCGCCTTTGCGGTTTGAAGATGAAACCCTGCACGGACGCAGGATGGACAGAGGAAGGGAAGCCATGTCACTGGCCGTGGTCTACAGCCGCGCCCAGCTGGGGATCGCCGCGCCGCTGGTCAGCGTCGAGGTCCACCTGAGCAACGGCCTGCCGGGTCTGTCCATCGTGGGTCTGCCGGAGACGGCGGTGCGCGAGAGCAAGGACCGGGTACGTGCCGCGTTGATGAACAGCGGTTTCGAGTTTCCGGCCCGCCGCATCACCATCAACCTGGCCCCGGCCGACCTGCCCAAGGAAGGCGGGCGTTTTGATCTGGCCATCGCGCTGGGCATTCTGGCCGCCTCCCGACAACTTCCCCCTGAGCCGCTGCAGGATCACGAATTCACCGGCGAACTGTCACTGTCCGGCGAACTGCGCCCGGTCACCGGCGTGCTGCCCTGTGCCCTGCAGTGCCGGCAGGCCGGGCGGACCCTGGTCGTGCCCGAGGCCAACGCCGCCGAGGCCGCGCTGGTCGCCGACGGGCGTGCACTGCAGGCGGGCCATCTGCTGGCGGTGACCGCTTACCTGCGTGAAGATCAGTCATTAGAGCCGGCCCGCGTTTGCGCCGGCGCTGCGGGCCCGGACACCCCCTTGCCCGATCTGGCCGAGGTGCGGGGCCAGGCCCAGGCCCGCCGGGTGCTGGAGATCGCTGCCGCCGGCGGTCACAGTCTGCTGATGGTCGGCCCGCCCGGGACCGGCAAGACCCTGCTGGCCCAGCGCCTGCCCGGCATCCTCCCGGCGCTGGATGCGGCCGAGGCGGTGGAGACGGCCGCCTTGCGCTCCATCTGCGGCTGCCGCATCGACCCAGGCGCCTGGGGCCGCCGTCCCTTCCGGGCCCCGCACCACACTGCCTCGGCCGTGGCCCTGGTCGGCGGCGGATCCAATCCCCGCCCCGGCGAGATTTCGCTGGCGCACAATGGGGTGTTGTTCCTCGACGAGCTGGCCGAGTTCGAGCGCCGGGTGCTGGAGGCGCTGCGCGAGCCGCTTGAGACCGGCAGCATCACCATCTCGCGCGCCGCCCGTCAGGCCGAGTTCCCGGCCCGCTTTCAGCTGGTGGCCGCCATGAACCCCTGCCCCTGCGGCTACCACGGTGATCCCACCCGGGCCTGCCGCTGCAGCCCGGACCAGATCCGACGTTACCGCGGTCGCCTGTCCGGGCCGCTGCTGGACCGCTTCGATCTGCAGATCGAGGTGCCGCGCCAGGCGCTGGACTGGCAGAGCGCCGGCGGCGGCGAACCCAGCGCGGTGGTGCGGGAGCGGGTGCTGGCGGCGCGCGCAGCTCAGCAGCGTCGCGCGGGTCGGGTCAACGCCCGCCTGGAGGTGCGCGCCCTGACGCGGGACTGCGACCTCGTGCCGGAGCTGCAGCGCTTCCTGCAGCAGGCGATCGAGCGTCTGGATCTGTCCGCCCGCGCCGCCCACCGGGTGCTGCGGGTGGCGCGCACCATCGCCGATCTGGCTGGCGCCGAGGCGCTGGCGCTGGCGCATCTGAGCGAAGCACTGCAGTACCGTGTCCTCGACCGGCCGCTGCCCTGAGATTGACTGCAGAAGGCAGGGTTTCAGGTGTTCGGCGGTCGATCCCGGTATAATCGATTCGAAATCAGGCACAGGCCCGGAACCGCCTCAGTCCGGGTGTTATGCCGGCCCGTTATGGCGTAAAGTCAGAACAGGCCCAAACCTATCGGGACCATAGACATGACGATGGAAATCCCTGACGATCCCCGCTTCAAGCGGGCGGTATCGGCCCTGGAGCAGGGCCGGTTCCAGGACTCCTTCGCCCTCGCCCGTCAACTCGCCGGCGAAGGCGATGCCATGGGCATGCATTTCCTCGGCTGGCACTACCACAAGGGCATCGGGATCGAACAGAATGATGATGTTGCCGTAACCTGGTGGCAGCGGGCCGCGCACCTGGGCTGCGCCAACGCGGTCAAGGGACTGGGCTGGGCCTGCGAGACCGGGCGCGGCCTGGCGCGCGATCCTCAGGCCGCCTATCACCATTACCTGCGCGCCATCATGCTCGGCGACGACAGTGCCCGCGAGGCCCTGTTCGAACTGGCGCTGCAGATGCTGCCCGAGGACATCAAGCGGGCCGAGGCCCAGGCGCAGACTTCCCGCGACGAGTAGGGATTGCCGGTGCGGGCACTGTAACCGCTGATCCCGATATCTCAGCCCAGGGTTTCGGGCTTGGGTTCGCGCGCCAGCAGGTCATGCACCGCGGCCTGCGGCGAATGGCCTTCATACAGGACCTTGTAGACCTGTTCGCAGATCGGCATCTCGACCGCATGGGCGCGGCCGATGTTGTGGATCTCGCGCGCCGTATCTGCCCCCTCCACCACCTGGCGGATCTCCGCCTCGGCCTCGGCGCGACTGCGCCCGGCGCCCAGCGCCAGACCCAGACGGCGGTTGCGCGACTGGTCGTCGGTGCAGGTCAGCACCAGGTCGCCGATGCCGCTCAGACCCATGAAGGTCTCGCGCTGCCCGCCCAGGGCCTCGCCCAGACGCATCATTTCCACCAGGCCGCGGGTGATCAGCGCCGCGCGGCTGTTGGCGCCGAAACCCAGGCCGTCGGAGATGCCGGCGGCGATGGCCAGCACGTTCTTGATCGCCCCTCCGAGTTCCAGCCCGATGCTGTCATCACTGGTGTAGGCACGGAAGGTCTCGCCCCGCAACAGGGCGGCGAAGTGACCGGCAACGGCCGGGTCCGGCGCGGCCACGGTGGCGGCGGTGGGCAGACCCCGGGCGACTTCGCGGGCGAAGGTGGGGCCGGAGACCACGGCGCAGGCGACCTGCTCGCCGAGGACCTCGGCGGCGACCTGGTGCAGCAGCTTGCCGCTGGCCATCTCCAGGCCCTTGGTGCCCCAGAGGATGCGTCCGAGCGTGCGGGCCCGGTCACGGATCTGCTGCAGGACTTCACGGAAGGCGTGGCTGGGGACGACGATCAGCAGGTCCTCCGCAGCCAGGGCGGCCTCCAGGTCGGCGACCGCTTCCAGCCCCGGCGGGAAGGCGATGCCGGGGAGGTAGTCAGGGTTCTCGCCGGCGCTGGCCATGGCCTGCATGGCCGCCGGTTCATGCCCCCAGAGCCGGACCCGGTGGCCGTTGCGGGCCAGCAGGATGGCCAGCGCCGTGCCCCAGGAGCCGGCGCCGAGGACCGCGATATCCGGATTCATCGTCGTGGCCGGGCGGGATCAGTGTCCGGCGGTGGTGGGATCGGTGACCTGGGCCTGGACCTCGTTGACCTGCTGGGCGTAGAGGGCATCGAAGTTGATCGGCGCCAGCAGCAGGGGCGGGAAGCCGCCGCGCTGGATCAGGTCGGCCACGGTTTCCCGGGCGAAGGGATAGAGGGTGTTGGGGCAGAAGGCGCCCAGCATCGGTTTGATCTCGTCTTCGCTGAAACCGGCCATGGTGAAGATGCCGGCCTGCTGCACCTCGGCCAGATAGGTGGTTTTCTCGCCCTGGGTGGCGGTGACAGTGAGTTTCAGTACCACCTCGTAGACATTCTCGGCAATGCCGTGGGATTCGGTGTTGAGGTTGAGATTGACCTCGGGCTTCCATTGCTCGGTAAACACGGCCGGGCTGTTGGGCGTCTCGAATGAGAGGTCCTTGACGTAGATTTTCTGGATGGCGAATTGCTTGTCGTCGGCGTTGGCTTCACTCATGAGAACGGTTCCGTCTTGGTTTTGTAGTAGGGGTGAGGCGGCCTTGTACGGCACGTTATTCTAGCGGCTAATTGTGACAGATGTCCGACCCCCGGCAAGCCCGCGGCTCACTCCGCCAGCAGCGGATCCAGCCTGCCCTGCGACTCCAGTGCATAGAGTTCGTCGCAGCCGCCGATGTGATGCTCGCCGATGAAGATCTGCGGCACCGAGGTGCGGCCCCCGGCGCGGCTTTCCATTTCCTCCCGCCGGTTGGGCTCCAGGTCGATGCGGATTTCCTCGAACTCGGCCCCCTTGGACGTCAGCAGCATGCGCGCCCGCACGCAGTAGGGGCAGTAGGGGGTGCAGTACATGACAACCTTGGACATGGTGCTTTACTTCCTGCTGAGGGGAAGGTTGGCATTTTCCCAGGCCAGGATGCCGCCGGCCAGGTTGTAGACCTGCGTGTAGCCGGCCTTGCGCAGCTGGGTGGCCGCCTTGTTGGAGCGGCTGCCGCTGCGGCAGTAGGCCACCACGGGTTTGTCCTTCCCGGTCTTGAGTTCCGCCAGGCGCTGGCTGAGCTGACCCAGCGGGATATGCCTGGCGTTGGGGATGCGGCCGGTCTCGGCGAGTTCCTTGTCCTCGCGTACGTCCAGCAACAGGGCGCCGTCGCGATTGAGGATCTGGATGGCCTGGTTGGGGCCGACCTGGGGAATACCATAGCGGCGGCGCTGGATCTCGCCGCCCAGCAGCAGGCCGAGCAGGACGAAGAAGGCGCTCCAGAGGATCCAGTGATTTACAACGAATTCAACAAACTGCGACATGAGAAGGCCGGAGGTTCAGTGCAAGTGGCGGGTGACGGCCATGCGGCCGGCACCGGTGTTCGGCGGCGTTTCGGGCTTCAGCTGCTCGAGCAGAAGACCTCGCGCATCATCCCGATCAGGGCCAGGGTGCGCGCATCGCCGACGCGATAATACACGCGATTGGCGTCCTTGCGCGAGGTGAGGATGCCCTTGTCGCGCAGGATGGCCAGGTGCTGGGAGATGTTGCTTTGGGAGGTGCCGACCCGCTCGACGATCTCCTGCACGCTCACTTCCTGGTCACCCAGGGTGCAGAGGATCTTCAGCCGTAGGGGATGGGACATGGCTTTGAGGGAACGTGAGGCACGATCGATGTCTTCTTCGCGTGTGATCAGTTCGTCGCTGGTCGCTTCTAATGTCATGGAACTCGCCTCGCTGAATGCGCAGCACAGGGGGAAGGCTGCGGGCAATGGATCGGTCATGTCGGGGGTGCCTGCACTGACTTTTATCATCAAAACATTATACAATAATAAGCCATTTGAAAAGTGGGGCAACCGCGCCGGGGCAATGGACGCGCGCGCACTGGTTGCCGAACCGGATTCGGGTTAGACTTAATCTAAACTTGGGAGCCGACTTGAGTAATACGATGCCTGCTGCGCCAAAACCGCTGGTTTTGCTGATCCTGGATGGCTGGGGCTATCGCGAGGAAACCGACTCCAATGCCATCGCCAATGCTCGCACGCCGGTGTGGAATCACCTGTGGAATGACTATCCGCATACCCTGATCCGCACCTCGGGCGCGGCCGTGGGTCTGCCCGGCGACCAGATGGGCAACTCCGAAGTCGGGCATCTCAACCTGGGCGCCGGCCGCGTGGTCTATCAGGAGTTCACCCGCGTCAGCCGCGCCATCAAGACCGGCTCCTTCTACACCAACCAGACCCTGACCGACGCGGTCGACCTGGCGATCGACAGCGACAAGGCCGTGCATATCCTCGGCCTGCTCTCACCCGGCGGCGTGCACAGCCACGAATGCCACATCCATGCGATGGCCGAACTGGCGGTCCAGCGCGGGGCCAGGCAGGTCTACATGCACGCCTTCCTGGACGGGCGCGATACCCCGCCGCGCAGCGCGGCCGATTCCATCGAGAAGATGGAAGAGAAGTTCCGCGAGTTCGGCGGTGGCCGCTTCGCCTCCATTGTCGGGCGCTACTATGCCATGGACCGCGATCACCGCTGGCCGCGCATCCAGGCCGCCTACGATGTCATTACCCAGGGCAAGGCGGAGTTCCAGGCCCCGGATGCCGCCACCGGTCTGCAGATGGCCTATGCGCGCGACGAGGGCGACGAGTTCGTCCAGGCCACGGCCATCGTGCCCGAGGGTGAGGCCCCGGTGCACATCGAGGACGGCGATGTGGTGGTGTTCATGAACTACCGCTCCGACCGCGCCCGCCAGATCACCCGGCCCTTCATCGAGCCCGACTTCGACGGCTTCGAGCGCGAAGTGGTGCCGAAACTGGGGCGCTTCGTCAGCCTCACCGAATACAACTCCGAATTCGACATCCCGGTGGCCTTCCCGCCGGAGCGGCTGGAGAACGTCTTCGGCGCCTACCTGTCCCGACTGGGCATGCACCAGCTGCGCCTGGCCGAGACCGAGAAATATGCCCACGTCACCTTCTTCTTCAACGGCGGCGTGGAGGAGCCCTACGAGGGCGAGGATCGCATTCTGGTCCCCTCCCCCATGGTCGCCACCTATGACCTGCAGCCGGAGATGAGCGCCCACGAGGTGACCGACCGGCTGGTCGAGGCCATCCAGGGCAAGAAGTACGATGTCATCATCTGCAACTACGCCAATCCGGACATGGTCGGTCATACCGGCAACTACGAGGCCGCGGTCAAGGCCATCGAGGCGCTGGACAAGTGCCTGGGCCGGGTCTACGAGTCGCTGCGCGAGGTCGGCGGCGAAATGCTCATCACCGCCGATCACGGCAACGCCGAACAGATGCAGGGCGAGGGCACCGGCCAGGCCCACACGGCCCATACCTCCAACCTGGTGCCTTTTGTCTATATCGGCCGCAGCGCCACCCTGGCCTCGACCGGGTCGCTGTGCGATGTCGCACCCACCATGCTTTATCTGATGGGGCTGGAGCAGCCCATGGAAATGACCGGCACCAGCCTGGTCGAACTCGAGGACCAGCAGGCGCCCACCGCAATGGAGCGCCGTGAGGCCTGACCCGGCCCTGCGCCCGCTCCTGCTGGCCCTGTTGCTGGCCGGCCTGCCTCACCCCGCTGCTGCCGAGGCGCAACTCGATCCCGAACAGGCATCGGCCCGGCTGGAGGCGCTGCGCGACCGCATCCAGGCCATCGAACACAAGCTCGATCGCTCGCGGGCGGAGGAATCCCGGGTCAACCGGTCGCTGCGCGAGGTCGAGACCCGGCTGTCCCGGACCCGGCGGGAACTGGCCGAGACCGCTCGGCGGCTCGAACACCAGCAGACACGGCTGCAGGCGCTGCAGCAGGAACAGGCGCAGCTCGACCGGGAACTGGCGCAGCATCGCGAGGGTCTGGAACAGTATCTGCGCACCGCTTTCATGCTGGGCCGGCAGGAGTCGATCAAACTGGTACTGAACCAGGAAGATCCCCAGCGCCTCGGCCGGACCCTGACCTATTACCGCTACCTGGCCCGGGACCGGGCCGAGGCCGTCAGCCGGGCCCGTCAGGCCCTGCAGGAACTGGCCGCCGTTGAACGTGACATCGATGCCCAGCTCGCCGCCCTGGAAGCCACCCGGGCACGGCGGGCCGAACAGCACCAGGACCTGAAGCGCCAGCAGGCAGATCGCGGTACCCTGCTGGCTCGGCTGCGCAAGGAGATCCGGACCGACCAGGATCAGCTTGCCCGGATGGAGCAGGACGAGCAGCGGCTGCAGGCGTTGCTGGAGGAGTTGCGCCGGGCCCTGGACGATGTGCGCGAACTGGACCGCCACCAGCGCCCCTTCGCCAGCCTGCGCAGTGAACTGGCCTGGCCGGTGGCGGGAAAGTTGATCCACCGCTTCGGCCAGGCCCGTGAGCACCGTGGCCTGCGCTGGCGCGGCGTCTACATCGCCGCCGCGGACGGCGATCCGGTGCGGGCCGTTTCCCGCGGCCGGGTGGCCTTCGCCGATTGGCTGCGCGGTTTCGGCCTGCTCATCATCGTGGATCACGGCGACGGTTACATGAGCCTGTACGGCCACAACCAGGCCCTGTTCCGCGAGCCGGGTGACTGGGTCGAGGGCGGCGAGGTGCTGGCCCGGGTGGGCGACACCGGCGGAGCGTTGGAGACAGGGCTGTACTTCGAACTGCGCCACGAGGGGAAGCCGATCGATCCGCTCAAGTGGTGCGCCGGTGAGCCGACAGACAAGAGGGCATCCCGTTAGCGCAAGCCGTTGATGCCCGAGAGGATTTGCGCCACGCCGCCGCTGTGCTAAGGTCGCACCCAGGACCTGTGTATATAGCCTGTTGTTATAATGGAATTTTTTGACAGAGCCCGGACAGGGCCGATGGATGGACGATGACTAGACCGATACAGAAGCTTTCGCTGATCACCACGGGGGTGGTGCTGGGTGTCACCCTGAGCCTGGGCCAGGGGGTATTCGCCGACCGCGACAATGACGCCGCCAGCCTGCCGCTGGAGGAGTTGCGCGGTCTGTCCGACGTATTTGCCCGGATCAAGAACGACTACGTCGAGCCGGTCGAGGACAAACAGCTGCTGGAGAGCGCGATCCGCGGCATGCTAACCGGACTCGACCCGCATTCGGCCTATCTGGATCCGGAACAGTTCAAGGAACTGCAGGTCGGTACCAGCGGCGAGTTCGGCGGCCTCGGCATCGAGGTGGGCATGGAGGACGGCTTCGTCAAGGTGATTGCCCCCATTGACGACACCCCGGCCCAGCGTGCCGGTATCCAGGCCGGCGATCTCATCATCCGGCTCGACGACACCCCGGTGAAGGGGATGAGCCTGGGCGAGGCGGTCAAGATCATGCGCGGCAAGCCCGGCTCGGACATTACCCTGACGGTGGTGCGCGAGGGCGAGGAGAAGCCGCTCAAGATCGTCATCACCCGCGCTATCATCAAAGTGAAGAGCGTCAAGAGTCGCATGCTGGAGCCCGGCTACGGCTATGTGCGCATCTCCCAGTTCCAGGCCGCCACCGGCGACAGCCTGGCGCGCACTGTCTCCGAGCTGCGCCGGGAGGCCGATGGCGGGATCAAGGGGCTGGTGCTGGATCTGCGCAACAATCCCGGCGGCGTGCTCAATGCGGCGGTCTCCGTCTCCGACGCCTTCCTGGACAAGGGCCTGATCGTCTACACCGAGGGCCGGGTGGCGGATTCGCGTCTGCGCTTCAATGCCACGCCCGGGGATGTGATCGAGGGGGCGCCGTTGGTGGTGCTGGTCAACCAGGGCTCGGCCTCGGCCTCCGAAATCGTCGCCGGCGCGCTGCAGGATCACCGCCGCGCCATCATCGTCGGCCGCGAGACCTTCGGCAAGGGCTCGGTACAGACCATCGTGCCGCTGAACAACGGGGCGGCGGTCAAGCTCACCACGGCGCGCTACTACACGCCCAACGGGACCTCCATCCAGGCCGAGGGCATCGTGCCGGACATCAAGCTCGACGATGTGCGCATCTCGCTGGTCGACTCCGGTTTCGATCCGATCAAGGAAGCCAACCTCTCGCGTCATCTGCGCAACGGCAATGCCGATGACAGCAGCGGCACCGACAACGTCGAGCAGCCGGCGGATCAGGAGAGCGAGGGCGAGGAGCCTCTGGCCAAGACCGATTACCAGCTCTATGAGGCGCTCAATCTGCTCAAGGGGCTGGTGATCCAGGCGGAGCGCATGCGGTGAGTCGACTCCCGGCCTGGCTGCGCAGCGGACTGTTCCTGCTGCTCGGCCTGCCGGGGCTGGCACCGGCCGCCTCGGGGCTGCCCGAGGCCGGCCGCGACCCCGGCCGGCCGGCCGAGATCGCCATTATCATCGACGACATGGGCCGCCGGCTGGCGGCGGGCCGGCGCGTACTCGACCTGCCCGGCCCGGTCGCCTGCGCCTTCCTGCCGCACGCCCCCCATACCGACAGCCTCGCCCGCGCCGCCCATGCCCGCGCCAGGGAGATCCTGCTGCATCTGCCGATGCAGGCCATGGATTCCCGCCGTCTCGACGCGGGTGGGTTGGAACTGGACATGACGCAGCGGGCCTTCCTGTCTACACTTGAGGACAATCTCGGGCGGGTGCCGCATGTGCAGGGCGTGAACAATCACATGGGCAGCCTGCTCACCCGGCATCCCGGGCACATGCTGTGGCTGATGCAGGCCCTGCGCGAGCACGGCGGCCTGTATTTCGTCGACAGCCGCACCAGCCGCCATACCATCGCGCGCCAGATCGCCCGCGAGCAGGCCGTGCCCAGTATCGAGCGCGACGTGTTCCTGGACGATGACCCCCGCCTCGAGGCGGTGCGCGCCCAGTTCGAGCGGCTGCTGCAACTGGCCCGTCGCCAGGGCAGCGCGGTGGCCATCGGCCATCCGCATGCCAGCACCCTGCGGGTGCTGGAAGAGGCCCTGCCACGGCTGGCCGAGCGCAACGTGCGCCTGGTGCCGGTGTCACGCCTGGTGCAACAACAGTATGTGAGGGATTCCCAATGGCGACTGTCCTTATCCCCCTGGCCCAGGGCTGCGAAGAACTCGAGGCCGTCACCCTGATCGATCTGCTGCGTCGCGCCGGCATCGAGGTGATCACCGCCGGCCTGGACGAGCAGCCGGTCAAGGCCTCGCGCGGTACCGTCCTGGTGCCCGACACCACCCTGGATACGGTGAAAGACCGCGACTTCGACATGATCGTGCTGCCCGGCGGCCTGCCCGGCGCCGATCATCTGGATGCCGATGCGCGGCTGCGCGAGATGCTCAGGCGGCACACCGAGCGCGAGCGTTATGTCGCCGCCATCTGCGCGGCGCCCAAGGTGCTGGCCAGTGCCGGCCTGCTGGACAACCGCAAGGCCACCAGTTTCCCCGGTATCCTGGACGGCGCCGGCGTGGCCGGGCTGGAGTATCAGACCGACGCCGTGGTGCAGGACGGCAGGATCGTCACCTCGCGCGGCCCCGGCACCGCCATGGACTTCGCCCTGGCGCTGATCGAACTGCTGGCCGGGCAGGCCAAACGGATCGAGGTGGAAGGGCCGCTGCAGCGGCCGCAGGTGGTCTGAGTTTTGTGACGAGTAGTCGAGTAGGATGGGTGAAGGCGTGCAGCGCTGTGACCCATCAACCGGCCGGCGGACAACGATGGGTTGCGCTGCGCTTCACCCATCCTACAGGCTGCGTTGTTGAGTTTTGTAGGTCGGGTTAGCCTGAAAGGCGTAACCCGACAATCGCCGTGGCCTGTCGGGTTACGCTGTGCTAACCCGACCTACGTCAGGTTGCGGTTTCCCCCTGGCCCTGGCACCCGGTTCATTCCCCCCAGGCGCTGACCAGAAACCCCAGCCCCGCAATCCCGAGCACCCAGGTCAGCAGCGGCGCGCCGCCGATCATGAGCGGGGCATAGCCGTCCAGACCATAGATCAGCGCGGCCGAGACGATCAGGCCGCTGCCGGTGATGGCCATCACATTGCGCCGGTTGGCGCGACGCAACTCGTGACGCAGTTTTCTGACCTCCTCGGACTGCCATTGCACAGTGAGGTTGCCGTTGGTGGCCTGGCTCAGGGTGCGGTGGATCAGCATGGGCAGTTCCGGCAGGGCCTCGGTCCATTGCGGAATGCTCTGTTTGAGATTGCCGATGAAGGCGCGCGCCCCCACCTGCTCGCTCATCCAGCGCTCCAGAAAGGGCTTGGCGGTGCGCCACAGATCGAGCTCGGGGTTGAGCTGCCGGCCCAGGCCCTCGATGTTGAGCAGCGTCTTCTGCAGCAGCACCAGCTGCGGCTGCACCGTCATGTCGAACCGGCGCGCGGTCTGGAACAGCCGCAGCAGCAGCTGGCCGAAGGAGATATCCTTGAGCGGACGCTCGAAGATGGGCTCGCAGACGGTGCGGATGGCGGCCTCGAACTCGTCCACCCGGGTGCTGCGCGGCACCCACTCCGACTCCACATGCAGTTCGGCCACGCGGTGATAGTCGCGGCGGAAGAAGGCGAGGAAGTTCTCGGCCAGGTAGCGCTGGTCCTCGGGGCTGAGCGTACCCATGATGCCGAAGTCCACCGCCAGGTAGCGATTGTCGGCGCCGACGAAGATGTTGCCCGGGTGCATGTCGGCGTGGAAGAAATTGTGCTTGAACACCTGAGTGAAAAAGATCTCCACCCCGCGTTCGGACAGCAGCTGCAGATCCACGCCGGCCTGGCGCAGGGCCTCGATGTCGCTGACCGGGATGCCGCTGATGCGTTCCATCACCATGACGTTGCGCCGGCACAGCGGCCAGTAGACCTCGGGGACGTAGAGCATCCCGGAGTCGCTGAAGTTGCGCCGCAGCTGCGAGGCATTGGCCGCCTCGCGCAGCAGATCCAGCTCGTCCATGATGGTGGTCTCGAACTCCTGCACCACCTCCACCGGCCGCAGGCGGCGCGCCTCGCGCGAATAGCGTTCGGCCAGCCCCGCCATGTAATAGAGCAGCGAGACATCATTGGCGATGGTGCGCTCGATGCCCGGGCGTACCACCTTGACCACCGCCTCGCGCCCGTCATGCAGGGTGGCGGCGTGGACCTGGGCGATGGAGGCCGAGGCCAGCGGGGTGTCCTCGAAACTGGCGAAGCTCTCGGCGATGGACTGGCCCAGCGCCGATTCGATCAGGGTGCGCGCGCGCTCCGAGGGGAAAGGCGGTACCCGGTCCTGCAGCCGGGCCAGTTCGGCGGCGATGTCGTCGGGCAGCAGGTCGCGGCGGGTGGACAGGATCTGGCCGAATTTCACATAGATCGGTCCCAGCGCCTCCAGGGCCTGGCGGATGCGCACCCCGCGCGGATCGCGCTTGCGATGAAACCAGTTCCAGGGCAGCAGGTAGAGGACGAACCGGAACGGCCGGAACAGGTGGATGGCGAACACCACCTCGTCCAGGCCGTAGCGGATGAGCACCAGCTGGATGGTGAAGATACGCCAGAGCTGTCGAAAACCGGGCATGCGGGGTCCTGTTCAGATTATTCTGTGTTGCGTGTCTACGGGTGTCCGGATGCTTCTGCGTCTGTAACGCAGCGTGTAGGTCGGGTTAGCGCAGCGTAACCCGACAGGCCGCGGCTGCAACGTGTTGGGTTACGGCGCTATGCGCCTAACCCAACCTACACAACTGCGTCCTCTGCGTTCCCCGTCACTCACTTTCCGACAACCTCCGCTCCAGCCGTTGCAGCCGCGCCTCCAGGCGTTCAACGTCGTCGCGCAACACGTCCACGTCGGCATGGAAGAGTTCGAGCTCGGGCCGGCTCGGGAGCAGTCGCGCCTCTTCGGTCAGGTACTCGCTGAGGTCCGCGCGCAGGGTGCGGGAGGTGCGGGAGGCGTAGTCGCGGCCGTGGCGAACGGCACGGCCGGTCTGGTGCGCCAGTTGGTCGCCCACCAGCCGGGCGAGCTGTTCCTCCCAGTCCACCTGCACCGACTGCAGCAGTGCCTGGAAGCGCTGGGCCAGGCCGGTGTCGCCGCGCAACTCCACCGCATCGCTGAACAGGCCCTCGCCCGGCCGTTCGGCCAGGGCCAGGCGGGCCAGGGCCAGCGGGGTGCCGGCGATGGTGGCATCCGCGGCGTCCTCGCACTGCTGCAGGATCTGGATGTCATGCTCGCCGGGCAGAAAGAACAGCCGCAGGCCCAGCCCGCGCAACTCCAGCGCGATCACCCGCCCTGCCAGCGGTGTCAGCCGCGCCCGGGCCTCGGGGTCGAGGGCCAGGTAGCGGTTCAACGCGGTCTCCAGCGCGGCGGTCAGGATGGTGCTCATGCGCCGGCCTCTCGCAGGAGGCTGGCGAGGCTCCTGGTCGCCTCGTCCTCCTGCACCAGCCGGGTGCCGGAGAGGATATCCTGCCAGCCGCGCCGCTCGCGGTCCCACAGCATCCACAGGATGCCGAGCAGTGCCACGGCCAGGGCGGGGATGTAGGCCAGCAGGCGCAGCAGGCACTGTCGCGCGCCGGGCGGTCTGCCCTGCCCATCCACCAGGCGGATGCCGATCAGCAGTGCGCCGGGGGTGGCCTGCAGCCGTAGCCAGAACAGCAGGATGGTCAGCACCAGCGCCGCCGTCAGGATCAGGGGGGCGGCGGGATTGCTGAAGGCGTGGTCCAGCCCGTTTTCCACCCCACCGCGGCCGAGCAGCCAGAGCAGCCAGTTGCCCGCCCCCAGCACGAACAGGACCAGCAGCAGGTCGAGGCCGAAGGCGCCCAGCCGTTGCAGCGGGCGGGCCGGGGTCACAGCTTGTAGCCCCGGTGCAGGGCCACGATGCCGCCGCTGAGGTTGTGATACTCCGCCCGCTCGAAGCCGGCGGCCTGCATCATTCCCTTGAGCGTTTCCTGATCGGGGTGCATGCGGATGGATTCGGCCAGGTACTGGTAGCTGGCGGCGTCGTTGGCGATGAGCTTGCCCATCAGGGGCAGCATGCGGAAGGAATACAGATCGTAGAGCGGTCGGAAGCCCGGCAGGGTCACCTGCGAGAATTCCAGGATCAATACCCGGCCGGCAGGCCGCAGGACGCGATACATCTCGCGCAGCGCGGCGTCCTTGTCCGTGACGTTGCGCAGCCCGAAGGCGATGCTCACGCAGTCGAAGTGGTTGTCGGGAAAGGGCAGGCGCTCGGCGTCGGCCTGGACGTACTCGATATTGCCCGCCACGCCCTGGTCGAGCAGCCGGCGGCGGCCCTGTTCCAGCATGCTGGCGTTGATGTCGGAGACGACCACCTCGCCCTCCGGGCCGACCATGCGTGCAAAGCGTGCGGCCAGGTCGCCGGTGCCGCTGGCGATGTCCAGCACCCGCTGGCCGCGGCGTACGCCGCTGCGCTCGAGAGTGAAGCGTTTCCACAGCCGGTGGATGCCGAGCGACATCAGGTCGTTCATGACATCGTACTTGTCGGCCACCGAGTCGAACACGCCACGCACCTGGCGTGCCTTCTCCTCGAGGGGCACCTGCCTGAAACCGAAATGGGTGGTCCTGTCGCTCATGCTGTCCGGCCCGTAGCTATAAGGGATGCCGGGCAGTATACCAGCCGCAGGCGGGGCTTTCTCAACGCGCAGTCGGGTCCAGAGAAGAATGGTGCAGACCTCGAGACGCGTCATCCCCGCGCAGGCGGGGATCCAGCGTAGAGCGCGTCGCCGGGAATTGTGTAGCTGTAGTCATCCCCGCGCAGGCGGGGATCCAGCGTCTATCGGCTCTCCCGGGCACTGGATTCCCGCCTGCGCGGGAATGACGGCCAGGTTGATATTCGCCCTCTGTTGGGCGTCATTCAGCTTGGGAGGGGTGTCAGCCGGTCTTGACCACCAGCACGGCGCAGGGGGTTTCGTTGAGGATGCGCTCGGAGACGCTGCCGATGAGCACGCGCTCCAGCCCGCTGCGTCCATGGCTGCCGGTGACGATCAGATCGGCATTGCGTTCCCGGGCCAGGCCGGTGATGACCTCGGAAGGAACCCCTTCCTGGACCAGACCTTCCACCTCGGTGCCTTCGTTGCGCATGTGTTCGACCACCCGGTCCACGGCCTGCTGGGCCTCGGTCCGGCGCTCGGGGCCGTGGCTGGGGGTGGTCACCGAGACCACGCTGACCCTGGCGTCGCAGAACTGGGCCAGGCGGGCGGCGGTCACCGCCGCGGCATCGGCATAGCGCGAGCCGTCGGTAGCCAGCACCAGGTGGCGCCCCTCGATGTGGGCGGCGCGCGGCACCACCAGCACGCTGCAGTGCGCGCTGCCGATGACCTGGGCGGTGGCGTGACCCAGCATCAGGCGGGCCAGGCCGCGCCGACCGCGCCGGCCCATGATGATCAGATCCGCCTGCACCTGGTCGGCCAGGGCGACGATCTCCTCGTCCACGGCACGGCCATGGATGGCGTGGGTCTGGCACTTGATGCCGGCGGCCTCGGCCTCGGTCCTGATCCGGTCCAGGTTTGACTGCACCATCTCCAGTTCCTGCTTGAGGATGGATTCGCCCAGGGCCTCATGCTCGGCGCCGGTGGCCAGCAGCGACATCACATGCACCTCGGCGCCGCACTTGGCGGCCATGCCGAGCGCCTCGCGCACGGCCGCGGCGCTGAATTCGGAGCCGTCGCTGGCGACCAGGAAACGCTCGAAGCGGCCCAGCGGCGAGAGCTGACCGGCCTCGGCGGCGGCCGGGGCCACCGCCGGAGTGGCCGGTGCCGCGGCCGCGGCGGCCTCGGTGGCCAGGCGATGTTCCCGGATACCCTGCATCAGCGCCTTGAGGATCATGACCGCGCCGAACAACAGGGCGAAGGCGAGAATGCCCTGGCCGATGCCGTCCAGCACCGAGCGGGTGTCCGGGGCCAGCTCGGCGGTGAAGCCCAGTTCGCCCAGGTAACCGGGGATATAGAAGAAACGGCTGACCAGCACCAGCAGCATGATGGTGGCCATGACGAACTTGACCACATGGTCCTTGACGTAGGTGGTGCCGATGGCGCCGATCTGGATGCCGAACAGCGAGCCGGCCAGGATGATCATGGCCAGTCGGATGTCGACGAAGCCGTCCAGGGCGTAGAACAGGCTGCCGCCCATGCCCATGACGAAGGCGATCACCAGCTCGGTGGCGCTGGCCATCAGCGCCGGCAGGCCCAGGATATAGATCATGGCCGGTACGCCGATGAAGCCGCCCACGGCGATGGTCGAGGCCAGCATGCCGGTGGCGAAACCCAGCGGCGCGATCACGATGAAGGAGATGCGCGCATCGATGCTCTTGAAATGGATCATGGTGCCGGGGATGTTCAGGGTGCGCACCCAGCGGGCGACCTTGTTGAGTTGTTTGGGCTCGCCCTGGGTTGCCTCGCCGCGTTTTTCGCGAATGGCGTCGCGCAGAACGAAACCGCCGACGATGCCCAGCACCACCACGAACACGGCCGAGACGTAGAGATTGGTGCCGGCGCCGCCCAGGGCGTCGCGGATGTCCACCATCAGTCCCTTGCCGAAGAAGACCCCGGCCTCGGCGAACACCCCCATCACCAGGCCGAGCTTGATGTCGACCTGGCCGTAGCGGTTGCGCTTGATCGCACCGACCAGGGATTTGGGGAACTTGTGGGCCATGTTGCTGGCCACGGCGATCACGCCCGGCACACCCAGGCTCATCATGGCCGGGGTGAGCACGAAGGCGCCGCCGGAACCGATGAAGCCGCTGACCATGCCGCCGACGAAGCCCACCAGGAACAGGATCAGGGCGGTGGTGGCGTTGATATCGATGAACTGCAGGGTATCCATGCCGTCTCCTCGTGATTATTTCTTGGCCCGCAGGCCCAGCAGCTCCCAGAACCGCCCGGTGAAGGCGCCGTGGACGAAGGAAAAGACCAGGGCGATGACGATGGGGATCAGGGCGTAGAGCTTCTCGCCCTGGCGGGTGGCGGCGGCCAGTTCGACCAGCCGGTCCGAGTACAGGAACAGCAGGAAATACAGGCCGGCGCTGACGGCCCCGAGCAACAGGGTCACGGCCAGGGCCCGGGCCGAGCCGCCGGTCAGGCTGAATCGAGTCATCGAGTGAGCTCCCATGAATGGATTCGATGTCCCGATGAACGGGACAGGGCGCGCAAGTTTAGGGAACCATGGAGAATAATAAAAACGATATATAGTCGATGATTTATGAAAAATTATTGTATAATATTGTTTTTATATAATCTTTTGTCCTTCCGGCAGCCGCAGACAGCATGGAAACCGAACTCCTGCGGACCTTTCTCGAGGTCCACCGCATGCACTCCTTCAGCCAGGCGGCGGAGAACCTGTCGGTCACGCCCTCGGCGGTCAGCGCCCGCATCCGCCAACTCGAGGGCGAGATCGGTCGCCCCGTGTTCCGGCGCAGCAGCCAGCAGGTCACCCTGACCCCGGCCGGCGAACGCCTGCTGCGCCATGCCCAGGGCATCGTTCAGGCCTGGGAGCGGGCCCAGCGCGCCGCCGGCGAGGACGAACGGACCCAGATCGTGGTGGCGGGCGTGGCCAGTTTCTGGGATATCTTCCTGCAGGATTGGCTCAACCGTGTGTATCGCGAACTCCCGGGCATCGCCCCCTGGGTTGAGGTCAGTACTGCTGCACGGGTGGCGGAGAAACTGATTCAGGGCGACGTGCATCTGGGGTTCCTCTACAGCCCGCCGCAGCATGCCGGTCTGGTGCTGCGTGAGGTCGAGCGCATGGAACTGGTGCTGGTCTCGACCCGGCCGGGGCAGGCGCCCGAGGAGGCGCTGGCGCGTGACTATGTGTTCGTCAACTGGGGTACGGCCTTCAGCAGCCAGCATGACCGCCAGTTCCCGCATCGGCCGCCGGGCGCGGCGCGCAGCAATTCCGGGCGGGTAGCGCTCGGTCTGATTCAGGCCTGCGGGGGTGGGGCCTATCTGCCCCTGGCGCTGGTGCGCCGCGACCTGGATGCCGGCCGGCTGTACCGGGTGGAGGATGCGCCGGTGTTCGAGTTGCACGCCTATGCGGCCTGGTCGGCCCGCGGCGAGCATGCCGAGCTGGTCGAGCGGATGCTGGGGTGTCTGTGAGGGCGGTTGCTGCAGGCAGGCGTAGATTCAATGCAACAGGTAGGTCGGATTAGCCCGAAGGGCGTAATCCGACGCCCCGTGGCCATCCGTCCTTGTCGGGTTACGCTGCGCTAACCCGACCTACGCAACTTTTGTTTTTCTTTGCGTCTCCGCGTCTCTGCGTTGAAATGAATCTCAGTCAACAGCAATCTCAGATGATTTGGCTGGGGTCGCGGCGCTTGTGGCCGGCCTCGTCCAGCCGCTTCAGGTAATCCTGCCAGTAGGTGTCATAGTTCCTGCCCAGGTCGTACAGGGTGTCCCAGGAATAGATGCCGGTGTTGTGGTTGTCGTCGAAATGCAGCTGCACGCCGTAGCTGCCTACCGGCGTGATGTTCTCGATGTTGACGTCTTCCTTGCCGACCTGCAGCACGCCCTGCCCCGGGCCGTGGCCCTGGACCTCGGCCGAGGGCGAATGCACCCGCAGGTATTCCGCCGGCAGGTTGAAGGTCTCGCCGGTGTCGAAGCTGATCTCCAGGGTGCGGGACTTCTGGTGCATGTTGATCTCGGTGGGGTGCGCGCTCATGTCTGTCTTCCTCGGAAAAATCGGGTTGGTTCGCTGGTGCCACCTTAGCCAAAGCCGTGTTGGCGGGCAAAATCCCCTGCAACTTGTGGGCGTCGGCAGCGAGTCACGCAAAGGCCGCAAGGGCAAAAAAGTGCAGGGATTTTTGAATCCAATCCAAATGCTGCCTTACTTGAGCCGAATCATGCTCGTCATTGCGAGGAACGAAGTGACGCGGCAATCCCCAACCGGTTGATTCTGCGGTACGAGATTGCCACGCTGCGCTCGCAATGACGGCTAATTAAGTGCCATTCAAATCGACTACCCCTTTGCGCTTGAGTCGCTAAGGTATGATCAGAGGATATACCGGCTCAGGTCGTCGTCGCCCGCCAGATCCGCCAGGTGCTTGTCGACCAGGGCGGCATCGACGCGGATGGTCTCGCCGCTGCGGTCGGCGGCCTCGAAGGAGATCTCCTCCAGCAGCCGCTCCATCACCGTGTGCAGGCGCCGGGCGCCGATGTTCTCGGTGCGCTCGTTGACCTCCCAGGCGAAGCGGGCGATCTGCTCGATCCCCTCCGGGGTGAACGCCAGCGTCACCCCCTCGGTGGCCAGCAGGGCGGTGTACTGTTCGGTCAGCGAGGCGTCCGGCTCGGTCAGGATGCGCACGAACTCCTCCACCGCCAGGGCATCCAACTCCACCCGGATGGGCAGCCGGCCCTGCAGCTCCGGGATCAGGTCCGAGGGCTTGGCCAGATGGAAGGCGCCGGAGGCGATGAACAGGATGTGGTCGGTCCTGACCATGCCGTGCTTGGTGGAGACCGTGCTGCCCTCAACCAGCGGCAGCAGGTCGCGCTGCACGCCCTCGCGGGAGACGTCGGCGCTGCCGCTGGCGCCCTCCGAGCGCTGGGTGACCTTGTCGATCTCGTCCAGGAACACGATGCCGTTCTGCTCGACCAGCGTGATGGCCCGGGTTTTGACGTCCTCGTCGTTGACCATCTTGGCCGCCTCCTCGTCGCGCAGCAGCTTCCAGGCGTCCCTGATCCTGAGCTTGCGGCTCCTGGTGCGGCCGCCGGACATGTTCTGGAACATGCTCTGCAGCTGGCTGGTCATCTCCTCCATGCCGGGCGGGGCCATGATCTCCACCCCCATGGGCGTGGCGCTCACCTCGATCTCGATCTCGCGCTCGTCCAGCTCGCCCTCGCGTAGCTTCTTGCGCAGCTTCTGCCGCGTGTCGGAGTCCGCCGGTTTCTGCGGTTCCTCCTGCGGCTGGGCGAAGAAGCCGCCGCCGGTCGGCCGCGGCGAGGGCAGCAGGGCGTCCAGGATGCGCTCCTCGGCGGCGTCCTCGGCGCGGTGGCCGACCTTTTTCATCTCCTGCTCACGGGTCATCTTGATGGCGATGTCGACCAGGTCGCGGATGATGGATTCGACATCGCGGCCGACATAGCCGACCTCGGTGAACTTGGTGGCCTCGATCTTGATGAAGGGCGCATTGGCCAGCCGCGCCAGTCGGCGCGCGATCTCGGTCTTGCCCACGCCGGTGGGGCCGATCATCAGGATGTTCTTGGGCGTGATCTCGTTGCGCAGGGTCTCGTCGACCTGCATGCGGCGCCAGCGGTTGCGCAGGGCGATGGCCACGGCGCGCTTGGCCGACTGCTGACCGATGATGTGCTTGTCCAGTTCCTGGACGATTTCGCGCGGCGTCATTTCCGACATGGGTCAGCCTTCGTCCGTCAGGGTTTCGATGGTGAGGTTGCGGTTGGTGTAGATGCAGATGTCGGCGGCGATGTGCAGGCCGCGTTCGACGATCTCACGCGCCTCCAGTTCGGTGTTCTCCAGCAGGGCGCGGGCCGCGGCCTGGGCGAAGGGGCCGCCGGAGCCGATGGCGATCAGGCCTTCCTCGGGTTCGACCACGTCGCCGTTGCCGGTGATGATCAGCGAGGCGGTCCTGTCCGCCACCGCCAGCAGCGCCTCCAGCCGGCGCAGGGCGCGGTCGGTGCGCCAGTCCTTGGCCAGCTCGACCGCGGCGCGGGTGAGGTTGCCGCGGTGCTTCTCCAGCTTGGCCTCGAAGCGCTCGAACAGGGTAAAGGCGTCAGCGGTGCCGCCGGCGAAGCCGGCGATCACCTTGCCCTGATACAGGGTGCGCACCTTGCGCGCATTGCCCTTGAGCACGGTGTTGCCGAGCGTGACCTGGCCGTCGCCGCCGATCACCACCTGGTTGCCGCGGCGCACCGACAGGATCGTGGTGCCGTCGAATTGTTCCACTGACGCGCTCTCCTGTTGCGAGGGACTGGGGATTGTACCTGAAAGGGTGGCTCCGGGTCAGGCCGGGAGCCGGGAACGCAGAGGCTCGGAGGCGCAGAGGATGTGGGGTTGAATTGCCCGGCCGCTTCGCGGCGGGCAAATCAATTCGGTCGGAACCCGCCCCAGTTGTAAGAGCGTAGGATGGGTGGAGGCGCCACGCGCCATAACCCATCGCCTGGCACAGGGAATGATGGGTTGCGCTGCGTTCCACCCATCCTACGTTACTCCTCGCTCCTTACTCCTTTCCGCTTGCGCGCCCGCGGATGGGCCTGGTCGTAGACCTCGGCCAGGTGCTGGAAGTCCAGATGGGTATAGATCTGGGTGGTGCTGATGTCGGCATGCCCAAGCAGTTCCTGCACCGCGCGCAGGTCGCCGCTGGATTCGAGCAGGTGGCTGGCAAAGGCATGGCGCAGCATGTGCGGATGCACGCGCCCCGGCAGGCCGCGGGCGCGGGCGCGGCGGTCCAGCCGCTGTTGGACGCTGCGCGGCGTGAGCCGGCTGCCGCGGCGGCTGACGAACAGGGCCGGTTCGTCCGGCGCGGCCAGTTCGGTGCGGACCTCCAGCCAGCGCGCGAGTGCCGTACGGGCCTGGCGTCCGACCGGCAGCACCCGGCTGCGATTGCCCTTGCCGGTGACGCTGACCAGGGCATCGCGCAGATCGAGATCGTTGCAGTCCAGTCCGACCAGCTCGGCCAGGCGCAGGCCGGAGGAGTAGATCAGTTCCAGCATGGCCTGGTCGCGGTGCTCCAGCGGATCCTCGCCGGCGGGCTGCAGCAGCTGTTCCATCCGATCCACGTCCAGCGCCGCAGGCAGGCGGCGCGGACTTTTCGGGGCGCGGATGTCCCGGGCCGGGTTGTGCGTGAGCCGGCCCTGGCGGATCAGGAACTCGAACAGGCCGCGGGCCGCGGACAGGCGGCGCTGGATGCTGCGCCCGCCCAGACCGCGGCGATGCTCGCGCGCGGCGAAGGCGCGCAGTTCATGGGCGCTGAGCCGGTCCCAGTCGAGGCCGTCCTGTTCCCGGAGATAATCGACCAGGGCACGGAGGTCGCGTCGGTAGTTGCTGAGGGTGTGCCCAGAGAGGCGGCGTTCATGGGCCAGGTGCTGCAGGTAGGCCTCGACGTCCGCCCATGCCGGTTCGGCGCTCACGCCGGTTCCGGGGCCTCGAGGTAGGGGGCAAGGGCGCAGCCGATCAGGTCGCTCAGGTTGCGCAGGAAATGGGTGTCCATGCCCGGGTGGTAATAGTTCGCGTCCTCGTTGCCGATCGCCAGCATGCCGACGGCGGGGGTGCCGCCGAGCGGCAGCAGCGCGGCCGACTGCACCCGGGTGACGCGGTCGCCGAACAGGTAATCGAGCTGTTCCGGACGCAGGTGGCCGCACAGGCACTGGCCCTGCTGCAGGACGCGTTCGAACTGGCACAGCGCGGGCTCGCCGGCATGGATCAGGCGTACCTGTTCGCTGGCGACCGCGCGCGGCAGCCCCTGAATCGCCAGGGCCACGGCATCGGCGTTGAATTCGCCATAGAGGTGATCGAACAGGGTCTGCAGTGCGGCCTCCAGGCCGTGGGCCTGCATCAGGGCGACCGTCAGCCGGTGCAGGTTCTGGTGCAGGGCGTCGTTGTCGCGGCCGATCTGCACCAGTTCCATCAGCTTATGCTTGTACTGGCGGTTCTGCTCCCGCAGGTTCTCCACCTGGCGCTCGATCAGGGACACGGCCGCCCCGCTCGGGTGTGAGAGTTCGAGCTGGGTCAGCAGCTGCGGCTGCTGCTCGAAGAAGTCCGGGTGCCGGCGCAGATAATCGGCGACCTGCCCGGCGTCGATCTCGCTGGCTGCCTCGCTGCGGGTGTCCAGATTGTTCTGTGTGTTCATAGCTGGAGTGTCCCCTCAAACACGCTGACCGCCGGTCCGGTCATGAAAACGGATGCATCCTCGCCCGACCAGCTTATCACAAGATCGCCGCCGGGCAGGCTGACGCGCACACGCGCGTCGAGCCGGCCCTGCAGCCGTCCGGCCACTGCGGCGGCACAGGCGCCGGTGCCGCAGGCGCGGGTCTCGCCCACACCGCGTTCGAATACCCGCAGGTGAATATGGTCCGGTGCGTCAATCTGCATGAAGCCCACATTGACCCGGTTGGGAAATCGCGGGTGATGCTCGATGCGTGGCCCCAGGGTTGCCACCGGCGCCCGGTCGATGTCCTCGACCGTGAGCACGGCGTGCGGGTTGCCCATGGACAGGGCGCCGATCGTGTATTCCTGCCCCTCGACCTCGAGGCTGTACACAGGCGCGCGCGCCGGTGCCTGAAAGGGAATGGCGGCCGGCTCCAGGCGCGGCGGCCCCATGTCCACCGTGACCTGGCCGTCGTCTTCCAGGCGCAGTGCGATCGGTCCGGCCAGGGTCTGCACGGTCAGTGCGCGCCTGGCAGTCAGGCCCTGATCATGCACGAAACGCATGAAGCAGCGCGCGCCATTGCCGCACTGCTCGACCTCGCCGCCGTCGGCGTTGTAGATGCGGTAGCGGAAGTCGGCCGCGGGGTCGGTCGCGGGTTCGACCAGCAGCAGCTGATCGCAGCCGATGCCGCGATGACGGTCGGCCAGCCAGCGTACCTGGTCGCGGCTCAGTGACACCGTCTGGTTGACGGCATCGATGACGACGAAATCGTTGCCCAGGCCGTGCATTTTGGTGAATCGCAGCTGCATGCCGGCAAGCTTACCTCAAAGCCGGTCCGGTTGTCCGCGTCAGGCCGGTTCGGTGCTGACCACCCGGTTCTTGCCGCTGCGCTTGGCCGCATACAACCGGCGGTCGGCCTGGCGCAGCTGGTCGTCGAGACCGCCGCGGCTGTCGGCCTGATACACCCCGATGCTGATGGTGAAACTGCGCTCCACGCCGTCGATGCGGATGCGGCTGATCTGATCGCGGATCTTTTCGGCTACCGCCTCGGCCTCGTGCAGGTCGGTCTCGGGCAGCAGCACCAGGAATTCCTCGCCTCCCCAGCGGGCAGAGAAGTCGCTGGCGCGCAGGCAGTGCCTGAGGATGCGGCCGGTCTCCTTGAGTGCCGCATCGCCGACCTGGTGGCCGTGGCTGTCGTTGATCTGCTTGAAGTCATCCAGGTCACACAGCAGCAGGCACCAGGGGTGACGCATGCGCCGGGCGCGGGCCAGTTCCTGCTGCAGCTGTTCGTACATGGCGCGGCGGTTGGGCAGGCCGGTCAGGGTGTCGGTGCGTGCCTCCCGTTCCATTGCCTGGCGCAGCGACTGCATGGCGAGGTTGACCTTGAAGCGGGAATACTCATGCACATAGGACATGATGCTCACCGCCAGGAAGGAGGCGAGGAAGCGGGTGGTGAAGTCCGGCGCGTATTCGGTCTGCAGCAGCGGATTGGCGGGGATCAGCAGCAGCGCGGCCATCACCAGGAAATAGGCGCCCAGCAGGCCCCCGCCCAGGCGCGGGTCGTACATGAACAGGATCAGGGGTATGGCGATATAGCTCCACAGCGGCCCGGTGCCGTTCACGCCGCCTGTGACCAGCAGGTACAGACAGGTCACGGCCATGATGGCGATCACCACCCCGGCCGCGCTGCGGTAGTTGTGCAGCTGCCGGAACAGGAGATAGTTGCTGATGCCGGCCAGGGCCGAGCAGACCAGCAGCCCGCCGAGGATGTAATCGCCGCGGGACAGGGCACTGAAACCGAACATGAACAGGTAGGCCGAGCCCACGGTGGAGAACAGGGCGATGATGAAGGCCTGACGGTTGCGGTCGACGTTCAGCGCCTGGGCGGTACCCGGGCTGGGACGTGTCGGGTTATTCATTCACTGCTTCTGAATTTGTTCATGCGGGCAGCCCCGCGGGCTTCACGAATGCCCCCAGGCAGGAAAGTGTGAATGGGGGTCGGGGAGTCCCGGGAATTGTCCGCCAGCGCGACGTTGTTATCACTTATCCATACTGAAGCGGCGAGGTCAATCCTCCGGCAGCAGTGTCTCGCCCCGGTACAGATCCTCGATGGTCTCGCGCGGGCGGATGAGGTGGATCCGGTCGTTGTCGACCATGATCTCGGGCGGCCGCGGCCGCGAGTTGTAGTTGGAGCTCATGGTGAAGCCGTAGGCCCCGGCCGAGCGCACCGCCAGCAGGTCGCCTGCCGTCAGCGCCAGTTCACGCGCCTTGCCCAGGAAGTCGCCGGTCTCGCACACCGGCCCGACGATGTCGTAGCAGCGGGATTCGGTGTCCTGGCGCGGCCGGACCGGGATGATCTCCTGCCAGGCGCTGTAGAGCGAAGGCCGGATCAGATCGTTCATGCCGGCATCGACAATGGCGAAGTTGTGCGCCTCGGTCCGCTTGAGGTACTCGACCCGGGTGACCAGGATGCCGGCGTTGCCCGCGATGGCCCGCCCCGGCTCGATCAGGATCTCCAGCGCGCGGTCGCCCAGTTCGGCCAGCAGCGGCGCGACATACTCGGCCGGCTCCGGCGGGGTCTCGTCGCGGTAGCGGATGCCCAGGCCGCCGCCGAGGTCCAGGTGCTCGAGGACGATGCCGTCCGCCGCCAGCCGGTCGACCAGCGCCAGCACCCGGCGCAGGGCATCGATGAAGGGCTCGGTGCGGGTGAGTTGGGAACCGATGTGGCAGTCGATGCCGATCACGCGCAGATGCCGGTGTCCGCCGATGTCGCGATAGATGGCCTCGGCCTCGCCGATGTCGATGCCGAACTTGTTCTCCTTCAGCCCGGTGGAGATGTAGGGGTGGGTGCCGGCGTCCACGTCCGGGTTGACCCGCAGCGAGACCGGCGCCGGGATATCCACATCGGCGGCCACCTCGGCCAGGCGCTCGAGCTCGCTCAGCGATTCCACATTGAAGCAGTGGATACCGGCCTCCAGGGCCTGGCGCATCTCCGCGGCGGTCTTGGCCACGCCGGAGAAGACCACCTTCGCCGGGTCGCCGCCGGCGGCCAGCACGCGCGCCAGTTCACCGCCCGAGACGATATCGAAGCCCGAGCCCAGCCGCGCCAGGCAGTTCAGCAGGGCCAGGTTGGAATTGGCCTTGACGGCATAGCAGACCCGGTGCGGCCGGCCGGCCAGGGCGGCGTCGAAGGCGTGCCAGTGACGCTCCAGCGTGGCGCGGGAGTAGATGTAGCAGGGCGAGCCGTGGGTGTGCACGATGTCGGCGACCGGCACGTCCTCGGCATACAGACTGCCGTTGCGATAGTCGAAGGCATCCATGGGCGGTTTACTGCTGCTCGCTGGTGCCGGCATCGGGCAGGTACAGCGGTCCCTTCTGGCCGCAGCCGCCGAGCAGGCCCGCAAGCACGAGCACGAGCAGCAGGGCGGGCCGGTAGCACGGCTGTGTTAAGGTGAGACGCATGATTGGATTCGGCTGGCGTGTGTCAGCCGGCAACATACCCCAAGCCCGAGTACCCATCAAGGTGACAAACGCGTGCCCGACTACGAACCTCCGCTGATTCTGGAGCCACCGGCCGGTACCGGGGTGCGCGCCAGCGTGATCTGGCTGCACGGCCTGGGGGCCAGCGGGCATGACTTCGAGCCGCTGATTCCCGAACTGGGACTGCTGGAGCGCGGCGTGCGCTTCGTGCTGCCGCATGCGCCGGAGCAGCCGGTCACCATCAACGGTGGTGCGGTGATGCCCGCCTGGTACGACATCCGTGAACCGGACATCAATGCCGTCCCCGATGCGGACGGCATCCGGCGCTCGGTGGATTACCTGCAGCGGCTGGTGGCCGCGGAGATCGCACAGGGGCTGCCCTCCGGGGCCGTACTGGTGGCGGGCTTCTCCCAGGGCGGCGTCATCGCCCTGCACGCCGGCCTGACCCACCCGGCGCCGCTGGGCGGGGTACTGGCCCTGTCGACCTATCTCGCCCTGCCCGAGGCGCTCAGCCGCGAGATGCCGCCGGCCAACCGGGCCGTGCCGGTGTTCCTGGCGCACGGCACGGCCGATCCGGTGGTGCCCTTCGCCCTGGCCGGGGCCGCCCGTGACCGGCTGACCGGGTTGGGTTGCGCGGTGGATTTCCATGCCTATCCTGTGCCCCATACCGTGTCCCTGGACGAGGTCGCCGATATCCGCGCCTGGCTCGCGGCCCGGCTGGCGCCATGGCTGGACTGAGCCGGTACCCTTTGATGCACGTCAACGCATGCACAGCCGGCTCGCGTAGACTGGGTGCATCCGGAAACAAACTCATCTTCAAGTGATCGCGATGACTGGTAAATGGCTGCAACTGTCGCTGCTCGCACTGGCCCTGACGCTGGCCGGCCCGGCTGCGGCCGAACCCAATGGCGCACGCCTGTATGCGCAGATGTGCGCGGTCTGTCACGGTGATGCCGGCGACGGCGGCGTGGGCGTGCCCCTGCGGCTGCCGGCGTTCCAGGACGGCGTCTCCGATGACTATCTGAAGCAGACCATCCGCCTGGGGCGGCCGGGTCGGGTGATGCCGGCCTTCGATCACCTGAGCGAGGCCGAGGTCGAGGCCATTGTCGAGCATATCCGCGGCTGGCATGAGGGCGAGCGACCCGAGTTCAGTCAGGCGCGCATCGCCGGCGATGCGCAGCATGGCAAACAGCTGTACGCGCAGCACTGCGCCCAGTGCCACGGTGACCAGGGCCAGGGCGGCCAGGGCACCGGCGTGACCTTCTCGCGCCCGCGCGATCTGCCCATCATCGCCCCGGCGCTGAACAATCCCGGCTTTCTGGCCGCGGCCTCCGACGCCATGATCAAGGCCACCCTGATGCAGGGCCGTGAGGGCACGCCCATGGTCTCCTTCCGCGACCAGGGTCTGAGCGAGCAGGAGATCGATGACCTGGTCGCCTATGTGCGCAGTTTCGAACAGCAGCACACCGAGCCGGCCGCCCGAGTGGAAGATATCGAACCGGTACTGGTCTATGACTCGCCCTACAGCCTGGAGGAGACAGTCGAGGCGGTTGAGCGGGCCGCGGTGGGCAGGAATTTCCGTCTCATCCGGCGCCAGAAGCTGGAGGAAGGCCTGTTTCCGGAAGGCGAGGCCAGCGACAAGCAGGTCATGGTCTATTTCTGCAACTTCAATTTTCTCTATGACGCCCTGACCATCGACCCGCGCGTCGGCCTGTTCCTGCCCTGCCGGGTCACCGTGGTCGAGCGGGAGGGCCAGGTGCAGGTGATGAGCATCAACCCCAAACGCCTGAGCGTGCTGTTCAACAACGAACGGCTGGACCGGGCCTGCGACGAGATGCACGACCTGTATACCGCGATCCTGGAGGAGGCCACGTTTTGAGACGCCTGAGACTGCCGCTGCTGATCCTGCTGCTGGCCGGCCTGCTGCGCCCGACCCTGGCGCAGGACCTGTTCATGGTGCGCTCGCGCGTGCCCTTCGCCGAGGCGATGCTGATGCTGCAGGAGGCGGTGCGCGAGCAGGGCTATACCCTGTCCAGGGTGCAGCGGGTCGACGTCGGCCTGACCAACATGGGCTACAAGACCGACAAGTACCGGGTGGTGTTCTTCGGCAAGCCGGAACAGGTGCGACGCCTGACCCGGGAGCACCCCGAGCTGATCCCCTACCTGCCGCTCAAGATCGCCATCTTCGCCGAGGAGACCGACACCCTGCTCATCGCCGCCAATCCGCGGCGGATGGCCGAGTTCTACGGCGATGATGAGTTGACCGCCGTGTTCGACCAGTGGGCGGAGGATATCCAGGCCATGCTGGATCGGCTGCAGGCCGCAGAGGGGATGTAAAGGCATGCGTCCGCGATGGGTTGCGCTGCGCTTCACCCATCCTACACGGGGAGCATGGGATGGGTGAGGCAACGCGGAAATCATCGGAAGGATCGTAGGATGGGTGAAGCGCAGCGTAACCCATCATAGGATGATTCCGAAAATCAGGAGGTCAAGGATGACCCAGTATCGACGCCATTATGTCGCCGGTGGCACCTATTTCTTCACCGTGACTCTCGCTGACCGCTCAAGTCGCCTGCTGACAGAGCAGATCGCATTGCTGCGGCGCGCCGTGAGAGAGACGCGTCTGGAGCATCCATTCAATATTGATGCGATCGTGATTCTGCCGGATCACCTTCACGCCATCTGGACCCTACCGGTAGGTGATGCCGATTTCCCGGTGCGCTGGCGCAAGATCAAGGCGCGTTTTTCACGCCGGTTGCCAATGCTCGCCGCCGTTTCCAGAAGTGGCCGCCAGAAAGGTGAGAGGGGTGTATGGCAGAGACGGTTCTGGGAGCATGCGATACGCAATCCGCTGGATCTGCGCAATCACATCGATTACATCCATTACAATCCGGTCAAGCATGGCCATTGCCGCCGTGTAAGCGACTGGCCTTATTCCTCGTTTCATCGCTATTGTGCTTCAGGGGTATATCCCAGGGACTGGAGCGGCTGCGTGGCTGAAACGATAGCGGGTTCGTTTGGTGAATGATGGGTTGCGCTTCGCTCCACCCATCGACCAAAATATGCAGGTTACTTCTGCTTGATTGCCTGCACGAATATGGCCGCAAAATCCTCAAACCCCTCGCCGCAACAACGGCAGATTTCGTACACATCGACAAAATCAAGGTTGCGTTCACCGGATTCTATCTTACTGACATAACTTTGCGGCCTGTAGAGATATTTTGCCAATTCCGCCTGGGTGAGGTCGTGGCGACAATGCATCTCGCGCATTAATTTGCGTAATATGATTCGTTGTTTCGCCCATGTGCCAGCCATGGGGAAATCCTATATCCCATTATGGGGTATCCCATTTCAGGATAGCCTGTATGGGAAGGTTAAGGATCTGTCTTCTGTCGGCGGGTCCGTGTGCTGCCCCGGATTTGTCAGGGGAGCAAAGAATAATATTCAGCTACAGAGGGAGTCCAAATAATGATCAAAAGCAACATCGAAAACCTTTTTGCAACTATCAAAATCCTGGCGGCATCCGGTCTTATGGTACTTGGAGTTGCTGCATGTGGCGGTGGCGGAGGTGGCGACGATAGTTCATCAACGACTACCGAATCTGCCAACGGCATATGGCGTGGTACGGTCACAAATACCACGACGGGTTATACCTCAAACGCCTACATCGGGCTTTTATTTGATGGGGAAGCGTATTTCTTTGATCCGAACAGCGGTGAAATGGATGTCGGTACCTACTCCATAACGGGCGATCAGTTCAGCGGGAATATCACTGCCTATCAGGACGGAGTTGCCGGGCCAATAGCGACTGGTACGGTCAGCGCTACTGTCCGGACAGAAGCCAGTATATCGGGTACCTTCAGTAACTCTCTGGGGCATTCCGGCAGTATAAGCCTGGCCTATGACAATCTGTACGACAGAAGTGTCACGCTGGCAGACAGTAATGATATATGGATGTATACGGATGGTTTCTACACGCTCACGTTGAGCATTGGTGCTGATGGGGTAATCACGGGGTCGGATACCGATGCCTGCAATTATGCCGGTAATCTGAGTCTTGCCGATCCAGGCAAGAATCTGTATTCAACTCAGCTTTCTGTAACCAACTGCGGAGCGGAAAACGGAACCTATACAGGGTTTGGTGTGTTGGGAGACACTGCGACAACGAACGACACATTTACCTTCGCGGTACAGAGTACAAGCTATATCATCTACATAAGTTTTGATCGCCAATAAGGTATGAGTGATGGGTTGCGCTTCGCTCCACCCATCCTACCAGGACAGCGTAGGATGGGTGGAGCGACGCGGAACCCATCGCGCAGATAGGCTTACAGTTTCGCCAGCGCGTCATTCAGACGCTGTTCGATGCGCTTCTTGTAGTTGAGGAAGTGAATGGTCTGCAGTTCCTGCGCGGTGTCCACGCCGAGCAGGTTGCGGGCCAGGTCGATGTCGGTGATGTAGATCGGGTAGGCCTGGCCGCTGGCGCGCTTGCTCAGGATGTAGCGCGCCACCTCCTCGAACAGCCGCTCGCCATACTCCAGGGTGGAGAACTCCTGCTCGTTGCAGTACATGGTGAACACCGAGCGGTTGTTGTCCATCACGTCCCCGATCACCTGCACCCCGAAATAACTGCGCGACTGCTTGAACGGGCTGATGTTCTGCTGCTCCAGCCGCGGCTCGGCGCCGTGGCGGTGGTGGATCTGATAATAATCGATGGCAGCCACGTTGAATTCGCCCTTGCCGGCTTCCTGCACCAGGAAGTTCATGCGTTCCTGGATCTTGTTGAGGAAGCGCTGGAACTGGGTGAGCAGGGTCAGGGCATCGTGGAAGGCCACCTCCTGATGGAACAGCGAGCCCTTCTCGTCCAGCACATAGACATGGGCATTGGGGCCGTCGACCTGATAGAACAGCTGCAGCCGCCCCGGTTTGTTGGCCTGGAACAGCGCCGGCAGCGGGGTGTCGCTCAGCGTCGACGGGTCGATGCCGAGCGGGCTGAAGCGCTCCTGCGGTGCGGCCAGTTCCTGCAGCAGGGCGGCGTAGGTCTTGAAATGGCGGTAGCGCGGCACGCCGTTCTCGGGCTGCAGCAGATAGTAGTCGTGGCTGACCTGCAGCAGATAGCGGGCATTACCGCGCTCGGCGCCGCGGTAGAACCAGGCGGTGACCTGGTCGAAGACGTCGCGAATGCGGTTGGCGATGGGCGCGCCACGGGTCGATGAGAAACTGAAGGTGTTCACGCCCATCGGCGGCGGGCCGCCGGCATCGATCGGCGTCCAGGCCAGGTAGTCGCACAGGCAGTCGAGCAGGGCATGGTCGCCGCTGTAGTGGAAGGTCAGGATCTCCTGCCAGCTGGTCTGGATGATCAGCTCGAAGTTGATGGCGAGGTTCTCCCAGCGCCCGCCGTAGCTCAGCGCATCGGTGCGGCTGCTGACCAGCTGCATCCCTTCGCGGGTGAGTTTGGCCATGGGGTCCACGCCCAGGTTGATGAACAGGGCGTTGCGGGCCACCCGGGCCGGCTCGGCCAGGGCATCCAGGTCGGGCTCGGCCAGGCGGCCGCGCGGAAAGATGTCTTCCAGGCAGTCCATCACCGAGCGCTGTTCCCAGCTGCTGACGGTACAGTCCTCGGGGTGCAGGCTGATCATGCTCAGGCTGGACTGGGTGATGTGGTTGAAGTGGCACCAGGCCAGGATCTCCACCAGGCTGTGGCCGCGCTTGAGCGGGCGCTGGCCGCCGGTCTCGCCGCTGCGCACCAGGCCGCGGTAGAGCACCCAGCCGGACTGGCCGGGATGGTTCAGCTGATGCAGTGACAGGCGGTCCTCGGACAGATCGTCGGAGATCCCGGGATTGACCAGATCGACCTTGCCCGCCTTGCGCTCGAAGGCGGCATACAGGCGCCGCCCCAGCAGATTGAGCTCGGCCGGGTCGATGGTGTGGTCGTCGTCCTGGCCGCGGGCGAATTCCGACAGCGCCTGGTAGCTCTGGCGCAGGGCGTCGACCAGGATCTGGCGTTCCTCCAGCACTTGCTGGATCTTCCACTGCGGCCGGGTATCGAGCAGATGCAGATGGCCGTCCGACCAGCCCCATTCCTGCACCAGCTCGCGCATCACCTCGCGGCGCCAGCTGATGTTGCCGCGCCGGTCGGGCCGGCTCATCTTCTCGTTGATCTTGAAATAGAAGCAGCGCCGGGCCAGTTCCAGGCGTTCCAGTTCGCCGTTCTCCAGCAGGTATTCCTCCACCCGCCGGCACATCTGCACATAGGGGTCGAGACCGTCCAGGTTGGTCTCGCCGCCGTAGACCGCCTCCTTGAACCGGTGGCTGAGCATGCGGATGTGGGGATACTCGTCGGAATAGGCCTCCATCAGCAGGATCTTGAGTACCGACTTGTAGGGCGAGGAGACCGCCTTGTAGAGCTGCCACAGGGTGGCGCCGAAGAACTCGCCGGCCGGCATCTCGCCCAGGCCGCCGAAATCGACCACCTCCTTCGGGTTGACGAAGCGCTTGTGCAGCAGCTGGCTGACGTAGTCGTCGTAGACCACCTCGTACTGCGGCGGTACCAGCCACCAGATGGGGTAACGTCCGGCGATCAACAGGCCGGTGCGGTAGAACTCGTCCAGCAGCAGGTGATGCTGGGCGCTGCCGCTGCTCTCGCTCGACAGGCTGTCCATCTCGCCGGCGCGGAAGGCGACATCGTCCATGAGGAAGAAGTGCACCTCCAGGCTCATGCTCGCGGCCCAGCTCTCGATGTTGGCCGCCTTCTGCGCCAGCATCTCGCGTGCATCCCGGTCCATGTCGTGGCGGATGCAGACCCAGATGTCGAAATCACTCTTGCGCGAATAGGCGATGGTGCCGGAGGAGCCCATCATGTACAGCGCCAGCACGTCGTGCTCACGCACGCTGCGCTGCTGGTAGGTGAAGCTCTTGGACAGCTTGCGCGCGGCGTCCAGGGTGCGTTTGTTCGGCTTGTAGTCCGACAGGCCGGCCGGTGCCTTGCTGGAGAGATAGCCCGGCAGCATGGGGTGGTTGATGTGAAACAGCAGCGGCAGCAGGTCGAGGAACAGGCGATGGCGGTCGCGCAGCCCGGCGTAGACCCGCTTGAGCCGGTCCTGGTTGATGACCATGAACCGCCGCTGGACATGGCGCAGCTGCACGCCATCCATCTCGATCCTGGGTTTCATCTGCTCGACGACGGCCATGCTGCCGGTGGCGGCTCCCTGGTCAGGTGGGTGACAGGATCAACCGGCGGCGGTGCTGGCGGCCGCCGGGGCGAGGGCGGCGGCGGCGCGATTGAGCAGCGTCTGGGTATTGTCCGCCTTGCGCCATTCCGCCACGCCGAACCCGGTGTCGACAAGCTCACTGGCGAACTCTGCCGCCAGCCGCTCGCGCAGTTTGGCGATCAGCTGTTCGGCATCCGCCTGGCGTGTCTCCGGCAGGGCCAGAATGAAGCGTTGATCCTCGTTGCACCCGATCATGTCGGCCCAGCGCAGCTGATCCTTGAGAATGCGGCTGACCCGGACCCGGGCCGGGTCGTCGACATCGCCGCGCAGTTCCAGCAGCACCAGCGACAGTGGACTGTCGTAGCGCCGGCAGCGCGAGACCTGGGGTTCCAGCGCCACGCTCAGACCGCGGCGGTTGAGCAGGCCGGTGACCGGGTCGGTGAGTGTTTGTTCGGACAGTTCCTGCTGCAGGCGTTGCTGCTCGGTGCAGTCCCGGAACCAGAGCGCCTGGCCGCCATCGGCCAGCGGCAGGCGCCGGACCTGCAGTTGCAGGCGGGCGCCGCCGGGGGCGGTGTGGCTGAGGCTGTCCGCAGCAGCGGCCAGCAGCGGGTGCTCCGGGTCGAGATCGTCAAGACCGGCGTCCAGCAGCCGCAGCAGCGCGGCGTTGGCGGCGGCCGGACGACCGTTGCGATCCAGTACCAGCAGGGCGTCGGAGGTGGTGTCGAGCAACTCGACGAGCTGCGAGGGGGTAAGCCTGTCCCACATGGCAAGAAGTCTCCCTGGGCGTGTCAGATGACGGAAATTTGACATCCGTGTGTCCCGGAATGTCTTGGGATTTAGCGACCTAGGGACGTTTTGCTTTAGGAGTGAGGAGCGAAGAGCGGGTCAGTCATACTCGCTGGCGCGCCGGGCCAGGCCGCGCACCTTGTCCACCGGGAAACGTGCCTCGTTCATATCCATCTTGTCATGCGCTGCCTGCAGCAGATCGATGTCGAGCCGCTCACCCAGGCGCACGAGATAGATGAGGATGTCGGCCAGTTCCAGACGCACGGCCTCGCGCTTGTCCGGCGGCAGGGCCGCGCTCTCGGCCTGGCTCAGCCACTGGAAATGCTCCACCAGTTCGGCCGCCTCGGCGATCAGGGCCATGGACAGGTTCTTGGGCGAGTGGAACGGCTCCCAGTCGCGCGCCCGGGCGAACTCCGCCAGGCGGCGGTTGAGCCGGTCCAGACTATCGGTGTCGGCCTTGGTCATGGATTGCGCTCCGCAGCCCCGTGGTCTCCGGCTTAAGCCGGGCAGCCGGGTGCCGTTACCTACAGAAGTAGACCATCACGTGCAGTACGAATTTACATGAAACCAGGGATCGTGTCCGCAGGGAATCGTTGGCGTCGGCTGTTGCTGGCGCTGCTGGCCGTCATGCCGGCCGGGCTGTCGGCCGCTGAGGTGCGCGGGGTGGTCATGCTGCAGCACAGCGGCCTGTTCTCCGGCCGGGACGGCACGGACCAGGTCATCGGCCTGGCACTGTGGCCGGACAGCCCCGGCCTGAGCGCCGGGGCTGTGGTTGACGTGCGCCATGAACTGCGCGTCGATGCCGACCGGATCCGGCCCGATTTTCTCCAGGTGCGTCCCGGCGAGCCGATCCGGCTGGCCAGTCTCGATGCCGTCGAGCATCAGCTGTTCGCCCTGGTCCCCGGCAGCCACAGTGAGGTTGAGGTGCGGCTGCACCCGGGCAGTGGGGCGGACGAACCGAGCATCAGTTTCCGCGAACCCGGTACCCGACACCTGTTCTGCCGTCTGCACCGGCGCAGCTATGCCCGCATCGATGTGGTCGATGCACCGCGGCTGGCCATTGTCGAGGCCGGTGAGCGGTTCGAGTTCCGCGACCTCGAGGCCGGCCGCTGGCGGCTGCGGGTGGCCGCTATCGGCGCCGAGACCCTGGAACAGGACACCATGGCCATGACGGCGCCGCCGCCGCTGGAGTTGCGTCTGCCGGTGAAGAGCGGAGTGCAGCCGGAGCACAACAGCGCGGCCGGGGTCGTGACCGTCGATCAGCTGTATCCGGCGCTGCCGGGAAGATGAGGCAGGGATGCGAATCGGGCAGAAAAACAGTCTCCTCGTCGTTGGCATGATGCTGCTGGTACTGGTCGGCATGACCAGTGCCGGCTATCTGCTGGTCACCGGCCACGTCAACCGCCAGATCAGCAGCGATATCCAGCATGCCCACGAGGTCTATGTGCAGGCCCAGCGCGAGGCCTTTGCCCAGCTGGTGAGCACGGCCCGCAACATCAGCCAGGAGCCGGGCCTGCTGGCAGCACTGCTCACGGCGCATGCGCCGACGGTACGCAGCACCCTGGAAGAGAGCTTTCCGCGGCCCGGCATCGATCTGCTGGCGCTGAGCCTGGAGAGCGGTCCCGGCCAGACCCTGGCCGAGGGCAGCAAGCCGCACCTGGTGTCGCCGCGGGTGCTGGCCTCGGATGCCATCCAGAGCCTGGTGCGGCAGGTCACCCGGGGCGCCCGGGTAGCCTATGGCAACGCCATGATCTTCGAGACCTTCCTGCGCCTGGTCGCCATCCCGGTGGCCAACCCGGGCGGCGGTGTGATCGGGGTCATGGTGCTCGGGCAGGAGATCGACCAGGCGGCGATCGAGCGTTATCAGCCGCTGCTGCGTACCCAGATAGCGCTGTTCGACGCCCAGGCGCTGGTCGGCAGCACCCTGCCCGGCCGGCTGACTCAGCTGCAGGGGCTGGAGACCGGCCGGGTCGAATTCAGACTGGATGGAACCGACTACCTCGGACAGGTCTATCCGGTACTGGCCGGCGACGGCCGGACACCGGTGGCACAGCTGCTGCTGGCGCATGCCAGTGACAATTACTGGGCACCGTACCGCAGCTTTGCGCTGCAGGGCCTGCTGGTCTCCGGCGCCATCCTGGTCGTGGCGGCGGTGCTGGGCATGGTGATCAGCCGACGCACCCTGACCCGGCCGCTGAGCCTGCTGGCCGCGGCGACCCGCAAGATCGCCGCCGGCGATCTCGCCTGGCGGGTGGAGCTGAAGCGGGAGGATGAACTCGGCGAACTGGCCGATTCCTTCAACCGCATGCTCGACGACCTGCGCCAGTCCAACGAGGCGCTGGAACACAACCGCCGGCGCTTCCATGATTTCGCTGCCAGTTCCTCGGACTGGTTGTGGGAGACCGACGCCGGGGGTCGCATCACCTATCTGTCCCCCGGCTTCAAGGCCTCGCTGGGCATGGACAGCCAGGAGTGCCTCGGCCGGACCTGGCAGGAAGTGTTCCCCGAGGACGATCTGGAGGCGCTCACGGCGCGCCTGCAGCCGCAGCGGGATCGTGGCTTCCCGTTCAAGGAATTGAGCTTCCGCGTCTGCCTGCACGACGGCACCATCCGGGACCTGCGCATCAGCGGCATACCGGTGCGGGAGCAGGACCGCTTCGCCGGTTTCCGCGGCACTGCCAGCGATATCTCCAAGCAGCGCATCAACGAGGAGCGGGTCGCGCTCCTGTCCAACCAGGACCAGCTCACCGGGCTTACCAACCGCCGCCGCTTCCTGGTCGACCTGGCGCACGAAATCCGCCGGGCCCAGGCACATGACCGTCAGGGCGTGCTGATGCTGGTGGACCTGGACCATCTCAAGCTGCTCAATGATGCCGCGGGCTATGCCGTCGGCGACGAGATGATCGTGCAGGTCGCCGGGGTGCTGGAGCGGCTGTCGCGCGAGGAGGATATCCTCGGCCGCATCAGCGGCGACGAGTTCGCCCTGACCCTGCCGGATCTGGGGCTTGACGCTGCGCGCGCGCAGGCCGCGCGGATACTCGAGGCGATCACCCAGTGCCGGCCGGTCCGCACCAAGGCCGGTGTGCCCATCAATGTCTCAGCCAGTATCGGCCTGGTGGCCTTCCCCGATCAGGGCACCGATCCGGTGGAACTGATCGCCAAGGCCGACAGCGCCATGTACGCCGCCAAGGATGCCGGGCGCAACCGGTTCGAGGTCTTCGACGAGGCCAGCATGTCGCGCGAGCATATCGGCGGCCTGCTGGCCTCGCGCAACCGGGTGCTCAGGGGCCTGGAGGAGGATCGTTTCGAGTTGCATTTCCAGCCCATCGCCAGCGTGCTCAACGGCGAGGTGCACCACTTCGAGACCCTGGTGCGGATGCGCGATGACAGCGGCCAGGTGATACCGCCGGGCGCCTTCATCCCGGCCGCCGAGCAGTTCGGTCTGATCGGGAGAGTGGATAAGGAGATCGTGCGCAAGGCGATCTATCACATCGCCACCCTGCCCGATGCCCTGAGCCAGGTCGGGTTCTCCATCAACCTGTCCGGGTTGTCGGTGGGCGAAGACGAACTGCTGCGTCTGATCGAGAACTGTCTGGACGAGACCGGACTGGATCCGGCCCGCATCACCTTCGAACTGACCGAGACCGCGGCCTGCGAGAACATGTCGCTGGCGGCCGAGTTCCTCGGCCGCATCCGCCAGCTGGGCTGCCGCATCGCGCTGGACGACTTCGGCGTGGGCTTCTCCTCCTTCTCCTATCTGAAGCACCTGCATGTGGACATGCTCAAGATCGACGGCAGTTTCATCCGCGACATCGCCAGCAACCAGGAGGACCAGCTGTTCGTCAAGGCGCTGGTGGACGTGGCGCGCGGCATGGGCATCCGCACCATTGCCGAGTTCGTGGAAAGCGAGGCCGCCTTCCGGCTGCTGCAGCGCCTGGGCGTGGATTATGTGCAGGGCTACTACATCGGCCGGCCCGAGCCCGCCATCACCGGGGACGGATTGCATGGATTCGCCCGGCGGCTGAACCCGGGCGGCGGTCAGGTGGTCAACGGCTGAGCCGCTGGCGCGCCCGCTGTGCGGCGGCCCGCACCTGGGACGGCGCGGTGCCGCCGATGTGATCGCGGCTGGCGATCGAACCCTCCAGGGTCAGCACCTCGAACACATCCTGCTCGATGATTCCGCTGAACTGCTGCAGCTGCTCCAGGCTGAGCTGGGACAGGTCGCGCCCCTGCTCCAGCCCCAGGCGCACCGCCTTGCCCACCACCTCGTGGGCATCGCGGAACGGCAGTCCCCTGCGCACCAGGTAGTCGGCCAGATCGGTGGCGGTGGAGAAGCCCTCCAGCGCTGCCGCGCGCAGCCGTTCGCGTTTCGGTTCGATGGCCGGGACCATGTCGGCGAACACCCGCAGGCAGCCCCGGACCGTGTCGACGGTGTCGAACAGCGGTTCCTTGTCTTCCTGGTTGTCCTTGTTGTAGGCCAACGGCTGGCCCTTCATCAGGGTCAGCAGGCCGATCAGGTGGCCGTTGACCCGGCCGGTCTTGCCGCGTACCAGTTCGGGAACGTCGGGGTTCTTCTTCTGCGGCATGATGGAGGAGCCGGTGCAGAAGCGGTCGGGCAGGTCGATGAAGCCGAACTGGGCCGAGGTCCACAGGATCAGCTCTTCCGAAGCACGGGACAGATGCGTCAGCAGCAGCGCCGCCGCACTGGTGAATTCGATGGCGAAGTCGCGGTCGCTGACCGCGTCCAGCGAGTTCTCCGCCGGGGCGTCGAAGCCGAGCAGTTCGGCCGTGTAGTGGCGGTCGATGGGATAGGTGGTGCCGGCCATGGCCGCCGCGCCCAGCGGCATCACATTGACCCGCCGCCGGCAGTCGGCCAGGCGCTGGCGGTCGCGCTCCAGCATCTCGAACCAGGCCAGCATGTGGTGGCCGAAGGTCACCGGCATGGCCACCTGCAGGTGGGTGAAGCCCGGCATCAGGGTGTCGGCCTCGCGTTCGGCCAGGTCGATCAGGCCGCTCTGCAGCCGCTCAAGCTCGGCCGTGATCAGGTCGATCTCCTCGCGCAGGTACAGGCGCATGTCGGTGGCGACCTGGTCGTTGCGCGAGCGGCCGGTGTGCAGTTTCTTGCCGGTGGCGCCGATACGTTCGGTGAGGCGCGCCTCGATATTCATGTGCACGTCCTCGAGCCCGACCGACCAGTCGAAGCCGCCGGCCTCGATCTCGCCGCGGATGTCCTCCAGGCCGGCGATGATCTCGTCGCATTCCGCCGCCGTCAGCACGCCGACCCGGGCCAGCATGCGGGCATGGGCGATGGAGCCGGCGATGTCCTGGCGGTACAGGCGCCGGTCGAAGCCCACCGAGGCGGTGAAGGCCTCGACGAAGGCGTCGGTGGATTCGGTGAAGCGGCCGCCCCAGGGTTTGCTCTTGCTGTCGCTGTCCGCCATGTCGGATTCCGTTCGGTTACAAGTGGCGCGAGTATACCGCTGGCCGCGTCAGCGGGGCCAGGGATGCTGGTTCTGGCCGGGGCGTCGGGGGATAATCGCGCTCAGTGCGGGGAGGGAACAGCCGGGAACATGGAAACGCCAGCCAACAACGCCGCCGGGTTGCCGCAGGGTGATGCCGGCTTCCTGCCCGACTTCTGCGCCATTCGTGCGGTGTTCGCCGTGGTGGTCAGCGCCCAGATGCTGGCCTTTGTGCTCGCGCTGGCGGGCAGCCCGTTGGGCGCGCTGTGGTGGAGCGAACTGGGCCTGGTGTCGCTGTTCGTGCAATGGGTGGCGCTGTCATGCACCGCGGCCCTGTGCCTGGCCCGGCGCTGGCTGCTGCGCCTGCCGCCGCGCCGCGCCGGGGTGCTGGCCTACGGATTGATCCTGTTGATCGTGCTCGGCCTGAGTGAACTGGCCTTCCGGCTGCTGCCGGCATACGGCGCCATGGAAGCGAATGGCGACGGCCACATGGATTACCTGATCCGCAACCTGGCTATCGCCGCCATCGTCGCCGCGCTGCTCCTGCGCTACTTCTTTGTCCGGCATCAGTGGCAGATGCAGGTGGCCGCCGAGGCCCAGGCCCGGGTCGAGGCGCTGGCTGCACGCATCCGGCCGCACTTCCTGTTCAACAGCCTCAACACCATCGCCGCGCTCACCCGCAGCCGGCCGGCGCTGGCCGAGGAGGTGGTGCAGGATCTGGCCGAACTGTTCCGCGCCGGCATGAAGGAAGTGCAGGCGCGCATACCGCTCAGCGAGGAACTGACCATTGCCCGCCGCTATCTGAACATCGAACGGCTGCGTCTTGGGGAGCGGCTGCAGGTGGAATGGACCGAGAAGAACCTGCCGCTGGACGAGGCAGTGCCGCCGCTGATCCTGCAGCCGCTGATCGAGAACGCCGTCTATCATGGTATTGAGCCGCGTGGCGAGGGCGGCTGCATCCATATCCTGGCGACCTACAACAAGGGCAGGCTGCGCCTGGAAGTGCGCAATCCGCTGCCGCCGCAATCCGATCCGCCGCGCCGGGCGGGCAACCGCATGGCGCTGGAGAACATCCGTCAGCGCCTGTTGCTGGTGTTCGGGGCGCAGGCGCGGCTGGAGACCGAGCAGCGCGACGGCCAGTACCGGGTGCGCATGCTGATTCCGCTGGAGCGTGCCGCATGAAGGTGCTGGTGGTCGACGACGAGGCGCTGGCGCGGGAGCGGCTGATCTCCATGCTGGCCGGTGTGCCCGACATCGAGATCACCGGCGAGGCGGCCACCGGGCGCGAGGCCATCGAGCAGGTGGCGGCAAACCGTCCCGACGTGGTGCTGCTGGATATCCGCATGCCGGAGATGGACGGACTGGAGGCAGCCAGGCACCTGGCCGGGCTGAGCGAGCCGCCGGCGGTGATCTTCACCACCGCCTATGGCGATCATGCCCTGGAGGCCTTCGAGGCCTGTGCCGTGGACTACCTGCTCAAGCCCATCCGCGATGAGCGCCTGATGGCCGCGCTGGCCAATGCCTGCCGGCTCAACCGGGCCCAGGCCGCGCGGCTTGCCGGCCAGGACGGGCCCAGTCAGCGCAGCCACCTGTGCGTACCGGTGCGCGGCAGCCTGCAGCTGGTGCCGGTGACCGACATCCGCTACTTCCAGGCCGACAACAAGTACGTCACCGTGCGCACCGGCGAGGGCGAGTTCCTGATCGAGGAGGCGCTGAAGGCCCTGGAGGAGGAGTTCGGCGAGGACTTCATCCGCATTCACCGCAACGCCCTGGTGGCACGGCGTTATCTCAGCGCGCTGGAACGTGACGCCGAGGGTCGGTTGTGTGCCGTGCTGCGCGGGGTGGATGCACGCCTGGAGGTCAGCCGCCGCCAGCAGCCCGAGGTGCGGCGGCTGCTGAAAGGCGGGTGAGCGTACCGCAGGTTGCCTGCCGGAGCTTGGCGCTCCAGATATGTAGGCCGGAATAAGGGCTGTCCAGCCCGTTTCCGGCATCGGCCGAGCACGCCGGGAACGCTGTGCTTATCCCGGCCTACGTCCTTTCATTTTCTTTCGGGCGCCTTTGCGGTTTGATGCTTTTCCAGTCACTACTGCAAGCAGTACAAATCTACTGCCCCAGCGCCGCGTTGGCCGTGTCGATGCCGCGGTCGATATAGCCGCCGTAGAAGTCCGGGGTCAGCAGTCCGACGATGCGATCGGCCAGTTCCTTGCCGTCCGGACCCAGGAACAGCAGGGTCGGCGTCATGTCGACATCATACTCATCGGCGATGCGCCGGGCCGGGCGGATTTCCCCATGCAGGTCCCCGACCATCACCCCGGCGTCGATGTTGAGCTTGCGGATCAGCACCCGGTTCTCGTAGTCGCCGCTGATCAGCATCGGGACCAGGAAATTCTGCTCGACCTGTTCGCAATAGGTGCAGTGGTGGCTGCTGAAGGCCAGCAGCAGCGGCAAGCCGCGCTCGGCCGCTTCCCGGGTGGCCTGCTCCAGGCTCTGTACCTCCTGGACCTCCGGCCGGGTCCCGGCGCCGGCGGCGCCCTGGCCCAGCAGCCAGAGCAGCAGCAGTCCGCCCGTGATAAACTTGAAAGCCTGTTTCACCACTCGTTATCCTCACTGTCTGCGCCCGGGCGGGGCAACCGGCCCGGGCGGTTCAATCCCACTATCCATAGAGAAATCATGTCCCTGACCAAGCTCCGCATCGCCACCCGCAAGAGCGCGCTTGCCCTGTGGCAGGCCGAACACGTCAAGACCGGCCTGGAACTGCACCACCCCGGCCTGGAGGTCGAGCTGGTCACCATGACCACCCAGGGCGACCGGGTGCTCGACAGTCCGCTGGCCAAGATCGGGGGCAAGGGGCTGTTCGTCAAGGAACTGGAGACCGCCCTGTTGGAGGGACGTGCCGATATCGCCGTCCATTCCATGAAGGATGTCCCGGTGGAACTGCCCGATGGCCTGGAACTGGCCCAGATCCTGGACCGCGAGGACCCGCGCGATGCCTTCGTCTCCAATCAATATGCGGACTGGGAGGCGCTGCCACAAGGGGCAGTGGTGGGCACCTCCAGCCTGCGCCGCCAGAGTCAGCTGCGGGCCCTGCGCCCGGATCTGGAAATCCGCGACCTGCGCGGCAACGTCAACACCCGGCTGGAGAAGCTCGATCGCGGCGACTACGCCGCCATCATCCTGGCCTGTGCCGGCCTCAAGCGGCTGGGCTTCGCACAGCGCATCCGCAGCGAACTCGGGCCGCAGGTGATCCTGCCGGCCATCGGCCAGGGCGCGATCGGCATCGAGTGCCGGTCCGAGGACCCCGAGGTGCAGGGCCTGATCGCGCCGCTGGGCCACAGCCACACCGCGCAGCGGGTCGCCGCCGAACGGGCCCTGAACGCCGCCCTGCAGGGCGGTTGCCAGGTGCCCATCGGGGGTTATGCCGAGATCGAGCACGGGGTGATCGTGCTGCGCGGCCTGGTCGGCCGCCCGGATGGCAGCGAGATCGTCCACGGGGTGATCAGCGGCCGGCCCGAGGACGGCGAGGAACTCGGCCGGGTGCTGGCCGAGGACCTGCTCAGCCGCGGTGCCGACGCCATCCTCAAGGCGCTCTACGCCGAAGCGCAATAATGGACGCAGCCCCCGCCCTGGCAGGCTGGCGGGTCCTGGTCACCCGCCCCGAGGCCCAGGCCGGCCCGCTGTGCGAGCGGCTGGCCGCGGTGGGCGCGGAGCCGGTCCCGTTCCCGGTGATGGAAATCCGCTTTCTGAACGGCGTCCGTTGGCCGGCGCCGCTGGACAGCTTCGACTATGCCCTGTTCGTGAGCGTGAATGCCGTGACCGCCTTCCGTGCCCAGGCCGCGGGAGCGGGTTGGCCGGCGGGCGTGAAGACCCTGGCCATCGGCCGGCAGACCGCGGCGGCCATGACGGCGGCCGGCATCCCGGTCAGCCTGGCCGCGCCCTCCCCCTTCACCAGCGAGGCGCTGCTGGCGCTGCCGGACTTGCAGCGCCTGGCGGATTGTTCCATCGTGATACTCCGTGGCCGTGGCGGCCGGGAGCTGATCCGGGACACTCTGTGCCAGCGCGGGGCCCGGGTCGAGGCGCTCGAGCTCTACGAGCGGAGGCTGCCCGAGGCGGATTCCGCTGCGTTGCTGCAGCGCTGGCATAGTGGCGGGATCGACGCCGTGTTGGTGACCAGTAACGCGATCCTGGATAATCTGCTCGAACTGCTGGGCGAAGCCGGTCGCGAGTTGCTGCGGCGCACCCCGCTGATCGTTCCCAGCGAGCGCACCCGGGCCTATGCATCGCGCCAGGGCTGTGAACAGGTCAGGGTGGCGGACAATGCCACCGATGCGGCCATGGTTGCGGCGCTGGCGCGGCTCGCCGCTGACCGGGCCTCCGCCCACCACCCATCGGGAAGCTGAAGCATGAGTGAGAACAAGGATAAGCCCCAGCCTCAGGGCGCCCCCGGATCCGGATCGGCCGCGAGTGAGGGCGGCGGCGGCAAGTCGCGCTCGCGCGGCGGCCGCCGGCGCAGCCCTTCCGCGCCCTCAACTGCTGCCGGCGGCGCCAGCCAGGCGCCGGCCCCGACCGGCGGGCGCTATGCCGGGCCGCTGGCCATCCTGGCCCTGCTGGTCGGCGTCGGTGCCCTGGTCGCCGGCTATTTCATCTGGCACGAGGTGCAGCGCCAGGCCGGCTGGCAGCAGGAGGTGCTGGCCCAGATCGATGCCCGCAACCAGGCCCTGGACAATCGCGTGACAGCGGCGGTGGACCGGATGGAAGCCACCCTGGACGAGGCCGTCGGCGCCCGCCGCGGCCTGCAGCAGGATCTGGCCGATCAGCAGCAGTCGATCGCGGCCCTGGAACGCGCCTTCGGCGTGCTGCGGGCCCAGGTCGGCCGCAGCCAGGAGGCCTGGGTGCTGGCCGAGGCCGAGTACCTGCTGCATGTGGCCAACCAGCGGCTGCAGCTGGCGCGCGACGTCGATACCGCCATCGCCGCGCTCACGAGCGCCGATCAGCGCCTGCAGGAATTGGCCAACGCGGCCTATCTGCCGGTGCGCGAACAGATCAGCCGCGAACTGGCCGGCCTGCGCGGCGTCGACGTGCCGGACATCGACGGCATCGCCCTGCGCCTGCAGACCCTGGCAGACAGTGTCGATGACCTCAAGGTCGCCGGCGCCCAGTACCGGCCGACGCCGCGCGGTGCAGCCGCCGACGCCGACGCCGGGGCCGAAGCCGGCAGCTGGCGCGAGTTGCCCGCCGCCCTGTGGGGCGAACTGCGCCAACTGGTGGCGGTGCGGCGCAACGACGAGCCGGTCGCCCCGCTGCTGGCGCCGGACCAGCAGTTCTTTCTCTACGCCAATCTGCGCCTGCAGCTCGATACCGCCCGGCTCGCCGCCCTGCGCGGCAACCCCGAGTTGTACCGGGTGAGCCTGCGTACAGCGCGCGACTGGCTGGCGCAGGAATTCGACGCCGGGCAACCGGCGGTGCGCGAGGCCCGCGCCGAGCTCGATGCCTTGCTCGCGGTGGAACTGCGCCCCGCCCTGCCCGACATCGCCGGTTCCCTGCGCCTGCTGCGCCAGGAACTGGCCCTGATCGAGGCCGGTCGGGCCGCGCCGGAAGCGGCTTCCGACGAAGCTGCTGCTGAAGGCGCGGGGAACGCACCATGAAACCGCTGTTTCTGGCCCTGCTCACCCTGGCCCTGGGCGTGGTGCTCGGGCTGGTGTTTCTCAACGAACCCGGCTATGTGCTGATCGGCTACGGTCAGTGGAGCGTCGAGACCAGCCTGTCGCTGCTGCTGTTCGGCCTGCTGCTGGGGTTCATCGTCCTCTACGCCCTGCTGCGGCTGCTGGCCGGGGCGCGGCGCACCCCCCGGCGGCTGCGGGCCTGGCGCGGCCGGCGCCGGGCCCTGCGTGCCCGGCACTCGCTCAACCAGGGCCTGCTGTCCCTGTCCGAGGGCGACTGGCCGCGTGCCGAGCGGCTGCTGACCCAGCATGCCGATGACAGCGAGAGTCCGCTGCTCAACTATATCGCCGCGGCCCGGGCCGCCCAGTACCAGGGTGCGGATGCCCGGCGTGACCAGTATCTGCGCCTGGCTCACCAGGCGATGCCCAACTCCGACGTCGCCGTCGGCCTGACCCAGGCCGATCTGCAGTTCAGCCATCAGCAGATGGAACAGGCGCTGGCCACGCTGACCCATCTGCGCAGCATCGCGCCGCGTCATGCCTATGTACTGAAGATGCTCGCCCGTCTGTACCAGCGCCTGGGCGATTGGGAGCGCCTGCGCGAACTGCTGCCCGAACTGCGCAAGCGCCGGGCCCTGCCCGAGCCGGCGCTGGACGAACTGGAGGAGACGGTCTACCGCGCGCTGCTGGAGGGCAGCGTGCGTCAGCACGATGCCGCGGCGCTGCAGCAGCTGTGGGGTCAGCTGCCACGGCGGCTGCGCCAGGACAATGATCTGGTCCTGGTCTACGGCCGCGCCCTGCATCACCTGGAGCAGGATCCGGCGGCCGAGCCGGTGCTGCGCGAGGCCATCCGGCGTCAGCGTGACGAACGTCTGCTGGATCTCTATGGCCGGGTGCGGGGCGAGAATCTCGGCATGCAGCTCTCGCAGCTGGAGGAATGGCTCAAGGAGCAGCCGCGCAACCCGGTGCTGCTGCAGGCCGCCGGCCGGCTGGCGATCCTCAACCGGCTGTGGGGCAAGGCCCGCAGCTATCTCGAGGCGGCGCTGGAGATCCAGCCGACGGTGGAGGGCTACCAGCTGCTGGGGAGCCTGCTGGAGGAACTGGAAGAACCGGATGAGGCGGCGGTGTGTTTCCGCAAGGGCATGCAGCTGGCCACCGGCGAGACCGGCCGCCTGCCGGCGCCGGGCTGAGGTTCATCAAAGATCAAGAGCGCCACGGAATACACGGAAAACACGGAAAAATATAACTGCAGAAACCGCCCGGTCTCTGTTCCACTCAATGCTCGTTATTCCGGCACAAGGCGGAACTATTGCTTTACGGCGGGTTGCGGATTACTCGCTGCGCTCGCCCTGCGGGCCGCCCTTTGGGCGCTCAACGCGCTGCGCGCATGCGTCGGAATGACCGGGAATCCTTACAAATCCACCAGCCTAATATTCAGTCCTGTCCGTGTTTTCCGTGTATTCCGTGGCGCTCTTGATCTTCACCCGCCGCCCTGGGCCGCCTTGTCGCGGGTGTCGGCGGCGAACTCGAAGGCGTCGGCGAACATCTGCTCCATCGGCACGCCGCGGCCGAGGAAGCTCTGGCGGCCGGCCTCGACCATCGCCGGCGGGCCGCTCATGTAGATGTCGTAGCCGGCCGGTTCCGGATAGTGCTCGAGCAGGGCGCCCAGCACCAGGCCGGTCTCCCCGTCCCAGTCATCCTCGGCCAGCGGTTCCGACAGGACCGGGGTGTAGTGGAAATTCGCGTGCTCGCGCGCCCAATGGCTGATCTGGTCGTGGGCATAGAGATCGCGCCGTGAACGCACCCCCCAGAACAGGTGGATCGGCCGGGTGATGCCGACATGGAAGGCGTGTTCCAGCATGCCCTTGAGCGGGGCGTAGCCGGTGCCGCCGGCCATCATCAGGATCGGTCGCGGGGATTCCTCGCGCAGGTAGAACTGCCCGAGGGGGCCCTCGATGCGCAGGATGGTCTTCGGCTGCATTTCATTGAAGACATACTGAGTGAACTCGCCGCCCTCGATCAGCCGGATGTGCAGGTCGATGTATTCATCGTCATGCGGGGCGTTGGCGATGGAGAAGGCGCGCCGGCGGCCGTCCTTGAGCAGGATCTCGATATACTGGCCGGCGAAGAACTGCAGCCGCTCGGTGGTCGGCAGCTTCAGCCTCAGCAGGTAGACGTCGTGGCACAGCCGCTGCATCTCGGCCACCCGTACCGGCATGTTCTTGACCTCGATCTGGGCCGGCGTGTCCAGTTCCCGGATCTCGATGCTCAGATCCTCGCGCGGCATGGCCTGGCAGAACAGGGCCTGGCCGGCGGCGGCCTCGTCCGGCTCGAGCGCGGGCGGAAGCACGTCGTCGGGATAGTCCACCGAACCCCTGATTACCCGGCCCCGGCAGCTGCCGCAGCTGCCGCCGCGGCAGCCATAGGGCAGTTCGATGCCCTGGCGCAGGGCCGCTTCGAGCACGGACTCGCCGGCTTCCACAGAAAATGTGTGGCCGCTGGGTTCGATCTTGACCTGATATGCCATGTAATCTAGGACGCAACTTAAACAAAGGCGGCGATTGTCGCCCATTTCCTGCTGGAGATAAACCGATGAACCCTGTGCTAATCGTGGGCTGCGGCTATGTCGGACAGCGCCTGGCCCGGCAGTTGCGGGCCGAGGGGGGGGCAGTCACGGGTCTGGTGCGCAGTGATGCCGGCGTGGCCGGCCTGCGCGAGGCGGACATCGCGCCGTTGCAACTGGATCTGGACCAGCCGCTGCCGGCAGATGCCATCCCCGCGGCCGGCCGCGATTTGTACTACTTTGCTCCGCCGCCTCCGGAAGGCGATGGCGATCCGCGCCTGGCGCGGGTGCTGGAGCAGCTGCGCCCGGGAAATCTGCCCCGGCGCATCGTCTACATCAGTACCAGCGGGGTCTATGGCGACAGCGGCGGCGACTGGATCGACGAGTCATTTCCGCCCAACCCCGGCACCCCGCGCGGGCGCCGGCGCCTGGCCGCCGAGCAGGCCCTGCAGGCCTGGTCGGAGCAGACCGGCATCGCGGTGGTGATCCTGCGCGTACCCGGCATCTACGGCCCCGGCAAGCTGCCGCTGGAACGCATCCGCCAGGGGCTGCCGATCCTGCGTGAAGAAGACTGTCCCTACACCAACCGCATCCAGGTCGATGACCTGATTGCCGCCTGTCGCGCTGCCATGGAAAGGGGCGAACCGGGCGCTGCGTACAACGTCGCCGACGGCCACCCCAGCACCATGGCCGACTACTTTGCCCGCATCGCCAGGGCCGCCGGCCTGCCGCCGCCGCCCACTGTCACCCGTGAGGAGGCGCCAGAGAAACTGAGCCGGGGCATGCAGGCCTTCATGAACGAGTCCAAGCGGCTGGACAACCGGCGGCTGCGGGAGGAGTTGGGGGTGGAATTGAAGTACCCCGAACTGGAGGCCGGGCTGGCCGCCTGTCTGCAGGAGATGCAGCAGAAGTAGGTCGGGTTAGCGCAGCGTAACCCGACATGCGGCGGCAGACGTCGGGTTACGCCTTCCAGGCTAACCCGACCTACACGCTGAAACGGGTCGTCAGTCGATGCCGAGCTCATCCCACAGGGCATCGACCCGCTGTCTGACCGCGTCATCCATGCGGATCGGCCGGCCCCATTCGCGGTCGGTCTCGCCCTTCCACTTGTTGGTCGCGTCCATCCCGACCTTGCCGCCCAGGCCGGAGACGGGTGAGGCGAAGTCGAGATAGTCGATCGGGGTGTTGTCGATCAGGGTGGTGTCGCGCACCGGGTCCATGCGTGTGGTCATGGCCCAGATCACGTCCTGCCAGTCGCGGATGTTCACGTCGTCGTCGGTGACGATGACGAACTTGGTGTACATGAACTGGCGCAGGAAGGACCAGACCCCGAACATCACCCGCTTGGCGTGGCCCGGGTACTGCTTCTTCATACTGACCACCGCCAGGCGGTAGGAGCAGCCCTCGGGCGGCAGGTAGAAGTCGGTGATCTCCGGGAACTGCTTCTGCAGCAGCGGCACGAACACCTCGTTCAGGGCCACGCCCAGGATGGCCGGCTCGTCCGGCGGCCGGCCGGTGTAGGTGCTGTGATAGATGGGGTCGCGGCGGTGGGTGATGCGCTCCAGCGTGAACACCGGGAAGCGCTCCACTTCGTTGTAGTAGCCGGTGTGGTCGCCGAACGGGCCCTCGTCGGCCTCGTCGCCCGGATGCAGAAACCCCTCCAGCACGATCTCGGCCGAGGCCGGCACCATCAGGTCGTGGGACAGGCACTTCACCAGCCGGGTGCGGCTGCCGCGCAGCAGGCCGGCGAAGGCATATTCCGACAGCGTATCCGGCACCGGGGTGACCGCGCCCAGGATGGTGGCGGGGTCCGCGCCCAACGCGACAGCGACCGGGAAGGGTTCGCCCGGATGCTCGGCCTGCCAGTCGCGGTAGTCCAGCGCCCCGCCGCGGTGTGCCAGCCAGCGCATGATGACCTTGTTTCTGTCGATGACCTGCTGGCGGTAGATGCCCAGGTTGGCGCGCGGCTTGTGCGGGCCCTGGGTGACGACCAGGGCCCAGGTGATCAGTGGCCCGGCATCGCCGGGCCAGCAGGTCTGGATGGGAAACCGCCCGAGATCGATGTCGTCCTTCTCGATCACCACCTCCTGGCAGGGTGCGTCGCGCACTGTCTTCGGCGCCATGTCCAGCACCTTCTTGAACATGGGCAGCTTGCTCCAGGCGTCCTTCATGCCGCGCGGCGGTTCGGGTTCCTTCAATGTGGCGAGCAGTTTGCCGACCTCGCGCAGCGCCAGGGTGGATTCCTCGCCCATGCCGAAAGCCACCCGTTCCGGCGTGCCGAACAGGTTGCCCAGCACCGGGATGGCGTGCCCCTTCGGATTCTCGAACAGCAGCGCCGGCCCGCCGCGGCGCAGGGTGCGGTCGCAGATCTCGGTCATCTCCAGATAGGGATCGACTTCCTGGCGGATGCGTTTGAGCTGGCCGCGCTGTTCCAGCTGATGGATGAAGTCGCGAAGGTCGTTGTATTTCATTATTTGGAATCAGTCGGCTGGGTGGTGTGAACGCAGAGGGCGTAGAGGCATTTATGCCCTATGGGTACAGAATCGCAAGGGTATAATAATTATGGATGGATTAAATAACGATCGCAGGTTGGCTACAAGCTGTAAAGGTACCGTCATTCCCGCGGATGCGGGACAAAAACGCGGAGCGTGTTGAACGCCCGCAGGGCGGCCCGGAGGGCGAGCGCAGCGAGTAATCCAGTGACCGCAGCGGTGCCTGGATCCCGGCCTTCGCCGGGATGACGGAATATGCGGTGATATTCATGTAGCCATTCGTAGGTCGGGTTAGCGCAGCGTAACCCGACAAATCGCGGCGGGTGTCGGGTTACGCCCTTCGGGCTAACCCGACCTACATTCCGCCAGATAGTTTTCGGGACCATCTGCGAAACAAGATTTTTGATTATTGCATTCTTTGCGTCTCCGTACCCACAGGGCATAAACGCCTCCGCGCCCTCTGCGTTGATGCCGCCTTCCTCACCTCAAGCAGCCAGCCCGCTGTGGCGCAGCAGTGCATCGATGGACGGCTCGCGGCCGCGGAACTCGATGAACAGCTCCATCGGCTCGCGCGAACCGCCCTGCTCCAGGATGCTGGTGAGGAAGCGTTTCCCGGTGTCGCGGTCGAAGATGCCGGACTCCTCGAAGGCGGAGAAGGCGTCGGCCGACAGCACCTCGGCCCACTTGTAGCTGTAGTAGCCCGCCGCGTAGCCGCCGGCGAAGATGTGCGAGAAGCTGTGCGGGAAGCGGTTGAAGGACGGCGGCTGGATGACCGCGACCTGGTCGCGCACCTGCTGCAGGATGTCATAGACGCGCCCGCCCTGCGCCGGGTCGTATTCCCGGTGCAGGCGGAAATCAAAGATGGAGAACTCCAGCTGGCGTACCATCATCATGGCGGACTGGAAGTTCTTCGCCGCCAGCATGCGCTCGAACAGTTCGCCCGGCAATTTCTCTCCGGTTTCATAATGGCCGGCGATCAGATCCAGCGCCTCGCGTTCCCAGCACCAGTTCTCCATGAACTGGCTGGGCAGTTCCACCGCGTCCCAGGCCACGCCGCTGATCCCGGACACGCCGGCATAATCGACCTGGGTCAGCATGTGATGCAGGCCGTGGCCGAACTCGTGGAACAGGGTAATCACTTCGTCGTGGGTGAGCAGCGCGGGCTTGTCGCCCACCGGCGGGGTGAAGTTGCAGGTGAGGTAGGCCACCGGCGTCTGCAGGCCATCGCGGGTGATGCGCCGCGAGACGCACTCGTCCATCCAGGCGCCGCCGCGCTTGTGCGGACGGGCGTAGAGATCCAGATAGAACTGGCCGCGCAGCCTGCCGTCCGTGTCGCGGATCTCGTAGAAGCGCACGTCCTCGTGCCAGGCGTCCACGCCCTTCACTTCCCTGATGTCCAGGCCGTACAGCCGATTCACCACGGCAAACATGCCGGGGATCACGCGGGTGACGGGGAACCAGGGCTTCACCTCCTCCTGCGAGATGGCGTACTTGTGCTCGCGCAGCTTCTCCGAGTAGTAGGCCACATCCCAAGCCTCGATATCCGCCATGCCGTGCTGGTCGCGGGCGAAGGCGCGGATCTCGTCCAGCTCGGCGCGCGCCGCCGGCAGGGCGCGTTCGGCCAGGTCGTGGAGGAACTGCAGCACCTGGTCGGTGCTCTGCGCCATCTTGGTGGCGATGGACTTCTCGGCATAGTTGTCAAAGCCCAGCAGCTGCGCGGCCTCGTGGCGCAGGGCCAGAATCCGCTCCATCACCGGGCCGTTGTCCCACTGGCCGGCATTCGGACCCTCGTCGGAGGCGCGGGTGACATAGGCGGTGTAGAGCTCGCGGCGCAGCTCGCGGTCATCGGCATAGGTCAGCACCGGGTAGTAGGAGGGGAACTCCAGGTTGAACAGCCAGCCCTCCAGGCCCTCGCGCTCGGCGGTCTGGCGGGCCAGATCGACGGCCGATTCGGGCAGCCCGGCCAGACGGCTCTCATCGGTGATGTTGAGCTTCCAGCCGTGGGTGGCGTCCAGCAGGTTCTCCTCGAACTTCGCCGTCAGTGAGGACAGCTCCTGCATGACGGCCCGGTAGCGCTCGCGCTGTTCGGGCGGCAGAGCCACGCCGGAGAGGCGGAAGTCGCGCAGGGCATTGTCGATGACCTTCTGCTGTGCAGTGTCGAGTTGCTTATAGTCATCGCTGTCGGCGATCTGGCGGAAGGCCTGGAACAGGCGCTCGTTCTGGCCCATCTCGGTGGCATAGTCGGACAGCTTGGGCAGACAGGCATTGTAGGCCTGGCGCAGGGCTTCGCTGTTGACCACCGAGTTCATGTGGCTGACCGGCGACCAGGCGCGGTCGAGTTTGTCCTCCACATCCTCGATCGGCTGCACCAGATTGTCCCAGCTGTAGACGCTGTTCTCCTCCAGCAGCCGGTGCATGCTGGCGCGACACTCGGCCAGCAGGGCGTCGACGGCCGGTTCCACGTGTTCGGGCTTGATGCGGCTGAAGGGCGGCAGGCCCTGCAGGTCGATGAGGGGATTGCTCATGGCGTGTCCTGTGCGATTGCGTTATGGCATACCCGGATTGTAATGGCTGGCAGGGACGGCGCCTAGGCGGGGGAGGAAGCGGGACGGCAAAACCCTTACAATGCCTGCTCATTCGCAGCAGACGAGCCCGAGACATATGCCCCAGCACTTTGATCTCATCGCCATCGGCGCCGGCAGCGGCGGCCTCTCGGTGGCCGAACGCGCCGCCCGCTATGGGGCGAAATGCGCCGTGGTCGAGAGCGGCCCGCTGGGCGGGACCTGCGTGAACGTCGGTTGCGTGCCCAAGAAGGTCATGTGGTACGGGGCCACCCTGGCCCATGCCCTCGATGATGCCGCCGGCTACGGATTCGATCTCACCCGCAACGGCTTCGACTGGGGCCGGCTAAAGGCCGGGCGGGATGCCTATGTCAATGGCATCAACACCTGGTATCACACCTACCTGGCCGATTCGGACATCACCGAGATCCCGGGCCGGGCGCGCTTCGTCGATGCCCGCACCCTGGAGGTGAACGGCGAGCGTTACAGCGCCGATCACATCTGCATCGCCGTGGGCGGCTACCCCACCGTGCCGGATATTCCGGGCGCGGAACTGGGCATCACCTCGGACGGCTTCTTCGAGCTGGAGTCGCGGCCGCAGCGGGTGGCCATTGCCGGTTCCGGCTACATCGCTGTGGAACTGGCCGGCATGCTCAATGCGCTCGGCAGCGAGGTCACGCTGGTCCTGCGGCGCGAACACATCCTGCGCGAGTTCGACGCCATGCTGCGTGAGTGCCTGATGGAGGAGATGATCAAGGATGGCATCAACATCATCTCCACCACCGAGTTGGACGAGGTGGCGCTACAGGACGACGGCAAACTGAGCCTGCGCGGCGGCAACGGCCAGCACCTGGACGATTTCGATCAGCTGATCTGGGCCGTGGGCCGCACCCCGGCCACTGACGGTCTGAACCTGGAGGCCGCCGGTGTGGCTGTGGATGAAAACGGCTTCATCCCCAGCGATCAGTACGAGAACACCAATGTCGAAGGCGTCTATGCGCTCGGGGATGTCAACGGCAAGGCCGCGCTCACCCCGGTGGCCATTGCCGCCGGCCGGCGTCTGGCCGACCGGCTGTTCGGCGGCATGAGCGAACGCCACCTGCCCTACGAGAACATCCCCACCGTGGTGTTCACTCACCCGCCCATCGGCACCGTGGGGCTGACCGAGGCCCGTGCCCGGGAGATCCACGGCGACGCGGTCAAGATCTACCAGACCCGTTTCACAGCCATGTATCACGCCCTGACCGAACACAAGCGCGAGACCGCCATGAAGCTGGTCTGCGTCGGGGCGCAGGAGAAGGTGGTGGGCTGTCACATCATCGGCATGGGCGCCGACGAGATGCTGCAGGGCTTCGCCGTGGCGGTGCGCATGGGTGCGCGCAAGGCCGATCTGGACGATACCGTCGCCCTGCATCCGACCAGTGCCGAGGAGTTGGTGACGATGCGGTGAGGTGTCGCCCCCTCACCCCCGGCCCCTCGCCCCACAGGGGAGAGGGGGGCGGATATCGCGGCAGCTGCAGGGTTTCAATCCCCTCTCCCCTGTGGGGCGAGGGGTAGGGGTGAGGGGGAGCCTGCTGCACGTCGCTGTTCGGCTGCGGCCAGGATCTCGCGCCGGCGCGCGGGATCGGCACCGCCCCACTCCGTGATCTCGCCCAGGGTGCGGCCGCAGCCCAGGCACACGTCGTCGTCGTCGAGCGTGCATACCCGAATGCAGGGCGATGCCGGTTCATGCTGTATTATGGTCGCCATGTCCGAATACACCTTTGTCGATCAGCCCGCGGCACTCGAGGCCGCCTGCCGGGAAATGCGTCGCCACGACTGGCTGGCGCTGGATACCGAGTTCATCCGGGAAAAGACCTTTTACCCGAAACTGTGCCTGATTCAAGTTGCCACCCCGGAATTGCGGTTGTTCTGCATCGATCCGCTGGCACTGGATATCGCGCCCCTGCTGGATCTGTTCTACGACCCCGGCATTACCAAGGTGCTGCACGCCGCCCGTCAGGATCTGGAGATCTTCCATCAGCTGCGCGGCAGCCTGCCCGGTCCGGTGTTCGACACCCAGCTGGCCGCCCCGCTGCTGGGGTTGCCCGAGCAGATGGGTTACGCCAATCTGGTGCGCGAGCGCCTGGGCGTGGATCTGCCCAAGGGCCACAGCCGCACCGACTGGGCGCAGCGCCCGCTGTCTGAAGACCAGCTGCGCTATGCCGCCGATGACGTGAACTACCTGGCGCAGCTGTATCCGCCGCTGCATGATGAGCTTGCCGCCAAGGGTCGGCTGGAATGGCTGGCACCGGATTTTCAGATCCTGCTGGAGCCCGAGACCTATATCGTCCATCCCGAAGCGGCCTGGCTGCGTATCAAGGAGGCCAATCGGCTCAAGGGCGCGAGTCTGTCCATTCTGCAGGACCTGGCCGCCTGGCGCGAGGAACGGGCCCGGCGCGAGGACAAACCGCGCAAGTGGATCCTGCCTGACGATGCCCTGGCCACCCTGGCCCGGCTCAAGCCCAAACGCAAGGTGGAACTGGAGCGGGTGCGCGGGCTCAACCCCGGTCTGATCCGTCAGTTCGGCGACGCCCTGATCGAGCGCATCCAGGCCGCCCGCGGCCGCGAACCGCAGCCGCTGCCGGCCTTCACCCGACTGCCGCCGCTCACCGCCGCCGAGGAGGCCGCGCTGGACCTGCTGCAGGGGACGCTGCGCCTGATCGCCGACACCAACGGCCTCAACCCCTCGGTGCTGGGAGGGCGCAAGGACCTGGAGAAGCTGCTGCGCGGGCGCGACGACTGTGCCCTGCTGCAGGGCTGGCGGCGCAGGCTGGCGGGCGACACCCTGCAGGCGGTACTGGCCGGGGATTACCGCGCCGGGATCAGTGCCGGCCGGCTGGAACTGGAGCCGCCGCTCAGCGGCTGACCGGGACCTGCAGCCAGAAGGTCACCGGGCCGTCGTTGGTCAGGCTGACCTGCATGTCGGCGCCGAAGCGCCCGCAGGCGACGTCGGAATGCCGCCCCCGCGCCTGCCCCACCAGATAGTCGAACAGGTGCTTTCCCGCCTCCGGCGTGGCCGCCGGAGTGAAGCTCGGCCGCAGGCCTTTACGGGTGTCCGCGGCCAGGGTGAACTGCGGCACCAGCAGCAGCCCGCCGCCGGTGTCGGCCAGCGACAGGTTCATTTTCCCGTCAGCGTCCGGGAACACCCGGTAGCCCAGCAGCCGCTCCAGCAGCCGGTCGGCCTGGGCCTGAGTATCGCCCTGTTCCACCCCGATCAGGACCAGCAGCCCGCGGCCGATGGCCCCGACCGTCTCGCCGGTGACCGTCACCCGTGCCTCGCTTACCCGCTGCAGCAGCCCGATCATGTCAGCTTGAAGACCTGTCTGACAGCTTTTTCGTCATGCCGGCCTGCGCCGGCATGACATCGCAGGGGAATCTGGGTCAGACATTCATGCAGGCCTCAATGTTTGCTGTTCATCCGTGTGCTTCCGTGACCATCCTCCAACTCAGAAGGCCCCCAGCTTGTCGGCGAAACTGTCGGTGGCGCCGACCAGTGCCTCGATGATGCCGGGTTCGCTGGCGGCATGGCCGGCATCGGGCACGATCTGCAGGTCGGCCTGCGGCCAGACCCGGTGCAGGGCGACGGCCTGTTCCACCGGGCAGACGCAGTCATAGCGGCCGTGGACGATCACCCCCGGGATGTCGCGCAGCCGGTCGGCCCGGTCGAGGATCTGGTCCGGTTCCAGGAAGCAGTCATTGACGAAATAGTGGGCCTCGATCCGGGCCAGGCTGAGCGCGGTATAAGGCGCCCCGAAGTGCTCGATCACCGCCTCCCGCGGCAGCAGGGTGGAGGCGCGCGCCTCCCACAGCGCCCAGGCCTTGGCCGCCTGCATCCGATGGACCTCGTCGTCGCTGGTCAGGCGGGCGTGGTAGGCCCGGACCATGTCGCTGCGCTCGGCCGGCGGGATGAGTTCCAGGTATTCCTCCCAGGCCTCCGGGAACAGGCGTCCGGCACCGTCCTGATAGAACCAGGCGATGTCGCGTGGCCGGCACAGAAAGATGCCGCGCAGGATCATTGCCAGCACCCGCTCGGGATGGGTCTGGGCATAGACCAGGCCCAGGGTGGAGCCCCAGGAGCCGCCGAATACCACCCAGCGTTCGATGCCCAGATGGGCGCGGATGCGCTCCAGATCCGCGACCAGGGTATGGGTGGTGTTGCCTTCCAGTTCGGCGTGCGGGGCGGAGCGGCCGCAGCCGCGCTGGTCGAACAGCACGATGCGGTAGCGTTCGGGGTCGAAGAAGCGCCGGTGATAGGGCTCGCAGCCTCCGCCCGGGCCGCCGTGCAGGAACACCACGGGCAGACCGGTGGGATTGCCGCACTCCTCCACATGCAGGACATGCGGGGGGTCGACGTCCAGCGTGTGCTGGACATAAGGCTTGATATCGGGATACAGGCCCGCCACAAACACCTCCCTTCTGCACTTTTGTAAGCATAGGCTTACAGAGAAATCATCAATTACTGACTGTCCGGCGACTGTGTCGCCGTGAAATCATATCTTGCGGCCTCAAAGGTTCCGCAGGATGCGGAACCTGAGGTTAGGCTCGGCATGACTCGCGATGCGGAATCAATATCTGGGAGGGTATCCCCATCGCGGGTAACGTGTCGCCAATAAGCTTAATAACCATGCCTTCCAGCCTCTTTTGGCAACTCACCCGGTACCCACCGGGTTTTTTTTTTGCCTTCAATGATGCAAGAGCGCCACGGAATACACGGAAAATACGGACAAGTACAAAGCATGTAACCAAGGGGCAAAAAGGACTTCGCGTCGTTGTGCGCTGGTGCTCCTGAAAAGGAAAGACCCGCGCAAGCGCGGGTCCTTGTACTCCCGGATCGGACCGCCGGCTCAGATGAACAGACAGACGTCGGACTCGCGTGCCACCGGCATGAAGTAGGTCGCGCCGACATAGTCCAGACCGTCGATGAACTCGCTGGAATCGAAGCCGAACACGTCCACCGTCATCTGGCAGGCGGACATCTTCACCTCAGCCTCGATGCACAGCTCGCGCAGTTCCTCGACCGTGGCCACGCCCTTGTTCTTGAAGGTCTTCTTCATCAGGGAGGTGGCGACCTTCTCGAAGCCCGGGATGCCGGCCATGATCAGGTTGGGCATCGGCCAGGTGATGTTCTGGAACCACTTGGGGCCGAAGGGCATCTTCATCGGCATGGCCGGGTTGCCCAGCGGGCTGACCTCGGAGGGGATCTCCTTCTTCAGCAGCAGCAGGCCGTAGAAGGTGAAGAAGATGTGGGTGTCCCAGCCCAGGGCCGCGGCCGTGGAGGCCAGGATGAAGGGCGGATAGGCCCAGTCCAGGGTGCCCTTGGTGGCGATGATCGCCATGCTCGGGGTCTTGCTCTGTTCGATGGCCTGCAGCTTCTGCGGCAGCAGTTCGTCGAGCTTCTCGCTCAGCCACTGGTCCATCTGTTCGGGGGTTGTATCTGACATGCTGTGTACTCCTCCTCGCCGCACCGTGAGTGCATGGGAAATGGGTTGCTCCGGCGGCGCCGCATAGAACTGTGTGTAATAATATTGGGTGCGGTGCGCCCGTTTTCTGCATTCCCGGGCGGCAGTCCGGCCGGCCCGATGCATGACAACGAATGACGGAATATATGCGGACCCCGGAGCCGAGTCAATCCGCCGGCGGCTGACGGTTCAGCACTGCTCCCAGGGCAGGCCGTGGAAGCGCCAGCCCCCCACCGAACTGCGGTGGTGATGGTCGTCGATTTCCCCCTCGAAACCTTCATCCACGTGGTAAACATCCCCGATTCCGGCTGCCGTCAGGGCCCGGCCGGCCTCCAGCGAGCGCTTGCCGCTGCGACAGATCAGAATGATCGGGGCGCAGCCGGCCTCCGGCTCATGGCATACCCCGCCCAGCAATACCTGGCGCACCTGGGTGACGAAATGCGGATTGATCACCCAGTCCGGCTCATCGATCCAGGGGACATGCACCGCCCCCACCGGATGGCCGACGAACAGGAATTCCATGTTTGAACGGACATCGATCAGCACCGCCCTGGGATTGCTGTCCAGCAGTTCGGCCGCGGCCTGGGGACTCAGCGCATGGACCTCGTTGTCACTCATTTACCTCTCCCGCCCGCGACGGGCTGTTTGACACTGGCCTGAAGTATAGCGTCCATGTCACTTGCCAGCGGCGGGGCGGCCCGTTACCTTTCCGCCATGTCACAGACCCGTCCTCCGAAATCCCTGCTGCGCCCGGTTGGCCGGGCCATTGCCGACTACGACATGATCCGCGACGGCGACCGTATCCTGCTCGGCCTGTCAGGCGGCAAGGACTCCCTGTCGCTGCTGCACATCCTGCTGCATCTGCAGCGTCACGCGCCGGTACGCTTCGAACTGGGCGCCGTAACCGTGGATCCCGAAGTGGAGGGCTTCGAGCCGGCCCGGCTCAAGCCCTACCTGGCGGAACTGGGCGTGCCCTACCATTTCCGCGCCGAGCCCATCATGGAGCGGGCGCTGGGGCATATGACCAAGGATTCCTACTGCAGCTGGTGCGCCCGCATGAAGCGGGGGACGATGTACACCACGGCCCGGGAAGCCGGCTGCAACGTCCTGGCGCTCGGACAGCATCTGGACGACCTGGCCGAGAGCTTCCTGATGTCGGCCTTCCACGGCGGCCGGCTGCAGACCATGAAGGCCCATTACCGCAATGACGACGGCGACCTGCGCATCATTCGCCCGCTGGTCTATGTGCGTGAACGCCAGCTGGCCGATTTTGCCGCCAGCGCCGGCTTCCCGGTGATCAGGGACAACTGCCCGGCCTGTTTCCGCATGCCGACCCAGCGCGCTCACATGAAGGCCCTGCTGGCTGGGGAGGAAGCCCACAATAACCAGCTATTCAAGACACTTTTGAGTGCTATGCGCCCACTTATGGATGATGATTCGCATAAAAATATTTACAACTTCCCATTTTCAGGCAGGAAAATGGGGAAATGCTGACTTGTTTCCGCTTTTCTCTGAATCCCAAGGGAAAAGTGGGGATTGAAAACCATCTTCAATGCGCTATCGATTGATTCAAGGGCTTCTCTGGCTGTCCGGCCGGCTGCCATTGCGGGTAAATCAGGCACTGGGGGGAGTTGTGGGTATTCTGTTGTACTGGATACCCAATCCCCTGCGCCGGGTGGCCGGCGCCAATATCGCCCGCTGCCTGCCCGAGCTGGAGCCGGCCCGGCAGCGGCGGATTCTGCGCCGCTGCCTGATCGAGACCGGCAAGACGGCGCTGGAGGCCGGGTATCTGTGGCGTCTGACCCCGGCGTCGGCACAGCGCCTGCTGGTGGCCCTGGAGGGCCGCGCGGCGGTGGATGCCGCCGTGGCCGCCGGTCGGGGCGTGATCATCGCCGCCCCGCATCTGGGCAGCTGGGAGATGGCCGGTCAGATCGGCGGTCGGGAATGGGGGGTGTGGAACCTGTACCGACCGCCGCGAATTGCGCAGCTGGAGCCGCTGCTGCAGGCCGGGCGTACCCGTTTGGGCGGGCGGCTGGTGCGGGCCGATACCGCCGGGGTGCGGCAGCTGCTGCGGGTGCTGCGCCGGGGCGGGGTCGTGGGGATTCTGCCGGATCAGGATCCGGGGCCGGAGCACGGGGTGGTGGCGCCCTTTTTCGGTATCCCGGCCAATACCATGCGGCTGCTGCCGCGGCTGGCGCATGCCACCGGCGCCGCCGTGTTCATCGCCTGGTGTGAGCGGCTGCCGCGCGCGCGCGGCTATCACCTGCGCATTGCGCCGCTGCCGCCCGCCGTGGCCGATCCCGATCCGCTGGTCGCCGCCACCGCCCTCAACCGGGCCGTGGAACAGTGCGTAAGGGCCCTGCCCGGCCAGTATCAATGGAGCTACCGGCGCTTCAAGGACGTGCGCGCCTAGTGCCCCATGCCGTGTTCGCATTGCGGGCGTCCTGATATAACCTTGAACTGTGAACCAGGCTGACGCTGTGAGGGGGACGAATGGCTGTCGCAGTCAAGCGCGCCTACGCACCGGTGCAGGCCGGGGATGGCTACCGGGTCCTGGTCGACCGGCTCTGGCCGCGGGGCGTGGCGCGGGATCAACTCGGAATCGATGAATGGCGGCGTGAGGCCGCACCCTCCGAGGGGCTGCGGCGGGCCTTTCACGCCGGCGCAATGACCTGGGGTGAATTCCGCCGCGCCTATCTGGCCGAGCTCAAGGCGCGGCGCGATGAGTTGCGGCGGCTGGCGGCCCGTGCCCGGCAGGGCCGGCTGACCCTGGTCTTCGCTGCGCGCGATGAAAGGCACAACAACGCCGTGGTCCTGATGCAGTATCTGAAGATGCTGGGGGCGGAGTGAGGCTCAGTGCTGATGCCCGTCGCTGCCGGGGCGGGCATAGCCGGGAAAGCGATGTTTTGCATACACGGCATGACAGCCCGCACAGCTGTCGAGCATGCGGCTGAAGTAGAACCGGACCAGTTCCCCGTCCCGGCGCTCGGCGGCCTGAGCGAGCTTGCCCGCATGCTGATGCAGCCGGCGGTCGAGATATTTGAAGCTGTCCGGCAGGGACTGTACCAGTGTCCCGCGTTCGTCCTCCGACAGGCGCCGCTTGAGAATATAGCTCTGCTCGATCCGGCGGCCGGTCTCGGCCAGCCGTTCCCAGTCGGCCTTGACGATGGCCTCGGGCAGCGCCCGCACCCCCTCGTTGATCGCGATCATTTCATCGACCAGCGCCTGCTGCAGCTTCGGCGGCAACTCCAGCAGGGGCTCGGCGGCGGCGGCGGGCGGGGCGACGGAGGCTCCGGCCAGCAGCAGGCTCAGACCCAGACAGGGTCCGGTCAGATCAGGGATTTGCATTGCGGGGCCCTCGCAGGCATCAGGGAGAAGATCCGTGGCCGGTCGTGATGAGGGTGCTGAGATCCAGCTGCTGCACGGCGCCGATCGCCGCTTCCAGCGCGCCCTCGCTGCACAGCCCGCTGATGGCCGCCTCCTGATGGGCCTCGCGCAGGGCCCGGAGGCAGGCGGCGCGAACCGCCTCCGCCAGTTGCAGCGCAGCAGGATCGGGTGGGCAATCGGTATTCATGTGGGTGCATTACACCACAATCCCGGATCAGCGCCAAAGCGCCGGCCGCCGCCCTCAGTGCATCAGTTTGAGGCCGACCCGGGTGATGGTCTCGCCCTCCATCTCGCGCACCACCAGTTCCAGATGGCCCAGCGGCAGGCGGTCGCCGACCACCGGCCGGCGCTTGAAGGCGCGGGCCAGTACCTCGGACAGGCTGGCGTCGCGCTTGTCCGTCGGCACCTCCACGCCATAGACGCCGGCGACGTCACCGAGGGTGGCACGGGCATCGAGGACGAATTCGCCGAAGAAGCGTGACTCACGCAGGTGTTCGGGGACCTTCTCGGTGGTCAGCAGCCGGTCCAGTGTCTCGACGTCGTCGCTGCGGGCCAGCAGCAGCAGGTGGTCGCCCACGGTCAGCCGGACCGCTTCGCAACCGGCGGTGACCGCGTTGTCGCGGATCAGCCCCGCCACCCCCACCCCCGGCGGCAGCCGCAGGGTGGCCGGCGTCTCGCCCAGCGCCGGGCTGTCGCCGCTGAGGACGTAGACCACCATTTCGTAATCCAGCTGGCCCGGCAGATCCAATTCCAGCCGCCGGTGCCAGCCCGGTGTGGTCGGCACTTCCAGGCCCAGCCGGCGGGCCAGCGGCGCCAGGGTCCAGCCCTGCAGCACCAGCGAGACCAGCACCACGAAGAAGGCGACATTGAAATAGCGCTGGGCATTGGGCAGATCGGCCAGCAGCGGGAACAGGGCCAGGATGATCGGCACCGCCCCGCGCAGCCCCACCCAACCGACGAACACCTGTTCCCGCAGCGGGAAGCCGAACGGCAGCAGGCTGATGACCACGGCCAGGGGGCGGGCGAGAAAGATCAGGGCCAGGGCCACTGCCAGCGCCGGCAGGGCCACCGCCAGCAGGGCGCTGGGCGTGACCAGCAGGCCCAGCATCAGGAACATGCCGATCTGGGCCAGCCAGGCAATGCCGTCATGAAAGCGCTGGATGCCCAGATTGGCCTGCAGCGGCCGGTTGCCCAGCACCAGGCCGGCCACATACACGGCAAGAAAGCCGCTGCCGCCCAGGTTCAGCGTACCGGAGAAGATCACCAGCGCCCCGGCCAGGGCCAGCAGCGGATACAGACTGGTGGCCAGCGGCAGCCGGTTGATGACATAGACCAGCAGCCGGCCGCCGCCATAGCCCAGTACCAGACCCAGTCCCATCTGCTGCACCAGCAGCACCACGACTCCGGCATCCAGCCGGGTCGCGCCGGCCGCCAGCAGTTCCACCAGCGCCAGGGTGAGAAAGATGGCCATGGGGTCGTTGGCGCCGGACTCGATCTCCAGCGTGGCGCTGACGCGTTCCTTGAGCCGCAGGCCCTGGGCATGCAGCAGGCCGAACACGGCCGCGGCATCGGTGGAGCCGACGATCGCGCCCACCAGCAGTCCCTGCAGCCAGTTCAGTTCGAACACCAGGCTCGCGACCAGCCCGGTGACGGCGGCGGTGATGATCACGCCCAGCGTGGCCAGGCTGAGCGCCGGGCGCAGGCCGACGCGGAAGGTGGCGGCCCGCGTGCCCAGGCCGCCGTCGAACAGGATGATGGCCAGCGCCACCGAGCCGACCATGTAGGCGGCCTGGTAGTTGTGAAAGCGCAGTGCGCCCGGACCCTCCTCGCCGGCCAGCATGCCCAGCGCCAGGAACACCAGCAGCAGCGGCATCCCCACCCGACGCGAGGGCACGCTGACCAGGATGCTGATCAGCAGCAGCGCGGCGGCGACGAGGATGAGCTGATTGACGATGTCCATAGGGGAAGCTGCTCGGATGCGGGGCTGATCTGGTAAGCTTGCCGGTCATTATGCCAGCACCCGGCCGGAGTACGCACAATTCCACCGCCACCGCCCGCGCCCGCAGCTGGCGCGAGGCGTTGCACGTCTACACCCGCCCGCAGGTGGTGGCGATGTGCTTTCTCGGGTTCTCCGCCGGCCTGCCCTTCCTGCTGGTGTTCTCCACCCTGACCGCCTGGCTGGCGCAGGCCCAGGTCGAACGCGGCCTGATCGGTTTCTTCGCCTGGGTCGGCATCACCTACTCCATCAAGGTGATCTGGGCCCCGGTGGTGGACCGGCTGCGCCTTCCGCTGCTGTCGCGCCTGTTCGGTCAGCGCCGCGGCTGGATGCTCGCCGCCCAGTTCGGCATCGGCGGCGGCCTGGCAATGCTGGCGCTGACCGACCCGGCCGCGCAGTTGGCGATGTTCGCGGGCATCGCGCTGTTCATCGCCTTCTGCTCGGCCACGCAGGACATCACCATCGACGCCTACCGCATCGAGGCGGCGGCCGATGTCCAGCAGGGTGCGATGGCCGCGGCCTATGTGTTCGGCTATCGCGTCGCGACCCTGGCCTCGGGCGCCGGCGCGCTCTATCTGGCCAGCCGGCATTCCTGGATGCTGAGCTATCTGGTCATGGCCGGCCTGATGCTGGTGGGCGTGATCACCACCCTGCTGATCCGCGAGCCGGCGCATGTGCGCCACGCGCGGGTGAGCGAGATCGAGGCCGGTATCAGCCAGGCCCTGCACATCGACCGCATGCGCGCCGGGCCGGCGCGGCGCATCGCCGCCTGGTTCGCGCGCGCCGTGATCGGGCCGTTCGTGGAGTTCTTCACCCGCACCGGCTGGTACGGTGCCGCCATCCTGCTGTTGATCGCCATCTACCGCATCAGCGACATCAGCATGGGGGCGATGGCCAATCCCTTCTATCTGGATCTGGGCTATACGCTCGACCAGATCGCCGCCGTCGCCAAGGTGTTCGGCTTCGCCATGACCCTGCTCGGCGCCCTGCTGGGCGGGCTCGCGGTGGCGCGCTTCGGGGTGTTGTGGCCGCTGTTCGCCGGCGCGATTCTGGTGGCGGCGACCAACCTGCTGTTCGCGTTGTTGGCGGTGTCTGCACCCACGCTGAGCCTGCTGGCCGTGGTCATCAGTGCCGACAATCTGGGCGCGGGGTTCGCCACCTCGGCCTTCATCGCCTATCTCTCCAGCCTCACCCACCGGGCCTATACCGCGACCCAGTACGCGCTGTTCAGTTCGTTGATGACCCTGCCGGCCAAGATCATCAGCGGTTTCTCCGGGCTGGTGGTCGAGGCCCAGGGCTGGTTCTTCTTCTTCCTCTACACCACCGGCCTCGGGGTGCCGACCATTCTGCTCGCCCTGTTCGTGATTCATCATCGCGAACTGCTGGCGCGGCAGTTCAATCGGCAAGCGGTGGGTGAACAGTCCTGAGGTTCAGCGCTGCAGGCGCTTGAGAAACACCCGCATCTCCTTTGCAGCCTGCTTGTCGCCTTTGTTCTCCGCGGCCTCGATGCCTTTCTCGTAGGCGGCAATGGCTCCCTCGGCATCGCCGGTTTCGGCCAGCGCGCCGCCCAGCTGTTTCCAGGCGGCGGAATAGCCCGGGTCCTGTTCGACGGCATTGCGCAGATGCTCCACTGCCCGGGCGTGCTCCCCGGCCTTGCCGTATTCCAGACCCAGTGAGTAGCGCAGCAACGGACTGTCCTGGCCGGCGGCCAGCATCCTTTCGAAATTGTCGATCATGCTCATGGACTGGCTCGGAACCTGTGGGTTGGCGCAATCTGCGGCGATCGGATTCCGGGTGTGAGGATCACTGATCGCTGCATTTCAGCGTCTCCAGAATACCGGGGAGAACAGCACCAGCAAAGAGAAGATTTCCAGCCGGCCGAGCAGCATGGCCGCGCACAGCACCCATTTGGCGGTATCGCTGATGTCGCCGTAGTGATAGCCGACGTCGCCCAGGCCCGGGCCGAGGTTGTTGATGCAGGCCGCCACGGCGGAGAAGGCGGTGACCTGGTCCATGCCGGTGGCCATCAGGATCAGCATCATCACCGCGAACACGCCCACATAGGTCGCGAAGAATCCCCAGACCGAATTGATGACAGCATCCGGCAGCGGCTTGCCGTTGATCTTGACCGGCACCTGGGCATTGGGGTGCACCAGTTTGGTGATCTCGCGCACGCCCTGCTTGAGCAGCAGCAGAAAGCGGATCACCTTCATGCCGCCGCCGGTGGAGCCGGCGCAGGCGCCAATGAAGCTGACGAACAGCAGCAGCACCGGCAGGAAGCCGGGCCAGTTGTAGTACTCGGCGGTGGTGAAGCCGGTGGTGGTGCCGATCGAGACCACCTGGAACAACCCGTGATGCAATACCTCGCCCCAGCTGCCGAAGGTCCGGGTGACGTAGAGATAGCTGATGGTGATGAGCGCCGTGGTCAGCAGGATGGTGAGGTAGGTGCGCACTTCGGAGTCACGGACGTAGGGCATCGGGCTGAGCGAGCGCCAGACGGTGAAATGCAGTGCGAAGTTCACGCCCGAGAGCAGCATGAAGACCACGGCGATCATCTCGATCAGTTCGCTCTGGAAGTAGCCCATGCTCAGATCGTGGGTGGAGAAGCCGCCGATGGCGACGGTGGAGAAGCTGTGGGCGATGGCGTCGAAACCGCTCATGCCGGCCAGCCAGTAGGCCAGGGCGCAGGTGATGGTCAGGCTGAGATAGATGTACCACAGCGCCTTGGCGGTCTCGGCGATACGCGGGGTGAGCTTGTTGTCCTTCATCGGCCCGGGCGTCTCGGCGCGGTAGAGCTGCATGCCGCCGATGCCGAGCATGGGCAGCACGGCCACCGCCAGCACGATGATGCCCATGCCGCCCATCCATTGCAGCTGCTGGCGGTAGAACAGGATCGAATGGGGCAGGTAGTCGATGCCGGTGAGGACCGTGGCCCCGGTGGTGGTCAGGCCCGACATGGACTCGAACACGGAGTCGGTCAGGCCGATGGCCGGCTGGGGTGACAGGTACAGCGGCAGTGCCCCGACCAGGCCCAGCACGACCCAGAACAGCACCACGATCAGAAAGCCGTCGCGCAGGCGCAGTTCGCGCTTGTTCCGGCGTGCCGGCCACCAGATGAGCAGGCCGGCCAGCAGCACCAGCCCGAAGGCTTCCAGAAAGGGGGCGATGGCGCCGTCGCGGTAGATCAGCGCGACCCCCACCGGCGGCAGCAGGGTGGTACTGAAGACCATCAGCAACAGGCCGAGGATGCGCTGGATAGTGATCAGTTGCATGGGCGAGGCGGCAACTCGGATTTCACAGGAAGATCACCCCGACCTGGAACAGGCGCTCGACCTCGGGGATGCGGCCCTTGTCCACCAGGAACAGGATGACGTGATCCCCGCTCTCGATGACGCTGTCGTGGTGGGCGATGATGACCTCGTCGCCGCGCACGATGGCGCCGATGGTGGTGCCGGCCGGCAGGTTGATCTCCTCCAGGCGCCGGCCCACCACCTTGGAACTGCTGCTGTCGCCGTGGGCGACGGCCTCGATGGCCTCGGCCGCGCCGCGGCGCAGCGAGTGCACGGCCACCACGTCGCCGCGGCGCACATGGGTGAGCAGGCTGCCGATGGTGGCGTGCTGGGGCGAGAGCGCGATGTCGATCACGTCGCTGTGCACCAGATCCACGTAGGCGGCACGGTTGATCAGTGACATCACCTTGCCCGCGCCCAGGCGCTTGGCCAGCATGGAGGAGAGGATGTTGGCCTCTTCGTCGTTGGTCAGGGCGCAGTAGATGTCGGTGTTCTCGATATTCTCCTCCAGCAGCAGTTCCTCGTCGGCGGCATCGCCCCACAGCACGATGGTCTTGTTGAGTTCCTCCGACAACTGGCGCGCCCGCTCCTGGCTGCGCTCGATGATCTTGACCTGGTAGCGGTGTTCCAGACCGGCGGCCAGGCGTTCGCCGATGTGGCCGCCGCCGGCGAGAATGATGCGCTTGACCGGTTTGTCCAGTTCGCGCAGCTCGCTCATCACGGCGCGGATGTTCTTCGGCGCGGCGACGAAGAAGACCTCGTCGTCGGCCTCGATGACGGTATCGCCCTCGGGGATCAGCGGCTGGCCGCGGCGGAAGATGGCAGCCACCCGGGTGTCGATCCTGGGCATGTGCTCGCGCAGTTCACGCAGTTCGTGCCCGACCAGCGGGCCGCCGTCCACCGCGCGTACCGCGACCAGCTGCACCCGGCCGCCGGCGAAATCCAGCACCTGCAGCGCGCCCGGGTTCTGGATCAGGCGCTGCACATACTCGGTGACCAGCTGCTCGGGGCTGATCAGCACGTCGATGGGCAGCGCCTCCTGCGAGAACAGCCGCGGCTCGTTGAGAAAGGCCGCCGAGCGTACCCGCGCGATCTTGGTCGGGGTGTGGAACAGGGTGTAGGCCACCTGGCAGCCGACCATGTTGACCTCGTCGCTGTTGGTCACGGCGATGATCATGTCGGCGTCCTCGGCGCCGGCGCGGCGCAGCACGTCGGGATGGGCGCCGTGGCCGGTCACGGTGCCGATGTCGAGCCGGTCGCGCAGTTCGCGCAGTCGATCGGCGTCCTGGTCGACCACGGTGATGTCGTTGTACTCGCTGGCCAGATTGTCGGCCACCGAGGCGCCGACCTGGCCGGCACCGAGGATGATGATCTTCATGGTCGGGCTGCCGTCGGGTCGGGATCGTGGAGCAGAAAACAAGGCGCGCAGGATAGGCGCTTGCCACAGGTGCGAGTTGACGTCATCCCGGCGCAGGCCGGGATCCAGATGTCGCGGCGGTTACTGGATTCCGGCCTGCGCCGGAATGACGGTGATGCTGTGGGTTCCGTCATTTATACGATATCGGGTTAAGTAGGTGTAATTCAGCGCAGGTGTCAGTCACTGCCTTTCTTGACATCGATACCCAGCGCCTTGAGCTTGCGGTACAGATGGGTGCGTTCCATGCCGACCCGGGCGGCGAGTTTGCCCACGCTGCCGCCGGCCTCCTGCAGCTGGTGCTCCAGGTAGTTCTTTTCGAACTGCTCGCGCGCCTCGCGCAGCGGCAGCTCGAACAGGGTGCTGTCCTCCAGTGCGCTGTCGCGGTTCATGAGCTGGGCCTGCAGGGCGGACTCGACCTCGTCCAGGGTGATTTCCTCGCCGCTGCCGAGGATGAGCAGGCGCTGGACCAGGTTCTTGAGTTCGCGCACATTGCCCGGCCAGCTGTAGTTGCGCAGCCGGTTCTGGGCGGCCAGCACGAAGTGCCGGTAGGGCAGGTGTTCGCGGTCGACGAAGAAGGTGACGTAATAGTTGAGCAGCTCGGGCACGTCCTCGCAGTGCTCGGCCAGCCGCGGGATCTGGATCGGCACCACATTGAGGTGATAGTAGAGGTCCTCGCGGAAGCGTCCGGCGGCCACGGCCTGATCGAGGTCATGCCGGGTGGCGGCGACGATGCGCACATCCAGACGCACCGGTTCGGTACCGCCGACCCGGGTGAAACTGCGGGTCTCCAGCGCGCTCAGCAGCCGCGCCTGGGTCTGTTCGTCCATGTCGCCGATGTCGTCGATGTAGAGGGTGCCGCGGTTGGCCTGCTCGAAGCGCCCGTAGTGGACCCGTTCCTCGTCCTCGCTGCCGAACAGCTCCACGGCCGAGTTGCTCTGCGACAGCGAGCCCACGCTGATCTCGACCAGCGGGCCCTGGCGGCGCGGGCTGTTGTGGTGCAGGAAATGGGCGAAGGTCTTCTTGCCGCTGCCGGGTTCACCCTTGAGCAGTACGCCGGTGTCGTGGGCGGCGACCTTGAGCACCTGCTCGCGCAGCCGCTGCAGGGTGTCACTGCGTCCGACCGGTTCCGGCACCACCGGCAGCTGCTGCTTGAGGTCGACCACCTCGCGGGCGAGCTTGTCGGCCTCCAGGGCGCGCTCGACCACCAGCAGCAGCCTGGCCAGCGAGATGGGCTTTTCGATGAAGTCGTAGGCGCCCAGGCGGGTGGCCTCGACCGCGGTCTCGACCGTACCGTGGCCGGAGATGATGATGACCGGGCAGGGCAGTTCGCCGCCTTCGGCCCATTCGCGCAGCAGCGAGATGCCGTCGATGTCCTCCATCCAGACATCGAGCAGGATCAGATCGGGACGATGGGTGCGACGCTGGCGCCGGGCGCCGCCGCCGCTGTCGGCGACGCTGACGTCGTACCCTTCCTCTTCCAGAATCTCCTGGATCAGGGTGCGGATATCCGGTTCATCGTCGACGACCAGGATATGGGCTGAGGACATTGGCTTGGCTGCGCGCGGTTGTTATGGCCGGGCCGGTTCGGCTCCCGGCCCTAGAGTATAACCACTTGATGCGGCCGCTGCCTATGCCGTGGCCTGCGGTCGGGGTACCTGGCGTAGCTGCACGCGCACATAGGCTCCGCCGTCGTCGCGGTTGCCGGCCTGCAGCTGGCCGCCGTGTTCCTCGACGATCTTCTTGACGATGGCCAGCCCCAGGCCAGTGCCCTTGGTCTTGGTGGTGACATAGGGTTCGAACAGCTGTTCGCTGACCTCGGCGCGGAAGCCCGGGCCGTTGTCGCACACCCACAAATCGGCATAGGGCGTGTCATCCTCGACCCGGCAGCGGGTCTCGAGCCGGATCTGTCCGGGCTGCTCGGTGCCGATGGCCTCATGGGCGTTCTTGATAAGGTTATGCAGCAGCTGACGCAGCCGGTTGGGATCGGCCTCGGTCCAGGGCTCCGCGGGATCGAGCGCCAGTTCCAACTCCACATTCGGGTGCATGCCGCGGTACAGTTCGGCGATCTCGGCCACCAGTTCGTTGAGCGCCAGCGGCCGCAGTTCCAGCTGCGGGGCGCGGGCATAATCGGAGAAGGCATTGACCATCTCCTTCATGGATTCGACCTGGTGAATGATGGTGTGGGTGGCCCGGTCCAGCACCTCGCCCTCGGAGGCCTCCATGCCGGGCAGGTACTTGCGCCGCAGCCGCTCGGCCGAGAGCTGGATCGGGGTGAGCGGATTCTTGATCTCGTGCGCCAGGCGCCGCGCCACCTCGCCCCAGGCGGCGTCGCGCTGGGCCTGGATCAGGGCGGTGACGTCATCGAGTACCAGCACCTGGCCGCCCGGGCGTACCCCGTCGCCGGGCAGACGGGCGCCGCGACAGATCAATACCTGGCGCCCGTTGGGGCCGAACAGGCTGAGTTGATCGGTCCAGTGCGGCCCGCCCGAGGCCTCGCGGTGGCGTTCGATGGCCTCCTGCAGCGGTTCCAGGAAGGGATGGGCGGTCACCAGTGCCTGCAGCGGTTCCCCCGCGCTGCGTTTGAGCGGGATGCCGAGGATGGTCTCGGCGGCCGTGTTGACGGTGCGGATGCGCTGGTCCGGCGAGAGGCTGATCACGCCCGATGACAGGCTGCCGAGCAGGGTCTCGAGATAGGTGCGCTGGCCCTCCACCTCGAGCTGGCTGCGCCGGGCATGGTCGCGGGCCATGGCCAGGCGCCGGGTCATCATGTTGAACGAGCGCACCAGAAAGCCCAGTTCGTCGTCGCTGGTCGAGGGCAGCCGCCGGCTGTAGTCGCCGTCGGCCACTGCCCGGGTGCCCTCGGCGATATTGCGGATGGGGGCGACCAGCTTGCGGGCGGCATAGAAGCCGGCCCACACTGCTGACAGCAGGCTGAGCACCAGTACCACCGACAGCGTCAGCGTATAACTGTATTTGAGCGGCTTGCGCAGGTAGGCCAGTTCGCGGTAGCGGGCATAGGCCGCCTGCACTTCGTCGGCCTGGGTGCTCAGACGTTCCGGGATGGGATACAGGGCCTGCAGGATGCGCTGCTCCGAGGTCGGCGTGGCCAGCGGAACCGGCACCACGGCGCGGATGTGCAGGCCGCCGTCGCCGCTGGGATCCAGGCCCACGTAGGAGGCGCCGCGACGCAGCTGCAGCAGCACTGCATCACCGGGCCGGTCGGGCACGATGCTGGTCGACTCCAGGCCGCTGGAGGCGATGATGCGGCCGTTGTGGCTGAGCAGGGTCAACTCCACTGCGCCGGAGCGCACCCGCAGGTCGAACAGGCTGAGCGGGGCCAGCGGCGAGGGCACCTCGGTGAGTTCCCCGGCCAGCTGTTCGGTGGTGCGCAGCCGGTCGCGCATGCGCACATCGAAGGCCGACTGGCTCAGTTCCAGCGCGCTTTCCAGCGAGTTCTCGATCTCGACATCGAACCAGGTGTCGATGCCGCGCTGCAGGAACTGCAGGGAGAAGTAATAGACCACGCTGACTGGCGCCACGGCCAGGATCACGAACATCCAGACCATGCGCGAGGTCAGCCGCGCGCCCGGGGCGCCGGCGCGGACCTGGCGGATCAGCCAGTACAGGTTGCGTCCGATCAGACCGAGCAGGATCAGCAGCCCGGCGGCATTGGTCAGCAGCAGCCAGGAGTACATGCGCCCGAAGCGCTCGGAGTTGTGGGTGGCATCGCTCATGAACGACAGCGACACCAGCAGCAGCGCGAACAGCAGCAGCATCGGCCACAGGCCGCGACCGAAGCGTTTCACGGCTGTAGCGGCCATGGGTGCCAGTCGCTGGAAAGGCGCCAGTCGGCGGAGACATAGGCCCAGACCCGCAGGGGCGTGGGCAGGGCCTCGGTATCCAGGCTGATCCGCAGCTGACCGTAGTACCGGTGTCCGGGCTGGAGCAGGCTGCGGTCGAGTACCGGCAGTCCCTCCAGTTGCTGCAGACTGTAGAGCGCCCCTTCCAGCGAGGGGAAGCTGGAGCGTACGCCGGTGTTCAGTCGCTGCACGATGTAGCGTTCGCTCAGGGCGTGATAGCTCAGGCGGTAGCGCTGGCGCAGCCGCGCCACGACCCTGTCCCAGAGATAGTCGCGCGGCTCCAGCACTTCGATCTGCAGCAGCAGCACCAGCGGCACGCCGTTTTCCAGCGCGGTACGGGCTTCCTGCGTCAGGGTGAAGTCCAGCCGGGCGTCCAGGCGCAGCACGTCGCGGTCCCAGTGGGGGTGGATGGATTCGACGTCAAAGGCCTGCGCCGGTGTGGCGGTCAGGGCCAGCCAGCCCAGCAGCAGCCAGCCCGGGAGCCGGGTTCGCAGGGGATCCATCATCAGGGTCATGCCGCTTCGTCCATCGCCTTCTCCAGGCAGGCATAGTAAAAGCCATCCATGGGCGCTGCATCCACCCCGTTCACAATCGGCAGCAGCTGACGGCCGGCCCCGTCCGCCCGGCCCCAGTCGGCGGCGATGGGCGCAGGCCGGGCCGTGGCGCAGCGTTGGACAAAGGCATCGACCTGCAGGGCGTTCTCGGCCCGCAGCACCGAGCAGGTGACATACAGCAGCCGGCCGCCCGGGCGCAGCAGCGGCCAGACAGCGTCCAGCAGCCCGGCCTGCAGCCGGGTGAGGCGGTCGATGTCGGCGGGCCGGCGATGCAGCTTGATGTCCGGGTGGCGGCGGATGACGCCGGTGGCCGAGCAGGGCGCGTCCAGCAGGATGCGGTCGAAGGGGGCGCCGTCCCACCAGTCCTGCGGCCGGCCCACGTCACCCTGCACCAGCCGCGCCTGCAGGCGCAGGCGGTCCAGGTTGTCGCGCACCCGCTGCAGGCGGTCAGATTCGAGTTCCACCGCCACCAGTTCCTGCAGTGCCGGTTCGGTCTCCAGGAGATGGGCGGTCTTGCCGCCGGGGGCGGCGCAGGCGTCCAGCACCCGCTGGCCCGGGGCGAGTCCCAGCAGGGGGGCGGCCAGCTGGGCGGCCCCGTCCTGGACCGAGAAGTCGCCTTCGGCGTAACCGGGCAGGCGGTCGATGGTTGCGGTCTGCTCCAGTCGGATGCCGTGACTGGTATGCGCCAGCGGGGCGGCCTGGATGCCGGCCGCGGCCAGCCGCTCGAGATAGCCGGCGCGATCGCCGTGGCGGGCGTTGACCCGCAGGCTCAGCGGCGGCTGGCGGTTGTTGGCTTCGACGATGGCTTCCCAGTCGTGCGGCCAGTCCTGCTGCAGGCGCGCCAGCAGCCAGGCGGGGTGGCTGTAGCGGGCGGACGGATCGCCTTGCAGCTGTGCTTCCAGTTCACTGGCGCGGCGCTGATAGTTGCGCAGTACCCCGTTGATCAGTTTTGCCGCCCAGGCCTTGCCCAGGGCGCGGGCGGCCTCGACCGTGGCATGTACCGCGGCATAGGGTTTGACCTCCAGCGCGCTCAGCTGATACAGGCCCAGCAGCAGCAGGCAGTGGATGTCGCGATCACGCGGTTTGAGCGGCTGGCGCAGCAGGCCGGCCAGGATGGCCTCCAGGCGCTGGTACTGGCGCAGGCCGCCGTAGATGAGTTCGTGGGTAAAGCCGCGGTCCTGGGCGGTGAGACCCTCCAGCGCGGCGGGCAGGACACTGCTGAGCGAGGCGCCCTGGCTGACCGCGGCCAGGGCCCGGGCGGCCCGCTCCCGGCTGGAGGCGTCGGCGGTCAAGTCCCTGCCGCCGGGCCGAGGCAGACGCCGTCCAGCGTCTGGGCGTGACCGAAGTCCCCGGCCGGAATGCGCCGCCCGCCGGGCAGCTGGACCTCGAGCAGGCGCAGCACGCCGGTCCCGCAGGCGACATCCACCCCCTCGCGGCCGGCCGCCAGCACAGAGCCCGGGCGGCCGTGATCGCCCGCGGCCGCCAGGCAGGCGGCGCGCCAGATGCGCAGGGTCCGGTCGCCGAATCCGGTTTGCGCCACCGGCCAGGGATTGAAGGCATTGACCTGGCGCAGCAGCCGCGGGGCTGGTCGGGTCCAGTCGATGTCGGCCTCGGATTTGTGCAGCTTGGCGGCATAGGTCGCCTGGGTCTCGTCCTGGGGCACGGGGGGGAGGCGGCCGGCCAGGATGGCCTCGAGCTGCTCGCCCAGCAGTCGGGCACCGAGTCCGGCCAGGCGGTCGTGCAGATCGGCGGCGGTGTCGCTGTCGGAGATCGGCGTCGAGGCCCTGGCCAGCATGGGGCCGGTGTCCAGGCCGGCGTCCATCTGCATCAGGGTGATGCCGGTCTCGCTGTCCCCGGCCTCGATGGCGCGCTGGATCGGTGCCGCGCCGCGCCAGCGCGGCAGCAGCGAGGCATGGATGTTCACACAGCCATGCGTCGGGATCTCCAGCACCGCCGGCGGCAGCAGCAGGCCGTAGGCGACCACCACCATCAGGTCGGGGCGCCAGGCCCGGAGTCGCTCCAGGGTCTCGGCCGGCTTGAGACTGATCGGCTGTTCGACCGCCAGCGCGTGTTCCAGCGCCAGCGCCTTTACCGGGCCGGCCTGCAGCCTGCGCCCGCGCCCGGCGGGCCGGTCGGGCTGGGTGTAGACGGCGACCACCTCGTGATCGCTGTCGATCAGGGTCTGCAGGGGCGGAACGGAGAATTCGGGCGTGCCGGCGAAGACGATTTTCATTATGACTGTTACGGCTGTGAACGGGCAGCGGTCATTGTAACCGCTCCGGACGCCGGGGAGGACCGCAGGCGGGCAGCCGCAGGGTCAGATGACCGGCTCGGCCTGCTTCACCGGGCTGCTGCTGCCTTCATGACGGCGCTCCTTCTCCAGCTTCTTGCGGATGCGCTGGCGCTTGAGGCCGGAGAGGTAATCCACGAACAGCTTGCCGTCCAGGTGGTCGATCTCGTGCTGGATGCATACCGCCAGCAGGCCCTCGGCCTCCAGTTCAAAGGACTGGCCGTCGCGGTCCAGGGCGCGTACCTTGACCCGGTCGGCGCGCTGGACGGTTTCGTAGATGCCGGGCACGGACAGGCAGCCCTCCTGCATCTCCTCGGTGCCGGAGGTCTCGAGGATTTCGGGGTTGATGAATACCCGGGGCTCATTGCCCTCCTCGCTGATGTCGATGACCAGCACCCGCCTGGCGACATTGACCTGGGTGGCGGCCAGACCGATGCCCGGGGCGGCATACATTGTCTCGAACATGTCGTCCACCAGACGGCGGATTTCGTCGTCAACCACGGCCACCGGCTCGGCCCGGTTGCGCAGCCGGGGGTCGGGAAAATGCAGGATTTCGAGTCTGCTCATGTGAGTCCTGTCACAAATGCCTTTTAAGCACTTGGATATATTGCTAAAGTAAGTCGCTGCCTACGGCGATAATATAAGGAATCCTGCGCCGGTTTTCCACACCAGGCAAATCAGGGTTTTGCACGGCAGGCCGAACTGTGATGGACAGGGGGGCTGCTGCCGGGGAGGGGCCGGGCATGCTGCGCCGGATCCCCATGCCCCAGAACGAATAAAAGGGACGCCTATGTTCAAACGACTGCTCGGAATCCTGCTCGCCTCCACCACCCTGATGGCCGGTGCGGACGAGATCGCCCTCAACCCGCAGCACCCGGAGCGCTATGTCGTGGTCAAGGGGGATACCCTGTGGGACATCTCGGAGACCTTCCTGCGCGACCCCTGGCTGTGGCCGGAGGTCTGGTACGTCAATCCCCAGATCGAGAATCCGCACCTGATCTACCCCGGGGACGTCATCAGCCTGGTCTATATCGACGGCAAGCCGCAGCTGCGGGTCCAGCGCGGGCACCGCACGGTCAAGCTCTCGCCCGAGGTGCGCGCCACCCCGCTGGATCAGGCCATCCCGACCATTCCCATCGACGCCATTCACCAGTTCCTGACCAAGCCGCTGGTGCTGGACGCCGATGCGCTGGAGAGCGCGGGCTACGTGCTGGATACGGCCGACGAGCACATCGTCACCGGGGCCGGCGACCGGGTCTATGCCCGCGGTACCACGACCGAGTATGAGCGCTACAATGTGTTCGAACCGCAGCAGGCCTACATCGATCCCGATACCGGCGAACTGCTGGGCCACCGGGCGCTGTATGTCGGCGAGGCGGTGATCGAGCGCCACGGCGACCCGGCGACCCTGGAACTGGTCGAGACCACGCGCGAGGTCAGCCTGGGTGACCGGCTGCTGCCGGTGCGGGAGGAGGAGGTGCGCACCCACTTCCTGCCCGGGGCCCCGGAAAACGAGATCGAGGGCAAGATCATCGCGGTGGTCGACGGCGTGACCCAGATCGGCCAGTATCAGGTCGTGGTGATCAACCGCGGCCAGCGCGAAGGCCTGGAGGCCGGCGATGTGCTGAAGATCCAGCAGGCCGGCGCCCTGATCCGCGACCGTTTCGGCAAGGACAGGGAACAGGTTCAGCTGCCGAACGAGGATGCCGGCATCCTGCTGGTATTCCGCACCTTCGACAAGCTCAGCTACGGCCTGGTGATGGAGGCGACCCGCGCCATCCACCTGATGGACATCGTCACCAACCCCTGAGCCGTCACGGCAGACCCCCGATGCGGCCCGGCGCTTGCCGGGCCGTTTCCTTTTCAGGGAGGATGACTGCATGGATGCAGACCGCCTGCGCGACTGGCTGACGCTGTGGCACAGCCCCGGCCTCGGCGCGCATACCTTCAATCAGCTGATCGAGACCACCGACGGCCGGCCCGAACAGGCCCTGCGGGATCCGCCGGCATGGCTCAAGGCGGACCTGCGCGCGGCCCTGCGCCGGCCGGATCGGTCGGGGGTGGAGCGGGACCTCACCTGGCGCGAATCCGATCCGGGCAACCATATCATTACCCGCGCGGACGCGGCCTATCCGCAGTTGCTGGCCGCCATCCCGGACCCGCCGCCGCTGCTCTATGTGCACGGCGACCCCGCGCGTCTCAATGACCCCCAGCTGGCCCTGGTCGGCAGCCGCAACCCCACCCGCCCCGGGCGGGACAACGCCTTCGAGTTCGCCCGCTACCTGGCCGCGGCCGGGCTGACCCTGACCAGCGGCCTGGCGCTGGGGGTGGACGCTGCCGGCCACCAGGGGGCGCTGAAGGCCGACGGCTATACCCTGGCCGTGATGGGGACGGGACTGGACCGGGTCTATCCGGCCCGTCACCGCGACCTGGCCCATGCCATCGTGGCGGCGGGCGGGGCGCTGGTCTCGGAGCTGCCTGTCGGCAGCCCGCCGCGGGCCGAGCACTTTCCGCGCCGCAATCGCATCATCAGCGGGTTGAGCCTGGGTGTGCTGGTGGTCGAGGCCGCGCTGCGTTCGGGCTCGCTGATCACCGCCCGCGCGGCCCTGGAGCAGGGCCGCGAGGTGTTCGCCATCCCCGGTTCCATCCATAACCCGCTTGCCCGCGGTTGCCATGCCCTGATCCGCCAGGGCGCCAAACTGGTGGAGACCGGTGGCGATGTGCTCGAGGAACTGCATGCCCTGGCCAGCATTGCGTTGTCGCAGCCGGATCCCCCGGCGCCGGCCACGGCCGCCGCCGGTGCTGTCCGGCCGTCGCCGGAGCAGCGTAAGTTGCTGGAACAGATGGGTTATGAACCCGTCACAGTGGATCAACTGGTTACAGCCAGTGGATTGACGCCGGAGGCGGTTTCCTCCATGCTCCTGATCCTGGAATTGGAGGGGCGGGTGGCCAGCCAGGCCGGCGGCGCCTATCTCCGGCTCAATGACGAGGTCTGAAATGAAGGAAAGCATGTTCGACGTGCTGATGTACCTGTTTGAAAACTATTACATGGACGACGATCCCGAATGGCATCCCGACCGTGAATCCCTGCATGTCGAACTGATCGAGGCCGGTTTCACCCCCGGCGAGATCAACAAGGCCTTCGAGTGGCTGGACGGTCTGGCCCAGTACCGCGATGTCAGTCTGCCCAACCCGCAGCCCCGGCGGGCGCTGCGCGTGTACACCGATGCCGAGTGCCAGCGCCTGGATCTGGAGTGCCGCGGCTTCATCCTGTTTCTGGAGCAGATGGACATCCTCACCCCCGCCAGCCGCGAACTGATCATCGACCGGGTGATGGCGCTGGATGCCGAGGAAGTGGATATCGACCAGCTCAAGTGGATCATCCTCATGGTGCTGTTCAACCAGCCGGGCGAAGAGGCCGCCTACGCCTGGATGGAAGACCTGGTGTTTGACGAATACGCCGGAAAGCTGCATTGATATAAACAGCGGTCCGGTCCCGCCCGCCATGCGACCCCTGTTCCGCGCCCGTCGGATACACTGACCGGGACCGGTACGGCACGTCGCCATCGAATCCATCACTACAGGTTCACGAACGTCGTATGGGTAAGCATCTGGTGATCGTGGAATCGCCCGCCAAGGCGAAGACGATCAAGAAATATCTCGGTAAGGACTACGAAGTCATGGCCTCCTACGGTCATGTGCGCGATCTCGTGCCCAAGGGCGGTGCGGTCGATCCCGAGCACGACTTCGCCATGAAGTACGACATCATCGATCGCAATTCCAAGCACGTCGACGCCATCGCCAAGGCCATGAACAAGGCCGACGATCTGATCCTGGCCACTGACCCGGACCGCGAGGGCGAGGCCATCTCCTGGCATCTGTACGAACTGCTCAAGAACAAGAAGGCGGTCAAGGACAAGCCGGTGCACCGGGTCGTGTTTCACGAGATCACCAAGCGCGCCATCCAGGAGGCCATCGAGCATCCCCGCGGCCTGTCCATGGACCTGGTCAATGCCCAGCAGGCGCGCCGGGCGCTGGATTACCTGGTGGGCTTCAACCTCTCGCCGCTGCTGTGGAAGAAGGTGCGCCGGGGACTGTCGGCGGGCCGGGTGCAGAGTCCGGCCCTGCGGCTGATCGTCGAGCGCGAGGAGGAGATCGAGAAGTTCAGGCCGCGCGAATACTGGACGGTGGAGGCCGACCTGGAAAAGGACGACCAGGCCTTCGTCGCCAAACTCAATGTGCTGCACGGCAAGAAGCTCGGCCAGTTCACGCTGAACAATGAGGACAAGGCCCGCAAGGTCGAGCAGGAGTTGATCGAGGCCGCCGGCGGCGAACTGACCGTCGGCAAGGTCGAGAAGAAGCAGCGCAAGCGCAATCCGGCCGCGCCCTTCATCACCTCCACCCTGCAGCAGGAGGCCTCGCGCAAGCTGGGCTTCACCGCCAGCCGTACCATGCGCGTGGCCCAGCAGCTGTATGAAGGCATCGACATCGGCGAGGGCGCAGTCGGTCTCATCACCTACATGCGTACCGACTCCGTGACGCTGGCCAACGAAGCCCTCGACGAGATCCGCGAACTGATCAGTCAGCGCTACGGTGCGGACAACCTGCCCGATGCGCCGCGTACCTTCAAGACCAAAGCCAAGAACGCCCAGGAGGCGCACGAGGCCATCCGTCCGACCTCGGCCATGCGGGTGCCGGAGGAGATCAAGTCGCATCTCAGCCAGGAGCAGTTCAGGCTCTATGATCTGATCTGGAAGCGCACCGTTGCCTGTCAGATGATTCATGCCACTATCGACACCGTCGGCGTGGACTTCCCCTGCGGCGAGGGCAACGTGCTGCGCGCCACCGGCTCGACCATCGCCATCCCCGGCTTCATCAGCGTCTACCAGGAGAGTCAGGACGACGCCAAGGCCGAGTCCGACGAGAACATGCTGCCGCGGCTGGAGGAGGGCGACGTGGTCAGTCTGGTCAAACTGCGCCCCGAGCAGCACTTCACCGAACCGCCGCCACGCTACACCGAGGCCAGTCTGGTCAAGACGCTGGAGGAACACGGCATCGGCCGGCCCTCGACCTATGCCTCCATCATCTCCACCCTGCAGCAGCGCGAGTACGTCACCCTGGAGAAGAAGCGTTTCCAGCCCACCGACGTGGGCCGTGTGGTGAGTCGGTTCCTCACCCAGCATTTCGACCAGTACGTGGACTACGATTTCACCGCCAAGCTCGAGGACGACCTTGACGAGATCGCCCGCGGCGAGCGCGAGTGGGTCCCGCTGCTGCACCAGTTCTGGGATCCCTTCCAACAGCGTATCAAGACCAAGGAGGAAGGCGTCTCCCGCAAGGAGGTCACCACCGAGGAACTGGATGAGGAATGCCCCAAGTGCGGCCAGCCGCTGCAGATCAAGCTGGGCCGGCGCGGGCGCTTCATCGGCTGCAGCGGTTATCCCGATTGCGATTACACCCGCAATGTCGGTGAGGACAAGGAAGACGCCGAGCCCGAATATATCGAGGGCCGCAGCTGTCCCGAATGCGACTCGCCGCTCATCATCCGCACCGGCCGCTATGGCAAATTCATCGGCTGCTCGGGCTACCCCGACTGCAAGTACATCGAGCCGTTGGAAAAGCCCGAGGACACCGGCGTGACCTGCCCGGAGTGCAAGCAGGGCAGCATGCTCAAGCGCAAGGCGCGCTCCGGCAAGATCTTCTATTCCTGCTCGCGATACCCCGACTGCAAGTACGCTGTCTGGAACGAACCCGTTGACGAGCCCTGCCCCGACTGCGGTTGGCCCATGCTCACCCTCAAGACCACCAAGCGCCGCGGCACCGAGAAGGTCTGCCCGCAGAAGGAATGCAAGTTCAGCGAACCGGTGGAGACGGAGGAGTCAGCGGACGGGGAGTAGGTCTGTTTCGCGTTGGCGCTGTCAACGCAGAGGGCGCAGAGGCGCGGAGACGCAGAGAATGATTAATGCGTGTAGGTTGGGTTAGGTGCATGGCACCGTAACCCAACATGCCGGCCACTGTCGGGTTACGCTGCGCTAACCCGACCTACCTTCCTGTCCCGCATTTATTATGAATTTTCTTTGCGCCTCCGCGCCCTCTGCGTTGATCCCGCCTCAGCCCGATCACCCCGCCTTCAGGCTCATCTGCCCCGCCAGGCCCGGCTCGCCGAACAGGTAGCCCTGCAGCAGGTCGCAGCCCATGTCGCGCAGCATGCCGGCCTGCGCCTCGGTCTCCACTCCCACGGCCACCACCCGTTTGCCCAGCTTGTGGGCGATGTCGATCATGCCGGCGGCCAGCACCCGGGCCTCGGGCAGGGTCTGCAGCTTGGCGATGAAGCGGCGGCTGAGCTTGATCTCGTCGTAGGGGAACCTGATCAGGGCGGGGATGGATGAGTAGCCGGCACCGAACTCGTCAATGGCCAGCTGCACCCCCAGGGATTTCAGTTTCTGCAGCGGCCTGCGCGCCGCACGGGCGTGTTCGACCAGGCACTGTTCCGGGATCTCCAGTTTCAGGGCACCGGCCGGCAGACCTTCGATGGCGGCCTCGACCTGGCCGACCAGATCGGCGTCGAGCAACTGCACCGGGGCCAGGTTGACCGCCACGACGACGGTCGACGACGACAGCCGGTTCCACAGCCGGGCCTGGCGACAGGCCTCGCGCAGGATCCAGTCCCCGATCAGCACGATCAGGCCGGTGTCCTCGGCGAAGGGCAGGAACTCGCCCGGCTGGACGATCCTGTCCTCGGCCTTGTCATACCAGCGCACCAGTGCCTCGAAACCGGCCAGCCGGCGCTGCTTTGCATCCATCAGGGTCTGGAAGTGCAGCCGGAACTCATCCTCCTGCCAGGCCCGGTACAGACGGGTGTACATGTAATGCAGGCGGTGGTTTTCGTGCAGCATGCGGGAGGGTCTCGCTCGGGGTTGGGGAACGGGGCGTACTTTCAGATGATCGGACACGGAGCGGAATTATTGAGCAGTTCGGGCCGGGTCGGACGCCGGGTTGTTCAAAACCGCTGAGGCGTTGAAGGCGCCGCCGCTGGCTAGCCGTACACCACCCCCGGCAGCCAGGTGGCGATGGCCGGCCAGGCGGCGAGCAGGCCCAGCATCAGCAGCTGGATCAGGATGAAGGGCGCCACGCCCCGGTAGATCTGGCCGGTTTTCACCTCGGCCGGGGCCACGCCGCGCAGGTAGAACAGGGCGAAGCCGAACGGCGGGGTGAGGAAGGAGGTCTGCAGGTTGATGGCGATCATCACCCCCAGCCAGACCGGATCCAGGCCCATGGCCAGCAGGATGGGGCCGACGATGGGCACCACCACGAAGGTGATCTCGATGAAGTCCAGCACGAAGCCGAGCAGGAACATCACCAGCATCACCACCAGCACCGCGCCGAAGACGCCGCCGGGCAGGCCGGTGAGCAGCTCAGCGACCAGTTCGTCGCCGCCGTAGCCGCGGAATACCAGCGAAAATACCGAGGCCCCGATCAGGATCAGGAACACCATGCTGGTCACCTGCGTGGTGCTGCGGGCCACGTCGCGCAGGATGGCGAGGCTGAACTGGCGTTGGGAAATGGCGAGCAGGATGGCGCCCATTGCGCCGACCGAGGCGGCCTCGGTGGGGGTGGCCAGGCCGCCCATGATCGAGCCCAGCACGGCGACGATCAGCACCAGCGGCGGCAGCAGGGCGCTGCTCATGCGCCGGATCACGCCCGGTCCGCGCAGGGCGGCGACCTCGGCGGCATCCATCGCCGGCATGCTGGCCGGTTTCAGCCAGGCGACCAGCAGGAGATAGATCAGGTACAGCCCGACCAGGATCAGGCCCGGGATCAGGGCGCCGGTGAACAGATCGCCCACCGAGACCGTTTCCGGGGCAAAGATGCCCATGTCCAGCTGGGCCTGCTGGTAGGCGGAGGACAGCACATCGCCCAGCAGGACCAGAATGATCGAGGGCGGGATGATCTGGCCCAGGGTGCCGGCCGCGCAGATGGTGCCGCTGGCGAGCGCCGGGCTGTAACCGCGGCGCAGCATGGTGGGCAGGGACAGCAGGCCCATGGTGACCACGGTCGCGCCGACAATGCCGGTGCTGGCCGCCAGCAGCATGCCGACCAGGGTGACCGAGATGCCCAGTCCCCCGCGCAGCGATCCGAACAGGGCAGACATGGTATCGAGCAGGTTCTCGGCGACCTTTGACCGTTCCAGCATCACCCCCATGAACACGAACAGCGGCACCGCGATCAGGGTCTCGTTGGTCATGATGCCGAACAGCCGGTTGGGCAGGGCGGCGAGAAAGGCGGGGTCGAACAGGCCGGCGGCTTCGCCGATGAAGGCGAAGATCAGCGCGGTGCCGGCCAGGGTGAAGGCCACGGGGTAGCCCAGCAGCAGTACCAGCGCCACGGTGAGGAACATCCACAGCGGCATCCATTCGGCCAGGTGTTCGATCACCGGTGCCGCTCCATCGGCCCGGGTCCGGCAGATACGCCCAGGATCGTGGCCAGACGCAGCAGCAGCATGGCCAGGCCCTGGATCAGCAGCAGGGCGGGCATGGCCAGCAGCGCGCTCTTGAGCAGGTAGACCGCCGGCAGGCCGCCGGTCTGCAGAGAGCCTTCGCGCATGGCCCAGCTGTCGGCGACATAGTCCCAGCCGGTCCACAGCAGATACAGGGTGACGGGCAGCAGCAGCACCAGGGTGCCGAGAAGATCCACCCAGGCGCGGGTGCGGGGAGAGAAGCGGCGATAGAAGATATCCACCCGGACGTGGCCTTCATGGCGCAGGGTGTAGGCGGCGCCGAGCATGAACACGGCGGCGTGCATCCAGGTCACGCTTTCCTGGATCCAGATGCGGCCGAAGTCGAAGGCGTAGCGCATCACCACCACGGCGAACATGACCAGCACCATCGCAACGGTCAGCCAGGCCACCAGCCGGCCGACGGCCTCGGCGAGGGTTTCCAGGGCGCGTGCGCCGGTTTCGAGGGGATGGGCCATGATGGCCGGGATTATACGGGTTTTTATGGGGTTAGGGGGAGTGTTCGGGGCGCTGCCGGTACGGGTAGGATGGGTGGAGCGAAGCGCAACCCATCATGGATAACGATGCTCCGATGGGTTGCGGCGCATACGCCTTCACCCATCCTGCGGTTCAGTCACGGTGCTGTCCCGGGCTCACCAGCTGAAGATGATCCAGCTCGGCACCAGCAGGTGCGGGTCGAGCTCGTTGCGACGGGTCTCCAGCGAGCCGTCGCCGTCGCTGTCCATCAGGTAGTAGGGCACGCCCTTGCGCGGCGTGACCTTGATCATGTAGAGCTGATTGTTGATCCGGTATTCCTCCACCGTGCGGTCCTGGCGGCGGATGATGGTGACCTCGGGCTCGATCGCTTCCTGGTCCTGGGGGCCGGCGGTGGGCAGATCGGGTTCGGGCAGCCCGGGCGGAGCGATCTCCTCGCTCTGCGGCTGGCCGTGGGCGGTGATGCTGAACAGGAGGGCGCTGGTGAGCAGTGCGGTGCGTCGCATGGCGGTTCCTTGAATCCGATGAAGCGTTCGAACTGGTGGCGGATCAGAGTTCCAGCAGGATCTCGCGTTCCTGCGCAGAGGGTTCGAAGCCGCGGTTTTCATAATAGTCGAAAATAGCATTCACGACTTCGTCCGGGCTGTCCAGCACCTGAAACAGGTCCAGGTCCTCGGGCGAGATGGTGCCGGAAGTGACCAGGGTGGTGCGGAACCACTCGATCAGCCCGTCCCAGAACTCGTGGCAGACCAGGATGATAGGGATGCGCCGGGTCTTGCCGGTCTGGACCAGGGTCAGGATCTCGGCCAGCTCGTCCAGGGTGCCGAAGCCGCCGGGCAGTACCACGTAGGCCGAGGCGTATTTGACGAACATGACCTTGCGCGAGAAGAAATGGCGGAAGTTGAGCGCGATGTCCTGGTAGGGATTGCCGGCCTGCTCGTGCGGCAACTGGATGTTCAGGCCGATGCTGGGCGAACGGCCGGCCTGGGCGCCCTTGTTGGCGGCCTCCATGATGCCCGGACCGCCGCCGCTGACCACCGAGAAGCCGGCGTCGGACAGGGCGCGGGCGATGTCCTCGGCCAGTTTGTATTCGCCGCTCTCGGGATCGGTGCGGGCGGAGCCGAAGATGCTCACCGAGGGCTTGATGCGCGCCAGGCGCTCGAAACCCTCGACGAATTCGGCCATGATCTGGAAGATCTTCCAGGACTCCCGCGTCAGCTGGGTGTCGTTGAGGGGGCGCATGCCCGGGTGCTGGTGGCGTGTCTGGTCGTCCATAGTTTTCTGTCTACCGAGATTCCATGATAGTTGTCCACCCGACAGGTAATCTGCCTTCCGGGTGGTAGGGGGATGATACCATTAAGATGTCTCTTATTTATTCAGTTGACCGTCATTGCGAGCACCCGAAGGGCAAAAACGCAGCGCGGCAATCTCGTGCCAATGAATCAAGTGGTTGGAGATTGCCACGGCGCTTTGCGCCTCGCAATGACGGGGTTACACAATCCATGCCGGATTCGGCGATATCAGTTCTACAAGGATAGGTTTACATGCCCAGTACCAAGCCGGTCGTCCTGGTGGACGGCTCCTCCTATCTCTACCGGGCCTTCCACGCCCTGCCGCCGCTGACCAATTCCCGCGGCGAGCCCACCGGGGCGGTCTATGGTGTGGTCAACATGCTCAAGCGCCTGCTCAAAGACTATCAGCCCGAGCACGTGGCGGTGGTGTTCGATGCCAGAGGCAAAACCTTCCGCGATGAGATGTTCGAGCACTACAAGGCCAACCGCCCGCCCATGCCGGAGGAACTGGCCGCCCAGATCGAGCCGCTGCACGCCCTCGTCCGGGCGCTGGGCTTTCCGGTGCTGCAGGTCCCGGGCGTGGAGGCGGACGATGTCATCGGCACCCTGGCCCGGCAGGCCGACGCCCGCGGCGAGCCGGTGCTGATCTCCACCGGCGACAAGGACATGGCCCAACTCGTCGAAGGCGGCATCACCCTGGTCAACACCATGAGCAACACCACCCTGGACCGCGCCGGCGTGGTTGAGAAGTTCGGCGTGCCGCCGGAGCGCATCGTCGACTACCTGGCCCTGGTCGGCGACAGTTCGGACAACATCCCCGGGGTGCCGAAGGTCGGCCCCAAGACCGCGGCCAAGTGGTTGAACGAGTACGGCTCGTTGGATGCGCTGATCGAGCAGGCCGAATCGGTCAAGGGCAAGGTCGGCGAGAGCCTGCGTGAGAACCTGGCGCAGCTGGATCTGTCGCGTCAGCTCGCCACCATCCGCTGTGACCTGGAGCTGAAGCAGGACGTCGACGCCCTGGCCATGCAGCCGCCGGACCGCGCGGCGCTCAAGGCACTCTACGAGCAGATGGAGTTCCGCACCTGGCTGAAGGAGATCCTGGGCAGCGATGAACCGGCGCAAGCCTCGGCGGCGACCGCGCCGCCCGCCGCCGAGGTCGACTACGAGACCGTGCTGACGCAGACGCAGCTCGATGCCTGGCTGAAGGAACTGGAGCAGGCCGACCATTTCGCCTTCGATACCGAGACCACCAGCCTGGAATACATGCAGGCCGAAATCGTCGGCCTGTCCTTCGCCGTGGAGACGCACCGGGCCGCCTATGTGCCTCTGGCCCACGACTATGCCGGCGCGCCGGAACAGCTCGACCGCGACCGGGTGCTCAAGCAGTTCAAGAAATTGTTGGAGGACAAGGCACCGAAGAAGATCGGTCACAACCTCAAGTACGACATGAGCGTGCTGGCCAATCACGGCATCGAGCTCAGGGGCATCGCCTTCGACACCATGCTGGAATCCTATGTCCTGGACTCGACCGCCAGTCGCCATGACATGGACTCCCTGGCGCTGAAATACCTGGCGCATAAATGCACCGGCTACGAGGAGGTCGCCGGCAAGGGGGCGAAGCAGCTCAGCTTCAACGAGGTCCCGGTCGAGACCGCCGCGCCCTATGCCGCCGAGGATGCCGACATCACCCTGCGCCTGCATCAGACCCTGTGGCCGCGGCTGCAGCAGGAGAGGGCGCTGGTGAGCGTGTTCAGTGATATCGATCTGCCGCTGGTACCGGTGCTGTCGCGGATGGAACGCAATGGCGTGAAGGTCGACCGCGACATGCTGGCGACCCAGAGCGGGGAACTGGCGCACAAGATGGCCGAAATCGAGGAGGCCGCGTTCGAGGAAGCCGGCCAGCCCTTCAACATCGGCTCGCCCAAGCAGATTCAGGAGATCCTGTTCGATCAGCAGGGTCTGCCGGTCCTGGCCAAGACGCCCAAGGGCGCACCCTCCACCGCGGAAAGCGTGCTGGCCGAGCTGGCGCTGGACTATCGCCTGCCGCGGCTGATCCTGGACTACCGCAGCCTGAGCAAGCTCAAGTCCACCTACACCGACAAGCTGCCCGAACGCATCGATGCCCGCACCGGGCGGGTGCACACCTCCTATCATCAGGCGGTGGCCGCCACTGGCCGGTTGTCCTCCACCGAGCCCAATCTGCAGAACATCCCGGTGCGCACCGAGTCCGGCCGGCGCATCCGCCAGGCCTTCATTGCCGAGCAGGGCTATCGCATCCTGGCCGCGGACTACTCCCAGATCGAGCTGCGCATCATGGCGCATCTGTCCGGCGACGAGGGGCTGCTCGCGGCCTTCGCCGCCGGCGAGGACATCCACCGCGCCACCGCGGCCGAGGTGTTCGGCGCGCAGCCGGACCAGGTCACGAGCGAGCAGCGCCGCAGCGCCAAGGCGATCAACTTCGGCCTGATCTACGGCATGTCGGCCTTCGGCCTGGCGAAACAGCTGGGCATCGAGCGTGGCGCGGCGCAGGAATACGTGGATCTGTACTTCACCCGCTATCCGGGTGTGAAGGCGTACATGGACCGCACCCGCGAGCAGGCCCATGACCAGGGTTATGTGGAGACCCTGTTCGGCCGGCGCCTGTACCTGCCCGAGATCAACGCCCGCAACCACCAGCGCCGCACCGCGGCCGAACGCACCGCCATCAATGCCCCCATGCAGGGGACGGCCGCCGACATCATCAAGCTGGCCATGATCAGCACCGACGCCTGGATCCGCAGCGGCGGGCTGGACCTGCGCATGGTGATGCAGGTCCACGACGAGCTGGTGTTCGAGGTGGCGGCAGGCGATGTCGAGGCGGCGCAGGCGGCCATCCGCGAGCGCATGCAGACCGCGGCCGAGCTGGCCATTCCGCTGGAGGTCGAGGTGGGGGTCGGTGCCAACTGGGACGAGGCCCACTGACAGCGGGCGGGCGCCCGAAACCCATCAATCATGCAGGGTAATCGCATGCGCCGGCATGGGAACTTTCCCGTTCATACCCGCATCCAACAGTCAGGACAGATGGTTCAGGACGTCCGCTCTCCCTCCCTGGAGCGGGCCACTCCTCCACCCGGTACCCCATCCGGGTGACACCTTGCCCCGGCCGACTTCCCCCTTGCAGCCGGGGCGTTTTTTTGCCCGCTCCATCAGGATTCAAGAGCGCCACGGAATACACGGAAAACACGGACAAGAAATAAAGCGGGAGTATTGGATCCAGTCTATTTGCATGTGTACCCAAGCCATATTCATGGCAGCCAACAGGATTTCTCTTATGTATTACCCACTGCGTCATTCCCGCGAAGGCGGGAATCCAGGTGTTTCAGGGAGATAGATGCCCGTCGGAGCCTGTGCCGGCCGGTACGGGCATAACGAATAAATCAAAGTCTTAAACACATTTCCGTGGTTTCCGTGTATTCCGTGGCGCTCTTTTATCTTTCCAGCCAGGCGTCGAGCACGGCCCAGACCTCCTCCAGCCCCTCCTTCTTCAGGGCCGAGAACAGCTGCACCGTGGCCGGCAGCCCCTCGGCCTCGAGTTGGCGGCGGACCTGCAGCAGGGCGGTCTTCGCCGCACCCCGCTTGAGCTTGTCGGCCTTGGTCAGCAGGACGTGCACCGCCAGCCCGGCCGCCCGCGCCCACTCCAGCAGCTGGTGGTCGTAATCGGTCAGCGGGTGGCGGATATCCATGAGCAGGATCAGTCCGGCCAGCGAACGGCGCTGCTCCAGGTAGGCGGCCAGGCTCTGCTGCCAGCGGGCCCGGGTCGCGCCCCCCACCTTGGCGTAGCCGTAGCCGGGCAGGTCGACCAGCCGGGCGGCGTCGTTGACCTGGAAGAAATTCAGCAGCTGGGTGCGCCCCGGGGTCTTGCTGGTCCGGGCCAGCGCCTTCTGGCCGGTGATGGCGTTCAGCGCGCTGGACTTGCCGGCATTGGAGCGGCCGGCAAAGGCCACCTCGCGGCCGCGATCGGGCGGGGCCTGGCGCGGCTCGGCGGCGCTGACCTGAAACCGGGTCTGGGTGTAGGGGTTGTGCATGGGGGCATTTTCCCCGGAATTCCGGGCGCTGTCATGTCCTGGTGACAGGCCGGTCAGGTTGAATTGGGCGGCGGGCGCTGGTATAAATGGCGCTCCGTTTTTGGCCGCATTTCCCGCACGATGCCCGCCGGCATCCTGAATTTCCAAGGCCTTGAGGCACAGGAGTTCCGTTTCCATGAACAAGCCGTTTGTTTTCGCAGCCCTTTTGTCCGTTTCCGCCGCGATGGCCGCGCCGGGCGCGCTGGCCGCGGGTGATGCCAGCGCCGGCAAGGAAAAGTCCAGCACCTGCGTTGCCTGTCACGGCGCCGACGGCAACAGTGCCAATCCGGAATGGCCCAAGCTGGCCGGACAGCATCCCGACTACCTGGTCAAGCAACTCAAGGAATTCAAGGCGGGCGAACGCGAGAACCAGACCATGGCCCCGATGGCCGCGCCGCTGTCCGAGCAGGACATGCAGGACCTGGCCGCCTACTATGCCGCGCAGCAGATCCAGTATGGCGAGGCCGATCCCGACCTGGTGGAACTGGGCGAGCAGATCTACCGCGGCGGCAACAAGGCCAGCGGCGTGTCGGCCTGCATGGCCTGTCACGGCCCGGCCGGCAAGGGCAATCCGGCGGCCAATTTCCCGGCCCTGGCCGGGCAGCATGCCACCTATACCGGGATCCAGCTCAAGGCCTTCCGCAGCAGTGCGCGTGCCAACGACTACGGCAGCATGATGCGCAATGTCGCCGCGCGCATGACCGATGCCGAAATCAAGGCCGTGGCCTCCTACATCCAGGGGCTGCGCTGATCGCGTCCCGGGAACTTTCCTGCAATCGATATGACTGAACAAGGGGTGGCCATGGGCCGCCCCTTGTCGTTTTCCCGGTCCGGTGTTTTGCCCGGATGCAGCCCGATACAGTATGCTTGGCCGACCTGCCAGCTTCTGACAAACTGACTGGAATCACGTGAACTCCCCGGCGCAACGCAACATTCCCTCCCGCGGCACCATCCTGCTCGAATTCCTGGGTTCGATGAACCTGGCCATTACCCTGCTGGTGACGGTGGCGATCGCCTCGGTGGTGGGGACGGTGCTGCAGCAGAACCAGCCCTATCAGGACTACATCATCAAGTTCGGGCCCTTCTGGCACGAGGTGTTCAAGAGCCTGGGGCTGTACGACGTCTACGCCGCCGGCTGGTTCCTGGTGATCCTGGCCTTTCTGGTGATCTCCACCAGTGTCTGCATCTACCGCAATGCCCCGAACATGGTGCGCGAGATGCGTCAGTTCCGCACCCGGGTGCAGGCCGTTTCGCTGCGCAACATGCACCAGGTGCAGGAGTGGCACGCCGATGCGCCGGTCGCTGCGCTGGAGTCGCGTTACCGCGCCTGGCTCAGGCAGCACGGTTACAAGACCCGCAGCGCCGATCACGATGACCACCATCTGATCGCGGCCAAGAAGGGTTCCTGGAACCGGCTGGGCTACATCTTCACCCACACGGCCATCGTGGTGATCTGTCTCGGCGGTCTGGTCGACGGCCAGTTGCCCGTCCGCATCAAGGAAATGCTCGGCCAGATTCAGCCGGAGACCCGGGACATCCCGGCCTCGCAGGTGCCCGAGATCAGCTGGCTGCCCGAGGGCAATCCCTCCTTCCGCGGCAATGTCACCATCCCCGAGGGCGGCCGGGCCGGCATCGCCTTCCTGCAGCTGCGCGACGGCTACCTGGTGCAGCCGCTGCCCTTTACCATCGAGTTGAAGGATTTCCGCATCGAGCATTATGTGACCGGGCAGCCCAAGTCCTTCGAGAGTGATCTGGTGATCCACGATCCGGAACGCGAGCAGCCGGTGGAGGCGACCATCGCGGTCAACCACCCGCTGATCTACGAGGGCTACGCCATCTACCAGGCCAGCTTCGATGACGGCGGCTCCGGCCTCAGCCTAACCGCCTGGCCGCTGAGTCATCCCACCCTGGACACGCAGAAGGTGGAAACGGCGGTGTTCGAAAGCCTGGAGGTCGAGACCCCGGCCGGCCGCCAGACCCTGGAGTTCGAATCCTTCCGCCCCTTCAATGTCAACCCGGCGCCCGAGGATTCCGGCAAGCAGTTCCAGAACTTCGGTCCCAGCTTCACCTACAAGCTGCGCAATACCCAGGGCGAGGCGCGCGAGTACGAGAACTACATGCTGCCGGTGGAGCTGGAGGGGCGGAAATTCTTCCTCAGCGGGGTGCGCGAGAACCCCAACCAGCCGTTCTTCTACCTGCACATCCCAGCCGATCCGGCCGGTTCGCCGCAGCGCTTCCTGGCCTTCAACGCCCTGCTGCGAGACGAGGCCAGGGTACGCGAAATCGCCGCCGAGACAGTGCGCCAGACCTTCAGCGAGCTGCGCCTGCAGGAGCCGGGCATGGTCGAGGAGGTCACCGCCACCATGGGCCGGCTGGTGCGGATGTTCGCCCGCGGCGGTTTCGACGGCATTGTCGAGCAGGTCGAGGCTACTGTGCCGGAGGATCGGCGCATGCAGGTCATCGATGCCTACATGAAGGTGCTGCGCAATATCCTCAGCGCCCTCTATGCCGAGGTGCTGCGCGCCGAGGGCGTGGATCTCAGCGCGGGCATCAACGAGCGCGACAGCCGCTTCTACGAGGATACACTCAATGCCGTGACCGCGCTGCCCCTGTACGGCTCGCCCTTCTTTCTGCAGCTGGAGAGCTTCGAGCAGGTCCAGGCCTCGGGTCTGCAGATCACCCGTTCCCCGGGCAAGAGCGTGGTCTATCTCGGCTTCACACTGCTCATGATCGGGGTATTCATGATGTTCTACGTGCGTCAGCGCCGGATCTGGGTGTGGCTGCAGCCGCAGCTGGACCAGACCCAGGTCATCCTGGCCGGTTCCGGCGAACGCGACCGGCGCGACTTCGAACGTGAATTCACCCAGTTGTATCAGGGTATTCGCCGCGCCGGGGAATCCGGCTGAGCCGGAACGGCGCGGATTCAGCCCCGGTTCAGCGCTGCGGGAGCAAACTGGCCCCGCCGTTGTCTCAGTGGGTGGATTCCTCAATAATACCTGATGCGTACGCAATGGAATGGGACCGGGGCGGTGCAGCGTCCTTACCCGGGAGACCCGAGCCCAGCAGGAGACCCTCATGTCGGTAACACACGATCAGATGATGCAGGAACTTGACGAGCGCCCCTTCCTTCAGCGCCTCGGTGCCTTCGACTGGATCTGGGCCCTGCTGGTGGTGGCGGGCAGCATCTATGCCTGGTGGCACTATCACACCCTGATGGACGGCTACGAGGTGGCCATCCTGGCCGGCACCGCCGTTTCCCTGGTCGCCTGGGGCTGGTGCTGGAAGCCGGTTCGCCCCTACACCCTGGCGGTCACCGCCATCAGTCTGTTTGCCGTCTGGCTCTACGGCACCGATATCGGCGCCCGTGACAGCAATTTCTTCCTGAAGTATCTGGTTGCCAGCCAGTCGGCCATCATGTGGATGAGCGCGCTCTATGTGCTCGCCACCCTGACCTATTTCTTCGCCACCTTCACCCGTTCGGAGTTCAGCGGCAAGGTCGCCACCGCCATGACCTGGTCGGCCACTGTCATGGGTACGGTGGGGCTGATGGTGCGCTGGCGCGAGTCCTACCTGGTCAATGCCGACTTCGGTCACATCCCGGTCAGCAACCTGTACGAAGTCTTCATCCTGTTCGCCGTCATTACCGCGCTGCTGTATCTGTTCTATGAGCGCAAGTACCAAACCCGGGCCCTGGGCGGTTTTGTGCTGCTGGTGATCTCGGCCGCCGTGGCCTTCCTGCTCTGGTACAGCTTTGACCGCGGCGCCCACGAGATCGAACCGCTGGTGCCGGCGCTTCAGAGCTACTGGATGAAGATCCACGTGCCGGCCAACTTCGTCGGCTATGGCGCCTTTGCGCTGGCGGCCATGGTGGGCGTGGCCTACCTGATCCGCAACGCTCAGGAACAGCGCTATCCCGGTGGCAACAGCGTGCTGCCCAGCCTGGAGATGCTGGATGATGTGATGTACAAGTCCATCGCATTGGGGTTCGCCTTCTTCACCGTGGCCACCATCCTCGGCGCCCTGTGGGCAGCCGAGGCCTGGGGCGGCTACTGGTCCTGGGATCCGAAGGAGACCTGGGCCCTGATCGTGTGGCTGAACTACGCTGCCTGGCTGCACATGCGCCTGACCAAGGGCTGGCGTGGCGCGCCCATGGCCTGGTGGGCGATCGTGGGTCTGTTCATCACCCTGTTCGCCTTCCTGGGCGTGAACATGTTCCTCTCCGGGCTGCACTCCTACGGCGAACTGTGAAATAAGGTGTTTATTTCCTTGTTCCCTCCCCCTTGGCGGGGGAGGTGAGGAGGGGGGCGTATCTGGACCCTGCATGGGTGGGATACGACGCGCACCCTTCCCACCCCAGTCCTTTTGCCCGTACGGGTGCTCCCCTCAAGGGAGGGGAAGATGCCTTCCGCAGAAGGGCGAGTAAACGCGACAACCAAGGGATCCAAGAATGAGAAAGTTAATGCAAACCGTTGCTGTGCTGTTCACCAGCCTGTTCCTGGCCACCGCCCAGGCGGCCAACTTCGAGGAAGGCAAGGAGTACGAGCGCCTGTCCACCGTCCAGCCGACCTCGGCACCGGACAAGATCGAGGTGGTGGAACTGTTCTGGTACGGTTGCCCGCACTGCTACCGGCTGGAGCCGCATATCGAGCAGTGGTTGGAAAGCAAACCCGATGACGTCGAATTCGTGCGCCTGCCGGCGGTCCTGAGTCCGCGCTGGGAATTGCTGGCACGGGCCTGGTATACCGCTGAACTGCTGGGCGTGACCGGGCAGATCCACAAGCCGCTGTTCCAGGCCATCCATGAGCAGCGCAAGCGGATCAACACGGTCGATGAACTCAAGGCCTTCTTCGTCGAGCAGGGCGTGACGGCAGAGGACTTCGACAAGACCTTCCATTCCTTCGGGGTGGCGGCCAAGCTCAACCGGGCGCGCGAGATGACCCAGCGCTACCGGGTGCGCGGCGTGCCAGCGCTCATCATCAACGGCAAGTACCGCACTTCGGCCTCCGAAGCCGGCAGTCACGCGGCCATGATCGAGGTGACCAATCACCTGATCGAGCAGGAACGCGCTGTTACCAGCGACTGAGATGCAGCCGTCGGGTAGGTCGGGTTAGCCCGAAGGGCGTAACCCGACGGAATTCGGCGTTGTGTCGGGTTACACTTCGCTAACCCGACCTACTTGGATAGGGTGGCCCGCCGTCATGCGGGCCTTTTTATTGTCCGATTCCTGATACCATAGACTGTATGAAAGCCGCCGAACTGTTCGTCAGGTGCCTGGAGAACGAGGGTGTGGAGTACATCTTCGGAGTGCCGGGCGAGGAAAACCTGGACGTGATGGATGCCCTGCTGGACTCCTCCATCCGCTTCGTCACCTGCCGCCACGAGCAGGGCGCCGCCTTTATGGCCGATGTCTACGGTCGGCTGACCGGCCGCGCCGGGGTCTGCCTGGCCACTCTGGGGCCGGGGGCCACCAACCTGTTCACCGGCGTGGCCGACGCCAACATGGACCATGCCCCGCTGGTGGCTATCTCCGGCCAGGCCGATACCCACCGCCTGCACAAGGAGTCCCACCAGGTGCTGGACCTGGAGCAGATGTTCCAGTCCATCACCAAGTATTCCTCGCGCGTGGTCGCGCCCAACATCATCCCCGAGGTGGTGCGCAAGGCCTTCAAGCTGGCCCAGACCGACAAGACCGGCGCGACCTTCATCGAGCTGCCGGAGAACATCATGAAGCTCGACACCGAGGAGCCGCCGCTGCGCAGCCGCCAGTCGATGCTCTCGGAGCCGCCGCAGGAGAAGGTGCAGTATGCCGCCGAGCTGATCTCGCAGGCGCGCTATCCCATCATCCTGGCCGGCAATGGCGTGATCCGCTCGCGTGCCTGGAAGGAACTGGCCGGGTTCGCCGAGCATCTCGGCATCCCCACCGCCAACACCTTCATGGCCAAGGGCGTGATCCCCTTCAAGCATCCCTTTGCCCTGGGCAGTGCCGGCCTGCAGGCCAAGGACTATGTCAGCTGCGGCTTCTCGCGTGCCGATGTCATCATCTGCATCGGCTATGATCTGGTCGAGTACCACCCGCACCTGTGGCATCCGACGCGCGACCGCAAGATCATCCATATCGACACCAGCCCGGCCGAGGTCGATGCCCACTACGAACCCGAGGTCGGCGTGGTCGGCGATATCCGTCACAGCCTCAAGCGGATTGCCGAACTGGCCACGCCGCACCAGGGCCATCCCATGCGGGTGCTGCGCGAGGCGCTGATCGAGGACATGAACCAGCATGCCCGCGACGAGGCCTTCCCGGTCAAGCCGCAGAAGATCATCTGGGACCTGCGCACCGCCATGGACCTGGAGGACATCGTCATCTGCGATGTCGGCGCCCACAAGATGTGGATGGCGCGCATGTTCCGCTGCGAACATCCCAACACCTGCCTGATCTCCAACGGCTTTGCCAGCATGGGCATTGCCGTGCCGGGGGCAATCGCGGCACGGCTGGCCTGTCCGGAGCGCCGGGTGGTGGCCGTGACCGGCGACGGTGGCTTCATGATGAACTCGCAGGAGATCGAAACCGCCATGCGGCTGGGCGTGGCCATGGTGGTGCTGATCTGGAACGACGGCGGCTATGGCCTGATCGACTGGAAGCAGCACAACACCTTCCAGCGCAGTTCCCATGTCGCCTTCGGCAATCCTGACTTTGTGAAATACGCCGAGTCGTTCGGGGCGAAGGGCTACCGCATCGAGCGGGTCGCCGACCTGATGCCCACCCTGCGCCGGGCGCTGGCCGATGACACGGTCAGTATCATCGACTGCCCGGTCGATTATCGCGAGAACCTGATCCTGACCGAGAAGCTGGGCAACCTGGTCAGCCCGCTATGAGTCCGGCCGAGATCGACACCCTGCTCGAGCACATCCCGGATCGGGACGGCACCGCCGTGGGCAATACCGGGCAGCATCTGAGTCTGCTCAGCTTCAACATCCAGACCGGCATCAGCACCTCGCGCTACCGCCACTATCTCACCCACAGCTGGAAGCACGTGCTGCCGCACGCCACCCGGTTCCACAACCTGGATCGCATTGCCCGGCTGGTGGGCCAGTACGACCTGGCCGGGCTGCAGGAGGTCGACGCCGGCAGTCTGCGCAGCGGCTTCGTCAATCTCACCGAGTACATCGCCCAGCGGGCCGAGTTCCCCTTCTGGTACGACCAGACCAACCGCCGCATCGGTCAGATCGCCCGCCACGCGCTCGGCGTGGTCAGCCGGTTCCAGTGCCACGAGATCATCGAACACCGGCTGCCCGGCCCCATCGCCGGGCGCGGCGCCCTGTCGCTGCGCTACGGTCAGGGCGAGGAGAGCCTGCTGCTGCTGATCATCCACCTCGCCCTGGGCCGGCGCGCACGGCTGCAGCAGCTCGACTACCTGAGCGAGCTGGTGAATGCGCAGCGCCACGTGATCCTCATGGGGGATATGAATTTTCCCTCCGATTCCAAGGAGATGGATTACTTCATCAACCGCACCCTGCTGACCGAGCCGGTGCACGGCCTGCATACCTTCCCCAGCTGGCGGCCCAACCGCAACATCGACCATATCCTGGTCAGCCCCACCCTGCAGGTGGACCGTATCCGGGTGTTGAATTACCCGGTTTCGGATCACCTGCCCATCGCTATGGATCTGACCCTGCCCGCATCGCTGCGCCTGAACATCTGAAGACTTCCTGCCCGGCGTCGATACAGACACACGGGGCAGTATTGAACCCACGGGATGCGCAGCCGTCATGACGGAAACCGAACACGCACAACTGGAAACCTGGAAGCGCAAGTACTACGACAGTGTCGAACAGGCCGAAGCCCGCGAGCGCCGCTGGGCGGGGATGGAGGAGTTGCTGCGCAGGACGATTACGCGCCTGAGCCTGGCCGCCGACGGTCTCGACGCCACCCTGGACCGCCAGCTGGGCGAATTGCGCAACGCCATCCGCGACCGGGCTGACGACCGCGCCCTGCAGCAGCGCATCGAAGCGATGTCGGCCACCCTGGTCAGACTCGATAGCGACCGCGCCAGCGCCGCCCGTACCCCCGGAGCGGTCGAGAGCCTGCAATTGCTGCTGGAGCAGACCCGTTTCCCGCGCGGCAAAGCGCGCCGGCTCAAGGCGTTGCGCAAACAACTCGACGCCCTGGAGGATGCCGAGGCAGCCAGGGCGGTCGACCGGGTCGCGGCCCTGCTCAACGAACTGCTCGCGGTTCAGCTGCCGCAGGCCGCAGCGCCGGCGCGCGGTCTGCGCCGCTGGCTCGGCGGCCAGACCCGCCCCGATGTGGCGGTCGAAGCCGGGGCGTCGGAACCGGGTCCGGCCGGTCCGGCGCCGCAGCAGGAAAGGATGACCGCCCCGGCGTCGGGTGCTGCCGGCCACGAACTCCTGCTGCAGCTGCTGGAACAGCTGGGGCTGCCGGAGGCCTTCGACGCCCGCATTGAGGCGCTGCAGCAGCGGCTGGAGGAGGACAGCGACTGCGATACGCTGGCCGCCCTGCATGAGATCACCGACATGGTGGCCGAGATGCGGGTGCAGTTGCAGCGCGAAAAGCAGGAGATCGAGGACTTTCTGCAGCAGCTCACCGACCGGCTGCAGGACGTCGACAGTTTCGTCAAGGGGGCGGAAGGCGAGCGCCAGGCTGCCTACGAGCAGGGGCGGGAACTGGGCGATGCGGTCCAGGCCCAGGTGCGCGGGATCGAGTCCGATGTTCAGGACGCCCAGGAATTGAGCCAGCTCAAGCAGACGGTACAGGCGCGCATCGACGCCATTGTCGAACACGTCGAACAGCATCGCCAGGCCGAAACCGCGCGCAATCAGGCCGCCGATGCCCGTGTGCAGACCCTGCAGCAGCGGTTGCACGACCTGGAAGGCGAGGCCGCCGAACTGCGCGAGCGGGTGCGTCAGCAGCGCAGCCAGGCCCTGACCGATGCCCTGACCGGCATCCCCAATCGCCTGGCCTGGGATGAGCGGGTGCAGCAGGAATACGCCCGCTGGAAGCGTTTCCAGACCCCGCTGGCGCTGCTGGTCTGGGATGTGGACAATTTCAAACCGATCAATGATGAATACGGACATAAGGCCGGCGACAAGGTGCTGCGGGTGATCGCCGGCCTGCTGGCCGACAACATCCGCGAGACCGATTTCATCGCCCGCTTCGGCGGCGAGGAGTTCGCCATGCTGGTCACCGGCGCCGGGGTCGGGGATGTGAGCCGGGTGGCAGAGAAGCTGCGCGTGGCCATCGAAGCCTGCGGGTTCCACTATCGCGGCCAGGATGTCTCCATTACCATCTCCTGCGGCATTGCGCTGTTCGCCGACGGCGATACCGTCGAGGCGGTGTTCGAGCGTGCCGATCAGGCCCTGTACCGGGCCAAGGAACAGGGGCGCAACCGCTGCGTGCTGGCAGAGGCGGTCGACGGAGGTTGAGATGAGTCTGATGGTCAATGGCGAGTTGCGCGAAGGCTGGTTCGACAGTGAGCAGGAGGACGGCGAATTCGTCCGCAGGGAATCGCAGTTCCGCAGCTGGGTCACGCCCGACGGCAGTCCCGGTCCCGGCGGCGAGGGCGGCTTCAGGGCCGAGCCGGGGCGCTACCATCTGTATGTCTCCTACGCCTGCCCCTGGGCTCACCGGACCCTGATCCTGCGCCGGCTCAAACGGCTGGACGCGGTGATCAGCGTCGACGTGGTGCATCCGCACATGGGCGAGCCCGGCTGGCACTTCGATGCGTCCTTTCCCGGCGCCACGGCCGACACGGTCAACGGCTGCGACTATATGCACGAACTCTACCGGCTGGCGCAACCGGACTACACCGGCATCGTCACCGTGCCGGTGCTGTGGGATCGCGAGCGGCGCACCATCGTCAACAACGAGTCGGCCGAGATCATTCGCATGCTCAATTCCGCCTTCGATGCCTGGGGGGATGCGCAACTCGATATGTATCCCGTCGGGCTGCGCGATGAAATCGACGCCATCAACACCTTCGTCTACGAGAACATCAACAATGGTGTCTACCGGACCGGTTTCGCCACCAGCCAGGCCGCCTATGACCGGGCCTTCGACGCCCTGTTCGCAGCCCTGGACGAAATCGAGGCCCGCCTGTCACGGCAGCGCTATCTGGTCGGCGGGCGGCTGACCGAGGCCGACTGGCGGTTGTTCACGACCCTGGTGCGTTTCGATGCAGTCTATGTCGGTCACTTCAAGTGCAATCGCAATCGCATTGCCGATTTCCCTGCCCTGTCGAACTATCTGCGCGAGTTGTACCAGTACCCCGGCATCGCGCAGACCGTGAACCTGGAGCACATCAAGGCGCATTACTACTGGAGCCACCCCTGGCTGAATCCGTCGCGCATTGTGCCGGGTGGGCCGCGGCTGGATCTGGCAGCCGCGCATGACCGGGATCGATACCCGGCACAGCGCTGATCTCCGTCCACGGCGAACCACGGAGTCGGCACGCATGCAGATCGAACAGCTGATCCGGGACAACGCCGACCTGCTGTCGCTGCCCGAGGTCTGTCTGCAGATCCAGCTGCTGGCCGACGACCCCGAGGCCGGGAGGGAGGATTTCGCGCATATCATCATTCAGGATCCGGCTTTCACCGCGCAGCTGCTCAAGCGGGTCAACAGCGCTGCCTACGGCCTGCCTTCCCGGGTCGATACCGTCTCCCGTGCCGTCGGTCTGGTCGGCATCAATGAACTGCGCAAGCTGGCCTTGGCCATGGCGGCGGTGGAGGTGTTTCGCGGCCAGCCACTGCAGGGCTACGACATGCTTACCTTCTGGCGTCACGGCGTGTTCGTCGCGCTGGTGGCACAGGGGCTGGCCCGTCAGGCAGGTGTGCTGCATGCCGAGCGCTTGTTCATTGCCGGGCTGCTGCACGACATCGGGCACCTGGTGATGTTCACCCGGATGCCGGATGCGTGCGTCCGCCTGGGCCCGGCGGTGCTGGCGCACGCCGAGGATCTGTGCGAGCAGGAGCGTGCGCTGCTGGGCTGGGATCATGCCGCCCTCGGCGGCGCCCTGCTGCGGCACTGGCAGCTGCCAGAGGAATTGTGCCTGGCGGCCGCGTGTCACCATGCCCCGCTTGGACTGGAACAGGGTGCCCGCGAGACGGCGCTGGTGGCGCTGGCCAATCAGGTCGCCCACGCCGTCGAGCAGCAGCCGGGGCCGGCGGCCGGCGCCGAACACGATCCCTATACCCGTTTCATCGAGATCGAGGATGCGGCACCGGTGCTCGCCGCGCTGGGGCATGTCCCCAGGGAGCTCTGGCGGCAGGCCGGGGTCGGCCCGGCGGCCGTACCGGGGTGTCTGCAGCAGGCCGGCGGCGAATTCGATGCCCTGCTGGAACTGTTGTACGGATTCTGAGTCCTGCCGCCGGGCGCCGGTCCGGCTTCACGTTTTGTGCCGCGGGGATATCTGTTATGTTCAGGACTTCGCCCAATGGGAGGGACGAGTATGAGCGATAAGCCCGTCATTACTGACGATCCGCTGTACCAGCTGCTGCGCCACGGCAAGATCGAGGAATTCAATACCCTGAAGCAGGGCGGCGAGGCTGTGCGCCTGAACGGTACCGATCTGCGCGGGCTGGACCTGCGCGGGCTGGATGCCAGCGGCATCGATTTCAGTAATGCCTATTTCCGACAGGCGGACGTGCGCGGCATCGATTTCTCGGCCTCCAATCTCGAAGGCGCGAGCATCCATGCCGCCAAGATCTCCGGTGCCTATTTTCCGTCCGAGCTCGATCCCGAGGAGATCACCCTGTCGCTGATCCACGGTACCCGGATGCGGTATCGCAGGTAGGCGGCAGGAACGCAAAGGTCGCAAAGGCGCAGAGACGCAAAGAAATATTGGCTTGCGGGTTGGGCTTCGCTTGCACTCAGCCAACCCGCAATTACAGAATTGATTTATCTCAGCGGCTCTGCGCCCTCTGCGTTCCCATCGCCAGACGGTCAATCAATCGCGATCGGGCTTCTCCGGCTTCTCCGACTTCTCGATCTCGTCCAGCTCGGCGTCCATTTCCTCGTCGGTCATCGGCCGGTAGGCGTCGTCCCCGGCTTCTTCCGCGGCCGCTTCCTCGGCGCGGCGGCGTTCGAAGGAACGTGACAGCAGCACCCCGATCTCGAACAGCAGCCACATGGGCAAAGCCAGCAGGGTCTGGGAGATGATGTCCGGCGGTGTCAGCACCATGCCGATGACGAAGGCGCCGACAATGATGTAGGGCCGTTTCTTTGCCAGTGCATCCGGGGTGGTGATGCCCATCAGCACCAGCAGGAAGGTGGCCACCGGCACCTCGAAGGCGGCGCCGAAGGCGAAGAACAGCATAAGTTCGAAATCGAGGTACTTGCCGATGTCCGGCGTCACCGCTACGCCCTCGGGTGCAGTGCCGGTGAGGAAGATGGACAGGATGGGCAGGATCACGAAATAGGCGAACGCCGCGCCGGCATAGAACAGCAGGGTACTGGAGGCCAGCAGCGGCACCGCCAGGCGTTTTTCGTGCTTGTACAGTCCCGGTGCGATGAAGCCCCACACCTGGTACAGCACGTAGGGCATGGCCAGGAAGATGGACAGTACCAGGGTGGCCTTGAGCGGGATCAGGAAGGGCGCGATCACTTCCACTGCGATCATCGATGTGCCTTCCGGCAGGTGCCGGGACAGCGGGTCGGCGAGGATGGCGAAGATCCGGTCCGCAAAGGGGGCCATCACCAGGAACAGCGCCAGCACCACCACCACCATGCGCATGAGGCGGTCGCGCAACTCGATGAGGTGCGCCATGAACGGCTGTTCGACCTCCAGGTCGGGGTCGTTCCGATCGGGGCGGCTCATGATTCGCTGTCAGACCTGGGCCTGGATGCGGACCCGGATGGCGGGCTGGGCGGGGCAGGGCGATCTTCGTCCTGCGCACCGATGTCACGCAGTGATGAGGTGGCCTCGTCGATGCTGGACTTGGCGTCGCGGGCCACGGAACCGGTCTCTTCGATGATCTCGTGCAGGGGGTTGCTGTCGGCCTGCTTGGCCAGGGTCTGCTTGAGTTCCTCGGCCGCAAGCTCGCGCTGCACATCGGCCTTGACCGTGCGCACGACGCCGCGTGCCTTGCCCAGCAGCAGGCCGACCGTGCGCGCCACCTTGGGCAGGCGTTCGGGGCCGATGACCAGCAGGGCGATGATCATCAGCAGACCCAGTTCCCAGAAGCCGATATCAAACATGGCGCGGACGCATGGCGGGGTTCAGGTGTGATTGCGGCCGGCGGCGGCCGGCGCGGACATTGCCGGACAGGTTCAGACCTTGTCCTTCTCGCGAGTGGATTCGCCCTCGATGGTGCGGTCCTCCCCGGCCTGATCCTCGAGCTGTTCCTTGTTGACCTCCTCGTCACCTTCCTTGACCGCGTTCTTGAAGCCCTTCACGGCCGTGCCCAGATCCCCGCCCAGGTTGCGCAGGCGCTTGGCGCCGAACAGCACCAGCACGATCGCCAGGATGATTAACAGTTGCCAGACGCTGATTCCCATAATAACTCCCGCCGCTCAGCGGCGCTGATGATCCAACCTTACTTTTGCCGGCGCGCGGCCTTCTCGTCCAGACCGGACAGGCCGAAACGCCGCTCGAGTTCACTCAGCACATCCTCGGGCCCCAGGCCCTGGTGTGCGAGCATGACCAGGGTATGAAACCACAGATCCGCGGTCTCATAAACCAGCTGCTCACTGGAGCCTCCCTTGGCCGCGATAACGGTCTCGGTGGCTTCCTCGCCGACCTTCTTCAGGATCGTGTCCAGCCCCTTGGCGTAGAGCCCGGCCACGTAGGAACTGTCGGGATCGGCCTGCTTGCGCGCCTCCAGTATCCCGGCCAGGCGCTCCAGTGTGTCAGTCATGGTGCATCCTCAGTGTTACTGCACAAAGACGCTCAAGGCTGGCGGTATATTTCCCCCGGATCCTTGAGCACCGCTTCGACCGCCTGCCAGTCGCCGTCCTCGAGCCGGAAATAGAAGCAGCTGCGTCTGCCGGTATGGCAGGCGATGCCGCCCACCTGTTCGATTTTCAGCAGCACCACGTCCTTGTCGCAATCGACCCGGATCTCGCGGATCTGCTGGACATGACCGGACTCCTCGCCCTTGGGCCAGAGTCGGCCGCGGGAGCGGGAGAAGTATACCGCACGCCCCTCGCGGGCGCTCATGGCCAGCGACTCCCGATTCATCCAGGCGAACATCAACACCTCGCCCGTATCGGCATCCTGGGCGATGGCCGGCACTAGGCCGTCCTCGGTCCACTTGATCTCGTCGAGCCAGTTTTCGCCTGTCATGAAACAATTATAAAGTGATCTGCAGGGCGCGCGAAGAGCGCAGGGATTTTTATGACCGGATTCGGCGCGGGTGTTTCGGATTGGAACGCCGGCCGGGCCGGCCGACGCCCTGTACGGTTGGATGGGGCAGAGGCTTTCTGCCGATATTAGAGCAGGCTACAGCCTCACCTCGATGCCCTCGCGGGCCATGAGCTGCTTTGCCTCGCGGATGCTGTGCTGGCCGAAATGAAAGATGCTGGCGGCAAGAACGGCGTCGGCATGACCCTCGCGGACGCCCTCGGCCAGGTGTTCCAGCGTGCCGACGCCACCAGAGGCGATCACCGGAATCTCCACGGCATCGGCGACCGCCCGGGTCAACTCGAGGTCGAAGCCGCTCTTGGTGCCGTCGCGATCCATGCTGGTGAGCAGGATCTCGCCGGCGCCGTAGGCGGCCATGCGCCGGGCCCATTCCACCGCGTCCAGGCCGGTGGGTTTGCGTCCGCCGTGGGTGAAGATCTCCCATTTCAGTGGCTCGCCGGGCCCGCTGACCTGCTTGGCGTCGATGGCCACCACGATGCACTGGGAGCCGAAGCGTTCGGCCGCCTCGCGCACGAACTCGGGCCGGAACACTGCCGCGGTGTTGATCGCCACCTTGTCGGCGCCGGCGTTGAGCATCCTGCGGATGTCGGCCAGTTCGCGGATGCCGCCGCCCACGGTGAGCGGAATGAAGACCTGCCCGGCCACCTGCTCGACGACGTGCACCAGGGTCTCGCGGTCGTCGGAACTGGCAGTGATATCGAGGAAGGTGATCTCGTCGGCGCCCTGTTCGTCGTAGCGGCGTGCCACCTCGACCGGGTCGCCGGCGTCGCGGATATCGACGAACTTCACGCCCTTGACCACACGGCCGGCGTCGACGTCGAGACAGGGGATGATGCGTTTGGCCAGGGTCATTGCGGTTTCTCTAAGCTTTGTGACAACAACGCAGAGGGCGCAGAGGCGCGGAGGCGCAGAGTGAAAAAATGTATGAGGTCGGTTGGCATATTCGGGTCTGGCTCATGGTGCTGAACGGCATGGAGCGGTTGCTCCACATTAATATTCTCTGCGTCTCCGCGCCTCTGCGCCCTCTGCGTTGATGTCGCCGAAGCATAAACGTCATTCCCCGTCGCAGTCGTTGTCCTGCACGTACTTCTGCGCCTCGGCCAGGTCGAGGGTGCCCTCGTACAGGGCGCGGCCGATGATCGCGCCCATGATGCCCTCGTCGGCCACCTCGCACAGGCGTTTGATGTCGTCGATGTTGGTCACGCCGCCGGAGGCGATGACCGGGATGGTGATGGACTGGGCGAGCTTGACGGTGGCGTCGACGTTGACACCCTCCATCATGCCGTCACGGCTGATGTCGGTATAGACGATGGCCTCGACGCCGTCGCGCTCGAAGCGCTGTGCCATGTCGATCACATCATGGTTGGACAGCTTGGACCAGCCGTCGATGGCCACCTTGCCGTCGCGCGCATCCAGGCCGACGATGATGTGACCGGGGAATTCCATGCACAGGTCGTTGATGAAGTGCGGGGTGCTGACCGCCTTGGTGCCGATGATCACGTACTGCACGCCGGCGTCGAGATAGGTCTGCACGGTGTCCTCGTCGCGGATGCCGCCGCCGACCTGGATCGGCAGTTCGGGGAAGCGCTCGGCAATGCGCTGGATCACGCTGGCGTTGACCGGTTGACCGGCAAAGGCGCCGTTGAGATCGACCAGGTGCAGGCGCCGGGCGCCGGCGTCCACCCAGCGCTGGGCGACCTCGACCGGGTCCTCGGAAAATACCGTGGCGTCCTCCATCCGGCCCTGACGCAGGCGCACGCACTGGCCGTCCTTGAGATCGATGGCGGGTATCAACAACATGGTAAGCGTCCCCTGATTATGCGGTGTTGTTGTGTTTGAAATTGGACGACGTCATTTCCGTGCCGGCCTGCGCCGACGGGCTCCGGTGGGAATCCATAAACCGATGTGGCCACTGGATCCCCGCCTGCGCGGGGATGACGATGTTTTCGGTGTTGCAGCCGGATTTTCAGACCGCGGTGTAAAGGCACAGTCGTTCCTTCAGTTTCCATCCCAGCGCAGAAAATTGGCCAGCAGCTGCAGCCCGGCGTGCTGGCTCTTTTCCGGGTGGAATTGCACGGCAAACAGATTGGCATGGGCCACGGCGGATGTGAAGTCGATGCCGTAGGTGCAGACTCCGGCCCGATCTTCCGCGCGTGCCGGAGTGACGTAGTAGCTGTGCACGAAATAGAAGCGCTCGTCCTGGTCGATGCCCTGCCACAGAGGGTGATCGCTGTGGTGGACGGCGTTCCAGCCCATGTGGGGGACCTTGAGCGCGGCGCCGGTCAGCGGGTCGGGCATGTCAGCGGGGAAGCGGGTGACGCGGCCCGGGATCAGGCCCAGGCAGTCGGTGCCGCCGTTCTCCGCGGAATGCTCCATCAGGGCCTGCATGCCGAGACAGACGCCGAGCAGCGGCCGGCTGACCGCCACCTCGCGGATGACGTCGTCCAGGCCGGTACGTCGCAGTTCCTCCATGCAGTGGCCGATGGCGCCCACGCCGGGGAAGATGACCCGGTCGGCGTCGAGGATACGCGCCGGGTCGGCGCTGATCCGGATGCGGGTGTCGGCGCCCACATGCTCCACCGCCTTGGCGATGGAATGCAGGTTGCCCATTCCGTAATCGATGATGGCGAGGCTGTTCATGGTCGGCTCGGGGTCGGGATGCTGCGCCCGGACAGGCTGTATCTCAGGCTCAGAGGCTGCCCTTGGTGGATGGGATCTGGTCCGCCATGCGCGGATCGGCCTCCAGCGCCATGCGCAGTGCCCGGCCGAAGGCCTTGAACACCGTCTCGGCGATGTGGTGGGCGTTTCTGCCGCGCAGACAATCGATGTGCAGGGTGGCCGGCACATGGTTGACGAAGCCCTGGAAGAACTCGTGGAACAGGTCGGCATCGAAGTCGCCGATATGGCTGCGGGGGAACTCGACCTGGTATTCCAGCCCCGGGCGGCCGGAGAAGTCGATCACCACGCGCGAGAGCGCTTCATCCAGCGGCACGTAGGCGTGGCCGTAGCGGCGGATGCCGCGCTTGTCGCCCAGCGCCTGGCGAAAGGCCTGGCCCAGGGTGATGCCGATGTCCTCGACCGTGTGGTGGGCGTCGATGTGCAGGTCGCCCTCGGCCTGGATGTCGAGGTCGATCAGTCCGTGCCGGGCCACCTGATCCAGCATGTGCTCCAGGAAGGGGATGCCGGTCTCCAGCCGGCTTTCGCCGGTGCCGTCCAGGTTGACCCTGACCTGAATGCGGGTTTCCAGGGTGTCGCGTCTGAGTTCGCTCTGCCTCGCCATGCGGGTTCTCTAACTGGGCAATCCATAACAGAAAAAGATGTGTAAGCCTGCATCCTAGCAGGACTTCTCCCGCAGGACCATGCCTGTTGCCGGCACCTTTCGCCGCTGCGGGCTGGCGCAGACCACCGATATATACTACACGTTTGTTAAATCACGCATCAGTTTATTGATTTGCATCAAGCGATCTGGTCAAATCCTATCGATATGTGCCATCGGCAAATCCGTTGTGCGCACAGGCGCTGCGAGCCACGCAATAGTATGCCAGTAATAGCTTGTTTTAAAAGGGTTTTTACGTGCGGCCGAACAGGTGTTGCGAAGGATCGGCGGATGGACAGAGTGTAGGGGCAAACCAGTTATGAGCGTACCGGAATCCGGAGTGATCAGCCTGAAGCGCCTGCAGACGGCGTGTGAATCCTGCAGCCTGTTCCAGTTGTGCCTGCCGCTGGAACTGGCGCACGCTGACCTGGAGGAGCTCGATCACATCATCAAGCAGCGCCGGCCGCTGCAGCGCGGCGAGTACCTGTTCCAGATGGGCAACGAGTTCCGCGCCGTCTATGCCATCCGTTCCGGCTCGATCAAGACCTTCACCACCACTGACGGCGGCGAGGAGCAGGTTACCGGTTTTCACCTGCCCAGCGAACTGGTGGGGCTGGACGCCATCACCACCGGCAACCATCCCTGCTCGGCCCGCGCGTTGGAGACCACCAGCGTGTGCGAGATCCCCTTCGATCGCCTGGAGGAACTGGGCAGCCGCATCCCCGGTCTGCAGCGTCAGTTGCTGCGCATCATGAGCCACGAGATCCTGACCGAGCAGGACACCATGATCTGGCTGGGCAAGAAATCCGCCGAGGCGCGCCTGGCCGCGCTGCTGCTGCGGTTTTCCAGCCGCTTCAAGGCGCGCAAGTTCTCCGCCTCCGATTTCAACCTGAGCATGTCCCGCACCGACATCGCCAACTACCTCGGCCTGGCGGTGGAAACGGTCAGCCGCCTGTTCTCGCGCTTTCAGAGCGAGGGCCTGCTGGAAGTCGACCGCAAGCATGTCCTGATCAAGGACATGGGCGCCCTGGAGCGCATGGCGGGCGCCGACCACCACAACTGAATACCTGAGTCTTTACCTCGCCTTTCCGCCGACCGCCCGAGCCGTCGGTTCTGCCTGATTGTTGACATGGGTCATTGTCCCTGCTGCCCGCTCACAGCACAGTAGCGACTGTGTCATATCCCGCACCCCGCGGCGGCGTGCCGCCGCTGGACCGGAGTGAACACAGCCTGCAGTGCCAGGAATGAACGGCGTCCAGGCGCCGTTCAGCTTCCCAATTCGTGACGGTAAAGCAGAGGTTGACTCATGGATACTTCGACCACCTACAACTATAAGGTCGTACGCCAGTTCGCCATCATGACGGTCGTCTGGGGCATCGTCGGCATGCTGGTCGGCGTGGTGATTGCCGCGCAGCTGGTCTGGCCGCAGCTCAATTTCGACATCCCCTGGCTGACCTACAGCCGCTTGCGGCCGCTGCATACCAATGCGGTGATCTTCGCCTTCGGCGGCTCGGCCCTGTTTGCGACCTCATACTATGTGGTGCAGCGCACCTGCCAGGCGCGGCTGTTCTCCAACGGCCTGGCGGCCTTCACCTTCTGGGGCTGGCAGGTCGTGATCGTCGCCGCCGCCATCACCCTGCCGCTGGGCATTACCGCCAGTAAGGAGTACGCCGAACTGGAGTGGCCCATCGATCTGTTGATCACGCTGGTATGGGTTGCCTATGCCGTGGTCTTCTTCGGCACCATCGTCAAGCGCCGGGTCAAGCACATCTATGTGGCCAACTGGTTTTACGGCGCCTTCATCCTGACGATTGCGGTGTTGCACGTGGTCAACAGTGCCGCGCTGCCCGTGACGGCGACCAAATCCTACTCGGTCTATCCGGGCGCGATCGACGCCATGGTGCAGTGGTGGTACGGCCACAATGCGGTGGGTTTCTTCCTCACCGCCGGCTTTCTCGGCATGATGTACTACTTCGTGCCCAAGCAGGCCAACCGCCCGGTCTATTCCTATCGCCTGTCGGTGGTCCACTTCTGGGCGCTGATCTCGACCTACATGTGGGCCGGTCCGCACCACCTGCACTACACGGCGCTGCCGGACTGGGCCCAGTCGCTGGGCATGGTGTTCTCGCTGATCCTGCTTGCGCCCAGCTGGGGCGGCATGATCAACGGCATCATGACCCTGTCCGGCGCCTGGCACAAACTGCGCACCGACCCCATCCTGAAATTCCTGATCGTCTCCCTGTCCTTCTACGGCATGTCGACCTTCGAAGGGCCGATGATGTCGATCAAGACGGTCAACGCCCTGTCCCACTACACCGACTGGACCATCGGCCACGTGCATTCGGGTGCGTTGGGCTGGGTGGCCATGGTGTCGATCGGCTCGCTGTACTTCCTCATTCCGCGCCTGTTCGGGCGTGAGCAGATGCATTCGATCAAGTTGATTGATGTGCACTTCTGGGTGGCCACTATCGGCGTGGTGCTCTACATCGTCGCCATGTGGATCGCCGGCATCATGCAGGGCCTGATGTGGCGTGCGGTGAATGCAGACGGCACCCTGACCTACAGCTTCGTCGAGTCGCTGGAGGCCATGTATCCCTACTACTTCGTGCGACTGCTCGGTGGGGTGGTGTTCCTGTCCGGCATGCTGATCATGGCCTACAACGTGATCAGGACCATCAGGGGCAACAAGCCGGTCGAAGCCGCCATTCCGCAGACCGCCTGAGGAGGATACGTCATGAGTCATGAAGTCGTTGAAAAGAATGTCGGCCTGATGGCGATCCTGGTGCTGCTGGTGATCAGCGTCGGCGGCCTGGTGGAAATCGTGCCCCTGTTCTTCCTCAAGAGCACCACCGAACCGGTGGAGGGGCTCGAGCCCTACACGCCGCTGCAGCTGGAAGGCCGTGACATCTATGTGCGCGAGGGCTGCTACGTCTGCCATTCGCAGATGATCCGCCCCTTCCGCGCCGAGACCGAACGCTACGGCCACTACTCGGTGGCCGGGGAGTTCGTCTACGACCGTCCCTTCCAGTGGGGCTCCAAGCGCACCGGCCCGGACCTGGCCCGTGTCGGCGGCCGCTACTCCGATGACTGGCACCGGGTGCATCTGATCAATCCGCGCGACGTGGTACCGGAGTCCAACATGCCGGGCTTCCCCTGGCTGGAGGAGAACGTCCTCGACGGCGCCCACACCGCCAGGAAGATGGAGGTGCTGCGGACCCTGGGCACGCCCTATACCGACGAGCAGATCGCCGGTGCCGAGGCCGCGGTCAAGGGCAGGACCGAGATGGAGGCCCTGATCGCCTACCTGCAGAACCTCGGTACCGCGCTCAAGACCCGGAGGTGAGCACGATGGAATTCGATATCAACACAGTACGATCGATCTTCACTGTCCTGGTCTTCGTCGCCTTCATCGGCGTCTGGATCTGGGCCTGGAGCAGCAAGCGCAAACCCGATTTCGACGAGGCGGCCAATCTGCCCTTCGCCGAGGACGATAACCCTGTGCGTGCAGGCAATAAGAAGGAATCGACCCATGGGTGACTTCACATTCTCGAGCGATTTCTGGAGTTGGTGGGTGATCGTGCTCACCGTCGGCAACATCCTGGGCTGCTGGTGGCTGATCGTCTGGACCATGAAGAAACGCGCCGGCGAGGCCGCCAGCGGCGATGTGACCCACCACACCTGGGACGAGACACTGCAGGAGTACAACAATCCGCTGCCGCGCTGGTGGCTGTGGCTGTTCTACATCACCCTGGTGTTCGCCGTCATCTACCTGGTGCTGTACCCCGGGCTGGGCAAATTCCGCGGCGTACTGGGCTGGACCGGCGAGGTGCGCTACGAGAAGGAAATGGCGCAGGCCGAGGCCAAATACGGTCCCATCTTCGCCAATTACGCCGAGCAGGAGATCCCGGCACTGGCGGCCGACGAGGAGGCGGTGCGCACCGGCCGGCGGCTGTTCCTGAATTACTGTGCCACCTGTCACGGCTCGGATGCCCGCGGCTTTCCCGGGTTTCCCAACCTGACCGACGACGCCTGGCTCTTCGGCGGTGACCCGGCCAGCATCAAGACCAGTATCCTGAACGGCCGCGGTGGCCAGGGTCTGATGATGGCCTGGGAGGGGCAGCTGGGCGAGCAGGGCGTCGATGAAGTGACCGAGTACGTCCTGCAGATCAACGGCCGCGAGGTGAACACGGAGCTGGCCCGGAAAGGCCAGCAGCATTACCAGCAGATGTGCGTGTCCTGCCATGGCATCGAAGGCAAGGGCAACCAGGCGCTGGGTGCGCCGGACCTGACCGATGCCGCCTGGCTCTATGGCGGTTCGCCGGGCACCATCCGCGAGAGCATCGCCAAGGGGCGCAATGGCAGGATGCCGGCCCACAAGGACTTCCTCGGAGAGGACAAGGTGCATCTGCTGGCGGCCTACGTCTACAGCCTGTCGAACTGAGTAGCGCCAGAACTGTCAGCGGCGGGCCCCGGGCGGCCCGCCGCTGGCGTTTGCGGCCGGGAAAACCCGGATTCAGCGCAGGGATTTAAGTCCGCCGGCGCGGCCGTTTTTGCCCCAGATCAGGGTCCTGTCATACGCCGGGCGCTATAGTAGTCGTTATTCTGGAATGCACCACGGATTGAACCGATGAGCCAGAGCGCGCCGACACCGAACGACCGCGAGGTCGAAAACGTCCTCTATCAGAAACGCCAGAAGGTCTATCCGCGCGAGGTGCACGGCCTGTTCGCCCGCCTGCGGGTGGCCGGCGTGCTGGTGCTGCTCGGCCTGTACTATTTCGTTCCCTGGCTCACATACGATGGCCATCAGGCCGTGTTGTTCGACCTGCCGGCGCGCAAATTCCATATCTTCGGACTGGTGTTCTGGCCGCAGGATTTCTTCTACCTGGCCATGCTGCTGGTCATCGCCGCCCTGTCGCTGTTCTTCTTCACCGCGCTGGCGGGCCGGCTCTGGTGCGGCTACGCCTGCCCGCAGACGGTGTGGACCGAGGTCTTCCTGTGGATGGAGCGCAAGATCGAGGGCGATCGGCCCCGGCAGATGAAGCTGGACAAATCGCCGCTCAACTTCAGAAAATTCCGCATCAAGGCCACCAAGCACGCCGCCTGGATCGCCTTCGCCGCCTGGACCGGTTTCACCTTCGTCGGCTTCTTCACCCCCATCCGCGAACTGGGTGCCTCGCTGATGAATTTCTCCCTCGGTCCCTGGGAGACCTTCTGGATCCTGTTCTACAGCTTCGCCACCTACGGCAATGCCGGCTGGCTGCGCGAGCAGGTCTGTATCTACATGTGCCCATATGCGCGCTTTCAGAGCGCGATGTTCGACAAGGACACCCTGATCATCTCCTATGACGAAAGCCGGGGCGAGCCGCGCGGATCACGCAAGCGCAGCGAGGATCGGGCCGGGAAGGGGCTGGGCGACTGCATCGACTGCACGATGTGCGTGCAGGTCTGTCCCACCGGCATCGACATCCGCAACGGCCTGCAGTACCAGTGCATCGGCTGCGCGGCCTGCATCGATGCCTGCAACGACGTGATGGACAAGATGGATTATCCGCGCGGCCTGATTCGCTATACCACCGAGAACCGGCTCGAAGGCAGGCCTACTCACGTGCTGCGCCCGCGCACCCTGGTCTATGGGTTCATTCTGCTTGCCCTGCTGGCAGGTCTGATATATGCCATCGCCAACCGGGTGCCGGTGGATCTGAACATCATCCGCGACCGCAATGCGCTGTATCGCGAGACGCCCATGGGGCTGGTGGAGAACATCTATACGCTCAAGCTGATCAATATGGACGAGCATGCGCACAGCTATCAACTGACGATCGAAGGTCTGGAGCAGGCGGAACTGGTCTACCGGGAGGATGCGCTCAAGGTGCCCGCGGGCGCGGTGGCCGAACTGCTGGTGCAGGTCCGGATCGATCCGGTGCATCTAGACCGGCCCAGCAACGAGATATTCTTCGTCCTGGAGTCACTGGAAAACCCGGACATCCGCATCCGTCAGTCCGGACGCTTCCTCGGTCCCTAGCGGAAACTCGATATGAACACGCCCTGGTACAAGCAATTCTGGCCCTGGTTCCTGATCTCCCTGCCGCTGTCGGCCGTGATCGGCGGCATTGCCACCCTGATCATCGCCATGCACAGCCCCAATGCCATGGTGGTGGACGACTATTACAAGGAGGGGCTGGCCATCAACGAGATCCTGGCGCAGGAGCGGGCGGCGGCTGAACTGGGGTTGTCCGGCCTGCTGCGGTATGCGCCCGGAGCCGACGATGTCCGGCTGGAATTGATGTCGCCGAACGCCGATGCCGTGCCCGAGTATCTCGAACTGCTGCTGGTGCATCCCACTCTGGCCGATAAGGATCAGTCGCTTAGGCTCGAAGCAGCGGTGCGCGGCCGGTATCTGGCGGCCATGCCGGAACTGTCTCCCGGCAACTGGCATCTGATTGTGTCGCCGCCGGATGGAAGCTGGCGCTTGACGGGCCGGATGGTCCTGCCGCAAGGTGGTCAGGCGAGGCTGACCCCGGGCGTCTGAAACAACGCACCACGGGCCACCATGTTAGTGCGGTTGATCGCGGCGAGCCCGTGTCCGGGAAGGCCGCGCGCACCGCGCATAACGATATAAAAAAGCCGTAGGAGGTGTGGTATGTCGAACGAGATACCTCTGGTCCAACGTGTTATCTCCATTCTGTGGCCGTCGTTCCTGACGTCCTCCCTGGCCACGATCCTGTTCTTCACCGCCTTCGATCCCCTGTATCTGCTGGCGGGGACGGCGTTGGCGGAGTTGAGTCGGATGGGTGCCTATACGCTCGGATTCTTCCTGTTCTGGGGGCTGACGACGCTGACCAGCGGGCTGACCTGCTATTTCAGTCAGCCCTGCGATGAGAATCGCCGGCGCACCCGGGGCGGGCACGACGATGGTCTGAGCAGCGCGCTCTAGAGTTCAGCTGCGGATGCCCACTCCGCGGTTGAGCAGCATGAGCGCAAACCCGTACAGCCCCGCGATGAAGCCGAGGATGATGGCGTAGGAAACATAGATGTTGATGTCGCTCACGCCCAGCAGGCCGTAGCGAAAGGCGTTGATCATGTACAGGATCGGGTTGACCAGTGACACCCCCTGCCAGAATTCGGGCAGCATCTCGATGGTGTAGAAGATCCCGCCCAGGTAGGTCAGGGGCGTGAGCACGAAGGTCGGGATGATGGAGATGTCGTCGAAGCTCTTGGCGAAGACTCCGTTGATCAGCCCGGCGAGGGCGAACAGGATCGAGGTCAGTACCACGACCGTGACGCTCACGAACAGATTGTGCACCTGAACGTCGCTGAAGAAGAAGGCGGTGGCTGTCACCGCACTGCCCACCACCAGGCCGCGGGCCACGCCGCCGGCCACGAAACCGCTCAGGATCAGATGGTTGGGAATGGGCGAGACCAGCATTTCCTCGATGTGGCGCTGGAACTTGGAGCCATAGAAGGACGAGACCACGTTGGCGTAGGAGTTGGTGATCACCGCCATCATGATCAGCCCCGGCACGATGTAGTCCATGTAGCGATAGCCTTCCATGTCGCCGATCTGGGAACCGATCAGGTTGCCGAAGATGACGAAGTACAGCGCCGTGGTGATCACCGGCGGCAGTACCGTCTGGATCCAGATGCGGATGAAGCGCAGGAATTCCTTGATCAGGATCGTCTTGAAGGCCGTGTACTTCTCGCCCGGCGTCATCCGGCGGCTCCCTTGTGGCGATGGTTGCTCTTGTCGTCCACCAGGTCCAGGAACAGCTGTTCCAGCCGGTTGCTCTTGTTGCGCATGCTGAGCACCTCGATACCGTACCTGCTGAGTTCCGTGAACAGGCCGTTGAGGCTGCACTCGCGCGAGATGTCCGCTTCCAGTGTACTGGGGTCGACCTGGCGCACCCGGTAGCCCGCCAGCGGCGGCACTGCGTCGATGGACTCACGCAGGTCCAGTACAAAGGTTTCGGTGTGCAGCTTGTTCAGCAGCACCTTCATGTTGGTGTTCTCGATGATCTCGCCGTCGTCGATGATGGCGATGTTGCGGCACAGGCTCTCGGCCTCTTCCAGATAGTGGGTAGTGAGGATGATGGTGGTGCCCTGCTCGTTGATGCGCCGCAGATACTCCCACATGGAGCGGCGGATCTCGATGTCCACTCCCGCGGTGGGCTCATCCAGGATCAGCAGCCGCGGCCGGTGGACCAGGGCGCGAGCGATCATCAGCCGGCGCTTCATGCCGCCGGAGAGGTTGCGCGCCATGACCCGGCGCTTGTCCCACAGACCCAGTTCCTTCAGGTACTGCTCGGCCCGCTCGAAGGCCAGCGTGCGCGGGATGCCGTAATAGCCGGCCTGATTGACCACCACCTCGACCACCGGCTCGAACATGTTGAAATTGAATTCCTGCGGCACCAGGCCGAGGCAACTCTTGGCCGCGGCCTGGTCGGTATCCAGGTCGTGGCCGAATACCCGTACCGACCCGCTGGTCTTGTTGGTCAGCGAAGCGATGATGCCGATGGCGGTGGATTTGCCGGCCCCGTTGGGTCCGAGCAGGGCGAAGAAATCACCCTCGGCGACATCCAGATCAATGCCCTTGAGGGCGATCGGGCCGTTGGGATAGGTTTTCCTCAGCTGTCGGATGGTCAGTGCCTGGGTCATGACAGATGTTGTTGCCGGCCGGAAAACGTGAGAGTTTACAACCCGAGGGCGGGACAGGGCCACAAACCGGGCACTCGCGGCGGGATTCAGGCGGGATTCAGACAGTCCGGGCTAGATTGGTCCCATGTCGGCGGCCCGAACGGACGACAATACCGAGACGAACAGGTTTCTCATTTCATGAAAATCAGCCAATTCCTCGCGCCCGCGCTGCTGGGCCTGCTGCTGATGGCTCACACCGTTCCGGTCCCGGCGCAGCCGCCGCACGACGGTGACGAAACGGTCCGCCAGGGCAGTGGCGACGCCGGGCTGGATCGGGCCGTGGCCGAGGTCGAGCGGCGCACCGGCGGCCGGGTGCTGTCGGCCCGGCGGGTCGAGCGCGACGGCCGCTCCGCCTACCGTATCAAGCTGCTCACCCGCGACGGCCACGTGCGGGTGATCTGGCAGGACGCCGCCGGTCGATGAAGGCGCTGGTGATCGAGGACGAGGCCGCCCTGCGCGAACAGCTCGGCGCCAGTCTGCGCGAGCAGGGCTATGCCGTCGATGCCGCCGGTGACGGCGAGGAGGGCCTGTACCTGGCGCGTGAGTATTCCCCCGACATCGCCATCATCGACCTGGGCCTGCCGGGCGTAGCCGGAGTCGAGGTGATCCGCCGCCTGCGGGCCGAGGGCGCGGGTCTGCCCATCCTGATTCTGACCGCGCGCGGGCGCTGGCAGGACAAGGTCGAGGGTCTGGAGGCCGGTGCCGACGACTACCTGGTCAAACCCTTCGAGACCGAGGAGCTGCTGGCCCGGCTGCGTGCCCTGCTGCGGCGCAGCGGCGGCTGGAGCCAGGCGCAGCTGCGCTGCGGGGCGGTGACGCTGGACCCGGCCGCCCAGCAGGTGGCGGTCGACGACCGTCCGGTTGAGCTGACCGCCTATGAGTACCGTCTGCTGCACTATCTGATGCTGCACGCCGGCAAGGTGATGTCCAAGACCGAGTTGACCGAGCACATCTACGAGCAGGACTTCGACCGCGACAGCAACACCATCGAGGTCTTCATCGGCCGGCTGCGGCGCAAGCTGGATCCGGACGGCACCCTGCAGCCCATCGAGACGGTGCGCGGGCGCGGTTACCGGCTGGCGCTGGCGCGCGAGGCATGAATTCGCTCAAGGCCCGGCTGGTCCTGGCCGGGGTGATGATCCTTGCCGCCTTTCTCGGCCTGACCGGCCTGGCCCTGGACCAGGCCTTCCAGGCCAGCGCCCGGGAAGGGGTGCGGGCCAAGCTGCAGGCCCAGGTCTACGGCCTGCTCGGGGCGCTGGAACTGGATGCCGGCGGCCGGGTGCAGATGCCCGACCAGTATCCCGACCAGCGTCTGCAGCAGCCCGGCTCCGGCAGCTATGCCCAGGTGATCGCCGCCGGCCCCGGTCAGTCCGCCGCACCGGTCTGGTCCTCGCGTTCCCTGTTGGGCCGCGAACTGGGCTATCACCATGTCCCGCTGGATTCCGGCCAGATCCATTTCGAGCGTACCGCCCTCGGCCGGGACGGTCTGTTCGAACTGCGTTTCGGCGTGGTGTGGGAATACGCCCCGGCCAGGAGCCGCGAACTGGTACTGCGGGTGCTGGAGTCGGATGCGGCATACCGCGGCCAGCTGTGGCAGTTCCGGCGCAGTCTGGTGCTGTGGCTGGGCGTTGCCGGCGCCATCCTGCTGCTGATGCAGGTGCTGGTGCTGCAGTGGGGGCTGCGTCCGCTGCGGCGCATCCCGGCCGATCTGCAGCGCATCCACGCCGGTGAGGCCGAGGCCCTGGGGGGGCACTATCCCCACGAACTGCGCCCGTTGACCGAGAACCTCAACGAATTCATCCGCGCCGAACGTACCCGCGGGCAGCGCTACCGCGACGCCATGGCCGATCTTGCCCACAGTCTCAAGACCCCGCTGGCCGTGATCCGCGGCGCGGTGGGCCAGTCCCGGGAAGCGGAGCTGAACCAGGTGATCGGTGAGCAGACCGCGCGCATGCAGGAGATCGTCGATTATCAGCTGCAGCGTGCCGCCCTGGCCGGACGCGGCGGTCTGCGTAAACGGGTGAACCTGTACACCACGCTGCAGCGGATCACGGATTCGCTGAGCAAGGTCTACGCTGACAAGCAGCTTGACTTCGAACTCCGGGTCGATCCGGCACAGGAACTGGCGATCGAGGTCGGTGACCTGATGGAACTGCTCGGCAACCTGCTGGACAACGCCTGCAAGTGGGCCGTCGCCCGGGTGCGGGTGAGTGCCGGGATCGACGCTGCCGAACTGTGGCTGAGTGTCGAGGACGACGGACCGGGTATCGGCGCGGCCGACCGTGTCCGCATCCTGCAGCGCGGGGTGCGGGCAGACGAGGCCGCTCCCGGGCACGGCATCGGCCTGGCCATGGTCCGGGATATCGTTCAGGCCTATGGCGGCCGGCTGGAAATCGACGCCAGTGCGGAACTGGGCGGGGCCCGGCTGGTGCTGGTGCTGCCGCGCAAGGCGTGAATTCGACTGCGCTGGAGCGGATCCGGCGAGGGTCAGGAACCCCTCTCCATCAACTCGTCGAGCCGGCCCTCCATGTGCAGTTCGGTGAGGTCGGCGAAACCGCCGATCCATTCCCCGTCGACGGTGAACTGGGGTACCATGCGGGCCCCCTGGGTGATGCGGCTGAACTCGCGCAGCGCGGCGGGATCGCCGTCGATGCGGATCTCGTCATAGGCGATGCCCCATTTTGCGAGCAGCGCCTTGGATTTATCGCAGATCGGGCAGTGCCCGGTGCTGTATACTGTCAGCCTTGCCATCGGGTCGTTCTCCAGGATTCAACTGTTCAGTTTGCCGCAGGCACCACCGCATGTCGACCAGTACCGCCGCCGTCCAGTCCGCCGTAATGACCGTGGCCGAGCTCGGGGCCACCGCCCTGGCCGGGCTGCTGCAACGCTATGGCCTGGCGCCGGTCCCGGTGGCGGCGGGAGATGAGATCCCGGGCAGTTTCTGGGGCGAATCCGAGGCCGGCCTGATCGGCAATCGGCTGTATATCCGCTCCGATACCCCGGTGCATTCGGCCCTGCACGAGGCCTGTCACTACATCTGCATGGACAGCGACCGGCGCAGCGGCCTGCACACGGACGCCGGCGGTGACTACGCCGAGGAGGATGCCGTGTGCTATCTCCAGGTACTGCTCGCCGTTCGGCTGCCCGGTGTCGGCCGTGACCGTCTGCTGGCCGACATGGATGCCTGGGGCTACAGCTTCCGGCTGGGTTCGGCCCGGCGCTGGTTCGAGACGGATGCCGGGGATGCCCTGGCCTGGCTGCAGCGCGAGCGGCTGGTGGACGCGCACGCAAATCCCACCTGGCAACTGCGGGATGCCGCGGGTTGAGTCTCGCCGTTCAATCCCCATTTCAACGCAGAGGCGCGAAGGCGCAGAGAACGCAAAGTAATTTAAATAGAAACTCTGGCTGATTTCTTTCGTCATCCCGGCGAAGGCCGGGATCCATAGGGAAACAGGCAGATGGGTGCCGGCCTTCGCCGGCATGACGGATTGATCAGAATTTCCAGGATGTTTTTCTGTTTTCTCTGCGCCTTGGCGCCTCTGCGTTGAGGTTTTTTTCAATGTCCAACACCACTTCCAGCACAGGAGAAAACCATGTCCGACGCCCCGAAAGGCCTGATGGAATTCGTCAAGGACGCCAAGTCCCGCATCAAGGAGGTCGACGGCGACCAGCTCGAATCGATGAAGCAGGAGCGCCCCGACCTGATGATCCTTGACGTGCGCGAGTCCAGCGAGCACGAATCGGCCCACATCGAGGGGGCCATGCTGATCCCGCGCGGCATCCTGGAGGCCGCGGCCGATACCCGCTATCCCAAGCATTCCGAGGCCCTGGTCAATGCCCGCAGCCAGCCGGTGGTGGTGTACTGCGCCTCCGGTGGGCGCTCGGCCATGGCCGCCGACACCCTGCAGCAGATGGGCTTTCAGGAGGTCTACAGCCTGGCCGGCGGCATCGAGCAGTGGGAGAAGGACAGCCGCCCCCTGGTGCGCGAGGCGCGTTACGTCTGACCGTTGTATTAAATTCACGAGCCCCTGATTTATTCATGAGATATATCAATTAGTTAATAATATTCTGCGCGTTTCTTCCCCAACCCGCCATCGGCCCCTGCGCCATGGCGGGTTGAGTTTTTCCCCGCCTCGCCGACACAACTCCTGGAGTCACGTAACAACGGATTTTCCATGGCGTTGTGGAGCCTCAAAGGCAGAACCATCCTGGTGGTGGACGACTTTCCCGAGATGCGCTCGATGCTGCGCAGCATGCTCGCGATGTACGGTGCCGATGCGATTGAGCAGGCCCGCAACGGGGAAGAGGCCATCGAGAAGATGCAGGCCCGACCCTTCGAGATCGTGCTGTGCGACTACAACCTGGGCGAGGGCAAAGACGGCCAGCAGGTGCTGGAGGAGGCCAAGCACCGGGACCTGCTGCCCTATGACAGCACCTTCGTGATGGTCACCGCCGAGAACACCTCCGAGATGGTCATGGGGGCACTGGAAGACCAGCCCGACGCCTATCTGTCCAAACCGGTCACCAAGACGGTGCTGCAGGCGCGGCTGAAGAAGCTGCTGGACAAGAAGGCGCAGATGGCGCCGGTGGCAAAGGCGCTGGCGCGTCACGATTACAACCAGGTCATCGCCCTGTGTGATCGCTTCATCGAGCAGGGGACCAAGTTCCGCTACGAACTGCTCAAGCTCAAGACCGACATGCTGCTCAACATCGGCGAGTTCGATCAGGCCGAGGCGCTGGTCACCCGGGTGCTCGACGACCGCGAACTGCCCTGGGCGCGCATGGGGCTGGGCAGGGTCCGGTTTCATCGCCAGGATTACGAAGAGGCGATCGCCACCTTCGACGCGGTGATCGAACAGCAGCGCAATTTCGTCGCGGCCTATGACTGGCGGGCGCGGGCGCTGGAGCGCAAGGGCGATGTGGCCGCGGCGCAGGAAAGCCTGCAGCAGGCAGTCAGTGTCTCGCCCAAGTCGCTGCAGCGCCAGCGCGCGCTGGCCGACATTGCCGATTCCAATCAGGACTACGCCACCACCGAGAAGGCCCGCCGCCAGGCGCTGCGGGTCGGACGCGGGTCGGTGCTGCGTCAGCCCACGGATTACAGCGGCCTGGCCCGGGCCCTGGTCAAGCAGGGCAGCGCGAAGGAAGGGCTCAAGGTGCTGGACCAGCTGCGTCACGAATGCCGGGAGGATCCCCGCACCGGGCTGGTCGCGGCCGTGGCCGAGAGCGGCGTGCAGCAGGCGCTGGGCAACGCAGCGCAGGCCGCCGCCGCGCTGGAATCGGCGCTGGAACTGGCCGCCGGGCAGCCCGAACTGCTCACCGACGCGGTCGGCAACGAGCTGGTTCAGACCTGTCTCGAGCAGGGGCGCACCGAGCAGGCCCACGAGGTGGCGCGCAGCCTGGTCAAGAACAATCACGACGATGAGGATGTGCTCAATCGCCTGTCCATGATCTATCGCGAGGCCGGCCTGGCCGAGGCCGGCGACGACCTCATCCGCAGCACGCGCGAGGAGGTGGTCGAACTCAACAATGAAGGCGTTGCGCTGGTCAACGCCGGCAGGATCGAGGAGTCCATCGACTTCTTCTCCAACGCCGTCGAGGTCATGCCCAACAATGCCGTGTTCAACCTCAATGCCGCGCACTCCCTGATTCTGTTCATGAAGCACAGCGGGCCCAGCCGGGAGCATCTCACCCGCGCGCTGGATTACATCCGGGCCGCCGAGGGTGACGAAATCCATCGCGACTGGCGCAACGACCTCATGCGCGCCTGCCGCAGCATGGCAGGCGCCATCCAGAACGGCTGATACGAGGAACCTGTATGTCCACCGAACCGGAGCCCTATGACTTCTCCCTGATCCTGGCCAACTCCGTGCACGACATGAAGAACTCGGTCGGCATGCTGATCGGGGCGCTGGACGAACTCGGCGGCGAAGCCGCGATCGATGATCCCGCCCTGCGCGACATGAGCAAGCTGCGCTACGAGGCCAAGCGGCTCAATGCCAACCTGATCCAGCTGCTGGCCCTGTACAAGATCAATGAACTCGGTTATGCCCTGAACATCGTCGAGAACGACGTCGAGGAGGTGATCGAGGAGTGCTTTCTCGAGCAGGAGGCCTTCATGGAACTGCAGGGCGTGGTGTTCGAAATGGACTGCGATCCCGAACTGGTCTGGTTCTTCGACCGTGAACTGGTCAGCAGTGTGCTCAACAGCGTGATCAACAACGCCTACCGCTATACCCGCGATCGCATCCGCATCGGCGCCGGAACCGTCGACGGCCGGCTGGCCCTGTTCGTGGAGGACAACGGGCCGGGCTATCCCGATGCCATGCAGGTCAATTCCGCCCCCGATCTGGGTCAGGCGATCGACTTCAAGAGCGGCTCAACCGGCCTGGGGCTGTATTTCACCGCCACCATCGCCCGCATGCACCAGCACAAGGACCGGGAAGGCTATATCGAACTGGCCAATACCGGCATCGACGGCGGCGGGCGCTTTACCCTCTATCTGCCCTGAAAGGGGCCGGGTGCTGGGTTCCGGGTGTGGGATCTGGGATAATAAACAACTCCGGGTAGGATGGGTGGAGCGAAGCGCAACCCATCGTCGGTCCGCATCGATGGGTTGCGGCGCACAGCGCCTTCACCCATCCTACTCTCCAGTGTAATCAGTCCCCAGAGCCTGTATTCATGCCCGACTTCATTCCCCTCAATATCGCCGTACTCACCGTCTCCGACACGCGCAGCGAGGCCGACGACACCTCGGGCCGCGCTCTGGTCGAGCGCCTGGAGGCCGCCGGCCACCGGCTGGCCGCGAAGGCCATCGAGCCCGACGACATCTACCGCATCCGCGCCCGCGTTTCAGGCTGGATCGCCGACCCCGACGTGCATGTCGTGATCACCACCGGCGGCACCGGGGTGACCGGGCGCGACGGCACGCCGGAGGCGATTCAGGTACTGCTGGACAAGGAGATCGAGGGCTTCGGCGAGGTCTTCCGCATGCTCTCCTATGAGGAGATCGGCACCTCCACCCTGCAGTCGCGGGCGCTGGCCGGGGTGGCCAACGCCACCTATGTGTTCTGTCTGCCCGGCTCCAGCGGCGCCTGCCGCACCGGCTGGGACAGGCTGATCCAGCAGCAGCTGGACATCCGCACCCGTCCCTGCAACCTGGCTCAACTCATCCCGCGGCTGCGCGAGTGAGCGGTTCCCAGCCGCCGTCGAAATCCTGCAGATCCACTTCCTGCAGGCGGCGATTGACGTAGAGCTTGTCCAGGGTGTCTGCGGGCAGATCGACCGGGTTGCCGTCGCGGTCCAGGTAACGCCAGTGGCCGTGGCGGACCAGTTCGAACAGGGTCACCATGATGTCGTCGAAGCGGATCCGGTATTCGGTGGCCAGACGACGGAAATCACTGAGCTTGAGCGGGACCTGTTTCTTTCCATACTCGTCCTCGGCCAGGGCGGCGAGGGCGACATCCCATTTCGGCGCTGTGTTGTGTTCTGGCATGCTTGCGGGCTTCGGTTGAGGGTTTGATCAGATCTATCGCACGCCGGCGGGGATTCTTTAGCCGGCGCAGACAGGCGCTGCTTCGAAGAATTCGATTGTCACCATAAATATATTTCGTTGTGCTGGCCGTGCAAAGCGGTTTTACTGCGCCCTTTGTGTCTTGAACCCGTCCCCGTGAACCGGATCAGCTTCGACCCGCTGCGCACCCTGGGCATGCCGCGGCTCGTCCATGTCAAGCCCGAGCATATGTACCGGCATCTGGAGCAGATCCGGGTGGCGGACTGGTTGCTGTTTCCCGCCGCCTGGCAGGTGAATGCCCTGCACTACGGCCTGGGTAGGCGTATCTTTCCCAGCCCGGCGACCTACCACCTGGGCCACAGCAAGGTCGAGATGACCCGGGCCCTGCTGGCCGTGTGTCCGCACAATGTGCCCGAGACCTGGATCGGCGCGGCCCCACCCCGGCCCAGCTCGAGGAGGCGCTGGAGACCCTGAGTCTGCCGCTGGTGGCCAAGGTGCCGCGCTCGGCCCGCGGCGAGGGTGTGCATCTGATCGAAAGCCGGGCGGACCTGCTGGCCTATGCCCGACACAGCGAGGTGCTGTACCTGCAGGAGTATCTGCCCATTACGCGTGATCTGCGCATCGTATACGTCGGCGACCGGGTGGTCAGCGCCTACTGGCGGCAGGCCGCGCCGGGCGTCTTCCATACCAATGTCGCCCGTGGCGGCAGGGTGCATTTCGATGACATACCGGCGGCGGCCATTGCGCTGGTCGAACAGGTCGCGCGTCGGCTCGGGATCGACCATGCCGGCTTCGATGTGGCCGAGGTTCAGGGGTGGTTCTACATTCTGGAGTTCAATCCGCTGTTCGGGCTGGAGGCGCTCAACCGGCAGGGCATCCGCATTGCGCCGCTGATCGAAGACTACCTGCGGCGGGCCGGTGGGCCTGCCGACAGCGACCCGGACGCGCCGCTGGCGGCCTGACGGCCGCTTCCACACGTGGCAGGCGTCATTCCTCCGAACTGTAGAGCAGCCGGTACAGTGACTGTACCACCTGCTCGTGGCGCGTCTCGTTCAGTTCCACGTCCTCGGCCAGATACCGGGTGTAGCTCTTGGTCATTTCCGTCAACCGGGTGAAGCGCAGCAGCCGCAGTTGTTCGCCGTCGTTGAGCAGCAGCAGGCTGCCGGCGTGGAACAGGCCGGCGGGAACGATGTAGCTGCGTGCCGCGTCTTCAGTGGTGAGCACGATGCAGCGCTGGTACTGGGTGTGGGCCCCGTGGCCCTCGATGCCGCGTACCGCCACGGCACGGGTGGTGCCGGGGATCAGGCGTGCACCGAGTTTCAGTGACAGGTCCGGATCGGTGCGCATCCAGCGGATCACTGCCAGGCACCAGCGGTCGGTATCCTTGCACTCCTGCACCGCCAGCAGCGAACCAACATTGATGTTGATATGTGCGTCGGCCGGGCAGGTGAAGCCGAAGCCGCTGTCGCTCTCGTCCAGGGTTGCCAGCTGCGCTGCGCTGGCTGAGATGCGCTGTTCCAGAGCGGTCTCGATCTCGGTCTTGCTGCGGTTGGAGGCGACGTTGGCGCGCTTCCACACGTCGTCGTCACGGGCGGTGTAGTCGAAGCCGTAGCTGCGCGGCTTGATCACCCCTTCCTCCAGCTTGCGGCGCACCTCGTTCTCGCGCCAGCTCTCCTGTTCCATGGGCACCAGCGACAGGTCGCTGCCGCCCTGCATGCGGTCGCCGTGCATGTGGATCTCGAACGCCTCCGGATCGAATTCGCTGCGGCCCGAAAGGTAGTAGTGCGCCGGGGTCAGCCCGGCTACCACCATTGCCTGGGTGCAGCGCTCGGCGCGCTGTTCGACGCGCGTTGGACGCCGGCTCCAGGCATTGCGCAGCCGGCGCAGCAGGTCGCGTTCCTGATGCTCGCGGTAGCTCAGTTCCTTGCGTTGGGTCAGCGTCATGACCTGGTCGGCGGTGATGCGTTCCAGTTCGCGTATGTCCAGCAGGCGGGTCGCAGCGGGCTCACCCGGACGGGCAGCCACGCCGTGGCGCGGCGGGGCGTCGCTGTCGAGATCGATGAAGTAGCGCTCGGCGGTGAGCGTTTCCAGCGGCTCGTCGTATTCCTCCGCGTGACGCAGACGCACCGCCCCGGCCCATTTGCGCAGCCGTGCATAGACTTCGTGGATCTCGTTCTGGAACAGATGAAAGGGATTGCACAGGGCCGCGATCACGATCTGGGTATAGGCAATGCCCAGCGACCAGTCGGACATGTGCTCGACCCGCGCGGTGGCCAGATCATGGCCCTCGGCGAAGCGGTAGAGTTGATGGATCTCCCCCCACACGCCTTCCGGCGCATTGCGATAGATGGCGTAGGCGATCAGGACCCGACGGGAGAGTTGTTCGGTGGCCTGGAGCAGACTTTCGTGCAGGATGGTCCGCGACTCCGCATCGAGTTGATCCGGCGCCCGGGCCAGCTGCATGGCCAGCAGCTTGTAGCCGTTGGCCATTGCCTCCAGCAGCGCCTGGGCCTGATCGTAGAGCGCGAGCTTTTCCGGCTTGAGAGGAAAGTTGACCTGTCCGCACTGGGTGCAGAAACGCTCGATCAGGTGTGCCGATTCGGCAGCGAAGGCGCTCATGAGGGCATGGCGGATGCCGGGTTCGATTACCGTCTGATTGATGCGTTTGAGCCGGGTGACCAGGGCGTCGGCGAATTCAGCCTGGTTGAGCTTGGGCAGGCTGTCCAGCCAGCTCTGGATGGCCGTGACGGTATCGTCCGGACCGGGCTGGTGGATCAGAGGCGGGATACTGAGATCGAGTCGGGTCATCACGTCATCAGCAGGATAGCAGATTCTCCCGCTTCAGGCGGGTGGCGGGGCCGACGGGTTGTCGGCGGCCTCTCCATCCTCGGCCTCCACCCGGGGGTCGAGCTCCAGCACGGCCGGCGAGGTGCGGGCCATGGCGACGAATTCGCCCTGCTCTTCGGTCGGGATGACCGCACCCACACGGCGCCGGCGGGCCGAGTATAAGGCCAGCAGCATCAGCAGGATGGAGAAATACAGCATCAGTCCGTGGCTGCCCGACCATTCGATGGCCAGGCCGGCCAGGATCGGTCCGATGGCGGAGCCGATACCGCTCAGCAGCAGCAGGCTCTGGCTGGACTCGAGCATGTGATTGGAATCCAGGTGGTCGTTGGTGTGGGCGACTGACAGTGAGTAGACGGAAAAGGCGCAGCCGCCGAGGGCCACCGACAGGATCAGGGCATACTGGAGGTGGGTGACGGAGAGAAAGAAGACCGCCAGCGCGGCGACCGCGCCGAGCAGACTGACATTCTGCAGCACCAGCCGGCGGTCGTGATTGTCGGACAGGTGGCCGATGGGGAACTGCAGCAGGGCACCGCCGAAGATCACCGCACTCATGAACAGGGCGATGCCGAACTCGGTCAGACCCACGCCGGTGGCATAGATCGGTCCCAGACCCCAGAAGGCGCCGCTGACCAGGCCGGAGATGAGCGCGCCGATCACGCCCAGCGGCGAGGTGCGGTAGAGCTGGCGCAGCCCCAGATGCGGCACGCTCACGGGCGTGGGCTGCAGCATGCGGGTCAGCGCGATCGGTACCAGGGCCAGCGAGAAGAACAGGGCGCTCAGCACCAGGGGTTCGGTACCGTCGAAGCCATAGATCAGCAGCATGTACTGGCCCGAACCCAGGGCCAGCAGGTTGATGGTCATGTAGACGGCGAACAGCCGGCCGCGGTTTTCGTTGGTGGCCAGGTTGTTGAGCCAGGACTCGATGGCGAGATACATGCCCAGCATGCTGATACCGGTGAGTACGCGCAGCACCCACCAGGCCAGCGGGTCCACCCACAGGGCATGCAGAATGACCGAGGCGCAGCCGATGGCCGCGAAGGCGGAGAAGCTGCGGATGTGGCCGACATTGTGCTGGATGCGCGGGCAGACATAGGAGCCGACCACGTAGCCCAGGAAGAAGCCGGACATGATCAGGCCGGTGAGATCGTTGGACAGGAACTCGGCGCTGGCGCGCAATGCCACCACGGTGCCGAGCAGGCCGGAGCCGAGCAGTAGCAGGGCAACCGCGGTCAGCAGCGAGTAGATGGAATAGAAGGTTCTCAGCATGGCGGCCCGGCCAGTTGATAGCGCGTGAGCATAGCAATGGCGCCAGTAGTAGGGAAGCTGTCAGATCAGATCGACAGCCGGCGTCAGGGCTTGAGCGCTGGTTCCTGCACCAGAACCCAGGGTGCGATGACCACTGCCCACAGTTCCGGGTCGCGCGCGCGCCAGTCGCGGGCGGTGTCGGTGTTCAGGTGACGGACCCGGTCGTCGGCCAGCCAGGCCTCGACGGCGGTCCGGTCGTCGTTGGCGAAGGCGACCGCTACCGCTACCAGGTCCAGCTCGGCGGCGACATGGATGACCACGCCGCGGGCGAAGTGGCGCTCCAGTTCCGCCCAGCGGATGCGGGCGGTCTCCCGATTGAGGGATTCGACGGTGTGGCGCGGGGAATGCGGGTTCATCGGAGGATCACTGTTCACGCCGTTCGGCACAGGCCAGGCACAGGGCGTTGGCCGGGTCGGCGTTCAGGCGGCCGGCGCCGATCGGTCCATCGCAGTCTAGGCAATAGCCGTACTCGCCTGACTCGATGCGTGCGAGTGCGGCCTGGATGCGCCGGTATTCGTCCTGTGCCCGCGCATCGCCGGCACGGGCCATGGCCTGGGCCTGCATGGCGTCCATGCGCGACAACCTGCCGGTGCGGGTCTGGTCCAGTTCCACCGTCGCGCCGGCCTCGCGCCGGACAGCGGCCATCGTCTCCAGTTCGTGGGCGCGCATCAGCAGCCGCTGCCGCAGGGCGTCGATGTCGATGTCTTCGCGCATGGGAGAAATGATAACGCAGCTTGCAGCGGCTCGATACGGGTCCCGCGGAGCCTCAGCCCGGGTCGGAGTGGAGTTCGCTGCGGTTGCGGCCGCCTTCCTTGGCCCGGTACAGCGCCTGGTCGGCCTGCTCCAGCCACTGCTGGGGTGTGCTGAGTTCAGGGCCGAGTTCGGCCACCCCCAGGCTGATGGTGTGGTCGATCACCTTGTCTTCGTATTTTACCGTCAGCGCTTCGATCTTCCGGCGCAGGCGCTCGGCCACATAGCGGGCGCAGGCGGCATCGGTGTCGGTGAGGATGATGGCGAATTCCTCGCCGCCGTAGCGCCCGGCGATGTCCGTGGTGCGGATGGTCTCGCGCAGGGTGGCGGCGGTCACGCGGATGACCTCGTCGCCGGCCTGGTGGCCGTGGGTGTCGTTGACCGCCTTGAAATGGTCGATGTCGAACATGATCAGGGAACAGGGCGTTTTACTGCGCTGGAAGCGGGCGAACTCCTGATGCAGGCATTCCTCCCAGTAGCCGCGGTTGTTCAGGCCGGTGAGCCGGTCGGTGCGTGAGAGTTGTGCCAGCTGCGCATTGGCCTGTTCCAGTTCCCGCTTGCCCAGGGCGGTGTCGGTGACATCGTAGATGATGATGCCCACGTGGCGGATGCGGCCGTCGGCCGAGCCTACCGGTATCAGGGTGACGTTCTGGTACATGTGCTCGGCCGGTGAGCTGATGGGCCGGTAGGTACGGAATTTCAGCAGATAGGGGCGTTGTTCCCAGGTGGTGAAGGCGCGGGTGTTGAGCTCGAACACCATGTCCAGTTTGCGTTTGAACCAGGCCTCGGGGATCTCGCCGAACAGGTTGAACAGGTTGTTGCCCATCACGTGCGCCGGGGTCAGGCCGCTGTGGTTCTCCATGAAGCTGTTCCACATCTGCACGCGGTAATCGCGATCGAGAACCACCAGGCCGACGTCGATGGTCTGCAGCATGTCCATCAGCCAGTGGATTTCCTTGATGTCGATCTTGTTTTCCATGCTCAGGTGTACTTCAGGTAGTCGATGCGCTCATTGAGCAGCTGCAGCGAATCTCCGCTGATGAACAGGGTCAGGTCGCAGTGGATGTCGCGGTCCTCGATGGCGTAGTCCAACTCTATGACCAGGATCTGCTCGTTGCAGTCCGCGCGGGGATGCAGCAGTTCCTGCCAGGAGGTGTGGCGTCCGAGGACGGTGGGATGACTCTGGCTGAAATCGATGTCCAACTGCTCGGCAATGCCGTTCAGGCAGGCACCGATCAGGATGCCGGCGGTATCCATGATCAGCTCGACCTCGGCGGCCGCGTCCAGTTCGCCCTCGTAGTGCATGAGTTCGGCCAGATGGCTGAAGCTGGACTCGGTGAAGCTGAGCAACGCCTCACCGCCGATGCCGGCGCCGATGAAGCCCTGGCTGACCACGAAAATGGCCTCGCTGTGGGGGGCGTGTTCGAGGGCCTGCTGCAGGGCGCTGCGCTCGGTCAGTCTGAGCCGGGGGACCGGCAGCTTCACGAACACCCCCAGGTTGCGGGCAAGCAGGTCGGCGGCCCGGCCCATGGCGATGTTGACGATCTCCTGGTGCACGTCCAGCGCCCCGATTTCGATGTCCACCTCGCGCGGCGCATCAGCGCTGCCATCGAAACGGATACCGAACTTGTTCAGGATGGTCTCGACCTTGGGGGCGTCGATGGGCTTCCTGATGTAGTCCATCGCGCCCAGTCCCAGCACCCGCTCGCGTGCCTCGGGCTGGATATCGCCGGAGACCACGATCACCATGGCCGGCAGATCGCGGCGACGGATCTCGGCCAGGGTCTCGTAGCCGTCGAGCACCGGCATGTTGAGATCGAGGAACAGCACGTCGCCCCTGCCGGCGGCAATGGCTTGCAACGCCTCCTCGCCGTTGGCGGCGAAGCTGATCTCCACATCCCAGCCTGCCGGCAGGGCGCGCGCCATCTGCTTGCGGGCGAAGCTGGAGTCATCGCAGATCAGGACGGGCGTGGGCATCGGGGCATTAAGGTCTTGCCGGTAACGGCACAGTGCTTGTTATTGGTGGAATGCTGCCATTATCTGCCCGTAGCGGCGGCTTGGCCATAGCTGCGGCCGCATCAGTCGTCGCCAGTGCTATGCATGTCAAATAATCGGCGGGCGTTGTCCAGCCGCAGCTTCTGCCCCAGTGCGGGATCCAGTCGGCCGATCCAGCCGCGATGAAAGTCGATGAAGCGGCCGTATTCCTCCCAGCCGGTGTCGTCCCGGTCCCAGCCGTCCAGCTGCTCGACCGGCCAGACCGGGTCCGAGCCGACCATGAAGCGGTCGGGATAGCGGCGGATCAGGGCCTCCCATTCCGGCAGCAGGGCGCCGTCGGCGGCGGTGATGGGATGGCGTACATAGCGCCAGGGGTCGCGGGCCGAGAGTTCCGCCCAGACATTGGGGCAGGCGGCGAGCACGGCGTCGACCGCTGCGGGTTCGAGGATGGCACCGGCGTGCGCCCACAGGATGCGGGTCTGCGGATGGGCCTGGCACAGCCCCAGCAGGTAGTCGTTGCGGCTGAACTCGGTGTGCAGCATCACCGGCACCTCGAACTCGGCACCCAGTTCCAGCAGGGTGCGGATGACCGGGGTGTCCCAATCGGGGGTGAAGCCGCCGATCAGGTGCAGCTCTCCGATGCCGTGGTAGCGGCCGCCGGCCAGGGCCTCGCGGGCCCGCTGCGGCACCTCCTTGTCGAAGGCCCAGCGCGACCACTCGCCGCTGTCGCGATAGGGACTCCAGATGGGAATGATGCGCTGCGGGGCGAGTTGCGCCAGTTCCAGTGCCAGCGCCGGCGGGGTGCCGATCACCACCGCCAGTTCGATATGGTGCTTGGCAAGGATGTCCGCGGCCGTTCGGGCCGGAGTGGTGTCCTTCTGATTCCACTTGTAGTGGATGTGGATGTCCGCCATCGGCCGGGGTTCGGCGGCCAGGCTGTGGCCACCCGGCAACAGCAGTGCCGCAAGCAGGGCAAGGGAGCGGAAGGGTGTCATGGAACGGCCTCCGTTATCCGTTACTAATGAGAGCGTAAGTTAGACGACACTCAGGGCTTCAAGCCGCGTCTGCATCAAGGCGCGGTGCGCCGGGAATGGCCCGGCCCTTGCCAAGCACCGCAACGCCGAGGCGGATGCGGCTTGAAGCCCCTAACAATCTGATTTTGAAAAAGACAGGCCGTTGTGTGCTCACGCAGGCCTGTGTTATCGAAGCTTGCTGCAGGAGTGCTGCAGCGGCGCTTCGTTGCCTTGGCCTGCGTGAGCACACAATGGTTGAGTGTCATCTAACTTACGTTCTCATTAGTAAGCTGGTTGTGCGCGGAGGTCAGCAGCTGCAGCTTGGCATGGCGCGGCAGCCGCTTGATGGCGGCTTCGCGGCGGCTGGCCGAGGCGCGACTGTGCCCGGCCTCGAGATAGACGACGGCTTCGGGGGTGCGGCCGCGGAAGTAGCGCGCCCCGCGCCTGTCAGCGTGCTGACGGAAGCGGCGCTCCACGTCCGTGGTGATCCCGGTGTACAGGCTGCCGCCCGCGCAGCGAATGATGTAGACCTGCCAGGATGTGTCCGTGAGCGCCATCATTCCGACATACTACTTCCATGGCAGCCTGAAACCAACCGGCGGCAGGTTGCGAAAATATCACATTCCGGCTTGATCTGGCGCAAGGCCTGCAGATTGACAGCAGGGCGGCAGGAACTAGTTTCGATAATGGAGAGATGGCTTTTTTCATGCAGTCTGAACATGGCCTGTCGTTGTGCCGATGCCGGGGAACGTGCCGGCACTGGATGATGACGGGTCAGGCACAAGGAGATGCAGGCATGTTTGATACAACCCAGTGTAGTCGTCTTTCAAGGTCCTGGATCGGCGTCGTGCTGAGTGCGGGACTGGTCCTGCTGGCCGTCCCCGTGGCGCAGGCCGAGCCCGTCGGTTATGTCTCGGAAAGCGCCGGCGGTATCGTCCGCAGCGACTATGGCGAATGCGTGCATACCTCGGGCTGGTCGGAAAGCCTGGCGATCATGGAGTGCGAGCCCGGGCTGGCCGCAGCAGAGCAGCCGGCGGAAACCGAGGTGGCGGCAATGGAGCCCGCACCGGAACCGGTGCTGCGGCGCATCAATCTGAGCTCGGATACCTACTTCGAGTTCGACCGGGCGGTCCTGACCCGTGAGGGGATGGACAAGCTCAATGAAATTGCCCGGACGCTCAAGCAGGCCCGCGACCCCAGTATCCATATCGTGGGGCATGCCGACCGTATCGGCGCCGAGGACTATAACCTCAAGCTCTCGCGCGACCGCGCCCACGCGGTTGAGCAGTACCTGGTGCAGCAGGGGGTGCCCGCTCAGGCCCTGCAGGTCAGCGCCATGGGCGAGTCCAGCCCGGTGAAGGAGTGCGCGGGCATGCGCGGGCAGGCGCTGATCGACTGCCTGGGGCCGAACCGGCGCACCGAGATCGAGTTCTCCGCCTTTGAGGTCGTCGAGCCGGAGCGTTAGGCCGGCTGTCATCCGCGCCATCGGGCGCGGGTTACGCATGACGCCGCCCGTTCACGAAACGGGCGGCGTTTTTTGTTCCGGCGCCGCCTCGGCGCTTTCTTCCGACCCCGGCTTGAATTAATGTGTCGGCAAACCGGGCGGAAAAGGAATAACAACATGCAACAGGAGCCTACCTTTCGCGAGAGTGTGAACCTGATGGTCGATCGCGCGATCAGCGCGGTCGGTCTGGATGCGGGCACGGCCAACGCCATCAAGGCCTGCAACGAAGTGCTGCAGGTGCAGTTCCCGGTCAAGATTCGCGGCAAGATCGAGGTCTTCACCGGCTGGCGCGCCACTCACAGCACCCATCGCCTGCCGGCCAAGGGCGGGATCCGCTACGCCTCCTATGCCGACCAGGACGAAGTCGAGGCGCTGGCGGCACTGATGACCTACAAGTGCGCCATCGTGGATGTGCCCTTCGGCGGCTCCAAGGGGGCGCTCAATATCGACCCCACTCTGTACGAGCGCGATGAGCTGGAACTGATCACCCGCCGCTTCGCCCTGGAGCTGGTGCGCAAGGGCTTTCTCAATCCCTCCACCAACGTCCCCGCACCCGACATCGGCACCGGTCAGCGCGAAATGGCCTGGATGGCCGACACCTACAAGCAGCTGCATCCCGAGGACATCAATTACACCGCCTGCGTGACCGGCAAGCCGGTGCATCACGGCGGCATCCGCGGCCGGGTCGAGGCCACCGGTCGCGGTGTGCAGTACGCATTGCGCGAATTCTTCCGTCATTCCAAGGACGTCCGGCGTGCCGGACTGGACGGCGGCCTGGACGGCAAGCGCATCGTCATCCAGGGGCTGGGCAACGTCGGCTATCATGCCGCCAAGTTTCTGTCCGAGGAGGACGGGGCCCTGATCACCGCCATCATCGAACGCGATGGTGCCCTGATCAATGATGCCGGCCTCAATGTGGAAGAGGTCTACCATCACATCATCCAGCACCACACGGTGCGCAACTTCCCCGGTGGAACATTCGAGGAGAACGGCGCGGCGGTGCTGGAGAAGGAATGCGATATCCTGATCCCGGCGGCGATGGAGGGGCAGATCACCCTGGAGAATGCCGAGCGCATCCAGGCGCGGATGATCGTGGAGGCGGCCAACGGGCCGGTGACCTACGGCGCCGACGAGGTGCTGAACAAGCGCGGTGTGGTCATCATTCCCGATGCCTTCGCCAACGCCGGTGGTGTGATCGTGTCCTATTTCGAATGGATCCGGAATATCTCCCATATCCGCTTCGGGCGCATGCAGCGCCGCCATGACGAGGTGCGCGGCCACCAGATGGCCGCTTTCCTGGAGGAAATGACCGGAGCCAGTATCACCGACGAGATGCGCAACCGGATCGCCCATGGCGCCGACGAGGTGGACCTGGTGCGTTCCGGCCTGGATGACAGCATGCGTATGGGCTATCAGGAGATCAGCGAGGCCCTGCGTGAGGGCGAGACCATCAACGACCTGCGCACGGCCGCCTATGCCGTGTCCATCCGCAAGATCGCGCGGTCCTATCTGGACGTGGGGCTGTTCTGAGTCAGGAGTGAGGAGGTTTGGTGGTGTAGGATGGGTAAAGCGCAGCGCAACCCATCGCAATCCTTTGTGGCCGGGCGGAAGCATGATGGGTTGCGGCGCAGGCGCCTGCACCCATCCTACCGGTTCGCTCCATCCGCCTGCGGGTTGTCCTGCCGGGGCAGTTCCAGTATGACGTGCCGGCCCAGTGCGCGGCGCATCTGGTCGATGCTGGGCGTCTGCGCCTGGGACGGATGATCGAAGGCCCCGCCGCAGATCAGGGCGCGCACGTCCGCCCGGCCATCCGCATGCAGCCGCATGTGCCAGGCCTGCATGATATCGCCCACGTCCGAGCCGAACAGGCCGATACCGATACCGATGCCGATTCGTCCGGCGACCTGGACGGCCCGGCTGTCCACGACCTCGCTGATGCGCCGCTGCACATCCGTGACAGTGAACTCACCGGCCGGGACCGTCTGCGGGGCATCGCTGACCCGGTTGACCTCCAGCTGGCAGTGCGGGGCGAAATGATTCACGCCGCGCCCGGTGATCCAGCCGTCCTGTAAATACACCCGTGCCGAGCGCGCCGGAATGGTGATCGCCTCGGGCAGGATCACCCGGGTGCCCAACGGCGGGGGATACCAGGGGCTGGCGGTGCCGCGCGGCGCCTGCGTGGCGCAGCCCGCCAGACCCACTGCCATGGCGGCAATAACGCAGAGTGCGCAGAGACGCGGAGACGCAAAGGCAATGAAATCGAATTTCTCTGCGCCTTTGCGTCTCCGCGTTCTCTGCGTTGACATCGCCACTGCCAAAGAACTACCGAATCGACTCGATGCTGTGACGCCGCTCCAGCACCTGCGGCGTGATCAGGGCATAGCCCTGCTGCTGCCAGTGGGCCAGTTCCGTGATCGCCGACGGTGTGATCACGATGAAATCCTGGAAGTCCTCCCGTCGGTAGCCGTAATCCTCGGCCGCCAGGCCGCACACCCGGAACTCCACGCCGAGCTGGGCGTAGTAGCGCATGCGGGCGACGGCATCCCGGTATTTCTCCTCATTGTGCCGGGCCACGGTGACAATCTCGGTGCCGTGGATGATCACCTTGATGTTCATGAATTCCGGGGCCTGGCCATAGGGCGCCTCGGTCAGGGGGTTCATGAAGGAGCGCAGCCAGTACAGGGCGCTGTTGATCTTGGCCGGTTCGTCGAAGTAGAAATCGAACATTACCTTCTGTTCGCCGTAAGGCGTCTGCTCGAAACGGGCGCCGGCGGGGCTTGACTCCGCTGCCGCCGGCGACAGCCAGAGCAGCAGGGTGAGAGCGACGAAGGTGCGCGGCAGGTTCATGATGGGCTCCCGGGGCAATGGGGCTGTACCGGCAAGCATAGTCCGCCGTAACGGCCGGGCAATAAAAAAACCCCGCCGGTTGGCGGGGTTTGGCATGCGCCGCAGTGGTCCGGGGTTCAGCCCTGGGCCACCACGTTGGCAGCCTGCAGGCCCTTCGGCCCCTGCTCCACGTCGAAGCTGACGGCCTGGCCTTCGGCCAGGGTCTTGAAGCCACTGCCCTGAATCGCGGAGAAGTGCACGAACACGTCATCGCTGCCGTCTGCCGGCGAGATGAAGCCGTAACCCTTGGACTCGTTGAACCACTTAACAGTACCAGTACTCATGTAAATTACCTCAGTAAATCATGTTTCAAAATTGTGAATCTAATTGCAGGTCGAGAAAGGCAAGGTGCAGGAGTAACCAAGAGGGCGCTTCTGGATGACCTAACGAACGTGCAACCAATTCTTTTCGTGGCCGCAGGACGGCGGGTGCCCTCGGGCGACCACGCCCTGAAGTATACACGATTATCGAAAAATGCAAGTAAAAATTTCGACCCGCTGCCTCCCGGGATTGTGTCGTGCATCGACCGCAGGATCAGTGATATTTATTGGGATAATCCCGGCATCGGGCCTATGGTTGAAGGCAGGCCATCACGCGGGAGGTACGGTCATGGCGGATGCAATCGCTGACGTATTGATACACCTGGACGAGACCCTGGACCGGGACGCCCTCAAGCGGCTGGAGGCGGCGGTCAGGGAAAACAGCTGCGTCACCAGTGCCGATGTGCCCGACAATCGACCGCATATGATGCTGGTGACCTACAACGCCAGGTGCGTCACCGCCGCGGAGATCCTGCAGCTGGTCACGGGGCGCGGCGTGCATGCGGAACTGGTTGGCATGTAGCCCCGCCGTCGCCGCAGCTACCGGTGATCGGCAGCGGGCATGCCGGGCAGGGGTTCATGTGCCGGCCAGGCGCTGGCGTCGATGGTATCGCGGTAGGCGTGCCAGGTGGCATGCCCCAGCAGCGGCAGCAGGAACACGAAGCCCAACAGGGCGGTGGCGAAGCCCAGCAGCACGCAGAAGAAGATGATCAGCGCCCAGACCAGCAGTGCGGCCTTGTTGCGCAGCACCGCGTTGGCGCTGGTGATCACGGCGGTGATCGCATCCACCCTGCGGTCCATGATCATCGGCAGGGAGAAGGCGCTGGCCGTGAACACCACGGCGGCGAATACCGCGCCGACGGCGCTGCCGATGGCCAGAAAGCCGGCCAGATCGCGCAGACTGTAATCCCCCTGCACCGGAAAGAATACATGCACCATGGTGGCCGCCCGGGCCCAGATCAGAAAGATCACCAGCAGCACCGTGGAAAAGATCAGCAGATCCTTGAGGTGCCGCCCGCCCTCGCGCAGGCAGTAGCCGGGTACGGGGCGCCGGCCGGCCTCGATCTGGCAGCTGAACGAGTACAGCCCCAGCGCCAGTACCGGGCCGACGAACAGGAAGCCGGTGGCCAGTCCCAGGTACAGTCCGAGGGCGCCGAAACGCCAGCTCAACAGCGCGATCAGGGCGCTGAGCAGTGCCATGACCGCCCCGTAGCCCAGGCTCAGCACCGGGGCGCGACGCATGTCTTCCAGTCCGGCGCGCAGCCAGCACAGCGGGGCGGTGGGTTCCAGTCTGCGCGCCGGGGCGGCGAAGGGCAGGGCGTCGATGTCAGGCCCATCCTCTTGCTCGTCCATGCTGACCTCGCCGTCTGTGATATTCGGTTGTAATCCCGACAGGGTTATCCAGACAGAGAATCGGTCGAGGTGGGGTGAAATTCAAGCCGCCGGGGCGGACCAGGCTCCGGTGGAGTGGAATCAATGTCAGTAATTTTTACAATCCTTTTCGGTCGAATAAAATTTTATCTTGAATATCAGTATGCTGAGGTTTCTGCATGATTCATGCATGGTGAGCAGTTCACTAGTATTTCACCCGGGCCGCAGCCCTGGTGCCAGCAAGGAGAAACCGAAATGAAACTGATAACAACACTGGCCCTGGCGGCAACCGGGGTGCTGGCTTCCGTCCAGGCCCATGCCGTCGCCGTGGACCTCACTGGCTGGACGGCCGAAGGCGGCAGTTCCTCCTGGAATGTCCAGGCCGGCAATGATTCGGTGCTGCAGACCGTCAACGGTGCGCCCACGGTCTTTTTCGATCCCAGCGCCACCAGTAGCCAGGGCACGGCCCTGAGCGGCAATATCCGGGTCGGCGCCGAAGGCGATGACGATTTCATCGGCTTCGTGCTCGGCTACAACAGCGGCGAGATCTTTTCCTCCAGTGCCGATTTCTACCTCATCGACTGGAAGCAGGGCGACCAGGCCGGTTGGGGCCAGGGCCTGGCTATCTCCCATGTCACCAACGGCTCCAACGGCAATACCACGGGCACGGGCGGCTCCTACTGGCAGCACACGGCCGGTGAAGTGGACCTGATCACCCGGGCGAACAGCCTGGGCAACACCGGCTACACCGACCTGATCGATTATGCCTTCAACATCATCTTCACCAGTAACCTGATCGAGGTGAGCGTCAACGGCACCACCGAGATCAGCATCACTCCGGCGGATGTGGCCGGCGTGTCCAGCTTCTCCGATGGCAGCTTCGGGTTCTACAACTACTCGCAGGCACAGGTGCTCTACAGTGCGATCCGTTCAACGGACTGCACGCAGAACCCCGATGCGCCTGAATGTCGCGGCGAGACCATCCCCGAACCGACCACGCTGGCACTTATCGCGGTCGGGCTGCTGGGCATGGGCGCAGCCGGCAGGAAGGCCGCCAGCCGCTGAGCAGCGGATGCAGCCACAAAACCCCGTTCGTCAGAACGGGGTTTTTTTATGTCCGGACGGGCCTGTCGCAGGCATAAAAAAGGTTCATCGCGCATTTCCGGGCAAGGCAAGCGAACCAGCCCAGCCGGCAGGTCGGTAACCCATAGCCGTCATCCCGGCGAAGGCCGGGATCCAGATAACTCGGCGGCCTCTGGATTGCGGCCTGCGCCGCAATGACGGATGCTGGCTTGGTTTACCTGTGGGGGCTGCAGCGACTCTTGAGCAACCCCGCAAATCTGCGAAGAACCATAAAAAAGCCCGCCGGAAGGGCGGGCTTCGCATTGGGCCGTGGCCGCGGCCTCAGCCGGCGGCCTTCTGCTGCTCGGTCGGGGCCTCGTCCGGGTCATAGCCCAGGTTCGGTGCCAGCCAGCGCTCGGCCTCCTCCAGGCTCATGCCCTTGCGCTCGGCGTAGTCCTCGACCTGATCGCGGTTGACCTTGCCCACGCCGAAGTAGCGCGCCTCGGGGTGGCCGAAATACCAGCCGCTCACCGCCGCGGTCGGCACCATGGCGAAGGATTCGGTCAGCGCCAGCCCGGCGTTGTTCACCGGGTCGATCAGCTTCCACAGCAGTGCCTTCTCGGTATGGTCCGGGCAGGCCGGGTAGCCGGGTGCCGGCCGGATGCCCTTGTACGCTTCCTTGATCAGGGCGTCGTTGTCCAGTGCCTCGTCGGCGGAGTAGCCCCAGAACTCCTTGCGCACCCGTTCGTGCAGCAACTCGGCGAAGGCCTCGGCCAGGCGGTCGGCCAGGGCCTTGAGCATGATGGAGCGGTAGTCGTCGTGCTCCTGCTCGAACCGCTCCACGTGCGCATCGATGCCGATGCCGGCGGTGACGGCGAAGGCGCCGGCATAGTCCTTCAGGCCGCTGTCCTTCGGCGCCACATAGTCGGCCAGGCACTGGTTGGGCCGCCCCGGCGGCTTCTGGTTCTGCTGGCGCAGGTGATGCAGGGTGATCAGCGACTGCTTGCGCTCATCGTCGGTGTAGAGCTCGATGTCGTCGTCGCCCACCTGGTTGGCCGGGAACAGGCCGAACACGCCGGCGGCCTTGAGCCACTTCTCGTCGATGATCTGCGTGAGCATCTTCCGCGCGTCATCGAACAACGAGCGGGCGTGCTCGCCGACGACCTCGTCGTCCAGGATCTTAGGGTAGCTGCCGGCCAGTTCCCAGGTCTTGAAGAAGGGCGTCCAGTCGATGTACTCGGCGATCTGTTCCAGCGGGTAGTCGTCGAAGCGCAGCACGCTGTAGCCGTCGCCATGGACCAGTTCCGGCCGGGGCTTGTCGGCGGCCGCGGCGTCGGCGCCCTGCTCGAGGGCGGCCGGACGGGTCGGGGCGTAGCCTTCCCAGTCGACCCTGGTCTTATTGGACCGCGCGGCGTCCAGGCTGACCCAGTTGGTCTTGGCCTTCTTGCCGGCGTGCATCTCGCGCACCTTTTCGTACTCGGCCTTGATCTCGGCGACGTAGTTGTCCCGGTTGGCCTCGGAGACCAGGTTCTGCGCCACGCCCACGGCGCGCGAGGCGTCCTTGACGTAGACGGTTGCGTTGCGGGTGTAGTGGGGCTGGATCTTCACCGCCGTGTGCACGCGCGAGGTGGTCGCACCGCCGATCAGCAGCGGGATGTCGAAGCCCTCGCGTTCCATCTCCTTGGCCATGTGCGCCATCTCGTCCAGCGAGGGCGTGATCAGGCCGGACAGGCCGATGATGTCGACGTTCTCTTCGCGCGCGGTGTCGAGGATCTTCTGCGCCGGCACCATCACGCCGATGTCGATGACCTCGAAGTTGTTGCACTGCAGCACCACGCCGACGATGTTCTTGCCGATGTCGTGCACGTCGCCCTTCACCGTGGCCATCAGGATCTTGCCCTTGGCCTGCTGGCCCTCGGACTTTTCGGCCTCGATGAAGGGGATCAGGTGCGCCACGGCCTTCTTCATCACGCGGGCGGACTTGACCACCTGCGGCAGGAACATCTTGCCTTCGCCGAACAGGTCGCCGACCACGTTCATGCCGTCCATCAGCGGGCCCTCGATCACGTGGATCGGGCGCTCGGCGTTCTGGCGGGCGGCCTCGGTGTCCTCCTCGACATAGGCGTCGATGCCCTTGACCAGGGCGTGTTCCAGGCGCTTCTCGACCGGCCATTCGCGCCACTCGAGGTCTTCCTTCTTCTCGGCGGTGCCGCCCTCGCCCTTGTACTTGTCGGCCAGATCCAGCAGCCGCTCGGTGGCGTCGTCGCGGCGGTTGAGCACCACGTCCTCGACCGCCTCGCGCAGCTCCTCCGGCAGATCGTCGTAGATGGCCAGCTGGCCGGCGTTGACGATGCCCATGTCCATGCCCGCCTTGATGGCGTGATACAGGAACACGGCATGGATGGCCTCGCGCACCGGGTTGTTGCCGCGGAAGGAGAAGGAGACGTTGCTGACGCCGCCGCTGACCTTGGCGTGCGGCAGGTTCTGCTTGATCTCGCGGGTGGCTTCGATGAAGTCCACGCCGTAGTTGTTGTGCTCCTCGATGCCGGTGGCGATGGCGAAGATGTTGGGGTCGAAGATGATGTCCTCTTCCGGGAAGCCGATCTGCTCGGTGAGCAGCTTGTAGGCCCGGGAGCAGATCTCGACCTTGCGCTCCTTGGTATCGGCCTGGCCTTCCTCGTCGAAGGCCATGACGATGACGGCCGCGCCGTACTTGCGGCACAGCTTCGCCTGGCGGATGAATTCCTCCTCGCCCTCCTTCATGGAGATGGAGTTGACGATGCCCTTGCCCTGGATGCACTTCAGGCCGGCCTCGATGATGTGCCACTTGGAGGAGTCGATCATCACCGGCACGCGCGAGATGTCGGGCTCGGAGGCGATCAGGTTGAGGAATTTCACCATCGCCTCCTCGCCGTCGAGCATGCCCTCGTCCATGTTGACGTCGATGACCTGGGCGCCGTTCTCCACCTGATCGGCGGCGACCTCCAGGGCCTCGTCGAATTTCTCATCCAGGATCAGGCGCTTGAACTTGGCCGAGCCGGTGACGTTGGTACGTTCGCCGACGTTGACGAACAGCGAGTCGTCGGTGATGTTGCAGGGCTCCAGGCCGGACAGGCGCATGGTCTCGACGTCATGCTGCGGGATTTCGCGCGGCTGGAACTCGGCCACGGCCTCGGCGATGGCCTGGATGTGCGCGGGCGTGGTGCCGCAGCAGCCGCCGATGATGTTCAGAAATCCGCTCTCGGCCCACTCGCGGATCTCCGCGGCCATGGCCTCGGGCGACTCGTCATATTCACCGAACTCGTTGGGCAGGCCCGCATTGGGGTGGGCGTTCACGCCGCAGTCGGCGATGCCGGCGAGCTCCTCGATGTGCTGGCGCAGCTCCTTCGCGCCCAGGGCGCAGTTGAAGCCCAGCGACACCGGGTTGGCGTGGCGCAGCGAGTTGAAGAAGGCCTCGGCGGTCTGGCCCGACAGGGTGCGGCCGGAGGCGTCGGTGATGGTGCCGGAGATGATGACCGGCAGCTTCTCCCTGCCGGTGTCCTCGAAATACTGTTCGATCGCGAATACAGCCGCCTTGGCGTTCAGCGTGTCGAAGATGGTCTCGATCAGCAGCGCATCGACGCCACCGTCGACCAGGCCGCGCACGTTCTCATAGTAGGCGTCCTTGAGCTGATCGAAGTTGACGTTGCGGAAGCCCGGATTGTTCACGTCCGGCGAGATGCTCGCGGTGCGGTTGGTAGGCCCCAGGATGCCGGCGACGTAGCGCGGCTTGTCCGGGGTCTTCGCGGTCATGGCGTCGGCGGCTTCGCGCGCCACCTCGGCGCCGGCCTTGTTCAGCTCATAGGCCAGGTCCTCCATCTGGTAGTCGGCCATGGCGATGGAGGTGCAGGAGAAGGTGTTGGCCTCGATGATGTCCGCGCCGGCCTCCAGGTAGGCGGTGTGGATGTCGCGGATGATCTGGGGCTGGGTCAGCTGCAGGACGTCGTTGTTGCCCTTCAGGTCACAGGGCCAGTCCTTGAAGCGCTCGCCGCGGTAGTCGGCCTCTTCGAGCTTGTAGCTCTGGATCATGGTGCCCATGGCACCGTCGAGGATAAGGATTCGCTCTTGGAGACTTTCCTTGAATGTCTTCATGCGTCAGTCTCTTGGTTGCTAAATGATTGGGAAATTTAAGGAAAATTTCGACAATTCTAACATCCGGGGCGGATGGAGTCACATCGAGACCCGCCTGCAAGCCACCCTGAGGGTCCCTAACAGACTGAAGCGGTGGAATAAAAACCAACTTGCAACGGTCGCCGCAAGGCCAGCCCTGTGCCCCTTCGTGAAACAAGGTATTTAATGTTCCACGAGGCGTTCGGCGCGGCCGGACACCAGGACCGCGTTGGTGTTTGTGGCTCGACATTTACCAGGTATAGTCTAGGTTTAATATAAGTCATATGCCTCAATTACGAACCGTTGCCTCCGGCATTTGACTCAGGTCATACACCGTGGGGAGGCTGCGGGCCATACTGCGGCCGCAATCGCAACCAACAGGAATAATGCGGGACGTGATTCCAGCCACTATGCCCGGGGACCGGGGCGTCACTCTTTTCGTCTTTTTTTTGCTGGCGCTGCTCTGCATGCGGCCGGCACAGGCGGCGTTGCCTGATGCCGACCTGGTGAAGCAGTTCTTTCCCGAATCCGACGGCTTCGGCGAATACGAGGGCGAGCCGCCGGTGGCGAAGGTGTTCCAGGGCAACCGTCAACTGGGCTATGTCTTCCGTACCCTGCCCATCGCGCCCATTCCGGCCTATTCCGGCAAGCCCATCGATATGCTGGTGGGGCTGGACCTGGGCGGCAACATCACCGGGGTACGGGTGATCGAGCATCACGAGCCCATTCTGCTGGTGGGCATCCCCGAATCCAGCCTGGATGATTTCACCGACCAGTACCGCGGCAAGTCGGTCGAGGACCGGCTCAAGGTCGGCGCCGGTTCGCGCGAAGGCTATGTCAACATCGACGCCGTCACCGGTGCCACGGTCACGGTGATGGTGATGAACGAGGTCATCATCCAGGCCGCGCGCAAGGTCGCGACCGAGTACGGTCTGATCGAGGCGGTACGTGAGGCCCGGCGCAAGCCGGCACGGGTGCGCAGTGAGTATTACCGTGACTCGGACTGGAAGGAGTTGACCGGCAACGGCGCCATCCGCCGCATGCTGATTACCCGCGGCGAGGTGGATGCGGCCTTCGCCGGTACCGAGGCGGAGGGCGTGGATGCCGCCGGCCAGGGAGAGCAGGACCAGGTCTTCATCGATCTCTATTATGGCCACCTCAATCCGCCCACCATCGGCCGCAACCTGCTTGGCGAAAGCCAGTACAACTGGCTGATGGCGGAGCTCGAACCGGGCGAACACGCCGTTGCCGTCATGGGTCGTGGTATCTATTCCTTCAAGGGCTCGGGTTATGTGCGCGGCGGTATCTTCGACCGCATCCATCTGCGCCAGGGCGATCATGAAATCGCCTTCCGTGACCTGGATCATTACCGCCTCAACGACACCTTCCTGCCGGGCATGCCGGAGATGGACGAGATGGCCATCTTCGTTGTCCGCGCCGAGCACGAGTTCAACCCCGGTGCGATGTGGGAGGTGGAACTGCTGGTACGGCGTCAGACCGGGCCGCTGGACAGTGTGTTCACCAGCTTTGCCTCCACCTACGAGATACCCGAGGCCTATATCGAGCGGCCTGAACCGGAGATCGTCGAGGCGGAGGAGCCCGTTCCCATGTGGATGACGGTCTGGCAGGAGCGCAAATTCCGCATCGGCGTGCTGGTGGGCAGCCTGGTGCTGCTGACCCTGATCATGGCGCTGCAGGACTGGCTGGTGCGTTACCCGAAATTGATGCGCTATCTGCGCAACGGCTTCCTGGTCTACACCCTGTTCTTCATCGGCTGGTACCTGCTGGGTCAGCTGTCGGTGGTGAATGTCTTTACCTTCACCGGCGCCATCCTGCACCAGGACTTCAGCTGGAGCACCTTCCTGATCGACCCCACCATGTTCATCCTGTGGGTGTTCGTGGCGGCCGCGCTGCTGTTGTGGGGGCGCGGGGTCTACTGCGGCTGGCTGTGCCCGTTCGGCGCGCTGCAGAAACTGACCAACGAAATCGCCCGCAAGCTGAAGGTGCCCCAGTACCAGCTGCCGCAGGTGGTGCATGACCGGTTGTGGGGCATCAAGTACATCATCCTGCTGGTGCTGTTCGGCGTCTCGCTGCAGTCGCTGGGCCAGGCCGAGCGCTATGCCGAGATCGAACCGTTCAAGACCGCCATCACGCTGCGCTTTGACCGTGACCTGCCCTTCGTGCTTTACGCCCTCGGGCTGGTGGTGATTTCGGCCTTCAACTGCAAATTCTTCTGCAAGTACATGTGCCCGCTGGGTGCCGCCCTGGCCGTGCCGGCGAAGTTCCGCCTCACCTTCTGGCTGCGCCGGCGCAAGGAATGCGGCAACCCCTGTCAGATCTGTGCCAACGAATGCGAGATCCAGGCCATTCACCATACCGGCGAGATCAACATGGACGAGTGCCATTTCTGCATGGACTGCCAGATCACCTACTGGGACAACCACAAGTGCCCGCCGCTGATCGAGAAGCGCAAGAAGCGCGAACGCGCCGCCCGGCGCCAGCGGCAGCAGCAGGGAGAGGATCAGAAGGGTAGCGGCCCGGGCGGGCTGCCCCTGGAGATCGAGCCGGCCGGGTCCACGTCCGGCTCGCAGTGAGTCAACAAAAACACACCATGATGGAGGTGCGACGATGAGCAGCAATTCGGATCATTTTGGCCTTACCCGACGCGGTTTCCTGGGTGCGGCGGCCGCCGGCGCGGCCGGCATGAGCATGGGCTCGCTGAGTTTCCGGCCGGCAGAGGCGGCCGAATCCAATCCGGCGCACGTCGGTCCGGGCGAGCTGGATGAGTACTACGGCTTCTGGAGCGGCGGCCAGTCGGGCGAGGTGCGTATTATCGGTATCCCGTCCATGCGTGAACTGATGCGCATCCCGGTGTTCAACTACTGCGGTGCCACCGGCTGGGGTCAGACCAACGAGTCCAAGGCCATCCTGGGTGAGAACGCGCCGCTCAACGGCGACACCCACCATCCGCACATGAGCTTCACCAACGGCACCTACGACGGCAGGTACGTCTGGATCAACGACAAGGCCAACACGCGCGTGGCGCGCATCCGCTGCGACGTGATGAAGACCGACAAGATCACCACCATCCCCAATGTCCAGGCCATCCACGGTCTGCGGCCGCAGAAGGCGCCCAAGACCAAGTATGTGTTCTGCAATGCCGAGTTCCGCATGCCGCATCCCAATGACGGGAGCAACATGCTGGACAACGACAAGTACTACACCATGTTCAATGCCGTGGACGCCGAGACCATGGAGGTGGCCTGGCAGGTTATCGTCGATGGCAACCTGGACAATACCGATGCCGACTACAAGGGCACCTATGCGGCCTCCACCTGCTACAACTCCGAGGAAGGCTTTACCCTGCCAGAGACCATGCGCAACGAGCGCGACTGGGTGGTGGTATTCAATATCCCGCGCATCGAGGCGGCGGTGAAGAACGGCGATTTCATCACCCTGGGCGACTCGGACGTGCCGGTGGTCGACGGCCGTCACGGCTCGAAGCTGACCGCCTATGTCCCGACCCCCAAGAGCCCGCACGGCCTGAACACCTCGCCCGACGGCAAGTACTTCGTCGCCAACGGCAAGCTCTCGCCCACTGTGACCGTGATCAGCATCGACAAGCTGGATGACCTGTTCGCCGGCAAGCTCAATGAGGAGCGCGACGTGGTGGTGGCAGAACCGGAACTGGGTCTGGGGCCGCTGCACACCGCATTCGACGGCCGCGGCAACGCCTACACCACCCTGTTCATCGACAGCCAGATCGCCAAGTGGAATGTGGATGATGCCATCCGTGCCTACCAGGGCGAGGAGGTCAATTACATCCGCCAGAAGCTGGACGTGCATTACCAGCCCGGCCACAACCACACCAGCATGGGCGAGACCAACGAGGCCGACGGCAAATGGCTGATGTCGCTGTGCAAGTTCTCCAAGGACCGGTTCCTGCCCGTCGGGCCGCTGCGCGCCGAGAACGACCAGCTGATCGACATCTCGGGCGACGAGATGAAGCTGGTGCATGACGGCCCCGCCTTCGCCGAACCGCACGACTGCATCATCGTGCACCGGAGCAAGATCCGCACCAAGAAGCTCTGGGACCGGGACGACCCTATGTTCGCACCCAGCCTGGAGCGGGCGAAGAAGGACGGCATCACCCTGGAGAAGGACAACAAGGTGATCCGCGACGGCAACAAGGTGCGGGTCTACATGACATCGGCCGCGCCCAATTTCGGGTTGGAGAGTTTTACTGTCAAACAGGGCGACGAGGTGACCGTGACCATCACCAATGTGGACAAGATCGAGGATCTCACGCACGGCTTCACTGTGATCAACCACGGCGTTGCCATGGAGATCGGGCCGCAGCAGACCTCCTCGGTGACCTTCACTGCCGACAAGGCCGGAACGCACTGGTTCTACTGCCAGTGGTTCTGTCATGCCCTGCATATGGAGATGCGCGGGCGGATGTTCGTCGAGCCGGCGTGACGACCGGTTCGAGAGGCATGAACATGCCCGCGTAGTTCTCTACCTTCGTCATTCCGGTGAAAGCCGGAATCCATCGGCCGCAGCGGTCTGTGGATTACTCGCGTTGCTCGCCCTCCGGGCCGCCCTGCGTACCCATGGGGCATAAAGGCGTTCAACGCGCTTCGCGCTTTTGTCCGGCATACGCCGGGATGACGTTATTGTGCCAGGTGGCTCCTTGGTCGATTTTCCCTGTCTTCATTCATGGTCCTTGTGTCTCGCGCTTGTGCTGAGCGTGATGCCCGCGTTCGCCCAGCCCATGCAGACCCTGCAGCAGCGTCTGGATGCTGCCGGGCCGGGTGCGGTGATCGAGGTCCCGGCCGGCACCTATACCGGCAATCTGGTCATATCCGGGGCGCTGACCCTGGACGGTAAGGGCGAGGCGATCCTGGACGGTGATGGCAGCGGCGACGTGATCCGCGTCAGGGCGCCGGATGTCACGATCCGGGGTCTGACTATCCGCAATTCCGGCAAGAACCTCACCGACATGAATGCCGGCATCTTCGCCGAAAAGAGTGCCGGAAATCTGCGTGTCATCGGCAACCGCTTCGACAATAACGCCTTCGGTCTCTGGCTCGATGGCTGCAGGGCCCCCGAGGTCATCGACAACCGCATCCAGGGCGCGCCGCAACTGCGTTCCCAGGACAACGGCAACGGCATACACCTGTTCGCCGTTCATGACGGTCTGGTCCGGGGCAACCGAATCAGCGGCACCCGTGACGGCATCTACATCGACACCAGCCAGTACAACCGGCTGGAAGGCAATTACATGCAGGACCTGCGCTACGGCATTCACTACATGTACTCCTACAACAACGAGGTCATTGGCAACCATACCCGCAACACGCGCACCGGCTATGCCCTGATGCAGTCCAAGCACCTGGAGGTCAGGGGCAATGTCTCGGAGAACGACCTCAATTACGGTATCCTGATGAACTATATCGTGGACAGCCGTATCAGCGGCAATCATGTCAAGGGTACCCGCACCGGGCGGGCCTTCGTCACCGGGGGCGACGATATCGCCGGGGCCGACGGCAAGGCGTTGTTCATCTACAACGCCCAATACAATGAGATCACCGGCAACGTGCTCGAGGACGCCGATATCGGCATTCATCTCACGGCGGGCTCAGAGAACAATGCCATTCACAGCAACGCCTTTGTTCGCAACCGGGTGCAGGTGAAATACGTCGCCACACGCGAACAGGAATGGTCCGATGAGGGCCGCGGCAACTTCTGGAGCGACTACCTGGGCTGGGACATGAATGCCGACGGCATCGGCGATCGTCCCTACGAGCCCAATGACGCCGTCGACAAGCTGCTGTGGCGCTATCCCATGGCACGGGTGCTCATGAGCAGCCCCGCCATCGAGACCCTGCGCTGGGTGCAGCGCCAGTTCCCGGTGTTCAAGCCCCAGGGCGTGCGCGACAGCCATCCGTTGATGCGCCCGCCGGAGGACGCGCGAACGGGTGCGGCAACAACGCAGAGGACGCAGAGACGCAAAGGCGCGGAGACATGACGAATATTCCATGTGTTTCTCTGCGTCTCTGCGACTCCGCGTCCTCTGCGTTCCCAGTACCACTGCCGGAAGCAACCGCATGACCGCGCCGCTGGAATTCACCGACGTCACCAAGGACTACGCCGGCTTCAAGGCGTTGGACGGCCTGTCGTTCAAGGTGCAGCCCGGCGAGGTACTGGGCCTGCTCGGCCACAACGGTGCCGGCAAGACCACCAGTATGAAACTGGTGCTGGGCGTGATCGCGCCGACGCAGGGCGACATCCGGGTGTTGGGTGAGAGTCCGACCGGGCATGCCAGCGACCGTCTGCGTCGCGCGCTCGGCTACCTGCCGGAGAACGTCAGTTTCTATCCTCAGCTCACCGGGCGCGAGGTGCTGCGCTATTTCGCCCGACTCAAGGGGGCGGCGCTGCATGCGGTCGATGAGCTGCTGGAACGGGTGGGTCTGTCCGCTGCCGCCGATCGGCGCATCCGCACCTATTCCAAGGGCATGCGCCAGCGCATCGGTCTGGCGCAGGCCCTGCTCGGCCGGCCGCGGCTGCTGCTGCTGGACGAGCCCACCGCCGGACTGGATCCGCAGGTCACGCGTGAGTTCTACCGCATGATCGACGATCTGCGCGGACAGGGTGTATCCATCCTGATCTCCTCGCATGTCCTGCCGGGCGTGGAGGCGCACATCGACCGAGCCGCCATACTCGGCCGCGGCCGCCTGCTGGCGCTGGGCAGTCTGGCCGAGTTGCGCGACCGCGCGCGCCTGCCGCTGCGTATCCGCGTGCAGGGTGAGCCGGACCGCGACCAGGCCGTGGAGTTGCTGCGGCCGTTGGGCTTCGCGCCCTGTCCGCCCGGGCCGGTGCTGGAACTGCAGGGCGATCCGGAGCGCAAGCTGGAGGCCGTGCGCGCCCTGCTGGCGCTGCCCGGCGTGACCGATTTCGAGCTCATCCAGCCCGCGCTGGAAGACCTCTATGCCCACTTCAACCGCAGTGGAGCGGCGCCGCCATGCACGCCCTGATCACGGTCGCCATCAAGGAATACCGCGACGGCCTGCGCAACCGCTGGATCCTGGCCATCACCGTGCTGCTGGCCGCCTTCGCCGTGGGACTGTCGTATTTCGGCGGTGCCGCTTCGGGGGCGGTGGGCGTGACCAGCCTGTCCACCACCATCGTCAGCCTGGCCAGCCTGGCCATCTTCATCATTCCGCTGGTGGCGCTGATGCTGGCCTATGACACCCTGGTGGGCGAGGAAGAGCAGGGGACCCTGCTGCTGCTGCTGACCTATCCCCTGACCCGTGGCCAGCTGCTGCTGGGCAAGTTCGCCGGCCATGCCGCAATCCTCGCCACCGCCACGGTCATCGGCTTCGGCGCCGCCGGTCTGCTGGTGGCCGGCGCCGCCGGGGAGCTCGGCGATGCCGGGGTATGGCGGGCCTTCGGCCTGTTCATTCTGTCGTCCTGGCTGCTGGGCTGCGTGTTCCTGGCGCTGGCGCAGCTGATCAGCGCCTGGGCCGGCGAGAAGTCGGTCGCCGCCGGCGTGGCGCTGCTGGTCTGGTTCTGGTTCGTGCTGATTTTCGACCTGCTGCTGCTGGGTGCGCTGGTCATGGCCGGGGGGCAGGAGGGGGGCTGGCTGGCCGGACTGCTGCTGCTCAATCCGACCGATATCTTCCGCCTGGTCAATTTCGTCGGCTTCGAGGCAGCCCGCAGTTATACCGGCCTGACCCATATCGCGGTCGGCCCCTGGTTCCAGCCGGCTGCGCTGCTCGGTCTGCTGCTGGTCTGGATCGTCGTTCCCCTGCTGCTGGCGCAGTGGCGCTTTGCCCGCCGTGCGCTGTGAATTCCGCATCCCTCTGGAGAGTCGCCATGCCGTTTCCGCACTTAACAGGTTTCCAATTCAACCCGTCATACCGGCGCAGGCCTGCATCCGCGCCCGGCGGCCCGGTCGCTGCCGGCGCCGGCCGGGACGTCAGGTTCGGCAGCTGGTTCAGACATCTTTTGGTTCTGTTCCTTGCGGGGCAGTTCCTGCTCGCCGGATGCGGGCAGGCGCCCGAGGTCGAGCGCAGCCTGGAGCCGGTCGCCATCGAGGCCGGTGACGAGTGCCATGTCTGCGGCATGCTGATCACCCGCTTCCCCGGCCCCAAGGGCGAGGCCTTTGTCCGCCACCGGGAGACACCGCTCAAGTTCTGTTCCACCCGTGACCTCTTCGTGTGGCTGCGCCAGCCCGAGTCCGCTGCCATTGTCGAAGCCGTGTTCGTCCACGACATGACCAGCGCACCGTGGGACTCGCCCGTCAGGAAGCACCTGATTCCGGCCGAGACCGCCTGGTATGTGGTGGGCGGCGACCAGAGCGGCGCCATGGGACCGACCCTGGCCAGCTTCGCCTGGCGCGAAGCCGCTGAAGTCTATACCGACACGCACGGTGGTCAGGTAATGGCGTATGAGGAGATCGATCTGTCGGTGCTGGAGGCGCTGAACAAGCTCGATCACAAGGATCATCACCATTGAAACAACCGGGCAGGAAACACGTGAATTAGCCTGACTTCCTGTCAGCTTTTATACAAAGTAACTGTAAGCAATTGTCTCTAATGAAGTGTATTGTTATCCACATTTCCTGTGGATAAAGTTGTGAATGGTTTGGGAATGAAGAGGGTCGGAGCCCGGGATTGTGACGCTTTTGTTAAATTGGTGGTTTTTTAGCCAGCTGTTTTGTTAATATTTAATCAATAACTTAGCTGAATTCGATTCGTGTCGTGTCGGAAAAATGTCAGCCCGAGCGTATAGCAGGAATCTCGACAGATTCCTGTGCATAACATGCATGGCAGACAGCTGGCAAGCATTGCTAACCCCTTATTTGATCAGGGTTCCAGAATGGAACGCCAGCGAAGGACGGGGCCGTGCAGCAGTGTAAGCGCAGGTCGAATGTAAAGCCGGGCGACAGTTGCGTCTGGAGCAGGCTCAACGCCGTCCCGCTGCCAGGGTGGCGAGGGCGAGGCCCAGGCCGAGCAGGGTCAGGGCGGCGGAGAACGCCAGCAGCGCCTCGGCCATGGTGATCCCGAGCGGTAACTCCGGTGTGTAGCCGCAGGAGGTCTGCACCTCGAACAGCCAGGGCAGCCAGTCGTCCAGCGCCAGCCAGGCCGGCAGGCCCAGGTCCATGCCGCAGCCTGCATCCTCGATGAAGCCGCGCTCCGTACCCAGCAGCAGCCAGGCACGCTCCAGCAGCCCCAGGCCGATCCCCGCCGTGGTCAGGTGGCCGAGCAGCGCCCCCCCGCGCAGCCGTCGCAGTGCGAGCATGAGCAGTGCCAGCAGTCCCAGCGCCGCCAGCCAGATGCGGACATGGATGCACAGCACGCAGGGCCAGTAATCGAGCCGGTACTGATAGAACAGCGCCACGCCCTCGAGCAGGAGCACCAGAACGAGCAGTGCCAGCCAGTAGAAGGCGCTGGTGCCGATTCGGTTGAGCCTTTCCAGCATGAGTAAGTTTCCCGGGTCAGGGTGGCACGATTTCCTCAACTACACCGTCATTCCCGCGAAGGTGGGAATGACGCAGGGCCGATTGTAGCGAAAATACTGACCGCAGAGTAAAAGATGGGAAGGAGGCATCGATTTGCCAAAAGAACGAAATTGAACTAGATTAGTCAATAAATCCGTTTACGGACTAACAGTCATGACCACCAGAGCCGCAACCCCGGATCCACTGGCCCACTACCACGCCCACGGCGCCAGCCGTGACGAAATGGCCCGCGGCGGCCTCAAGGCCTTCTTCGCCATGACCGCGGAATGGGGGCTGGACGACGAGGCCCGCCGCATCCTGCTGGGCAATCCCGGTCGCACCCGCTACTACAAGCTCAAGGCCTTGCAGGAGCCACCGAAGCTGTCCGACGACGAACTGGGACGGCTCAGCCACCTGATCAACATCCACGCCGCCCTGCGCATCCTGTACTCGTCCGGGAACGCCGTCGCCTGGCTCACCCATATCCGGGCGCAGGACTCGCACACCCCCTGGCGCGGCAGCGCGCCGCTGGACTACATGCTCACCGGCCACTACGAGCACATCGCCGACGTCGCCCGCTACCTGGACGGCCTGCGCGGCGCCGCATGAACGGCTTCAGACTGCCGCGGCGCTACCGCCCGCGTTGGCAGCAGCAGACCCGCATCATCGCCACCCGCCATCCGCCCATCGACCTGTTCGAGTCGCTGGATCTGACCGAGGACGAGCTGCGCGGCGTCTGGGCCCTGGCCGAACTCACCAATCCCCGCCTGCAGCAGCAGGCCGGCAACCTCAACCGGGTGCGGGAAGGCGACGTCGTTACCGGTCCCAACGCCGGCATCGTCATGGCCGCCTTCACCCATATCGGCTTCCCCAGCCGTTTCACCGACGGCGGTATCGGTATCTACTACGCGGCCCGGGAGCTGGAGACCGCCGTGCGCGAAACCGTGTTCCACCGCGAACTGGATGCGAAGGATGCCGGGCTGGGCCCGGACGTGTTCCAGATGCGCGCCTGGATCGGCCAGGTGCAGAAGTCCTGCTACGACGTGCGCGGCCGGGAGTACGATCACCTGCACGACCCGGACGTCAAAACCTACGGCAGCGCCCAGGCCTTCACCCGCCAGTTGCTTGCCGAGGATCCGGATGCCTGGGGCATTGTCTACCGCAGCGTGCGCCATCCCGGCGGCGACTGTCTGGCCGCCCTGCGCCCGCCCTGCGTGTCGTTGCCCAAAACCGGCCCACTGCTCGCCTACCACTGGGACGGTGCACGAGTGACGCATGTGGACGAAATGGAAACGCTGTTCAGGCTGTAACATGTAGGTTGGGCTGAGCAAAGCGAAGCCCAACAGGCCCTGAATCAAGATGCGGAGATGAACATAACAATGGCAACCACCACCATAACCCCCGCCGCAACCCGATTGAGCAGACGACCCGCCCGCTGATCCAATCGCCTGCCGACACGCCCGGCCACGAAGGCATAACCAAGCTTCACCCCGCCCACCGCCAGCACCGCGGTCAGCGCAACCGCCGCCACATCGACAGAGGTGAGCGAATCCATCTGAATGAACGCGGGCAGGAACCCCAGATAGAACAACACCGCCTTCTGATCGCCGAGCGTGATCATCAGACCGGTCATGAAGCTCGACCAGGATGAGCCGTCACCCGCAGCGTCGGTCACACGGGCACGCGTGGTCGACCGCCACAGGGACAGCCCCAGCCACAGCAGATAGCCGGCAGCGAGATACCGGATCAGAAAGAACATCTCCCCCAGCGCCTCGACCAGCAGCGCCAACCCGAACAGGGCCAGCAGAATAAACACCAGATCCCCGGCCACCACGCCCATGGCGGTTATGGCACCCTGGCTGAATCCGGCGGACGCCGCCCGGGCGGAAACCGCCGCCACGCTTACGCTCGGCACCGCTGCAAGAATGGCCATGGCCGCGAACAGGGCGGCAAGATCGCTGGCTGAAATGCTCACTTCCATGCCTGAGAGGGTACCCGAAGAAACGGGGGAGGTTCCTGCAACAGGTGAGTCGCAGCAAAGGGTGCTGACCCCTTTATTGCTTTATTGTATTTTGAGTGGTTGGTGGGCCCGGTAGGACTTGAACCTACGACCAAGGGATTCACTGTACCCTGAGGTTTCCCCCAGGAGCGGACTATCTCACCACCCTCGACCGGGTCGTTAGGGTGCGGGACGCTCTTGCCTGTGATTAAGGGCGCTCAAGCCCCCAGGTAGTCTCTGCACCTTCCGGGAGTGTACCCCCGGCTTGGCTCAGGGTTGCCGCCGGCCGTGCCGCTGCGGGTTCCCTGAATTCATCCCGTTCATTCCCCGCCTTTCGGCGAAGACGCACCTTTGTGATGAGTCCCCTGCTCTAACCAACTGAGCTACAGGCCCGTGTTCCCGATGGATTCTATCAGCTTTGATCGGTCTGGTGGATACATGGGGGGATTGCCACGGCCCTGCGGGCTATAGAACCCCTTCGGGGTTCATCATGGCTGCCCCACCCTTCGGGTCTGGGCATCGCAGTGACGGGGAAGGTTTTCGGGTGGGCAATAAAAAAAGGCGCCACCTTGCGGTGGCGCCTCTCGAGGTGCGGGCCGAGGGCCGCCGGCCTCAGCTGTTGTTTTCGATTTCGAGGAAGGAGCGCAACTGCTCCGAGCGGCTCGGGTGGCGCAGCTTGCGCAGGGCCTTGGCCTCGATCTGGCGGATGCGCTCGCGGGTGACGTCGAACTGCTTGCCGACCTCTTCCAGGGTGTGGTCGGTGTTCATGTCGATGCCGAAGCGCATGCGCAGCACCTTGGCCTCGCGCGGGGTCAGGCCGGCCAGCACCGACTGGGTGGCCTCGCGCAGGCCCTCGCTGGCGGCGGAATCCACCGGGGAGGGGATGCTGGCGTCCTCGATGAAATCGCCCAGATGCGAATCCTCGTCGTCGCCGATCGGGGTCTCCATGGAGATCGGCTCCTTGGCGATCTTGAGCACCTTGCGCACCTTGTCCTCGGGCATGACCATGCGTTCGGCCAGTTCCTCGGGGGTCGGTTCGCGGCCCATCTCCTGCAGCATCTGGCGGCTGATGCGGTTGAGCTTGTTGATGGTCTCGATCATGTGCACCGGGATGCGGATGGTGCGGGCCTGGTCCGCGATGGAGCGGGTGATGGCCTGACGGATCCACCAGGTGGCATAGGTCGAGAACTTGTAGCCGCGGCGGTACTCGAACTTGTCCACGGCCTTCATCAGGCCGATGTTGCCCTCCTGGATCAGGTCCAGGAACTGCAGGCCGCGGTTGGTGTACTTCTTGGCGATGGAGATCACCAGGCGCAGGTTGGCCTCGACCATCTCCTTCTTGGCGCGGCGGGCCTTGGCCTCGCCGATGGACATGCGGCGGTTGATGTCCTTGATCTCGGAGATGGCCATGCCGGCCTCGTCCTGGATCGCCACCAGCTTGTTCTGGGTGCGGCGGATCTCGTCGCGATAGGGTTCGAGCCGACCGGCCAGCGCCTTGCTGGTCTTCATCTGTTCGTCGACCCAGGCCGGGTTGGTCTCGTTGTCCGGGAAGCTGGAGATGAAGCTCTTGCGCGGCATCTCCGCCTTGTCGACGCAGATGTCCATGATCACGCGTTCGTGGGTGCGGATGCGGTCGACGATGTCGCGCAGCTGATTGGTCAGCTCATCGACCAGCCGCGGCACCAGCTTCAATTCCATGAAGCGGTCGGAGAGCTGGCTGCGCAGCTTGGTGATGGACTTCTCGGACTTGGCCGCCTGCAGCTTGGTGTAGAGTTGACCGATCTCCTCAAAGCGGGCGCGGGCCTCTTCCGGGTCCGGGCCGGTGTCCATGACGGTTTCGTCGCCGTCGTCATTGTCCTCGTCATCATCCTCCAGGTCGGAGGCGGCCAGTTCGGAGCCGACGGCGCTGGGGGCGACCGGCGCGGGAATGTTGTCGTTCTCGAGATCGGCGGGATCGATGAAGCCGCTGATGATGTCGGACAGGCGGGTCTCTTCGCGTTCGACCTTGGCGTACTCGTCCAGCAGGGTGGTGAGCGAGCCCGGGTACTCGGACAGCGAGGTCAGCACCTGGCGCAGGCCGTCCTCGATGCGCTTGGCGATCTCGATCTCGCCCTCGCGGGTCAGCAGTTCGACCGTGCCCATCTCGCGCATGTACATGCGCACCGGGTCGGTGGTGCGACCGAACTCGCTGTCGACCGTCGCCAGCGCCGCGGCGGCCTCCTCGGCGGCGTCTTCGTCAGTCACTGCCGCAGTGTTCAGGAGCAGGGTGTCGGCGTCCGGGGTCTCTTCATGGACAGTGATACCCATGTCATTGATCATATTGATGATATCCTCGATCTGTTCGGGATCGACGATTTCATTGGGCAGATGATCATTGACTTCGGCATAGGTCAGGAAACCCTGCTCCTTGCCCTTAGCAATCAGTAGCTTGAGTTGGGACTGCTGCTCTTGATCCATGGTCGCCAATTGCATATCTCCGGGTTACAATATGCCGTCGCCAAGCCGATGAGGGCTTGGCGACGGTAAAAAATCAAACGATCAGTATAGTAAACATGTTCCTTCTTTACCAGCCGCTAATATAGGCGGCCCCTGCGGTCAGCCTTCTCCCCGGCTTCCAGGGGGACGTTTAAACCCCTGAATCAATTCCATATGCTCCCGCCGTTCGGCCTCGCTCCATTCGCTCGGCCGGCGGCTCTCCAGGTAGCGCAGCCGGGCGGCGGCCTGCTCGCGCCGCGCCTCCTGCAGCAGCAGTTCGGCATAGGCGTCGAATTCGTGCTCAATCCGGTCCTCGTCCAGGTCCAGTCGCTGAACCGCCAGACGGGCCAGGTGACGGCCGGCCTCCGAGCCGCGCCAGTGCTCCAGAACCCCGCCTGTACTTACATGGGGATTGACCTGCAGGTATTCAATCAGTTCAACCAGCAGATCGATCCCCGGCCGGCGTACCCGGCGCAGTACGCCGGGGTTGTCCAGTCGCGCCGCCAACCCCGGGTGCTGCAACAGCAGGGCCACCAGGTGGCGGACCGGGCTGAGGCCGTCGCGACCGGCCCGGTCGGGCGGCATGGCGCGCGGGGTCCGCGCCGCGGCGCCTTCCTCGCCGCTCAGTCCGGACAGCTCGCCCGCAGGCAGGGCCGCCAGGCGCTCCAGCTGGTGCACCATCATCCGCCGGAATATCCCGGGCTGGAGTTGCGTGAGCAGCGGTTTGGCTTTTTCCACCAGCCGTGCCCGGCCGTCGATACTGTCCATATCGACCGCCTCGGCCATATGTTCAAAGAAGAAGTCGGAAAATGGGATGGCGTTGGCAGCGCGCTCACGAAAGATTTCCGCGCCTTCCTTGCGGATGAAGCTGTCCGGGTCTTCGCCCTCGGGCAGGAACAGGAAACGCGCCTCACGCCCCTCGCGCAGCACCGGCAGGGCATTCTCCAGCGCCCGCCAGGCGGCCTGCAGCCCGGCACGGTCGCCGTCGAAGCAGAACACCACTTCGGGGACCACCCGGAACAGCTGCTCCAGGTGATCGGCGGTGGTGGCCGTGCCCAGGGTGGCCACGGCGTTGCGCACCCCGAACTGGGCCAGGGCGACCACGTCCATGTAGCCCTCGACCACCAGCAGCCGGTCCAGCTGGCGCACCTGCTTGCGCGCCTCGAACAGGCCGTAGAGTTCGCGGCCCTTGTGGAAGATCGGGGTCTCGGGCGAGTTCAGGTACTTCGGCGTGTCATCCCCGAGGACGCGCCCGCCGAAGCCGATGATGCGCCCGCGCCGGTCGTGGATGGGAAACATGATCCGGTCGCGGAAGCGGTCGTAGAGTTCGCCGTTGTCCTTCTGAATGGCCAGCCCCCCGGCCGCCAGCGCCCGGCGCCGGGCCGGGTCGCGGCCCAGGGTATTCAGCAGGTTGTCCCAGCCCGGCGGGGCATAGCCCAGGCCGAAGTCGCGGGCGATCTCGCCGGACAGGCCGCGGTTCTTGAGATAATCGACGGCGGCCTGTGCCCGTGGATGCTCGCGCAGCATCTTCTGGAAATAGCGCGCCGCCTCCATGTGCAGTTCGTAGAGCAGGGCGTTCTGGCTGCGCTGGGCGTCGTCGCCGCGCCCGGCCTCGCGCGGCACCTCCAGCCCGACGCTGCGGGCCAGTTCCTCCACCGCCTCGACGAAGTCCAGATGCTCGTAGTCCATGAGAAAGCCCAGCGCGGTGCCGTGGGCGCCGCAGCCGAAGCAGTGGAAGAACTGCTTGTTCGGGCTGACGGTGAAGGAGGGCGTCTTCTCGTTGTGGAAGGGGCAGCAGGCGGTGTACTCGCGCCCGGCCTTTTTCAGCGGCACGCGCGAATCGATCACCTCGACAATGTCGACGCGCTGCATCAGGTCATCGATGAACTGCTGAGGGATCCGCCCGGCCATGGGGTTTATGGTATCAGCGATTGTCGGGATGGGTGAGGGGAACGCAGAGGGCGCAGAGGCGCGGAGAATGCTTAATGGGTGTAGATTTGGGTTGGGTGCATGGCACCGTAACCCAACGTTCCGGGCAATATCGGGTTACGCTGCGCTAACCCGATCTACCTTTTGTTCCGGTGTTTATCCTGAAAATACTTTGCGTTCTCTGCGTTAAAGCCGCAAAGGCAGGATCGACCGCTCAGCCGCCCAGCTTCGCCTTCACCTGCCCGCTGACCGCGCCCATGTCGGCGCGTCCCTGCAGCTTGGGCTTGAGCTGGCCCATCACCTTGCCCATGTCCTTGATGCTGGAGGCGCCGCTGGCGGCAATGGCCTCATCGATCAGCTGACCGATCTCGGCCTCGGAGAGGGGTTCGGGGAGGTAGTCCTGGATAACCTCGATTTCCTGCTGCTCTTTGGCAGCCAGTTCATCGCGGCCGGCGGACTGGTATTGCTCGATGGACTCGCGCCGCTGCTTGAGCATCTTGTCCAGCACGGCGGTGACCTGGGCGTCGTCGAGTTCGATGCGTTCGTCGACTTCCCGTTGCTTGATCGCGGCCATGATCAGCCGGATGGCGGCCAGGCGTGGCTTGTCGCCACCGCGCATGGCGGCCTTCATGTCCTCCTGGATCCTGGCCTTGAGCGACATGAGCGGCTACTCCTTGTCCGCGTGGAGGGTATCAGTACTGGCGGGTACGGCGGGCGACTTCGCGCGACACCTTCTTCATGTGGCGCTTGACGGCCGCGGCGCGCTTGCGCTTGCGTTCCTGGGTGGGCTTTTCATAGAACTCGCGGCGGCGCACCTCGGACAGGATGCCGGCCTTTTCACAGGAACGCTTGAAGCGGCGCAGGGCGACTTCGAAGGGTTCGTTTTCCTTGACACGAACGTTCGGCATGCAGTCGATATCCTCTTGTCTTGCGGTTGAACAGTTGAATACTGGTCTCGTCCCTTTCTCGGGGCGAAGGGCGGGCATTCTAATCCGTCGGGCGAGAGAAATCAAAATCCTGCTGGCACTGGGCGGTCCGGGGATGGGAAAATAGACGGGATGCGAGTCCTCGGTATCGAAAGTTCCTGCGACGAGACCGGCCTGGCGCTGTACGACAGCGAGGCCGGGCTGCTGGCGCACGCCCTGCATTCGCAGGTGGCCATGCACGCCGGCTACGGCGGGGTGGTGCCGGAGCTGGCCTCGCGCGACCATGTGCGCCGGATTCTTCCGCTTATGAATCAAGTGCTTGAAGAGGCAGGCGTGGATCGCGCCGGCATCGATGGGGTGGCCTATACCGCCGGTCCCGGCCTGATCGGGGCCCTGCTGGTGGGTGCGAGTGTGGGCCGGTCGCTGGCCTGGGGTCTGGACGTGCCCGCCGTCGGGGTGCACCACATGGAGGGGCATCTGCTGGCGCCGCTGCTGGAAGCCGATCCGCCGGAATTCCCCTTCGTCGCCCTGCTGGTCTCGGGCGGGCACAGCATGCTGGTACGGGTCGAGGGGGTGGGCCGCTATGCGCTGCTGGGAGATTCCCTGGACGATGCCGCCGGCGAGGCCTTCGACAAGACCGCCAAACTGCTGGAACTCGGCTACCCCGGCGGGCCGGCGGTAGCGCGCCTGGCCGAGCAGGGCGATCCGACCCGCTTTCGCTTTCCCCGCCCCATGACCGACCGCCCGGGGCTGGATTTCAGCTTCAGCGGGCTGAAAACCTTCACCCTCAATACCTGGCAGGCGCACCGGGACGAGGAACAGGCCCGGGCCGACATTGCCCGCGCTTTCCAGGACGCCGTAGTCGATACCCTGCTGATCAAGTGCCGGCGGGCCCTGGATGAGACCGGCCTGGACCGGCTGGTGGTCGCCGGTGGCGTCGGCGCCAACCGCGCCCTGCGCCAGGGCCTGGAGACGATGCTGGAGAAACGCGGCGGCCGGGTGTATTTCCCGCGGCTGGAATTCTGCACCGACAACGGCGCCATGATCGCCTTCGCCGGCTGTCTGCGGCTGCAGGCCGGGCAGGTCGAAACGCCGGCCATCGAGGTACGCGCGCGCTGGCCGCTGGAGGAGCTGCCGGCGGTTTGAACTGGTGACTGCGCGGGTAATAACGCAGAGGGCGCAGAGGCACAAAGCAGGAGTGTTGCGGGCGGACCATCAACACCGTAGGTTGGGCTGAGCAACGCGAAGCCCAACATTCGGGGAACAATCACAAAAGGGTTCTTTGCGCCTCCGTGCCTCTGCGCCCTCTGCGCCCTCTGCGTTGATGCCGCCCAGGCCAGGCAACCAACAACTCACTTGCCGCCGAGATTGATCCGCCCCTCGGTCCCGTCCATGAGATTGCGGATGTTGCCGCGATGACGCCAGAACAGCAGCACCGCCATCAGTGCCACCGCGCCGGCCAGTGCCGGTTCGCCCAGCCAGTAGAAGGTATAGAGGGGCGCGGCGGCCGCCGTGACCAGGGCCGACAGGGAGGAGATGCGCGTGATCACGGCCACCGTCAGCCAGGTCAGGATCGCCGCCAGCCCGAGCCAGCCGCTCAGGCCCAGCAGCACCCCCAGTGCGGTGGCCACGCCCTTGCCGCCCTTGAAGCCGAAGAACACCGGATACAGATGGCCGAGAAAGGCCGCCAGCATCACCGCCGCCAGTACGGCCGGCTCGTCGGTGAAGGCGCGGGCGATCAGCACGGCGACCAGGCCCTTGAGCATGTCGCCGAGCAGGGTCAGCACCCCGGCCTTTTTGCCGGCCACGCGCAGCATGTTGGTCGCGCCCGGGTTGCCCGAGCCCTGGGTGCGCGGATCGGCCGCGCCCAGCAGCCGGCCGACGATGACGGCGGTGGAGAGAGAGCCCAGGAGATAGGCGACAATAATCAGTACAGCGGCAGTGATCATGGCGCGCTATTGGACGGCTTTCGACGCGGCGGGTCAAGTGAATAGCCTGAGTCCCCTCCCTTGATGGGAGCACCCATAGGGCATAAAGCGGTTGGGGAGGGTGACACGGTTCGGAATCACTCCCTCCCAACCTCCCTCATCAAGGGGGAGGAGCGCCCGGTCTTCTCAGACGTGTATCTTGTATCTTGTATCCTGCACCTTGTATCTTGTCGCAATGGACATCATTTTTCTGCGCGACCTGCGCATCGAGACCGTCATCGGTATCTTCGAGTGGGAACGCCGCATCCGGCAGACCATCAGTTTCGATCTGGAAATGGCCACCGACATCCGCCGGGCCGCGGCCAGCGACAGCATCGAGGACACTCTGAACTACAAGGCGGTGGCCAAGCGTCTGATCGAGTATGTCGGCAACAGCGATTTTCAGCTGGTCGAGACCCTGGCCGAACGCGTGGCCGAAATCGTGATGCAGGAGTTCGGCGTGCCCTGGCTGCGATTGACCGTGAACAAGACCGGTGCGGTGCGCGGGGCACGCGACGTCGGCGTGATCATCGAACGGGGTGATACTGACGGGAAGGGCGGTGGCTGAGGTCTTCGTCAGCATCGGCAGCAATATCGACCGTGAGCGCAACGTGGCGCGCGGCATCGAACTGCTGCGCGCGCGTTACGGCGAGTTGCGGCTCTCGCCTGTATACGAGACCCGTGCCGTGGGCTTCGATGGCGAGAACTTCTACAACCTGGTCGCCGCCTTCACCACTGACGCGCCGGTCGAGGTCATCAATGACGAGTTGCACCGGATCGAGGACGCCTGCGGCCGCGATCGCAGCGGTCCCCGCTTCGCTTCCCGTACACTGGACATCGATCTGCTGCTCTATGACAACGAAGTGCGCGAAACCGGGTCGATGACGCTGCCGCGCAGGGAGATTACCGAACAGGCCTTCGTGCTCAAGCCCCTGGCCGACATCGCCGGCGAACGCCGTCACCCGGTGCTCGGCCGGACCTACAACGAGCTCTGGCAGGCCTTCGATCACAACGAATCCGACCTGCATCAGGTTCCCTTCCCGTTCTGATGCTGCGTGTACCTAATGGCGGGATCTGAGGGCCTTTCTCCCTGGCGGATCCCGGCCGACTGGCCCGCGCCGGCGCCCGAAGCCCTGGACGTCAGCGAACGCCTGGTCGAGGTGCTGCGCGCACGCATGAACGAGGCCGGTGGCAGCCTGGCGTTCGCCGATTACATGCACACCGTCCTGTACGCGCCCGGCCTGGGCTACTACAGCGCCGGCGCACGCAAGTTCGGCGAAGCGGGCGATTTCATCACCGCGCCGGAACTGTCGCCCCTGTTTTCGCAGTGCGTGGCCGCCAGTTGCGCGGCTGTGCTGGAAGCCCTGCCCCATGGCGCTGTACTGGAACTGGGCGCCGGCAGCGGCACGCTGGCGGTGGAGGTGCTGCGCAGTCTGCAGGCGCAGAAGCGGCTGCCCGAAAGCTATCTGATTCTGGAGCCCAGCGCGGACCTGCGCCAGCGCCAGCGCCAGCGTCTGGAACAGGAACTGCCGACGCTGCTCGATCGCGTGACCTGGCTGGATCGGCCGCCGGAAGCCTTTGCCGGCGTGCTGGTCGCCAACGAGGTGCTGGATGCGCTGCCGGTCGAGTTGTTTCACTGGGACGGCAGCGAGGTGCGGCTGCGCCGGGTGCAGTGGGAAGGGAGCGGCTTCGGCTGGACTGACGCGCCCGCCGATGCCGGCCTGGCGGAACAGGTCCGGCACCTGGCCGGGCAGTATGCCTGGCCGCCGGACTATCACTCGGAGCGCGCGGCCTGGCTGTCCGGCTGGCTGGGTGAGCTGGCAGCTGGTCTGACGCGGGGCGCGATGCTGTTCATCGATTACGGCTATCCGCGCGGGGAGTATTATCATCCCCAGCGCGCCAGCGGCACCCTGATGTGCCATTACCGGCACCGCGCCCACCCCGACCCGCTGCGGTTGCCGGGGCTGCAGGACATCACCGCCCATGTGGATTTCACCGCGGTGGCGGAGACGGCCGACGCGGCCGGGCTGCGGGTCGCCGGCTTCACCGATCAGGCGCATTACCTGATCGATACCGGCATCGAGGAACGGATGGCCGAGGTCTCCGGACAGGATCCGGTCGCCGGCATGCGCCTGGCCCAGCAGGTGCGCCAGCTGATGCTGCCCGGGGAGATGGGCGAGCGCTTCAAGGCGATGCTGCTGACGCGTGATTGCGATGCGGCGGTGCCCGGTTTCCGGCAGCAGGATCTGCGCAACCGGCTGTAAGATGAGCGCCCAGGGAGGTGGGGTGCAGGGAATGCCGCCTCCCGAAGTTGCATAACATGAATTACAACATCAACAAGGCAACCCCATGGACCTGATCCAGACCCTGGCCCTGGCCCTGCTGCAGGGCCTGACCGAATTCCTGCCGATCTCCTCCTCGGCGCACCTCATCCTGCTGCCGGTGCTGCTGGGATGGGAGGATCAGGGGCTGGCCTTCGACGTGGCGGTGCACGTGGGCACCCTGCTGGCGGTGGTCGCCTATTTCCGCGTTGAACTGCGGCGCATGCTGGGTGACTGGCTGGGCTCGCTGGCCGGCGGCGGGCAGACTGCCGACAGCCGCCTGGCCTGGGCGGTGGGCTTCGGCACCATCCCGGTGGGCCTGGCCGGGTTGCTGTTCGCCGATGCCATCGAACTGCACCTGCGCAGCCCGCTGGTGATCGCGACGACCACCGTGCTGTTCGGTCTGCTGCTGTGGTGGTCGGACCGCGGCGGCGCGCGTCGCCGGAATGAATACAGCCTCAACTGGAGGGATGTGCTGGTGATCGGCTGCGCCCAGGCGCTGGCCCTGATTCCGGGTACCTCGCGTTCGGGTATCACCATGACCGCGGCCCTGATGCTGGGGCTGAGCCGCGAGGGCGCGGCGCGCTTTTCCTTTCTGCTGTCGATCCCGGTGATCCTGCTGGCCGGTGGTTTCGAGACCCACGAGCTGTTCCAGCAGGCCGGGCCGGTGGACTGGCGGGCCCTGGGCGTCGGTACGCTGGTCTCGGCTGTCAGCGCCTACCTGTGCATTCACTTCTTCCTCAAGCTGGTCGCGCGCATCGGCCTGACGCCCTTCGTGATCTATCGGCTGCTGCTGGGGGCCTACCTGTTCTGGGTGTTCGCCTGACCGGCGTTGTCAGGAATATTAACAAATACTGAAATTTATTAACTTACTGAATTAAAACAAAAAATAATCCTGCCGCCTGTCGGTCAGATTTACGTATTGGCGGATAGGCATGGTTAAAACAGGGTATTTTTATTGCTAACCGACTGTTTTTGAAAGAAACAGTGAGTTCTGGCACGCATCCTGCCTATTAGCGATTACTTATTTACTGATTTTCGGGTGTGCGCCATGCTCCGCTTTCGCTGCCAGTGCCTCGGTTTCCTCTTCGGCCTCATGCTCAGTATGGGGGTGTCGGCTGCCACCGGCTGGCTGGTGGTGGAAGAGATGCCGGCGCGCTCCGTGCCCCTGTCCGCCCCGGCGGCCAGCTTCGCCGACCGCGAAGCCGTGCCGTCGCCCCTGCCGCTGATCCTGATGGCCTCGGGTCTGCTGGGGCTGGTGCTGGTGGTCGGGAAGGCGCGCGGCCGGGTATAACCGCCCGGATCGGTTTTCCCGCTCCTACACGAAACCGGTTTTCACCTCCCGGATCGCCACGATCCGCTTTTCCCGTAACCGCTCCCCCACCGCCGGACCGGTCAGGCCCTGTGCCACCAGTTCGCGCGCATTGATGGCAGCGGCCGCGGCGAAGGCCGCGCGCAGATAGTCGGCCTGTGGATAGGGGGCGTCCGCGCGCCCGGCTCGGCCGCGGTGGTCGGCCTGGCAGGCGAGCAGGAACAACTCCAGCCGTTCCGGACGGCGGAAGACATCCAGCGAATCGAACAGGTCCTGCACCGAGGCCGGGCGCAGTTCCAGCGCGCGGTGGCACTGGGTGTGGTGACGCGCGACCAGCCGGGCCAGGTCGCGGTACTCGTTGGGGATCTTCAGTCGCGCGCACATCGTCTCGATCAGTTCGACGCTGCGCGCTTCGTGGCCGATATGCCGCGGCAACTCATCGGCCGGGGTCTCGCCCTTGCCCAGGTCATGCACGAGGGCGGCGAAGCGCACCCGCGGATCGGGACTCAGACGCGCGGCCTGCTCCAGCACCAGCAGACAGTGCACGCCGGTGTCGATCTCGGGATGGGCATGCGCGGGCTGCTCCACCCCGAACAGCCGGTCCAGTTCGGGGAAGACATGGGCCAGTGCGCCGCAGCGGCGCAGCACGTCGAAGAACTCCCCCGGCCGGTCCTCGCCCAGCGCCTTCAGCGTTTCCGCCCATACCCGCTCCGGCACCAGGGCATCGACCTCGCCGGAAGCGACCATGCGCTTCATCAGGGCGTGGGTGCCGTGCGCGACCTTGAAGCCCCACTTGCCGAAGCGGGCCTTGAAGCGAGCCAGACGCAGGATACGCACCGGGTCTTCGGCGAAGGCGCTGGAGACGTGACGCAGCAGGCCGGCGTCCAGGTCTTCGCGTCCGTTGAAGGGGTCGATCAGGTTGCCCGCGGCGTCCTCGGCCATGGCATTGATGGTGAGGTCGCGACGTCTGAGGTCTTCCTCCAGCGTGACATCGGGCGCGGCATGAAAGGCGAAGCCGGTATAGCCCGGGCCGGTCTTGCGCTCGGTGCGCGCCAGGGCGTATTCCTCCCCGGTCTCGGGATGCAGGAATACGGGGAAGTCCTTGCCCACCGGTTTGTAGCCCAGATCCAGCATCTGCTGCGGCGTGGCGCCGACCACCACCCAGTCGCGCTCCCTGACCGGCAGTCCCAGCAGCTTGTCGCGCACGGCGCCGCCGACCAGATAGATCTCCATGCCATATCCTTTGTGTTGGGATGGCCACGGAATACACGGAAAAACACAGAATGGAATGTAGGTTGGGTCAGGTGCGCAATACCGTAACCCAACATGTCGCGGGTTGTCGGGTTATGCTGCGCTAACCCGACCTGCGGGCTTTATGATTTCGTGTCTTTCCGTGTGCTTTCGTGGCGATTGTTGTTCACCGCCGCGCCTGCGCCCGGAACCCCTGATAGCGCCGGCGCGAGGCGCGGTTGCCGAGATAGCCCGGCACCACCGCGGCAATGGCGGTGGGGGTGATACCGAGATCGAGCAGACAGTTCTCGTGACAGATGCCCTCCTTCTGCAGCGACCAGAAGTTGTCGCGCGAAAAGGGCTTGCCGGGCACGAATTCCAGCAGCCGTGCCTGCAGCCAGGAGGTGGTGTTGCCCAGCCGCAGCACCCGGCGCCTGAGCCCGGCGACGCGGGCGGTGTATTCCACCAGCTGCTGCAGGGTGTGGGTCTCGGGGCCGCAGATGTCGCAGTGCCGACCGATGGTGGCCGGATCCTGGAGGCTGCGGGCAAAGGCCTCGACCACGTCGCCGACGTAGACCGGCGACATCTTCGCATCCGGACAGGCCAGCGGAAACAGCCAGGGTGTCAGTCCGAGCAGGCTGTGGAAGCGGTTGAAGAAGCTGTCGTCCGGGCCGAAGATCACCGAGGGGCGGAAGCTGGTCACCAGCATGCCGTCGCTGGCGGCGGCATGGACCAGATCCTCGGCCACGCCCTTGGTGCGCAGGTAATGACTGTGTTCCTCGCGCGGGTGGGCATTGAGCGCGCTCATGTGCAGCAGCCGGCGGGTGCCGGTGACATTGCAGGCGCTGAGGATCCTGCGCGGCAGTTCCACATGCGCACGCTCGAAGCCGCTGCCGTCGCTGCCGGATTCGTTGAGGATGCCGACCAGGTTGATGACCGCGTCTGCGCCCTGAATCAGTTCGCGCAGGGCGCGGGTGTCGTAGACATCGGTCTCGATCAGTTTGATGCGCGGATTGACCAGCAGTTCGCGGTGGCGCTCGCGGTGCCGGGTCGGGATGCGGACATAGTGTCCATCACGGGTGAGTCGCTGGGCCAGGTGCCGGCCCACAAATCCGGTACCGCCGAAGATGCAGACGGTTTTTGTTGTTGTATGCATTCAGCCCCCCTTGGCAAGGCAACCCTGCCATAGTGGCGAGACTGCCGGAGCCGGTCAAGCCGGCACAGCAGGATGGGTGAAGCGAGGCGCAATCCAACAGGGTGAGATCCGGCCATCGTTGCAGCTGTCGTTTCAGGCCAGCAGGCCAAGCACCAGTCCCAGCAGTGCCAGCGCCATGATCACCCAGGGCCAGCGGGCGACCCGGGTCCCGGGCCCCGGCAGCGGGGTGAGCGTGATGCCCGGCAGCGGCCGGGACGGGCGCAGCTGCGCCAGGCCGTCCAGCAGCCGCCGGTGCAGATGCCCGAGCCGCGGCTGCATGCGTGCCAGCCAGGTCCAGGGCGGTTCCTCATCAAGCGTTTCCGCCGGCGTGACCGGCTGCCGCCACAGCAGCAGGGCCGGCAGCAGGCCGGCCAGGGCCAGCAGCACCGGGGCCAGCCCGGCGGCGCCCGCCCGGCCGGGCGCCGTTATCAGGAACTGGCCGAAGCCCAGCAGCAGAGCGCCGCCCAGGGCCAGCACCAGCCAGCCGGGCCGGCGCACCGGCTGCGGTTGCCGCAGGGCCTGGACCAGGGCGTAGACCAGGGCCGCCGCGCCCAGACCGCGGCAGACCTGCCCCGCGATTTCCAGCCCCTGGCCGGCCGGCAGCCAGCGCCACAGCCCCAGCAGGGCCATGGCCACCGGTCCGCCCATCAGCAGCAGCCGTGCCGGCGGTGCGGCCGTGCGCAGGGCAGCCGTGACCCAGATGTGCAGCGGCCAGATCCCCGCCTTGAGCAGGAAGGCGAGCAGCACCAGGCCGCTGTACAGCGTGGCCGGGTCACCCTCGAGACGATAGTCGAACCCCGCGAAGCGCTGTGTCTCCTGCAGGTAGGCCGCCAGCAGCAGGGCCTCGAACAGCAGCAGGTCGGCCAGGATCACCGCCACGATGTACAGGCGGGCCGCGCGCAGCGCGCCGGCCCCGCCACCCTGGACCAGCAGGCCGAAGAAGCCGTAGCCGAGCAGGGTGGAAAAGCACAGAAAGCCCACCGGTTCGCTGGCCAGTATCATCCCCGTCTGGCCGCTGAAGGTGATCAGCAGCAGGGTGTAGGTGGCGGGCCGTTGCAGCGGATCGAGCCGGGCCGTCAGCCGGCCCGCCGCCAGCCACAGCAGCAGGCTCATGCCCAGCAGCCAGCGCCGGCCGGCATCCAGTTCCAGGCCGCTGCCGAACACGATCCAGGGCATGTCCAGTGTCGCTGCCCCGGGCGTGATCAGTATCAGCGCGGCCGGCGCCAGCGCCAGCGCCAGCAGCCAGGGCTGGGGCAGATGCCGGGACACGCCCGGCAGGGCCACCAGCAGGGGCCAGGCCAGGATCAGCCAGAGTCCGATGTCCTGGAGCAGTTCAGTCATAGCCGATGAACTCCTGCCGGGCGATGAACTGGACCCACTCCAACGGGCTGAAGGGGATGAAGGCCAGCATGCCGGCGCCCAGCGACATGGCCGCCGTGATGACCGGCGGCCACAACAGCAGCCAGCCGGTTTCGCGGCCGCCGGCGGCCGGTGCGAAGCCGTTCCCGGCCGGGGCGCGGAACCAGGCCCGATGCAGAATGGGCAGGAAGTAGGCTGCATTGAGCAGGCTGCTGCCGGCCAGCACCAGTACCACCCAGTCCTGGCCGGCCTGCATCGCGCCCAGCCCCAGGTACCACTTGCTGACGAAGCCGGCCACCGGCGGCAGCCCGATCATGCCGAAGGCGGCCAGGGTGAAGGCCCCCATGGTCCAGGGCATGCGCCGGCCCACGCCATCCATCTCGCTGATGCGATGGATGTGTACCGTCTCGGCCAGGTTGCCGGCGCAGAAGAACAGGGTGATCTTCATCAGGCCCTGGTGCACCAGGTGCACCAGCCCGCCGATGGTGGCGATGGGTCCGGCAATGGCCACGCCCAGTGCGATGTAGGACACCTGGCTGACGGTGGAGAAGGCCAGGCGGCGCTTGAGGTCGTCCTGGTACAGGGCCCGCAGCGAGCCGTAGAGGATGGTGATGCTGGCCAGCACCGCCAGTGGCAGGGCCAGACCCAGGTCCGCGGCCAGTTCCACCCCGTAGACCTCGTAGACAATGCGCACGATGCCGAAGGCGCCGGCCTTGACCACGGCCACAGCATGCAGCAGGGCGCTGACCGGCGCCGGCGCGACCATGGCCTGCGGCAGCCAGCCGTGCAGCGGCACCAGCGCGGCCTTGACCCCGACACCGGCAATCAGCAGCCAGAAGATCAGGGTCAGTGCACCGCGGTGGCTGTCGACCAGGCCGTGTACGAAACCGGTGGCGGTGAACTCCAGCGTGCCGGCCAGGCTGTACAGCCAGAGCGTGCCGATCAGCAGCAGGGCGCCGCCGGTCAGGGTGTAGGCCAGGTAGCGCTGGCCGGCGCGGCGCGCCGCCTCGGTGCCGCGGTGGACCACCAGCGGATAGGTCGACAGGGTCAGCAATTCGTAGAACAGCAGGAACGTGAGCAGGTTGCCGGCCAGGGCCACGCCGACGCTGGCGGTCACGCACAGGCTGAAGAAGCCGAAGAAGCGGCTGCGGTGCGGCGAGCCTTCCAGGTAGCCGATGGCATACAGGGTGGTCAGCAGCCACAGGACCGAGGACAGGGTGACGAACAGCAGTGCCAGCGGTCCGGCCCGCAGCACGAAATCCAGTCCCGGCAGCAGGGCCAGCCGCAGCTCAAAGGCGTGGCCATGGGCCACGCCCCACAGCATCCAGCCGACCAGCAGCAGCTTGGAGACCGCGCCCAGCAGGTTGAGGCTGGTGCGCAGTACGACCCGTCGCTCGGCGATGGCGAAGATCACCAGGCCCGGCAGCAGCGAACTGGCCAGCACCGCCAGCAGGATCCAGCTGCCCGGGCTCACGGCACTGCCTCCGTCAGCCCGGGGCCGACGGCGCTCTCCAGCCACGGCAGCAGCCAGGCCGGTGCCAGTCCCAGCAGCAGGGCCAGTATCGCCAGGCTCAGGGCGGTCCATTCCATCGCCGGGGGCACGGGCCGGGCCGCGTGCCCGGTGGCAGCCGGGGTGAAGAAGTGCCCGACCACCTTGAACACATAGCCGGCTGCCAGCAGGCCGCCGAGCAGCATCACCGCCACCAGGTCCCAGCGGCCCTGGAGCAGCGCCGCTTCCAGCAGCAGCCACTTGCCGATGAAGCCGCCGGTGGGCGGCAGCCCGGCGATGCTGATCCCGGCCAGGGCGAAGGCGGCCACGGTCAGCGGCAGCCGCTGGGCCACGCAGTCCAGATCGGGGATGCGGTCATGCCCGCCGAAGCGCAGCAGATTGCCGGCGGCCAGGAACATGGCGGCCTTGGCCAGGGCGTGCGCCAGTACCAGCCACAGGACCGCGCGCCAGGCCGCCGGGTCGGGCAGCCCGGCGGCAGTGAGCAGGGGAAAGGCCAGGAACAGGTAGCCGATCTGGGCCACGGTGGAGTAGGCCACCAGCAGCTTGATCCGCGACTGGCGCAGGGCCTGCCAGGAACCCCACAGGACGGCCGCCATGCCGAGCCACCCCAGCACCTCGCCCGTGCCGGCCCCCTCCAGGCCGGACAGGGGTGCGAACAGTTCCAGCCACAGCCGCGCCAGGATGTAGAAGGAGGCCTTGACCACCAGCGCCGAGAGCAGGGCGCTGACCGGGGCCGGGGCGCTGCTGTGGGCCGGCGGCAGCCAGAAGTGAAACGGCAACAGGGCGGTCTTGAGTGCCAGTCCCGCCCCCATCAGACCCAGGGCGGTGCGGCTGGCCGGGCCGTGCTCCAGACGCTCGGCCAGCAGGGTGAGATCGAGCGTGCCGGTGGCGTGATACAGCAGCGTTACCCCCAGCAGATAGATCAGCGAGCCGAGCAGGGTGGCCAGCAGATAGCGCATCGCCCCGCTCAGGGCGGCGCGGCCGCCGCTGAATGCGGTCAGCGCCACCGCCGCCAGACCCATCAGTTCCAGGGTGACGTAGAGGTTGAACAGATCGGCCGACAGGAACAGGGCGTTCAACGCCCCCAGCAGGAACAGCCACAGGGGCCAGAACCCGCGTGCCTGTGCCCGCTCGAAATAGCTGTCGGCGTAAACGGCGACGCCGAGGCCGACCAGGGCGGTGGCGGCCAGGAACACCAGGCTCATGGCATCGGCGCGCAGTTCGATGCCGAGCGGCGCACCCCAGCCGCCGACGGGATGGCGCAGGGTGTCCGCGTCAGCGACCACGGCGCCCAGCCCGGCCACGAGCAGCAGGCCGGCGGCGGTGGTCAGCAGACCGATTGCCCGGGCGGCAGGCGGCCACAGGGCCGCCGCCGTCGCGCCGCTCAGGGGCAGCAGGATCAGCAGGGCCGCCCAGGGCAGTTCGGGCAGCACCGGGCTCATGCCTCGGGGTCCTCCCCCGGCGTGTCGTCCTCCAGGGTGGGCCGGCCGCCGGTCGTGGTCAGCTTGAGCATCAGCACCAGGCCCAGCGCGGTGGCCGAGACCGCCACCACAATGCCGGTGATGACCATGGCATGGGGGACCGGGTCCGGGCCCGCCTGCGCCGGTCCGCCCAGCCCGACCAGTACCAGAAACACCCCGCTGCCGAGGATGTTCACCGCCAGCAGCTTGCGCAGCAGGTGTGCCTGCACGGCCAGCCCGTACAGCCCCAGCATGACCAGGGCCACACCGGCCAGGGCATAGAGTCCGGCGCCGCTCATGCCGGCGGCTCCGCGCCGGGCCGTGAGCCCTGGAACAGCACCGCCAGGGTGGCGGCGATGGACAGGGTGGCCAGGGTCTCGATCAGCAGGATCAGCGCGCCGGCCAGTGCCGGTGGATATTCCAGCAGCGGCCGGCCGGCCAGCAGCAGTGCCCAGGCCACCAGCAGGAAGCCGCCGGGGCCGATTGCGATGGCCAGGCGCAGGGGCAGACCGGTCAGGCGCGGCTGCAGCCGCCAGCCGGCCAGCAGTGCGAGCACGCCCGCCGCGCCCAGCACCGCGCCGGCCTGGAAGGCGCCGCCGGGGGCGTGGGCGCCCGCCCACAGCAGATAGGCGGCGGCCAGTACCAGTATGGGCAGCAGCAGCCGCAGCAGCAGGTCCAGCACCGGCCCGGGCGGGGCCTCGCGCCGGGGCGGCTCAGCCTCCAGTGACCAGGCCGCCAGCAGGGCCAGCAGCAGCACCAGGACCTCCAGCAGGGTGTCGTAGCCGCGGAAATTGAGCAGTACCGCCGTGACCGGGTTGCTCACCCCGCTGCGTCCGAGTTCGGCGGCCACCTGCGCCTGCAGCCCGGCCGGCTCCGGGAGCAGACTGAGAACGGCCAGCCCCAGACCGGCCCCGGCCAGTACCAGCAGCAGCGCCGGTCCGTTGCGCCAGGCCTCGCGGGTATCGGCCCGGGTTCCGGCCGGGGCGATGCGGTGCAGCCGCGCCAGGGCCGCCAGCAGCAGGGCGCCGGTCAGGCCGGCCCCGATGGCCGCCTCGGCCAGGGCCACGTCGGGCGCCTCCAGCCGTACCCAGGCCAGCGCCATCAGCAGGCCGAAGGCGATGAACAGCACGATGCCGCGGAACAGGTCGGGACAGGCCAGGGCGCGCCAGGCCAGCCACACCAGGCCCAGGGCGAGCAGGGCGTCGATGCCGGTCTGCAGCAGGCTCATCGGCGCCACTCCGGGATCCCGCGCTGGCGCGCCCCGCGGGCGATGAGGTGGGAGACGCTGGCCCCGGCCAGCAGCACCAGCAGCCAGATCAGGATCAGCTTGCCCGCGACCAGCCAGCTGCCGGACTGCAGGGAAAGCCCCAGCACGATCAGGCCCAGGCCGACATTGTCGGCCTTGGTCAGGGCGTGCAGCCGGGTATAGACGTCCGGAAACCGCAGCAGCCCCAGGGTGCCGGCCAGGAAGAACAGGGCCCCGGCCAGCAGCAGCAGGACGGCGAGGTAATCAGGGCCGGTCATGGTCGTCCTCCGGCTGCGGCCAGGCCCGGCGCACGAAGGCCACTGCCGCCACCGCCGCCAGCAGGGCAAAGACCAGGGCGACGTCGCGCAGCGCCGCGACGCCTCCGGCCTGGGCCAGTACCAGCAGGATGGCCACGGCGGTGGTGCCGAACAGCTGTGCGGCCAGCATGCGGTCGGCCGCGGTGGGACCGCGCACCACCCGCCACAGGCCGGCGCCGAGGTTGAGCAGCAGGAACAGGGTCAGGGCGTGATACAGATCCGGCATTCGCTTCAGTTTGATTGGTGTTATGGCAGTGTCAGGCCGAACAGACCTGCGACCCGTGCTTCCAGCTGTGCCAGCTGGGCCGGGTTGTCCTGGTCGGCATCGAGCACATGCACCCGCAGGCAGTCGGCTTCCAGGTCCGCACTCAGGGTGCCGGGCAGCAGGGAGACGGTATTGAGCATGAACACCCGCGCCGGGCCGGGTTGCAGTTGCAGCGGATAGTCGATCACCGCCGGGTCGAGCGGACACGACGGCTGGAAGGCGCGCCGGGCCACGTCCACTGCGCCGAGCAGGGAGTGGTGGAGAAAGAAGCCGAGGAAGCGCAGGAGTCCGGAGGGCGTCAGCCGCTGCGGAGGCAGCAGCCGGGCACTGATCAGGGTGGCGAGCACGACCGCCGGGACGCCGATGCTCCAGCTCGCAGCGGCACCTTCAGTGATAAGCCACCAGGCCAGGGCGAAGACGAGCAGCCGCGGCAGGGCGGCGATCAGGCGGTTACGACTGTGCATGGTTTCGGATCACTCGGTTGTATCCGTCCTGCCGGGGCGCATGCGCGCCGCAGCAATCGTCCATCGGGCAGCATCGTTTCCGAGATTGCCACGCTTGGCTCGCAATGACGAATAAGCACAGGGTTCCTGAAGAAAATGGCCTCTGCGTTGAACTGGTTGCCTCTTTACAGGGGACCCGTCAGCCGCCCGACCTTCCGTCGACATTCACCACCCGCGCCAGGCGCCGTGCCAGTGGCACCGCCTCGCCGTTCAGGCGCATGTCGTAGACGGCGGTGAAGGCCAGCACGCCGCGGACATAACCGCGGGTTTCCCGGAACGGGATGGTGTCGATCCAGTGGTCGGGCTCGAACTCGCCGTCATCCGGCAGCCAGCGATCGACCCGGTGCGGGCCGGCGTTGTAAGCCGCCGCGGCCAGCGCCGGGTGACCGTGGTAGCGCTCCAGCATGCGCTTGAGGTAGGCGCTGCCCAGGCGCAGGTTGGCGCTGGTTGTGAGCAGGGTGGCGCGCGAAGGCCTGGGCAGGCGCAGATGCAGCGCGGTCTGCCGGCCGGTGGCCGGCATCAGCTGCATCAGTCCCAGCGCGCCGGCCGAGGAGCGGGCGTCGGCCATAAAGGCGCTTTCCTGGCGGATGACCGCAAAGATCAGGGCCGGATCGAGGTCGAACTGCCCGGCTACCTGTTCGATCTGATCGCGGTAGGCCAGCGGGAAGCGGATCTGCACATCGTCCCAGCGCCCGGCCCGGGCGGCGGTCCAGATGGCGCGGTCGTGCCAGTCCCATTCGTGGGCCAGGGCCGCGGCCAGTTCCAGTTCCGGCGGCGACAGCTTCAGGCTGGCATGGTACCACTCGCGCCGCGAGGCCCAGGTCCGCCCCAGACGGTGGAGCTCCCCGGCCCGCCACAGGCCGGGGCGGCGCTGCAGCAGCGCCAGCAGGTCTGACTCGTCATATTCGATCGGCCGGTGGTTGAGCCGGTAGGGGCGGTTCAGCCGGTCGGCGGCGAGAAAGCCGTGAAAGAAACGCTCGCCGGACAATGCCAGCAGCTGCTGTCGGGCCGGTTCGCTGCGGCCCAGCGCATCCAGCGCCCGGGCCTGCCAGTAGGGCCATTCGCTGAAGCGTGAATCCTGGTGCCGGAAGCCCTCGATGGTCTCCAGCAACGCCGCCCAGTCGCGCGTCAGCAGGGCGATGCGCGCCTGCAGTTCCTCGATCTCGGCGTCGCGCCAGTCGCCGGGGACAGCCTTGAGGATGGCGTAGGCGTTGTCGCTGCGGCGGATGCCGGCATAGCGGGCAACGTATTTCAGGGTGGCGTGATAGTCGTCTCCGGACAGCTGGTCACGTCGGGTCTGCAACGCCGCGTAGGCGCTATCGGGCTGGCTGCGGGCCAGGCGTTGGATGGCGTGCAGGCGGATGCGCCGGACGCGGTCGTCGTCTGCCTGCAGCCTGGCATCGTTCAGGGCGGCCGCCGGGCGGCGGTGGGCATGGCGCCAGAATTCGACCAGCTCGCGTTCGGCGGCGGGCAGCTTTTTCCCGAGATAGGCGGCGAGGCTGAGCCGGCCCTCGGCCATGGCCAGGGCGATGCGCTCCCACAGGGCATCGCTGTCGATGCGGTGCGAATCGTAGAGCACGTCGAAGACCGGATCACAGGCATCGGGCTGGGAGTGTCCGACCCGCCACAGTGTCATCGCTGCGTCCAGCCAGGCCGCGCGTTCCCCGGCTGTGCGGGTGGCGCGCAGGTGGTAGCAGCGCAGCTCCGCATCGCCGTCGCCGCGGTAGAAGCGTTCGAACCGCGACCACTGACGGGTGCGCCCCAGGTGTTCCAGCCAGTCGTCATACAGACGATCGGCCAGCGGGGTGTCGGCGTACCGTTCCAGGTAGGCGGCGATATCGGCGTCGCTGGCGCTGGCGAGATCACGCCGCAGCCGCCGATCCTGCAGATAGGGCTGCAGCGGATAGTCCTGCAGCGAGGCGGCCAGGGCGTCGAAGCGCTGCAGGTTGCCGCGCTCGAGTGCGTGCAATGCTTCCTGGAAGCGTGCGCGTTCGTCGGTGAAGGGGTCGGACAGGGCGATTGCGGCGCCCGGCCACGGGAGGGACAACAGGATTGCCGCTGCCAGCTGCAGTCGCTTACTCATCATCCTGCATCCTGTGGCGCTGCTGCATCCGGGGCCGTCCCAATGTTGTGCAAACCTGATGATAGCCGATTGGATCACTTCCGGTCATGAGGGTTCCGGCGGTTTGCCATGACTGTTGGATGGGCTTAATCTGCGGGGGCTGTGCCGTGCCTGACACGGCACAGCCCCGGTCTGCAGTACCGCCTGCGTGCCGGGCCTGTTTCCCAGCCGCGCGAGGTGCAATATGAGCTTCAAGGTCGTCAATCCGGCGAATGGCACAGTGCTCAGGGTCGTGGATTCCTGGACCGAGAAGCAACTCGACGCCGCCCTGGAACAGGCCGCCGCCGCCGCACCGGACTGGCGGGCGCTGCCGCTGGCGGAGCGCTGCCGGCTGCTGACCCGGGTCGGCGAGGTGCTGCGCGCGCGCAGGGAGGAGCTTGCGCGCACCGTCACCGGGGAGATGGGCAAACTGATCAAGGAGGCGCGCGGCGAGGTGGATAAGTGCGCCTGGGTCTGCGACTACTATGCCGACAACGCCCCCGCCTTCCTCGCCGACGAGTCCATCGAGACCGATGCCAGCCGCAGTCTGGTGGCGTACCAGCCGCTGGGCACGGTGCTGGCGGTCATGCCCTGGAATTTCCCCCTGTGGCAGGTGATGCGCTTCGCCGCCCCGGCGCTGGCGGTGGGCAACACCGGTCTGCTCAAGCATGCCTCCAACGTGCCGCACTGCGCCCAGTTGCTGGAGGAGGTCTTTCTGGAGGCGGGCGTACCGGCCGGGGTGTTCACCAGCCTGATGATTCCCTCCTCCATGGTCGCGCGCGTGATCGGGGACCCGCGCGTGCATGCCGTGACCCTGACCGGCAGCGAGCCGGCCGGCAAGGCGGTGGCGGCGGCCGCCGGCCAGCACCTGAAGAAGAGTGTGCTGGAACTGGGCGGCTCCGATGCCTTCGTGATCCTGGAGGATGCCGATCTGGAGCTGGCGGTGGATCAGGCCGTCGCCTCCCGCTTTCTCAATGCCGGCCAGAGCTGCATCGCCGCCAAGCGCTTCATTCCGGTAACCGCCATTGCCGATGAATTTGTGGAGCGGTTCCGGGCCAAGGTCGAGGCGTTGCAGTGCGGTGATCCCATGGACGAGGCCACCCGGCTGGCGCCCATGGCCCGCTTCGACCTGCGCGACGATCTGCATCAGCAGGTGGTCGATACCCTGGCCAAAGGGGCGGTGGCGGTGACCGGCTGCATGCCTCAGCCCGGTGACGGCGCCTGGTACCAGGCCTCCATCCTGGATCGGGTAGAGCCCGGCATGCGGGCCTACAGCGAGGAACTGTTCGGCCCGGTGGCCATCGTTATCCGGGCCGCGGACGAGGCCGATGCGGTGCGCATCGCCAATGCTTCCGACTTCGGCCTGGGCGGCAGCGTCTGGACCCGGGACGCCGCGCGCGGTGAGCAGGTGGCGCGCCGGCTCGAGTGCGGCTGCGCCTTCGTCAACAGCCTGGTCAAGAGCGACCCGAGGCTGCCCTTCGGCGGTGTGAAACGCTCCGGCTACGGTCGCGAACTGTCCTTGCTGGGCATCCGCGAGTTCGTCAACGCCAAGACCGTCTGGGTCCGCTGACCGCCTCCCTTGAGCCCGCTGTTCTGGCTGATCTACCCGCTGACCGGCGCCCTGGCCGGTCTGCTGGCCGGCCTGTTCGGCCTGGGCGGCGGACTGGTCATGGTGCCGGCGCTGCTGTGGATCTTTGACCTGCAGGGCTTTGCGCCCGCCCACCTCATGCACCTGGCCGTGGGTACCTCGCTGGCCGCCATCGTCTTCACCGGTACCGCCTCGGCCCAGGCCCATCTGCGCCGCGGGGCGGTGGATATGCGCCTGGCCGGCTGGCTGACGCTTGGCATCCTGCTCGGCGCCGCACTCGGCAGCGTTCTCGCCGGGCGGCTGGAGGGGGAGACCCTGCGCGCCCTGTTCGGCGGCTTTCTCATCCTGGTGGCAACCAAGCTGGCACTGGAACTGCGGCCCGGGACAGCGGTGACGGCGCCACGGCCGCTGCTGCTGTTGCCGGCGGGGGGCGGTATCGGTGCCCTGTCGGTACTGCTCGGGATCGGCGGCGGGACCCTCACCGTGCCCCTGCTGCTGTGGCTGGGGGCGGCCATGACCACGGCAGTGGGGACGGCGGCGGCCTGCGGCGTGCCCATCGCCCTGGCCGGTACGCTCGGCTTCGTGCTGATCGGCCGCGACGCCGCCGGGCTGCCCCCGGCGAGCCTGGGCTATGTCTACTGGCCGGCGGTGCTGGGGCTGGTGCTGCTGAGTATCCCCGGGGCGCGTCTGGGCGCGGTCCTGGCGCACCGCCTGCCCGCCCGCCGGCTGCGCCGGCTGTTCGCCCTGGTACTGATCCTGGTCGGTGTGCACATGCTGAGTTGAGCCTGCTTCTCCGCTTCCTTCGTGCCGGTGTTCGCCGGCCTGCCCTTCATAACCGTATTTAAACATTCAAATCTGCCGGATCCGGGTTGATCCGGTCCGATTTTATTGATCTGGCTCAAGGTTTGGTTCCGCTGTCGGGGGGGTTGACATTGATCAAGGCGGAAACCCCTCTATAAACCTAGAAATGTTTCGCACGGAGGCGAGTTTTTTCATCAGTCGGCTAGGAGAGAGAGGTAGTGTTATGAAACAGGTAAACAAACATCGGATCGGGCTGTTGTCCGCCGCCATCAGTCTGGTTCTGGCGGGGACTCCGCTGGCGGCTGCAGCCCAGGAGACTGAACACCCGGATACATCCCCGGGCGAACTGCGCTATCAGGGCGCGCCGCATGCGGGCGAAGAGTCCAGGCGGGTGGTGACCCCGGGCGCCCCCGATATGACGGAAACGGAATATGCCCATGCCAAGAAGATATATTTCCAGCGTTGCGCCGGCTGCCATGGCGTGCTGCGCAAGGGCGCGACCGGCAAACCGCTCACACCGGATATCACCCAGGAGCGCGGCACGGCCTACCTGAAGGCCTTCATCGACTACGGCTCCCCCGCAGGCATGCCCAACTGGGGCACCTCGGGCGATCTCAGCCCCGAGGAGGTCGATCTGATGGCGCGCTTTCTGCAGCACGATCCGCCGGTGCCGCCCGAGTACAGCCTGGCTGACATGAAGGCGACCTGGAAGGTCCTGGTGCCGCCGGAGAAGCGCCCGACGAAACAGATGAACGACATCAATCTGAAGAATCTGTTCTCGGTCACCCTGCGCGACGCCGGGCAGGTGGCGCTGATCGACGGCGACAGCAAGGAGATTGCGGCCGTGGTCGATACCGGCTATGCCGTGCATATCTCGCGCCTGTCCGCTTCAGGTCGCTATATTTATGTTATAGGGCGTGACGCCAAGATCAATCTGATCGACCTGTGGATGGAGACGCCCGCCACCGTGGCCGAAATCAAGGTCGGCATGGAGGCGCGCTCGGTCGAGACCTCCAAGTACAAGGGCTGGGAGGACAAGTATGCCGTGGCCGGAACCTACTGGCCGCCGCAGTTCGTCATCATGGATGGGGACACACTGGAGCCGAAGAAGATCGTCTCCACCCGCGGCGTGACGGTGGATACGCAGGAATACCATCCGGAACCGCGCGTGGCTGCCATCGTGGCCTCGCATCAGCATCCCGAGTTCATCGTGAACGTCAAGGAAACCGGCAAGATCCTGCTGGCCAACTATGAAGATCTGGATGCCATGAAGATCACCAGCATCGACGCCGCCCGCTTCCTGCATGACGGCGGCTGGGATTCCAGTATGCGTTACTTCATGTCAGCGGCCAACAAGTCGGATCAGATCGCGGTGGTGGATTCCAAGGAGCGTGAACTGGAGGCCCTGGTCGATGTTGGCAGTATTCCGCACCCCGGGCGCGGCGCCAACTTCAAGCATCCGAAGTTCGGCCCGGTATGGGCGACCAGCCACCTGGGTGATGAGTCCATCGCCCTGATCGGTACCGATCCGGAGGGGCATCCGGACAACGCCTGGAAGATGGTCGACTCCATCAAGGGTCAGGGCGGCGGCTCGCTGTTCATCAAGACCCATCCCAAGTCCAGCAACCTGTATGTGGACACGGCGCTCAACCCGGACGAGAAGATCAGCCAGTCGGTGGCGGTCTACGACATCAATAATCTGGATGCGGGTTACAAGGTGTTGCCGATCGCCGACTGGGCCGAGCTGGGCGAAGGGCCGAAGCGGGTGGTACAGCCGGAGTTCAACTATGCCGGCGACGAGGTGTGGTTCTCGGTCTGGAACGGCAAGGATCAGACCTCGGCCCTGGTGGTCGTCGATGACAAGACCCGCAAGCTCAAGCATGTCATCAAGGATGAGCGGCTGGTCACGCCGACCGGCAAGTTCAATGTCTACAACACCATGCATGACGTGTACTGAGGCCGTCGGACGGGCGGCAGCGCCGCCCGTCCCTCACTCCCGCTGTGGAGGACAACAATGAAAGGCGAGGCAAAGGTTTATCTGGTGGGTGCGGGTCCCGGCGACCCGGATCTGCTCACGGTCAAGGCGCTGCGGCTGCTGCAGGCGGCCGATGTACTGGTCTATGACCGATTGGTTTCAAGAGAGATTCTAAGGCTGGTGCCCGAAGCCGCGACCCGCGTGTGCGTGGGCAAGGCGCCGGGCAGGCACACCCTGCCGCAGGAGGAGATCAACCGCATCCTGGTCGAGCTGGCCGCTCCCGGCCGCTGCGTGGTACGGCTCAAGGGCGGTGATCCCTATGTGTTCGGCCGCGGCAGTGAGGAGGCGCTGCATCTGCTCGCGCACGGTATCGGCTTCGAGGTGGTGCCGGGCGTGACCGCGGCCACCGCCGTCGCCGCCTACGCCGGCATCCCGCTCACGCACCGCGGCCTGGCACGCGGCGTGCGTTTCGTCACCGGGCATTTCCGCGACGACGAGGCGCTGGACTGGGACTGGGACAAGCTGGCCGAGGCGCAGACCACCCTGGTGTTCTACATGGGGCTGGGCCGGCTGGACGCCATCTGCGGCCACCTGGTGGAGGCGGGGATGCCCGCTGCGACACCCGCGGCCGTGATCCAGCACGGCACGACCGTGCGCCAGCGCCGGGTGCTGTCGGATCTCGCGCACCTGCCTGCGGACGTCCGCCAGGCCGGCCTGGCCTCGCCGGCGCTGATCGTCATCGGTGCGGTGGTGGCGCTGGCGGAAAGCCTCGACTGGTTCGGCGCCCAACTCGCCGCAGCGGTGCCCGACAGGATGAGCCATTATGCGAGTGCCTAAATGCCCGTGGCTGCTCGTACTGCTGGTCGCGGCGGGTGCGGTGCAGGCAGAGCCCGGTGCCGCGCGCCAGGCCGAACTGCGCCACCTGCTGGAACAGGACTGCGGTTCCTGCCACGGCCTTACCCTGAAGGGCGGTCTGGGGCCGGCGCTCACGCAACAGGCCATGCAGCGGTTGCCGCAGGAGCTCTACGTGAACACCATCCTCGACGGCCGCCCCGGCACCCCCATGCCGCCCTGGCGCGGCATCCTCACCGAAGACGAAGTGCGCTGGCTGGTGGAGGGGCTGCGGTCCGGATTCTGATTCAAGAGCCTTCACCACGAAGGATGCAAAGCACACAAAAAATAAATCATGCGAGATGACCGAATGCACATGCCGCATACAGGTAAACAGACCGAAGCCGGTTTCCGAATTCCGTCAATCCGACGCAGGCCGGAATCCAGAACGCCAAACCGGTCCACAACCCTGGATACCGGCCTGCGCCGGTATGACGGGACCCTGTGGTTCGTTCTGCTGGGCCTGATTCTCGTCATGAGCGGCTGTGCGACCCCCCAGCTGCGCGGCACCGGCGATCTGGGCCTGGTAATCGAGCGCGCCACCGGTTCGGTGCTGGTGGTGGATACCACCGCGCGTGAGAAGCTCGCGCGCATCACCGGGCTGGGCGATCTGTCGCACGCGTCGGCGGTGTTCTCGCGCGATGCCCGCTACGCCTACGTCTTCGGTCGCGACGGCGGTCTGACCCGGGTCGATATCCTCAGGAACGAGATCGCAGGCCGCACGGTCCAGGCCGGCAACGCCATCGGCGGGGCCATTTCCCAGGACGGGCGCTGGGTGGCGGTGTCCAACTACGAACCCGGCGGGGTGCGCATCTTCGACGCCCGTACCCTGGAACTGGTGGCCGACATCCCGGCCGAGTACGGCAATGGCCAACGCTCCAAGGTCATCGGCCTGGTTGACGCCCCCGGCCAGCGGTTCGTGTTCAGCCTGTACGAGGCCGGCCAGACCTGGGTGGTGGAATTCGCCGACCCCGATAACCCCGTCATCCATAAATTCACCGGCATCGGCCGCCTGCCCTACGACGCCCTGCTCACCCCCGACGGGCGCTGGTACCTTGCCGGCCTGTTCGGCGAGGACGGCATGGCGCTGCTGGACCTGTGGGACCTGGAGGCCGGCGTGCGCCGCATCCTGCCCGACTACGGCAGGGGTGACGAGAAGCTGCCGGTGTACAAAATGCCGCACCTGGAAGGCTGGGCGGTGGCCGGCGACCTGGCCTTCGTGCCCGCCGTCGGACGCCACGCGGTGCTGGTCGTCGACATGAATACCTGGGAGCAGGTCGACACCATCCCGGTGCATGGGCAGCCGGTATTCGTCATGGCCCGCCCCGACGGGCGACAGGTCTGGGTCAATTTCGCCTACCCCGACAATGACCGCATCCAGGTCATCGACACCCGCGAGCGCACCATCATGGCTACCCTGCAGCCCGGCCCCGGTGTGCTGCACATGGAGTTCACCCCGCGCGGCAGCGAGGTCTGGGTGTCGGTACGCGACGCCGACGCCCTGGTGATCTATGACACGGCCAGCCTGGAGGAACGCACCCGGCTGGAGGCGGCCAAACCCAGCGGCATCTTCTTTACCGACCGCGCACACAGGATCGGTCTGTGAGGTGGGATATGAGCGAATCGACCGGACAGTACACTGAGTTGGAGCAGCGCCTGCTGAACGATTTTCAGCAGGATCTGCCGCTGTCGCCCACGCCCTATGCCGATATGGCCGCGCGCTTGGGTGTGAACGAGCAGACCGTGCTGGAGACGCTGGCCGGACTGCAGGCTGGCGGCGCAGTCAGTCGGGTCGGCCCGGTGTTCCGGCCCAACAGTATCGGCGTGAGCACCCTGGCCGCCCTGGCCGTCCCGCCGCATGCCCTCGAGCGGGTGGCCGCCTGGTTGAATGGGCTGCCGCAGGTCAATCACAACTACGAGCGCGAGCATGAGTTCAACCTCTGGTTCGTGGTCACGGCCGCCGACCGCGACGAACTGGATGCCGTGCTCGACCAGATCGAGGCCTGGAGCGGCTGCCCGGTGCTGGACCTGCCGATGCTGGAGGATTACTTCATCGACCTGGGCTTCGAGCTGAACTTCGCTCCGCGGGGGAGAGGGCAATGAAGATGCATCCGCTCCAACTGGATGACCGCGACCGGGCCCTGGTAGCCCTGATCCAGAAAGGCCTGCCACTGGTACCGCGCCCCTATGCCGAGCTCGGACGGCGCATCGGCATGGCCGAGGACGAGGTCATGCAGCGATTGGACAAGCTGCGCCTGTCCGGCGCCATCAAGCGCTTCGGCGTGATCGTGCGTCACCGTGAACTGGGCTATCGCGCCAATGCCATGGTGGTGTGGGATGTGTCGGAGGCGGAGATTGCCGAACTGGGCAACTGTCTGGCGCGCTACCCCTTCATCACCCTGTGCTACCGTCGGCCGCGGCGCCTGCCGCACTGGCCCTATAACCTGTTCACCATGATTCACGGCCAGTCGCGCGCGGCCGTGTGCGGCAAGCTGGCCCAGGTGATCGGTGAATGCGGTCTGGATGACATCCCGCACGAAATCCTGTTCAGCCGCCGCCGCTTCAAACAGTGCGGGGCGCGCTACTGCACGGCGGGCGAGTCGGTGGAACCCGCCCGTGTGCATGAGGAGGCCACGGCATGACTGCCGCCATGCAGGAACTGAGTGCGCTGGACCGGGCCATCATCAACCGGCTGCAGGACGGTATCCCGGTGTGCGAAGCCCCCTATGCCGAACTGGCCGCTGAACTCGGCAGCGATGAGACGACGCTGCTCCAGCGGCTCCAGGCGCTGAAGGCCGCCGGTTACCTGAGCCGTATCGGCCCCATGTACAACGTCGAGCGCATGGGGGGTGCTTTTACGCTGGCCGCCCTGCGGGTGCCGGAGGCGCGTTTCGACGAGGTCGCCGCTATCGTCAATGCCTTCCCCGAAGTCGCGCACAACTACCGGCGCGAGCATGCCTTCAATATGTGGTTCGTGCTCGCGGTGGCGGATGCTGCCGATATCGCCTGCGTCTTGAGCCGCATCAAGGCGGCGACCGGCCTCGAGGTCTACAACTTTCCCAAACAGGAAGAGTTCTACCTGAGGTTGAAATTCGATGTCTGAGGCATTGGCCGCCACGGTTTCGCCGGACGACGCAGCACTCGAACGGCGTCTGATCGAGCTGACTCAGCAAGGTCTGCCGCTGGTGCCGCATCCCTATCATCAGCTGGCCGACCGGCTCGACGTGACGGCCGGCGAGGTGATGGAGGCCTTCCGACGTATGCAGGCGAGCGGGGTGGTGCGCCGCATCGCCGCCGTACCCAACCACTACCGCCTGGGCTTCCGCGGCAACGGCATGTCGGTGTGGGATATCCCCGACGGCCTGGTCCGCGAGGCCGGACGCGAGATCGGCGCCCTGGACTTTGTCAGCCACTGCTACATCCGTCCCCGCGCCCTGCCGGACTGGCCCTACAACCTGTTCGCCATGGTTCACGGCCGCAACCACGACGCCGTGTACGACCAGGTCGCACGGATTGCCGATATGCTGGGCGAACGGGTGCAGCACTACGACGTCCTGTTCAGCACCGAGGTGCTGAAGAAGACAGGTTATCGGAGTGCGGCGACAAAAACGCAGAGGCGCGGAGACGCAGAGGAATGAATTTCATTATTGCCATCTCTGCGCCTCCGCGCCTCTGCGTTAATGACATTCAGCTCAATAGGTGAACGAAATGTTCCGGATCACACGCTATCTGCAGGCCATCAATGACGGAACTCCCTTCCGCCCGACCGGCGACCCGCCCGGGCCGGTGGTGATCTGGAATCTGATCCGGCGCTGCAACCTGGCCTGCAAGCATTGCTATTCCATTTCCGCGGACACCGATTTTCCCGGCGAGCTGGATACGCAGCAGGTCTACGAGGTGATGGATGACCTGCGGGCCTACGGCGTGCCGGTGTTGATCCTGTCCGGCGGCGAGCCGCTGCTGCGGCCGGACATATTCGACATCTCCAGGCGCGCCAAGGCCATGGGCTTCTATGTCGGGCTGTCCACCAACGGCACCCTGATCGACGAGAAGATGATCGAACCGATCCGTGAGGTCGGCTATGACTATGTCGGCATCAGCCTGGATGGCATTGGCGAGACCCACGACTATTTCCGGCGCAAGCAGGGTGCCTTCACCGAGGCGCTGCGCGGTATCCGTCTGTGCCGGGAAGCCGGCATCAAGGTCGGCATGCGCATGACGCTCACCCGCGACAACGCCCAGCAGCTGCCCGAGGTGGTGCGGCTGATGGAAACCGAAGGAGTGGAGAAGTTCTATCTCTCGCACCTCAACTACGGCGGGCGCGGCAACCGCAACCGCAAGGACGACGCTCATCATCGCATGACCCGCGAGGCCATGGACTATCTGTTCGACACCTGCTGGGACTACATCGAGGCCGGCACGCCGCGCGAGTTCGTCACCGGCAACAACGATGCCGATGGCGCCTGGCTGCTGCGCTGGGTGCAGCGCCGCTTCCCCGAGCAGGCCGCCGATATGGAACGACGTCTGCGTGACTGGGGCGGCAACGCCTCGGGCCGCTGGATCGCCAACATCGACAACCTGGGCGAGGTCCACCCTGATACCTTCTGGTGGGATTATCCGCTGGGCAACGTCAAGGACAGGCCCTTTTCGGCCATCTGGCAGGATACCTCCGATCCCCTGATGGCGGGCCTGAAACAGAAGGAGCGACCGCTGGAGGGTCGTTGCGCCGCGTGCCGTTACCGCGGCATCTGCGGCGGCAACACCCGGGTGCGCGCCTGGCAGCTCACCGGCAATCCCTGGGCCGAGGACCCGGCCTGCTACCTGGACGATGACGAGATCGGCGTGGCCGGCGGCGAGCGGCTGGCGGTGACGCCTTATAAACGTGCAACGCAGAGACGCAGGGACGCAGAGGTCGCAAAGGAATACAGGAAGGGGAAGGTGTACATCCCGGTCGAGCCGGTTTGAGCGTTGTGGTATTGAATCCACGGATGAACACGGATCAAGGATTGAATTTTGCTGTGAAGAGTACCGTCATTCCCGCGCAGGCGGGAATCCATATACCGCCGCGGCTACTGGATCCCCGCCTGCGCGGGGATGACGCTGTGTAGCCGTGACAGCGAGCCGGGATAAGCACAGCATTGACGGCAATGCCGGTCTTGGTGGATTGCAGAAATGAATTTCATCCATGTTCATCCGCGTTCATCCGTTGCCATTCTCCGCTTCTGCTTGTTGTGGCTGCTGTCACTGCTGCCGCCGGCCGTCCTCGCAGCGGAACCCGCCGCAAGGCAGCTCTATCAGCAGCACTGCGCCGAGTGCCACGGCGACAACCGCCTCGGCGGCATGGGGCCGGCGCTGCTGCCCGATGTGATGCGGCGGCTCGAGCCCGAACAGGCGGTGGGCGTGATAGCGCAGGGGCGGCCGGCGACGCAGATGCCGGCTTACGGCGACAAGCTGTCGACGACCGATATCCAGGTCCTGGTCGACCACATCTTCACGCCGCCGGCGACTACACCGGCGTGGGCTGAGCCGGACATCGAGGCCACGCACCGGCTGCGGGTGCAACGGGATGCGCTGCCGGCCGGGCCTGTGCACGAGGCCGACCCGCTCAACATGTTCGTGGTGGTGGAGCTGGGTGATCATCATGCCAGTATCCTCGATGGCGACAGCTTCGAGGTATTGAAGCGCGTGCCCACCCGCTACGCCCTGCACGGCGGGCCCAAGTATTCACCGGACGGGCGCTTCGTCTATTTCGCCTCGCGCAATGGCTGGATCGCCAAGTTCGACATGTACAGCCTGCAGTACGTGGCCGAGGTGCGGGCCGGCATCAATACCCGCAACCTGGCCGTGTCCGGGGACGGCCGCTATGTGATGGTGGCCAATTACCTGCCGAATACCCTGGTGCTGCTGGATGCCCGTGACCTGCGTCTGCTCAGGGTCTTCGAGGTGGCCGACGATCACGGCAACGGCTCGCGGGTGAGTGCGGTCTACGACGCCCCGCCGCGGCAGAGCTTCATCGCCGCGCTCAAGGATATCCCCGAGGTCTGGGAGATCCGCTATGCCGACAATCCGCTGCCGGTGTACAAGGGCCTGATGCACGATTACCGCATGGAGGAGGGCGCGGTCGACCGCGGCCCCTTCCCGGTGCGGCGCATCAGGCTGGACGATTACCTCGACGACTTCTTCTTCGATCAGAGCTATACCCACCTGATCGGCGCGGCCCGCAACGCCAGCAACGGCCAGGTGGTGCATCTCGATGTGGGCAGAAAGATCGCCGAGCTGGAGCTGGACGGCCTGCCGCATCTGGGCTCGGGCATCACCTGGGAATACGAGGGCCGCCCCGTGCTGGCCACGCCGCATCTGAAGAAAGGCGAGGTCAGCGTCATCGATATGCAGAACTGGAAGACCATCAAGCGGATCAGGACCGACGGCCCCGGCTTCTTCATGCGCAGTCACGAGAACACGCCCTACGCCTGGGTGGATGCCTTCTTCGGCCCGAACCGGGACAAGGTGCACATCATCGACAAGCGCACCCTGGAGATCGTGAAGACGTTGCAGCCGGTGCCAGGCAAGACGGCCGCACATGTGGAGTTCGATCGCAGCGGCGAACATGCCCTGCTCAGTATCTGGGACATGGACGGGGCAGTGATTGTCTATGACGCCGAGACCTTCGAGGAGGTCAAACGCCTGCCCATGGTCAAGCCCTCGGGCAAGTACAACGTCCACAACAAGATCAGTCGCTCCGCCGGGACCAGTCATTGAGAGTTGAGCCTTGTCCAACAGATACAAGAGACAGGTCGGATCGCAGCCCGTAGGGCGGATTAGCACGCAGTGCGTAATCCGACATAGACAGCCATCCATGTCGGGTTACGCTGCGCTAACCCGACCTACCTGAAAGGCAGGCAGTAGCTTGGGCTTCACGTTGTTCAGCCCAACCTGCGGGAGCTTTGCGCCTCCCGGTTGATCCGAATCAGCCGCGGCGCAATTCGCCAGGGTGTTGATTTCCTGACGCACAGTCCGCCCTCGACATCCCGCCAGCCCCGGCTATATTCGAGGCAATGACGCGGGAGGAGGTATGAGCAGTAACATCTTCGTCGTCGGCGCCGACCCCTTCAATATGGAAAAGGTGCGCCGGCTGAATCTCGGCGTCGACCATCGCATCCACGAACTGCTGAGCTTCGACGAGGTCAAGGGCGGCGGCTATTACCCCGTCGAGGACTGCCTGGCGCTGGCCGAGCAGCGGCTGGCGGCCTTCGACGGCAGCATCGATGCCATTGTCGGCTACTGGGATTTCCCTGTGACCGCCATGACCGCCATCCTGTGCCGGCGTCACGGCCTGACCACGCCCACGCTGGAGAGCGTGCTGCGTTGCGAGCACAAGTACTGGAGCCGGCTGGAGCAGTGCCGCGCGATTCCGGAATTCACCCCGGGTTTCACCCAGGTGGACCCCTTCAGCGACGACGAGATCAATAACATCGAGCTGCCGTATCCGTTCTGGATCAAGCCGGTCAAGGGCACGGACTCGCTGCTGGCATTCAGGGTCAGGAACCGCGAGGACCTGCGCAACAGCATCGCGGCCATCCGCCGCGAGATCCATCGCATCGCCGAGCCCTTCGATCACATCCTTTCGCATGCCCGGCTGCCGGAGGAGATCGTGCCCGTAAAGGGTCATCACTGCATCGTCGAGGAGTTGGTCCCCGGCCGCCAGTGCACGGTCGAGGGCTATGTGCATGACGGCGAGGTGCACCATCACGGCATCATCGATTCCATCAACTATCCGCAGTCATCCTCCTTTCTGCGTTACCAGTATCCCTCGCGGTTGCCGCGGCGGGTCAAGGATCGTGCCGTCGAGGCGACGCGGGAACTGATGCAGCACATCGGCTACGACAATGCCACCTACAATGTCGAATACTTCTACCAGCCGAAAACGGAGAAACTGGTGTTGCTGGAGATCAATCCACGGCTGTCGCAGTCGCACAGCGACATGTTCGAAAAGGTGGATGGGGCCTCCAATTTACAGATCATGGCCGAACTGGCGCTCGGGCAGCCCCCGGATTTTCCCGTCCGCGAGGGCCGTTACGGCTGTGCCGCCAAATTCCATGTGCGGGTGTTCGAGGACGGTATCGCGACCCATGTGCCGGACGGGAATGAGCTCGAGCAGATCCGCCAACGCTTTCCGGGCACCCTGATCGAGCTGAAGATAAAACCGGGCATGCGCCTGTCCGAGTTGATCGAGCAGGACAGTTACAGCTACGACATCGCCCACATCCACACCGGGGCGGGGAACCAGAAGGAACTGCTGGAGAAGTTCAACCGGATCCTGGAGGCGCTGCATTTCGAGTTCGCGCCAGTGGGTGCGGATGAGGATGAGGTGCCGGCAGTCCCCGGAATCGCTGTGCAGTGAGATCCGACGGGGACTCAGGTCAGGCCCTCGGCCCGATCCTCCAGCGCATCCCGGTCGTGGATGGTGACCTGGGCGCCCCTGATGCTCAGGATGCCGCTGTCCTGCAGATTGCGCAGGATGCGCGAGAAGGTCTCGGGCTTGACCGACAAGCGCGAGGCCATCACCCCTTTGGGGATGTCCAGCCGGAATTCATCCTGGTCCTCGGGGGCCATCTTCAGCAGATAGCTGGCCACCCGGCAGGTGCCGCTCTGCAGGCTGAGGTTGTCGATCTCGGCGATCAGGCCGCGCAGGCGCTGGCTCATGTCACCCATGAGCAGGAAGCAGGTGTCGATGGAGTCGCGCAGCATGGCGGCGAAGTCGCGCGAGTCGATGGAGACCAGTTCGCAGGGCCCCAGGGCGGTGGCGTTGACCGGATAGGCCGGCCCTTCCAGGAACATCAGGGCCTCGGCGAAGGTGTTGCCGGCGCTGACGATGTCGATGACCTTCTCGTTGCCCTCGGGGGAGAGTCGGGAGAGCTTGATCTGACCGGAAACCACATAAAAAAAGCGGTCGGCCGGATCGCCCTGGGCGAACAGGGGCTGGCCCTCATCCAGCCGGAGCAGGCGGGCGCGCTGGGCGGCCCGGTCCAGCTGGGCCGGCGTCAGGCGGGCGAACAGCAGGTGCCGGGACAGATGTTGCTTGAGTTCCTCGCTCAAACCTGTATTTCCTTTGCCACTTTAAGGTAGTGTTGCTTGATGAATGTCAATGTTCTCAATCTGAAATAACCGTCTAATTTGCTCAGGATCGACCAACCAGGAGGCCAGTTCAATGTCACAAGTCTTCACCAAGGCGATGGCGCGCAACATCTTCTATGGTGGCAGCGTGTTCTTCATCCTGCTGTTTCTGGCGCTCACCTTCGATACCAGTCAGGCCCTGCCTGAGCGGGATAACCGACAGAACCTTACCGAGAAGGTGGCGCTGGGTAAAGCGGTCTGGGAGGAAAACAACTGCCTGGGCTGCCACACCCTGCTGGGCGAAGGGGCCTATTACGCCCCCGAACTGGGCAATGTGTACAAGCGCTTCGGCGAGAGCAAGGAGGCCATCAAGGCCTTCATCGCCAGCCGCCCCGCGGACGGAATCCCGGGCCGGCGCAGCATGCCCCAGTTCAACCTCAGCGAGGAAGAACTGGAGGCGGTGGCGGAATTTCTGAAGTACACCTCGGAAATCAACACCGCCAACTGGCCCCCGAATATCCAAGGTTAATCAGGTAGGAGAGCCGAGCCATGCAATACAAATCACAAGCCGTTGCCAAGCCCTACTTCATCGCGGCCATTGGCCTGTTCGTCGGGCAGATCCTGTTCGGTCTGATCCTGGGGCTGCAGTACGTGGTGGGAGACTTTCTGTTTCCCGAGATCCCCTTCAACGTGGCCCGCATGGTCCACACCAACCTGCTGATCGTCTGGCTGTTGTTCGGCTTCATGGGGGCGTCCTATTACCTGGTCCCCGAGGAGGCCGAGACCGAGCTGCACAGCCCGGGGCTGGCGATCCTGATGTTCTGGGTGTTCCTGGTCGCCGGGGCCCTGACCGTGCTGGGCTACCTGCTGGTGCCCTATGCCAGCCTGGCCCAGATGACCGGCAATCACCTCTGGCCGACCATGGGCCGCGAGTTCCTGGAGCAGCCCACCATCACCAAGATCGGCATCGTCGTGGTGGCCCTGGCCTTCCTCTACAACATCGGCATGACCATCCTCAAGGGCCGCAAGACGGTGGTCAGCCTGGTGCTGCTGATCGGGCTGGTCGGTCTGGCGGTACTGTTCCTGTTCGCCTTCTACAATCCGGAGAACCTGGTCAAGGACAAGTTCTACTGGTGGTGGGTGGTGCACCTGTGGGTCGAGGGCGTTTGGGAGTTGATCATGGGGGCGATCCTGGCCTTCGTGCTGATCAAGCTCACCGGCGTGGACCGCGAGGTGATCGAGAAGTGGCTCTATGTCATCATCGCCATGGCCCTGATCACCGGCATCATCGGCACCGGCCACCATTACTTCTGGATCGGCACGCCCGAGTACTGGCAGTGGTGGGGCTCGATCTTCTCGGCCCTGGAGCCGCTGCCCTTCTTCATGATGACGGTGTTCGCCTTCAACATGGTCAACCGCCGCCGCCGCAACCATCCCAACAAGGCGGCCATGCTGTGGGCGCTGGGCACGGGCGTGATGGCCTTCCTCGGGGCGGGCGTGTGGGGCTTCCTGCATACCCTGGCGCCGGTGAACTACTACACCCACGGCTCGCAGATCACCGCGGCGCACGGCCACATGGCCTTCTATGGCGCCTATGTGATGATCGTGCTCACCATCATCTCCTACGCCATGCCCCTGCTGCGCGGCCGCGAGACGGCCAACAGCAACCGCTCGCAGGTGGTGGAGATGTGGTCCTTCTGGTTGATGACCGTGTCCATGGTGTTCATCACCCTGTTCCTGACCGGGGCCGGCATCCTGCAGGTCTGGCTGCAGCGCTACAGCAGCGATCCGCTGCCCTTCATGGTGGTACAGGAGAAGATCGAGCTCTTCTACTGGATGCGTGAGGTGGCCGGCGTGGTCTTCTTCATCGGGCTGATTCTGTACGTCGCTCACTTCTTTGTCGGCCAGCGTGAGCCCGATGCCAGCGCCAAGCCGCTGCCGGCCGTGACACCGGCTGAGGCCTGAGGTGGGGAGGCGCAGGTGAATGCCGCAGTACAGGCCATGATCGGAAGACCGGGCAGGGTTGTACTTCCGGACGAACAGGCACAGGGAAGTGCCGTCGGTGAGGCGCCGGAGCGGACGACCTGGCCTCCGGGTGATCTGGCGATCTGGATCTTCATCCTGGCCGAACTGGCGGTGTTCGCGATCTTCTTCGCCGCCTACGCCTTCGCCCGGATGGGGGAACTGGAGTTGTTCGTCGCCTATCAGCAGACCCTGGACACGAACCTGGCGCTGATCAACACCCTGGCGCTCATCACCAGCAGCTATTTCGTGGTGCGGGCCGTGGGTCGGATCCGGATTGGCGATGCCGGCGGCTGTATCCGCTGGCTGATCGGTGCCCTGGTGCTGGGCGGGCTCTTCCTGGGCGTGAAATCGCTCGAGTATGCGCACCTGTTCGCTGAAGGGGTGCGGCTGTCGACCAACACCTTCTACACCTTCTATCTGTCCCTGACCTTCTTTCACTTCCTGCACGTGGTCATGGGCATGGTGATCCTGGCCGCGGTGGCGGTGAAGGCCGCACAGGGCCATTACGGCCGCGGGGAGCATACCGGCGTGGAAACCGGGGCCTCCTACTGGCACATGGTGGATCTGGTCTGGCTGATCCTGTTCCCGCTGGTCTATGTGATGTGAGGACAGCGATATGAGCGCAATCCGCCCCGAGACCCTGGTGTGGCTGCTGCTGGTGGCCCTGACCCTGCTGACCTGGGGTGTCGGCCAGGAAGGGTTGAACGGCCCGGCTGTCTCGCTGGGGCTCCTGGCCGTGGCCCTGGTCAAGGGTCACCTGGTCGGCGATTTCTTCATGGGGCTGAGACGGGTGCGCGGTCTCTGGCGCTGGGTGATCGCCCTGTGGCTGCTGCTCCCGGGCGGGCTGATCGCGCTGGCCTTCGTGTTGGCCGCACGCTGAAATTCACGATAAAACCAAGCCGAGGTAATACCAATGGACACACAAGTCGCCGCCAACATCTCCACCGATGACGGCCTGCCCTTCTACCTGCCCCAGGGCAACGAGGTCGCCCTGTTCGAGCATGCCTACCGCCACCGTCTGCCCATGCTGATCAAGGGACCGACCGGCTGCGGCAAGACCCGCTTCGTGCACTACATGGCGGCGCGCCTGGGTCGGCCGGTCTATACCGTGGCCTGCCATGACGATCTGACTGCCGCCGACCTGGTCGGGCGCCACCTGATCGGTGATGGCGGCACCTTCTGGAGCGACGGGCCGCTCACCCGCGCCGTGCGCGAGGGAGCCATCTGTTATCTCGACGAGGTGGTCGAGGCGCGCAAGGACACCACGGTGGTGCTGCACCCGCTGACCGACGATCGCCGCATCCTGCCCATCGAACGCACTGGCGAGACCCTGCAGGCGCCGCCGGAGTTCATGCTGGTGGTCTCCTACAACCCCGGCTACCAGAACCTGTTGAAAGGCATGAAGCCCAGTACCCGCCAGCGCTTCGTGGCGGCCAGTTTCGATTTTCCCGCGCCGGAGGCGGAGCAGGCCGTGATCCAGGGCGAGACCGGCATCGACAGCAAGGACGCCGGTCTGCTGGTGCGCCTGGCCGGCGCCCTGCGTGCGCTCAAGGACCATGACCTGGAGGAGGCTGCCTCGACCCGATTGCTGGTCTATGCCGCCACCCTGATGCAGGGCGGCTTCGATGTGCGCGCGGCCTGCCGTGCCGCCCTGGTCGAGCCGCTGAGCGACGACGAGGACACCATCACCGCCCTGATGGAGGTGGTGGACGCGAGTCTGCCCCGGTGAGGTCTGGCGGTGAATAACGCAGAGGGCGCGGAGACGCGGAGACGCAGAGAATGATTGGTGTAGGTCGGGTTAGCGCAGCGTAACCCGACAGGGCTGCGGAGGACGTCGGGTTACGCCCTGTGGGCTAACCCGACCTACATGATTGTCTGGCGAGGCCGAAACATGCCGAATGCGAACAACACATCATTGATGTTCTTTGCGTCTCCGCGCCTCTGCGTTGATATCACCCGGCCGGACAGAAACCATGGCTGAGGGCGGCCAGCGCCTGGCCATCGCCGCCGAGGCCCTGTACCTGGTGAACCTGCTGCTGGTGCCGGGACTGGCCTTCCTGATCCTGGCGGTGCTGTTCCTGCGCCGCGGTCGGGCCGGGCAGTTGGCCCGCAACCACCTGGAACAGGCCTTTGCCGCCAGCTGCTGGGCCGGGGTGCTGCTGATCGGGGTCGGCGGCGCCATTGTGCTGCTCGGGGATATCGAGGGCATGATCACCTGGGTGGTGGGCATCATCTACCTGGTCTGCATGCACGCCACCCTGGTGCTGCTGGGCGTACTGGGCCTGGCGCGGGCCCTGTCCGGCAAGGCATGGCGCTATCCGCTGGTGGGGTGGCCGTTCCGTTGACATGCCATCTGCCCGCGAGGACTTGTGAGAGTTGCGACTGACCTGACATGAAACCGTTACTGCCCAGAACGAACTACCAGCGCCGCCGGGCCCTGACCCAGGTCGGCTTCTTCGTGCTGTTCATCCTGGCGCCGCCGCTGGACATCTTCCGCTTCGACCTGACCCTGGGCCATTTCATCCTCTTCGGCCAGCCCTGGACCCTGGGCATCGCCGAGTTCCGTGAGGGCCTGATCGGCCCGGGCGAGGCCGTGCTCAATATGTTTCTGCGCGGCTTCCTGCCGCTGTTCGGCGGCGCGGCCCTGTTCATCTGGATCGCCTGGCGCTGGGGTCGGCTGTACTGCGGCTGGCTGTGCCCGCACTATTCGGTGGTGGAACTGGTCAACGGCCTGATGCGCCGGGCCAGCGGCAGGCCCAATCTGTACGAGAAGCGCAAACTGCCGGAGTGGCTGCCCAACGGCACCCGGATCAGCCCGAACAGCCGCTACTGGCCGCCGACCCTGGTCACGGCCGTGGCCTTCGCCTTCATCTGGGCCCTGACCCTGCTGACCTACCTGCTGCCGCCGCAGGAGATCTATCACAACCTGCTGCATGCGGAGTTGACCCGCAGCCAGTTTATCTTCCTGACCGCGGCCACCACCGCGTTCAGCATCGAATTCATCTTCGCCCGACACCTGTTCTGCCGCTTCGGCTGTGCCGTCGGCCTGTTCCAGAGCCTGGCCTGGATGGGCAATAACAAGGCCATGGTGGTCGGCTTCGATACCCGCCGCGCGAAGAGCTGCCAGGACTGCAACAACGCCTGCGACAACGCCTGTCCCATGCGACTGAACCCGCGCACACTGAAGCGCAAGATGTTCACCTGCACCCAGTGCGCCGAGTGCATCTCCGCCTGCACCCAGGTGCAGGCGCCGAAGGGCCAGCCCTCGCTGCTGCAATGGGTGAGTGACGAGGCGGCCCTGCAGGTGGTCACGGGCCGGCCGGCGCAGCCTAAAACAAGGCCCCCGGCACCTGCCCCCGGGCGGATGGAAACCGACAGCTGCTGCGGCTCCGGGGCCTGCGGAGGCTGAATTGATGGTTAAGGAACTTCTGATTAATTACAAAATACCCGTCATTGCGATGCCCAGACCCGAAGGGTGGGGTACCCATCATGAAACCCGAAGGGATTCTATGGGAGAAGCGTGGCAATCTCCAACCGACTGGTCCTGCATTACGAGATTGCCACGCTTCGCTCGCAATGACGAATAAATCAGATGTTTCTTTGCATTTAAGACACATCAAGGCGGTTGCAACCGGTCCGGACCAGACTTGTAGCCATACACGCATCGGAGCCCATTGATGGAAGAACATGTCGGCCAGCTCTGGCACCGGCTGATCACCCGGGCCGCGCAGCGCTCTCATCCGCAGGCGACGGTGACCCTGGACGAGGTCGCCACGCCGATTGGTGTGTTCTTCCGCGCCCTGGGCGGCGACGGCGGCCTGCAGGTGCAGCCGGCCGAGGCCACCGATTACCGCGGCCGGCGCAGCCTGCTGCAGCGGGTGGCGGGCAGCCAGCGCAAGGTGCGCCTGGCCTGGCGCGACGAACAGGCCCTGCGCCTGCCGCCGGCCATCGACTGGTTCGATACGCCGGCGTTGAACCGCGACCTGTATTTCTGGCTGGCCGCGCTGGCGGCCACCCCGCATGACCTCGCCAGTCACTGGGTGCTGCGCAACCAGCAGCTGTGCCGGGTGGCCCTGCAGCGTTTTCCGGGCCTGCGCCCCCGCTACCGGCGTCTGCTCGAGGCCCATCTGGCGCAGCGGCCGGATCCCGGGCGTCTGCCTGCTGCCGAGGCGGAGCAGGAACGGCTCCTGCAGCAGGCCCTGCGCGAACCGGGCGCGGTCGGCACCTTTCCGGCGGCGCGCCGTGAACCCTGGCCGGTGCCCCTGTGGCTGCACCCATCGCCACCACTGGTCGCCGCCGCGACCGCAGCCGACCCGGGCGAGGGGAACAATGCCCACGAGGGCGGCCAGAAGGAGTTGGAGAACGAGGGCCGGCGCCGCGCCGAGCGGGTGGATAAGCCGCAGGAGGACCGCGGCCTGGTCACCATCCGCATGGAGAACATCTTCAGCTGGAGCGAGTACGTCAAGGTCGATCGCAGCACCGATGACGAGGAGGATCTGGACCAGGCGGCCGACGCCGCCCGCGACATGGACACCCTGTCCGTGAGCCGTGACGACAAACCGGCCAGGGGACGGCTGAAATTCGATCTCGATCTGCCCGCCGAGGCCAATGACGACAGCGTACTGAACGACGGCCTGCTGCTGCCGGAGTGGGATCATCGCAAGGGTGTGCTGGTCCCGGACCATTGCCGGATCAGCCTGATGAGCGCGCTCGATGCGGTGCCGATCGAACTGCCCGAACACCTGCGGCCGACCGCGCGGCGGCTGCGCAACCAGTTCTCCCTGCTCACGCCGGGCCGGCAGTGGCTGCGGGCCCAGCCCGACGGTTCCGAGATCGATCTCGATGCCTACCTGCGCTATGCCGGTGACCGCCGGGCCGGCATCCAGGCCCATGCCGATGGCCTGTTCCGGGATCTGCGCCAGAATCGCCGCGACCTGTCCTGCCTGCTGATGGCGGACCTGTCGCTGTCGACCGATACCTGGATCGATAACGACATGCGGGTGATCGACGTGATCCGCGACGCCCTGTTCCTGTTTGCCGAGACCCTGAGCTCGGTCGGTGACCCCTTTGCCCTGTACGGCTTCTCCTCGCGCAAACGCGATCCGGTGCGGGTGCATCAGCTCAAGGATTTCGGGAGTCGCTACGACGGTCGCACCCGGGCCCGGATCCAGGCCATCAAGCCCGGCTACTACACCCGCATGGGCGCGGCCATCCGCTATGCCACCCGGGAACTGGAGCGCCAGGCCACCGAGACCAAACTGCTGCTGCTGCTGACCGATGGCAAGCCCAACGACCTGGACCGTTACGAGGGCCGCTATGGTATCGAGGACACCCGCAAGGCCATCATCGAAGCCCGGTCGCAGGGCCTGCAGCCCTTCTGCGTGACCATCGATTCCAGGGGCAACGACTACCTGCCCTACCTGTTCGGCCGGCGCGGCTATGCCGTCATCCACCGGCCGGCGCAGCTGCCGCGCACCCTGCCGATGCTCTATTCGCGGCTGACCGGCGCCTGATCAGGGGAAGGATGTAGTGTAGGTCGGGTTAGCCCGGCAGGGCGTAACCCGACATTCTGCGTCTGGTGTCGGGTTACGCTACGCTAACCCGACCTACGTTGCCTTGTATGCATTAAATCGTCCGTGCTTTCCGTGTATTCCGTGGCGCCCTTGAAAGTCCTGATCACCCCGGCTTGCCGTCCACCCGCGCCCGCACCAGCACCGGGGCATAGACCCACACGAAGGCGGCGAAGGCGCCGATCCACAGCAGACCCGACAGCACCACCCACAGGCTGTACTGCTCCGGCAGCAGCAGGGGCGGGAAGATCCGCACCAGGGCGCCAAGATTGAGCAGGACGAAGCCCAGGTTGGTCAGCCGGGCCGACTGCATCATGCGGCCGGTGTGGCCCAGGGCGACGCGTGCCATCATGCCCAGGGTGAAGCCGCCGATCACGCCGATGGTCAGCGCATGCAGCGCCAGGTTGGGCGCCAGCAGTCCGAGATCGGCCAGGCCCTTGAGCAGCAGACCGACGACGACCCAGGCATAGGCGACGTACAGCACCAGCAGGATCGGCAGCGAGCCGATCCCCGGTTTGATCCAGCCGGCGACCCGTACCAGCTGCACCAGGGCGGCCGCGAGTGCCATCAACCCTGCGGCCCGGGGCCAGCCGCCCACGTCGGCCGCCAGCATGCCGAGCAGGGTGGCGAAGGTGGCCAGTTCGATCAGGCGGCTGCGCCGGCACTCGCTGCAGGCCAGCACCGCTTCGGTGAAAAAGGGCAGCACCCGGCCGGTGATCATCAGGATCAGCAGCAATACGGTATCGAGCATCAGCAGTATGCCCGGCCGGGCCGTGGCCGCGGTCAGGCCCAGGGCCTGGAGGTGCATCAGGGCGTTGGCGGTGAACATCACTCCGAGCAGTAGCAGCAGTACCCGGTTGGCCTTGTTGGGGCTGGCAAAGATGGGGCCGGCCAGGCTCAGGGCCAGGGCCGGCAGAAAGACGAGATCCACGGCGGCGATGGTCCAGGCGGGCAGGGCGGGAACGAAGAACAGGGTCCTGCCCAGCAGCCACAGTCCGGCCAGGGCCGCCAGCGGAGCGCCGTTTAGGGTGTCCACCCCGCTCCAGTTGCGCACCGCGGTCAGCAGGAAGCCGGCGATCACGGCGGCGGTGTAGCCGAACAGCATCTCGTGCGCATGCCAGTTGATAACATCGAAGTAGGGCGCAGGTGTCAGGACACCGGTCCAGATGCCGAGCCACAGCGCCATCAGGGCCAGTCCGGCCAGGCCCGCGGCGAGAAAGAAGGGGCGAAAGCCCAGCGCGAAGGGGGCGTAGACGGGCTGCCGGGTGTCGCGGCTGTGATCGTGAAGCTGCGTCAATGCCATCGGGGTGTCCTTGCGGGCAATATTACCTGAGCGCCATCCTGCGGTATCGAGTCTGGCCGCGACCTTGATGTGGGTCAAGGGCGACCACGCGTTCTGCGCGGGATGTTGGCAGGGCAGAAGGAAAAAAAGGGGCGGGATGGGGAGATCCCGCCCCCGGCAACATTGCCGATGCCGACAGTTGCGCCGGCATCAAGGTGTCGTGACGACACCATAGCGAGGTGACCATGGCACGATATGCCTCTGGACGCGGATCAGCATGCCCCGGGCCGGGCCAGCCGGCATTGACTTTGATCAAGCCGGCCGCCCCGGGGCTGTGCCATCCTGCCGCTTCACTGGAAGAGGCGCCATGGCACTGTCCGATTACGTCAACACCCTGGGCCGGGATCTGCTGCGCCGCCACGGCGAGCGGGTGCACAAGCTCAGCCTGCACGCCGGTTTCACCTGCCCCAACCGCGACGGCAGCAAGGGGATCGGCGGCTGCAGTTTCTGCAACAACGCCTCCTTCGCGCCCATGGCGCGGGAACGCGCCGCGGTGCGCGAGCAGATCGCCTCCGGCCGGCGGGTGATCCGTCGCCGCACCGGGGCGCGCAAATATATTGCCTATTTCCAGGCCTATACCAATACCTACGGCGAACTCGAACGTCTGAAGGCCCTGTATGACGAGGCCCTGGCCGAGCCGGACGTGATCGGCCTGGCCATCGGTACCCGACCGGACTGCGTCCCCGACGCCGTATTGGATCTGCTGGCGGACTACCGCGACCAGGGGCATGAAGTCTGGCTGGAACTGGGCCTGCAGTCGGCCTTCGACACCACCCTGGAGCGGGTCAATCGCGGCCATGGCTGGGCCGAATACGCCGCCACCCTGCGGGCCGCCCGCAGTCGCGGCCTGGCGGTCTGCACCCATCTGATCATCGGGCTGCCCGGCGAAGCGCGCTGGCATGCGCGCCAGAGCCTGCTGCGGGTACTGGCGCTCGGCGTGGACGGGCTCAAGCTGCATCCGCTGCACGTGGTCAAGGGCACGCGGCTGGCCAACGAATGGCGCCGCGGCGAATACCGGCCGCTGACGCAGGCCGAATACGTGGACATTGCCGCCGACCTGATCAGGGTCACCCCGCCCGAGGTGGTTTATCACCGGGTCACCGCCACGGCCGCAACGCGCATCCTGCTGGCGCCGGACTGGTGTGCGCGCAAGTGGCGGGTCCTCAATGCCATCGAAGCCGCCCTGGCAGACCGCTGCCGGGTCCCGGCAATATCTGATGAGGTGGAACATGGAACTGGTCTGTCCGGCGGGTAACCTGCCCTCGCTCAAGGCGGCCGTGGATGCCGGCGCCGATGCCGTCTACCTGGGTTTTCGCGACGACACCAACGCCCGCCACTTCGCCGGTCTGAATTTCAGCCATGAACAGCTGCGCGAGGGGGTGGATTATGCCCATGCCCGCGGCCGCCAGGTGCTGCTGGCGATCAACACCTATGCCCGCCCGGACGGCTGGATGCGCTGGCAGCAGGCCGTGGATCGCGCGGTGGCGCTGGGGGTGGATGCGCTGATCATCGCCGACATGGGGGTACTGGAGTACGCCACGCAGCGCTATCCCGAACAACGGCTGCACCTGTCGGTACAGGCCTCGGCGACCAGTGTCGAGGCGCTGCGCTTCTATCATGAACAGTTCGGCGTACGCCGTGCCGTCCTGCCGCGGGTGCTGTCGCTGCGCCAGGTCGAGACACTGGTGGAGAAGAGTCCGGTGGAAATCGAGGTGTTCGGCTTCGGCAGCCTGTGCGTGATGGTCGAGGGCCGCTGCTATCTGTCCTCCTACGTCACCGGCGAGTCGCCCAATACCTGCGGCGCCTGTTCGCCGGCCCGCTTCGTGGACTGGCAGGAGCAGGCCGACGGGCTGCATACCCGTCTCAACGGCATCCTGATCGACCGCTTCCTGCCCGAGGAACAGGCCGGCTACCCGACCCTGTGCAAGGGGCGCTTCGATGTCTGCGGCCGGGTCGGCTATGCCATCGAGTCCCCCACCAGCCTCAATACCCTGGACCTGCTGCCGCGCCTGCTCGGCGCCGGCGTGGCGGCGGTGAAACTCGAGGGCCGTCAGCGCAGCCCGGCCTATGTGGCCCGGATCAGCCGGGTCTGGCGCGAGGCCATCGATGCCTGCCGGCGCGACCCGGCCGGCTACCGGCCGCGTCCGGAATGGATGGCCGCCCTCGACGAGGTGGCCGAGGGGGCGCGCACCACCCCCGGTGCCTACCACCGGCCCTGGCAGTGAGGTCGGCATGCTGAAGCTCGCGCTGGGTCCCGTCCCCTATTTCTGGCCGCGCAACGAGGTCCTGCGCTTCTACGAGGAGATGGCACAGGCCCCGGCCGAGATCATCTACCTGGGCGAGACCGTGTGCGCCAAGCGTCGCCAGCTTGCCCTCGAAGACTGGCTGATGCTGGGCGAAGGCCTGGCGGCGGCGGGCAAGCAGGTGGTGCTGTCCACCCTGACCCTGATCGAGGCCGAGTCCGAGCTCGGCGCGCTGCGCCGGCTGTGTGCCGATACCCCCTTCATGGTCGAGGCCAATGACATGGCCGCCATCCAGCTGCTGCAGGGCCGCGACTTCGTGGCCGGCACCGGGATCAATGTCTACAATCATCTGGCCCTGTCGCGGCTGGCCCGGCTGGGGCTGCGGCGCTGGGTGCTGCCGGTGGAACTGGATCACCAGGCCCTGGCCGATCTGCAGCGACTGCGCCCGGCCGGGGTCGAGACCGAGGTGCTGGCCTGGGGCAGGCTGCCGCTGGCGCACGCCGCCCGCTGCTTCACCGCCCGCGCCCATGGCCTGCCCAAGGATGACTGCCAGTTCCGCTGCCGGGACTATCCCGACGGTCTGCTGCTCAAGACCCGGGAAGGGGAGCCCTTTCTCAACCTCAACGGTATCCAGACCCAGTCGGCCTTGAGTCAGTGTCTGATCGGCGAACTGCCCGCGCTGGAGGCCCTGGACGTGGATGTGTTGCGGTTGATACCCCAGGCACAGGGCATGGGCGAGGTGATCGGCCTGTTCGACCGGGCCCGGCGGGGCGATCTGGACGCCGCCGAGGCCCGCCGGCGGCTGGCGCAGCTGGCGCCGATCGGCCTGTGCAACGGTTTCTATCGGGGCGGGCCCGGGATGGAAATGATTGTCGGACGTGAAGCGTGAGGTGTGAGAAGGATGGGTAGATTCTGCTGGGGACTGGTGGTGCTGTTGCTGCTGCTGACCGGGGGTATGGCATATGTCTTCGTCTGGCAGGGCAGTGTGCGGCCGGCGGCGGATGGCCGCACCGCCATCGTGCTCGCGCCCGGCGAGCGGGCACTGATCCTGACCGAGATGCGCGGCTTCGTCGACAGCATCCAGCAGATCACCGAGGGCCTGGGACGCGAGGACATGGAGGCGGTGGTGCAGGCCGCGCGCAAATCGGGCCGCGCGGCCCAGCAGCAGGTGCCCGCCCCGCTCATGGGCAAGCTGCCGCTGGCCTTCAAGCAGCTGGGCCTGGATACCCACCAGCAGTTCGACCAGCTGGCGCTGGATGCCGAACAACTGGGCGATCCGGCCCACAGCCTGCAGCAGTTGGGCCGGTTGATGCAGAACTGCGTCGCCTGCCATGCGACCTATCGGCTGGAGGTGGGGGAATAAGTCCGGGGCGGATGCAATCAATCTGCGCAGTGTACATTAGCCGTTATGGCGATGCCGGATGAATTCACAGCAGCCTGCTCGATTCATTGCTGGATAATCCCTGGTCCGCATTCTTCCTGATCAGACTGATTATTCCTACCGATTTCCCTCCGCGTCGTCTGCAATGCCTCGCGAATGCCGGGCGTGACGCCCTTCAGTCGCAGGCCTGTCTCAACCACCTGCCGGGCGGCATCCGCGCAGCCCTGCGCCAGCAGCGCCCGGGCCAGATTGTTGTGGGCGGCGGCGTTGTCGGGATCGAGTTCCAGCGCCTGGCGATAGGCCGCTTCCGCTGCCTCATACTCGCCGGCGAGATAGTGCGTATTGCCCAGGCCGTACCAGGCCGCGGGGCGCTGCGGCCAGTGCCGGCTGGCGGTGGCATAGGCCCGACGGGCGGTGTCGATCCGGCCGGTGGACTCCAGGTCGGCGGCGGCCTGGAGGTAGCGGTCCGGGTCGGGGTCGGCGGGCAGGTGATCGGGCGGCAGGACGACCAGGGCCCAGTGCCCGGCACGGCGCCAGGTGCGCAGGAACAGGTCGCGGTCCATGAGCTTGCGCCGCTCGGTGCCGGAACGCAGGATGAAGCGGCGCTCGCGGCTGCTGTAGCCGATGACGACGGCGTAGTGCCAGCGCGGCAATGCCGCGATGCCCAGGTTCTGCAGCACCAGTACCGGATGGCCGGCCTGCAGCTGTCGGATCAGCGCCTCGATGTCGGGGTCGGGGTGATAGGGCAGGCGTTCGTGGCGCCGCACCGCGGCCACCAGTTCGTCCTGCAGACTGCCGTGCCGGCCCGGCAGAAAGACTTCCGGCGTCAATTCCCCCGGCCCGGTCTCCACCCCGGCGCTGTTGAGCACCGTGGCCAGTGCGGCGGGGCCGCATTGATAGGCCTGCTGGGGATGAAAGGGGACCGCGGCGAGTTCGACCTCGACCGGCGTCGGCCCCGGCCGTTCAGTGAGGGACGGCTGGCCGGCGCAGCCCGCCAGCAGCAGGGCGGCGGCCAGCCAGACGTGGCGGTGCGGCATCAGATGCCGGTGAAGATGTCCGTGACATCGAGCAGCTCGAGGATGAGCAGGACCACGAATACGATGCCGACCACTTCGATGACGCCGGCGCCGGCGGGCAGCTGCTTCATATTGGCCGCCAGCCGCTGCAGCTCGGCAGCGGTCAGGCCACCCAGCCGTTGCTCGACCTTGGCGGGATCGACCCCGAGTTCCAGCATCTGCTGGCGGACATCCGCGCGATTCAGGCCGGCCCGGACCTCGGCCATGTGCAGGGCACGGGCCTCGGCCGCGAGCATCTCCCCGGTGCCCACCAGCCCGGTCTGGGCCGCAGCGGGAAAGGTGGCGAAAAGGAAATTCAGGATCAGGGCAAGAATGCCGGCGCGTTTCCAGTGCTGAGGGCGCATGGGGACCTCCCGTGGTTGTTGTAGATTGTTTCCGTATCCTAGGGTCTGACCTCCCGGCGGGATGTGCGCGAGATCACGAAACCCGACATGGATCGTCGTTGCTGCAGGGATAACTATAGACAATCCCGGCGTTTATTGCCGAAATCCCCGATGCCGAGCAGTGGAATCGTCCGTGCCGGCCGAGCCGTGCCGGGCCAGGCTGAGCAGCCGCTGCAGGGCCGGATCCGGTTCCCAGCCGGCCAGGAAGTTCTTCACCTCCAGGCCCAGTTCGGTGTCGCCGCGCAGCCGCAGCCGGCGCTGGAAGAAGAGGGTGTCGGGGTCGGTTTCGCGCCGCAGCAGCGTGGCATAGGTTGCCAGGTCGGCCTCGATCAGCAGATCCGGCCGGCGCGGCGAGCCCGGGCTGACCAGTCGCCTCCGGTCACCGCTGAGCGCGAGCCGCAGCGGCGTTTCGGCCAGGGCAATGACCACCATCCGGCCCTGCATGAAATCGAGTTCGCCCCGGCGCAATGCGTTGGCGAAGGCCAGGTTCAGGACGGCCAGGCTCGGCCGGGTCCACAGCGGCCGCGGCAGTCGGCTCAAGGCGATGACCGGCAGCGGGGGGCGGTTCATGCCAGCCTCAGCCAGTATTCGTGCACCCGGGCGTCCCGCCCCAGTTCGGGATGGAAGGCGCAGCCCACGTGGCGCCCCTGGCGTACCGCCACCGGCCGTCCCGCATGCGTTGCCAGCACCTCCAGAGGCGCGCGGGCATGGATGGCCGGGGCGCGGATGAAAGCCGCGCGCATGCCGGAGAATTGCCCGCCTTCCAGACTGGCAATGAAGCTCTCGCGCTGGCGGCCGTAGTGATTGCGATCGACCTCGGCCGTCAGCAGTCTCAGCGGGCTGACGCGGGCGTCATTCGTATGGGTGCACATGAGGATGAGACCGGCGCAGGTGCCGAGCAGCGGATGTCGCTGGGCGAAACAGGCAATGGCGCGGTCCAGGCTCGCGTGCTGCAGCAGCTGGCTGAGGGTGGTGGACTCGCCGCCGGGCAGGATCAGCCCGGCCAGGCCGTCCAGATCGGCGGGTCGGAACACCGGGCGGGCCGCACGGCCGAGTTGTGTCAGCATGCGGGCGTGCGCCTGCACATTGCCCTGCAGCGCGAGGACGCCGATGGGCGGGCTACCAGCCACGCTTGGCCAGGCGCTGAGCGTCCGGCAGTCCGCCGAGCTCCAGCCCGGGCATGGCGCCCTTGAGGCCGCGGGAGACCGCCGCCAGCACGGCCGGATCCTGGTGGTGGGTGGTGGCGCGGACGATGGCCGCGGCCCGCGCGGCGGGATCCTCGGAGCGGAAGATGCCGGAGCCGACGAAGACCGCTTCTGCCCCCAGTTGGCGGACCAGCGCGGCGTCGGCCGGCGTGGCCACGCCGCCGGCGGAGAAGTTGGGGACGGGCAGTGCGTCCTGTTCGGCCACCTGGCAGATCAGTTCGTAGGGCGCCCCCAGCGCCTTGGCCCGGCTCATCAGCTGGCCCGGGTCGAGTTGAGTGAGTTCACGTATCTGGGTCTGGATGCGACGCTGGTGACGTACCGCCTCGACGATGTTGCCGCTGCCGGCCTCGCCCTTGGTGCGGATCATGGCCGCACCCTCGCCGATGCGGCGCAACGCCTCGCCCAGGTCGGTGGCGCCGCAGACGAAGGGAATGGCGTAATCCCACTTGTGGATATGGTGTTCCTCATCGGCCGGCGTGAGCACTTCGCTTTCGTCGATGAAATCCACCGCCAGGGCCTGCAGTATCTGAGCCTCGGCGAAATGGCCGATGCGGCACTTGGCCATGACCGGGATGGACACCGCCGCCTGGATGGACTGGATCAGGGCTGGATCGGACATGCGCGCCACCCCGCCATCGCGACGGATGTCGGCCGGAATGCGCTCCAGCGCCATCACTGCCACCGCGCCGGCGGCCTCGGCGATACGCGCCTGTTCGGCATCGGTGACGTCCATGATCACGCCGCCGCGGAGCATCTCTGCCAGGCCGCGCTTGAGTTGAAAGTCATCGGCCTCGAAGCGTGAGGCCAGGTTCCAGGTCATCGGATATACCCGTAAATGGACTGATTCAATCAGCCATTATCGGCGCTGCGGGCGGGAATGGTTTGATATTGGTCAAGCGGGAGGGGGTGACGTTCGGCGCTGGGAACGCAGAGGGCGCAGAGAAATACCAATATCGAAAAGAATGTTGAGATGGATGTCGTCAAGCCGGGTTGTTCAAGCAAAAGGTGTTTGAATAATTTATTCCCTTTGCGTCTCCGCGCCTCTGCGCCCTCTGCGTTAATGTCGCCGTAATAAGGTTTATCCGCCGGTCATGGACATGAACCGGATCACCTGGTCGGGCTTTTCGCGGAATTCGTGCCGCTCGGGCTTGAGTTCGATGGCCGCGCGGATGGCGGCTTCGAGCTCCGCCTCGCCGGCGCCGTTGCGCAGCAGGGGCTTGAAGTCATAGCTGTGCTCCTGGCCCAGGCACATGTACAGGGTGCCGTCCACGGCCAGGCGCACGCGGTTGCAGGTTTCGCAGAAGTGCTGGGAGATGGGGGTGATGAAGCCGATACGCAGATCGGTGCCGGCGACCTGGACATAGCGGGCCGGGCCGCCGCCGGGCATCACGCCGGGCAGCAGTTCGAAGCGCTCACTCAGGCGCGCCTTGACCTCCTGCAGGTCGACATACTGGCCACTGGCCTCGCGGCCGGTATCGCCCACCGGCATGGTCTCGATGAAGCGCAGGGTGAAATCGTGCTCGATGCAGAAGTCGACCATGTCCTCGACCTCGTCCTCGTTCACGCCCTTCATCACCACCATGTTGATCTTGATGGGATGGTAGCCGGCGGCCTTCGCGGCCATCAGGCCGCCCATGACCTTCTCCAGCTTGCCGCCGGTGATCTGCTTGAACACCTCCGGTTTCAGGGTGTCCAGGCTGACATTGATCCGCGATACGCCGGCGGCGCGCAGCGCCTCGGCGTGTTTGTCCAGCCGGGTGGCATTGGTCGACATGGACAGGTCCTCAATGCCGGCGACCCGGGTCAGGCGCCCGGCCAGTTCCGGCAGGTTGCGCCGTACCAGCGGCTCGCCGCCGGTCAGGCGCACCCGGCGCGTGCCCAGACGGGCAAAGGCGCCGATCAGGCGCTCGATCTCATCGAAGGTGAGCCACTCCGCCGGCTCCTCGAAATCCCGGAAGCCCTTCGGCATGCAATAGAAACAGCGCAGGTCGCAGCGATCCGTCACCGACAGGCGGACGTACTCGATATTGCGGCCGAAGCGGTCTGTGAGCTGATTGGACATGGGAATGACTATAGAAGGAGTTGCGGCGGTCAGCAATGCCGCGGGATGTGGGGTTTTGGGTCACCCCGTCATTGCGAGCGAAGCGTGGCAATCTCGTAAAGCAACCGGATTTTGTCTGGAGATTGCCACGGCGCTTCGCGCCTCGCAATGACGGATAACCCTTGTGTTAACGCCGCAGAAGTCAGATCGTCTGATAGTACAGGTTCTGCGGGTGGTTCGCCTGGGCGAAGAAGAACCAGCGCTCGGCGATCAGGCCGAGGTACTGCACCACGAAGGCGGCGGCCAGCAGACCCAGCGCGGCCGAGGACAGGCCCAGGGCCAGCAGCGCGACCGGGACCGGGAACACCAGCACCAGGAAGATCCACTTGATGCTCTTCATGAAGGCCGCGGTCTTGTGGTGGAAGAACTCGCGGGTGTTGAAGGAGCCGGCCATGAAGCCCTGCGATTTCTGCTGGATGTTGCTGTGGCGCACACCGATGGCGGTCTGCAGGGTGGACTTGTACTTGATGCGGGCGTTGCGGATCAGCGAGGCGCCGCGGGTGATCAGCGAGGCCACGGTCAGGATGATGGCCCAGGCACCGTAGAACTTGAGCAGGCCCGGAGCGCCCTGGTAGGCGGCATAACCGGTCGCCAGGGTGAAGCCGGAGGCGCTGCCCAGCAGGGTGTAGTTGATCACGGTCAGCGGCGAGGCCCATTCCTGCAGGAACTTGATGCAGGCGTAGATCATGCCGGTGGCGATGAACAGGGCAAAGGCGAACACGGTGGTGATCGCGCCCACGATCATGGACAGGTCGATGGCGATGTTGGCCTGCTGGCCGATCTCGAAGAAGACCGGATTCCAGCCGGTGTAGTGAACCAGGCCGTAGAGGAACACCAGACCCATGAAGGCCGGCAGGATGATGACCTCGCGCGACAGCCAGGAGGTGCGCCACTGGGCGATGGCGCGCCAGCCGCGTTCCGGGTGGCCCAGGTGGAAGAAGGAGGCGAGCAGGCCGGCGCCCAGGAACAGCAGGGCGATCAGGCTGCCCAAACCATAGAAGGCCGCGGTGTCGGCATGTCCCGGCAGTACCTTGGCCACGGCATAGACCTGGCCGGTGTACAGCGCCAGGAACAGCCCCTGGCCGACGCCGCTCAGGGTGGTGAGGAAGATGACGGAAAATGCGGGATGCATGTATTTCGCTCCGATTTGTAACTACAAAATTCAAATGCGCCACGGAATACACGGAAAACACGGAATGAATGTAGGTTGGGTTAGGCGCTTCGCGCCGTAACCCAACATGCCAGGGCAATGCCGGGTTACGCTGCGCCAACCCGGCCTGCTGGCTTTGTTCTCAATTTGTATTGTCCGTGCTTTCCGTGTATTCCGTGGCGCTCTTGACCTTGATCTTCAAAAATAAAGGTGCCGCCGGCTGCCGGGTGCGCATTCGGTGCGTTGCGCGAACCCGGAGGGTTCCACCGGCAGCCCAGGTCCGGCAGTCGGCGGCAAACGGGGTTTACCAGCTGGTGACGTCATCCAGGGTCGGTTCGTCGATGACGCGGCCCTTGTGGATGCCTTCCTTCTTCAGCGGGTTGTCGACGCGCTCGAGCTCGTCCTCGTGGATCTGGATACGGGCCTTGCGGCGCGGCAGATAGTGGTTGGCCGGCTTGGTGCCCCACTCGGGCATCAGCTGGTAGCCGCCGCGCTCGCGGATGGCCACCGAGACCTCGGATTCGGCGTCATGCACGTCGCCGAACAGTCGGGCGTTGGTCGGGCAGGCCATCACGCAGGCCGGCTGGCGTTCGGCCTCGGGCAGCGACTCGTCGTAGATACGGTCCACGCACAGGGTGCACTTCTTCATCACCTTCTGCTGCTCGTCGATCTCGCGCACGCCGTAGGGGCAGGCCCAGGAGCAGTACTTGCAGCCGATGCACTTGTCATAGTCCACCAGCACGATGCCGTCGGAATCGCGCTTGTAGCTGGCCCCGGTCGGGCAGACCGGCACGCAGGGCGGATCCTCGCAGTGCAGGCAGCTCTTGGGGAAGTGCACCGTCTCGGTGTTCGGGTATACGCCCACCTCGAAGGTCTGCACCCGGTTGAAGAAGGTGCCGGTCGGGTCCTGTCCATAGGGGTTCTCGTCGGACATGTAGCCCGCCGTGCCGGAGGTGTTCCACTCCTTGCAGCTGGTCACGCAGGCATGGCAGCCCACGCAGACGTTCAGATCGATTACCAGTGCTAACTGTGTCATCTGCTATAACCTTAGTATTTCGTTGACCACCAAGACGCCAAGTGATGTAGGTCGGGTTAGCCTGAAAGGTGTAACCCGACGCGGCCGCGGCATGTCGGGTTACGCTGCGCTAACCCGACCTACGGACTATTTATCTCTTTGCGTACTCTGCGTCTCTGCACCCGAAGGGCATAAACGCCTTTGCGTTTAATCTCTCACGGCTCAGCCCGCCTTCCTGCCGCCGGCGAAGAACTTGAGCCACTTGCTCTTGCGCGAGGTGTCCTGGCCGGGCAGGGTCGGCATCGGGTCGAACTGCGGGTAGCTGATTTCGGGCTCGCCTTCGGCGGCCTTGTAGATGCGCACCCGCACGTCGTACCAGCCGGCCTGGCCGGTGACCGGGTCGGAGTTGGACAGGTGCTCGCCGTACTCGCTGGCCGGCAGCTCCTCGCTGATGACGTGGTTGAGCAGGAAGCCCTTGCGCGACTCGTTGGCATCGGCGTCCAGGCCCCAGGCGCCGGAGGCCTTGCCGATGGCGTTCCAGGTCCAGACGGTGCCGGGTTCGACCGCCTCGGAGTAGCGGCACAGGCAGCGGACCCGGCCCCACTGGGACTCGACCCACATCCAGTCCTCGTCCTCGATGCCCTGGGCGCGGGCGGTGACCGGATTCACGTACAGATAGTTGTAGGTGTGAATCTGGCGCAGCCAGGCGTTCTGCGAATCCCAGGAGTGGTACATCGCCATCGGACGCTGGGTGACCGCGTTGAGCGGATAGGTGTGCAGGTCGGTCTGCTGCGATTCCAGCGGCTCGTAATGGAAGGGCAGCGGATCGAAGTAGGTCTCGATGCGCTTGCGCAGGTGATCCGGCGGCTGCTTGCCGTCCCACTTGCCCTGGGCCGCGAGGCGGAACTTCTGCAGCACCTCGGAATAGATGTGAATCAGGATCGGCTCGGCATAGCGGGTCAGGCGGTTGTCCTGCGCCCACTCCAGATAGCCCTGGTTCCAGTTGCGCATGTACTGGTACGACTTGGGCAGATGGTACTGGAAGACGCAGTTGTTCTTCTCGTACATCTCCCACTGTTTCGGATTGGGCTCGCCCTTGAGGAACTTCTCCCCGCCCTTGCCGCGCCAGCCGGACAGGAAGCCGATGCCGGAGCCGGGCTCGGTCTCGTAGTTGACCACGAAGTCGGGATAGTCGCGGAACTTGCGGCTGCCGTCCTCGCGCACGAAGGCGGGCAGCTTCAGGCGTGAACCCAGCTCCACGATGACCTCCTGGAACGGCTTGCACTCGCCCTTGGGCGGCACCACCGGGATGCGCACCGAATCCACCGGGCCGTCGAATTCGGAGATCGGGCGGTCCAGCATGGACATGCAGTCGTGGCGCTCCAGGTAGGTGGTATCCGGCAGCACCAGGTCGGCATAGGCCACCATCTCGGATTCGAAGGCGTCGGCGACGATCAGGAACGGGATCCTGTACTCGCCGTTGTCGTCCTTGTCGTTGAGCATCTTGCGGACCTCGGCCGTGTTCATGGACGAGTTCCAGGCCATGTTGGCCATGAAGATGAGCAGGGTGTCGATGGGGTACGGGTCCTGGCGCCAGGCGTTGGTGACGGCGTTGTGCATCAGGCCGTGCACCGCCAGCGGATGCTCCCAGGAAAAGGCCTTGTCCAGACGCACCGGCTTGCCCTGGTCATCGACGAACAGATCGTCCGGCTCGGCCGGCCAGCCGAGCGGCATGCCGCCCAGCGGGGTGTTGGGCTTGACGTCCCCGGGCCCCTTCGGGGTCTTGGCACAGGGCGGGATGGGGCGCGGGAAAGGCGCCTTGTGACGGAAACCTCCGGGGCGGTCGATGGTGCCCAGGATGGACATCAGGATCGACATCGCACGGATGGTCTGGAAGCCGTTGGAATGCGCCGCCAGGCCGCGCATGGCGTGGAAGGCCACCGGGTTGCCGGTCACGGACTCGTGCTCGTTGCCCCAGGTGTCGGTCCAGGCGATGGGCAGCTCGATCTTCTGATCGCGCGCGGTCACGCCCATTTCATACGCCAGGCGTTTGATGGTTTCGACCGGGATGCCGGTGATCTCGGCGGCCCACTCGGGGGTGTAGTCCTTGACCCGGTCCACCAGCAGCTGGAACGAGGGCTTCACGGGCGTACCGTCGTCGAGCTTGAACTCGCCCAGCAGGTAGGGGTCGGCGCCGGGGGTGTGGGTGGAGATGGGGCGGTTCAACTCCCGATCCCACCACAGCTTGTTCTGCGGATCGAAGCAGCCTTCCTCGGGCGGTACCTCGAAGCGTACCAGCATGCCGTACTCGGTGCTGTTCTCGTCCATGTTCACCAGCTGGGCGGCGTTGGTGTACTGGACCAGGAATTCGCGGTCGTACAGGCCCTGGTTGATGATCTCGTGGGTCAGCGCCAGCATCAGGGCGCCGTCGGTGCCGGGCTTGATCGGCACCCATTCGTCGGCGATGGCCGAGTAGCCGGTGCGCACCGGGTTGATGGAGATGAACTTGCCGCCCTGGCGCTTGAACTTGGAAATCGCCATCTTGAGCGGGTTGGAGTGATGGTCCTCGGCGGTGCCGATCATCACGAACAGTTTGGCCCGCTCCAGATCGGGGCCGCCGAACTCCCAGAAGGAGCCGCCGATGGTGTAGATCATGCCTGCGGCCATGTTCACCGAACAGAAGCCGCCGTGAGCGGCATAGTTCGGGGTGCCGTACTGCTTGGCGAACAGACCGGTCAGGGCCTGCATCTGGTCACGGCCGGTGAACAGCGCGAATTTCTTCGGGTCGGTGGCGCGGATCTTCTTCAGGCGCTCCTCCATCACGGCGAAGGCCTCGTCCCAGGAGATCTCCTCGAATTGGGCGTCGCCGCGGTCGGCACCTTCCTTGCGCTTCAGGGGCTTGGTCAGCCGGGCCGGGGAGTACTGCTTCATGATGCCGGAGGCGCCCTTGGCGCAGATCACGCCCTTGTTCAGCGGATGGTCCGGATTACCCTGGATGTAGCGGACCTCACCGTCACGCAGGGTCACGCGGATGCCGCAGCGGCAGGCACACATGTAGCAGGTGGTGTTTTTGGTCTCGATGCGGGCGTTCTGGTCCGTGGACTTGTCCAGCGGATTGTGGATAACGTTGTCTTCGCGCATGGTTGCTGGCCGTGGTTGATGCATGTCAATTCGGGGACGAGCGAATGTATTAGAATAGCCTGCTTTTTGCCAATTAGCTTTTCTGAAATTGTCATAAAATATTATAATATTCTAATAATCATAAATTTTATGACACTTGAAAATCAATGGGTTGGTTTTAAGAAAGATAATAAATTTATTTTATGGAGGCTGGCGGGTCAGGACTGGCGGGCGGCAGGGCCGGCGGCTCCAGCGCCGGCCCTGTCAATGGTTGGGCGAGGGGAATGCCCTGATCTGATGTCTGTATATTAAGGTAGGGCGGCCTCAGAGTCCCGCATTCTCCCGGGCCCGCTTCGACTGTTCCAGCTTCTTGCGTACCAGGTGAATCGCCTCCAGGTAGGGCACAGTGCCGTTGTGCCGCAGCACGGCCTGACCCTCGTGTCCGTGGACGAACTGGATGAACTTCTTGACCTCCTCGGCATTCTCGCCGTCCCGGTTGTAGGCCAGGTACAACGGCCGATACAGCAGATATTCGCCGTCGCGGATGTTTTCATAGGTCGGGTCCTTGCCCTCCAGTTGCATCAGCTTGACGTTGCGCTTGCGGGCGCTGCTGATGCCGCTGACCGCGATGGCATGGACGTCGGTCTCAACGGCCTGCTCCAGCGGGCCGGAAGAAGGGAAGACCTCGGTTGCCGCAAATGTCTGATCGGGATTGGCGAAGACCAGTTCGCGCAGCTTGTAGCCAACCCCGGAAAGGTTGCCCTGGCGGACATAGACATTGATCGGTGCGTCAGGGCCGCCGAGCGCATTCCAGTTGGTGAGTTTGCCGGTGTAGATCAGCCGCAGCTGATCCAGAGTGAGATCGCCGACAGGGTTGTCGGGATGGGTGATGATGACCAGGGCATCCCAGGCCACGGGTACCATCACGGCGTCGCTCTCGGCGCTGTTGTTCGGCAGCCGGAAGCGGCACGAGCCGCCGATGTCGACCTTGTTGGCGGAGATTTCCCGGATCCCCTTGGTGGCGCCGCCGCCGGCGATATCAATATGAATTCCCGTCTTTTTCTCGTAAAGCGTGGCAATTTCCTGCATGTAGGCCTTCTTGCTGATGCCGCAGCCGACCCAATTCAGGCTGAGGCTCTGGCCGCCAGATGCGGCAAGGGCGGAGGCGGCAAACAGGCACAGACCAAGGGCCTGCCCCAAAGGGCGGTACAGTAATCGGATCATGGCATGGCTCCCTCGTTAAAAATCAGATAGTTGTCTCAGGCGACGCCGAAAGGCGGGCTGTTGTGATTGTGTATGCCCTGACTATAAGGATGTTGCTGGACTGCGAACTATTCCCCCGGTCACAGAAACCGACACAGATCCGAACTATCTATATGAGTGATGGAAACGGTTTTATAATAATCAAGACTTAGTCTAGTCATTGTAACGATAAGCGTTCCTTATTGTTCCCATCATAATTATTGAATTTTATCGATGGGTTGCCGGCGCTATATTGCCCGTCCGGATGGCTGATCCGGGTGCGTCGCACAGACGAATTTCGCTGTCCACGTCCATCAGGCGTGGCGGGGACGGCACAACGACTGGCAATTTTTCAAAGAGGAGTTAGGGCATGGCTGGAAAAACCTACAGCGCGGGCGTCAAGGACTACCGCGAGACTTACTGGGAACCGGATTACCCGATCAAGGACACCGATCTGCTGGCTTGCTTCAAGATCACTCCGCAGCCGGGCGTGCCGCGTGAAGAGGCCGCCGCCGCCGTGGCCGCCGAGTCCTCCACCGGGACCTGGACCACGGTCTGGACCGATCTGCTGACCGATCTGGATCACTACAAGGGCCGTGCCTATGCCATCGAGGACGTGCCCGGTGACGACGAAGCCTTCTACGCCTTCATTGCCTACCCGATTGATCTGTTCGAGGAAGGCTCTGTGGTCAACGTCTTCACCTCCCTGGTGGGCAACGTGTTCGGCTTCAAGGCTGTACGCGCCCTGCGTCTGGAAGACGTTCGCTTCCCGATCGCCTACGTCATGACCTGCAACGGTCCGCCGCACGGCATCCAGGTCGAGCGCGACATCATGAACAAGTACGGGCGTCCGCTGCTGGGCTGCACCATCAAGCCCAAGCTGGGCCTGTCCGCCAAGAATTACGGCCGCGCCTGCTACGAAGGTCTGCGCGGCGGTCTGGACTTCACCAAGGATGACGAGAACGTCAACTCCCAGCCCTTCATGCGCTGGCGTCAGCGGTTCGATTTCGTCATGGAGGCCATCCACAAGGCCGAGGCCGAAACCGGCGAGCGCAAGGGTCACTACCTGAACGTTACCGCCCCGACCCCGGACGAGATGTTCAAGCGCGCCGAATACGCCAAGGAAATCGGCGCACCGATCATCATGCACGACTACATCACCGGCGGCTTCTGCGCCAACACCGGTCTGGCCCAGTGGTGTCGCGACAACGGTATGCTGCTGCACATCCACCGCGCCATGCACGCCGTGCTCGACCGCAATCCGCGTCACGGAATCCATTTCCGCGTGCTGACCAAGATCCTGCGCCTGTCCGGCGGTGATCATCTGCACACCGGCACCGTCGTAGGCAAGCTGGAAGGCGACCGCGCCTCCACCCTGGGTTGGATTGACCTGCTGCGCGACTCCTACGTCAAGGAAGACCGCAGCCGCGGTATCTTCTTCGATCAGGACTGGGGCGCCATGCCCGGCGCCTTCGCCGTGGCCTCCGGCGGCATCCATGTCTGGCACATGCCGGCACTGGTCACCATCTTCGGCGACGATGCCGTGCTGCAGTTCGGCGGCGGCACCCTGGGCCATCCGTGGGGCAACGCAGCCGGCGCGGCAGCCAATCGCGTGGCGGTGGAAGCCTGCGTCGAGGCCCGCAACGAGGGTCGCGAACTCGAGAAGGAAGGCAAGGAAATCCTTACCGCCGCCGCCAAGAGCAGCCCCGAGTTGAAGGCCGCGATGGAGACCTGGAAGGAAATCAAGTTCGAGTTCGACACCGTGGACAAGCTGGACGTGTCGCACAAGTAACCGACCGAGGCGAGAAGCAGGGGCCCCATCGCCATTGCGGTGGGGATGCGGCCGCCGGCGGTCTGTTGCCGCGGTACGCGCCTTGTTTTCAGTCGCCAGCCGAACAAGTTCAAGTATTACGTTATCGAGGATTGAACAATGAGCGAAATGCAAGATTACGAATCCAGCCTGAGCGATCCTTCAAGCCGGAAGTTCGAGACCTTCTCCTATCTGCCGGAAATGGAAAAGGACCGGATCCGCAAGCAGGTGGAGTACATTGTCAAGCAGGGCTGGAATCCGGCCATCGAGCATACCGAGACGGAGAACGCCTTCGGTCACTACTGGTACATGTGGAAGTTGCCGATGTTCGGCGAGACCGACGTCGATCGCATCCTGGGGGAGGCCGAGGCCTGCCACAAGGCGCATCCCGAGCATCACGTGCGCCTGGTCGGCTATGACAACTACGCCCAGTCGCAGGGTGCTTCAATGGTCATCTTCCGCGGCCCGATCAAGGTCTGATTCAGGGCGGGTAGTGCCAGCAAGTCCGAGCCCCTGCCCGGTCCACCGGACAGGGGCTTTTTATTTTGCCCCGGGCACAAGGGGATTCCAGGAGCCGGAAGCCGGCCTGGACGCGGGTTTTGTGTTCTGGTGTTCCCGAGAGAACAGCAAATCAGGATGGTGTACGGATATGAGTGACGCGAAGATCGAACAATACAAGATCAGGCAGGAGCCCTATTACGAGGCGGTCGCCAACGAGGTCGAGCTGTACGAGGCGGCCTACAATGCGCGCATGCCGGTAATGCTCAAGGGTCCGACCGGCTGCGGCAAGTCGCGGTTCGTCGAGTACATGGCCTGGAAGCTCGGTCGGCCGCTGATTACCGTGGCCTGCAACGAAGACATGACCGCATCCGACCTGGTGGGGCGCTTCCTGCTCGACAAGGAAGGTACCGTCTGGCAGGACGGGCCGCTGACCACCGCCGCCCGTATCGGTGCCATCTGCTATCTCGATGAGGTGGTGGAGGCGCGCCAGGATACCACCGTGGTGATTCACCCGCTGACCGACCATCGCCGCACTCTGCCGCTGGACAAGAAGGGCGAAGTGATCGAGGCCCACGAGAACTTCCAGCTGGTGATCTCCTACAACCCGGGTTACCAGAGCCTGATGAAGGATCTCAAGCAGTCCACCAAGCAGCGGTTTGGCGCCATGGACTTCGATTATCCCGAGGCCGACATCGAGGCAAGCATCGTCGCCCGCGAAACCGGCGTCGACAAGGCCATCGCCGAGAAGCTGGTGCAGATCGCGCACCGTGCCCGCAATCTGAAAGGGCATGGGCTGGATGAGGGCATCTCCACCCGTCTGCTGGTCTATGCCGGTCAGCTGATCAACAAGGGTGTGGACCCGCTGGCCGCCTGCAGCATGACCCTGGTGCGCCCGCTGACGGACGACCCGGACATGCGCGACACCCTGGATGCGGCGGTGAGCACCTATTTCGGGTAAACAACGATTTTGAACCACAAAGGTCACAAAGGAATGTAGGTTGGGTTAGGCGCGCAGCGCCGTAACCCAACGTGCCGCGGTTGTCGGGTTACGCAACGCTAACCCGACCTACGTAGTTCTTCGTTTCTACGTGGTGACACATTTCAGCAGTTGATACCTTATGACCATTAATCTCGACGACTACAGCGACTGCCTCGCGAAGGCAGCACCCGAGATCCGCGACAACCTGGAAGCCACCTTCCAGGAAGCCTCCCGGGTCATGTCGCCGGCGGGCCTGCAGGAATACATGGAAGGCGCCAAGGGGCTGTGCAGCCTCGGCCGCGGTCACGACCTGGTGCTGGCCTATCTGGACGAGATGCCGATGGTGGCCCGCGAGGTCGGCGAGGATGTGATTCGCGACGTGATCGCCGCGGCCATGAAGCTGTCTTCCATGACCTCGGGCGAGATCATCGCGCTGATGTTCTCGAGTCTGCCGACCGCGGCACGCCGGCTGGGTGATGCCGAGCTGGTGCGTGGCTATCTGCAGCTCATCCATCAGATGTCGGCCAAGGCGCCGCGCGGACTGCGACCCATGCTGCGGCATGTCGACGAGTTGCTGACCAAGCTGACCCTGGGCGGGCTGCGTCGCTGGGTCAATTTCGGCGCCGGGGCGTATCACCGTGATCTGGCGAAGCAGGTCGAGTATTTCGACCTCAAGACCGCTGACAGCCTCAAGGTTCTGCAGAAGGAACGGCGCGGCACCCTGTTCGTGGACGTGCAGCGCAAGCTGAATTTCTACCTGCGTGCATTCTGGGGGCGGGACTTCTTCCTGCGTCCGGCCGAGGCGGATTCGTCCAGTTTCAAGCCCTACATCGATACCCACATCGTGCATCTGCCCGATGCCGTGGACGATGTAGGCGACATCAAGGGGCTGGAGGTCTATCGGGCTATCGCTGCCCATGCGGCAGCCCATCTGTGTTACACCACCCGCTCCATTTCCGCCGAGCAGCTGTCGCCGGCGCAGATGTTCTTCATCGGTCTGATCGAGGATGCGCGGGTCGAGTACTGTGCAGGGCAGGAGTTCCCCGGCCTGAAGCGACTGTGGAAGTCACTGCTGCAGGCGGAAAAGCAGGGCGAGGTGGAGCATCCCACCGTGGCGCGCATTGAGGAGTTGGCCCTGATGCTGCTCGAGCCGGGAAATCGCTGCGACGACGAGCAGGTCAATGCCTTCGCCGGGAAGTTCCATGCCAATATTGAAGCCAATCGCGACAATGGCGGATTCTCCTGGGATATGGGGATGGAGTTGTTCAATATCTTTGCCGCCCGCAAGGATGTGCCCAGCCTGCGTATCCTGGAAAGCGCCCGTCTGCAGTATCGGGACGATAACCGCATTGTGTGGGAGTTCGAGGAGTTCTCCTGGGAGCAGGGGGCTGAATACGTGCCAGCCAGCCAGCGCCAGGTGCGCAAGACGGTATCGGTGATGGAAATGGTCAACGAACTGGACTGCGAACTGGCCGGTGACGATGCCCAGGAGGTCTGGCGCCTGGAGACCCCCTTCTGGCTGGATCAGGAGGGTTGCACCATCAATGAGCTGGAGGGCAAGGAGCCCATCTCCGACCCCTACCATTATCACGAATGGGATTACCAGGTGCAGCTGCACCGTCCCGACTGGGTGACCCTGCACGAGCGGCGCCAGTCCCGGGCCGATCCCGGGATCATCGACGATATCCTGGTCGAGCACCGGCCCATTGCCCATCGCATCCGGCAGATCATCGATATGCTGCAGCCCGAGGGCGTACAGCGCGTGCGCAATATGGAGGATGGCGACGAGATCGACATCAATGCCGCCGTCGATGCGATGATCTCCATCCGCATGGGTGAGCATCCCAATCCGCGCATCACCATGCGCAACGTGATCAAGAACCGGGATCTGGCCGTAGTGGTGCTGCTGGACCTGTCCGAATCCACCAACGAGAAGGTGGAAGGCTCCGACAAGACAGTGCTGGAGCTGACCCGCGAGGCCTGCGCCCTGGTGGCCACGGCCATCAACGGTATCGGCGACCCCTTCGCCATTCACGGTTTCGCCTCGGACGGCCGGCACGATGTGCAGTACTATCGCTTCAAGGATTTCAATGAGAAATTCGGCGACATGGTGAAGTCGCGCCTGGCCGGCATGCAGGGCGGTCTGTCCACGCGTATGGGCGCGGCCATGCGCCACGCCGCCCAGCACCTGCTCAAGCAGCCCGAACGGCGCAAGCTCCTGCTGCTGGTCACCGATGGTGAGCCGGCCGATATCGACGAGCGTGATCCGCAGTACCTGCGCCATGACACCAAAAAGGCGGTCGAGGAGCTCTATAGCCGGGGTGTCATGAGCTATTGCCTGACACTGGATGCCAACGCCGACAGCTACGTCAAGCGCATCTTCGGCGCCAACAACTACACCATCATCGATCAGGTGGAGCGTCTGCCGGAGAAGCTGCCGGTGCTGTTCGCGACGCTGACTTCATAGAAGAGCGCCACGGAATACACGGAAAGCACGGAAAAAAGATATATCTATACCCCTCTCCTCGGTGGATTGTGCAGCGCCGTAGGTCGGGTTAACGTAGCGTAACCCGACACTGTCGCGGCATGTTGGGTTACGGCGCGAAGCGACGAACCCAACCTGCATTATTCCGTGCTTTCCGTGTATTCCGTGGCGCTCTTGAACCCGGTTCGGGTATACTCCCGGACGACTCATAGTTCACGCCTCACGCCATGCCCGCCGACGACTATCTGCGCCGCATCCGCCAGGACATTGTCTTCACCGAATCCCTGCGCGATCAGCAACTCAGCTTCCATACCACCTGGGGGCTGTTCTCACCGCGTGAGATCGATGAGGGCACCCGGCTGCTGCTCAGGCACATCGAGGTGAATGCCGGCGATGACTGCTTCGATCTGGGCTGCGGCTACGGCCCCATCGGGCTGACCCTGGCGCGGCTGGCGCCTGCAGGGCAGACCCTGATGGTGGACAAGGATTTCATGGCTGTGGAATACGCCAACCGCAACGCCGAGGTCAACGGCATCAGCAATGCACGGGCCATGCTGAGCAATGCCTTCCAGCATGTCGATCCAAAGCTGAAGTTCGACCTTATCGCCTCCAATGTCCCGGCCAAGGTCGGCAAGGAACTGCTGGCCATCATTCTGCACGATGCCCATGCCCGGCTGCGGCCTGGCGGGCGGCTGTGGGTGGTGAGTATCACCGGTCTGCGGCGTCTGTTCGAGCGCGAGATGAAGGCCGTGTTCGGCAACTACGACAAGGTCAAGCAGGGACGGCAGTACACCGTCGCCATGGCGGTGCGTGGCTGAAATATTGAATATAGCCACGGAAAACACGGAAAGCACGGACAATAATCATGTATGCGTATTGCCATCTCATCGCCAGGCGCGCAGCGCCATGGCAGTGAGATGGTAATAATGTATGTCCGTGCTTTCCGTGTTTTCCGTGGCTATGATCTAGCTCTTCAGCAGCGATGTCAGTTCCGCCGCCGGTAGCGGTTTGTGGAACAGAAAGCCCTGGGCCCGATCGCAGCCCAGCCGCAGCAGCAGCTTCTTCTGGGCCTCGGTCTCCACACCCTCGATGATCGTGTTCAAGCGCAGGTCGCGCGACAGCGACAGGATTGCGCGCAGGATGGCGACATCACGCGCGTCTTCACAGATGTCGCGGGTGAAGGCGCGGTCGATTTTCAGCGTGTTGAAGGGCAGGCGCTTGAGATAGCTGAGTGAGGAGTAGCCGATGCCGAAATCGTCGATGGCGATGGATACGCCCAGATCGCGCAGCTGCCACAGCTTGTCGGTGGCCTCGTCCATGTCCTCCAGGAACACCTGCTCCGTGATCTCCAGCTCCAGCTGTGCCGGGTTGATGCCGGATTCGCCGATGATGCCCTGGATCTGATCGACGAAGCCGGGTACGGCGAACTGGCGCCCCGATATATTCACCGACAGCGGCAGCCGGATGCCCGCGCGCTGCCACTCCAGGATCTGGCTGCAGGCCTGACTGAGGATGCTGCGACCGAGCTGATCGATCAGGCCGGTTTCCTCGGCTACCGGAATGAACTCGGCCGGTGATATCAGCCCGCGGTCGTGCGACTGCCAGCGTGCCAGGGCCTCGGCGCCGACGATCCGGCCGCTGTGCATGTCCACCTGCGGCTGGTAGTGAGCAATGAACTCGTTTTCCTTGAGCCCGCGACGGATGCGGTTCTCGGTGCTGACAAAGGCAGCGATGTTGTCGATCAACTCCTCGCTGTAGAGCGCGATGCGGGTGTGTCGCGACTGCTTGGCGCGATACATGGCGGCATCGGCGTTGCGGATCAGGGTGGCGGCGTCCTGTCCATCGTAGGGGTAGAGCGTCACGCCCACGCCGCCGCTGATGTAGAGTTCCTTGTCTTCCAGGATGAAGGGGCGCTCGATGCTGTCGAGCAGGTGAGCGGCATAGTCGACCGCCGTTTTCGGGCTGTCCACGTCAGGTACCAGTACCACCAGTTCGTCGCCGCCGAAGCGGGAAATGGTGGCCCGGTTTTCACAGCAGCGCCGCAGGCGGTCGGCCAGTTTGACCAGCAGCTGGTCGCCCAGCTCATGGCCGTAGCTGTCGTTGATGTGCTTGAACCGGTCCAGATCCAGGAACAGTACCGCGAAGCGGTTTTCGGCAGCCGGGTATTTGCGCATCAGCTGCTCGATCTCACCGTTAAGTGCGCGCCGGTTGGGCAGGTCGGTGAGCGGGTCGTAATAGGCCATGCGCTCGATCCGCGCCTCGAACTGCTTGCGTTCGGTGATGTCGATGTTGGTCGCGCGGATGCCGATCAGTCGGCCGGCGGCATCATGGACCGGGCCGCAGATGTGCTGGAACCAGACAGTGTGGCCATCCTTGTGGATCAGCCGCAGGTCGATGTTGTCGCTCTGCCTGTTCGTGCCGAGGTTGGCCAGGTGCTGCTGCCAGCGTTCCCGATCCTGGGGGTGGATCAGTTCCGACATCAGTTCCGGCTTGGCGTAGAATTCATCCGGCCGGTAACCGGTCAGCTGCACACTCGAAGGCGAGGCATATTCATAGTGCCCGTCACGGGAGCAGAAATAGGTGAATTCCTGGCCCACATCGGCCACGGCGCGGAAGCGGGCGTTTTCGCGCTGCACCTGTGCCTTGAGCAGGCTGACCCGGGCCAGCAGGAAGGCGATGACCAGGGCGACCAGTGCCGGTATGACGAACAACTGCGGCTGGAAGGATTCGTAGACCACCGCCATCTGCAGCAGCGCGGCGCTGCCGATCAGGAGGAAGGCGATGCCGGCGTTGCGCAGATACAGGCTCTGGGGCCTGCGATTGGAGGCTGCGTCCAGGTAGATGGTGTCCTGGTCGGGGGCTGGGACGCGCGCGTAGGCGCCGCCGTCACCGGAGGTGTCGGTATCATTCATAAGCCTGGCAACTGCAACTCAAAAATAAAACAAAAACAAACCAAAGGCTTCCATGCCATGACAGGCCTCCCCCGTGGGGCAGGAGGCCTGCTCCGGCAGTGTAGCATAGAGTCGGTACGAGGTTTATGATTCCCTACCGGACCACAAGGTATTGCTTATGAATGTCACTCTGCGTCAGCTGCGCATCTTCGAGGCCGTGGCCCGTCACCTGAGCTTCACCCGCGCTTCGGAGGAGTTGCATCTGACCCAGCCGGCCGTGTCCATGCAGATCAAGCAGCTGGAACAGGCCGTGGGCCTGCCGCTGCTGGATCAGCAGGGCAAGAAGACCTACCTCACCGAGGCCGGCGAGGAGATGTACCGCTATGCCTGCGCCGTGACCGACAAGCTCGAGGAAGCCGCCCAGGTGTTCGAGGAGCTCAAGGGCATGCGGCGCGGCCATATGAGCATTGCCGTGGCCAGTACCGCCAACTACTTCGCCCCGCGGCTGCTGGCCACCTTCTTCCAGCGTTACCCGGACGTGACTGTCAGTCTGGACGTGACCAACCGCGAGGGTCTGCTCCGGGCCCTGGCCGAGAACGAGACCGACCTGGTGATCATGGGCAAGCCCCCGGAGGACATGGACCTGGTGGCGGAGAATTTCATGGACAACCCCCTGGTGGTCATCGCCCCGACCAATCACCCGCTGACGCGCAAGCGCAGCCGGATTCCCTTCGCGGCGCTGGCCAGCGAAACCTTTCTCATCCGCGAACGCGGATCGGGCACCCGCTCGGCCATGGAACGGCACTTCGCCCAGCACGGACTGGAACTCAGCAGCACTATGGAAATGGGTACCAGCGAGGCCATCAAGCAGGGTGTCGAGGCCGGCCTGGGGCTGGGGCTGCTGTCGCTGCACACCCTGGAGATGGAACTGGCGCTCAAGCGAGTGGCGATCCTGGATGTGGAGACCTTTCCCATCATGCGTCACTGGTATGTGGTGCACCGACGCGGCAAGCGCCTGTCCACCGCGGCCCAGGCCTTCAAGCACTTCCTGCTCAAGGAGGCCAGGAACCTGCTCAGTCTGCCCGAGGTGAGCCGTCCGCGGCACAAGGACGCGGGCTGACCAGCGGTGTCTTCATGCCTTTGCGCGGGGAATGCAGAGGACGCAGAGGCGCGGAGACGCAAAGATAATGAATAATGTTGGTATCTCCTCGCTGGCTTGTGAGTCTGTGCTTTCAGAGGAGGGGCAAGGATGAGCAATCTCGTATTTCAATAGTCTCCGTGTCTCCGCGACTCTGCGCCCTCTGCGTTAATCCCGCCCAGACTCAGGCAACATCCGCCAACACACAGCCGCCCGGCCGTGACTGCTTCAGCGTCACCAGTTCCTCCGCACTGGTCGGGTGGATGGCGACGGTGCGGTCGAAGTCGGCCTTGGTCGCGCCCATGTTGATGGCCACGGCGAAGCCCTGCAGCATCTCGTCGACCCCGTCGCCGATCAGGTGGCAACCCACGATACGTTCCTCCGAGCCGGCGCAGACCAGCTTCATCGCTGTCGGCGTGCCGCCATTGCCGAGCGCGTGACGCATGGGCGTGAAGCGGGTCTCGTAGACTCTGACCGCATCACCGTATTCGGCACAGGCCGCCGGCTCGGTCAGGCCGAGGGCCCCGACCGACGGGTGGGCAAACACCACGGTGGGGATGTTGGTGTAATCCATCGACGCGGTGGCAGTGCCGAACAGACGCGCGGCCAGCTGCCGGCCGGCGCGGATCGCCACCGGGGTGAGCGGCATGCGGCCGGTGACGTCACCGATGGCGTATACGCCCGGCACATTGGTGGCATCGAAGGCATCCACCGGGATGACACCGTTGCGATTGACCTCGACCCCGGCGCGGTCCAGCGCCAGGCCCTCGGTATTGGCGCGCCGGCCCACGGCCCAGATCACGGTGTCGAAACCGCCCAGGCGTTCGCCCCGGGCGGAGACGATATCGATACCGTCGCTGCCCCGCGCCAGCCCGCTGACCTGAAAGCCCATGTGGGTCACGATGCCCTGCTGCTGCATCGCTTCCATCAGGGTGTCGCTGATCAGGGGGTCGAATGCTTCAAGCACCCGATCCTCCAGGGCGATGATCGACACCTCGGAGCCCAGCGCGCGCAATGCACCGCTCAGCTCCACGCCGATATAGCCACCGCCGATCACGGCCGCGCGCCGCGGTTGCTGCCTGAGTTCGAAGAAGCCGTCGGAGGTGATGCCCAGCTCCGCTCCCGGCACCGGCGGGACGATTGGCTGTCCACCGGTGGCAATGACGATGTGGTCACCCTGGTAGTGCTCGTCGCCGACCCGCAGGGTATGGGCGTCGATGAAGCGGGCCCGGCCGCGGATCCAGTCGATGCGCTGGTCCTGCGCATAGCCGGCCCAGTAATCGCGGATGCCGTCGATATAGGCGTTGCGGCCGGCAACCAGGCGTTCCCAATCGAGACCCTTGTCCTGTACCCGGATGCCGAAGGCGCCGGCCTGATGCACGGCCTCGCGGGCCTGGGCGGCGTGCCACATGACCTTCTTGGGCACGCAGCCGGCATTCACGCAGGTGCCGCCGAGCGGCTGCGCATCGATCACGGCCACCCGCCGGCCGAGCTGGGCGGCGCGTTCGGCCACGGCGAGCCCGCCGCTGCCGCCGCCGATGGCGATGAGGTCATAGTGCTTGTTCATTGGTATCTCCCTGGGTATGGTGATAACAACGCAGAGGGCGCAAAGGCGTTTATGCCCTATGGGTACAGAGGCGCAAAGTAAAATCAGTTTATGAAATCTCTGCGTCTCTGCGCCTCCGCGTCCTCGGCGTTAATGCCGCCGCCGTATCAGGCAGCCTCCCGCCGCTGCATCCACTCGGCCAGCGCCTCGGAGTCGCCGATGTGCACGCCGTCGATCCAGACCTGCGGCACGGTGTCACTGCCGCTGGCGGCGCGCACCGCGCGCAGTGAGACCTGTTCGCCGACGCTGATTTCATCGAACTCCATGCCGGCCTCGGACAGCATGCCCTTGGCCCGGGCGCACCAGGGGCAGCCCGGCTTGGTGAACAGCACCACGTCGTGCGGCTTCACGGCCTGCGGGTTGATGTAGTCGAGCATGGTGTCGGCATCCGAGACCTCGTAGGGGTCGCCCGGGACCTCGGGCTCGATGAACATCTTCTCGATCACGCCGTCGCGCACCAGCATGGAGTAGCGCCAGCTGCGCTTGCCGAAGCCCAGGTCGTCCTTGTCCACCAGCATGCCCATGGCGGCGGTGAACTCGCCGTTGCCATCCGGGATGAAGCGGATGTTCTCGGCCTGCTGATCCTTCGCCCACTCGTTCATCACGAAGGTGTCGTTGACCGATACGCAGACGATCTCGTCGATGCCGTTGTCGCGCAGCACCGGAGCCAGCTCGTTGAAGCGCGGCACGTGCGCCGAGGAGCAGGTCGGGGTGAAGGCGCCCGGCAGGGAGAAGACGACCACGTTGCGACCCTTGAAGATCTCGTCCGTGGTGACGTCCGCCCACTCGTTGTTCTGACGGGTGTGGAAGGTGATGTTCGGAATGCGGCTTCCGGTCTTGTCCTGCAGCATGTCGGTGTCTCCTGTAGCTTGCGGTTGGAAATCATGGCCAGTGCTGTCTGGCTTGGAGACAAGAATAGGGGCGGGGTGGTTATTTGTGAAATCGAAAGTAACTATTCAAACGATAGGTGTAGACTATTATTGAGTGAGGAGTGAGGAGTGAGGAGTGAGGAGTGAGGAGTGAGGAGTGAGGAGTGAGGAGTGAGGGGCTTCGCTGCGTCAGCCCATCCTGCGCTATCCGGGTAGGATGGGTGGAGGCGCCTGCGCCGCAACCCATCATAATTGCCGGTATCGATGGGTTGCGCTGCGCTCCACCCATCCTGCGATACTTAACGCTTAACGCTTAACGCTTAACGCTTAACGCTTAACGCTTAACGCTTAACGCTTCACGGATCCGTTCGACCTGGGCCAAGGCGTTGTCCAGCTCCGGCGCCAGGCAGTTGAAATGGCCCATCTTGCGCCCCGGGCGGGCCACGCGCTTGCCGTAGAGGTGCAGCTTTGCGGCGGGGTAGGCGAACAGCTTCTCCCAGGGCGGTTCGGGCTGCCACAGATCGCCCAGCAGATTGACCATCACGACCGGTGAGAGCAGCAGGGTGTCGCCGGGCGGCAGACCGCACAGGCAGCGCACCTGCTGTTCGAACTGGGAGGTGATGGTTGCATCCAGAGTGTAATGGCCGCTGTTGTGCGGGCGCGGGGCCAACTCGTTGATCAGCAGCTCACCCTGACGGGTATGAAAGAATTCCACCGCCATGACGCCGACATAATCCATGGACTCGGCCAGGGTGCGGGCCATGTCCACGGCCTGGTCGGTGACCGCCGCCGGCATCCGCGCCGGCACGATGGTGGTGTCCAGGATGCCGTCGACATGATGGTTCTCGCCCACCGGATAGACCGCGGTCTCGCCTTTCAGACTGCGGGCCAGGATGACCGAAAGCTCGCGCTCGAGTTCCACCCGGGCCTCCAGTACACAGGGCTGGCCGCCCAGTTCGGCAAAGGCGGCGCGGGCCTGCTCCAGGCTGTCGACGGGCGCCTGGCCCTTGCCGTCATAGCCCAGCGAGGCGGTCTTGAGCAGCAGCGGCGGGTCGAGTCGGGCGAAGGCCTCGTCCAGGTCCTCGGGCTCCTCGATCACGGCGAAGGGCGCGGTGGCCAGCCCCTGTTCCTGGATGTAGCGCTTTTCACGGATGCGGTCCTGGGCGATGGCGACGGCCGCGGGTCCGGGACGGACCGGGCACAGCCGGGCCAGATAATCCAGGCTGGCGGCCGGCACGTTCTCGAATTCGGTGGTTACCGCCGAGCAGGTATCGCCCAGCACCTGCAGCGCGGCATGGTCCTGGTAGTCGGCGCGCAGATGCTGCTCGGCGATGAGGCCGGCGGGACTGTGCGGATCGGGGTCGAGCACGATCACCCGGTAGCCCATGGCATGCGCGGCCATGACGAACATGCGGCCGAGTTGGCCGCCGCCGAGAACTCCGAGGGTGGCGCCGGGCAGGATCACGACTGCGGCGGGAGCTGCATGGCGTCGACCATGGCCTTGAGCTCCTCGCGATAGGCGTCGAGGCGTGCGGCCAGATCGGTATTGCCGATGGAGAGCAGACTGAGGGCGTACAGGCCGGCATTGGCCGCCCCGGCCTCGCCGATGGCGAAGGTGGCGACCGGGATACCCTTGGGCATCTGCACGATGGACAGCAGCGAGTCCATACCCTTGAGATAGCGCGAGGGTACCGGTACGCCCAGCACCGGAACGGTGGTCTTGGCGGCCAGCATGCCCGGCAGATGGGCCGCGCCGCCGGCGCCGGCGATGATGCAGGCCAGGCCGCGGTCGCGCGCCGTGGCGGCATAGTCGAACAGCCGGTCCGGGGTGCGATGGGCCGAGACGACCTTCGCCTCGTAGGGGATACCGAAGCGCTCCAGCATTTCGGCGGCCTTCTGCATCACCGGCCAGTCACTGTCGGAGCCCATCACCAGGCCCACGCGGGGGCTGTCGTCATTCATCGTAGTGACCTGTTTCCGTTGGGAAACAAGTAATTCTAGCACTGCGGGCGGGGTTGGGGAACCTCTGGCGGCGGCAGGCGCGCGGCGGCTTGAAAACCTGAACCGCAAAGGCGCAGAAGCCATAAGCGTGCGTGTACACCTGCTATATCTTTGCCGTCATTCCGACGAAGGCCGGAATGACGTAACACATACAAGTTCCGATTAGCATTATATGACTTCGCGCGTCTTCTGCGCCTTCGCGGTTTTAAGCCTTTGGGACCTCCTTTGTGGTGAATTGCCCTGTCAGGCTACAATCCCGCCTTTGCCTGACCGGAGCGCCCCCATGCGCGAGACCCTGTTCAAGTCCGATCTCAAGAGCCTGCCGCTGGTCGCGCGCGGCAAGGTGCGCGACATCTATGCCGTGGGCGAGGACCGGCTGCTGATCGTGACCACCGACCGCCTGTCGGCCTTCGACGTGGTGCTGCCCGAGCCCATCCCCGGCAAGGGGGCGGTGCTGACCGCGGTGTCCAACTTCTGGTTCGAGCACATGGCGGACATGGTGCCCAATCACCTGTGCGACACGCCCCTGGAGCAGGTGCTGCCGGATGCGGCCGAGCGGGAACAGGTCGAGGGCCGCGCCGTTGTGGTGCGCAAGCTCAAGGCGCTGCCGGTGGAGGCCATTGTGCGCGGCTATCTCATCGGTTCGGGCTGGAAGGACTACCAGCAGACCGGTGCGGTGTGCGGTATCGACCTGCCCGCCGGGCTGCAGCAGGCCGACAAGCTGCCCACGCCCATCTTCACCCCTTCCACCAAGGCGGAGGTGGGCGATCATGACGAGAACATCGACTTCGACCGCGCCGAGGCCCTGCTGGGCAAGGGACTGGCCGCCATGGTGCGCGATGTCAGCCTGGGCATCTACAGCGAGGCCGCCGCCTATGCCCGCGAGCGCGGCATCATCATCGCCGACACCAAATTCGAATTCGGTCTGGACGAGACCGGCCAGCTGTTCCTGATCGACGAGGTGCTCACCCCGGATTCCTCGCGCTTCTGGCCGGCGGATGAATATCAGGTCGGCACCAGCCCGCCCAGCTTCGACAAGCAGTATGTGCGCGACTACCTGGAGACCCTGGACTGGGACAAGACCGCGCCGGGGCCGCACCTGCCGCCGGAGGTGGTGGCGAAGACGGCTGAGAAGTACCGCGAGGCCCAGCGCCGGCTGACGGGCGATTGATATCAAGAGCGCCACGGAATAGACGGAAAACACGGAATAGTGAATGTAGGTTGGGTTAGGCGCATTGCGCCGTAACCCAACATGCAGCGTCCGTGTCGGCTTCGCTGTACTAACCTGGCCCGCAGGACTGAACTGCCCCAACCTGCTGATTGATTTTCAAATGTATTTTTTCCGTGTTTTCCGTGGCGCCCTTTATCACCGGCTTGCCCTTTTGTGTCAGCGGGTTATATTTGGTGTCATGCACAGGCAGCGGCATTCATCCATTCTGAGCCTGGTCGGCATACTGCTGGCCGGCTGGCTGTCGCTGGCCTGCGGTCACTGCTGGGCCGCGGCCGGCGCGGCGCCGCCGCCGGCCGATCACTGCCAGCACATGCAGCCCGAGCCGCAGTCGCCGGAGTGCTGCGAGCACGAGCACCAGGGTGGCCTGTGCCCGGTGGCCGAGGTCGGCAGCGGCCCGATCACCGAGCCGGCCGCGCTGATCCCGGCCGGGTTTCCCGATCAGCCGGCCCTGCAACCGGGGGGCGGCGCTGCCTGGCAGGCCTGGCGCGGGCCGCCGCCAACCATCGCCGCAGTGCGTACCTGTCCGCCTGCTTCAGCGTCCCTGTATCTGCGGGACTGCGCCTTTCTGGAATAGCTATCCTCCTCGTATCCGCTACTGATCCGGTTCATTCGAGGAGCTTCCCATGCGCGCACTACCCTGGATCCTGGCCGGGATCCTCATCCATCCGACTGGCCTTGTCGCGGCACACCTGTCTCTGGCAGAGGCCGAGGCGCTGGCGCTGATCCATGACCGCCGCGCCGCGGCGTTCGAGGCCGGGGCCCGGGCCCGGCACGAGCAGGCCGTGGCCGCGGCCCAGCTGCCCGACCCCACCCTGAAGCTGGGCGTGGGCAACCTGCCGGTGGAGTCCTTCGACCGTTCCGACACCCCCATGAGTCAGCTGCAGGTCGGTATCCAGCAGCGGTTTCCGCCGGGACGCACCCTGGCCCTGGCCGGACAGCGTCAGGAGCGCCTGGCCGCCGGTATGAGTGCCCGGGCCGAGGCCCGGCGGCGCGAGGTGCTGCGCGAACTGCGGCAGACCTTCCTGGAAGTCTATTACCAGTCGCGGGCGGCCCGCATCCTGGACGAAACCTATCGTTTGTTCGAGGACCTGGTCGACATCACCCGGGCCTACTACGGCGCCGGGCGCAAGAACCAGCAGGATGTGCTGCGTGCCGGGGTGGAGTTGTCCCTGCTGGATGACCGCCGCGAGCGGGTGCGCACCCGGCTGGAAACGGCCCGGGCCGAGCTGGCCCGGCTGGTCGGCCCGGAGGCCGCGCAGCGGCCCCTGGCCGAGGACTTCCCCGAGCAGCCGGCCCTGTCCGTGCCGTCCGTCATGCATCAGGCCCTGGACCGCCATCCGCAGCTGCAGCAGGTGAACCGGGAGATCGAGGCCGGCCGGCTGGAGGTGGACGCGGCCCGCGAGCGTTACAAGCCGGGCTGGAGCCTGGATGTCACCTACGGTGAGCGCAATGGCCGCGAGGCCGACGGCAGCGGCCGCAGCGACCTGCTCTCGGCCATGGTGATGGTGGATCTGCCGCTGTTCACCGACAAGCGCCAGGATCGGGCGTTGGCAGCGCGCCAGTATGAAGTCACCGCGGTCGAGCTCGAACGCGATGAACTGCGGCGTGAACTGCGCCAGCAGCTTGAGACCGCCCTGGCCGAGCGCGAACGGTTGCAGGCACGGCTGGCGCGCTACCGCGAGCGGCTGCTGCCCGAGGCCGGCCAGCACGCCGAGGCCTCGCTCAAGGCCTATCAGAGCGGGGTGTCGGATTTCACCGCCTTGATGCGGGCCCGGCTGATCCAGCTGGACGCGCGGCTGACCGCACTGCGGCTGCGGACCGACCTGGCCCAGACCGCGGCCCGGCTGCGCTACCTGGTGGGAGAGGAATCATGACCCGGAAGATGCTGACAATAATCTGGATCTCCTTGGCGCTCGGTCTCGGCGGCTGCAGTCAGGATCGCCAGCGCGGGACGGATGCAGCGGAGACTGCCGATGGCTCCGATGCCACTGCTCCGGCAGGGGCGGCAGGCGAGCGCGAGATCCTGTACTGGGTCGCGCCCATGGATCCCGGCTACCGCCGCGATAAGCCGGGCAAGTCGCCCATGGGCATGGACCTGGTACCCGTCTATGCCGATGAGGCCGGCGCCGGCGACCGGCTCGAAATCGATCCCGTGATGGTGCAGAACCTGGGGGTGCGTACCGCCGAGGTCCAGCGCGAGCGTCTGTGGCGGCGCATCGATACGGTCGGCTATGTCGACTACAACGAAAACTACATCAGCCACATCCATCTGCGCACCGATGGCTGGATCGACCGGCTGTACGTCAAGTCGGACGGCGAACGCGTGCAGAAGGGGGATGTGCTGTTCGAGGTCTATTCGCGCGAACTGGTCAACGCCCAGGAGGAATACCTGCAGGCGCTGAATACGGGCAATGCGGGCCTCAAGCTGGCCTCGCACGAACGGCTGCAGGCGCTGGGCATGAGCCCGGCCCAGATCGATCGGCTGGGCCGTACCCGCAAGGTCGAGCAGCGCGTGGCCTACCATGCCCGTCAGGACGGCATCGTTGCCGCGCTCAACATCCGCGAAGGCATGTATGTGCAGCCGAAAACCGAGGTGATGACACTGGCGGATCTGTCAAGCGTCTGGTTGATGGCGGACGTGTTCGAGCGCCAGGCCGACTGGGTCGAGGTCGGCCAGCCGGCCGAGGTGCGCCTGCCCTATCTGCCGGGCGAGGTATGGGAGGGCGAGGTCGAGTTCGTCTATCCGACCCTGGATGCGAGGACCCATACCCTGAAGGTGAGGCTGCGCTTCGATAATCTGCAGGAGCGGCTCAAGCCGGATATGTACGCGGATGTGCGCATCTTCGCCGGCGCCAGCGAGCCGGGGCTGGTCATCCCGCTCGAGGCGCTGATCCGCACCGGCGAGAACGAGCGTGTCATCCTGGCCCTGGGCGAAGGCCGCTTCAGCGCCCGGGAAGTCGTCTCCGGCATCGAATCCGGCGACTGGGTGGAGATCCGGCGCGGGCTGGCGGAGGGTGACCGTGTGGTCACCTCCGGCCAGTTCCTGATCGATTCCGAGGCCAGCATCAGGGGCGCGCTGAACCGGCTGGATGCGAGTGGAGTTTCGGAGCATAGGGATCAGCCGCGAATGAACGCGAATGAACGCGAATAGAACAATGGTTGGAGTGCAACGTTGTTTTGCCCCGTCATTCCGGCGCAGGCCGGAATCCATGGCCCGCCGTGGTCTCTGGATCCCGGCCTGCGCCGGGATGACGGTTGATTTTGTTCGTGGTGGGCATTGATTCAGGTAACGAGTACAGATAAATGATCGAAGCCATCATCCGCTGGTCAATCCACAACCGCTTCCTGGTCCTGCTGCTGACCGTCATCCTGGCGGTGTGGGGCGGTTACTCGCTGAAGACCACGCCGCTGGATGCGATCCCGGACCTGTCCGATGTGCAGGTCATCATCAAGACCAGCTATCCGGGGCAGGCGCCGCAGGTGGTGGAGGACCAGGTGACCTATCCGCTGACCACCACCATGCTGTCGGTGCCGGGCGCGGTGACGGTGCGGGGCTACTCATTCTTCGGCGATTCCTATGTCTATGTCCTGTTCGACGAGGGCACCGATCTGTACTGGGCCCGCTCGCGGGTGCTGGAATATCTCTCCCAGGCGCAGGACCGGCTGCCGCCCGGGGTCACGCCGGCACTGGGGCCGGATGCCACCGGCGTGGGCTGGATCTTCCAGTACGCCCTGGTCGACCGTACGGGCAGGCACGATCTGGCGCAGCTGCGCAGCCTGCAGGACTGGTTTCTCAAGTTCGAACTGCAGACCGTGGAAGGCGTGTCCGAGGTCGCCACCGTGGGCGGCATGGTCAGACAGTATCAGGTGGTGGTGCATCCCAACCGGCTGCGCGCCTACGGCATCCCGCTGGCGCAGATCAAGCAGGCCATTCAGCGCGGCAACCAGGAGGTCGGCGGCTCGGTCATCGAGATGGCCGAGGCCGAATACATGGTCCGCGCCAACGGCTACATCCAGAGCATCGACGATCTCGAGGGCATCCCGGTGGGGGTGAATGCCAACGGCACCCCGGTGCTGCTGGGCGATATCGCCGACATCCGGCTGGGGCCGCAGATGCGCCGCGGCATCGCCGAGCTCGACGGCGAGGGCGAGGTGGTCGGCGGTGTCGTCATCATGCGCTGGGGCGGCAACGCCCAGGCCACCATCGAGGCGGTCAAGGCCAGGCTCGACCAGCTCCGGCCCAGCCTGCCCGAGGGGGTGGAGATCGTCACCACCTATGATCGCTCCGGTCTGATCGAGCGTGCCGTGGCGACACTCAAGCACAAGCTGGTACAGGAATTCCTGATCGTGGCCCTGGTCTGTGCCCTGTTCCTGTTCCATCTGCGTTCCTCGCTGGTGATACTGATCAGCCTGCCGCTGGGGGTGCTGGCCGCCTTCATCGTGATGAAGCACCAGGGCATCAATGCCAACATCATGTCGCTGGGCGGAATCGCCATTGCCATCGGCGCCATGGTGGATGCGGCGATCGTGATGATCGAGAATCTGCACAAGCATCTGGAACAGGCAAAGGACGTGGCCGTTGATCGCTGGGAGACGGTGGCAAAGGCCGCCGGCGAGGTCGGTCCGCCCCTGTTCTTCTCGCTGCTCATCATCACCCTGAGCTTCCTGCCGGTGTTCACGCTGCAGGCACAGGAAGGGCGGTTGTTCGCGCCGCTGGCCTTCACCAAGACCTATGCCATGGCGGCCGCGGCCGGTCTGGCGATCACCCTGGTGCCGGTGCTGATGGGCTACTTCATCCGCGGCCGTATCCTGCCTGAGCAGCGCAACCCGGTGAACCGGGCGCTGGTGGCGGCCTACCGCCCGGTGATCAATGGCGTGCTGCGGTTTCCCCGTACCGTCCTGGCCGTCACCCTGCTGGTGGCCGTCTCCATGGCCTGGCCGCTGGCCGGCTGGTGGCCGCTGGACAAGCGTCTGGGTTCGGAATTCATGCCGCCTCTGGACGAGGGTGATCTGCTCTACATGCCGACCACCTTTCCGGCATTGTCCATCGGCAAGGCGCGCGAACTGCTGCAGCAGACCGACAAGCTGATCGCTTCGGTGCCCGAGGTGGAACGGGTGTTCGGCAAGATCGGACGCGCCGAGACCGCGACCGACCCGGCGCCGCTGACCATGATCGAGACCACCATCCTGCTCAAGCCGCGCGAACAGTGGCGCGCGGGCATGACCCTGGAGGGGCTCAAGCAGGAACTGAACCGGGTCGTGAAGATCCCCAGCCTGGCCAACAGCTGGACATTCCCCATCAAGACCCGCATCGACATGCTCGCCACCGGCATCAAGACGCCGGTGGGTGTAAAGGTCGCCGGGCCGGACCTGGACGTGATCCAGGAGGTCGGTGCCGAGATCGAGGCGGTGCTCAAGCAGGTCCCGGGCACGGCCAGCGCCTTCTCCGAGCGGGTGGCGGGCGGCCGTTATGTCACCATCGACATCGACCGCAGTGCGGCCTCGCGCTTCGGGCTGAATATCGCCGACGTGCAGGACATCGTGCGCACCGCCGTCGGCGGCATCAATCTCACCCAGAGCATCGAGGGGCTGGAGCGTTACCCGGTCAATCTGCGCTACCCGCGCGAACTGCGCGATTCCCTGGGCCGACTGCGCAACCTGCCCATCGTCGCAGCCAACGGCAAGCAACTGGCGCTGGGCGATGTGGCCAGCATCAGGGTCGAGGAGGGGCCGGGTATGATCAAGAGCGAGAACGCCCGCCCCAACGGCTGGATCTTCGTCGATATCGAGGGCCGTGATCTGGGCGGCTACGTCGAGGCCGCGCAGGCCGCGGTACGCGAACAGGTCTCCCTGCCGCCGGGCTATTCGGTCAGCTGGTCGGGCCAGTACGAATACATGCAGCGGGCGCAGCAGCGCCTGGCCCTGGTGCTGCCGGTGACGGCCGGGATCATCGTGCTGCTGCTTTACCTCAATTTCCGCCGCCTGACCGAGGTTGCCATCATCCTCGCCACCCTGCCGCTGGCGCTGGTCGGTGGGGTCTGGCTGTTGTACGGGCTCGGCTACGACCTCAGCGTGGCCGTCGGCGTGGGCTTCATTGCCCTGGCCGGCGTGGCGGTCGAGATCGGGGTGGTGATGCTGGTCTATCTCAACCTGGCCTGGAGGCGGCGACGTGAACAGGCGCGCCGGGAGGGACGCTCTCCCAACCGCGAGGATCTGCATGCGGCGGTACTGGAAGGCGGCCTGATGCGGGTGCGGCCCATCCTGATGACCGTGGCGACCATCATCTTCGGCCTGCTGCCGGTGATGCTGGGCGGCGGCACCGGCGCCGAGGTGATGCAGCGCATCGCCGCGCCCATGGTCGGCGGCATGGTCAGCGCCACCGTGCTGACGCTGCTGGTGATACCGGCGGTGTTCCTGCTCTGGCGCGGGCGCGGGCTCGAGCGCTGATGCAGAGGCTGGTGATACCACCCGTTCTGGTCTGGCTGATGCGGCAGTTCGTCGCCTGTCATCGATTGGCCTGACTTGATGCATGTCATGGTATGACAGCTATAATTGTGGAATGGTGTAAAAGCAATACTTGAACACACCGGGACGGGTAACCCTCATGCCGGGCAAGCATCACAAAACCACAGCCTTTCTGGTGTATCTGCTGGTACTGGTTATCGCCCTGGTGCCCGCCCGCCTTGCCGTTGCCATTCCTGCCGCATTCGATCAGGGGCAGTCGCCGGACAGCGCCTTGACCGCAGCGCACTGCCAGCAAATGGCAATGCAGCGTGCCGGGAATGAACCTGAGGGACAGGAGCTTGCCGATCCTGATCGAGGGATGGACTGCTGTAAAATGGTTTGCGACTGCCCTTCCTGCGATCAATGCCTGCATGCCTCCGGCAGTATCCTGACATTGCCGGGCGGAGTCGGTAATGCCAATCCTGACTTCCACCCCCTGATGTGCGCGCATACGGAGTCGGCGCTGCGCGGCATCGAACTCTCTCCACCCTATATCCCTCCGCAAATCTGATCCCGCACCGGGAGCCACGGTCTACCTGACCGCGTTTGCACGTGCCCGCCCGGCGGGGCGGCGGCGAGACATGGCTATACATTCGGGCGCCGGCCGATTCCGGGCCCTTGCCATGAGAGGATTCTGTCCTAGCCTTCATCTTCCCGGAGACATCCATGAAAGATCGCAAAGTGACGGCAATCGTTCGCAGCCGCTGTCTGGATGCGTGGAGACGGCGGTGATTGGTCAGGGGGCGCGCGGCATGAGCGTGACACCGATGCAGGGGTTCGGAGAGCACAAAGATTTCTTTCATGAAGATCCGCTGACCCGGCCCGTAAGAGTGGAGAGATTTACCGCGGATCATCGCAGCACCGCCCTGGTCGATGCCATCGTGCAAACCGCCCGTACAGGCGAAGCGAGCGATGGACCGGTCGCCGTCCTGCCGGTCACCGGGGTGTTCAGAATTCAGTCGAAGAAACCGGCTGGAGCAGCGGAACTCTGATCGTGTCAAGTTGTGTTCCACAGGAGGGACTCAAATGAAAGGCATTTCCCTGAAACGTATTCTGCCGCTGGCGTTGTTGCTGGCGACCATGGCGCATGCCGAGACGGATCATGCACCCATGCCACCTGTCTTTAACCTGGAAACCAGCCCGGAACAGATACTGGAACGGTATCCGTTGGGGCAGATAGACAGGCAGGCAGCCTTTTCCCATCACGGCAAGGCCCACCGGACCGTGTCTCTGGTCAACGGTCTCACGGGATGGGTGTATGAGATACATAGAGGCGGGAAGCCGGAGACCTTCAGGCGGCCGGGCGGTGGGGAGATGACGATGCTGGACACGTATGACCACCCTGCGTCCAGGAGCTATACGTTGATGTTTGACGGGGCCGGGCATGTGGTGGATGTCCTCTATCGGGATCTCCAGCACGGAGGTGCGAACAGCGCCTTGCTCGTGCAGCGGGAGGCGCAGGGTGATTCTCCCAGCGATGCCGAGTTTCCCCCGAAAAAATAGCGTAGGAGCCACGGTATGCAGCATGTGGAGGATCAGATACGGGATGTTGTATGCGGCATGTGGGTGAGTCCTGTCTCTTACCCTCTGGAATTCCGCGGTATGCATTTCGCGTTCTGCTCCGAGGAATGCCGGGAGCGTTTCCAGGACAACCCTGGCCTGTTCATTGGTAATCCCGGTGAACCGGCGGCAAAGCACTCGGATGAGGCCTGGCGAAAATCACGCCGGATCCATCTGGGCAAGCCGCTCGATCAACACCAGGCCGAACAGGTCATAAACCGGCTGAACGGGCTGATGAGCGTTACAGCCAGGCGACCGAAGACGGATGTGCTGGAGGTCGATTACGACCTGATGCAGATCACGGCCCGTCAGATAGAAGGGGCATTGGAAGCGGCGGGTGTAGACCTTGGCGGAGGCTGGGGCGAGCGCCTGAAGCGCTCCTTCGTGCATCTGCTTGAGGAGACTGAATCCGCATCGCGGGAGGTCGAACCCATGGGCGGTTCAGCACATTCCGGTCATCGCCATCACTGAAACGGTGCTCGTGTCCGAACATTCATTCATTCAGTGAACATGGAGATCAAGCATGAACGTCAAGATCATGGCAACCAGGGAATGCATCCATCGCCCCAATCTGGAACGGGAGTTGAATGAGCTCGGCGTGCCTTATGAACTGCTGTTCGTGGAGGAGAACCCGGAGGCGGTGGCGCGTTATGTGGTACGGCATTCGCCCACCCTTATTGTCGATGACAGGGTTGTGTTCCACGGGCAGCCGAGCGAGCACGAACTGCGCGCCTTCTTCGAGAATGCCGACGCCAAGGGCTGATGTCTGATGCCGGATAACGCTTCCATGTCATCACATGAGCATGCCGGCCATACGGCGACCGGGCAGGGGCAACTTGACCACCACGCCGGCGATCAGGGGCACGGGCATGCCGGCCATGGCCACCATGCCGGGATGATTGCCGATTTCCGGCGGCGGTTCTGGATATCGCTGGCCCTCACCGTCCCGATTCTGGTCCTGTCGCCGATGATCCAGGCGTTTCTCGGCCTGGAGCAGGCACTGGCGTTCCCCGGCGATGCCTATGCCCTGCTGACGCTCTCGACGGTGGTGTATTTCTACGGCGGCTGGCCCTTCATCGGCGGGCTGCTGTCCGAACTCAGGCAGCGACAGCCAGGCATGATGACCCTGATCGCCCTGGCGATTTCGGTGGCCTATTTCTATTCCGCAGCCGTGGTTCTGGGCCTGGCGGGCAAGGTGTTCTTCTGGGAACTGGCCACCCTGATCGACGTCATGCTGCTGGGGCACTGGATCGAGATGAAATCGGTGATGGGGGCCTCCGGGGCGCTCGAGGCACTGGTCAAGCTGATGCCGACCACGGCCCACCGCCTGAACGAGAATGGCGACAGCGAGGACGTGCCGGTCACGGAACTCAAGCCCGGCGACCGGGTCCTGGTGAAACCGGGGGAGAAGGTGCCGACCGACGGGGTGATCGTCAGCGGCCGGACCAGCCTCAATGAATCCATGCTCACCGGCGAGTCCCGACCGGTGGAGAAGGGCGAGGGCGAGGAGGCCATCGGCGGGGCGATCAACGGCGAGGGCGCCATCACCCTGGAGATCCGCAAGACCGGCGACGAGACCTACCTCTCCCAGGTCATCGAGATGGTGCGGGAGGCGCAGGAAACCCGCTCGCGCACCCAGGACCTGGCCAACCGCGCGGCCCAGTGGCTGACCTACATCGCCCTGTCCGTCGGCGGCCTGACCCTGCTGGCCTGGCTGGGGCTGGGCCGGGAGTTCAACTTCGCGCTGGAGCGGATGGTCACCGTCATGGTGATCACCTGCCCGCACGCCCTGGGCCTGGCGGTGCCGCTGGTGGTGGCGGTGAGCACCAGTCTGGCGGCGGGCAGCGGCCTGCTGATCCGGGATCGCGCCGCCTTCGAGCGCGCCCGTAATCTCCAGGCCGTCGTCTTCGACAAGACCGGCACCCTCACCGAAGGCCGCTTCGGCGTCAGCGATGTGGTGGCGTTGGAGGGCCGCAGCGAAGAGCAGGTGCTGCAACTGGCAGCCGCGCTGGAGAGCCAGTCCTCGCACCCCATCGCCGCCGGGATTGTGCGTTCGGCGCAGGAACGCGGCATCACGCCCGGCCAGGTGTCCGACTTCGAGAACCTGCCGGGGCAGGGCGCCCGGGCCAGGGTGGACGGCACCTTGGTCCATGTCGTCAGCCCCGGTTACCTGCGCAGCGAAAAGATCGAACTGGACGACAATCGCCCGGGGCAGCTGATGGCGCAGGGCAAGACGGTGGTCTATGTGCTGGAGGACAACCGGCCCGTCGGCGCCGTGGCCCTGTCCGACATCGTGCGTGAGGAATCCCGCGCTGCCATCGACCGGCTCAAGGCGATGGGGATCCAGTGCATGATGCTCACCGGCGATGCCGAGGCGGTGGCCCGCGCCGTGGCCGGCGAACTCGGGCTGGATGACTACTTCGCCGAGGTGCTGCCGGAGCAGAAGGCGGAAAAGATCCGTGAGGTGAAGCAGCGGGGTCTGAGCGTGGCCATGGTCGGCGATGGGGTGAACGATGCCCCCGCCCTGGTGGAATCCGACCTCGGTGTGGCCATCGGTGCCGGCACGGACGTGGCGATCGAGTCGGCGGATATCGTGCTGGTCAAATCCGACCCGCGCAACGTGGCCGACATCATGGCCCTGTCCCGAGCCACCTACAGCAAGATGATCCAGAACCTGTGGTGGGCAACGGGCTACAACGCCTTTGCCATCCCGCTGGCCGCCGGTGTGGCCTACACCGCCGGGGTGGTGCTCTCGCCCGCCCTGGGCGCGGCGCTGATGTCGCTCAGCACGGTGATCGTGGCGATCAATGCGAAACTGCTGGGGCGGTATGCGCAATGAACAGAGATATCACGCAAAGCCGCTCGGCACTGTCGCCGGGCACCGTGGCGCTGCTGGTGTTGCTGGCCTTTCTCTGGGCGCTGTGTTTTCCCCTGATCAATATCGGACTGGCCGCATCACCGCCGCTGATGTTTGCCGGACTCAGGGCGCTGCTGGCCGGTGTTGTGCTGTTGGGAGTCGGATTGCTGCTCGGTCGGCCGGTTCCTCGCGGCCTGCGGGTGTGGGCGATGCTGGCCATGGTCGGACTGAGTGCGACCAGCCTGGGGTTCTTCGGCATGTTCATCGGCGGCGGCTGGGTGGCGCCTGGCCTGGCGACCGTCATCGAAAACACCCAGCCTCTGCTGACCGCCGTCCTGGCCTGGCTGCTGCTGGGCGAGGCATTGGGCCCGCGGCGCAGACTCGGGCTCGGTCTGGGCTTTGCGGGCATCCTGGTGATAAGCCTCCCGCGTTTGCTGGATCTCGAGGGTACCGGTTCGCCCATCGGCATAGGGTATCTGCTGGCCGGGGCGGCGGGGGTGGCGCTCGCCAACGTCGTCCTGAAATGTCTGGTCGGCCGCGCCGATCCCCTGATGGTCGTGGGATCGCAGCTTCTGATCGGCAGTACGCCCCTGCTGGCGGCCGGCTATCTTGGCGAGGGCGGGATCTCCGCCATCAACTGGAGCCGGGACTTTCTGTTCGCATGGCTCACACTCAGTCTGGTGGGCACAGCACTGGCCTCCCTGTTGTGGTTCGTGCTGCTGCGCCGGGCAGCACTCGGCCGTCTGACCACATTCAGCTTCCTGACCCCCATCTTCGGTCTGATCATGGGGCTGACACTGTTTGGTGAAAGGATCGGGGGATACGAGTCGATGGGGATATTCGTGGCACTGCTGGGGGTCTGGTTCGTGACCCGTGGCGATGTGCGCACGGAGACCCAGCAGGCTGCTTGCCGGCTGGCGCGCGAGCATGAATGACTGTGTTGGATATCGATGCGTCGAGGCAATGGATGCATGAGCGGATTTCAAATCCGGTTTCACTATTGAGCTTATCGGGAGATAAGCCGGCTCCCGGAAATGCTCAGCAAGTACCCTGTTCCGGCAATGAAAGGAGGAATGTCATGAAGTCCATGATTAGCGCAATGTTGATTACTCTGAGTGTTTCCGCGCCTGCAGCGATTGCTGCTGATAATGGCGGCATGATGAACATGCAGAAGCGGATGCAGGACATGGATCACACCATGGAACAGGCCCGCAACGCCAAGAACGAAAGTCATCGCCATGACATGATGGAAAAGCACATGAAGCAGATGCGCGAAACCATGAAGGAAATGCATCAGATGTCCGGTGGCCGCGGCAGCATGATGGAGAACATGGGCGGCGGCATGGGCATGATGGGCGGCTCGAAACAGGGCGGCGGCATGATGGATGGCTCAGGAAAGAGCGGTGGAATGATGGGTGGCCAGAAGGGCATGCATGATGACGGAATGAAAGGAAAGTCGGACTCACGCATGTCGGACGGCATGATGAGCGAGAAGGTTCAGCACATGGATCGTCGCATGGACATGATGCAGATGATGATGGACCAGATGATGGAGCATCAGCAGGAGCACGAAAGGATGCACAACCGTTAGTTGAAGTAGTTTCGACTTGATCTGACACCTGACTTGAAAAAGTGAGGGTTACCGGTTCTGATGGAAGTGCGAACTCACCATCGGAACCAAAAGAGGTAACCCTCATGCTCAATACTAACGAGAGAATCATCAAACACAAGCTGGGCCTGCTGAATCTGGCCGAGGAGCTGGGCAACGTCTCCCGCGCCTGCAAGGTCATGGGCCTGTCCCGCGACACCTTCTACCGCTACAAGGCCGCCGTCGAGGACGGCGGGGTCGAGGGCCTGTTCGACCAGTCCCGCCGTAAGCCCAACATCAAGAACCGCACCGACGAGGCCACAGAGGCCGCCGTGGTGGAGTATGCCCTGGAGGCCCCGGCCCATGGCCAGGTCCGTGCCAGTAACGAGTTGAGAAAGCGTGGGATTTTTGTCTCCCCCAGCGGCGTGCGCTGTGTGTGGCTGCGCCACGAGCTGGCCTGCTTCCGCGACCGGCTCAAGGCGTTGGAGGCCAAGGTGGCGCAGGAGGGCATCGTGCTGACCGAGGCTCAGGTCGCCGCCCTGGAGAAGAAGAAAGAGGACGACGTGGCCTGCGGCGAGATCGAGACCGCCCATCCGGGCTACCTCGGCTCCCAGGACACCTTCTACGTCGGCACGCTCAAGGGCGTGGGCCGGGTCTACCAACAGACCTTTGTCGACACCTACGCCAAGGTGGCCTTCGCCAAGCTCTACACGACCAAGACGCCGATCACCTCGGCGGATCTGCTCAACGACCGGGTGCTGCCGTTCTATGAAGAGCATGGCTTGCCGCTGCTGCGCATCCTGACCGACCGAGGGACGGAATACTGCGGCAAGGCCGATCGCCATGACTACCAGCTCTACCTGGCGGTCAACGACATCGAGCACACCCGCACCCGGGCCCGTTCCCCGCAGACCAACGGGATCTGCGAGCGCTTCCACAAGACCATTCTCCAGGAGTTCTACCAGGTCACGTTCCGCAAGCACATCTACACGAACCTGGAATCCCTACAGGCGGATCTGGACACCTGGCTGGCGTACTACAATAATGAGCGCACCCATCAGGGCAAGATGTGCTGCGGACGCACGCCCATGGCGACATGGGAGGATGGCAAACAAATCTGGAAGGAAAAGTTCATCGCCTGAACTTGACCTGACAGCCACGGCTTCCTCGGAGCCGGTAACTGTCAGATCAGATCGCGACTACTACACGTTAGTGGATCCGGGGAGGGCGGTTTTGCGCTCTCCCCGCCGCTAGTACCAATATGATTGATTACTACATGAGGAAGAATCATGCATTCTGATGACTGGGGCTGGGGCTTCTTCGGACACGGCTTCGGCCTGATATTCTGGATTGTGGCGATCGTGCTCGTCGTCGGCCTGGTCGTGGGGCTGAGCGGCAGGGGCGGAGGGGACGGGGGGCGCAGCACACCCAGTGCCCGCGAGATCCTGAAGGAGCGCTATGCCAGAGGCGAAATCGATAAAGAAGAATATGAACGCAAAATGAAGGATCTGGATCGTTGAGGGGCGGTGCCGCTCCAGCACGGTCCGGGCGGAAATTTACCCGGGAATACAAATGAAAGAGCCTCGAGTCAAAATCGATTATTTTTCGGATCTGTTGTGTGTATGGGCCTACGGCGCGCAGATCAAGCTGGATGAGCTGCGGCGCGCGTTCGGTGACAAAGTCCTTGTTCGGCACCATTACATCCCACTGTTCGGGGACACGGCGAGCCGCATAGGCGAGGGCTGGCGGGACCGCGGCGGGTTCGAAGGCTTCGGCAGGCATGTGCGTGAGACTGCCGGCACATGGGATCATGTCGAGATCAACCCTGAGATCTGGCAGCGCAACGTGCCGGCCTCATCCGTACCGGCCCATGTCTTTGTCAAGGCGGCCCAGCTGCTGGAATCCGACGGGGAACTGGATACTGCAGTGCCTGGAGATTCAGTGCGCTCAGGCGCCGAGGAGCTCGCCTGGCGGTTGCGGGAAAGGTTCTTCCGGGATGCCGGGAATATCGCTGATCGAGCCGTGCAGGACGATACCGCTGCGTCCCTGGGCCTGCCCATGGAGAAGCTGAGCGAGCGCATCGATTCCGGCCGGGCCCATGCCGCCGCCCACCTGGACCTGCAGGCAAAGGAGCTGCATCAGGTGCCGGGCAGCCCCTGCCTGGTGCTGAACGAGGGCCGGCAGCGGCTGTACGGCAATGTGGGTTACCGTGTGATCGAGGCCAATGTCATGCAGTTGCTCAGTGATCCGCTGTACGGTCAGGCCAGCTGGTGCTGAGGGTGCGGCAGCCATGAACGAGCATGCGCATGCAACGGGCCACGCCGGGCACATGCCGTCGAGCGGGCGCGGAATGGCGATATCGGCCTGGCTGACCGGGATCTATTTCATCATTGAGATGGGCATCGGTATCTGGACCGGTTCCATCGCCGTGATCTCGGATGCCTTTCACACCTTCTCCGCCGTGGGCGGGGTGCTCGTGGCCATCATCGCCGCGCGGCTGGCCCGCCGGCCCGCCGACGAGGATCGCAGTTTCGGCTGGTACCGGGCGGAGATCATCGGCGCCCTGGTCAATGGCGGCTTTCTGCTCGGCATGGCCCTGGTGGTCATCGTTATGGGCGCGATGCGCCTGGCCGACCCGATTGAACTGCCCACAGGCCCGATGCTGCTGGCCGCGGCCGGCGGCCTGGTGACCGAGTTCATCTCCCTCGGTCTTATCTGGAAGGAGAGTCGCAGCGACCTCAACGTCAAGGGTGCGCTGTGGCATATCATCCAGACCTTCGTCGGCAGCCTGCTCATCATCGTCACCGCAGTGGTGATCCGTTACACCGGGTTCCTGTTGATCGATCCCATCCTGGGCATGGCCTTCGGATTCGTGCTGCTGTGGGCGAGCTGGGGCATCCTGCGGGATGCCGCGCATCTGCTGATGGAGGGCACGCCGGCGGACGTGAGCCTGGCGGAGGTGGTCGAGGCCCTGGAGAAACAGGATGGCGTCGAGGATGCGCATCATGTTCATGCCTGGGCGCTGACCAGCGGACGCTATGTGTTTTCCGGGCATATCCGTGCCGCCGACGGGGCGGATCCCCAACAGGTGCTGTCCGCAGCCGTCGCCATGCTAAAGGAGCGGTTCCGCTTCTTCTTTGTCACCCTGCAGGTCGAAACCGAACGCCTGGATGAATCGGGTGCGGAGGCGATCGACGTGGCGCATGGGCGAGGGGGTGCCGGATCCAGATCATGAATCCCGTCCCGCTGTTGTTGCGCGTTACCCTTTGCCCTGCTATGCACATGGTTTCGTGCATTGGGTCGGAAATGATGTGCTAGGGTGTGAATCCGGGTTGCATAGGGCCAATCGTCCCGGGTAATCAATCCGGAACACAATCCGTGGTTGTAACTCCGGAATGTCTTTCAGCAGGTGAGTATGATGGAAAGCAAAACGAAGCCCCCCGGGCTTGGGGTTCTCTCCCGACGACAATTCATACAGGCGGCCTCGCTGGCTTCGCTGGGCCTGTACTTTCCAGGGGTGCTCACCGCTAAACCTTCGGGCGTGCCTGGTCATGCCGGAGAATTCGGCGAACTGAATGCCACCGACCCCGGCGGTATCGATCTCTATCTCGAATACCGTGACCTGCTCGTCGGCGGCAAGCCCGGGCGGGCCATTGCCATCAACGGCTCCATCCCCGGCCCTGTCATCCGCATGCAGGAAGGCAGGGAGGCGCTCATTCGCGTCCACAACCGCCTGAATGAATCGACCTCGATCCACTGGCACGGCATTCTGCTGCCGTTCAACATGGACGGGGTGCCGGGCATCAGTTTCCCCGGCATTCCTGCCAACGAGACGTTCACCTATCGCTACCCGGTCCGCCAGAACGGCACTTACTGGTATCACAGTCATACCGGTCTGCAGGAGCAGCTGGGGCATTACGGCCAGCTCATTGTCGAGCCGGCCGGGCCGGATCCGGTGGAATACGATATTGAGTATTCCATTGTTCTGTCCGACTGGACCTTCGAGGATCCGCATCGGGTGCTCTGGAAGCTCAAGACCATGGAGGGCTACTACAATTTCCAGCGGCCCACCCTGGCCAATATCGACGAACAGATGCGGGCGACCGGCATGTCCATGTCCGAGGTGCTGCAAAAGCGCCTGGCCTGGGACCGGATGCGCATGGACCCGACCGATATCGCGGATATCACGGGCGCGACCTATACCTACCTGATGAACGGCAAGGCGGCGCATGAGAATCCGACCTTTATCGCCAGGCCCGGCCAACGGGTGCGCCTGCGCATCGCCAATGCCTCCACCATGACCTTCTATGATGTCCGCATTCCGGGGCTGCCGATGACGGTGGTGCAGGCCGACGGTCAGAATGTCAAACCCGTTGAGACCGACGAACTGAGGATCGCGGTGGCGGAAACCTATGATGTGGTGGTGACACTGCCGGATGACCGGGCTTACACACTGTTTGCCGAGACCATGGACCGCAGCGGTTACGCCCGCGGTACGCTTGCTCCTCGTCAGGGCATGGCCGCCGCAGTGCCTGAACAGAGACGGCGACCGATGCTGACTATGGCGGATATGGGCATGATGCACGACGGCGGGCATGGGGGTGATCAGGCAATGCACGATGGGATGCATGCGGCCGGTGTGTCTGAGCCCATGTCACATCAGGACGATGGGGAATTGCCGGTCACCAACCTCCCGGACCGCATCAGGCACGGCCCGGATGAACATGGCCCGGCCAGTATCACCATGGCCGCTACCGCCTACCGTCGCCTCGACTACCCGGGGGCGGGATTGGGCGAAGACGGCTGGCGGGTCCTGACCTACAGCCAGCTGCGTGCCCTGGAGCGGCCGTACGGACGTCGTCCCCCGACGCGCGAGTTCGATCTGCACCTGACCGGCAACATGCACAAGTACATCTGGGGCTTCGACGGCAGGAAGTGGTCGGAATCGGACATGATCCGCTTCCAGTACGGCGAACGGCTCCGTATCAACATGATCAATGACACCATGATGAGTCACCCCATCCACCTGCATGGCATGTGGATGGACCTGTATGCAGGTGCCGACGATTACGGTGACAATCCACGCAAGCATACGGTGATCGTCCAGCCGGCCGAGTTGCTGACCGTGGACATTCTGGTCGACGCCCCAGGACAGTGGGCTTTCCACTGTCACCTGCTGTATCACATGGAGGCCGGCATGTTCCGCACTGTCGCAGTGGTCAGGTCGCTGGAAGGAGGGCCGATCGATGTCGGCGCCTGAAGTGAGCACTCCCGTGATTCCTGTCCCTCTCTTCCTGCTGGCGGCGACCGCACTCATGCCCTGCGGCGCCCTGGCTCAGGATCGCGGTGACATGCCGGAGACCTCGGACCGCCCCATGCACTATGAGTCGGCCCGGCAGCATGAGGGAGAGCCGCCGTCAGTGGAAAATCCGCCCGTACCCGAGGGCATGACGCTGGAGGAGGCGTTCAAGTACGCCGAGACCCCGCCACCGTCTGATTATCCCCGGACGGTCCCGGATGACCGTGTCTACGTCTTTACCTTCATCGAACAGCTTGAATACCGGCTGGAGGCGGATGACGCGTCCGATCACCTCGGTTGGGAGGCGCAGGGCTGGGTCGGTAAGGACTTCCACAAGTTCTGGTGGAAGCAGGAAGGCGAGGCGGTGTTCGAGGGCACGGACGAGGGGGAGTCGGAAACCGACCTGCTCTATTCGCGACTCATCACGCCCTTCTGGAATCTTCAGGCCGGCGTCCAGTACGCCAATGGCTGGGAGGGCGGCAGCTACGAGGACCGGTGGTCCGCCGTGGCCGGGGTCCAGGGGCTGGCGCCCTACAAGTTCGAACTCGACAATGCCCTGTACCTGTCGGAAGACGGGGATGTGACCGTCGAGTTTGAGGGTGAATACGACCTCCGGATCACCCAGCGGCTGGTATTGCAGCCGCGCGCCGAACTGGCCGTCGCAGCACAGGATATCTCTGAACGCAGTCTTGGTGCGGGCCTGACGGATGTCAGTCTGGATCTGCGGCTGCGCTATGAAATCAGGCGCGAATTCGCCCCTTATGTCGGCATCCGCTACCGGACGCTGACCGGCGAGACAGAAGATATTGCTGACGCGGCCGGGCAGGAATCCGACTTCCTCTACTTCATGGGTGGATTGCGCTTCGCTTTCTAGATCAATCTGTGCGGCGATGCGGCGTCGACGCAGTCCTTATCTGTTTTCTAGCCACAGGGCAGGCTTGTTATACTCCCGGACAGCGATGTTCAACCGATTGGAGGTATCCATGTACGGATTCAATGTGAAGTTCAATGGTGATTTCGATACGGCCATCGACAAGGTGACCGAAGAACTGGGCAAGGAAGGCTTCGGGGTGCTGACCGAGATCGACGTCAGCGCCACGCTGAAGAAGAAACTCGACATCGATCGCGCGCCCTACAGGATCCTGGGGGCCTGCAACCCGAAGCTGGCCAACCAGGCGCTGGAGGCCGATCCCGATATCGGCCTGCTGCTGCCCTGCAATGTCGTGGTGCGGCAGGAGGACGACGGCAGCGTGACGGTCGGATTCATGGATCCCTCGGCCGTGCTCAAACTGGTGGAAAAAGAAGGTGTTGAAGCCCTGGCCGCTGAGGTGCGCACACGCCTTGAGCGGGTCCGCGACGCCCTGGCGGCCTGAGGCCCGGCGGCGGGCCGCTAAGGCCTGTGGCAATCCGGGCCGCTTTTGTTATAGTCAGATCAGACACGCCGGGACCTGCCATGAACCTGCCCAGACATGCCGTCTTTCCCCTGCTGGAGGCCAACGAGCCGCTGTTCAAGCGCGCGCCGAGCGTGGACGGCGACGGCCAGATCCTCAGCGATTTCATGATGCTGATCCCGGGGCTGCGGGAAAAGCCGCGCCAGCTGCTGCAGCGCACCTTGGACGACATCCAGGCCGTCCTGGCCTGTTTCCAGGAAGTCGTGGTCTTTGCCGAACTCAACCTCAAGCTCAACCTGCTCTGGATCAGCATGCGTCCGGTGACCGGCATGCGCAACGAGATCGCCTGGGCGGTGCAGAACCGGGTGCCCGAGGCCAAGCTCATCAGCCACATCTGAACCACGCCCCTCCTGAACGGCCCCCGGTGTGAGCCCGGTCACATAACGGCGCAGTGACAGGCCGTGACAGGGACGCGGCCACGCCGGCCCGCTAACATGACTTCTGCTTGAACCAACGACACACAGGAGCAGTCATGAAACGGACGACTATTGCAGCATCTGTACTGGGTATGATCCTCTCCGGCAGCGCCTTGGTTGCCAGCGCCGACCACAACAGCCCCTGGGGTTGTGTCCCGTCTCACGTCTAATGACGCCTTCAGCGAGGCGATAAGCGGCCAGATGCCAGGCGCTTGCCCGCCGGGGTAGTCATTCTACCTCAAGGGCAAGCAACGCCGCAGATGGCCGCTTATCGCCTTGCCCGAAGGGAGCCACCAAGCCGCGCCATTGCGGCGTTGCAGCGCTTGACAAGGGAGGCGCCATTGCCTGCGCGCTGCGCCTTGCACTGACGCGGCTTGGTGGCTCTGAAGGCGTCATTAGACGTGAGACGGGACACCAGCTGGGCCACGGACATGATGGATGTCCATGACGCCCGCCTGGATACCATGGACGACGATACTGTCACCGGCAACGAGTTCCTGGCCGATTCCCTGGTTTCCGCGGGCGGCGGTTCGCGGCCGGACACAGCCGGCGGCGGCATGGGCGCCGGCATGGGTGGCGGCATGCAGGGCGGTCGTTGACCCCGACAGCCCGGCTGTACAAAGAAACGGGCGGGGTTGTACCCCGCCCGTTTCTTTTGCGTTCTCATCCCCGGCTCACACGTGCTGCAGCATCACGTGGGCGCTGAGCAGGTCGCGCCAGCTCACGATGCCGACCGGGTGGCCCCGATCGTTGACCACCGGCAGGCAGGACACGCGCTGCTCCAGCATCAGGTTGCCGGCATAGGTGATGGCGGTATCCGGGGTGACCGTGACCGGTTTGCGCGTCATCAATTGATGGACCGGCCGGCGCATGCGCTCGAGATCTGCCCGCGTTTCCGCAGGCGTGTCCAGATGCGGCCCGATCCAGCGCAGTATGTCCCGGTCCGAGAGCACCCCCATCAGTCTGCGCTCCTCGATCACCAGCAGATGATGGAACCCGAGCTGCTTGAACAGGGTGTGCGCCGTGAGCAGGGTATCGTCCATGTGGATGGCCATCACCTCCTCGGTCATGATGTCCCCGATACTCATGGGCATGTTCAGACCTCCTCCGGGTTCGTCGCGGTGAACGCATCCATCAGCTGCGCCATGAGGCGGTTGGCTTCGTTGAAGTGCGCCTCTGCAGCCAGCAGCTGCGTCTCGGTCTGACTGAACGGGCCGCAGCCGAGCTGATCCCGGTGGCAGTCGATCAGATCCTGCGCCCCGGCCGGGGTCATCTCCAGGTGGTACTGCAGCCCGAGTATCCGTCCTTCGTGCAGAAACCCCTGGTTGGCGCAGGCCTCGCTGCGGCCCAGGTGCACGGCCCCGGCCGGCAGTTCGAAGCTGTCGCCGTGCCAGTGAAAGGCCATGAATGTCTCGGGCAGGGCCGCGGCCAGCGCAGTGTCGGCGGCGGCCGGGCTGCGCTGGACCGGGAACCAGCCGATCTCCATCTCGCCGCCGGTCAGCACCCGGGCCCCGAGCCGCTCGGCCAGCAGCTGGGCGCCCAGGCAGATGCCGAGCATCCGCGCCCTGCCGGCAAGCACGGCATCGAGGAAACGCTTCTCGGCGATCAGCCAGGGATGGTCGGCCTCGTCGTATACCCCCATGGGGCCGCCCATGACGATGAGCAGGTCCAGTGCATCCGGCCGCGGCAGACCGTCACCGGCATACAGGCGCGTGGCCGTGACCTGATGGTCGCCCCGCTGCAGCCAGTCCTGCAGGCTGCCCAGGCCCTCGTAGGGAACGTGTTGGAGAAAATGGACCCGCAAGTGCGTGCTCCTGTGTCGGAATGACCGAGTGCGTAGGATGGGTGAAGGCGCCCGCGCCGCAACCCATCACCGATGCGGGATCAATGATGGGTTGCGCTGCGCTCCACCCATCCTACTCCCCGCCGGTCAGGCGCTGTGCGCTGCGCATATCGGCCCGGCCTGCCAGCCGCCGCCGCGCCTTGTCGCGCCAGTTGGGCGCCAGGGCGGTGCAGTCGGCCAGACGCCGCCAGAGTTCGCGCTCCTCCGTGTCGCCGTAGATGGCCTGCATCGCTGCCGCAATGCTCAGGCTGTCGGGCAGGCGTTCGAGCAGATCGATACCGTCACCGACCCGCAGCGTACCCGCTTCCAGCACCCGGTAGAACCAGCCGCACCGGGCGCTGTCCTGGACCTGCCGGGCCATGCCGGCGATGTCGAAGCGTACATCCAGCTTCCAGCAGGGGCTGCGCGGCTGACTGACCTGCAGCCGGCAGCCGCCGATGCGCCCGATACGCCCGATACGATAGACATCGCCGATGTGGACATTCCGTTCATCCATCCCGGTGCTGGAGAGGTTTTCGCCGAACCCGGGCGGGCAGAATGCGGCCGCGCGTTCCGGATACTGCGCCTGCCACCAGCGATAGTTGTCCAGGCTGTAATGCAGCAGGGCGCGTTCCGGACCGCCGTGATTGACCGGGTCGGCCTGTTCATCCCCGGCGATGCCGTCTGCGCCGATCCGGACCTCGCCGTCCAGCGGCTGCTTGGCGATGGCGCTGGCGCGGCCCCGGCCATAGTCGGGATCGATCCGGCCGGCATAAATACCCCTCAGGATGTGTATGGTCATGGTCCGGATGCCCGGGCAGGTTGTGGTATCCTCAATCTTCGCAAAACCCATCCGTCCGCGCGAGTCCCCCATGAGTGATGAATCCATACGATTGTCCGTTGCCGGCATGAGTTGCGCCGGTTGTGTGGCCGCCGTCGAGGAGGCCCTGCGCCGGGTCGAGGGCGTGCAGGAAGCAACGGTGAATTTCGTCGAGCACACCGCCCGGGTCACCGGCACGGCGCCGCCGGAGCGCCTGGTCGAAGCGGTGCGCCAGGCCGGCTACGAGGCCGCCGAGCTGCGCGGCCTGGCCGATGAGGCGGACAAGGAGGCCATGGAGATGGCCCATTACCGCAAGCGCCTGCGCATGACCGGCGTGGCCGCGCTGCTGGCCGTGCCGCTGATGCTGGGCGAGATGGTGTTCCATGTACTGCCGCCCATCGACACGCCGGCCGGACAGGTGTTCTGGCTCATCACCGGCCTGCTCACACTCGGCGTGCTGATCTACTCCGGCGGGCATTTCTTCCGCGGCGCCTGGTCGGCCTTCCGCCACCACCAGGCCAACATGGATACCCTGATCGCGCTGGGCACGGGCAGCGCCTGGCTCTATTCCATGGTGGTGGCCCTGTTTCCCGACAGTGTGCCGGTGCTGGCGCGCCATGCCTATTTCGAGGCCGCCGTGGTCATCCTGGCGCTGATCAACCTGGGCGGGGCGCTGGAGATGCGCGCCCGCGGCAAGACCTCGGAGGCGATCAAGCGCCTGCTGGGGCTGCAGCCCAAGACCGCGCGGGTGGTGCGCGAGGGTAAGGAGATCGACGTGCCGATCGAGGAGGTCGGGCTGGAGGAGACGCTGCGGGTACGGCCCGGCGACCGCATCCCGGTCGACGGGAAGGTGATCGAGGGCGAGTCGGCGGTGGACGAGTCCATGCTCACCGGCGAGCCGATCCCGGTGGCCAAGCAGGCCGGCGACGAGGTCATCGGCGGCACCATCAACCAGTCCGGCACCCTGCTGTTCCAGGCCAGCCGCATCGGCCGCGACATGGCGCTGGCGCGCATCATCGAACTGGTGCGCCAGGCCCAGGCCTCCAAGCCGGCCATCGGCCGCCTGGCCGACCGGGTCAGCGGGGTGTTCGTGCCGGTGGTGATGATCATCGCCGTGCTCACCTTCCTGGTCTGGTACAACCTCGGCCCGTCGCCGCAGCTCAGCTATGCCCTGGTCACCGGCATCACGGTGCTGGTCATCGCCTGTCCCTGCGCGCTGGGGCTGGCCACGCCCATCTCCATCATGGTCGGCATCGGCAAGGCGGCCGAGCACGGCATCCTCATCCGCAGCGGCGACGCCCTGCAGCAGGCCGGACGCCTGACCACCCTGGTGCTGGACAAGACCGGCACGGTCACTGAGGGCCGACCGACAGTGACCGCGGTCGAGGCCGCATCCGGGAGGAATGAAAATGAGGTGCTGCGCTTGGCCGCCGCCCTGGAGGCAGGCTCCAACCATCCGCTGGCCGCCGCCATCCTGGCCGCCGCCGAGGCGCGCACGCTGGAACTGCCGAAGGCTGAAGGGTTCGAGAACCTGACCGGGAAGGGGCTGCGCGGACGAATCGGCGAGCGGGAGGTCCTGGTCGGGCAGGCCGCCTTCATGCGGGAACAGGGTGTGTCGGAAGCGGCCTGGGCCGCGCGCATCGAGGCGCTGGCCGGGCGCGGCGCTACACCCGTCTGCGTGGCCGCGGACGGCGAGTTGATCGGTCTGGTCGCTATCGAAGACCCGATCCGACCCGGCATGACCGACATCATCCGCGCCATGCACGGAATGGGATTGAAGGTGGCGCTGGTCACTGGCGACCACCGCATCACTGCGCAGGCCGTGGCCGGGCAGATCGGCATCGACGAGGTCCGGGCCGAGGTGCTGCCCGAGGGCAAGATCGACTATGTGCAGCAGCTGCAGGCGAAAGGCGAGGTGGTGGCGATGGTGGGAGACGGCATCAACGACGCCCCGGCCCTGTCCCAGGCCGACGTCGGCTTTGCCATCGGCGCCGGTACCGATGTCGCGATAGAGAGCGCCGATGTCACTCTGATGCGCGCCTCGCTTCAGGGTGTGCTCACAGCGATCCAGCTGTCGCGCGCCACGGTGCGCAACATCTGGCAGAATCTGTTCGGCGCCTTCATCTACAACAGTCTCGGTATCCCCGTCGCCGCCGGCGTGCTCTATCCGGCGCTGGGCATGCTGCTCAATCCCATGATCGGCGGCGCGGCCATGGCGTTTTCCTCGGTCACGGTGGTGACCAACGCCAATCGGCTGCGCAGGTTCACGCCGGACAGGGTGCAATGATGGTCGATCTGATCGTGAATCTGGCGGGGCTCGGGCTGGTTGTGTTCATTGTCCGCTGGTTCTGGAGAAAACCGCAGGGTTGAGACCGGACCCGTGGCGGGCAGCATGTTGCCACTCGACCCGCCAGCCGGCGTCGGCCCAGGTATTACGGTTGGCTCGAACGCCGCGGCTGAGCAGTCGGGTCTGAGTTGCGCGCGCTTCCGCACTGCGCCGGACTGCTGCTGCACCAGCAGTCAGTGCAGCGGGCCTGTTGCGATATCTCTGGCGCCAGCATGCCGAGTAGCCTGAGACGGGCCTGGTTCAGGCTGTGAATCACCGCGCTTTTCGGCATTTCCAGGACCTGCGCTGTCTGTTCATAGGACAGTTGTTCGATATTGACCAGGGTCAAAACCTGGCATTCGACAACAGGCAGCCGGCCGATTGCGGCCCGGGTGCTGGCGGACGTGTCCTCGTGCGTCTGCACCGGCAGCGGGTGCACAGCCGGTTCGAACCCGCATTCAGGTTCGCCAGGCGCCATGAGTTGTCTGTGCTCATGCCAGCACCTGGACAGGGAGCCGAACAGCTGCAACAGGAGTTGGCCGGGTTCATGCTGTGCCTGCCCGCTCCGGAGTTCGCGCTCGATGACCTTATCTGTCAGCCTGGTCGCCAATACCGGGTTCCGGGACCAGGCCAGGGCCATTCGATAGAGCCGGTCACGGCTGTCATCGAGTGCCCTGCGCAGCCGCCGGTTCCTGGCGAAGCGGTTCAAGATATCCATTGTGCTGAGTCGCCGTGCTTCAGGGGCAGTGTCGGCAGATGCCGTGAATCCCCTGTGAACGAAGGTCAGAATCCTCCGTTCCGGACCGTTTCGGCCACATCGCGCAGATCCCGGTCGAACTCTTTCAATACTGCGCGCGCGGGATCGGAGAGATGCTCTTGGCCAAGCGTATCGCCGATGAACTTCGGACGCAGGATGAGCAGCCTTACCCCGTCCTGCTCCCCGAATATGGCCGCGCGCAGCGGTGCGAACAGCTCGAAGCGTTTGTCCGATCTTGTGACCAGGTAGGCCTTGGAAAGGTTGATGAATTCAACGAGCACAATTGGTTCGGCCTCAATGCCGCGGTTTTCGAGTGCCCGCTGAACGTCAAGGATATTGACGATGGTGTAGTTGCGTCCCTCCAGGGCGGAGACGAAACTGTCCTTAACGGAGGTGATATCATCGTCCATCGTGGCGCTGTATGCCAGCTGTGTGACCTGAATGCCTGTGCCGGGCGTTTCCTGGGCGACAGCAGTGGTGACTGTAGTTGCACCCAGCAGTGTCGCCCAAAGCAGTCGTGCCGCAGAGTCACGAATATCACGCATCGCTCGGCGCAATATGCGTCCACTCCTGTGGAGGGATGTCGGAAATGAGCCGGCTTCTGTCTGCACTGCGGTATGCCTCCTTCTGCGAAGTGTTTGGCTAATAGCAACATCTGTGCCAGTGATGAGTGGTGCACGAATAACCCGGCTGTTCCGCCATACCGGCACCGATCCTGTTTCCAGATGGAACATCTGCAGGCGTATGTATGTTGGTTCGGAACAGGTGAGCGGGCTTGCGGCTTCAGGTATAACGGAAGCTGACAGTTGATATGGCTGTTCTCCCTGCTTTTGAGCAACCACCATGGCTGTGACGCCAACCTTCAGGATCTGTACAAAGTCAAATCGATCACGCGCGTGTGACCGGAGTGAGGCGGTTGCGGCGGCGGGGGGGTGAAGGCATGACCGACCTGCTGGTGAACCTGGCCGGTGCCGGGCTGATCGTCTTCTTCATCTGGTGGTTCTGGCTGGGCCGGGGACAGGCGGAGGCCCGGATCCTGCGTGGCCGTCAGAGGCGCACAAAAAAATCCCCTCCCGGAGGACGGGAGGGGATAAGGCAGGGAGAGGGAGGTTCGGGTTCCCACCCTGCAAAGAGCCCCACACAGGGGCGAGGGGTGCGGTTGTCTCCGGTTCGGACCTCAGAACATGAAGTCGCCCATCAGCATGAACTTGCGCGTATCGGTGCTCTGCACCGGGTTGCGCGCGCTGTTGGTGGCGTTGTCGTCGGCCGAGTAGTCCGCGTACTTGGCGACCACCTTCAGCTGCTTGCTGATCGGCTTGACCGCGAGCAGGTTCCACTCCGTGCCGTAGTCATAGTCGTCGTTGTCGCTGGAGTAGTCGTGATACCTGGCGACCAGCTTGATCCCGGCGAGTTTCCCGCTGATATGCACCCGGGTGTCAATCAGGCCGTCGGGCACGCCGTTGGCGGAGAGGGCGCTGGCCAGGAACTGGTCGGCCCAGCCGTTGTGTGCATGCACTGTTGCCAGCGGCGTGGTGAGGCTGTAGGTGCCGTTGCCGCTCAGCTGCTCCTGGCTGACCTTTACCGTGACACCATTGAAATTCACGCCCGCGCTCAGCCAGTAGTACTCGGCGTCACGCGTCCGGCCGTCGGCGTAGTCGTCCTGTTCAGCGTATTCGGCGGCGTACAGCAACTTCAGGTCATCGTTCAGCGGATAGCCACCGCTCAAGCGCCCGCCCAGGGTACGGGTGGACAGTGCCTGGCTGGCCTGGTCCTCGAACTCCAGGAAGTAGCCGTAGCCCACGAGCTTGACGTACGGCAGGCTGCTATAGGCGAGGTGGACGATGTGGCTGTCCATGTCCCAGTCATCCATGGTCGGGTGTTTCTCGCCGAACAGTCGATTGACATTGTCCACGTAGGCATAGAACACCTCCAGCCCGGTCAGTGACTGGTTGGTCAGGCTGAACGCATCCATGGTCACCGAGTTCTGGCGCCATCCGACCGGACCCACCCAGCGCTCGTTGTCGAGGCTGATGTATTGACGGCCGAGTTGCAGCCGGGTGTCGGCAATTCCGGTATAGGCCAGGATGGCCTGGTTGACCTCGGTGGATTCCGGATCGGACACCAGGGGATAACGCGCCTTGCCGTTGGTGGTGCTGTTGAACTTCTCGCTGCCCAGGCTTCTGACGTCCTCGAATTCCAGCTGACCCTCGAAACCGTTCAGGTTGGCGGTGCGATAACCCAGCCGGGTGCGCAGGGTGAAGGCATTGGCGTTCTTGCTCAGACTCTGTTCATCGACGTATTCATAACGCGGGCGAATCTGGCCATAGACGCTGCCCTGGGTGATTGCCTCTGTCAGGCCTGTGGCCTGCGGCTGCGGCCCGGCTGCGGCGGTGCCGGCGGCCATGAGGATGCCGGTTCCGGCCAGGGATAGCAGTCGGTGGATGTTGTTCTTATCGGCCATGTTGTCCATTCCTCTCGATTTGGTGTTTTTCGGTGGGGTGGTAATCGAAATCGTGACGGGGCATGAGCAATGCCTGTGCCAGTGTGCCCGGGGGTGAAAATACGCGAACTTGTGCGTGTATCTGCCGACGAATGCAGGCCTGCGTTTCAGAACGAAACGAAAAATTGAAACGCTCCGCTGTGCTGAAACAGTTATTTCCCGTAATTGCGCTGTTTATCCCGTGGCATGCATGTTGCTATCGCCTGAATACAGGTAAGGCGTGCAACTGGGAACACGGGTCCGGGAGCGAATATGTCTGCAACAGGCTTTGTCACACGGGTATTGCTGCTGTTCTGGTGGATGGCGGCAGGTGTGTATGCGCACAGCGACGCCAGCGGCTTTGCCGACGAGATGTCGCGCTTCGGCGGCGGGGCCGAGTCGCAGGGGCCGCGGCGTTACGCCGCGCAGGTGCGGGTCGATCCGCGCGAGATCGCCGGCGTGGTGCTCAAGGTCAATGCCAGGATCACCGATCTGCATGACCTCTACATCGGCCGCCCCGTGCGTGCGGGCGAGGTGCTGGCGGAGTACGAAAGCGCCGAACTGGAAACGGTGCAGCGTTCCTACGCCGAGACCTACGCCAACATGGAGTACATCCGCGAGATCAGTGTGACTGCCGAGGAGAAGCTGATCGAGGGCCGCATGAACCTGCAGTGGCGCGGCCTGTATCCCGAGGATATCGAGAGGCTCGAGCAGGAGCGTGAACCGGTCAAGCGGCTGCGGGTGAAGGCGCCGCGCGACGGCTACCTGCTGGACGTCAATGTCACCGAGGGGCAGGTGGTCAACCCCGGCGCCCAGGCCGGTCTGTTCAATCTCAGCGGCACCACCCTGATGCGTATCGCCAGCGACCAGGCGGTGACGATCGACGTCGAGCTGCCGCTGGAAGTGGCTGCGCGGCTCTCGACCGGCGATGCCGCCTGGGTGTATCCGTCGCCATCGGCGCCGCCGCTGGAGGCCAGTGTCTCCGAGGTGGTGCCCATGGTGGGCGGCACGGGGTTGCGGCGCACCGTGCGTCTGGAGCCGCTGGCCAGTGCGCGCCTGCTGGGGCTGCGCGACGGCCAGCGGCTCAGCGTGTCCCTGCAGCCCGAACAGACGCAGCAGGAGGAGGCCGGACATGCGCATTGAAGCCCTGATATTCGCCGTCGCCCTGACACTGCCGGGCCTGGCTCAGGCCCATTCGGACGCCACCGGATTCGCCGAGCAGGACGAACATGATCACGCCGAGCAGCCGGCCGCGCCCGGCGCCATCGAGGTCGACAGCAGCCTGATCCGCGTTGCCGATGTCGAACAGCGCGAACTGCAGGACCGGCGCGCCGGCATCGGCACGGTGGTCACCCCGGCCAATTCCACCCACGACATCAATTCCTTCATCAGCGGCCAGGTGATCGAGATCCATGTGCGTCCCGGCAGCCGGGTCAGCGAGGGCGATCCCATCGCCCAGATCCAGAGCCCGGAGTTCGTGCTCACCCAGAAGGCCTATGTCGCCCTGCTGGGCAACGACGAGAAGCTCGCGATCCTGGAAGGCGAGGGCCGGCTTGGCAACTACATGGAGGACGCGCGCGAGAACCTGCGCTGGTGGGGGCTGACCGAGGAGGAGATCTTCGCGCTGGAGCAGACCGGTATCCCGCTGGAGGGCATCACGATCCGGGCGCCGGATGACGGCATCATCACCGAGGTCCTGGTGCAGCCGGGCGAGCTGCTCAACGCCGGCGACCGCAACATGGCCAACTTCGTGGTGATGGGTCAGGCACTGGCCCGCATCGTGCCGGATGCCCGCTCCCTGTGGCTGGAAACCCTGATCTTCCCCGATGCCGCCGCCGGCGTGCGGCCCGGCGATGCCCGGCTGCAGGTGCAGTTGCCGGACGGCAGCCTGGTCGAGGAGGCGGTGGAGGCGGTTTCGCCCTCGCTGGATCCGCAGCGCCAGCTGGTGCGGCTCATGACCAGGCTCGAGGCGCGCGCGGGGCTGTTCCCCGGCCAGCCGCTGCAGGTCGAGTTGCTGGTGCCGCGCTGGGAAGAGACCTGGCTGCCGCGCGCGGCCCTGATGCGCCAGGGCTTCGAGTCGGTCGTGTTCGTGGAACTGGAGCCCGGCCGGTATGAGCGCCGCAGCGTGGAGCCGGGGCCGGCAGTCGGCGACTGGGTCCCGGTGGACGGCCTGGAGGCCGGCGCCCGCGTCGTGACCCACGGCAAGATGGCGCTGGAAGGCGCCTACCGGCTGCAGCGCGCCGGCGTCCCGACCGACGACCACCATCACTGAGCGAGGAGGCAAGATGTTCGACTGGATCATTTCCGGGGCGCTGCGCAATCGGGTCGTCGTCGTCCTGCTGTATATCGTGCTGGCGGTGGCATCGCTGTTCGCCCTGAGCCGTATGGTGGTGGATGTGTTCCCCGAATTCGCCCCGCCGCAGGTGCAGATTCAGACCGAGGCCCCGGGCTTCGCCGCGCAGGACGTGGAACTGCTGGTCACCCGGCCGCTGGAGGTGGCGCTGCAGGGCATGCCCAATGTCGACCAGATCCGTTCCAACTCCTCCATCGGGCTGTCGCGCATCACCATCGTGTTCGACCCCGACGTGGACATCTACAACGCCCGGGTGCTGGCCCAGGAGCGCCTGCAGCTGGCGCGCGGCACCCTGCCGGCGAGTGTGCAGGAGCCGGAGCTGATGCCGGTGACCTCCGCCATCAGCTGGCTGCTCAAGTTCGCTCTGATCGACTGGTCCGGCGAGGACCGCAGCTATGAGTTGCGCAGCCTGGTGGACTGGGAGTTCCGCAACCGGCTGCTGGCGCAGGAGGGCGTGGCCTCGGTGGTCGCGGTCGGCGGCGAAGTCAAGCAGTATCAGGTGCAGGTCGACCCCGACGCCCTGATGCGGCTGGGCCTGCCCTTCAGCCAGGTGGTCGATGCCGCGCGCGCGGCCAACCGGGTCGCGCCGGGCGCCTTCCTGTACCCGACCCCGGAGGAGGAATACTTCCTGCGCAGTGAGGGCCGGGTGCGCTCGCTGCAGGACATCGCCCGCAGCAGCCTGGGCCTGCCGGGCAACAGCCCGCTGACCCTCGGCGACGTGGCCGAGGTGCGTTTCGGCGGCGAGATCAAGCGCGGCGACGGCCAGATGTACGGCGGCCCGGCCGTGATCGGCACCGTCTCCAAGCTCTGGGGCAGCGATACCCTGGCCACCACCCAGCGGGTGGAGCAGACCCTGGACGAGCTGGCCGCCACCCTGCCGGAGGGCGTGGAACTGGTCCCCGACGTGTTCCGTCAGGCCAGCTTCATCGAGCGCTCCATCGACAACCTGGAGGAAGCGCTGCTGCACGCGGCCATCATCGTGGCCCTGGTGCTGTTCCTGTTCCTGGTGCGCTGGCGCCCGACCGTCATCAGTCTCATCGCCATCCCCACCTCGCTGATGATGGGCATCCTGGTGCTGTGGCTGCTGGACGTGGGCCTCAATGCCCTCACGCTGGGCGGACTGGTGTTCGCCATCGGCGAGGTGGTCGACGACGCCATCATCGACGTGGAGAACATCCTGCGGCGGCTGCGCGAGAACCGCCAGGCACGGCAGCCGCGGCCGCTGCTGGATATCGTGTTCGAGGGCTCCAGCGAGATCCGCAACTCGGTGGTCTTCGCCACCTTCATCATCGTGATCGCCTTCATGCCGGTGTTCTTCCTCAGCGACATCGAGGGCCGGGTGTTCGCGCCGCTGGCCATCGCCTACCTGGCCGCCGTGGCCGGCTCGCTGCTGGTGGCGCTGACCCTGGTGCCGGTGCTGTGCTCCTGGTTCTTCGGCGGCCGCCAGGCCGAGCAGCAGGCCAGGCTGGGCGGTTTCTCCCGCTGGCTGCAGGCCCGCTACCAGGGGCTGCTGCAGCGCACCCTGGCCGTGCCGCGGCTGATGTTCGGCGGCGCGATCGTCGCCTTCGGCCTGAGCCTGGTGCTGATCCTGTCGCTCGGGCGCTCCTTCATCCCCGGCTTTCACGAGGGCAATATCGTCATCGCCATGACCCTGATGCCGGGCACTTCGCTGGAGGAGAGCCTGCGCATCGGCCGTCAGGTGAACAACCTGGTCGGCGCCATGCCCGAGGTGAAGAGCATCGCCCAGCGCGCCGGCCGCTCGCGCCTGGACGAGGACGCCCAGCCGGTCAACTTCAGCGAGTTCGACGTCACCCTCAAGCCGGAGGTGGAGGACGTGCCGGCGGTGATGGACGCGATCCGCGAACAGCTCCGGACCATTCCCGGCGCCTCGATGAACGTCTCCCAGTTCATCACCCACCGCATGCAGGAGATCATGTCCGGCGTGCGCGCCCAGATGGTGGTCAAGATCTTCGGCCCGGACCTGAACATGCTCGCCCATCTGCAGCAGGAACTGCACGGGGCGGTGGAAGGCGTCGAGGGCGTGGTCGACCTGCAGTCCGAGCCGATGGTGACCGTGCCCGGCGTGGACCTGCGCGTGGACCGCGACGCGGCCGCCGCCTACGGCCTCACGCCGGGCGAGGTGGTGCGCCAGGTCGGCGAGGCGCTCAACGGTGTGGCGGTCTCGCAGGTGCAGGAGCATGACCGCACCTATGATCTGTTCGTGCGCATCGAGGCCGATGCCCGTGACAGCATGGAGGATCTGGGCCGGCTGCCCCTGCAGGCATCGAGCGACGCCGTGGTGCCGCTGGAGGCCGTGGCCGAGGTGGTGCCGGTGCGCGAGCCCTACATGATCAACCGCGACGGCGGCGCCCGCCGGGCAGTGGTGCAGTGGAATGTCGACGGGCGTGACCTGAACGCCGTGGTCGGAGAGGTGCGCGAGCGGGTGGCGGAGCAGATGACGCTGCCGCCGGGTTACTCCATCGAGTACGGCGGCGACTGGGAAGGCCAGCAGCGCGCCACCCGCGACCTGATGATCTCCGGGGCCGTGGCGGTGGTGCTGGTGATCGCGGTGCTGCTGCGCGCCTTCCGCAACACCACCCTGGTCGGCCTGATCCTGACCAATCTGCCGTTCGCCCTGATCGGTGGCGTGTTCGCCCTGGTCGTCACCGGCGAGAACCTCAACGTCTCCTCGCTGCTGGGGCTGATCGCCCTGCTGGGCATCGCCACCCGCAACAGCATCCTGCTGGTGACGCGCTACCAGCGCATCGCCCGCGAGCAGGATGGCTCGACGCCGGAGGCCCTGGCCATGCAGGGGGCGCTGGACCGCATGCTGCCGATCCTGATGACCGCCCTGACCACGGCGCTGGCGGTGATCCCCTTCCTGATCGGCGATCCCACCGGCAAGGAGTTGCAGCGGCCCCTGGCGATCGTCCTGCTGGGCGGCATGATAAGTTCCACCCTGTTGAATCTGCTGGTTTTACCGTCGGTTTATGCCTGGGCGCTGCGACGCTGGCCGGGACGCCTGGCTTACGCCGGCCGGGGCTGAGGGTGTATGCTGAAAGGCTGAACCTGCCCTCAGAACCCCATGCAGACGAATCCACAGGCTGGAATGAACCTTCTACCGACGCTCAGTGCCGGCGAGGCGCGCGACGCCGGCGCCGCGCGCTGGCAGCAGTGGCTGCTCTATGCCTGGGTGGTGGCGCTGGTGGCCATGCCGCTGCTGCTGCACGGACTGGACTCCGGCACCCTGCTGGTGCCGGAGTACCTGATCGATGTCCGCATGCATGCGGTCATCGAACTGTTCTGCGGCATCATGGCCCTGCTGATCGCCGGGCTGGTTCTGGCTCTGTCGCGGCACAAACGCGAACGCACGCTGCTGCTGTTCGCGCTCGGCTTCCTGGTGATGGGGCTGCTGGACGTGGTGCATGCGGTCACGCCGCCGGATGTGTACCCGGGATTGTTCGTCTCCGCCCACACCCTCTCCACCCTGTTCGGCGGCGTGCTGTTCTGCCTGGGTACCGTCCTGCATTATCGCAGGCACCGCCTGCCGGGGCTGCCGCTGTGGCTGTCGCGCGAGGCGGCCTTCACCCTGATGCTGCTGATCGGCCTGGTACTGGCCTATCACATCATCCTGCCGGTGGGCTCGCTGGAGAACCTCTATACCTTTTCCATCTGGGCCTACCGTGCCCATGAATTCTCCGGGATCCTGTATGCCTTCGCCGCGCTGCTGGCCTTTCTCTATTACCGGGGGACCGGGCAGCGGCTGATCCTGGTCATCGGCGCCATCCTGATGTTGTTCGCCGAGAGCGCCTACCTGTTCCGCTTCTCCCAGATGTGGGACTCGGCCTGGTGGACCTGGCATTTCGTCAAGGTCGGGTTGTACCTGGGCAGCCTGGTGGTGATCGCCGCCGGCCTGGTACTGTCGCTGCGCGCCGTGCAGCGCGCGCGCGTGGTGCAGGACAATATCAACCGTCAATTGCGGGTCACGCACGACAGGCTCGATGACATGAACCGGGAACTGCGGCTGCGCAACACCATGGTCAACGCCAGTATCGGGGCGCGCAGCCTGGATCAGACCCTGGAGGTGATCGAGAACACCCTGTCCGAATTCGTGGGCAAGTGCCGCTACTCGCTGGTGCTGCGCGTGGCCGAGGACGAGGTCGAGGAGTTCCAGCGCGGCCTGCAGCGTCAGACCCTGCGCTGGAACGTGCGTGTCAGGGCCGAGCACATGCCCTGTGTGCGGCTGGTGCAGGCGGTCGGGGGCAATGACGAGCATACGGTCTACAGCTGCAGCCGCAGCGCCGATGGCCGCGCCTGCATGTGCCTGACGCTGCGCGCCCATGACGAGGTGTTCGGCTATCTGCGTCTGGAGATCGCCGGCGGGCACCCGGAACCGGCGCGGGTGGAGCAGCTCAACGTGGTCGCCGCCGAGGTCGGTCCGATTCTGTTCAACGCCCTGCTGCATTACCGCTGGACCCAGGCCATCGCCTTCCGGGCCGCATTGCTGCGGGTCACGGCCATGCTGGGCTCGACCCTGGAATTGCCCCGCGTGCTGGAAGCGGTATGCGGTGAAAGTGCGCACATGCTGGCCAGCGAGGCCTCCGGCATGCTGCTTGCCGACGAACAGACCGATGAGATGCAGCTGGTCAGCCGCTGCATGCCGGACGCAGCCGGGGAGGATGCGGCACCCGCGCAGCCTGAGTGGATCGCCAGTGAGGCGGGCCGCGAACTGTTTCGTCAACTGCGCGAAGCCGGCCGTCCCCTGGCCCTGGTCAGGCCCGAGGCGGAGGATCAGCCGCCACCCTTCCCGCTGGGCACCAGCGGCTGCATATGGGGTGCGGTGGCACTGTTCCCCATGCTGGATGCCGGCCGGCTCATCGGAGTGATGCTGATCATGCGCAGGGAGCGGATTCCGTTCAGCACCGCCACCCTGGAACAGGGCGAACTGCTCGCCGAACAGGTGCGGGTGGCACTGGTCAACGCCCGCGCCTACGAGGCGCTCAGGGAGACCAACGCGCAACTGCGCCATTCGGAACAGGAACGCCTGCGTGCCGAGCGGCTGGCCGTGCTCGGCCAGATGGCGGCCAGCGTGGCCCACGAGGTGCGCAACCCGCTCAGTGCCATCAACAACTGCCTGGCCGTGTTGCGCCGCAACGTCCACGACGGCAACGACAGCGTCGGGTCGGCCATCGAGATCATCGATGACGAGGTGCATCGCCTCGACCGGCTGACGCACAACTTCATGAGCTTCGGCCGTTCGCCCCGGAGCGCCGCAAGCCGTGTCCATCTGGGCGGGCTGGTCGCCCGGGTATGCGAACGTATCGAGCGCCACATTCAGCATGAGGAAATGAAGGTGAGCGTGGAGCAGGAGGTCATAGGCGGCTATGCCCCGGTGATATTCGATGCAGACGGTTTTCAGGAAGTGCTGTGGAACCTGATGCTGAACGCGGTGCAGGCGATGCACGGCAGTGGCCGGCTGCGGGTGCGCCTGAATCAGAATGGCAGTCATGCCTTCCTGGCCGTCGCCGACGACGGCCCGGGTATCCCGCCCGAAAAACGCACGCAGATCTTCGAGCCTTTCTTCAGCCAGCGCTCCGAGGGCGCCGGTCTGGGGCTGGCGATCGTGCTGCAGCACGTGGAGGCATGGGGCGGCCGGCTGCGCATCTGGGGGCCGCCCGGGGCCTGCTTCGCCATGCGCTTCCCTGTGGCTGAATCGCGGGCCGTCGACCGGGAGCTGGCATCATGAGTCTGCGCGTACTGGTGGTCGATGATCAGCGCAGTCCGCGCCGCAGCCTGGGCCTGCTGCTGAAGAACGCCGGCATGCAGGCCGGGGAGGCGGCAAGCGGCGAAGAGGCCCTGACGGCATTGAAGGACGGTGGCTACGATCTCATCGTCAGTGATCTGCGCATGGACGGCATGTCCGGTATCGATCTGCTGCGCGAGGTCAAGAATCGCTTTCCGCAGCTGCCGGTGATCCTGATCACCGCCTACGGCAGCATCGAAAGCGCGGTCGAGGCGATGCGGCTGGGTGCCTACGATTACCTGACCAAGCCTTTCGATGAGGACGAGGTGCTGGAGAAGATCCAGCAGGCCCATGCCCTGGCCCAGGCCGGGCCGGCGGGCGGCGCGGCGGCCGTGACCGATGGCGGGTTGATTGCCAACAGCCCGGTCATGCGCGGCGTGCTGATCCGCACCGAGCGGATTGCCGGCACCGAACTGAGTATCCTCATCACCGGCGAGACCGGAACCGGCAAGAGCCTGCTGGCACGCTATATCCACGAACGCAGCCAGCGCGCCGGCAAGACCTTCGTCAGCCTCAACTGCGCCAGTCTGCCGGAGCAGCTGCTGGAGAGTGAATTGTTCGGGCATGCCAAGGGCAGCTTCACCGGCGCCAGCGAGACCCGCAAGGGCCTGTTCGAGGAGGCCGACGGCGGCACCATCTTCCTCGACGAGATCGATACCCTGACCCCGGCCATCCAGGCCAAGCTGCTGAGCGTGCTGCAGGACCGTGAAATCCGCCGCCTGGGCACCAATCAGCCGCGCAAGGTCGATATCCGTGTGATCACCGCGGCCAACCGCGACCTGTCGATACTGATCGAGAACGGTGAATTCAGGCCCGACCTGTATTACCGGGTCAACGGCTATCACATCAACCTGCCGCCCCTGCGCGACCGGGTGGAGGACATCGAGCAGCTGCTGACGCATTTCCTGGATAAATACGCCGCCCGTTACGGCCGTTCCGGACTGAGCCTGTCAGACGCGGCGCTGCAGCGGCTGCTGGGCTATGCCTTTCCCGGCAATGTCAGGCAACTCGAGACCATGGTGGAGCAGATGGTCGTGTTCGCGGACGATTCGGGCGTGATCGATCTGGATGCCCTGCCCGAGGAAGTGCTGCAGCAGAGCGGCCGCGCCGCTGAAGAGCCTGCGCGCAGGGAACAGCCCACGAGCCTGGCCGAGAACGAGCAGCAGGTAATCGAAGCGGCGCTGGAACGTTACGACAGCCTTACCGAGGTGGCACGCAACCTCGGCATCGGACGCACCACCCTGTGGCGCAAGCTGCGCCAGTACAATATCAGCCGCGGCCCGCGCGGCACCTCGCGCAGCAGATCCTGAATCCCCCCCTCTGCACCGAATGGCACTTACTTCAGCCGCGTCATCCCCGCGCAGGCGGGGATCCAGTGCCTGGCAGAACCCGCAAATGCTGGATTCCCGCCTGCGCGGGAATGACGGATAGACTGAAGTCCGGCTTATGTAAGTTCCATTCCCCTCTGCACCCGCTTCCCCGGCGGGTGTTTCTTACTGAAACCCGTAGTGCGTTTTCACCTCGGTTCAATCTGAAACGAGGGTATGGGTGATATCCCGCGTGGTTTATGACATTCCTGTTAAATCATTCAGATAGCGTTGTGACAAAGTCTGGCATGGAACTTGAGTGTAGGGATTGGCGGCAGGTGCGCCGGGTCGTTCCAGTTCTCGCTTTGCAGACGGACAGCACGCAGCTTCCTGCCAACTCAAGTGAGTACACATCGAAACTGAAGGAGGAATCAACATGAAAACATCCAGACATCCGGCCCGGGGCGGTCGGCTGACTGTCGGGTGTTCGGCTGCGGCCGGTGCACTTATGCTCGCACTCGCTGCTCCGGGCACTGCAGTGGCCGATAGCATCGACGGAAACTTCCCCACGGCCGACGAAGTCGGCGGCGAAGTGTTCCCCAGAGGCGTGCAGGCCGGAGACCGGTTCCCCACCGACTGGGACATCTACGATGCCAACGGCAACAAGACCGATGTCAGCAAGCTGATCAAGGGCAAGCGCACCGTGCTGGCGTTCTTCATCTCCGCCGTGCCCGTGTCCGTGGAAGAGTTGAAGAAGCTGCAGAACGCCTTTACCGGCAAGGGCGACACCCAGCTGCTGTTCGTGAATTCCGATCAGGTCGGCGGCAAGCTGCTCGGCGTGGACCCGGTCCAGGAGACCGCCCGCACCGTGCGTGTGATCAAGCGTGAGGAGAACATCAAGCATCCGATGTTTGTCGCGCCCAACGACGCCCTGAGCCCGACCGGCCTGTCCAACAAGCTCGGTTTCCGCGGTCTGCCGACGGTGTTCGTCATCGACAAGAACGGCAAGGTGGAAAAAGTCTATGTCGGACCGCAGGACTGGTCTGACACCAGGGTCTGAGACAGTCAGCGAATCGTAGGAGAATTTTCAATGAGTATTTCCCGACGCAATTTCATGAAGGGCGCCATGGCCGCCGGCGTTGCCGGCACCGCCGGCAGCTTTGCCATGAACCCGGCCATGGCCGCGGTGCACGACGCCACCGGCGAGCGCCAGCACGACCTGTTCAAGCAGTTCAAGGGCAACGTCATCCTGCTGCCCGGCAAGTACAGCGGTTCGGTCTCCGCGCTGGATCTGTCCGTGCCCGAGACCCTGGCCTGGTACAACTACGGCCTGGCCGGGATCGACATGCCGATCCCGCACCATATCGCCGCCATGCCCTCGGCCGATCCTTACAAGACCTTCGATTTCTACCAGACCATGCAGCCGCCCGCGGCCCCCTACGTCAACGAGAACTCACCCGAGTGGCGTGACCGCGGCGCGTTCAAGATGTACAAGATGCGCTACGACGGCAGCGGCAAGCAGAACAAGATCTCCGTGGTCAACGACGTCAGCGAGACCACCGGCATGGCCCTGGGTGTGCACGTCTCCATCGGCGTGGGCCCGAACGCCAACAAGTATGTCGCCTTCGCCGACGGCCAGAAGGACATGGTGCTGATCACCGACATCAGCGACAACCCGAAGATCGTCAAGGCCTTCCGCGTGGACTACGATCCGGTCGCCCGTCAGGTCAACGTCTCCCATGTATTCCCGGACCAGTCGACCGGCAAGTTCGACTACATCGACCGCAAGGGCATGAAGACCAGCCACGAGGCGATGCTGGGCGAGGAGCTGATGCCGGCCGACCCGACCGCTGTGTTCGTCGACGCCTTCACCTGGCACCCCGAGCACGCGCTGGGCGCGATTCTGATCCGCCGTCTGGGTTGCTGCGCCATCGTCGACACCAAGACCTGGGAAGTGAAGGCCATGCTGTCCACCGGCAAGGGCGCCCCGGACAACTTCCCGCTGGTCAAGCAGCAGGGCTACACCTGGACCTACTCGGTGCCGTCCGTGCTGACCCCGCTGCACGAAGCAGGCTTCATCACCAGCGGCGAGTACTTCCTGGCCTGCAACAACGTGCTGCAGAACAACATCGCGGTCTACCGTTCCGAGGATCCGGACCCGATGAAGTGGAAGAAGGAGGCCTTCGTCGAGGGCTTCGGGCGCAAGTACCTGCCCCTGCACATGGGCAACGTGCCGGATTCGCGCTGGGCCTTTTTCACCATCTGGGCGCGCAAGCCGCACAACGGCTACATCTGCAAGGTCGATCCGAAGACCTGGAAGGTGGTCGCCAAGTGGGATACCGGTCCGGATCCGCACACCTGCGACTGCACCATCGACGGCGAGTTCATCACCACGGTGTACAGTGGTCACCAGTCCGGTCAGTCCGGCATGGTGGTGATCCACGCCGACACCGACGAGATCGTCGCACGCCTGCCGAACCCCGGCGGCATGCACGACCACGTGGTGGTGCCGGAGAGCTGGGAGGGCCTGAAGTCCTCGCGCAGTACTTCGGTCTGAGGCCGTTTGTCGTGACCCGGCATCTGCCGGGTCACTTCTTTATGCAATCTGGAGTCGATTATGAAAATCATCAGTCAGGTAGTGAAAGCGCTGTTCATGATCGCCGGCCTGGTGGCCGTTCAGCCTGCGCTGCAGGCGCACACCGACGAATATCTTGACCAGCATGGTGCCGTGCATGGCGGCATGATGCGCATGTCAGGGCCCTATCACCTGGAACTGGTGGTGGAGTCAGGCAGGGCGGTGGTCTGGGTCATGGATCACGCCAATCAGCCGCGGCCGACCGCGGGCGCACAGGGTCAGCTGATCCTGTTCCAGGACGGTGAGCGCGTCGTCCTCGATCTCGAGCCGGACGGCGACAGCCGGATGCTGGCCGAGGATTCACGCATCAGCGCGACCGATTCCCCGCGCGCGGTGTTGACCCTGAGCATGCGCGGCCAGGCGCCGCTGCAGGTGCGCTACGCCGAGTTGACGAAGGCGAAGGCCAAGACCGAGAGCGATCATGAGCACGATCATGGTCACGCTGACCATGCGCATTGATCGCGCCTTGAAAACCGGGCTCACGCTCGCGCTGCTGCTGCCCCTGGGGGCTGTGTTCGCCGCGCCGGATTCGGGTGCGCAGGCGGTGCAGCGGCTGCTGGAGACCAACGCCTGTCCCGGCTGCAATCTCGACGGGACCGATCTGTCCGGGAAGAACCTGCTGGGGGCGGATCTGCACGGGGCCAGCCTGCGCCAGGTTAAGTTGGCGGACACCGCGGTCACGGGGTCGGATCTGCACGAGGCCGATCTGACCGGCGCTGATCTGCGCGGCGCCATTCTGGGCGGCTGCAACCTGGCCGACGCGGTGCTCACCGAGGCGCGCCTGGAGGACGCCTTCCTCACCCGCGCCCGGCTGCAGCGGGCCAATCTGGACGGGGCCGGCCTGCGGTATGCGCGCCTGGACAATGCCAATCTGGACGGGGCCAGCCTGGTCGGCGCCGATCTGCGCGAGGCGGATCTCTACAGTGCCAGGTTCTTCTTCGCCGACCTCAGCGACGCGCAGCTGCAGGGCGCGGACATGAACTCGGCGGACCTGGGCGAAGCGATGCTCGGGGGGGCGGTGACGGATTCGCTGACCGTGTGCCCCGACCGCAGCCAGGGCCCGTGTGACTGGTAGAACAAGATTTGTTTTTGCTGTGTGGGATGTGCTCCTCCACCCTCTTAACGGGACCTTCGCGTCCCGTTTTTTTTTGGTTCATCGCGCATTTCCGGGCAAGGCAAGCGAACCAGCCCAGCCGGCAGGCCGGTAACCCAGAGCCGTCATCCCGGTACCGGCCTGCGCCGGCACAGGCTCCGGCCGGGATCCAGATACCTCGGCGGCCTCTGGATTGCGGCCTGCGCCGCAATGACGGATGCTGGCTTGGTTTACCTGTGGGGGCTGCAGCGACTCTTGAGCAACCCCGCAAATCTGCGAAGAACCTTTTTTTTGGGGAACGCTGATTAGTTCCCCTGCCGTCATTCCCGCGAAGGCGGGAATCCAGTGGTTTCAGCGACATGGATGCCCGCCTTCGCGGGCATGACGAATAAATCAGAGGTTCCTTTGGTTTGCCGCCGAATATTGCCGGGAATGCTGCCCTACGCCGCCGAGGCGCTGGGCAGAATCGCCGCACGGGCATCGGCGAACTGCTTGTCCGCCTCGCTGATGATGGCATCCACGCTGTCCGCCGGCAGTCCGACCAGATCCCAGGCGCGCGCATCCATGGGCGGGACCCGTTCGGTTTCCGAGGCAGTGGAATGCACTGCGCTGGCGATGACGTCGGCCAGATGCACCATGGCCACCTCGAGCCGGTGTTCGTCGACCTCCAGCGGCTGGTGATGCCAGCAGGCGCTGGCGATCAGGTGTTCGGGCAGGTGCCAGGTCTGCATCAGCGCGGCACCGACCTGGCCGTGGTCGAAGCCGAAGGCCTCCCGTTCCAGTACATGCAGTGGCACCACGCTGCCGCGGGCCTGTTCCAGGATCATGGCGGCCTGTTCCGGGCGATGGCGATAGATCACCAGCGAGCCGATGTCGTGCAGCAGACCGGCGATGAAGAAGCGTTCGCTGCTCGGGGCGCGGTGGCGGGTGGCCAGGACGCGTGATACCACACCGGTGTAGAGGCTGTGCTCCCAGAACTCGTCCATGTTCACCAGTTCCGGCGGGATGCCGCTGAAGGCCTTGATCACGCTGGTGGCCAGGATCAGGTCCAGCAGTTCCAGGGTGCCGATCACGGTGATGGCGCGGGAGACGGTGTCGATGCGCGAGGGGAAGCCGTAGAAGGGGCTGTTGACGATCTTCAGCAGTCGGGCGGTCAGGGCGGGGTCGTCGGCGATGACGTTGCCGATGTCGGCCGCCGAGGCCTCCGGGTCGTTGATCATGTCCACGGCCCGCATGACCACCTCCGGCAGGGAGGCCAGTTCGTTGGCCCGGTGCACCAGTGCGTTGAGTTCAGTCTCCATCCGTTTCTCCACCCTCGTTGCGGCTGCGGCAAATCCGTTTGAGTTCCCTGATCAGGGGATGCGCCGGGTCATTGTGCGCAAAGCGCGTTTCCAGTCGGGCCTCCAGCTGTACGGGATTCAGCGCCGGGCCGGTCGGCTGCACCGTGTCGTCGCCGGCGACGTCGACCTCGACTCGGGCCACCCCGTTGGCGGCGAGCAGCCGCAGGTGGCGATCGGTCAGGGTGGCGCCGGCGGCCAGCAGCATCTGGCCGCGGGGCGAGGACACGTCCGCACCCAGGACCATGCCTTCCCGCAGTTCGCCGAGATCCTTTGTTATTGTTGCCACAGCTGTTTCAGACCCCGTTGTATTCGCGCGCGGGCAACTGCCCCTCACCCTGCTGACGGGGTCGCGGTCTTGCGCGCGCATGCCTCGGATCGCGGGGCGCGACCGGACGGCTTGTTGTTATTACCCTGTTCAAGGGTGAAGCAATGGTGGAATTTTGTCCAGCAGTGCCGCCGGCGGTGATCGGCGATGTTCAGTCGGACCTGGGCGGGGCCGCCTGGGTCAGGGCGTGGAGATGGATAATTGCCAATGTAAGCAACAGGATGGCGCCGGCCTGGTGGGCGCTGGCCAGGTTGACCGGCACCTGGTGCAGCAGGGTGGCGATGCCCAGCGAGACCTGGACCAGGGCCATCAGCGCCAGCAGGTGCAGGCTCAGACGGGCCCGCCCGGGGGGCAGGCCGGGGCGGGTCAGCAGCCAGCCCAGCTGGATGACGCTGAAGGTGGTCAGGGCCAGCAGCCGGTGGTCGAACTGCACCGTGGCCACATGGTCGAAGAAGTTGCGCCACCAGGGCTCGAAGGGAAACATCACCTCCGGCAGCAGCCGGCCGTCCATCAGCGGGAAGGTGTTGTAGGCCAGGCCGGCCTTGAGCCCGGCCACCAGGCCGCCGGAGGCGATGGTGAGCAGGATCAGCCCCAGCGCCGGCCAGCCGAAGCGGACCCCGGCGCGCCAGCGGTGGTCGGCACGGTTGTGATACAGGTCCAGCGCCAGCCAGAACATCCAGGCGTAGATCAGCACCGCCAGCATCAGGTGGGCGGTCAGGCGGTACTGGCTGACGTGCGGTCTGTCCACCAGGCCGCTCATCACCATGTACCAGCCCAGCACGCCCTGCAGCCCGCCGAGTACGAACAGGGCGGCCAGTTTCGGGATGAGCGGGCGCTGAATCCAGCCGCGCCAGAGAAAGAACAGGAAGGGCAGCAGAAAGACGGTGCCGATGGTGCGCCCGAACAGCCGGTGGGCGAACTCGTACCAGTAGATGGATTTGAACCCCTCCAGGCTCATGCCGGCGTTGACGTGCAGGTACTCGGGCGAGCCGCGGTACTTGTCGAACACCTCCTGCCACTCGGCCTCGTTGAGCGGCGGCAGGATGCCGAAGATCGGGTCCCACTCCACCATCGACAGCCCGGAGCCGGTCAGCCGGGTCAGCCCGCCCAGCACGATCATGGAGAAGACCATGGCGCAGCACAGGAACAGCCACCAGGCGATGATGCGGTTGCGGGTTTGTTGTTCTGTCATGATGGGGTTATTTTCTGTCCTGGGAGGCTCATCCCAGCCGTGAACTATACCGACTTCGGGGGAAGGCATGAAGCAGAGGCGGAATTTCCTGCTGGTCCTGGTGCTGCTGACAGGCGGCGGGCCCGGGGTGTTGCAGGCAGCGCCGCTGCCTGCGGGCGGCGATGCCCCACGCGCTCAACCGATTCCCGAGACACTGGAACAGCGGCACCGGCTCTATGACATCAACCTGCATGAGCCACAGGAATTGCGCCGGTTGCTGCAGCGCCTGGATGAGGTCACGCCCGGCCCCAGTCCGGGTTCGAACCCGTCCCGCATCGCCCTGGTGCTGCACGGCCCCGAGATCGAATTCTTCGCCATCGCCAACTACGCCGAATACCGGGACATGGTGGATCTGGCCGCCCGCCTGGACGCCTTCGGGGTGATTGAGGTCAAGGCCTGCCAGACCCGCATGGAGTCTCTCGGTCTGAGTAGCGATGACCTGCCCGCCTTCATCGAGATCGTGCCCTTCGGCCCGGCCGAGGTGGAGCGGCTGGAGCGGGAGGGTTACGTCAGGATGTAGCTGTCGCTATTCGTAGGATGGGTGGAGGCGCCTTTGCGCCGCAACCCATCGGTTTGAAGTGCGAATGATGGGTTGCGCTGCGCTTCACCCATCCTACGGCGCAGGTGGTTTCAGGGGCAGGGATTGGGATGCGCCTGATGAATCGCTTCGATCCCCTCCAGGACTTCCTCCGACAGCGTCAGATCCGCACTCCCCAGATTGCTCTCCAGCTGCTCCAGCCGGGTCGCGCCGATGATGTTGGCGGTCACGAAGGGCCGGCTGTTGACGTAGGCCAGCGCCATCTGCGCCGGGTCCAGGCCGTGGTCGCGGGCCAATGCCACGTAGGCCGCGGTGGCGCGCTCACCCTGGGGGTTGGAATAGCGGCTGAAGCGCTCGAACAGGCTCAGGCGCGCGCCCTCGGGTCGGGCGCCGTCCAGGTACTTGCCGCTCAGCACCCCGAAGCCCAGGGGCGAGTAGGCCAGCAGGCCCACCTCCTCGCGCTGGCTGATCTCGGCCAGGCCCACTTCGAATGAGCGGTTCAGCAGGCTGTAGGGATTCTGGATGCTGACGATGCGCGGCCAGCCGCGCGCCTCGGCCAGCTGCAGGTAGCGCATGGTGCCCCAGGGCGTCTCGTTGGAGATGCCGATGTGGCGGATCTTACCTGCCTCGACCTGGCGCGCCAGCGCCTCCAGGGTATCCTCGATGGGCAGCGATGGACTGGCGTCGTATTCATAGCCCAGTTTGCCGAAGAAGTTGGCGCTGCGGTCCGGCCAGTGCACCTGGTAGAGATCGATATAGTCGGTCTGCAGCCGGCGCAGGCTGTCATTGAGCGCGATCTTGATGTTGGCCGCATCGGGATGGCTGCTGCCGCCGCGGATGTGCGGGCACCAGTCGGTGGGACCGGCCACCTTGCTGGCGATGACCAGATCGTCGCGTTTGCCGCGCCGCGCCAGCCAGCTGCCGATGTACGCCTCGGTGCGCCCCTGGGTCTCCCCGCGCGGCGGCACCGGGTAGAGCTCGGCGGTGTCGATGAAGTTCACCCCCGCCGCCACGGCGCGGTCGAGTTGTTCATGCGCATCGCGCTCGCTGTTCTGCTCGCCGAAGGTCATGGTGCCGAGGCAGATCAGGCTGACGTCGATATCGGTGCGGCCGAGTTTGCGGTAGTGCATGGTATGGGTTCCGTTGCCAGGTGGTATTCAGTGTGTAGGATGGGTGAAGGCGCTCCGCGCCGTAACCCATCGGCCGGCGGCCAGCGATGGGTTGCGCTTGCGCTCCACCCGTCCTGCGCAAGCAGTAGGTCGGGTTAGCCCGGCAGGGCGCAACCCGACCTACCCCTGGATGCCGGTAGACGGGGCATTTACAAGAACAATGTCAGCACCCCGGTATAGCCGTAGAGCCGGTTGTGGAAGATCTCGCCGTTGGCGAAGAAGCCCACCAGCGGGAACTCGCCCAGCCGGTCGCGGATGGCGCGCAATTCGTCGGACTCCTCGCCGAACAGATTCTTGCCCCGGCCCAGACAGGAGTAATAGACGCCGCCGCGAATGGGGCGGTCGCCGGTGCGTTGCTTCAGATCGGCGAGCATGCGTTCCAGATCCTCCCAGGCCGAGGCGCCGTCGCGGCGGCAGAACTGGATTTCCTGGCCCGGCTGCAGCAGGTCGCCGACGGCCAGCAGCTGGTTGCGGGTATCCACCCCGACCAGGTTGCGCACCAGGTAGTCGGCGGTGTCCGAGCCCTGCAGCGGCAGGCCGGCGAAGATGTAGCCGGCCACCCGGTTGAGGTCGCGGGCCAGGATCTCGCCGATGTCCTCGTAGAACACCTCCAGCGCCGGGCGGTCGTCGATGCGGCTGATGACATTGCGTTCGCACTCGGTGATTTCGTGCTTGCCGGCGATGGGGGTGCAGCCCTGGCTCAGGCCGGTCACGACCCGGACGCGGTCGGAGAAGACCACGCCGGACAGGCCGCCCTGGACGATGCGGTTGGCGATCTGCGGTTCCTGGTCGCGCGAGGAACTCAGGCCGCCGACCAGAAAGCCGCCGGGCAGGCGCGCGGCCAGGCGTTCGATCAGTTCGGGGCCGGCGGCATTGCGCGGATCGCCATGGACGATGCCCAGGTGGGCGGCGCTGTCCGCCAACCAGTTGTCCAGGGCGTCGAGCTCGCTCATCTCCAGCGACTGCAGGGTGGGCAGGATGCGGTAGTCGTCCGGTCCGAAGGCGCCGACCATGGCGGCTATGGCCAGGGTTTCGTAGTACTCGGTGCCGGTGGCGCAGATGCCCATGCCGACCGTGCCCACCCAGTCGTCGATCCCGGTCTGTTCGCGGAAGTGCTCCAGGATGGAGGGCAGGATGGCGGCGTGCTCGTCGGTGACGTAGAGAAAGCCCAGATTGGTCTCCGGCGGGATGTAGCCGATCTGGCGCAGGCACTGCTCAGCGCTCTGTTCCCAGTCCGCGCCGGCGCTGTGGCCGTAACGGAAGCGCTGTGTGTCGGCCTGTTTGTGGGGCTGTTCCTTCATGCCGTTTACCGGGGGTCATGGATGAACGGATTCCGCTGAGAAAATTCAGATCATTACCCCTGCCGTCATGCCCGTGCAGGCGGGCATCCATGCCTCGGGAACACCTGGATTCCCGCCTTCGCGGGAATGACGGAAAAATCTAATCCTGTAGGTCGGGTTAGCGCAGCGTAACCCGACATGAGCCGCGTCCCCTGTCGGGTTACGCCCTGCCGGGCTAACCCGACCTACGCCTCTTCCCGTCATTCCCGTGCCGGCACCAGGCGCTTCGGTAATGTTAAGGGAAAAATACACCAGTGTCCGGGTTGAAGCTATCGTCCTACAGCAAAAACCCCCGGACCAGCCGGGGGTTTGCGTGTTGCGATGGTGCTCGACTTCAGCCGCGTCCGGCCAGCATCTGCTCGATGATCGGCGCCAGGATGATCTCCATGGCGAAGCCCATCTTGCCGCCCGGCACCACGATGGTGTTGCGCCGCGACATGAACGACCCCTCCAGCATGTTCAGCAGGTAGGGGAAGTCGACGCTGTGCTTCTTCGGATCGCGGAAGCGGATCACCACGAAGGACTCGTCGGCCGTAGGGATGTCGCGGGCGATGAAGGGGTTGGAGGTGTCGACCGTCGGCACGCGCTGGAAGTTGATGTCGGTGCGCGAGAACTGCGGGGTGATGTAGTTCACGTAGTCGTGCATGCGGCGCAGGATGGTGTCGACGATGGCCTCGGCGGAGTAGCCGCGCTCGGCCGCGTCGCGGTGGATCTTCTGGATCCACTCCAGGTTGACCAGCGGCACCACGCCGATCAGCAGGTCCACGAACTGGGCCACGTTGGCGTCCTCGGTCACCACGCCGCCGTGCAGGCCTTCGTAGAACAGCAGGTCGGTGCCGGCCGGGATGTCCTCCCAGGGGGTGAATTCGCCCGGCTTCTGGCCGTAGGGGGCGGCCTCTTCGTCGCTGTGCAGGTAGTAGCGGCGCTGGCAGGCACCGGTCTCGCCATAGGTCTTGAAGGTCTCCTCGAGCTTGTCGAAGATGTTGGCCTCGGGCCCGAAGTGGCTGAAGTTGCGGTTGCCTTCGGCCTCGGCCTTTTTCATGGCCTCCTTCATGGCCGCGCGGTCATAGCGGTGGTAGCTGTCGCCCTCGATGACCAGGGGGTTGATGCCCTCGCGGCGGAAGATGTGCTCGAATGCCACCTTGACGGTGGTCGTGCCGGCGCCGGACGAGCCGGTGACCGCGATCACGGGATGCTTTTTGGACATGCTGTTCTCCTCAAGCCAAGGTTTTGAAATCCTGGATCGGCTGCCCGGAGGCGCCGTGCCCGCGCCGCTGGCGCAGGACTAAATTCTTGATCTAAATTGATAAATTTCGGGCGCCCCTCGGGCCCGGGACGGGCTCCGCAGACCCCGGCAGGGGGGAGCCATTTCCGCCCGTGGAAAAGCCCGGCATCCTACCACAGTCGGTCCCGGTCGGCACCCTTTAGGGGGCAGGCGCATGGACGCGGCGGTACAGCAGGTCCCATACCCCGTGCCCCAGGCGCTGGCCGCGCTGCTCGAATTTGGTCAGGGGGCGGTCGGCCGGACGTTCGGCGAACCGCCCCGGCCCTGCCGGGTTGGTGAAATCGGGGCTGGCCTCCATGACCTCCAGCATCTGTCCGGCATAGTCCTCCCAGTCGGTGGCCAGGTGGAAGATGCCGCCCGGGGCGAGCTTGCGCGCGACCAGGGCGACGAATTCCGGCTGCAGGATGCGCCGCTTGTGGTGCTTCTTCTTGGGCCAGGGATCGGGGAAGAACAGCAGCACCCGGTTCAGGCCGGCCTCCGGGATGGCGGCGCGCAGCACCTCGACGGCGTCGGCGCAGACGACCCGTATATTGGTCAGTTCCCGCTCGGCGATCAGGCGCAGCAGATGGCCCACCCCCGGCCGGTGGACCTCGATGCCGATGAAATCCTGCTCCGGTGCGGCCGCGGCCATGGTGGCCAGGCTGTCGCCGTTGCCGAAGCCGATTTCCAGGGTGCGCGGCGCGGCCCTGCCGAAGACCGCGTCCAGGTCCAGCGGGGCGTCCGGGGCCAGGCCGTAGCGGGGCAGCAGTTCGTCCAGTGCCCGCTGCTGGGACGGTGTGAGCCGTCCCTCGCGGCGCACGAAGGAGCGGATGCGGCGGAGGTGGTCGGTTGTGGTCATTAGAATCCTGATAGTCCGTCATTGCTAGGCGCGCAGCGCCGTGGCAATCTCCAAGCGATAGGCGTCGCATTATGAGATTGCCGCGCTGCGCTCGCAATGACGTAGGATGGGTGGAGCGCAGCGCAACCCATCAGGCCCGGTAGGGCGATGGATTACGGCGTCATGCGCCTCCACCCAGCCTACGCCTGAGGAACTGGCACCCGGAGCCCATGAACGGCATCGAACTCGACTACCGCGTCTGGCTGGAACGCATCCAGAACCCCGATTTCGGCTGGCAGCTGCTGGTGCTGGCGCTGGCCGGCATCGGCGCCTGGCTGGTGCACCGGGCGATCTATGTCTCGCTGTCGCGGACGCCGGAGGGTCAGGCCGAGCGCCGGCTGCACGAATTCACCCGCAAGAGCCTGCGCCGCATGCTGTTCCCGCTGAGCATGCTGGTGGGCGTATTCGTCGGCCGGGCCATCCTCGACAGCATCGACTACCCCGTGGCGGTACTCGATATCGCCGTGCCGCTGCTGCTGTCGCTGGCCGCCATCCGCCTGCTGGTCTACCTGCTGCGCAAGAGCTTCACGCCCGGTCCGGCGGTCAAGGCCTGGGAGAGCCTGGTCAGTACCAGCATCTGGATCCTGGTGGCGCTGCATCTGCTGGGTTGGCTGCCCTATGTGCTGCAGGCCATGGACGAGTTCGCCTTCAGCCTGGGCAGTACCCGCATTTCGCTGCTCGCGGTGGTGAAGCTGGTACTGCTGATCGCCCTGCTGTGGGTGATCGCCTTCTGGTTGTCGGCGCTGATCGAGCGCCGCATGACCAGCGCCGCGCATGTCAGCCCCGGGCTGCGGGTGGGGGTGGCCAAGGTCAGCAAGGTGGTGCTGCTCACCCTGGCGCTGCTGATCGCCCTGGATGCCGTCGGCATCGATCTCACCGCGCTGACCGTGTTCGGCGGCGCGCTGGGTGTCGGTATCGGTTTCGGCCTGCAGCGCATCGCCAGCAACTTCATCAGCGGCTTCATCGTGCTGTTCGACCGCTCCATCAAGCCGGGCGATGTCATCAGCGTGGGCGACAAGTTCGGCTGGGTGCAGGAACTGCGCGCCCGCTACATCGTGGTGCGCGACCGCGACGGGGTGGAGACGCTGATTCCCAACGAGACCCTGATCACCACCGAGGTGATCAACTGGAGCTATTCCGACCGCGACGTGCGCATCAAGATCCCGGTCTCGATCAGCTACGGCGACGACCCGGAGCAGGCCATGGCGATCATGCTGGAGGCGGCGCACGCCTCGCCGCGCATCAAGGACGACCCGGCGCCCGTGTGCCGGCTGCTGGCATTCGGCGACAACGGCATCCTGTTGGAACTGCGGGTCTGGATCCTGGACCCGGAGAACGGCGTCAACGGCGTGCGTTCGGAGGTGAACCTCGATATCTGGCGCCGTTTCAAGGCCGCCGGCATCACCATCCCCTTCCCGCAGCGGGATGTGTATATAAAATCAGGTCCTGGTAACTAGGTTCCAGGGCTGAGGGGAAGCCCTGTAAAAAACATGCGGGGCCAGGGTGTAGGATGGGTGAAGTGCAGTGCAACCCATCATGCCGCGGCCCCGGCGATGGGTTGCGGCACAGGGTGCCTCCACCCATCCTACGTATTGGATCCAGGTTTTTCCTCGGCCTTGGTATGTAGGATGGGTGAAGCGTAGCGTAACCCATCATGCCGCGGCCCCGGCGATGGGTTGCGGCACAGGGTGCCTCCACCCATCCTAACGGATTGGATCCAGGTTTTTCCTCGGCCTTGGTATGTAGGATGGGTGAAGCGTAGCGTAACCCATCATGCCGCGGTCCTGGCGATGGGTTGCGGCACAGGGTGCCTCCACCCATCCTACTGTCCTGCAGTCAGATCCACTTCTTCACCCGGAACAGCACCAGCAGTCCGATGGCCAGTGCCGCCATGGCGCCCAGGACGATGAAGTAGGAATAGCGCCAGGCCAACTCCGGCATGTATTCGAAGTTCATGCCGAAAACCCCGACGATCACCGTTAGCGGCAGGAAGATGGCCGAGATCACGGTCAACACCCGCACGATCTCGTTGGTGCGGTGGGCGACGGCGGAGAAGTGCAACTGCACCAGGGACTCGATCTCGCTCTGCTGATCGGTGGCGAACTTCATCACCCGGCGGATGTGCTCGAGCAGGTCGTTGTAACGCACGGCCAGGTGATCGTCGATGTCCACGCCGGTGGTGTCGCGCCATACCGTGATCGCATCCTCCTGGCCCTCGCACAGCAGTTCCAGCTGGCGCAGGCGGCTGCGGTGGTTCATCAGCGCCAGCCAGTCGTCGAAAGGATGGCCGGGATCGAGCAGGTCCCGCCGCCAGGTTTCCAGCTGCTCGGTCAGCGGTTCGCGCATCTGCAGAAAGCGGTCGACCATGTTGGTCAGAATGAGATGCATCAGGCCCACCGGACGCGCCGGGATGCGCCCCTGACGCTGCAGCAGCCGCTCGCGCACCGTCTGAATGGAACGGCTGTCTGCGGCGCGCACGCTGACCAGCACCCGGTCGAACAGGAACAAGGCCGTGGGGCGGCTGTTGAAGTCCTCATTCTGCTCCGGCGCCAGGCTGCGGAAGATGACCATTTCGTAGTCGCTGGTGCTGTCGCTGTAGGAGGGGTGGCCCGGGTTCAGGCTGTCGCGCACATGGCCCTCGTGGATCTCCACCCCGGTCAGACGGCGCACCTCAGCCGGCCAGTCCGGCTCCTGCTCGCGGATGAAGTCCAGCCATACCAGCCCCTCGGCGGGCAGGTGGCTCAGGGCCTCCGGGGCCTCGATCCGCTCGCGGGACTGGATATGCAGAACATGCATGCGCCGTGACGGCTCAGAAGAAGGTGCCGTCGATGGGCGAGGAGGCGCTGGCGAAGCGCTTGCGCGGGATGCGCCCGGCGCGGAAGGCCTCGCGCCCGGCCTCGATGGCCTTCTTCATGGCCGAGGCCATCAGCACCGGGTCGCCGGCCCCGGCGATGGCGGTGTTCATCAGCACGCCGTCACAGCCCAGTTCCAGCGCGATGGCGGCATCCGAGGCGGTGCCCACGCCGGCGTCGACCAGGATGGGCACGGAGGCGTTTTCCACGATGGTGAGGATGTTGTAGGGGTTGCGGATGCCCAGACCGGAGCCGATGGGGGCGGCCAGCGGCATCACCGCGACACAGCCCATCTCCTCGAAGCGCCTGGCGATGATGGGGTCGTCGTTGGTGTAGACCATGACCTCGAAGCCGTCCTTGATCAGGACCTCGGCCGCCTCCAGGGTCTGGATGATGTCAGGGAACAGGGTCTTCTCGTCGCCCAGCACCTCCAGCTTGACCAGGTTGTGGCCGTCCAGCAGCTCGCGCGCCAGGCGGCAGGTGCGCACCGCGTCCTCGGCCGTGTAGCAGCCGGCGGTGTTGGGCAGATAGGTGTAGCGGTCCGGCGGCAGCACCTCGAGCAGGTTGGGCTCGTTCGGGTCCTGGCCGATATTGGTGCGGCGGATGGCCACGGTGATGATCTCCGCGCCGCTGGCCTCGACCGCCTGGCGGGTCTGCTCCAGGTCCTTGTACTTGCCGGTGCCGACCAGCAGGCGGGACTGATAGCTGCGTCCGGCGACGATCAGCGGATCGTCGGTGGGCTGGATTTCCTGCATGGGGGTGGACATCGGTGTCTCCTGATTAGCCGTCATTGCGAGCGCAGCGTGGCAATCTCGTTACGCAGAAGCAGCCGGATGGAGATTATTCGCTGCGCTCACCCCTTCGGGGCCGCCCTGCGGACGTTCTGCGCTCGCAAGCTCGCTTGTGCCGCGGCACTGCGTGCCTCGCAATGACGAGGAATTTTGAGAAGGCCCTTGTGACCTCTGCGCCTTTGCGTCTCTGCGTTGAGAATTCTGATCGAATACCTCACCCACCGCCAATGGCCCGCACGATCTCGACCCGGTCGCCCGGCTGGAAGCGGTGCTCGGCGAACCCGCTGCGCGGCAGGATCTCGCGATTGACCTCCACCGCCAGGCGCTGGCCGCTCAGCCCCAGTTCCTCGATGAGTTGCGCCGCCGTGAGATCTTCGGCAATCTCACGCGCTTCGCCGTTGAGTGTGATCTGCATAAGAGTGTGATTCCAGACCGGGTCCGGCGCAACCGCCCGGTTCACCAGGGTTAGGCAGCGAATGGCAATTACTTCGGCGCCGTCATTCCCGCGAAGGCGGGAATCCAGTGTCTGGCGGAGCAGACCAACGATGGATCCCGCTGGAGCCTGTGCCGGCGCAGGCCGGTACGGGGAATGACGGGTAGACTGAAATCCGGCTTGCCACAAAGTGCCATTCGGTTCTGCGTGGATTCTACAACAAATCCGGCCATTGCGCGGCAGGGTCGGACAGCGGAGACCCCATGAGCAGTGAAGACCTCATTTCCACCGAGGCGGCCGTCACCCTGGACGGCCTGTTCCGGGAGCGGGTGCGCCGCACGCCCGAGGCGCCGGCCTACCGCTATTTCTCCCGCGGCGCGCAGGCCTGGCACAGTCTGAGTTGGCGCGACATGGACACGCGGGTGGCCCGCTGGCAGCAGGCGCTCGCCGCCGAGGGCCTCAGCCCCGGCGACCGCGTGGCCATCCTGCTGCGCAACGGACCGGACTGGGCCGCCTTCGACATCGCCGCCCTGAGTCTGGGCCTGGTGGTGGTGCCGCTGTACGTGGACGACCGCCCCGACAATGCCGCCTACATCCTCAATGACGCCTGGTGCCGGCTGCTGCTGGTGCAGTCGGCCGGGCACTGGCGCCGCCTGGACGCGGCCCTGAGCAAGGCCGAACAGCTGATGCGGGTGGTGATCCTGGAGGGCGAGTTGGAGGACACGGAAGCGGGACACCTGGTCACCCTGCACGACTGGCTGCCGGCGGATGCCGAATCCCTGCCGCCTTCCGGCCACGACGGCCAGGCCCTGGCCTCCATCGTCTACACCTCCGGCACCACCGGCCGGCCCAAGGGCGTGATGCTCAGCCACCACAACATGCTGTCGGTGGCGCATGCCGTGCTGACCATGATCGACGTCTATCAGGAGGACGAGTTCGTCTCCTTCCTGCCGCTGTCGCACACCCTGGAGCGCACCGGCGGCTACTATCTGCCCATGATGGCCGGCGCCACGGTCAGCTACGCCCGCTCCGTGGCGCAGCTGGCCGAGGACCTGGCCAGCGTGCGCCCGACCATCCTGATCGCGGTGCCGCGCATCTTCGAACGGGTCTATGGCCGCATCCAGGACCAGCTGGCCGGCGGCGGCGCGCTCAAGCGCGGCCTGTTCCGGCTCACCGTGCGCACCGGCTGGCGCCGCTTCCTGCGCAGCCAGGGTCGGGCACGCTGGTCACCGGCGTTGCTGCTGTGGCCGCTGCTGCGGCGGCTGGTGGCGGACAAGGTGCTGGCGAAGCTGGGCGGACGACTGCGCGCAGCGGTCAGCGGTGGGGCGGCCATTCCCGAGCCGGTGTCAAGGCTGTTCATCGGGCTCGGCCTGCCGCTGCTGCAGGGCTACGGCCTGACCGAGTCCAGTCCGGTGATCAGCGTCAACACCTTCGAGGACAACGACCCGGCCAGCGTCGGCATCCCCATCCGCGACACCGAGGTGAGGATCGGCGCGGCCGACGAGCTGCTCGCGCGCGGCCCCGGGGTGATGCTCGGCTACTGGAACAACCACACCGCCACCCGCGAGATGATCGATCCCGAGGGCTGGCTGCATACCGGCGACCAGGCCCGCATCGAGGGCGGCCACATCTACATCACCGGCCGGCTCAAGGACATCCTGGTCATGTCCAACGGCGAGAAGGTGCCCCCGGCGGACATGGAGGCGGCCATCATGCTCGATTCCCTGTTCGATCAGGCGCTGGTGGTGGGCGAGGGCCGGCCCTATCTCACCGCGATCATCGTGCCCGATCCGCAGCACTGGTTCGGCTTCGTGCGCGAACTGGGGCTGGACCCCTACGACAAGGCCCACCTGCACAACGAGAAGCTCGAGATCCGGGTGCTGCAGCGCATCCGCGCCCAGCTGCATGACTTCCCCGGCTACGCCAAGATCCGCCGGGTGGCGCTGACCCTGGATCCCTGGACCCTGGACGAGGGCCTGCTGACCCCGACCATGAAGATCAAGCGGGCGAAGGTGCTGGAGCAGTATGCGGAGCGGATCGAGGCACTATACGAGACGTAGGTTGGGCTTCGCGTTGCTCAGCCCAACCTACGTTTTAATCCCACATATGCCGGATTCCAGTTTATCCGTCATCCCCGCGAAGGCGGGGATCCAGTTGCCGCGGCGGTTTCTGGATTACTCGCTGCGCTTGCCCTACTACCCTGAAGGGCATAAAGGGCCGCCGTGCCGGCGTTCAACGCGCTCCGCGCTTTTGTCCCGCCTTCGCGGGAATGACGGAACTGAAGTAAGCCTGTAGGCCGGGATAAGCGTAGCGTTCCCGGCAACTCTGCGATATGCCGGAAACGGACCTTCGGTCCTTATTCCGGCCTGTGCTTGTCCCGGTAGCCCTCCCCAGCACCCATTTTCTAGTGGTCCGTCTCCGGCCCGTGCCCGATCAGGATCGCCTCGCGCACCGTGTTGGCCCGGCTCGCCAGTGCAGCGCGCTCGTCCGCGGGCATCTCCTTCAGCCCCAGAATCCGGTTCAGCGCGATGACCGTGTCCTCCGTGATCGGCAGGTTCTTGTCGGCGGCGGTGCCGAGGAAGATCGCGGCAAGGTCGATGGCGCTGGCGGCCTGGATGCCTTCAAGTTCGGTGCGGCCGAACACCATCACCTGTTCGTACATGGCCAGGTTCTGCAGCGGCGAGTCCAGCCGCGGCGTCTCGCCGTAGGCGGTCTGCAGCAGCTGCGCCGCCGCGTCCGCCGGCAGATTGTAGAGCGCGGCCATCTCAGTGCTGTAGCGGGCCAGCGCCTCGTCCTCGTGCCGGGCCAGCACATGGGCCGGCGCCCGGCTGACATTGAGCCGGCCGAGTTCCACCTCCGGGATGCCTTCCTGCGCCCAGACCGGGCGCTGGCCGCGGAACACCTTCACTTCCACGCTGCGGCCGCCGCCGCGGGCGAAGTCGTGCACGCCGCGCCCGCCCTTAGCGCCGCCCCGGCCCCGGTCGCCGCGGCCATGGCCGGCGCTGAAGCGGGTGCGGCTGTCGAGCCGGTGGACGGCGTTCACGCTGGCCTCGGTATAGAGATAGCCGGAGGCGCCGGGCAGGGTGGTCTCCTCCAGGCTGCGATCGACGGCCGCGCTGACCGTGGTGCGCGGGGTGGCGCGGAAACTGAGGGCGCCGCTGAAATCCGGCGTGGACAGGTCGTTGAAGCGGCTGTCGTCCCAGGCCTGGCGGATCCAGCCCACATAGGCCCCGCCCTGCAGCCGGTTGGTGAACCTGCCCTTGAAGCCGAGCGCGATGCGCTCGCCGTCGGAGTCGCGCTGGTAGCCGAAGTCGTCCACTGGATCGTTATAGCTGCGGATGTCGCGGATCAGCTGGACGTAGGCCTCGTAGTCCGGATGGAACTCGTAGCCCAGGCGCGCGCCGAGACCGATGAGATCGCGGTCGCGGTCGTCGTTGTTCAGCGGCCCGACGCTGTCGTAGTCCAGCGCCTCGAAGGTGCCGCCCAGGCGCAGGTTGTAATCCCCGAACCGGTGCGCCACCCCGGCATGGGCGTGGCGGGAATCGAAGGTGGTCGGCTCATCGCCCACCAGGGTCTCGTCGGGCGAGCCGCGGTCCTCGTGTTCGGCGGTATAACCGACGCCGCCGAAGACATTGCCGGCCTCGCTGATGTCGTAGCGTCCCTCCAGTTCGGCCCAGTAGTCCTCGTAGTCCTCGTCCCCGTTGTCCCGGTAGCGGGCCAGGGTGGCGCCGGTGCGGGCCTGCAGCCGGTGCCGCTCCCAGTCGGAGACCAGCGTTACCGCGGGCGTGAACAGGGTGAGAATATCGTCCACCTCGTCGCTGCGGGTGGCGAAGATATTGCTGTCATACAGCAGGCCGGCGGGAAGGCCGAGCGCCAGGGCAATGGACAGGGCGGGTACAGAGGCGGGCAATCGGTTCATTGAACTCCGTCCGGTCGGGAGTCAACAGGGAGTCGTTATCCAGACTAGCTGCCAGAGTGAAGCGGGGAGTTGATTTCTGTCAACAAAGCGAGCGAGAGTGGTGTCAGTGACAGGCCGACAATGAGAGCGGACGAACGGATGGGCTTCATTCAGTGCCGGCATTCGCCTCGCACAGCCTCTGCAGCCGTTGTTTTTCGATACGGTAGGTGCCGGGGGCGATCTTTGCCAGGAGACCGCGCCGCCTGAAATCGGCAATGATGCGGCTGGCCGTTTCCGGCGTCATGCCGACCACGGCGGCCATGTCGTCGCGCGGCAGGAGTTGGATGTCGCCGTTGCGGTCCGGCGCCAGTTCGGTCAGCAACAGCAGCAGCTGGGCGATGCGGTCGCGCGCAACCCCGGTGTTGAGCGTCTTGATCCAGTGATCGGCGCGGTCGACGTGGTACTGCAACTGCTGGCGTATCCGGTCGCACAGTTCGGGGTGGTGTGCTTCCAGGTCGCGCAGGGTGCTCACCGGAATGGCGCAGACATCGACAGGCTGGACCGCCATGGCGGTGTGCTGATAGGGCACGCCGGCATCCAGCAGTTCCAGTCCCACCACGGCGCCCTGTCCGAGCAGGCGGACGATGCGTTGCTCGCCGCTGGGCTTCGAGTGCATCAGCTTCACCAGGCCGCGGCGGATGGAGTACACCACCTCTCCCCCTTTGCCTTCCTCGTACAGAATGCCGCCGGGGACGAGCACGAAGTTGTCGATCGGCTTCAGCAGATGGGCGAAGCTCACCTCCGGCAGTTCGGAGAACAGCATCAGGCGGCGGATGCCGCAGTGGCTGCAGTCGGCGCGCCCCTTCCATTTGCGATCGGTACAGTAGCTCGCCGGTTTGGTCTGTCCCGTCATGTTGCCTGCTCAGGACCCGGTCAGGATCCGATGCCGCTCAAGACTGCTTGCAATTGTTATCGGATTGTGAATTCTGCGGTCGTCGAACCCGTTTCTGCGAAATGTCATTCTGACTGTCCCGGTGCCTCATTAGGATCAGTCTAAACGACATTGTGGCGTGCCCACAATGGCGTTGGTTCCAGGGGATTCCATACCGGATGCGGTCCAGACCCGGACCCGCTTCCCCGTGTTGAAAATTACTGATGCAGCGCAGTGCCTGCCCTGCAGGGCTGGCTGCGGCCATGAGGAAAAGAAATGCAGAAACGACCGAAAGTGCTTGCAACAGTCATCGGCCTGGCCCTGGCGCCCGTCGCCCTGGCCGGCGAGATCCAGGAGATCGACCTGACCAACTTCGGGCCCTTCGATGCCAGTGGGCCCATGCGCGTGATCTATGACCGCGACGTCTCCGGCGGGGTCGCGGGTGCGATCACCTACGGCGAGATCGGCTGGGATGAGCTCAAGGCCGTGGATCCCGGCATCATCGTCTACAACAACGTGCCCATCTACGGCGCCAGCCAGATCATCGCCGACTGCGTGATGGCGCCCCGCCTGGCCTCCCTGGCCGGTGATCCGGACAGGAAGTGCAATGATGGCTTCCAGACCCACAAGCGCTACAAGATGAGCGCTACCGGCGTGGGATCCATAGACATGGTGTTTACGGTCAGGAACGTGGATGCGGTCGACCCCATCGTGGACAAGGACGGCAACCCGGTCGCCAATGATCAGGATGCGGCGGTCAACGTCTACCGCATGATCGGCAAGCTCAACAACCACACCGGCGGCCGCCTGGGCGGGTTCCGGGTGGAACTGGGTCATGGCCTCGGCGACGACTTCGTCAAGTCCACGGCCGGCGACGGCGTGAAGATCGCGCTGCGCGAGGAAGGCGCCGATCCCGCGGACGACCTGGGCGACAACCAGATGGCCGAATTCCCCGGCGGCCTGTTCTACGGCCCGGCCGACGCGCGCCACGACTGGGGCTTCTTCAGCAGTACCCGCGCCAACTTCGCGGTGGACACTGCCCGCCTGGCCGTGGACGAGGACAGCTTCGAATCCACCATCCTGTCCAGCAACTACTCGGATCTGTTCGGCGAGTGGCTGCCCCTGGACTGGGTGCCGACCGGCTGGTTCTATGACAGCGACGGCAACCCGGCCACCGACGCCGAAGTCGCCGCCTGGTATGACGGCACCCAGTGGCTGAGCTACGACATCGATGCCGGCACCGGCGGCCGTACCACCGAAGTCGTACCCCAGACCGACATTGACGGCTGGGAGGCTACGCCGCCGACGATCTATGACGACGATGGCGACAGTGCCACCACTGCGGCAGGCACCCTGTATGCCACCTGGAACGCCGAGACCGAATTGTACGAACTGGCTGCGGGCGGTACTGCGACCAACGATGCCATGACCACCACCCTCGATGGTTCGGCCACCCTGGAACGGCGTCCCGGCTATCAGCAGGGACCGATCGAGGACCTGGCAAACCTGAACCTCAACTACTACATCGAGATCGGCGATATCACCACCTGGCCGGGCTACGATCTGGGTACCGAGGAGGCCAGCTTCACCCTGCGCATCACCCCGCTGGAACCTGCCAGCACCGAGCCCCCCGCCTGGCTGCCGGTCGAGGACGCCGACGCCGGCGATGACAACGGCGGCAATGGCGGCTGCGTCATGGGCGACGGCCGTTCCGGCTTCGATCCGCTGCTGCCGGGCATGGCACTGCTGGGCATGGGCTATCTCGCCCTGCGCCGCCGCCGGGCCTGATCCCGCCGCACCGCGGCTGCAGAACAGGCGCCGCCCCTCGGGGCGGCGCTTTTTTCATGTCGGCTGAAAACATTTAAATTCCCGTCCCGATGGGGGTAGAATCATCCTGCCGCGCGGGTGTAGTTCAATGGTAGAACCTCAGCTTCCCAAGCTGATGACGTGGGTTCGATTCCCATCACCCGCTCCAATTTCCCTTCCTCTTGATTCAAACAATCTCTGAATTCATTCGTCATGCCCGCGACGGCGGGCATCCATGTCTCCGAGGTATATGGATTCCCGCATTCGCGGGAATGACGAGAAGGGGGCAATCAGGGTTTCCTTAAGCTTCGAGCCGGGCAGGTCGCTATTACTATCTGCACAGCGTACAGGCCCGATTCATGAGCAAACTTCTCAGCCTCTCCCCCGCCCAGCTGACCGCTGCCGGTGCCGCCGGGCACGCGGGCGCCGAGGTCATGCTGGAGCGTTTCGATGCCGATCCCCTGAGCGGCGAACTGTGCGAGTTCGACGAGAACGGCCTGCGTCTGGTGATCCACGACCACCGGTCCGGCGAGCGCAGCGAGGTGTCCTTCGAGCAGGTCCGGGTGCTGAGCTTTGCGCAGGATTTCCACGCTGCCCCGGGCGCGGCCGCCGGCAAGGGCGAAGCCAGGACCTACCATGTCGAGTTCCGCGACGGCGGCCTGCGCCACGGCCTGTGCCGGGAGGTGCGCCTGGACGCCCATGGCCTGCACCTGCTGGAGTGCGGCGAGGACGGCAGCCTGCATCGGCTGTGGCTGCCGCTGGCGGCGATCGAGCGCTATCGGATCGGCGGCATGGAAGGGCACGGCCAGCCGGCGGCAGGGGGCGCCGACAGCCCGACCGCGCCGGTGCGTCTCGACCGCCCGGTGCGCGACCCCGACCAGCTCTCAAAGCTGCTGTCGGCGCACAGCTACTTTCTCACCGGCGCCCGCCAGCGCCGCCGCCCCAATGATGCACCGCGCGCCGACGAGAGTCCGGCCGAACTGGCCGTGCGCCTGGGCGTGCCCTTTGTGGACCTCAAGCAGTTCCGCATCGACGAGTCCGTGCTGCGGCTGCTGTCCGAGACGGTGGTGCGCGAGCACTGCGTCTTCCCGTTGATGGTGTTCCGCGACCACCTGGTGGTGGCGATGGAAAACCCCGCCGACATCGAACTGATCAAGCTGTTGCATTTTGTCTCCGGCATGAGCGTGGAAGGCTGCGTGGCCGAACGCGGCGCCATCCAGCATGCCGTCGACACCTGGTACGGGGCGCGCGAGGACAATGCCGCCCTGCACGACCTGGAAGTGCAGGGCAGCCAGGACGGCGGTCGCGAGATGTCGCTGCACGAGATCGAGCGCATGGGCAAGGAAAAGCCCGTGGTGCGCATGGTCAATCACATCCTCACCGACGCCATCCACCGCAACGCCTCGGACATCCATATCCGTCCCGGCGAGGATGAGGTCGCCCTGCTGTTCCGCCAGGACGGCAGCCTGGTGCCCATCCGTCGGTTCAACAAGGCGCTGCTGGCGGCGGTGGTGGCGCGGATCAAGATCATCGGCCGCATGAACATCGCCGAGCGCCGCCTGCCGCAGGACGGCCGCGCACGCATGATCGAGGGCGATGCAATCGTGGATATGCGCATCTCCATCATCCCCACCGTCAACGGCGAGAGCGTGGTCATCCGCCTGCTCAACGTCCAGACCGGGCTGCGTTCGATCAGCGAGCTCGGCTTCAACAGCCGGGACGCCGAACGCTTCGTGGATCTGCTGCACAAGAGCTACGGCATGCTGCTGGTCACCGGCCCCACCGGTTCGGGCAAGTCCACCACCCTGTATGCCGCACTGCAGGAAGTGCGCAAACAGAACGTGAACATCATCACCGTCGAGGACCCGGTCGAGTATCACATCGACGGCATCGAGCAGATTCAGGTCAACACCGCGCCCGGCTTCACCTTCGCCCGCGCCCTGCGCAATATCCTGCGCCACGACCCGGACGTCATCATGGTCGGCGAGATCCGCGACCAGGAGACCGCGAAGATCGCGGTGGAAAGCGCGCTCACCGGCCACCTGGTGCTGTCCACCCTGCACACCAACGATGCGCCCACCACGGTCATGCGCCTGATCGAGATGGGCGTGGAGTCCTTTCTGGTGAAATCATCGCTGCTGGGCGTGCTGGCCCAGCGGCTGGTGCGCATCAACTGCCCGCACTGCATCGAGCCGGAACCGGTCGATGCCACCATGCGCAGGTTCCTGGGAGTGGGCGAGGACGAGGTCTTCCACCACGGCGCCGGCTGCGAGGCCTGCAATGACACCGGCTTCCACGGCCGCATGGCGGTCTACGAACTGCTGGCGATGACGCCGGAGTTGCGCGAGATCCTGCGCCCCGACGTCTCCGCCGACGAGGTGCGCGAGCGCGCCCGCGCCGAGGGCATGGTGGCGCTGACCGAGAACGCGCTCAAGCTGGCGCGCGAGGGCAGGATCTCACTGGCGGAGGTGTATCGGGTCAGGCTGGAATAAGGGGTTGGGCATGATGGGTTGCGCTGTGCTCCACCCATCCTACGCTGCTCGGGTAGGATGGGTGGAGGCGCCTGCGCCGCAACCCATCATTCATGCCTGCCTCGATGGGTTACGCTGCGCTTCACCCATCCTACGATATTCACGCTTCAACGTTCCCCTGGACTGCGCCGCTCCGGCACCAGTTTCTCCTTCGCCAGATGGGCGTGAATCTCCAGCGGACTCAGCTTGCTCAGGTCCTTGGCCAGTTCGCGGATCTGCACGTCGCTGCGGATGCGGCCGTTGAGTTCGTTGCGCAGGTGGCCCAGGGTCTTCTTCTGGGCGACCAGTACCAGTTCGTTCGCGCCATGACCGTTGGTCAGACGCCTGGCCTCCTCGGCGATGGAGCGGGCGAAGCGCCGCACGAACTCCTCCTCATGCTGGCTGCGATGATCGTCATAGCCGTGGGCGGCACCGCTCACGCTGCTGCGGTTGCGGCCGGATTTCCTTTCGCTCCACATGTCCTGTTCCCGGTCGGAGTTGACCAGGTCGCTGACCTCGGTGAGGTTGGGGCCGGATTCCATTTCCGGAAAGGGCGTGTCCTGCAGGGTGAAGAAGCGGGCACGCAGGCCGTCTGCGACAACGATATAGTTCTGGTTCATACGCAACTCCTGTGAAGGTTTGAGTCTGCGGTCGGGCATGACGGGCACACCGCGCCGAGGGGGCGGTGTCCCGGGTGAAAGGGTTCCGAAGGAGAAAGCCGTGATGGAGGGCATAAGGACTTCATAGCGCCGTGGCAGGGGCTTTTCAAGGTGTCAGCGACTGACAAATTGCCGACTGTTCCAAAATCATGGGGTTATGGTGTGCCATTGCGAATTCGGTAGGATGGGTGGAGGCGCTTGCGCCGTAACCCATAATTCGGCCGGCCGCGATGGGTTGCGCTTCGCTTCACCCATCCTACGATCCATTGACCATGGTCGATTCGGGCACGGCACTGGTAGAACCAGTCCAAGTGTCTTATTGTCTCGGGTACAGCTAAACCCAATTCTCGGAAAGGACTGCAAATGAAAGCCCTGCGTATTATCGGAATCCTGATCGGTGTCCTGGTGCTGGTGCTGGTCATCGGCGCCGCGGCCCTGCTGATCTTCGTCGACCCCAACGACTACAAGGATCAGATCACCCGCGCGGTGGAGGAGCAGACCGGACGCACCCTGACCATCGAGGGCGACATGGAGTTGTCCGTGTTCCCCTGGCTGGGCCTGGAGATCGGTAAGACCCGCCTGAGCAACGCGAAGGGCTTCGCCGAGGCGCCCTTCGCCGCGGTCGAGGAGGTGGGCGTGCAGGTGAGGCTGCTGCCGCTGCTGCGCAAGGAGCTGCAGATGTCCACCCTGCGCCTGAAGGGGCTGGATCTGTACCTGGGTGTGGACAAGCAGGGCAACCCCAACTGGTCCGACATGATCAAGCCGGCCGCCGAGCCAGCGCCCGAGGCCGACGAGGGCCGCGGTGCGGCCCTGGCCGGGTTGGCCATCGGCGGGGTGGAGATCTCGGATGCCAACCTGGTCTGGGACGATCAGCAGGCCGGCGCCCGCTATCAACTCAAGGACCTGGACCTGAGCCTGAGCGAGATCGCCCCCGAGACGCCGATCGACTTCAAGCTGGATTTCGAGGTCGAACTGGACCAGCCGCAAATGGAAGGTGAACTGGAACTGGCCGGCGTGCTGACCCTGGGGCCGGAGTTGCAGCGCTTCGAGATCCGCGATTTCAAGCTGGAGACCGAGGCCGAGGGCGAGACCCTGCCAGGCGGCAAGGTCGAGGCTGAACTGGCCAGCGCGGTGACGGTGGACCTGGGCGCGGGCACCCTGCAGGTCGCCGACCTGGTGCTGGAGGCCATGGGCCTGAAGATCACCGGCCAGGCCAGCGGCCAGGACATCCAGTCCGACCAGGCGCGCTTTGCCGGCAACCTGAAGCTGCAGGAGTTTGTGCCGCGTGAACTGATCGAACGTCTGGGGCAGCCGGCGCCGGAGGTCAGCGACGCCAGCGTGCTGGGCAAGGCCGATGCCGCCATCGGCTTCAGCGCCACGTCGAAGAGCTTCAACGCCGACAAGCTGAGCCTGCGTCTGGACGACAGCACCCTCACCGGCAGCGCCGGCATCGCCAGTTTCGCCGCCCAGGCCATCCGCTTCGATCTGACCCTGGATCAGATCGACCTGGATCGCTACCTGCCGCCGCCGGCCGAGGGCGAGGTGCAGGCCGCGCCCACGCCGGCCCAGGCCGCCGCCGGCGGCGCCGGGGCCCTGCCGCTGGATACCCTGCGCGCGCTCAACCTCGACGGCACCCTGCGCATCAACCAGCTCAAGGCCTACCAGCTGCGCAGCGCCGACGTGCTGGTCACGGTCAAGGCCAAGGACGGCCTGGTGCGGGTCAACCCGGCCCGCGCCAGCATGTACCAGGGCGGCTACAGCGGCGACATCACCCTGGATGCGCGCGGCGACACGGCGCGCATCGCCCTGGACGAGAAGGTCCAGGGGGTGCAGGCCGGCCCGCTGCTCAAGGATCTGATGGGCGACGACAAGCTGCTCGGCACCGCCGACGTCAACGCCAAGCTCACCGCCAGCGGCAACACCCCCGAGGCGCTCAAGCGCACCCTCAACGGCAACGCCGGCTTCAGCTTCACCGAGGGCGCGGTCAAGGGCATCAATGTCGCCGCCCTGATCCGCAACGCCAAGGCCCGTCTGGAAGGCAGGCCGGCACCGGCCGACAGCGGCCCCAACCAGACCGACTTCACCTCGCTCACCGGCACGGCGAAGATCACCAACGGCGTGGTCCGCAACGATGATCTGGCCGCCATGTCGCCGCTGCTGCGCATCAACGGCCAGGGCATGGCCGACCTGCCGCAGGAGCAGGTCGACTACAGCCTCACCGTCAAGCTGGTCGGCTCGCTGGAAGGCCAGGGCGGAGAGGGGCTGGCCGACCTCAAGGGTGTGGCCATTCCGCTGCGCATCGAGGGCCCCTTCGCCAAGCCCAACTACAGCGTGGACCTGGCCAAGGTGCTGGAAGGCGCGGCCAAGGAGAAGGTCAAGGAGAAGGTCGAGGAAGAGGTGCAGAAGAAGCTCGAGGACAAGCTGGACGACAAGGTCAAGGACCAGCTCAAGGGCATCTTCGGGCGGTAGGAAGATACCTCCCGTTCCAACATATCCATCGTCATTCCCGAGCAGGGGGAAATCTGCATCGCACTCCGTATCGGATTGACTCGTCATTGCGAGGCGCATGGCGCCGTGGCAATCTCCCGACGACTGCTCCAGCGTTGCGAGATTGCTTCGCGCTGCTCGCAATGACAGTTCCAATTCCAGTGTCGTAGGATGGGTAAAGCGCAGCGCAACCCATCGCGATCCGCGGGTGTGATGGGTTGCGGCGCACGGCGACTTCACCCATCCTACGCTTTGCTGTTATTTGTGCCGTCATCCCGGCGCAGGCCGGGATCCAGAAGCCGCTGCGGTAACTGGATTACTCGCTGCGCTCGCCCTGCGGGCCGCCCTGAAGGGCGTTCAACGCGCTGCGCGCTTTTGTCCCGCCTGCGCGGGAATGACGGGGTGATATTTCCGATCCCCATTTCCCATGACCTTCGCCCACCGCCTCCTCGCCTGGTACGACCGCAACGGCCGCAGGGACCTGTCCTGGCAGTGTCGTAGGATGGGTGAAGCGCAGCGCAACCCATCACGATCCGCGGGTGTGATGGGTTGCGGCGCACGGCGACTTCACCCATCCTACGCTTTGCTGTTATTTGTGCCGTCATCCCGGCGCAGGCCGGGATCCAGAAGCCGCTGCGGTAACTGGATTACTCGCTGCGCTCGCCCTGCGGGCCACCCTGAAGGGCGTTCAACGCGCTGCGCGCTTTTGTCCCGCCTGCGCGGGAATGACGGGGTGATATTTCCGACCCCCCATTTCCCATGACCTTCGCCCACCGCCTCCTCACCTGGTACGACCGCAACGGCCGCAGGGACCTGTCCTGGCAGTGTCGTAGGATGGGTGAAGCGCAGCGCAACCCATCGTGATCCGCGGGTGTGATGGGTTGCGGCGCAAGGCGCCTTCATCCATCCTACGGTTTGCTGCAATTTGTGCCGTCATCCCGGCGCAGGCCGGGATCCAGAAGCCGCTGCGGTAACTGGATTCCCGCCTGCGCGGGAATGACGGGGTGATATTTCCGATCCCCATTTCCTATGACCTTTGCCACCCGCCTCCTCGCCTGGTACGACCGCAACGGCCGCAGGGACCTGCCCTGGCAGCGTGACCGCAGCCTCTACCGGGTCTGGGTCTCCGAGATCATGCTGCAACAGACCCAGGTCGCCACCGTCATCCCCTATTTCGAGCGCTTCATGCAGCGCTTTCCTGGTGCCGCCGAGCTGGCTGCCGCCGAACTGGATGAGGTCCTGCACCTGTGGACCGGCCTGGGCTATTACGCCCGTGCCCGCAACCTGCACCGGGCCGCGCGGATGATCGCCGACGAACACGACGGCCGCTTCCCGGGGGACTTCGACGCCGTCCTGGCCCTGCCCGGTATCGGCCGTTCCACCGCCGGGGCCATCCTGGCCCAGGCGCTGGATCAGCGGTATGCCATCCTGGACGGCAACGCCAAGCGGGTATTGGCCCGCTATCACGCCGTCGAGGGCTGGCCGGGCAGGCCGGCGGTCGAGAAACAGCTGTGGGAACACGCCGAGGCCCACACCCCGCACGCCCGGGTGGCCGACTACACCCAGGCCATCATGGATCTGGGGGCGACCCTGTGCCGGCGCGGCCGCCCCGACTGCACGGCCTGCCCACTGAGCGCGGATTGCGAGGCCCATCGCCTGAGACGTGAGACCGAATTCCCCACCTCGCGCCCGAAAAAGACCCTGCCGGTGCGCCACACCCGCATGCTGCTGCTGGCCAACCGTCGCGGCGAGATACTGCTGGAGCAGCGCCCGCCCAGCGGTATCTGGGGCGGGCTCTGGAGCCTGCCTGAACTGGAGCCGGACGAGGCCCCCGAGGACTGGGCCCGACAGCAGCTGGGCGCCGGACTGCGCCGGCGCGAGACCTGGCCGGTGCTGCGCCACACCTTCAGTCACTTCCAGCTGGAGATCACCCCGATCGTCGCCGAACTGGGCAAAAACCGGGCGGATTCTGTGTTGGAAGACCCGCAGCGGGTCTGGTATAACTGCGCCTCACCCGACGCCAGGGGCCTGGCAGCGCCGATCAGGACGCTGCTGCAGCGCCTGCAATCCGAATCCCGACAGGAGTGAAACATGAGCCGTATGGTGCACTGCGTGAAACTGGGCCGCGAGGCCGAAGGCCTGGACCGCCCGCCCTATCCCGGCGAGCTGGGCAAGCGCATCTACGAGAACGTCTCCAAGGAGGCCTGGCAGAAGTGGCTGGGCCAGCAGACCATGCTGATCAACGAATACCGGCTGTCCCCGGTCGAGCCCAAGGCCCGCCAGTTCCTGGAGGAGCAGATGGAGAAGTTCTTCTTCGGCGAAGGCTCCGAGGCGCCGCCGGACTATGTGCCGCCGGCGAGCTGATCCGACTTGCGCCCGCCCGCGTTTTCACGTTAAATACGCGGCTTCTCCCTTCGCGGCCAGGTAGCTCAGTCGGTAGAGCAGGGGATTGAAAATCCCCGTGTCGGCAGTTCGATTCTGTCCCTGGCCACCATTTTCCCACCATGTAAATCAGTAAGTTACACCCTTATTCTGCCCTGTCCAGGGCGCTAAGCCCGTCAAAAATAGCCATTTTCTGTTTTCTTCACAAAACAGGACATTACGGGTCTTTCCGGACTACAATGGACAAGCCGGTGGAAACCCAGTGGAAACGAAAATGGCGAGTTTTAAACATTTACCGTCAGGAAAATGGAGCGCACGGATTCGCCGGCGCGGGCATTATGTTTCCAGGTCATTTTCCACAAAAGGTGCTGCTCAGCGGTGGGCGCGCCGCGTCGAAGACGAGATCGATGCCGATGAATACGACGGGAAGCGAGAGGGTGAGACTATCGGTGATCTGCTGAAGAAGTACCACGCCGAGGTCACTCACACGAAAAAAGGGGCGGCGAGAGAGAGCCGCCGGATCGACCAACTGCTCGCGCACTCAGTCTCCCAGCACTTGGCGGCCGAATTCGGACCGCGGCATGCTAGGGAATACCGGGATTCCCGGCTTAAGGAGGTCAGCGCCTCGACAGTGAAAAAAGAGCTACACCTCCTCTCGGCGCTAATGAAACACGCGATCCGCGAGTGGGAGATGGATGTCCGCAATCCCATCCCGGATATCCGTATGCCTACAGCAGGCTCTAATGGCCGTGACCGGCGCGTTTCGTGGAAGGAGCTGAGGAAGCTGCTGGAGGCCGCGAAATCCTATAAAAATAGGGATTTCGGCGATATTGTGCGAATTGCTTATCTCACCGGAATGCGCCAGGCTGAGATCCTGAGCCTGGCTTGGGAGGACATCGATTTTGATAGAGCAATCGCTGTTCTCCGCGACACGAAAAACAGTGAGCAGCGCATTGTCCCCCTCGATCATCGAGTGATCCGGCTGCTCGGGCGTCGGAAGCCGGCAGATCGGCGCAAGAAGCCGAAGGGGAGGATTTTTTCATATCAAAGCGACGGACTTCGGACCGTCTGGCACCGTATTACGAGAGAGATCGGGATCACGGACCTCCGCTTCCATGATCTCCGCCATGAAGCGACATCCAGATTTTTCGAGATGGGCCTATCGCCGCTGGAAGTCAGCTCGATCACGGGCCACAAGACGCTAGGCATGCTCCGCCGCTACACGCATTTAGACGCGGCCGCCCTGGCTACAAAAATCGCTCAGACACGGAAAAAGCGCTAGTGCTCACCTAGCGCTGACTCTATACTAAGATAACTACGATAATTCACCAGGAGCGAGTCATGAGCACGGAATCCAGCCGCAAGCGTCGCGAAGAGTTGCGGGAAATGGGCTACAAGGCATCGGAGATTTGGCTGCCAAAAGAAATGTACGAGCTCTTGGACAAGGCCGCAAAAAAGAATAATGTGACGCGATCAAAAATGGTAGAAGCCATTATAAGTCAGTCGCTTAAAGACGACGAGTCAAAGCACTTCTTCTTCTTTTCATTCAGCGATGACAGTGGCAATAAGGAAGACTGACGAGGTTTTTTCAGGCTTACCCTTGACTCCGCGTATGTCCTAGTGCAAAATATCACTTACATGATGGCGAAACCGCCATTTTTTAACAGCCAATGAACTAGGACAATTACTGAGTATAGGTTCGAAGCAGGCGCAGCGGCGCCCTTTTTTGAACCATTTGAACTAGGACATATACAGAGTCAACCGGAGAGTAACGATGTCTTCTGAAATCGACACCAACAGCCCTGAGTTCGAGCGGTTCCGCGCTCGCCTGGAGGACAAATACGGCCAGCTGCTGGACACCAAAACACTCGCCCGCGTTCTGGGATATGAGAGCGCAAATAGCCTGACGAAGCTCGTCTGGCGCGGCCGTGCCCCGATCCCGATGGTCAAGGCCAAGGGCCGGCGGAGTCCCCTGGCTCACGTCGATGACGTGGCTGAATACCTGTGGTCCGTGAAAGCCGCAGCCCGCGAGAACTTCAAGGGCACCGACATCGAAGCTGTCGCGCAATAAAAACCCCGGCTCGCGAGCGGGCCGGGGCGGGCGAGATAAAAAAATTCTCGCGGTGTGAGAGCCTCAGAATTTACCAAATCTCGCCTGTTTTCGCCACCCGCTTTCGCGAGTCGGTTACCGGATATACCGAGGTAACCGAGCATGACTGAACAACATTTAATCACTCCCCCTCACTCCCCCGAGGCAGAGTCCGCCGTCCTGGGCGGCCTGCTGCTGGACAACGACCGCTGGCCGGACGTCGACTGGCTGGCGGCCGAGGACTTCTACGACTCCCGCCATCGGCGGGTCTTCCGGGCGATGCGTGAGCTGTTGGCCCAGGGTCGGCCATGCGAGGTCGTAACCGTCGGCGATGTCCTGGAACAGCGGAACGAGCTGGATGACGTTGGCGGTAATCTGACGTTCATTGGCGAGCTGGCCCGCAACACCCCTGCCGCCGCCAATATAACCGCCTATGCCGACATCGTGCGAGATAGAGCACGTCAGCGGCGTATGCAGCAGATCGGGATGCGGATGCAGGCCGGTGAGCTGCCGATCGAATCCGCGATGATGGAACTGTCTGAGGTCCGCGATGAGCGGTCCGGCGCAGAAGACATGCCGGAGCTGGATCTGCGCAGTGCGCTGGAAACGGAACCGGAGCCGTTGGACTATGTGCTGCCGAATTTTCTCGCCGGCACAGTAGGGTCAATCATCGCGCCAGGCGCAACCGGTAAGTCATTTCTCGCCCTGGAGCTGTCTGCCACGGTTGCGACAGGCCAGGATATCACCGGAATTGCGGGTGATGGGCAGACTGGCCGAGTCGTTTATATGCCGGCCGAGGATCCCGGGGTAATTGTTCAGCATCGACTGCATGCCATCGGTGCACACATTCCACCCGCTAAGCGGGAGCAACTTTACGAGAATTTACGCATCATCCCGCTCGCTGGGCGGCTCCCCCATTTGATCGATGCCAATGGCAACATCAATAGCGACTGGATCTCTCGGCTCCGGCGCATGGCCCAGAACTCCCGCCTGCTAATCATCGACACACTGCGCAGATTCCATGGTGCCGACGAAAATGATGGCGGCTTGATGGCGTTGCTTATTCAGCTGCTCGAAAAAATCGCCGCTGAAACTGGCTGCGCAATCATCTTTATCCACCACACCAACAAGGCGGCAACTTTGAATGGTGCTGGCGCACAGCAGCAAGCCAGCCGTGGTTCATCGGTACTGACTGACAACGGTCGTTACCAGCTGAATTTGACATCCATGACCGAGAAAGAAGCTGACGAGCGCGGTGTAGAGCCTGACTGCCGGAGAAATTTCTGCCTGGTCACCGGAGCGAAGGTCAACTATGGCGAGGGGCAGGATGAAATCTGGCTGCGGCGTGCTGAGGGTGGTGTGCTGCTGCCGGCTCACTTTGATTTGCCTGGGCAGGTCAGGGCGGCGAAGAAAAAGCGGCTGGAGGTGGTGCGGGAGCATGATGATGATGGAGGGTGGGACAATGGCCCGCTCGTCTAAACAGCGCCGTATCTCGACCCCTGCTGCTATGTGCCGGGTACCGATTTTTGCGCCAACCAGGCGCGGTAGCACAGTGGTCTGCCATCACGTCGAATCATCATGGGGTAGCGCCACAATCACTGGTCGGCTTGATCAGCGGCACCGTGATGTGATCGATGCCCTGCTGGCCGTACAGCAGGGACACCGGCAGGCGAGTGTGCATGGCGACGTAGCGGTACTGGTCGACTCCGCTGATCTGCGTCGACAGCTGGGCTGGGATCGGTGGAGGTACGAGCACATCATCAGTGCGCTCCGTGACCTGCGTGCCGCTGAGATCGAGATGCGCCTGGGCGATGGCACGACATCCTGGTCAGGGATCCTGACGCACATCATGGAATCGGCTTCAGCTCCGCCGCCCCGGCACCGGGGAGCGAGATCAGCGGATATTACCCCGGAGCCAGGCCGGACTGACGTGCGGGGCGGAGCGATGTGGGAAATCACTGTCTCCGGCGCGTGGATTGCGCTCACGCGACATCTACCCTGCCGGTATCCGGACGCCGTGCTGCGAATGAAGCGAGGTGTGGTCCAGGCACTGGCTCGATTCATCCTCTCACACAGGGACCCTCAGATCTCGATCAACGCCGCGCTCGATGCAATCGGCGTCGATCCCCGGCAACGGTCACGTGCCCGTCGCTGGGTCAGGGATGAGGCTGAGAGCCTGGCGGCCGTAGGTGTGAAAGTAGCTGGGAATATGCTCACGGCTGATGAACGCCCAGTCCCGGTAGCTGAACACCCAGTCCCGGTGGATGAACACTCAGTCCCGGTAAAAAAACGCCCAGTCCCGGTGCCTATAGATATATAGACCTATAGGTCTATAGGGGCCCGGCCGGCGGCTTGAGGCCGCCGCCCAGGCCCTGAACCCCGAAACACGAAAGAATGTGCCACGTAGAACATTGGAGGCTCCATGAACGAAATTTTCCTCGATACCGAAACCACCGGTCTTGGTCCTGATGCAGAAATCGTCGAAATCGCCATCGTCGGTGCCAGCGGGCACCCCCTGCTCGACACCCTGGTCCGGCCGATGGGCCGGATCCCGGCCGAGGCGACGGCCGTGCACGGCATCACCGCCGATGAAACCGCCGGAGCGCCGGCCTGGGCCGAGATCCACGATCGAGTCGTGGAGCTGCTCTCAGACCGCCCTGTCGTCATCTACAACGCCTCATACGACGTGAGGCTCATGCAGCAGACCGCGGCCCTGCACGGCCTCGAGATTCCCGAGATCGACGCCCACTGCGCCATGCTGCGCTTCGCAGAGCACTGGGGCGAATGGGACGACTATCGAGGCAGCCACCGCTGGAAACGCCTGAATTTCGCCGCGGCCCAGGCCGGCCACGTCTGGACCGGCGAGGCTCATCGGGCCCTGGCCGACGCGCTGGCGTGCCGGTCGGTCTGGGAGTACCTGCACAGCACACCGGCCCAGGAGCCGGACAGCGAGTATTTCCCCGGCGAAATCCAACTCTGAACGAACGTGCCACGTAGAACATTTTGGAGGTAATGACTATGCGAATCCTGATCGGAAGTGAAAAAGGCGGCAGCGGCAAAACGACCGTCGCAACGAATATCGCCGTCGAGCTCAGCCGCCGCGGCCGTGACGTCCTGCTGATCGACACGGACCCCCAGGCATCAGCACGAAAATGGGCTGACCGCCGCAGCCAGGCCGGAGACAACCGGCCTCGGGTGCACTGCACAGAGCGCCGTGGGGACGTATTCGGCGCGATCCAGGACGCAGCCGACCGGTATCAAGATATCATCATCGATGCAGGCGGCAGAGACTCAGAAGAGCTGCGGTCCGCGATGACGGCAGCGGAGCTGCTTCTCGTGCCGCTGCGCCCGAGCCAGCTGGACCTAGAGACCGTGACGACCATGCGCAAACTGATCTCCCTGGTCAGGTCATTTAATCGGTCTCTCATCGACCGGGTCCTATTGACTCAGATGCCCACGCACCGCTTGATCCGCGAAACACATGACGCCAGAGAGGCCCTAGAGGAGCTCGATGGTGTTTCACTCAGCCCCAGCCGCATCTACGAAAGAAAAGCCTACCGCGACGCGGTGACCCAGGGCCTGGGCGTCGTCGAGCTCCCCGGCCCGGCGCGGGCCGAGGTGCAGGTGCTGGTCGAGGAAGTGATCGGCCTGCTCGAGCCGTCCGGCTGTCACACAGTCACTCAGTGCGACAGTGTTACTGTGTGACTGTCACACACGTCACACTGTCACACGCGTCACACAGTCACTCAAATTGGAGCGGAAAAATGGCAAAATTTCAGATCGATGTTGATGAGAATGCCCGGAAAGCGTTCGTGTCCGGGGCCGGTGCAGGAGCTGAAGCAGAGCCCCAGCCTCAGCCGTCACACAGTCACACGCGTCACACTGTCACACAGTGTGACAAGGAGGAGACTCCGACACGCCGCGCGAGTGAAATGCGGGCGCGGAGTTTTCGCCTGACTCAGAGCCAGCTCGACTGGCTCATGGCCCAGGCCGGTGAGCGGATGCGGGCGGGCGAGAGGGCGGATGCTTCGAGTGTATTGCGCGAGATCCTCGACCGCGCCATGCACGGGCGTCACACTGTGTGACTGTCACACAGTGTGACAGTGTTACGAGCCAGGTGACTTTTGACCGTGGAACGGGTCTGTCCGTATGTATGGAGTCAGTGATGGATAAGCAGCAAGCCGAAGCGTGGCACAAGAAGACCCAGGAGATCCGAGCCAGGTACCCACGGCTTTTCCCACGGCCGGTCGGATTCTCCTGCCCGCCAGCCTGGGCAGAGATCATCGAGGATGCGCTCAGGCAGCTGGAGAAGGCCGCAGAGCGGATGGGTTTGCCCGACGATCTGTACCCGCATATCACTGATATCAAAGAAAAATACGGGACTCTTCGCATCTATCACGATGACTACAGCCCTGCGGGCGATGACAGCTTCGATCGGATCGTGGAAGAGGCCGAGGCGCGTTCTGAGCGTACCTGCATTGTCTGCGGTGAGCCTGGCAATATCTCTGAGGGCGGGCTCTGGTGCTACTGCGACGCGCATCGGCCTGCTGTTGAGAACGATTTTGTCCTGTGACTCTTGTGACCCATGAGCGTGCGGCTGTCGAAACCGGATCTGGATTCACTCACTGGTGTGGATGAGGTCATCTCACGAGGAGATCGGACGGCTTATCTGGGACTGATCCAACGGATCATCGCCGACCCGTGGGGTGAGACGGCAGAGACCGTCATCAAGCTCTACCGGCGCCGCGTCGAGACCGATGACCCCGAATTCCATGCCGCCCCGCAATATGAGGCTGCATACCGGCTTGTCCAGGCGTTACGAGAACTGCGGTGACCTATGAGCGTTGATTCCGTGCTTGCTAACGCTATAGAGGTGCTGGGAGATCGAGAGGCGGCTGAGCGCTGGATGTCGACGCCGAAGCCCGCGCTGGACTGGAAGACCCCGCTTCAGCACGTAGAGCAGGGCGAGGAGGGCGAGCGCCAGGTGCTGGATCTGTTAGGGGCTCTCGAGCATGGAGTGTTCTCGTGATGATGTTCTACGTGGCACACCCAGCCAACGGTCTAGGGTCACCGGCATAGTTCATATTTAATCCAATATCCTGGCTGTTCTGATTCCTAGCTCAAATTTAATACAGAATTCACCAACCCGCCGCGAATAGCTTAAATATGATCTACAGGGAGACACACGGCCATCAGTCACCGTACTCCAACCACACCCCCTCCCGGTTGATGTTGCGCAGCAGGTCTGGATTCGATGAGGTTTCCGGGTGTTCCCATTCATCAATCCATACCGGCAAAGGGGAGATATCGATGCCGGTGTCGAAAAATACATCGTAGGCGACATCCGCCATAGCAAGCGTCGTCGGGAGAGTTCTTTTGTGCTCACCTCTCAAAAGCACCGCAACGTCAACATCGCTGTCGGGGCGGTGCGTGCCGCGCGCGCGGCTGCCATAGATGACCGCGCCGGCGATATCGTAGCGGCCTGTAATCAAGGCCAGGAAACGACGAACGGCGGCCTCAGTGTCGTGGTCAACGCTCAACGTCACTCTCATCCTCACCACCTGGCCCCCTCCGCCGGCCAACGACTCCCCCTGGCCCCCTCAACAACGACCGCCCACCGAACACACTCTCGCCGATCCGCATCAGCACAAGACTGGCGAACCGGATCTGCCGCAGCTGCTGGGCGGCGGTTTCGAGGCGGGAGGAGAGCTCGGCTGGCGTGATAGGCGGCATGTGGGACAGGATAGTCTCTGGCCGGCGCGACTGCATCCCGCTCAGCACCAGGCCCCGGCGTGCGACACCGGCCCGGCCAGCACCAGGTCCTGGCCCGGAATCCGCCCCGGCGCGCCGGCCTGGCCTGGCTGTGCTGCTCTGCTGGTCTGGCTGTTTCTGGCTGTCGTGAGGCGTGGTTGGGAGTCGGGGAGGGTATCGGTTGGCGAGATCAGTCGCTGTCGTCGTCGTCGGCCAGGGCCCGGAGGACGGCAGTGTAGGGCTCGGTTGCCCGTTCGTAGGCGTCGAGATCCGATTTCATCGTGGGCGTCATGATCCGGAGGTGGATCCCGTCAGGCCCCGATGTGACGACGAGCTTGTCCCCTGGCTTGAGGCCAAGGCGCTCCACCTCGGCCTTGGGCAGGATCACGCCCACTGAATCCCCGATTATCTGGACGCGTGTTGTTGTGCTCATGCTGACCTCCTATCTGTTGGCTCGCCCTCGCGTCAGCGCCATCCGATACAACTCGATCATCTGCTGGACATCATTGCCGGCATCGTGCCGGCGGCCCGGGGTACGCCGCCAGGCCGCCTCACCCCACTCAGTCGCCCACCCGTATTTCCGCGTGACCGAGGCCGGCATGAGGTCATGGATCAGGCCCCAGTAATCCCCCAGCGCGAAGCGCGGTGCCTGTTCGGCGAACTCGAACAGCGTCTGGAGCCAGAGGCTGTCATAGGCCGCACCCGCGTATACCACTTGACCGGCGAGCTGGTCATTCATCCGCGCGGCCACCCAGGCCGGCGGCTGGCCGTGCTCGAGCAGCTGTTCGCGGCGAATCTGATGGACAGCCTGGGCATTCGGGTCCCAGTCATCCCACTCCGGGATGCCGGCCGGCGAGATGAGCCAGCACTCGATATCGCCCTCCGGCCGCGACCAGGCCACCTGGATGGGGTAGGAGTTCACCCCCAGGGAGCTGGCCTCGAAATCGAGAAAACAGGGCAGGGTCACCGGATATCTCCAAACTCGGCCTGCGCCCGCCGGTACCAGGCCAGCCGGTGCTGCACATCGGTCCCGGCCCGGTGGGGTTGGCCCTCAATGTCGTCCCAGGCGGCCGAATAGAGCTCGTTGAGCCTGGCCTCGCGGGGCGTCAGTGGCGGCACCGGTTCGTCTTCGGGCACTGGGTGATACTCCGGAAACCATAGTTCCATGATGTGGTACAGGCGAACCGGGCATGCCACGCCCAGCGCATCCCGGAATAGCGTCTCCAGCCAGCCCTGATCGTACTCAGGCGCGTCAGAGTACACCGGCTGCCCAGCCAACGCCGCCTGGATGCGTCCGGCCACGAGTTTCGGGTCCTCGCCGTGATCTCTCAGGTAGCGCCGGGAGAGACCGTGGATGGCCTCCGCGGCCGGGTCCCAGTCGGTCCAGTCGGGGATCTGATACGGGTTGATCAGGTACGACTCGATCTCGCCATCCGGGGTCGACCAGGCGATCTCGATCGGGTAGGAATCCCGGCCCAGAGAGCTGGCCTCGATGTCCAAAAAGCGCGGAAGATCCATGCGATAATTTTGCTCTCATCTTGCTCGAAATCCCAGCGGACAATGCCCGGCGACGAGCCGGGCCCCGCGCAGTCATTGTGGACCAAAAAATGACCCATGGAATGACCCAAAAAACGACCCACGACGGTTCCTGGGGCTAAAAAACGACCCATTTATGGGTCATTAAATGACCCACGGCCGAGGGTGGGTCGAAAAAACGACCCACGAATCGACCCAAAAAATGACCCACCACATCGCACTGCCGACCGGACACAAAAAAGCCGGCTCAAGGCCGGCTGGTGGGGGAGAGAGTGGCGGGCTACCACTCCATATCGTCTCCTCGATCCATCGCTTGTTCGCGCTCAGCAGGTTGCCAATAGAGGTTCCTCTCGGCTTGCCGATCACGCACCGGTGTCGCATATTCAATGCCTGAAATCCGTCCGCCTTTGCCAGCAATATTCGACTGAGTACGGCGGCCGTACCAGCCGGGAGACCGCGTAGATTGTTGCCCCCCGCCGCCTGAGATATCGGTCATTTTCACACCCTGCGCTTTCAGTCTGGAGAAAAATGACTGGCGGTATGTGTAGGGCGAAATTCCAGGATTTCGGATATCCGGGAATGCGCGTTTTGCTGTCCGATCAACATATTTCCGCATGACATCGGGAGTAGGCCCTGCGATGCTGTACGCCCGGCCGCGCTCGGCATTTTTATGTTCCATCAGCTCAATTAGAAAGCGCCCCTCAACCGAATCACTGACCTCATCGATTCTGAATTTCCTCCATTCTTGTCCGTGTCCGACCTCATCGCCGCGGGCCTCCCTGAGCTTGGCGCCCTGTATCGTAAATTCGATTGCGTCGTCCCCGACACGCCGGATCTGGATGCCTTTGTGCAACTCCTCTGGCCGGGCTCCTGTCAGAGCCAACATTGCCAGATGTGGACGCCGATCTTTGACCCCTGGGCCTGTTGCCGCCTCCCACATTCGCTCACGCCAATTTTCCGGGAGTCGCTTGAGCTTGATTTTTTTCGACTCTTTCATGCGCCTAATTTCCGGTTGGGTCTCTTGTTTCTGGCGACCTACGGGGTAGGCGTAATGGATATCTGTGGCACGCTCAATCGTACGCTGGATATCGAGCCACTCCGCCCGCGTCAGCTCGCCCCTATCGGCCTTTTTGAGCGCTCGATCGATGCCTTCGACGGCGAGCATAGATGCGTACCAGCGGACCCCAGATCGGGTAGACTGCCATGTGCCGCGGGCCATCGTGTGATCATGCGGCCAATCCCCCTGGCTGATCCTGCCCCACCAGTATTCACCGCGCTGGGCATACAGTTTCTGTGTGGCTGAAGATGTTTTTTTGATGGCCTTCGCAAAGATTTTCCGCTGCTCAATGAGCTCGGCTTTTTGTCGATCTGTGATCGATTTTAGGTCTGCCTGAGACATGGTTTTGCTCCACAGTGAACTGGCAAAATCCGGCGAGCTAAATCGTTTCGCGGATCAAAAAATATTGGATGGACAATGATGTTATCGCCCCCCAAAGGATGCTCGTCGGGAACGCAAAAATAGTTGTGGCTAGCACGTTTTCGGACGTCCATCCCAAAGGGGATGGACCCCGCGAAAACGTGCTTCCACGCGTTCCAGAGAAGCCCTGGGGGGGCGAGAATATTCATGTCCATCAAATGACACTCGTCTGACAAATATTTGTGTCAGCCAGCGGTGCCGTCGCCAGCCGCCATTCCGCCAGCCGGTTTGACAGTCTCTGCACCTTTGGCGGCCGCCTTTTTGTGCCGCTTCCAGTCACCGTCCTTGGCAAATACGAGCTCCACCGCTTGCTCGAAAAAATCACGTTCCGTGACACCGGCCCACACGCAGTATGACTGGAGCTCCGCATCCAGGTGCTCTGGCAGCGACACACGCTTGCCCACTCGTTTATCACTGGTCTGTGCTTTAATCATCGCCATCTTCGGCCTCCTTTACGTCATCATCGTCGTCGTTGGTTGAATTTCGGCGGCCAGCAATCATGGCCGCCATTTCGGAAATTTCTTCGTCACTCACTTCGCCGCCCGCCGGGCCATCATCTTGCCCGGCATCGGCATCCTTGGCCGCCGACCCCGTGCCCGGCGAGCTGTCACGCTCAGTGACAGCGGCCAGGTGCTGGATCTCCTCGAGCGAGGCTTCCCGCATGCGCGCGATCCGGGACATTATTACGTCCCTGTGCAGTTCCATCCTGTCGCCAAATTCCGCCCTGATCGTGTCCAGGGTGTCGCCGCTCAGCATGTCGGCCATGGCCGAGTTCATGGCGTCGACTGAGCTGAAAAATCGCTCCGTCGCGCGCATCTGCCGTGACAGCCACGTTGACATCATCATGAGCCGGTCGTGTTCCTCGCGGAGCGCCCGGTGGATGTCGCGGGCGAGCGTGAGCAGCGGATCGTCCGGGTCTTCGTCGTAGTCAGCCGGCGTCACCCAGGGTGACCCGGACTGTGCCCGCGTGATGCGCTGGACCTTGCCCTCCGCCAGCTCCTGGCGGACTTTTTTCTGGAGTCTTTCGAGTGCACTGGTCATGGCTCACCTCACGAAAAATCCGGGTTCATCCGAATGACATCTCGGCGCAACACGCCACCACGAATCACCTGCACGACGGCGGTGAAGGGCTCCGCCAAGAGCGTCTCCACCTCGCCGCCGTGAACCAGCGGGTGCAGGCCGATTTCCGTGGTCGTCGGCGAGGGCACGAGGCTGCCCAGCACCTGGTCACCCAGCTCGCCCAGCGCAGACGCGACCTTGGACGAGATTGCGGCATACGGCGCGTGCAGCGCGGGGACACCCTCTGCCCGCACGAGCCTGCCCACATATTCGTCGTGGCGGGCGAGGGAGACGACGCCGCTCTGGAGTCGGGAGGTGATAGCGGTATGAGCGCTCGGCGTACCCGCGACGTGCCCGATGCGGGCGCGCCAAATGTCGCCGATGCGGTCAGCGATCCAGTCGTCAGTCGACCGGCTGCGACCGGGGAGGGCGACGAGGTTGGCGCAGACCTCGAGCAATTTTTTCGCATTCGCCTCACCCATCGAGGCGTACATCCCCTCGATCGTTTGTGTGCCATAGACCAGCGTGAGGCCGAGCGAGCGCGCCTCCGGTGCGATGTCCACATCCTCGTCACCGACCACGGCCTGTGCTTCGTCCACGACGATGAGGGCAGGTGTCTGGCCTTGAGTGTCTCGCCAGCCATCACCGCGCATCTTGGCCGAGCGGTACACGCGAGCTTTGACCATCGATGAGATCAGCTCCGCGCCAGTCCCGTATCGCGTGCGCGGCACATCGAAGCCGATGTGCTCACCGTGCAGCACACCTGCGGGGTCCACGCCGCTGTCAGCCTGGGCCCACTCAAGCAGCTCGCGGCTGGACAGGAGTGGGACGTACCATTCGCGTACCGTCGACAGGATGCTGCCCAGGCTCCGTTCCGGGATCTGGGGATACTCGTCAGACCAGAAGTTCGCAGCCAGCTCAACGAGCGGGTCACCGGCATATTCCTCGCGGATAGAGTCGATGACAGTGCTCCGGTAGTCCGCACTCATCACAGTCTGATAGACCCCATACGCAGTCCAGTCCTCGCTGCTCGCATGGAGCAGCACCGCGGCCTGCCTCAGCATGTGCGCGGCTTCTGCATGCCAATGGGCGGCGTCGCCGGTTGCGCGCTTGGCGTAGACCTCCTCCAGGGCCTGCACGTACTCGATCGGCCCCAGGCCCTCGGTCAGACTAAACGTGTCGACTCCGGGTGAAATCAGCCGGCCACCTGTCTGCGGAATCAGGGTGCCGGGGAGCTGACCCTTGCCATCCAGGATGAGCATGCCACCGGCACGGCTGGTGGCCCACTGCTTGGCGACTGTCTTGAAAAACGAGGTCGTTTTACCGGTGCCGCTGCCGCCCAACACCAAGGTCGGGATCGACATGTCCTGCGCCGAGTAGCCAAACGGCAAACCCGGGTTCGGGCTGTACGCATCGCCCCTGGCCTCGAAAATGCCCGTTGACGTGCCCAATTCGAAGAAGGGGGACTCGTCGGAGATGGCACGATCCATCTGTTTCTGTCGCGCCCGCTGCGCCACTTCACCGTAAACATCGCCGCCGCGCTCGAGGTGCAGCGCGAGATCGGCGCGCTGGCCGCTTGTCTCCTCAGCTTCTGACATACGCTCGGCGATCGGCGAGCGGTCCATCATCCACACTACGCCTGCTCCAACGCCGAGCAGTGAGAGGTAGGTAATCACGAGCAGGGTCAGGAACGGGACTGGTGCAGCAAAAATGGCCACTGGCATCGTGATCAGAATCACGACACGAGCCAGATACCCCATTACGTGCTGCCGGAGAGTCTCATCCAGGACGTCATCCGGACCTACCTCGCTCACCGGTCGACCATTTTCGTCAGCAAACGGGAGACGCCAGCGGTCAGCCAAATCAGAAGGGCAGTTGTCAGGCAGGTCACGCAGCAATGCCCGTTTAATCACGGATCGAGCGGCGTTTTCATCGTGTTCATCAATCAGCTGATCGGGTGCGAGCCAGCGCGCAATCCGCCCAGTGAAAAACAGACCAGCTGCACTCACCAGCCCCATTACACCAGCCGCCACGAACATCGATGTCAGCGGAACGACAAACAGGGCCATCGGCACGAGTACCGCGCCGAGTACGACCAGGCCCAATATAATGATGTCGAGCGCTTTTTTTCTGTGCCAAATCCGCTCCGCCGCCCTTACAGACAGCAGTACGTGGTAGAGCAGCCAGGACAGCTGCTGCCGGTCATCGAGATCGACGCGAGACAGCCTCTCACCGGCCGGCGCAATCGCGATCGGGTCGAGGCCGGGGACGCGGCCTGCGAGCAGTTTCGTCACCCAGCGGGTGACCATGTTCTGGATCCGGCCGCTGAGGCCGGCGCTGATGCCGATTGTTGCAGTGCGTTTCGGCTGCGCGCCGTCGACGCGTTCTGCTGTGGTTTCGATTGTTTCGCTCATGCTGCTGCTCCTGAGATTGCGGTAGTGGTGATGGCGCTACGGACGAGATCAGACATCCGCGGGTACTCATCGGTCCAGTAGCGAATAGCTGACCGGGTGGCGGCGCTGGCGCGATCCGGGTCGATGCGGTCAATCATGCGAGCTCGATACTCATCATCGTTGATGACTCGCTGGATCCCACCGAGCGGGATAGTTCCGCTGGCTGTGATCAGTGCCTGCGCGGCGCAATGCATGACCGCCGCTTCGTGATTGATCCAGTTTTTCGTCATCATCGTTATCGCTCCATTTCGTCGTTGCTACGTTCAGCCTGCTGCTGTTCCTGGCCCTGGGCCTGTGCCTGTCGGTTCTGCTGCTGGAGGCGGGCCAGATTTGATTGCTCGGCCTGGGCCTGTTGCTGGTCCTGGGCCTGGGCCTCCTGCTCTTCTCGGGTTTGCTCCTGGGCACGTTCCTCCTGCTGTTGTTCCTGCTGCTCGGCCTGGCGTTCATCGCCGCCGCGCAGTTCGTCCGCGCGCTCCCGGTGCTGCTGGGCTTCGGCCAGGTGCTGTTCGCGCTCCTGGTCAGTGGCTGCCCAAACAGCACTGCGCTCGCGGGAGTCGGCCATCATCCGTTCAGCTGCCTCGGCGCGCTCAGACTCCAGCTCGGCGCGCCGCTCCGGGTCCTGCTCCGCGTCGATGCGGGCCTGATAATCTGCATCGCGGGCTTCGAATCGATCCCAGCGCTCACTGATCCCGTCCGGGCCCCACTGGCCTGATGCCGGCGGCGCAGTCCGCTCATCCCGCTCGCGCAGTTCCTGCGCGCTGCGCTGCTGGGCCTCCTGTTGCTGGTGGCCTTCGTCCTCGCGCTGCTGCTGGATCTGCTGGTCTTCGACGAACCGCTGGTGCTCGATTTCGGCCTCAGACTGCTGCTCGGCCGCGTCTTCCTGCTCCGCGGTCTCACGCTCGGCACGTTCCTGTTCGAACTGTTCTCGCCGCTGCTCTTCCTGCTGCGCCAACTCTTTGCGCTGGTCTGCATCGAGTGCGGCCTGCTCATTCAGCCAGTCTTGCTCGATGCCGACCTGGCGCTCGATGTCAGCCTGCTGCTCGGCGTGCTGCTGCTCTTGTGCCCACTCCTGCTCGCGCTGTTGCTCCTGCTGCTGATAGCGCTCGGCCTGCGCCTCCAGTTCGTCTGCGCGCCGATTTAAATCTTCTCTGTATCGACTCAGTAACATGTTAGAGCACCTCGATTTGCTGAATGATTTCTTCTCGCTGCTGGAGCAGCCGGCGGCGCTCGGCCTCCGCCTCAGCCGCCCGGCGCGCAGCCGCTTCTGCGCGCGCCTGCGCCTCCGCCTCCGCAGCCGCCCGGGCCTGGTGCTCGCGATACGCATCGACGCCGGCAGCGATGGCGACCCACAGCACGACCAGCACCACGAGTCCGACCAGCCCGCGCAGGGCCCACCGTTTCACCGCTGGCGGGATCAGCGGCCCGTCAGCCCATTCCGGAGACACATCCCACTGACTGTTAGACTGCAAAAAATCGTCACTCATCACTCACCTCCCCCAAAAATCCCATTGAGCAGCCCACCGACCGCATCACCGACCGCCTTAACCGGATCTTTCCGCCGGGCCTGCTCCGACTCCGGCTCCGGCTCATATACCACCTCCGGCACCTCGGCCGGCTTCTCGGCCGCGGCCAGCCGCTGCCGCTCTTGCTCGATTTCGGCGAGCAACTGGTCGCCGCTGCCGGGCAAGATTTTGTTTGTGCGTCTCGCATACGTCGTGGCTGTGTCGAGGTCGCCGCGTTTGAGGCGAGCTTCGGACCAGCGCTGGTAGTCCTGGCTCATGCGGGCGCGGGCGTCGGCGGCGGCCTGCTGGGCACGGCGGTCGTCCTCCATAGCCTCCAGCGTGCGCACTACGTCGATGGCGGCAGCGCGGCGCGGGGTGAGGTACTGATCTGCGTCCAGGCGCTCTTGCAGCAGAGCGATGTGCTCGGCGACGGGATCCGGCTGGGGCTGCGGTGCAGGTGCCGGTGCTGATGCATCCGGCTCTGCCGGTGCCTGCTCGGCCTGGGCTTCGTGCTCGGCTGCCGGGATGTCTGCCGGCCCTGGATCCTCGGCCTGCTCAGCAATAGGGGTGAATGTCACACGCACGGTGTCACCTCCGTAGGGCTCAATCGAGCGCCCCTCCAATCCCTCCAGTGCTCGAGTGACATCGCGCCGATGGCGGCGCGGGACGAGATAGTCGATGTGGTGGGTGCCGGCCTGCTGCCGTCGGAGCAGGGCCTCGCGGATCTGGTGGTCGGTGTCAGCGCGTAGCACGTCGACCGGGATCTCGATCGTCGTGCTGGTCTGCCCACCGGCCAGGACGATGGCCGGCAGGAGGGTCAGCAGCAGCGCCAGGGCGGCGAGGGTGTATTGAGTACGAGACATCGTGACCTCCCTCAGCTCTGCGCCTTCCAGCTGCCGTCGGCCTGGCGGCACGCGACCCCGTGGACCTGCTCAGTGCGGCCGCCGATCTTGGCGTCTAGGACGTATTCACGGCAGGGGCCGCTGGAGGTCTGGTAGGTCTCGGTCGGTGTCATCCGGTACCGGGTGTCCGTGTTCGGATTCCGCCAAGCTGCACTCCGGCCGTCGCGGCGGGTCTCGAGTGCCTGCTGCGCCCGCATCCGATCGACCTCATCCATTCTCTGGCCGACAGCGCCACCTATAGCCGCGCCGACCAGGGTGCCGGCGATGATGGCGGCGGTTTCACCGTCGCCGTCGACGGCCTCGGCACCGAGCGCGCCGCCGAGAGCGCCGCCGACGACGGAGCCGATCTGCGCGTTGTTGGGCTGGGTGGCGCAGCCGGTGGTCAGGACCAGGGCGGCGGTGAGGGTGAGGGTCAGTTTGTTCATGAGCGTCTCCCGAATTTCAGGTTCTGGTAACCGTTTTGCATTTCTCGAAAGTTATGATAAAGTTTCTAGAAGCACTTGTCAAGAAACTGGCACCCAATATCTGAAATACGGAGGCGAGATGTGCGGAATCGATGAAAAGACCTTGCGGGCTCTGGTCGAGGCCGGGGCCGTGGACACTCTATATATGGCGAAGGAAGGTCAGGGCTGGGGCCTGGCGGCCCAAGTGGGCCGATCGACGATGCGACTGGCGACGAAGCGGGGAGAAATCAGGCGGTTTGCGTCGGCGGATGCGGCTGCGCGGTTGGCACTAGAGGTGAGCGGAGGAGGGGCGCTGGCGGTCAGGATTCCTCGTGCTGCTGTCGATGACGGAGCGCTTCCGACAGGAGCTCTTCCATCATGACCGACCTGCTGACTCTCGATTTTCGTGCCAGCTCATCGATGACGTCGTACTGCTGCCTGGGCAACCAGATTTCGGCGGATTTGTACCCCATCGACTTGAGCTCTTCTCGGCGGCGTCTGACCAGGTCCTGTTTCGAAGTCATTTTTGCACCTGATTTCTAGTTTCTCACTGGAATAAGCCAGTGATCCTACATGGTTGATTAAAGGAGTTACACAAGATGAACATTTCTAGAAAGTTTAGCGTAATAGCATCCCTGATTTCGATGCTAGCCGCCGCGCCGGCCGTCCAGGCGGACCATGAATGGAGACTCACGGTCAATGGGGTGAGCCGCCATTTCGACACCGACACCCCCAGATCCCAACTCAACGAAGTGAACCCGGGCCTGGGCCTGGAATATCACACGAGCGACTGGTACATCGCCGGTGCATCATATATAGATAGTTACGACTGTAGGGCCGGGTACCTGGGAGCTGGTGAGCGCTGGCAGCTCGGTCAGCTCGCGGGTATCACTCTGGATGTGGGCTATTTCGCCGGCGTCCATTACCGCTGCCTCGAATACGGCGATACTCAGCAGAACTTTGTTCCAGCGGCGTTCCCGACTCTGACCGCTGGCGCCTTCGGCGATCTGGTGCAGTTGACCGCTGGTGTCGTGCCTCCGGTGCCTGACATCATCGAAGATCCTGGAGTCGCATTTTCACTCTCAATCCGACTCCCAGACTGAGTCTCAATATTATCAGAAACAGTCAGTTTCTGACTGTATCCGCACATACCTCCGCCACCCCTGCCTCCGCCCGCTCCGCGGGCTCCGGTAGCGGGGGTGTCGGCACCCACCTCCCAGCACCACCGACCACCACTCCATCCGATCCGCCCCGCTGCCTCCGCCTACGGCTCCGGAAGCGCGGGGCTGCCCGGCATTTCATAGATGCCCAGCAGCGATGCTCGCTGCCGACCCGACACTCCCTCGACTGACATGGATCTCACATCGCCGCTGGCGCGGCTCCCGGGTTCCCCGCTCCCGTTTGGGGGGAGGATGCCCACGTGCTCACGCAGTCAAGGCACCGCTAGGCCGGCTGCGCCGGCCGCGGCCCTGGCGGGTGCCCGGCAGATCGGTCTCGCGCACTCACGGCCCCGCTGGGGCCGTTCGTAAACGCGCGAGCTGCGATCAGCCGTTGCATGCCTGGACAGCGCTGCGCGCGTGGTCTGCAAAACCCTTGTCGGGAGCGGGGGCAGTGGCCGACAGGCCACACAGAATATAGAAATCCGTCTGTATTCTGCGTGATCGGCAACCACAACAGGAGATCAGCTATGTTGAACAACGATTTTCGCCAGGCCAACGAAGAAGCGTTCCTGCGCCAGTGCCGGCGCCGGCAGGCGGCGAACCGGCCGACGGTCATTGACCGGCTGTTTCGCTGGACTCTGATCCTGCTGTTCGTACTGCTCGGGATCCGGGCAGGCGGTTGGGTGCTGACCCCGGTGCTGGGACTCATCGATGTGCTCGACCAGCCGGCGCCTGTCTATCAGCTGAGCCAGCGCTGACCGATTCTCCTACCGCAGCCACCCCGGCTGCGGGTCCCCCTCCCCTGGCGGGGAGGGGCGGAGGGGAGGGGTGCGTCTCTGCCCACCAGGCAGTATCAGCAGTACACCCACCACGGCCAGCCAGGCCGGTTCCCATAGAGAAAGGTCGCAAGTGATTTCAGTCACTTATGCGCCCGTGCACTTGAGAAGTGTACTGTATAGTACAGAGTACACGGTATGTAGTACGTACCATTTAGTACACATCAGGATATTTATTTCTGATAGCGCCCATTATCGGAAATAACTGCCCGGTATCGGCGATCTCAAATCACCGACCTGACGGCCTCTCCCCCGGATACCGCGGCTGATTCGACATCAGCCGTACCCTGTTGACCAGGTATCCAGATTTCCATGGGTGTGGCTAAGGTCGAGGCGCTGCTAGGGAGGATCTGCCAGGGGATCCTGGCAGCCTTCATGGTCAGCCATTGGAAGTAGACGCGCCCTGGCCTCGTTAAATGATACCTCGCGCTCCGCCTCCAGATCCTCCAGCCCGGCGATCACTGCACGGATAAACGCACTCTTTTCTTTGGAATGATCGTGATCAGGTGTCATACTTTTCTCCACAAAAAAACCAAGGGATCGGACCAGATTTTAGCAGTTTGTACAGGTAACTGACGGCATCAGGATCATCACGGTGATTGAATCGAAATTCTATCTCGCGCATGAACAGCGGAAAGTTGCGCCGGCGCCCGCCGAGGGCGGCCCCAAAAAATACTTGATCCCAATTTGGGAGCATGTTAAAATTTTCAGAAATGAGGGTAATCGCCAAACGAACGCTACGAGAATTCTATGAGCAATCCAGGTACAAGGATGCTGCTGAGCCACTGAAGTCCTGGCACGCTGAAGCGAGCCGGGCTGAATGGAAAACTCCGCACGATATTAAGGCCCAATTTGGCTCGGCCAGCATCATCACAGACACGCTGGTGGTGTTTAATATTGCGGGGAACAAGTACCGCCTGGTTGTTGATATCGATTACGGTCGGCAGGCATTGTATATCAAGTTTGTCGGAACCCATCGACAGTACGACAAACTCAAACTGGGATAGCGACATGGATATCAAACCGATCAAAACAGAGCAGGATTATGATGCAGCCCTGGCTGAAATTGAGCGCCTTTGGGGGGCTGAACAAGACACGCCTGCTGGCGACAAGCTGGATGTCCTGATCGCGCTGGTTGAAGCCTACGAAGAAAGGCATCATCCCATTGAGCCACCAGATCCCATTGAGGCGATCTTGTTCCGCATGGACCAGATGGGGCTGAACCGCAAGGATCTGGAGCCTTACCTGGGTAGTCGTGGTCGGGTTTCCGAGGTGTTGACGCGAAAGCGTCCGCTCACGCTGACTATGATTAGAAGGCTCTGGCAGGGGCTTCATATCCCACTGGAAAGCCTGATCGGCTCTAATAGTGATCACCACCAGCACGCGTGATGGATATCAACCGCCGCAGTCATGACTGCTGTAGCGCTCAAAGAAGCCTGCCACAGCTCTGACGGAGAGGTATCATGACTGCAATCACGGCCAGTGAAGCCCGTGCGAACCTGTATCGCCTGATCGATGAGGCCGCATCATCACATCAACCGTTGCTGATATTGGGGAAGCGAAACAGTGCGGTGCTGGTTTCCGCAGAAGATTGGGATGCGATCCAGGAGACGCTGTTTCTGCTATCTGTCCCTGGTATGCGCGAATCGCTCCGGGACGGCATGGAGACGCCCGTTGACGAGTGCGCCGAGGACCTGGAGTGGTGAGCTGGCGGCTGGTCTATATCCCCATCAAGAGTATGCAACATGAGCGAAAAGCGCATAGACCCTGATGCGGTCTTCGCTGCCGTCGAAACGGACCGTCGCTCTGGTGAGCTGCCCAGGAGAGTGACGAATGCCTCGACCCGTTACTACGCGTCGGCCTCGTACCCGGGGTGGCTAGAGCGTGTCGACGCTCAAGGGGTGCGAACCATCGGCACCATCCGTAATGGGGGATTTATCCCCCGCGGCGAGGAGTGAGATCCCCTATCCTCATGTGCGGCCGCTTCGCCCTAATCTCCACACCCAAACGCTTCGCCGAGCTGGCCCAGGCCCGCTGCGCGCTCGGCGACATGCCGCCTCGTTACAATATTTTGCCCGGCCAGGAAGTCCTCGCCTGCCGTGTCGATACCGCCGGCGAGCGGGAAATGACTCTGCTCCGCTGGCCCTACATCCCGCCGTTCGAGAAGCAACCCAAGACCCGGTACTCCACCATCAATGCCAAGGCCGAGACCCTGGCAAGCAGCCGGTTGTGGCAGTTTCCGTTTCGCCATTTCCGGTGCCTGATTGCCGCCGATGGCTTCTATGAGCCCAGGGACACAGGTGAGAAGCGCAAGCCGCAGTATTACTTCCGGCGGAAGGACGGGCGGCCCTTCTTCATGGCGGGCCTGTGGGGCCGCTGGGAGCCGCCGAAGGGCGAGGGCGGCGAGGCGTTCGATTCGTGTGCCATTGTCACGACTGAGCCGAATTCGGTCGTTGGAGAGGTGCATCCGCGGATGCCGGCGATTCTGCCGGCTGACGCCTGGGCGGAGTGGCTGGATCCGGAGGTGACGCGACCGGAGGAGCTGCTGTCGTTACTGGGGCCGGTGCCGGACGAGGGCTGGGAAGGGTATCCGGCGGGGTATTACACTCGCGAGGATAGTCCTGCGGTGATTGAGCGGCGTGAGTGACCAGACATAGCTAATTGTGGAGGCGTTTATGCCTAATAATGAGAATGATATTGTTGAGCTAGGGCCTGTATTCGCACAGAAAGATCCTAGAAATTGGGAATTCCATGCGGATATGAATCATGATGGTGCTATCACGATTAGTGATGTAGACAACTGGGCAGAATGGATATTCTTTTACCCAGGTGACTGGCTGATTAAGTATTTAACAAATGATATGAATGCCGTAGCTCGATTCTTCGAAATATCATATAACGATTACGGTGGTTTGCTTTCCGGAATTATCTCTTCTGTATGTTGGCTGGCTATACTGTTTACGGTTGGCGCAATCACTCTAGCAGTAGAGGATTGGTTTAACGGAAAATAACAGATCAACAAGTAAGCCATGGCTGACAGAAATATCATATCAGGCCGACAGACATAGGGATCTTTGGCGATCTAGGATAATCCTGCGCTGAGCGACAATCTGTCAGCGATCCGGCTCTAATAGCCAGGGAAGGCGTAGCCCCCGCTTCGGCGGGGGTTTTATTTTATGGCATTAAGAAATCTTGTTTTTGATCTGGTCAAAAACATTTAAACCGTTCTGATCGTGCACGGCCATCAAGAATAGCCCTTTGCCTCCGCTCTTCTCCTCCCATAATGCGCCGACATTAGCCTTCTGTTTCTCTGAAGACTTTTCAACCAATTGCTCGCCCTTGTATTCAACCACCAGGATACGGCCGTCTTCGAGCATGGCAACGAAATCGGGATAGAACCAACCACGCGCCAGGGGGAGACGAAAAGCGGCTTGCGGATGGCTATCGAGGTTGCGCACCCAATATTTCACATCCTGCTGCATGTCCAGCGCGCGGGCGCATTCGAACTCTTCGCCAGAGTTATTCAGGTCACCTACACGATGATTGCCGTAGTAGTGTTTCTGGAACCGGTAACTCCCCCGGTAGAAGCGAGTGGCAGGGTAAGTGTCAGAGGGAAAGTGGAATCCGTAGTCGAAACTAACCTCCACCGGTGCATCCTCGGCAAACAGGGATGCCTGGTATCCACGGTCCCGGGCCTGTTTGCGATGGTCACTGATCTTGCGGGTGATGGCCTTGGCCAGGCGGTATTTCGCCCGCACAAGGGCCGCCAGCTCAATGCCCCGATGATCCATAAGATCGGTGATGACCCGTCGGATGAATTCCAGCATCTGGGTCTGCGGGACATCCGCGGCCCGGCACTGCCGGTCCAGCCAGCGGTTCAGCACTTTTTCATCCCAGTGTGAATGCAGCCCGCCCAGTTCGGGCTGGCGGATTTCATCCGAGATGTGGTTGTAGACGACTTTCTCTTCATCGCTCACATCGAGCGAGAAGCTCTGATGGCTCTCCTCGGCCTTGAATTCATCGGGGCTGAGGGTTGCCGGGTAATCGAGCAGATTCCAGCCACCGAGGTCCAGGAATAGCTCAGGCTCAGCCAGTTCCAGGGTGCCCTGCACTGCAAGACAGAGTTGGGGGACGGTGAAGGGTGCCTGCCTGGCCGCCGGTGAATCGTGCTTCTCGGCGTGGTGGCGCTGGAACTCGAGCTGCTGGCGAGCCTCATCCCTGGTGGCTTCCGGCATCAGCGCTACAAGGGCTTCCTGGTCCGCTTCGGGCACCGGGGTCTCGATGACCAGTGTCGCACCCCCTTCGGGGGTATCCTCCACTCTGACAATCTCCCGCAGCGACTCGGGAAGGTCGGTGATTGCCGGCGCAGTTTCCAGCTGAAAGGTCACCGGCGCCGGGGTCGGGTCGGGTTCAGTGCCGTGATCCAGATCGAGCCCGTGGGTTTCAATATTGTCCTCAGCCTCTTCCGCCTCGAAGCCCATATCAACCAGGCGGTCGCGTAGATGTACCGCAGCTTCGATGAAATTCGGTTCACAGACATGCGCGTAAGCGCGGTTCAGCGCCTGCTGGCTTCTTCGTCTTGCATAGGGCATCCGCAGTACCCGCCCGAGGAGCTGCTCGACGTCCGTCCGTGAACGAATATTGGCCAGTGAGCAGAACACGTAGGCAAACGAACAGTCCCATCCCTCCTTCAGGGCCTGGACCGTGATGACGTATTCGATCGAGCAGTTGGGATCGAAAAGGTCGAGTCCATCCAGTTCACGCTGATCGCCGGTCACAACCGCGATGCGATCGGCCGGGATCTGTTCACTATCGATCAAGTGTTGTTTCAGGGTCTCGGCTGACGCCTCCTGATCCTTGTTCTGGGCCTGAAACAAGACGATGGGGCGGATGTAATCACTCTCGCTCCTGGCGGTTTCCACCAGGCGGGTCCGCTCAGCGAGCGCACCATTGACTGCGGCCTGCCAGCTCTTGTGGGCCGTTAGGACGATCGGCAGCTTGATCATCTCTTCATCTTTCAGCGCAGTGGCGGAGACGCTGAACAGCACATTACTGCGAGACTTCGGAGTTGCGGTGAATTCGATGATGCAGGCCGGGTTGATTCGGGTCTGGACCTCGCGTGTCAGTCCCGTCACCGCATTGTGTGCCTCATCGACGATCATGAGCGGCCGGTGCAGGTGGAGCAGGTTGGCGAAGGAGAATTTCGGGTTTCCAACATCATCATGCTCCAGCCCGGCCGGGAGCCTTGAGAAGCGCACAAAATGCGGCTCCAGAGCCTCGTGGTGATCGTAGACCTTGCGCCCTTCGGTCTTCTCGACGCGCAGGGTCTGGATCGTGCCGACCACGATGCAGGCGGCCTCGAGCATGTCCGTGGGCCGGATATGGGGGAAATCGGCGATATCGAATACCCGCACCCGGCCCTCAAACGCATCATCCAGCACCTGGCGGTAAGGGTGAGCGGGGTTTTTCAACGCCTCCACGGTCTGTTTGCGGATCGTGTTGGAGGGTACGAGCCACAGGGCTACCGGGAAATCCCGCTCGAGGAAGCTGGCGCCGGCGAGTTTGACCGAATGCGCGCCCAGGATCGTTTTCCCGCCACCGGTCGGGATCCTGATGCAGACGTAGGGGGTGGCCGCGAGATCTTGCAGGGGACGGTACTCGCCGCCGTATCGGCCCAGGCTGAGGGATTGGGTCGCCGTTTCAAAGGCGGCCGATGCATCACCTGTCTCTCGGGTTGTCTCCAGAAAATCCTGTAGGGCGCTCAGTGCTTGTTGTTGGTATTGTTTGAGCTGCATATCAGCGTATCCGAATATCGTAGGGTGTTTGCTTGAATGTCACCTGCTCAGTGAGTAGCGTCTGTTTCGACAGCCGGCTGCTTTCTCCGTAAATCACCCAGGGCCCGTCAAAACCTTTGGCCTGCTCGCGCAACAATTTGAGAATGGGGCGGATCAGCACATTACCGCCGCTGACGCTCTTGTCACCCAGGATTCCATTGTAGAGCAGTGCATAAGCGATGCCATCATGGATGCCGAGGAAGGGCCTCCTAGCCTGCTTGCCCAGCGCCTGCCCGGTCTCGGAAAACCAGACATGCGCGGCCAGCGCCCCAAAGCGCACCTTCGGATTGATCGTGCCTTCCTCGTCGAAGACAGCCTTTCCCAGCTGGTAGAAATGAAAACCGCCACCGCCTTTCCAAGCTACAGCCTCGGAGATGCCGCCCTGCTCTCCGTCAATCACTTTCTTCAGGCGAGGCACGCAGTGTGACACTGCGTGCTTCCCCGTTTCGATCCCAATGTAGTGGCGACCCATTTTGTGAGCAACAGCGGCTGTAGTGCCGGATCCCAGAAAAGAGTCGAGAACAATGTCAGATTTGTCTGAAGCAATCCTCAGTATCTGTTCAATAAGTCGCTCTGGCTTTGGGTTGCTAAATGGACTTTCATTAATCAGCTTTAGCTGTTCTTTTCTCCCATCTTGAGTGTGGCCAACGTCGCCCCAAAGCCATACAGTCATCGGGACGACACCGTCATCGACCACGGTGGATAGGTGTCTTTTGAAGGCGGGGACCTTGTTTTTCCCGCTTTTTCCCCACCAAATTAAATCGTTTTCGACGTGTTCACGGTATTGTTCTAAGCCATATGCCCATACTCTTGTCTTCTTTGGCCATATTTCTTCACCAGTATTTGGATTGGTGATTGGGTAATACAAATTAGGCCGTTCTTCTGCGTTTTTTGCGCACGTGTAATCGCCGGCCTTCCAAGGGCCGCGTGGGTCGTCGTCAGGATTCTTGTAGGCCGAGTTCGACCTGTCTGAGCGTGGTAGCTTCCTAGGTCTCCACAGTTCTTTATTCTTGGCGAATACCATAATATGGTCGTGTGTGTCGCTCATCCATATTGCGTCGTTTGCGGGCGCATATTTTTTTTGCCAAATGACATTTGATATAAAGTTCTTTCTTCCAAATATTTCATCCATTATGACTTTAAGATAATGTGCTTCATTATCGTCTATAGAAACCCAGATGCTGCCATTTTCGGCTAGTAACTCACGGAGCAACTCCAATCGCGGATACATCATTGATAACCAAGTGCTGTGTTCTAAATTGTCATCGTAATGCTCAAAGGCAGACTTGGTATTGTACGGCGGATCAATATAGATGCACTTCACCTTGCCGGCGTAATAGGGCAAAAGTGCTTTCAGGGCTTCCAGGTTGTCGCCCTGGATAAGCATGTTCTGGGTGTTTTGGTCGCCAGCGGAGTGCTCAGGCACTGCCTCCAGCAGCCGGTACGGTGCCTTGCGGGCACTGCTCAGATCATCGTCGCGGGTGAGCCAGTTGAGATAGGGCATTATTGTTTCATCAGTCGTCTATGATGCTTGTCATCTATCAGGCTTTGCTCTGCCTGATTAGCTGGTGAAATGTGTCATTTTATTTTGCTTAGTCTCATGTTTAATGCTTCTTGCGTTTTGATTCAATTGCCCCACCTGAAATTGTCCTGCCTTTGGCATAGATATCCTGCTTGCTCCCGCTAGGGTATTTTTCATCTAGTTTCTCCAGTTCACCTTTTGGGTAAGGAGAACCGTGAATTTTGCCCGTCTTCTTGAGTTTTTCACGCAGCTTGCGCACTTCATGCATGTTCACTCGACGGCTTTTTCTAATTTTACTCATTGGGGGCATTGACCGGCATAGCGGCGATGTTATCGGTCTTGTGAAAAAATATGTCTCAGTGTAAGTGACGATACTTCGATTTACCAGCTGATGAATGTATGTTCTCTGGCCGGCGTGGTTGTGGAGACGCCCTCTGGCTCCGGGTTACAGGAAGATTGTCTAGCTACGGCGTAAGACGGGTTATGGAGTGCTAGGTAATTCGTCATCAATCGCATTTAATGCTTCTTCTATACTGTCAGATAGCATTCCGTCAAACATTCTTGCGTCCTCAAGGAGGAGATGTGTCGATGTTTTCCCGTCTCCAAATGTCACAGTAACACCCCTGGCTGCGTGGTGAGCACGCTCTTCAATGCTCCTCACAACATTGATTGCATAATATGCTGACGCTATTTTGTTTAATAATTTGTGGCTTCTTATTAAATTGAGCTTTCCAGCGCTTATCGCTGCATTCCATAAATCATTTCTTAATGGGCGGACAGCAAGTATCGAGGGGTTGCCTTTTCTTGTTTCATGATCCGTTTTTGCCTGCTCTAGTTCATCTTTGATCAGTTTAAGCAGCTCAATCTCGCTTTCTCTTCTAGCATTTTCATTTTTAATTTCTTCCGAATGTTTAACAGCTCTGTCAATCCATAGAGCTACCGGGATTCCGGCAATTAAGGCAGCAGCGGTCGATAGTAGTCCGCTTGTTGTGTTTTCCCAAAATGAAATGTCTGGTGTGTATATCAGCACATAAGCAAATGGAAGTATCAGCAAGAGAAATACGGCGGCTGATAATATAAATTCTGTGAGTTTATTCATTTGGCATTCTTATGCTGAACGAGTTATATGGCTTTGTCTGAATGAGGTCACTCAATCGACAGCTGACCTGCCATCTCGTCTACCATGTCGTCAACCAAGTCGAATCTAACTTTTTCTTCGCAGACGTTTTCGTCTGAATCTTGTGTCATTTTCATGCGTAGCGCCCGCTTACCCATACGTAATGTTTTGCACATTGAGTATTTGACAGCGGTCATCTCAACAACGATCCCTGCATCAGGGCAAGCATTGAAGTATTTTTCCATATTTGAAATTGATCTGGATCGACAGCGATCAACGTTGTATTCGTATTTTTCACCTATAGCAGATTGGAGTTCGTATTCTGCTAAACAAAGGGAAAAATGTTTAATTGTGAGGTCTGTGAGAATGTGCTCGACTTCGCAATCAATCTTCTCCGGATCATCTGGATCAGAAGCATGAATAGAGGTAGGCAATAAGAGAAGGGTTGCGCAGAGTAAAATAAATCTTGATCGCGTATATTCGGCCTGCGAATCCATTTCTATTTGTTCCTGAGTTCTTTGGGGAGTGGGGTATCTATTACGATATCAGCATGCGCTTTCAGGTCGCGCCGGATGCCATGCCCCATGTGATCCAGATACACACGCACACCTTCGCGCCGAGCAAATTTGAATGCTGGGATTAGGTCGCTGTCACCTGTGGCGACGACGATTGCCTGCACTGTGCCTTGTAGAGAAAGTCTCGCGATATCGAGCCCGATTCGCAGATCTACGCCTTTCTGCATGACATTCGGGACTAAATCACGTGGCTCCACAGCGCGGGTGTTCTCCATGATGGAATCCATCGCCCGTTTACCCAGCTTCCATTGATAGGTGACGGTTTCGCCGAGGCGGAGCGCGAAATTTGGGCGCATCTCCAGGACGCTTAGCAATTTTTCATGATCATGGTATATCTGAGTCTCTGCCAGATTGACCTTTGATTTGTCGAGGGGATTTACCAGTTCCTCGTTGGCGGGAGGGGCGTGATAGAAATATACCCGCAGGAGGTCGCAGTTTTTTAGCGATTCATGGGAATGAAGGCGCTCGCACGCTTTCTCAACATCATCGGCTGTTGGGAATCGGTTCGTGTACTGCTGAAGCTTTTTGAGGACGAATCCACCGTCTAGTAAAACGGCATAGCGCGTGGGAAGGGACATTGTGATTCGTTATTTTAAAGATGACCCGGACCCGTTCGTGCACACACGTTGATGTGCTTAAATCAGGGACGAACGGGTTGGGTCGTTTTTCTATCAGCAAGCGTAGCTTGACAATTGCTATACCTGATGTCAACTAAAAATCGTTACCATAAATTATTATTTTTGTCAATGGTTTACAGGGTAGAAACGCTCCCTTAATCTGAATTCCGGTATCCGCCGTCTCTTTTTCTCGCCCGAACCCTTGAGCCAATGATGGGAGGCAATAGGGCCTCGGGAGCGATGGGCTTCAACCCGTCATGTAAGAGAAGGAGACTTGGCTATGGCTAAGAAACCGTGTGGTGGCTGCAAACGGCCGCCGCGGGGGCCGAAGACTGTCCCTGTGCGCCCGCACAGGAGACGGCCTCCCCGTAAGTGTAACTAGCAGTAAGTAGGTTGGCGGCGGATACCACCTTATTCTTTAAGCAAGCTAGCATGCCAACAGTCAGTTTCAAGGGGTATATCTCTTTTGGCTAGGCGTGAATAAGAGACGAAATTCATGACTTGAAAGCTGACCAAGGAAGCGGCTTGTGGAAATATGGCTTGGAAATAGTATAATAACTTATTGTATTTAAAACATGAATAGGGGATTGAAAATCCCCGTGTCGGCAGTTCGATTCTGTCCCTGGCCACCATCTTCCCTCCCGACCATTCCGTGTACTGTACCTTCCGCGTGTAGGATGGGTGGAGGCGCGTGCGCCGCAACCCATCACCCGGCCGGATCCCGATGGGTTGCGCTTCGCTTCACCCATCCTACTGTAGGCTCCTGAATATCTGTTATTCTCGGCGCCTCCCATAAAATACCGAGAGGGGGCGCATGCCTGAAGTCCAGCAACGTATCGCCGACCTGATGCAGCGCAGCGGCGTCGGCTTCGGCACCAGCGGTGCCCGCGGTCGGGTGACGGACATGACCCCGCCGGTCTGCTACGCCTACACCCGCGCCTTCCTGCAGTATCTGGAATCCAGTCAGGGCCTGCGTCCCGGCAGCCGGGTGGCCATCGCCGGCGACCTGCGCCCCAGCACGCCCGATATCATGGCCGCGGTGGCCCGGGCCTGCCTCGATGCCGGCTACGAACCCGTCAACTGCGGCTTCATCCCCTCGCCGGCCGTGGCCCTGTACGGTATCGAGCAGGGCATCCCCGCCATCATGGTCACCGGCAGCCACATCCCGGATGACCGCAACGGCATCAAGTTCAACAAGCTCGGCGGCGAGATCCTGAAAGACGACGAACTGGGCATCCGGGCGCAGAACGTGACGGTCCCCGAGCCGTTTCCGGCCGACTACCACGAGGCCCTGCCGTCAGTCGATGAAGCGCCGGCGCAGCGCTATCTGCAGCGCTATCTGGATTTCTTCCCGGCCGCTGCCCTGGCCGGCCTGAAGGTGGGCGTCTACGAGCATTCCGGGGTCGGCCGCGATCTGCTGGCCGCACTGCTGGAGCGGCTGGGCGCGGACATCACCCGGCTGAACCGCTCCGAGGTCTTCATCCCGGTCGACACCGAGGCCATCCGGCCCGAGGATGTGGAACTGGCCCGCGGCTGGGCGCAGGAATTCGGACTGGATGCCATCGTCTCCACCGACGGCGACGCCGACCGCCCGCTGGTCGCCGACGCAACCGGCCGCTGGCTGCGCGGGGACATCGTCGGCGTGCTGTGCGCGCAGTATCTGGACATCGACCGCCTGGCCACCCCGGTGAGCAGCAATACGGTGGTGGAGAAGTGCGGCAGCTTTGCGCGGGTGGAGCGCACCCGCATCGGCTCGCCCTACGTCATCGCCGGCATGCAGGCCCTGGCCGGGGAGGGCGCGGCCAGCGTGGCCGGCTACGAGGCCAATGGCGGTTTTCTGCTGCAGACGCCGGTGCAGCGCGACGGGCATGAACTCAACGCCCTGCCCACCCGCGACGCCTTCATCGTGATTCTGGCCGTGCTGGCCGCGGCCCGGGAGCAGGGCAGCGTGAGCAGTCTCGCCGCCGCCCTGCCGCCGCGTTATACCTTCAGCGACCGCATCAAGGCCTTCCCGACCGAACAATCCGCCCGCATCATCGCCGAACTTGACGGTAGTCAGGCCAAACTGGAGGCGATCTTCGGCAAAATCACACAAAGTCACATGATCGGGCTGGATCCCACCGACGGCCTGCGCCTGACCTTCGACAACCAGGAGGTCATCCATCTGCGCCCCTCCGGCAACGCCCCTGAACTGCGCTGCTACAACGAGGCCGACAGCGCCGAGCGCGCCGAGGCCCTGAACCGCGACTGCATGGCCCTGCTGGCCGGCTGGCGGGAATCCTGATACAGATACGTAGGTCGGGTTAGCCTGTAAGGCGTAACCCGACATCATCCGCCGCTGTGTCGGGTTACGCTGCGCTAACCCGACCTACCACTGCAAAACACCCGTCATCCCGGCGCAGGCCGGGATCCAGAACCGCCGCGGTTTCCGGAGCCCTGTGACGTAGGCCGGGTTAGCCCGCCAGGCGTAACCCGACACAATCCCCGGACTTGCCAAGGTTTTGGTGATGGACGATTATCGGATTGAGTAAGTTCAGGCATCGGCCGGGACGCCGGGCACAGATAAGGGAATATCTGTATGCCGACGATATTGAGAGCAGGTCCGTACCGGTTCTTCTTCTATGCCGGGGATCGAGGAGAACCGCGCCACATTCATGTGGAACGCGACGCCAATATTGCCAAATTCTGGCTGGACCCGGTTCGCCTGCAGCGCAGCGGTGGCTTCACCCGCAGAGATATTGCGCGGATTCACGAGATAATTGAGCAACACCATTCAGTGTTTCTGGAGGCATGGGATGACTACTTCGGCAGTTGAAATGGAGGTGCCCAACGCCGTGGGTGTAGAGGTGTCCGAGGACACTTTGAGCGTGGAACTCAGTGATGGGCGTTCGATAGCAGTCCCGCTGGAGTGGTACCCTCGTCTTGTGCACGCCTCGATTGAAGAGCGCAACGACTGGCGACTCATTGGCGCCGGTCAGGGCATACATTGGGAGTCGCTTGACGAGGATATCAGTGTCGCAGGCCTGCTGGCCGGCAAGCCGTCAGGCGAAAGCCAGACGTCATTCAGGCAGTGGCTGGAGCACCGCGCAGCGGCTAAAGCTCCCTGAGCATCGTGTAGTAATGTAGGTTGGGCTGAGCAACGCGAAGCCCAACACCCGGCCCGGGCGAGCCATTGTTGGGCTTCACCCTGTTCAGCCCAACCTATTTGCTATTTTTCCTTGAAGTGACGTATTGCGTAGGTCGGGTTAGCCTGAAAGGCATAACCCGACTTACCCGCCGCCCTGTCGGGTTACGCTGCGCTAACCCGACCTACCCTGCTCAGGCCGCATCCCGTACGGCGGCATGAATGACGATCTCATCGAACGGTGCCGACAGTCGCCCGCGGCTGTCCTTTTCCAGCAGTTCCAGTTCCATGAGCCGGGCAACGTCGGTGTGGACATTCTTGTAATTGCGGCTCAGTTGTTCCGCCAGCGCATGCGTATTCAGTCCCGGATGCGCGGCCACGAAACGCACCAATTCCAGGCGTTTTTCGGTAATGGCGGAGAACAGGGCATGCAGGCTGCCGAAAACGATGCGGGGAGGGATATCATCCCCGGCCTGAGTGCGGCGCCATGTATCGGTAAAGGCCTCCAGTGCCGCCTGGGGTTTGAGTACCTCGAACTCGATCCGGCTCATTCGTCCCACCTCCATCCGGCAAGATGTGTGCAATCAAGCCGGAAATCTGCAATCAACTGTTCAAGTGACTGGAAAGGATAAGCTTCCTCCCTGTCCCGGTAGTGGCGATGATCACCCTTGCCGCGTTCATTGTCGTAACGGACCAGGCAATCGCCGCCGCAGCCGCAGTACAGCCGGTATTTCAGGCCGTGCGGCCGGTCAGCATCCGCTCGAGGCAATGCCCAGATAACCATTTCGACCAGAACCCGGCCCTGGCTGGCCTTGTAGTGAAAGAGCTTCCTTGCTCGCATAATGGCATGCTAGACCATAATATATATGGCGTCAAAGACCATAATCAGTGACGTAGGTCGGGTTAGCCTGCAAGGCGTAACCCGACATCATCCGCCGCTGTGTCGGGTTACGCTGCGCTAACCCGATCTACGCTTGTTTCCGTCATCCCGGCGCAGGCCGGGATCCATTTCCGCAGCGGTTTCTGGATCCCCGCCTGCGCGGGGATGACGGAAAAGGTTGGACAGGCATAGCCTTGCCCATCAAATCCCCGCCCGCCCGGCCGTTACAGACAGGGCGCGGCCGCTTTACCCCGCCGACACGGGGCCCTAAGATGACCGTGCAGCCGTCGCATGAGCGGTGGCCACATAATGATAAACTCGCTCGTCCCTACCCCCTGGATAAGCCAGAATAGAAACTGCACATTTTTGAATAAAAGGGAAAACATGGAAAATTACGCAGTCCCCCACGGCGGCGGCGAACTGGTCGACCTGCTGGTCGACGCGGCCCAGGCCGAAGCGCTGAAGGATGCCTCCAAGGATTTTCATTCCCTGACCCTGAGCCAGCGCCAGCTGTGCGATCTGGAACTGCTGATGAACGGCGGCTTCACGCCGCTCGACGGCTTCATGAACCAGGCCGCCTATGATTCGGTGCTGGAACGCATGCAGCTGCCCGACGGCACCCTCTGGCCCGTCCCGATCGTGCTGGATGTGGAGGCTAAATTCGCCGAAAAGCTGGAAACAGGCAGCAAGATCGCCCTGCGCGACGGCGAGGGCTTCATGCCCGCCGTGCTCACCGTGGAAGACATCTGGACGCCGGACAAGGCGCGCGAGGCCGAGCGGGTCTACGGCACCCAGTCCGTCCAGCACCCGGGCGTGCGCTACCTGAACGAGCAGGTGAAGCAGGTCTACATCAGCGGCCGCATCGAGGGCATCGAGACCCCGATCCATTACGATTTCGAGAGCCTGTGGGATACCCCGCAGGAACTGCGCCACCTGCTGGCCAAGATGGGCTGGCGCCGGGTGGTGGCCTTCCAGACCAGCAAGGTCATGCACCGGCTGCAGCGCGACATCACCCTGGAGGCGGCCAAGCAGGTCGGTGGCCACATCCTGCTGCACCCGACCGTGGGCATGACCAAGCCGGGCGATCTGCACTACTACGCCCGCGTACACTGCTACCAGGCCATCCGCCGCCACTTCCCGCACAACCTGGCCATGCTGTCACTGCTGCCGCTGGCCATGCGCATGGCCGGCCCGCGCGAGGCCCTGTGGCACGGCATTGTGCACAAGAACTTCGGCTGTTCGCACTTCATCGTCGGCCCGGATCACGCCTCGCCGCCCGTCGGCGGCAACGGCCAGGCCATCTTCTACAGCCAGTACGCCGCCCAGGAACTGATCGCGCAGCACCAGGACGGCCTCGGCATCGAGATGGTGCCGGTCGAATCCCACCTCTATGTGCCGCGCCGCGGCCGCTACCTGCCGGTGAGCGAGATCGAGCGCGACGGCGAGGAGGGGCTGTCCTTCAGCGAGGCCGAACTGCGCGAGCGCATCGCCCGCAATGCCGACATCCCGGACTGGTTCAGCTACCCCGAGGTCATCACCGAACTCAAGCGGGTCTGCCCGCCGCGCTCGCGCCAGGGCTTCACCCTGTTCTTCACCGGCCTGTCCGGCGCGGGCAAGTCGACGCTGGCCAAGATCATCTACGCCAAGCTGGTCGAGGCCGGCGGCCGTCCGGTGACCCTGCTCGACGGCGACATCGTGCGCCAGCACCTGTCCAGCGAACTGGGCTTCTCCAGGGAACATCGCAATATCAACGTCAACCGCATCGGCTTCGTCGCCAGCGAGATCACCAAGAACGGCGGTGTCGCCATCTGCGCGCCCATCGCCCCCTATACCGCCATGCGCCGCTCGGCCCGCGAAATGATCGAGGAGCACGGCGCCTTCATCGAGATCCATGTCGCCACCCCGCTGGAGACCTGCGAGGATCGCGACCGCAAGGGGCTCTACGCCAAGGCGCGCCAGGGCCTGATCCCGGAGTTCACCGGCATCTCGGACCCCTACGAGGTGCCGGAGAATCCGGAACTGCGCGTGGACACCACCGGCCTCAACCCGATGGAGGCGGCGCAGGAGATCTATCTCTACCTGCTGCGGGAGGGCTATCTGGACAGCGAATAGTTCTGTAGGTCGGGTCAGCCGCAGCGTGACCCGACGCGGATTGCACGCTGACGTCGGATTACGCCCTCTGGGCTAATCCGACCTACGACTACTCCCCCTATCCTCTCCTGGGAGAGGGTCGGGGAGAGGGGGTAATCGCAAAGGAGTTGCGGAATGAAAGTCAGGGAGGTGATTCGAGTGATTGAGGCGGACGGTTGGTATCAGGTCAGGATGAAAGGCAGTCACCGGCAATACAGGCACGATGTTAAAATCGGATTGGTTACGGTGCCCGGGAAATTGAATGACGACCTGGCGCCGGGTACCCTGAACAGCATATTGAAGCAGGCGGGGTTAAAGTCATGAAGTATCTGATCATAATCGAGCAGACTGAAACGGGTTACTCAGCGTATTCGCCCGATCTGCCCGGCTGCGTGTCCACCGGCGGCAGCCCAGAGGATGCCGAGGCGAACATGAAAGAGGCCATCGAGTTTCACATCGAGGGCCTGAAGGAAGATGGGCTGCCGGTACCGAAGCCGACGAGCCTGTCGTCCTACGTGGAAGTGGCGGCTTGATACCAGATCCGCACACCCAGGCACGCGGGCCGGAATAAGGTCCGCAAGGCCCGATCCCGGCAGCTGCGGACTGCCGGTTGAGCAACGCCACAGCCCCTCTCCCTTGAGGGAGAGGGGACGTTGTTTTGACGTTCCCAGTAGATCTTCTCCGCCTCTCAAGGTTGTTTAGACTATTCTGAGACGATTAATAAGACCATTATTCCCAGTCTCAAGGCAACCAAGAGTTATTTGGGTGAAAGCAAATGAGCCGACTCAGTACCGAGGAACGCGAGATCCGGGAAGCCTTTGAGAAGGGAGAGCTGAAGTGATGTAGGTCGGGTTAGCCTGCAAGGCGTAACCCGACACACCCACGGCAAGTCGGGTTACGCTGCGCTAACCCGACCTACGGATTCACCCTGATGCAGTTTGCGCGGGCAGCGCCCGCCTGCGATCTCTTCAGTTCAGGACCTCTTCCGCGCTGGCCGCGGTCAGCACCCGCTCCGACCATTCGAGCAGCTGCTCGGCATCGGCGGTCTCGATCCTTTGCCGCACCGGCTCCGGCAGGGGGCCGAATCTGCGGGTCATCTGCCGCAACAGCACCTGGGCCTCGCCCTGTTGCATGCCCTGTTGCCTGAATCGCTCTGCAAATGTACTCATCTTTTCCGCCTCTTCGCGATATTCCTCTTGATACCGCGCCCGTCCCGCCTCGTCAAGCCCGGCATAGATATCCATAAAATCCAGATACTTGAGCTGTTTCTCCGGGTGCGGTTCCAGTTCGGTCAGGCCGCGCACCGCCTGAGCGTAGACCTCCACCCGCTGGCCGGACGCATGGCGCATGTTGGGCAGGTTCAACCGGGCCACGATGTTGGGGCTGTCGCGGTACTGCTCGAACGACAGCTCAGGCAATACGCAGGCGAGGTAGTGGAATGACAGGTACGTGTGCCGCTCCCCGCCCAGCGCCAGCCGCTCACGCCGTCGGCCGCGTCTGAGAAAGACCACCACCGGCACTACCCGGTCGCAGTCCAGCAGCTCGCTCAGATCCAGGCAGTAGTGGGCCAGGCGATGGAGGGAGAACCGCCCCGGCTCGCTTTCCTCTTCCACCACGAACAGGATCGCCTCCCGGCGCCCGTCGGGCCATTGCACCTGAAGCGGGACATCCAGCTCCCGGAACCGCTCGCCGAGACGTTCCTTGAGCTGTTCCTGGCGTACCGGGGTGATCTGCACAGTCGCATCCAGCGCCTCGGCTTCAGCCGCCGCGAACAGCTCCAGCGCCTGGCGTGGGTAATCGAGAATGAGGTTCTTGAAGTTCTGGTCATGATCCATGACCGGCATCCTTGTCGGTGTCTTCCATGACACCGCGAGAGTAGCATTTTCCGGCCGGGCTTATCGCGCGGTTTCCGCCGATAATGAACTTACATAGAGCTATCACTACTTTTAGTGTAGATATTGTATTTTGTGATAGCTTCGGTTTCAGGGACGCCATCCCCACGAAGGCGGGAATCAAGGGCCAGGCCGGAACCGTCCGGGGAAAGCCTGATTAATTCCCTTTCCGTCATCCCGGCTCCCACCCCGTCATCCCGGCACCACCCCGTCATCCCGGCACCACCCCGTCATCCCCGCGCAGGCGGGGATCCAGAAACCGCCGCGCCCAGTCGATTCCACCCCTCACAACCGCCCCTCATCCCCCTGCCCATACAGCAGCAGACTCAGCACATAGATCCCCTGCGCCGTGGTGTGGAAACTGCCCACGGCCCGGCCGGGCCCGATGCCGTTGCGCGTCCACACCAGATCGCGAGCCCCCGGCAGGGGCAGCACCATCGGGGTGTTCGCCCAGGCCCCATCAGGCAGCTGGGCGCGCAGCAGACGCCGCAGCCAGGCCGGTTTGACCTGCCCGCCGGCTCCGGATTCGGTGAGCATCAGCACCCGCTGCAGGTACACATCCACCGGGCGCGGATCCCAGGTGAGCTGGCCGACCAGTCGTGCCTGCAGCCGGCTCACGGTCGCGGCCAGATCCGGATCCTGCGGGCACTGCTTGCGCTGCTGCAGCCGCAGGCCCATCAGCTGGTGGGTCACGCAGGCCGAGCGGAGGCGGTGCCCGTCGCAGAAGCCGGCCCGGTTCTGGGCCTGGATATCCGGCAGTGCCCACAGATCCGCATCGCAGGTCAGCGAAAAGATGAAATGCCGGTTGTAGTAGGGCAGCCCCTCGAGCGAGGCCGGGGTGACCGGGATCCAGACCCCGTCCTGGAACAGCGGCCGCCACAGGTAATCGGGGTCGCGCCCCAGGTAGCGCTGCGCGTAGCGGTCGAACAGCGCATGCAGCCGCGCATCCCCCGTGAGTCGGGTGCTCTGTTGCAGCATCCGCCACAGCATCGGGTTGTTGGTGGTCAGCAACTGCCCGGCGTTGACATCCGCCCAGCTGATGCCTGTCTCCAGGGCGGATTGCAGTTCCGCCTCTGCCGGCGGAGGGACGTCACGGTTGTGCTGCCAGATCCAGGCGGCATAGGTGAACAGGGGTGAGACCAGTAATATAAGTATAAATATCAGTAAGCTACGTTTCATTATTCTGCTCTTGTTGTTCTTGTGTCAGGCTTAAGTGTCAGCCATTGCCACCGTCTGCGCAATCTGTCCCCGGTGTTCTGAGTATCAAGGATTCGGTCCCGTCATGGCGTATTCCCCAAAATCCGCATATTTCCCATCATTCCCGTATTCCCCCCCCATAATCCCCGCATTTCTCCCGTCATTCCCGCGAAGGCGGGAATCCAGTGGCCGCCCGAACCGGCATGAACTGGACCACAAAAGAAACGGGACTGCCCCGTCGTTAACATGAGGGCGGTAGTCAAACGGACTCGCAACAAGCAGAATAGAGCATGGCTGGCTGTCGCCAACGCATGGCCGCCAAATAATAATTGGCTGAATTAAAAGCATAATATCGTCCTGCATGAGTCAGGGCGGAAGGGTGGAGAGGCAAGTCATGAGAAAGCCACTGCGCATCGGGAGAGGTGCTCCAACCGTAGTAGACTCCTGCGCGGCCGCGTTACCAGAGGCGATGTCAGTGACCACGACACAGGGGGTGTGCGGGCGGGGCCGGGCCCATTATGGGTATCCGGGCAGAATGAGTGAGTGGATATGAAAGGCATTATCCTCGCCGGGGGTTCGGGCACGCGGCTGTATCCGTTGACCCATGCGGTCAGCAAACAGCTGATGCCGGTCTATGACAAGCCGATGATCTACTATCCCCTGTCCACCCTCATGCTGGCGGGCATCCGCGATATCCTGCTCATCTCCACCCCCGAGGATCTGCCCAATTTTCAGCGGCTGCTGGGTGACGGTGGCCAGTTCGGCATCAATATCGCCTATGCCGAGCAGCCGCGGCCCGAGGGCCTGGCCCAGGCCTTCATCATCGGCCGCGACTTCGTCGGCAATGCTGCCAGTAGCCTGGTGCTGGGCGACAATATCTTTTATGGCCACGGCCTGGGCACCAATCTCAAACAGGCCGCTGCCCGTACCGAGGGCGCCACCGTGTTCGCCTACCGGGTGCGGGATCCCGAACGCTATGGCGTGGTTGAATTCGATGCCGGGGGGCGCGCCGTCTCCATCGAGGAAAAGCCCGCGCAACCGCGCTCGAAGTTCGCCGTTACCGGCCTGTACTTCTATGACAACCAGGTGCTGGACATCGCCCGCGACCTCAAACCTTCCGCCCGCGGCGAGTTGGAGATCACCGACGTTAATCGCATCTATCTGGAACAGCAGCAACTCAATGTCCAGCAACTCGGCCGCGGCACCGCCTGGCTGGACACCGGCACTCATGATTCCCTGCTCCAGGCTGCCACCTTCATCGAGGCCATCGAACAGCGTCAGGGGCTGAAGGTCTCCTGCGTTGAGGAGATTGCCTACCGCATGGGCTATATCGATGCCGCCCAGCTTGAGGCCCTGGCCGCTCCGCTGATGAAAAGCAACTACGGCGACTATCTGATGCAGGTGCTGGAGGAAGACGGGCAGCTGCAATGAAGATCACGCCTACGGCCATCCCTGAAGTGCTGCTGATCGAGCCTGACGTGTATGGCGATGCGCGCGGCTTCTTCATGGAAAGCTGGCATGCAACCAAGTATGCCGAGCAGGGCCTGGATGCGACCTTCGTGCAGGACAACCACTCGCGCTCGCGCCGCGGCGTCCTGCGTGGCCTGCACTATCAGCTGGAGGTGCCGCAGGGCAAGCTGGTGCGCGTTACCGCCGGCAGCGTGTTCGACGTGGCCGTGGATATCCGCAAGGGATCGCCTACCTTCGGCCAGTGGGTCGGCTATGAGCTCACCGGCGAGAACTTCCGCCAGCTCTACGTTCCCCCCGGCTTCGCCCATGGCTTCTGCGTGCTGAGCGAGTCGGCCGACTTCCTGTACAAGTGCACCGACTTCTACGCCCCCGAGACCGAGCACGGCATCCGCTGGGACGATCCGGATATCGGCATCGACTGGCCGGGCGGTGACTTTCAGATCTCCGACAAGGACGCGAACAACAAGTTGCTGCGCGACATGGGCGCGGAGTTACCGATCTATTAGTTGGGAATGGCGGTCGTAGCAGATGTAGGTCGGGTTAGGTGCGCAGCACCGTAACCCGACAGGTCGCGGGTTGTCGGGTTACGCTGTGCTAACCCGACCTACACATAAATTTTGTAAGGAGTTGCGGTGAAAGTACTGGTCACAGGCGCCGGCGGTCAGCTGGGCCGGGAATTCGTTCTGCTGCTGCAAGACGCCGGCATGGAGGCGGTCGCCCTGACGCGCAACGAACTGGACCTGACCGCCGCTGCGGATACCATTGCCGACACCATCGCGATTCACCAGGCCGACTGGATCGTGAACTGCGCTGCCTATACCCAGGTGGACAGGGCCGAGAGCGAGCCGGAGCTCGCCTACGCCGTCAACCGCGATGCTGCCGCCGCCATCGCCGAAGGTGCGCGCCGCGGCAATGGGCGCCTGCTGCAGGTTTCGACCGATTTTGTCTTCGGCGGTGACAAGAGCAGCCCCTACCGCGAGGATGACAGCCCGGCGCCGCTGGGTGTGTATGGGGCGTCCAAGCTGGCCGGCGAGCAGGCCGTGCTGGAAGTACTGCCCAGTGCATTGATCCTGCGCACCGCCTGGGTGTATGGCTGCCACGGTCATAATTTCGTGAAAACCATCCTGCGTGTGGCCGGCGAGCGCGATGAACTGCATGTGGTCGACGACCAGATCGGCACCCCGGCCTGGACCCGCGACATCGCCGGGGCCATGCTGGCGCTGATGCGGGCCGGCGCCGAGGGCGCCTACCACTTCACCAACGAGGGCGTGGCCTCCTGGTACGACTTTGCACTGGCGGTACTGGAACTGGGCGCGGCCCAGGGCTTTGGCATCAAGGCGCGCACCCTTCAGCCCATTCCCACGGCCGACTACCCCACCCCGGCCCGCCGCCCGGCTTACTCGGTGCTGAGCAAGGCAAAGATCCGCCCCCTGTTGCCCGGATCGATCCCCCACTGGCGTACCAGCCTGTCCGCCATGCTGCAGGAACTGAGTATTTCATCCTGACGGAGAAAGGGACTTGAGGAGTGTGGGGTACTCCTGGCCACTCAGACCACGTTAAGGGCCGCATGGCTCTTTTCGGACATCGGTCGAAACTGTTGGTAATGCTTGCTGTTATCCCGACAGATGGGTCATTGTTTTCCTGGCCGTCATCCCGGCGAAGGCCGGGATCCAGGGCCGCTATGCCCGAAGCAGACGCCGCACCCAGATCGGTTTGAGGCGGCTGCGTGTCCAGGCCTCTGAGGCTGGCATTGACTGGGAGGGCAAGGCCTGTGTATTTATAACTAATTGATTATAAAATAATCTTCGTCGAGCTCGGCCAGGTTTAGTTGGAGCTGGAGAGTCATGGATATAGCGGCATTGTGTCGCGCAGTGGAGAGGGTGAACGGTCAGGCCGGCCACATGATCCGCAGATCAGATACCTGTGAAGCAGATCACGCAAAGGATCGGCGAACAGCCGCCGTTAAACATACCGGTGGTGGTCAAATGCCCCGCTAACAAGCACAATAGCCTGTCGCGGCTGCCGGGGCCGCATCAAATCCGGATATAATCATAAGATATTGAAATAAAATATAATATTTCCCCGAACGTGTCGGGACTAAATGGGTGGAAGGAAATCAGGCATGAGAAAGCTGCTGATCACCGGGGGAGCCGGGTTCATAGGCTCCAACTTCGTCCATTACTGGCTGGCCAACCACCCCGGGGATCGGGTGGTGAACCTCGATGCCCTGACCTATGCCGGTAATCTGGAAAACCTCCAGGATATCGAGGGCAACCCGAATTACCGCTTCGTCCAGGGCGACATCTGCGACCGTGCCCTGGTGGAGCGGCTGTTCGAGGAAGAGGCCATCGACCACGTGGTCAACTTCGCCGCCGAATCCCACGTGGACCGCTCCATCCTCGGCCCCGAGGCCTTCATCCGCACCAATGTTCACGGCACCTTCACCCTGCTGGAGGTGGCAAGACATGCCTGGGACGGCGATCAGGGCTGCAGATTTCTGCATGTCTCCACCGACGAGGTCTACGGCAGCTTGGGCGAGACTGATCCGCCGTTCACCGAGACGACCTGCTTCGCCCCCAACAGTCCCTATTCCGCCTCCAAGGCCTCCTCCGACCACCTGGTGCGCGCCTACCACCACACCTATGGCCTGCCGGTGCTGACGACCAATTGCTCCAACAACTACGGCCCCTACCAGTTCCCGGAAAAACTCATTCCGCTGGTGATCCTCAACGCACTGGAGGGCAAGCCGTTGCCCGTGTACGGCGACGGTAAGAATATTCGGGACTGGCTGTATGTGGAAGATCATTGCAGTGGCATCGATGCCGTGCTGCAGGGAGGCAGACTGGGCGAGACCTACAATATCGGCGGTAAGAACGAGATCCGCAATCTGGATATCGTGAAGACTGTGTGCCGTATCCTGGATGAAAAGATCCCTGCGGATCGGCCGCGTGAGGAATTGATCACCTTCGTCAAGGATCGCCCGGGTCATGACCGGCGCTATGCCATCGACGCCACGAAGATTGAGTGTGATCTGGAATGGGAGCCGGCGAATACCTTCGAGCAAGGGATACGGGAAACAGTCGATTGGTATTTGCGTAATGCGCAGTGGTGTAAGAATGTCAGGGATGGATGCTATCGAGAATATTATGAGAAGCAGTATGCAGTCTGAGTGCTTTGGGGGGAATGTGTGCAGGAAATCGGGCAGCGTTACCTTACTTGCCTTGACTGCGACAGTGTGTGGTTGAGAGCGTCAGAATGCTACCTAACTTCTTCGTTGTTGGCGCGCAAAAAGCAGGGACGACCACGCTGCATAATCTGCTTCAGGCTCACCCTGAGATTTATCTCCCTGAGCAAAAAGAAACGAAGTTCTTCGTGGATGATGCGCGGTATGCGTTGGGGATAAAACATTATGAGCGAGAATATTTTTCAGAATGGAAGAATGAGCCAGCTATTGGCGAAGTGGATCCTGATTATATGTACTTCCCGCATGCCCTGGAGCGTATGAACAGGGATATGGATCTGAGTGCGACGAAATTCATCTTCCTGCTCAGGAACCCGGTTGAACGTGCCTTTTCCCATTATCTCATGACATACAGGCGTGGCCTTGAAGATCTTGAGTTTACACGGGCGCTACAGGTGGAATCGGAAAGAATAGCGACGGATTATCTGTCAAACATGCATTACAGCTATGCAAGCAGGGGGTATTACAGCGAACAGCTGGAAAGGTTTGGCAGGGTGGTGGATGAGGCCAGAATCCTGGTGCTGACAAGCGAGGAAATGCAGTCCCATCCGGAGGTATGCATGAAAAGAATATATGGCTTTCTTGATGTCGATACAGAGTATGTCCCGGAAAATATAGGTAGGAAATATCACACGGCAACAGTTCCGAAAAGCATGATGATGCTTAAAAGGCTCGAAAATAAGGATGCTTTGGAGAAAAAACTGCTTCGGCTACTAATGCCATCGAAAAAACTCAGAGGCAGGATCAGAGAGAGGCTGAATACCTGGAACCAGACAGAAGACGGGAAGCCGGTACTATCGAATGAGGCGAAAGCAATCCTGCGTGAGGCCTATCGTGAAAGCAATCAGACGCTGAATGAAAAGTATGGCGTAGACAGCCGTTTGTGGTCGTAGCGTCAAGACCGAGACAAAGAATCGATGAAACAAGGCGAAGCGGGCAAGCTGAAGCAGGTGGCCAAGGGAGGTGCGGTATTCACGTTTGGAACGATGAGTGCGTACCTGCTGAAGCTGGTGATCGGGGTGCTCGTGATTCGCTATGTCGCGGTTTCAGAGTATGGCCTGATCAGCTTCGGATATGTGCTGGCAAATATCATGGTTGTGGTGGGATCGCTTGGCTTGAGGAACAGTCTGCCCAGACTGATAGCGCAAAAACGGCAGGAGCGGGCCAGCCAGGCATCGATTGGTGAGGTATCGGGAACGGGGCTGTTACTGATGGCGCTGGGCTCGGGGATCTTGTCCTTTGTTTTTTACGGGCTGGCAGATGCCATTTCATCCTGGCTGAACAAGCCGGGACTGGAGACGGTGCTGAGGGCATTTGCGTTCCTGATAGTGCCGCTCGCGCTGCTGCAGGGGCTGACGGCGACATTTCAGGGCCGGCAGCAGGCCAGGCCGAAGGCGCTGTTTGAGGATATTACAGTCCATGTGGCCAGATTTGTCCTGGTTGTAATGACTATGGTGATCGGCCTGAGGTTTCAGGGCGTTCTGGCTGCATATGTTGCATCTGTCTGGATCGGGTTCCTGATGTTTGTTGTATTCGCGCTGACCAGGGAGAAAAAGAGCGGGATATTCAGAATAAATATGAATATAGCCAAGGGGATGCTTGCCTTCTCCATACCATTGCTGGGCGTCGGGCTCGTCAATAGACTGACGGACTGGGTGGGGACATTGCTGCTTGGCATGTATCAGTCAGCAGAGCAGGTCGCGCTGTATATGGCTCCGTCCAGGTTGCAGATCCTGCTCCTTGTTCCCATGATGGCGCTTGGTTTTATTTATACCCCCATTGCAACGCGGCTGCATGTATCGAGTAACCATTCGGAGCTTAAAAGGCTGTATGAGAGCGGAACCAAGTGGGTCGTGGTGTTTACGCTTCCCCTGGCGATGTATTTTGTCATTGACGCTGAATATATAGTGACGCTGTTGTTCGGGAGGGAATATGCCGCCTCGGCTGTGGTGTTGCAGATTATTGCCCTGGGGTATGCAGTCCATTCGATTATGGGTCCGAACGTGGCGACGCTCGTTTCCTGCGGTAGGCCGAAATATGTGCTTTACGGAAGTATGGCAGCCTCAGGTGCGGCGATTGCTCTGGGATATCTTCTCATCCCTGAATATGGGGCGACAGGTGCGGCTGTGGCGTCCACTGCTGCACTGATTACATCCAATATGATTGCTTCGGCTCTGTTGTTCCGCCAGACAGGTGTTCATGCGCTGAATGCGAGGTTTGGTGTGATGGTGATGTTGTTGGTCGCGTGCTGTGCTGTGCTTTACTTCGTTGGGATGATGCCAGCGGCAGACAATCATTTCGGCCATGCAGGGCTCTTCGTTGGAGTTTATGCGTTTGCGCTGGTATTGCCGGTTGCGGTTGGCTGCCTGGACAGCATGGATTTTGAGATGCTAGGAAGCATTGAAAAAAGGCTGACAGGACAAAGTGGGCTTTCTGGCCTGCTGCGCAGGTATTCAATAGGGGCGAAGTGATGGGGGTTGATGACATCCTGCATAATAAGGTGGTATTTCACATTGGGTACCACAAGACTGGGTCCACGTGGCTGCAGAACGTTTATTATGAGCAGCACCCGCACATCAGGCTGATAAATAATACCGTCCGGCCGTGGGATGACGGGTTTTTGAGGTCGCTCATCGGTGTATCTGAGCGCGACTTCGATGCGCAAGAATCAAGGGCGCTGCTCCGTAAGCAGATCAAGGAATGCGGGTTGGCTGAGGGGGATGTGGCGGTCGTTTCCGCTGAGCGGATGTCGGGACATCCATGTTCGGGAGGCTATGACAGTCTGATGCTTGCTCGGCGTATAAATAAAGTAGCACCAGAAGCGAGAGTTTTCTGTCTTATACGTGGCCAGGTAGAGATGATCGAGTCTGTTTACAGGCAACTCGTATCCGAGGGTTACACGGGGAAGCCCGAAAGCCTGTTGGAAAGGAGGATGTGGAAAACTGTGGCCTTTGATCTGGGCTTTTATGAATATGACAAGATGTACCACGAGTATGCGGATCGATTTGGCGCAGAGAATGTAATGTTCGCACAATACGAATATCTGAGGAGGCGGCCAGAGATACTTCTGACAGAAATGGCAGACTTTTTCGGGGTAAGACATGAGCAGCCAATGCAAGACAGTGAAGCTGTTGCCAGAAGTCTTCCGGCATATGCAGTGAACATAGTGCGATTGATGAATCGATTCAGGAAAACTGAACTTAATCCATTTCCGGCTGTATGTATGCCCGAATTTGTGCGTTCATTGGTGGTATCGGGGCTGAGGAAGTCCAGAAAAAAAGGGCGTGTTCTACGGCAGTATCAGCGCGAGTATATAAGAGCGTATTTTGCTGATTCGAACAGGCGTATGGCTCAGCGCATGGAGCTTGACCTGAATGCATACCCAAGGTGATATGCGGTCACCGATACTTTTGACCAGTATGCCAAGGTCTGGTTCGACCTGGTGTATGAAGATTCTGGCGAAGAGCGGAAATGTCTGTGCAATGATGGAGCCGGACCATCTCGATGTTTGGGGGCTAGGCGACAAGGGAATGCACCCGCATGTCGACGTCGAAATGGAAAATCGTCCTTACGAGCAGATCTATAAGGCGGGATTTTCCGGGCACACCAGGAGGCGGATGTCGCCCAGCCGTGGTTATCTGGCGCATGTGCGACGTGAGTTCACGCAATACATGCAACCCGCCAGGCGAGTAATATTGAAGTCCGTCTACAGCCTTGCAAATACTGAATGGATTTATAAGCGGTTCAGGCCGGTTGTGGTAGTGCTGCTGCGCAATCCCTACAGTGTTTGCCACAGCATACACAGAAAATGGCCGGATGCACGGTTGAAGCCGCTGGCCAGCCAAGGTGGCCTGCCGTCGCGCCTGCTCGGTCCGCACCGGGAACTGCTGGAGGCTGCTGCCAAGCCTTACGAAATCCTTGCCTCGCGGCTGGGGGCATACCATAAGGTGGCGCTGGAGGCGGCAGGCAGGCATCCGGAGTGGGTGGTCGTGCGGCATGAGGATCTGTGCCGTGACCCGCTTCGCGCGTACGAGAAGTTGATTGGGGATATAGGGCTGGATTGGAACGAGTCGGTGGCTGGCTACATCAGGGATACGAATAAGCCTAAAACCTCGGATGAGGTGCAGCATGTCAATCGCCTGTCCTCAGATGAGATCCATAAGTGGAAGATGCTGCTCAGTGAGCAGGAGATCGAGGATGTCAGGAGATTCTACAGACCGTTTGATATGGGATTCTACAGCGAGATACTGTAGTCGCCGTCTGGTATGAGGCGGCGGTTGCCACCTGATACCTGCCATGGCGTTCTGCAGTACGGTTAGTCAGGGGATGGACTGTTTGAAAGGCGGATACGCGAAAACCAGGTCATGATATACATATTTCTTATAACGATAATCTTCCTGTGCTATGACACCTTCACCCTGCTCCCCTGGTATCACATCAAGGGAGTTTTCAGGGTGAGCGACCTGGGACTGCTGCTGGTCATGTGTGCCTTTGTGTGGCTGTTTCTTCGGAGCAGAAACCGATCGATCGTGTTCAACAGCATTGGCATAGTGATCTTCATGTATTTGCTGATGACACTCGTACAGGTGGCTATTGCAACAATCAACTACGATCAGTCGATAATCAGCGGTCTGATACAGAGCAGGCATCAGTTCTACTACTTGTCATATTTCGTGTTTCTCATGGCCCTCCATGAATCTGGGCGAGCGAAGAAATTTCTGAATTACTGTGCATTACTCGGGGCGGCAGTCGTTATCCTGTCGTTGATCAATTATCTCGGAATATCTGTCTTTCATCATCGCTGGGCGGAAGGGCAGGGCGTCAGGTCGGGTATCGTCAGGGCTTACATCCCGGGGATGAATCTGATCGCAATGCTGTTTATCTGGTACATGGTGCGCTATGTGGTGAATGGCAGACTCACGAGCAGATATGGCCTTGGTATGTTGTTTTTCTTCTTTGCGCTCCTATTCCGCCAGACGCGGGGAAGGATTATAGCGGCCGCACTGGCGGCGGCATGGATCATGTTTGTCGAAAAGCGGTTCAAGATGCTGGCGGGTGCTGCCGCTGCCATGCTGCTGGTCGGTGCAGGTCTTGGGCTGATGGCTGAGAGAAATCTCCTGCTTACCACGTTTGAAAGCGCCTATGAGGATGTGTCGGAAGGCGAGGGAACCTGGCGAGGGCGGATGATAACGATCCAGAATGCCTGGGAGACGTTCCTGGAGCATCCTGTGATGGGGAGCGGCGCAAGGTTTATCCGTCAGGCAGATAGCAGTAAGGTTACATCCGAGATGCTGGAGGACGCGTACCAGGGAGACCTCGGCTACGCGCACTGGTTGAAGAACTTCGGACTGGTCGGCGTCGCCTGGCTTCTTGCACTGGCATACTATGCAGGCAAACAAGCAATACGCAATCGGCGCATACATCCGGACAGCGAGGAGATGAAATTCGGCGAATACCAGCTGGTGCATATTGCGATCAGCTTTGTCACCATTAATTACCTTGTCAATCCAGAGGGGATCATATTCGTTTGCCTGGCGCTAGCGTTGCTGCATTGCAGGGCGGAGTCAGATCTGAAAGCAGGTGAGGCTGAGCCGAAGCAGCCGGAACGAGAAAATAACAATAGGATCCTGCGCAGGAGAAATGGGGTGAATGAGGGTTCGGCGATATCTGTTGGCGGGGCTGGTTGATGATGCGGAGTGAAGAATGAAGGCGATGATCAAGAAAATAAAAAGCCGCGTCATGCATGCCTCTCGGGAAAGCAAGCTGGATCATTTCTATTCACTATATTCCGGCGGTAAGGTTCTGGATGTAGGTGTCTCGGGCAGTACCACGATGTCGGCGGGTAATCTGTTTCTGAATACGTTCAGGGCGGCGGATGAAATGTATGTGGGGCTTGGGATAATGGACCTGTCCGAGCAGAAGAAGAAATATCCTGGTCGGAGTTTCGTGCAGTATGCGGGCGGTCGGTTTCCATTCGCGGATAACGAATTCGAGTGGGTATTCAGTAATGCGGTAGTGGAACATGTGGGGCTGGACGATGATCAGCTTGGATTCGTGAACGAGATGATCAGAGTATCTCGATATGTTTTCTTTACAACACCGAATAAATATTTTCCCGTCGAAGCACATACCAATCTTCCCTTCCTGCACTGGAACAACCGGCTGTTCTACAACTGGTGTAGGAAAAACAGGCCCTGGACAACGAAGGAAAATCTGTATCTGTTCAGCTACCGCAGGCTAAAAGCGCTGATGGATAAATCAATCGCGGGAGAGTACAAAATATATCGTAATCAGCCGGCGTTCTGGCCCATGACCTTTACCGTGGTATGTGCTCGAGATGGATCAGCCGGCGACCAGTGATAATCCGGGCGGGGTGGACCCGCTATTCATAGTCGGGCTGCCACGTACCGGCAGTACGCTATGGTCTAATGTGATTGCCTGCGACGACGAAACGATGAGATTCGGGGAAATGCATTTCCTGAATCCATGGCATCACGATTTCAGAACATTCGTAAGAAAAGAAACAGGGCCGCTGAGCGTCGATGTCAATGTCGAGCGTCTTGTTACTAAGCTTTTCATGGACAGGCCATGGACAGGACTGAGAGGAAATTTCTGGGAGCAGATAAGGCGGATCGATCCGGAGACTCTGCGGGACAGGATATATGCAGAGATCATCGGCTCTGACCGCAGTCTTGGTGCGGTTTTCAGAACTCTGGTGACGGAATCGACGCGGATACGCGGCTACAGGAAATGCCTGATAAAGTTCCCGGTATATGTAAACCATATTCAGGACCTCCTTGGTTGGTTTCCCGGCGCGCGAATCATGCATATCACAAGGGATCCTCGGGGGACCGTCGTGTCCAAGCTCAGTGATCCGGGCGGCACTGAGAAACGCCTTGCAAGGTATCCGTTGATGACGCCCCTGATTCGCACGACCATGAAGTCGTTCGTCGTGATTCAGTACAGGTGGGCGGCGGCAATGCATCGTAGGATGGCCGGAAATGAAAAGAGCTACAGAGTATTCAGATACGAAGACCTGGTGACCGATCCGGAGGCAACGATAACTGCACTCTGTGATTTTGCCGGCATTGCGTATTCCAGCAGGATGCTCGAACCGAGAGCAGGGCAGCCCTCGAGTATTACTGGAGAAAAGCGGGCCGGATTCGATCCTTCGTCGGCCACCAGGTGGCGGTCCCGGTTGGGCGGTCTGGAAGCCGATATCATAAAAAAGCTGACATACAGAGCGATGCTGGATTTCGGTTATGATCCTGACAATCATCCAACCATGCGTGCAGATGCAAGAGGTTGATACGATGTCGATTGGGGAAGAGCGTGAGCCATCCAAGGACCTGCTGATATCAATCGTCAATGGCAACGACCGCGGATACATATATGAGTGCGTCGAATCAATCATCAGAAATACCCAGGGTATAACCTACGATATAGTCGTGATCGACAATTGCACCGGTGATGCCAGGCTGTCGGAGCTTGAAGAGATGGGCGCGACCCTGATGCGGAATGAGCGTCCCATGGGCTTTTCAAGCAACCATTCCCAGGTTCTGCCTATGTTGGATGGCTACAGATACCTTCTGGTATTCAATGATGATGCGTATCCTGCAAATAACGCGTTTGGCATGATGATCCGCGAGTTGGACGATGAACCCACTACGGCCATTGCTGGGTGCAGGATCATCGGGGTTGACGGTGAAGACCAGCCCGGCGCCGCGCCTTTTCCCGGGTTGAGGTACTTTGTGACCAATGCGCTGGGTATCGACAGGGACAAGGGGGCGCGATATCCGCGTATCTTTACTGAATATATCGATTTCAGCAAGAGCGGGTATGTGGACTGGGTGAGCGGGTGCTCCATGATGCTGAGGACGGCCTTCATCCGTGAACACGGTTTCCTGGACACGGGCTATTTCATGTTTCTGGAGGATACCGATATCTGCAGGCGTGCCCGGGCTGCGGGCTACCGGGTGAAATATATGGCACAGGCCACAGTGGTGCACTATGGCGGGGGGAGCAGCAAGGTCAAAGGCAAGGGGATAACGCCCCAATTATATATCGAAACGCAACGCAGCAGGTTGCGCTATCTGAAGAAATATACGCTGATGTCTTACTTCTTATACTGGGGTTTCATCAACATATATGTCTATCTGAAAGTCCTTAAGTCTGCACTCAGTGGAGACATGGAGTGGGTAAATGGGGCTCTAAGTAAGACAAAAAAAAGGTTGCTTACATAGACCATTATATGATGAGTAGCAGAACTATTAGTTATTCACCGTACAATTTGGTTTTTGCGTTGCTGACGACGTCATATGCTTCCGTTGTAGCACCAGCGAGTCGCTGGTTGAGATATCAGGTCTGCCGTGGACTGTTCGCGGAATGTGGTCACGATGTGAATATAGAGCAAGGGGCATTCTTCGGTAGCGGGAAAAATATCCGTATCGGTGACAGGTCCGGGTTGGGGGCTAATTGCAGAGTTCCCTACGATATCACCATTGGCAGGAATGTGATGATGGGGCCGGATGTAATGATCTTCGGAGTCAACCATGAATTTCATGATACTTCTGTTCGTATGATAGACCAGGGTTACTCGGCACGGGCACCAGTCAATATTGCCGATGATGTGTGGATCGGTGCGCGTGCGATAATTCTGCCCGGCGTTTCGCTTGGGAAAGGAGCTGTCGTGGCGGCTGGCGCGGTAGTAACCAGAAATGTAAATGAATACGAGATTGTTGGAGGGAATCCGGCGAAGGTGATCCGGAACAGAAGGTCATCGGATTCAGACTGAGATGAAGATACTGGTTGTGGCCGAAGATTTTCCGCCGAACCAGGGCGGCATTGCTGAGTATTCGTTGAATCTGAGCAATGCGCTTGCGGCCATCGGGCATGACTTAACGGTTGTGACAGCGCATGTCGAGCATGATGAGAAGATCGACGCGGCCGTGGATTACGAGGTCATCAGAATAGGGCAGAAGGGAGTACGGCAGCAGCGCCTTGGACTGCTTTTCCGCTGGAAGGCAAATGAGAGGTTTCGTAAGGAGCTTCACAAGCTTGTCGATCAGCTTGGCGAGGGTGGCGGTCCGGATCTCACTATTGTGACTTCGGTAAGTGAGTGGGCCAGGGTGCCGATGAAACGCGGCATGCAGTATGCGGTATGTGTGCATGGAGGTGACGCACTCGGGACAAGAACTGACCTGATCCGCAGCCTGTACAGGAAGCTTGTGGTTAGAAAAGTGCTGAATCGCTCACGAATGATATTTGTGAACAGCCGTTTCACGGCTGACCAGATAAGTGGTTTGGTCCGGAATGAAGAAAAGATACAGGCCACCTATTGCGGTGTGTCGCAGGAATTTTCAGACAAGGTGGACCAGGCCCGGCGTGAGCTTGAGAGTGAAACAGAAACAGAGAAATACTCGTTGTTGATGGTGTGCCGTCTTGTGCCGATCAAGGCGTGTGATGTAGTCATCAGGGCGGTTGCAGAGTTGAAGGGTGCATATCCGGGAATGTCGCTCGATATCGCTGGTGATGGTCCTGAGCGAGAATCACTGGAGCGGCTGGTGGCGGAGTTGGATGTCGCAGATTCTGTCAGATTTCGTGGGTATGTGAGTGATATCCGGGAAAAGGCCAGGCTGTTCGCGCAGGCGTCGCTGATCGTTCAGTCCGGAAGAATAGATCCTGCGGAAGGTAGGCCGGAAGCCTTCGGTTTGTTTTTGCCGAAGCAGGGATGGCATCAAAGCCAGCAATCGGACCGCGTATAGGAGGCGTTCCTGAGGTGGTGATTGATGGCGTAACCGGGTTGTTGGCCGAGCCCGATGATGTCAAGAGTATGGTGTCGGCTATCGATCGTGTTTTGGCATCAGATGAGCTGAGGCACCGAATGGGTGCGGCCGGGCGCGAGCATGTAATAAACAAATTCTCGTATGAGAAGATCGCGCAAAGCATAATCTCATATATGACAGGCATGAACTGACATGTATGCAGCGATACCCTGCCGTTGGCTAAGCGATAATGTATAACCTTCACAAAGTCCATTTAAATTCCATGCGTGTAGGCGTTCTCGCATTCGGGATAATCCTGCTCATATTTTCATGCGGTGTGTGTGCTGATGCAGGACAGTATCCTATTATGCTGGATATTGAATGGGGAAAGGGTGGAGGTAGTGATTGGGATGGCGGTATTTCGGTCCATGGAGGCACGCTGGTGTCTGCCGAACCGCTTCTGCTTAACAAGGAGGACAGCATCGAATCCATCACCTCGGAATCCATTACATGGAAGTCGCTTGTAAGTGGCGCGAGTGATGCCATAGTCCTTCGTTTGGAGGGCGATGAACGAACCCTGCTACGATTCAGGCGCGGGACGGAGCACGTGGACATCAGAATAAGCGAACTTCTCGATGGCCCTGAGCGGTACAGCCTCCCTGAATCGCAGGGCTTGATTGATGCAAGACGGTCACGAAGTTCAGTGTTTGAGTTGAAGAAGAACGTAGAAAGATATGTTTTTTCCCCTGGAGAAACATTGCGATTACAGCTGGGCGTTGACCTGCTACCCGCGTACAGCCGGGAAACGATAAAGTATGAATTGTGTATCACTGACGATCTTGCAGATGATAGCAATTACCGGGAATGTAGAATGGGAATAGCCAATAGGATAGATGAGGTATTTTCCATTGATGAATCAGTTGCTCTTCCGGTTGAAGAGGGTGTTTACAGCCTACGGTTGACATCATCTGAATTCCCGGTCGAACTCAGTCAGTACCGCTTGCAATTTGTTGTCATTGATCCGTATAAGCAAGTAGAGAGCATGGATAATGCAGGCTCTAGAACAAGAGTGGTCGACTATATAGATGCTTCGAAAGCCCATCCGGAGTCTGTGTTCAGGGATGACGGGGAATCAGTCGTAAAATCATCGGGCGGTGTGACCTACAGAGGTTCAGGCACAGACGGGGAAAGCTCCAGAGGCAGAAAGAGCCTCAGTGAAGTGCGAACTAGTTGGTTCGCATATCGACTGAAGGTGGATGCGCCGGGAAAACCTCATCGCCTCGAGATAACGTATCCAGCCGACGTCAGGATGCGATACGTTGTCAGCCTGTTTGAGGACGAGAAATATACCCGATCTGAAAACCTGGTCGATCAGGGTATTGTCTCTGATGGTGGTGGCAAGCCCGGTGATGTCAGGACTAAAGAGATAATTTTCTGGCCAAGAACACATGGCCCTGCCGTGGCATTCGTTAACGCACTTACAGGCAGCCGTGCTTCTGTAGTTGATATTACTCTGAAGGAATATACTGATGGTCTTCCGGATAATTCAGATAAATATAATAAGGAAGAGATAACCATAGGCCCTTACTTCGAAGAAAGCCATCTTCCACGGCATCTCGGTGGGGCACCCTCGTTGGATAATAGCAGCGGTCTCAGTTCGGGTAGCTATACCGATTGGACTGCATACTATGAGGCCGTGACAAGGCTAGCTCAGATGCTCAAGTACCGGGGGGAGAATGCCGCCATGTTTCCTGTGCTGACCTATGGCGCCAGTCTTTATCCATCAGAGTATATTGATAGCAGCGATCGATATGATACAGGCATAAACTACAGGGATGGAAGACATCCGCAGCAGAAGGACATTGTCGAATTGATTCTCAGAGTATTTGATCGGGATGGTCTGAGATTTATACCGGTGTTCGCGTTCTATAGCCGCCTTCCTGGTGTTGAGGCTCATCTAGAGAAACATCCTTCTGATTCCGATGGTGTACTTATGAGGCATAGAAATGGCGAGTATGCACACCGAGCACTCAGGTTTGCTGGTGGTGGGGAGTTTGGGCCCGCGTACAATCCTTTGCATCCAGTTGTGCAGGGCGAACTGACAAAAATCATCAATGAATTTGTCGACCGGTATGGTGAGCATGACTCTCTGACGGATATCGCCATACAGATCAATACTACCGGATGGACTCAGTACCCGGGACTCGATTGGGGTTATGATGCATACTCCTTGACCGCCTTTACTGGGGAGTTTCCTGAATACGCCGGCGGAACCGGCTCCCATGGGAGCAGAGCGAATATTGTCGACAATATATTCAGTGATGAGGGCGCAAGGGAAACCTGGGTGCGATGGAGAGGCATCAGGGTTGCAGAATTCTATCGAGAGCTGAATGATATTGTCGGCAATGCTGGGGCGGATAGGAAACTCGTGGCGGCATACATGAATATATTCAGCTCGAGATACACGGATATCAGGCCGCGGCAGGCATTGAAAAAATCAATTCCACCTGAAAGGATTCTTGCTGAAAAGGCTGTAAGTCCATCGATACTGAATGAGCTTGCAGGAATGCGTATCTGGCGACCGATCAGAGTGCCGTATGCATTCACAAGAAAACCGGATAATATTGCCCTGTTCTCAGTCCAAAAAGATATTGAAGAGTTTTTCATTCGAGCCGGATCAGATGGTGCGGTCGAATTTAACGATTATTTTGAATCGAAGGCGCCTGGTATCAGTTCTAACTGGTGGTGGGATATGAGATACAAAACAGTCGCGACCGTGCAGCACCCGGAAATGTATATGAAATTCAAGCTTCCCGAAGACCGGGTCTATATGTATGGTGGCTGGCAGTTCCTGCAACACTAAATCAAATACTGTCGAGAAGAATAAATGAGTTCAGGCGAAAATAAAAAAATTATGCTGGTATGCTCTTCGGGCGGGCACCTGCTGCAGCTATGGAGTTTGAGTAAACCGCTTTGGGAGAATTATGACCGCGTATGGGTGTCGTTCAAAAAGTCTGATGCGGAATCCCTGTTGAAGCAGGAAAAAATCTATTGGGGACACTATCCAACAAACAGGGATCTGAAGAACCTTGCCAGAAATCTGGTGCTGGCCTGGAAGATATTGAGAGTTGAGCAGCCAGATTGTGTAATCAGTACGGGCGCGGGGATTGCTGTACCTTTTCTTGTCCTCGGGAAGCTCTTGGGTGCAAAATCAATTTATATAGAAAGTTTTGCCAGGAAGAGCAACATATCGCTCACGGGGCGTCTCGTCTATTATTTTGTCGATAACTTCTTCGTGCAGTCCGAACAACTGGCAGAACGTTATAATAAAGCGGTATACAGAGGAACAATATATTGATATTTGCTCTGGTTGGCACGCATGAACAGCAGTTTGACCGCCTTGTGCGAGCGCTTGATCAGCTCGATACGGATGAGGCGAGAATTGTGCAGTATGGCTATTCGAGCTACAAGCCCGCGAATTGCGATGCATACAAGTTCCTTCCGTTTGATGATGTCAGGCGTTACATGGAAGCAGCTGATGTAGTTATTACTCATGCCGGAACTGGTAGCGTGATGTTTGCGCTTTCGCTGGGAAAGCGACCGATTGTTGCGCCCAGATATGCGAAATACGGCGAGCATGTCGATGACCACCAATTGCAACTTGTCAATGCGCTGATAGAGGACGGCCTGGTCGTTCCGTATCTTGATGGTGACAGCCTGGAACAGAGAATCGAAGAAGTTAAGTCTCATGATCAAGGCAATCGGGCGATCGAGCCGGATCAAAGGCTAGTTGCCGATTTGAAACGAATCATCGATGAATCCTGAGTGCGTTGAAATATGAGTCACGAATACTTTTTCAGAAATGATGATGTTAGGAGTACGCTCGACAATACGCTCGTCGATATGCAGGAGCTTTTTATAAAGCATTCGGTGCCAATAATTCATGCGGTTGAGCCAGCAAACGTAACTCCGGAAGTGGTTGGATGGCTTCTTGAGATGAGGCGTGATCATCCGGATCTCGTCGAGATCATGCAGCATGGGTACGACCACACGATCAAGAACAAGGAAAAGAAAGGCGAGTTTGGTGGGCAAAGGGGTTACGAGGAGCAATATGAGGATATAAGGAAAGGAAAGGAGTTGATGAGCCGGCTTTTCGGGTCTGACTGGTTCGAGGCTTTCAACTTTCCTTATGCGCCTTATAACAAAGCCGCAATAGAAGCGTTACAGCGTGTTGGTTATAAGGTTTTGAACTCGCACTACAATGCCGAGTGGAAGCGTAAGGTGTTCTACGCGATCGGGCACTTGCTCGGTAAAGGGATGATGTTTGATCATCATGTTTCCTGGAATCTCCAGAAATATCCCGGCACCACCATGTGGGAGATTTCCATGAACATTACCTTCATCAAAAAGTATTATAACGAAAACACGGACTGCGAGTTTTATACTCTTGATGAACTGAAACGGCAGATCGACAGATATATTCTAACACCGTACCCCATCGGGCTTTTGTTGCATCATCGTTACCATGTAACTCAGCAAAGCATGGATCTGATCGAACAGGTATTCGATTACCTGCGAGTGAATAATGTCAGGCCGGTAACTATGCGTACCATCTATGAGCGCTTAGAGTCCAGAGGATGAGTCCCGGCGTGAAAGAAAAATGGCTTGTCCATTTCTCAGGTGATGACTGGTGGCAATCGAATCCACACTCCAGGCACCATATAACGTTCCAGTTCCAGAAGGCGGGCTACAATGTTCTCTGGATCAATCCCATGGGGCTGCGGTTTCCTTCCTTCAAGAAGAAGGGGTTTGCAAAGAAAATATTCAATAAGATTAAAAGTATATTAAGAGCTCTCATTAAGATTTCTCCAGGGTTTTATGTATATACATTCATTTTCCTTCCTGTTTTCAAACGCGGCCTGGTTGAGCGCCTGAATGCACGGTTTGTCGATCTCCAACTGAGGGTCGTTTTCAGACTACTGGGGATTGATGGCGCAGTTGCTTTCGTGACCCTGCCGACGTTCGCACCAGTGGTCAGGCGGGCGAAACTGGCGGGTCGTTTCCGTGCAGTTATCTATTATTATTCCGATCAGTATGATCAGTATAGGGAGATAACTGACAGAAAACCCATACTGGAGTGGGATTTAATGCTTCAGGAGGATGCTGATGCAATTTACTGCGCATCAGAAGCGATAATGGAGTCTGTCGATCCTGAAATACGTGCAGGGAAGACGGTCAAGGTTATCGAGCATCAGGTGGATTTCGAGCATTTCGATTACAAGAATCTGGATGATGTCGCGCGTGACATCCATGCACCGGTTATTGGTTATTTCGGGAGCCTGACGGATTCGAACGACTGGGGGATGATCGAGCATGCCGCGAAGGCGCGGCCGGACTGGAAGTTTGTGTTCCTGGGGAACAAACGCATTGCTTTGCCAGAACTGGAAGCTTTGCCGAATGTCGAATTCAGGGGTTTTGTTTCGTATCAGGACCTTCCGCGCGAGGCGGCCGGGTTTTCCGTCGGCATCATGTTCTGGAAGATGACGGATTGGATCAGGGCTTGTTCCCCGCTCAAACTCAAGGAGTATCTCGCTCTCGGGCTCCCCGTGGTGTCCGTTCCCATAGATGAGGTTGTGAACAAGTATTCGAACTATGTTCACTTCGCTTCAACGCCGGATGAGTTTGTTGAAGCTGTTGAGCGCGCCCTCCAGGATACGAACAGGGAGGAGCGTCGTGATTATGTGAAGCAGTTTTCCTGGAAGGCCGCAACCCGGGAAATTATGACGGACTGCGGATTGAACTAATCATGGCGCTGGATACCTGGTTCTACCGCGAGATCGGACTGCGCTGCATCGATTATGCGCGCAAGACCCGCACTGTTTCGGAACTGAAAAAGCTGCGTGAGACCGAGTATGCATCTTCGGCTGAGTTGAGACAACTCCAGTTCGATCGGCTCAAGGCGCTGCTCAGACATTGCCGGGATAATGTGCGGTTTTACCGTGAACGCTTTCACGCCTGCGGTTTCAACCCCGACACCATGGAGTCTTTCTCTGACCTGCAGGTCATCCCGGTCCTGACCAAGGATGACATTCGCGCCAATTTCGATGCAATGAAAGCGTCGGACTTCTCCAGCTTCAGGCCCCGAATCAAGGAAACCGGCGGCTCTACCGGACAGCCCCTGAAACTTTATCATGACGAGTGGAGCCACAGCATGATGTGGGCCAATATATATCGTGGCTTCGGGCATGCCGGGTACATGCCTGGAGACAGATATCTGACTATCGCTAGTGGTTCTTTGCTGCCCAAGAAACTGAAAAGAGGTTTTAAGCTTTATTTTGCCCTGCAGAATTCAATAGTATATCCGAGCTACCATCTGGATGAACGAATGGCGACAGAGTTGCGCGAATTGATCGTTGCTCGAAGACCATTATTTATATATGGCTACTCGTCCACTCTGGTACAGTTCGCTCGTAGTCTCGCGGCTCAGAACCTTACGGTTGACGGACTCAAGGCGGTATTCACCACTGCCGATATGCTTTATCCACACCAACGGCAACTAATTGAATCTTCGCTTAGAGCACCAGTGTTCGACAATTATGGCTGTCCTGAGGCCGGGGTCATGACCTGGGAATGTACGGAACATGACGGTTACCACTACAACATGGAATCCTGTTTCCTGGAAACTGTCGATGATAACGATAAGGGGGCTGGCAGACTTATCTCAACCAATCTCGCCAACTGGGCTTTCCCCATTGTTAGATACGATACCGGTGACATTGGAAAAATTGAGGATACGGGGCAGTGTCGGTGCGGTCGCAGCCATGACAAGGTAAGGTCACTGCTAGGCCGACAGCGGGATATTATCACCCTGCCCAGCGGGCGCATGTTGCATGGTGCATTTTTTAATCATCTCAAATATTTCTACGATGATGAGCGTATCCTGAGGTTCCAGATAATACAGCCACAGTCAGATACTGTCGAAGTGCATCTGGAGTTAGTGGCTGGCTGCGTAATCGATGATTTTGCGTTTATTTCACAAGAGTTGCAGGCACTGCTGGATTACGAAGTGGTCGTCTCGTTGATTGAAGGGCAATTCCGTGAAAGCGCGGTCAGTCGTAAACACAGGGTAGTAATATCAGATGTAGACAATGTGTGGACTGGCTAGCAGTAGATCAGGTAATGGTTTTACTTGCACGATGGCAACTGCTTCGGAGTGAGCAAGATGGCTAAGAATATTGATAATCAATCGCTTCATACATTTTCGATGCAACTTACGCTGGTATTGGTTGCGGTCATCGCCATCCTGGGTATGGCCTACGTCAGTACATTCGAGGATATGGTCCATCGCTGGAACACCAAGGAGGAATACGGCTATGCCTATCTGATTCCGGTGATAACCGCCTTCCTGATCTGGCAGCGTCGGTTCGATATACAGAAGGTCGGCATCAGCAGTTCCTATGCCGGGCTGGTGCTGGTGATATTCGGTGGGGGGCTGCTGTTCCTGGGGTTGATGGCCACAACCCATACGCTGGCGCAGTATTCCATAGTGATTGTCATCATGGGGCTGGCCCTGTCTTTCCTGGGCTGGCGGGCCTTCAAGCTGGTATTCGCCCCTCTGTTCCTGCTGTTCTTCATGGTCCCGCTGCCGCCTTTCATTTTCAATAACCTCTCCGGCAAGCTGCAGCTCATCTCTTCCGAGATCGGCGTGGCCGTGATCCGCATGTTCGATATCAGCGTCTATCTCGAAGGCAACGTGATCGATCTGGGCAGCTACAAGCTGCAGGTGGTCGAGGCCTGCAGTGGGTTGCGCTACCTGTTCCCGTTGGCCAGCCTGAGTTTTGTTGCGGCTTATATATATAAGGGTGCGTTCTGGAAGAAGGCAATCATCTTTCTTTCCAGTGCCCCGATCACGGTGCTGATGAACAGTTTCCGCATAGGGGTGATCGGTGTCCTGGTGGAATACGGTGGTCCCGGACAGGCGGAAGGCTTTCTGCATGATTTCGAGGGTTGGGTCATCTTCATGGCCTGTATTGCCATCCTGGTGCTGGAAATGGCGGTGCTGGCGAAAATCGGCAGGAACAAGATGACTCTGGGCGAGGCCTTTGGAATCGATATTCCGGAACCACCGGAGAACCCGGACCGGCATTACGTCAAGCCGGCCGGGCCGCATTATCTGTCTGTTGCCCTCGCCGGTGTGGTGACCGCGGGGGCGCTTTATGCGCAGAACGCTGAGAATATTATTCCTGAGCGGCGGCTGTTTGTCGGCTTCCCGATGGAAGTGGGGGAGTGGGAAGGCAGAGAGGATAAGCTGGAGAGCATCTACCTGCGCTCGCTCAAGCTGGATGACTACCTCATGGCGGATTACCGCAATGAGACAGGTCGGCAGGTGAATTTCTATGTGGCCTATTACGGCGATCAGACGGCGGGTGCCGCCGCCCATTCGCCCCGGGCCTGTATCCCCGGTGGCGGCTGGCAGATCAAGGATCATCAGGTGGTGCCGGTCGAGAGCGTTGAAGTCCTGGGGCAGCCGCTGGAGGTCAACCGCATGATCATCGCCAAGGGCGATTTCCGGCAGTTGGTCTATTACTGGTTCCAGCAGCGGGGGCGGGTGATCACCAACGAATACTGGGTGAAGTGGTGGCTGTTCCAGGATGCGCTCACCCGGCACCGCACCGACGGGGCCCTGGTGCGGCTGACCATCCCGATTCAGCCCGGGCAGGATCTGGCCGATGCAGAGAAGGCGCTGCGGGAGTTTGCCGGCCTGGTGGTGCCGAAGCTGGGGCCGTATGTGCCGGAGTAGGGGCTGCGGTCATGGATCCCGGCCTCCGCCGGGATGACAGAGTTAAGGCTGCATGTCGGGTGGAGATTGCCACGGCGCTACGCGCCTCGCAATGACATACTTAATTATTAGAAGAAAATTTTGACTGAGATTCCTGCCAATCACCTGTTGATACTGGTCGCGGCCATGGTCATCAGCATGACGCTGATTCCGGTCATGGTCCGGCTGGCGCCCGTGCTGGGCATGGTCGACAAGCCGGATCCGCGCAAGGTGCATTCCGTACCCATCCCGCGGGTGGGCGGAGTCGGGATCGTCATCGGCAGCCTGGTGCCGCTGCTGGTGTGGCTGCCCATCGATACCCTGACGGCGAGCTATCTGGCGGGTGCGCTGATCCTGCTCCTGTTCGGGGCCTGGGACGATGCCAAAGAGCTGGGCCACTATGTGAAGTTCATCGGCCAGTTCGCGGCGGTGCTCGGCGTGGTCTACTGGGGTGATCTGTATGTCACCCAGTTGCCGCTGCTGGGGCCGGAGGCCATGTCGGAATCCATGGGCCGGGTGTTCACCGTCATTGCCATGGTGGGCATGATCAACGCCATGAACCACTCCGATGGTCTGGACGGGCTGGCCGGGGGCGAGTCGCTGATCAGCCTGCTGGCGATCATCTATCTGGCCTATCAGGCCGGTGGGGATATGGCGGTGGTTGTGGCCGTTGCCACCATCGGTGGGGTGTTCGGCTTTCTGCGCTTCAACTCACATCCGGCGCGGGTATTCATGGGCGACGGCGGCAGTCAGTTCCTGGGTTTTACCCTGGCGTTTCTGGCGGTGTACCTGATGACGCGGGTCAATCCGGCCCTGAGCCCGGCCCTGCCGCTGCTGTTTCTCGGGCTGCCCATCGTCGACATCCTGGCCGTGTTCGCCCAGCGCATCTATCACGGCATGAACTGGTTCAAGGCGAGCAAGAATCACATCCATCATCGGCTGCTGGAACTGGGCTTCGAGCATCATGAGTCGGTTATCACCATCTATGCCATCCAGGCGCTGCTGGTGCTGCTGGCAGTGGTGCTGCCCTACGAGCATGACCTGCTCATCATCGGGATCTACGTCGGAGTTTCCGTAGCGGTCTTCGCCGGGCTGATCGTTGCGGAACGCAGCGGCTGGCGGAAGAGCCGGGAACGGCTGCTGTTCCCGGCGGTGAAGGCCTTCGGTGTGATCCGCAAGCAGCCCCAGTTCCTGCAGGCGCTGACCGGCCTGGTGATGGCGGTGATCGCCCTGTATGCGCTGGTGGTTGCCTTCGTGGTGGAACAGGTGCCACTGCAGTTCGGCTACATTCTTGTCGTGCTCGCTGGCCTGCTGCTCGCCCGGCTGCTGGCGGGCTTCCGCCTGTGGTTCCTGTTCCTGCGCCTGACGTTGTTCCTGTCCATGGCGGCGCTGGTGTATCTGGTCAACCTGTATCCGCAGCCCTGGTTTACGGAGGTATCCCGCTTTTTCGACTATGCGGTGTTTGCAGTGCTGATCCTGGCGATTGCTGCGGGCATGCGGTTTGCTGAGAATTCACGCTTCGATGTCAGTCCGCTGGATTTTCTGGTGATCCTGATGCTGCTGGTGGCGGGGATATTTCCCCAGCAGATCGGATTGAGCGAGATGCTGCTGCGGCTGATCATCGAGTTCGTGGTGCTGTTCTATGCGGTGGAGTGGGTGCTCAAGCACATGCGCAGCCGGTGGAACCTGATGACGCTGGGGGTGCTGGGGAGTCTGGTGGTGTTGTCGGGGCGGTTTGTGTTGGGTTGAGGATGACGGGAATTCGTAGGTCGGATTAGCCCGGAGGGCGTAATCCGACGTTGCGTGATGTCGGGTTACGCTGCGCTAACCCGACCTACGGCACTTTCCCGTCATCCCGGCGAAGGCCGGGATCCATGAACCGCGGCGGCTTCTGGATCCCGGCCTTCGCCGGGATGACGGGTGTGGGTTGGGGTGATGGGTGTGGGTTAGGATGACGGGTGCGGGCCGGGATGACGGGTATGGATCGGGATGATGGAAAATTTTTTGAATTGTGGGGTGTGAGAGAAAAATGAGTAAAGTTGCATTGATCACCGGCATCACGGGCCAGGACGGCGCCTATCTGGCGGAGTTCCTGCTGGAGAAGGGCTATGAAGTGCACGGCCTCAAGCGCCGGGCCTCGTCGTTCAATACCGACCGCATCGATCACCTGTACCAGGATCCGCATGTCAGCGACCGACATTTCATACTGCACTACGGCGATCTGACCGATTCCACCAACCTGATCCGCATCATCCAGCAGGTGCAGCCGGACGAGATCTACAACCTGGCCGCGCAGAGCCATGTGGCGGTCTCCTTCGAGACGCCGGAGTACACCGCCAATGCCGATGCGCTCGGTACCCTGCGGCTGCTGGAGGCGATCCGCATCCTGGGCCTGGAGAAAAAGACCAAGTTCTATCAGGCCTCGACCAGCGAACTGTTCGGCAAGGTGCAGGAGATCCCGCAGAAGGAGACCACGCCCTTCTACCCGCGCAGCCCCTATGCCGTGGCCAAGCTCTACGCCTACTGGATCTGCGTGAACTACCGCGAGGCCTACGGCATCTATGCCTGCAACGGTATCCTGTTCAACCACGAGTCGCCGATTCGAGGCGAGACCTTCGTCACCCGCAAAATCACCCGCGCCGTCGCCCGCATCAAGCTCGGGCTGCAGGACAAACTGTACCTGGGCAACCTGGACGCCAAGCGCGACTGGGGCCATGCAAAGGACTATGTGCGCATGCAGTGGCTGATGCTGCAACAGGATGCGCCGGACGATTACTGCATCGCCACCGGCGTACAGTACTCGGTGCGGGATTTCGTAAACGCCGCCTGCAGCGAGGTTGGCATCCAGCTGGACTGGCAGGGCCAGGGCGTGGACGAGAAGGGCATCGACCGCAAGAGCGGGCAGGTGCTGGTCGAGGTCGACCCGCGCTACTTCCGGCCCACAGAGGTGGAGACCCTGCTGGGCGATCCGTCCAAGGCCAAGCAACAGCTGGGCTGGGTGCCGGAGATCAGCTTCGACGAGATGGTCGCGGAGATGGTGCGCGAGGATATCAAGATCGCCGAGCGTGATGAGTTGTGCAGGCGTGAGGGGTTCAAGACCTTTGATTACAACGAATGAAAGTTCAAGAGCGCCACGGAATACACGGAAAGCACGGAATTATTCATGAATAAAGATGCGAAAATCTATATCGCCGGTCACCGTGGCCTGGTTGGGGGTGCCATCGTCCGGCGGCTGGAGCAGGCGGGTTATACGAACCTGGTCACTCGCACCAGCCGGGAGCTGGATCTGCGCGATCAGGCGCAGGTGAATGCCTTTTTTGAATCAGAGCAGCCCGAGTATGTGTTTCTGGCGGCGGCCAAGGTGGGCGGGATTCTGGCCAACGACAGCTATCCGGCCGAGTTCCTGTATGACAACCTGATGCTGGAGGCCAATGTCATTCACGCCGCCTACAGGGCCGGGGTGAAGAAGCTGCTGTTCCTGGGCAGTACCTGCATCTATCCCAAGCATGCGCCCCAGCCGATGCCGGAGGACAGCCTGCTCACCGGGCCGCTGGAGCCGACCAACGAGTGGTACGCGGTGGCCAAGATCGCCGGCATCAAGTTGTGCCAGGCCTATCGGCGCCAGTATGGCTGCAGCTTCATCTCGGCCATGCCGACCAACCTGTACGGCATCGGCGACAACTTCGATCTGGAGAAATCCCACGTCATGCCGGCGCTGATCCGCAAGATGCACGAGGCGAAAGAGGCGGGTGCACCGAGCGTGGAGATCTGGGGTACGGGCACGCCGCTGCGCGAGTTCCTGTTCGTCGATGACTGCGCGGATGCCTGTCTGTTTCTGATGCAGAATTACGACGACGCAGGCATCGTCAACATCGGCGTGGGCGAGGATATCGCCATCGCCGACCTGGCCCGGCTGGTGGCCCGGGTGGTGGGCTACGCGGGCGAACTGGTGTTCGACAGCAGCAAACCTGACGGCACGCCGCGCAAGCTGGTGGATACCTCCCGGATCAATGCCCTGGGCTGGCGGCCGACGGTTTCCCTGGAAGCGGGAATCCGGTTAACCTACGACTGGTACCGCGAGCAGCTCGGCGCGGCCGGGGTACGGGGGGTTGGATAATATTCTATAGCCACGGAATACACGGAAAGCACGGAAAAAACCAAAATATATTAAAAAGTTATTTGTTTCCGGTCGTGTTCTCGTCATCCCGGCGCAGGCCGGGATCCAGAAGCCGCCGCGGTAACTGGATTCCCGCCTGCGCGGGAATGACGGGAAAGGCGGCGGATAACCTGCAGATACTCATGTTTTGGTTTTTTCCGTGCTTTCCGTGTATTCCGTGGCCATTAAAATCAAATAAAACACAGGTGGATGCAATGAATCTCAAGAAAACGACACTGGTGGTGGTGCTGGCCGCGGTCCTCGGGGCCTGCGGCGGCGCGGAGGAGCGCAAGCAGGCCTATCTGGAACGCGGCAAGGCCTACCTGGAGGAGGACAACTTCGACAAGGCCCGGGTGGAGATCAAGAACGTGCTGCAGATCGATCCCGAGCACGCCGAGGCCTACCTGCTGCTGGGCCGCATCATGGAGAAGGAGCAGAACTGGGCCAAGGCCTACGGCAACTACAGCAAGGCCGTGGAACTGGATCCTTCGCTGCTGGATGCGCGCATGCGGCTGGGACAGTTCATGCTGCTGCAGGCCAATGCCTCACGCGCGCGTGAGCAAGCCGAAGCCGAGGCCAAGGCGCTGGCCGACGTGCGCGAGCAGCTGGCCGCGATCCGCGAGGCCGATCCCGAGCATCCCGGGGTGGTGGCGCTGTCCGCCTCGCTCAAGGCACGTGACGGCGACCGCGATGGCGCCATCGCCATCCTCAAGCCCTACTTCGACCGCCACCCGGACGAGACCGAGGTTGCTGTGCTGCTGGCCAATGTCTATCAACAGACCGAGCGCTACGGCGATGCGCAGCAGGTGCTGGCGCAGGCGGCGCAGGCCAGCCCGGATGAGGTTCAACTCAAGGTGCAGCTGGCCCAGGCCTATGCCCGCGACCAGAAGACCGAGGAGGCCATCCAGGCCATGCGTCAGGCCATCGAACAGAAGCCGGAGAACCTCGGTTTCCGGGTCAGCCTGGCGTCCTACTATGCCCAGCTCGATCGGACGGATGAGGCCGAGCAGGTGCTGCGTGAGGCGATCGCAGTGGATCCCGAGGACCATGAACGCTATCTGGTGCTGGTGGACTTTCTCAACAACCGGGTCTCGTCCGAGCGCGCAGCGGAGGAACTGCGAGCCGCCATCGACAGGCTGCCGGATGCCCACCAGCTGCGCTTCGCCCTGGCACGTCTGCATGGCAGCCAGGAGCAGACGGATGAGCGCAAGGCCGTGCTGAACGCCATCGTCGACAAGTGGGGCACCGAGCCGCCGGGGCTCGAGGCCAAGGTGACCCTGGCCCAGATCGCCGCGGCCGAGGACGATCTGGACACCACCCGGCGGCTGGTGGCCGAGGTGCTGGACGAGAATCCCAGTGACAACGGTGCCCTGATGCTCAAGGCGCGACTGGCATTGATGGACGAGAACTATGCGGATGCCATCACCGCCCTGCGCACCGTGGTCAAGGACCAGCCCGACAATGCCCAGGCCCTGACCCTGCTGGCCGGGGCTCACATGCAGAACGGCGAGGTGGAATTGGCCGGCGACAACCTGCGCCGGGCTGTGGAGGCCGCGCCGGACAGTGTCGATGCCCGCCTGCGCTACGCCAGCTACCTGCTGCAACGGGGCGAGTTGGACACCGCCGAGCAGCAGGTCGATGCCGTGCTGCAGGCCAATCCGGAGGAGTCGCGCGCCCTGGTGGCCAAGACCAATATCCTGGCGGCGAGGAACGATCCTGACCAGCTGAAGGATGTCATCGGCAGCATGCAGGCCGCCGATCCCGACAGCCCCGAGGGCTATTTCCGCATGGGCCGGGTGCATCGCACCATGGGCGATCTCGAGGCCGCCCACGCCGAGTACGAGAAGGCGCTGGCACGGGCCGAGGGGCAGGGTGCCGTGCTGATGCTGGGCGAGATGGTCTCGCTGGAGATCCAGATGGAGCGCCTGGACTCCGCCGAGGCGCGGGTGCAGGCGGCACTGGAGGCCGATCCCGAGCATCCCACCGGTCACGGCCTGCTCGCGACCGTGCGCATGGCGCAGAAGCGCTTTGCCGACGCCGAACGCGAATACCTGGCCCAGATCGAGCGCAGTCCGGATGCGGCCCAGCCCTACGCCCGTCTGGCGGCGGCGCGGCTGGCCCAGGATGATACGGACGGGGCGATCGAGGCGTATCGGCTGGGCCTGGAACGTCAGCCGGATTCGCCGAGCCTGCTGATCCCGCTGGCCGGACTGCAGGAGCGCAAAGGCGACTATGCCCGCGCCATCGAGCTCTACGAGCAGGTCCTGGAAAGCAATCCCGACAACGCAATCGCCACCAACAACCTGGCTGCCCTGCTGTCTGATCGCCGCACCGATCAGGCCAGCCTGGACCGTGCGCTGGAACTGGCCGATAAGTTCAGAAATGCCGAGCAGGCCGTGTTCCTGGATACCCTGGGCTGGGTGCATTACCGCCGCGGCGAGCATGAGCAGGCGGTCGAGATCCTCAGCCGGGTGGTGGAGCAGTCGCCCGATATCGCCATCTTCCACTATCACCTGGGCATGGCGCACCACGGCGCCGGCAATGCCGCCCAGGCCCGCAAGCACCTGCAGCAGGCGGTGGATGCGGGCGGCGACTTCGCCGGTATCGAGGAGGCCAGGCAGGTGCTGGAAGGGCTGTAGCGGTCCGGATTCGCCCGGGAACGCTGCGCTTGCTTATCCCGGCCTGCGGGGCTGGTAGGATGGGTGGAGCGCGGCGCAACCCATCGCGGACCGCCCGGACGATGGGTTACGGCGCTGTGCGCCTTCACCCATCCTACCCGGATCGAACCCCATATTCGTAGGATGGGTGGAGCGAAGCGCAACCCATCAGCGTGCGCAGCCTGAGATGGGTTGCGGCGCTGTGCGCCTTCACCCATCCTACCCGATCTGCCCGCGCAGGCGGGGATCCAGGGTCGGCCGGTATCCCGGCTCCCGCCGCGGTCAGTGCCGGCGCCGGAATGGCAGCAAACCACCGGACACAGGGCCGGTTTGCGACCGTCCATGTCGTTGCGCTTTACTATGCCTGTCTTATCTATCTGTTTATAAAATAAAAAATCAACCGATTGCATGTCTGCCCGATTACTGGGTATAGTCGGACGTTGCATAATGAGACAAAAATAATAACTCCCTGTTTTGCTTTAGTTTCCGCGCGGTCAGAACGATACAGGGGTCATAAGCCCGCTGCGCGTTTGTCGTAATGGACGTCTTGTTCTGGGGTGGACGATGCTGACAGTCGGTCTGGTGAGTTACGCCGCCGGCACCATGGCGGCGCTGGTGCTTGCGCTGGTGCTGCTCACCGGCAAGGCGGGCGGCGTGCGCAAGCATCTGCTCATGTTCGCCGCGGCGGCCAGTGCCCTGTGGATGGGTATATCCGCCGCCCACAGCGCCGGCCATGCCCACTTCTACGCCACGCTGATCACGGAACTGCTGCGTGACTTTGCCTGGCTGATCTTTCTCGGCGGGGTACTCACCGCTCTCATCACCGACCGCGCGCGCGCGCGGCGCCGCTTCCGCAATCTCGCCATGCTCTCGGGCGGTTACCTGCTGCTGCTTGCCAGCGCAACGACCTATCGCTTCGCCGGTGGCGAGGTGTTCCACCTGGGCCTGGGCATGGACTGGCTGCTGGCCGGCTACCTGGTCGTGCCCATCGGCGGGCTGGTGCTGATCGAGCAGGTGTTCCGCAATACCCGGGTGGATGCGCGCCGCGGTATCAAGTATCTGTGCATCGGCACCGGCAGTCTGTTCGCCTACGATTTCTATCTCTACTCCAACGCCCTGCTGTTCCAGGGCATCGATCCCAACCTGTGGCAGGCGCGCGGCCTGATCAATGCCGTGGCCATCCCGGTGGTGGCGGTGGCGGTGCTGCGCGATCCGCGCTGGTCGGTGGATATCTTCGTCTCCCGCCGCATCGTCTTCCATACCGCCGCCCTGCTCGGCGCCGGGGTGTACCTGCTGGCGATGGGCGTGGGCGGCTACTATGTACGCAACTTCGGCGGCACCTGGGGTGCGGTCGGACAGGTGATCTTCTTCTTCGGTGCCATCGTGGTGCTGGCGGTGCTGTTCCTGTCCGGGCCGGTGCGCGCCAGCCTGCGGGTGTTCATCAACAAGCACTTCTTCCACTACAAGTACGATTACCGCGACGAGTGGCTGCGCTTCATCGCCACCCTGTCGCAGCGCGAGGCCGACGAAGCGCTGGAGCCGCGGGTGGTGCAGGCCATCGCCGAGATCATCTCCAGTCCCGCCGGTGTGCTCTGGTGGCGGCGCGACGGCGCCTTCCGCCCCGTTGCCAGCTGGCATGCCGAGTACGCCGGCCTGCCGGCGGTGCAGGCAGAGGACTCGCTGCCGCGGTTTCTGGACGACCAGGAATGGGTGATCAATCTCGAGGAGTACCGCAAGGATCCGGGCTTCTACACCAACCTGCACCTGCCCGACTGGATGCTGGCGTTTCCGCGCGCCTGGCTGATCACGCCCCTGATCCTGCACGATGAACTGCTGGGCTTTGTCCTGCTGGCGCGGCCGCACGGTCAGCACCAGTTCAACTGGGAGGACTGCGATCTGCTCAAGACCGTCGGTCGCGAAGCCGCCAGTCACCTGGCCCAGTACGAGGCTTCGCGTGCGCTGGCCGAGGCGCGCCAGTTCGAGACCTACAACCGCCTGTCCACCTATGTCATCCACGATCTGAAGAATCTCATCGGTCAGCTTTCCCTGCTGGTGACCAATGCCGAGAAGCACAAGCACAACCCGGCCTTCATGGAGGATGCCATCCAGACGGTCGACAATTCGGTGACCAAGATGAACCGCCTGCTCGCGCACCTGCGCAGCGGCGATGCCGCCGAGCAGCAGCGCGAGCAGGTGGACCTGTGTCCGCTGCTGGAGGAGGTAGCCATCACCATGGCCAATGGCCACCCCGCGCCTTCCGTGGACTGCCAGGCGCGCGGCATTCATGTGAGCGCGAACCGCGAGCGCCTGGGGGCGGTGATCGGCCATGTAGTGCGCAATGCCCAGGATGCCACCCCGCCCGACGGCAAGGTGATCATTCGCCTGTTCAAGCACAACGATATGGCCGTGATCGAAGTGCAGGACACCGGTGCCGGTATGGATGAGGCATTCATCCGCGAGCATCTGTTCAAGCCCTTCGAGACCACCAAGGGTCAGGCCGGCATGGGGGTGGGGGCGCATGAGACGCGCGACTTCATCCGCAACCTCGGCGGCGAGGTGGAGGTGATCAGCCGGGTGGGGGAAGGCACCTCATTCCGCATGCGGGTGCCGATTAGCGAAGAAATCAGGAATCGTATAGAGTTGCAACTTATAGATAATAACAGGACGCCGAATGACGGACGAATCCAAGAAGCTTCTGGTCGTTGAGGACGACCCCGGCCTCCAGACTCAGCTCAAATGGTGTTTCGACGGTTATGAAGTCATTATCGCGGGCGACCGCGAGGCCGCCCTGACCGAGTTGAAGAAACACCCCTTCCCCGTGATGACCCTGGACCTGGGACTGCCGCCGGACGACGGCGGTACCAGCGAGGGCTTCGCCACCCTGGAGCAGGTGCTCAACGACTACCCCGAGACCAAGGTGATCGTGGTCACCGGCAACAACGAGCGCGAGAATGCGCTGCGCGCGGTCGGCCTGGGCGCCTACGACTTCTTCTACAAGCCCATCGACTCCGATCTGCTCGGCTTCATCGTCAACCGCGCCTACCGCCTGCACGAACTGGAGGAGGAGAACACCCGCCTGCACACCCGCCGGCCCGAGTCGCCGCTGGAAGGCGTGCTGACCGGCAGCGAGGAGATGATGCAGGTCTGCCGCACGGTGGAGAAGGTCGCCCCGGCCGATGTCTCCGTGCTGGTGCTGGGCGACTCCGGCACCGGCAAGGAACTGATGGCGCGTTCATTGCACGGCCTGAGCCGGCGCAACGACGGCCCCTTCATCGCCATCAACTGCGCCGCCATCCCCGAGAACCTGCTCGAGAGCGAATTGTTCGGCTACGAGAAGGGGGCTTTCACCGGCGCGGTCAAGACCACGCCCGGCAAGATCGAGACCGCCCACGGCGGCACCCTGTTCCTGGACGAGGTCGGCGACCTGCCCATGCCGCTGCAGGCCAAGCTGCTGCGCTTCCTGCAGGAACGCACCATCGAGCGGGTCGGCGGGCGCAAGGAGATCCCCGTCGATGTGCGCGTGGTCTGCGCCACCCACAAGGATCTGCAGCAGCTGATCCGCGACGGCGACTTCCGCGAGGATCTGTACTACCGCATCAGCGAGATCAGTATCCGCATCCCGCCGTTGCGCGAGCGCGTCGGCGACGTGCTGCTGCTGGCGCGCGCCTTCCTGGAACGCTTCAGTGAGCAGCACGGCAACAAGATCAAGAGTTTCAGCAAGGATGCCATCGCCGCGCTGGAAGGCTATCACTGGCCCGGCAATGTCCGTGAACTGGAAAACCGCGTCAAGCGCGCCGTGATCATGGCCGAGGGCAAGCAGATCACCGCCCGCGACCTCGAGCTCGGCGGCGACCACGCCAACGACGATCAGAGCTTCGACCTGCGCGAGATCCGCGAACAGGCCGAGAAGCAGGCCATCCTGCGCGCCATGAACCACTGCGGCGGCAAGATCTCCCAGGCCGCCGAACTGCTCGGTGTGAGCCGGCCGACCATGTATGACCTGTTGAAGAAATATAATCTGAAGTCGTGAGGCGTGAGGCGTGAGGCGTGAGGCGTGAGGCGTGAGGCGTGAGGCGTGAGGCGTGAGGCGTGAGGCGTGAGGCGTGAGACGTGAGACGTGAGACGTGAGACGTGAGGCGTGAGGCGCATCGTCCCTCCTCCGTCATCCCCGCGAAGGCGGGGATCCATAAACCGCCGCGACCTCTGGATCCCCGCCTTCGCGGGGATGACGTGATATATAGAACGAGTCACCTTGATTATCACTGATTATTATCCGACACGGAGGTTGGATAATGAGAAGGCAGCCCTGCGTTTATATCCTGGCCAGCAAAAGAAATGGAACGCTGTATGCAGGTGTAACCTCTGATCTCGTGAGGCGTGTCTGGGAACACAGGAATCATGCAGTTGAAGGTTTCACCAGAAAATACGGCGTCACCATGCTTGTCTGGTATGAATTGCACGAAAAGATGGATTCGGCAATTTGCCGGGAAAAGGCGATAAAGAAGTGGAGGCGTGCCTGGAAACTGCGGGCGATTGAAAAAATGAATCCGCAGTGGCGGGATCTGTATTCAGATCTGTTGTGATGCTGTCCGCGAAGCCCACTATTCCGTCATTCCCGTGCAGGTGGGAATCCATGGGGATGGCTGAGTCTGGATCCCCGCCTGCGTGGGGATGACGGGATAATTAACGGCGAGAGAATGAAGGGGTCACTCCTCACTCACCCCCCAAACGCCGCATTCACATGCGCGGCGAACTCCTCAGGCCCCATGTAGCCCATGATGCGATAGCGCCGCAGTTCCTCGCCGCTGGCATCGTAGAGGATCAGGCTGGGCGGGCCGGGGATGCGGAAATGCTTGAGCAGGGCCTTGTCGATGTCATCGTTGGCGGTGACGTCGGCCTTCAGCGTCACGGTGTTGGCCAGGGCCTGCTGCACCTGCGGGTCGCTGAAGGTGTTCTTCTCCATGCGGTGACAGTCGGTGCACCAGTCGGCATAGAAATCCAGCAGCACGCTCCTGCCCTGGCCCGAGGCGGCGGCGACCTCGCGTTGCAGGTCATCCAGACTCTTGATGGTCTTGAACTCGACGCCCTGCGCCTGCGCCTGGGCGGTGGTGCCGCCGCCGGCGAGTGCCAGCCCGCGCAGCGGCTGCAGAGTGTCGCGGGCGCCGGCGGCCACGCCGATGAGCAGGATCACGCCCCAGGCCAGCAGCAGCACGCCCGTGCCCTTGAACAGCTTCTGCCAGCCGCTGGCGTCCACATCCAGCCGGTCCATGGCGCCCATGTAGATGGCGCTGATGATGAGCAGCGCGGCCCACAGCAGCATGGCGGCGGCGGTGGGGATGATGCGCTCCAGCATCCAGATGGCCACGGCCAGCAGCAGCACGCCGAAGGTGGCCTTGATGGCGTTCATCCAGTCGCCGGCGCGCGGCAACACCTTGCCCGCGCCGGTGCCGATGGCCAGCAGCGGCGCGCCCATGCCCATACTCAGGGCGAACAGGGCCGCCCCGCCCAGGTAGGGGTCGCCGGTCTGACCGATGTAGATCAGCGCGCCGGCCAGCGGCGCGGCCACGCAGGGGCCGACGATCAGCGCGGACAGGAAGCCCATAATGGCCACGCCGGTGAGGGTGCCGCCCTGCTGCTTGTTGCTGATCTCGCTGAGCTTGCTCTGCCAGGAGGCCGGTATCTGCAGATCGTAGAAACCGAACATGGACAGCGACAGCAGCACGAACACAGTGGCGAAGCTGCCCAGGATCCAGGGGTTCTGGAAGGCCGCCTGCAGGTTCTCGCCGGACAGGCCCGCGATCACGCCGGCCACGGTGTAGGTCAGGGCCATGGCCAGCACATAGACCAGCGACAGGGTGAAGGCGCGCCGGGTGGTGATGTCTTCGCCCTGGCCGACGATGATCGAGGACAGGATCGGGATCATCGGGAACACGCAGGGGGTGAAGGCCAGCAGCAGGCCGAAGCCGAAGAAGGTCAGGATCACCAGCGGCGTGTTGCCGCTGGCCAGGCTCTGGGCGATGCGGTCCTGTTCGGTGACCGGGGGGGCGGCGGCGGCGCTGTCATCGACACTCAGTTCGGCGACGGTGGCGGCGGCCTGCGGCAGTTCCAGGCTGACCTCGCGGGTCTGCGGGGTGTAGCAGATGCGGCCCTCGGCGCAGCCCTGGTAGCCGATGGCCAGGCGGATGGCGGTCGGGTCGGTCGCGGTGCGCTGCAGCGGCAGGGTGGCGGTGACGCCGTCATGGTAGACCTCGACCCGGCCGAAGGTCTCGTCGTCCTTCATCTCGCCGGCAGGGAAATCCGCCTGATCCAGCGCCACGCCTTCGCCCTCAAGCAACTCAAAGCTGAACTTGTCGCGATAGAGATAGTAGCCGGGGGCGATCTCCCAGCGTGCCTCGAGGGTATTGCCGTCGATGACGGCGGTCTCCAGCTGGAAGGCGTCGTCGACGTCGAGCAGATCGCTCTCCATGCCGAAGCCGCCGCCGCCGAAGCTCTGCTCGCCGGTCGGCGGGGCGGCGTCGCCGCTGGCGGCCGCCGCGGCGGGCAGGGCCAGGGTGAGCTTCTGGGTGTGCGGGGTGTAGCAGATGCCGCGCGATTCCATGCAGCCCTGGGAGACGGCGCGCAGCACGAACTCGGCCGGGGCACCGGCGGTGCGCTCGACCGGCGCGGTGATGCTGAGTTTGTCGAAGTAGACCTCCACCTCGCCGAAGGTCTCGTCCTGCTTCATCTTGCCGGCAGGGAATTCCGGCGTGCCGACCGTCACCCCCGCGGTATCGGAGTGCAGCTGCACCCGCTGGCGGTACATGTAGAAGTCGTCGGCGATGTCCCAGGTCACGCGCACCCGGTCCGGACCGGCCATTTCGGCGCTGATGGCGAAGGCCTCGTCGGCGGACAGCAGTTCGTCATCGCCCCAGAGGGCGTGGGACTGAAGCGGCAGCAGCAACAGCGACAGCAGCAGGCCGAGGAAGCGCAGTGCCGGGAAACCCCTGGCCGTGGCCTCTTTCCCGTCGTTCCGGCGCAGACCGTAACCCAGCGGGGTCAGATGCATGGATGCCGGCCTGCGCCGGCATGACGGGGAAGTCAGGGATATGGGTGTCATTGAAGCAGTACGCTCTCGTCGATCCAGTCCAGGTAGCCGCTCAGGCCATCCACAATTGGGACTGCGATAATTTCCGGAAGTTCATAGGGATGGGCTTCCAGCACGGCCGCCTTCAGGGCCTCCAGGACATCGCGGCGGGTCTTGATCACCAGCAGCTGCTCGGTGTCCTCCTCCACCTCGCCCTGCCAGCGGTAGACCGAAGTGAGATTCGCCACGATGTTCACGCAGGCCGCCAGATCCTGGGCCACCAGGGCGCGGGCGATGCTGCGGGCCTCCGCGTCCGGCGCGGTGACCAGCACGATGCAGTATTTGTCCTTCATGGCCGGGAAGATAACCAAGTCGGTGATTGAGGGAAACCCTTGAGGGCAGAGACGGTTGAAGACAGGGTGTTATTTCATTAGCTCGGTAACCAGGCAGGGATAGCGGGTCTCTTTTCCCTCAGACGTCATCCCGGCGCAGGCCGGGATCCAGAACCCGCCGCGGTCAGTGGATCCCGGCCTGCGCCGGGATGACGGGGAACGGGGACTGACAGAATGGGACCGGTAGGGGGGTGAACATAACCTGCCTTGCCGCCCCCCGGCCCATCCGTTATGGTTCCGGGGATGAACCCCCTCGCCGTATTGCTCCTGCTGTTTCTCAGCGTCCCGCTGGTCGAGATCTATCTACTGATCAAGGTCGGCGGCTGGATCGGCGCCGTGCCCACGGTCTTCATGGTGGTCTTCACCGCCGTGCTGGGTGCCCTGCTGCTGCGTTTCCAGGGCTTTTCCACCCTGCAGCGGCTGCAGTTGTCCATGGCCCGCGGCGAACTGCCGGCGGTGGAGATGCTGGAAGGGGTAGTACTGGTCATCAGCGGCGTCCTGCTGCTGACCCCGGGCTTTTTCACCGACGCCCTGGGCTTTCTCGGCCTGATCCCGCCCCTGCGCCAGGCCCTGATCCGGGCCTGGATCGCCCGTCAGCTGGGCGGCGGACCGCCGCCGGGCGCCGGCCCCGCCGGCGGCCAGCCCAAGGGGCCGGTGACGCTGGAAGGCGAATATACGCGTGAAAATGATAAATAAAACAGTATATTATAAGTCAATGTAGGATGGGTGGAGCGCAGCGCAACCCAGCGCACCGCTGTCGGTCCACGATGGGCTGCAGCGCAATGCGCCTTCACCCACCCTGCGATGCGGCATTAAATCCGTCATTCCCGCGCAGGCGGGAATCCAGCAGTACCGTAGGTCGGGTTAGCCTGGAAGGCGTAACCCGACATCCACCGCGGCATGTCGGGTTACGCTGCGCTAACCCGACCTACGCTCTGTTCCTGTCATCCCCGTCTGCGCGGGGATGACGCGGTCAGAATATGCCCCATTCGGGCCAGTTTTCCCGCCTGAGATTAAATCTGTTTTTCCGTGAGAAAATAAATTTAATCGCATCCCCCTTGAAACTCCAATCGCCGCCGCTATTATTAGCACTCACTACAAACGAGTGCTAACACTCACAACCCAATGACCATCTTTGGTTTTTAAGGAGAGTGCCAGATGAATATTCGTCCGTTGCATGATCGCGTGATCATCAAGCGTATGGAAGAAGAACGCACCACGGCCGGTGGGATCGTGATCCCGGACTCGGCAACCGAAAAGCCCATCCGCGGTGAGGTGGTTGCCGTCGGTAACGGCAAGATCCTGGAGAACGGCGAACTGCGTCCGCTGGACATCAAGGTCGGCGACAAGGTCCTGTTCGGCAAGTACTCCGGCACCGAGGTCAAGGTTGAGGACCAGGATCTGCTGGTCATGCGTGAAGAAGACGTGATGGCCGTCATCGAGGGCTGAGCCCGGGCCGCCGCATAACAGAATTTTCAGGAGAGGATTAGCAATATGTCAGCGAAAGAAGTCAGATTCAGTGATGATGCGCGTCAGCGCATGGTCAAGGGCGTGAACATCCTGGCCAACGCGGTCAAGGTCACCCTGGGCCCGAAGGGCCGCAACGTGGTGCTGGAGAAGGCCTTCGGCGCTCCCACCGTGACCAAGGACGGCGTCTCCGTCGCCAAGGAGATCGAGCTCAAGGACAAGTTCGAGAACATGGGTGCCCAGATGGTCAAGGAAGTCGCTTCCCAGACTTCTGATGTGGCCGGTGACGGCACCACCACCGCGACCGTGCTGGCCCAGAGCATCTTCAAGGAAGGCATGAAGGCCGTGGCCGCCGGCATGAACCCGATGGACCTCAAGCGCGGCATCGACAAGGCCGTGATCGCCGCCGTCGAGGAACTGAAGAAGCTCTCCAACCCCTGCTCCGACACCAAGGCCATCGCCCAGGTCGGCACCATTTCCGCCAACTCCGACGAGTCCATCGGCAAGACCATCGCCGATGCCATGGAGAAGGTCGGCAAGGAAGGTGTGATCACAGTCGAGGAAGGCACCTCCCTGTACAACGAGCTGGACGTGGTCGAGGGCATGCAGTTCGACCGCGGCTACCTGTCGCCGTACTTCGTCAACAATCAGCAGAGCATGAGCGCCGAGCTGGATGACCCCTACATCCTGATCCACGACAAGAAGATCTCCAACATCCGCGAGCTGCTGCCGGTGCTGGAAGGTGTGGCCAAGGCTGGCAAGCCGCTGATGATCATCGCCGAGGACATCGAGGGCGAAGCCCTGGCCACCCTGGTGGTCAACAGCATCCGCGGCATCGTCAAGGTCTGCGCCGTCAAGGCCCCGGGCTTCGGCGACCGCCGCAAGGCCATGCTGCAGGATGTCGCGGTCCTGACCGGCGGTACCGTGATCTCCGAAGAGACCGGTATGAGCCTGGAGAAGGCCACCCTGGATGAGCTGGGCAACGCCAAGAAGGTGCAGGTCACCAAGGAAAACACCACCATTATCGATGGTGTCGGCAAGAAGGAAGACATCGAGGCGCGTGTGACCCAGATCCGCACCCAGATCGAGGAAGCCACCTCCGATTACGATCGCGAGAAGCTGCAGGAACGCGTGGCCAAGCTGGCCGGCGGCGTGGCCGTGATCAAGGTCGGTGCCGCGACCGAGATGGAAATGAAGGAGAAGAAGGCGCGCGTCGAGGACGCCCTGCACGCCACCCGTGCGGCGGTCGAGGAAGGCGTGGTGCCGGGCGGCGGCGTGGCCCTGATCCGTGCCCGTGCCGGTATCGCGAAACTGACCGGCGACAACCACGATCAGGACGTCGGCATCAACATCGCCCGCCGCGCCATGGAAGAGCCGCTGCGTCAGATCGTCGGCAACACCGGTGAGGAGCCCTCCGTCATCCTGGCCAAGGTCGAGGAAGGCAGTGGCAACTACGGCTACAACGCCGCCACCGGCGAGTACGCCGACATGATCGAGATGGGTATCCTGGACCCGACCAAGGTGACCCGCTCGGCCCTGCAGAACGCCGCTTCCGTCTCCGGTCTGATGATCACCACCGAGTGCATGGTGGCTGACATGCCCGAGGAAGGCGAGGGCGCCGGCGCCGGCGCCCCCGACATGGGCGGCATGGGCGGCATGGGCGGCATGGGCATGATGTAAGCCCGACCGTTCTGCTGTCGTCAGAAACGAAGAACCCCGCCCTTTGTGGCGGGGTTTTTTTGTGGGATCAGGGATTGAGGAATTCGCTTTTCCCGTCATCCCCGCGCAGGCGGGAATCCAGCAACCGCGCGGTATCTGGATCCCCGCCTGCGCGGGGATGACGTTCCTTTATCAAAAAACGGGCCGTGAAGACCCGTTTTTTGATACCGCGGAAGTACCGTAGGTCGGGTTGGCCTGGAAGGCGTAACCCGACATCCACCGCGGCATGTCGGGTTACGCTGCGCTGACCCGACCTGCGCTCTGTTTCCGTCATCAAAAAAAACGGGCCGCGAGGGCCCGTTTTCTGTCTCCGCGCAAGCGGATCGATCAGACGCTGATATACACCCACCCCTCCTGCAGCCGGGTCAGGATCTGGTCCAGCGCGTTGGGCGTGGTCAGGGCCTGCGGCAGCAGCGGCGGCACCTGGTCGCGGTGCTCGCGCTCCAGCATCTGGTTGATGGCGGTCTGGCAGGCGAAGAAGGTCAGTTCCTCGTACTTGAACTGCAGATCCTCGATGCGGTCGGCGAAGGGCGAGATGTCGGCCCGCAGCAGGTTCAGGCCGCCGGCATTGGCCACCAGTTCCAGTTCCACCGGCATGTGGCGGGCGCGATAGGTCTGGAGCAGCCGCTCGGTGGTGTCCAGCGCCTGTTCCAGCTTCTGCGGGTCGTCGGAACTGATGTGCAGCAGGATCTTGCGCCCGCCCTGTACGGTGGGGGCCTCGTCGACCTGCGTGGTCTGAAAGGCCCTTTCCTCGTCCAGGTACATGGCCTTGACGTCCAGGTCATTGTTGCCGGGATGCAGCTGGGCATTGGAAATCCAGCCGACCGCGGCGCCGACGACCAGCAGTGCGGCGGCAGCCACGGCCTGCAATGGGCCGCGCAGGGCGCGACCATGACCGCTGTGCTCGGCACGTTCCGAGGGCAGCTCGTAGGCGTGCTGGACCAGTTCGCGCAGGCGCTTGATTTCACAGGCGCGATGGCTCAACTCGCTGTCCGACTTGATGGTCGACAGGATGCGGCTCTTCTCATCGGCATCGAGCTGATTGTCGATGAAGGCGTTGAGATGCTCGTCGGAGATGAGCTTGTCGTCGGATGACATTACTTGATTCTCCTGATACGGGTCGGGTTGTCATCTGTGGCGGCATCGCGCATCAGATCGGTGCCCAGCAGGCGTTCCTTGAGCGCCCTGCGTGCCCGGCACAGCCGGCTCATCACCGTGCCCACCGGCACCCCGAGAATGTTGGCCACTTCGATATAGGAGCAGCCCTCCAGGTCCACCAGGGTCAGCACCTGGCGCTGGCCAATCGGCAGGGTGGCGATGGCGCCGCGCACCTCGGTGACCACCTGGTGGGTGTGGCCTTCGTCCTCCGGCGAGGAGTCGCTGACGAAGGGGATATCGTCGATATCCACCGTGTCGCGGCTGCGCCGGAAATGATCGCGCCAGGCGTTGTTGAGGATGCTGAACAGCCAGGTGTCCAGCGCCTCCAGTTCACGCAGCTGGCCGGATTTCTTCAGGGCCTTTTCCATAGTCTCCTGCACCAGATCGTCTGCCAGCGCCGGTTCGTGACACCAGGAGTAGGCGATGCGATACAGCCGTTCCCGGTTGCCTTCCAGGCGTTGACGAAACGCCTGGTTCCGGCCGAAAAGTTTGACCAGTTTCATTGTCTCTCCTCTAGCCCCCGGCGGTTGTGGTGCCGGCTGCAGGCCGCCCCTGCTTCAGGGAGCGGCTGTTGTTTCAAATCAAGACGGCTGTTCGGAACGGATTATTCCATAAAAAACAGCCCGGCGCCGTGCGGGCCGCGCTGCCGGTCGGCCCGCGGCGGGGCCGGCGATGGAGTATGCAGACGGGGGTAGGAATAAATCTGACAGGGGCGGCGTCTAGGAGGGTGTACAGGGGCCGTTCGGTTGACATTGTCTCCCTCCACTCAAGGCCATGTTTTCTCGCCGAACACGTACTCCTCCACCCCTGTGAGGCTTGCCCCGGCCACTCCGGCCGGGGCTTTTTTATGTCCGACAGGCAGGTTGGGCTGAGCAGCGCGAAGCCCAACAATCGGGGGCGGGAAAGGGCGTAGGTCGGGTTAGCGCAGCGTAACCCGACAGGCCGCGGCGAGTGTCGGGTTACGCCTTTCAGGCTAACCCGACCTACGACGGGGCTGTCATTCGTCCGCCAGCTTCAACCCCAGCCCGCCGCCGGCGGTGGCGATGTTGCTGCTCGGGGTATCGTCCTCCTCCAGGCTGAAGGATTCGCTCTTCTCGGCCAGGGCCTGCTCGGCGTCCTCGGCCGTGAGATTGATGCGCAGGCGCAGGTTGTTGGGGGAGTCGGCATTGCGCAGCGCCTCTTCCAGGCTGATCCGGCCTTCCATGTAGAGGTTGTACAGCGCCATGTCGAAGGTCTGCATGCCGAGGTTCTCGGATTTCTCCATGACCTCCTTGATCTCATGCACATCGCCGCGGCGCACCAGTTCCTTGACCAGCGGGGTGCCCAGCAGGATCTCGATCGCCGCGGTGCGCTGGCCGTCGACGGTCTGCACCAGGCGCTGGGAGATGAAGGCGCGCAGGTTCAGCGACAGGTCCAGCAGCAACTGGTCGCGCTTCTCCTCGGGGAAGAAGTTGATGATGCGGTCCAGCGCCTGGTTGGCGTTGTTGGCGTGCAGGGTGGACAGGCACAGGTGGCCGGTCTCGGCGAAGGAGATGGCATGCTCCATGGTCTCGCGATGGCGGATCTCGCCGATCAGGATCACGTCCGGCGCCTGGCGCAGGGTGTTGGCCAGGGCGTCTTCATAGGAATCGGTGTCCAGCCCGACCTCGCGCTGGTTGACGATGGACTTCTTGTGCGAGTGGATGAACTCGATCGGATCCTCGATGGTGATGATGTGGCCGGTGGCGTTGGTGTTGCGATAGTCGATCAGCGAGGCCAGCGAGGTGGACTTGCCCGAGCCGGTCGCGCCCACGAACAGCACCAGGCCGCGCTTGCTCATCAACACGTCGGTGAGGATGGGCGGCAGCCCCAGGTCCTGCCACGCCGGGATATCGGTCTTGATGTTGCGCACCACCATGCCGATGCTGTTGCGCTGCTTGAAGATGTTGACGCGGAAGCGGCCGACATTGTGCTCGGAGATGGCCAGGTTCATTTCCGGCTTCTTCTCGAAGTCCTTCTGCTGGGTTTCGCTCATCAGCGAGTAGGCGATCTCGCGGATGCGCTCCGGCGTCATGGTGGCCTTCTCCACCACCTTGAGTTGGCCATGGAACTTGGCGCAGGGCGGCGCCCCCGTGCTCAGGTAGAGGTCGGAGGCGTCCTTCATGACCATGATCTTGAGATAATCCTTGAATTCCATTCTTATTCACCCCGGGTTGGACGACGCATAAGTCGTCATCCCGGCGCAGGCCGGAATCCAGATGCCGCTGCGGTTACTGGATCCCGGCCTGCGCCGGGATGACGAATTAAATCCGCAATTGGAAGTTCTCTATTGTGTCGGCCCGCCGGCATGGGGCTTGAGACGTCGGCGCCAGCCCCGGACAGGCCGTCATTGCGAGGCGCGCAGCGCCGTGGCAATCTCCAACCGGTTGATTCTGCGTGACGAGATTGCCGCGCTGCGCTCGCAATGACGGGAAAATCCGACTGGCGGGGACGTTTTCAGCGTCGGCCGCCCGTGCGTAACATGGCGTAAACTTGCGAGAAAACACGACATTAAGGACCCCGTGTGAACCCCGTCACATTTGAGGAGATTGCCGCCGGGCTGCCGGAGATCCTGCGCGAGGATGTCCAGCGGGCCTGGGCGCGCTACCGCGAGCGTGCGGAGACCGAGGACATGCGCATCCCGGCGCATCCGGATTTCCTGCGCCCCCTGGCCCGGGTCTGGGCCGCGAGCGAGTATGTCGCTCAGAGTTGCGAGCGCGAGCCCGGGCTGCTGGCCGAACTGCTGGAGTCCGGTGAACTGCTTGCCGATACCGCGCGCGGCGAGTTGCGGGCCCGGGCCGAGACGGCGACCGCCGAGGCGCTCAACGCCTTCGACCTGGGCGAGGCCCTGCGCCGTTTCCGCCGCCGCGAGATGGTGCGCATCGCCTGGCGCGACCTGGCCGGCTGGGCCGGGCTGGACGAGGTGCTGCGCGAGCTGACCGAGTTGGCCACGGCTTGTCTGCAGGTGACGCTGGAGCGGCTCCATGCCTGGCTGTGCAGGGAACTGGGCACGCCGAAGGACAGCGCCGGCCGGCCCCAGTCGCTGGTGGTGCTGGGGATGGGCAAGCTGGGGGCTGGGGAGTTGAACTTCTCCTCCGACATCGACCTGATCTTCGCCTACCCCGAGCCCGGCCGGCTGGGCAAGCGCGACGGCCTGAGTTACGAGGAATTCTTCACCCGTCTCGGCCAGCAGCTGATCGATACGCTGAACCGCCAGACCGGCGAGGGCTTCGTCTATCGGGTCGACATGCGGCTGCGGCCCTATGGCGACAGCGGCCCGCTGGTGATGGATTTCGACATGCTGGAGGAGTACTACCAGTCCCAGGGTCGGGAGTGGGAGCGCTATGCCCTGATCAAGGCGCATCCGGTGGCGGGCGACCCGGACCAGGCCGCCGAACTGATGGAACTGCTGCGGCCCTTTATCTACCGCCGCTACCTGGACTACGGCGCCTTCGAGCAGCTGCGCGAAATGAAGGCCATGATCACGCGCCAGGTCCAGAGGCGCGGCATGGAGGACAACATCAAGCTCGGCCCCGGCGGCATCCGCGAGGTGGAGTTCATCGCCCAGGCCTTCCAGCTCATCCGCGGCGGCCAGGAGGCGCGCCTGCGGCTGCGCCAGGTGCAGGACGTGCTGCGCAACCTGGCCCGGCTGGACCTGCTGCCGGGCTTCGCCGTCGAGCGCCTGATCCAGGCCTACGGCTTCCTGCGCCGGACCGAGAACCGGCTGCAGGCGTTCGCCGACGAGCAGACCCACGAACTGCCCACCGACGCGGCCGGGCAGGCCCGGCTGGCCCTGGCCATGGACTTCCCCGACTGGGCGGCGTTTCTCAAGCAGCTGGACCGGCACCGTCGCTTCGTCGAGGAGCAGTTCCAACAGGTGTTCGGCTCGCCCCACACCAGCGAGGAGGGCGACCGCGAGACCGAGGCCCTGGCCGGCCTGTGGCAGGACCAGCTCGACGAGGAGGCCGCCCTGGCCCTGCTGCATGAGATCGGCTTCGAGCATCCCGACGAGGCCCGTCGGCTGCTGGGCCAGCTGCATCACAGCCTGGAAAGCCGCGCCATGGGCAAGCGCGGGCGCGATCGCCTCGACCGCCTGATGCCGCTGCTGCTGGCGGCCATCGGCGAGGCGCGCGACCCCAACGAGACCCTGGCCCGACTGGCGCGGCTGCTGGAGACCATCAGCGGGCGCAGCGCCTACCTGGCCCTGCTGGTGGAAAACCCCATGGCGCTGTCGCAGCTGGTCCAGCTGTGCGACGCCAGCCCCTGGATCGCCGCCGAACTGACCCGCCATCCCATCCTGCTCGACGAACTGCTGGACCCGCGCACCCTCTATACCCCGCCGGGGCGCGAGCAGCTGGAGGCGATGCTCGAGCGGCGCTTCGAGAACATCGCCCCCGATGACCTGGAGACGCAGATGGACGCCCTGCGTCACTTCAAGCAGATGGCGGTGCTGCGGGTGGCGGCGGCCGATGTCGCCGGCGCCACCCCGCTGATGGTGGTCAGCGACTACCTTACCGCCATCGCCGAACTGGTGGTGCAGAAGGTGCTGGCCATCACCTGGGATCACCTGGTCGCCCGCCACGGCGCGCCCCGCTGCGGCACCGGCAAGGCCCGCCGTGACGCCGGCTTCGCCATCATCGGCTACGGCAAGCTGGGCGGCATCGAACTGGGCTACGGCTCCGATCTGGATCTGGTCTTTCTCAACGACGGCGAGGGCGAGGAGGCCTGCACCGAGGGGGCGAAGCCGCTGGACAATGCCGTCTTCTTCGCCCGCCTGGGTCAGCGCATCATCCACCTGCTCAATACCCTGACCCCGGCCGGCGTGCTCTACGAGGTGGACATGCGACTGCGTCCCAGCGGCGCCTCCGGCCTGCTGGTCACCGACATGGCCGCCTTCGCGGCCTACCAGCACGAGGAGGCCTGGACCTGGGAGCATCAGGCCCTGGTGCGTGCCCGCGGGGTGGCCGGCGACCCCGATACCCTGGCTGCCTTCGAGGCCGTGCGCCGGGAGGTTCTGTGCCGCAGGCGCGATCCCGAACGTCTGCGCCGGGAGGTGCGGGATATGCGCAGCCGTATGCGCACCGAACTGGCCGTGCGCGAGTCCGGCCGATTTGATCTCAAGCAAGGTCCCGGCGGCATCGCCGATATTGAATTCATCGTCCAGTACGGCGTGTTGCGCTGGGCGCACGCGCATCCCGATCTGGTAAGATACAGCGACAATATCCGGCTGCTGGAAGGCCTGGCCGGGGCCGGGCTGATGGCGGAGGACGATGTCCGGGTGCTCAGCAACGCCTACCGGGCCTACCGCAAGCGGGTGCACAACCTGACCCTGCAGGAGGTGCCGGCCGTGGTCTACGAGGGCGAATTCGTCCAGACCCGGTCGGCGGTGCTGGGGATCTGGAAGCGGATATTCGAGAGTCAGGAGTCGTAGGTCGGGTTGGCGCAGCGTAACCCGACATGCCGCGACGAGTGTCGGGTTACGCCTTTCAGGCTAACCCGAGCTACATCCGAAAAACGAAGGAGAACTGCAAGATGTCGATGGCCGATCGTGACGGCGTCATCTGGATGGACGGCGAACTGGTGCCCTGGCGCGAGGCCACCACCCATGTCCTGACCCACACCCTGCACTACGGCATGGGGGTGTTCGAGGGCGTGCGCGCCTACAAGGCGGACAAGGGTACGGCCATCTTCCGGCTGCAGGACCACACCAAACGCCTGTTCCGTTCGGCCCACATCCTCAAGATGCACATGCCCTGGAGCGAGGACGAACTGAATCAGGCCCAGCTGCAGGTGGTGCGCGACAACCAGCTGGAGTCGGCCTACATCCGGCCCATGTGCTTCTACGGCTCCGAGGGCATGGGCCTGCGCGCCGACAACCTGCAGACCCACGTCATGGTCGCGGCCTGGGCCTGGGGTGCGTACCTGGGCGAGGAGAACATGCAGAAGGGCATCCGCATCAAGACCTCATCCTTCACCCGCCATCATGTGAACATCACCATGTGCCGGGCCAAGGCCAACGGCAATTACATGAACTCCATGCTGGCGCTGAACGAGGCGCTGACCGACGGCTATGACGAGGCCATGCTGCTGGACGCCGAGGGCTTCGTCGCCGAGGGCAGCGGCGAGAACATCTTCCTGGTGCGCGACGGCGTGCTCTATACCCCGGACCTGACCTCGGCGCTGGAAGGCATCACCCGCGACACCATCCTGCGGCTGGCCGCCGAACTGGGCCTGAGCGTGCGCGAGAAGCGCATCACCCGCGACGAGGTGTATGTCGCCGACGAGGCCTTCTTCACCGGCACCGCCGCCGAGGTCACCCCGATCCGCGAGGTGGACAACCGGGCCATCGGCAGCGGCACCCGCGGGCCGATCACCGAACAGCTGCAGAACCTGTACTTCGATGTGGTGCACGGCCGTCACCAGGTGCATCCGGAGTGGCTGACCTACATATAGGTGCCAGGTGCCAGGCACCAGGGCCGAGGAAAACACGCTCAAGCTGCAATCGCACTTGCTTGAGCCGCGTCATTCCCGCGCAGGCGGGAATCCACACGACCGCGGACCTGGATCCCCGCCTGCGCGGGGATGACGGTAAACTGAAATCCGGGTCGAGAATGCAGGTTGGGCTGAGCAGCGCGAAGCCCAGCACCGGGCCGCCGAGGTTATCTGATGAATGTCCGTCATTGCGAGCGCAGCGTGGCAATCTCTGAGTGCTGGCTCGCCCCGTGCGAGATTGCCGCGGCGGCTCCCATAGAACCCCTTCGGGGTTCATCATGGGTACCCCACCCTTCGGGTCTGGGCATCGCAATGACGGAGAAATGATTTTCCGGGAGGAAAAACATGACCAACCCCAACACCGCCGCCGACGCCGGCACCGATAAATACGAAACGCCCAACGCCAGCAACCGCTACGAGGTCACGCGCGACGACCTGCCGCTGCACTGTCCGCTGGAGTCCATGAGCCTGTGGAATTCCCATCCGCGGGTCTACCTGCCCATCGAGGCCACCGGCGAGGCGCAGTGTCCCTACTGCGGCGCCCATTACGTACTCAAGGGGCGGGACTGAAAGGGGGCGCAGGGCCTGCTGGCATGATGCAGTCCCGGACCCGGGTGATCTGGCGCTTCGTCGATGGCGTGCCCGGCCATGACAACCAGAGCGCGGGCCTGATCGCGGCGCTGCGCGACCGCGCGGCGATCGAGGTGTATGCGCCGGCCCGCGCCGCACGCCTGCCGGCGCTGCTGTACTGGGCGGCGGGCCGCTATCCGCCCGGCGCCGACCTGCCGGCCCCCGATCTGATCATCGGCGCCGGTCATGCCACGCACCTGTCCCTGCTGGCCGCCCGCCGCGCCCGCGGCGGACGCTGCGTGGTCCTGATGAAACCGAGCCTGCCCTGCCGCTGGTTCGATCTGAACCTGATCCCCGAACACGATGCGGTGCCGGACTGCGCCAGTGTCGTCACCACCCGCGGCGTGCTCAACCGCATCCGGCCCGCGCCGGTCAAGGACCGCGCCCTGGGCCTGTTTCTGATCGGCGGTCCCTCGCGCCACTACGACTGGCAGGACGAGCACATGATGGACCAGGTGCGCTCGGTGGTGAGCCATTTCCCCAATCATCGCTGGGAGCTGACCACCTCCCGCCGCACGCCCCCGGGCTGGCTGGCCTACCTGCGCCAGCACCTGGAGCCGGGCCTGCTGCGCCGACTCAGTCTGCACGACTGGCGCGAACTCGAACCCGACTGGCTGGTGCAGCGGCTGCCCCTGGCCGACAGCGCCTGGGTCAGCGAGGACAGTGTGTCTATGGTCTACGAGGCCCTGACCGCGGGTGCGGCGGTGGGGCTGCTCGACGTCCCGGCCAAGGGCAGGAACCGGGTTTCCACCGGCACCCGCAACCTGCTGCAGAACGAACAGGTGGTGCGCTACGCCGACTGGCTGGCGGGCAAGAAGCTCGCGCCCATGCGCGAGCCGCTGGACGAGGCCGGGCGCTGCGCCGAGGTCATCCTGCAGCGCTGGTCGGGCGACAACTGAGGGGCATGGTGTCCGAGCGGCCCCTGACCGTGGTGCAGCTGCTGCCCGCCCTCGACGGCGGCGGGGTGGAGCGCGGCACCCTCGAGGTGGCACGCGAACTGGTTCGTCGCGGTCATCACTCCTGGGTCATCTCCGGCGGCGGCCGGCTGGTCTCGCGCCTGACCGGTCAGGGCAGCCGGCATCTGCAGTGGCCCATCGGGGCCAAGTCGCCGCTGACCCTGCGCTGGGCGGGGCGGCTGCGCGCCTTCCTGCGCGAGCAGCGGGTGGATATCCTGCATGCCCGCTCGCGCCTGCCGGCCTGGGTGGCCTGGCGGGCCTGGAAGGGGCTGGCGGAGGCCGACCGGCCGCACCTTGTCACCACTGTGCACGGTCTCTACTCGGTCGGGCGCTACAGCAGTGTCATGACCCGCGGCGAACGGGTGATCGCCGTCTCCGACACCGCGCGGCGCTACATCCTGGACCACTACCCGCAGGTGCCGCCGGCGCGCATCGTCACCATTCCCCGTGGCGTGGACCCGGAGATCTTTCCCCACGGCTACCGCCCGCCCGAGTCCTGGGCCCGACGCTGGTTCGAACAGTACCCCTTCCTGCTGGAGCGTTACGTGCTGACCCTGCCGGGGCGGCTGACCCGGCTCAAGGGTCACACTGATTTCATCGAACTGATGGCGCGGCTGGTGGCCGCGGGGCTGCCGGTGCATGGCCTGATCGTTGGCGGCGAGGACCCGCGCCGCCGGCGCTATGCCCGCGGGCTGCACGAACAGATCCGCCGCCGCGGGCTGGATGCGCACATCACCTTCACCGGTCACCGCATGGACGTGCGCGACATCTACGCCGTCTCCAATCTGGTGCTGTCGCTCTCGCGCAAGCCCGAGTCCTTCGGCCGCAGCGTGGTCGAGGCCCTGTACATGGGCGTGCCGGTGGCCGGTTACGACCACGGCGGCGTGGGCGAGGTACTGGCGCGGCTGTTCCCGGCCGGGCGGGTACCGGTGGGCGACCTGGATGCGCTGGAGCGCACGGTGCGGGAACTCCATGCCCGCCCGCCCGAGATCCCGGCCAGTCATGACTACGATCTGCAGACCATGCTGGATGCCACCCTGAGCCTGTATCGGGAACTGGCCGGTTGAGCGCTGCGGTGCCGATCCGGGTCAAGGTGCTGAGCCGGGAGGCGCCGGGCGTGTGGGAGCGCCAGCTGCCGGGGACGGACCCGTGTTGGAGCCGCTGCCGTTTCAGCTTCGATCCGGCCGGGCGCGACTACGACTGGCTGGTGGTCTACGACGATTTGCCGCCGCAGGCCGGCGAGCGGCGCTCGCGGCGCATCGAGTCCCTGGCCTGTCCGCGTGCGCACACCCTGCTGGTGACCACCGAGCCCGCGTCGATCAAGACCTACGGCCGCGCCTACACCGACCAGTTCGGCTGCGTGCTGACCAGCCAGGAGCCCCGGGCGCTGCCGCATCCGGACCGGGTGTATGCCCAACCGGCGCTGCGCTGGTTCTATGGCATGGGCGGCAGCGGATTGATCGGCTGGGATGAGTTGGCCGCCATGGCGCCGCCGCACAAGATCCGCGACATTTCCCTGGTGTGGTCGGACAAGCGCCAGCGCCATACTCGTCATCGCCAGCGCCACGACTTCATGCGCCGGCTGCGCGCGGCCCTGCCCGAACTCGATGTCTATGGCCGCGGCGGCGGCGACATACGCGCGCTGGATGACAAGGCCGGGGCACTGGACGCCTACCGCTGTCATGTCGCCATCGAGAATCACGTCAGCCTGCACCACTGGACCGAGAAGCTGGCCGACGCCTTCCTCGGCTATACGCTGCCCTTCTATTACGGTTGCCCGAACGTGACCGATTACTTCCCCGCCGACAGCCTGGTTCCGATCGACATCACCGACTTCGGCCGTGCCTTGAGTACCATCAAGGCGGTGCTGGCCGACGCCGGTGAGTATGAGAGACGCCTGCCCGCCATCCGCGAGGCGCGCCGGCGGGTGCTGGAGGAGTACAATTTCTTCGCCGTGGTGAGTGGCATCATCGAGGCGCGGCACGACCGCGCGACCGCCGCGCCGGGCGGGCGGTTGTATTCGCGTTATGCCCTGCGCCGGGCGCGCCCGGGTGTGGCGCTGCAGCAGGCCTGGGAGAAGGCCCGCGCCCGTGCGCGCTGTCTGTATCGGCGTGGGTGAGCCTGTAGGATGGGTGGGGCGCAGCGCAACCCATCACCTCCAGCGGCCTGGTGATGGGTTATGGCGCAAGCGCCTCCACCCATCCTACGAGACTGTCATGGCTCAGATCGGCTGAAGGAAACGCATGAACGACACTGAAAACACCATCCTGATCGAGGTCGGCGCCGGCGAGCTGATCGACAAGCTCACCATCCTGCGCATCAAGTCCGAGCGCATGACCGACCCGGCCAAGCTGGCCAATGTGCGCCGCGAGTTCGAGGTGCTGTCGCGGGTGCGGGATGCGAGGCTGCCCGCCGCGCCGGAACTGGACCGGCTGGAGGAGGCGTTGCAGCAGGTCAATGCCGCCCTGTGGGAGATCGAGGACGCCATTCGCGACTGCGAGGCGCGCGCAGACTTCGGCGAGCGCTTCATCGAGCTGGCGCGTTCGGTCTATATGCAGAATGACCGCCGGGCCGAATTGAAGAAGGCGATCAATGAACTGTGCGGCTCGCGTATCGTCGAGGAGAAGTCCTATACCGAGTTCCGCTGATCCCGGCCGTCCGTTCGACGGCGTGGTGCTGATCAACCTCGACAGCCGCCCGGACCGGCTGGCGCGCTTCCGCGCACAGGCCGCGGCCGTGCCCGCCCTGGCCGGCTGGCAGCGCCTGAGTGCGGTGGCCGGCACCGGACTGCCGGGCTACGGCAGACGGCCCTGGTTCCGCGGCGGGAGGCGCGACCGCGTCTGGGCCGGTCGGGCCGGCTGCGTGCTGTCGCATCGCCGCGCGATCGAGCTGGCGCGGGCGCAGGGCTGGCGCAGCCTGCTGATCCTGGAGGACGATGTCGAGTTCGACGCGGCTCTGAATGCAGCGCTGCGCACGCCGGCGCTGGCGGCGGCGCAATGGGATATCTGCTATCTCGGCTACAGCCGCTGTCTGGGGCCGCTGCAGCGGGTGACGGTGTTCGACGATACAGCCTCGCTGTATGCCGTGCAGGGTGCCTACACCACCCATGCCTATCTCCTGCGCACCAGCCTGTACGACTGGCTGCTGCGGCGGCTGCCCACTGAGGCCGACGTCTGGCCCTGGCTGGCCCGGCACCGGGCCATCGATCGCTGGTATGCCCGCCACCTGGCCGCGCACTTCCGGGTTGCCGCCGTCTCCCCCACCCTGGTCGGGCAGTTCTCGGATTTCTCCGACATCGGTCAGCGCGGTCCCGGTTCCGACCGCGCGGCCCATCTGCACGGGCGGCTGGCGTCGGAGCGCGCGGTCGGGCCTGCCGCCTTCCGGCTGGGCTTGGGGCTGCGGCGGCTGCAGTTCGCCGGTGCCGGTGCGTGGGATGGCGTGCGTGCCGGCATCAAGCGGATGAGGGGGTTCTGAATCGAACGCCGTTGATTTGGGCGAAAAGACGGAATAGTAGAGTAGGATGGGTGGAGGCGCTTGCGCCATAACCCATCTCAGGCCGCGCGCGGCGATGGGTTTCGCTTCACTCCACCCATCCTACGGTAGATGGGGTTCGATCCGCGCCAGTTGCGTAGGATGGGTGGAGCGCAGCGCAACCCATCTTGCACGGCACTCCGATGGGTTGCGGCGCAAGCGCCTCCACCCATCCTACGGTAAACGCGGTTCGATCCGCGCCAGCACTGCCTCCACGCTCAACGCATTCAGGTCGGGTACCGCCATGGCATCGAACTGCGGCCGCAGGATTCCCGTGCGCCGCGGCGTGGTGTGCGGTCCGAACAGGGCCAGTCCCGGCGTGCCCAGGCAGGCGGCGAGGTGGCTGGGGCCGGTGTCGTTGCCCACCACGAAGGCGGCCCGGCGCAGCACTCCGGCCAGTTGGAACCAGTTCAGGTAGCCGTCCGGGCCGGTCAGGGTGTGGCCGGGAATGGTCCGCGCCAGTTCCAGTTCGTCCGGCCCCGGCGCGGTGACCACCTCGTGGCCGCGCGCCTGCAGGGCCGCGGCCAGTTCGGCGTAGTGCGGCCAGCGCTTGTGCGGATGGCGCGCCGCGCTGCCGGGGATGAGCACGATATAGGGTCGGCGCACCCCGGCGGCATCCAGCAGCGCGGTCACGTCATCGGCCATCCAGCCGACGTCGGGCGCGGGCGTATGCACCACCGGCACGCCGGCGGCGGCGAGCTGGGCCCGGTAGCGTTCCTGGTCCGGGTCTTCCGGCGCCACCGTGCCGGTGTCGCGCGACCAGGGAATGCCGGGCAGGAACAGCCGCCGGTACAGGGCGGTGCGGTCGGAGCTCTGCAGGTCATAGACCCGGTCGAAGCCTTCCGCCCGCAGTTGCCGGCGCAGGGCGAGTTGTTCCCGCAGACGGCGCAGCGGCAGGCGGGCGTCCGGGATCACCGCGTCCAGATGCGGACAGCGCTGCATCAGGGCGCGATAGGCGGGCTCGGTGAGCAGGGTGATACGGGCGTCGCGGTGACTGGCGCGCAGGTCAGCCAGTGCCCCGCTGCACTGGATCAGGTCGCCGAAGGCGCCGTGGCGGATCACCAGGATGTTGTGTGCCTCACGTCTCATGTTTCTCTCTGCCGCAGGCCGGGTTGCGATGGGTTGCGCTGCGCTCCACCCATCCTACGGAATCACCGCGCGTAGGATGGGTGGAGCGCAGCGCAACCCATCATCCATGACAGGCCCGGAGTGGTCGTGAATACCGCACTCATCCCGGCCTGTGTTCCGGACGGGACCCGCGCAATACCCCCCAGGCAAAGACGGTCACCAGCATCCAGATGTTCAGGAAATGCGTCGAGTTCAGCAGCGGGTACTCGATACAGCCGGCCACCACCGCTGTCGCCAGCAGCGCCAGCATCAGCCGGGTCTCCCCGCGGCCGTCGCGTTCCAGCATCAGCGCCAGCCGGCCCGTCGACCACAGCCAGCCGGCCAGGGCGAGCAGCCCGCCGCCCAGGGCCAGGTCCAGCAGCAGGTTGTGCGGTGAGTTCAGCGGCGCCCCGGGCAGGTCGCGGAAGGCGTCGATGCCCCAGCCGAGCAGGGGCGATTCCAGGATCCGATGCAGGGCGAACCAGGCGGCCTCGATCCGCCGCTGATCGCCGGAGCCGAGTTCGTCGGCGGGGATGCCGCCCGTGAGCACATAGGTGTACACCAGCGCAATGGCCAGCAGCGCCAGGCCGGCCAGCAACCGGTGGCGCCAGGGCCAGAACAGGACCAACAGGCCGGTCAGGCTGGCCAGCACCGCCCCGCGCGAATCCGAACCCCAGAGGGCGCTGAGCAGCAGCGCCGCCAGCAGCCATAACCCGACATTGGACGGCCGCGCGCGCAGCAGCCCGGCGCTGAGAATCAGGCCGAGGGCGGCGAAGCTGCCGTAGGGATTGGGATTGCCAGCAAGCCCGGTGAAATAGGGCCGGGGCCAGGCCTGCAGGTCGGTGCCATGGCGCTGCAGCCAGTCGATATGGCCACTGAGCGCCGTGACAGCCAGCGCGGCCAGGGCGATCCAGACCGCCCCGCGCAGACTGAGCCAGCCGCGCTCGAGCAGCAGCAGGATGCCCAGGCCCACGCCGAGCAGGCGCAGGTTGAGCTTGACGAGATCGGCCCAGCTGCTGGCCGTCTCCATGCCGATGAACTGCTGGCCGATCCCGGCCAGGGTCACCGGCACCAGCCACCCGGCGCTGGCGGCGAGATAGCCGCGCAGGGCCGGGCGGCGCCAGTCGCCGCGCCGCGCCAACAGCAGGGCCAGCACCAGCAGGCCGCCGCTGATGTGCAGGCTGGCCCACTTGGGCGGCAGGCTCAGCAGCAGGAGGGCGAACAGGCCGTGGGCGGCGATGACGGCAGGGCGGGATCGATCCATGGGTGCTCAGTATACCGCGGGCGCACCGCCCGGCCGGGTCTTGAAGCGCCGGTGCGCCCACAGGTACTGCCCGGGCCGGGTGCGGACCTGCGCCTCGATCAGTGCATTGATGCGGGCGGCATCGGCCTCGGGTGACGCCCCGGGGAAGTCTGCCAGTGCCGGCTGCAGGCGCAGTATATAGCCGCGGCCATCCGCCCGCCGCTCGGGGAAGAAGGGCACCACCGCCGCGCCGCTGGCCGCGGCCAGGCGCGAGGTGGCGGTGATGGTGGCCGCCGGTACGCCGAAGAAGGGGGTGAATACACTCTTCTCGCGGCCGTAGTCCTGGTCGGGGGCGTACCACACCGGCATGTTCCGCTTCAGGCTGCGCAGGAAGCCGCGCATGTCCTCGCGCGCGATGGCGCGCTCGAAGTGACGTTCGCGCGCCCGGCGCATGGCGCGCTCGAACACCGGGTTCTTGTGGGTGCGATAGAGCACATGAAAGGGGGTCTGCAGGGCCAGCAGCCGGCCGGCGATCTCCAGGGTGGTGAAATGCGCGCTCAGCAGGATCACGCCGCGGCCCCGGGCCAGGGCGGCCTGCAGGTGCTCCAGGCCTTCCAGTCGGTAGCGGCCGGCGAGCCGCTGCGCCGGCGTCCACCAGCTCATGGCGGTCTCGATCACGCCCAGTCCGAGCGACTGAAAGTGCTGCCGGAGCAGGACGGCGCGCGCCCGGGCGTCCAGTTCGGGAAAACACAGCTCCAGGTTGATGCGGGCGATGCGGCGGCGCTCACGGGCCAGACGATACAGCAGCCGTCCCAGTCCCCGGCCGAGGGCACGCTGCAGCGGCCAGGGCAGTTGCGCCGCGCCCCAGCCCAGCCCGAGCAGCAGCCAGGTCGGCCAGTGGCGCGGGGCGAGCAGGGCGGGCGGCAGGGGGTCGGGGCGGGGCATGGTGAAAAATATTCACATCCCGTCATTCCTGCGAATGCAGGAATCCAGGAGTTGTGACCGATGCGGGTTACTGGATCCCGGCCTGCGCCGGGATGACGGATCTGCAGGTATCATATATGTGAGTTTACCCGTTCGGACATGGACTTGTCCGCGGACCGGGTCATTGCAGTCGCGCGCCCCAGGCGGGATACTCGGCAGCCTTGTGTCCGAGTTGCTGGAAGTGTCCTTGCGCGCGCTCTATTCCGCCCTGCTGTATCTGCTGCTGCCCGTTGCCCTGCTGCGGCTGCTCTGGCGCGGCCTGCGTGCGCCGGCCTATCTGCGCCGCTGGGGCGAGCGCTTCGGCTTCGTGCCGGTGCTGGAGGCGCGGCCCTGGATCTGGGTGCATGCGGTCTCGGTGGGCGAGGTGCAGGCCGCCGCGCCCCTGGTCAACGCCCTGCTGGAGCGCTATCCCGAGTATGAACTGCTGGTGACCACCACCACGCCGACCGGCGCCATGCAGGTGCAGCGGCTGTTCGGCGAGCGGGTGCGCCACGCCTATCTGCCCTGGGACCTGCCGGACGCGGTGGCGCGTTTCCTGGCGCGAACCCGGCCGCGGCTGGGGCTGATCATGGAGACCGAGTTGTGGCCGAACCTGATCGCGGCCTGCGCGCGGCGGGAGATCCCGGTGGCGCTGATCAATGCCCGGCTGTCGGCGCGCTCGGCGGCGGGCTACCGCCGGGTGCGCGGGCTGGCCGCCGCCACCCTGCGGCGGGTGCGCTGGATCGGCGCCCAGAGCGACACCGATGCCGGACGCCTGATCGCCCTGGGCGCCGACCCGGCGCGGGTGACGGTGACCGGCAATACCAAGTTCGATGCGGTCATCCCCGGCAGTGCGCGTGAGCAGGCCGAGGTGCTGCGCCGTGGCTGGGATCCGGCCCGGCCGGTGTGGATTGCCGCCAGCACCCACGAGGGCGAGGATGAGCCGCTGCTCGCCGCCCATCGCCGGGTGCGTGCGCGCCTGCCGCAGGCGCTGCTGATCCTGGTGCCGCGCCACCCGGAGCGTTTTGCCCGCGTGGCCGGGCTGGTCGAACGCGCCGGGTTCCAGGTCGCGCGGCGCAGCCGCAACGAACCGGTCACGGCGCAGACAGCGGTGTACCTGGGTGACACCATGGGCGAACTGCCGGTGCTGCTGGCCGCCGCGGATGCGGCCTTCGTCGGCGGCAGTCTGGTGCCGGTGGGCGGCCACAACCCGGTGGAGCCGGCCGCGCTGGGCCTGCCGGTGCTGTATGGCCCGCATATGTTCAATTTCAGCGGCATCGTGCAACTGCTGGAACAGGCAGGCGCGGCGCGGGCGGTGGCGGATGCGGGGGAACTGGCCACGGCGGTCAGGACCTGGCTGGAGGATGCCAGCGGGCGTGCCGAGTGGGGCGAGCGCGGGCGCCGGGCGGTGGAAGCCAACCGCGGGGCGCGCGACCGGGTGCTGCAGCATCTGGCGGAGTTGTTGTAGCAGGACGCTGCCGGAAACGGGTTACGACCCTGATTCCGGCATGTAGGATGGGTGGAGCGAAGCGCAACCCATCGCGGTGCGGCCTGAGAGCGATGGGTTACGGCGCACCGCGCCTCCACCCATCCTACTGTGTTACGCAGGCCGGGATAGGCGCAGTGTCCCCGGCATTTGTGCCGGGCAAAGCGTGTAGGATGGGTGGAGCGAAGCGCAACCCATCGCGGTGCGGCCTGAGAGCGATGGGTTACGGCGCACGCGCCTCCACCCATCCTACTGTGTTACGCAGGCCGGGATAGGCGCAGTGTCCCCGGCATTTGTGCCGGGCAAAGCGTGTAGGATGGGTGGAGCGAAGCGCAACCCATCGCGGTGCGGCCTGCAGGCAATGGGTTGCGGCGCACGCGCCTCCACCCATCCTACTGGGTTACGCAGGCCGGGATAGGCGCAGTGTCCCCGGCATTTGTGTCGGGCAAAGCGTGTAGGATGGGTGGAGCGAAGCGCAACCCATCGCGGTGCGGCCTGAGAGCGATGGGTTGCGGCGCACGCGCCTCCACCCATCCTACTGTGTTACGCAGGCCGGGATAGGCGCAGTGTCCCCGGCATTTGTGCCGGGCAAAGCGTGTAGGATGGGTGGAGCGAAGCGCAACCCATCGCGGCACGGCCTGCAGGCAATGGGTTGCGGCGCACCGCGCCTCCACCCATCCTACTTGAGGCTGTCGGGCAGGGCGTCCTCGGCGACGTTGCGCCGGCGGGCCATGGCGCGGCCGAGGCGCTTGCGGTCGGCGTCGTTCAGGGCCTGCTCGGCCGGCATCAACACCTTCTGTTCCTCATGCTGGATGTGCTGGCGATAGGCGTTGGTGAAGGCACGGATGCGCGCGTCCAGCGCGGCGCTGTCGTCGATGCCGTCCAGCTCGGCGAGCCGGGCATCGAGCTCACGCCAGGCGGATTCCAGTTCCGGGTGCTGGGCGCTGAGTTCGCGTACGGCGGCATTGAAATCCGGGCTCTGCTCCTCCAGCAGCGGGAACAGATCGCGCTCCTCGTCCTGGTGATGCAGATGGGCGGCCGTGTTGAAGTAGTGCCGGATCTTCTCCACCGTCTCCTGCAGTTCCGCCTGCTTGCCCGCGTCGATCTGCGCGGGCAGTTTCTCCAGGGTCGAGCAGTGCATCAGCATGCGCATGTGGCAGGCGCGCAGCAGCCCGAGCGGGTCGTCGAAGCCGGGGGCCGGCTGGGGGAAGGGGAAGTCGGGCATAAATAACAGAGACCGTCAGGGAGCCTGATCTGAATGACGCGTGCGCGAAATTCCAGCTGCCGCCATCCCGGCGCAGGCCGGGATCCACGACCGGCGGCGGCTACTGGATTCCGGCCTGCGCCGGAATGACGGGAATGTTGTTGCTTGCGACATTTGTCCGAGCATCGGTTATTGAACCTGAACCCTACTGGAACCAGCTGTTGATGGCCTGCAGGTCGTCCACCCCGAGGCTGCCGGCGGCCTGTTTCAGGCGCAGGGTGCTCAGCAGGTAGTCGTAGCGGGCGCGGGCCAGATCGCGCTGGGCGCGGAAGCGCTCGCGCTGGGCGTCCAGCACGTCGACGATGGTGCGGGTGCCGACCTCGAAGCCGGTCTCGGCGGCCTCCAGCGCGGTCTCGGTCGAGACCAGGGCCTGTTCCAGGGCGCGCACCTGGGCGATGCCGCTGGCGACACCGCGGTAGGCGTCGCGGGTCTGGCGCTGGGTCTGGCGCCGCGCCTGGTCGAGTTGCTCCTGGCTTTCGATGAAGCGGTAGTGGGCCTCGCGGGTGAAGGAGTTGACCGCGCCGCCCTGGAACAGCGGGATGTTCAGTTCCAGGCCGATGCTGGCGTCGTGGCGCTTCACCCCGGCGATGCCGCCGAAATTCTGGTCGCGGCGGGTGAGGGCGGCGCTGGCGTCCAGGGTGGGGTAGTGGCCGGCGCGCTGGCGCTTGACCTCCTGGCGGGCGGCTTCGACCGCGGCCTGCAGGGCCACCAGGTTGAGGTTGTTGTCCAGCGCCTTCTCCACCCAGACGCCGGTTTCCTGCGGCTCGGGCTGCAGCAGCTGCAGCTGGTCGTTGAGCGGATTGACCGGTTCGTTCAGTTCCCCGGTGATCTCGTACAGGGCCTCGCGGGCCGAGTCCAGCTCGTTTTCGGCCACGATCTCCTGGCTTGTCGCCAGGTCGTAGCGGGCCTGGGCCTCGTGCACGTCGGTGATGGCGATCAGCCCCACCTCGAAACGTTCCTTCGCCTGTTCCAGCTGGCGGCCGATGGCCTCCAACTCGGCGCGGGCGAAGATCAGGTTGTCCTGCGCGGCCAGCACGTTGAAGTAGCCCTCGGCCAGGCGGATGATCAAATCCTGCTCGGCGGCGCTGTACTCGGCCAGGGCCCGGGCGACCAGGCTGTCGGCCTGCTCCAGGGCGACGAACTGGTCCCAGCGGAACAGGGTCTGGGTGGCCGACAGGGTGTAGACCTCGTCGGTTGAATAGCTGGTCTGGTCGGTGATGCGGTTGTCGTAGCGGTTGCGCTGGTAGCTGCCGTTGATGCCGACGTTGGGCAGCACCTGCGCCAGGGCCTGGTCGTCGGCTTCCAGCAGGGCGTCGCGGTTGGCGGCGGCGGCGCGCAGGGTCGGGTCGCTGTCGGCGGCGATCCGGTAGGCGCCGAGCAGGTCCAGCGCCAGGGCCGGTTGACTGGCCAGCAGGCCGCTCATCAGGGTTGCCAGCAGGGTGCGTTTTGCGTTCATGCGTTCATCCGGTTGCGGGTGACATGTGGGGGTCGGGATCAGCGTCCCATTATCGGTTGGTGTTGCTGCGTCCGCAATGACGGAGGTCAGGGACCCGAACGGCGCTCGCCCCGGTCAGATTGCAGACATTGCGATTGTCGCGACCGCCATCGTCATTCCCGCGCAGGCGGGACAAAAAGCACGAAGCGCGTTAAACGCCGCGGTCAATGGATCCCCGCCTGCGCGGGGATGACGGGGTTGAAGTCAGTGCCATTCGCCAGAGGCCTTAATAGGTCGCCATGCCGGGATCCACGTCGCGGGCCCAGGCATCGACCCCGCCGCTGAGATTGATGACATTGCTGAAGCCGAGCTGGGCCTCCAGGTAGCGTGCCACGCTGTAGCTGCGCACGCCATGATGACAGATCACGATCGTCTCGCGTTCCGGGTCCAGCGTCTCGGCCTTGAGCGGGATCTGGCGCATCGGGATCAGGGTCGAGCCCTCGATGCGGCAGACTTCGTATTCCCAGGGCTCGCGCACGTCCAGCAGCAGCGGCGGTGTCTGCGCCTGTTCCAGATGGGCCTTGATTTCGGCGGGCGTGAGTTGGCGCATCTCAGGGCCCCGGGCGGATCCGGACATTGTGTGCATCGCGGCTGCACTCGCCGGCGTCATTCCGGTACAGGCCCGGATCCAGTGACCGCTGCGGCATCTGGATCCCGGCCTGCGCCGGGATGACGATGATAAAGTCGGTCAGACCTTGCTCAGAAGTCAAAGTTCTCGATCCGCGGTGCGTTCTCCAGCGGCGGGATGGAGGTGTCGAACAGACTCTCACTGGCCCACTGGTCGGCCGCGACCCGCGTGATCAGCATGGCCTCCATCACCGGCGGCTCGCCCACGATCACGAACAGCCGGCCGCCCACGGCCAGGGCATCGTGGAAGCCGCGGTGCAGCAGCGGCAGCGAGCCGGTCACGGCGATGACGTCGAAGCCCTGCTCGGCGTCCCAGCCGGCGGCGGCGTCCTCGGTGCGCAGTTCCACATTGGTGATGCCGTGCTGCTCCAGCTTGCGCTCGGCGGCGTACTTGAAATCCGGGTGCAGGTCCACGCTCAGCACCTGGCGTCCGAGCCGGGCCAGGCAGGCGGTGAGATAGCCGCTGCCGGTGCCGATCTCCAGGATGCGGTCGCCGGGCTGGATGGCCAGGGACTGCAGCAGCCGGCCTTCCAGCCTGGGCGGCATCATCACCTGCCCGTGTTCCAGCGGCAGGCTGATGTCGGAGAAGGCCAGGGTGGAGCGGTACTGGGTGGGGACGAAGTCCTCGCGCGGGGTCTGCATGAGCACGTCCAGTACGCGCTGGTCGAGCACGTCCCAGGGACGGATCTGCTGCTCGATCATGTTGTGGCGCGCGCGTTCGAAATCAGCGGTATCGGGCTGTTCGCTCATGCTTCCGGTATCCCCGTGTCAATCGCTTCAGCCGGTTAGGTTACGGGGTTTGCGGGGGGCAGGCAAGGTGGATCCATGCTCCCTCCCGACCTCCCCCGGCAAGGGGGAGGGAGGAGGGTATGGACAGGGCTCAGAACCTGAAGTTGAGCGAGGTGTAGATGCTGCGCCCCGGACCCGGCACCGTAACCCCCCAGGGCACGCCGGCGGCGGACATGGTCTTGCCCTGGCCGAGATAGGCGCCGCCCAGCGGATGCTGGTAGAAGCGGTCGAAGACGTTCTCCACGCCGGCCTCGATGCGCAGCTGCTTCCAGGTGTAGCTGGTGCGCAGATGCAGCAGGCCGTAACCGCTGGTCTTGACCTCGTTGCGGGTATCCGAGACGTCCGACTTGGCGTCCACCACCTCCACCTCGGCGGTATTGCGCCAGGCGCCGAGGTTCTGCGTCACGGCCAGCTTCAGGTTCAGCGGCATGATGTTGTACAGGTTGTCGTCGGTGTCCTGGTTCTCGCCGCGCACATAGCTGAGCACGCCGTCGATATGGAAGTCGCCCAGCCGGGTGTCCTCCGCCAGCGGCGCGTGGGCGGAGACGTCGATGCCATACAGGCGAGCGTCCTCGTTGACGAACTGCAGGTAGACGAAATCGTTCGTCACCGCCAGGTTGGCGTCGGTGCAGGCGGTGCCCATCATGTCCCGGGTGGTGGCCGAGGAGCAGCGGGCGGCGTCGATGTAGTCCTCGACGTAGGTCACGTAGGGCGTGACCTGCACCCCCCAGCGCTGTTCGCTCGGGTCATGCCAGTCGAAGGTGGCGCTCAGGGTGTGCGCCACTTCGGGGTCGAGTTCGAGGTTGCCGACATAGCCGTTGCCGTCGCCGGCCAGGTTGACCATGCGCATCGCCATGCCGTGGGTGGACCAGGCATAGCGCTCATACAGGTTGGGCGAGCGGGTCTTGCGGGCGTAGCCGAACTCCACGCTCAGGGTGTCCTTCGGTGTGAAGCGCGCCAGGGCGGTCAGATCCAGGTTGTCGTCGTTGCGGCTGCGGTCGGCGGCATTGAAGTCGGCCGCGTCCTGCGGCGAGAACATGGGGTTGTAGCCCTGCACCTCACCGGTATCCATGGCGACGCGCTCGTAGCGCAGGCCGAACTGGGTCAGCCACTGCTCGTTCCAGCGTGCCTCCCATTCGCCGAAGGCCGCCAGCCGGTCGCGTTCGCCGTCGTTGATGTTCCAGAAGGTGTTGGGGAACATCATCTTGCCGGAGGGATCCCACCAGTCGTCCAGACGGTACTGCTGGACCTCGGCGCCGACGCGCAGCAGGTCGCGGCCATTGAGCGGGATGTCGCCCTTGACCACCAGGCCGCGGTTGTCGCCCTCGGTCTCCATCGGCATGCCGGCCGCGCAGCCGTTCATGCCGCCCTGGATGGTGCAGGGCACGCCGTCGGGGATGGAGCCGTCGTTGGCGCCGTACCAGAACAGCCTGTCCTCGCCGAAGCCCATTTCGTGATCGGTCTGTTCGCGATAGGCGTTCGCCTCCAGTTTGCCCCAGTTGTACTGGCCCTCGTAGCGCAGATTGAACCGGATGCTCTCGTTGGAGGTCATGTCCATGCGCTGGTTGGGGAAGCCCTGTTCGGGGATGTCCTGCGTGGCCACTGTGAGTTCGGCCAGGTGGTTGTCGCGCCGCAGCGCCAGGGCCAGCGACTGGTTGGTGGTTTCATAATAGGTAGAGCCGACCTCGTCGCCGTCCAGGTAGCCGCGGCCGGCCGCGGCCAGGCCCGCCGGTTTGAAATCATCGCCGGCCTCGTAGTTGTTGGCCCTGGCGGTGGAGCCGGTGTAGGTGAGGCTGGCGTTCTCGCTGGCCAGGGTGGCAGCGAGGTTGGCGCCGCGGGCGTCGCCGTTGCTGCGATAGAAGGTGCCGATCTCGCCCGTGGTCAGCAGGCCCTCGCCGGGCACGGCAAACACCGGGTCGGCCGATTCCACCACGATGGTGCCGCCGATGCTGTCGCCGCCGAGGCTGACCGGGGTCAGCCCGGCGAATACCGTGGCGGTGGCGATCCGGGTGGGGTCGATATAGGACAGCGGCGGGTTCATGTGGTTGCCGCAGGCGGAGACCAGGTCCATGCCGTCGACCTTGATGCGCACGCGGTCATCGGTCAGGCCGTGGATGGACGGCAGGCTGGAGACGCCGCCGGCCCCCTGCAGCTCGACGCCGGGGGTCTGCTTCAGCAGGCGGGCCGTGTCGCTGCTGGCCGCCGGCAGGGAGCGCAGGCGCTGCGAGTCGACGGTGGAGTGATTCAGGGTCGAGGCCTTCGGGAACTCGGGGGCTTCCTTGACGATGTCGATGACAAGAGGGTCGTGCTCGGCCAGCGCGATGCCGGGGAGGGCCAGCGCCAGGCTGATCTGGCAGGCAAGTGAGGAAGCCGTGAATTTCTTCTGCATCTGGGTGTCTCCGCAAAGGTGTCAATGCACCATCAATTTCAGACAGTCCGCCGGTGCGGCGTGCTGGACACACGTGCCGGACCGACGATGGTCAAGGCGGCTGCTTTATCTGTGTGCGACGGTTGAATCCGGCGGCTGCCGCATCATTCCCGCGCCGACATCGGCTGCAGCTCTCTCAGCAACAGAGCGGCAATATACATGCCAGCGGCGGAATATCAGCAATCGCGCGGGACCGGTGTTTCATCCGGTCGGTTCGCCCTGTTCCAGTGTTTCGTTATGGAATGCGTCTGCGCATCATCGCAGCCGGATTGGGATCAGGCTGGCAGTCGCTGGCGCTTGCCACTGACGGACGAATCCCGACACCGGTTACAAATGCCGTGCCACCTGGAAGATGGCTGTATTTAAAGGGGTTTGTCAGGCTGCAGCCCGATGTGAGCCGGGTATTTGCCCACTGAGTGCGGCAAATGCCCCAGCCGCGGAGCGGGTCGGAAAGCACGCCTGCCATGTGGGTGGTCTGCTTGCAAATCCCCCGGCCCTCCGCTACCTTCACCCTTTCGGCTAGGGGTGCCCCGCGCGGGGCTGAGACAGACCCTTTGAACCTGACCCGGCTCGTACCGGCGTAGGGAAAGCCAGCGCAGCAAGCTTCTCCCCCCGATTTCTCGTTCCCGCGCTCCCCCGCCGCCCGTACACACGCAGATAGCGAGGCAGCAATCATGAGCGCCATCCCGGAAGATTTCGTCAGGAAGACGGCCCGCCTGTCCGAGGAAGTGACCCGGCCGTTCCCCGGCTCCAGCAAGCTCTACATCCAGGGCTCGCGCCCGGATATCCGGGTGCCGCTGCGCCAGATCGAGCAGACCCCGACCCTGACCTCCGGCACCCCGGAGGAGAACCCGCCCATCCCGGTCTACGACACCTCCGGCCCCTACACCGACCCGGCGGCCAAAATCGATCTGCTCAAGGGCCTGCCCGCCCTGCGCGAGGCCTGGATCCTGGAGCGCGACGACACCGAGCAGCTCGACGGCCCGACCTCCGAGTTCGGCCGCGCGCGCCAGTCCGCCCCCGAGCTGGCCAACCTGCGCTTCGAGCACATCCACCGTCCGCGCCGCGCCAAACCCGGAAAGAACGTCACCCAGATGCACTATGCCCGGCAGGGCATCATCACCCCGGAGATGGAGTACATCGCCATTCGCGAGAACTGCCGGCTGCAGGCACTGCGCGAGGACCCGCGTTACGCCAAACTGCTGCGCCAGCACGCCGGCGAGTCCTGGGGCGCGAACATCCCCGAGGAAGTGACGCCTGAGTTCGTGCGCAGCGAGGTGGCCGCCGGCCGCGCCATCATCCCGGCCAACATCAACCACCCCGAACTGGAGCCGATGATCATCGGCCGCAACTTCCGGGTGAAGATCAACACCAACATCGGCAACTCCGCCGTGACCTCGTCCATCGAGGAAGAGGTGGAGAAGATGGTGTGGTCGGCCCGCTGGGGCGGCGACACCCTGATGGATCTCTCCACCGGCAAGAACATCCACGAGACCCGCGAGTGGATCCTGCGCAACGCCCCCATGCCCATCGGCACCGTGCCCATCTACCAGGCGCTGGAGAAGGTCGACGGCAAGGCCGAGGAACTGACCTGGGAGATGTTCCGCGACACCCTGATCGAGCAGGCCGAGCAGGGCGTGGACTACTTCACCATCCACGCCGGCGTGCGCCTGGCCTATGTGCCGCTGACCGCCGACCGTGTCACCGGCATCGTCTCCCGTGGCGGCTCCATCATGGCCAAGTGGTGCCTGGCGCATCACCGCGAGTCCTTCCTGTACACGCACTTCGACGAGATCTGCGAGATCATGCAGGCCTACGACGTCTCCTTCAGCCTGGGCGACGGCCTGCGTCCCGGCTGCATCGCCGACGCCAACGACCGCGCCCAGTTCGCCGAACTGGAAACCCTCGGCGAGCTGACCAAAAAGGCCTGGGAGCACGACTGCCAGGTCATGATCGAGGGCCCCGGCCATGTGCCGCTGCACAAGGTCAAGGAGAACGTGGACAAGGAACTCGAGGACTGCTTCGAGGCCCCCTTCTACACGTTAGGCCCGCTGGTCACCGACATCGCCCCGGCCTACGACCACATCACCTCCGGCATCGGTGCGGCCAACATCGGCTGGTACGGCACAGCCATGCTCTGCTACGTCACCCCCAAGGAACACCTGGGCCTGCCCAACAAGCAGGACGTCAGAGACGGCATCATCACCTACAAGATCGCCGCCCACGGCGCCGATCTCGCCAAGGGCGTCCCCGGCGCCCAGCTGCAGGACAATGCGCTCTCAAAGGCCCGATTCGAATTCCGCTGGGAGGACCAGTTCAACCTCAGCCTCGACCCCGAGCGCGCCCGCGAATACCACGACCAGACCATGCCCAAGGAGGCCCACAAGGTGGCGCACTTCTGCTCCATGTGCGGCCCCAACTTCTGCTCCATGAAGATCACCCAGGACGTGCGCGACTACGCCGCCAAGCAAGGGATTTCCGAGGACGAGGCCCTGGAGAAGGGGTTGGAGGAGAAGGCGGTGGAGTTCCGGGAGTTGGGGACGGAGATTTATCGGAAGGCTTGAGAATTCATTCCGCCGTGATCTCATAACTTATTAATAATTATTAACTTTATTTAGCGCCCATCTGCTTGTAATCTACTAATCATGGACAGATTAGTAGATTTGTTCACGACATGATGCTAATTTACTACTAATTCATGACAAATTAGTAGTAAATTGCTATGAAATTGCCCTTGCCGCCTCCTGACTATCAAGAGTTGCTGAACGGCATTATTTCGGAGAACCCAAACCGGTTCTCCGAGATATTGTCGTTTGGGCTAACCCCTGACCCCAAAGGGAAATATTATCATTGGGACAAACTGCGACATATTGAGCCACCCAATGATCTTAGCCCTGAGGAATGGTGGTTTGCCGTTAAGTCTGCGCGCCGTGCCTTGTATCGTCCGCTGCCATTTACCGACAAATCCGGCAATCCATTTAAGTACGCGCAACCGGATATTGTCCAACGACTTCTGCACCAGATAACCAGGGATGCGAGTGGCGCGATACAAACATCAGAAGTCGTTACCAACCCGCATACAAAGGACACCTACCTTGTCAATTCACTGATCGAAGAAGCGATAACCTCAAGCCAGCTTGAAGGGGCATCTACGACCAGGAAGGTTGCCAAGGAAATGATAAGGCAAAATAGGAAGCCGAAAGACAATTCGGAGAAAATGATAATAAATAACTATCATGCAATGCAGTTTGTGAGCGATATGAAGCATGAAAGGCTTACGCCCAGCATGATTTATGAACTGCATGAGATCCTTACAACTGGAACTTTGGATGATCCGAATGCTGTAGGAAAACTGAGATCTTCTGATGACGTATATGTTGGCGATGAGCGGGATGCAACTAAATTACATATACCACCGAAAGCGTCTGAGTTGCAGGCCAGGATCGAGAATCTCTGTTTATTTGCAAACAATAAGTCCTCGCAGGAATTTATTCACCCTGTTATAAAAGCTGTATTGCTGCACTTTGTTTTAGCGTATGACCACCCATTCGAAGATGGTAATGGCAGGACCGCTAGAGCACTATTTTATTGGAGCATGCTTAACCAGGGTTATTGGTTGATAGAATTTATCTCTATATCTCGGATTCTCAAAGCTGCGCCGGCAAAATACACAAAATCATACCTTTATACCGAAACTGATGATAATGATGTTACATATTTTATTGTGTATCAGTTGGAGGTAATTGTTAGAGCAATAGCAGATTTGTTTGTCTATCTTGAGAAAAAGAGGGAAGAAGTAAGAACCGTAGAGTCACTCCTGAAGAAATCACCGGCCCTGCAAGGGCTGCTTAATCATAGACAGATGGCGCTGCTTAATCGTGCGCTGAAAAAACCATTATCAATATTTACCTTCGAGAGCCACAGGGGGGCGCATAATATCGCCTACCAGACTGCCAGAACAGATTTATTGCGGCTCTCGGATTTGGGGTTGTTGGAAAAGAAGAAAAGAGGGAAGTCATTTGTTTTTGTTGCGCCCGAAAATATACAGGACAGGTTGCAAGAACTTAAGACGTGAACGTTAAAGGAAGGAACGTTAATGAGTAAAGGGGTCGGTGACAATGTCGCGATGTCATTGGTCATCGACCCCTTGTTCTCGATTATTTGGGTCGTCTGGAAGACTTCACGTGTTCGCTACAAAAGGGATAAGTTGTAGTAGTCGCGATCTGATCTGACAGTTACCGGCTCCGAGGAAGCCGTGGCTGTCAGGTCAAGTTCAGGCGATGAACTTTTCCTTCCAGATTTGTTTGCCATCCTCCCATGTCGCCATGGGCGTGCGTCCGCAGCACATCTTGCCCTGATGGGTGCGCTCATTATTGTAGTACGCCAGCCAGGTGTCCAGATCCGCCTGTAGGGATTCCAGGTTCGTGTAGATGTGCTTGCGGAACGTGACCTGGTAGAACTCCTGGAGAATGGTCTTGTGGAAGCGCTCGCAGATCCCGTTGGTCTGCGGGGAACGGGCCCGGGTGCGGGTGTGCTCGATGTCGTTGACCGCCAGGTAGAGCTGGTAGTCATGGCGATCGGCCTTGCCGCAGTATTCCGTCCCTCGGTCGGTCAGGATGCGCAGCAGCGGCAAGCCATGCTCTTCATAGAACGGCAGCACCCGGTGAACCGCCCCGGGTTTTGAGGAGGCTCCGATATCTGAGAGAATGGAGCCATGAACAAGTCCAACAAATTTTCACCTGAGGTCCGGGAGCGGGCGGTGCGGATGGTCCAGGAGCACCGTGGGGAGTACTCGTCGCTGTGGGCGGCCGTGGAGTCGATCGCCCCGAAGATCGGTTGTGTGCCGCAGACACTGCTGGAGTGGGTCAAGCGGGCGGAGATCGATGCCGGTGCGCGTCCGGGCACGACTACGGACGAGGCGCAGCGCATCAAGGATCTGGAGCGCGAGAACAAGGAACTGCGCCGCGCCAATGACATCCTGCGCACGGCCAGCGCTTTTTTCGCCCAAGCGGAGCTCGACCGCAAACTGAAGTCATAAACGCCTACATCGATCAGCATCGGGATACCTACGGGGTCGAGCCGATCTGCAAGGTATTGCAGATTGCCCCGTCGGCCTACCGACGCCACGCTGCCCGGCGCCGCAACCCGGAACTGCGCAGCGTCCGGGCCAAGCGCGATGCGATGCTGATGCCGCATATTGAGCGGATATGGCAGGCCAATTTCCAGGTCTACGGCGCCGACAAGGTCTGGAAGCAGATGAACCGTGAAGGCGTTCGCGTGGCGCGCTGTACCGTGGAGCGGCTCATGGGCCACCTGGGCTTGCAGGGGGCGCGCCGGGGCAAGACGGTGCGCACCACCGTGGCGGACCGCTCGGCGCCGTGTCCGTTCGACCGGGTCAATCGGCAGTTTACGGCCGATCGCCCCAACCAACTCTGGGTGTCGGACTTCACCTATGTCTCGACCTGGCAGGGTTGGCTGTATGTGGCCTTCATCATTGATGTGTTCGCCCGTCGCATCGTGGGCTGGCGCGTCAGCCGCACCATGACGACCGACTTCGTCCTCGATGCCCTGGAACAGGCGCTCTACGCCCGCCAGCCGGGGGACGCGGACGGGTTGGTTCACCACTCGGACCGAGGCTCGCAGTATGTCTCCATCCGCTACACGGAGCGCCTGGCCGAGATGGGCATAGAACCTTCGGTGGGCAGCAAGGGCGACAGTTACGACAACGCGCTGGCCGAGACCATCAACGGCCTGTACAAGGCGGAACTGATCCATCGGCGCGGTCCCTGGAAATCTCCGGAGTCGGTCGAACTGGCCACGCTGGAATGGGTAGCCTGGTTCAATCATCATCGGTTGATGGAGCCCCTGGGGTATATCCCTCCGGCGGAAGCTGAGGCAGACTACTACCAGCAACTCGCCAGTCAGGATCCAATAGCGGCCTGACTTAAACCAAACAGCCTCCGCGAAACCCGGGGCGGTTCAATGCCTTTCCCATTCTGACCGGATCTGAGGAGCCCCCCTTTTTGGACCCCTTTTTGGGGTGGCTGGCCTTTCCTAGTGGAACTGTTATTCTGTGGATGATTCGCGCCGGACCGTCTGCGTGCCGGCGCCTGTTCCAGGGGATCCGTCCATGTCGCATTACAATCTGCATATTTGTGGCGTATCGGCTCAGATCATTCCGACGCTGCTCATTCCGGCAGCGATCATGACGGGGGCGCGCTTCACCACGCCGCTCTGATCCGGAGCGCGTTCCCCGCGCTCCGGCTACCTTTCCGACCATCTCCAGACTTCGAGTTCTGCCCGACAGGCGGCGCGTTGCGTTTGCGTGCGCTCGTCACGAGCCGCGGACGGTTGTGCATGCGCCGAGTCGGAGGCAGTCAACGCACACGCATACAGAGGAATGACCGATGAATCCGCATATTGCACATCTGACGCGTCACGACGTCCGTCGCCTGACGCGCCTGATCGACAACATGGCACCAGGCAGCCGGGACACCGAACACCTGGATCGCCTGATCGACAAGCTGCAGGCCGGTGAAGAGTTGCAACCGGCTGAAGTGCCCAGGGACCTGGTCACCATGCACAGCGTAGCGCTCCTGTTCGATATGGACAGCAACCGGAGGATGGAATGCACCCTGGTCCTTCCCGGCGACGCTGACGCCTCGGCCGGTTGTATTTCGGTGCTCGCCCCGTTGGGGACGGCGCTGTTCGGTGCACGTGTAGGCGACCTCCTAGAGGTGGAGCTGCCCTCCGGCATGCGGCATTGGCGGGTGGAGTCGCTGCTGTATCAGCCCGAAGCGGCCGGTGTAATCGAACTGTAGCGCGGCACGCGAGGCGATTCGCGTCTGCATGGTCTGCAATCCATGCGACCTGACCGAGGGAGATATCACATGTCCGTCCATGTGCTCGAACAACTCGTCCGCAAGCGCGGACTCGACATCCAGACGAGCTTCGCCGCCGAAGCGGCGAAGCAACTCGGCCCAGGTTCGGCCGTCGTGTCCGAGACGTCGCCACGCGGTCTGCGGCTCCTGGCCGAAACCGAGCGGCAGCTCGCCGAGACCGTGACGACACTGAGGCGGTGCTATCCTGACCTGCTCGACGTTGGTGAACTCAGGATCCGTTACCGCGACGACCCGGAACCGGCAGAACCCATCATGTGCGTGGTCATCGATGCGCAGCAATCGCATCTGGCACTGCTGCGCGCGAATCTGCTGCAGCGACGCGCAGTGCTGCGTGACTGCGAGGTCCGCGACGGGGCTGCGGCACCCGGCCGCGTTCTTCTGTGTGCCCTTGTGCCGCTGAGCGAGTTGCTGGGTTACGATGTCGAGCTCGCCTTCCTGTGCGGCGGTGATGCTTCGCTCGATATGCGTTTCAGCCACTATGCACCGTTGCATGGCGGCGGGCCGGATGGTGCAGCCTGACACGCGGATGCATCCGTGTACGTAGTGTCGATGGTCAATTCGAAATTTGCTTTATTTATCTGCCCGGGCTATGGTTCGGAGCGGTTATCTTGTAGACATTTGCGACGTTAAAAAGCAAACATGCACGCACGTATTTTAATCCATAGAGCCTGTTCTCCCACCTTTCTCATTTGAGCCAGGCGCCTGATGGCGCCTGGCTTGCTCACCTGTTCCATTCTTTCTTTATGCCTGCCAGTGCTTTTGGAGGGCTGATGTCGGCTGTCAAGCGATTGAGGTCGTTTATGTCCAATTATCTGAGGAAAATCGAGCAGTATTGCATGCTCAGCAGCGTCAATTTCTTTCTGAGTCCGGTCGTGCTGAACAACGTGCTTGTTGAACTGGAAAGACTACAGGGTGCGGACACTGGCGAAATGGATGTATCCAGCATTTCAAGGATCGGCTCTCAGGTGCGGCTGGTCGATCTCCATGACGGCGCAGTGATGGTCGTCAAGCTCGTGTTGCCGGAAAAGAGTAATCCGCAGCATGGACTTTTGTCCGTTCTGTCGCCGCTGGGCTCGGCCATACTCGGTAAAAAGGCGGGCGAGAAGGTCGAGGTCTCGTCGTTCGGTTATCGCCATTCATACGTGGTGCGTGACGTGTCGTAACGGTCTGTGCTGGTGTCTGCTGACCGTTCAACAGAGGAGGAATCGAACATTGAACTATCTATCCTGCCGCCAGGTAATGCTGAATTTCGAATCGCCGATGAGGGTTGCACGGAGGGCGGCGCGTGACGACTCTCGGGCTTGTGCGAGTGAGTGACATGAGTAAGGAAAACCGGAAGAAACCACCCCAAAAGACGTTGAAGGAGAAGAAGGCGGAAAAACGCGAAAAACGACGGCAACAGTCGAAGGACTGACGTCAGGCGGGCGCTTCAGGCGCCCGTTTATTGTTGGGGGATTACCCGGCCGCCGAGGGATCACGGAGAGACGTGGAGACGGGTAATCGTGACAATTGAAAGTGGTCGGTGACAACTGAGAATCAGCTTCAGGAATATTTCTATGCTCGTCACGGACTGGCGGCGGAATAATCAAATCGATTGGAACGGAACTGCAATGCCCGGAAAGCTCCCCATATGCCTGGCGGGCGTCGCAGCTCACGCCTATGTCCTGATGACCAGCCACAGCCATTTTCTCAGGACGCCAGGGCGTGAGCAGGAACCGGATCGAGTGCGTGCTGGGACGGGCCGTGGGTTACCCGGAGACAGGTCGCCCCGTGAGTGGGCGATCGGAATGATTCTCGGTTGTCACCGACCCCTTTATGCCCGGACCCCTTTATGCCCGGTTGTCACCGACCCCTTTATGCCTCCTTTATGCCTTTTCCGCTGTGATTCCGGGGGGTGGGCTGACGTATTACTCGGGCTTATTCTTGCGCTTGAAGATACTGGTGAGGTTGTCCACCGCCTCGCCGATCTTGGCGCCTACCGCTGTCCCGATGCCAGGCCCCAGGATCAGTGTGCCGGCGCCCGCCCCGGCCATGCTCGATTTGGTCGGGCGGAAGGTCGGTGCATCGGTGGTGCCGGCGACCACCAGCGGAACGCTCAGTACCTTGCCGGTCTTTTCCAGTCCCACACTGATTTCGCCCTTCAACTCCCGGGCGGGATTGATCGCAATGTCGCCCGATGCGGCCAGGGCCGAGGAGGTGATTTCCAGTTCATCAAGGCGGTAATGCTGCTGCCTGGCGGTCAGCCTGCCGCTGAGGCGGTCAAACGGCGTTTGCTGTTCTCTTGCCGGCGGGGCGTCTTTGAGCTTGATGAGCTGGGCCGCGCGTTCCAGGTCCGTTTCGTATACCACGCCCTGGCTGATAGTGAAATCGCAGCCCATTTCCATGCCTTCAAGCAGCGTTGATATCGCTTGCGCCTGCACTGTCCCCTGGCATTGTCCGGTCAGTCCCCCGCTGATGATGCGTTGCTCGAACACTTGCAGCAGGGGCTCGAGCTGGACATCCTCCATCCGGCTGTTGAACCGGGTCTGCCAGCCGTGGCTCCAGTCGAGTTCGCCGCTGACGGATAGTTCACCTGCGTAGGCCTGTATGTACCCGCTGTGGATCTGCAGCTGGCTGCCGGCGAGTGAGCCTTTGAAGGCTGAATTCCTGAAGTGCAACGCGGGTCCGACGGGTAAGGTCAGATTCGCTGCGGTGGCAGTGAAGCGATCCCGGCCTGATTCGGTTTCGCTCTCGAACGTGAGTGCCGCCTCTTGCCCCTGGTTCAGGTAATCCAGCCTGCAGTCGAAAGTGCGCTGTTCATGCATGCTCTCGGCGGCAGGACCCTGCAGCCTTATGGCGCATTCGCCGGCAATGCGCCCCGGCAGTGAGGGCCGTCCCAGAGCGGTCAACAGCGGCGCCAGTGCCAGACTGTCTGTCCGGGTATCCAGGGACAGCTGCCAGCCGTCTGACCACTGCAGACGGCCGCTGGCCTGTACCCGGCTGTCGTAACCCTTGAGTGATATCTGCTCGAAATCGATCTGCTGTTTGTCATAGAGCCCGGTCAGGGTGAACTGATCCAGGGTCACAGGCAGTTCGAATGGGAACATTCCCTTGTCGCTGTGCAGGGTCAATCGCCACTGCTTTCCCGCGGGGGAGGCATGCAGCTGTACTGCCTTACGGGTGTCACGCAGGATGATTGCCGCGGGTTTCAGGCCACTGTCCCAGCGGGCATCCAGACGGAACGGTCCATAAGTCTTTTGCTCCGTTCGCCAGGTCAGATTCCGGATGCCGGCGCTGTGGAGTCGGAAGGGCATGGCGGCGGCGCCGTCCCGCGGTTTGAGGCCGGCAAACATCTGCTTGATGCTGTCCACTACCTGCGGGTTCAGCTCCACATCCTGCAGGGACAGCTGCTGTATCTCCAACTTGCCCTGAAGCAATGGCAGTAATGAGAAACCGGCATGGAGTCTGCCGATCTCGAGCTGTTCCCGGGGGGGGGTTGCCGTGTTCTGCGCTGATGCCGTTCAGTTGCACTGATGGTCGCGGCAGGAGGCGCAGAGAGATCTGATCGATTTCGACCGGCCGGTCGAGCGCGTTCGACAGCTGATCGCTGAGCGTTGTGCGGATCTCGTCCTGGTTGATGGCGTGCGGGACGACTGCCAGTATCCCCAGCACCGCTATCAGGAGTATTCCGGTTGTTCGGAGCCAGACGCGCATCGTCAGAGGTCTTCGGTTATACCTTCTGAGGTTAGCGGCAGTTTTTCAGGGATGATGAAGGCTGTTTTATATAGGTACTAAATGCGGGGTTGCTGGGGAACTTGTCTGTAAAACAATCAGTTGTCAGGGCCTGATCAAGAAGGGATCAAGGTTTAGGACGGGGGCCAGGATATTTTCTGCGCCCGGGAACGCCGTGCCGGAATCAGGACGCAATCAACTTTTCACTGCTTCGCAATGACTTCCTCGAAGCTGAATCCGGTCAGCACGCGAATCGTGCGCCACAGGTAGAACAGGATCGCCATCATCATCAGGGTCGACGGGATGGCGATAACGGGATAGCTGAGCAGCGTCATCCGGCCGAGTTCCTCGTTGAACGCAGGCGTGCCTGCCGGGCTGGTGACGATCCAGGTGGCCAGCAGGTAGTTCATCACGGCCGAGAACAGGAAGGTGCTGCTCAACAGGTAGGTGGCATTCTGCAGTCGGCCTTCGAATGCCGCCCGGTTCCCGAGTTCACCGAGCCGGGTCTCGATCTTCTCCACATCGAGCACCCTGGGGTTGTACACCAGTGTCCTGATCAGGGGATAGGGGGTGTAGGTGGAGGCGAGGACGGCGATGCCGATCACCGCGGGGACGGCGGCCTCCTTGACGGCCAGCCATTCCGGAGAGAGTTGCAACAGACCGATGCCGCCCGTAAGCAGGATGCTCACCAGGCCGAGCAGGGCGATGAAATTGAATTTCCGGTATCTGACCAATTCGAACGCGCCCCAGCCCAGCGGGAAGGCCAGCGCGATGATCAATGCGGCGCTGGGGCCCAGGTGTTCCGGGCCGCTCAATTGCATCAGGATGACGGACGGAATCAGCAGGCTGACCAGCAGGTCGACCATGGGCCTGGGTTTGTGTGCCGGTGGCGACTGCAGTTTGGTGGTGGTGTCGTTGCCCATCAGTTCATGCTGTTCGTGGATTGGTAAGGTTGTTCCGGCGCACCGCTGGCCGGTTGCGCCGCATACCGGGTATGACCGGGGAAAATCGATAATGTTCTGAGTAAATGCAATAAAAGCGGGGTACGCAGGCGCATTTTATGATGATTTGCGTGACAAATATCCAGACAAATTCTGGGTAATGGGGGCGGGCCTGGATTCAGGGAGTGTACCTTGTACGGGCTTTTTTCTTCCATTCCCCACCACCTTGCATTGGTAACATAAGCGTTACCATTAGCCCATGACATGGACGTCAGAAGAGTACCTGGACGAAGCGGGTCGCTTCCCCTTCGGCCGCTGGTTCAGCAGTCTCTCGGGGCAGGCCGCGGCCAGGCTGGCGCACCAGCGCTGGCGGGAATACAAACACAGGAAATCCGTGAAGAGGTAGAGGGTGATGGCATTGACCCGGAAATTTCGGGAGACCCTGCAGGCGCGGGCGCAGCGGGATACGAAGTTCCGGCACGCATTACTTGCCGAGGCGGTCAACGAATTGCTGGGAGGCGATCTGGCTGCCGGTAAAGCCCTGCTGCGGGACTATATGAATGCCACGCTGGGCTTCGAGCGGTTGGCGGTGGAAACGGGAAAATCGACCAAGAGCCTGCAGCGTATGCTGGGCGCATCCGGGAATCCCACGGCTGAGAATCTCAATGCTATCCTGAAGGTGCTTCAGGAATGCGAAGAGGTTCAGTTCAGGATCAGGATAGATGGAACTGCTGCCTGATCGCGGTATCAAATTCCTGAAAATCGGGGCCATATAAGTATTGTATTGAATATCAATAATATACGTTCTCATTCTTGGAGTTGTTCCTGATCCCCGCGGAAAAATTTGTGCTGGAGGATAATTTCTCGCTTGACTAGAACGAATGTTCATTCTAATCTGAATGCATGGAAACTACCGCAGAAACCCAACGCACCCGCGCCACCCCGGCCACCGAACAGGTGCTGGGGGCGGCATTGAATCTCTTCACCGAGCAGGGGTACTTCAATACCTCGATTCCGGACATCGTCAAGGCCTCTTCGGTCAGTACCGGCTCCATCTATCACCACTTCCGTGACAAGGAGGGGATCGCACGCAGCCTGTTCGAGACCCTGGTCGAGCGCATGGAGTCGAAATTCAGCGAAATCGAAGCCGCCCACGCCACGGCGCACGATCGCTGCCGGGCGGTGATCGCGCTGCTGTTCGACCTCACCGAACAGGAGCCGGCGGTGATGCGGTTCATGCTGTTCTCCCGCCATCGGGAGTTCATTCCGGACCAGAAGCCGGTCTGCTCCTCGCGTCCCTTTGTGCAGATGCGCGAGATGGTGGCCGCCGGGATGAAGGGCGGCGAAGTGCGGGAGATGACCCCGATCGTGGCCGCCTCGGCCGTGTTCGGCGGGGCGCTGCGCCTGATTCAACTACGTCTGGACGGGATTCTGGACGCGCCATTGCCGGAGTATCTCGACGAGATCTGGCAGTGCGCCTGGCGGTCGGTGGCCGTCTGAACCTTCGGTTCAGACGGCATCGGCCTTTTTCTGGCCCATAAATTAGAACGAACGTTCGTTCTAAGGAGGCAGCAATGAAATCACTCGCAATCGTGGTCCGCGAGGACGGCTACGACAAACTGCTCACGCCCCTGGCCTTCGCCTATCTGCAGGGGGCGGAGGGCACCCAGGTCGATCTGCTGTTTGTGAACTGGGCGGTCAGGGCGCTCACCGAGGACGGCGCGAAAGCCCAGGTGATCCAGGGGGAGCATGCCGATCAGGATGGCTGGGTGCGCCAGCAGGTCGAGAAGGCGGGACTGCCGCCGGATCTCTATGACGTGATCCAGGCCCTCAAGGCCACCGATAACGTGAATTTCTATGCCTGCAGCCTGGCGGCCAGCATCTTCGGCGTGAACGAGGACAACCTGATCCCGGAAGCCAGCGGTATCGTCGGTGCCTCGTGGTTTCTGAATGAAAAAGCCGCCAAGGCCGAACATTGCCAGTATTTTTAAGGAGCACGGAGATGAGCGAGATCAAAGCCGACAGCAAGCTGGATACCAGTGGCAAATGTTGTCCCATGCCGATCGTGGAAACCAACATGGCGATGAAAAAGATCAACAGCGGCGAAGTGCTGGAGATCGTTGCCACCGATCCCGGCACGCTCACGGACATCCCGGCCTGGTGCAACCGTACGGGACACACGCTGCTGGAGTCGGGCGAGAGTGACGGGGTGATGCAGTTCTATGTCAGAAAAGGCTGAGGTTGACGAGCTGTGCGGGGGGTGTGTCTATTACCCGCCCAACCTGCCCGCAGCAGCCTATAGCGAAGCGGACTATCATGAGCTGCAACAGAAGCGCTGTGCATACGATTACCGGCCAGGCGATCAGAACTGCCGGCTGACACGCAAGACCAGTTGCTCGATTGTGGATCTGCAGAACATGCAAAGCCGTTAGCCATCACGGAGTGCGTTATGAGAAATTTGTTCAGATATATATTGCTGGTGCTGTCGCTGGTCCTGGCAACCGGCCAGGGCCATGCGGGCAGCCGGATAAACGATAGCGCCGCACTGGCCGATCTGAAGGTCGGTCAGGCGGTGTTTCTGATTGATATCGCCGATGCAAAGAAAATGAACTTCTATCTGGAAGTCATTCAGGGCACCTTCAAGGGGATGCGGGATCAGGGTGTGACGCCTGATTTTGTGATGGTGTATATCGGCCCGAGCGTGCAGTATCTCAGCACCTCGCCGAGTGCGGATGTTGAAGCCAGGTATGGTGCCGTGCTGATGGAAATGGAAAGCAATGTGGAAAAGCTGGCTGCGCTGGGCGTCAGGCAGGAAGTCTGTGCCGTGGCAACCGATGCCTTCGGCATTGACAACAAAACCCTGCTGCCCGAACTCGACCTGGTCGGTGATGGCTTCATTTCACTGATCGGTTATCAGGCGCAGGGGTATCACCTGGTGCCCGTCTTCTGAAGCCAATAAGGCATACCCCTGGTTTTTCGTGCTCTGAACTATACTCACGAAGTACTGGGCCATCAGGGCACGGGAACGTCAATGCCAATCGTATGGGGAGGGTGTTGGATGGGTATGCTGAAGGAATTCAAGGGGTTCGCGGTCAAGGGTAATGTCGTGGACATGGCGGTCGGGATCATCATCGGGGTGGCCTTCGGCAAGATCGTGTCCTCCTTCGTGGCCGACCTGGTGATGCCGTCACTGGGCATGCTGATCGGCGGGGTGGATTTCAGCAACCTGGCCATAACCCTGAGGGCGGCGGCAGAGGGCAGGGAAGCTGTTACCCTGAACTACGGCGCCTTCATCCAGACGGTGTTCGATTTCATCATCGTGGCCTTTGCCATTTTCATCGCGGTGAAGGCGATCAACAGGATGAAACGCAAGGAGGAGGCGGCACCCGCGGCACCGCCGGTCCCCACCAACGAGGAAAAGCTGCTGACCGAGATCCGCGACCTCCTGAAAAAGTAGGTTAGGATTTACGGGATTTGAGGGGTCCGGACCCTGTTGTGCATATGGCCCGGATGTCTCTGCATCGACCCCAGTAAAAAACCACTCAGGTTGTCCCGGCTGGTGGAAGCTGCGCCCTGCGGGCGTCCGTGGCTGCAAATGCCTGCCTGATCTTCTATTATTGCCGCAACGCCCCGATGCTCCATGTCGATGGGCGTCGACCGGGGCCTTGTTACATCCCTTGATCCGGAACAGCCATCGATGACATCGCGCGGCCGCAAACTCTCCCTCACGCTGACAATACTGGCGCTGGTATTCCTGCTGGCGCTGGTCATGCTGCCCTACGGCATCAAGTGGGTCCTGCAGGATCAGCTGCGCGAGCGCGGCGCAGCCGCGGCGACCATCAGCGACGTCAACTTCAATCCCTTCAAGGGTACTCTGGTCATCCGGGATCTCGATGTCCGTGCACCGGACGGGGGACGGTTGCGCGCCCAATACGCCTTCGTCGACATCGACTGGCTGGACCTGTTCGAACGGCACGTCAATATCCGTAAACTCCAACTCAACAGCGCCGATGTCACGCTGCGGCTGGAGGAAGACGGCAAATGGTATCTTGCCGGGCTGAGCGAGCCCGTCGTCGATCCGGACCGGCCCGCCGAGCCCGAGCCGGACGCCGAGGCGCCGACCTGGACGGTGCAGCTGCAGAGCCTGTCCCTGCAATCCACCCGGCTGGGCTATGCCATGCCGCGCTGGGAGGCAGGCCTGGATATCGAGGCGCTGGAGATCCTGGAACTCAACACCCGCAATGTCGATCAGCCCGCCCACATCGATTTCAGCGGCGAACTCAACGACGCACCGGTGAACATCACGGCGGAGCTCTCGCCCTTCGCCGCGACGCCCGAGTATCGCCTCAACACCCGGGTCCAGGCACTGGGGCTGTCACAGTTTCAGGCCTTCCTGCCGGAGGGCTGGCGCCTCGCCGCGGGGCAGTTCATGGTCGATGGCGACTGGCGCATCCGGCAGCCGGAAGCCGCTGCCTGGGCCATCGATTACAGCGGCCGGCTGGCGCTGGCCGAGGCCGATCTCGCCCATCCCGAAATGAAGTTGTCGAGCCAGGCCCTGGAGTGGGACGGAAGCCTCGGCCTGAGCCTGCCGGCGGGGGAGGCCGCTCCCTCGCTGACGCTGGAGGGTGAACTCAGCAACACGGGGCTGGATCTGCAGGCGAGCGCGCCCGGCCTGAGCGTGCAGCGCGAACAGATGAGCTTCACGGGGACGGTCGGGATCGCCGATCTGAGTGATCCGACAGGACTCACCCTCGCGGGGTCCATCGACAACCGCGGCCTGCAGGTGCGGCAGCGGGAACCCGCCCGCGGGCTGCTCGAGGCCGACCGGCTCCAGGTGCAGGACCTGGCCATCGCCGGGCTGGACGATATCCGGGTGGTGAAGGTTGCGGCCGACGGACTGCGGATGCTGGCGCCGCTGGAAGCAGCTGAGGCGGGCGAGGCGGTATTCGCCAGTCCCGGGGTCGCGATTCGCGATATCCGGTTCGAGGCGCGGCAGCGACTGAAGGTGAACGAGGTTGCGCTGGGCAAGGCGCAGATCCAGCTGGTGCGCGAGGCGGACGGCGGCTGGCGCGGCCTGAGCGTCCCGGCCGGGACGGAGGCAACGCAGGGATCGCCGGCCGCGCCGGCCGGGGCTGAAGGCGAAGCGGCGGAGGCCAGCGAGCCGGTCAGGGTCAGCATCGGCACCGTTACCCTGGCCGGGGGCAGCACCTTCACCTTCACCGACCGCTCGGTGGAGCCGGCCTATGTGAATGAAGTGAACCTCGAGCGATTCCGGCTCGAACAGATCGACACGGGTGCGCCCGAAACACCCCTGCAGCTGGCGCTCGAGGCGAAGAGCGAGAAGTATTCGGGCCTGACCGCGAATGGCTGGATCAAGCCCTTCGGCGAGCAACTGTCCAGCGCCATCGAACTCGGCATCGAGCACCTCAGCCTGCCGCCGCTGTCACCCTACATGGCGATGACCACCGGCTACTCCATCCGCAGTGGCAGTGTGAGCGTGGACAGCCGGATCGACATCGACGCGGGGCAGATGAATATCACAAACGATCTGCGCCTGGACCAGTTCCACGTCCAACCCGTCAGCGAGGAGCAGCGCCAGCGCATCGACCAGAAGCTGTCCATGCCGCTCGGCACGGCGCTGTCCACGCTGCGCGACGACAACGACAACATTGCGCTCAGCCTGCCCGTGACCGGCAGCGTCGAGGATCCCAGCTTTGGCATCTCGGACGCCATCAACCAGGCCCTGGCCAAGGCCCTGAAGACCGCAGCCGTCAGCTATATCAAGTTCGCGCTGCAGCCCTATGGCAGCCTGATCGCGGTCGGGCAGTTCGTCGGCGAGAAGATGAGCCATATCCGGCTCGAGCCGGTGGCCTTCGCCAACGGCTCCGCGGCACTCGACCAGGACGCCGGGCAGTATCTGCAGAAGATCGGCGAGTTGCTGCAGAAGCGCCCCGAGTTGCAGCTCAGGGTCTGCGGTTATGCCGTGCCCGCCGACCGCGCGGCCCTGCATGAACAGCGCCAGGCCGAGGCCGGAAAGGCCGAAGCCGCCCCCGGCGGTGATGGACGGGACGCCGCGCCGGCCGAACCCGGCGCGGAGATTGAGCCGATCGCGGACCAGACGCTGCTGGATCTCGCCGGACAGCGCGCCCGCGCTGTCCAGGACAGCCTGGTCCAGACCCACGAGGTCGATCCCGGGCGCCTGTTCGTCTGCCAGCCCGAGCTGGAGTCAGACCCGGATGCTGAGGCAGGCGTTGCACTGAATCTCTAGGGCGAGTCTGATTGATCGGAGTCGCCCCGCCATCCCCGCGCAGGCGGGGATCCACCTGCCGCGACGGTGTGTGGATGACTCGCTGTCCGGGCATTGCAACAACAGCCGAGTCGGATCCATCCAGGTCGGTCTCCCTTCACGCCACTCAGCCGGAGCGCCGCCACAGCGCCGCCAGCAGCGAGCCGCTCAGGTTGTGCCAGATGCTGAACAGCGCGCCCGGCAGGGCGGCCAGCGGCGCGAAATACTTCATCGCCAGCGCCACCGCCAGGCCGGAATTCTGCATCCCCACCTCGATCGCCAGCGTCCGGCACACCGTGGTGTCGTAGCCCAGCAGCCGAGGGACGGCATAACCGCCGAGCAGTCCGGTCAGATTGTGCAGGACGACCGCCAGCAGCAGCAACAGGGAGAGTTCGCCCAGCCTCTCGTGATTGAGCGCCACGATGATCGCGATGATCAGCACAATGGCGGCCACCGAGATCAGGGGAAAGGCATGCTGCAGCGGCCGGAGCCGCGCGTGCAGGAAATGGTTGAGGGCAATGCCCAGCAGCACCGGCGCGATGATCAGCTGCACGATGCTCATCAGCATCTGCAGAACAGGGACATCGATGCTGGCGTTGAGATACAGCCAGCTCAGCCACGGGGTGAGCAGCACTGCCAGCAGGGTGGACACCGCTGTGAGGGTGATCGACAGGGCCACATTGCCCTTCGCGAGATAACACACCACATTCGAGGCCGTGCCGCCGGGGCTGGCGCCGACCAGTACCATCCCGGCGGTGAGCAGCGGGTTCAGGCCCAGCAGCAGCGAGATCCCCCAGGCCGCCAGCGGCATCACGCCGAACTGCAGCAGCGCGCCCAGAACAATCAACTTCGGCATTTTCAGGATGCGGGTGAAATCATCCAGTGTCAGCGTCAGGCCCATGCCGAACATCACCAGCGCCAGCAGCGGCAGAATCGCGCTCTTGAGACCGGCGAACAGCGCCGGCTGCCACCAGGCAAGCGCGGAGAACAGGATGGCCCAGAGCGGGAAGAGGCGGGTGAGAGTATGGATCAGCATTGGTTTGAAGGGCTGAGGAGGCTTGAACACAGCTGCCGGATAAGGTCGGAAAAGTCGATTATCCGCGCCTTGCTGTATCTGTCAGTTGCTGACAATAAAATAATTCTGCTTGTCCATTGCGTGGACTAATGCGCGCTTTTTCATGCGGGTTCAGCAGCTTAACCGGTTTCCTGGCGAGTGTGAACAGCAGTGGCGTCTGGCATTAAACGGATTAATTCGCGACGAAATTATTTTAGCGCGTATTCCGTCGCTGTATGTCTTATTTATTGACGTCCGTTGTTTGCATGACATAGCCGGAGGTTTCATGTTTCAGAACTACGATACATTGCAGCAGGGCGCGCTGGAAACGGGTGTCACCTATTCGCGGCCTCCGCAGCGGCTGCCCGAAAGGGTCAGGGCGGATGATCCCGCCGTGCATGTGATGACGGACTTCAGCAAGGTTGCGGCCATCACCATGGGCCCCTGTGCGACCATCGATGATGCCAATGAACGCATGATCGCCAGCGGCGTGCGCATGCTGCTGATCACGGATCAGTACAATGCCATCATGGGCGTGGTGACCAGCACCGATATCATGGGTGAGCGTCCCATGCGCTATCTGCAGCAGATCGGCGGCAAGCGCGGCGAGATACTGCTGCGCGACATCATGACCCCGCAGGATCAGATCGAGGTGCTGCCGATGAACCAGGTGGAAAAGGCCTGCGTCGGGGATATCGTCAACACCCTGTACCGCTACGGCAGAAAGCATGCGCTGGTCGTTGAGCAGGCAGCCGGTGGCCAGCGGGTGCGCGGGGTGTTTTCCGCCAGCCAGATCAGCCGCCAGCTGGGCGAGACCATCGACCCCGCCGAGGTGGCCAACTCCTTCGCCGAAGTGGGAGCCGCATTGGCCTGATGCTGTTCGGCTCAGGCGCCGGCTGGGCCGTCGGGGTACATCCCTTGTCCGGTTGCGCCGCTGCGCGCCCGGGCCGACGCCCCCATACCCGCTTGAACGCCTTGCGAAACGCTGCCTCGGTCGCGTAGCCCATCTGCTCGGCCACGCGGGCAACGGACTGGCCCGGGTCGCGCAGCAGCCGGTCGGCTTCGCGCATGCGCAGATCGGTGAGGTAGCCCATGGGTGTCTGGCCGACAAGGCGGACGAAATGCTGGGCGAAGGCGGTGCGTGACAGACTCTCCACCGACCAGGCCCCGCCGGGGGCGCGATGGATGTCGGCCAGGGCTATAGGCACAGGCGCGGGTCGACGAGTGCGGCCAGCCAGCCGCACGCTGTTCGGCCTCGGACAGCATGAGCCGGGCGAGTTGATCGACACGGCTTGACACCTGAGCATCCACGCTGCGCACCACCACCACTTCCGACAGAGCGTCGAGGACGGGATTGCCCGGCCCCTCGCCGAACTCGATATATCCGCACATCACGACGGTGCCGGTGTCCGTGTCGCATTCGGCCCGGGCTGCACCGGTTTCCGGCCAGCCGGACAGGGTATGTCAGGCATCGTGAGGCAATACCACAAGATCTCCGCCACGCAGCGCAATCTCGGGGCGGGCCGTATCCAGACGCAGCCAGACGCTGCCGCGACCGATCAGATGAAAGGTGGCGCGCCGGGTGCCCGAAGTGTTCAGCGACCAGTTGCCGCAATCAGATGTTCCAGGATTTGCTGCTGTCCTTCCTTCGCCGCGATGGCGAGTGCCGTGTTTCCCTGTGCGTCGGTCTGGGCGGGTGGGACGCCGGCGGCGAGCAGGGCTGCCACCGCCTCGATGTGTCCTCTTCTCACCGCCCAGGTCAGGGCGGTGTTGCCGCTGCTGTCGCGGATGTCCGGGTCGGCGCCTTCGTCCAGAAGGACGCCGATGCATTGTGCGTGACCCTCGCGCGCGGCCCAGATCAGGGCGGTCCAGCCCATCGTGGTGTCGGTCAGGTCGACGCCGGCGCCGTGCTCGACCAGAAGGTCGATCATGCGGGGATGGTTGTTGCCGGCGGCGAACATCACGGCGCTGTAGAGCCCCTGGTCGGTATCGTCCGGGTCGGCGCCCTGTTCCAGCAGCAATTTCGCGATCTCGTAATGGCCGTTCTGTGCGGCCTTGAGCAGCGGGGTGTAGAGACAGTGATCGCGGGCATGGATGTCGGCGCCCCGCTCGATGAGTGACTTCACCTCATCCAGATTGCCCGCCTCGGCGGCGAGGATGAGCGGTGTCTGGCCCTTTACGTTGCGTGCATCCGGATCGCTGCAGGCGAGCAGGCTGAATGCGATGAGGACACAGACAAGGGAGGCGAGGCGCATGTTGTTTCCGCAGGTCGATATGACGACTCGACCCAGCTTAACGCCCGGTTGCAGCCTGCGCCAGTGAGGTCGCTGGCGAGGATGGAACCAGTTGGCTGACAGCAACACTGAAGAGGCGGCGTAAGCAGGGAGCTTTTTACGGCCGGGCAATCCCGGCGCGGCCGGGAGAGACGGGCTGGGCGGCAGCATTATTTTTCAAAATGAAACAGATAGTGCATCTCTTTTCAGCTGGTTGCGCTCAGATTTCCATGCTAACTTTCTGTTGACCAGGCAGAGGATCGCCTGCATCAATCCTGCTGGCGGGCAGCGCGCCCGACCTGCAGCCTTACAGCTTGAATCAGCCGCGGCTCATGGAGCAGGTGTTCCGCCACGGCTGGAATCGACCAACAGAAAGCGAGGACTCGATATGGGACATGCGCTGAAAGCCGCAGGCGGTTTGTCGCTCTTGTTGTTCGGCGCCACGGTATCTGCCGCTGAGCCGGAACTGTACTTCATCACCCCCGTCGATGGGGCTACCGTGGAAAGTCCGGTGACCGTCCGCTTCGGACTGAGAAATTTCGGCGTGGCGCCGGCCGGGGTGGAAAAGGCAGGCACGGGCCATCACCATCTGGTGGTCGATGCCGATCTGCCGCCGCTGGACCAGCCGATTCCCGCCACTGAGCACTATATCCACTTCGGCGGCGGGCAGACCGAAACCAGCGTCGAACTCGAGCCCGGCAAACACACTCTGCAACTGCTGATGGGCGACCACCGGCATATTCCGCACGACACGCCGGTGGTGTCGGAAAAAATCACTATTACGGTCAAGTGACACCTGTCCGGCCGGGTGCCGTGGATACATCTCCGCGGCCGCCCGGCGGGATTGTCTGATCAATCGCAGAACCGGCTGCGCGGCGCAGGTTCCTGTCCGCGCGTGCTGTTGCAGCCGCGCTGATGTGCGTTATCCGGCCCGGGTGCCGGCCCGCCTGTCGAGGTCATGCGCGGATGGAAGCGACCGCGTCGATCACGCCGCGTGCGCCGCCGCGAATCTCCTCGACAATACGCTCGACCTCAGCCACCTGGCTCTTGCCCTCGCCGGCGACGCGCAGAACGCTGTCGATCTGCCTTTCGATGTTCCCGGAAAGCTCCAGGATGCCCTCGATTACTTCGGAGATCTCGCCCGTTGCATTGGCGGTGCGCTGTGCCAGTGCCCGCACCTCGTCGGCAACGACCGCAAAGCCGCGGCCCTGCTCGCCTGCGCGCGCGGCCTCGATGGCGGCATTGAGGGCCAGGAGGTTGGTTTGATCGGCGACGGCGGTGATGGTGTCCACCATCTTCTCGATGTTCTGCGACTGTTCGTTGAGCTGCGAGATGATCGTCTTGGAACTGTCCACGCCCTGCTCGATCCTGGTGGAGGTCTCGAGAGAGCGTGTGAGTGAGGCGCCTGCCCGTTCGGCGATGGCGGCGGTCTGGGTCGCCGTCGCCGACGCGATGGCGGTGGCGTCCTGGGTCTGGATGGCGCGTTCCACGCGCTCGGTGATATCCGTCGCGAACTTGATCACCTTCTCTGTCCTGCCCTGCTCGTCGAAGATCGGGTTGTAGGACGCCTCAAGCCAGACCGTTGTACCATCCGCGCGCCGGCGCTGGAACTGGCCCGTGTGCAGATCACCGGTGGCCAGCTGGTCCCAGAAGTCGGGTCGCTCGCGGTAGAAGGCGTCGTCGCAGAACATGCGATGATGCCGGTCCTTGATGTCTTTCAGTCGGTAGCCCATGGTCCTGAGGAAATTCTCGTTCGCCGAGATCACGGTGCCGTCAGGGGTGAATTCGATCACGGCCATGGAGCGATTGATGGCATCGAACACGGCTGCCTGCTCGCGCAGGCGCGTCTGCTCGTCGGTGACATCCGAGGCGATCTTCATGATCCTGACGACCCGGTTGTCTTCATCCCTGATGGGGAAATAGCTGGCTTCGAGCCAGACCTTGTCGCCGTTGCGCCGGTAGCGCGCGAAGGTGCCGCTGTGGGAGTTGCCCTGTTGCAGGGATCTCCAGAAGTCGGCGTATTCGCGCGTGTCCGCATAATCGTCTTCGCAGAAAATGCGGTGATGCCTGCCTTTCACCTCCGCCTCCTCATAACCCATTACCGCGCTGAACAGTTGATTGACGGCGAGGATGTCCCCTGCCGGGGTGAACAGGATGGTCGCGACGGAATTGTTGATGGCATTCAGCATTGCCTGGCAATCCGAGGCTTTCTTCCGGGCGTCGTGAATGAGTTCCCGCGTCTTTCTTGTCAACAGCATGATCTACTCTTCCGGTTCGGGTGAATTCGGGGTGGAGCATTCGCCCGGTTATTATTGCAGGGTCCCCGGGGCTTTCCCGAGGATGCCCTGTATGTCGGTTTACCGCTGACAGGCTTGAGCGGCTTGGCGGGCGTCTGAGCGGAGACAGGAGGAGGGTCTGGAGGCGCATTCGGCCGAAGCGTCTGTAATCAAAGGGATCAATGCCGATCAGGCGGATCGGTTGAGCGCCTGTAAATAATTTGTGACGATTTGCGGTGGGCGGCTGAGGTGGTGAGAATCGCTGCAGGGATATGCGTCTGCGCGAATTGCCATCGCCGCCTGTGGTCAGGCGTTCTTTGCCCTAGGGACGGCCGCGGCGGAAAAGATTCAGGATCACGGTTACGACGAAAAGTACGAGGAACAGGAAGAACAGCAGCTTGGCGATACTGGTTGCCGTGCCGGCAATGCCGCCGAATCCCAGGACCGCGGCAATGATGGCGATGATGAGAAATGTTACAGCCCATGACAACATGGCAATGCCTCCTTGTAGGTCTTGCGCTGACCGGTGGTTGAGTCGGCCGCGGTTTGAGACGTTTTACGATGCCGGGTGATATCACGCGTGTGCGCCCGGCAATCGATCCGCCACAGCAGGGGCTGGGTCAGTGCACACGCATCTGTCGCGACCACCAGAATCTGCCCAGCATCAGCAGCACGGCAATCACCAGCAGCACGATGATGATGCGCAGCAGCCGCAGCGTCGGTGTGCAGCAGTCCCTGCCCTGCGGATCCGTTCCGGTGAAGTCCGGATGCGCCAGCACCGTCTTGCCCAGCACCTGCTCGCGGGTGAACTGGCCGCCGCGGGTGCTGCTGCCGGAGGCGCGGAACAGGAAGCTGTAGCCGCCGGCCTGCAGGGTGTGGGTGAACTCCCCGCCGTATTCGCCATCACCGGCCTCCCCGTCATTGTGCGTGCCGTCGTCATGCAACGTGACGGGGCTGCCGGGCGTGCCGTTCGGCAGGGTGGGGATGGCTTCGACCGCGGCGCCGGACACCGGTACGCCTTCCTCGGCCAGGCTCGCGTTCAGTCCGATGCGGTCGCCCGGATAGGCCGGCTGCGGGGAGACGAAGGCGAACATGCGCAGGTTGCTGCCTGCCGCCACGGCCACGGCGTAGGCGATGGGGGTGCCGATCTTCTCCTGGACGCGTTTCTTCCCGTCCCCGACCCACATGAAGCCCTGATGGGCGACCTGCAGTTTCCACACCCCCTGATAGCGCTGAGGGTCGTCGCTGGGCAGCTTGAGCCTGAACAGGCGCGCCGTCGGCAACTCCTCCACGCTCTGGCCGAAGCCGTTCGGCGGCGAGGCGGTCGGGAAGACCGTGCCATCGGGAGCGATGACGCTGTAGGGCAGCACGCCCTGCTTGAACATCAGCGCGATGGTGACCTCCTTGTCCGCCGGAATGAGCGGGATGGGGGTCTCGAAGGTCTGTCCCGGGGCGATGGTATAGATCGGGTCCAGCACCGGCTGCTGGCCGAGCAGGGTGGTGGCCACCTGCAGGAAGAACTTCTCGACGTCGAACACGTTGAGGCCGGTCAGGTCGCCGGTGTACTGGCTGGTGCCGCCGGAGCGGTTGGCGATATCGGTCAGGCGGGCGGTGTCGACGTCCTGCTGCCGGCCCAGGGCCAGTGAGTGTACGCCCACGCCCGGCGGCAGTGCGATGGTGTTCAGATCCACCGGTCCGCCGGACGTCTGCGCCGGGGTGTTCTCCTTGCCGTCGCTGACGATGAGCGCGGCGCGTACATCCCGGCCGGCATCGGTGAGTTGGCCGAAGCCTTCCAGCAGCCCGGCGGCGATGGAGGTCGCCCCGGACGGGTTGAGATCCGGCGAGTTGGTGACCGTGTCGATCAGATCGGCGCGCGTCTGGGCGTCGATCAGGGTCAGGGGTTCCAGCAGGCCGGCCTGGGTGTTGTAGCTCACGATGGCGGCGCGGTCGCCGGCGTTCTCGCGCAGCAGTTGCAGGAACAGGGCGCTGGCGCGGCGCAGGGTCTGCGCCTTGCTGCCGTCGGCGGTGGGTTCGTTCATGCTGCCGGAGCGATCCAGGATCAACGCCACATCCAGGGTCTTGCCGGGGATTACGCTGCCCTCCAGGTCGACCGTGCGGGTCGGCGGGCCGTTGGTGTCGTTGATGTTGGTGATGTCGAAGGTGCCGTTATAGGGGCCGCCGTCCGGGGCCCGGGCGTCGAAGGTCACGCGGAAGGTGCGTTCGCTCATCGGCGCGATGGTGATGTTGCGCGAGGTCTGCTGGCCAACGCCCGGCTGGTTGGGCTGGTCGCTGTAGCTGAAGCGGGCGTCACCGGCCACGTCGACCGTGAAGCTCAGGAGCGCATCACCGGGATTGCGGATGCGGACGCCCTTGCCGTAGCGATAGCCCTGCTCGACCTCGCCGTAATCGAGCCGGTTCAGCGCCGGGTCCATGACGAACCGGGGTTGTGGAATATGCCCGGTGCCGGTCAGGCTCACGGTCCGGGTGGGACTGACCGGGTCGTTGGTGGTGAAGCCGATGCTGTCATTGAACACCTGGGCCGCGCTGGGTGTGAAGCTGACGCTGAGCGTGGTGGACTGTCCGGCAGGGATGGCGGCAATGGGGCCGGCCGGCGCCAGACTGAACTCCGCCAGCGTCGGCCCCGTCACCGGCTGGAAGGTCAGGTCGATCTCGCCGGTATTGCTCAGGATGAGGCTGCGGGTCGCCGCCACGCCGACATTGACCTGGCCGAAATCGAGGCCGCCGGCATTGAGTGTGAGCTGTGGCACGGGGTCGCGCGACTGCGCCTGACAGTTGATTGCCGCCGGGCCGGCCGCGGGGTTGCGCGTGATCGCCATGTCTTCGTTGATGACGGCGACCTGCCCCGGCGGGTTCTGCGGATTGAGCTGAATGCTGACCGGTGTCGAGTCGCCGGGCATGAGGGTGAGGGGGGTAAAGCCGACAGGCGTGCAATGCGTCGTGGTGGCGATGGCGCTGACCTCGATCGCATCGTCGGCCGGACCGCCCGGGTTGCTCAGGGTGACCTGCAGCTGCGGTGACTGATTGTTCGCCACCTCGCCGAAATCGATCGCCTGCGGCGTGGCCTCGAACAGGGCCTGCGGCAGGGCGCAGTCCTGGGTCACGTCGGGGAAGTTCTGGCGGGTGCGGGTGATGCGCAGGCCGGTGGCGTTGCCGCCCGAGCCCAGCACCTCGGCCGTGGTCTGATCGCCGGGGTCGCGGTTGAACGGGATCATGCCGCACAGGTGCCTGCCGGTGTCGCCGCGGTACAGGGCGATATCGAAGGTGTCGTTGATGGCCGCGTCGGCATGGGCGGTCCAGGTGAACAGCACCAGGCCATCGCTGCTGCGGCGGATCTGCACAGTGGGCTGATCGGTCAGGAAGGCCTGATGGTTGACCAGGGTCTGCACCGGATCGGCAGTGTCCAGTTGTTTGAAGACGAGCGTGGTCCGGTTCTCGATGTTGGTGGAGGAACTGCTGCGGATCAGCAGACCGTCGCTGCCGATGAAGGCGTGCGCGGCCTGTTCGGTGGAGGCGCCGAGCAGGCCGGGGGCGGTAAAGGTGAAGTCCGCCAGCCCGGGGCGGCTGACGGTGAAGCTCATGCCGCTGCGGGTCAGGCTGTAGGGGCCGCTCGTGGCGGAGGTCGAGGCGTTGAACTGGATGCTGTCGTTGATCGGCCCGGGCGCGGGGTTGAACTGGGCCGAGGCGTTGAAGGGCAGTAGCCAGCACAGCAGTAATATAAATAGTGAGTGAATGAGACGGGCATGCGCCATCCGGTGCCGAACAGTGTGATACATCATCGCCTCCCTGGATAATGTCAACCGCGCGCGTGGATATAGCTAAGTTAGACCAGTCCCGGGGGAATTCCAGCTGCAGGAGGAAATATTTTTCCTGCATGACGGTGTTGGATATTTGAATCGCGCAACAGGGGATCCCCTGAATTGCAGGTGATGGACGGCGTCCGGATGGTGCATGCCACGGGGCGCCATGTTTCTGGCTGTGGACGATACGGGCTGGTGCGGTGGGTGGTGAGTTGCGACAATAGCAGCCCGGTGCATACGGCATGACACATGATCCGGGAGGGGCCTGATGGCGGGGAACCGTGAGACAGAGAAATTCGAGTCCGTCAATGTGATGGGTGAGCCGCTGGAGACCTGCAGCCAGGCGCCGATGACCGGCTTCTATCGTGACGGCGCCTGCGACACCTGTGAACAGGATATCGGCTCGCACACTGTCTGTGTGGAGGTGACGGGCGAATTCCTCGAATACTCGCGCTTCAAGGGCAACGATCTGTCCACGCCGGTTCCGGAGTTCGGTTTTCCGGGGTTGCAGCCGGGTGACCGCTGGTGCCTGTGCGCCGCACGCTGGCTGCAGGCATACAAGGACGGCATGGCGCCGCGGGTGTTTCTCATGCGTACTCACCGGCGGGCCCTGGAGACGGTGCCCTATGCCCTGCTGAAGGAATATGCGGCGGATCTGAACTGAGACCCCGGCTCAGATGCCGGTCCCTGCCCTGGAGCCCTTTCGTCCGGTCTGTTGTGCTGCGGCGAAAAAGGATGTATATATTTCCTGTATTGCCTTCATCCCGGATGGGGATGTGTCACCGGTGCGGGTGACAATAATAACAATAAACGATTACAGCGGATGTGAATCATCGTTCTGATCCTGCCTCGCCGAGCCGACTTTAATCTGCAAATGTTGTGATGCATGACCACGAGACCGTCCGCCTCGCCCGTCAGAGTACCCTTTTACTCCCAGCTGATGATCTACCCTGGGCTGGTGCTTGCGGTCTCACTGTTCCTCCCTGAGGACTTCTCGTACATACACCTTCCGCTGCATGCGGTGCTGGAGGCCTACGGGGCGCTGGTCGCCCTGTTCGTGACCAGCCTGATACTGCTGTTCCATCGCGACCAGCGCATCTCCGAGATGCCGCTGGCGGTACCGCTGGGGTTGACCACGATGGGGCTGCTTGACATGTTTCATGCCGCCGTGGAGCCGGGTGAGGCCTTTGTGTGGCTGCACAGTCTGGCGACCTTTGTCGGCGGCCTTATGTTCGCCACGGTATGCACCTCCTTCGGTCGCAGGCCCGCCTCGGAGAACCTGATCCCGCTTGGTGTCAGTGTGCTGGCCGTCATCGCTGTGGCGGTGCTGTCGCTGGGGCAGGCGCAATGGATCCCCGCGATGCTGGCGGACGGGGAATTCACGCTGTGGGCGCGGCTGCTCAATCTGGTGGGCGGCGGGTTGTTTCTGTTTGCCGCCTATCAGCTCAACCGGCTGTATGACCATCAGGGCGAGAAGAATCACCGTCTGTTCGCCCTGCACTGTGCCCTGTTCGGGACGGCGGGACTGCTCTTCGAGTTGTCGACGATATGGGATGCCGCCTGGTGGTGGTGGCATGTCATGCGCCTGCTGGCCTACAGCGTTGCGCTCGTGATCATGGTGCAGCGTATTCTGGGGACGCTGTCCGAGCACGAGAAGCAGCAGCGCATGCTGGACGGGATCTTCAACAATACGTCCTCGCTGATGTATGTCAAGGATACACAGGGGCATCACCTGCACGTCAACCGGCGCTATCTGGATCTGTTCGGCCTCACGCCGCCGCAGGTGCTCGGGAAGAAGGATGAGGAACTGTTTCCGCGGGAGGTGGCCGAGGTGTTCACATGCAATGACCGCGAGGTGCTGGAGAGCGGTCATCTGCTTCAATTCGAGGAACGGGCGCCGCACACTGACGGCATGCATACCTATCTGTCGCTGAAGTTCCCGCTCAGAGACGGGCACGACCAGACCTACGCCATTGCGGGAATCTCCACCGACATTACCGAACACAAGCGGGCCGAGCAGCGCCTGATCGAAATGGCGCACTACGATGAGCTCACCGGATTACCGAACCGTAACTATTTCATGCAGCACCTGGCGCAGCATATGGAAATCGCCCGGCGCCACGGCAGCCTGCTGGCGGTGCTGTTTCTGGACCTCGACCGCTTCAAGAACGTCAACGACACGCTCGGTCATCCCTGCGGTGACAGTCTGCTCAAACAGGTCGCGGTGCGGCTGAGTGAGCTGATGCGGCGGGAGGATATCGTCGCCCGTCTCGGCGGCGATGAATTTGTCTGCCTGCTGCCGAGCGTCGAGCATCGGGAGCAGGTTGCGCAGGTGGCAAAGAAAATCATCGATGCGCTGTCCCGATCGTTCGATGTGGATGGGCATGAACTCAGCGCCTGCTCCAGTATCGGTATAAGCCTGTATCCCGACGACGGCAGCGATGTCGATACATTGATAAAACACGCGGATTCGGCCATGTACCGGGCCAAGGATCAGGGGCGCAACCGCTACGAATACTACACGCACGAACTCACCCGTCAGGTGTCGGAGCGTTTCCGGCTGGAACGCGATCTGCGCCGTGCCATTGAACGCGACGAACTGTACCTGGTGTGGCAGCCCCAGTTCTGTCTGGCCACGGAGGCGTTGATCGGCGCGGAGTGCCTCATCCGCTGGCAGCATCCCGAGCACGGACTCGTATCCCCGGCGCAGTTCATTCCGCTGGCCGAGGAGAGCGATCTCATTCTCTCGATCGGGGACTGGGTATTGTGCTCGGCGATCAAGACCATGTCGCCCTGGCGGGCGCGTGCACCGAACCTGAAGGTGTCGATAAACCTTTCGCCCAGGCAATTGTCCGCTGCCGGTCTGTCGCAGCGTATCCGCTCGCTGACCGAGCAGTACGGTGTGAGTCCGGGGCTGATCCAGCTCGAACTCACGGAAAGCGGGCTCATGGAAAGCCAGGATGTGAATGCCTGGCTTCAGCAGGAAGCGGCCGCGCTGGGGCTGCTGCTGTCGATCGACGATTTCGGTACCGGCTACTCGTCCCTGTCGCGGCTCAAGGCGCTGCCCATCAATCAGCTCAAGATCGACCGTTCCTTTGTCATGGATATCCCTGAAGACAAGAACGACATGGCCATTACCCGTTCCATCATCGGGCTGGCGCGCGGACTCGAACTGGAAGTGGTGGCCGAGGGCGTGGAAACGGCATACCAGGCGCAGTTTCTGCGCGAGGCCGGCTGCGATATTGCCCAGGGCTACTACTACAGCCGGCCCATCAGTGCCGCCGAATTCGCGGCGCGCTACCTGGGCAGATGAAGCCGTATGCGTGAAGTGAATCATCAACTGTGAACTCAGGGATTGTGATTATGTTTATTGTCGCCAATCGAGTGCCGGTCGCGGCCGGCTGGGAAGAGACCTTCGAGGAGCGCTTTCGCAACCGCGCCGGTCAGATCGATAAGCAGCCCGGCTTCGTGCGCATGCAGATACTCCGGCCGCAGACGGAGGGTACCCCCTATGTGGTCCTGACCACCTGGAAGGACAGGGCCGCCTTCGAGGCCTGGGTGGGCAGCGAGGATTTCAAGCTGGCCCACCGCAATCCCATGCCGAAGGAGGCCTTCAACGGCGCGGGCGGGATGGAGATGCACGAGATCATCCTGGAGAGCGAGGCCGCCGCGGACTGATGGCGACCGGTCCGCAAGCCGGCTAGCGGCGTTTGATGCGGACGATGTAGGGCGTGGCGTCGTCGTTGTCGAAGTCGTGCTGATAATCGCCGCTGTCGCCCATGATCAGGATCTGTTCTGTGGCCGGGTGATACACCAGATGCCTGCCGTCGGCGGCGCCGATATCGATCGGCTGCCAGGCCTCATGCTCCAGCCAGTAGAGCCAGGCGGACTTGCTGCAGCCCCAGTCATAGACAAGCAGCGCCTCGAGATGCGCGAGATGGAGCGTGTAGATCCATTCCCGCGCCTGGGGATGGGGACAGGCCGGCGCATCCCAGGGCAGGGGGGCCACATCCCGGATGCGCTGCCGGTCGATATCGAAGGCGATCAGGCTGTTGTTGCGGAAATCGACGCTGTAGATGCTGCGCCCGGCAAGGGCGGCATAGACCGCATGCCGGCGACTGCGCATGCTGCCGCGCAGTTGCTCCCATTCATGGGTCTGCGGATCCCAGACCAGGACATTGCCGCCGCGCGGTCCCAGGAGATAGACCTTGTCGGTGCCGGCGTCATAGACGGCGAACTCCACGGTCCGCGGCGGCGGATCCTGATCCTTGCGCAGCCGCCACTTCCCCGTCTGCGGGTCGAAGCCCATGACCTGCTTGTCCAGGCCGTCGCAGTCGGTGCCGAAGTAGCGCTGCTGTCCGGGCAGCGCCCAGAAGTGTCCGCGCCGGGAATCCCAGACCCAGCCATGCTGATCGGGGTGGCCGAAGGTGAAGTTGTCGGGCGTGCAATAGGGCATGACCAGCCGCCACTCACCGGTGCGGATGTCATAGCTGAAGATCTCCTGGCGGGCGGAGTGGAGAAAATGCGGATAGTCGCTGCCGGCTGGGCCCGCGTAGCCGAAGTCGCCGCCGTGCCAGTAGATCAGGCCATCCTGCGGATTCACCGTCAGCCGGCCGTGCTTCATGGCGTTGCAGGGGCCCTCGTGGCAGGTCGGGGGGCGGCGCGCCTCGACCTGGATGTCCAGCGGGATCTGCGCAAATCCGTTGTTGTAGCGCTCGGCGCTGACCGGGGGCGCGATGCCGAGGGCGCTCAGGGCGAGGCATGCCCCTGCCAGCAGGGGCCCGCTGCCGGCGCGCAGCCGGGACCGGCGCGCACGGATTGTCGCTGATGCCCGCATGCGATTCAGGATAGATGCGATCGGGAGAAATTACAGGGACTGCCCCGGCTGCTGTCCGCCCTCAGTCGACGATCGCCCGGGTGGGGGAGGGCGTTTTGGGCCTGGGGGCGGGCGCGCGGCGGACGGGCGGCTGATCGGGATGGGGATGCGGACGTATGTGCGGGCCGGGGTGCGGCCGGAGGGGGGGTGGGTGGACGAGCCAGGGTGCGGAGTAACGGGGCGCGTCGTCTCCGTGCGCCGTCGCCTGGCGTGTCTGCAGCGCCTCCACTGCCGCCTGCTCACGCGCCAGGCGCAGGCGCTCCCGTTCCAGGCGGGCCGCCTGCAGACGCTCGGCAACGTCGAGGACCGCGCGATAGTCGCCTGCGGCAGCTGGCGGTGGCGGTGGGGGTGGCGGCAGCTCAAGTGTTTGATAATTCACGTGCGCGGGCGGCGGCGTATCGCTGTAGTGCATCCCGCCGTCGGCGTCCCGCCAGGTGTAGACGGACTCGGCCATGGCTCCAGCAGCGCCCCAGCTGCAGATGACAGCCATGACTTTCAATAGCTTGTGGCTTGTGCTGGGCATCGGTGCCTCGACTGCGTCCCGCCTGCTGCAGCAGGCTGCTATGTGATTGGACCCTTTCGATTCCGGACGGTTCATGCATCCGTCGATGTTCTATAGTTCATTCCACATGGGGCTGAGTGAGCGGGTATTGCCCATGAAGCCGGCGGCAGTCATTGTGCTCTCCCTGGTCTTTGCCGGTTGTGCCAGAGATGCAACCCTGCAGTCCGGAAGCGGGCCTGCGGAGGCCGCGCTGATTTCCGCCGCCGCGCCCCTGCTGCGAACCCGGCAGTACCAGGGCATGCGCAGCGGTTTCGATTTCATTGCCTATCAACTGCGTGCGATCGCCCTGCCCGGCGGCGAGCGGCGGCATGAACTCCATGTCCAGCTCACCTATTCGGGGCTGCGACGGCACTACCGGCATGCCAGACTCGATGCTGTCGGGATCGAGGCGTTCGGGATGCAGGTGGAGGAGGCGGTCAGCTGCCCCGAACATCGGATCGGGCCACCCTGCGACACCCGCGTGCGACTCACGATTCCATTGGCTGAGGCGTTATTGCGCTCCCGCGCTGACGCCGGCCTGCAGATCGTGCTGGTCGCGGAGGATGGGCGGGAAAACGCACTCTTGCTCGAGTCGGCCTATGTCACCGCCTACCTGGCTGATGCCGGCTGAATGTGTCCACATATTTAACAGTTAGTGCCTGCCGTCGCCGGGCGTGACCGCGCTGTGACCGGGCAACAGTATGATTCAATAAGGTAATCTTCCAGGCAGGCCATTGGTGGCACTGAAGTTGCTATCTCTTTAGTGAAATGCGAATCACGCGCGCCCGATCCGGGCAGGCCTACTCAAAATAAACACTCGCCAAGGAGTGCATCATGAAAACCAGATTACTAGCGCTTTCCCTCTGCGGTACCTGCCTGCTGGGGACATCCCTGACGGCACAGGCGGTGGCGTACGATGTCCTGTGGTGGGACTCGACGCCGTCATACAGCGGGCAGGCCCCGGACAGCAACCGCCAGGCGATGTCCGACTACCTGACCAACTTCGGCGGCGGCGGCCAGTTCAACAGCAACTATGTCAGCAGCGAGACCCCCGGTACCCTGGCGGCCCATCTCGGCGCCAACAGCTATGATGTCATCGTCTTCGATGCGACCAGTGCGTCGGCCAAATTCAATGCGGCGGACATCACGGCCATCCAGAATCACTACAGCAGCAAATCGAACCTGCTGCTCGACGGCAGCCTGTATATCCGCAGCATCAATTACAATTCCACGACCACCTTTCCGGGGCCCAACGGCGCCACCGGCGGGCTGACGGCGAACGAGGTCTATCAGCTGGGCCTGCGCGGCGGCGGCATCATGATCGGTACCGACCATTCGGGATTCCAGACCGATGCCAACCAGGTGCTCGGCGGCCTGGTGACGGGCGCGGCCTTCTCGGGCATCACCTACCCCTCCACCGACGGCGTCTTCTACGGCCAGGACCTGCTCAACAGCCTGACGGCGATCGCTGCAGTGGATGTGTTCAACCATTGGGATTCCGTCGATACCCAGGCCATTGCGGCGACAGGTGCCTTCACGGACTTCCTCGGCAACAGCATCACCCTGTACAGCCAGGTTGATGTCGCCGACGAGCCGGGCGGCGGTACCAAGTTCTCCTACATCTCCACCAGCTGGCAGCCGGGTTCGGGCACCACGGATGTCACCGACCCCAACCCCGGCGGTGGCGGCAACGGCACCGTGCCCGAGCCGGGCACCCTGCTGCTTCTCGGGGCGGGACTGCTGGCCATGCGCAGGGCCGCCCGCACGGCCTGAACCGCAGGGCCGGGACTGTCCGGCCGGGTGCAAGCCAGCGAAGATCACCGCTCAGGCGGTGATCTTTTTTTTTTGAGTCACCCGGATTCTGTCGCTGGCCGCGTTCACTCCTTGAGTTTCACCAGCAGGTGGCCTTCCTCGACATGGATGTCCTCCACGCCATCGGCGAAGCGCTTCCAGAACCCCTGGTCGCCGCCGTATTCCCCGACAAGATCGACATTCTTCAGGTTGCCCAGCCAGGCATTGGGGATCGGTACGCCCATCAGGCTGACTCCCTTGAGCACCACCGCCGGGCGGCCTTCCCGGTAGGCGAATTCCATGCCGGCGTGCACGCGCAGCGTCTTGCCGCCCAGCACCGGGAAATCCGGTTCCAGTGGCACCAGCAGTTTGGCGCTGATCAGGTCATCGGACAGGTCGATGGCGAGTTTCTGCGCCAGGTCGGTATTCCTGGCCAGCATGGCGTTGAGTTCCCGCTCGCTGAAGGCAACCTCGCGGCGGGCGCCTGCCTCGCTGTAGGGTTCGGGCTCCAGCGGCGGGCCGCTGCCGGCATCGGGGCTCGCCTGGGTCTGAACGCCGATGGCGCGCAGCTTGCGGTCGAGTACCTGTGCCTCGTGGGGTTTGAGTTCCACCGGCCTGAACTCGCTGAGGAACAGGTAGTGGTTGAGCAGCCAGTAGGTCAGGCCGGCGGTCACGGCGATGGTGACGAGCACGATGAGGGTGACCTGGGGCCAGCGCAGACCGCCCTGCTTCGGGCTGTCGTCGGGGGAGCCGGTATTTTCCATGTTCGTGCCTCTGTTCTCGGCGGTGGCCAGGATGTCGTGTCTGTCGCCTGCACACCGCTGCCGGTGGTCGCGGGCATGGGCTGAGAGCGGCGCCGGGCTGATGCGCTGTGTGAGAGCTGCACAGGTCCCGACTACAGTAGACGAATTCAGGGCGCAGCACCATCGATCGCCTGTGCGTGACGTACCCCTGCGTCAGGCCAGATACGGCGGATGCCGCTGTGAGTCCAATTGCAGAATTTCCAGGCTCTGCTGCGTTGTCCGGGCTGTACAGATGTCCGCGGCAAGCGCCTCGCAGTCGCTCAGACTGATGCCGGCGATCGTGTCGGCCAGATAGGGGATGAAGGGCGCATCCACGGAAAAGTTGCGATAGCCCAGCCCCAGGAGCACGGGCAGCACGCCCTGGATCTGCGCCAGCACACCGCACAGCTGGATCCGCTCCAGCCGCTCGCCGGCGCTGGCGGCGATCTGCCTGAACAGACGGAACAGGACCGGTGCATAGGGATCCAGGTAGTGTCGCAGCACGGGCTCATCCCGGTCTGCGGAAAACACGGCCTGCATCAGGTCATTGCAGCCGATGGCGACGAAGTCGGCACTGTCGAGCAGGTGCGGGATATCCAGTACCGCCGCCAGCGTCTCGGCCATCGCGCCGATGCGGACGCTGTCGGGAAGGCGCCGGCGCGCCATTGCCTGCCAGCATTGCAGCTCCTCGAGCCTGACGATGAAGGGCAGCAGCAGACGGATGGCATGCGTATCCGCCAGTTCGGCCAGCGCCGTGAGTTGGTCCTGGATCACCTGTTGAATCGGATGGGCATGATAGAGCCGCACGCCCTGCAGTCCCAGCGGCTCGCCCAGCCTTGGTGTCGGCGGCAGCCAGGCCGGCAGCTTGTCGGCGGCCAGGTCCAGCAGACGGACCGTGACCGGCAGCGGCGCGGCTGCATCGAGCAGATCGCGAAAGCTGCGGCGGTAGAAGTCCGCGTCCGGGATGGTCCCGTCCTGCGGCGACAGGAACTCCGACCGGACCAGCCCGATCCCGCTGGCGCCAGCCGCGGCGGCCTGTCCGGCGGCAGCAGCCGAACGGACGCTGGCCAGCAGCCTGACCCTTGTACCATCCGCTGTGTTCAGCCGGGCTCCCGGCCGCCGCTGCTGCGGTGAAGGTGCATGCCGGGCGGGGATCCCGGCATTGATGCCGATCTCCCCGGTCATGCCATCGATCCCGACCGGCATTCCGGTCTGCAGCGCCTGCGCCTGACCTGCCTCGATCAGGACGGTGGGGATGCCCAGTCCCAGCAGGGTGATCATGGCGTGCGAGAACGGGGTGGGTTCAACAATCAGGAAGCCGGCCGGCAGGCCGGTGATATGCCGGATATCGCCGGGGGTGATCAGTGCAATGTGCTGCCCGGTGAGGCTGTCCGGCCTGGTGTGCAGCCGGCCTGCCGCCCTGCCGGGAAAATAGGGCATGCCATGGAGGATCGGTTCGGACGGCATCGGTCAGCATCCGGGGCTGGTGCAACACCCTGAAGGTTAGCACCGATCCCTGACCGGGCCAGCGCGGCAATCACGCTCGGATGCGTCTGTGGCGGGGGGATCGCCGCGCTGCGTGTATGCCGGAGGTTCAGCCCTGGAAGTTGCCGGCGACGAAATCCCAGTTCACGACATTCCAGAACGCTTCGATGTATTTCGGGCGGGCGTTGCGGTAATCGATGTAGTAGGCGTGCTCCCAGACATCCAGGGTCAGCAGCGGTGTCACCCCTTCCGTCAGCGGGCAGCCGGCGTTGCTGGTGTTCATGATGTCGACGGAGCCGTCGGACTTCTGCACCAGCCAGGTCCAGCCGGAACCGAAATTGGTGGCGCCGGAAGTGGAGAATTTCTCCTTGAAGTCAGCGAAGGAGCCGAACGCCGCCTTGATCGCATCGGCCAGCGCCCCGGCGGGCTCGCCGCCGCCGTTGGGGCTCATGCAGTTCCAGTAGAAGGTGTGATTCCACACCTGCGCGGCATTGTTGAACAGGCCGCCGGCCGGTGCGGATCTGATGATGTCCTCGAGGGCCTTGTCCGCGTACTCGGTGCCTTCGATCAGCTTGTTGAGATTGGCGACGTAGGTGGCGTGGTGCTTGCCGTGATGGTACTCCAGCGTTTCGGCGGAGATGTGCGGTTCCAGTGCGTTTCCGGGATAGGGCAGATCCGGCAGGGTGTGAGTCATGTGAATCTCCTGTTGGTGTGTATGCGGTGATCGTGTCGGTATAAAGCGATGGCAGGCGGACCGGATGGAAGGATCAGTCCGCGGACATCCGCTGGATGAATGCATCCGCCTCGGCAATGGAGGCATTCATCTCGGCCACCAGCGCCGCGATGTCGGACTCGACCTCGGCCCGGTCCGCGCGCAGGGCGCTGATCGCCTGAGCATTCAGGTTGTGCTTGAGGAACAGGACGCGGTCGCGGAAGGCGTTCAGTACCGGCTCGATCCGGCGTTCGGCCCGGCGCATCCTGTCGATCAGCAGGTCATAGCGGCGGCGGGTGTCGGCCAGCTGCCGCTCGCTGGCGCGGCGCAGGTCCCGGCTGGTGTACTGTTCCAGTTCATGTTCCCATTCCGCGAACAGATCCCGGGCCACGCGCTCGACATCGCGGATCCGGTCGCTTACCGTTTCGGCGCGCGACTCGCTGGCGTCGTACTCCGACTTCAGTCTGCGGTACCGGTCCTCGAGTTCGCCGCCCCGGAAATCGGTCACGGCGATGAACTGCTCGAGGGCGTTCTCGAACTGCTGCTTCGCCTCCTGCTGCGCCCCGCGGGCGTCCTCGACGCGGTCGACCAGGATGTCGCGCTTCTCGATCCCGAGTTTCTCCATCGCGCCGTAGTAGGCCGTCTGGCAGCCGGCCAGTGTCAGGGCCGCCAGCATTGCCAGCGTGGCCGGGGCGATGCCTGTCGGGGCGGATTTCAGCATCTCGTTCGTCCCTGGAATGAAGCGGAAACAGCCGTGTTCAACGCAGCGCTGCACAGATCATATCAATCAGAACCTGAGTTGTGCCAGCGGTGGCCGGCCTCAGGCACTCTCCGCCTCGCCCTGCCGGTAGCGGGTCAACACCTGGCCGACCAGTTTGCGGCCGCGGGTAAAGAACAGTAACAGCACCACTGCAGTATAGATCAGCGCCCAGAGCCACTGGCTGAACAGATCGGCCGGTTGCCACCAGGCCGCCAGCAGCGCCAGCGTGCCGAAGGCCAGCAGGAACAGCAGATGCGACAGCTGACCCTGGATTCTCGACCCTGCCACCAGGTGCCAGATGAAGGTGGTGCCGTGCCAGGCCGCGGCCAGCAGCGCCAGCAGCACGAAATGCACGGTCTGGAAGCTGAAGGGCTGCAGGGTTTCGGCTTCCCCGAGATCGGAAATGTCGGCCACCAGCAGCACGCCATACATCCAGCCCTGCTCCCCCAGCATGGTCAGGTCGATCAGGAACAGGATGATGATGCGGCTGGGCGAGCGGCAGCTGGCCGCCCAGCCGGTATCCGTGCCGGCCTCCATGTCCGCCACATAGCCCAGCAGGGAATAGCAGGTGAAGCTGACGGTGGACAGCAGCAGCACCAGGCGCAGCCAGAAGGCCCCCGAGTACAGCAGGGAGTTGTCGGTGATGACCGCATTGACGTAGCCCAGCGATACGCTGATCAGGCCCAGCGATACCACCACCTGGGTCAGGTCGCTGATGATGGGCGCCAGCCGCGCTTCATAGAATCCTGTTTTCATGAGTCCTGCTCCCGTAATCCCCACAGACTGCACAGCAGCGCCAGTGCCGCACTGACGCTGCTCACCAGTGCGATGATGGTGTAGTCGTCCGCGCTCGCCATCCAGCCCACCAGCATCGGGCCTGCCGCCAGGCCGGCTCCCTGGCTGGCCGGCACCAGCGCCAGCTGTCCCGCGACCGGGCCGCGCCGTCCCAGCGCGGCGATCTGATAGGGCACGACCAGGTTCCAGCCGATCATGAGCAGCATGCCGCCGGCGAACAGCCACAGCAGGCCGTCCACCAGCCCCGCCAGCGTGCCGCCCGCCGCCAGCCCGATGGTGCCGAGCCAGAACGGCAGCCGGTAACCCAGCGTCTGCCCGCCCAATACGGCGATTCCGGTGCCCAGCATGCCGCTGGCCATGATGGCGCTCATCACCCAGCCACCGCTGCTGAAGTCCAGCCCCAGCTGGCCGCCGCGCTGCTGCAGAAAGGCCCAGGCGCCGCCCACGCCCATGTGAAACAGGCCCATGGCCGCCAGCAGCAGCACCGCACTCAGCCCCAGTCGGCCGTGAACGCCGGTGCCGGATGCTGCATCCCCGGCCTGATAGCCGCTATGCAGGACGAAGGGCAGTGCCAGCAGGGTCAGCAGGCCCAGCCCGACGAAACTGGCCATCACCCCGAGCAGGCCGATCTGGCTGGCCAGCTGTCCCTGGAGGGTCAGCAACAGCGCCCCCAGCAGCATCTGGGCCGCCATGTAGAAGGCATAGACCCGGCTGGCCTGGGCCGCGCCCCCCAGCAGCGCCGTGGCCACGATGAGCAGCGCCCCCTCACCGAGCAGCGCCGTGAGAAAGCGTACGGGGAACAGCCAGCCGACCGGCACAAAGGGGGTGAGCGCATTGCCGGCGATGAAGGCCAGGATGCCGACCAGGGCCAGCTGGGCCGGTCGGGTATGGCGCAGCCACCAGATGGAACTGGCCGAGGCCAGGGTGACCCCCAGCACTTCCGCCATGGCGAACAGGCCCAGCTGGCGGTTGCTCAGGGCGAAGTCCCCGGCCGCGCTGCTGAGCACCATGGGCAGGGTCAACTCCACCGAGCGCCCGGTCAGTCCCAGGGCGATGGCGGCGAGCAGCAGGGGCGTCAGAAACCTCAGCCGGACTGAAATGGCGTGCCTCCGGTATCGGGCGTGCAGGAAGCGCGGCATTATAGCCGCTGGCCGCAGATGAGGCGATCCATCCGACAGCCGCGCATACCGCCTGGCAGCGAAGGCGCGAGACAATGAATGAGAGGGCGACAACAGGCACGGGCATCCGCGCCTGTTGTCGCTGTCCCCTTTGTGGAAGGTCTAGCGGCTTTCCTCCACCATGTACTGCACGGCTGCTTTCACTTCCTCGTCGCTGAGGCTGGTGAAGCCGCCCTTGGGTGGCATATAACCGCTTTCGCCCTGGTAGCCCTCGATGGCGTGGGTATAGAGGACGTCCATGCCCTGTTCGATCCGCGGCGTCCAGTTCGCGCTATCCCCGAGCTTGGGCGCACCGGCCACGCCGGCGCCGTGGCAGGCGAAACAGTTGGCCTTGTAGACGGACTCGCCGGCGGCGGGATCGCTGTCCTGGCCGGCCGCTGCGGCGGCGGTCTCGCTGGCCGTCTCGCCGGCTTCGGCGAGCTTATCCCCGGCGTCCTCGAGCGCCTCGGCACCGGTGTCCATGGCGGCCTGCCCCGTTTCCTGCGCGGATTCAATCATGTCGCTGCCCGCCTCGGCCGCGCTGTCGGCGGCTTCGTCCACGGCTCTGGCAGTCGATTCCGCCATCTCCTGCGCCGATTGCGCGCCTTCATCGGCCAGGGTGGCGGCCCTGTCCGTCAGGGTTTCGCCTGCTTCCTGCGCGCTCTCGTCCTGCTTGCCGCACGCCGTCAGGGTAATGGCGAGTATTGCCACAGCCAGGGGTTTCAGGTCCATGTCGTTGTCTCCTCTTGTTGTATGGGTTCGCTGAATATGGCACAGGATCCCGACTTCCGCGAGGTGGGTGCCGCCGTCGGTGACGGCCCGGTGCGATGTCCTGACACCGGATGCGCATCGGTGTCGCAGTCGGTGCTAACATCCCATATGACAGCAGGGGAGAGTGGCATGGAGCAGGATCGTATCTTCATCGGCGGCGGCGAGCGCGACGTGCATCTGCTGCTGAAAATGGCCAACCGACACGGCCTCGTTGCCGGGGCCACGGGCACGGGCAAGACCGTGACCCTGCGCATCCTGGCCGAGGGTTTCTCGGCCTGCGGGGTGCCGGTGTTCCTGGCCGACGTCAAGGGCGATCTGGCGGGCATCAGCCAGCCGGGCGAGATCATTCCCCCCTTTGCCAGCCGGGCCGCCGCCATCGGCCTGCAGGACTATGCGCCGGCGGCCTTCCCGGTGCAGTTCTGGGACCTGTACGGCCGCCAGGGCCATCCGCTGCGCACCACCGTCTCCGAGATGGGGCCGCTGCTGCTGTCACGCCTGCTGGAGCTCAACGATACCCAGGAGGGCGTGCTCAACATCGCCTTCCGGGTCGCCGACGAACAGGGGCTGCTGCTGCTGGACCTGAAGGACCTGCGCGCCCTGCTGAACTTCGTCGGCGAGCAGGCGAAGGAACTCACCCTCGAGTACGGTCATGTCAGCCCCAACTCCGTGGGCGCGATCCAGCGTCGGCTGCTGGTGCTGGAGCAGCAGGGTGTCGAGCAGTTCTTCGGTGAGCCGGCGCTGGAGTTGGCGGATCTGATGACCCGCGACGACCGGGGGCGCGGCATGATCAACATCCTGGCCGCCGACCGGTTGATGGCCAATCCCCGCCTGTATTCCACCCTGCTGCTGTGGCTGCTGGCGGAACTGTTCGAGGAGCTGCCCGAGGTGGGGGATCCCGACCGGCCCCGGCTGGTGTTTTTCTTCGACGAGGCGCATCTGCTGTTCGACACCGCACCGAAGGCGCTGTTGGACAAGATCGAACAGGTGGTGCGCCTGATCCGCTCCAAGGGTGTGGGGATCTACTTCGTGACCCAGAGCCCGGGCGATATCCCCGACGATGTGCTGGGCCAGCTGGGCAACCGCATCCAGCACGCCCTGCGTGCCTTCACGCCGCGCGACCGCAAGCGGGTGACGACCGCGGCGGAGACCTTCCGCCCCAATCCGGCCTTCGATGCCGCGGCCGTCATCACCGAACTGGGCGTCGGCGAGGCGCTGGTCTCCACCCTCGATCGCAAGGGCATCCCGGAGCCGGTGGAACGCACCCTGATCCGCCCGCCGGCCTCGCGTCTCGGTACCCTGGATGAGGCCCTGCGTCGGGGTGTGGTCGCGTCAAGCGCCCTGCGCGGCAAGTATGATCAGATGGTGGATCGTGACTCCGCCTACGAGCATCTGCGCCGACAGGCGGCGCGCGCCGCGGCCGCGCAGGCGGAACAGCACGGCCAGGCCCCGGCGGCCGCGCGCGGGCGGCGCAGCAGTTCACGTCAGTCAGTGGGCGAGGCGCTGACCAAAAGCGTCGCCCGCAGCATGGGCAGTCAGCTTGGGCGCAGTCTGATGCGCGGCCTGCTCGGGGCCCTGTTCCGGCGCTGAGTCCAGGCCGGGGGATCGGTGATCGCCCACCGACCCCCCTCCGGGCCGGATCAGTTGCCGCGTGTGCGTCTGCGCCCGATGCCCGTCAGCAGCACGCATCCCGTGGCCAGCAGCCAGACGGCGGGCGGCAGCGGGACGGGACTGAAGGCGAGCGTGTCGAGGTTCGCCAGCAGTTCGTTCTGTCCCGAGGCGGCGTTGCGGATCACGAACAGCGGGTTCATCGTCTGCAGCACCGACACGTCCGGGATGCCCTCACCCGAGAATGAGGCGGTCGAGCCGCTCCAATCGATGCGCGATTCATAGTCGCCGTCGGTGCCGGCGAGCTGGAAGGTATCGAAGCCGGGCAGCACGGCGCCGTTATCGCCGGTCTGCGTCAGGAGGCTGGTGCCATCGAGCGTGCCGAAGCCATCGATCAGGACGGAGAAGCCGTACGGGGCCCCGGAGAAGCTGTACAACCCGATGGACGGATTGGCGCTGAGATCGGTGCCGGGAACGGAATCGTAGGTGAAGGTGCCCGTAACATTGCCGGTGACCGCGGTGAAGTCACCGCTGGCACTGGACACCGTTCCGGTGAAGTTCACGGTTACGGAAGCGGCGCCGGCTGCCGGGACCTGGCCAAGAAGGCCCAGGGCGAGCGCTGCAGCGGCGAAGACGGAAGAACGACGAACATGGGGGATGTGGTTCAGGTTCATGGCGATCTCCTTGAACTGATGGGCGCGCGGCGAGGTAGCGGCCATGCCAGGCGTTATGTCGGGAGGGGGAGTGGCCCGTACCGTGTGCGGCAGGGGTCGGCTTGAAGTATAGGCAGGGAGGAGGGGGCTGCCATGTCGTGCCGGCATCGACTGCGGCAGCGGTGTGCAAGGCGTTTGTATACGGAGGGTTGTTGCTCTGGCCGGCGGCGGGCGTCGCGGCCTTGTCGGAGTGGCTCTCCCCCGCGGGGGAGAGTGATGGAAACGGACGCTGTTGCGCGCCCCGGCTCAGGCCGTGATCATCCGCGCCAGCAGGATCAGGCCGACGAACAGCCCGAACAGGCCCCCGAAAATCATCCACATGGCGCGCATGCACTTGGCGTCTTCCGGATCTCTCATGGTATAACCTCGCTATTAATAAGTTTATTTATCAGCTTCCTGGTGGTATCGAAAATAGCTTACTGTTCCACTGAGGTATTTGGCATTAGAGATATCTGATCACTGCATAAGCGGATTCTTGCGTGCCCCGGGCGGTGTGCGGATATGCGTATAACTTCAAACTGGCGAGCCCTGCTGATCCCGGTTCTGAGCCTGGCGCTGGCGGGGTGCATGGCGGGTGTGTTCTCTTCCAACGCGGGTATTCCCGCCACCGTGATTCACGCCGGCGTGCACAGCGGCGGCAGTGCCCTGGCCTTCAACCCGGACGAAACCCTGCTTGCCTCCGGCGGCTGGGCGGGGCGGCTGCACCTCTGGTCGCTGCCCCGCGGCACACGCCGGGCAAGCTGGCAGGCCCATGCCGGCAGCATCAACGGTCTGGCCTTTCTGCGGGACGGGGCCATGCTGGTCTCGGCCGGTTACGATGGCCGCATCCTGGTCTGGGATCTGCAGGCCGGAAGCCACAGGGCCTGGCATACCGAATCGCCAGTGACCAGCCTGGCCGTGGATGCCGCACGGGGTCTGCTGGCGAGCGGACACGACGATGGGCGGGTAACGTTGTGGCGAATCCGGGATGGCCGGAGTCTGGAGCGTGAAGGCCAGAGGCGGCTGCACAGCCGGCGGGTGCGCGGTCTGGCCTGGCATCCAGTGCGGCTCGAACTGGCCACGAGCGGCAGTGATGGTCGGGTGATGCTCTGGCGCCTGCCCGGGGATGTGGTTGAGTTGCCGCCACCCTCGACCTATTCCCGCTCACTGGCCTATAGCCGCGATGGCCGCGCCCTGTTCGGCAGCGGCTGGTTCCGCCTGTTTCGCTGGCAGTTGGAGGGACGCACGCTGCGCGAGCTCCCCACCGCGCACAGAGGCATCATCAATTCCATCGGTTTCGGCGGCGAGGATCGCTATCTGGCCAGTATCAGCCGGCAGACGGACAGCGCGGTCTATTTCCTGGATCCGGAGACCGGTGCGGTCATCAAGCGCTTTCAGCGCCATGAATTGTGCGGGGGATTCGTGGCGGTTTCGCCTTATGGCCGTTACCTGGCCACCACGAGCGATGATGCCAGTGTGAGGATCTGGGATCTGCGGCAGGCGCCGCAGTCCGCCGGGGGCAGGGGGGACTGACGGGCCCGTATGTGACGGTCGACAGCGGCGGCACCCGCTAGCGCGGCGTCACGAAGATCTTCATGATCCGGGCCGCGAGTTCCCCGTCGGCGGTGATGGCGGCGGTCCATTTGGGCAGCGCCTGGGCGAACCAGATCAGGAACACGACCAGGATGATCTTCCTGCCCCTGGGCAGCCGCGCGAACCAGGTGCGCAAGGCCGGGCTGTATCTGTGCGGTTCCTGTTCCTGTTCCTGCATGCGGGCGAGCCGGAATGTGAGGAATAACCAGGCATCGATTGCTGGTCTTTGTATAGTAGGAAAACTCTGATTATTCCTCATCCCGTCATTCCCGCGAAAGCGGGAACCAGGGATTTCAGGGGTGTGACGAATTAATCAGGGGGGTTCCTCAGGGGGCTCCTGCCGGATCGTCATTGCGGGGAGAGAAGTCATACTGTGGCCTCCGACCGCAGATTCTGTACTACGAGGTTGTTGCCTTGCTCAGGCCTGCCCGGGAATCTCCGCCGGGTAGAAGTCAGGATATTTTACAGGCGCTTTCCATGTCGGCCCGTCCGGCTGCGCAATATCTTGTTTTTCTGACGAGTCGTTCGGCATGGCATAAAACCTGCTAACACTAAACTTGAGATGATTGGAAAGAGCCTGAGGCCACGATCATGAATCCATGTGAATCGGTCAGACCCCGAACCGGCGCCACGGCTGCCGGCAGATGTCTGCTGTGTGCGGCCGTGCTGGCGGGCCTGGCGTCCTACAGTACCCTGTCGCAGGCGGCGTTCATCCTCGAAATCGACACCGACGGTCTGGATGACGGGGCGGTGAACTACAACTCCGGGTTCAGCTACGGGGGCGATACGACGACCGCGTCATCGAGTGTCTCTTCGGCGGCCTACGGCGCCAGTGGTGGCGACAGCATCTTCGGCGGTGACGGCGTGTTCGATCCGGACACCTATCTTTACAGCTACACCCCCGGCACCACGCCTGACAACCTCGTGATCCCGGCCGGAACCGATCTGGGCGGAGGATATCTTGCCAGCGGCCTGGTCGGCGGCGGTGCCGGGACCTACCGCGTCTATGCCACCTGGCCATTCACCACCAATGTCAGCGGCGGCGATACCCGTTACACCATCTCCACCAGCGGTGCACCTGACCTGGTGGTCGAACTGGATCAGAACAACCTGGGCGATGAATGGATATTCCTGGGGGATATCAGCTACACCGATCTGCTGGCCCCGATCACCGTAACCCAGCAGAGTCAGTCGAACACCTTCGTTTCCATGCGTGCGTACGGCCTGCTGTTCGAGCAGATCACGCCGCGGTCGACGATCCCCGAGCCCACAACATTCGCCCTGTTCGGGTTGGGGCTGCTCGCGCTCGTCTTCCGGCAGCGGGGGCGGCTCAGGGGGTAGCGGCTTCGGGCCTGGATGAAGCTCCGCCACGTTCCCGGCGGCGCGGGATTGTCGTGGGCTTGTCATGCGGCGGCCAGTGCTTCCGGGTGCATGAGAAGCTCAGGTGATCGTGTCCATCACCAGAATTCGCTTTCCCGTCTCGACGTTCCGGATTAAATACTCCTCACCCTGTTCTGCAGGGGCGTTCGTTCCCAACCACCGAGCCAATGAGGGGAAATACCATGTTGCGTCACACCATCACTGCCATTGGGCTGGCAGCGTTGTGCGGCAGCGCTGCCGCCAGCGTCGAGTATCCGGCCTGGCCTGCGGATGCCAAGGATGACAAGGACAGCCGGGTGGTCGCCTTCTACCAGGCCCGCTGTACCGACTGGGCCAACGACAACGGCCATCAGGGCGAGGCCCGACAGCAGTATATGGCCTTCTGCATGCAGCAGATGCCGGTACTGCGGCCGGTCGGGCTCGAGGACTGAGCAGCAGATCCGGGCGCCAGGGACGGCGCTGTCTGAGCCGGTGAGACTATGGGTTGGCTTCCGGCGCCCCGGCCGCCGGTTCCGGGCGATCGGCCTTCTCCCTGACCCATTCCGAGGCGGCGGTCGCCCCGTCGCGGGTCGCGTCCCAGGCCTGGCGGGATTTCTCGCGGGTCCAGTCAGCGGTTGCGCCGGCGACTTCCCTGGTTTTTTCCCAGCCCTGCCCGGCCTTCTCGCGGGTGACTTCGACGGCGTGACCGATACCGTCGCGCGTCGCATCCCAGCCGCGGCTGACCGACTTGCTCACGGACGTCACGACCCCGTTGCGGTTATCCGATTCGGCGGACGGGGCCGGCTGGGCCGCAGCAGCCACGCTGAGGCCGAGGAGCAGGGTGACGAGCAGAGGGCGAATCCTTCGGGGCATGATATTCTCCTGATCGGCGTTGCCAGCGCGAAGCTTAGGCCGGTGCGCCCGATGCCGCTGCGATACAGGTCCCATTTCCGGCATTCCGGCGCGGCAGGGGCGATGTGTATTGATCATGGGATATGAGTCCCGGTTCTCTCATAACAATTATATATGACTTCTTGTATGGGCGTGCCTGCCGCATCGGCTCGTATTGAGATGATTCCGGGATGCAATTGCTATCCGTCCTGTTTGTAAGCTACCTTCAGGGTGAGGGCGTACTTAATCGGGGCAGGAATGAGACTGAGAATACACCACGCATCAGTGTTTGCAATGTGCATGCTGCTTGGTGCCTGTGACCGACCCGGCCAACCCGGCTACGAGCCCGACTACGGATCCGAGCCTGAAGCCGTACGCCCGGAGTACCTCTTCGGCGTTCATCCTCAACGCAATCCCGCCAAGCTGCACGCAGTCTTCGGCCCGTTGGTGGAATATCTCAATGCCCGGATTCCCGAGGTGCATTTCGTCTTCGAGGCCTCCCGCCATTACGACAGCTTCGATGAAAAGATCGCCGCCCGCCATTTCGCCTTTCTGTTGCCCAACCCCTACGAAACCCTGCTGGCGATCGATCAGGGCTACCGGGTGTTCGCCAAGATGGGCCGGGACACGGACCTGCGCGGCCTGATCCTGGTGCGGCGCGACAGCGACATCCGCGAGGTCGCCGATCTCCGGGGCAGGGCGGTCAGCTTCCCCGCTCCGACCGCGCTGGCGGCCACCATGCTGCCTCAATATTTTCTCTATAACCGCGGGCTGGACCCGCACCGTGACATAGAGGTGCGCTATGTCGGCTCGATGGAGTCCTCGCTGCTGAATATCCAGCGCGGCAATGTGGCCGCCGGCACCGTCTATCCGCCGGCCTGGCGGATGTTTCTCAAGGAGCGCCCGGACCTGGCCGACGATCTGATGATATTGTGGGAGACGGAATTCCTGCCGGACAATTCGGTCATGGCACGGGACGATGTGCCGCCGGAGCTGGTGGCACGGGTGGCGCAGGCACTGCTCGCAATGCAGGAAGAGCCCGCCGGGCGGGAGGTCCTGGCGAGCATGGATACCCCTCGTTTCGAGGCCGCGGACAACGCAACATACGATCCTGTGAGAGACTTCATGCAACGCTATCGCGAGGCCTTCGGGTCACAGGAATAACAACACAAGGGACTTTATGCCGAGCAGATTAGCAAACCGGATGCGGCGCTTCTGGAGCCGCTCGATCCGCCGGCAGCTGATGCTCGGGATCGCCCTGGTGCATGCGGTGCTGATGAGCATTTTCGTGCTGGATCTGGTCGAGCGGCAGCGCCAGTTCCTGGCGGAGCAGAGCATTGCCCAGGCCAGCGGCCTGGCCAAGACACTGGCCGCCAACAGCGCCTCCTGGGTGTTGTCCAGCGACCTGGAGGGCCTCAATGAGGTACTGCAGTCCCAGGCCAGTTATCCGGGCCTGCGCTACGCCATGGTGGTCAGGCCGCACGGCCGGGTCGTGGCGCACACCGACCGCAGCAAGGCGGGGCTGTATCTGCAGGATCGATTGAGCCGGTCGCTGTTCGACGACCGGCCCGAACCGCGGCTGCTGCTGGCCAACCGTGAACTGGTGGACACCGCGTATCCCATCGTTGCCAACGGCGAACTGGTGGGCTGGGCCCGGGTCGGCATCAGCCAGAGTGCCATTACGGCCGGACTGTGGGGGATCACCCGCGACGGTATCCTGTATACGCTGGTGGCGATTCTGGTCGGCTCGGTGTTCGCGTTTCTGATGGCGCGCGGCCTGACCCAGGGCCTGCAGCGGCTGGTCGTGGTAGCCGACGGTATCCGCGAGGGTCGCCGCGATATGCGCGCCGAGAGCGCCCGCCAGGACGAGATCGGCCAGCTGGCGAAGAACCTCAATCAGATGCTGGATGCGCTGGCTCAGCGGGAGCGGGATCTGAGCGCGGCCCAGGCCGATGTACAGCATCTCGCCACCCGCGACACCCTGACCCAGCTGCCCAATCGCCTGCTGCTGATGGATCGGCTGGGACAGGCGATCCTGACCGCGCAGCGCGAGCACCATACGCTGGCATTGCTGGTGATCGATCTGGACCGGTTCAAGACCATCAATGACTCGCTTGGACACCACATCGGTGATCAGCTGATCCAGCAGGTCGCCGGGCGACTGTCGAACTGCATCGGTGCGGGCGATACCCTGGCGCGGCTGGGCGGTGACGAGTTCGTCGTTGTGCGCAGCGAAATCGCGCAGCCGGGCGAGGCCGGACACCTGGCCCAGCGGATCAACGAGGAACTGCGCCAGCCCTACTGGATCGAAGGCCACGAACTGAACAGTTCCTGCAGTATCGGCATCAGCATCTATCCCGACGACGGCAACGATGCCCAGACCCTGCTGCGCAACGCCGACACCGCCATGTATCACGCCAAGGAAGGCGGCCGCGGTGATTTCGAGTTCTTCTCCAGCGACATGAACCGGCGTGCGGTGCAGCGCCTGAAGCTGGAAAACGAGTTGCGCAATGCCCTGCTGCGCGATGAATTCCGGCTGCTCTACCAGCCGCAGGTGGACATGCGCAGCGGCCAGGTGGTGGGTGCGGAATCCCTCATCCGCTGGCATCACCCGGAAATGGGCATCGTCGCGCCGACGGACTTCATACCCGTCGCCGAGGACACCGGGCTGATCCGGGACATCGGCGCCTGGGTGCTGCGCGAGGCCTGCCGGCAGCAGTTGCGCTGGTGCGCCGCCGGACTGCCGCCGCTGCGCATTGCGGTGAACCTGTCCGTGCGCTAGGTCGAGCCGGGGCTGGTCGATCTGGTGTCCCGGGTGCTGTCCGATACCGGGCTGGATGCGCGTTACCTCGACCTGGAGATCACCGAAAGCCTGTTGATGCACAATCTCAACGCAAATATCGCCGTTCTGCGCCAGGTCAGTGCCTGCGGCGCGCAGATCTCCATGGACGATTTCGGTACCGGTTATTCCTCGCTGAGCTCGCTCAAGCTGTTCCCGGTGCAGACGCTGAAGATCGACCGCAGCTTCGTACGTGATCTGGTGGATGATCAGGATGATGCCAATATTGTCCGCAGTATCGTCGCCATGGCCCACAGCCTGGGGCTGCGCATCATTGCCGAGGGGGTGGAGAACGAAGACCAGCTGGGCTACCTGCGGGAACTCGGCTGTGACGAATACCAGGGCTACCTGTTCAGTCGTCCGGTGACGGCGGCGGAGTTCCAGACGCTGTTCGCTGGCAGGGCGGAAGGTTCGGCATGAAGGCAGGGGGCGGGTACGGGCGACTGATACGCTGACGGACAGATTTTACATTTCAGAACAAAAATACTGTTGCCCGGCGCCGGGATTACGTGTAATGGAAGCAACATCAGCTGTTTTCTGGCGATTCATGCCATAGTTGAACGGATAAAGTGGCGCATCAAATCGGGGAGGGCATATTGAGCGTGGCCGAGGCCGTCCGGGGCAGCCGGCGGGTGAACAACGCCGGCACGGTGCTGGTGACCGGCGTACTACTGGTCCTGTTTGCCGCCGGCAATTACCTGTTGCCGCTGAGCCAGGCACAGGTCCACTGGTGGGCCAACGCATTCTGGACCCTGGGTTCGCTGCTGACGGGGCTGAAATGCCTCGCGGCGGCGCGCGGCGGCGCCGGCCCCATGCGCCGGGCCTGGCTGTTCTTCGCCCTGGCCTGTCTGTCCTGGTTCGCGGGGATGCTGGTCTGGGATTACCAGGAACTGCTGCTGGGGCGCTATACCCCCTTTCCCTACTGGTCGGACATCGGTTTTCTCGGCTTCGGCGTACTGATGGCCATCGGGCTGCTGTTCTACAATGCAGCCAGTTCGCGGATGCCGGTCGGGCTGCTGGAGTTGAGTCAGCTCGGCATCTTCGTCTCCAGCATCCTCATCATCCACCTGGCGGTGTTCGCTGAACCGATCCGCAGGCTTTCCGATCAGCCCGTTGTTCTGTCAGTCGCGCTGGCCTATCCGGTCATCTACATGGCGCTGTTCGTCTATGCGCTGGCCGTGCTGTGGGGCCGCATGGAAGGCAGGGTGCGTCGCAATATGGGGTACGTCATCGCCGCGATCGCAACGCACGCGACCGTCAATACCCTGTATGCCTACAGCCTGCTCGATGCCGCCTATGCCGCGGGGCATATCCTGGATATATTCTGGCTGCTGGGCTTCGGCCTGCTCTATATTGCGGCAGTGGACTTCGGAAGCAACCGGGAGGGGGCGGTCCCTCCCATGTCGCTGCGCCGACAGGTCACGCGTCAGGATCGGATGGTGCCGGTGCTCGCGCTGGTACTGACCTTCCTTGCCCTGCTGCTGTCCTATCCCGAACTCGATGCCAGGAATTTCCAGCAGCTGCTGATTATGGTGCTGATCCTGCTCGTGTTCGTGGCCCTGCGCGAGTGGGCCAGCAACGCGCTCGTGCTCAGGCATATCCAGGAGGTCGAGACTTCAGAGGCGAACCTGAGGCGCTTTTTCGCCATCTCACCGGCGATGGTGTCGATAACACGTGCCGTGGACGGCGCCTTTTACGATGTCAACGAGGCCTTCTGCGTTGCCTGCGGCTATGCCCGCGAGGAACTGCTCGGAAAAAGCGTGGCTGAACTCGGGCTCTGGCCGGATGCCGATCGGCGCGACAGCATCGTCAATGAGGTCATGGCGAAGGACAGGGTGGAGGGGCTGGATGTAAGGATGCGCACGCGCGCCGGCGAGGACCGCGAACTGCTGGTTTCCATCGTGCGCATCAGCCTGAATGACGATGCCTATCTGCTCTCCACTGCGGTCGATGTGACTGACCGCCGGCGGGCCGAGGCCGAGATGAGCAAGCTCTCCAGCGCGCTGGAGCAGACCGCCGATATGGTCATGATCACCGACCGCAGCGGGGTGGCCGAGTACGTCAATCCGGCCTTCGAGCAGGTCACCGGCTATACCCGCGACACGATCCTCGGCAGCACGCCGCGGCTGCTCAAGTCCGGCAAGCAGGGGGGAAGCTTCTACCAGGCGCTGTGGGGGCAGATACTCGCGGGGGAAGTGTTCAATGATGTCCTGGTCAACAAGCGCAACGACGGTTCCCTGTTCTATGAACAGAAATCCATCGCCCCGCTGCGTGACAACGACGGGCGCATCACTCATTTCATCTCCACCGGCCGTGATATCAGCGAGCGCATGCAGGTCGAGGAGCGGCTGCGCTTCCTTGCTCATCACGACACCCTGACCGAGTTGCCCAATCGTACCCTGCTGCTGGAGCGGCTCGGCCGCAGCCTGGCGGCGGCGCGTGCTGCCGGGCGGCTGCTGTGCGTGCTGTTCCTGGATCTGGACCGTTTCAAATTCGTCAATGACACCCTGGGCCACGAGGCCGGCGATACGCTGCTGCGACAGCTGGGCGGCCGGCTGATGCGGGCCCTGCGGGCCCATGACAGCATCGCCCGCTTCGGTGGTGATGAATTCGTCATCGTGGCCGAGAACATCGACAATGTCGGCGAGGCCAGGCAGCTGGCCGAGCGCCTGCTGGCCGTGTTCAGGCAGCCCTTCATGATCGACGACAACTCCCTCAACGTGGCGGCGAGTGTGGGGATCGGGCTGTTTCCCTACGATGGCGAAGATGCCGGCACCCTGCTCCGCCACGCCGATGCCGCCATGTACCGGGCCAAGGAGAGGGGCGGCAACACCTATGAGTTCTATGCCGAAGAAATCGGCGCGCACGCCGAGAAACGGCTGCTGCTGGAGAACGAGCTCAGGCGGGCGCTGAACCGGGATGAGTTCGTGCTGCACTACCAGCCGCAGGTGGATAGCGCCACCGGCCGCCCCTGCGGCTTCGAGGCCCTGATCCGCTGGCAGCATCCGGAGCGGGGACTGGTGCCTCCGGGGGATTTCATTCCCATCCTGGAGGAGACGGGGATGATCGTCGAGGTCGGGGACTGGGTCCTGCAGACCGCGCTTCGCCAGCTGGCCGACTGGCACCGCCGGGGCTGGGACGGACTGACCATGGCGGTGAACCTGTCCAGCCGGCAGTTCGAGCGCAGCGGCCTGCCGGAGACGCTGGAGCGTGCGCTGAATGAACACGGACTGGACCCGGGCGTGCTGGAACTGGAGATCACGGAAGGGACGCTGATGCAGGACGTGGCCTCCACCACCTTCACCCTGCAGCAGCTCAGCCGCAGCGGCTTCGGCATCGCGCTGGATGATTTCGGCACCGGCTATTCATCGCTCAGCTATCTGAGTAAGTTTCCCTTTACCACCCTGAAGATCGACCGTGCCTTCGTGCGCGACATCCCGGGTGATCCCGATCACACGGCCATCACCCGTGCCATCGTGGCGATGGGGCAGGGCCTGCGATTGCGGCTGGTCGCTGAGGGTGTGGAGACGGAGGAGCAGCGTGCCTTCCTGAACGGGCTGGGCTGCAGCCTGATGCAGGGCTATCTGTACAGCCGGCCGCTGTCAGCGGCTGCGGCAACGGCCTGGCTGGCCGACTCGGTCTGAATTGTGTCGGCACGGAGCCCCGGCGCCGGCATCCGGACAGCCCGTGGCTGTATCTGGCCTGTAACCCGGATAAGACTCGCATGAATCAAACCAGGCATTCCGATTCCCCCGCACCGGCGCTGACCCGGTTCGTTACGGGCTACGCGCGCCTGCTTGCAGGGATACTTGCGCTGGCGCCGTTGCTGGCGGTTGCCTACATACACTACCAGCAGGACCCGGTCAGGGTGTTCGAGCACCACAGCTTCCATGTCGGCGCCATCGGCATTGCCATCCTTCTGGGGGCCTTCATCAGTTATGTGACCTGGCGCTGCTATATGGCCAGCGGCGAGCGACTGCTGCGCTGGCTGGCGCTGGGCCTGCTCGGATTCACGCTGGTGTATGCGCCGCACGGGTTTCTGACCCACTTCGCCGCCGACAACCCCTGGCTGTTTCTGCTCTATGGCCCGGTCTCCAGGCTGATAATGGCGGCCTGCTTCCTGATCGCGTTGCTGCACTACGGGGACGCAGCGGATGCCCCCGAGCGGCGCGCGCGGGGCTGGGGTGCCGCGTTGGCCGGATTTCTCGTCCTCGACGCGCTGGTTGCGCTGGTGGCGGTCTCGCCCTGGCGCGCAGCGCCCGCGCTGCGTCTGACGCTGGAATACCTGGCCATCGCCATGTATGTCGCGGGCGTTGGCTGGATGCTGCTGCGCCGCGTGCGCGGCTCGCTCATGGGGCTGTATGCCATCGCCATGCTCTGGTTTGCGCAGTCATCCTGGGCCTTCACCCTGGGCCTGCCCTGGAATCACCAGTGGTGGCTGGCGCATCTCGTCTTCGCTGCGGGCTTTCTTCTGCTCAGCTACGGCGTGGTCCAGGCCTACCTCACCACCGGCTCCTTTACCCGTATCTACTCCCAGGCCGAGTTGATGGCGCAGATCCTGGCCCAGAAACGGCGCGCGGAGCGGGCCATGGTCGAGTTGCAGCAGGCCAACTCGGATCTGACCCGACTGGCCGCCACGGATGCGCTGACCGGCGCGGCCAATCGCCGTGAATTCATGTCCCGGCTTGAACAGGAGGCGGCCCGTGCCCGCAGAGGGGAGCAGACCCTGTCGCTGCTCATGTTCGATCTGGATCACTTCAAGGTGGTCAATGACGAGCACGGGCATCAGGCCGGTGACGAGGTGCTGAAGGTCGTCGCCGACCTGGCCCGGGAGGTGCTGCGCCCGAGCGACGTGCTGGGCCGGCTGGGAGGCGAGGAATTCGCCGTGCTGCTGCCCGCCGCGGAACTGGATCTGGCCTGCCAGGTCGCGGAGCGGCTGCGTCAACGGCTGGAGCGTGAGGTCATCCGGGTCGGGGATGCGCAGGTGCGCATCACCCTGAGTGTCGGCGTGGATCAGTTATGCCCGGACGCAGACAGCGTCCGGGATCTGATTCAGCGTACCGATACCCGGCTGTACCGGGCCAAGGAGGCCGGACGCAACCGCGTTGAACCGGAGCCGGGCGGGGGACGGGGCGACTAGCGCTGTTCCGGCGGCAGGGCCATCTTGCCCAGCCGGGACATGGCTTCACGGCGTTCCCGGGCCAGCCGGCGGGTCTGGCCCACGCCGGGCTTGAGTTCCTGCGCCGCGGCGATGGCCTCGTAGAAGCTGGCCGCCTTGCGCGCCTGCTCGGGTGCCGAGGCGAACTGCGGACGGTGGGGTTCGAGGATTTCATCCTTCATGGGCATGCCCTCCAGGAGCAAAGCGGGTATGCGGGAAGGGTAACGGGCGTGGCGGCCGCGGGTAAGCGATAATTTCCGATATCAGCTATCGGTCTCGCCCGCGGTGTCGCCCGGATGGATCCAGTACACCAGGCGTGCCTGCGGCCGCAGCTTCTCCGCGCAGAGCCGGATGGCGTGTTCCGGGTTGGCGGCGTGGCAGTCCAGGATCCGGTCCATGACCCGGTCGGCGCCCTGGCGGGTGTACTGCGTGCGTCCCCAGGTGCGCCACAGCGAACGGGGCAGGGTGTCGGGGGCGCGGTGCTCGATGCGCACGATCCAGTCGCCCTGCAGGTGGTCGCGCAGGAGGGTGCTGACCTCCTCGAGGTGCGGCAGGTGAATGGCGGGACTGATGGTTGGCGCTGGCTGCATGGGTCAATCCTCGTGTTTGGTGCGGCTCGAAGAATAATCACACTTTATGTCTGAGTATTTCACTAAGGTATTGACCCGGATTATGCCGCCAGCCGCCGGAGAGACCCATCGAAGCTTTCGATGCGCCGGATCGGAAAGCAAACAAATGCTGAAGACCGGGGGAGAGTGGATAAACACTATTAATGGTTATGCAGGAATGGCATAGAGCATGATCTATCACTGGCTGGCGGATCTGGTCCTGTTCGCGCACCTGCTCTTCATCCTGTTCGTGCTGCTGGGCGGGGGGCTGGCGCTGCGCTGGCCCGGTATCGTCTGGCTGCATCTGCCCGCCGCGGTCTGGGGGGCGCTGGTCGAGATCTTCGCCTGGCCCTGCCCGCTGACCCCGCTGGAGAATGCGCTGCGCGCCCGGGCGGGTGAGACGGGCTATGCCGGCGGTTTCATCGAGCATTACCTGCAGCCCCTCATCTATCCCGGCTGGCTGACGGCGGATATCGGCCTGGTGCTCGGCGCTGGAGTGATCGTGGTCAACCTGTTCATCTACGCAGTGGTGATCGCAGCGTCGCGTCGCCGGGCCTAGACCGGTCGCGCCCGGCACTGCAGCCGCTTTCTGTTCGGCTGCGGTCAATCACCCCGCCGAATGTGGTTGACCCCCGACCGCGTCATGTTATGTTCGTTCTTACCCAATCGTTTTCGAGGAGACGCACGACATGTTTGATGCCATCAAGATCCCGGGCGGTCATGTGATGCTGTACAACGTGGTCAAGCTCAAGCCCGAATATACCGTGGAGGACGTCGAACTGGCGCTCGGGGAGATGTGCGAGGTGGTCAAGGAGACCTATCCCGAGTTCTATGGCGGCATCGTCTACCAGTCCGCCGGCTTCGTCTCCGAGGAAGGCAGCGTGGATCCGGAGTCGCAGCCCGACCAGGAAGCGCACATCGCGATCCTGACCTTCTGGGAATCGTTCGAGGCCCATGAGCGTTCGCACGCCGATGCAGCCTTCAAGGAGAAGTTCACCGGCCTGCTGGAATACTGCAGCGATGCCTACGAGATCGGCTACAACCTGCTCTGGCAGGGACAGAAATAAAAATCCGCCGGGAGACGTGCCGGGTGCTCAGTCCGGCGCGTTCTCCAGTTGTTGCACCGTGACTTCCATGTCACTGAACCTGGCCGGCGGGCCGAACTGGGTGTAGATGGCCACGTCGGCGGCATCGCGGCCATAGGCCACGGCCAGGCGCGCGCCATCATGCAGGCTGCTGCAGCTGGGGTCGAAGGTATGCCAGCGGTTACCGATATAGGCCTCGAACCAGCTGTGCATATCCATGGGGTCGAGCTCATGCAGATAGCCGACCACCATGCGTGCCGGAATACTCAGTGCCCGGCACAGGGCGATGCCCAGGTGTGACAGGTCACGGCACACTCCCTGCCCCTGCAGATTCACCTCCACTGCAGAGATCGGAAACGCGCTCGTGCCGGGTGCGTAGCGGATACTGCTGCGGATCCAGTCGCTGATGCCGGCCACCTGAGGATAGCCGAGCGGCAGGCCCGCCACGATTTCCCGCGCCATGTTGCCGAAGCGGTCGGATTCGCAGTAGCGGCTCGGCAGCAGATACATCATGGCCGTATCCGGCAGGTCCGGGATGTCGACGAAGCCGCCGACCGGCGCCTGGTCTGGACTGACATTCAGGATCGCGACAGCCGAGGTGCGGACCTGAAATTCTCCCGCCGGTGCGATCAGGCGCTGGCACAGGTTGCCGAAGATGTCCGTATATTCCTGCACCGGCACATTGGGTATCAGACTGTAACTCTCCCGCGCAATCCACTGCCGCGCGCTGCTGCGCGCCCGGAGCATGAGTATCAGGGGGGTGGGAACCTCGAGCCTGAACTCGAGATTGCATGTGGTGCGTATCCACATTTAACCGGTGCTGTCCTTTCTCCGAGGTTCGTTTGTCGCCTACTCGGCCGACATGTAAGCCTTGGCCTCCTCGCCGGGATCGGGCAGGCCGGCGATACGCCATGCGTTCAGGCAGTTGTGGAACAGGTCGTGGCAGCACCACTCATCCAGTTCCAGATCGTGGCAGATCAGTCCCGCCGGCGGCGGTACCCGGTATTTTCCGTAGTAGTTGCGCAGGGAATCGATGAAGGCCCAGTGCAGGTCGGTCAGGTGTGGAATGGCCTCCTGACGCGCGAGCTCGCTGGCCAACTCGGGGGACCAGTCCTCGGGATGGCGCAACAGGCCGTATTCATCGAAGCGGGTTTCTTGCAGGCTCTGTTCCATGGCGTGGCCCTCCTCCGGAGTTTGCCTGTATCCCGGAGTATAGCCAGTGCGCGTGCCGTGTCAGTGGCCCATTCGCTGCAATGCGCGAATACATGCAGACAACAGGGTTTTAAGTTGGCTTCGACAGGCAGCCTGCCTCGGGCAATGGCCCCGCCGGCCGCGCCCGGCGGGGCGGGTGGGCAGAGCCCTCAGCTGCCCTGGCGGGGACGGTTGCCGCAGTGTTCCAGGGGTGATCCCACGATGGCGTCCACCTCGTCCTGGGGCAGGAACTGGGCCGCGTACTGCACGCCCAGTCGTTCGATGGCGTCCACGAAGGCGCGCAGGTGATTGCGCGAGCCGCACAACAGGCTGGCATAGGCCTGCTCGATATCGGCGTGGTCCGTGCGCTCGATGGCCGCCTGTATGTCCTGCATGTCGACTTCCTCGATAAGACCGCCCACATGCAGGGCCTCGAGTTCCGAAGCCATGCCGCGCGTGACCAGTTGATCGTACAGGCCCTGCAGGTCGGTATTGGTGAAATAGCCGACGGCGTCGAGCGCCGGATCCACCAGGCCGTACTTGTCCAGCAGCATCTGGATGGTCTCGGTATGGGTCTGCTCGGATTCGGCGATGTTGACGAACACGCGCTGGTTCCAGTACTGGTCCATGGTCAGGTAGACGTCGCGGGCGAGTTTCTCCTCCTCGCGCATGTAGGTCAGGTCTTCGGCTTCGGCTACGCTCAGGCCGGTGAGGGGTTCATCGGAAAATGCCGGCTGTGCGGCGGCCAGCGACAGGGCAACAACAAATCCTGCGGTGATGCGGGAACTTTTCATACTTCAGTCCTCTGTTTTACTCGGCCCTCAGGGGCCTCTCGTGACAAGGGGTGAATGAATACTAACCTCATGTAGGCGGAGCATAAACCGAGCGGGAGGGTGTGTAATGCGGTCTGCGCGACTGACAGATCCTGTCATCGGCGGGCGGGTGTGTCAGGTATTCAGCGGCTTAGCATCGGCCTGCGATGCCGTGGCGATCGGTGAGCGGGATGCCGTTTCTGTGACCGGGCGCACGTTTGCGGGCGTGTGTGACCGGCAGGGCTGGTATCCTTGGATCATGCCTTCGCACCTGTTGCTGCTCGCTGTGCTGTTGATCCCGCCCCTGTCGCTGGCCGGGCCGCTGTTCGATGCGCATCTGCACTACGATGCGGAACATCTCGGTGCGATGCCGCCGGAAGCGGCGCTTGCGCGCCTGGACGGCAGCGATGTCCGCCACGCCCTGGTGACCGGGATGCCGCCGCGTACCGTCCTGGAACTGCATCGGCTCGCGCCGCAGCGCATCATCCCCCTGCTCGGGGTATACCGCAGGCCCGGGGACAAACGCGACTGGCATGCCGATGCCGGTCTGCCCGAGTGGGTCGAGCGGACGCTCGAGACCGGTCCCTGGCGCGGTATCGGTGAATTGCACATACTGGCGCCCCACCGGCACAGTCCGGTGCTGCGGCGGCTGGCGGAACTGGCGGTCGCGCACGATCTTCCGCTGCTGCTGCACGCCGACCCGGCCGTGGTCGACACCCTCTATGAGACCGTTCCCGGCCTAACCCTGATCTGGGCCCATGCCGGAACCTATCCGTATCCGCGGCTGATTGCCGACTACCTCGCACGTTATCCGCGGCTGCATGTGGACCTGTCGGTGCGCGACGCGCGCATTGCGCCCGGCGGCGAACTGGATGATGCCTGGTACCGGCTGCTGGTCGAGCATTCCGAGCGCTTCCTGGTGGGGGTGGATACCTTCAGCCTTGCCCGCTGGCAGGCGTATGACCGGGTGGTCGCCGGCATCCGACACTGGCTGGCGCAGCTGCCGCCGGAGACGGCCGAACGCCTGGCCCGGGGCAATGCCGAACGGCTGTTGGGGGTGAGGGGCGAGGAGTGAGGCGGTGTCCTGTGCGGGGCTCCGTGCTATCCTGCGTCCGGCCCGGGCAGCCGCCCGCCCGGCTATCCCAGTCAGGACTGTTTCGGTTGCAGATTTATGGTTGAAGTCATCCTCCGTGACCTGGATCCGGCCTCGCTGCGTGCGCGGGCCGGCCGCTGGATCGAGTCGCCGCGTGTGCAGCACGCGATCGTCTTCCTGATCGTGATCAATGCCATCATCCTGGGCCTGGAGACCTCGCCGGCGGTGATGGAGCGCGTCGGTCCGGCGCTGAGACTGGCCGACAGCCTGATCCTGGGCGTGTTCGTGGTCGAGATCGCGATCAAGCTGTTTGCCTACCGGCTGCGTTTCTTCACCATCGCCTGGAATGTGTTCGACTTCATCGTGGTGGGCATTGCGCTGATTCCCGCCAGCGGGCCGCTGGCCGTCCTGCGCGCCCTGCGCGTGCTGCGTGTGCTGCGCCTGATCTCGATGGTGCCCAAGCTGCGCTTCATCGTGGAGGCGCTGCTGCATGCGGTGCCGGGCATCGCCTCCATCGCCGGGCTGATGCTGCTGCTGTTCTATGTGTTCGCGGTGATGGCCACCGGCCTGTTCGGGCAGCAGTTCCCGGACTGGTTCGGCTCCATCGGCGCTTCCATGTACACCCTGTTCCAGATCATGACCCTGGAGAGCTGGTCCATGGGGATCGTGCGGCCGGTGATGGAGCTCTATCCGCATGCCTGGCTGTTCTTCGTGCCCTTCATCCTGATCGCCACCTTCACCATGCTGAACCTGTTCATCGGCATCATCGTCGATACCATGCAGACCATGCACGAGGCCGAGCACAGCCGCGACCGCAGCCTGATCGAACAGCGTATCGAGGCCGAGGGCGGGGCCATCGAGGACGAGATCCGCGGCCTGCGGGCGGAGATCCGGGAACTGAAGGCGGCCCTCGACCGCGGCCGGCCCTGACCGGCCCGCGTCGTGTCATTGCGATGCCCGGACCCGAAGGGTAGGGTGGCCATGATTAACCCCCGGAGGATGAGGCTGACAATGACACGGTATCTGTCCGCATTCTGCTTGTTGCTGCCGGCGACACTGATGGGCGCCCAGGTCGAGCGCGAGTACAACCCCGATTCCGGCATCGAAACCGTGCAGGTGGAGCATCCGGGCATGTCGCTGCAGCTGCTGCCGCTGAACCGGGATTACGTGGCGGCGGTCTTCTCCGCCCGCGGACTGCCGCCGGACATCGTCGCCAGCACCCGGCAGTACTGCACCTTCGGCACCATCCTGCGCAATATCGGTGACGAGGTGCTGGAGTACGATCTCACCCGCTGGCGCTATGTGACACCCGACGGCCGGACCCACCGGGTCAAGACCAAGACCGAGTGGCTGGAGGAATGGCGCGGCCGCAATCTCGCCTTCCGCTGGGTGCTGCTGCATGAGGCGCAGACCTATCAGCCCGGCGACTGGGGGCAGGGTTTCACCACCGTGGAGTTGCCGCCCGGCACCCGCTTCGATCTTCATTATGTCTGGACCCAGGGAGGTGAACTGCATGAAGCCAAGCTCGAAGACGTCAGATGCGCCCCGGAAGGGGTGCCGCAATCCGCTCCCTGAGATGCTGGCGCGCCTGCTGCTGAGCATCGCCTTGCTGGCCTTTGCGCCGGCGGCGCCGGCCGATCTGGGGCATGACCTGACCCGATTGCCGGAACCGGTCCCGGCGCCGGATTTCGCGCTGGAGGATATGGACGGCGAGATTCACCGGCTGTCGGACCTGCGCGGCCGGGTGGTGATGGTCAACTTCTGGGCCACCTGGTGTCCGCCCTGCCGCGAGGAGATGCCCTCGATGGAGGCGGTCTACCAGGGGCTGAAGGACGAAGGCTTCCAGGTGCTGGCGGTGAACCAGTGGGAGTCGCCCGATCAGGTCTTCCCCTACATGGGCCAACTCGACGTCTATCCCAGCTTCCCCGTCCTGTTCGACCGTGACAGCAGCGTGGCCGAGGCCTACGGGGTGAAGGGACTGCCCACCACCGTGCTGATCGATCCGCAGGGGCGGGTGGTCTATCGCGCCGTCGGCGGCCGCAATTTCAATCACGCCGAGGTGCGGGCGCTGATCCGGGGGTTGATGGAGCATGAGGAGTGAGGCGGGATGAAGGCGGTCCTGCTGATTCTCGCCGCGCTGATCCTGCTCGCCATGATCACCCTGGCGGTGCTTGCCCTGCACAGCCGCTCGCAGGCGCCGCCCGGGCGCGTTGACGGCCGGCTGCCGCCCTGTCCCGACAGTCCCAACTGCGTCTGCAGTGAATATCCCGCCGACAGCGCGCATTATGTCGAACCGCTGAGGCTGCCGGGGGATCTGTCGCCGGCCTCGGTGCTGGACCGGCTCGGAGAGCAGGTGCGGTCACTGGGCGGTACGGTAACGACCGTGCAGCCGGACTATCTGGTCGCCGGCTTCCGCTCTCGTGTGTTCGGTTTCGTGGATGACCTGCAGCTGCGGCCGGATGCGCAGGCGGGCGTGGTGCATGTGCGTTCCGCCTCGCGCGTCGGGCACAGTGATCTCGGCGTCAACCGTCAGCGGGTGGAGGCATTGCGCCAGCGCTGGCGGCAGGCAGGCGGGGTCGGCCGAACTGTTGCAGAAAAATAACTCCGTTTGCCATGGGCTTGCCGCTGCCGTCGTTTGACTTTCATGGTCACAGCGTCTAGGTTTTTGACTGGGGAAGAAAATTCACGATGGCTGTGCCCCCAGCCTGATCCTGCTAACCGGTAATCGAACAGCACAGGGTGGCTGTCCGGCCCTGCCTGTGCATGGATCAGCGGCGCGGCCCGCCCGGAGTCATTCTGATGCCAGTCAACGGGAACGGCGAGGGAAAAGACAAACTCGTCGTCGAGAACCTCTACAAGATCTTCGGCCCTGATCCCGACGAGGCCATGCGCCTGCTGGAACAGGGGCTGTCCAAGGACGAGATCTTCGAACGCACCCGCACCACCGTCGGCGTCCAGAACGCCAACTTCGCCATCCGCGACGGCGAGGTGTTCGTCGTCATGGGCCTGTCCGGGTCGGGCAAGTCCACCCTGGTGCGGATGCTCAATCGTCTGATCGAACCCACCCACGGCCGCATTCTGCTCGATGGCCGGGATGTGACCGCCATGGGCAGAAAGGAACTCATCCGCATGCGCCGCGAGCACATGAGCATGGTGTTCCAGTCCTTTGCCCTGCTGCCGCACAAGACGGTTGCCGAGAACGCCGCCTTCGGGCTCGACGTGGCCGATGTGTCGAAGGAAGAGCAGCGCGAGCGTGCCATGAAGGCGCTGGAGACGGTCGGCCTGGGCCAGTACGGCGACAGCTATCCGGACGAACTCTCCGGCGGCATGAAGCAGCGCGTGGGGCTTGCCCGCGCCCTGGCCACCGATGCCTCGATCCTGCTCATGGACGAGGCCTTCTCCGCCCTGGATCCGCTGATCCGCACCGAGATGCAGGATGAACTGGTGCGGCTGCAGCAGCGCGAGGCGCATACCATTGTGTTCATCTCCCATGATCTGGACGAGGCCATCCGCATCGGTGACCGCATCGCCATCATGGAAGGCGGCGCCATCGTGCAGATCGGCACCCCGGAGGAGATCGTCACCAGTCCCGCCAATGAGTATGTAAGATCCTTCTTCTACGGCGTGGACGTGAGCAAGGTGTTCACCGCCTCCGAGATCGCCGAGCAGGACGGTCTGATGGTGTTCGAGCGGCCCGGCACCAATGTGCGCGCCGCCCTGGCGCAGCTGCGCGACCGCAGGCGCAACACCGCCGTGGTGGTCGATGCCAGCGGCAAATACCGCGGCATGGTCAGCCAGCACAGCCTGGCCAGGGCCCTGGACAGTCCCGGCGAGACCCGCTGGGAGGAAGCCTTTCTCAAGGGCATCGAGGCCGCGCCCGAGGACATGGAACTCAGCGACGTGCTCAGCCTGGTGGCCGCGAGCGAACACCCGGTGCCGGTGGTGGCGAAGGGCGGGCGCTATCTGGGCACCGTCAGCAAGACGGTACTGCTGCAGACACTGGACAAGGCGGGCTAGCAGGACACCAAAGGTATGGCTGACGGCAATTTCATCACCAATATCGATATCCCCATCGGCGAGTGGGTCAGCGGCGCGGTCGACTGGATCCAGGTCAATTTCACCGGTGTGCTGGACGGCATCTCCGAGGCCATCGAGTTCGTCATCGACAACTTCGAGGAGGGGCTGCTTGCCATCCCGCCGCTGCTGCTGGCGCTGCTGATCGTGGCCCTGGCCGCTTGGCGCGTGAGTTGGAAGTTCGGCATCTTCGCGCTGGTATCCATGCTGCTGCTCTTCGGCATGGATATCTGGGAGGAGACGGTTTCGACCCTGGCGCTGGTCATCGGCTCCAGCGCGCTGGCGCTGCTGATCGGTATTCCCATCGGCATCTCCATGGCGCGCAGTGACCTGGTCGAGGCCATTGTGCGCCCGGTGCTGGACTTCATGCAGACCATGCCGCCCTTCGTCTATCTCATCCCCGCCGCCATCTTCTTCGGCCTGGGTAAGGTGCCCGGCGCGATCGCCACCCTGGTGTTCGCCATGCCGCCGGCGGTGCGCCTGACCAATCTCGGCATCCGCCAGGTCAGCCCCGAGCACATCGAGGCGGGCCTGGCCTTCGGCTGCACCGCGCGCCAGCTGCTGTTCAAGGTGCAGCTGCCGCTGGCCATGCCCTCGATCATGGCCGGGGTGAACCAGACCATCATGCTGGCCCTGTCCATGGTGGTGATCGCCTCCATGATCGGCGCCGGCGGACTGGGCAACACGGTGCTGACCGGCATTCAGCGCCTGAACGTGGGCCTGGGATTCGAGGGCGGCCTCGGTGTGGTGCTGCTGGCCATTCTGCTGGATCGCATCACCCAGAGCTTCGGAGCCAGACGCAAAGCTGCATAAACCAAAGCAAACAAGGAGGACGTCATGCGATTCCTGAAATCACTGCAATATCTGCTGGCCGTCATGCTGATGCTGGGCCTGGCCGGCACGGCCCAGGCCGAAAAGGAGATCCGCATCGGCTGGACCGCCTGGTCGGATGCCGAGTTCGTCACCAAGCTTGCCGCGCGCATCCTGGAAGACGAGATGGGCTATGAGGTGGAACTGATCCAGACCGACATCGCCCCCCAGTACCAGGGCCTGGCCACCGGCAGCATCGACATCATGCTGATGTCCTGGCAGCCCGGCACCCACGCCGACTACATCGAAAAGCTGGGCAGCAAGATGGTGAATCTGGGGCTGCTCTATACCCATGCCCGGCTGGGTTGGGTGGTGCCGAGCTATATCCCGGAGGACCAGGTCAGCTCGATCGCCGATCTCAAGGATCCCGGTGTGATGGACAAGCTGGATGACACCATCACCGGCATCGACCCCGGCGCCGGCCTGACCCGCCTGTCCAAGCAGGCCATCGAGGACTACGGCCTGGACTACGAACTGCAGATCTCCAGCGGTGCCGGCATGACCGCCGCGCTCGACCGCGCCATCCGCCGCAACGAATGGATCGTGGTCACCGGCTGGAGTCCGCACTGGATGTTCGGCAAGTACGACCTGCGCTACCTGGACGACCCCAAGGGGACGCTGGGCAGCTACGAGCGGGTGCATGCCGTGGCACGCAAGGGCTTCTATCAGGACGACATCGAGGCGGCCGGCTTCTTCTCCCGCATGCAGCTGCCCATCGACGATCTGCAGGCCGCCATGTACGACGCCCAGGAAAGCTCCTACGAGGAGGCCGTGACCCGCTACATCGAGAACCACCCGGAACGTATCCGGTACTGGATCACGGGCGAGCTCTGAGCGCCGCCGTCCCGGGAGCGGGATGCCGGGACGGATACCATTCCGCCGGTGGCGAGGGGCCGCCGGGGACCGCAGGGAGGAAAGGGCAATGACAGGAAACGCTGTGGGCAAGGCACCGCTTGCCGGTGTGCTGGTGGTTGTACTGGGATTGCTCTCCGCGGCCGTGAGTGCGGACGAGACCGAGGTGCTGGAGCAGCGGGTGCAGGAGCTGCAGCGCGAACTGGAACAGGCCGAGCGGGCGCTGGCCGAGGCGAAGGCCGCCCGGAACGAGGCCGAGGCCCGGGCCGAGCGGGCGGAGGCCGAGATGTCCGAAATCACCCCGGCACCGGCCAAGATCAAGGTCGGCGACCTCACCATCGGCGGCGCCATCCGGGCCAACTATGCCGTGGGCGATTATCCCGAGGGCAACGGCGCCACCCGGGCCACCGAGGACAAGGGGGATTTCGCCCTCGACACCTTCCGCATCAACCTCGACTACCTCAGCGGCCCCTGGCAGGCCAAGGCGGAATACCGCTGGTATCCCGGCTACAACATGCTGCACACCGGCTGGGTGGGCTACAACTTCGAGGACAGCAGCCAGGTCCAGGTGGGCGTCAACCGGGTGCCCTTCGGTCCCGGGCCCTACGGCATTTCCCAGAGCTGGTTCTTCGACCAGCACTACTATGTCGGCCTGTCGGACGACATGGACCTGGGCGTGAAGTACTCCCGGCCCATGGGCGACTGGAAGTGGGACCTTGCCTATTACTATTCGGACGAGGGCGATTACCGGGGCGCCTCGCACAAGAGCGCGCGCTACTCCTACGACGTGGTCAACGAAAGCGGCAACGGCTACAAGGAGCGCAACCAGTTCAACCTGCGCGGCATCTACAGCGTGCCGGACGTGGCCATCGCCACCGATCTCGGTTTCTCGCTGCAGTTCGGCGAACTGGAAAGCGCCGGGCCGCAGGACGACGGCGACCGCATGGCCGCCTCGGTGCACATGGTCAACAAGTGGGACAACTTCACCCTGGCCAGTCAGCTGACCTGGTACGAGTTCGACGTCGACAGCGCCCAGCCGCTGGGCACCGACGATCGGGTCCAGTTCGGCGCCTACGACTTCCCCAGCACAGCGGCGGCCAAGGCCTGGATCCCGGGCATCTCGCTCAGCTACTACCAGGCCACGCCCGGCATCGACTGGCTGGATTATGTCATCCCCTATGCCGAGTACAGCGTCATCGTCAAGGACCAGAGCGGCTTCAACGACAGCGAACTGTTCATCCTCGGCGCGGCCTGGGGCCGGGGCGGCTGGTATGTCTACACCGATCTGGCCATGTCCAACGGCAACGAGTTCATCGGCGGCGACGCCGCCTTCGGCGACCGCCTCGGGGCCAATGCCGATGACCAGTGGCAGACCCGCTTCAATATCAATTTCGGCTACTATTTCTGATTTCCCGCCTTAGTACCCCTCTCCCGCGAGCGGGAGAGGGGCAGGGGTGAGGGCGGGGTCTCGACCCGCAAGCCCGTTTCCGGTGACTGTCGTGACCGGTCCCGATGCCCGTAATGCCGCCCTTATCCCGGTCTATACTGCCTGTAGCGCTGATTTCATAGACGAATATCTATGGATTCCGAATGACTTATGTATTTCCGCTGCCCTGTCGGCTACCGGTAGAATCCACTGGCCTGTCCCCAGCGGGCAATCGTTCAGGCCGCCTGGCAGTTTGATGATCAAGCTCAGAACCTATGTCTATATCGACTCGCTGCAGCCGCAGCTGGCCGAGTACATCGCCACGGCCTCCCAGGGTTTTCTGCCGGTGCCCGGGGAGGCCCTGCTGTGGGTGGAGGTTTCGCCGGGCATGGCCGTGCATCGGCTCACCGACATGGCGCTCAAGGCCACCCAGGTGCGCCTGGCCCAGCAGGTGGTCGAACGCCAGTACGGCTCCATGGTGATTCACCACCGCGACCAGAGCGACGTGATCGAGAGCGGCCGGGTGATTCTGAATCATCTGGGCGCGCGCCAGCAGGACCGTACCCGCTGCGAGGTGGCCTGGCAGGAGATCATCCGCGGCATGACGCCGGACCATACGGTGCTGATCAACCGCCAGGACCGGCGCGGCTCCATGATCCTGCCCGACCAGAGCATGTTCATTCTGGAGACCGAGCCGGCGGGGTATATCGTCTATGCGGCCAATCAGGCCGAGAAGGCGGCGAACATCACCCTGATCGATGTGCGCGCCGTGGGCGCCTTCGGCCGCCTGATCCTGTCGGGGCGCGAGGCCGACGTGGACGAGGCCGCGGCGGCCGCACTGGCCGCGGTCGAGAATCCATCCTGGACCTGATCTGGGAGGCGCTATGCATCGACAACAGCTGCTCGACCTGCTGACCCGCTACCGCACCGACTTCATGGAGGAGGCGGCCTATGTGCGCCGCGCCGTGGATTTCGTCGCCGCCCATCCGGACTGCTTCGAACGCTCGCTGTTGCCGGCGCACGTGACCGGCTCGGCCTGGGTGGTCAGCCCCGACCGCGAGCGGGTGCTGCTGCTGCATCATCGTAAGCACGATCAGTGGTTCCAGCCCGGCGGCCATGCCGACGGTGACGCCGATATCCTGCGCGTGGCCCTGCGCGAGACCCACGAGGAGACCGGGCTGGAGGCGCACCACATCCGCCTGGTCAGCGAGGCCCTGTTCGATGTGGACATCCATGTCATCGACAATGTCGACTATGCCCCGCGCCATGAGCACATCGATGTCCGCTTCCTGGTGGAGATCGACGACAGTCTGCCGGTGCCGGGCAACGACGAGTCCCACGACATCCTCTGGGCGGATCTCATCGCAGTGACCCGCTTCAACAACAACCGTTCGACCTGGCGCATGCTGGAGAAGACCCGGCGCATGCGCAATGCCCTGGCAGGGTGATCGAACCGTGCTCGTCGCGAAATTGTAGGATGGGTGGAGGCGCCAGCGCCGTAACCCATCGATGCGGACCAACAATGGGTTGCGCTTCGCTCCACCCATCCTACAGCGGTGTCTGCTCCTCCAGCGTCGGGTAATCCGTATAGCCCCGCGCATCCCCACCATAGAAGGTATCCGCATCGGGCGCGTTGAGCGGCGCCCCCTGCCGGAAACGCTCCACCAGATCCGGGTTGGCGAGGTAGAGCTTGCCGAAGGCGATGAGATCGGCCCGGTCCTGCTCCAGCCACTGGTCGGCGCGCGCGAAGTCGAAGCCGTTGTTGGCCATGTAGGGCCCAGCGAATCGCTGGCGGAAGGCGCCGTAGTCCAGTTCCCTCGCCCCGCTCATCATGTCGCCCTCGATCACATGCAGATAGGCCAGGCCGTGCGGCGCCAGCTGCTCGACCACATGGTTGAAGGTGGTCTGCGCATCGCTGTCACGGATGTCGTTGAAGCTGTTCTCGGGCGACAGCCGCACCCCCACCCGGCCGGCGGGCCAGCTTTCCAGTACCGCCGCCAGCACCTCGCCCAGCAGCCGGTAGCGGTTGGCCACCGGGCCGCCGTAGGCATCCGAGCGTTGATTGCTGCCGTCGCGCAGGAACTGGTCCAGCAGGTAGCCGTTGGCGGCATGGATCTCCACCCCGTCGAAGCCGGCCGTGCGGGCCAGGCGGGCGGCGCTGCGGTACTGCGCCACGATGCCCGGCAGCTCGTCGGTCTCCAGGGCGCGCGGCGTCTCGAAGGGTTGCATGCCTTCATAGGTGACGGCCTCGCCTTCGGGGCGGATGGCCGAGGGCGCGACCGGCGCGGCCCCGTCGGGCTGCAGGCTGGGGTGGGAGATGCGGCCCACATGCCACAGCTGGATGAACATGCGTCCCCCGGCGCTGTGCACCGCCTCGAGTACCGCCTTCCAGCCCGCCACCTGCGCCTCATTGTGGATGCCCGGCGTGGCCGGATAGCCCACGCCCTGGGGCGAGACCTGCGCTGCCTCGCTGATGATCAGGCCGGCGCCGGCGCGCTGACGGTAGTACTCGGTGTTGAGCGCGGTCGGGACATTGCCCTCGCCGGCCCGGTTGCGGGTCAACGGCGCCATGACGATGCGGTTGGGCAGTTCCAGATCACCCAGGCGAATGGGGGAGAACAGCTTGCTCTGCATGAAGGACTCCTGTCTGCGGTTGTGTCAGGATGACAGGGGATTGTGACAGGATCCGGGAGGGAAAGTTTTGCCGACGGCGTTTCCGCGCAACGAGCGGGTGCTGGAGATCCAGGGCGTGCCGCTGGGCTATGCCGTCTACGGCCGGCCCGGCGGTATCCCGGCCTTCTACTTCCACGGCCTGCCCGGATCACGCCGCGAGGGCGCGTTGCTGCATGCGGCCTGCTGCGACGCGGGCGTGCGGGTGATCGCGCCGGAGCGGCCCGGCTACGGGCTGTCCGCCCCGGCGCCGGGCGCGCGGCTGGACGCCTGGCCGGAACGCATCGCGGCCCTGGCCGACGCGCTGGGGATCGGGCGTTTTCATCTGATTGCCGTCTCCGGCGGCGCACCCTACGCCCTGGCCTGTGCCAGCCGGTTGAGCGACCGGGTCATCGGTACGGCGATCTGCTGCGGTCTGGGGGATCTCACCCGACCCGGACTGGCCGCGGCGATGCAGTTCAACGCCCGTCTGGCCCTGTGGCTGGTGCGCCGCGGGCCGGCCTGGCTGCACTGGAGCTATGGCCCGCTGGTCACGCAGGTGGTGCGCCGGACGCCGCGTCTGGCGGTGGCGATCCAGGGCTGGATCGACGGCCCGGCCGACCGGGCGGTGCTGCGCCGGCCGGCGGTCCGTGAGTTGTTCGCCGACAGTCTGGGCGAGGCCTTCCGTCAGGGGCCGGAGGGCGCGGTGGCGGATCTGGCAACGGCCATCCGGCCCTGGCCGTTCGCGCTGGATGGGATCCGCAACCTGCAACTCTGGCACGGTCTGGCCGACCGGGTGGTGCCGCCGCTGCACAGCGACTGGCTGGCGCAGGCCGCGCCGGCTGCGCGGCTGACCCGGGTGCCGGGCGAGGGCCACTTCTCCCTGCCGATCCGGCATGTGCATGAGGTGGTCAGGGCGCTGCTGCAGGCGTAGGCGCCTGACTCAGCCGGCGTCGTCCAGTTCCGCATCTCCGGTGCCGAGCCAGAAGTCCAGTTTCTTCTCCAGCAGTTCCTGCCAGGGCATATAGTGCGAGCCGTCGCAGGAGAAGTTCAGTCCCACGATGCCATTGAAGATGTTCAGCGAGCCGGCGCGCAGGTAGAGGGTTTCGTCCATGAAGCGCAGGGCGCGCAGGGTATGGAAGACCTCGGTCACACGGTCCGGCGGGATCACCGCGTCCTGTGGATAGGGGTGAGTGGGATAGGTGAGCACGATGCCCGGATCGGTCAGGTCCTCGATGTCCAGGATGCGATAACGATAGGGATCCTCCATGAACCAGAGGGTGGCGCGTGAGCTGGAGAAGTGCAGCTTGCCGTGGAACACCCCGTGGGCGACGATCAGTTCGGTGACCAGGTCCAGTACCGCGTCGATGTGCTGATCCATCGGGCTGTCGACGCGATGCTGGCTGAACAGACCGCTGCGAATGGCCGGATCGCCCTTCATCTGCAGCCACTGGCCGGGCTGCTCGTAGATCTCCCGGGTCAGCGGCAGTTCGCGCAGGTCGAAGTCCGCGCCGAGAAAACCCAGCTGAGTGCCGGCGGCCGATTCGATGCGCTGGACCGCGGTCAGCGAGGGCCGGCGGGCATTGCGGCTGATGTAGGCATCGGACAGCGAAAAGGCCTCGCCCGCAAGTGCCGCTTTCAGATACGGGCGCTGGCTGCGGTCGCGCCCGGCATGTTCCGGCAACAGCCCCCGGGCCGAGACATTGGCCGTGATCTGCTGTCCCTGCATATCCAGCGCATAGAGGTATTTGCAGGAGGGCAGGTGGTCCAGCCATTCAGTGAGCAGTGTTTCCAATGGCTGGCGCTGCGGCCAGACGGCGGCGCATTCGCGGGCCAGTCGGGCCATCGGCGCATCCAGTAGTCGGCGCAGCAACATGCGCTGACGTGCCACTGCTGCTCTCAGTGCCTCTCCCATGCGCTCCGCTCCCGGTTTCTGGTAGGGTCGGGATCAGCATGCCACTCTGGCAGGAATCTGGCCAGGGCAGGCATCACCGGATATCCGGCTGCACGATTTGAGCAGCACCTGAAGGAGCATACATGAAGGCATCTGACCTGTTCGTCCGCGCCCTGGAGGCCGAGGGGGTGGAGTACATCTTCGGCATCCCCGGCGAGGAGAATCTGGACCTTCTGAACGCATTGAAGGATTCCTCCATCCGCCTGATTCTGACCCGTCACGAACAGGCCGCCGGCTTCATGGCCGCCACCTACGGCCGCCTGACCGGCAGGACCGGCGTGTGTCTGGCGACCCTCGGTCCCGGGGCGACCAATCTGGTGACAGCCGCGGCCTATGCGCAGTTGGGCGCCATGCCGATGCTGATGATTACCGGCCAGAAGCCGATCAAGGCCAGCAAGCAGGGCGAGTTCCAGATCGTCGATGTGGTCGACATGATGCAGCCGTTGACCAAGTACACCCGCCAGCTCAGCAGCGCTCACTACATCCCGGCGCGGGTGCGCGAGGCCTTCCGCCGGGCCGAGGATGAGCGCCCCGGCGCGGTGCACCTGGAGTTGCCCGAAGACATCGCCCGTGAGCAGACCGAGGCCTCTGTGATCCGGCGCAGCCGGTTCGAGAATCCGCGGGCCAGTGAAACTTCGATCAGCCAGGCGAGCGATATGATCCAGTCAGCACGTCGCCCGCTGCTGCTGCTCGGTGCCGGTGCCAACCGCCGCCATACCTGTCAGGCGCTACGGGCCTTCATCGACAAGACCGGCATTCCCTTTTTCACCACCCAGATGGGCAAGGGCGTGATCGATGAGCGTCACCCCCAGTATCTGGGGGCGGCGGCCCTGTCGGGCGAGGACTTTCTGCACCGTGCCATCGAAGCGGCCGATCTGATCATCAACGTCGGTCACGATGTGGTGGAGAAACCGCCCTTCATCATGAATGGCGAGGCGGACACGGACCCGGCCGAGGACAATCCGGATATCGCCGGCGCCGGCCGCGCCGGCTCGGCCCGGGTAATCCATGTCAACTATGTTACCGCCGCCGTCGATGCGGTCTATCACCCCCATCAGGGGGTGATCGGAGACATCGCCGACAGCATTGAACGTCTGACCGCCACCATCGAGGTTTCCCCGGGCTGGGACTTCGGCCGCTTCCTGGAGGTCAAGCGCCATCTCGACGCGCATCTGCAGGAAGGTGCCGATGATGCGCGCTTTCCCGTCTATCCCCAGCGCCTGGTCGCCGAGGTGCGCCGCGCCATGCCCGACAACGGCATCGTGGCGCTGGACAACGGCATCTACAAGATCTGGTTTGCGCGCAACTACCCGGCCTGCCTGCCCAATACTGTCCTGCTCGACAACGCGCTGGCCAGCATGGGGGCCGGGCTGCCCTCGGCCATGGCGGCGAAACTGGTCCATCCGGAGCGCCGCGTGCTGGCCGTCTGCGGCGACGGCGGCTTCATGATGAACTCGCAGGAACTGGAGACCGCCGTGCGGCTGGGACTGGACCTGGTGGTGCTGGTGCTGCGCGATGACGCCTACGGCATGATCAAGTGGAAGCAGACCGACATGGGTTTCGAGGATTTCGGGCTGGACTACGGCAACCCGAGTTTCGTCGATTACGCCCGCTGCTACGGTGCCCATGGCCACCGGGTGGAAGCCGCCGACCAGCTCGCCCCGCTGCTGGAACGGTGCCTGGCCAGTCCGGGCGTGCATCTGATCGAGGCGGCGGTCGACTACAGCGACAACGACCGTCTGCTCAATCGCACCATCCCCGACCGCAGTCGGGCGATCTGATGGCCACGGAAAACACGGACAATTGCATGACTTTCACGTCATTCCCGCGAAGGCGGGAATCCAGAAACCGCCGAGGCACATAGATTCCCGCCTTCGCGGGAATGACGGTCAAGTGATGCAGGTTGGGCTGAATGCAATGAAGCCCAACAACAAACCACGACGATTCATGTTGGGTTACTCGACTGCGCCGAGGGTGACCAGCGCCAGGTACATGCCCTGCACCAGGGCGATGACCAGGATCACCGCCACCGGATAGACTGAGGAATAGGCCACCACCGGGCGGTCGGAGCTGTCGGCCTGACGGATGATGTCAAGGCCCGGGGTGAAGGTCATGCCGCCGCAGATCACACCGAAGCACTCGCTGACCGGGATCTTCATCACATAGTGGCCGAACAGGAAGCTGGCCGCCATCGGCACCACGGCGAACAGCACGGCATAGAAGGCGTAGTAGATGGCCTGGTAGTCGAGCGATTCGACGAAGCTCTGGCCGGTGTCGAAGCCCACCTGCACGAAGAACAGCGCCAGCCCCAGTTCGCGCAGCACGGCGGTGGCGTTGCGCGGGAAGCGGCCGATGAAGTTGCCGATGCGCCCGAAGTGTCCGAACAGCAGGCCCGCCACCAGCGCCCCGCCGGCCAGCCCCAGCGAGAATGGGCCCAGCCCGGGCAGGGGGATGATGATGCCGCCGATGAAGAAGGCCAGGAACAGGGTGGCGGCCAGCGAGCCGATGTCCACGCGGCGCTGCACCGTGTGGTGCTCATGGCCCAGGAACAGTTCCAGCTGATCGAGCTGATAGGGTGTGCCCACGGCCACCACCACGTCGCCGTATTCCAGCGCCAGGTCCTGGCGCGGCACGAATTCCACCCCCGCGCGCATGATGCGGGTCAGGGAGACGTTGTAGCGCAGCCGGATGTCCAGGTCGCCCAGGCTGCGGTTGACCACCGAGGTGTTCTCCACCACGATGGAACGGGTGTCCAACTCGGCGTTCTCGTCGAACTTCTCCTGCACCTCCACGCCCAGGGTCTGTCCGACCTTGTCCACGTCCTCCGGCAGGCCCTCGAGGCGCAGCACATCACCCGCCAGCAGCACGGTGCTGCCGCTGGCGGTGCGCATGTTCAGATCGCGCAGAATGCCCGAGACCACCACGTTGTGGTCCTGGAAGAAATCGATGTCGCGGATCAGCCTGCCGGCGAACTCCTCGTTCTGCAGCTTGAACACACCGGTATGCAGCTGGGTGCGGGCGCGCACCTCGGCTTCCATCTTCGGGCGCATGAGTCTGACCGCGATGGTGATGAACAGGATCACCCCGAGCAGGCCGAAGGGATAGGCCACGCCATAGCCGAAGATGACCTCCTCCTTGGGGCTGAACTGCAACGCGCTCACCAGTGCCGGGCTGGAGGTGAAGGCGCCGCCGAACAGGCCCAGGCCGATGCCGATGGGCACCCCGGCCAGGGCGATGATGGCCACGGTGTTCACGCCGGAGACGGCCAGCAGGACGACGACATTGGTGATGAAGCGCCGGCCGTGCTGCTTGAAGGCGCGGAAGAAACTGGGCCCGGCCTCCAGGCCGACGCTGAGCAGGAACAGCACGATGCCCAGGTCCTGCAGGATGGTGATGGGCTCGAACTGATAGAAGTAGCCGGCGATCATGGCCACGATCAGCACCCCGCTGGAGCCGAAGCCCACGCCCTTGATGCGCAGGTTGCCGAAGCCGATGCCGAGCATGATGATCAGGAAGGTGACCACCAGCTCCGACTTCTGGAACAGGATCTCGATCGGAATGACGGCGTCGTTTTCCATGAAACTCAGTGGATCCTTCTTGTTCGGTGTGCCCGCTGCCCGGCAGCGCGCCGTTCAGCCGCGACCGCGCTGACGGCGCCGGATGCGGCAGGCCTGAATGGCGGGCAGTACGGTCGGTGCCGGGATCTGCGTCACGTCGCCATACTCGCCGGCTGCGGCCTCGATTACCGGCCAGATATCCGCGGTCCCGGGGCCATTGTCATCGGGATCGCGGGCCTGGCGCAGCCCCTGCAGGCCGCCGAGCAGAATGCGCTCGTACACGCTCTTGGGGGTCTGGGTGAGATCGTCCTCATAGCCCAGTTCGGGCAGGGCCAGGGCATTGAGGTGTTCGACCAGGGCCGCGCACACGGCGTGGGCGGCGGCCTCGGTGCAGTCGTATTCCGAGCCGCCGCGCCGCACCACTTCCTCGGCGTGCCGGCAGCCGCAGGCCCCGGAGGCCTGGATGATGCTGAAGGGACACTTGTTACCGCTCATACCATTCATCTTAGCGTCCCTGAACCGGACAAGGCCAGCGCCGCCGCGGGCCGGAAGGTCACAGGGATGTTACCTGCGGCGGCTTGTCGGACTGAGGCGGCCTCCCGTATGCTGCCGACAGGCGAGATGCCCCGCTTCCCGGGGCTGACAGGTATCCTGCATGTATCCGACTTCACTGCTCTGCGCAGGGCGGTTGCACACACTGCTGGGGCTGCTGTTGCTGCCTGTTCTGGCTACGGCCCAGGAGCGGCTGGCCCGGGTCGGCACCGGCGCGGTCGAACGCGCGCCCATCATCGAGGAAGTGCCGCTGACCGGCACCCTGACCTCGCCCCGGGTGGCGCAGGTCTCGACCTCGGTCGCGGGTCTGGTGGAGGCGATCAACGTCGATGTCGGCGACCGGGTCGAGGCCGGTGACCCCCTGGTGCGGCTGGACCGCGAACTCGAACAATTGGCGCTGGCCTCGGCCCGCGCCGCCAGCCGCCGGGCACGGGCCGAGCTGGCCGATACCCGCCGTCGGCTGGAGGAGGCGCGTCAGCTGCGCGCCCGCCAGTCCTTCCCCGAGACCGAGGTGCGCACGCTCGAGGCGCAGGTCGGGATGCAGGAGGCCGAGGTTGAGCGCCTGGCCGCCGAGGCGCAGCGCCGGGAGGCCCGGCTGCGTCGGCATGTGCTCAATGCCCCCTTTGCCGGGGTGATCAACCGCAAACTGACCGAGGCCGGGGAGTGGATCGAGCCGGGCACGGCCGTGGTCGAATTGATCGCGGTCGACAACCTGCGGCTGGATCTGCGCGTGCCCCAGCGCTACTTCCCGCGCATCGACGCCGACACCCGGCTGCAGGTGAGGCTGGATGCCGCGCCGGAGCGCGAACTCGCGGCCCGCATCGGCACCGTTGTGCCGGTCAATGACCCCAGTGCCCGCACCTTCCTGCTGCGGGCCTGGCTCGACGCTCCAGACATCCCGCTCACCCCCGGCATGTCCGCCCGCGCCGTGCTGCAACTCGACACCGGTCAGCGTGGCCTGGTGGTGCCGCGCGATGCATTGCTGCGCTATCCGGACGGGCGAGTCAGCGTGTGGGTGGTCGAGGACGCAGGTGAGGACGGCACCGCGAGCGTGACCGAACACAATGTAGAGACCGGCCTGGCCTTCGACGGCCGCATCGAGATCCGCTCGGGGCTGGAGTCCGGCCTGCGCGTGGTGACCACCGGCAACGAATCCCTGCAGCCGGACCAGCGCGTACGCCCGGTCGGCGCCGACTGACACCATGTTCGAGGGCATCGTCCGGCACGGGACCCTGATGACAGTGATAGTGCTGATCATCTCCGTACTGGGGGTGGTCGCCGCGCTGCGCATTCCGGTGCAGATGATTCCCGACCTGGAGGTACGCACCGTCACCGTGGTCACCACCTGGCCGGGGGCGACGCCGCAGGACGTGGAGAAGGAGATCCTGATCGAGCAGGAGGAGTACCTGCGCACCATTCCCTCTCTGCACGAGATCACCGCCGAGGCCTCCTTCGGCCGCGCCCGCGTCGAGCTGGAGTTTCCCTTCGGCGTGGATCTCAACGAGACCCTCATCCGGGTCAACAACGCGCTCAGCCAGGTGCCGGAGTATCCGCTCAACGTGGACGAGCCGCGCATCTACGCCACCTCCTTCTCGTCCAATTCCTTCATGTATTTCCGCGTCGCGCCGCTGGCGGGCAATCCGCGCGGCCTGGACATGGACCTGATGCAGGACTTCCTCGAGGACCATGTGCGCACCCGCATGGAGAGTGTGCCCGGGGTGTCCGAGGTGCGGGTGGGCGGCGGCGCCGAGCGCCAGGTGCAGATCCTGCTCGACCCCGCGCGGCTGGCGCAGCACCGGCTGACCCTGGGCGATGTGCGTGAGGCGGTGCAGGCGCGCAACCGGGATGTCTCCGGCGGCGAGGTCGAATCCGGCAAGCGACGCTATCTGCTGCGTACCATCGGCCGTTTCGACGACCTGGACGATCTGCGCGCCCTGGTGCTGGAACGGCGCGGCGATTCCATCATCCGGCTGGGCGATGTGGCCGAGCTGAAGCTGGATCACTCCGAACTGAGCGAGCTGTCCTTCACCGACGGCAAGCCGGTGATCGGGTTGTCGGTACGGCGTCAGACCGGCTCCAATGTCATCGACATCAAGCGCGCCATGCTGGTCGAGATGGAGGAAATCAACAGCCAGGTGCTGAATCCGCGCGGCATGTTCATGCGCCTGATCGCCGACGACGTCGGCTATGTCCAGGCCTCGGTGTTCAATGTCTGGAAGAACCTGGCCCTGGGTGCGGTACTGGCCAGCCTGATCATGTTCCTGTTCCTGCGCTCGGGCCGGGCCACCCTGGTCGGGGTGATGGGCATTCCCATCTGCACCATCGCCGCCTTCATCGGGCTGCTCATTACCGGCCGCACCGTGAATGTCATATCGCTCGCGGGCGTGGCCTTCGCCATCGGCATGACCCTGGACAACACCATCGTGGTGCTGGAATCCATCGAGCTGGCGCGCCGGCGCGGCCTGGACCGCTTCCGCGCCGCGGTGGAGGGGGTGCGGCAGGTGTGGCCGGCGGTGCTGGCCTCGACCCTGACCACGGTGCTGGTGTTCGTGCCCATCGTGTTCATCCGGGAGGAGGCCGGGCAGTTGTATTCGGACATCGCCATCGCGGTGTCGGCCTCGATCCTGGTGTCCATGCTGGTGGCCATCACCGTGGTGCCCACCGCCTCGGCGCGGCTGCGGTTCCGCTCGGATGCCCTCGGCGGCGAGGCGGCCGGGGGCGGGCTGCGCACACGGGTGCTGGCCGGCATCAACGCCCTGATCGACACCGGCCCCCGCCGCGCCGGAGTGATCGCCGGCGTGGCCGCGGCCAGTGTCGCGGCCATCGTCTGGCTCACGCCGCCGGCCGAGTACCTGCCCGAGGGCGAGGAGCCCAAGGTGTTCGCCTCCATGCACGCCCCGCCGGGCTACAACCTGCAGACCATGGCGGGCATCGGCCGCGAACTGCAGGATTACCTGCTGCCCTATCTGGAGCACGACCCGGCGCAGTTCGAGGCCGGCGAGACCGAAGTGCCGGCTTTTGCCTACATGAACCTCGGCATCGAGCCGCAGCGCATCCGCATCATCGCCCAGCCCAAGGACCCGGCCCACATCGAGCCGCTGATGGATGCCATTGTGCGCAAGTACGAGGAATACCCGGGCATGCGCGCCTTCGCCACCCGCGGCTCCATCATCACCAGCAACGACGGCGGCACCCGCAGTGTGAACCTGGACATCTCCGGCGCCGACCTGGCCGCCATCTACGATGTCGCCACGGCGGCCTATCGCCGCGCCCAGGACGTGTTCGACCGGCCGCGCATCCAGGCCAATCCGCCTACCCTGTCACTGTCGCAGCCGCTGGTGGAGATCCGCCCTGACTGGGACCGGGTCGCCGAGGTTGGGCTGGATGCCGGCGAGATGGGCTTCACCGTCGCCGCTCTGACCGACGGCGCCTTCGTCGACGAGTTCTTCATGGACGACGACAAGATCGACATCTATCTCTACAGCCAGCAGGGCACCGGCGCCGACCTGGATCAGCTCTCAAGGCTGCCGATCCATACCCCCAGCGGGGCGCAGGTGCCGCTGGATTCGCTGGCGCGGATCGAGGAGACGGTGGACACCAGCACCATCCGCCGCCTGGACGGCCGGCGCACCGTCACGCTCAATATCATCCCGCCGTCCGACGTGGCGCTGGAGACCGGGGTGGGCATCGTGCGCGACGAGGTGGTCGGGCATCTGCGCGAGACCGGCGCCATTCCGGCCAGCGTCGGTGTGGATATCTCCGGCGCCAGCGACCAGCTGCAGGCCACGCGCGAGGCCCTGTTCGGCAACTATATCGTGGCGCTGGCCATCATCTATCTGCTGCTGGTGGCCATCTTCACCCACTGGGGCTATCCGCTGCTGATCATGCTCACCATCCCGCTGGGCGTGGCCGGCGGCATCGTCGGGCTGTGGCTGTTCAATGCCGCGGGGGCGGGGGTGGAATGGGTCGGGCTGGGCGGTTTCCACCAGCCCTTCGACATGATCACCATGCTCGGTTTCCTGATCCTGATGGGCACGGTGGTCAACAATCCCATCCTGATCGTGCACCGGGCCATGACCAATGTGCGCGAGGCCGGCATGGCGGCGCAGGCGGCGGTGCGCGATGCGGTGGAAACCCGGCTGCGGCCCATCGCCATGTCGACGCTCACCACCCTGGGCGGTCTGGCGCCGCTGGTGCTGCTGCCGGGCGAGGGCACCGAGCTGTATCGGGGCGTGGGCGTGATCGTGCTGTTCGGGCTGCTGGGCACGGCCCTGGTGACCCTGACCTTCCTGCCGGCGTTGACGGTGACGGTGCTGGGGCGGCGGACCCGGTCCTCAGAGGCGTAGATGCGTAGGTCGGGTTAGCGCAGCGTAACCCGACACAGCGGCGGCCCGCGTCGGGTTACGCCCTGCGGGCTAACCCGACCTGCGCAGCTGCACAGCTCAGGAACCGCCCGGCGTGACCTGCGCCGACGGCCGCCAGTCCCGGATCAGCGCGTCGGCCGGCAGCGGCCGGCTGAACAGGTAGCCCTGCCCGATCGAGCAGCCCTCGCGACACAGGAAGACGAGTTGAGTCTCGTCTTCGATGCCCTCGGCCACCGTCTCCAACTCCAGGCTGCGGGCCAGGCCGATGACGGCCCGGCTGATGGCCTCGCTGCTGGTATCGGTACCGATATCGCGCACGAATGACTGATCGATCTTGAGCCGGTCGATGGGCAGGTGCTTGAGGTAGTGCAGGCTGGAATAGCCGGTGCCGAAGTCGTCGATGGCGATCTGGATGCCGAGTTCGCGGAAGCCGTGCAGGGCGGCGGCCGCCTGCTCAGGCTCATGCATCAGGATGGATTCGGTGATTTCCAGTTCCAGCCGTCCGGGCGCCAGGCCGGACTGGTCCAGGATACGGCGCACCAGCGGCAGCAGGCTCTCGCTGTCGATCTGCTGCACCGACAGGTTCACGGCCACCCGTGGCACGCTCAGGCCCTGGCGGTCCCAGACCGTCAGCTGACGGCAGGCCTCCTCCAGTACCCAGACCCCGATCTCGCCGATGATGCCCATCTCCTCGGCCACCGGGATGAAGCGTCCCGGCGGCACCAGGCCCAGCTTGGGGTGACGCCAGCGCACCAGCGCCTCCACCCCGACCAGGGCGCGTGTCTGCAGGTCGATCTGCGGCTGGTAGTGCAGCAGCAGTTCGCCGCGCGCCACCGCCCCGCGCAGGGCGCTCTCCAGGCCGACCCGTTCGGCCACGCCGACGGACATCGCGGAGGTATAGAAACGGTAGCTGTTGCGCCCGGACTGCTTGGCCTCGAACAGCGCCGCCTCGGCATGCTGCAGCAGGCTGTCGGCATCGGTGCCGTCATCGGGGAACAGGGCGATGCCGGTGCTCAGGGTGAGTGCCAGTTCCTGTCCGCCGACCTCGATCGGCTCGGCGAAGCGTTTGAGGATCTGTCGGGCCTGGGCCGCCGCGCCCTGGCGGCCGCCGATGTCCTCCAGCAACAGGACGAAGCCGTTGCCGCCGGTACGCGCCAGGCTTCCGGTCCCATCATGCATCGCCGCCAGCCGCGTGGCCACGCTGTTCAGCACGCTGTCGCCCAGGCGCTGGCCGAAGCTCTCGTTGACCAGCTTGAAGCGATCGATATCCAGGTGCAGCAGGGCCAGGCTGCAGTCTTCGCGCCGGGCGCGGTGAATGGCGTGGGTCAGGCGCTCGCGCAGCAGACTACGATTGGGCAGGCCGGTCAGCGGGTCGTAGTGGGTGAGGAAGGTCAGGCGTTCGGCCTGCTCGTGGCTCTCGGTCAGATCGTTCCAGGAACCGACGATTTCCGATGGCCCGGCGGTGGTCTGCAGTTGCATTTCGTCGCGCACGAAGCGTACCCGGCCGCGGGCATCGAGGATGCGGTATTCCTGCACCAGATGCTGCTTCTCCGGCAGGTCCCGCAGCCTGGCCAGTACCGCCTCCCGGTCTTCGGGATGCAGCTGATGCCGCCACAGGTCCCGGCCGACGAATTCGTCGGGGCCGAAGCCGAACAGGCGCTGGATGTTGTGACTGACCCAGCCGGTGTTGACGCGGCCCTGGTCCAGCGTCAGCTGGTACAGCACCACCGGACTGGAATCCAGCATGTGATCCAGCCGCTGGTTGGTCCGGCGCAATTCGGCGGTGCGGCGCTTGACCTGCCAACGCAGCAGTGCGCTCAGCGCCAGGAAGGCCAGCAGCAGGCCGAGGCCGCCGAGCAGCAGCAGGCGCAGCAGCGGCGGGACCACGGGCTCCTGCGCCGGCACCATGGCCGACTGCAGCGCCCGGTAGTAGACCGAACCCTCGTCATAGCGCCAGGCCTCGAGATGGGCGTCGATGGCCGGCAGCAGTTGCAGCGGGTCGCCCGGGCTGGCGGCGTAGAACAACGCCGCCGGATTGAACACGACCGGGGTCTGGCGCAGGTCGTAGCGGGGCGCGAAGGCGTTGGCATAATAGCTGTTGCTGACCACGGCATCGGCCGCGCCGTCGCGCACCGCGGCGAAGGCCTGCGCATAGCTCGGGAAGGCCAGGCGGCTGTAGTTCAGTCCGGCGGCCTGCATCATGGTTTCCAGCGGGCCGGTCTGGACCGCGCCGGCGAGCAGGGCGATGCGTTTACCGTCCAGGTCGGGCAGGTCCTGCAGTGCGGCATCGTCCCGGGTCAGCACCACGGACCAGCTGTGGGTGACCGGGACCCGGTGAAAGGCGAAACGCCGGTCGCGGGTCTCGGTGAAGGCCACGTCGGGCATCAGGTCGAGGTCACCGCGCTCCAGCCGGCGCAGGCAGTCCTGCCACTCGCAGGCGACGAACTCCAGCTGCCACTGCTCGCGGCGGGCAATCTCGCGGATCAGTTCGACGAACAGCCCCGCCGCGCTGCCGTCATCACGCTGATGGATCTTGGGGGCGTTGTCGTAGACGCCGACCCGGACCTGGCGGCCCGGGTCGGCCAGCAAGGCGGGCGGATAGGACTGCAGCAGGTAGAGTCCGGCGGGCAGGGCGAGTGACAGCAGTGCAAACAGCAGATAGCGGCCGGATGCAGACCGGTCTGGTGGCATGGTCATCTCCATCCCGTCCCTGGGTTGTTTTCGGCCGTGCGGGTTTGGACGCGGCGCAGTCTTCTGCATGAGCATACCCGCGATAACCGTAAGTGACCAGTACCGGTCCTGACGCGGCGCAATTTCCCGCCGCCGGCAGGCATGGCATGATGCAGACGATGAATGCCCGGTCCCCCACTGCTCCCGTGTTCACCGCTCAGGGCCTGACCAAGACCTATCATATGGGCGAGGTCGAGGTGCAGGCGCTGCGCGGGATTGACCTGGAACTGCATGCCGGCGAACTGATCGTACTGCTGGGCCCGTCGGGCAGCGGCAAGTCCACCCTGCTCAATATCCTCGGCGGCCTGGACGTGCCCACCGGCGGTCGGGTCTGGTATCTGGATCACGAACTGAGCGGGGCGGACGAGAGCGAGCTCACCCGCTTCCGCCGTGAGCATGTCGGTTTCGTGTTTCAGTTCTACAACCTGATTCCCAGTCTGACCGCGCGCGAGAATGTCGCCGCAGTCACCGAGATCGCCGCCGCGCCCATGACCCCGGAGGCGGCGCTGGAACTGGTGGGGCTGGGCAACCGGCTGGATCATTTTCCGGCCCAGCTTTCCGGCGGCGAGCAGCAGCGGGTGGCCATCGCCCGCGCCGTGGCCAAGAACCCGGCGGTGCTGTTGTGCGACGAGCCGACCGGGGCGCTGGACTCGACCACCGGGGTGCGGGTGCTGGAGGTACTGGAACAGGTCAACCGGGAACTGGGCACCCTGACCGTGCTGATCACCCATAACGCCGGCATCGCCGCCATGGCCGATCGCGTGATCCGGCTCTCCGACGGCACCATTGCCGAGATCCGGGCCAACGCCACCAAGACCCCCGCCCGGGAACTGTCCTGGTGAAGGCCCTCAATCTCAAGCTGTTGCGCGACCTGTGGCACCTGCGCGGCCAGGTGCTGGCCATCGTGGCGGTGATCATGGGCGGCGTGGCCACCCTGGTGATGTCATTGTCGACCTATGATTCCCTGGTCGAGACCCGTGAACGCTTCTATGCCGAGTACCGGTTTGCCGAGGTGTTCGCCTACCTCGAGCGTGCCCCCGAGCCGGTGGCCGAGCGGCTGCGGGCCATCCCCGGGGTGGAGCGGCTGGAGACGCGGGTGGTGGCCGGCGCCCGGCTGGAGGTGGCCGGTTTCGACGATCCCATCACCGGCCGTATCCTGTCGCTGCCGGATGTGGGCGAGGCCGGGCTCAACCGGCTGCACATGAAGCGCGGCCGCCGGGTCGCACCCTACAGCAGCGACGAGGTGGTGCTGTCGGACACCTTCGCCGAGGCCCATGGGCTGTCCCCCGGCGACCGGGTCGCGGCCATCATCAACGGCAAGCGCCGCAGCCTGCAGGTGGTGGGGGTGGCGGTCTCGCCCGAGTACATCTATCAGATCGCGCCCGGCGCCATGTTCCCCGACTTCAAACGCTACGGTGTGCTGTGGATGGGGCGCACCGCCCTGGCCGCGGCCCACGACATGGACGGGGCCTTCAACAACCTCTCCCTGAGCCTGGCGCGCGGCGCGCGCGAACAGGCCGTGATCGACCGCCTGGATCAGCAACTCGCGCGCTACGGCGGCACCGGCGCCTATGGCCGCGCCGACCAGTTCTCCAACCGCTTCCTGTCCGAGGAGCTCAAGCAGCTGCAGACCACGGCGACCATCTTCCCCGCCATCTTCCTGGGTGTCGCCGCCTTCATGCTCAATGTCGTGATCAGCCGGCTGATCGCCCTGCAGCGCGAGCAGGTCGCCATCCTCAAGGCCTTCGGCTACTCGCACCTGGCCATTGCCTGGCACTTCGTCAAGCTGGTGCTGGTGGTGGTCGTCCTCGGCGTGGCCGCCGGTTCGGCGCTGGGGGCCTGGTTCGGCCAGGGGCTGGCCGGGGTGTATCAGGAGACCACCTTCCGCTTCCCCTATCTGCATTACCGGCTGGAGCCGCCGGTGGTGCTGATCGCATTGGGGGTGAGCGCTCTGGCCGCAGTCAGCGGCAGCCTGGTCTCGGTGGCCCGCGCCGCGCGCCTGGCGCCGGCCACCGGCATGCAGGCGGAGATGCCCGCGGTCTACCGCGCCACCCTGTTGGAACGCCTGGGGCTGCAGCGCTGGTTCGGCGCGCCCACGCGCATGATCCTGCGCCACATCGAGCGCCGGCCGTTGAAGTCGCTGCTGACCGTATTCGGCATTGCCTGTGCCGGCGGCCTGATGATGGTGGGCAACTATCAGAAGGATGCCATCGACTTCATGGTGGACGTGCAGTTCCGCCAGGCCGCGCGCGAGGACCTGGCGGTGACCTTCATCGATCCCACCTCCGGGCGTGCCCTGCACGAACTGCGGGCCCTGCCCGGGGTGGAATACGTCGAAGGCTTCCGCGATGTGCCGGTGGTGCTGCGCCATCGCAATTACGAATACCGCGCGAGCGTCTACGGCATCGAGCCTGCGGGGCGGCTGCATCGCTCGCTGGACCGCAGCCTGGTGCCGGTGCGGGTGCCGCCGGAGGGAGTCGTGCTGACCGATCATCTGGCCAGCAACATTCTGCATATCCAGCCGGGCGAACTGTTGACCCTCGAGGTGCTGGAGGGCCGGCGTCAGGTGCTGCAGGTCCCGGTGCTGGGCATCACCCGTCAGTTCCTGGGCGTGTCGGCCTACATGCAGCGCGAGGCCCTCAACCGACTGCTGCACGAGGGCAATGTGGTTTCCGGCGCCTACCTGGCCATCGAACCGGGGCGGGAGGCGGCGGTCTATGCCGCCCTGCACGAACGTCCGCGCGTGCTCAGCATGGTGGCCAATGTGTCCGCCATCCAGAGTTTCTACGCCACCATCGGCGAGTTCGTCCTGTTCTACAACCTGGTGGCGACCCTGCTGGCGGGCTCGATCGGCTTCGGCGTGGTCTACAACAGCGCCCGCATCGCCCTGTCCGAGCGCGGGCGCGAAATGGCCAGCCTGCGGGTGCTGGGCTTCACCCGCGGCGAGATCGCCTACATCCTGCTCGGGGAACTGGCGCTGCTGGCGCTGGCGGCCATCCCGGTCGGGATGCTGGTCGGGATCGGGCTGATCGGTATCCTGGTGCAGGCATTCGAGAATGACCTCTATCGATTGCCGCTGATTCTGACCTCGGCCAATTATGCCTTGGGCGCGACCCTGATTGTTGCCTCCACCCTGATCTCGGCCCTGTTCATCTGGCGGCGCCTGGGACGGCTGGATCTGGTCGCCGTCCTGAAGACCCGCGAATAGTTCCGCGTGTAGAATGCACAGCATCATGAAGTGGCGTGCACGTATCGGAATCCTGCTGACCGGCCTGGTGCTGGTCGCCGTCCTGGTGTGGGGTTTCCTGCCGCGGCCGGTGGCGGTGGAGCCGGCCGGGGTCAGCCGCGGGCCCCTGACGGTGACGGTGGAGGAGGAGGGGCGTACCCGGGTAAAGGAGCGCTATCTGATCAGTGCCCCGGTCAGCGGCTACCTGCGCCGGATCGAGCTGGAGGCCGGCGATACGGTCAGCGCCGGCCAGCCGCTGGCGGAGATCGAGCCGCGCCGTTCCGATGCCCTGGACCCGCGCAGCCGGGCGCAGGCGCAGGCGCAGGTGCACGGCGCCGAGGCCGCCCTGGCCGCCGCGCGCGAGGAACTGCGCAGCGCCGCGGCCCAGGCCGCCCTGGCCGACAAGGCCCTGGCCCGGGCAGAGTCCCTGCACCGGGCCGGCGACCTGTCCGACGACGCCCTGGACCGGGCCGAGGCCGAGGCGACCCGCAGCCGGGCCCTGCGCGAGGCCGCCGAGCATGCCGTCGAAGTGGCCCGCTTCGAACTGGAAACCGCGCGCGCCGTGCTCGCCTCGCATGGGACGACGGCGGACGGCGAACTGTTCAGCCTGCAGGCCCCGGCCGACGGCCGGGTGCTGAAGCTGCTGCGCGAGAGCGCCGGCCCGGTCCAGGCCGGCGCGCCGCTGCTCGAACTCGGCGACCCGGAGCAGCTGGAGGTGGTGGTGGAACTGCTCTCGACCCAGGCCGTCCAGGTCGCCCCCGGCACCCGGGTCAGGCTGGAGCGCTGGGGCGGGGACGCCGATCTGGAAGGTGTGGTCCGGGTGGTGGAGCCGGCCGGCTTCACCAAGATCTCGGCCCTGGGCGTGGAGGAGCAGCGGGTACTGGTGATCATCGATTTCAGCTCCCCCCCCGGGCAGTGGCGGCGGCTGGGCGATGCCTACCGGGTGGAGGCGCGCTTCCATGTCTGGGAGGGCGAGGATGTGCTGCAGATCCCGGCCAGCGCCCTGTTCCGCCATGACGGCGGCTGGGGCGTGTTCCGCATCGTCGGCGGCCGGGCGCAACTCACCCCGGTCGAGGTCGGGCGCCGGGCCGGCCTGACCGCGCAGATCCTCTCCGGGCTGGAACCCGGCGATCAGGTGGTCAGCCATCCCGACGATCAGATCAGTGACGGGGTGCGGGTGGAGTATTGAGGCGCTGCGCTGCGCCCTTGTCACTCACCCGGCGGGGGTGACGGGAAGCGCGCGTAGGCCGTGGCCGGTTCCTGGTCCGGGGGAACGTAGGCCGGTGCCGGCTCGCCCGGCTCGCCCAGAGAGCGGATGTAGTGATACAGCGCCCGCAGGTCATCCTCTTCCATGATGTTGAGATTGAACCAGGGCATGGGCGGGCGCCGGCGCAGGGTCCGGGCATCCCGGATCCATTCCTCCTCGCTCAGGTTCTGCAGGTACAGGCGCAGATTGGAGCCGTAGGTGGTGCCCCAGGGGCCGCGCCAGCCGAAGTTGTCGCCGGTCAGCCACAGCGTTTCCGGCACCTGCCCGCCCGACATGAAGTAGCCGGGCGTGTGGCAGTCGTTGCAGCTGGCAACCTGGGCCAGATAGCGCCCGCGCTGGATGAGATCGTCGGGATCGCGTTCCTGGGCCCGGCCGGCAAGCGGAAGGGCCAGGCCGGCGGCCAGGGTGAACAGGCCTGCAGCCGTGCAGGCACGCTTCAGGGTTTTCATTGGTATACCTCGCTACAGGAAGGATCGGGCCGGGCGCCGCAGGTTGGCGGGCGGGCCGAAGCGAAGTATAGACCAGCCGGGGGCGGCCGGCGGGCAGGCCTGAGCGGGCAGAGCCTGTCCGGGCTCGAGCCGGGCGGGCAGGTGATCAGCCATCCCGACGACCGGACCCGCGACGGGGTGCGGGTGGAATACAGGCAGGATGGGTGGAGGCCGATGCGCCGTAACCCATCTTGTACCACCGCAACGATGGGTTGCGCTGCGCTTCACCCATCCTACCGGCTCTGCAGACCGGATTCGCTATTCCGTCCGTCACCTGTTATAGTGCGCGCACCTTGCAGGAAAACCGCAAGGTCGAGTTCGTTTCCAACCTTCCTCCGTGCTTGTCACTGGTTTCCGGGTTTGCAACGAATCCTCCGCGTCCGGGCCCCGAGGGCCGCGGCGCGACCGGAACCAGTCGATTATCCGTCATGTAATCCTGCGCATCCGCGCGGTTCTGTTATGAAAATCGTCAATCTGCCAGTGACGGGCGGATGAGGTGTCGTATTGTGTCGTTTGACTCCCTGAACCTGAATTCCGAACTGCTGCGTGCCATCGAGGCCTGCGGCTTCACCGAACCTTCCGAGATCCAGCGCCAGGCCATCCCCGTGGCCCTGGCCGGCCGCGACCTGATGGCCTCGGCCCAGACCGGCACCGGCAAGACGGCCGCCTTCGTGCTGCCGGTGCTGCAGCGCCTGGCCACGCCGGCCCGGAGCCGCGGCCACGGCCCGCGCGTGTTGGTGCTGACCCCGACCCGCGAACTGGCCGGCCAGGTGGAGGCCAACATCCGTGAGCTTGGCCGTTTCAGCCGCATCGTCTCCGGCAGCGTGGTCGGCGGCGTGCCCTATCCGCCGCAGATGCGCCTGCTGGGCAAACCGCTGGATCTGCTGGTCGCCACGCCGGGCCGGCTGATGGACCACATGGAGCGCGGCCGGGTGGATTTCTCCCGCCTGGAGGTGCTGATCCTGGACGAGGCCGACCGCATGCTGGACATGGGCTTTGTGGATGCGGTCAACCAGATCGCCGCGGCCACCCCGGCCAGCCGCCAGACCCTGCTGTTCTCCGCCACCCTGGAAGGCCGCATCCTGGAGATTGCCCGGAGGCTGCTCAAGGACCCGGCGCGCATCGCCCTGGCGGCCAACACCGAGCGTCACGCCTCGATCGAGCAGCAGGCGCACCAGGCCGATGACATCGGCCACAAGCACAAGCTGCTCACTCACCTGCTCAGTGACCAGTCGCTGTCGCAGGCGGTGATCTTCACCGCCACCAAGCGCGGTGCGGACAAGCTGGCGACCAAACTCCAGGACCAGGGTCATCAGAGCGCGGCCCTGCACGGCGACATGAACCAGGGCAAGCGCAAGCGCACCGTGGATCAGATGCGCCGCGGCAAGGTGCGGGTACTGGTGGCCACCGACGTGGCCGCCCGCGGCCTGGACATCCGGGGTATCAGCCACGTGATCAACTTCGACCTGCCCATGGTGGCCGAGGACTATATCCACCGCATCGGCCGCACCGGCCGCGGCGGGGCCACCGGCACGGCCATTTCGCTGATCGGTCCCGACGACCGGCGCAACCTGGCCGGCATCGAGCGTCTGCTGGGCGAGCGGCTGCCGCGCATCGTGGTGCCCGGCCTGGAACCGCAGAAACCGGCGCCGCGTGGCGATGATCGCCGCCCGGCGGGCAAGCGCAAGTTCAAGGGCGGCGGCCGCGATCATCGGGCCGGCAAACCCGGTGCCGGGCGCAGCGGGAATGGCGGGCGGCCGAGCATCCGGCACAAGGGCCGTGCCAGCACTGCCAGTCCGCGTTGATCTGAACCTGCGGTCTGACGTATAAGCGGCCGGTAACGCCTGAGCGTTACCGGCCGTTTTTTTTAGGTTCTTCGCAGATTTGCAGGGTTGCTCAAGAGTCGCAGCAGCCCCCACAGGCAAACCAAGCCAGCATCCGTCATTGCGGCGCAGGCCGCAATCCAGAGGCCGCCGAGGTATCTGGATCCCGGCCTTCGCCGGGATGACGGCTCTGGGTTACCGGTCTGCCGGCTGGGCTGGTTCGCTTGCCTTTCCCCGGAAATGCGCCATGAACCTTTTTTATGGCGCGGGACAAGGTCCCGGCCGGTCGGGATCAGTAGACCTCGTGCGCCGTGTTGTGGACGTTGAACTTCCCGGTCGGCGTGGTCAGGCCCTCAATGCGGTCGATCTCGGTCAGGGTCTGGCTGTCCAGGATGACGGTGGCGCCATCCTGTGCCCAGTCAGAGACCCATACCTCGGAACCGTCCTGATTGAACTCGAAGTGCACCGCCCGGCCCCGGGTGGCGACATCGAAGCAGCGGTCGATCACGGCGTCGGCCTTGGAGTAGGCGCAGACCTGGCGATGCGAACTGCCGTCCGAGCTCAGGGTCATGTCGATCAGCACCCAGGGCGTGTTCGGGTGGGTCTTGACGAACAGCGAACCGGCCGAGGGCAGTTCGATCTCGCGCACCACCTGCCAGGCGTATTCCGGGTGTGCCTGGGGATCGGCGCCGTAGATCGCCAGGGTGTTCTCGCCGATGTGCGGTGTGGCATTGACCCAGCCGTATACCGGATCCTCCCAGTTGGCGCCGCGGCCCGGATGCGGCGTATCGCCGGTGGTGAAGCTGGCCGCCAGTGAGCGCTCGCTGACGTCCACGACCACCATTTTGTCACTGGCATTGGCGGCGACCATGAAATAGCGTCCGCTGTGATCCCAGCCGCCGTCATGCAGGAAGCGCTCGGTGGCGATCGAGGTTACCAGCGGGAAGTCCGGCTGCGAGTAATCCACGATGCCGACGTAGCCGCTTTCCTTCAGCGAGATCACCCAGGTGGGTTCGAAGGGCGAGGCGACGATGGAGGCCACGCGGTTCTCCGGCAGGGTGTCGCCGTCGATGCTGGTCATCGGCAGGTCCACCCGCGCCAGCGGCTCCAGGGTCAGGCCATCGAAGGTGACGTACTGCGGTGGCCAGTAGCAGCCCTCGATCAGGTACTGGTCCTCGTAGCCGGTGAACTTGCTGCCGTCCACGCTGCGGGCGTCGTGGCAACCCTTCACCGTGGCGACCACGGCCGGCTCGCTGCTCCACAGGTCGATCAGCGAAACCAGGCCGTCGCGGCCGATCGCGTAGTAGTAACGTCCGGAGGACGAGGAACGCAGGATGTGCACGGCGAAGCCGACGTCCAGACGCGCCACCTCCTCGTGGCTGTCGCCGTCGAAGATCGCAATCTGTCCCGCATCCCGCAGTACCACGCCGAAGAAGTTTTCCCAGTTGCGTTCATGCTCCGGTTCGGTGGGCCGGTCGGCGACCGGTACGCTGAGATTCCAGCTGGCCTGAATGTCTTCCATCGGCAGGGCCGGCGGCTCGGGCGGGGGCTGCTGCAGGTAGGCGGCGAGCAGGGTGATGTCCTCTTCGGTGAGCAGGCCGCTGTCACCGAAATCGGGCATGCCGCCCGCGCTGCCGTAACGCATCAGCGCGCCGAGCCCGTCCGTGCCGATCCACTCGGAGCGCGCCACGCCGATATCCGGGCCGGTGGCGCCCGTGCGGTAGAGTCCGTGACAGCCGGCGCAGCGATCGAAATAGGTATTCATGGCGTGGCTGAACTCGCCCTCGCTCAGTTCCGCCGGCGCGGTATGTTCCAGCGGGCCGAGTACGTCCTGGGCGGTGAAGAAGGCCAGCAGGTCGTCTATCTGCGATTGCGTCAGTTCGAAGTCCGGCATCACGTAACCCCACTCCTGCAACAGTCGGCGGCCATAGCCGGTATAGGTCGTGGCCCATTCGGGGTCGGTGAGAAACCGGCTGGTCCAGCCGTCGTTCAGTTTGCGCTCGGCAAGATCGGGGCCGAAATGATCGCCGTGTCCGAAGGTGTGGCAGCCGCTGCAGGTGTGACGGAACAGGGCTTCGCCCGCCGTCGGGTCGCCCCTGTCGTCGCCGGCGCCGCCGGGTCCGGGGCCGGGGCCGCGGCCGGCTTCGGCGATGCCCAGCGACAATGACAGGCCGAGCAGTAAGGGGATGCTTGCTGTGCGGGGTGTTAGTTGTCTGTGCTTCATCATCCTTCCAACCTCCTGGGGTGTGTACAACAAGGCGCGGGAGGAAGGCGTCAGGGCCTGTTGCTGTCCTGCAGTGATGCATGTGCGCTGCCCGGGTCCGTGCGCCTGTACGAAAGCGATGGCTGCGAGTGCATCGACGTCTTCCCTGTTGGCCATTAGGAGGGGGTGGAATAAAGCTCACTTTGACCAAGGTCAAAACGGGGGCGGGCCAATTGACGAAGGGAATGTGTTATATGCCGCAGCTTATAACATTTAATTATAAATATTAGTCGATTGGGAGTGGGGGGCTGTGCGGTCTGTCCCGCTGCGGCGGGCAGACCGGTTTTGCGATTGTGTGAATGGGTCGACAGACCCGGGGGGGGCACTTCGGCCGGCCCCTACTGTACTGAGGAGCACCGGGGAGGGGTGAGTGGCAACAGCTTGTTCCGGAGGCGGACCGGCCACCTAGAATTTATGCGCTCGGACTGCCTCCAGTCATCGCTCCGGCAGGCATTTTTTTCCTTATGTCATAAACGGTTATCTCTCGGCGCCGGTGAAGCATAGACATATATCTATCATTTTTTAATAAAAGATTGATTGGAATGATGAATAGACGCGCACCTATGCTTCGCCATGTCCCGAGGATCAGTTTGCGTACCATCAAATTCCGTAATCGAAGCAGGAGAAGATCATGTCAGTTAAAGCCTATGACGCGGGTGTAAAAGAATACCGCGACATGTACTGGACGCCGGACTATGTGCCGCTGGATACCGACCTGCTGGCCTGTTTCAAGTGTACCGGCCAGCCGGGCGTGCCGCGCGAAGAGGTGGCCGCCGCCGTGGCCGCTGAATCCTCCACGGGTACCTGGAGTACCGTGTGGTCCGAACTTCTGACCGACCTGGAGTACTACAAGGGCCGCGCCTATCGCATCGAGGACGTGCCCGGCGACTCCGAATCCTTCTATGCCTTCATCGCCTACCCGATCGACCTGTTCGAGGAAGGTTCCATCACCAACGTGCTGACCTCGCTGGTGGGCAACGTGTTCGGCTTCAAGGCGCTCAAGCATCTGCGCCTGGAAGACATCCGCTTCCCCATCGCCTACATCAAGACCTGCGGCGGCCCGCCGGCCGGTATCCAGGTCGAGCGCGACCGCCTGAACAAGTACGGCCGTCCGCTGCTGGGCTGCACCATCAAGCCCAAGCTGGGCCTGTCCGCCAAGAACTACGGCCGTGCCGTGTATGAGTGCCTGCGCGGTGGTCTGGACCTGACCAAGGACGACGAGAACGTCAACTCCCAGCCCTTCATGCGCTGGCGCGACCGCTTCGAATTCGTCGCCGAGGCCATCCAGAAGGCCGAGCAGGAAACCGGCGAACGTAAGGGTCACTATCTGAACGTCACCGCCCCGGATCCGGAGCAGATGTACGAGCGCGCCGAGTTCGCCAAGGAGGTCGGCTGCCCGATCATCATGCACGACTTCCTGACCGGCGGCTTCACCGCCAACACCGGCCTGGCCAACTGGTGCCGCAAGAACGGCATCCTGCTGCACATCCACCGCGCCATGCACGCCGTTATCGACCGCCATCCCAAGCACGGTATCCACTTCCGTGTGCTGGCCAAGTGCCTGCGCCTGTCCGGCGGCGATCACCTGCACACCGGTACCGTGGTCGGCAAGCTGGAAGGCGACCGCGCCTCCACCCTGGGCTTCGTCGATCAGCTGCGCGAATCCTTCGTGCCGGAAGACCGCTCCCGCGGTGTGTTCTTCGATCAGGACTGGGGCTCCATGCCGGGCGTGTTCGCTGTTGCCTCCGGCGGTATCCACGTCTGGCACATGCCGGCGCTGGTCACCATCTTCGGCGACGATTCCTGCCTGCAGTTCGGTGGCGGTACTCAGGGTCACCCGTGGGGCAACGCCGCCGGTGCGGCCGCCAACCGCGTCGCGCTGGAAGCCTCCGTCAAGGCACGCAACGAGGGTCGCGAGATCGAGAAGGAAGCCCGCGACATCCTGACCGAAGCGGCCAAGCACAGCCCTGAACTGGCCATCGCGATGGAGACCTGGAAGGAAATCAAGTTCGAGTTCGAGACCGTGGACAAGCTGGACGTGGGCTGAAGCCCCGTCCTGACCCGACTCGCAACCGACCACAAGCTACGAGGAATCAATCATGGCAAGCACGTATGAAATGGGTGACTTCCAGACCGCCCAGACCCTGGAAACCTTCGGCTTCCTGCCGCCGCTGACCCAGGACGAGATTCAGGATCAGATCGCCTACATCATCGCCCAGGGCTGGACGCCGGCCATCGAGCACGAGCATCCGTCCAAGGCTGCCAACCACTACTGGACCATGTGGAAGCTGCCGATGTTCGGCGAGTCCAATCTCGACGTCGTCCTGCGTGAGCTGGAGGCGTGCCACCGGGCCTATCCCGACCACCACGTGAAGCTGCTGGGTTACGACAACTACACCCAGAGCCAGGGTTCGGCCTTCGTGGTCTTCGAGGGCCGCGGCTGAGCGGCAAGACAACGCGGCTGAACGCGCACTAGCGACGACGCAACGGGGTTCCATCATGGCACAGACTGCAAACAGCTCCAGCAACAGCGCCCGCGAGGCTTCCCGCGCCCGGCGCCGGGCGATGTCCCAGGCCGGCAAGGCGGGGCTTCCGCAGGGCGGTAAGCCGCAGGGCGGCGCTCTGCCCAAGTCAGCGGCCTCCGGCGGCGGGTCTGCTTCGACCGCGCCCCGGGCCAACACCAGCGGCGCGGCGGCCGAAGGCGGCGCGCGCGCGGCATCGCGGGCCCGGCGTCAGGCACTGTCGACCCAGGGCAAGGCTGCGCTGAAGGGCGGCGACCGCACCCGCAGTGATTCCACTGCAGGTGCGACGATGCCGGCCGGCGCAGCGCCGGAGAAGAAGGCCGAAGGCAGTTGCGGCTGTGGCTGCAAGGACAAGGAGCGTCAGGCGCAGCGCACTGCGGCGGAGACGACCGCCGGTGCGGCACCGGCCCGCGGCGATTCCGCTCGCAGCCGGGTGCGGCGCAAGCCGGGCAAGGCCCAGACCAGCAACGCTCGCGCGGCTTCGCTGGCCCGGCGCCAGGCCCTGTCCAGCCGCGGCAAGGCGGGACTGAGCAGTAACGGCATGACCGCGGCCCAGACCGCGCGGGCGGCCAACCCCCAGCTCACTACCCGGGAACTGGCCCGGGCGGTGCGTGAGCAGCGCAGCCGCAACGGCGGGGCCGGCCACAAGAAGTCCGAGCCCTGCGGACGCAAGCGCAGCAGCCGTACCAGCGAAACCTCGAAGGTCGGCCCGGCCCAGGATGCGCCCTGGAAGGTGGGAGCAGGCGAGACCAGCCATGGCCAGACCGTGACCGGCACCATGGTCGGGCGCAGCCGTCGCACCACCGGCGACGAGTACAGCACCTGCCGCAACGTGACCGGTACCGAATACATGGGTGCGGATATCTTCCGCGACTTCTGCCAGACCGACGCCCCGCGCAGCTTCACCCGGGTCGGCGTGACCAGCACGGCGCGCGGCGGCCGGGTGACCGGCAACCGGGTCGGTCGCGGCGAGCGGGTCACGGGCGACGAGCCCGGCACCTGCAAGCGCGTGACCGGCACCGAATATGTCAGTGCCGAGCAGTCGCAGGCATATTGCGCCAGCCTGCCCGAGTCCGGGCCGGCCAAGGTGACCCGGGCCGAGACCAGCAAGGGCCGCGCCGTGACCGGCAGCAATGTCGGGCGTTCGTCCCGGGTGACGGGTGACGAGACCGGCGCCGACCGCGAGCTGACCGGGACCCAGTACATGCAGCGCGGCAACGGCAAGCATCCCGACAAGGTCGGGCGCACCGAGACCCTGCGCGGCGGCAGCGTCACCGGCACCCTGGTCGGGCGCAGCGAGCGCGTGACCGGCGACGAGCCCGGCACCTGCAAGAACATCACCGGCGACGACTACATCGGCCGCGAGCAGTACCAGGGCTTCTGCGGCACCGCGCCGGCGCCGCAGGATGCCAAGGTGGGCGTGTCCCAGACCCTGAAGGGCCTGGGCGTGAGCGGCAGCATGACCGGACGTTCCGGACGCGTGACCGGCGACGAGCCCGGCACCTGCAAGGCCATCACCGGCACGCCCTATGCCGGGGCCGAGCAGTATCGCAGCTACTGCGCGCCGGAGCAGGCGAAGGAAGCGGAGATCCGCACCCGGCCCCTGCGCTCCACCCCGGGCATGATCATGACCGGCCAGCAGCCGGGCATCGACGGCAAGCTCACCGGGGCCGGAAAGGGCGCCTGCGAGACCGTCAGCGGCACCCCCTATGTGGGCGCCGACCAGTATGCCGCGGCCTGTCCGGCCACCCCGGCCGAGCCGGGCGCGCCGGACTTCCCGCAGCCGCTGGGCGCGGATGTGCCCTGGGGGAAATTCAGCGTGCACCAGCCGTCCCAGGTCGAGCAGATCGCCGAGCACGGCGGTGGCGTGAGCGGGACCCGCTATGAGCAGAGCAGGCGTATCACCGGGCCCTTCGGCATGGCCGGGGGCAAGGTCACCGGCACCGAGGAGGCGCGCTTCGGCCCCGCCCGGCAGCAGTCCGAGACGGTGGCGGTGCCGCCGGCGGCCGCGGAAGTCGGCGGTCGGGTCAAGCCGCGCATCAGCGGTGAGGGCATGGACGCCGGTGTGAACATCACCGGCGACGACTGGGACCGCGGTGACCGGGTCACGGGCACCGAAGGGATGTCGGCCACGCGTCGCAACCCGACCCAGCGCAGCGGCCGCGGCAGCGTGATGAGCCCGCCCGAGTCCAAGCGCAACGAGGGCCTGCCCGAACCCGTGAGCCGGGTGACCGGCGGCAGCGGCAACACCGACAAGGGTTCGCTGGTGACCTATTCCGGCGGCGCCCGCGGCTGAACGCAAACAGGTAACGGACAGGTAACGGAGACGCAACCGGCATGTTGAATCGCACCCGCAACTCGCACACAGCGCGCCCGGCCCAGCCGGTCGCTGCCCCCCGGCGGCGGCCGGGGGCGCGGGTGGTGCCCCCGACGGCGCCGGGCGCGCCGCGGGTCGGCGGCGGCGTGCACGCGCTGGTGCGCGGCGAGGACAATGCCCGGCTGTTCGACTACGAACAGCGCGTGAAGGCCGCCTTCGATGCCATCGTGCCGGCCCTGCGCAGGGTTTCGGCCCTGCAGCACGAAGAGGATTTCGAGCGCCAGGCCCAGGCCGTCGCCCGCGAACGGCTCGGCTTCGAACTGCCGGCCTGGATCCTCGCCGACGCCTGGGTGGACCAACTCGATATGCGCCGGCTGTATGCCTGGTGCGTGTTCGAGACCTACCTGCGGTTTTCGGACGACTTCTTCAGCGCCGACCCGCTGGGCTGGGCTGACGAGGGCGAGTTCCAGGCCTTTCTGCAGGAGTGCGGATTCCACATCCTGGATATCTCGCCCTGCGCCGACGGCCGCCTGGCGCACGTGATCCGCTACGTGCTGCGCCTGCCCTACCGCACGGTGCGGCGCAAGTCCTACGCCGGCGCGCTGTTCGACATCGAGGACAGCCTGGAGAAATGGGGCGAGACCGAGTTGCTGCGCTTTCGCGAGGGCACGCCGAATACGGCCGATGCGCCGACCCGCTACCTCAAGGCGGTGGTGTATCACTACAGCTCCAGCGCCCCCGACACCGAGGGCTGCGCGGCCCACGGTTCGGATGCGGTGCGTGCCGCCGAGGCCGGACGCGAGCGCCTGCTGGCCTTTCAGCAGGCGGTGGAGAACAGCTACTGCTGCGGGGCGTCCATCGACCTGCTGCTGATCGGGCTGGATACCGACACCGATGCCATCCGGCTGCACCTGCCGACCGCCGAGGGCGGCATCGAGCCCGGGGCCTGGGTGGACGCCGCGCAGCTCTATGACGAGACCCGTGGCCTGCACGCCCGGGATGCCGGCGAGCGCATCGACGCCCGGCTGCGCGAAGCCGCCCCGGAGGCGCCGAGCGGCATGCTGCGGCTGCTGGCGCGGCTGCTGGAGAACAATCTGTCGCAGATCGAGTACGTGCAGCGTCATCATGGCGGGCGCTACCCGGATATCGGCCATGCCGAGCGTTTCATCGGCGCCGGCAAGGGCTTTGAGGAAGTGCAGCTGCGCAACCTCACTTATTTCGCCTACCTCGACACGGTCGAGGAGGCCGCACCCGACCTGGACGTGGGCGTGAAGATCTTCAGCCGGCTCAATGTCGGACACGGCCTGCCCATCCCGGTGGTGGTGCGTTTCGACTACCACGGCAAGGTGCCCGCGGCGCGTGAACGCGCGGTGGAGCACTGCCGGCGGGTGGCCGGCGCCCTGGCGGCGCGCTACCCCGCACTGGCCGCGGACGGTCTGCTGCACACACTGCAACTGGTGCGGGATATCGATCACGAGCAGGGCGTCGGCGGCCGGGTCGAGGTACTGGACTGCAGCGTGCGGGAACCGGCACAGGAGGCGCACTGAATGAAGATCTGTCAGGTGGAACGCCCACTGGTGGCGACCAACCGCATCCCCGGTATGGAGCACAAGCACCTGCAGGTGGTGCGCGACGGCAGTGCGCTGGCGGTGGCGGTGGATGCAGTCGGCTGCATCCCCGGCGACTGGGTGATCTGCGTGGGCAGTTCGGCGGCCCGCGAGGCCGCCGGCAGCAAGGAATACCCGAGTGATCTGACCATCGTCGGCATCATCGACCGCTGGCCGCCCGAGGAGGGTCAGGCGCCGGAATCGGAACGGGGCCGGGGCTGATGGAGATCTTCCAGGTCGAGGCCCCGCTGGTCTGCACCCGCCGCGTGGACGGGCTCAAGCAGATCAGTCTGCGGGTGCTGCGCAGCGCGGCCGGCAAGCGCCAGGTGGCGGTCGACCCGGTCGGGGCCCGCACCGGCAACTGGGTATTCACGGTCAGCGGATCGGCGGCCCGCTATGCGGCAGGGGATTTCGGTGTACACACCGACCTGACCATCGGCGGCATCATCGATCACTGGGAAGAGGCGACGGACTAACCGCGTCGGAAATTGAAGCAAACGATTTGAAGCAACGACGAGCGAGCAGGAGAGACAGAGATGGCAAATGACAATTACGGCATCGCACTGGGCATGATCGAAACCCGCGGGCTGGTGCCCGCCATCGAGGCGGCGGACGCCATGACCAAGGCCTCCGAGGTCCGGCTGATCGGCCGCGACTTTGTCGGCGGCGGTTATGTCACCGTACTGGTGCGCGGTGAGACCGGCGCGGTCAACGCGGCGGTGCGTGCCGGTGCCGATGCCTGCGAGCGCGTGGGTGACGGTCTGGTTGCGGCGCACATCATTGCGCGTCCGCACCGCGAGGTCGAGCCGGTTCTGGGCTCGAGCCAGGCCAACTGATTACTTGATCAATCCTTACAACGGAGACACGAAGATGGCAACTGAGAACTACGGTATTGCTCTGGGCATGATCGAAACCCGCGGGCTGGTGCCCGCCATCGAGGCGGCGGACGCCATGACCAAGGCGGCGGAAGTCCGGCTGATCGGCCGTGAGTTCGTCGGCGGCGGCTACGTCACCGTGCTGGTGCGCGGCGAGACCGGCGCGGTCAACGCGGCGGTGCGTGCCGGTGCCGATGCCTGCGAGCGCGTGGGTGACGGCCTGGTTGCGGCGCACATCATTGCCCGTCCGCACCGCGAGGTCGAGCCGGTGCTGCCGACCGGCGGTGACAAGCCTGCGAGCGCAGCCTGAGCCATCTCTGACCCGACGTCATTGCGGGGCGCGTAGCGCCTTGCAATGACTCAGGGACAGGATCGGCCAGGGTCATTTGATCCGTCATTATTTGTTTATCGAACAGGAGATCCCAGCCATGGCCAACGATACCTACGGTATTGCGCTCGGCATGATTGAAACCCGCGGCCTGGTGCCCGCCATCGAAGCGGCGGACGCCATGACCAAGGCGGCAGAGGTGCGCCTGATCGGGCGCGAGTTCGTGGGCGGCGGCTACGTCACCGTGCTGGTGCGCGGCGAGACCGGCGCGGTCAACGCGGCGGTGCGTGCCGGTGCCGATGCCTGCGAGCGTGTGGGTGACGGCCTGGTCGCGGCGCACATCATTGCGCGTCCGCACCGCGAGGTCGAGCCGGTGCTGGACGAGGCGTCCGGCATGGCTGGCAACCGCCCGCAGCGCAGTTGAGTGAGGGCGGGACAGGGATCCCACTGACGGAGGCATGACCATGGCCTATGCCAGTGCCGATCAGCGTGTCCTCGGTTATCTCGGTCGGGCCCTGAGTCTCGAGCTCAGCGCGGTCCAGCTCTACAGCACCCAGGCCCGCCTGACCGCGACCTGGGGTCTGACCGAGGCGGCCGAACGGCTGCGTACCGAAGCCCGCGAGGAGATGGGGCACGTGGAGCGTATCATCGCGCGTCTGCTTGCCCTGGGGGCCGCCCCCAATGCCTCGCAACTGCGGCCGGTGCGCCTGGGCGCCAACCTGGAGGCGCTGCTGCAGGAGGACCAGTCCTTCGAGCAGGAACTGGTGCAACTCTATACCGAGGCCGCCGGTCACTGTGCCCGACAGGGCGATCACGACAGCCGCCTGTTCTTCGCCACCCTCCTGGAGGAGGAGCGCGAACACGCACGCGAGCTGGCCGCCTGGATCGAGGAACTCAAGCGACCCGCTGCCACGTCCGGCAGCTGATACAGGAGACGCGTCATGAATTCCGAATGGCAGGAACGCAATCGTCCCCACCGTCTCGAACGCCGTTACCAGTTTCCGGATTATTCATCGCTGCGCGATTTTCTGGATCGCGCAGCCGATCTCTCCGAGCGCGAGGGCCTGTACCCCGATATGGGCTTCGGCCGTGATTACGTCAATATCACGATCCATGCCGAGGAGGGCGCCGAGGCGCTGAGCGACAGCCAGCGTCGGTTTGCCGAACAGCTCGACGAGCTGCGCGGCACCGACAGCGCCAACTGAGGCGACGGCGCCATGGCCGTAATCGCGCTGGTCGGCAACAAGGGCGGTGCCGGCAAGACCACGCTGGCCATCAATCTGGCCACCGGGTTGGCACATCGCGCGGCCGAACCCACGATCATCCTGGATGCCGATCCCCAGGGCTCCTCACTGCAGTGGCGGGCCTTTGCCGAGAGCGAGACCGCTCCCGGCGTGATCGCCGCTCAGGCCGATCTCGAGCGCCTGTATGCGCGCCGGCGACGCGATTACCGACATATCGTCATCGACTGCCCGCCCTCGGTGCATGCGCCACAGACACTGGCCGCGCTGCGCCTGTGCGATGTCGCCCTGATTCCCGTGCAGCCCTCGCCCCTGGACCTGTGGGCGACGGTTCATATCGAGCGTGCCGTGACCCAGGCGCGTGAAGTGAATCCCGATCTGCGTGCCTGGCTGGTGATCAACCAGCTCGAACCGCGGACAAAACTCTCCCGCCTGATTCGCCAGGCCCTGGACGAACTGGACCTGCCCGCTGCCCAAACCGCAGTGCGGCGCCGGGCCGCGTATCGCGCCAGCGTGTTGGAAGGCCGGACGGTGCTGGACCTGGGGCGCCGCGGTGCCGAGGCCGCAGAGGAGATCAACAACCTGATCAGTGAGGTGATCGCATCATGAGCGAAGCAGACAAGACCGGTGAAAAACTCGTTGCCTCCATGCGCAAGACCAAGGCCGGTGCCGGCTCGGCTTCGGGTGCGGCGAAGAAATCCACCGCGGCATCCGGCAAGGCGTCCGCGGGCAGGAAACCTGCGGCCCGCAAGTCGAAGCCGACGCCGGCGGCACCCGTGACCGATCCCTATCAGAGCGGGCGGCGGGTGTGGCCGGACTGAGACCTATAGGTATAAATCGATCAATAACCTTTTTATTATCGATTTGTATTGAAGTGGCAATCACCAGATACTCGAAACTACCAATCGCTGTTATGGATAAAACACCCAATAACTGTTAGGTATTCGGTTGATGCCCGGGTGGACGAGGTCTGCGCTGGGCGGAGGTGGCCGGCCGGGGCGCGGGCGGTTTTGTCTGCCCGGGCCCGGAAAGGCAAATGCCACTGGAGTCAGAGTGAATATGCCCGCCGTTTTTCAAACACTGTTCCCGTTTCTGCGCTGGTTTCCGCTCAGTCGGACCAAGCTGCGCGCGGATCTGCTTGCCGGAATCACCGTGGCCCTGGTGCTGGTGCCGCAGAGCATGGCCTACGCTCAGCTGGCCGGTCTGCCGGTGGTCTACGGCCTGTACGCCTCCTTCGTGCCGGTCATTGTCGGCTCCCTGTGGGGCTCATGCAGTCAGCTGCATACCGGGCCGGTGGCGATGCTGTCGCTGATGTCGGCCGCGGCCCTGATCCCCTTCGCCAGTCCGGGCAGCGACCACTTCATCGCCCTGTCCGTGATGCTGGCCATGATGGTGGGTGTGCTGCGCCTGTTCCTGGGTGCGTTCCGCCTGGGGGCGATCGTCAATCTGCTGTCCACGCCGGTGATCGTGGGTTTCACCAATGCCGCGGCGCTCATCATCGGCCTGTCCCAGTTGAGCAAGGTGATCGGCGTGCCCTTCCCGCGCACCGATTCCTACCTGCTCGATCTGTGGCGGGTGGTGACGCAGGTGCCGCAGCTGCACTGGGCAACCCTGGCGTTCGCGCTGGGCGCCTGGCTGGTGATCGCCGGCCTGCGCCGGGTGGCGCCGTCGCTGCCGGGCGTGCTGATTGCAGTGGTGGTGGCCACGGTGGCCAGCAAACTGATCGGGTTCGAACACCGTACCAGTGTCAGTCCGGAGCAGATCGAACATAGCTCATTGCTGGCCACGGTGGAGGCGTTCGACAAGGCTCGTACCCGTATCGATCAGCTCACGACCGAGATCGCCGATCTCAGCCGCCAGGCCGAGCGGCTGGAGCAGCGCGGCGGGCACGACGCGATCAAGGAGGCCGCCGGCCTGCGTGCCGAGGCCGCCGTGCTCGATCATGATCTGAAGCGGTTGAAATCGGACAACACCCTGCGTCAGGTCGAAATGCATGCCACGCCGCTGCGCGCGGTGCGCGCGCCCGAGGGCGTGCTGCGCTTTCACGCCGACGCGGATCTGACCGGGGAAGCCGAACACGAACCCGGCCTGTGGCGCTTCAGCAATGTCAGTAACGGCACCATCGTGCTGTCGGCCGGCGGCGCGGTGGTCGGCGACATCCCGCAGGGCCTGCCCAGCTTCGAGTTGCCGAAGATGGAATGGGGCCTGGTGCCGGCGCTGCTGCCGGCGGCGCTGGTCATGGCCCTGATCGGCTTCATGGAGGCGACCTCGATCTCGCGCGCCATTGCCACCACCACCGGTGAACGGGTGGATACCAGCAAGGAACTGGTCGGGCAGGGCCTGGCCAACATCGCCGGCAGCTTCTTCGGCTCCTATACCGTCAGCGGCTCCTTCTCCCGCTCGGCGGTGGCGGCCCGCACCGGGGCGAAGACGGGACTGTTTGCCATCATCAGTGCCCTGGCCGTGGTACTGGTGCTGCTGTTCTTCACCGCCTATCTGTATCATCTGCCGCAGGCGGTGCTGGCGGTGATCGTGATGCTGGCCGTGTTCGGCCTCATCCGCGTCCAACCGCTGATCCAGGCCTGGCGCATCGACCGGGTCGGGGCGGTGATCGGGATCATCACCTTCGTCGCCACCCTGCTGATGGCGCCGGACATTGCCAACGGCATCCTGCTGGGCGTGGTACTGACTGTGCTGCATTACCTGATCCGCACCATGCGGCCGCGGGCCGAGATCGTCAGCCGCAAGGCCGACGGCACCCTCGGTGGGATCGAGGCCCACCGGCTGCAGCCACTGAGCCAGGACTTCGTGCCGGTGCGCTTCGACGGCTCGCTGACCTTCATCAATGTGGCCTATTTCGAGGATATGGTCCTGGAAGCCCACAGTGAGTTTCCGCGCGCCTGCGCCGTGCTGGTGATCGGCAGCGGCATCAACGAGATCGACGCCTCCGGCGAGGACCGCATCCACGAGGTGGCGCGTCGGTTGCGCGAAGTCGGGGTGTGCCTGTGTTTCAGCGGCCTCAAGCACCAGGTCATGCAGGCGCTGGAAAAGAGCGGTCTGGTGGACGAACTGGGCCGTGAGGCCTTCTTCCCGGACAAGGAAACGGCTCTGGAGATGCTTCAGGAACGCTGTGCCGGGGCGGCAGAGCGGGCCGGGGCGGGCCCCCGCCCCGGCGGCGCGATTCATACGCCCGTGGCCGGCTGAGAGGTGGATACTGCTTTGCACACAGAAGCTGTACACTGGAGGGCATGAGCGAGATGCCGAGTGCACGTGATCGGGACTACACGCCGCCGTCGGCGATGCCGGATTATCTGATCCGGCATGCCACCCTGCGCCAGCTGCAGGTGTTCGAGGCCATTGTCCGTCTGGGCAGCTTCACCCGTGCGGCCGAAGAGTTGTTCCTGACCCAGCCCACCGTGTCCATGCAGATCAAGAAGCTGACCGACGCCATGGGGCTGACCCTGTTCGAGCACGTCGGCCGCAACGTGCGCCCGACCGAGGCCGGGCATGTGCTCTACGAAGCCTGCCGGCGCATGTTCGACACCCTGTCCAACCTGGAAATGCAGATGGCCGACCTCAAGGGTATGCGCCGCGGCCGGCTGCGCCTGGGGGTGATCACCACGGCCAAGTACCTGGCCCCGGAGATCCTGGGCGAGTTCAGTCGGCTGTACCCAGGGGTGGATGTCGCGCTGAAGGTCACCAACCGCGACCGCATCATCGACCGCATGCTGTCCAATGAGGACGACCTCTATATCATGGGCCAGGCGCCCTCGGACGAGCTCGAGGCCTATCCCTTCGCCCCCAATCCCCTGGTGGTGATGGCGCCGCGCGAGCACCCGCTGGTGGGCAAGAAGAATATCCCGCTGTCGCGCCTGGTCGAGGAGCCGTTCATCCTGCGCGAGCCGGGTTCCGGCATCCGCGATGCCATGCTGCGCATCTTCGACGCCCACGGTCCGCGGCCGCGGGTGCGCATGGAACTGGGCAGCAACGAGGCCATCAAGCATGCCATCGTGGGCGGGTTGGGGCTGTCGGTCCTGTCGCTGCACACCCTGACCCTGGAGGGCACGGACGGGCCGGTGGCCATCCTCGACGTCGAGGGTTTCCCCATCATGCGCCAGTGGTACCTGGTCTATCCCAAGGGCAAGGAACTGTCGCTGGTGGCGCGCACCTTCCTGGAGTTTGCCAGGGAGATCGAGCCGAACCTGCGCAAACAGGTGGAGTCGATGTGGCCTGAATTAAGCAGGTACATGCACAAGGAAGAACAGGACAGTCCGCCGAAGAAAAAGAAGACCGCCCGCCGCAGGAAAAAGACCTGAGAACCGCTTCAGCTGCCGGTCTTGCGGGAACTGATGCCGAGCAGGCTGTAGCCCGGACACCAGCCGACCAGGCCGGTGACCAGCGGCAGCACGCCGATCCAGCCCCAGACGCCGATGGTGCCGGCCAGGGTCAGGCCGATCAGCGCCAGCCCGACGATGATGCGGATGCCGCGGTCCAGACTGCCTTCATTGATCTTCATGCTGACATCTCCGGTTGGTTGAACATTATCCCAAGCATGGCACAAAACCCCTGCGCTTTCAGCCGCGCGGGCATATCCGCTGCCATGGCGCCGGCCGGGGAGGATGGGGTAATATCGGGCCGGTTCCCAGCCCCGGCCACCGGATACTGCCATGACAGAGACTGCAGCCAGTTTGTCCGCTGAGGATGAGTCCCCGCTGCGGGACGTCTATCTGAGCAGCACCCGCCAGCGGTTCAAGAACGAGGTCAACCGCCTGACCCGGGATGGCGGCATGGCGGCGCTGCTGGAGGGACGCGAGGACGCGGCCGACCTGGCCTTCGTGCTGGCCTGGGTCTACCTGTACCACTGGCTGACACACAATGTGCCGGCGGCGTGGCGCGAGCCGGTGGTGGCGCGGTTTCGCAGCGGCGGCCGCGCCTTCCTGATGGATCTGCTGCTGGAGCCGGACGTGGCAGGTTTTCTGCGCGGCTATATCGCGCACTGGCAGTCGCTGCCGTCCAGCGGCGTGCAGCCGCCGCTCCAGCAGCAACAGCTGCAGCGCCTGCTGGCCGCCCGCGGCGGCGATCCCGAGGCCCTGATCGCCGATCTGCTGGAGACCTGGCGCGGCCTCGACCTGTTCAGCCGTTCCTACAAGGTGGCCTACAGCGAGATCGGGCGGGCGGAGCGCGACCGCTACGGCGAGATGCTGGCCGCTGCCGATCGCGAACGGCTGGCCCTGGTCGATGGCCTGCCGGATCCCGGTTTCGCGGGCGAGCGGCCGCGCCTGGCCAAGGCCGGCCTGATCCCCGCCATGGGCTGCCCCCAGACCTGCCGCCACTGCATGTTCATCTGGCGCCCGCCGAAACCGAAGCATGCCGATCCCGACCGGCTCTACCGGCTGGTCGACGGGCTCGCCGACAATGTGCTGTTCACCGGCGGCGACCTGACCCGGCAGCTGGACAGCTTCTATGCCGCCATCCGCAGCATGCCGAACATCACCCGCTTCGCCATCCTGCTCAACGGCGATTTCGCCGACGACCCGGAGACGACCGACGCGGTGCTGGGCGCCATGGCGGCGGCTGTCGACAGCCGTCCGGCCGACTGGGCGCGGGCGCAGGTGCTGCTGCAGATCAGCTTCGACGAGTTCCACCAGGAGGTGATCGTCGACAAGCGCGGGCAACTCAAAGAACGCATCCCGGTGGCCAAGATCGCCAACATCGTCGAGCGCGCGCCATACTACGCCGACCGGGTCCAGCTGGCGTTGCTGCACAAGCAGACGGCGCTCAACTTCTCCATGGACGTGTTCAACAAGGGCGTGTTCGCCCGCCTGGCCGCCGAACTGGGCCGGCGCGGCCACCGGGTTCAGGTGCTGAGCGCGGCCCCCGCGCCCCGGCCCAAACGCAACCCGCTCGCCCCGGATCAGCTCGCGCCGGTGGTCAAGGATGCCAGCTTCATCCTCACCCGGCACCCGGACAGTCCGATCCTGTTCACCAGTTCCACCATCGACGGCTACGGCCGTGCCGCGGAGATGGATGCCTGGGAAACGGTCAAGGAGAAGGAACTGCTGGCCGAGGTCCTGGCCGGTCGCACCCCGCCCGGGGTGAGCTTCGATATCGACCTGATGTTCTGGTTCAACGGTTGGGCCACCCTGTTCAACGCGGTGCATATCTGTCTGGGCGATATCTATGCGGATGGCGAGGACGCCGTGCTCGCGCGTCAGCGCAAGGACCCGCTGTCCCATGCCCTGCATCGTTTCGATACCCGTCTGCTCGACTATTACCGCGAACTGCGCCCGGACCTGGAGCAGAAGATCGCCGCGGCGACCGGACCGCACCACCTGTTCCATACCCTGACCGAGGACGCCGAAGTCCGGCTGCACCTGACCCGGCGGCTGATCGAGGCAGGCCACGCCGCGGCGGCCGGTCATTGAGTTCGCGCGGCCCCGGGCCGTTGCATTCCTGTCCGCCTGCGCTATACCTACCCCTGTATAACCACTGAACAGGCCGCCGGAATCCAGGCATTGCCGCATCCGGCCGAGGAGGGGAAGATGCGTAAGCACCTGTATACGGCTGCCTTGTGTCTGGCGGCCGGCCTGCTGCCGGCGGCGGGGGCGGCGACCGAACTGACCCGCGGTGCCATGCTCGCCAACTCCTGTGCCGGTTGCCACGGCACCGACGGCCACAGTCCCGGCGCCATCCCGAGCATCGCCGACAAGTCATCCGCCTTCATCGAAACCGCCATGAAGGAGTTTCGCAGCGGTGCGCGTCACGGCACCGTCATGGGCCGACACGCCAGTGCCTACACGGATGAGGAAATCCGCCTGATCGCCGAGTTCTTCGGCGGGGAGTCGCAGTGATGAGCCGCTATACACGACGGGAACTGCTGCGGCTGCTGGGCCGGGCCGGCACCGCTTCCATGCTCGGTGCCATGGGTCTGCCGCTGGTCGGCTGCGGCGGCAGGGATGAATCGATGGGCGAGGCCGGTGAAGCGTCCGGGAGCCGGCAGAGCGCCCTGAACCGGCCGCGGGTCGTCATCGTCGGCGGCGGTTTCGGCGGCGCCAGCTGCGCCAAGTATCTGCGCCGATATGTCCAGGACGTGGAAATCCTCCTGGTCGAGCCTCAGAAGACCTACCATACCTGTCCGTTCAGCAACACGGTGCTGGCGGGGATGAATCCCATCGATTTCATTGCCCATGATTACGACACCCTGCGCACGGCCCACGGTGTGGAGGTGATCCATCAGACGGTCAGCGAAATCGATCCCGTGGCCAAGGCCGCCAGCCTGGATGACGGCCGCACGCTGGGTTACGACTACCTGGTGCTCGCACCCGGCATCGACATGCGCTGGGATGCCATCGAGGGCTACGACGCGGCCGCGGCCGAGGCCATGCCGCATGCCTGGCAGGCCGGTGACCAGACCCGGCTGCTGCGGGCTCAGCTCGAGGCCATGGACGATGGCGGCACCGTCATCATCGCGCCGCCGAACAATCCGTTCCGCTGCCCGCCGGGACCCTACGAGCGCGCCAGCCTGATCGCCCACTATCTGAAGCAGCATAAGCCGAAGTCCAAGATCCTGATCCTGGATGCCAAGGAGAAGTTCTCCAAGCAGGGCCTGTTCATGCAGGGCTGGGAGGCGCTGTATCCCGGCATGATCGAGTGGGTGAAGGGATCGGACTGGGGCGGCATGGGCCGGGTCGATGCCGGGCAGAAGACCATCTACAGCATGTTCGACAAGGCGTTCAAGGCTGATGTGGTCAACCTGATCCCGCCCCAGCAGGCCGGAGAGATCGCCCTGCGCACGGGCCTGGCCAACGACGACGGCTGGTGCCCGGTGGACCAGCGCAGTTTCGAATCCAGCATCCATCCGGATCTGTTCGTCATCGGGGACGCCGCGGTGGCCGGGCAGATGCCCAAGTCGGGCTTTGCCGCCAACAGCCAGGGCAAGGTCTGCGCCGCGGCCATCGCCGCTCGTCTTCTGGAGGTGGATCTGCCCGAGCCTTCCTACGTGAATACCTGCTACAGCCTGGTGGGGCCGGACTACGGCATCTCTGTGGCGGCGGTCTACCGGATGCAGGAGGGGCAGATCAAAAGCGTTGAGGACTCCGGCGGGGTCAGCCCGACCGAGGCCGACGCGCAGTTCCGGCGCGACGAAGCCCGGTATGCCCGTGGCTGGTACCAGAGCATCACCTCGGATATGTTCGGCTGAGTCCGGCCGTCCACAACACGCACAAGCGCAGGATAAGGACATGCCTTACGCATCCGTCAGCGAGTTGCCGGACAGCGTCCGGGAGCATCTTCCCGAACACGCACGGGAGATCTTCCTGGAAGCCTTCAACAATGCCTGGGAGCAATACGCCGACCGCGACGATCGCGAAGAGACGGCCTTTCGTGTCGCCTGGTCGGCAGTGAAGCAGAAATACAGGAAGTCGGGCGATAAATGGGTCAGGAAACAGGCGTAGGTTGGGTTGGCCCGGAGGGTGCAACCCAACATGACATATCAGCATAGTGATCGGGTTACGGCGCTCACGCGCCTGACTCAACCTGCAGAGCTGTCAGCTTTGCCTAATCCAGCCGGAAACCGATCTTGAGCTTGACCTGATAATGGCCCACCTTGCCGTCGACGATGTGGCCGCGGGTCTCCACCACTTCGAACCAGTCCAGGTTGTGCAGGGTCTCGCTGGCCTTGCTGATGGCGCGCTGGATGGCAGCGTCCGTGCCCGCGCTGGAAGATCCGACGATCTCGATGACCTTGTAGACATGGTCGCTCACTGGCGTTCTCCTCGTTGAATGGCTTATGATCAGGATAGAAGCTGGAGACGGCTTTGTCAGGTCCATCCGTGCATGACGAGGATATCCGGATGACGAACAGAAAGACCGGGCCGGACAGTGACCGGCTCGACCGCGTGGTGGCCGAGGCGCACCGCTACCGCGATCAGCGTGAAAAGGACTACCGGGAACAGGCGCTCAAGCTCTATCCGTGGGTATGCGGGCGCTGCGGCCGGGAGTTCGATCGCAGCAACCTGCGCGAGCTCACCGTGCATCACCGTGACCACAACCACGACAACAACCCCGCTGACGGCAGCAACTGGGAACTGCTGTGCCTCTATTGCCACGACAACGAGCATCAGAAGCAGCTGGAAGCGGCGATGGGCGGGACTGTCAGCAGCCCTGGTGAATCGGGGCAGGGTGCCCGCCACAATCCCTTCGCCGATCTTAAATCCCTGCTGAAAAAGGAATAACAGCGCCGCGGGCTGCGACGAGTCCGCGGCGCTGTCCCGCTTCAGGCGACCCGGCTGACTGCGGTGCGGTTCGCCGTGGTCGGATCGATCAGCGTCACCACCTCGGTGATGCGGTTGGCGGGGAAGCCGCTGAGGCGGGCGTGTTCGCGAATCACCTCCTCATTCTCGGCCAGATAGATGCAATAGGTCCTGTCCGCGGTGACGTAGGAATGCACCCACTGGATGCGGGTGCCCAACCTGGCCAGGGCGGTATTGGATGTCCCGGCGACGGTGCAGAAGCCTTCGGCGCTGTTGCTGCCGATCCCGGGTACCTCGCGTTCGATGACGTATTTGCGCAGCATATCGGTGTCCTCGCTGGTGGCCTGACGCCAGGGAGACCGGATGCCGGGCCAGGCCTTCCGGCATCTGCAACCACTCTGGCGCAGGGGTGTAACAGGTTGATTGCCCCGATGCTGCAAACTGTTTCGGGATTGTTGTTGCAGGATACGGCTCAGCCCTCCAGTGTCTCCCAGCGGGCATAGGCCTGCGCCAACTCGGACTCCAGTTCATTGAGGCGGGCCTGCGCGCGCGCGATCTCCGTCTTGTCCTGCTGATAGAATTCCGGGCGGCTCATTGCCTCGGTGAGTCCGGCCTGCTCGGCCTCCAGTGACTCGATGCGCTGTGGCAGGGCCTCCAGTTCGCGTTGATCCTTGTAGGAGAGCCTGGCGGCGCGGGCGGCCGGACGGGCTTTTTTCGCCTCCGGCTTCGTGTCCGTCGGACCCCGGGGGGCGGCCGCGGCCGGTGTCCGCTGGCGCAGCCAGTCGTCATAGCCGCCGACATACTCGTTGACCCGGCCATCGCCCTCGAACACCAGCGAACTGGTCACGATGTTGTTGAGGAAGGCGCGGTCGTGGCTGACCAGCAGCACCGTGCCTTCATACTCGATCAGCAGTTCCTCGAGCAGTTCCAGGGTGTCGGTGTCAAGATCGTTGGTCGGTTCGTCCAGCACCAGCACATTGGCCGGGCGGGTGAAGAGCTTTGCCAGCAGCAGCCGATTGCGCTCGCCGCCGGACAGCGCGCTGACCGGCTGACGCGCGCGTGCGGGAGAGAACAGAAAATCCTGCAGATAACTGATCACGTGCCGGTCCTGGCCGTTGATGCTCAGGCGGTCGCGGCCCTGGCCGACGTTGTCCAGCACGGTTGCCGTTTCATCGAGGGCGGCACGGTACTGATCGAAATAGGCGATCTCCAGGTTGGTGCCGCGGCGGATATGGCCGCTGGTCGGTTCCAGTTCGCCCAGCAGCAGCTGCAGCAGGGTGGTCTTGCCGGCGCCGTTGGGGCCGATGATGCCGACCTTGTCGCCGCGCAGGATGGTGGTGCTCAGGTCGCGGATGACCGGCTTGCCGTTGTAGGCGAAGCCGGCCGCCTCGGCCTCGACCACCAGTTTGCCCGAGCGCTCGCCGGCCTGAACCCGCAGCCTGGCGCTGCCGGCCTGTTCGCGCCGCTCGGCGCGCTCCCGGCGCAGCTGCTGCAGGGCCCGGACCCGGCCCTCGTTGCGCGTGCGCCGGGCCTTGATACCCTGGCGGATCCAGGCCTCCTCCTGCGCGAGCTTCTTGTCGAACAGGGCGTTGTGTCGTTCCTCCTCTTCCAGCAGTTCGGCCTTGCGTCTGAGGTAGGTGTCGTAGTCGCCGGGGAAGTCGGTCAGATGACCGCGATCCAGTTCGATGATACGGGTGGCAAGCCGCCGCAGGAAGGCGCGGTCGTGGGTAATGAACAACAGCGCCCCCTGCCAGCCGAGCAGGAATTCCTCCAGCCAGGTGATGGCATCGATGTCCAGGTGGTTGGTGGGCTCGTCGAGCAGCAGCAGGTCGGGCTGGCTGACCAGGGCCTGGGCCAGCAGTACCCGGCGTTTGAGTCCGCCGGAGAGGCGTTCGAGTTCGGCCTCGGGATCCAGTCCCAGCTTCGACAGCACTGTTTCCACCCGCTGGTTGATCTCCCAGCCGCCGGCCGTTTCCAGGGCGTGCTGGCATTGCTCGAGTTCGTCCATCCGTCCCAGTTCGCCGGCGGCGAGGGCGTGGGTCAGGGCATGATAGCGCTCGACCAGGCTGCCGACTTCGCCCAGTCCCCGGGCCACCACATGGAATACGCTGCCCCGCGTCTCCTGCGGGATCTCCTGGGCCAGCTGGGCGACGCGCAGGCCGTCGCTGCGCTGGATCCGGCCGTCGTCGGGGACCAGATCGCCGGCGACCAGTCGCAGCAGGGTGGATTTGCCGGCGCCGTTGCGGCCGATCAGGCACAGTCGCTCCCCGGCCTCGATGCGGAAACTGATGCGGTCGAGCAGCGGCGGGTCGCCGTACTGGAGGGTGACGTCACGAAAGGTCAGCAGGGGCATGGTGCAGGGATGTCGGTCAGAGTCAAACCGCTATTGTAACCGAGGCGGGCCGTTCGCGGCCTACCGGGATGAGGCTGCTTCCGCCTCAGCCGCCTGTGCCAGCGGCCGGCGCAGCCGGTCGAAGTCCCGCGGCGGGACATACTGCAGAACCTCCTTGCCGTCGCGGTCCAGGATCAGATCCAGGCCGAGCTCAGGGTAGAGCAGGTGCTCGACCTGCGCGTTGATCTGAATGCGCTCGGACGGGACCCCGAAGCGGTGCTCGGCCACCTCGACATCGATGTCGGCGGCGGGGATGAAGGTGATCGAGTCGATGGTCGCCGCATGGGCGGTGGGCAGATCGGCGGGGTCCAGGCTGAAGCGGCGGGCGCCGCTGTCCAGTACCCTGCTGCTGACGGCGCGTTCGCGCAGTTCCCGCAGGGTCGCGCTGTCCAGCCGGGTGCCGAGGATCAGCCGGCCCGACAGCATCCCGGCCATGAACCGGCTGTAGAACAGTTCCAGCGCCCCGGCCTCGCCCGGGTCGGCGATGATGGCCAGTTCCGCGTCGCGGCCGTGCTGCTGCAGGGCGTCGCCGAAGCTGCTCTCGCCCAGGGTCAGTCCGAACACCCGGCTCAGGCCCTCGGGCGTGGTCTCGACCTGCCAGGGCAGGCCGGTCACCGGCTCGCGCGGGGACTGGCCGTCGCGCAGCAGCGGGACCAGGATGAGGACGAGCAGCAGCAGGATCAGCAGCGGTAGCAGGCGTTTCATGGGCGATGACCAACAGGTTGAACAGGATGCCGGGAGGGCCCGGCGCAATGCTGTCACAGGCCGGGGCCTGTTAGCAGACCCTAGCATACCCGGGCCCGGCGGCGGCACCCGGCCGCGGCCGGTGCCCGGCGCCCCAGCGAAACCGCCTATAATAGGTTACAGTAACTGCTTCATATCGAAACAATCCGGGGGGAGAGCATGCTGGATGCCGTGACTGACTGGTTCAGGCAGAACTGGAACGAGGAAAGCAATATCGGCAAGGCCAAGATCGCCGCCGTGGTGGTGCTGGTGTTTCTGTTCGTTGCCAGCCTGATGCCGGAGACCCGCGACGAGGAGACGACGCAACAGGCCGCGGGTCCGGAGACCGGAGAGGTGGAACCGACCCTGGAGCAGGCCGAGAAGCAGGCGGCCGAGACCTACGCCAGCTATGAAAGCTACCTGGCCGAACTGGCACGGGAGAAGGCGCAGGGAGAACAGCAGGCGCGCGCGACCTATGACAGCTATGAGCAGCGGGTCCGCGAACTGGAGCAGGAAAAGGAAGAGGCGGCGATCCAGGCCAGGGCCGCCTATCAGGACTACGAGGACCGCGTCGGTGAACTGGAGCACGAGCTCGAGGCCGCCCAGGCACAGAGTCAACAGGCCTATGTGGCCTACGAAAGACGCGTCGCCGAACTGGAGCAGGGACGCGAGGATCACGTCGCGGGCAGTGCCGCCCTGACCGGGCTTGAGGCCGCTGCGGCCGAGGCGCGCGAGACCTATGAACAGTATCAGGCCCGGGTAAGCGATCTGGAGCATGAACTCGAGGCCGCCGAGCACCAGGCCCGGGATGCCTATGCCAGCTACGAGGCGCGGGTCGCGGAACTGGAACGGGCGCAGGCGCAGGGCGAACGCGAGGCCGCCGAGACCTATGCCAGCTACGAGGCCCGGGTGGCGGAGTTGGAGCGCGAGAACGAGGCCCTGCGGCAGCAGCTGAACGCGTTGCGGCAGCGACAGTCGGGTCAGGCCGAGGCGGGGGACCCGGACAGCCGGGCGGCCATGCGGGAGGAACTCAAGGCCCTGCAGCAGCGTATCGATCGGCTGCTGCAGGATTTGTGATTGGGGTAATGCTGCAGAGCAGCAGGCCCTGATTCATTGCCGTCCCCAATGCGGCCCGGATTCTGTCCGGGCCGCTTTTTTTGCCCGGCCGCATGGCCCGGATGTTGCTACCCCTGTATGCAGGGCGGCATCGAGGCTGCGGTTGAGATGGGGTAACGTGCTGTATGAAAAAACGATTCTGGAAACGTCTGGGGCTTGGTGCGGCGGCATTCTGGCTGCTGGGACCCGCCATGGGTCAGGAATTCGACGTCCGAATACCGATGCAGGAAAGATCGGCGGCGACCTTCTACGTCAGTGCTGAGATCGCAGGGCTCGGGGCATCCGACTTCCTGGTCGACACCGGCTCGGGCTACATGACCATCAACGAGGTGACCCTGGCCGCGCTGCAGGAAACCGGCCAGGCCGAATATCTCAAGGACCTGTCCGGTATTCTGGCCAACGGTGAGCGCATGCGGGTGCCGGTATATCGCATCGAGCGCCTGGCCATAGGCGGCCGCTGCGAACTGAGGGATGTCGAGGCGGCGGTGTTCCCGGGCAAGAGCCGGCAGATCCTGGGGTTGAGCGTACTGACGCGGACCGCGCCTTTCGTGTTCTCGACCGACCCGGCGGAACTGCGGTTGAGTTGCGGGGAAGGCAGCCTGGCGGCGGCCGGTGAGGCGCCGCCGGGCTGAGGGTGGGGCTTATTCCTGGTTCGTGTCCTGCTGCGGCTCCATTTCGAAGGCGCTGAATTCGGACTCGTCGACCTGGTTGTTGCCGTCCTGGTCAACCGACTGCCACTGGCTGCTCAGGGCCTGGCTGGCCTGTGCCTCCTCGGCGGAGATGTAGCCGTCCTGGTTGGCGTCCAGCTGCTTGAACTTGCCGGCCTGTTCCCCGGCCATGGCGGAGCCGCTGGCAAAGGCGAATGCACAGGCGATGACAGTGATCTGCTTCTTCATGGGTATACCTCCTGACGCTGTTTGTTGTTGATGGAACCACGAACGTTGTTCGTTCGTGGCGCCATGAAACGCCTGTTTCGATCCGACTGCCGTTAAGTGCATCACATTTCGCGAGGCGGGTCGGCTGCGGTCGCCGCGGTTCTGCCAGTGACCGGTTTCCGGTATCATAGGTATGACTCCCGGCCCGTGAATCCCTATGAAATTTGCAGTTTTATCCGATGCTCACGGCAATCTGCCGGCGCTGACCGCGGTGCTCGACGACATCGAGCGCTGGGGCGCGGATCAGGTGATCGTCAACGGCGACCTGGTCAATCGCGGTCCCTGCAGCCTGGAATGCCTGCGGCTGCTGCAGGCACGCTTTCCCGGCAGCCGCTGCATCAAAGGCAACCACGAGGCCTATGTGCTGGCCTGTGCCGATGACCCGCTGGCCGCAGACGATCCGACCCGGGAGTTGCGTCTGTTTGCCCACTGGACCTATCGCCAGCTCGGTGATGCCGTGGCCGATATCGCCGCCTGGGATGAACACTATGACCTGGATGCCCCGGTCGGCGCCTCCCTGCACATCACTCATGGTTCCCGATTGGGCAACCGCGCCGGCATCTCGGCCAGTACGCCTGAAGACGAACTGGTCGAGAAGCTCGGCCCGGCGCGCGATCTGTTCGTCGGCTCTCACACCCACAAGCCGCTGATCAAGCGCTTCAACGGCACCCTGGTGGTCAACACCGGCTCGGTCGGTCAGCCGCTGGACGGCGATGAGCGTGCCGCCTACGGGCGTTTCACCCTGGCGGACGGGCGCTGGCAGGCCGAGATCGCCCGCGTGCCTTTCGACAAGGCGCGCGCCCTGCGCGACATGGACGAAAGCGGTTTTCTCGAGGAAGGCGGCGCCGTCACCCACCTGATCCGGCTGGAACTGGAACAGGCGCGGATGCATGTCGGACCCTGGATGCGCGAATACCTGCCCCGGGTCAAGGCCGGAGAGATCAGCGTGGCCGCGGGTGTCGACTCCTACCTGCGATCCACCAAGGTCTGACGCCTGCGCTGACCCGCCCCCGGCTTCGACGTTGGTTGAATCATTGCCGTGTCCGCGCCCGGGACCTTCCTGAGGGCTTAGCGTGCAAACCTCGCACATGCGCCCTCAGGAAGGTCCCGGCCGCGGACACTGGTTCGGTGGGGTGGCTTGGGTCGGGATAAGAGTGGCGTTCCCGGTAACCCGGATCACTGCCGGAAACCGGCCTTGGGGCCTTTATCCCGACATTCAACTGCAACACCCCGTTGACCGCGACACGTAAAGCCAGTGTCGGGCGGGCAGGGTTTTCGGGCGCATGTGCGCAGCACGCTAAGCCCGAAAGCCCTGCCCGCCCGGCGCTGGCCCGCCTCCGGTTCCGGTCTGGTCAATCAATATTATTCTGGTGGGTTTCGTGGATTTCGTGGCGCTTTAGCCCCTGCGTCGTGGGCAGACAACAGCCCTGTTGTTTTGTAATCCAAATGTCACCCCCCGGTAATCCAGACGTCATACCCCCTCCCTACACTGCGCCCCGTATTCCGATTCTTCCATTCACCAGCAATACGGGGAAAGACATGCGCATGCAGAAGATTACCGCGGCGATGACCGCATTGATCGGCGGCACCCTGCTCGCCACCACGGCCAGCGCAGGCGTGACCGTCTATGAGGAAGGCGACACCTATGTGAAGCTCGGCGGCCGCATCCAGCTGCAGTACAACTCGATCGACCCGGACAACGGCAGCAGCGAGGACGAAGTCATCTTCCGCCGTTTCCGTCCCTACATCGAGGGCAGCGTGCATCCCGACTGGAAGGGCAAGTTCCAGTGGGACATGGGCAAGGCCTCGGGCGACAACGAGATCGCAGTCAAGGATGCCTACATGCAGTACACCGGCATGGACAACATGAAGCTGACCCTGGGCAATGCCAAATTCCCCTTCTCGCGCGAGAACCTGACCTCGTCCAAGAAGCAGCAGCTGGTCGAGCGTACCTTCGTCGGTGACCACAACTACGGCAGTCCGGACCGCACCGCCGGTATCCATCTGACCGGCAAGAGCGGCGACGTGATCACCTGGGGCGCCTCCTTCGCCTCTTCCTCCATCGATCCCGACGAGGACAAGCTGGATTTCGACACCCCGATCAACAGCAACAGTGATTTCAATGAAGGCTGGGTCTACGGCGCCCGCGTCGACTTCCATCCCTTCGGCATCCTCAAGTTCTCCCAGGGTGATTTCAAGGGCGAGACGAAGGCCACCGTTGGTGTGGCGGCCTTCCAGTGGGAGAACGACAACGACAACAACACCAACCAGGCCGGCAAGCCCGACGTGGACAGTGTGACCGGCTTCGAGGTCAGCGGCGCCTTCCGGGCGGCTGGCTTCTCCGTGGACGCCCAGTACAACCTGTTCGATGCCGACACCGTCGCCGGCGGCTACACCGGCGGCATTTTCCGCAACGGCAGCACCGACCTGGAGAACTGGGCGCTGGAAGGCGGCTACATGATCATGCCGGGCAAGCTGGAACTGGTGGCCGGCTACGAGTCCCAGGATGCCGACAACTACGCCGACGAATGGACCCGGGCCTCGGTCGGTGCCAACTGGTTCGTGCACAAGCACGACCTGAAATTCCAGTTCACCTACCGCATGGGCGAGAATGTTGAGGGTGTGAACGGCAACGATCAGGACGAGATCTACCTGCAGGGCCAGTTCGTGTTCTAGACCGGACGGAGGTTACTTCCCCCTTATCCTCCTTCATGCAGGGATGCCTGAGCCCCGCCTTGTGGCGGGGCTTTTCTGTGTGCCTGAGGCGGGCGGGCGCAGTGCGGCGTACAATAGCGCCATGCGCCTGGACCGCTTTCTCAGCCAGAACACCGCCCTGACCCGTTCGCGTGCACGGCAGGCAGTCCGCCGTGGCCGGGTGACGCTGGCGGGAGCCGAGGTGCGGGACCCGGCCGCGGCGGTTATGGGGGCGTCGGAGGTGTGTCTGGACGGCGCGCCGGTGCGTGTGCGCGGCCTGCGCTATTTCATGCTGTACAAACCGGTGGGCTGGGTCAGTGTCACCCGCCACGACCGCCATCCGACCGTGCTGGACCTGCTCGGGGTGGAGCCGCGCGCAGGGCTGCACGCGGCCGGGCGGCTGGATCTGTCGGCGTCGGGGCTGGTGCTGATCACCGACGACGGCGACTGGTCGCACCGGCTGACCTCGCCGCGCCGGCAGTGCGCCAAGCGTTACCGCGTGACCCTGGCCGAGCCGGTGACCGAACCTCAGCTCACTGCCCTGCGGGCCGGCGTGGTGCTGCGGGGCGAGACCATGCCCACCCGACCGGCGCAGGTGGAGGTGATCGATCCCGCCTGCATCCTGCTGACCCTGACAGAGGGACGTTATCACCAGGTCAAGCGCATGTGCGCTGCGGTCGGGAACCGGGTGACGGCGCTGCATCGGGAGGCCATCGGACCGCTGGAACTGGACGCCGCGCTGGAACCCGGCCAATGGCGGCCCCTGACGGATGAGGAAGTCAGATGTGCCGTGACGTAGGATGGGTGAAGGCGTTGCGCGCCGCAACCCATCGGTCCGCTCCCGAAAAAAAGATGGGTTTCGCCCGGCTTCACCCATCCTACGATACTCAACCCGCCAAACGAGTGCCTGCGGCCGGCCCCCTCTTGTGGGCGCATGTGCGCCGTTTGCACGCTAAGCCCGCAAGAGGGGGCCGGCCGCAGGCACGGCGCTGGTTCAATCGACACCGGAACCGGAGTGCACATCCGCCGCTGGCTTAACCGGGGGACGGGAACGCTGCGTTTGTTCCGGCCTACGAAGAGTTGTTCTGCAGCCGGTCCAGGAAGGCCTGGCGGGCCTGTTCCAGCCGTGCGTCCAGTTGTACGTCGTTGCCGCATTCGGCCAGCAGTTGCCGGCACTGAGCGTAGAAGGCGTCGAAGGCTGCCAGCACGGCGGCGGCCGGGACTTCGCGGCGGGCAGGCGTGCCGGCAGTTTCGGGAGGGCAGGGCTCGACTGCGGCCGAGCGTTTGATCAGCTGCTGCCGGCCGCTGGTGGCATGCACGGCCAGCAGGGCATTGTGCTTGGTATAGAGCTCTCCCTCAAACCGGAACCGGTCTCCTATCCTGAGCTGGTGAAATCGCATTGACTGCTCTCCAGGCGGATTGCCGCGGGCGCATCAGGTTTGCAGCCCGGGCAGTGCGGGTTTATCGTTGCATTCTATGCCGCTGCCCGGCTAACAATGCAACAGGATGGCTATGGACCGTTCGCTGGCCCTGATTCTGGACGAGGATGAGACCCAGCGTGTGATCAACACGCTGGAACGGGCCGACCGGAATCATCAATTATGGCTGCGGCGGCTGCACAGCGGCCTGATCACCGGCCGGCCGGCCTTCACCGATGACATCCTGGATCCGGCCGCGCACCAGCGCTGCAAGTTCGGCCTCTGGTACTATCACGAGGCCGCCGGCGTCATCCGCGAGCATCCCCATTTCACCGCCATCGAGGCGTTGCATCGCAAGATGCACGATCAGGGGCGGCTGCTGGCGGGCAAGGCGCAGGAAGGCCGCGCCATCCGCGAGGACGAGTACGCCCACTTCATGGATCTGCAGAAGGGCCTGTGCGAACGTCTGGTCGGCCTGCGCGAGGAACTGCAGGTCCTGCGCTACTCCTTCGATGCCCTGACCGGCACACTCAATCGCCAGGCCTGCGAACTGCTGCTCAACCAGGAATTCGCCCGGGTCAGCCGGGAGCAGGAGACCTGCTGCCTGAGCCTGGTGGATATCGACCACTTCAAGTCCATCAACGATACCTACGGCCACATGGTCGGCGACCAGGTCATCAAGACCCTGTCCGGCCTGCTGCGCGAGCAGTTGCGGCCCTATGACACCATCTGCCGTTACGGTGGCGAGGAATTCCTGATCTCACTGCCGAATACCGACCTGGCGCAGGCCGAGGAGATCCTGGAGCGGCTGCGCCGCGAGATCGCCGGGCGCGAGATCGGTTTCGAGGCAGGTGACATCCGGGTGACGGTCTCCTGCGGCCTGGCGCGGCTGGACACCCGGGTGCCGCTGGCCGAAACCGTGCGCCGTGCCGACGAGGCCCTGTACGCGGCCAAGGCGGCAGGGCGCAACTGCATCCGCGTTGCCGCCGAGACTTGTTGTTGACCGGTCCTAGAACCCCGGGACCGGGGTACGCTCCTCGAAGGTCCTGATGCCCAGCGGATTCTGCGGGTCCACGCTGGCCTTGAACGGATAGCGGCGATCGATGTTGGTGGTCTGGTAGACCTTCCCGATCCAGTTATTGATGACTGCCTCGGCGCTGTCGTGCCAGGTGTTGTCCAGCCAGGGCATGATCAGGGCCTCGGGCAGTTCCGGCAGAGGTTTGTTCCGCGCCAGCGCCCGGGTCAGCCGCTCCTGGTGCTCGTCCAGGATGGCCTGGATGGTGATGCTGAAGTAGTTGTCCGGAAACGGCGGGTAGTCCTCGCGCTCGCCGCTGGCAAAGCGCATGATCTCGCGCTTGTATTCCTTGAGCAGGCTGATGGCGTCGTACTCAGGATGTCCCTGGAAGAAGATCAGCCGAAAGCCGTCCTCGCTGACAGCCAGGTGCACGTCGGCCTCCTCGCTCTCCACCAGGATGTGCAGGCCGGCGGCCTCGAAATCCTCGCGGTCGATCTGGTTGAAACGTGAGTGCGGGACGTCGAAGCGGGTGTTCATGCCGCTGACCAGCGGGTGGCGGCGCTGCATGACCCGATGCGGGTATACCCCCCAGCGCTTGAAGCCCAGCGGCCGGCGCTTGCGTCCGTAGCGGAACTCCATCACCGCATGGGTGGCCAGACAGGAGCAGACCGTGGAGGTTACGTTCTCGTAGGCCCAGTCGATGACCTCGATCAGAGGGTCCCAGAACGGCTGCTCCGACAACTCCGGGCCGATCACGTTGGCGCCGGTGATGATCAGTGCGTCCAGGCCTTCCGCCTTGATCTGGTCGAAGGACTCGTAATAGCGATCAACGTGTGCCTGGCCCTCGGGGCCGCGCTTGAGCTCCTTGAGCGTGAAGGGATGGATATAGAACTGGGCGATCTGGTTGCTTTCACCGATCAGCCGGAAGAACTGGCGTTCGGTGGCGGCCAGCGCGGCGTCCGGCATCATGTTCAACAGACCGATGTGCAGTTCGCGGATATCCTGACGAATGGCCTCATCGTTGGAGATGATGGTCTCGCCCTCGCCGCGCAGGCGGTCGAAGGCGGGCAGTTCGGAATTGGCAACCAGTGGCATGCGCGTTTCCTTAGTGTCGGTCCAGGACGCTGCAGATCAGGTCCAGGAAATCGGTCTCGTCGCGGGCCTGGTGCAGTTCGTCCGTGGTAATGGTGTAGCCGTGTTCCCCGGCAATCGCCTCGTAGCGCGGGATGCGGGAATAGAACAGCCGCGGGAAGATCCAGCGCACGAAATCGTCGGGATCGATCAGGGCGACATAGGGCAGGTCGTTTTCCTGCATGTAGATTTCCAGCTGTTCGTCCAGGAATGCCTCGCGGTAGTACAGCGGCTTGGGCGAGGACTCGGCGCGGCGGATCAGTTCCTTCTCATCCTTCTCGGTGGCCTGGATGTAGAGGATCAGTGTGTGTTCGGCCAGGGCCTGCAGCGTCGGCGGGTCGTCCAGTTCACATACGCTGCCGCCGGCATCATTGATGAAGTGCTGGTAGCCGTAGATCTGTCGCGCCTTGAGAATGAACTCGGGCACATCGCGCATGGCCGCGATCTCGGCGCAGTGGTGCAGGGCCTGGCGGCGCTTGAACTCCTTCAGGCCAAGCCCGCCCAGGCTGGGATTGCCGAGCTTGCCGAGAAAGCTGGAGACCGGCTGCAGGTTGTCCACCGTGATGTTGTTGATCACCTGGATCGAGTCCGAGCGCAGCAGATCGCGCAGGAACGGGATCTGCATGGCCTGCAGCTTGATGTTGTCCAGGATGGACTCGTCCAGGTAGCGGGTGCCGATGCGGTAATCGCCGGAGAAGTGAAACCAGTTGCGCTGGCGCAGGATGTTCGACAGGCGGGTCTTGCCCACTCCCGACATGCCGAGCAGAGTGATGCTCTTGTGCTCCCAATCCCGGAATTCCTGCGCGCTCAGTTTCACTTGCTGTCTCCCGCCTGGCGGTGGGTTGATTGTCTTCCTGTATTCTAAGGGATTTTCCGCGGTGGGGACATATGCCCGCTGCCGGCTGGGTTCTGTCGTCACGATTGGCTATCATGCACCCGTTACCCAGCATCCGATTTGATATGAACGACGCTACGCTTGAATCGATCACGGCCGGCGACGGCCTGCAGGCCAGCATCACCCGCCAGCGCCAGGCGCTGGAAGGCATGATCACCATCCCGCTGCAGCGGCTGGCCGAGCGCTGCGCGCAGGTCTGGCCGGAACGCGAATGGCTGAATCAGGCCCTGAGTTCGGGCCTGCACGAATTGCCGTACTGCCAGTTCCTGTACGTGACCGACAAGTACGGTCGCCAGATCTGCGACAACGCCACCCACCAGGGGCTGCTGCCCGAGCACTTCGGCCGTGACCGTTCGGATCGGCCCTACATGAACCGGGTGCTGCCGATCCAGGGCATGCTGCTGTCGGACTCCTACATGAGTCTGCGCGCCCACCGGCCCTCGATCACCGCGGTTCAGGTGATCCGCAAGGACGATGCGATCGTGGGGTTTCTCGGCGCGGACTTCGACCTGCGCGACCTGCCGCTGACGCGCGAGCTCTACGACGAGCCGCACCACTGGCGCCAGATCAAGGGCGACCCGGCCATCCGCCGCAACGTCTTTCTGCAGACCCGTACCGAGACCGAACTGGACCGTCGCATCCGCGACGTGCTTGCCATCATGGAGGAGTTGATCATCGATCACGGGGTGTTCCACTGCATCCTGCATTTTTCCAGCAATCGCGCCACGGTCTGGTTCGTCGACGACCCCTACCGTTACCGCCTGCTGGATCTGGATGCACTCATCGATCCGGACGTCTGCATGGCCTTCGGCCGTACGCCCTATCCGGACAAGGCGGTGATCCCGGCCGTGCGCATAGGCGAGATCCTGGACGGCTTTCGCGAACTGCGTTTCGCCGACGAGACCATCTACCTGCGTTCCGGCTCGCTCAACATCTTCAACGGCCTGGTGGCGCTGACCTTCTCCTGCGACGGCAGTCATTACCTGCCCTATGCCGAATTCCTCGATCGCGGTATGCCCTTCTGGAGCGCTGCCAGCTCCACTCCCGCCTGATCCGTGCGGGATTGGGTGTGCGGGGCTGCGTTACCATGGCGGCTGGCGAACCGGGGAGATCCGCACGGCATGAGCACGAATATGGTGGTGTATATCAACGACAGCAGGCGTATCGAGTTCGACCGCGGCAGCAGTCTGCCCGGCCAGGTGCGTCACCGGCTCGAGGCCCTGGACCTGGAGCTGGCGCGGGGCGTGGAATTGCCGCAGGGCCGTATCGATACGCCCACCACTGAACAGAAGGCGCACTTCGCCATCGAGCAGCTGCTCAACCAGCTCACCCGCGAGGCGGGTGACTCGGCGGTCGCCTCCCTCTGGTGCGCCTATGTCGCCACCCGGCTGCCGGCGCTGGCCGCCATCCGGGTCGCCGAAACCGCCGAGGGCTTCGAGGTCGACCTGCAGTTTGACTGAAATGTGCCGTTAACATGGAAGGATTTCGGAGGAAATTTTCCATGATGATGGCAAGCCATCCCTTCAATCTGGTGGTCGGGAGCCGCCTGCAGCTGGAGGCGGAGAACGACGACTGCAGCCGTCCCGTGACCCTGCTCGGCTATCGGGAACCGCACTCGGTCATGCTCAGCTGGCCCGAGCAGGACGGCACCTGCCTGGCGCTGGCGGCGGACGAGCCGGTTCTGATCCGCTTCGAGGCCGGCGACAGCCTGTACCAGTTCCAGTCCCGTATCCTGCGTACCTGTACCGATCCCTATCCCTACCTGCATATCGCCTTCCCCGAGGGCGTGCACAGCGTGCAGGGCCGGCGCGCCTCGCGCATCCCGGTCAACGACATGGCGATGATGCTGGTGATGGAGGAGCAGGGGCAGAAGCTGTCGGTGGCGCTGGCCGACATCAGCATGACCGGCGCCCGGCTGGTGGCCGGTACGCGTCTGGGCGAAGTCGGGGAGCGCTTCTCGATCGAGATTCCGAGCATGAGCGGTGACGGCGGCCGGCGCCTGGTGCTGCCCTGCGAGGTGCGCTATGTGCGCGAGGAGATGAGCAGCAATGCCGGCAAGCGGGTCTATCACCACGGCGTGGAATTCGCCGGTCTGAATCACCAGGCCCTGGCCTTCATCGAGCAGTACATCGGCAACAAGGTGGTCGAGCGCCGCGGTGCCGGGGGGTGATCATCATTTTCGCTGCGGCGACGGGTAACGCAGAGGGCGCAGAGGCGCAGAGACGCAAAGAAAACGACTATAAAATCTCTTCGCTACCTTGATCTGCGACGGCAGAAGTGATGCAGGCAATACAGAATTTTTCGAAAACCCTGCGTTATTGCCGCTGCCCCGGTCAGGTAAAGACATCAATGCCGCGTTTGGGCGGCTCGTCCGCGTCGGCAGTTTCGGGATTGCGGCGGCGCTCGCGGTTGCTGCGGGTGTCGAGCAGGACGGGGATATCACGCTGGCGCCGGTCGTGGCCCTTGCGCCGTTCCCGCCCCTGTCGCTGCAGGGTCGGCGGCGGGGGTTCGGGCTGCGGCCGCGACTCGGTGCCGGCGATGGCCGGCTTGGGCGCGGTGGCGCTGACGGCCCGGGTCTCCTTCGGGCCGGTGTTCTCCCGCTCCAGTGCCCGGGTGCCCAGGTCGTCGGGCCGGTAATTGGTGTTGATGGTAACCATCTGACTGAATTCTAGGGGCTTGTCCGCAGTGTCGCCAGCCGCTTCGACGGCCCGGCCGGCGTTCAGGCCCGGGCCAGCAGCAGCCCGGCGGTATCGGTGAACTGATTCCCCGCCTCTCCGATAACGGCCGCGGCATCGAAATCTTCAGCCCTGAGTTCCAGGATGTCCCACACCACCGGGTCGACCGGGGTCTCCGGCGCCGCCGTCTCGGCAAAGGCGCCGATCTCGGAACGGTTGGCCAGGGTCTCGCCCAGGTGGACGATGGCCGCCTCGATCCGGGCCTCGGCGGCGTAGGCGGGGAGATGGTGATAGCGGATGGCCTCGCACAGGGCCTCGGGCAGGTTCCAGCGCTCGGCCAGGGCCGCGCCCACCTCGGCGTGGGTGAAGCCCAACTCGGCCAGTTCGGCCTGGTGCAGGATGGCCTCGTCGCCGTCGCTGACCAGCAGCAGGTCGCGCATCAGTTCGGGCTGGCGGGTATACAGGGCCAGGCTGCCGATATCGTGCAGCAGGCCGGCCACGAACAGCCGTTCCGGGTGCAGGATCCGGCACTCGCGGCCCAGGTTGCGTGAGATCAGGCCGGTGTAGAGCGAGTGCCGCCAGAAGGTGTCGATGTTGACCAGCTTCACCGGCAGGTTGGAGAAGGAGCGGATGGCCGAGACCGCGATCACCAGGCTGTACAGCTCGCGCACCCCGAGCACGGTCACGGCCCGACTGACGGTGTCGATGCGGCGCGGGAAATTGAAGAAGGAGCTGTTGACCAGCCGCAGCAGCCGGGCGGTCAGGCTGGGGTCGTGGCTGATCGCGTCGCCGATGTCGCGGGCCGAGGCGTCGTTGGACTCGATCAGGTCGAAGACCTTCACGCAGACATCGGGCGGTGAGACCAGGTAGCTGACGTCGTCGACGATCTCCGTGATCAGGTCCGGGGCAAGATCATGGGTGGCGTGGGATTCGATATTCTGCATGGCTACCCCGTCGAATGGCTGACAGCATCTCCTGTTACCGGGATTGTCGGCCCCGTGGCTGCGGAGTTGAGCCAACCCGGGCCGGTCGGCCGGATTTTGCGCCAGCGATCACATTTTTCAGCATCGGGACTGAGCCTTTGCATGAGGCGGCCGAAACAACTCACGCAGGAGAACTAATTCAACCGGATCGCATCGACGAGGCACGCCATGAGAGTCGTTCATATGAATGAGTACGAACGCAGCCGCAGGGGATTGGATCAGCGCAGAGCGAACGAACTGCTGCGCGCCTGCCGCGAACAGGCGAAGCAGCATCTGTGTGCTGCCGTTGGCAGAATGCTGGACAAGGTCGACGACGCCCTGTTCGAGTTGGCCGAAAAGGCCGAGAACAATGCGGTCCAGAGCCAGTATTTCGATGCCATGCGGGAAGTCCGGATCAAGCGTAGTGACATGGAGCGGATTTTCCAGTCCACCCTGATCGACGGCTTCAATACCGCCGTTGCCCCGGCGCCCGCCGGCAGCGCCGCCGGCCGGGAGGGGGATGAGTTGGAACTCGACCTGGTGGGCGACGACGAAATGGAGGAGAACCTCGCCGTCACCAACATGGTCCAGAAGATTGAAACCGGCTGCACCCAGGAGTTGGGGATGCTGGATCGGCGCATAGGCTATCTTCTGGCCGACGAAGCGCTGGAGGGCCACGCCAACCCGGTCGGGCCGCGGGTGCTGTGCAACGCCTTTCTGCAGGCCTGCAGCCCGGTCGAGTCCGGCCTCAAGGTCAAGCTGATCATCCTCAAGCTCTACGACCGCTATGTGGTCAGCGAGGATGTCCTGCCGCTGTACAAGACGCTCAACCGCTTCCTGGTCAGCCAGGACGTGCTTCCCGACCTGCGCTCCCGGGTGCCTTCGAAATCACGCACTGCGACGGCGGGCGGCACGGCTGCCGGCGCTGACTCGCAGGCGCCGGCCGGGGAGGATGAGCAGGATCAGGGTCCCGACCTGTTCGCCGCGCTGCAGCAGCTGGCGCCGGCGGGCGGCTACGGGGCGCCTGGCGGCGTCGGTGGTGCAGGTGGTGTAGGTGGTGTAGGTGGCGGCTTCGGGATCGGTGGCACGGTTCCGGCCGGCTTTCTGCAGGGGCTGACCCTGCTGCAGCAGGGTACGGGCGGCTATGCCGGCCTCGATGCCCGGGCCCTGGGCGGCGGCAGCGTCAATGTGATTCATGACGTCAAGGCCGCAGCGCTGGCTGAGGGCGTGGGCGGGCTGGACGCACTGATCATCGACGTGGTGTCCATGCTGTTCGACTACATCCTGGATGACCGCGATATCCCCGATCCCATGAAGGCGTTGATCGGTCGACTGCAGATCCCCATGCTCAAGATCGCCATGCAGGATCAGGCCTTCTTCAATCGCAAGAGTCATCCGGCCAGGCGCCTGCTCAATGCGCTGGCCGAGGCCGCCGCGGGCTGGAATCCGGATGATCGTGACAGCACCCTTTACCAGACGGTCGAATCCATTGTGCAGCGGGTGCAGACGGAGTTCGATGATGATGTCGCGCTGTTCGAGGAACTGCTGGAGGAGTTGGAGGCCTTCATGGCCGAGGAGGCCGAACGGGCGAGCGAGCAGGAGGCCGCCTCGACCGGCCTGCTGCGCAGCAAGGAGCAGCTGCATTATGCCAAGCAGTACGTGGAAGAGGAGATCGCGCACCGCACCCGCAACCTGAGCCTGCCCGCCTTCATCCGCAGCTTCATGGTCAATTACTGGAAGAATTATCTGCTGGTCATGCTGGTCAGGGAAGGCGACGGCAGCCTGGAGTGGAAGCGTGCGCTGACGGTGACCGACAACCTGCTGTGGAGCATACGGCCCAAGCTTGCCAGCGAGCGCGACCGCCTGGTGCGTATGCTGCCCGGGCTGCTGGAGAGCCTGCGCGAGGGTATGGAACTGGTGGCGATGAGCGATGACAGCTATCAGGCCTTCCTCTCCCAGCTGGGCGATCTGCATGCGCAGGTGGTTCAGCAGGCACGGGCCGATGCCGGTGCCGAAGCCGGGGAACAGGCGTTGTCCACGGCCGACCCGCTTGCCGCCGATCCGCTGGCGGAGGATATCGACGACGTCGATGAACAGGTGGACGAACTGGCTGACGCCATGGATGCCGAGGCCCACGCGGCTGCCCACGCGACCCTGCACCGGCTGCTGGACGAGCAGGGGCTGGGTGAACTGGATGTCGAGGAGATCATCCTCGACGAGTCCGGGGACGAGCACGAGGTCATGGAGGACGAGTTCACCGAGATGGCCCGCTCTCTGCAGCAGGGCGGCTGGGTGGAATTCGTCAGGGAATCCGGTGAAACGGTGCGCGCCAAGCTGACCTGGATCAGCCCGGTGACCGGCAGCTATCTGTTTACCAACCGCAAGGGACTCAAGGAGGCCGACATGACCCTGCAGGGGCTGGCCGCCGAATTCCGCCGTGGCAGCGCCCGACCGATCGACGCCGTGCCGTTGTTCGACCGTGCCGTCAGCCACATGCTCGACGGGCTGCAGCAGGCGGGGTGACACTCAGGCGTCCTTGAGCAGAGTATCCCCGGCAATGTCCGCTGTCTCCGGAACCGCTGTCGGCCGGGGGAGGGCTTCCGGGCGCATGTGCGCAGTTTGCACGCTAAGCCCGGAAGCCCTCCCCCGGCCAACACCGCCCGCCCAAGCCGTTACCACGCATAGCCCAGGTTGAGCAGATAGCGCATATCCGTGCTGTCGTTGCCGTCGGCCGGGGTGTTGTCCCAGTCCACGTCGATCTGGGTGGTGGCGGTCAGGCCCTGGCCCAACGGCACCCGCAGACCGGTCCGGCTCAGGATCAGGATGTCGTTGATGTCCTCCAGCCCCAGCAGACCTTCATGATAGTGGAAGAAGCGCAGCCGGCTGCCGAACAGCAGGCGGTCGTAGTTCAACGCCCAGCGTCCGGCCGGGTAGCTCTCGTCTTCCTTGTCGTAGAAATCCTCGTTGACATAGGTCAGACCGCCTTCCAGTGACAGGTTCAGCGGTTCCGATTCGTAGAACTGATAGCCCGAGCCCAGACCGAGGGTGGTGCGCAGCTTCAGGTCCTTGAACTCGTCGCGGGTGAACAGGGCGTTGGCGTAGGTATACCACTTCTCGGTGAGGAAATGATCATACTTGCCGTAGCCGGTGGCGTTGGAGGCGGTCTCGGTGCCGTCGTCGGTGGAACGGTTGAAGGTCGCCCCGACAGTGAAACGATTGGTGAGGGTGCGCGCCACCACCTCGGCATCGAGATGATACTGCTCGGTGTCGGTGTTGCCGCTGCTGATATTGGCGCCGGCATTGATGTTGCCCTTGACCCGCACCCCGCCGTTGACCTCCACCGGCGGGTTGATGTAACGCACTGCCGACAGTTCGATGGGGGCGGTCTCCAGGATCTCGCCGGCCTTGATCCGCAGCGTCCCGTCCCCGGCCGGCAGCAGGGTGCCGGTCAGGCGGGTTTCGTCCTCGAGGATGATCTGCACCGGCTGGTCGCTGATCACCTGCCTGATCTGGGACCACTGGATCTCGAGCGTGCCGGCATAGGGAGTCTTCAGGGTCAGGGTGTCGGCCTGTTTGGTGACCACCGTGCCGGTCAGGCGGTCGCCGTTGTGCATGATCAGGGTATCGGCAAGGGCCGGCGAGCAGGCCAGTGCGGAGCAGAGCAGGGCGGTGAGCCGGGTGTGTTTGAAAGGCATGGGTGTTCCTGATGAATTGTTGTCGGGAGTGGCGCCATGGTACGGCAGCCATTCAATGTGCCTTGAAACTGGATGAGATTGCCACGCCGCTTGCGCGGCCATAGAACCCCTGCGGGTTTTCATTATGTATACCCCACCCTTCCGGGCCGGGCATCGCAATGACCCCGTTGCGGTCAACTGACCGCAACGGGGTCAGTTGACCGGCAGCCGCGCCCGCAGGGCGTCGCGGTCATACCACCAGTTGTCGTTGACGATCACCTCCAGCACCTTGCCCAGGCGCGGCAGGAACTCGCCCGGATCGTTGAGCTGCAGCGCCTCCATCCAGACGTTGATCATCTCCGGGTCCTTGATGTCGCGATGGCGCTCGGCCACCCGGCCCAGGATCTGTGCCGTCAGGAAGGTCAGGCTCTCGTGCTCCCTGCCTTCGGTGCGCAGGTCGGCGAGGTAGTGTGCCGCCGCCGCGGCCACGGCGCCGCCGTCGGAGCGCTCCGGCGTCTCGTCGACGATGTGGTGCAGCATGGCCACGCTGGTGGCGGGCGCGATCGGGTAGGTCACTGCCAGCCAGGTGCCGTTGCCCAGGGCGAGGATGGACTCCGGCTGGTCGCAGCGATAGAGGATGTCGCAGGCCTCGACCGCCTCCTGCCAGAGTTCGTTGTCGATGAAGGTATCGAAGACCGCGCGAGCCTCGTCCCAGGCCTCGGCATTGCGGCCCAGGCCGAGCAGGGCCTCGGCGATATCGAGCCGGACCCGGGCGCGGTCGGCAGCCGGGGCGGTCTCGGGCAGGGCCTTGAGGTGCTGGCGGTGATCGGCCAGCAGCTGTTCCAGTTCGGCCTGGGACTGGCCCGTGTCCAGGGCCTGGATGGGATGGGTATCGTCGCTCATGGATCCGGATTATATCAGGTGATTGGGTCGGCCTCCTTTTACCCAAGCCTGGCAAGGAACACAACCCATGGATTGTGCGGTATAGGCGGGCCCGGAGCCGGCAATGGCGGCTGCAGACGGATTCAACCGCCGGGGTTCATGCTATTGTGCCCGGCAGTGAGCGGCCGCCGCGGGGCTGCGCGGGAGGCAGTGACCATCGATGGTATCAACCGATGACACCGAGACAGTGCAGGCGCAGCTGCAGGCGCTGCACGAACGCTACCAGCTGGCCCTGCCGGAGCGCCTGGCCGAACTGAACGCGCACGGGCAGCGGCTGTGCCGGGACGGCTGGGAGCAGGGCCTGGCCGAGCAGTTGCAGCGCGAACTGCACAACCTGGCCGGCGGTGCGTCCACCTTCGGTCATCCGGAACTGGGACAGGCGGCAGGGGTTCTGGAACAGCAGCTGCGGCGGTGGCTGGAGCGGGACGCGTTGCCGCCGGCGTCGGAGTGCGAAGCCTTCCGCGACCGTTTGCAGTCCCTGGCGCAGCTGGCCACTGCCGCCCCGGTGCCGCCGCCGACTGCGCCGACCCTGCCGCGGCGGTGAGTTCGTCGTCGTCCTGCCCCGCTGCGTCGCTCCGGGCGGGGTTAGTCTGCCGTCCAGTCGCCCGACTTGCCGCCGCGCTTCTCGCGCAGCCGTATCCCTTCCATGCGCATGCCGCGATCGACGGCCTTGCACATGTCGTAGATGGTCAGCAGCGCGACCTGCACGGCGGTCAGGGCCTCCATCTCCACCCCGGTCGGACCGCGGGTCTCCACCGTGGCGCTGCAGTGCACCGCTGCCGGGTTGTCCGTGGTCTCGAAGCCCAGTTCCACCCGGGTCAGGGCCAGCGGGTGACACAGGGGCACCAGGTCGGAGGTCTTCTTGGCGGCCATGATCCCGGCCACCCGGGCGATGCCCAGGACATCGCCCTTCTTGTGGTCGCCGGCGCGGATCATGGCCAGGGTCTCGGGCTGCATCTCGATCCGCCCCTCGGCCACGGCCACGCGGCGGGTGCTGTCCTTGTCGCCGACGTCGACCATGTGGGCCTCGCCGGCGGCGTTGAAATGCGTGAATTCCGACATGGGAAGCAGGGCCTTTGCTTGTGATGGCGTGTTAAACTTAAAGAATAGCCACGGAAAGCACGGACAAGACCTTTCCGTCATTCCCGCGAAGGCGGGAATCCAGACGCCGCCGTGGTCCATGGATTCCCGCCTTCGCGGGAATGACGGTGGGTAACGACCAGAGTTTGCTCAAGCATTTTCCGTGTTTTCCGTGGCTATTCGACCAGATTACAGCCGTTGAACGCAAATCGACCATGTGGATCAATGTCAAATTCTTCGCCAGCCTGCGCGAACTGATGAACCGCGCCGAGACCCGGGTCGAGCTGCCCGAGGGCGGTTCGGTGGAGGATGTCTGGCTGGCGGCCACCGACGGTCGCGAGCAGCCGGCCAATGTGCTGGCGGCGGTGAACATGGAATATGTCGACTTCTCCGCCCCGGTCAGCGACGGTGACGAGGTGGCCTTCTTCCCCCCGGTGACCGGAGGCTGAAATGCCGGTCGAGGTGCTGACGACCCCCTTCAACCCCTGGCAGCGGCTGGCCGACTACGAGGCCCGGCCGCAGGCGCCGCATGGCCGCATCGGCGCCACAGCGGTGTTCGTGGGCAGTATGCGCGATTTCAATCAGGACGATGACGTCCGGGCCATGACGCTGGAGCATTATCCCGGCATGACCGAGGGCTATCTGGAGAGGATCAGCGCCGAGGCCGGCGAGCGCTGGGGGCTGCTGGATACCCTGATCCTGCACCGGATCGGCGAACTGGCCCCGCAGGACCCCATCGTACTGGTCGCGGTCTGGTCGTCCCATCGCCGCGAGGCCTTCGAGGCCTGCCGCTGGCTGATGGAGGAACTGAAGTCGAAGGCGCCGTTCTGGAAGCGCGAGACCCTCGCCGACGGCAGCGCCCGCTGGGTGGAGCAGAACACGCCGGGGTAGTGATAAGCGCCAGGATCAAGAGCGCCACGGAATACACGGAAAGCACGGACAATGTGTTATGTGTAGGTCGGGTTAGCCCGCAGGGCGTAACCCGACGTTTCCCGTCACCCTGTCGGGTTACGCTGTGCTAACCCGACCTGCAATAACTGACAGCAATAATTATTTCCGTGCTTTCCGTGTATTCCGTGGCGCTCTTGAAGTAATCAGAACTTCGGCTTCTCCGGCGCCTCGTTGTACATCTTCACGCTGTTCATTATCTCCCCCTTGGCCTCGTCGATGCCGCCCCAGCCCTCGACGCGCACCCACTTGCCCTCGTCCAGATCCTTGTAGTGTTCGAAGAAGTGAGCGATCTGCTCCAGGATCATGTCGGGGACGTCACGGAAGGTCTCCACCTTGCGGTACTGCTTGCACAGCTTGTCCACCGGCACGGCCAGCACCTTGGCGTCGTCGCCGGATTCATCCGTCATCTTCAGCACCCCGATCGGGCGGCAGCGCACCACCGAGCCGGTGATCAGCGGCACCGGGGTCAGCACCAGCACGTCCACCGGGTCGCCGTCGTCGGACAGGGTGTGGGGCACGTAACCGTAATTGCAGGGATAGTGCATGGCCGTGTTCATGAACCGGTCCACGTACATGGCCCCGGTATCCTTGTCCACCTCGTACTTGACCGGATCGCTGTGGGCCGGGATCTCGATAATGACATGGATATCGTTCGGCACATCACGGCCGGAGTCGACGCGATCGAGGTTCATGACAGGCTCCCAGATAAACGGAAAGGGCCGGTATTATACCGGCCCTGAATCAAAAGACTAAAGATCGCCACGGAATACACGGAAGTCACGGAGTTTCCATTGAATTATTGAATTCCGTGCTTTCCGTGTATTCCGTGGCAGATCTTTATATTTACAGCAACGGCACGATCAGCAGCGCCACGATGTTGATGATCTTGATCAGCGGATTGATGGCCGGGCCCGCGGTGTCCTTGTAGGGGTCGCCCACGGTGTCGCCGGTCACGGCCGCCTTGTGGGCGTCCGAGCCCTTGCCGCCGTAATTGCCGTCCTCGATGTATTTCTTGGCGTTGTCCCAGGCGCCGCCGCCGGTGGTCATGGAAATGGCCACGAACAGGCCGGTGATGATGGTGCCGAGCAGCACCCCGCCCAGGGCCTTCGGCCCCAGCACCAGGCCGACGATGATGGGCACCAGCACCGGCAGCAGCGAGGGCAGGACCATCTCCTTGATGGCGGACTTGGTCAGCATGTCCACGGCGCGGCCGTAGTCCGGTTTCTCGCTGTGGTCCATGATGCCGGGTTTCTCCTTGAACTGACGCCGCACCTCGTTGACGATGCCGCCGGCCGCGCGGCCCACCGCCTCCATGGCCATGGCGCCGAAGAGATACGGGATCAGGCCGCCGATGAACAGGCCGATGATCACCATGTGATCCGACAGGTCGAAGGCGAACGACTTGCCCACCGCCTCCAGCCCGTGGGTGTAGTCGGCGAACAGCACCAGCGCGGCCAGTCCGGCCGAGCCGATGGCATAGCCCTTGGTCACCGCCTTGGTGGTGTTGCCCACCGCGTCCAGCGGATCGGTGATGTTGCGGATGGACTCGTCCAGTTCGGCCATCTCGGCGATGCCGCCGGCGTTGTCGGTGATGGGTCCGTAGGCGTCCAGCGCCACGATGATGCCGGTCATGGACAGCATGGAGGTCGCGGCGATGGCGATGCCGTACAGGCCGGCCAGTTCATAGGCGCCCCAGATGGAGGCGCATACGGCCAGCACCGGCGCGGCGGTCGCCTTCATGGACACGCCCAGGCCGGCGATGACATTGGTGCCGTCGCCGGTGGTGGAGGCCGCCGCGATATGACGCACCGGCGAGAACTCGGTGGCGGTGTAGTACTCGGTGATCACCACCATGGCCGCGGTCAGGGCCAGGCCGATCAGGGCCGCACCCCACAGGGCCATGACGCTGTGCTGGCCGTTGTCGCCCATCATCATGCTGGTGACCGGGTAGAAGGCGATGGCCGCGAGCACGCCGGCAACGATCAGGCCGCGGTACAGGGCGTTCATGATCTTGCCGCCCTCCCTGGCCTTGACGAAGAAGGTGCCGATGATGGAGGCGATGATGGATACGCCGCCCAGCGCCAGCGGATAGATGGCCGCCGAGGGACCGGCGTCCTGCAGCATCAGGCTGCCCAGCAGCATGGTGGCGATGACGGTGACGGCATAGGTCTCGAACAAGTCGGCCGCCATGCCGGCGCAGTCGCCGACATTGTCGCCCACGTTGTCGGCGATCACGGCCGGGTTGCGCGGGTCGTCCTCGGGGATGCCGGCCTCGACCTTGCCGACGATGTCGGCGCCCACGTCCGCGCCCTTGGTGAAGATGCCGCCGCCGAGGCGGGCGAAGATGGAAATCAGCGAGCCGCCGAAGGCCAGACCCACCAGGGCATGCAGGGCCTTGTCGGTGGAGACGCCGGTCATGGTCAGGATGCCGTAGTAGCCGGCCACGCCCAGCAGCCCCAGACCGACCACCAGCAGGCCGGTAATGGCGCCGCCGCGGAAGGCGACCTGCATGGCGGCGTTCAGTCCGTTGTGGGCGGCCTCGGCGGTGCGCACATTGGCCCGCACCGAGATGTGCATGCCGATGTAGCCGGCCAGACCCGAGAACACCGCGCCGATGGCAAAGCCGATGGCGCTGGCCCAGTCCAGGAACAGGCCCACCAGGATGAACAGGGCCACGCCGGCGATGCCGATGGTGGTGTACTGGCGATTGAGGTAGGCGCTGGCGCCTTCCTGGATGGCCTGGGCGATCTCCTGCATGCGGGCGTTGCCGCTGGGCTTGCCGAGGATCCACTTGACCGAGACGGCGCCATAGACAATGGCGCCGATGGCGCAGACGAGCGCGAAGATGAGCGCAGACGACATGATGGGTTTTCCTCCGTTACCTTATTGATGGAATGGCGCTGAGACTCAAGCGTCATTGCGAGCCAGGCGTGGCAATCTCGTGCAGTAGAATCAATCAGTTGGAGATTGCCGCGGCGCTGCGCGCCCATAGAACCCCAGCGGGTTTCATCATGGGTACCCCACCCTGCGGGTCCGGGCATCGCAATGACGAATAAATCAGAGATTCCTTAATGGTGTTTGCTGGCTATTCTTGTTGGTTGGTGGTTACACCGGCCTTGACGGATATCAAGCCGGACCGGATCCGCTGCCCTGACTGCTGTGTATCGGATGGGCGGCAGGGCACAAAAAAGGGGCGCGATGCGCCCCTTCCTGCGGATTGCTTCAGACCTTGAAATCCCCAAGCTTGCGCTTGACCGGCGCATTCTTGAGCCGGACATATTTGGGCAGGCCGTCCTTGCCGTAGGGCGGATAGTCCTCGCCCTTCATCAGCGGCCCCAGGTAGTCGCGGCACTTCTTGGTGATGCCGAAGCCGTCCTTGCTGATGAAGCTCTTGGGCATCATCTTCTCCACATTGGCCACCCGCGACAGGTTGGCCTCGCCGACCTTCCAGCGATAGGGGCTGTTGGAGGTGCGCACTACCGTGGGCATGACCGAGTTTTTGCCCTTGATGGCCAGTTCCACTGCGGCCTTGCCCATGGCGTAGGCCTGCTCGACATCGCTCTTGGAAGCGATGTGGCGGGCGGCGCGCTGCAGGTAGTCGGCCACGGCCCAGTGGTACTTCAGTTTCAGGTCCTCGCGGATCATGTTGGCCACCACCGGGGCGACGCCGCCGAGCTGGGCATGGCCGAAGGCGTCCTTCAGGCCCTGGTCGGCCAGGAACTTGCCGTCGCGGCTCTTCACGCCTTCGGAAACCACGATGGAGACATAGCCGAACTGCTTCACCTTGGCCTTGACTGCCTGCATGAACTTGCGGCGGTTGAAGGTGACCTCCGGGAACAGGACGATCACGGGGATCTCGCAGTCCTCGGAGGAGGCCATCGCGCCGGCGGCGGCGATCCAGCCGGCGTGGCGGCCCATCACTTCCAGGATGAAGACCTTGGTGGAGGTCTTGGCCATGGAAGCGACGTCGAAGCTGGCCTCGCGGGTCGAGACGGCGATGTACTTGGCCACCGAGCCGAAGCCGGGGCAGTTGTCGGTGATGGGCAGGTCGTTGTCCACCGTCTTGGGCACATGGATGGCCTGGATGGGGTAACCCATCTTCTTGGACAGCTGCGAGACCTTCAGGCAGGTGTCGGCCGAGTCGCCGCCGCCGTTATAGAAGAAGTAGCCGATGTTGTGGGCCTCGAACACCTCGATCAGGCGCTCGTACTCGCGCCGGTTCTGCTCCAGGCTCTTGAGCTTGTAGCGGCAGGAGCCGAAGGCGCCGGAAGGGGTGTGGCGCAGCGCGGCGATCGCGCTCTTGGATTCCTTGTTGGTGTCGATCAGGTCCTCGGTCAGCGCGCCGATGATCCCGTTGCGCCCGGCATAGACCTTGCCGATCTTGTCCTTGTGCTTGCGTGCGGTCTCGATCACGCCGCAGGCGCTGGCATTGATGACGGCGGTCACGCCTCCCGATTGTGCATAGAAAGCGTTCTTCTTGCCCGACGATTTCGCCATTGTGTACTCCCGGTTTATTGATTTGACGGTAAGGAAACCCGGCGCCGCGCGGGCCGGGCGGTGGCGTTCAGCCGACACCCGCCTGCGCGTGCTGCCTGGATGTTCTGAAATCGGCTGTCTGGGTCATTGGGTTCGGTCGCGTCACGCGGGCCAGGGTCAGGCACAAACCGGAATCCGCAGGCAATAAAACACGCCAGCCGCAACTCATGCAACCCTGGCGGCCTGATCGGCGGTTACCGCGTTGACTTGCAGTGACTCGAGGCGGTAGCTTAAACGCATGCGGGGGGTGGGGCCATCTAAAAAATATGTATGCGCCCATGCAAAAAAATTAATACGCGGACGGTCCCGGGCCACCGGGGACGGTCTGGCCGCCATGATTTCGACGTCACCGGATAACGAATAAAACCAAGGAGTCACCACCAAAATGAGAATCGTATTGCTGGGTGCGCCGGGTTCGGGGAAGGGGACCCAGGCCAAACGTCTGCAGGACAAGTACCGTATTCCGCAAGTCTCCACCGGCGATCTGCTGCGCGCCGCCGTTGCCGCCGGCACCCCGCTGGGCCGCCAGGCCAAGGCCGCCATGGACGCGGGCCAGCTGGTTTCCGACGACATCGTGCTGGGCATCATCCGCGAGCGGCTGCAGGAGCCCGATGCCCGCCGCGGCTTCATCCTTGACGGTTTCCCCCGCAACCAGCCCCAGGCCGAGGCATTGGATACCCTGCTGGAGGAGATCGGTCAGCCGCTGGAACTGGCATTGCTGATCAATGTCGATTTCGACATCCTGATGCAGCGCCTGACCGGTCGGCGCACCTGCACCAGCTGCGGCTGGACCTGCAATATCTACTCCTCACCGCCGCACGTCGACGGTGTCTGCGATGAATGCGGCGGCAACCTGCATCACCGCGCCGACGACAACGAGGAAACCATCGGCAACCGGCTGCGGGTCTATGAGACCCAGACTGCGCCGCTGGTCGATTACTACCAGGGCCAGGACAAGCTGCGTACGGTCCAGGGCGTGGGCGAGATCGAGGATATCTTCAAGGCCGTGGTTCAGGTGGTGGAGGCGTCCACCACCGGCAAACCGGCGGCACCGGCGCCCCGGGCGGCGACGCCGGCCCGTCCGGAACGCAGTCAGGCCATCAGCAGCGCGGCCCGTGCCATTGCCGCCCAGCGGGCCGCCGGCGCGGAACAGGCCCGCGAAGCGGCGTCAGCCGCGGCAGAGCCGGCGACCGGGGCAACCGCGAACAAGGCGTCTGGCAAGGCATCCGCCGCCAAGGCCGCTGTCGGTGAAACTGCAGCCGGCAAGAAGGTGGCTGCGAAAAAGAAGGCGGCGACGAAAAAGGCCGTCGTCAGCAAGAAGGCCGGGGTGAAGAAAAAGGCCGCGGTGAAGAAGACTGCGGCGAAGAAGGCGGCCGGGAAGAAGGTCGTGAAGAAAAAACCGGCCGGCAAGAAGTCCGCGGCCACCAAAGCGGCCGCCGGAAAGCAGGTCAGCAGGAAGGCCGCAGCGAAGAAAAAGGCCGCGAAGAAAAAAGTGGCCAGGAAGACAGCCGCCAGGAAGTCGGCCGCGAAGAAGCAGGTCACCAGGAAGAAAGTCGCCAAGAAGAAAGTGGCCAAGAAGACAGCCGCAAAGAAGAAGGTTGTCAAGAAAAAGGTAGCGAAGAAGAAGGCAGCCAGGAAAGCCCCGGTGAGGAAGAAAACGGCGAAACAGGCCGTGCGCAAATCCGCGGCGAAGAAAAAGACGGTGAAGAAGAGCGGCGGAAAGAAGTCCGCCAAGAAGAAGGTCGCCAAGAAGAAGGTCGCCAAGAAGAAAGTCGCCAAGAAGAAAGTCGCCAAGAAGAAAGTCGCGAAGAAGAAGGTCGCGAAGAAGAAGGCGGCGCGCCGGCGCTGAGTGGAGACCCTGCCGGGTCAGCGGCGGATGGCCCGTTCGGAAAGCTGGTCAAGCAGCCCGAACAGATATTCCCTGAGTCGTTCCAGGCGCGGGCGGCGCAGCCAGTCGTACAGCCGGATTTCCCGGCTCTGCTGCAGGTCAGCCTCCAGCATGGCCATGACCCCGGCCGCAAAGGCCGCATCCTCCACCTCCTGGTTGGCCTCCAGGTTCCAGCGGAAGTTCCAGCGGTCCAGGTTGCTGGAACCGATGCTGCTCCAGTCATCGCACAGCACCACCTTCTGATGCAGTATCCGTGGCTGATACTCGAAAATGCGCACCCCGGCGCGCAGCAGCCGGGTGTAATGCCGGCGGCCGGCGAAGCGCACGCCGGGATGGTCGGTCAGCGGGCCCGGCAGCAGCAGGCGCACGTCACGCCCCTGGCGGGCGGCCCGGGCCAACGCCCGGCGCAGTTTCCAGGCGGGGACGAAATAGCCGGTACTCACCCAGAGCCGCTCCCGGCAGCGGCGTATCCGGCGCAGCAGGTGGCGCTTGATTTCGGTGTAGGGGCGACGCATGGCGACGGCCACCCGGCCCTGCTGGCCGGGTGCGAGCGGGGCGGGTCCGGGCACCGCGGGCAGGGCCTCGCCGGTGGCGGCGCCCCAGTTGGCAGTGAACAGTTCCGCCCAGTCGCCGACATTCGGGCCCCGGATGCGGATGCCGGTCTCCCGCCAGGGCGCCGCACTGTCCGGGCTGAAGCCGTCGGTCAGACCCCAGCCGCCGGTGAAGGCGATTGCGTCGTCCACCACCAGGATCTTGCGATGGTCGCGCAACAGGTTGCGGCGCAGCCGGCCATAGTCGAGCGGATTGTACAGGTGCAGCCGCATGCCCGGACCCTGCAGTGCCGTCTTGTCGGCCCGGTTCAGGCCGCGGGCGCCGAAATCATCCAGCATCACCCGTATGGTCACGCCACGCCGGGCCGCGGCCTGCAGGGTCTGGATGAACTGCGTGGCGACCTGGCCCGATTCGGCCAGGTAGGTCTCCAGCCAGACACTGCGGCGGGCCTGCGCGATCGCTTCCAGCATGACGGGAAAGATGGCCTTGCCATCAATCAGCAGTCCGAATTCATTGCCCCCGCGCCAGGGCAGGTCCAGCTTGGGATGAGGCGTTTTCACCCGGGCGACGCTAGCCCAAAGCCGCTGGTATGGCAATATGATATGTTACAGGCGTGGTTGCGGCCTGCAGGATGGGTGCAGGCGCATTGCGCCCTGACCCATCGCCGGCCGTGAATGGCTGATGGGTTGCGCTTCACTCCACCCATCCTACCCTCTGCGACCCTTGCCTTATGTCCGCACTGTTCAGATTCATGCTCGATCTCTGCCTGCTCCGGGTCGGGCCCCAGCGGCTGCCGCCGGCACGCGAACTGCTGTGGCTGTTCGTGGCCCTGTATATGACGCTCGGGACGATGGTGTATCTGTCCCGCTACGAACTGCGTTTCGCCTTCGGCGCCAGCCTGGTGGAGACCCTGCTGATCGCGGCCTTCATCCAGCTGCTGCTCAGGGCTTGGGGCAGGCCCGAGCGCTTCACCCAGACCCTGACCGCCCTGCTCTCCGCCTGGACCCTGCTCGGGCTGCTGGTCGCGCCCCTGATCTACGCCACCCGGGACCTCGAGCCCGGCGGCCAGGATGCGCTGCTGGTGTTCGTCGGCATGACCCTGTACCTGGCCTGGAGCCTTGCCGTGCTGGGCAACATCCTCCACCATGCGTTGGAGATACCGCTGTACGGCGGTATCGGCTTGGGCGTGATCTATTTCCTGCTGTCGCAGATGGTGGTGGCTGCCGTGCTGCCGGCGCTGAACTGACGAATCCCTGCTGGATTGGTCATTGCGAGGCGCCTGGCGCCGTGGCAATCTCCAACCGATTGATCCGGCTCTGCGGGATTGCCATGCCAGGCTCATGGAGCCCGTTCGGGTGTCCTTATCAGAGCGCCCATCCTGCGGGCCCGGGCCTCAACATGACGGTAACTGGATTCACCCCAGGGGACGCGTTTTGCACATACACATTCTCGGCATCTGCGGCACCTTCATGGGCGGCATCGCGGTCCTGGCGCGGGAGTCGGGTATCGAGGTCACGGGTGCCGATGCCGGCGTCTACCCGCCCATGAGCACCCAGCTCGAGGCGCTGGGCATCGGGCTGCAGGAGGGCTACCGGGCGGAGGATCTGCCGTCGGCGCCGGATGCAGTGGTCATCGGCAATGCGCTGTCGCGCGGCAATCCGGCCGTGGAGGCGGTGCTGGATGCGGGCATGCCCTATACCTCGGGCCCGCAGTGGCTGGCCGACAACATCCTGCGTCAGCGCTGGGTGCTGGCGGTGGCGGGCACCCATGGCAAGACCAGTACCGCCAGCATGCTGGCCTGGATCCTGGAGCATGCCGGACTGAATCCGGGTTTTCTCATCGGCGGTGTGCCGGCCAACTTCGGCATCTCGGCGCGCCTGGGCGACTCGCCCTTCTTCGTGGTCGAGGCCGATGAGTACGACACCGCCTTCTTCGACAAGCGTTCGAAATTCATTCATTACCGGCCGCGGACCCTGATCCTCAACAATCTCGAATTCGACCACGCCGACATCTTTGAAGATCTGACCGCCATCCAGCGTCAGTTCCATCACCTGGTGCGCACCGTGCCGGGGCAGGGGCTGATCGTGGAGAACGCCGACGACGCCCATGTCGCCGAGGTGCTGGAGATGGGGTGCTGGACGCCCACCGAGACCGTCTCGGTGGGGGAGTTTCCCGGCCAGTGGCAGGCGCGCCGGCTCCGGGCCGATGCCAGTGAATTCGAGGTGCTGTTCGAGGGGCGAGCGCAGGGGACGGTGCGCTGGGGACAGGTCGGCGAGCACAACCTGCACAACGCCCTGGCCGCCATTGCCGCGGCCCGCCATGCCGGGGTGCCGGCGGCCCATGCCATCGAGGCGCTGGGCGAATACCGGGGCGTGAAGCGGCGTCTGGAGGTGCGCGGCGAGGTGCGCGGGGTGACCGTCTACGATGACTTCGCCCATCATCCCACCGCGATCGCGCTGACCCTGCAGGGGCTGCGCCGCCACCGCTCTGAGGGGCGGATCCTGGCCGTGCTGGAGCCGCGGTCCAATACCATGCGTCTGGGCGTGCACCACGCCACCCTGGGCCCGGCGCTCAATGAGGCCGACCGGGTCTGGCTGTATCAGCCGCCGGAACTGGACTGGGATCTCGACGAGGTCGGCGGCCGCAGCCGCGCCCCGGTCCGGGTGATGCGCGAGCTCGAGGCCCTGGTCATGGACGTGGTCGCCCACGCCCGCCCCGGCGATGCCATCCTGGTCATGAGCAACGGCGGCTTCGGCGGCATCCATGACAAGCTGCTGGATGCGCTGCGCATGTCCGAGGCGATCGAGGCCGGCGGGTGAGGAATACAGGGGTGGTCAAGTCAGCACCGGGCGGGCGAGGTCTTCGGGCGCATGTGCGCAGTCTGCACGCTAAGCCCGAAGACCTCGCCCGCCCGGTGCTGATCCGTACCTGTTGATGCATTCTCTGCTGTCTCTGCGCCTTTGCGCCCCTGCGTTGAAGGATTTTCAGTCCAGGAGATTAACCGGAGCCATTTATGACCCTGCCCGCCCGCCAGCCCGTCGCCGTCGCCATCACCGGGGCCTCCGGCGCCCAGTACGCCCTGCGGCTGCTGGAATGCCTGATCGAGGCCGACGAGCAGGTCTACCTGATGCTGTCCGAGCCCGGGCAGATCGTCATCGGCATGGAGACCGATCTGTCCCTGCCGGGGCGCAGCCGCGACATCCAGCGCTTTCTCACCGAATACTTCGCCGCCGAGGAAGGCCAGTTGCAGGTCTTCGGCCGCAAGGAATGGACCGCGCCGGTGGCCAGCGGCTCCAGCGCGCCGCGGGCCATGACGGTCTGTCCCTGCACCATGGGTACCCTGGCCTCCATCGCCTGCGGGGCAAGCGGCAATCTGATCGAACGCGCCGCTGACGTGATGATCAAGGAGGGTCGCAAACTGATCCTGGTGCCGCGCGAGACGCCCTTTTCCGCCATCCATCTGGAGAACATGCTCCGACTGGCGCGGCTGGGCGTGGTGATGCTGGCGGCCAATCCCGGCTTTTATCACCGGCCGCAGACGCTGGAGGATATCGTGGACTTCGTGGTGGCACGCATCCTGGATCAGCTCGAGGTGCCGCATACCCTGTCCTCGCGCTGGGGGGATCTGTTCGAGGAGGAGTGAATCATTCCATGGAACCTCTGAGTCATCAATTATCCGTCATTGCGAGCGAAGCGTGGCAATCTCGTAAAGTGGAATCGATCAGTTAGAGATTGCCACGCTTCGCTCGCAATGACGTGATCAATTAGGAGTGCCGCAGGTGACAGAGAACACCATGGGCGAGACCCTGCCCATCTTTCCGCTGTCGACCGTCCTGTTTCCCGAGGGCGTGCTGCCGCTGCGCATCTTCGAGCCGCGCTATCTCGACATGGTCGCCGACTGCCTGCGCAACGATGCCGGCTTCGGGGTGTGCCTGCTGCGCGGTGGCCGCGAGGTCGGTCCGGCCGCCCCCTGCCACGATGTCGGCACCCTGGCCATGATCGAGGACTGGGAGCAGGGCGAGGAGGGACTGCTGCAGATCACGGTCCGCGGCCGGCAGCGGTTTCGTCTGCTGGATGCGCGGGTCCAGCCGAACCAGCTCACCCTGGGCGAGGTGGAATGGCTGGAACCGGAGGCGGTCGTGCCCGTGCCCGCCGGCGCCCGTCTGCTGCCGGGCCTGCTCGGTCGCCTGCTCGAGGAACTGGGGCCGCCCTTCGATCGCCTGGCGCGGCGGGAAGACGATCTGGGCTGGGTCACCGCGCGCCTGACCGAGATCCTGCCCCTGCCGCTGGCCACCAAGCAGGCCTGGCTGGAGGCCGCCGATCCGCAGCAGCGGGCCGAGGGGCTGCTGGAGTTTCTGCGCAGTCAGAGGTAGCCGAGTAGGTCGGGTTAGCGCAGCGTAACCCGACACGCACGGCGGCCTGTGTCGGGTTACGCCCTGACGGGCTAACCCGACCTACGATCCACTCACTCCTCACTCCTTACCCCCTCACTCTCAATACACCAGCATCACCCGCTCCACCGTCATCGCCCTGCCGGCCGGCCGTTCGCGCGGTTCGACCCGGAACACGGTCTGGAGATCGCCCCGCAGTTCCAACACCGCAGCCGGATCATAGCGGGTGTCGAGATAGACCAGATAGTCGAACGGCCGGGTCGGCTCCAGTGCGCTGACATTGCCGATCCACAGGGGCGTGCCGGTGGCGTCCTGTTCCCGGTCCGAACGCCACAGCCGCAGGATCCAGAGCCGGTTGCCGTCGCCGCCCTTGATCAGACGCAGCGATTCGTAATGGCCATCGTGGATCTGCGGCAGAACCGGCAGCCGGCTGGCGGTGGCGTCCGGCGACAGCCACAGCATCAGGTTGTCCAGGCGCAGCGGCGGCGGTGTCCGCCAGCCGCGGGCGGTGAGTGCGGTCTCCAGGTCAGCAAGCGTACCCAGGTACTGGATGTTCAGGGGGTGGCGGTCACCGCCGGCCAGATCCAGACGGTGGGCGGGCAGCTGCTGCCAGTCGCCGGCCCGCCACTCGGCCCGGTTCAGCGGGGCCTGTTCCGGCACCGGGCTATAGCGGGCCAGGGCCGGTTCGAAGCGCAGCACGGTATGGCCTGGGGCCAGCGCCAGCTGCACCAGCAGGAACACTCCCAGCAACCGCCGCCAGGGCAGGGGCGGCGCCGGATGCCGGCGATAGGCAATGCCGAACAGGGCCACCGTCGCCAGCCCCAGGGCCAGGCCGCCGGCAATATCGCTCAGCCAGTGTGCCCCCAGGTACAGCCGCGAGAAGGCCATCAGCACGATGGGCAGGCTGGCCAGGCTGTAGGGCAGCCAGCGGCGCTCGGGGGCGAGTTCGCGCGCGATCAGGATGGCCAGGAAGCCGTAGCCGACGCTTGCCAGGGTTACGTGCACGCTCGGGAAGGCATAGGCGGCCACCCCGTCGTACATGGGCAGCGGGCGGGCCACCTGCAGCAGCAGTTTCAGGCCCTGGGCCATGGTCCAGGCGCTGGTGACGGCGAACAGCCAGTGGACGGCGGCCCGGCCATAGCCGCGCCAGGCCAGCCAGGCCAGCACCAGAACCAGGCCGGTCAGCACCGGCAGGCTGTCGCCGGTCGTGGTGATGGCCACGAAGATGCGGTCGGCGGTGGGGGTGCGCAGGTCCTGCAGGCCTGCATGCAGCCAGTGATCGATGCCGATCAGGGGCTGCGCCAGCAGCAGTCCCAGTGCCGCGGCCGACAGGAACAGCAGTGCCAGCCACGCGGCCAGGCCGCGGGCCTCGGGATGCTCCGGCTCCAGCAGGGCCCCGGCCAGGGGCCGCAGCCGGGGATGGCGCCGGCCCCATACCAGCGCCCGGTCGGTCCAGCTGGCGAGATGCGGCTGCAGCAGGTTGAACAGCCGATGGATCAGCCACAGGCTGAACCAGACCAGCGCCACCAGGATCAGGATCAGCACCGCCAGCCGTCCGGCCACCTCCGCGGCCAGGCTGAGCGAGGCCCCGAACACCACGCCGGGAATCAGGTAGGCCGGGGCCCAGACCAGGGCCGACAGCACATTGACCAGGAAGAAGCGCGCGGCCGGCATGTCGAGCATCCCGGCCACCGCCGGCAGGAAGGGCCGCACCGGTCCGACGAAGCGGGCGAACACCACGCTCTTGCCGCCATGGCGGTGAAAGAAGTCCACACCGTGGTTGATCAGGGCCGGGTAGCGCCGGAACGGCCAGACCACGCGCAGGCGCTGGTGGAAATGCCGGCCGACCCAGAAGCTCAGGCCGTCGCCGGCCACCGCGCCCGCGGCGGCCCACAGGCAGGCCGGCCAGAAGGCCAGGGCATCGGCGGCGATCAGGGCGCCGATGGCGAACATCAGCACCGTGCCCGGCAGGAACAGGCCGACCACCACCAGCGATTCCAGGCAGGCGGTGAGAAAGACCAGAAAATACGCCCAGTGCGGGTGCAACTCGATCCAGGCGACCAGGTCGCCGAAGCCCTGGTGCAGCCAGCCGGAGAGCTCACCCAGCATGGGCGCGGGTCACATCTCGGCGAGCACGGCCTCCGCCGTGTCCAGGGTGGCCGTGACGGCGGCCTCGTCATGGGCGGCGGAGACGAAGCCGGCCTCGAAGGCCGAGGGCGCGAGATACACGCCGCGCTTGAGCATTTCGTGGAAGAACAGCCGGAAGCGGTCCAGGTTGCACTGGCCGACCTGGTAGAAGTTGCCGACCGACTCGGCCTCGGTGAAGAAGAGTCCGAACATACCGCCGACGCAGTTGCAGGTCATGGGGATGTCGCGCGCACGGGCACGCTCGACGATGCCCTCGGCGATGCGCCGGGTCCGGGTGGCGAGTTCGTCGTGGAAGCCGGGCCGGCTGATGCCCGCGAGCGTGGCCAGGCCCGCCGCCATCGCCACCGGGTTGCCGGCCAGGGTGCCGGCCTGGTAGACCGGGCCCAGCGGGGCGAGCATTTCCATGATCTCGCGCCGGCCGCCGAAGGCGCCCACCGGCATGCCGCCGCCGATGACCTTGCCCAGCGCGGTCAGATCCGGGGTGACGCCATAGTGCGCCTGGGCGCCGCCCAGGGCGACGCGGAAGCCGGTCATCACCTCGTCGAAGATCAGCACCGATTCGTACTCGTCGCAGACGGCGCGCAGGCCTTCGAGAAAACCCGGGGCGGGCGGCACGCAGTTCATGTTGCCGGCCACCGGCTCGACAATGATGGCGGCGATCTGCCCGCCCAGATGGCCGAACACCTCGCGCACCTGATCCAGGTTGTTGTACTCGACCGTCAGGGTGTGCTCGGCCAGGGCCACCGGTACGCCCGGCGAGGTCGGCACGCCCAGGGTCAGGGCGCCGGAGCCGGCCTTGACCAGCAGCGAGTCGGCATGGCCGTGATAGCAGCCCTCGAACTTGAGGATCTTGTCGCGGCCGGTGAAGGCGCGGGCCAGGCGGATCGCACTCATGGTGGCCTCGGTGCCGGAGTTGACCATGCGCACCATGTCCATGGAGGGCACCAGTTCGCACACCCGGTCCGCCATGGTGGTCTCGACCTCGGTGGGGGCGCCGAAACCCAGACCGTTGGCCACCGTGTCCGTCACTGCCTTGATGACATCCGGGTGGCTGTGGCCCAGGATCATCGGGCCCCAGGAGCCGACATAGTCCACGTAGCGCTGGCCGTCGGCGTCATAGAGATACGGGCCTTCGCCGCGGACGAAATAGACCGGCTCGCCGCCCACGCCCTTGAAGGCGCGCACCGGCGAGTTCACGCCGCCGGGGATGTGTTTCTGGGCCTGGGTGAAGAGGTCGTGGGATCGGGTCATGATGAGTCCTTGTCAGGCAGATACAGGATGCAAATCCGCAGGTCGGGTGAGTGTGTAGGTCGGATTAGCCCGCAGGGCGTAATCCGACATCGCGCCGCGATGCCGGCGTCGGGTTACGCTGACGCTAACCCGACCTACGATTGCGGAACAGCGTCGCGTAGCGCCGCGCCGCGGTCGCGATATCCTCCGCGCCGAACAGGCCGTGGATCACCGCCAGCATGTCCGCGCCGGCCTCGAGCAACAGCCCGCCATTTTCCGGCGTGATGCCGCCGATGGCAACCAGCGGCAGTTCCAGTTCGGCGCGCGCCGCCCGCAGCAGTGCCGGCTCGGCCTGGACCGCCTGCGGCTTGGTGCGGGAGGGGAAGAAACGGCCGAAGGCGACATAGTCCGCGCCCAGCCGTGCGGCGTGGCGGGCGCGGTCCAGTTCGTTGTAGCAGGACACGCCGATGATGGCCTGCGGACCCAGGCGCTCGCGGGCGGCGGTCACGGCCGCATCGTCCCGCCCCAGGTGTACGCCGTGGGCGCCGACGGCGGCCGCCAGTTCGACGTCGTCGTTGATCAGGAACAGGGCGCCGAAGTCGCGGCACAGGGCATTCAGCGCCCGGGCGAGTTCCAGCTTCAGGGCCGTCTCGGGCCGCTTGTCGCGGAACTGGATGGCGCGCGCGCCGCCGGCCAGCGCCGCGGTTACCGCGTCCACCAGACGATCGTCGGGCAGCAGGTCGGGGTCGGTGATGGCGTAGAGGCCGTGCATGATACAGGTTCAGGTGCCAGGGCCGTAGGATGGGTGGAGGCGCCTGCGCCGCAACCCATCTTGAGGATGCCGGTCCAATGATGGGTTGCGCTGCGCTTCACCCATCCTACGGTGTACTCCGGGCATGTTACATCTCGTCCTCCGGCCGCGCCCAGAACAGCCGGTTGGGCAGTTGCTGGCCCATGCCGATGCGATAGCCCTGCCTGAGCGTCTCCCAGGTGTACTCCTGCGCCTCGTGCACGGCGCCGAAGGGTTCCAGCCCCTGGGCCAGCAGCCCGGCACAGGCCGAGGCCAGGGTGCAGCCCGACCCGTGATAGCTGCCGGACAGGCGTTCCCAGGTGAAGGATTCCAGCAGCCGGTTGTTGCCGAACAGGTGATTGACCACGTGCTGGGTGTTCTCATGGGTGCCGGTCACCAGTACGAACTCGGTGCCGTGGGCCAGCAGCGCCATGGCGCAGGCCTCGACGGTGTCGCCCTCGGGCGCCAGGCTGCGCGCCTCCAGGCTGTTGGGTGTGAGCAGGGTGGTGTGGGGCAGCAGCAGCTTGAGCATGGCGTCGAGGCTGTCCTCGTCGGCCAGTTCGCTGCCGCCGCCGGAGGCCAGCACCGGGTCGAGCACCACCGGGATGTCGGGGTAATCGATCAGCACCGCGTGGATGTTCTCGATGATATCCACGCTGCCGAGCAGGCCGATCTTGATCGCCGCCACCGGCATGTCCTCCAGCACGGCGCGGGCCTGTTCGGCGACCAGGATGCCGTCGATGGGCGCCAGGCTCTGGATGTCGCGGGTGTCCTGCACGGTGAGGGCGGTGATCACTGGCGCGCAGTGGCAGCCCTGGCTGGCCAGGGCCTCGATGTCGGCCTGGATGCCGGCGCCGCCGCTGGGGTCATTGCCGGAAAAGGTGAGGACGACGGGGACGGGTGAGGACATGGGGGAATTCCTTGGGGACTGCCTGGATAGCTGATTCTAACGTATTGAGTGAGGAGTGCGTAGGATGGGTGGAGCGCAGCGCAACCCATCATGGTCGCGGCCTGGTGATGGGTTGCGGCGCACGCGCCTCCACCCATCCTACCGGTTCGTGTGTTGAATCAGCCACGCCAGCCGGGCGGAGGATGCGAGCGAGCAGGTCCAGTGCGTAGGATGGGTGGAGCGCAGCGTAACCCATCGTTACCCGGCAATGCGATGGGTTATGGCGCTGCGCGCCTCCACCCATCCTACCGGTTCGTATGCTGAACCAGCCACGCCAGCCGGGCGGAGGATTCGAACGAGCAGGTCCAGTGCGTAGGATGGGTGGAGCGAAGCGTAACCCATCGTTACCCGGCAATGCGATGGGTTATGGCGCTTCGCACCTCCACCCATCCTACCGGTTCGTGTGCTGAATCAGCCACGCCAGCCGGGCGGAGGATTCGAACGAGCAGGTCCAGTGCGTAGGATGGGTGGAGCGCAGCGCAACCCATCATGGTCGCGGCCTGGTGATGGGTTGCGGCGCACGCACCTCCACCCATCCTACCGGTTCGTGTGCTGAATCAGCCACGCCAGCCGGGCGGAGGATTCGAACGAGCAGGTCCACTTGTAGGCCCGGTCCAGCGACTCGGCGCAGACATAGACGCCGTGTCCGCGCACCACGGCCGCCGGCCGCTCGGCCAGTTCGGCCGCGACCCGGCCTGGCGAATCCGCCAGATAATCCGCCAGCCCTATGTCCAGCACCGGGATGCGGTCGAAGTAGTACTGGCCCTCGAAATCGACCGGCACGAAATCCCGGCCGTCGAAGGTCATGCTGATGCTGTAGGGCCCGTGGCTGTGCAGGATGGCGGTGGCGGCCGGGTTGGCCCGGTACACGGCCTGGTGCAGCGGGGTGTCGAGCGAGCCGCCGTCGGGCGCAGGCGCGCCGATCTGTCCGTGCACCAGGTCATCGATTGTCAGCGTGTCCGCACAGGCGCCGCTGGGCGTGATCCAGAAGCCCTCGCCGCTGCGCACCGAGGCGTTGCCGCTGTGCGAGTCATTCAGGCCGTACTGGCGCAGCCAGCGGTAGTACTGTACGAGCGATTGCCGCAGATCCATGAATTTATCCTGTTTTCAAGATGCCAAAGAGCGCCACGGAATACACGGAAGGCACGGAAGAAGAATAGAACTCCATGATTTGGTTACTGAGTGCCATGATGGGTTCCCTCTATCCGGGGATGGTCCGATAAATCTCATTAATATAATGATTCATATATTATTTTTCTTCTCCTGATTGGTTCGGAAGCTTTGCATGAGACCGATCATTCTTGGACTTGAATGAAAAGAATTATTTATTTCCGTGCCTTCCGTGTATTCCGTGGCGCTCTTTACCGGAGGTCAGTCTAATGACCGGGCACTCTATCTGTCATCCGATTCGCGTTACAATCGAGCCGCAATCATTCAAAGGAACAGGCATGAGCAGGCAACGCAAGCAACAGGGTTTCACCCTGATCGAAATCATGGTGGTGGTGGTCATCCTCGGCATCCTGGCCGCAGTGGTGGTGCCGCGGATCATGAGCCGCCCGGACGAGGCGCGCATCGTCAAGGCGCGGGCGGATATCCAGGCGCTGGAATCGGCGCTGAACCTCTACCGGCTGGACAACTATACCTATCCGACCACCGACCAGGGGCTGGAGGCGCTGGTGGAGAAACCCACCTCGCCGGAACCGCAGAACTGGAAGGAGGGGGGCTACCTCGACCGCATGCCACGCGATCCCTGGCAGCGGCCCTACCAGTACCTCAACCCCGGTCAGCACGGCGAGATCGATATCTATTCCATTGGTCCTGACGGCCGCCCCAACACCGACGACGATATCGGCAACTGGGATCTTGAATAGCTCCTCTCCTGCTGCGCGTCACACGGCCGGCTTCACCCTGTTCGAACTGCTGGTGGTGCTGGCCATCGTCGGTATCCTGGTCACTGCCGTGACCCTGTCCGTCGGCGGCGACCGCCGCGGCGATGCCCTGGCGCGGGAGAGCCAGCGCTTTGCCGCCCTGGTGCGGCTGGCTGCCGAACAGGCCGTGCTGCGCAGCGAGGAATGGGCGGTACAGGTCGAGCCCGACCGCTATCGCTTTCTGCGCCTGGACGAGACGCTCGGCCGGGAACCCGAGTGGATCCCGATCGAGGACGATGCCCTGTTCCGGACCCGCGAACTGGAGGCGGGCACCCGCCTGGAACTCGAATTGGAGGGTCGGGAGATGACCCTGGTCGATGCCGAGGACGAAGCCGGTATCAAGCCCACGCTGTTGCTGCTGTCCAGCGGCGAGGTGAGTCCCTTCGTGGCCGGGTTCGAGGCCCGCGATACCGACAGTCGGTTCCGGGTCACCAGTAATCTGCTCGGCGAGTTGGAGTGGGAACGGGTGGAGGAGTGAGGCGTGAGGCGTGAGGAGACCCCCCGGCTGACGGCGGCCATTCGCCCCTTGCCCGCCGCCCGCTTACCCGTCATCCCGGCGCAGGCCGGGATCCAGATACCGCCGCGGCCACTGGATCCCGGCCTGCGCCGGGATGACGGAAACGGATGCGCAGGTCGGGTTGGCCCGTCAGGGCGTAACCCGACGGGAACCGCAGTGCCTGTCGGGTTACGCTGCGCTGCCCCGACCTGCCCTGGCTCGCCTCACGCCTCACGCCTCACGCCTCACGCCCACCGCGGCTTCACCCTGATGGAATTGCTGGTCGCGCTGCTGGTGATCAGCCTGGGCATGCTGGCCGCGGTCAAGGCCGGCGGCAGCTACGCCGGCAATCTCGACTACCTGCAGCAGCGCACCTATGCCCACTGGGTGGCGCGCAATGTACTCAACGAACTGCGTCTGACCGAACGCAGCGCCGGCAGCCGCCGGCGCCAGGACGAGACCCGCTTCGCCGAACTCGACTGGCACTGGGAGGTCGAGTTCGAGGACACGCCCGATCCCGACCTGGTGCGAGCCGAGATCCGGGTCTGGCGCGGACGCGACGACGACGGCGAGCCGCTGGCGCTGCTGACAGGGTTCATGGAGCGGCCGTGAGGAGTGAGGCGTGAGGCGTGAGGAGAAAACCGGGGCGGCAGCCACACTTACCTTACCCGTCATCCCCGCGCAGGCGGGGATCCAGACACCGCAGCGGCCACTGGATCCCCGCCTGCGCGGGGATGACGGATGTCGTGTTGGTCGGGTCAGCCCGTCAGGGCGTAACCCGACGGGAGCCGCCGTGCGTGTCGGGTTACGCTGCGCCAACCCGACCTGCCCTGGCTCTCCTCGCGCCTCACGCCTCACGCCTCACGCCATACGCGGCTTCACCCTGCTGGAAATGCTGGTCGCCGTGGCCATCTTCGCCATCCTGGCCATGGTGGCTCACAGCGGCCTCAACAGCGTGTTGCTGACCCAGGCCCGGGTCGAGGAGAGTGCCCGCGCGCTCACCGAACTGCAACAGGCCTACCGCTGGCTGCAGCGCGATCTGGAGCAGGTGGTCGCGCGGCCGGTCCGCGATGAACTGGGCGGGGAGCAACTGGCCCTGCAGGCCGGCAGCCGCTATGGGGTGATGCTGACGCTGACCCGCGGCGGCTGGCGCAATCCCGCCGGCCAGGATCGCAGCACCCTGATGCGGGTGGCCTACCGGCTGGATGACGAGACCCTGGTCCGCCATCAGTGGCTGGTGCTGGACCGGGCCCAGGACAGCGAGCCGCTGGATCGGGAGCTGCTGGACGGCGTGGAAGCGCTGGAGTTGCGCTGGCTGGACGCCGACGGCGACTGGCAGCCGCAGTGGCCGCCGCCCAACGTCCTGGAAGAGGCCGGCCTGCCGCGTGCCGCCGAGGTCATTCTGCGCCTGACCGGCCGCGGCGAACTGCGCTGGCTGTTCCGGCTGCCGGGATAGATGGATGATTTGATAACCCTGTTTGCCAGGGAGCCATACGCAAACAACAACGGATGGGAGTGGATGTAGGTTGGGTCAGGTGCGTAGCAGCGTAATCCAACAGGCCGCGGGCTGTCGGGTTACGCTGCGCTAACCCGACCTACGCGCTGACAAACATGTCTTCCGACGGAATGTATCCTATGCAGCGACAGCGCGGTATCGCCCTGATCACGGCCATCCTGCTGGTGAGCATCGCCACCATCACGGCCGTGACCCTGGCCGCGCGTCAGCAGTACGACCTGCGCCGCAGCGCCAACCTGCTCGACGGCGATCAGGCCTATGCCTACGCCGAGGGGGTGGAGACCTGGGCGCGCCTGATCCTGGCCCGCGACGCCGGGGACAACCAGACCGATCACCTGCGCGAAGCCTGGGCCACGCAGCTGGCGCCGGTGCCGGTGCCGGGCGGACAGATCAATGGCCGCATCCGCGATGCCCAGGGACGGTTCAATCTCAACAACCTGGTGACCGATGCCGGCGCCGAGAACCCGCTGGCGGTGGAGCGCTACCGGCGCCTGCTGGCGCTGCTGCAGCTGGCGCCGGAACTGGCCGACAGTCTGCTGGACTGGCTGGATGCCGATATCGATCTGCGCCTGAACGGCGCGGAGGACAACGAATACCTGCTGGAGAGCCCGCCCTACCGCGCCGCCAACCGCCGGCTGACCGCGGTCAGCGAGTTGTACTACGTCCGGGGTTATGACGCCGAGGCCGTACGGCGCCTGCAGCCCTTCGTCACCGCCCTGCCGCAGGCCACCGCGCTCAACGTCAACACGGTCGCGGTCCCGGAGCAGGAGCCGCGGCCCTTCGTGCTGCTGCAGATGCTGGTCGAGGACATGAGCGAGAGCGAGGCCCGGCAGCTGGTCACGGCACGCGGCGAGGACGGCTACGAATCGGTCGATGCCTTCGCCCAGGAGCCGGCCCTGGCCGGGCGCGCCCCGCAGCTGGATAATCTCACCGTGAGCAGCCAGTACTTCGTGGTCGAGGCCGAGGTCGACATCGGCACCGCCCGCAGCCGCCTGTTCAGCCTGCTGCGCCGGGACGGTGAGCAGCTGACCACGCTGCAACGCACCCGGGGTACGCAGTGAATGCCCGTTTTGCCAAGGTACGGCGTTTCGGTTACTGTCTTCGCCAGCGGATGCCATAAAACGATAACCATGCCTGAAACCCTGCTGATACGCCTCTCCGACGCCTCCGACGAAACGGTCGAATACGCCGTGATCGGTGCTGACGGCAAGCCGCTGACCCAGGTCCAGCGCGGGACGCCCGCCAGCCTCCTGGCCCAGGCCGCCGGCCGCCGGGTGGTGCTCGCGGTGCCGGGCACGGACGTGTCCCTGTTCCGGGTCGAGGTGCCCACCGACAACCGCCAGCGCATGCGCCGGGCGGTGCCCTATGCGCTGGAGGAACAACTGGCCGACGACGTCGACAGCCTGCACTTTGCCGTCGGCAGCCGCGGCGAAGACGGCCGGGTTGGCGTGGCCGTGGCCGCGCGCGAGCGGATGGCGCAGTGGCGGGACTGGTGCGACGGCGCCGGACTGGAGCCGGCGGCCTGGTATGCCGAGACCCAGCTGCTGGTGCCCGCCGCCGATGCCTGGACGGGACTGATCGATGCCGCGGCCGACCGGCTGCTGCTGCGCGGCCCGGACGGCGCGGGCTATGCCGTCGACCGGGACATCTGGCCGGCGCTGGCGGCCCGGCTGGGCGAGCCGCGCCGGCTGCGCTGGCTGACCACCGGCAGCGGGGACGCCGAACTGCCCGGCGGGGAAGGGCTGGAACCCGAAACCGGCGCCTGGGCCCAGACGCCGCTGGAGCACCTGGCCGGCGGCCTGGCGCAGGCCGGCCTGATCAACCTGTGCCAGGGCGACTACAGTCGCCAGCAGCAACTCGGACGCCTGCTGCGGCCCTGGCGCGCCGCCGCCGGACTGGTGCTGGCGGCCCTGGTGCTGGCCCTGGTCGGCAAGACGGTGCAGCTGCAGCGGCTGGAGGCGCGCCAGAGCGAACTCACCGCGCAGATCGAGCAACTCTACCGCGACACCTTTCCCCAGGCCCGGCGGGTGGTCAATGCCCGCCACCAGATGGAGCAGCAGCTGCTGGCCCTGCGCCGGGCCCAGGGTCAGGATGCGCTGGACTTCCTCGGCCTGCTGGCCAGCGCGGGCGAGGTGTTCAGTGCCGCCGAGGGGGTGCAGCTGCAGGGCGTGAGCTACCGCGACGGCCAGCTAGACGTGCAACTCACCGCCAGCGATCTGCAGAGCCTGGACAGGCTCAAGCAGCAGCTGGCGGCCGGCGGTCGGCTGCAGGTCGAGATCCAGTCCGCCACTGCCGGCGGCCAGCGCCGGGTCGAGGGCCGGCTGCGCATCGCCGGGGTACGCACATGAAGGCCTGGTTTCTGAGCCTGGCGCCGCGCGAGCGGGCGATCGTGGCCGCCGGCGCCGCGGTCCTGCTGCTGCTGGTACTGTGGCTGTGGCTGTGGGAACCGCTGGCCCAGCGGGTGGAGGAACTGGAGCAGGGCGTGGCCGTACAGGAAGAGGACCTGGCCTGGATGCAGCAGGCTGCCGCCGAGATTACACAGCTGCGCCGCAGCGGCGGCGCGGGCGGCGCGGGCGGTCTGCAGGGCCGCTCGCTGCTGACGGTGGTCGATCAGGCCACGCGGACGGCAGGATTGAACACCGGCCTCAAGCGCATCGAGCCCGAAGGTCAGGCCCGGGTGCGGGTGCAGTTCGAACAGATCGCCTTCGATGACTTCATGCGCTGGCTGGACGGCCTGCAGCGCCAGTACGGCGTCTTCACCCAGACCATCACCATCGAGCGCGAGGAGGCGCCGGGCCGGGTCAATATCCGGCTCACCCTGGACGCCCCGGCATGAGGTTGAAGCCCTGGCTGAAATGGCTGGCTGCCGGCGCTGCCCTCTATCTTCTGCTGCTGTTCCTGACCCTGCCGGCGTCCCGGCTGACCGGACATCTGACGGCCCGGCTGGCTGAACTGCCCCAGGCCCCGGCACTGCGGCTGCAGGGGGTGAGCGGCCCCTGGTGGCAGGGCCGGGTCGAGCGGTTGCAGCTGGACGGGTTCGTCCTGGGTCCGCTGCAATGGCGCTGGCGGCCGAGCGCGCTGCTGCGGGGCCGCTTCGGCCTGACCCTGGAACTGGACGCCGCCAGTGTGCCCGCCGGGCGGGGGCGGCTGGCCGTCGGCCCCGGCGGTACCCTCTACATCGACGCCCTCGATCTGGAACTGACCGCCGCGGAGTTGCTGCAGCGGTTGCCCGCCCTGCCGGTCCCGGTGCAGGCCAGCGGACGGCTGAGCCTGGAACTGACGCGCGCGGTGGTGGGTCCGGACGGTCTGCCGCGCGAACTCCAGGGGCAGCTGCAATGGCGCGAGGCCGGACTGCAGAGTCCGCTCGCCGTGCGGCTGGAGCACCTGGTCGCCGAACTGGCCAGCGAGGAGGCCGGACTGGTGGCGCGGCTGTCGGACCGCGGCGGCGACCTGGACCTGGGCGGCGAGGCCCGCCTGGACCCGGCCAGCGGCCGCTACCGGCTGGATCTGCAACTGCGCGCGCGCGACAATCCCGAACTGCGCGACAGCCTGGCGCTCATGGGCCGGCCCGATGCCCGCGGTTATCACAATCTGCGCCAGAGCGGCCGGCTGCCACTGCCCTGATCGGCATGGTTACGATGGGTTGGCGCTGCCGCGCCTCCACCCATCCTACAGGCAGCGTAGGATGGGTGAAGCGAAGCGTAACCCATCGTTGCCCGGCATTGCGATGGGTTGCGGCGCGCCGCGCCTCCACCCATCCTACGCGAGGCGGGTTCGAATCCATGGTGCGCACCTTGTCGTGTAGGATGGGTGAAGCGAAGCGTAACCCATCGTTGCCCGGCATTGCGATGGGTTGCGGCGCGCCGCGCCTCCACCCATCCTACGCGAGGCGGGTTCGAATCCATGGTGCGCACCTTGTCGTGTAGGATGGGTGAAGCGCAGCGTAACCCATCGTTGCCCGGGATTGCGATGGGTTGCGGCGCTGCGCGCCTCCACCCATCCTACGCGAGGCGGGTTCGAATCCATGGTGCGCACCTCGTCGTGTAGGATGGGTGAAGCGCAGCGTAACCCATCGTTGCCCGGCATCGCGATGGGTTGCGGCGCGCCGCGCCTCCACCCATCCTACGCGAAGAGTCTGGAGCCATGACACGTACCCCGGCACCCCGCCACATCGAGATCACCCCCGAGAACAAATGCGGCTTCTGCCCCGGCAGCAAGTGCTGCACCTACATCACCCAGAAGATCCCGGGGCCGCGCTCCATGGCCGACTTCGACCACCTGTTGTGGCAGCTCGCCCATCGCGGCGTGCAGGCCTACCGCGACAGCGACGGCTGGTATCTGCTCATTACCCACCCCTGCAACTTCCTGCAGCCGGACGGACGCTGCGGCATCTATGCCACCCGCCCGCAGCTGTGCCGGGACTACACCAACGACTTCTGCGAATTCGACCAGCCGGCCGAGGAGGGATTCGATCTGTATTTCCCGGACTACGCGTCGCTGGATGCCTACTGCAGGAAGCGGTTCAGGCGCTGGGATGAGCGGTTCGGGTGAGTGAGGAGTGGCGGCCCATATTCTGTTTCAGCCGTCATCCCCGCGCAGGCGGGGGATCCAGCTAGCGCTGCGGCCACTGGATCCCGGCCTGCGCCGGGATGACGGAGGCAACGGAATCGTAGGTCGGGTTAGCCCGTCAGGGCGTAACCCGACGTGGATCGCGGTATATGTCGGGTTACGCTGCGCTAACCCGACCTACACCCTTCTGAACCCAACGACCGGATCAGTTCATCGAACCCGTCGATGGCCTCGAACTCCCCGGTATCGCGTTCGGGCCCGCGGGTGTCGGGGCGCTTCACCGCCCGCAGGTGCTCGATGCCGTAGTCACGGGCCGAGCGCAGCACCGGCAGGCTGTCGTCGATGAGCAGGGCAGCGTCTTCCCGGTAGGGCACCCGGTCCTTGAGCCAGTCCCAGAAACGGCGGTCCTCCTTGGGGCGGCCGAAATCGTGCGAGCAGATCTGGCGGTCGAAATGTCCGCCCAGTGCGGTCTCCTGCAGCTTGAGTTCCAGTGCCATGTGGTGGGCGTTGGTCACCAGCACGATCTCCTTGCCGTGGGCGCGGGCCAGGTCGAGGAAATCGGTGACATGCGGATGGATGGCGATCAGTTCCCGGATCTCGCGTTTGAGTTCGGCGATATCCAGATCCAGCTGCTCGGTCCAGTAGTTGACGCAGTACCACTGCATGGTGCCTTCCATGGCGCGGAAGCGCGGATACAGCCGGGCCTTGGCCTCGTCCGGGGCCAGGCCGTGGCGTTCGGCGTAGCGCAGCGGTACGTGCTCCAGCCAGAAATGGTTGTCGAAGTGCAGGTCCAGCAGGGTGCCGTCCATGTCCAGCAGCAGGGTCTGTATGCGGTTCCAGGGCAGCATGGTGCGTCTCGCTCGGGTCGCGGCGGTGGGGCCGGGGGTGTAGAATGCGAATGATAATATCAAGGGTCTTCTGTTGCACGGTGGCTGGGAAGCCTGGCTACACCGTCATTCCCGCGAAGGCGGGAATCTATAGCCCTTAAACCACTGGATTCCCGCCTTCGCGGGAATGACGAAATAAAAAAGGAGAATGCGGCGCGCCCGGTCGGGCGCGTCGTCCCTGAGAGATTGCCGCGGCGCTATGCGCCTCGCAATGACAACCCATTATGTCACACGACCCCGAAATCCTGAACGTACGCTCCGTGGCCCGTTCCCGCCTGTTCGAGATCGAGGCGCTGGACCTGCGCTTCGGCAACGGCGAGCAACGCACCTTCGAGCGCCTGCAGGCCGCGGCGTCGGGGGCAGTGCTGATCGTGCCCCTGATCGACGCCGACAGCTTCTGGCTGATCCGGGAGTATGCCGCCGGCACCGAGCGCTACGAACTGGGCTTTCCCAAGGGTCGGATCGAGCCGGGCGAGGACCCGCTGGCCGCCGCCAACCGCGAACTGCGTGAGGAGCTCGGCCTGGCCGCGCGCCGGCTGGAACCGGTCACACGCCTGTCGCTGGCGCCGGGCTATTTCGGGCATATGACCGAGGTGGTGCTGGCCGGCGAACTGCATCCGGATGCGCTGGAGGGCGACGAACCCGAGCCGCTGGAACTGGTGCGCTGGCGTTTCGATGACCTGGCGGCGCTGCTGGCCCGCGATGACTTTACCGAGGCGCGCAGTATCGCCGCGCTGTTTCTGATACGTGAGAGGTTCAAGCATGAGTGATTCCGTCGATCCCCGCTCCCTGCTGGCGCAGGTCAAGGATCTGGCCCGCGAGGCCGGTGCCCGCATCCTGGAGGTCTACGACACCGATTTCGATGTCGAGTCCAAGGAGGACAACTCCCCCCTGACCGCCGCCGACATGGCCTCGCACACGGCCATCATCAACGGGCTGCGCGCGCTCACCCCGGAGATCCCGGTGCTGTCGGAGGAATCCGCCGACGTGCCCTATGACGAGCGGTGCCAGTGGGACTGGTACTGGCTGATCGATCCGCTGGACGGCACCAAGGAGTTCATCAAACGCAACGGCGAGTTCACCGTCAATATCGCCCTGATCCACGGCGGCCGGCCGGTGCTGGGCGTGGTCTATGTGCCGGTGAAGGAGTGGCTCTACACCGGCTGCGAGGGCGAGGGCGCGACCAAGCAGGTCGGCGACGCGCCCGCCGAGCCGATCCGGGTGCGTCCGCTGCAGGATGGGCCGGTGCGGGTGGTCGGTTCGCGCTCGCATCGCGGCGACAGCCTGGAGGCCTTTCTGCACAAGCTCGGCGAGCACGAGATCGTCAGCATGGGCAGTTCGCTCAAGCTGTGCCTGGTCGCCGAGGGCGAGGCCGACATCTACCCGCGTCTGGGCCCGACCTCGGAGTGGGACACCGCCGCGGCCCAGTGCGTGGTCGAGCAGGCCGGCGGCCGGGTCACGGACCTGGAAATGCAGGAACTGCGCTACAACCAGAAGGAGTCGGTGCTCAATCCCTTCTTTCTGGTGATCGCGGACGACAGCCGGGACTGGGCGCAGTATCTGGAGTGAGGTGCGGGGTACTGGGGACCTTTGAATTTACCCCGTCATCCCCGCGCAGGCGGGGATCCAGTGGCCACGGCGGCTTATGGATTACTCGCTGCGCTCGCCCTTCGGGCCGCCCTGTGGGCGTTCAACGCGCTTCGCGCTTTTGTCCCGCCTGCGCGGGAATGACGGAGGTAGAGCGTAGGATGGGTGAAGCGCAGCGTAACCCATCGTGGTCGGCACATGATGGGTTGCGGCGCACGCGCCTCCACCCATCCTACGTGCTGAGTCTTTTCACCAGTCCATGCAGCAGCAGGATCCCCACCGCCGCCCCCACCCCATCGGCCAGCACGTCCAGCACATCCGGCTCGCGCCCGGGCACAAAGCTCTGGTGCCACTCGTCGCTGATCCCGTACAGCACCGCCAGCCCCAGCGCCAGCCAGCGCGCCTGCGCGGCATAGCCGGCCGGACCCGGCCGGAACAGCGCCAGATACAGCCCGCCCAGCACCGCGTAGACGATGGCGTGGAACAGCTTGTCCTGGCCGGGGAACAGCATGGGGGCGTCGATGGCCGGCTGGTCGGAGAGCAGATACAGCACCCCCATCCAGACCAGGGCCAGCACCAGGCTGAGCAGGCGCACGGCAGGGTGGCCGGCCAGGCGGTGCAGTGAGAGCACGGATCAGGCCCGGTTGGGGCGGGCGGCCGGGTCGGCGCGCAGCTGCGGCGGCAGCAGGTCGACCAGCTTGGCGACCAGGCGCTGGGCGAACTGGGGGTCGCGCCCGTCCAGGCTGGCCTGGGTCTGCTGGCAGTCGTTGAACAGCACCGGGATGTTCCACTCGGTGATGAGATCGCAGATCTCGGCGGTGCAGTCCTCGGCCGCCTCGCTGATGTCGATCAGCAGGATGTCCACGTGATAGGGATTGAGTTCGGGGGATTGGCTGTCCTGCAGGCCGAATTCGCCCACCACCCGGATATTGTAGGGTTCGATCAGCCGCCGCAGGTGGCGGCGCAGCACGGCCGACTCGCCGACGATGGCGACCCGGAACGGCCGGGTCTGAACCAGGGCCGGGTCGATATCCGGATCGCTGTCAGACACTGTCCGGGCGGGCGGCTGTGCGGGCTCCGCCGCAGTGGTCGTGGCGGGCGGCCCTGCCGGGACCGCCGCCGGAGGAAGCGTCTGCCCGGCGACCGGCGGCGTTTCCGGCCGGGCCGGCTCCGGGACCGGCTGGTCGGTACGCGCCGCGCCCGGCGGCGGGGCCGGGAACAGGCCGCCGGCCTGCTTCTCGCGCACCACCTCGTTCATCAGGTCGGCGTCGATGCGCTCACGCTGCTCGGCGTAGCCGTAGACCAGGGCGGTGTCGCACAGCAGGTTGACCAGCCGCGGCACGCCGCCGCTGAAGCGGTGGGCGATTTCGGCGGCGGCCTCGGTGAACAGTTCCGGATCGCCGCCGGCGGCCTCCAGCCGGTGGCGGATCAGATCGCGGGTCTCCTCCGCCGTCAGCGGGGTGAGGTGATAGTCCACCGTGATGCGCTGGGCGAACTGCACCAGGTCGGGCCGGCGCAGGGTGTCGCGCAGCTCCTCCTGGCCCACCAGCACCACCTGCAGCACCTGGTCCTTGTCGGCGTTGACGTTGGAGAGCATGCGCAGTTCCTCCAACGTCTCCGGGGCCATGTTCTGGGCCTCGTCGACGATCAGCACGGTGCGCCGGTTGCGGGCGTATTCCTGGATCATGAAATCGACGAAGGCCTGGTACAGCTCCACCTTGCCCTTGTCGCGGTAGTCCAGGTTGAACGCCAGCAGGATCCACTGCAGCAGTTCGCCGAAGGAGCGATGGGTGTTGGAGATCAGGCCGACCGTGATGTCCTGCTCCAGGTTGTTGAGCAGGTGACGGATCAGGGTGGTCTTGCCGGTGCCGATGCCGCCGCTGACCACGGTGAAGCCGGCCTGGTTGGCCAGGCCGTATTCCAGCATGGCCAGGGCCATGCGGTGCTTCTTGCTCAGGTAGAGAAAGCTCGGGTCCGGCAGCAGCGAGAAGGGTTTCTCGCGGAATCCGTAGTGGGCTTCGTACATAGATCAGTCCGTCATTGCGAGGCGCAACCCATCATGGGTTATCCGCCATGTGATGGGTTACGGCGCTGCGCGCCTGCACCCATCCTACAACACCCGGATCGTGCGTAGGATGGGTGGAGCAAAGCGCAACCCATCGCGTGTCAGCCCGCGGCTTCGCTCTTGTTCAGCACAGTACCGAGGATGTTGGTGTTCTCCAGCAGTTCGACCGCGCGCTGCGCTTCCTGCTGCTGGGTCTTGCCGTCCTCCAGCACCAGCAGGGCGGCGTCCACATAGGGCGCGAAGGCCAGGGCGTCGGCCGCGGTCAGCACCGGCGGCAGATCGAACACCACAATGCGTTCCGGATAGCGGGTCTTGAGTTCCTCCACCAGCTGGATCATGCGCGGCGAGTTCAACAGTTCGGCCGAGTTCTGCACCGGCCGGCCGCCGGGCAGCAGCACCACATGCTCCAGGCCCTCGGGATGGACCAGCAGGTCGGCCAGATCGACCTCATCCAGCAGGTATTCGCTCAGGCCCTGGGCCGCGCCGATACCCAGGTAGTCATGGATCGACGGCTGGCGCAGGTTGGCGTCGACCAGCAGGACCGTGTGGTGGATCTCCAGGGCGATGCTGGCGGCCAGGTTGATGGCGGTGACCGTCTTGCCCTCGCCGTCCGACGGGCTGGTCACGGCCAGTACGTTCCAGTTGTTCTCGCGCAGCCGCTGCAGCACCTGGGTGCGCAGGATCTTGAAGGCGTCGGCATACTCGCCGCTCGGGTAGGCGGGCAGGATACGGTGCTTTTTCATGGCGATATTCGAGGCCCTGGTCGTCCGGGTCTGGGTGTAGCTGATGTCCTTGGTCGAGGCGGCCTTGGCCACGGCCCGGCCCGGTGCCGCAGGGCGGTGGGCCTGGGGTTGGGTTCCGCTCTCGCGGTCCTTGCGTGCCTTTTCCAGCGCGACCTTGATGCGCTCCATATCTCAAACCTCTTTGGCAGATCGCCGGCCCGGTGGCCGGCCCCGCATTATAACCGTGATTGTATCGGCCCGATAACAGCCAGGGGCGGATGTTCAGGCTATCGGGCAGCGGGAAGAAAAACTTTAGTAATAATAAGTGATTAATTGATAGCCACGGAAAACACGGAAAGCACGGACATACAAAAAAATGGAAAGCTGGGTTTGTCTCTATTCCGTCATTCCCGCCTTCGCGGGAATGACGGTAAGGTAATAATCGGAGTTTGATTACTCGTTGACGTTTCCGTGTTTTCCTTGGCTATCCCATCCATTACCCAATGAAATCCATCCCGGTCATGTCGCCGGCCTTGCGCAGGATGCGGAACCAGAGTACATCCAGCGGCGACATGAAGAAGTGCACTGCGAGGACGGCGATCAGCACTGCGACTGCCGTCCCGCCCAGCACCTTCCACTTGCGGTTGCGGCGTTTGCGTGTCTCGCCCTCGGTGCGCTGGTAGGGGATGGCGGCCAGCGGCATCACCTGCAGGGTGTTGGCCACGCCCCTGGCGCCGCGGATGGTGTGATCCAGGCTCTCGGCGACGGCGGCCAGGCCGAAGCCCGAGCCCAGCGCCAGCACGAAGCTGAGGAAGACGATGGCCGGACGGTTGGGGGAGACCGGCTCCTCGGGCAGGGCGGCGGGGTCGATCAGGGTGAAACGCTCGCCCTTGGACTCGGATTCCAGCTGCTGGGCGACCTGGGCCTGCATCTCCTTGGCGGTGATCTCCTGGTACTTGGCCACCGCGTTCTGCAGTTCACGCTGCATGGCGCGGTATTCGCGCTCCACCTCGGGCGCGGCGGCCAGGCGCTGCTCGTATTTCTTCAGGTCGGCCTCCAGCTGCAGTTTCTTCGCTTCCTGGGCGCGGATGTCGTTCAGGGTGGATTCCAGCTGCGACTGCAGGGTGACATAGGCCGGGTTATCCGGGGCCCGCTGAGCGGGCGGGGTTTCCGGGGTCTGCGCAATCTGCGCGTTGAGTTCGTCCACTGTTTTCTGCAGCTTGACCACGTCCGGGTGCTCGGGGGCGTACTTCTCCCGCAGAGACGCGAGCTCGGTCTGCAGCCGGTCGCGCTCCTCCAGCAGGGAGGCGCGGTCCGGGCCCAGGCCGGTTTCCTGTTCCAGACTCTCGATCTCGCGCTGCAGGCGGCGCACGTCCGGGTGGTCGGGCGAGTAGCGCGCGCTCAGGGCGAAGTACTGGGTGCGCAGGGCCTTGAGCCGGGCAGCGGGATTCATCTCCACGTTCTGGCCGTGCGGTTCGATCTGGCCCAGCTGGCCCTCCAGATAGAACTTGCGGTCCTCCAGGGCACTGATCTGGTTGTCGACATCGTCGAGCTGGCGCTCGGTGCGGTCCATCAGCTGGGTGGTCAGCTGTGCCTGCTCGGGCAGTGAATGCAGGTGCTGTTCCTTGAAGGCCGAGAGTTCGGATTCCAGGCTGCCGATCCGGCGCTTGAGCCGGTTGGCCTCGCCGCTGAGGAAGGCCAGCGACTGGGCAGCCTGGCTGGTGCGCTCCTTGAGGTTCTCGTTCAGGTACAGGTTGGTCAACTCGCTGGCGACCTTCTGTACCTGGTCCGGATTCTCGCCCTTGAACGACAGTTCGAAGGCGATGGTGGCCGGCATGGGGCGGCCGGTGCGGGGGTCGATGACCTCGGCGCTGATCGTCTCCACGCCGATGTCCTCGCGCATGGATGCCAGGACTTCCTCGGTGGTCTGGCGTTCGAGTTCATCCCGGTAGAGACCGTACTTCTCGATCAGTTCCATCAGGTTGGCGCGGGTCATGACCCGCTGGCTGATCATCTGAATGCGCTGGGCGGCGTAACTGGTCACTGTGGACTGGACCAGTTCGCGCGGCACCTCCTGCTCCTCGATCAGGATGGTGGCGGAGGACTCATAGGTCGGTGGCCAGACCAGGGCGATGATCACGCCCAGGGTGAAGATCACCAGGAAGGTCGCCGCAATGGCACTGCGGCGGCGCTTGAAGGCGCTGAGATAATCGCTGAGGTCTTTGGTGTTCTCTTCCATCTTCACATCTCTAGGTTGTACTCGTCATCGCGTTGCCTCCTTTCCCGTCATTCCCGCGAAGGCGGGAATCCATGGTTCGGAGATCTTGATGCATGCAGTCTCGTAGGTCGGATTAGCCCGGAGGGCGTAATCCGACACTGGTCGCTGAATCCGTCGGGTTACGCTGCGCTAACCCGACCTACGGCTGCGCCGCCGGAGATTGCCACGGCGCTATGCGCCTCGCAATGACGGTTTGATTGGAGGCCTTATCGCGACACCGCCATCTTCGGCCATTGGTAGCTCAGGCTCAGGGTTGCGGCATTGCTGGTGGCATCCTGGCCGGTATTCTCGCGACTCTGCTCGGTATAGCGGTAGCTGGCACGGAAACTCCAGTCACGGGTGAGCCGCCAGCGCAGGCCGGGGGTAACCCGGATGAAGGACTGGTCCAGCCGCAGATCGTTGTCGCTGGAGTCCTCCGAGCGGGTCCATTGTACCCTGATATCGGCCTGGAGCCGCTCGCTGAAGCGATGCTCGAAGACGGCCACGAGGCTGTCGGTGACGGTGGTCCCGGAGAAGGCGTTGGGCTGGACGCTGCGATTGGCACTCAGGGTCAGGCGGCCGCGCTCCAGGTCGTAGCCGGCGTTGAAGTTACCGACGAAGCCGGTGGAACCGGAGTCCCGGGTGAAGGTGGTCTGCACCAGGTCGCTGGTCGCGCCGGTGCTGCGATCAATACAGGGTGCGCCGGTGAACAGGAATTCGAAGAAATCGGTGCGGTCGAAGCCGGCCGGGCACACGAAGGCTCCCTGGCGCAGGGTGGTCTCGGTGCGCCGCGCGCCCACCGAGCCGCCCAGGCTGATGCGTTCGGAGTACTGGTGCTCGAAGCCCAGGGTGAGCTGCTGGTTGTCGCTCTCGATGGTGTTGTCGTCGCGCTCGAAGCGGCTGGCGCCGGCGGCGAGGATGATCCGGGTCTGGGGCGTGAAATTACGGGCCGCGCTCAGGTTGAGGCTGTAGTTGCGGTAGTCGCCGAGCCCAGTACGGACGTTCTCGTCATCATAGTTGACATCCGTTAGGCCGATATTAGCGCTGAGTTGGGTCTTCTCGTCCAAGGAATACAGCCAGCCCGGCGTCAGGGTCGCGCGGGTGCGGTCGATGCGGTCGAAGACGATGCCGGTCTCCTCCAGCAGGCTGTCCAGGGTGGTGTCCTTGATCAGGTTGAAGTCCAGGCTGACCCGCTGGCGCGGACTCAGGTTGTAGAAGGAGAGGAGGTCAAAGCGGCCGTCGGTGGTGTCCAGACCGTCCTCGTCAAAGCGCCGCTCGGTGACCTCGAGCGCACCGGTCAGTTCGCTGCGGGCGGTGCGGCGCGAGAAATCCGCCCAGGCGCGCAGGGCGCCCTCGTGGACGTCGACCTCATCCTGCCGCTGCAGGCGCAGGTTGTCGTCGTACCGGTAACGGCCTTCCACGCCGGGCTCGAAGGCCCATTCAGCGGCGGACAGTGGCAGGGCGGCAGCGCCCAGCAGAAGCAGCAGGGTGAGGCGTTGTTTCATCCATCCAGGCCCTAGTCAGGGTTCAAAAAACCATCGGCCGGCCGGCGCGGGAACTGCAGCTGGGCGCCAGTAGAACTCCAGGGAATCTCTGAACAATTTCCTTCCGTCATCCCGGCGAAGGCCGGGATCCAGTCGAATCAGACCCATGGATGCCGGCCTTCGCCGGCATGACGGGTCGATCAGAAATCCCGTAACTATATAATATTTATAGTAAGTCTTTGGCCGATGCCATTATTGTTATGCAGTTGGGAATTCTACAGAAAAACCGCCCCGGAAGGGAATGCCAGGACCGTGTCATCCGATATTTATTCCCGCTCCCCTGGTGGGAGCACCCAAGGGGCATAAAGGGTCAGAGGGGGCGGGGAGAAGCAGAACCTCTACGGCACCACCACCACATCCCCCGGCTGCAGTACGATGTTCTGTTCCAGGTTCTCACCTTTCTCGATCTCACCGTACTCGAACGGGATGGCACGCAACTCGCCGCCCTGACGGCGCAGGATCCTGATCTTGTTGGCCGCGGCGTAGGTGCCCATGCCGCCGGCCATGGACAGGGCCTGCATCACGTCCACGTTGCGGGTGACCGGAAAGGCGCCCGGGCGGTTGACCTTGCCGATGACGTAGACCGTGTTGCCCCGCAGTTCGCCCACGTCCACGCTGACCACCGGATCAGGGATGTACTTCTCCAGCCGGGCCTCGATCTGCGCGCGCAGACCGGAGACCGGTTGGCCCGCTCCGGCAAGCTCGCCGACCAGAGGAAAGCTGATCATCCCGTCCGGCCGGACAATGACCTCGCGCTGCAGATCCTCCTCCTTCCAGACTGTGATGCGCAGGATGTCGCCGGGCTGGATCAGATAGGCCTCGGCGGGCGGCTCGTCGGCGTGCAGGTGGAAACTGGTCAGCAGCAGGAAGACGCTGAGAAGGGATTTGACGCTTCGCATTGTTACAGGCCCCGGTTTATAAATGATGGTATGGATTCTTGCCCTTCACGAACTATTTTTCAAGGCTGATTCCTGATGGAAGCCGGGTGGCGGATCAAAATGTAATCCTGCCCGGCGCGGGCAGGCGCCGTGAATGGGTATTGCTGTAGTCCTTGTATATCATGGAAGGCTCGTTCAGGAGGTCAGGCGTCGCCATGCGGCAACACCAGAACAAAATCATCTCGCCCTGGGTGCTCGTCGCAGGCATAAGCGCCGTATCGCTTGTCCTTACCCTGATGGAAGAGAATCTGGGTGAACTGTTCCGGTATGAGCGGAAGGCGGTCCTGCAGGGTGAGATATGGCGCCTGATCAGCGGACATCTTGTGCATGCCAATCTGGCGCACTGGTTGATGAATATGGCGGCATTGGCAGTGATGGGCCTGCTCTTCCCGACGGTTTTGCATGGGGGGCGGGCGGCAATGCTTCTGTTCTCGCTCTGCCTGATGACTGCCCTGGGACTCATGGTGTTGTTTCCGCAGCTGGAGTGGTTTGTCGGACTCTCCGGAGTGCTGCATGGATTATTTGCCGTTGGTGCACTTCAGGTGATGTCGGTTGAGAGCAAAAGAGGCTGGGTGCTGCTCGGGTTGTTGATATTCAAGTTGACCTATGAACAGTTCGGTGCCGGCCTCCCGGCCTCGCAATCCCTGGTGGGTATGCGGGTGATATCCGAGGCGCATCTGGTTGGTGCCGTAGGGGGGATGATTTACTGGTTGGTCAGCCGGTTTTTTCGGGGGCAAAAAAACAACGGCCCCTGAAGCGGGGCCGTTGCTGTATACGAGGGTCCTTGTGGCCTCTCAGGTGCGCCTGCGGGCGGCCAGCGCCAGGCCCAGCAGGCCGAGCAGCGACCACAGTCCGGTTGCGGCGCCACCACCGAAAGACGGATCCTCGATGTCAGGCGGGGTCAGCGTACGCTCGTCCGTGCTGGGGGTCGAGGTGCCGCCTCCCTCCGTGCCGGTTGTCGCCATCACATTGAAGTTGGCGTTGAAGTTGGGGAAGGGTCCGTCGATCATGCCGGCGCCGTTGAAACCGTCACCGTCCCAGTCGATGGAGGTGAAGGTCCAGACATTGGTGTCATCGCCGGACCAGGCGTCGGTGGTTGTCTGTGCGCCGGTGAACATCGGTGAAGGCCCGAACTGGCCTGCTTCCCAGACATCGATGACGTCAATGTTGGTGCTGGCGCCCCAGTCGAACAGCATGTGGGCCATGACCTGTCCCGGATTGACCGTGACGGTATAGGAGGCGCCGACGCCGCAGTCCGGGCTGCCGGCCGGGCAGTCGGTGAAGATGGTGTAGGTGCCAGGGCCATAGAGCATGACGTCGTGCGCGTCCCAGGTGATGCCAAAGAACGGTTGATCGGAACTGAGGGTGGCGTTCGGCGCGGCGGTGGCGACGCTGGTGTTCAGCGTGCCGTCCCAGGTGAATGCCACGTCGTTGGTGCCGCCGACCACCGCGCCGGTGCCGTCCAGCATGGTGAAGTTGTTGCCGCCAGTGGCAGCGACAACCATGACATTGAAGTTGGCATTGAAGTTGGGGAAGGGGCCGTCGATCATACCCGAGCCGTTGAAGCCGTCGCCATCCCAGTCAATGGAGGTGAAGGTCCAGATATTGGCGTCATCACCGGACCAGGCGTCGGTGGTTGTCTGTGCGCCGGTGAACATCGGCGAAGGGCCGAACTGACCGACTTCCCAGACGTTGATCACGTCGATATTGGTGCTGGCGCCCCAGTCGAACAGCATGTGGGCCATGACCTGTCCCGGATTGACCGTGACGGTATAGGAGGCGCCAATGCCGCAGTCCGGGCTGCCGGCCGGGCAGTCGGTGAAGATGGTGTAGGTGCCGGGCCCGTAGACCATGACGTCGTGCGCGTCCCAGGTGATGCCGAAAAACGGTTGATCCGAACTGAGAGTGGCGTTCGGCGCCGCGGTGGCGACACTGGTGTTCAGCGTGCCGTCCCAGGTGAATTCCACGTCATTGGTGCCGCCGACAACGGCGCCCGTGCCGTCCAGCATGGTGAAGTTGTTGCCCGTGCTGGCCGATGCCTGCGTTGCGGTGAATGCCAGGCCGCACAGGGCGGCTGCCAGCACTGGCCGCAACTTCGATGCGAGTGAGTTGATGCCGATCATGGGGGACTCCTCCGAATGAATTCTTATGGCGATATATGAGAATAATTAGAGTTTGTAGCCAATGGTCACGCCCAGGCTGTTCTGGTACATGCTGGCGGCCGCGTCACCCGCGACGGCCCCGGCCGGGAATGCGGCCTTGCCTTTAATGGTATTTTTATAGGCATGCATGTAATTGGCGGAGATCTCCAGATTGGGGTTGGAAACCGGCCGGTATGACAGCCCGAAGGTTACGTGATGTTCCACGGTTGCCGGTGCCAGGGTGTTGAAGAGGATCTCGTTTTCCTGGATCGGACTCTCGGCATAATTGTAGCCGACGCGGAAGGTCCACTGGCTGTTATAATCATAGGAAATGCCCAGCTTGTAGACCGTCTGGTTCTCCCAGCCGAAGCCCCAGCCGTATTTGCCGCCGAGTTGGCACTCGGGGGCGGTGTTGATCTGGGTGTTCGGACAGAGGGGGTTGAAGCTGTTGACAGTGTCGTTGACGTTGGGGCCGGGGTTGCCGATGGAACGGATGGAGTTCCACTCGATGCGCTGCACGTCGAAGGCGACGGTCAGTTTGTCGGTCGGCATTACCGCAATGCCCAGGGCGTAGTTTTCGGGAATATCGAAATCCCCTCCCTCCGCGAACAGGCCCTCATAGTCCTTGAACTTGGTCATGTAGACCCGGGAGGAATAATTGAGTCCGACATTCACCCGCTCATCGAAGAACTTGCCCAGCCAGCCCAGACGGAAGCCGGCGCCATAGGACCAGTCGTTGCCGTTATTGGAGAGTTTGTCCGGCTCGCTGCTGAAATTGCGCAACGCGCCCGCACCGATGCCGTAGGCGCGGAAGGTCTGTACTGCAAGTGCAACGGAGGCACCGAGGTAGTGGTTCCTGCTCACCTTGTAGGCGACGCTCGGCAGCATCTGCATCTGCATCAGAGAGACGCCGACGGTGCTGAACCGGTCCGGGCTCGCGTCGCAGGCGATGTTGAAGTAGTTGCCCACCGGAGAAGCGGCGTTACAACTCTGGTCGTAGCGCGTGCCCAGCCCGGCACCTACGGCGGCCATGCCTACGGTGATGTCGCGGTTGAATTTGAAGGCGCCGCCCATGGCGGGGATCAGATAGAGGTTGGCTCCGCTCTTGAGACTTTCGAAATTGTTGGTGTCCGGATCGCGGGTACTGATCGGCGTGGCCTCGACGCGCACGGCCCGCGGCGGATTGAAGAATTCGCCGGCGGCATCCACGCGCATGACGTTCATGGGGATCTCGGCCATGGCGGCAGGATTGGAGGCGGCAGCCAGACCATCCTGAGGCAGGGCAACACCTACACCACCCATGGCACGTGATTTGCTGCCGTAGCCGATCAGAAACATGCCGTTGGTTGCGAACGCGGCCGGTGGCGCAACGATCCCTGCTGCCAGGGCGACGGCCAGAGTCCTTTTGCAGAACAATTTCATGGTGAGCTCCTCCGAAATTGTTGTTTTGATAATCTGTTGTTTGGTGGTTATTCGTCGTGGGCTGTTAAACAAACCGGCTGGTATGTTAGTCTTCTGCGGTTTTTGTCAGGTGATCAGCCCAAGACCGGAAATCATCCTGTCTGCGGGATGGGTTGTCAACCACATCCCGAAGTGTAATCCTTGGCGGACAGCGATAATAAATACATGCTTATTCCAGGCTGCATAGCCATGAGTGCCGGGCGTGGATTCGAGTTGTTTGATCAAGATTTTCTATTCCGCAAAAATAATATTTATAGAAGGGTGGGCGTTTTCTGCGTGCAGCCCGCCCGGCCCGGTTTGCAGATAACAAGATCCGATAATCCCGCCTGACAGCACTCGTAACCAATCGCAGGTCCAGATCCGGTGGCAAAGAAAGATATTCTGTTCCGTTCCAGGCTCAAGAAGGCGCGGAGCCTGCTGGAGTCCGGCCAGTTGGAAGCGGCGGAATCCGCGCTGTCCCGACTCGTGCATGCCTATCCCAGGAACGCCGAGTTGTGGCTGCTGCGCGGCGTACTGGAAGGGAAGCGGCGCAATCCGGTCGCGGCGGCTGATCACCTGAGCAAGGCGGCGGAACTGCAGCCCGAGAACAGCGCGATTCAGTACAACTATGGCATCGCGTTGAGAGACTCCGGCAATTACGAGCATGCCATAACCACCTTCAACAGGGCCGTTGAACTCAACCCCGGCCATGATGAGGCCTGGGACTGCCTGGCGCATGCATATATTGCTTCCGGGGATCTGGATCGCGCCATCGACACTTTCAAGATAATCATCCAGCGGGCCCCGTACAAGGCCGAAGCGCAGTCCAACCTCGGGAGTGTTTATCAGGCCCAGGGCAGGCTGTCGGAGGCAGAGGAATGTTATCGTCAGGCCTTGTCCTGCAAGCCCGACCTTGAGATCGCAGACAACCTGGGTTCGGTCCTGGTCTCGCAGGGGCGGTTCGAGGAGGCGCTGGATGTTTATCGAAATGGGTTTCAGCGTCAGACCGGGAAACGGAAGGTGCTGTCGAATCTGCTGCTGACGCTGAATTATCTCCCTGGCCTGGATCAGGCAGAGGTGTTGGAAGAGCACAAGCAGCTGAACCCTCTGTTTTCCCGGATGCATAGATATAGCAATGAGTTGGATGTCAGTGATGCATCCGATCGCATCCGGGTTGGTTATATATCCCCCGATCTGCGCGAACACTCGGTAGCCTATTTCATCGAGCCGCTGCTGGAACGCCATGATCGTGATCGTTTCGAGGTGTGGGTCTACTCGGTCACAGCGAGGACGGATGCAACAACGCAACGGCTCAGGTCGCTGGCAGAGCACTGGGTGGATGTCTCCGCACTGACATTCGAACAGACGGCAGAGATTATCCATCAGAATAAGACCGACATCCTGGTCGATCTTGCCGGACACACCGCATGTAACAGTCTGCCGGTGCTGGCCTGCAAACCGGCGCCGGTCCAGCTGACCTGGCTGGGTTATCCGAACACCACGGGGTTGGAGGAAATCGACTACCGGCTGGTGGATGCGCTGACGGATCCGCCGGGTCAGGAGGACTATTACACCGAGCAGCTCATCCGAATGCCGGGATGCTTTCTGTGCTATCGGCCACCGGAGGATGCGCCAGCACCATCGCCGCTGCCCGCGACGGGAAATCAGGGCGTTACCTTCGGTTCATTCAACAATCTGGCGAAGATCAACGACGGGGTGATTGCCCTGTGGGCGCAGCTGCTGGAGCGAGTGCCGGACAGCCGCCTGCTGATCAAGAACCCTTCGCTGACGGATGAGAATACCCGCATACGCTACATGAACCGGTTCAAAGACGCCGGCGCAGACGAGGCGCGCATTACCCTCATGGGCCACACGCCGACGCGGCAACAGCATCTGGAACTCTACGGACAGGTCGATATTGCGCTGGATACCTTCCCTTACAACGGTACCACCACCACCTGTGAGGCCCTGTGGATGGGGGTGCCTGTCATCACCCTGGCCGGAGACCGGCATGCGGCGCGGGTGGGCGCGAGTCTGCTGCAGGCGCTGGGGCATCCCGAGTGGGTGACGGATACGCATGATCTGTACATCGAGGCGGCGGCGGATCTCGTCTCCGATCTGACCAGGCTGGGGTCGATACGAGAGTCGCTGCGCGATGAAATGGCCGCGTCCCCATTGTGCGATGCCGGGGGTTTTGCCGGCAAGGTGGAAAAAGTCTACCTTGATATCCGGAGGCACGGCAGCGGCTGAGATAAGTTGGTCAGGGGGCCTCTGATTCATCCGTCATTGCGAGGAGCGAAGCGACGCGGCAATCTCTAACTGACTGATTCTACCGTGCGAGGTTGCTTCGCTGCACTCGCAATGACGGATCATTCTATCGTTCTCTGGTTGAATCCAGGGTTCCAGAGAGGGGGGTAACCATGGCGAAGAATAATAACGTACCAGCAGGTGCGACCGGGGTGCGCATGCAGATGTATGTCGGCCAGGCGCTGGCGGGCTGCGGCCTGCTGCTGGCGGTTGCCGTTCAGGCGAGATTCCTGGCCAGCGTCTTTGACCATGAGATCATCCTGCTGGCCATCGGCGCGGCCCTGTTCGGTGCCGACGGGCGGTTGTGTAATGTTGCTGCGCAATTGTCGGATTGCCGAGGCAACCGAGAACGATGTCGCCCCAAAGGCGCGATGCCGGATATGAAGCACACCCGGAATCGCGGGGGAACAGTTGAGCGGGCGCGGTGGCTGTCGCAGGGGCATTGATGGAACCCTGATTATTCCCCCGTCCGATATTCCCGCGCAGGCATGACGAATAAATCAGAGGTTCCTCAGGCGTGGTCCCGGATTATCCGGACTGGGATATATGCGTCGATAAGTTTTACGATCTGGTCCTCATGGCGAAAATCGGTGGATTATCTTTGTAACCCACTGAATATCAAGATTTCACTGGGAAGAGTATATCGGTATTTGTCCTATGTTGAATGTCGGGATGGCTTACAAAAATGGGGGTAAGTCATTGGATAGGCTGGAGGGAGTATCCGATAATGAATTGAATTTAAATAATAAAAAATCTGTGGCACAGGGGTTGCATTTGTCAGTGGGCATCCGACATATGAGTTCGGATAGGGCCGTATACAGACAACAATCTGGCCGGCCCGAAAGACTCAGGCTCGATATTGAGTGATTACCAAATCTGGAGGAGTTTCAGAATGAAAAAGACTGCAATTGCTGCTGCACTGGCCCTTGTTGCCGGTACCGCTCAGGCCGCTCCCATTGCTTGGGAAGGTGACTTCATCATGTATGATCCGACTGGTGCACAGATGGATGCTAATGGTGGTGAAGCCGGTTTGGCCGCTTACACCACCGGTGAAATCGATATGGGTGCCGGTACTTTCACGTTGGGGTCTACCGCACCGTTCAGCGGCCTGACTTGGACTGCAAGTGGTGGGACTCTCTTTGCACCCGGTACCCATACGATCAGTACTGATGACTCTGCCAGTGGTGCACTGGCCGCCTCTGGTCCTGATGCAACTTTCACTGTTGGTGCAGATCAGGTGGGCGCGAACGTGAAGTTTGCCTGGGGCGCAACTACGCACATTGATGTGATCATGGTCTGGGACGTTATTGATAACGGCGACGGCACTACCACATACTACTCTACCGACGTGGATGGCGATGGTATTCGTGGTTATGGTATGGTCGACGGACCCTTCCCTGGTTTTTCTGCCAACTTTGACATGACCACGTCCGCAGTACCGGTTCCGGCTGCTGTTTGGCTGTTCGGCTCCGGCCTGCTTGGTCTGGTGGGCGTGGCACGTCGCCGCAAGTCTGCCTGATCCGGCTATGACAAGGAGTGATGCCTGCGGCACCGTGGTGGTGTCTGCAGGCATCGAAAACGGGCAGCCCAGGGCTGCCCGTTTTTTTTGATCCCGACATTCCGGCGACAGGATCGATATATCAAAAGCCTGCTGACAGGTTGGAGGAGGGAAGGATGAAACAGCGTATTGCAACGGTTACTGCGCTGGTGGCTGCAGTCGCCTCGGGTTCTTCCGTTGCCGGTGACTGGGTCACGACCATCGATGCGGCGACCTACAATGGATCGACCGGAACGATCCGGTTCAATGACTGGGGCTACACTGGGCCGGCAGGGGCAGACGCCGGCGATTTTCAGATCGGCAGCGGCTTCGACAGTTCCAGTATCGGTCAGATACAGCATGTCATAACCAGGGAGCCGGACTGGCTCACGCCGGATGCGCCGCATACAGTTTATGGTGATCTTTACAGCAGCCCGACCTACAGCAATGCCAGCATGGATGGAGGCGTGAATTTCTATAAATGGGCGTACACGACGCCGGCCAACAGTACCTTCAGCAGCATGAAAATCGACACGGCCGGCAATTACTATATCGCCCGGGACGATATGTCCTTCGGTTACTACGATATGTTCGAGTACCGGGATACCACTGGCACCAACCCCGGTCAGAGCATCGACACCCGGATCAACTTCCAGCCCTATACCATTTCGGACGCGAGGGGCTGGTGCGGCTCAACCCTGGTCACGAATCCCAACGGGGTGGAGCAGATGGCCGGACAGGTCACCTTCGATTTCGCCATGGATGTCTATTTTGATCTGGGCACGGCGCCGAGCTATTCCTCTACCCAGTTGATCCCCGATTTCGCCATGCGCAGCTATGGCGATTACACGATCGATGTCAATACATCTGGCGGCGATAATATGTTTTTCACTGGCAGCGCCGTGGGCAACAACACCGATCCCGCCTCGGTCGTGGCGGGCGTCGGCGGGGAACTGGATCCCGACTATCAGAACCAGGTGTCCTTCCTCGGCGGAGGGGTGATTCCCGCCGGAGTGTGGGTCTCGGCCGATTCCTTCAATGAGGACGGCAGTCGCAGGATGCGGGAGGACTACAATCCCACTACCGGCAGCAGCAACTCGGTATGGGATGTCGCTATCGTCGAAGAAGGGACAGAGGGCGCACTCTGGCACTCCAATGCCTATGCCGGTTTTGCTTATCTGCTGCGTGCCGACGGCATGCGTATACTGGATTATGTCAATCCCGATGGGCATTCGATCTATGTCGATACCGCCACTGTGCCTGAGGTGCCGTTGCCGGGTGCGGTATGGCTGTTCGGTTCCGGTCTGCTCGGACTGGTGGGCGCGGCACGTCGCCGTAAGTCTGCCTGAGGTCGGCGCGGGACGGAATCGGTTGAGGGGCCACAGCAGGAACAGTAACAGGCAATAACAGGCTCGGCAGCGGTTCGACCCCGTGCCACAGATGAACGCCCGGCAGGCTAACACCTGCCGGGCGTTTTTTTATGAATGAACAATAAGTTGTGATGCGCCCAGGCGCGTGTCGAAATCCCTGACATACGCTGAGATAGGATATTCAGAAGGTTGAATATAGGTGACTGTCTTACGTCAGGACTCGTTGCCGACAAGGCTTCCAGTGCAAGCAGTCCTGTAGCAGCAGGGTTTGTCTGCGGGAGGCCGGACAGGTCGCTTCCTTGTACTTCCCCTGATTGTGTTGCCGTCGATATTCGACGGGAGATTTTCATGTAGGCCTGACGATTACATTTCATGTAGGAAAAACATGATGTTGCGACGAATTTACTTACAGGTGGCGAGTGCAGATTCCAGTTTCAGATACGTAAGTGCATGAAATTCATAGGTTGCGTCTTCTTGGCACAGGGATTGCGATAACAGCGATAGAGCGGTCGTGACCAATCAACTCCGAGCAAGACTCCACGACATGCTTGTAATCGGCGGTCCTCACGAAGGCCGCGAAAAAAATCGAAACCGACGAATCCTGGAGGATGTCATCATGAAAAAGACGGCTATCGCAGCAGCACTGGGTATCTTTATGGGGGCAGGCGCTGTCCAGGCTGCCCAGATTACAGTGGGCTCTGCAAGCTCAACTTCCGGAAACAACTTCACCATGCTTGACGGTGGTGGTGGCTTCGTGGGGGGGTCCAATAATGTCGACATGACCTGGGATGGCACTGCCTTCGACAGCAATTCCGATTACACCGGTCCCGGCGGCACCTCGAATATGACACTGTCTTCGCCGGATGCCTTCTTCGGTCTGCAGTGGACAGCGCACAGCATCCAGGTATTCGCTCCCGGCACCTATAGCTTCGACACATCGCTGGGTGGAGGAGTGGGGGAGAGCGGCAACCTTACCATGACAGTGGATTCTGACCAACTCGGCGCGCACATGCTGTTTGACTGGGGTACAAACGCCAACATCGATGTGGTCGTTGTCTGGGATTTCAACAGTCCGTTCACCGGCGATCAAACCCTGACAGGGGGGCAGGTCTGGGACGCGGCTTCCATGGATGACGATGGTGATGGGGTGAACGGCGTTGGTATGGCTGCCGGTGGTCCCTTCGCTGGCTTCAACGCCAACTTCAACCTGAATGGCGTATCGACGTCTCCGGTACCGGTCCCGGCCGCCGTCTGGCTGTTCGGCTCCGGTCTGCTCGGCCTGGTGGGTGTTGCCCGCCGGCGTAAGGCAGCAGCCTGATCTCGGGTTGAGCCAGTGTTCCGTGGCATTGCGTGTTGTGTGCGCAATGCCACGGAGTCCACTTGATTCAGGAACGCTTCCCGGCCAGGAAGGCTCGACGATTTTGCTGTCCTGACCAGCGATGAAGCATCGAACATGCCTTGTCCTGGATGAGGCAGGTGTAAAACCTCGGCGGAGGGCATGAAGAATGAAGATGATAAAACCGAACAAACTGAAGAATATTCTCTATGTACTGCCGTTTGTTGCCTGCAGTGCGAACGCGCTGACGGTGCTCAAGTTCGACTTTGACGGCGAGTTCATCATGTATGATCCCACCGGCACCAGGATTCAGACACCGGCCGGCGTGACCGGAAACATGGAGATGGAAATCCCGCTGCTTGCGCCTAATGGCCCCTATCCCGGGAGTGCCAGCATGCAGGGCGACGAGCCGTTCTTCGGGTCCAGTTGGACAGCCGACGGCGGCATTACGGGCTATCAGAATATCCTCATGGGCGGGGCGCCGGCCTACTGTGGTGCGCATCTCATGTGCGCGGATGCAATGATGGATTTCTTCTGGTCCGGTAACGTGATTCCGGTCGACGCTTCCTTTGCGCTGGATCCGAGCCTGTCGCTCGATTTCAGCAATCCGGTGAACAGCATCCTCGACGGTTGGGCCAATAATCAGCTGGCCTATTTCGATGTCGAATCGCTGGATGCGGATTACGACGGCATTCTGGGCACGGCCATGACTCAGGGGCCCTTCATTGGCTTTACCCCCTACTTTGCGGGCATCGCCACCGTAGTGGAGGTGTGTGTCGATGAAGGCGGGCTGCTGGGGTCGCTGCTGTGCACGTCCATCCCCCCGCATCTGGAAATTCCGAAGCATCCGCCCAGTGCCGTACCGGTGCCGGCCGCCGTGTGGCTGTTCGGCTCGGGTCTGCTGGGCCTGGTGGGAGTCGCTCGGAGGAGAAAGGCAGCCGCCTGATGAAGACTAATGACATGGCTGCCGTTTAAGTGGGCCCGGGACGGGTGGGAATCTATCTCTCCGTTCCCGGGCTTTTTATTCCTCGCCTCGCGAAACCAGAGGAGCAATGATAATGAAAAAGAACAGATCTTCGAAATTGCTGGCACTGAGTGCGGGGGCATTGCTGGTCGCGCTCACGGGCATTCAGGGTGCGGCTGCGGCAGTTGTCGGGGCCGGGTCGGCTTCGGCGCACGCCCTGGAGGTTGGCCTGAGCGCCTTCAGCGGCAATCTTTCTCTGAGCGTGGGTCCCTTGCCCGCGGGCGTGACAGTAACTGCGCCGCCGGCGGGCAGTAAGACGGATTCCGTAGTGAGCGTCAGCGAACAGGCCAGCTTCATGCCGGGTCTGCTGTCCTCCACCTTCGCCATCGATCTTGCCACCGGCGTGCTCAACGCGGCAGCGGAATCGACGGTGGACGGCACGCCGGGCCCGCACAGCAGCAGTGCGTCGGCGTCGGTGAACGATCTGGATTTTGCCATTGGGACGTTGAATCTGCTCGGCCTGATTTCGTCCGCGATGGTGGATCTGTCCGCCGGCACGATCACCTCGAATGCCAGTGTCACGGGTACACCGGGCAGTTTCGTCGCCAGTGGCGGGGCCGTGCTGGAGGACGCCAGCCTGTCGGTGGCCGATGCGAGCATTCTCGGCATCGGCCTGGGACTGGGCGGCAATCTGGTGGCCAACCCCGATCCGAACCTGGTCATCCTGGATGCGCTCGGGATTACCGTGACGTTGAACCGGCAGCGGATCAATGGTGTTGCCGGCGGCAGCTGTTCTGCCAGTGACTGTCATATCAGTGTGGATGCGATTGCCCTGGAGTTCAGTGACTATCTGCTTGGCGGTAGCCTGCTTAACGGCGAACTGGTAGTGGGGCATTCCGAGGCCGGTCTCTCTGCAGTGCCTTTGCCCGCGGCAGTCTGGTTGTTCGGCAGCGGCCTGGTGGCGATGCTCGGGGTTGCCGGGCGGGGCCGGCCCACCTGGAAGACTCTCTCAGGGGGAAGTCGGTGAGTATTATTACAACTTGATTATTATAACGTCGGAGGAGTTGCCTGACTTCCGAGGCCTTGCCGGGCGGCTTATGCCGCCCCTTTTTTTTGTCTAGTCGATCAGCCCGTTCTTGATGGCGTAATAGGTGAACTCGGCGTTCTTGCTCATGTTCATCTTCTCCAGGATGCGGGTGCGGTAGGTGCTCACGGTCTTGACGCTCAGGTTCAGTTCCCGGGCCGTCTCGGACACGCTCTTGCCGGAGGCCAGCATCTGGAAGACCTGGAACTCGCGGTTGGAGAGGGTTTCGTGTGCCGGCCTGTCCTGGTCCGAGGTGAGGGTGTCGGCCAGGATCTCGGCCAGGGAGTTGCTGATGAAGCGTCCGCCGCGCGCGACCTTGTGAATGGCGGCAACCAGCTGGTCGGGTGCGCTCTCCTTGGTCAGGTAACCTGAGGCGCCGGATTTGAGCAGGCGGACGGCGAACTGATCCTCCGGGTACATGCTCATGAACAGTATCGCCGCCTGGCAGCGGGCCGCGCGCAGCCGTTGCAGCAGGTCGACGCCGCTCGGCCCGGGCATGGAGATGTCCAGCAGCAGGACATCGAAGGGCGATCTGGCGGTGGCTTCCAGGACTTCTTCCCCCGAACCGGCTTCGGCAATCACGCTGGTCTGGTCATCGGCATCGATGATCTGGCGCATGCCGGCGCGGACGACGGGATGGTCATCGGCAATGAGAACACTGATCATGCGGTTGGCTCCTCTTGTTGTTGTACGCTGGACCGGGAAACGGGGATGCGTACCCGCAGCCGCGTACCCTCACCGGCCCGGCTCATGATATTCAGGCTGCCGCCGAGCGCCCGGGCGCGTTCCTGCATGCTGTAAAGACCATAGGACCCTCCTGAGGACTTTTCCTCAACATCGAAACCGGTGCCATCGTCGATCACATCGAGCGCGGCCTGCTGCGCATTGATGATCAGGACCACGCTGACCCGGCTGGCCCCGGCATGGCGGGTGATGTTGGTCAGCCCCTCCTGGAGGATGCGGAACAGGGCGATGGTCTGGTCCTGGCTCAGGCCGGAGGCGTCACCGTCGCAATGCAGGTCATACTCGATCCCGGTGCGCTGTCCGAACTGCTCCAGCTGCCACTCGACCGCGGGCAGCAGACCGAGGTTGTCCAGTATGGGCGGGCGCAGGCTGGTGGAGATGCGCCGCGTGGTGGCGATGGCGTCCTGCACCCGATCGTTGATCCGGTCGATGCTGGTACGGACCTGTTCCGCATCGGAGACTTGTTGCTGCAGCGCAGACAACTCGATCTTGAGCGAGGTGAGCAGACTCCCGAGTTCATCGTGCAGTTCACGCGCGAGACAGGCCTTTTCCTCCTCGCGCACCGTCTGCAGGTGGCGGGACAGGGCCTGCAGCGATTCGCGCGAGCGCGCCAACTCGGTTTCGGCCTGCTTACGCTCGCTGATGTCATTGATGATGATGGAATAGCCGCGCAGCTTACGGTCGCCGTCCCGGATCGGGTTGATGGCCAGGATGGCCCAGAAACGGCTGCCGTCGCTGCGCAGGAACCAGCCTTCGCGCTGATAATAGCCATCCGTGCCGGCAATGCGCAGCATGGTGCCGGGTTGCAGCCCGGCCTGTTCCTCGGGCTGGAGGATCTGGCCGAAATGGCGGCCGATGACATCCGTCTCGCTGTGGCCGCTGATGTGTTCGGCGCCCGGGTTCCAGCTGACGATACTGCCGTCCCGGTCCAGCATGAAGATGGCGTAATCGATCACGCCCTCGACCAGGAAACGGAAATTCTCCTGGGTGAAGGCCAGTGCCTGCTGTACCTGGCGCTGTGCGGTGATATCGATGCCGGTGCTGACGACATGGCTGCACCTGCCGCTGTCACCGAGTATGGCGGTGGTGGAAAGCTGCAGCAGGCGGCGTTCACCGTCCCTGGCGTTCCACTGCACCTCGGTCTCGCGGGGGAAATCGCCCTGGACCACCGCAGTGAAATCCCGCCGGAATCGCTCGACCTGGTCTTCCGGCAGCAGGGTCTGCCACAGGGGCTTGCCGATCAGCTCGTGGGCCTGCAGGCCGGTGGCGGCCTCGCCGGCGCGGTTGAAGCGCAGAATGACGCCGTCCAGATCCATGACCATCATGATGGCGTTTTCGGTGTCCAGGACGCCGGAGATGAAGTCACGCTCCTGGCGCAGGCGCGCCTCGGTATTGCGGCGGATGGCGACCTCGCGGCGCAGTTTCTGATTGAGGTGATCGCTCTCCTGCTTGGCCTCACGCAGGTGATCGACCAGGTCGGTGTTGTAGACGCCCACCCGGATGCCCTGGAAGGTCAGCCGCTGCATCTTGTGGGCGATCAGCAGAATGGCGAACAGAAACAGGCCAGCCAATAGCGCCAGCTGGTGGTGGGTGGTGCTGTTCTCGCTGAGCAGCCTGACAATCATGGGCACAATGGCCGGTACGGAGAAGATCAGTACGACATTCAGCATGCCGGAATGGACGGTGACGGCGACGGCGACAGCGCCGGCCAGTACCAGCAGGAGCAGGATCTGCTGCGGCAGCGAATCGGGCGGATAGACCAGAAACGCCGCGCTGCCCCAGGCAAGCCCGCTCAGGCCGTTCCATACCAGCAGCGAGATGCGGATGCGGTGCAGATCGGTGCGGCCGGCGTTGCTGCGGCGCCGGTGGCGCACGAGCGAGGCCAGGCGGAGTACCGCGATTCCGGCTACCGCGCCACACCAGACCAGCGCGGGCTGCCGGTCGATGCTGGCACTGAGCAGATAGGCGACCAGCGGGGCGGCCAGCAGCGACAACAGGGCCGCCAGCTGGGTGCCGTCCATCAACAGCCGGGCCTGGGCCTGCTTGAGCCGCTCGCTGTGTCGGAACAGTTCCGGGCCGGTCGCCGGGGGGGGAGAGGCGACACCCTCGTCGAGCTCCGGAGTCGTGCTCCCGGTCTGGAATCGGCGGTCAGCGATCAGGGTCTCCATGGGACGGCGTCTCCAGAATTGCGGCCATCGGATTCTGTGCTGTGAACGGTCATGGTCCGTGAGTCTTGTGTATCCGACGGACTTTACCTGATTCTATAAAGTTTCCGTCGACACCGCAGTCGGTCAACATCTGACAAGCATTCCATTGGATAGCGGCTGCCGGCAGACCCGCAGGTCATAATTCCTGTTTTCGCTTATCGGCAAGGTCGGGATTAATCTGTAAATATTATGCTTAATATGCTGTTCTGTAAGTGTATGTCTGACAAGCAGACTTTACACTTGCAATCTTCTGGCTGATGATGTGAGCAAGAGACTGATGCCCTGACCACATAGTGTGAACCAGCTCACACCAGGATGCCCGTCGCGCAGGTATTGGTTAAAGCACCTGACGGAGCGGGCCGCAACCCTGCGGTACAGGAGGTAGATGCCATGTCTGTTTGTCGGTATCCGGATGATCCCGCAGCAATGGGACTGCCAATGGCGCAATGGCCATGCTTGCGGTGATCAATCCCCACAATGTTTCGGCCCAGCAACTGGCGCAGCTGCATCGCTATGCCGGTATCGGCTTCCTGGCCAACCTGACCAATGCGCTGATCCTGACGCTGTTTCTGTGGTCGATCATCGATCATATGCATCTGCTGCTGTGGCTGGCGGCGGTGCTGGTCGCTTCCGGCGCCAGGCTGGCGCACGCTCATGCCCATCGGCGCAATGTGCGCGGTGTTGCTGCCGGCGGCAACCAGTCATTGATGATGCTGTCCCTGACGGCCATCAACGGCCTGGTCTGGGGTTGCACGGCGCTGTTCCTCTATCCCGCCCTGGCAGAACCCTATCAGCTGTTTCTGATCTTCATGCTGAGCATCACCAGCGCAGGCGCCCTGCCGCTGTACATCGCGGCCCCGGCAACCTATCTGCTGTATCTGTCCTGCGTGCTGGTGCCGATGATCCTGATGCTGCTGCTCGGCAGTGATTCCGTGGATTATCTGATGGCGCTCATGCTGGTGATCTTCTCCGGCACCCTGGCCATCACAGCCTGGACCATGCATCACGGCCTGATGGAGTCGCTGCACAAGTATTTCGGTTACCAGAGCCTGGCCAGCGTCGACGGCCTGACCCAGCTGGCCAACCGCCGCACCTTCGACGAGACCTTCCGCGACGAGTGGAACCGGGCGGCACGCGCCAGCCTGCCCCTGTCGGTCATCCTGATCGACATCGACAACTTCAAGAAATACAACGACCACTACGGGCATCAGGAGGGCGATGCCTGCCTGCGTCAGGTGGCCCATGCGCTGGCGCGCTGCATGCGCCGCTCGGGCGACCTGGTGGCCCGCTACGGCGGCGAGGAGTTCGTGGTGGTGCTGTATCAGATGACGGGCGACGAGGCGGCCCGCTATGCCGAGCAGATGCGCGCGGCGGTGGCCGGGCTCGGCCTGGTGCACGAGAGGAATGAAACCGGACACGTCACCATCAGCCTCGGCGGTGCCACCTGCATCCCGCACTCGAGGGACAATCCCGAGGACCTGGTGCGGGCGGCGGATGACGCCCTCTACCGGGCCAAGGAGGCCGGCCGCGACCAGGTCTGCTGGAAATCGATTTTAACCATATAAAAAAAGTAGTTTTTTTTTGCTTAAGTGGAATTTGTGACAGACCGATAACAATTACGCTTCACCCCCGACAAACCACTAAATGAGGAGACCAACGATGGACATGCAGGGAGTAAAACGGGCAGTCGTGAACTTCATCCGTGACGAGGAAGGCGCAAGCGCCATCGAGTATGTGCTGATCGCGGCCATGGTCGCGGTCGCGCTGGTGACCTTCGTCACCCCGATCAGAACGGCGGTGACCAATATCTTCACCGATATCAAGAATGCGCTGGAAGGCGCGACGAGTTCCGGCACGTCCTGATCCCGGGCTGTCGACATGCCTGAAGTCCTGGGTCTGGGCTTGTGGGCACTGGTGGCGGCCGGGTTTGACCTGCGCCGGCGTCGCCTGCCCAACCTGTTGACGCTGGGCGGCCTGGCCGTGGGCGTGGTGGTAGTGCTGGCGAGCGGCGCCAGTCTGCTGGGCATGGCACCGGCCTCGGCCTGGCAGGGGCTGGGACTGTCGCTGCTGCTGACCCTGCCGGGTTATGCCCTGGGCCAACTCGGTGCCGGCGATGTCAAGCTGGCCGCGGCCATCGCCATGCTGACCGGCCTGGTCCATTTCATTGTCGCCTTTGCCCTGGCGGCGATCCTGGCCCTGGCCGTGTTGCTGGCGTGCCGTTTCGCCCGCGACCTGCCCTATCTGCACGCGCTCTGTCCCGAGGGCTGGCTCCCGGACGGGGAGGCGGCGGGCCGGGCGCGGCGGACGGTGCCCTTCGGGGCCGCGCTGGGGATCGCCCTGCCGGTGTCGCTGCTCCTGCTGGCCGGCGCCAGGGCGGGCTGAGACCGGAGTACGAATATGACCGGACATGCATGCACATTGAAGGCGATAGCTGCGTCGCGGCGGCGCCAGCGCGGCAGTACCGCGCTCGAGTTTGCGCTGCTGTTCCTGCCTATGTTTGCCCTGTTCTATGCCATCGTCAGCTACGGCCTGGTGTTTCTGCTGATGGAGAGTTTCAGTTCCGCCGCCGAGGGCGGGGCACGTGCAGCGGTGGCGGTGGACCCCACGGCATATACCGATACGAACGATTATCTGAACAATGGCGTGATACCGGTCGTGCGCGATCAGGTGGCGGCGCAGTTGGGCTGGCTGCCGGACAGTATCAAGGATGTGGTGCTTGGTGCGGATAATCAGAATGTCCGGGTCAGCCTGGACAGCAGCAATCAGGTGCTGACGGTCGAGGTCGGCTATGAGGATTATCACAGCAGCCCCGTCATTCCCATGCTGACGCTGCCCATGATCGGCGCGCTGCCGAAGGTGCCCGCCGAACTCGGCAGCCGGGCCACTGTCCGGCTCTAGAATTGCACTCGGCCGCCGCAAGCAGATGTAGGTCGGGTTAGCGCAGCGTAACCCGACATGCCGCGACTGATGTCGGGTTACGCCTTTCAGGCTAACCCGACCTACGTCACTGCAATTCGGAATTGCTTCACTGCGCACGCAACGACGTGGCGGTGGGAACAAGCACAGACAATAAAACAGCGAAGGGACCGGCGGATGAATATGCAGGTCATGCGAATCCTGGCGCTGCTGCTCGCACTCGGGGCGGTTGTGCTGGGGTACATCGGCTACAAGTTGAGCACTGCGCCAGTGGAGACGCCGCAGGCCGAGGTGCAGCCTGTGGCCGAGCCCGAGTCGTCCGCGGATCTGCGGTGGGTGATCATCGCCAGCCGCCGGATCGAGGCCGGAGCCGCGATCACGCCGGATGATCTGAATACGATCCAGGTGCCCGTGGTGCGCGAAGGGGCCTTTCACACCACCGAGTCGCTGCTGGAGCGCACGCCCGCGGTTGCCATCGCGGCCGGCGAGATCGTGCTGGAGAGTCATTTCCATACCGGCAGCCGGATCGCACGCCTGCTGGAACCGGGCATGCGCGCCATCGCCGTCAAGGTGGATGAAGTCATCGGCGGCGGCGCCTACGTTCAGCCCGGGGACCATGTCGATGTTCTGGTGTACCTGCGCGGCGGCATGGCTGAGGTCAGCCGCAGCACCGCGCGGATACTGCTCGAACGGGCGGAGGTGCTTGCCTATGGCAAGACCGTGGCCGTCAGACAGGATGGCCGGGTGGTGAGTCTCGAGGACGATCCACGCGCGGACCCCGGCAGCCGCTCGGCCGTGCTGGCGGTGCCGCGTGAGCAGGCCGGTCGGTTGATGCTGGCCGAGCACGCCGGGGCGATCCGCCTCGCTGTGGTCTCCAGCCGGGAGGCGGAGGAGATCGGCGGCAGGGGGCAGTCCGGCAGCACCCGGGTCATGCTCGAAGAACTGGCGGGCGGCTCCCGGCCGAGCCGGAGTTACAGCATTCCTGTGTATCGCGGCACCGAGCGCAGTGCCCAGACGGTTTCACGCTAGGGAACCTCTGGTGAATTACAAAAGCCCCGTCATTGCGAGCGAAGCGTGGCAATCTCGTAATGCAAAATCAATCGGTGGGAGATTGCCACGTCGCTGCGCTCCTCGCAATGACGTAGTAAATCAGAGGTTCCCAAGATGGAAGACTCTATGACTAACAGGGAAAGGATTCGCGTACATCGGCTGCCCAAGCTCTGCCTGCTGTGGTGCCTGGCGCTATGCCAGGGGCTGGCAATGGCGGCCGATCGGACGCTCGAGATACCGCTGGCCCAGCAGCAGAACCTGAGCTACAGCCAGCCGGTGACGCGGCTGGCGCTGGGTGAGCCCGGGATTGCGGAGGTACAGGCCGTGGGCAGCCGGGATGTCCTGATCACAAGTCGGAAGCTGGGCAGCACCAGTCTCAAGGTGTGGCTGCAGGGAGGGGAAGTGCGCAGCTACCGGATCCGGGTGGTGCCGGCTGAAGCGACCACGGCGGCGCTCGGCGGTACCGGCATGCAACTGGTGCCTGCCGGTGAGGGCGTGGCACTGACCGGTGAGGCGAAATCGCTGCAGGAGCATGCGGCGGCACGGGCCGCGGCCGGGCAGGAAGCACGGCTGGACGATCGCACCCGTACCGGCTTCCGGCACCAGGTGCAGACCGACATCCGGATCGTCGAGATCAGTCACAACAAACTCAAGGAGGTGGGCTTCTTCCTCAGCAAGGTCAACCGCAATACCACCGGCGCCATCGCGCCGCCGGGCGTGCTGTCCGGGGTCAGCGGCGGTGGCGGCAGCGGCTTTTCCCTGTCCAGCGGCAGCGGTTTCCTGCCCTCCATAAACAGTTTCAATCTGGTCTTCGGCCGCGCCAGGGACAACGTGCTCGGGGTACTGAGCGTGCTGGAGGGCAACGGCTTCGCCTACACCCTGGCCGAGCCCTCGCTGGTGACCCTGAGCGGCCAGCAGGCCAGCTTCCTGGTGGGGGGCGAGTTCCCCATTCCGGTGCGGCAGGGTTCCGGCAGCGATGCCTCGGTCAGCATCGAGTACAAGGAATTCGGCATTCGGCTGTTCCTCACGCCCACGGTGCTGGCCGAGGACCAGATCATGCTGCGGGTCGCACCCGAGGTCAGCGAACTGGACTTCAGCACCGGGATCGAGAGCGGCGGGGTGTCGGTGCCGTCCCTGCGGGTGCGCCGCACCGAGACCAGCATCGAACTGGGTGACGGCGAGAGCTTTGTTGTCAGCGGCCTGATGAGCCGGGAGACAATCTCCAACGTCGACAAGGTGCCCGGCCTGGGTGACGTGCCGGTACTGGGCGCCTTCTTTCGTTCGTCCCGACTGGACATGAGCGACCGTGAACTGATCATGGTGGTTACCCCGCGCCTGGTCAGCCCGCTGGCCGCCGATGCGGAACTGCCGCCCCTGCCGGGCAAGAAATATCGTGAGTACGACCCTTCATTCAGTGAGTTCGCGCTGCCGGGAGTGACCGGAGGCGGGGCGCAGGATGCCACGTACGGATTTTCGGATTAGAGTATGCGTGCGAAACGAAGCTATGTCGTAGTCAGCAGCCGGGATGATCACATCAGGTGGCTGCAGAGCGCGCTGGGCGAGACCGGCGACATCGTGGTTGCCGACGGCAACAGCCTCGAGCGCATCCTGCAGATCATCGATGTCACCGGCGCCCTGATCGTGTTCATCGACGTCAACCGCGAGCAGTTGCTGGAGCAGACCTCGATGATCGAAGGTCTGCTCAGCGTCAAGCCGCTGATCTCGGTGGTGGCGCTCTCCAGGAGCGATGATGCCGACCTGGTACTGGCTATGATGCGTGCCGGGGCGCGGGACTACCTGATGCCAGGCGAGGACCGGACGCAGGTGGCGGCGCTGGTGAACCGGCTGGGGCAGCGCCTGCCGCAGGTCCAGCAGGGCGAGCGCGGCAGTCGGATGATCGCGCTGGCCAACGCCCGGCCGGACAGCGATACGGTCATGCTCGCGCTGCATCTGGCGCTGGCGGCGCAGGAACAGGCCCCGCAGGAGCGGACCCTGCTGCTGGATCTGGGAGTGCCGCAGGGCGACGCGCTCCTCTATCTCAACATCAAATCCTCCTATACCTTCGTGGATGCCGTGCGCAGCCTGAGGCGGTTGGACGAGACTCTGATCGAAAGCGCCTTCGCCGCGCATTCCAGTGGGCTGAGGATCCTGGACATGGGCAATGATGCCACCGGGATGCATGACATCACCTCGGCCGACATCTTTGTGCTGCTGGGTACCCTGCGGGCCTTCTTTCCCCGGATCGTGGTCAACCTCGGCGGGCTGCCGACCTCCGAATTCTTCGATGTCCTGATCCGCCACGCGGATCAGACCCTGGTGGTGGTCGAGCAGAGCGTACCCAGCGTGCAGCAGAACATGACCATGATTCAGCATATAGCCTCGCAGAAGATTGCCAGCGATCACATGGGGCTGGTAGTGGACCGCTACTATTCCAAGCTTGCGCCCGGGGCTGATGTGATCGCGCGGGGTTTCGGTCTGCCGATGCTGGCCACACTGCCGCCTTGCGGCCTGGCGCGTCTGAACGTGATCAACTCCGGTGTGAGCATGTTCGAAGGCTCGCCTAAGGAACCCTACTGCGCCCGGGTGCGCGCCTTGTCGCGTCAGCTGTTCCGGGACGCGGAGCACGGTGGCGTGGCTGCCGGGACCTCGGCGGCAGGGCGTCTGCTGGAGCGGGTCAAGGGCCTGTTCGTCAGTGAGGAATGAGAATGGATATCATCGGTCTTTCGCGGAACTACAGCCTCAAGCACACTGACGAATATCAGGATCTCAAGTCACGGCTGCATCGGTACCTGATCCAGTGCATAGAGGACGACCAGGTCTCGCTCAAACAATGGGAGCCGGAGGTCCTCTCCAGCTATGCGCACGGCAGGATCAGCCGCTACATCAGCGAGCATCACCTGGCGGTCAATCGGGACGATATCGAGGCACTGGTCAGGGAGTTGATCGATGAACTGACCGGCTATGGGCCCCTGCAGGGACTGCTGGCCGATGACAAGGTCGACGATATCCTGGTCAACGGCGCGGGCAACATCTACATCGAGCGCGGCGGCCGGCTGCAGCAGACGGAGTTGCGCTTCATCGACGACAATCATGTGCTGAGGGTGATTCAGAAGATCCTCGCTCCGCTGGGACGCCGGCTGGACGAGACCAACCCCATGGTCGATGCCCGCCTGCCCGACGGCAGCCGGGTGAACGCGATCATCCCACCGCTGTCGCTGGACGGGCCCTGTCTGTCCATCCGCAAGTTCCGCAAGGAGCCGCTGCGCTCCAGTGACCTGCTGGCCTACCGTACGCTCGACGAGGACATCCTGGAGTTTCTGTGCCGGGCGGTCGAGACCCGCTGCAACATTCTGATCAGCGGCTCCACCGGTTCGGGCAAGACCACGCTGCTGAATATCCTGACCCGTTACATCGACGAGAGCCAGCGCATCGTCACCATCGAGGACGCTGCCGAGCTGCAACTCGATCATGCCCATGTCGTGCGCCTGGAGACGCGGCCTCCGAATATCGAGGGCGAGGGCGAGGTCACCGCCCGCGACCTGGTGCGCAACGTGCTGCGGATGCGCCCCGATCGCATTGTGCTCGGTGAGATCCGCGGCATGGAGGTGCTGGACATGCTTCAGGCCATGAACACCGGCCATGAAGGCTCGATGAGCACGCTGCACGCCAACAGCGGCCGGGATGCGCTGAGCCGGCTCGGTATGCTCGCCGGACTGGCGGCCTTCAAGGGTACGGAGGAGACGCTGCGGGAGATGATCGCATCGGCCGTCGATCTGGTGGTGCATGTCGGACGCATGCCGGACGGACGTCGCCGGATCACCCAGATTATGGAATTGGTGGGCGTACAGGATGGCCATTACGCGATTCATGAACTCTTTGTCCACGATGCACACAGCGACAGCTTCAGGCGCGTTGGCGGCAAACCGCAGACCGCCAAGCTTGTGAGCCGTCCCGCGCACGGGGGCGGGGAACGTTGATGTCGCCGATGACCTGGATTGTGATTGCCGAGGCCGGGATGCTGCTGGGGCTGGCGGCGATCCTGATGCGGGGCGGCCGGGATGCGGGACTGGAGAAACGCATCAGTGAACGCTTCGCTGTCCTTTACACACAGCCGCGCTCCAGCCAGATCCGGGCAGGCTGGTGGGGCAGGCTGTGTCGGCGCTATGAGAATGTGCTGACGCGGGCCGGCCTGGCGCCGGATCAGCGCCGCCTGCGGGCCGGGGTGGGCGTAGCCGGCCTGCTGGCGCTCTATGTCGCCCTGCGTCACGGTCCGGCCGCCGCCGTGATGGTCCTCATGGTCGGCCTGCTCGTCTTCTACGCCCTGCTTCAGTACCGCTACAGGAAACGGGCGGAACTGCTGCTGGCGCAGTTGCCGAGGTTCGTCGACAACCTGGAGCGCTCGCTGGCGGCGGGCCACTCGCTGCAGAATGCGTTGGCGCAGGCGGCGGCGCTGGCCCGGGAGCCGCTGCAGGGCATCCTGCTGCGGGTGAAGGCCAACGTCGACCTGGGCAGCGATCTGGGCGAACAGCTGCAGCTTGCCGCCAATGCCATGGCAGTCAAGGAATTTCAGTTGCTGGCACTGGCCATGGATGTGCATCAACGCTACGGCGGCAGCATCAAGGCCCTGCTGCACAGTGTTTCCGCCATGGTCAAGCAGCAGGAGCAGGCCCGACGCGAATTCGCCGCCCTGACCGGCGAAACCCGCTTCAGTGCCTGGGTGCTGGGCCTGTTGCCGCTGCTGGTCGCCGGTTACATGCTGGCGATGAATCCGGGTTATCTCGACTCGATGTGGAATACTGAAGCGGGACGCAGTGTGCTGTATCTGGCCCTTGGGCTGCAGGCCGCTGGCGGTCTGATTCTGTGGCGGATGATCAAGAGTATATGAGCGTCGGATGAATACAGAAGTGCTTGTACTGCTGGCGTCTTTGCTGGGGCTCGTGAGCCTCGGTCTTCTGTGCTACAGCTTGTGCGGTACGGTGCGGTTGCGTGTCCTGTCCGATCAGCGTTTCGGCCATCTGCTCAAACTGGATTCGGATTCGGGATCGGCCTCGAATGAAGCGGGAATCGTGCGTCTGCTTGAATCCTGGCTGAAACGGATCGGGCTGCGTCAACCCGGTTCCGACCTGCGCAGCTTGCTGGATAATGCCGGTATTCTGCGCCCGGACGTGCGTGTCCTGGTGCAGGCGGGCGTGGTCATTGCCCCCTTTTTGTTCGCCCTGCTGAGCGTTATGTATATCCTGCTGACCGAAGACGAGATGCGACTGGCCCCGGCAGCGTTCATATTCGGTGTGCTGTTCGGCTACCTGACACCACGCTATGTTCTACGATATCTGGCCGATTCACGCCGGCGGGCGCTGGCCGATGAGGCGCTGATCATGGTGCATCTGATGAAAATGCTATTCGATGCCGGCCTGTCAATCGAGCAGGCGCTGCGCACCCTGCATGCCCAGGGCGGTGTGCTGTTGCCGCGGGTCCGGCAAGAACTGGAATGGGTGCTCAAGCGCATCGAAGCAGGCATGGAACGGTCCGAGGTACTAGGCGAGTGGGCGGTGCAGGTCGGTGTCAATGAATTGTCCGATCTGGCGGAAATGCTGGCCCAGTTGAGCCGCCAGGGCGGAAACGTGCAGAAGAGCCTGGCCGATATGGCCCTGCTGATGGAGGATCGCAACCGGACCCGGCTCAGGGAGAAGGTAGGCAAGCTGTCGGGCAAGATGACGGTGGTCATGGTGCTGTTTCTGTTCCCCGCTCTGATGATCTTCGTCGCCGGGCCGGGTGTCATGGCCCTGGCTGCTGCGCTGGGAGGCGTACGATGAGGGCGGGTATGACGCTGCTGGTCGTGGCGCTGCTGCTCGGCGGTTGCATGAATGCGGCCGTCAGACCGGGCGGTGAGCGGACGACCGCCCTTGCGGCGGATACCGATTGCGCCGAACTCAAGGACGGAGAGCGGCTGAAGCTGGGGTTGATCGAGGATGAACTCAGGGCCGGCCGCCCGCGTGCGGCCATGGCGCATCTGGATGCGCTGCCCGACGATGTTGCCGCGCGACCGCTGGCGCAGTATCTGCGCGCCGAGTCCCATCGGCAGGTGAAGGAATACGACTCTGCGGTCGCGCTGTATCGCCGTCTCAGTGAGGGCTGTCTGCCCGGCGCCGGCCATCACGGGCTGGGCCTGGTTGCCGCTGCCCGCCGGGACCTGGATGGTGCGGTGAAGCATCTTCTGCGTGCGCGCGAAATGCTGACCGCCGATCCCAGGGTGCGCAATGACTATGGTTATGCGTTGCTGCTCAGCGGGCGGCCGGCAGAGGCGCGGGTGGAGTTCGAAACCGCGCTGGAACTGTCGGCAGGCGAGGGCAGGGCCGCCCGCAATCTGTTGCTGACGATGCTGGTCGCCGGCGAAGAGCAGGCCGCTCAGCGTTACGGCCGTTCACTGAAACTGAGTGACGCCGAAACCCGGCGGTTGCAGCGTCATGCCATGGCGCTGCGTGAGCAAGTACTGAAGGAGTCTGGTCATGATGAAGCGGTGGATTGAGTGCCCGATCAGCACGCTCGGCCTGCTGGCAGTCCTGCTGGTTGCTCAGACCGCGGTGGCGGCGCCGCTGCGTGATGGAGAACCCACTGGGGAAGCCGGTGTCCGGGCCTGGCTTGAGCTGCAGGCCAGCGGCCGCCAGGCTGCAACCACCCCGGGACAGCCGGGAGAGGCGGCGGCACGGGTCTGGACCCGTTATCTGGAATCGTTCGAGTACCCGATTCCCGAGACCTATTTCGAGCAGCAGGACGGCTTCGTGAGCGAATGACCCAACGGCAGCGACACTCGGGGGCGGCCAGCTTCAGTGCCATCGGCGCTCTGGCGATGGCGGTGATCTTCGCCGCCCTGGCCATCGATGTCGGTCGCCTGGGCTGGGTAGCCAAGAAGCTGCAGGACACCGCCGATCTGGCGGCGATGGATGCAATGACCGACGCCGGCTGGTGTGCCGGGAAGACCTCGCTCAGTCAGGCCGAACTGGCGGCTGCCGCTCAGGCCAGTGCCCAGCGCAACGGCTACACAGGGGATCTCGTGGGAGAAAACGCGGTGGAGACGGGCACGCTCTCCACCGTCAACGGCAGATATACCTTCGTCCCCGGCGGGCCGATGGCCGAAGTCAATGCCGTCCGGGTGACGACCACGGGGACCGTGCCCAGCAGCCTGGTGGCGGGCGGCTGGCTGGGTGGTGATACCCGGCTGCAGCGTCAGGCCGTGGCGCATGACGTGGTACTGGGTGCCTTTTCTGTCGGCAGCTTCCTGGGCTCGGTCAGCAGTGACGACTCCCTGGTACTGAATCCGGTCATGAGCGGTCTGCTGGGCGGGTCAGTCAGCCTGAGCGCAGTTTCCTACGAGGGGCTGGCGGCGGCCAAGGTCAGTCTGGGCGAACTGGCCACGGCCTCCGCTGCGCTCGGTCACAGTGCCGACAGCGTCGAGGGTTTCCTCAACGCCAGCATGACGGTGGGTGAATTCCTGGAGGTCATGGCGAGCGCCCTGGGCAGCGGCAATGCAGCTTATGCCGACATCAACGACTTGGCGATGGCCGCGGCCATGCCTGATGACATCGATGTGGGCGATCTGATCCGTGTCAGTTCCGACCGGAAGGAGGATGCCGCGGAGGTGGATCTGAATGTATTCGACCTGGTCAGCGGCTCGGCTCAGATCGCCAACAAAGGCAATATGGTCAATATCCCCCTGACCCTGAATCTGCCGCTGGGGCTGGGTGACGTGGATGTAGACCTGCACCTGATCGAAGGGCCGCAGTACGTCATCGGGCTGCCGGGGCGGAATGCCGGCGGCGATTGGAGGACGCTGGTCAGGACTGGGCAGGGGCGCCTGGAGATCAGTGTCGATCTGTCTGACTCCAATGGTCTGCCGACCCCTGGTGGCTTGCTTGAGGTCGACGGCAGCCTGAAGCTGTATGCCGATATCGCCCGGGCCTCGGCCTGGTTGGAGCAGATCCGCTGTGCCGATGCTGACAGTCTGGCGCATGCAGTCAGGATCGGGGCGCGTACCGGTGCTGTTGATCTCGGTATCGGCCAGTTTGACGACATCGGCGACCCGGCCAGCGGCATCAGCCCGACGCCGACGCTGTCGCTTGATGTCCTCAGCGGTGCCGCATCGCTGACTGCGGACGTCGCGATCGACAGCCGGGCTGCATCTCCCCGGGATGCTCAATTGGATTACACGGTCAGCCAGGCCAGTCCGCTGCCACAGCAACAGACGGCGGGCACCCCACTGGCGGGTGCGTTGGATAGCATGACCGGCTCGTTGGGTTCATCTCTTGATATTACGCTCAATGGCGGCGGCCTGCTGGGTATGCTGGGTTTGACCCTGACCGATATCGACGGCGCACTGGCCAATGCACTGCTGTCGCCGCTGCTCAATGTGATCGATGATCTACTGCTGGATCCGCTTCTGCGCGCTCTGGGCGTGCATGTTGGAGGGGTTGATGTGGAGTTGATCGACATCCAACGCCGGGATCCGCGGCTGGCCGGATGAATCCGCGGACCCGGGTCTGACCCGATTCATGCGGCCAGCCGGTGCGCCAGTTCGTCGAGCAGAGGATGCGTATCGGCCAGACGCTGAAGCGCCGTTTCGACCGTCGTCTCATTCAAACCCAGGTACCTGACGAGCCTGTCCCTGTCGGGGGCCGCATCGTCATGGCCGGCAAACACTCCCTGTTTGGGGATCAGGGCCGAGCATAGTCTCATCAGCTGACTGTAGGCCGAGTGCTCACGGTCGTAGTCTGTATCATGATGATAGCGAGTGGCCACGACCAGTTCGTGCGGTAGTCCCCAGCCTTCCAGTAACTGCCCCCCGAGTTCCTGATGGCTGATTTCCAACAGGCAGGATTCCAGGTGAACAAGCGGAACACCGGGATTGAGTTGTGCGCTGTCGATCAGAATCCGGTGCTGCTCTGGAAACTTGCAGGCCAGGAACAGCAGCCCGATGTTGTGCAGCAGGCCTGCCATGTAGGCAGTGCCGGGACATACCCCGGATTTCGCTGGCATGCTGCCGGCCAGATGTTTTGCCAGGGTGGCGCGGTAGACCGCGTTACGATGATAGGACTCCAGTTCTTCGGCGTCCGGCTCATTCTGTCCCAGGATCTCGCGCAGACTCATGCCGAAGGCGATGGCCAGCGCCCGGTCGAAGCCGAGAATGCGCGCGATTGCGGTATCCAGATCGCTTACTCGCCCGGAAAAGCCGTAGGCCGGCGCATTGGCGCACTGCAGGAGCCTGGCTGATATGGCGGGATCCTGCCCGACCGCCAGCCTGAGATCGCGGGCACCGGCGTTGGCATCGGCGGCCACCTCCAGCAGCTTGCGGGCGGTGACGGGCATGACTGGAAGTGATTGGCACTGTTCGGCCGAACGCGCGGCCCGTTCCGGAAAGAGCTCGGCCAACGCCGGTTTGAATCGGGAATCGGGCGGCATGCGCGGGAGTCCGGGTGGCTTGGGTCGGTGCGGAGACGGAGGATATGAAAACCGTCCCAGCGCACAGTCGTTGAGAGCCCGCTGCAGGTCGCGTGTCGGTACCAGCAGTCGTATCTGGTCCCGCCCGCTCTGAAGCGAGAGTTCGAGCCCGGTACACAGCCCAACGTCGACGACGGTCTCTACTGCATAAGGCTGTCCCAGTGGCGGCGTGCAGCCGGGGCTGCAGTCGGGGAACACGGAACGGAGCCGGGCTTCATTCAGGGGATGGAGCTCGCGGCCGAGCATTCCATTCAGAAGGTGTATGTCGACCATGTGGTCTTCCGGGACCAGGGCCAGCACGGTTCCCCGGACGTCCTCCAGTGCAACACTGCGGCATCTTAGGCTCCCCATCCGGCCCGGGTCACGGGAAGACGGGTTTGTTGTCACCCGGTAGTGTATTTTCTGCTGTTCCAGGAATCGCTTCAGGCCGGGTGGCGGAAGCGGTTCCGGGCGCGTGTCTGTTTCCATGACTTTCCTGGTCCTTGTTTCAGTATGTTTAAGTGGAATCCAGGAAAAGCATGGATCGTGCCAAAGGCGCGAGAAATATCGGGTTTTGTTTGATGTTAGGGCTGGAGCAGGCAGATTATTTCTTCTGCGTCTGACAACTATGTAGGAAATCAGAGACTCGTGTGCAGGACTGTTTTGATGGTTGGGGAGAATCCGTCGTCAAACTGTCGTGATAGATGTTCGGTGACTGGAAGCTGACGTCTGTTACCTTGCCTGAAGCAGGTTTCGGTTTAGCAGTATAGAAATGCCGGCGACTGTGTTCTTGTCAGAACAGGCCCTGCAGATCGAGTTCCAGCCCAGGCAGAGCCGTGATGCGGACAGTGCCCAGTTCCTTGATCACCCCGGCATGGCGGTAGCCATCGGCGGCAGGGTCGATGAAGCAGGTCAGGCTGCCGGCCTCGGTATCTACCAGCCAGGCCTCGGGGACGCCGGCACGGGCGTAGAGGGGGAGCTTGATGTCGCGGTCGTAGGCGAGTGAACTGTCTGCAACCTCGATTACCAGCAGGACATCGGCGGGTCGGGGGTGGGCGGAGGCGTAGAAATCCACACGGGGTCTGAGCAGGGCGAGGTCGGGCTGGGGTTCGGAATGAGAATCAAGAGTAATCGGATCCTGGGCCGAGACGATGGCTGCGTCGCCGACGCCGAGGCTCAGTATGTGGATAAGTCGCTTCACGGCAGCGGCATGCCGACTTCCTATCGGCGTCATATCGATGATCTCTCCCTCGATCAACTCCACCCGGGCGTCTTCGCCCAGGATGCCGGCCTCGGCCATGCGGTGGTAATCCTCCACGTTGAGGCGATGGCGCTGTGGGCTGTCGGGGGCGGAGGTCGGCATGGATTGTGTCCTTTCCGGGGTGGCCGGGTCAGAATAGGTTGGTGGCGTGGGCGGGTCAATAACGGCGGGCCGTAGGCTGGACATTTCCGTCAGCCCCGGCATAATAGGCGTCACTTTCCGTCGAACCGGTCGGTTCTCCGCAGATGGGCGCAAAATTGCCGCAAGTTCTCGTCATAAATGGTCCCAACCTCAACCTGCTGGGCACCCGCGAACCCGGCCACTACGGGGTTCGCAGCCTGGATGATATTTCGGCGGGGATAACGGCCCTGGCCGGCGAGTTGGGCACCGATGTCGACATTTTCCAGAGCAATGCCGAGCATGAGCTGGTCGGGCGGGTGCAGGCCGCGCGGGGGCGGACCGATTTCATCATCATCAATCCCGCCGCCTTCACTCACACCAGCGTGGCGCTGCGCGACGCCCTGCTGGCGGTGGATATACCTTTTATAGAACTGCACCTCTCCAATGTGCATGCCCGGGAGGAATTCCGGGCGCATTCCTATTTCTCCGACATCGCGGTCGGGGTGATCAGCGGCCTGGGGCCGATCGGCTACGAACTGGCGCTGCGCGCCGCGCATGACTATTTGTCGCGTAACTAACTGATTACGGTAAAGAATATGGATATCCGCAAGGTTAAGAAACTGATCGAGCTGCTGGAGGAATCCGGCATCGCGGAGATCGAGATCCACGAGGGCGAGGAGTCGGTGCGCATCAGCCGCAACAGTTCCAGCGTCCAGACCCTGGTGCAGGCCGCCGCGCCCATCCCGGCCGCAGCCCCCGCTGCGCCAATGCCCGCGACGGGTGCGGTGGAGCCGGCCGCGGAGGCCGCGCCGGCCATCCCGGCCGGGCACCAGGTCACATCGCCCATGGTGGGCACCTTCTACCGCGCGCCCTCGCCGGGCGCCACGCCCTTCGTCGAGGTCGGTCAGCGGGTCAATGCCGGTGATACCCTGTGCATCATCGAGGCGATGAAGATGCTCAATCAGATCGAGGCCGACAAGGCCGGCACCGTGGTGGCCATCCTGGTCGAGAACGGCCAGCCGGTGGAGTTCGGCGAGCCGTTGTTCGTGATTGAGTGAATTCAGGATCAAGAGCGCCACGGAATACACGGAAAGCACGGAAAAATATTAATGTGTTCAGGGAGGAACGCATATGTTGGTGGAAAAAGGGCTGACTTACGGTATCCGTGGGTGTGTTTATGAGGTATACCGGCAGCTGGGTGCTGGATTTCTGGAAAAGGTATACGAAAAGGCGCTGCTCAGGGAACTTTGCCTGCAGGGGCTCAATGCTGAGTCGCAGGTGCCCTTGAGGGTCGAATACAAGGGCGAGGTTGTGGGTGAATATCTGGCCGATATTCTGGTTGAGTCCAAGGTGCTTGTTGAACTCAAGGCCCAAACAGAGCTGTCTAAAGTGCATGAGGCGCAATTGGTCAATTACCTGCGTGCCAGCAGCAAAAAGGTGGGATTGCTGGTGAATTTCACCCATCCCAGGGCCGAGATCAAGCGCATTATCATCTGAAATTGAATCATTCCGTGCCTTCCGTGTATTCCGTGGCGCTCTTAATTTTTATGAAATCGATAAACCATGCTGGATAAAGTTGTCATCGCAAACCGCGGCGAGATCGCGCTGCGTATCCTCCGCGCCTGCCGGGAACTGGATATCCGTACCGTGGCGGTGCATTCCACTGTCGACCGGGACCTCAAGCATGTGCGCCTGGCCGACGAGACGGTGTGCATCGGCGGGGCGCCCTCGACGGAGAGTTATCTCAACATCCCGGCCCTGATCAGTGCGGCCGAGGTCACCGATGCCGTGGCCATCCATCCCGGCTACGGCTTCCTGTCCGAGAATGCCGATTTTGCCGAGCAGGTCGAACGCAGCGGCTTCATCTTCATCGGCCCGCGCGCCGAGACCATCCGCACCATGGGCGACAAGGTCGCCGCCATCAAGGCGATGAAGGCCGCCGGCGTGCCCTGCGTGCCGGGCTCGGATGGACCGCTGGGCGAGGACCCCGACACCAACCTGCGGCTGGCGCGCGAGATCGGCTACCCGGTCATCATCAAGGCCGCCGGCGGCGGCGGCGGGCGCGGCATGCGGGTGGTGCACTCCGAGGCGGCGCTGCTCAACGCCATCACCCTGACCCAGACCGAGGCCGAGGCGGCCTTCGGCAACGCCGTGGTGTACATGGAGAAGTTCCTGGAGCATCCGCGTCATGTGGAGTTCCAGGTGCTGGCCGACGGCGAGGGCAACGCCATCCACCTGGGCGAGCGCGACTGCTCCATGCAGCGCCGCCATCAGAAGGTGGTCGAGGAGGCGCCGGCGCCGGGCATCAGCCCCGAGCAGCGTGCCCAGATGGGCGAGCGCTGCGCCGAGGCCTGCCGCAAAATCAACTACCGCGGCGCGGGGACCTTCGAGTTCCTGTTCGAGAACGGCGAGTTCTTCTTCATCGAGATGAACACCCGGGTGCAGGTCGAGCACCCGGTCACCGAGATGATCACCGGCGTGGACATCGTCAAGGAGCAGCTGCGCATCGCCGCCGGCCAGGGCCTGTCCTACCGCCAGGACGACATCCACATCAGCGGCCATGCGGTGGAGTGCCGCATCAATGCCGAGGACCCGCGCAGCTTCCTGCCCTCGCCGGGCACCATCCAGCAGTTTCATCCGCCCGGCGGCCCCGGTATCCGCTGGGATTCGCATATCTACAACGGTTACCGGGTGCCGCCCAACTACGATTCCATGATCGGCAAGCTGATCGCCCACGGCGAGACCCGCGAGGCCGCGCTGGCGCGCATGCGCGGGGCGCTGTCGGAACTGGTGGTCGACGGCATCAGGACCAACATCGAACTGCATCGCGACATCTGCAGCGACAGTGCCTTCATCCGCGGCGGTACCGATATCCACTACCTGGAGAAGAAACTGGGGTTGTGAAGATCAGGAGCGCCACGGAATACACGGAAGGCACGGAACTTATTGATTCTTGAAAGCCCAAACATTACCCACGTCATTCCCGCGCAGGCGGGAATCCATAAACCGCCGCGGCTGCTGGATCCCCGCCTGCGCGGGGATGACGATGTCTTTAGTCCTGTCGCCAATCTCATTTCCGTGCCTTCCGTGTATTCCGTGGCGCTCTTGATCAATTAAACATGCCCTGGATTCAACTCTCTCTCGAAGCCGGTGATCTCGACCTGGAGCAACTCTCCGACCTGCTGCTGGAGGCCGGCGCGGTCTCGGTGACCTTCCAGGATGCCGCCGACGAGCCGGTGCTGGAGCCGGCACCGGGGGCCACGCCCCTGTGGTCGCGAACCCGGGTGGTGGCGCTGTTCGAGGCCGGGGCCGAGCCGGCGCAGTTGATTGCCGGTCTGCGGGCGCCGCTGGGCGAGGCGGCAGAACGGATCGAGTCAGCGACCCTGGAGGATCGCGACTGGGTCCGGGCCTGGATGGATGAATTCCGGCCCATGCGCTTCGGCGAGCGGGTCTGGATCTGCCCCTCGCATCAGCCGCCGCCCGATCCGGACGCGGTCAATATTCTGCTCGACCCCGGACTGGCCTTCGGCACCGGCACCCATCCGACCACGGCCCTGTGTCTGGAATGGCTGGACCGGCACCCGCCGGCGGACCTGGAGGTGATCGACTACGGCTGCGGCTCGGGCGTGCTCGCCATTGCCGCGCTCAAGCTGGGCGCGCGTCATGTCTGGGCTGTGGACAACGATCCCCAGGCCCTGATTGCCACCCGCGACAATGCCGGGCGCAACGGCGTGGGCGAGGGCGTCGACACCTGTTTGCCGGAGGATGTGCCGGCGCTGCAGGCCGACCTGATGCTGGCCAATATCCTCGCCAACCCGCTGGTGGAACTGGCGCCGACCCTGGCCGGGCAGGTGCGCCCCGGCGGGATGATTGTCCTGTCCGGCATCCTGGCCGAACAGTCAGACATGGTCCGCGCGGCCTATGCCGCTGCCTTTGAGCACCTGGTGGTGGATCAGCAGGACGGCTGGGTTAGAATCAGCGGCAGACGCCGTGACCAGTACGCGTAGGATGGGTGGAGCGCAGCGCAACCCATCATGACCGCGTCGTTACCGGCGATGGGTTGCGGCGCTGCGCGCCTTCACCCATCCTACTTTCTCTCCAGGCCAGGGAACACAATGCTCACTCGCTGTCCCCATTGCCAGACCGTCTTTGCCCTGCGCGCCGGCCATCTCGCGGTCGCAAGCGGATGGGTTCGCTGCCCGGAGTGCGGCAGGGGCTTCAATGCCCTGGAGTCCCTGTTCGACAGCTGGGAGGATGCGCTGGCGCCAGCCGAGCGCCGCCATGAGGTGTTGGTACTATGCAACATCCGCCCCCTGACGGCGGGCTGGGGGGTGTTCGCCCCCCGGGTGGAGGCGTCCACGGCGGCCGGCGCGACGGAGGAACCGCGGCAGCGCCCCGACACGGTCGAGATCCCGGCCGTGCTGCTGGAGGACTTCCAGGCGCCGCGCCCGCGCACCGGGCTGCGCCTGCTGCAGGGGCTGTTCCTGCTGCTGTTGCTGCTCACCCTGCTCGGTCAGGGTGTCTACCTGCAGCGTGAGCGGCTCTACACCCTGTCCGAATGGCAGCCCTGGCTGGAGCGTTTCTGTGCCTATACCGGCTGTGAACTGCCGCTGCGGCGGGCGCCGGACCAGTGGGCGATCCAGCAGCGTCAGATACAGGCGCATCCGCACCGCGAAGGCGCCCTCGAGGTGGAACTGGACCTGGTCAACCAGGCCGACTTCACCCAGGCCTGGCCGCGGGTCGGTATCTTCTTCACCGACCTGACCGGCCGGCGCCAGGCCGGGCGCTGGTTCGGTCCTGAAGACTATCTGTCACCGGCTTCGTCCACCGTCATTCCGGGGGTGCCGGCCGGCGAGCGGTTGCAGCTGCGGCTCACCCTGGCCGACCCCGGCACCGAACTGGTTTCCTATCAGTTTGATTTTCGTTGAGGCCGCCCCGCTGGCCTGAATGAATCCGACCGGCGTGCTTCCCCCTCTCCGGGCGAGCGGGTATCATGTGCCGTCCGGTCGAGCCCATGACCTCCCAGAACAATGATGCACATCGGACCCTACCAACTCAGAAACCGTCTGGTACTCGCGCCCATGGCGGGCGTGACGGATCGTCCCTTCCGGCAGTTGTGCAAGCAGCTGGGCGCGGGGCTGGCCGTGTCCGAGATGGTGTCGTCCAATTCGCTGCTGTGGGGCAGTGAGAAGACCCGCCGCCGCGCCAATCACGACGGCGAGGTCGAGCCCAGGACGGTGCAGATCGCCGGGGCCGACCCAGAGATGATGGCCGAGGCCGCGCGGCACAATGTCGACCACGGCGCCCAGATCATCGACATCAACATGGGCTGTCCGGCCAAGAAGGTCTGCAATGTCATGGCCGGCTCGGCCCTGCTGCAGTACGAGGACCTGGTCCAGCGCATCCTCGAGGCCGTGGTCGGGGCCGTGGAGGTGCCGGTCACGCTCAAGATCCGCACCGGCTGGGACACGGCCCACCGCAACGGCGTGCGCATCGCGCAGATTGCCGAGCAGGCCGGCATCCGCGCCCTGGCCGTGCACGGCCGCACCCGCGCCTGCGCCTACAAGGGCGAGGCCGAATACGACACCATCCGCGACATCAAGCAGGCTGTGAGTATCCCCGTGATCGCCAACGGCGACATCCGCGATCCGCTCAAGGCCCGGCAGGTGCTGGAGTATACCGGCGTCGATGCCGTCATGATCGGCCGCGCGGCCCAGGGCCGGCCCTGGATCTTCCGCGAGATCGAGCATTATCTGGCCACCGGCGAGCTGCTGCCGGAGCCGGACGTGGACGAGATCCGCGACATCATGATCGGACATCTGCACAACCTGTACGATTTCTATGGCGAGCACACCGGGGTACGGATCGCCCGCAAGCACATCTCCTGGTACAGCAAGGGACAGCCCGGCGGCGCGGCCTTCCGCGATCAGGTCAATCGCGTGGAGACCGTCGCCGAGCAGCTGGCAATGACGGAACGCTTCTTCGAGCAACTGACGCAGCGCGAGGTCAAGGCGGCATGAACGCAGATAAAAAGAAGAACAGCAAGCAACGCGGCCCCCTGCGTGGTTCGGTCAAGGAATGCCTGGAGTTGTATTTCAAGGATCTGGACGGCCACGATCCCAGCGATGTCTATCAGATGGTGATCAACGAGGTCGAGCCCGTCATGCTGGAGACCGTGATGCAGTACGCCGGCGGCAACCAGACCCACGCTGCCGAGATCCTCGGCATCAATCGCAGCACCCTGCGCAAGAAGCTGCGGCAGTATGAGATCGAGATTTAGATCAAGATCAAGATCAAGAGCGCCACGGAATACACGGAAAACACGGACAAATAAAAAAATGCCCCCGTCATTGCGAGCACCCAGAGGGCATAAACGCAGCGCGGCAATCTCGTAATGTAGCACCAGCCAGTAAGAGATTGCCACGGCGCTATGCGCCTCGCAATGACGGAGTGGATTGACAGTTGTTGTGAAATTTTCCGTGCTTTCCGTGTATTCCGTGGCGCTCTTTGAGTTGTTAAACAAAGGACATCCATGAACAAGATCCAGCGCGCGCTCATCAGCGTCTCCGACAAGACCGGCATCGTCGACTTCGCCCGCGCCCTGCATGAGCAGGGCGTGGAGATCCTTTCCACCGGCGGCACCGCCCGCATGCTGGCCGAGGCCGGTCTGCCGGTGGTGGAGGTGTCCGACTACACCGGCTTCCCCGAAATGATGGACGGGCGCGTGAAGACCCTGCATCCGAAGATCCACGGCGGCATCCTCGGCCGCCGCGGCACCGATGACGCCGTGATGCAGGAGCACGCCATCCCGCCCATCGACCTGGTGGCGGTCAATCTCTATCCCTTCGAGCGCACCGTGGCCGATCCGGACTGCGACCTGCCCACGGCGATCGAGAACATCGACATCGGCGGCCCGACCCTGCTGCGGGCCGCGGCCAAGAACCACGCCAGCGTGACCGTGGTGGTCGACAACGCCGACTTCCCACGTATCCTCGAGGAGATGGCGGCCAACCAGGGCGCGGTCACCGACGCCACCCGCTATGACCTGGCGGTCAGGACCTTCGAGCATACGGCCCGCTATGATGGCGCCATCGCCAACTACCTGGGCGGGCGCAACCTGCCCGGTGCCGAGCCTGATTTCCCGCGCACCTTCAGTGCCCAGTACCGCAAGGTCCAGTCGATGCGCTACGGCGAGAACCCGCATCAGGGCGCGGCCTTCTATGTCGAGCCCGACGTGAACGAGGCCTCGGTGGCCACCGCCCGCCAGCTGCAGGGCAAGGAACTGTCCTACAACAACATCGCAGATACCGATGCCGCACTGGAATGCGTCAAGGGCCTCACCGCCGCGCCGGCCTGTGTCATCGTCAAGCATGCCAATCCCTGCGGGGTGGCCTATGGTGCCAACCTGCAGGAGGCCTACGACCGGGCCTTTCAGACCGATCCCGAATCCGCCTTCGGCGGCATCATCGCCTTCAATCAGACGCTGGATGCCGCCACCGCCGCGGCCATCGTCGAGCGCCAGTTCGTCGAGGTGATCATCGCGCCGGAGATCGCCGAGGACGCCCTGCCGGCCCTGGCCGCCAAGAAGAACGTCCGGGTGCTGGCCTGTGGCCAGTGGCCGGAACAGCCTGCCGTACGGCTGGACTTCAAGCGCGTGACCGGCGGCCTGCTGGTGCAGCAGGCCGACCTGGCGCTGGTCAACGAGACCCGGGTGGTCACCGACACGGCCCCGAGCGAGGCGCAGATGCGCGACCTGCTGTTCGCCTGGCAGGTGGCCAAGTTCGTCAAGTCCAATGCCATCGTCTATGCCCGCGAACAGATGACCATCGGGGTCGGCGCCGGCCAGATGAGCCGGGTCAACAGCGCCCGCATCGCCGGCATCAAGGCCGAACAGGCCGGGTTGCAGGTGCCGGGCTCGGTGATGGCCTCGGATGCCTTCTTCCCCTTCCGCGATGGCATCGACCAGGCCGCGGCGGCCGGGATAGCCGCGGTGATCCAGCCCGGCGGCTCCATGCGCGACGAGGAGGTCATCGCCGCCGCCAACGAGCACGGCATGGCGATGGTGTTCACCGGCATGCGGCATTTCCGGCATTGATGTATTCAAGAGCGCCACGGAAAACACGGAAAACACGGAAAATGCTTGAATGTGCTGACCAGTCTGTTTCTCGTCATCCCGGCGTATGCCGGGATCCAGATGTCTCTGCGGCCAATGGATTCCGGCCTGCGCCGGAATGACGCTGAAAGGGATTGTGGTCGCACCGGGCTTGGCAAATTGTACTTGTCCGTGCTTTCCGTGTATTCCGTGGCGCTCTTGATCTTGAGGAGTCATACATGAAAGTACTCGTCATCGGCAGCGGCGGCCGCGAGCACGCCCTGGCCTGGAAGGCGGCGCAGTCGCCGCAGGTAGAGACGGTGTATGTCGCGCCGGGCAATGCCGGCACGGCGCGCGAGCCGGGGCTGGAGAACGTCGCCATCGGCGCCGAGGACATCCTGGCGCTGTTTCGTTTTGCCGCCGACAATGCCATCGATCTCACCATCGTCGGTCCGGAGGCGCCGCTGGTTGCCGGCATCGTCGATACCTTCCGCGACGGCGGCCTGAAGGTCTTCGGTCCCAGCCGCGACGCCGCCCGGCTGGAGGGCTCCAAGGCCTTCGCCAAGGACTTTCTGCAGCGCCACAACATCCCCACCGCGCACTACGGCGTGTTCACCGAGATCAACGCGGCCATCCGCTACATCCATGACCGCGGCGCGCCCATCGTGGTCAAGGCCGACGGTCTGGCCGCGGGCAAGGGCGTGATCCTGGCCCAGACCGCTGACGAGGCGACCCAGGCGGTGAAGGACATGCTGGCCGGCAACGCCTTCGGTGATGCCGGCCATCGGGTGGTGATCGAGGAGTTCCTGCAGGGTGAGGAGGCCAGCTTCATCTGCATGGTCGACGGCGAGCATGTGCTGCCCCTGGCCAGTTCCCAGGACCACAAGGCCGCCGGCGAGGGCGATACCGGTCCCAATACCGGCGGCATGGGCGCCTACTCGCCGGCGCCGGTGGTCACGCCCGAGATCCACGCACGCATCATGCAGGAGGTGATCGAGCCCACGGTACGCGGACTGGCCCTGGAGGGCGCGCCCTACACCGGCTTCCTCTACGCCGGTGTGATGGTCGCCCCGGACGGCACCCCGAAGGTGCTGGAGTTCAATGTGCGCTTCGGCGATCCCGAGACCCAGCCGGTGCTGATGCGGCTGCAGTCCGACCTGGTCGAACTGTGCCTGGCCGGGGTCGGGGGGCGGCTGGATCAGGTCCGGGCCCAATGGGATTCCCGCGCCGCGCTGGGCGTGGTGATGGCCGCCGGCGGCTACCCCGGCAGCTACTCAAAGGGAGCGCCCATCGCCGGGCTGGAAGGTGAGGAGGAGGCCGGGGTGAAGGTCTTTCACGCCGGTACCGCCGAGCAGGACGGTGCGGTTGTGACCAGCGGTGGCCGGGTGCTGTGCGTCTGCGCCCTGGGGGAGAGCGTGGCCGAGGCCCAGCGTCGGGCCTACGAACGGGTGGATTCCATTACCTGGAAGGATGTGTATTTCCGGCGGGATATCGGGTTTCGGGCCGTCGGGCGCGGGGTTTGACGCGCTTCACACCGCCCTGGCGAACAAGGCGCGCGAAGGCCTCTTGATTTCAGAAAACTCTACAGACATCGTCATCCCGGCGCAGGCCGGGATCCAGCTGCGTAGGTCGGGTTAGCCCGTCAGGGCGTAACCCGACGCCGGACCAGAACCCTGTCGGGTTACGCTGCGCTAACCCGACCTACGTCACTTATCCCGGTCTACGCACAGAATATTGCGGAACCTCTGATTAATTACGTCATTGCGAGGAGCGCAGCGACGTGGCAATCTCCAACCGATTGATTCTGCATTACGAGATTGCCACGCTTCGCTCGCAATGACGGGTATTTTGTAATTAATCAGAGGTTCTTTTCCTTTTCGCTTCACGTCTCACGCTTAACGTCCTCACCGCTTCATCGAATCGAAGAACTCGTTGTTGGTCTTGGTGTCCTTGAGCTTGTCGAGCAGGAACTCCATGGCGGCGAGCTCGTCCATCGGGTGCAGCAGCTTGCGCAGGATCCACATCTTCTGCAGCTCGTCGGGCTTGGTGAGCAGTTCCTCGCGACGGGTGCCGGAGCGGTTGATATTGATGGCGGGGTAGATGCGGCGCTCGGCGATCTTGCGGTCCAGGTGGATCTCCATGTTGCCGGTGCCCTTGAACTCCTCGTAGATCACGTCGTCCATGCGCGAGCCGGTGTCGATCAGGGCGGTGGCAATGATGGTCAGGGAGCCGCCTTCCTCGACATTGCGCGCGGCGCCGAAGAAGCGCTTGGGCCGGTGCAGGGCGTTGGCGTCCACGCCGCCGGTCAGCACCTTGCCGGAGGAGGGCACCACGGTGTTGTAGGCGCGCGCCAGGCGGGTGATGGAGTCCAGCAGAATGACCACGTCCTTCTTGTGCTCGACCAGACGCTTGGCCTTCTCGATCACCATCTCGGCGACCTGCACATGGCGGCTGGCCGGCTCGTCGAAGGTGCTGGATACCACCTCGCCGCGCACCGAGCGGTCCATCTCGGTGACCTCCTCGGGCCGTTCGTCGATCAGCAGTACGATCAGGTAGACGTCCGGGTAGTTGGTGGTGATGCTCTGGGCGATGTTCTGCAGCAGCATGGTCTTGCCCGCCTTGGGCGGGGAGACGATCAGCCCGCGCTGGCCCTTGCCGATGGGGGCGGCCAGGTCGATCACCCGCGGGGTGATGTCCTCGGTGCTGCCGTTGCCGATCTCCAGGCCCAGCCGTTCGGTCGGATGCAGCGGGGTGAGGTTCTCGAACAGCACCTTGTTGCGGGCGTTCTCCGGCGGCTCGAAGTTGATCTCGCTGACCTTGAGCAGGGCGAAGTAGCGCTCGCCCTCCTTGGGCGGGCGGATCTTGCCGGAGATGGTGTCGCCGGTGCGCAGGTTGAAGCGCCGGATCTGGCTGGGCGAGACATAGATGTCGTCGGGCCCGGCCAGATAGGAACTGTCGGCGGAGCGCAGGAAGCCGAAGCCGTCCTGCAGTATCTCCAGCACCCCGTCGCCGTAGATGGCCTCGCCGTTCTTGGCGTGGGCCTTGAGGATGGCAAAGATGATGTCCTGCTTGCGTGAGCGGGCCATGTTCTCGATGCCGATTTCCTGGGCAATATCAACGATTTCAGCGGCGGGTTTCTTCTTGAGATCGGTCAGGTTCATGTTTGTTACGGACGCAGTGGGTTTACGGGATGGATAGCACGACCAGGATCCGGCAGGGGTGCGGAGCTGAGGTGCGTCGTCAAATTAAAGCTTACAGGGGGGGCCGGTGAGGGCCGAGGAGCTATGGAGTTTGCTTTATCCGGTTAATCTAGCATGCCGTTCGGCGGCCGTCCAGCCTTTGCGGACGACCGCCGGCACGTTCAGATGTTGCTGTCGATGAAGGCCGTCAGCTGCGACTTGGAAACCGCGCCCACCTTGGTGGCCTCGACATTGCCGTCCTTGAACAGCATCAGCGTGGGGATGCCCCGGATGCCGTACTTGGGCGGCGTCTGCGGGTTCTCGTCGATATTGAGCTTGGCGACCTTGATCTTGCCGGCGTACTCATCGGCCAGTTCGTCCAGGATCGGTGCGATCATCTTGCACGGGCCGCACCAGTCGGCCCAGTAGTCGACCAGGACCGGCTCGGAAGACTGCAGCACTTCCTGGTCGAAGGATGAATCTGTCACATACATGATGCGATCACTCACGGTTGTCGAACCTCCTGCTGTGCCTTGCCTGCATGCCAGAAAACCATTTCGGATCAGTGGAAGCGGACCGGGAACCCCCGGTTCTGGATGTGGAAGGCGCGGTGTGTTGTCGGATTTGCGGGATCTCGGGCCGCGCGTGCGGCGACCGGTCTGGATCGTGCCCGCCATTTCAGCGAAAAGCCCCGCGCATTGCAAGCCCCGGCGCCTGCCGTGCGGGCTGCTCGCCGCCGTTAAAATAGGTTATGCTAGGCCGTCATGACACAAGAAACTGAGAACACAACCCTTTTTTCCTCCCTGAACCTGTCGCCGGCAGTCCTGCAAGGTATTGAAGAGGCAGGTTTTACGAGTTGCACCCCGATCCAGGCCCGGGCTCTGCCGCCCCTGCTGGCCGGGCGCGACGTGGCCGGGCAGGCCCAGACCGGGACCGGCAAGACCGCCGCTTTTCTGGTGGCGGTGTTCGAACATCTGCTGCGGCATCCGCCGGCGGATGAACGTAGGCCGAACCAGGTCAGGGCACTGATCCTGGCGCCGACACGCGAGTTGGCGGTGCAGATCTACAATGACGCCGTCACACTCGGGAAACACACCGGGCTTACCTTCGCCGCCGTCTATGGCGGCACCGGCTACGAGGAACAGGCACAGCGCCTGCGCGAGGGGGTGGATGTGCTGATCGGCACGCCGGGACGCACCATCGATTACTTCAAGCAGCACCTGTTCGACCTGCGCCATGCCCGGGCCGTGGTGCTGGACGAGGCCGACCGCATGTTCGACCTCGGCTTCATCAAGGATGTGCGCTATCTGCTGCGCCGTTGCCCGCCCCCGGAGCAGCGCCTGGGACTGCTGTTCTCCGCCACCCTGTCCTGGCGGGTGACGGAACTGGCCTATGAGCACATGAACGATCCCGGGATCATCCGGGTCGAGCCCGAGCAGGTCACCGCTGAGAAGGTGCGCCAGGTGCTGTATCACACCGCCAACGCGGAGAAGATCCCGCTGCTGATCGGACTGCTCAAGCGGATGGACGCGCACCGCACCATCGTGTTCGTCAACACCAAGCACCAGGCCGAGCGGGTCTGGGGCTATCTGGAGGGCAACGGCATCAAGGCCGCCATCCTCTCCGGCGACGTGCCGCAGAACAAGCGCCTGCGGCTGCTGCAGCAGTTCCAGTCCGGCGAACTGCCGGTGATGGTCGGCACCGACGTGGCTGCGCGCGGGCTGCACATTCCGGATGTGAGCCATGTGATCAACTTCGACCTGCCGCAGGAGGCCGAGGATTATGTGCATCGCATCGGCCGCACGGCGCGGGCCGGGGCCGAGGGTGATGCCATCAGCTTCGCCTGCGAGAACTACGTCTATTCGCTGCCGGAGATCGAGGACTACATCGGCTACAAACTGCCGGTGGAGGCGGTCGACGAGTCCCTGCTCGGCGAGGTGCAGCCGCCGGTGCGGCGGGAGCGCCGCAAGCGCCCGCCCGGCGGTGGCGGGCGCGGCCGTGGCGGCGGCGGACGGCCGCACGGCGAAGGCGGTCGGCAACGGCAGGGCAGACGCGGCAGCGGACGCCGGCAGGACTGAATCCGGACAGAGACAGCGATGCATACCACCTGGCAAGACTGGCTGGCAACGCAGCAGGCCCGCACCGGCGCGCGCCTGCTGACCCTCGCGTTGGTCGTACTGGTGATCTATCAGCTGGCGCGCCTGACCTGGCAGCTGGTGCCGGCGCCGGACGTACCGCCTGCGCCGGCGACACCGGCAAACGTGGTTCCGTCCGCGCCGGCGGCCCCGGAGCGGGACCGGCCGTCGGCGGCGAACATTGCCGGCTGGCACCTGTTCGGCCAGGCCGATCCGGGCACAGGACCGGGAGTCGGCGGCGGCCGGGCCGCGCCCATCGATGCCCCCGAGACCCGCCTGAACCTGACCCTGCGCGGCCTGTTCGCCACCGAGGATCCCGAACGGGCCCGGGCCATCATCGCCGCACCCAATGGCGAGGAACGCAGCTACCGGGTCGAGGACGAACTGCCGGGCGGCGCCGAACTGAGCGCCATTTACGCCGATCGCATCATTCTGCAGCGCAACGGGCGCTACGAGACGCTGCGCCTGCCGCGCGAGTCGCTGGAGGGCGGCGCGGCAACCGGCGGGGGGCGCAGCGGCAATCTGAACCCGCGTGCCGGTGAGATCCTGGCCGAGTACCGCGGGATGCTGGAGACCAATCCGCGTGCGTTGGCTGACCTGATGCGGCCGGTGCCGGTCAGCGAGAACAACCGGTTCGTCGGATTCCGGTTGTATCCGGGCAACCGGCCGGAGTTGTTCCAGCAGCTGGGTCTGCGCCCGGGGGATCTGGTCACCCGGGTCAACGGTGTGGAACTGGACAGCGCGACCAGGGCCGCAGAGGTGCTGCAGCAGCTGCGCGACAGCCAGCAGGTCAGCGTGCAGCTGCGGCGCGGCAACCAGCTACTGGACTTGGCGTTTTCACTGCCCTGAGTGTAGGCTGGGGCAAGTTTTGGGGAATGAGTCTTGATCGATAACAAGCACAGCGCAAGCACTATGCGAGGCCTGAGGGGGATGCTGCAGCGGCTGCTGTTGATACTGATGCTCGGCGCGGCCCAGACCGCCTGGTCCCAGACCGTCACGCTCAATCTCAAGGACGCCGACATCAGCGCCCTGATCGGTACCGTGGCCGAGGTCACGGGGAAGAACTTCATTGTGGATCCCCGGGTCAAGGGTCAGGTCACGGTGATTTCCTCGCGGCCGATGGACACCCGCGAGGTCTATCAGGTGTTTCTCTCCATCCTCAAGGTGCACGGCTTCGCCGCCGTGCCCAGCGGCGAGGTGATCAAGATCGTCCCTGACGTGAATGCCAAGCAGGAGGGTATTCCCACCGTCAGCGACGAACGCCCCGGACAGGGTGATGAGATGGTCACCCGGGTGGTGCAGGTGCAGAACGTCACCGCCGCCCAGCTGGTGCCGATCCTGCGTCCGCTGGTGCCGCAGCAGGGTCACCTGGCGGCCTATCCCTCCACCAATGTCCTGATCATTTCCGACCGGGCCGACAACGTCGAGCGCATGGTCGATATCATCCGCCGCATCGACCGCGAAAGCGAAGGCGAGGTCGAGGTGGTGCGGCTGGAACACGCCTCGGCCGCCGAGGTGGTACGTATTCTCAATTCAATGCGCCAGGGCCAGCCCGGGCAGGCCCCGGACCAGGGCCGGGGCGGCAGCACGCTGGCCGCCGATGAGCGCACCAACAGCATCCTGCTCGGCGGCGAACGTGCCGAGCGCCTGCGTCTGCGCGCCATCATCGCGCACCTGGATACCCCGCTGGAGCGCGGCGGCAACACCCACGTGGTGTATCTGAAGTACGCCAAGGCCGAGGACCTGGTCGAGGTGCTGACCGGTGTGAGCACTCAGATCGAGGAGGAGCAGAAGGGCGGCGGCCAGCAGGCGGCGCAACGGGCCGGCACCAACATCCAGGCCGATCAGGCCTCCAACGCCCTGGTGATCACCGCGCCGCCGGACGTGTTCCGATCGCTGCAGGCAGTGATCCGGCAACTCGATATCCGCCGCGCCCAGGTGCTGGTCGAGGCGGTGATCGCCGAGATCAACGCCGACAAGGCCGCCGAACTTGGCGTGCAGTGGCGGGCCGCGCCGAACTCCAGCGAGGCCGGGGCCATCGGCGGTACCAACTTCGATATCACCACCCCCATCAACACGGTGGCGCAGAATCCGCTCGCCGCCGGCAACGGATTGAGCATCGGCTACTTCGAAGGTACCACCGATTTCCTCGGCACCGAGATCCTCAATCTGGGCGCCCTGATCAAGGCCCTGGGCAGCGACAGCGAGTCCAATATCCTGTCCACCCCGACCCTGGTCACGCTGGACAACGAGGAGGCCGAGATCGTGGTGGCGCAGAACGTGCCCTTCATCACCGGTCAGTTCACCAATACCGGCGCGACCTCGGGCGCCACGAATCCCTTCCAGACCATCGAGCGTCAGGATGTGGGCCTGACCCTGCGGGTCACGCCGCAGATCAACGAGGGCGACGCCATCAAGCTGGAGATCGAGCAGGAAAGCTCCAGCGTGGCCGAGACGGCCGTCTCCGGCGCCTCGGACATCGTCACCAACAAGCGTTCCATCAAGACCAGTGTCATGGTGGCCGACCGCCAGGTGGTGGTGTTGGGCGGTCTGATCAGCGACGAGTTGAGCGAGTCGGTGCAGAAGATCCCGCTGCTGGGCGACATCCCGCTGCTCGGCAATCTGTTCAAGGCCCAGTCGACCAAGAAGACCAAGCAGAACCTGATGGTGTTCCTGCGGCCGGTGATCCTGCGCGATGCCGCCACCGAGAATGCGGTCAGCGCCGGCAAGTACAATTTCATGCGCGCCAAACAGCTGGAGAAGCGCGAGCGCGGGGTGAATCTGATGCGCGGCGACGATACGCCGCTGCTGCCGGAGATGGGCGGGTCCTTCGCTCCCGGCGCCACGGCGCCTGTCCTGCCGCCGCCGGCGCCCGAGGCGGGCGAGTCCGGTGATTCCGGGGCCGACACCGGTACGGAATTCGAGCTCGAATAGCATGACGATGGAGGACCCGGCGCAGGTGATGCAGGAGGCGGCCGAATCGGCCGAGCCGGCACTGCCCGGCTTTGCCTTCGCCAAGCGGCACGGGATACTGGTCGAGCGGGTCGAGGCCGGCCGGGCGCGGGTCAAGTGCCGGCCCGATGCCCGGCCGGCGGCGCTGGCCGAGCTGCGTCGCCACCTGCAGCTGCCCCTCACCCTGGAGGAGGTTCCCGCCGAGCAGTTCGACGGCCTGCTGGCCGCCGCCTACGAGCAGGGCTCCAGCCGCACCATGCTGGCGATGGAGGATCTCGGCGACGAGTCCGACCTCAACAGCATCGCCGAGCAGCTGCCCGAGCCCGAGGATCTGCTGGAGAGCGAGGACGACGCGCCCATCATCCGGCTGATCAACGCCATCCTCACCGAGGCGGTGAAGGAAAACGCCTCCGACATCCACATCGAGACCTACGAGAACCGGCTGGTGGTGCGCTTCCGTGTCGACGGCGTGCTGCGCGAGGTGCTGCAGCCGCAGCGGGTGCTGGCACCGCTGATCGTCTCCCGCATCAAGGTCATGGCCAAGCTCGACATCGCCGAGAAGCGCCTGCCGCAGGACGGGCGCATCTCGCTGCGCATCGCCGGCCGGCCGGTGGACGTGCGCGTCTCCACCCTGCCGTCGGGGCACGGCGAGCGGGTGGTGATGCGCCTGCTGGACAAGCAGGCCGGGCGCCTGGACCTGAAGCACCTGGGCATGGATCCGGCCACCCGCGAGGTCATGGACCGCATCATCAAGCGCCCGCACGGCATCATCCTGGTCACCGGCCCCACCGGCTCGGGCAAGACCACCACCCTGTATGCCGTGCTGTCGGCCCTGAACGATCGCAGCCGCAACATCCTCACGGTGGAGGATCCGATCGAATACTACCTGGACGGCATCGGCCAGACCCAGGTCAGCACCAAGGTGGACATGAGCTTCGCCCGCGGCCTGCGCGCCATCCTGCGCCAGGATCCGGACGTGGTGATGGTGGGCGAGATCCGCGACCTGGAAACCGCCGAGATCGCCGTGCAGGCCAGCCTGACCGGCCACCTGGTGCTCTCCACCCTGCACACCAACAGCGCCGTCGGCGCCGTCACCCGCCTGCGCGACATGGGCGTGGAGCCGTTCCTGGTCGCCTCCAGCCTGGTCGGCGTACTGGCACAGCGGCTGGTGCGGGTGCTGTGTCACGAATGCAGGGTGCCCTATACCGCCAACGAGGCCGATTGCCGGGCGCTGGAGGTCGATGCCGCGCAGCCGCCGACCCTGTACCGGGCCACCGGCTGTGCCGCCTGCAACCAGCTCGGTTACCAGGGCCGCACCGGCATCTACGAGTTGCTCGAGGTCGACGAGCACATGGCGCAGATGGTCCATGACGGCGCCGGCGAGCACGAGATCGAGCGCTATGTGCGGGCCCGCGCGCCCAGCCTGCGCCAGGATGGCGCCCGCCTGGTGCTGGAAGGTCGGACCACGCTGGAAGAGGTGCTGCGGGTGACGCGTGAGGATTAGTGCCTGGACCCGGCATCGGAAATGTTGGCGATAACCCCCTGAGGATACCGTCATTCCCGCGCAGGCGGGAATCCAGTGACCGCAGTGGTGCCTGGATCCCGGCCGGAGCCTGTGCCGGCGCAGGCCGGTACCGGGATGACGTAACACGGGGGAGGTTCATGTAGATCTGTATCCTGACTCCTGAGTAATAATGCCCGCATTCGAATACACCGCACTGGATATCAAAGGCCGCGAACGCCGCGGCGTGCTGGAGGGCGATACCGCCCGCCAGGTGCGCCAGCAGCTGCGCGAGCGCCAGCTCACGCCCATGGCGGTGGAGCCGGTGGCGCAGGAGGAATCCAGTCGCGGCCGGCCGCGTGGCCTGGGGCTGCGCCGCGGGGCCAGCGCGACCGATCTGGCCCTGCTCACCCGCCAACTCGCCACCCTGGTGCGCTCCGGTACCCCGCTGGAGGAATCCCTGCGGGCGGTGGCCCAGCAGACGGAGAAGCCGCGGCTGGGCAACCTGCTGCTGGCCGTGCGCGCACGGGTCATGGAGGGCCACAGCCTGGCTGGCGGCCTGAGTGATTTTCCGCACGTCTTCCCCGAACTCTACCGTGCCACCGTGGCGGCCGGCGAACAGTCGGGTCATCTGGACCTGGTGCTGGAACGCCTGGCCGACTACACCGAGGCGCGTCAGCAGATGCGCTCGAAGATCCAGATGGCACTGTTCTATCCGGTGATGCTGACCGTCATGGCCCTGACCGTGGTCGGGCTGCTGCTGGTCTACGTGGTGCCGCAGGTGGTGCAGGTGTTCGACAACATCGGCCAGACGCTGCCGCTGCTGACGCGGATCCTGATCGCCATCAGCGACTTCTTCCAGCACTGGGGCTGGCTGGTGCTGATCCTGCTGGTGCTGGGCGTGATCGGCGGCGGCTGGCTGTTCCGCCAACCCGGGCCGCGGCGCCGGCTGCACCGGCTGTACCTGTCGCTGCCGCTGATCTCGCGCCTGGTCAAGGGCGTGAACACGGCACGCTTCGCGCGCACGCTCAGCATCCTGGTCAGCAGCGGCGTGCCGGTGCTGGAAGGGCTGCGCATCGCCGGCCAGGTCATCGTCAACGAGCCCATGCGCGAGGCGGTGGAAGAGGCCGCACGGCGGGTGCGCGAGGGCTCCAGCATCCAGGCCGCCATGCAGCGCAGCGGTTACTTCCCGCCCATGACCCTGCACCTGATCGCCAGCGGCGAGACCAGCGGCCAGCTCGAAGCCATGCTGGAACGCGCCGCCATCAGTCAGGAACGCGAGGTGGAAACCCTGATCGGGACCATCATGGCCCTGTTCGAGCCGCTGCTGATCGTGCTCATGGGCGTGCTGGTGCTGCTGATCGTGCTCGCCATCCTGCTGCCCATCTTCGACCTCAACCAGATGGTGCGTTGAAATGCGCAAATCCTTCACCACCAAGGACACGAAGAACACAAAAATACGATATACGTCATCCCGGCGCAGGCCGGGATCCAGATACCACCGCGGTTACTGGATTCCGGCCTGCGCCGGAATGACGATTCAAAGGGCCGGGTAGCTCAGTGAGCACCATTCATATCCCTTTGTGCTCTTCGTGTCCTTGGTGGTGAATCCTTTCCGAGTGAAGACATCCGTCCCATGCGCTGGCAACGCCTGACCCGCTCGCTGCGGCATTCCAATTACCGGATCTACTTCTTCGGCCAGCTGGTCTCGCTCAACGGGACCTGGATGCAGAACGTGGCCCAGGCCTGGCTGGTGTACCGGCTGACCGAGTCCAGCTTCATGCTCGGGCTGGTGAGCTTTCTCAGCCTGGCGCCGGTGCTGGTGTTCGGCCTGTTCGGCGGCGTGATCGCCGACCGACTGCCGCGGTTCCGGCTGTTTCTGGGCGCGCAGGTACTGGCCTGCCTGCAGGCGCTGACCCTGGGGCTGCTGACCGTGACCGGCCTGGTGACGGTGGAGTGGATCATGCTGCTGGCGCTGCTGCTGGGCCTGGTGCATGCAGTCGAGATCCCGGCCCGGCACACCCTGGTCGCCATGCTGGTGGCGAAGGAGGATCTGCACAATGCGGTCGCGCTCAATTCCAGCACCTTCAACTTCGCCCGCTTCCTCGGACCGATGCTGGCGGGCTGGCTGATCGCCCTGTGGGGCGAGGGCCCGGTGATCCTGCTCAATGCCCTGTCCTTCCTGGCCGTGATCCTGGCCATCCTGCGCATCCGCGTGCCGGTCACGCCCGAGAAGCTGGAGCGGCGTCAGGAAGGCATCTGGGACGGGTTGAGGTTCGCCTGGCAGCGGCCCGACCTGCGCTACGCCCTGATGATCGTCGGCGCGGTCAGCCTGTTCGCCAATCCCTACCTGGTGCTGATGCCGGTGTTCGCCCGCGAGGTCTATGGCGGCGGCTCCGACCTGCTCGGACTGCTGGTCGGCGTGGCCGGACTGGGCGCACTGGCCGGCGCCCTGCGGCTGGCCCAGCGGGAAAAGGGCGAGGGGCTGGAGCGACTGATTGCCGGTGCCGGCCTGCTGCTGGCCGCTGCCCTGATGCTGTTCGCCTACATGCCCTGGGTCGGCGGCGCGCTGGCGCTGGTGGTGGTGACCGGTTATGCCATTACCACACTGGTGGCGTCCACCAATACCTTCCTGCAGCTGTCGGCGCCGGACAATCTGCGCGGCCGGGTGATGTCGCTGTTCTCGGTGGTCTTCATCGGCATGTCACCGGTCGGCAACCTGCTCGCCGGCGCTCTGGCCGAGGGCCTGGGCGTGCAACTCACTGTGTTGCTGCTGGGGGCGGTATGCCTGGGGTTCGCCCTGTATTACCGCGGCTATCTGGGCCGCCGGCGCGAGGCGTGATGACGGGGGAAGACCGGACTCAGAGGGGCCGCTGGCGGACGCGCGCCGTGGAGCGGCGTTCCTGACCATCCGTGAAAAATATCGACTTGAAAATCAGGGGCTTTTGGCGGGCCTGTCCGGGCCCGTGGATCGATTCACTTTTATTTCAATGGGTTGAACCTGTTTTTGGTGCGTGCCCCAGTGCGTGTCAATTTGACGTCACTGGTATATACTCCCGGGAAAATCCCGGGTGCAGGGCGGCAACCGCCGTCTGTCCCTTCGAATAATTCAAAAAGTGGGAGTCGAATCATGTCCGGTTCAGGCCTGTTCTTTCCGTCATTCATCCAGGGCGCTGGTCGCCGCGCCGGTCTCCTGTCCACCGCGCTGCTATCCGCCCTGCTGTTGCTCCCCCTGACCGGCCAGGCTGCGGACAACTGTCCCATGCTGCCGGCGTCCGATCAGCTCGACAGCGACCAGGACGGCGTGGGGGATGCCTGCGACAACTGCCTGCTGGTGGCCAATCCCGATCAGATCGATACCGATGCCGATGGCTACGGCAATATGTGCGATCCCGATTTCAATAATGATGGGGCAATCAATTTTGCCGATCTGGCTTACATGAAGTCCAGATTTTTTACTGCCGATCCAGAGAGTGATCTGAATGGGGATGGGGCAGTCAACTTTGCCGATCTGGCTTTGCTGAAATCAATGTTCTTCCAGATGCCAGGTCCGACCGGCTGGACGCCGGCGCTGACCAACACTGCGCCCCTGGCCGCGGCGGGGCCCGACACCACGGCATACCCCGGCGAATATGTCGTGCTGGACGGACGCGGATCCTATGACGACGATGGCGACGTGCTGCATTACCACTGGACGCTGGCGGCAGCACCCTCGGGCAGCGCGGCCCAGTTGCTGGATGCCTGGAGCGATCAGGCCAGTCTGGTGCCGGACCTGCACGGCACCTACCGGATTGAACTCACCGTCTATGACGGTGCCGGTGCGAGTGCCTCCGACAGTATCGAGATCACCACGCTCAATGCCCGGCCGGTGGCCCATGCCGGCAGCGATTTCAGCGTCACGCCGGGCGACACGGTGACGCTGGACGCCTCGGCCTCCTACGACCCCGACAGCGATGCCCTGAGCTACCAGTGGAGCCTGATCAGCCGGCCCGACGGCAGCCTGGCCATGCTCAGCGATCCGGCCGCGGTGATGCCGCAGTTCGTCGCCGACGTGGCGGGGGATTACCGGTTCAGCCTGGTGGTCAACGACGGCCAGCTGGACAGCGATCCGGACAGCATCACGGTCAGCGCCCTGCAGCCGAGCGGCGATCTGTTCATGGACATGCTGCAGCCGATGGAGGCAGGGACCTGGCAGCGCCTGAACCTGAACCGCTTCGACGACGTCTGGACCCCGGAGGATCAGCGGGTACAGCCGGAGTACTGCAACGGTTCCACCATCCCCGGCAGCCCGCGTGCCATCCTGCGCGCCTGGAGCTCCATGGCCTGGGATCCGAACCGGGGGGATCTGATCTTCTGGGGCGGCGGCCATGCCAACTATGCCGGCAACGAGGTGTATCGCTTCCGCACTTCCACCATGCGCTGGGAGCGCGCCTCGCTGCCCAGCGACATCGTCTGCCAGCCGCTGGGTGTGGGTGGCAGTCACTACGAGGCCATCGACGGGGTGTTCAATGCCCCCATTTCCTCGCATACCTACGACAACTCGGATTACCTGCCGGTGGCCGACCGGTTCGTGACCTTCGGCGGTGCGGCCTATGGCAGCGGCAACTTCGTCAAGCTGGTGGATGACGAACTGGTCAAGACCGGCCCCTATTTCTGGGATCCCAGCCTGGCCGATGCGGATAAGGTGGGCGGCACCACCGGCTCGCAGGTCAAGCCGGAGGTGTATACCCAGGTCGAGGGCGGCCGGATGTGGGAGAACCGTGACAGCCTCATCACCGGTTCGACCAGTCAGCTCAGCATCGACCTGCTGCAGAAGACCTTCATCAACGGCACCTCCGATGTGGTGGTGCAGAACGGCATCGACGTGATCTATTTCAATACCGGCGCGGGGGTGTGGAAGTACAGTGTCCATGATCCGGACGATGCCGGTCAGGACGTGCTGGAGCTGGTGGGTACCCGCGGTGTGGGGGATATCTGGAGCCGTCAGGGTGCCGGTGCCTACGATCCGCTGCGCAACATCTATGTGCGCACGGCGGGCGAGGGCTTCTGGTTCTGGGATCTGAACCAGGCCGGGCCGGACAACCCGCCGGTGCAGTTCGAGCCGGTGTTCCTCGATGCGGGCTATCCGACCGGACGCCTGGAGCGTGACGACTTCGGCCTGGACTATGACCCGGTCCGCGACCGTTACCTGCTCTGGAACGGCTACGCCGATGTCTGGATCCTGATTCCGCCCAACCAGGCCAGCAGCGCCGGCTGGAGCATGATGAAGGCGCCCAACACCGCCGCCAGTCCCGAAGTGCCCACCGCCGGTCCCTTCCGCGGCATCCTGGGCAAGTGGGAGTACATCCCCGAGTACGACGTGTACCTGGGGGTGAACCACAACATCGACGAGGGCCGGATCTGGGTCTACAAGCCGCTGAACTGGGCGCCGAGCCGCTGAGCCGTGATATAACAACGGTAAGATGAAATATCTGTAGATACCGCCTCGGTCGTCGAACGGAATTCACCAGTGCCCGTCATCCCGGCGCATGCCGGGATGACGGGTGGCATGCAAAAACCGGATGACATCCGGACTCACTGGTGATGGCTTTTCCCATCAGCCTGCAGGTCAGGTCAGCGCAGCGTAACCCGACCTACATCACTGCTGCGGCCGGACCAGTTGCGCCGGATCCAGCAAGGCGTCCAGTTCCGCCTCCGACAGGTCGGTCATCTCCCTTGCCACGTCCTTCACTGCCCGGCCCTCGGCGTAGGCCCGCTTGGCGATCTCGGCGCCCTTCTCGTAGCCGATGCGTTCGTTCAGCGCGGTGACCAGCACCGGGTTGCGGTCCAGGGCGGCGCGGATGTGGTCGGCGTTCACCCTGAAATCCGCAACGGCCTTGTCCGCCAGTACGCGGGCGCTGTTGGCCAGCAGTTCGATGCTCTGCAGCAGGTTCAGGGCGATCACCGGCAGCATGGTGTTGAGCTGGAAGCTGCCCCACTGACCGCCGCAGGCGATGGTGGCATCGTTGCCCGTGATCTGGGCCGCAGCCATGATCACCGCCTCGCTGATCACCGGATTGACCTTGCCGGGCATGATGCTGCTGCCGGGCTGCAGCGCGGGCAGGCTGATCTCGCCCAGACCGGTGAGCGGGCCGCTGTTCATCCAGCGCAGGTCGTTGGCGATCTTGAGCAGGGCGCCGGCCGCGCCCCGCAGCTGGCCGCTCAGTTCGACCGCCGTATCCTGGCAGGACAGGGCCTCGAAGAAATCCTCCGCCGGACGGAAGGGGATGCCGGTCGCAGCAGCGAGTTGTTCACAGAAACGGGCGGCGAAATCGGGATGGGCGTTGATGCCGGTGCCCACGGCGGTTCCGCCCTGGGCCAGCCGCTCCAGCCGCGGCAGGGTGTCACCGATGCGCCGCCCGCTGCTCCGGATCTGTTGCGCCCAACCGCCCAGTTCCTGTGCGAAGCTGACCGGCATGGCATCCATCAGGTGGGTGCGACCGGTCTTGACGATGCCCTCCAGCGAGCGCGCCTTGTCCTCGATGGTGGTGGCCAGATGCTCCAGCGCCGGCAGCAGCCGCTGCTCAACCGCCAGTCGGGCGCTGACATGGATGGCGGTGGGAATGACGTCGTTGCTGCTCTGACCGCGGTTGACGTGATCGTTGGGATGGATGCGGTTGCCGGCGCGCTCGCTCGCAAGACGGGCGATGACCTCGTTGGCGTTCATATTGGTGCTGGTGCCGGAGCCGGTCTGAAACACGTCGATGGGGAACTGGTCGTCATGCGCGCCGGCGGCGACCGTGTCCGCAGCGGCGGCGATGGCGTCGGCGACGGCCGGTTCCAGCTGACCCAGTTCGGCATTGGCGCGGGCCGCACAGGCCTTGATGCGGCCGAGGGCATGGATGAAGTCCGGCGGCATCCGCAGCCCGCTGATGGGGAAGTTGTCCACCGCGCGCTGGGTCTGGGCGCCGTACAGGGCGTCGGCCGGGACGGCCACCTCGCCCATGCTGTCGCGTTCGGTGCGGAAGCCTGATTGATCTGTCATGGTGTCGGTCCGTGCGTTGGTGGAATCCGGATCGCCTTGTTCAACGCAGAGACGCGGAGGCGCAGAGATCGCAGAGTTAATGAGATAATGAACATTATAAGATCTTCTTTGCGTCCTCTGCGCCTTCGCGTCTCTGCGTTAACCATATTCCGCATCCGGGTCCAGTACATCGGTCGGCGCCGGCAGCCGCACCACGCCGGTGTCGATGCTGCCGTCCGGCTGCAGCCGCAGCCAGCGCCAGCCCGGGGGGGCCGGATCCAGGGCGAAGTCATCGCTGCCGGGCAGGAACTGGATGCAGGTGGAGGGCGAACCCAGCAGCCGCATGCCCTGCAACTCGGCGTCGTATTCCTGGTGGATATGGCCGCAGAGGATACCGCGGACCCGGCCGTGGCGCACGGCGCGGCGCAGCAGTTCGTCGCCGTTGTCGATGACCATGGTGTCCAGCCAGGCACTGCCGAGCGGGCGCGGGTGATGGTGGACGCAGATCAGCACGTGGCGGGCGTCGTGGCCGCGGATGCTGCGGTCCAGGGCGTCGAGCTCGGATTCGGCCAGGTGCCCCCCGGCGCTGCCCGGCAGGCTGGAGTCCAGGAACACCAGCAGCCAGGGGCCGACGCGCAGTGAACGGTTGCAGTGAAAGGTCTCGTCGTTGAGGTGCCGGCGCAGCTTCTCCACCTCGTCGTGGTTGCCCGGCAGGCAGAACACCGGCCGGCCCAGCCGTTGCAGGTGGCCGCGAAAACGGTCATAGGCCGCATCGGAGTCGTCATGCACCAGGTCGCCGGTGCTGAGCACGAATTCGAAGGGCGGGGCGGTGGCCAGTACCTGGTCGATGACCGCGCTCAGGCTGCGGTCGGTGCGCACCCCCTTCAGTCGGCCCCCGGGATCGGCATAGAGGTGGGTGTCGGTGATCTGCAGGAGATGAATGCTGTCCGTTTCCGTCATTTTTCGAAGTTAAAGATTAAAGAATCACCACAAAGGACACGAAGTTACACAATCATTGCATAATTTCCAGTGGCATGATCATTTCGTCATCCCCGCCTGAGCGGGGATGACGGGAAGGGGGGGTTGCCCTTCTACCTTCGTGTTCTTTGTGTCATTGGTGGTGAATCTTTTCTTCCTACAAGATCCGGCGCCCTCACAGGGCCTTGAAGAACACCTTGGAGTTGCGCTGGAAGTTGTAGAGATCGCGCCGCTTCATCGGCAGCTTGGCCACCTCGCCCTGCAGAAAACCGCGCTCCTGGAACCAGTGTGCGGTGCGGGTGGTGAGCACGAACAGCGTGATCAGCCCCAGCCCTTTGGCCTGGTGCTCGATGGATTCCAGCAGCTGGTCACCGCGGCCCTCCCTGCGGTAGTCCGGATGCACTGCCAGGCAGGCCAGTTCGCCCATGGCCTCGTCCGGGTAGGGGTAGAGGGCGGCGCATGCGATGATCATGCCGTCGCGCTCGACCACGATGAAGCGTTCGATCTCCATCTCCAGCCGCTCACGCGAGCGCCGCACCATGACGCCCTCGGCTTCCAGCGGCGCGATCAGTTCCAGGATGCCGCCGACGTCGTTGATGCTCGCAGGCCGCAGACCTTCATAGGTCTCGGCCGTGATCAAAGTGCCGACGCCGTCGCGGGTGAACAGCTCCTGCAGCAGGCCGCCCTCGATCCGCCGCGGGACCAGATGGGCGCGCCGCACGCCGCGTCTGCAGGCCTGCACGGCGCTGTCCAGATGCCGGCGCATGTCCTCGTCGAGCCGGCGCCGGGTCTCCAGCAGGCGGCCGGCGCCGGCGGGGGTGAGTTGACGCACCGGCTGCCGGCGGCTGTCGCGCAGGCCCTTGTCCTCGGTGATCAGGATCAGCTTGTCGGCCTGCAGTTCGATGGCCGCGGCGGTGGCGACCTCCTCGGCGTGCAGGTTGAACACCTCGCCGGTGGGCGAGTAGCCCAGCGGGGAGAGCAGCACCAGGTGCTGGTCGTCCAGGGCCTGGCGGATGGCGGCGCCGTCGATGCGCCGGATCTCGCCGGTGTGCTGGTAGTCGACCCCATCGCGCACGCCCAGCGGCCGGGCGGTGACATGGTTGCCGGAGGTGACCCGGATGCGGGCACCGGACATGGGCGTGTTGGCCACCCCCATGGACAGGCGGGCCTCGATCTCGACCCGCACGCTGCCCACGGCCTGCTTGACCGCGACCAGGGCCTGGTCGTCGGTGATGCGCAGGCCGTGGGCGTAGCGGAACTCGGTCCGGCTCGCCTTGAGATGGGCCTCGATCTGGGGGCGTGCGCCGTGGACCAGCACCAGCCGGATGCCCAGGCTGTAGAGCAGGGCCAGGTCGTGGATGAGGCCGGCGTCGGCCACCGCCTCGCCGCCGAAGCCGATGACGAAGGTGCGGCCGCGGTGACTGTGGATATAGGGGGCGGCGTGGCGGAAGGCCTGGGTGAAGGTGCATTCGTCTGGATTGTTATTCGACACGGCTTGCCCTTGCTGCACGGTGTGGCGGTATAAATATCTGATTGATCCGTGAAGTGTAAAGCTTTCAGCGCGCCGGGGCGAGGCAGCAGCTGATGATGAACTGCTCCAGCAGGTCCAGGGTCGGGGCAATCCGCTCCAGACCCAGGTACTCGTCCGGCTGATGGGCCTGGTCGATGTCGCCGGGGCCGAGGATGACGGTCTGGGTGCCGAGCTGGTTGAAATAGGGGCCTTCCGTGCCGAAGGCGACCGCTTCGGCCGGTGCGCCGGTCAGACGCTCGGCCAGCTGCACGATGGGCGCATCGGCCGGGGTTTCCATTGCCGGGGTGCCCTCGAACAGGGGGATGACATCAAGCTTCAGCGGGCTGTCGGCGAGCAGCCGTTCCAGACGGCTGCGCAGCTCGGTGCGCAGGTCATCCAGATTCATCCCGGGCAACGGGCGCAGGTCGATGTGCAGTTCGCATTCGCCGCAGATGCGGTTGGGATTGTCGCCGCCGTGGATGTGGCCCAGGTTCAGGGTGGGTACGGGGACCTTGAACAGCGGGTTGCGGTATTTCGCCTGCAGATCCTCGCGCCACCCCAGGATCTCGCCCAGTACCCGGTGCATGCCCTCCAGGGCGTTCACGCCCAGCGCCGGATCGCTGGAGTGGCCGGACCGGCCGCGCAGGCGAATGGCCTCCATCAGGATGCCCTTGTGGGTGCGGATCGGGCGCAGCCCGGTCGGTTCGCCGATGATGGCATGCCGTGCCCGCGGCCGGCCGCTTTCCACCAGGGTGCGGGCGCCGAGCATGGAGCTTTCCTCGTCGGCGGTGGCGATGATGTACAGGGGTTCCTTGAGCGTTCGGGTGTGCAGTTCACGCGCGGCCTCCACGGCCAGGCCGAGGAAGGACTTCATGTCCGAGGTGCCGAGGCCGTACAGGCGATTGTCGGCCTCGGTGAGCCGGAAGGGATCGTGGGTCCACAGTTCCGGGTCGCAGGGCACGGTGTCGGTATGGCCGGCCAGCACCAGGCCGCCCTCGCCCGCGCCCAGCCGGGCGATCAGGTTGGCTTTGTCGGCATGCCCGGGCAGGGACTGCACCTCGACCGCAAAGCCCAGGTCATCCAGCCAGCTGGCCAGCAGTTCCACCACCCGCCGGTTGCCCTGGTCGAAGTCCGGGTTCACGCTGCTGATCGAGGGCGTGCCGATCAGGGCGGTGAGCATGTCCATGAGGTCGGGCGGGGAGGTGTGCATGGCTCCGATTCTCCGCCGCTGCCGGGGTTGATTCAAGCGTCGAGAAACATTCAACGCAGGGGCGCAGAGACGCGGAGGCCGCAGAGTCAATTATGCTCCGAACGGCTTGTCGTCGGCGGTAACCCCTCCCAGATCAGAGGTGCTTATAATTTTATGAATTCCTTCGCGATCCCTGCGTCTCTGCGCCCCTGCGTTGAGGTTTTCACCGCCATCGCTCTACCGCCCGAAAAGAATTGCTGGCGGTTGCCGGGGAACAGGCGATAATCGGCAGGGTCTTCCGGATCGAGTGACATGATACGCCCCGCTACACTGCAGGACATCGACGCCCTGGTCGCCCTCGAGAATCGCTGTTTCGACAGCGACCGCCTGTCGCGGCGCCAGTTCCGTTATATGCTCACCCGGGCCAATGCCGCCACCCTGGTGACGACCGGGGATGCGGACCAGCTGCTGGGTTATGCGCTGGTGCTGTTCCATGCCGGTACCTCGCTGGCGCGGCTGTATTCCATTGCGGTGGATCCGGCGGCACGCGGCCGCGGCCTGGCGGAGACCCTGCTCACGGCGGCGGAGGTCGAGGCGACCGGTCGCGGCTGCGTGGACATGCGCCTGGAGGTGCGGCCTGACAATGCCGCCGCCATCGCCCTGTACGAGCGTCTCGGCTACCGCCGCTTCGGCACCTTCGATGACTACTACGAGGATCATATGGAAGCGCTGCGCTATGAAAAGCGTTTGATCCCCAGCCTGCGGCCGGACATGGTGCGGGTGCCCTACTACGAGCAGACGCTGGATTTCACCTGCGGCCCGGCGGCCCTGATGATGGCGATGAAGTCGCTGGATGACACCATCGAACTCAGTCGTCGTACCGAAATCCGTATCTGGCGCGAGTCCACCACCGTATTCATGACCTCGGGGCACGGGGGCTGTGGCCCGCAGGGCCTGGCGCTGTCGGCCTATCACCGTGGCTTCGATGTGGACCTGTATCTGTCCTCGGCCGCGGCCATGTTCCTGGATTCGGTGCGCAGCGAGGAGAAGCGCGAGGTGATCCGGCTGGTCAACGAAGACTTCCTGGATGAGATCGAAACCCTGCCGATCCGGCTGTACGAGGCGCCGCTGTCGGTGGCTGAACTGCAGGCCGGCTTCGAGGCCGGCGGCATCCCGCTGGTGCTGATCAGTTCCTACCGCATCTACCGGGAGAAGTTCCCGCACTGGGTGGTGGTGACCGGGTTCGACGAAAGCTTCATTTACGTACACGACCCCTACGTGGATTACGAAAAGGGCAAGACCCGCATGGACTGCATCAACATGCCGATCCTGAAATCCGATTTCGAGCGGATGGCACGTTACGGCAAGTCGGTGCAGCGGGCGGCGATCATGGTTAAGAGGCGTGAGGGGTGAGGAGTGAGGAGTGAGGAGTGAGGAGTGAGGCGTGAGGCGTGAGGCGTGAGGCGTGAGGAGAAAACCCGAGCAGTGGTTACCACCCCTTCGACGCCTCATCCCGGCGCAGGCCGGGATGACGGGTAAGTGGGGGTGATGGCTGTTGCCGTCCCGGTTTTCTCCTTACTCCTCACTCCTCATTTGATATAAAGAATCATCATGGCCAAACATCTCATCGTCGTTGACCAGCTGAAGGACTGGCATCCGGAATTGCCGGAGGCCGCGGTCATCGGTGTGGACGATTACCTGTCCGATCCGCGCTATCTGCAGATGCGTCAGGTGCAGGTGATCAACCTGTGCCGCAGCTACCGCTATCAGAGCGCGGGCTATTACTGTTCGCTGCTGGCCGAGGCGCGTGGGCACCGGGTGCTGCCCGCGGTGAATACCCTGCTGGATCTGAGCGCCCGTGCCATCTACAGCCTGCAGATGGAGGATCTGGAAGATGCAGTGGAGAAGACGCTGCGACGCCTGGAGCGCTCCGAGTCCGAAAGCTTTACCCTGGATATCTTCTTCGGCGAATGCATCCACCGCCAGCTGCGCAACCTGGCGCGTCAGCTGTTCGAGACCTTCCCCTGTCCGCTGCTGCAGGTGGCCTTTCAGTACCAGGGCGGCTGGCAGATCGCGGCCATCCGGCCGCTGGCCCTGAACCGGCTCGACCCGGAGCAGGTCGAGATGCTGGCCACGGCCTTCACCCGCTACCAGAGCCGGCGTTGGCGCTCGCCGCGGGTGCGCGCCGCCAGCCGCTACGACCTGGCCATCCTGCACAATCCGGATGACCCGCTGCCGCCCTCGGATGCGCGGGCGCTGAAGCAGTTCGTCAAGGCCGGCAAGAAGCTGGGGGTGGAAGTGGATCTGATCACCCGCAGGGACTATGCCCGGCTGGCCGAGTACGACGCCCTGTTCATCCGCGACACCACCCGGATCAATCACTATACCTTCCGCTTTGCCAAGAAGGCCGACAGCGAGGGCATGGTGGTGATTGACGATCCGGTCTCCATCATGCGCTGCACCAACAAGGTCTACCTGGCCGAACTGCTGCAGGCCAACCGCCTGCCGACGCCGCTGACCCGCATCCTGCATAAGCGCGACGAGAAGCGGGTGGCCCAGATCGTCGAGCACCAGTTCGATTACCCGGTGGTGTTGAAGGTGCCCGACGGTTCCTTTTCGCTGGGTGTGTTCAAGGCCGGGGATCGCGCCGAACTGCAGCAGATATGCGCCCGCATGTTCCGCGACTCGGAGTTGATCCTGGCCCAGGAATACCTTTATACCGAGTTCGATTGGCGGGTGGGCATCCTCAATCGCACGCCGGTGTTCGTGTGCCAGTATTTCATGTCGCGCCAGCACTGGCAGATCGTCAACCACGGTCCCGGCGGGCGTTTCTCCGAGGGCGGCTATAAGGCCTGGCCGGTGGGGGAGGCGCCCGCGGAGGTGGTCTCGGTGGCGCTGCAGGCGGCCAACCTGATCGGCGACGGCCTGTACGGGGTGGACGTGAAGCAGAACGAGGGCGGCGTCTATGTCATCGAGGTCAACGACAATCCCAATCTTGAGGCCGGAGTGGAGGATGCCTTTCTCAAGGACGAACTCTACAGCCTGATCCTGCGCGAGTTCGTGCGGCGGCTGGACAGCCGGAAGCAGGGGGGAGTGTAGGGTGGTCGAGTAGGATGGGTGGAGGCGCTTGCGCCGCAATCCATCGGTTATCCCGGTGATGGGTTGCGCTTCGCTTCACCCATCCTACTGCCTCAATCCCCGAACTGCTTCAGCATGCTCTCCATGGTGTGCACCATCTCCGCCAACTGGGTGGCGTCACAGGCGCTCTGGCGCGCGGCGTCCAGCGTCTGGCCGGCGCCGTCGCTGATGTTGGTGACGTTGCGATTGATCTCATCGGCCACTGCGCTCTGTTCCTCGGCGGCGGTGGCGATCTGGGTGGCCATGTCGGAGATGGTGGCGACGTTGTCGCTGATGGTGTTGAGCGATGCCACGGCCTGCTGGGCCTGTTCGACACTTTCATGCGCCGTGTTCTGACCCTGCTCCATCACCGCTGCGGCCGACTTGGCCTCGCCCTGCAGCCGCTCGATGATGGACTGGATCTCGCCGGTGGACTGCTGGGTGCGGGTGGCCAGCCCCCGCACCTCCTCGGCCACCACGGCGAAGCCGCGGCCGTGTTCTCCGGCCCGCGCGGCCTCGATGGCGGCGTTGAGCGCCAGCAGGTTGGTCTGCTCGGCAATGCCGCTGATGACGTCGATCACGGTGCCGATGTCATCGGTCTGGCTGCGCAGGGATTCCATGGTCTGCGCGGCCTGGCCGACCTCGCCGGTCAGACGCTCGATGGTGGCAGCGGTGGCGTTGACCACCTGTTTGCCGGTGGCGACCTCCTGCTGGGCGGTTTTCGCGGCCTCCGCTGTCACCGAGGTGTTCCGGGCCACCTCCTGCACCGTGGCGGCCATTTCGTTGACCGCCGAGGCCACCTGGTCGACCTCGGCCTGCTGGGCCTGGGCGCCGTTCAGGGTCTGGTCGGAGGCCGCGGCGGTGGAACTGGCGGTGTGGGAGAGGCCGCCGGCGGTGTCGCCGACCCGACCGAGGATGGTGTTGATCTTCGCCTGTTGGGTCTTGAGTGCGGTGGCGAGTTGGGCGACCTCGTCCAGATCGCCGCCGTAGACGTGGTTGGCCAGCGGATTGTCGCTGAAACTCCGCGACTCGGCGGCAACCCGGCGCAGACGCCGGGTCAGGCCGTGGGCCAGGGCAAAGCCCGCGCCCAGCCCGGCGGCCAGCATGATGCCGGTGGCAGCGCCGCCGGCGCCGGTCAGTCCGGCCAGACCCAGGGTGGTCAGCCCCTGCAGCGCGGCGATGCCGGCAAAGTTGCGCCCCCGGGCGCCGATGCGCCGCCAGGCCGGAAAGGGATTGCCGCCCCGGTTGAGTCGGGCGTAGAACTTCTCGGCCCGGTCCCGGTCATCGGCCTCCGGCAGGGTCCGCACCGACTGGTAGCCCACCACCCGGCCCTGGTCGTAGACCGGGGTGACGTAGGCGCTGACCCAGTAGAAGTCCCCGTTCTTGCGGCGGTTCTTGACCAGGCCCAGCCAGGGGGTGTTGGATTTCAGGTGCGACCACAGGTTCTCGAAGGCCGCCGACGGCATGTCCGGATGACGGACGAGATTGTGGGGCTCGCCCAGGGCCTCCTGTTCGGAGAATCCGGAGACCTCGACGAAGGTGGCGTTCACATGGGTGATGCGGCTGTCCAGGTCGGTGGTGGAGACGATCCGGGCGTCGGGAGCAAAGCTGATTTCCGTGCCGGTTACGGGCAGGTTTTTGCGCATGGGTGCCTTCCAGTCAAGTGTTGCCAAGGTGCCGCCGGCGCCCGCAATGGATCGGGAGGAGGACGGCCGGCGGCATGTGTCTGGGGTCGTGTTTCGTATCAGGCAAGCTTCGTGCCTGTATTCGATGGAGGTAGCGTTCAGTGCGGATAAAAATTGAATTTCCTGTAACATATAGATTATATGCATCTGAAAGCGCGGCAGGTGTGCGCGACCTGCCGGTTTCGTACAATAGTCGCTTTCAGCCCACACGGACCCGGAGACCCCGATGACCAGCACCAGGCTCAACCGCTACAGTTCCCGCATCACCCAGCCCAAGTCCCAGGGCGCCTCCCAGGCCATGCTCTACGGCACCGGCCTGAGCGAGGCCGATATGGACAAGGCCCAGATCGGGATCGGCAGTGTCTGGTGGGAGGGCAACACCTGCAACATGCACCTCAATGACCTGGCGGCGCAGGTCAAGGAGGGCGTGATCGGCGCGGAGATGGTCGGCATGCGCTTCAACACCATCGGGGTGTCCGACGGCATCTCCATGGGCACCGAGGGCATGAGCTATTCGCTGCAGTCGCGCGACATCATCGCCGACTCCATCGAGACCGTGGTCAGCGCCCAGTGGTACGACGGCCTGATCGTGCTGCCCGGCTGCGACAAGAACATGCCCGGCGCCCTGATCGCCATGGGCCGACTCAACCGGCCCTCCATCATGGTATACGGCGGCACCATCAAGCCCGGCCACAGCCACGGCGAGACCCTGGACATCGTCTCCGCCTTCCAGAGCTATGGCGCCTTCCTGGCGCACAAGATCGAGGAGGAAGAACGCCGGGACATCGTCCAGCACGCCTGCCCCGGCCCCGGCGCCTGCGGCGGCATGTACACCGCCAACACCATGGCCTCGGCCATCGAGGCCATGGGCATGTCGCTGCCCTACAGCTCCAGTACCCCGGCGGTGGACCCCGGCAAGATCGAGGAATGCCGGCGCGCCGGCGCGGCCATGCGGGTGCTGCTGGAGCGTGACATCAAGCCGCGCGACATCATGACCCGGGCCGCCTTCGAGAACGCCATGGTCATGCTGATGGCCCTGGGCGGCTCCACCAATGCCGTGCTGCACCTGCTGGCCATGGCCCGCGCGGTGGACGTGGACCTGACCATCGACGACTTCCAGAAGGTCTCCGACCGCATCCCCTTCATCGCCGACCTCAAGCCCTCGGGCCAGTATGTGATGGAGGACCTGCACAACGCCGGCGGCATCCCGGCGGTGATGAAATACCTGCTGGCCAACGACCTGATCGACGGCAGTTGCCTGACTGTGACCGGCAAGACCATTGCCGAGAACCTGGCCGGGCTGCCCGACCTGGAACCGGGGCAGCAGGTGGTGCACAGTCTGGACAACCCGATCAAGGAATCCGGCCACATCCGCATCCTCAAGGGCAACCTGGCCCCGGGCGGCTCGGTGGCCAAGATCACCGGCAAGGAGGGGCTGCACTTCTCCGGACCGGCCCGGGTCTATGACTGCGAGGAGGACATGCTCAAGGGGCTGGAGAACAACGAGATCGACAAGGGTGACGTGGTGGTGATCCGCTACGAGGGCCCCAAGGGCGGCCCCGGCATGCCGGAAATGCTGACCCCGACCTCGGCCATCATGGGCGCGGGCCTGGGCAAGGACGTGGCCCTGCTCACCGACGGCCGCTTCTCCGGCGGCTCGCACGGCTTCATCATCGGCCACATCGTGCCCGAGGCGCAGGAGGGCGGCCCGCTGGGTCTGATCCGTGATGGCGACGTGGTCACCATCGACGCCGAGACCAATACCCTGAGCGTGGATGTCAGCGACGCGGAGATGGACCAGCGTCGCGCCGAGTGGGCCATGCCGCCTTACAAGGCCACCCGCGGCACCCTGTACAAGTACATCAAGGTGGTCAAGGATGCTTCACACGGCTGTGTGACGGACGAGTAGATAAAAATATTCAACGCAGAGACGCGAAGGCGCGCAGAGGCCGCAGAGTTGTTGCTGCTAACCCCGCCATTGCCGTGTCGCTTCGCGACCGGCGACGGCTGAAATTCCGTTTATAGCTTTGCGTTGAGAACTTGAATTACAGGGAGTAGGTCGGGTTAGCCCGGCAGGGCGTAACCCGACAAGGGGCAGGGATGGCTTTGTCGGGTTACGCGGTGCTAACCCGACCTACGCGACTTGAATTACAGGACGTAGGGTGGGCTTTGCGTTCTCTGCGTTGAGCACTTGAATCACAACGTATCCCAGCTGGAGCGCTTCTTCACCCGGATCCGCGGCAGGATCAGGCCGAGTATGATGCCGACGATGATCACGCCGGCGCCGACCATGAACCAGTCGCGCTTGGTGCGGTCGCTCAGGGCCTCGTTCTCCTGCGCCAGCCGCTGCTGCTCGCGTTCCATCTGCAGCATCCGGTTCTTGAGTTCCTTGTTCTCCTCGGCGATGGCCAGGCTGCTGGAGGCGGTGCGGCGGATCTCCATCAGTTCCTGCTTGAGTCGGCTGTTCTCCTCCAGCAGGGCGCTGAGTTTGCCTTCCAGGCTGCCCTTCTCGCTCTTGAGGTTGCTCAGGTTCTCCAGCCGCTCGCGCTCGGCGGCCTGCAGTTCGGCCAGTTTCTTCTCGGCCCGGGCCAGGCGGTCGCGGGCCGAAGGGATGTCCATCAGCAGCCGGCTCAGTACCCAGCCTTCGACACCGCTGGGGGCGCGTACCCGGCTGTAGCCGGCGTCGGCGTTCACCTCCAGCACCTCCAGCGGTGTACCGCTGTCCAGCATGCGGATAATGCGGTGCTGGGTGCTGGTGCCGCTGCGCAGGGGTATCTCCAGCTGGTCGCTGACGTAGCGGGTCTCGGCCAGGGCGGGGGTGGCGAGCAGGCCGATCAGCAATGTCCATACGAAGGCTTTCACGTTGGCTCCCTTGAATCCGGTGTTGGTCCGGGCAGATTGTAGGCGATGCAGGGGATGCGGGAACCTGAACCCTTTCACGGCCCGGCGTTTGCGGTAGGATATCAGGACTGCATTGAAAATTCTCCGCCGGTGGAGGGGCAATTGCGACTGCAACCAAACAGAGAATGGCTGGACGACGTCCGCCGGGTGGAATCCCCCAACCAGGACGCACGTCCCGACCCGGAGGACATTTCGCTGCTGGTCATCCACGGTATCAGCCTGCCGCCGGGCGATTTCGGCGGGCCCTGGATCGAGCGGCTGTTCTGCAACCGACTGGACCCCGATGTCCATCCCTATTTCCGCGAGATCGCCCACCTGCGGGTCTCGGCCCATCTGCTGCTGCGCCGTGACGGCGAGTTGATCCAGTTCGTGCCCTTCACCCGTCGGGCCTGGCATGCCGGCAGCAGCTGTTTCAGCGGGCGCGAGGCCTGCAACGACTATTCCATCGGCATCGAGCTGGAAGGCACTGACGAACAGCCCTACACCACGACGCAATATACGCGTCTGGCCGAGGTGATCGCCGTCCTGCAGGCGGCCTGGCCGGCCATCACCCCGGGGCGTATCGTCGGTCACTGCAATGTGGCGCCGGGGCGCAAGACCGACCCCGGCCCGGCCTTCGACTGGTCGCACCTGGCCGGCCTGCTCGCCCCCGCCGGCGGCCTGGCCCAGGGAGATACGTCATGAAATTTCTCATTATCCTGCTGGCACTGGGGCTTGAGCGTCTGTGGCCACAGCTGCCGCAGTGGCGGCCCGTGGAGCGTTTCCATGCCTACACGGACGCCTTCCGCAGTCGCTTCACCCAACCCTGGCTGCTGGGCCGGGGCGGACTGGTGGCGCTGCTTGCGCCCTGGTTGCTGGGCACCTGGCTGCTGCTGGAACTGCTGGAACCCCTGGACTGGCTGATCGGCCTGGCGGTGCTGCTGCTGTGTCTGGGGCCGCGGGATCTGCTGGGCGACCTGCGGCGGCTGGGCGCGGACCTGGGCATCGGCGGCGCCGGACCGGAGTCGCTGGCAGCGTTCGGCCTGACCGGTACGCCGACGGGCGAGACCCTGGCCGGCGCCCTGATCCGGGAAGCCCTGGTGCGGCTGTTCGGGGTGGTGTTCTGGTTTGCCCTGCTGGGCCCGGTCGGGGCGCTGCTCTATCGTCTCACTCAGCTGCTGGCGGCACGCGAGGATGGCGAGGAGGACGACTTCGGTCTGGCGGTGTGGCAGCTGCAGGCCCTGCTCGACTGGCTGCCGGCGCGGCTGCTCGCCGCCACCGGGGCGCTGATCGGCAACTTCGATGCCACCCTGGCCGCCTGGCGTGAATGCGATCCGGCCGATCCCTTCGACGATTCGCGGGAATTCGCCGCCGAGGTGGCGCTGGAGAGCATGGAACTGGAGTCCGGTACCGGGCCGGCTACGGCGCTGGAAAGCGCCCGCGGCTATCTGGTCCGCGCCGGCGTGGCCTGGCTGGCGCTGCTGGCGCTGTTGACCCTGGCGGACTGGTTGGCGTGAGTGCAGGCGCTGAACCCGGCGCACGCTTTGATCTGCTGCGCCACGGCGAGCCGGTGGGCGGCAGGCGTTACCGCGGTCAGCGCGACGACCCCCTGAGCGAGACCGGCTGGCTGCAGATGTGGGCCGCGGTCGGCGCGGCGCCGCCCTGGATCCGCATCATCAGTTCGCCGCTGGCACGCTGTGCGGCCTTTGCCGAGGCCCTGGCCGAACGGTTCGCGCTGCCGCTCGACTATGAGGATCGTTTCAAGGAGATCGGCTTCGGCAGCTGGGAAGGTCGCACAACCGCCGAACTCGAGCAGGAGGTCCCGGCCGAACTGGCGCGCTTTCGCGCCGACCCGGTGGGCGGCCGGCCGCCGGGTGCGGAGCCGCTGGCGGAGTTCATTGCCCGCGTCGATGCGGGCTGGGGCGATTGCGTCGAGCGCTGTCGCGGTGAGTCGGTGCTGATCGTCGCCCATGCCGGCACCATCCGCGCCCTGATCGGTCGGGTGCTGGCGCTGCCGCCCGCGGCCCTGCAGCGCATCAAGGTGCCCTATGCCGGGATGGCCCGGATCGAGCTCGATAGCGCGCGCGGGGCCTCGCTGGCGCTGCCTGTGGGGCAGGGCAGGAGCGGGTAGGATGGGGGAAGCGCAGCGCAGCCCATCATTGAGCCTCTCTGCGATGGGTTGCGGCGCCCGGCGCCTCCACCCATCCTACGCCCCCGTCCCCATTACCTCCTGCGTTTCCCGGTAGCCCACCTCGTAACCGTGCGTATGGGCCTTGCCCCAGGGCAGCAGGGCCTGGTCGGTGACCAGGTCTGCGGGGTCGGGGCTGATGCCGGCAGCGCGGATGGCATCACTGTGGCCGTGTTCGATCAGTCCGGCCAGCATGCCGTTGGCATAGCCGCGGTTGTACCACAGCTGGGCATCCTCGCTGTGGTGTTCGAATCCTTCGGTTTCCGCATACAGCCTGGCAACCAGCTGCAGCAGCCGCTCCAGTATCTCCTCACTCCTCACTCCTCACTCCTCACTCCTCACTTCTGACGCGGCCCGGCATTCTACGCCGGGGGCCCCGGGGATTGGTATCCCCCGCTCCGGCACAGGTAGAATGACCGCTCCCGACGGCAGGCAACAGGCAAAGCTTATGGCCAAACTCAAGCTGGTTTCCTTCAATGTCAACGGCATCCGGGCGCGGATGCACCAGTTGCAGGCATTGCGCGAGATCCATGCGCCGGCTGTCATCGGGCTGCAGGAGACCAAGGTCCAGGATCCGGACTTCCCCGTCGATGCCGTGAGCGAACTGGGCTACGAGGTCCATTATCACGGCCAGAAGAGTCATTATGGCGTGGCCCTGCTGTCGCGCCTGCCGGTCAAGGCCGCCCGCTGCGGTTATCCCTTCGATGGCGAGGATGCCCAGCGCCGGGTGGTGAGCGGCACCTACGCACTGCCCGGCGGCGACGAGATCACGGTCGTCAATGCCTATTTCCCGCAGGGCGAGAATCGCGACCACGCCGTGAAGTTCCCGGCCAAACGCCGGTTCTATGCCGACATGCTCAAGTACCTGGAGCAGGAATATTCCCCCGGACAGAACCTGGTGCTGATGGGGGACATGAATGTCGCGCCGCTGGATCAGGATATCGGCATCGGGCCGGACAATGCCAAACGCTGGCTGCGCGAGGGCAAGACCAGCTTCCTGCCCGAGGAGCGCGAGTGGTACCAGAAACTCATCGACTGGGGACTGGTGGACAGCTTCCGCGGCTGCCATCCGGACACCGACGATCTGTTCAGCTGGTTCGACTACCGCAGCCGCGGCTTCGAGCGTGATCCCCGGCGTGGCCTGCGCATCGATCTCGTGCTCGCCACCCCGCCATTGATGGAGCGCTGTGTGGACGCCGGTATCGACTATGATATCCGCGCCATGGACAAGCCCTCGGATCACTGTCCGGTGTGGGTGGAGATTGAAGGGTGAGCAGTGAGGGGGTGGTTGCCTCCTCTTCACCCCGTGCCGGAATTCTGTGATCCCGACGCGGTTTCCCGCCGCGTTTCCTGCTATCTTAAGCCCGGTATATCCCATTGCCGGCGAGGACGGTATGAATCCGGAACTGGCCAACCGCATCCAGACCTATCTGGAAACCCGGGGCATTGCCTACCGCCTGCATGCCCATTCCCCGACCGAAACCCTGGCCGAGGCGGCCGAACGCAGTCAGCTGGGACTGCAATGCCTGGTGCGCGCGGTGCTGCTGAGCGATGCCCGGGGTCTGGTGCTGGCCGTGCTCCCGGCCAATCACCTGCTGGACTTTCACGCCATCCGTGAATGCCTGGGGCGTGACCTGCAGCCGGTGGACCGGCCGGTCGCCGCCAGCACCTTCGCCGACTGCGAAAGCGGTTCCGTGCCGCCGATCGGCGCTCCCTATGGCCTGACAACCCTGGTGCATACCGCGGTGTTCACGCAGCCCACGGTCTGTTTCGAGCCGGGTCTGCACGACCGTCTGGTATGCATGACGGGCGAGGCTTTCACCGAACTGCACCGCGACAGCCAGCGTGCCGAAATCGCCCGTCCCCTGTCGGTGCTGGAGAGTCGGGACGTGCGTGAATTCACCCTGCCGGGCCAGTGGGAGCGCATGCCTGCCCTGCAGGGGCTGCATCCGGTCGACGATATTCGCGAGCGCATCACCGCCATCGATCGCCTGCCGGCCATGCCGGCCATGGCGCGCCGACTGCTGCGGCTGCGCAATGATCCGGCAGCCGATGTACAGGATCTGGTCGAGGTTGTTTCGGGGGATCCCAGTCTCACCGCTCAGATCCTGCGCTATGCCCGGTCGGGCTTTTTCAACTACACCGGGCGGGTGGATACACTGGATCAGGCCATCACCCGGGTGCTGGGGTTCGAGACGGTGCTCAACATGGCGCTGGGTCTGGCCGCCAGCAAGACCTTCCGCAATCCCGCCGACGGCCCGCTGGGGCTGCAGGCCTTCTGGCGCCATGCCGCCTACGGTGCGGCCCTGGCCCAGGGTATCGCCAGCCGCTACGGACGCAGGCTCGATCTCAAACCGGGGGTGGCCTATCTGGCCGGATTGCTGCACAACTTCGGTTTCCTGCTGCTCGGGCACCTGTACCGGTCCGAGTTCTTCCTGCTCAACAAGGTGGTGGCGGCCAATCCCCACATCCCGGTGGTGCTGATAGAGCGCCGCCTCATCGGTGCAAGCCATACCGAGTTGGGCGCTCGCCTGATGCAGGAGTGGGCGATGCCGGAGCCGGTGGTGACCGCCTTGCGTGAACATCACAACGAGATGTACAGCGGCGTCCATGATGCCTATGCCGGTCTGGTCTATCTGGTGGACTGGCTGCTGCGGCGCGAGGGGCTGGGGGATGGTGCCGAGGGCGAACCGCCCACAGCGGTACTGACACGCCTCGGGCTGGAGTTGGAGCAACTCGATGAACTGGTCGAGACCTGCCTCCATGAGCGTCAGGGACTGGATGCAATGGCGCGACAGCTGGCGGCCTGACCGGCGTTCTGCGCCGGATTATTCTCCCTGCCGCGTCAGCGGCGGAAAGCGCTGCGGCTCCAGCCGCCAACGCCGTGGCCCGGCGATCAGCACGATGAATGACGGTCCGCCGTAAGTGCGGCTGCGACCCGCCGCCCCGGGATTGATCACCCAGGGTTCGACCGCGTCGTCGCAGGCCAGGCGATGGCTGTGGCCATAGACGATGGCCCGGGCGCGCGGATAACTGCCTCGCAGTCGCTGGTGGCGTTGCGCCGCGCTGCGGCACCGGTGCCCGTGAACCGCCACCAACTCGCCGCCGGGCAGCGCCAGCGTGATCTCCCACTCCAGGTTGTCCAGCTGCATCCGTTCAGCCGCCGGCCATTTCGCGGGTATATCATTGTTGCCGCGAATGGCGACCACTTCACCCGAGCGCGGCCGCAGCTGATCGAGCACCTGCGCGCTGCCGATGTCACCGGCATGCACCGCCAGGTCGCAGCGCGCAACCCGTTCGGCGATGCGCGGGTCCAGGTAACCATGGGTGTCGGCGAGCAGGGCAATGCGCATGCCGGCGCTAGCGGGGATTGAGAGCAAGTTCACCGCGCTGGCTGAACGGCAGCGGGGCGCGCAGGCCCTGCAGGCTGATGCTGCCTTCCAGGGCATAGCTGAAGGCCTCGCCGTCGCCGGGGCTGCGCAGCTGTTCGTAGATGCGCAGCAGGTTGCTGACCACGCTCACCGTGATTACCTGCTCGCCGTAGGCGGGCAGCGTTTCCAGATCGCGGCTCACGCCGGTGGCGAACTCGCGACCGTTGAGAAGCAGCCGGTAGCTCATCCCGCTGATGGGCAGATCGAAGTTGTTCGGGTTCTGGATGCGCAGGTGCAGGAGATAGCGTTGCTCGAACAGGGTGGCTTCGACCAGCTGCAGGTTGTTCAGGCTGACGCTGGGTGCCTCGGGCCGGGTGAGAAAATGACTGCAGCCGGCAAGAAGCAACAGCAGGGCGAGAGCCGGCAGCGAACAGCGATGGGGGCGGCAGCGGGGCATGGCGACGTCCTCGTCAGTGCGGAGTGTCCGCAATTCTTCGCGGACCCTTTCATCGGGATAATAAACGAGGCCGGGGCCGGTTGCAGCCCCGCGGGCGGGAACAGGAACGGGGCGCGGCGGCCCTATTCGTCAGCGAAGACGTCGAACAGATGCTGGCGCAGCAGTTCGGCCTCGCGGCGTTCTTCCAGGCGGCGCCGGGCAACGGCCTGACGCAGTGCGTTGGAACTCACCTTGCCCTTGTGCTTCCTGGCCGGCGCGGTGGATGAAACGGAGGTGGTATGACGTTTCGGGCTCATGGCGTCCTCCCCGGTTGCTGGGTCGAAACGGCAAATACACGCACACTTTCATGGTGGCGTCATGAGGTATATCGGTCAAGCGCGTTTCCGCCTTTAGGCCGGCCGGAAAACACCGGGATTCCGAGGCCCTGTACCGGTCAGCCGCGCTCGCGCGGCTGTTTGTCCAGTTCCGCGCGGTCGGCCTCGGAGAGATAGGGCGAGTCGCCCAGCATGGCATTGTCGTCGTCACTGTCCGCGCTGCGAGGTGTCTGCGCGGGCTGCGCCGCAGTGTCGTTGTCGCCGTTCCCGGCGGTGGCCGCGCCGCTGTCGCCACGTTCGGCCAGGCGGGGCCGGGTGTCGGGGTTCTGCAGCGCGGGCGGCTGCTCTCCGCACAGATCCTGTGAACTGGCGGCCAGATGCCGATAGACCTCGCGGTAGCGTTCGGTCATGTCCTCGAACAGTTCCGCGGTCTTCTGGAAATGCTGGTTGACCTTCTGCTTGTACTGGTCGAGTTCCTCGCGGCTGCGCTCAAGTTCGGCCTGGAGGTTGCGGGCCCGGGAGTCCTGATTCAGCCACAGATAACTCACCAGGAAGCCGCTTACCAGACCGAGCAGCAGTGCGATCAGCAGCAGTGACCAGAAGGTGAACTCGTTGATGGCTTCCATGTTGCTCCTTAATTTTTGTCTGCCTGTGGGGTAAGGGTGCGCCTGACCTGTTCCGGAACAGGATCCAGCAGGACGCCATCGTCGCCGATGCGCGGGTAGGGCAGTCCCAGGCCGTCATAGCGCTGCGCCAGGCGTGGATACCCCCAGCGGAACAGCAGCCGTGCCCGCAGTTCCGGATCAAGGCGGGGTGTGTCATAGCAGCCCGCCTGTTCGCGCTGGCGCTGTGCCTCATAGAGTATCACTGCCGCGGCCACGGAGACATTCAGCGACGCGACCATACCCGCCATGGGGATGGTGATCTCGGCATCCGCCAGCGCCAGGGCCTGGTCGCTGACGCCGTATTTTTCCGTTCCCATGAGGATCGCGGTCGGTCTGCTGTAGTCGATCCGGCGGAAGTCGCGGGCGCGCTCCGACAGGTGAGCGGCGACCACCTGGAAGCCGCGCGCCTGCAGGGCATCGACCGCATCGGCGGTGGCGGCATGGTTGTGGATCCGGACCCATTTCTGACTGCCCATGGCCGTGCCCTTACGGCTGCGATAAGGTCGGTCGGGACTGACGGCATGCATGTCCAGCACCCCCACAGCATCGGCCGTACGCTGGATTGCAGACAGATTGTGGGGTTTATGCACGCCTTCCAGGATCAGGGTCAGGTCGGGCTGGCGGCGCTTGAGCACCTCGAGGATGCGGTGATAACGGGCTGGGGTCATGGTCGGGTCGGATTGGTTTCGTGCAGCAGAGTTGATGTATATTAGATGAATAAAATATTGTGATGGATTCATTATACTGCCCGGACGCCTCCCGGTCCCGGAGGGAGGCGTTTGTGCGGGCGACAAGTTCTGAGGCCTGAAGATGAAAGCAATTGCGCGTGTGCTGGGCATCGATGCCGATACCACCGGCCACATGGAGAAACTGATCTCCGGTGTGGGCGGTTTTCTCGGCATCATCTGCATTATGTGGCTGACCGCGCCACTGGCCGATGCCCAGGGTTTCCCGCTGATAATTGCTTCCATGGGTGCTTCGGCCGTACTGCTGTTCGCCGCGCCGCACGGCAAGCTGTCCCAGCCCTGGAATCTGCTTGCCGGGCATGGCGTATCGGCCGTGATCGGCGTATTCGTCGCCCAGCAGGTCGAGCCGCTGCTGCTGGCCGGATCCCTGGCGGTTGGCGGTGCAATCACGGTGATGTACTACCTGCGCGCCACCCACCCGCCGGGCGGCGCCACGGCGCTGGTGGCCGTGATCGGCGGCGAGTCCATCCGTGAGCTGGGCTACCTCTACGTCCTCACCCCCATCCTGATCAATGCCGTGATCATCCTTGCCGTCGCCGTGCTGGTGAATGCCGCATTTCACTGGCGGCGCTATCCACCCGGCCTGTACCAGCTGTTCGAGCGCAAATCCGAGGCCGGACGCGATGTGCCGCCGGCCTCGGACCTGGAGGAATTCGATCTTGCGGATCTGGACTATGCCCTGGGCCGTATCGGTTCCTACATCGATGTCAGCGAGGACGACCTCGCCACCATCTATCGCCTGGCGCGGGAGCATGCCGATACCCGGCACGTCCCGCTCGATTCCATCCGGGTCGGGAGTTACTACTCCAACGGTGACTACGGCCATCACTGGTCGGTACGCCAGGTGGTGGATACCGACGAGCGCCCCGGCGGCGAGGGCCTGGTGATCTACAAGACCGTGGCGGGCAGGGACCGGCGTCAGAGCGGGACCTGCACCCGGGACGAGTTTGCCCGTTGGGCGAAATACGAGGTATTTCTCAACGAGAACTCCTGGCAGCGGGTTACGTAGCCTTCTCTGATCGTGTGTCCTCCGCCTCGCAGCCGTCAGATGACCCGATTGCGGCTGTCGCCCGCCTGAAACGCCTCGATGTTGGCCTGCAGTTCGTCGATCAGACGCTGGCGTGCCTCGCGCGCGGCCCAGGCCACGTGCGGGGTGACGATCAGGTTGGGCAGGTCGGCGGTGAGCAGCGGATGCCGTGCCGGCGGCGGTTCACTGGCCAGCACGTCCAGCGCCGCGCCGCCCAGCTGCCCTGACTGCAGGGCTGCGAGCAGGGCGTCTTCATCCACGATGCCGCCGCGGGCGGTATTGATCAGCAGGGCGTGCCGCGGCATGCGCCGCAGTGCTGCCGCATCGATCAGTCCCTGCGTATGCGGCGTCAACGGGCAGTGCAGGGAAAGCACATCCGCCGTTTGCAGTACCGTGGGGAAAGGCGTGCGCCCGGGGCGCGGCTGCGCTGCCCCCGGACGTTCACTGATCAGTACATGCATGCCGAAGGCCTCGCCCAGCCGCGCCACGGCATGCCCCAGTTCCCCGTAGCCCACGATGCCCAGCGTTCGCCCGGCCAGTTCCCCGACCGGATAGTCCAGCACGCAGAAGTGCAGCGACTGCGACCATGTGTCGCGTGCCGCCCGGCGGTGCTCGCTCAGCCGCCGCGTCAGGCTCAGGATCAGAGCGAAGGTGTGTTCGGCCACGGACGGCGTGGCGTAGGCGGTGACATTGCATACCCCGATCCCGAGCCGGCGCGCGGCCTCGAGATCCACATTGTTGGTCCCGGTGGCGGCCACGCAGATCAGCTGCAGCCGGCTGGCCGCGAGTGCATCGGCATCCAGCGGGCACTTGTTGGTAATGGCAAGATCGCGCCCGGACAGACGCGCCGCCAGTTGATCCGGTCGGGTATGGTCGTGCAACTCCCACGCGGGCAGGCTGGCCAGCAGGCCATCCAGGCGCAGATCGCCGGGATGCAGGCTGTCAAGATCGAGGATCACGCCTTTGCGGCAGGCTGGGGTATCCATGGTCCTGTTCGGGCTTGGCTCATGGTCTGATTGTAACACTCGCGCCGGTGCCCCGGACATCAAGCTTCACGCCCGTCGGCCGATATCGGGGTCAACCGGACACCCTTCGTGGAACGAGCGCGGCAGACACGCGCAGCCTGACAGGAGAACGACAATGCACTGGCTCATGGGGAGCATTCGTAACAAGTTGCTACTGATTTCCGGCGGCGGCACCCTGCTGCTGCTGCTGGCGAGTTTCTTCGGGTTCGGGCAACTCAACGGGGCCATCGAGCGTTACCACCAGCTCAACGATGTTGAACTCATTCACGAACGTCTGGCTCAGCAGCTGGAATTGAGCTATCGGGAACAACAGCTGGCCTGGAGTCGGCTGCTGCTGCAGGCCGGCAGTGTCACGGAGCTGGAACGTCACTGGCTCGACTATCAGGCACTGGCGCAACGGGTGCGCGAGCAGGCCGACATCCTGGCCACGGAGATGGACGACTCCGAGATCCTGAGCCGCATCGAGGCCTTTCAGACCGATTATGAGCAGTGGGTTGCCGATCAGCATGCAGCGCTGCAGCTGCTGCGTCAGAACGGATTTGATGCTGATCGGGCGGGATTGACCACTGCTGCGGCAGACCAGCAGTTGACCACTCAGCTCGTTGGCCTGATCACCACCCTGCAGGACCGTACCCTGCAGACCAGTACGGCGGCCCGGGAGTCTGCCCGCGAAGGCTACCATCTCAGCCTCGGACTGATGGCAGTGGTGGTCGCGGTTGCTGCGGTCCTGTTCTTTGTCGGGGTGCAGACGCAGATTATCCGCCCGGCCCAGCATCTGGCCACCCGGCTCAAGGCCATCGCGACCGGGGATTTCACCGTCTCGGTGGATGTCACTCAACGTGACGAACTGGGTCAGATCGCCGATGCGGTGCGTGAGATCTGCGGTCACCTGGGCGAGATGGTGGGTGAGTTCTCACGCGTGTCCGCCACCCTGACCGGGGCCGCCGAGCAGCTGGCAGTGATCACATCCCACACCCGTCAGGGCGTCAAGGAGCAGCAGAGCGAAACCGATCAGGTGGCCACGGCCATCAACCAGATGACGGCCAGTGTACAGGAAGTGGCACAGAGCACCGTTTCCGCCGCCGAGGCGGCCAGCAATGCCGACAGCGAGGTCGGCAACGGCCAGCAGGTGGTGCGCGAGACGGTCCAGGCCATCAATGCGCTGGCTGCCGATGTCCGCCAGGGCGCGACGGTCATCGCCAAGCTGGACTCCGACAGCGAAACCATCGGCACCGTGCTGGACGTGATCCGCGGCATTGCCGAACAGACCAATCTCCTGGCGCTCAATGCCGCCATCGAGGCCGCGCGGGCCGGCGAGCAGGGGCGCGGCTTTGCCGTGGTGGCCGACGAGGTGCGGACCCTGGCCCAGCGTACCCAGGAATCCACCGAGGAGATCCAGGCCATGATCGAGCGTCTGCAGGGCGGCGCGCGTGAAGCGGTGGAGGTCATGGAGCGCAGCCGCAGCCAGGCCGAATCCAGCGTCGAGCAGGCCTCTCGGGCCGATCAGTCACTGCAGTCGATCCAGGCCGCGGTGGCCACCATCCACAACATGAGCACCCAGATCGCCAGCGCTGCCGAGGAACAGGGCGCGGTGGCCGAGGAGATCAACTGCAACATCAGCAACATCACCGAGGTGGTCGGTCGTACCGCCGATGAGGCCGAGCAGATTGCCGCTTCGAGTCAGGATCTGAATACGCTGTCGGGTGACCTGCAGGCCGTGGTGGGCAGATTCCGGATCTGACGTTGCGAGAGCCCGCATGCCCGGATCCGGCAGGCCCAGCCGCCGCAGGAACTACTCGCGAACCGGGAATTTCTGCAGCTTGCGCTGCAGGGTGCGACGGTGCATGCCCAGGGCGCGGGCGGTAGCGGAGATGTTGTAATCGTGCTCGTGCAGCACACGTTGTATGTATTCCCATTCAAGGCGGCGTGGTGGCAGCGGCGTGATTGCAGGCATCACAGCGGAGTCGCCTTCGCGCTGAGCGAACGCTGCGATCAGATCGTCAGGGTCGGTGGGTTTGGTCAGATATTGTATGGCTCCCAATTTGATGGCTTCGACAGCCGTCGCGATACTTGCATAGCCGGTAAGTACCACGATCCGCATCTGCGGGTCGTGGCGACACAGTTTCTCGACCACAGGCAGCCCCGAAAATTCGCCGAGTCGCAGGTCAACGACTGCGTATGTCGGCGCGAGTTTCTTTACAAGCCGCAGTGCGTCTTGCGGTGTGTGCGCACAACCCACTTCGAAGCCGTTCCGTTCCAGGGCCCGTCCCAGGGCCACGCAGAAGGCCTCGTCGTCATCGATCAGCGCAAGTCGCTCCCGCCCCATGTTCGGTTCCTCGGCTAGACGCTGCTGTCGTTCAGCTGCAGACAGGGGAGTTGAATGCGAGTGCATAATCCGCCGCCATCACGGTTGAACAGGGTGACATAGCCTCCGAGTCTGCTGATGACGGCATGGGCCAGGAACAAACCGAGTCCCATGCCTTCGGGTTTGGTGGTGAACGGCTCCTTGCCGACACGTTGCTTCGCCTCGGAAGTGAGGCCGGCTCCCCGGTCGAGAATCTCCATGATGAGTTCATCCTGATCTATGTGCGCCCGCCATTCCACCTGATCGGGTGATGCCTGTGCAGCGTTGTCGAGGATGTTGATCAGTGCCTGGTTCAGCATACGGTCGACCATAATCGGGGCAGTGCGGCACTGGTCCTCCCAGTGGGTGTGGACGAAGGTGTCCGGTTGTGATCGCTTCCATTCCCGGAGCAGTTGCTGCAGGAACAGGTCGGCCCGCATCGGACCGCCGCCTGCAAGACGTATCTCTCCGGCCGATGCGGAAAGGGTCGATAGTGCGGCCTTGCAACGCTCAACCTGAGTGCCCAGTGTCGCGAGTCTCTGGCGTATCTGGGGGCAGGCGTCGGTGCAATCCTCCTGTAGGTCAGCCGTAATGAGCGACACGGTGGCGAGGGGTGTGCTCAGTTCGTGTGCAGTCGTGGCCGCCAGCATGCCTCTGGCGACCATCTGCTCGTCGCGTAGCGCCTGTTCTCGTGCACATGCAAGGTCGTCAGCCTGCTGGCGCATTGTCTTGCCCATGCCGACAACGAAGTAGGCGATTAGTCCGGAACTCAGCACAAACCCCAGCCACATCCCGAGGACATGCATGTCGAATGAGCTCGAGCCCCCGTGTGCATGTGTCAGGTCAACATGGTAACGCATGAGAAATGTGTAGCAAATCACGGTTGCGCCGGCCAGGGCCCAGGTATAGCGGCCGGGGAGCAGGGTCGCCGAGATGGTCAGCGGCAGCAGGAACAACAGGACAAACGGATTACTGGCGCCGCCGGAAAAGTAGAGCAGGGCGCTCAGCGCGATCACATCCACCAGCAGGTGACTGAAGAAATCCGGTTGTATCCGATGCCACTGTCGCTGCAGTGCATACCAGGCCAGGAAATTGAACAGGGTAAGTGCGGCGATGATTGTACTGATGGGGAGAATCGGCAGCCGGATGTCGAGGAGTTCGACCGCGATGATCACAGCGGTGACCTGTCCGGTGATGGCGATGGTGCGCAGAGTGAATAAGCGTTTGAGGTTCGCTGTCTGCGAGACCATGCCGGTTGGTTGTGTGTTGTCTGGCCTCATTGTGTGCCTGCGTGTTACCCGTTGACCCGGAAGCCGCGGCGCATGCGTTGGCACCGATTATGGGTGTCCGTTACTGCTACCTGCGATATGATCCATGTAACCGCCAAACAATACAACTTCCCTTAAGACCATGCTGGTTGAACCACGGTCCGTTCCCAGGCGGATCGATCAGCCGTCGCTGGCCTGCGTGTTTGTCGCTTCCTGACTGACGTAATCGTGCATGGACTGCGACACTATGTCGCATAGGCAGGCGGTCGGTTTTGAGTTAGATTTTTCACCGCAGGCATAAATCCAATCGGAACAACAGCTTTGTTCCATTCCGGAGCGGGTTTGTGTTTGTGCGTTCCTTACTGAAACTGAGTTGACAGGGGCCGCGTTTGCAGGAGTGCCTGTCGGCATAAGGGATGGATCTGAGGTTGGTAACTCTATCACTACGACCAAGGTGAAAAGCATGTTTACTGGGAAGTCATTCATGACAACGCCGACCGCAATCCTCGTCTTGACGGTTGTCATGACCGGCTTGTGCGCGGCGCAGGAAGTCGAATATCTACCGGAGATGACGATTAGCGGAGACTGGCAGACGATGCCGGCCAATATGCCGAGCCCGACGATCGGTGTCACCGCCAGAGAAATGGAAGAATTCAATGTCGTCGATACCGAAGACGCCTTGAAGTACGCGCCCAATATGGTTGTGCGTAAGCGCTACATCGGCGATCGCAATTCGATCATTTCCGTGCGCGGCACCAACACTCGACAATCGGCGCGCAGTCTGGTGATGGCGGACGGTTTACTGTTAAGTAATTTCCTGGGTTCCGATTTCGGATTCCCGCCCCGCTGGTCAATGGTCAACCCGCAGGAGATAGAGCGGGTGGATGTGATTTACGGACCCTATTCGGCGTTATATTCCGGTAATTCGCTCGGTTCTACAGTATTGATCACGACCCGGATGCCCACCTCCTTCACCGCCGATGCCAGGTTTCAGGCCTTCCGCCAGGAATTCGATCTCTATTCGACCGATGCCTCCTACGGTGGTCACCGGTTCAACGGCTTGGTCGGCGACCGGGCAGGCCGGTTTTCCTATCTGTTTACGCTCGACCGGCTGGACAATGAAAGCCACCCCATGAGTTTTGCCAGCCTGTACCCTTCCACCACGCCCGCAACCGGCAGCGAGACGGTTGTCACCGGGGCAGTGCCGGACCGAGACCAGAGGAACGCGGATCGCCTGATCATCGGCTACAACAGCGAGGGAGTGGACCATACGGTCCAGGATCAACTCAAGGCGAAGTTTGCCTATGACTTCACCTCCAGCCTGCAGGGTATGCTCACTATCGGTTACTGGCAGCAGGACCGTGACAGTTCCACTGCCACCTATCTGCGGGATGCCGGCGGTAATCCTGTCTTCAGCGGGCCGATCAGCATCTCGGGTCTGCGTTACGATGTCCCTGCCGGCACCTTCGCTCCGAGTAACGGCGAGGACGCGCGCTGGTTGTATGGCGCCTCGCTCAAGACCAGAAATGTCGAGGGCTGGAACTTTGAGGCGACGGCGTCTCTGTACGAGGTGACCGAGGACATCACCCGCCGCTCGTCCAGCGCCGGCGCGGGTGCCGGCACGGTGGAATACGGCGACGATACCGGTTGGCGTACCCTGGATCTGCGGACGGATTATCGGCCGGCCGAACTCGTGGGTGGGCATTGGGTGAGCTTTGGTTATCACTATGACAGATACGCACTCGAAAACGTTGTCTACGATGCCGTGGACTGGCGGGCTGAGTCACTGGCCGGCATCAACAGCCGTTTCGCCGGACGTACCGAGACTCAGGCGGTCTATGCGCAGGACGCCTGGCAGATGAACGACTACTGGAAACTGGTGCTGGGTGCGCGCTACGAGCGCTGGCAGGCCTTCGACGGCAGGCGTGGCACGACCAATGCAAACATAAGTTACCCTGAACGCGAACAAAGCGAGTGGTCCCCCAAAGCCTCAGTGGAATACGCTCCCGATTCGCCTTGGCTGGTCCGGCTGTCGTTGGCCAGGGCGTATCGTTTCCCGACCGTAAGTGAGTTGTTCCAGGGGCGTGTCGTCGGTACGACGCTGGTCAACAATGATCCGGATCTCAAGCCCGAGGAGGCCTTTTCCAAGGATCTTACCTTCGAGCGCTTCTTCACCACCGGGGTGTTGCGACTGTCCCTGTACGAAGAGGATGTGCGTGATGTCATCATGAGTCAGACCAATACCACGGTATTCCCCAATGTGACCAACATCCAGAACATCGACCGGGTGCGTACTCGTGGAATCGAGCTTGCCTGGCAGGGCGAGAATACCTTCATTCACGGTCTCGACCTCAACGCCAGTGTCGCCTATAACCATTCCGAAACCCTGGAAAATGACAATAACCCTGATACCGAGGGTAAGAACTTCTACCGCATCCCGCGCGTGCGTGCTGATCTTCTGGCGACGTATCACCAGACGCCGAAGCTGTCCTATACTGCCGCGGTGCGTCACTCAGGACGGCAGTACAACACTCTCGACAACTCCGATACCAATACCAGCACGTTCGGCGCCACCAGCAACTTCACCGTTTTCGATGCCAAGCTGCGCTACGCTGTCAATCGGCAACTGCAGCTGGGGATCGGCATCGAGAATTTGACCGATGAACGCTACTTCGTCTATCACCCTTACCCGGGACGGACGCTTTTCGCCGAGCTCAAATTGTCGTTGAACTGACCACTTCGCTACAGGAATTGTGCCTATGACATTGCATCTATACATCAAACGCGGTCTCTGGCTCTGTATGGCAATGCTGGCCGTGGTCATACCCTCCTATGCCGCCTCGCCGCAGATCAGTGTGGCCTCTGCCGCCTTCGATTCCGAGGGCGTTCTCTGGGTGATCTCACCGCGCGATGGCCACATCTGGCTGCGCCGCTCACGCGATTTCGGCAGCAGCTTCACCCCGGCGGTTCGTCTCACCCCCGAACCGGAGGCCATCGTCGCAGACGGCGAGAACAAGCCGAAGCTTCGTGTTACCGAGGATGGCGGGGTGTATGTGTCCTACACGCGGGCGCGGGATAAACCCTATACCGGTGACATTCGTCTGATCCGCTCCCATGACGGCGGCCTTGATTTTGAGCCTCCGGTCACTGTCAATGATAACCGCGATCAGATCAGCCATCGTTTCGATGCGCTGCAGGCGGCAGGCGACGGACGACTCTGGCTGGCCTGGCTGGACAAGCGCGATCGGGCGGCAGCACAGCAACGGGGTGAGCATTACGCCGGGGCGGCGCTGTATGCGGCGGCCTCCAGTAACGGTGGGGCGAGCATCCAGCCCAATGTCAAGCTGGCCGATCACACCTGTGAATGCTGCCGTGTGGCCATGGCGCTGGATACCGATGACACCCCGGTGGTGTTCTGGCGTCATATCTTCGGCCGTAATACGCGCGATCACGCCATGCTCAGGTTGGATGGGAAATCGGAGCCGGTTCGGATTGGGTCCGAGGGTTGGGAGATCGACGCCTGCCCGCATCACGGCCCGGCGCTGGCGATCGGGCCGGACGGGCTGTACCACTTCGCCTGGTATACGCAGGCGCAGGGCCAGGCCACGCTGCATTACCTGCGCAGCCGGGACCGTGGCGAAAATTTTTCCGCAGCTATGCAGTTCGGCGATGCCCGGGCGCAGCCGGGGCACCCGGACGTGATCAGTCTCGGTGACCGGGTGGTTCTGGTGTGGAAGGAGTTCGACGGCATGCGCAGCGCCGTCATGACGCGGGTCTCAACCGACGCCGGGCGCAGCTGGGGCCCGTCCCGGCCGGTGGCGTACAGCCAGGGGCCTTCCGACCATCCCGTGCTGCTGGCCTACCGGGAGCGGGTATTCCTGTCCTGGGCGTCGCTGGAGGAGGGCTATCGCCTGTTCGAAATCGACTTTGAGGGGGTGTGACCATGCGATACCGTGTTCGGCATTATTCGCTGATGGCCTGCCTGCTGGGTTGGGTCGGGCTTGCCCTTGCCGCGCCCGCGCCCAGGCCATTCGTGGCAGGGACGATGGGGCAATTGCTCACGGCTGAGCCCGATCGCGCGCGGGTCATCGTTTTCTGGTCGCTGGAATGCAGTTACTGCCAGGAGGAGTTGCAGTGGCTGGCCGGCCGCGATGGTAGCGAGGCTGAGGTGGTGCTGGTGGCCACCGACCCGGTTACCTCGGCTGAAGCGGTTTCCACGCGTCTGCGCAAATACGGCTTCGAGCCGGCGCGTCACTGGATTTTTGCCGAAGCCTTTGTCGAGCGCTTGCGCTATGACGTGGATCCGGGCTGGGGCGGCGAACTGCCCCGCACATATCTGGTGGCCGCGGGGGAGGAACCGATCGGCGTCAGCGGTCGACTCGATCGCGAGCGTTTCGATGCCTGGCTGCAGTCGGTGACTGGAGACTGATGCAATGCCGTGCGCACGGCCGGCAACGGGTGGATTCGGCCGTGGCCTGGCCCTGGTTGCAGCCGTGTTGCACGCGCTGTTGCTGGCCTCAATGGTTCTGCCGGACCCCGCGCAGCGGGATGCGCAGAAACTGACTCAGGGGTCTCGGGAGTGTGTGACAGATCTGCCCGCTGATTTCACCACGTCCTTTGCCGCGGATGCCGGGACTGAGGCAACGGCCGGGTTCACCTCGCGCTCCCGATCAGAGCCGCGGCCGCCGCAATGAGGCCTGACGCCTTCCGCGGTAATGCCGACCCGGTACTGATTGCGCTCACCCGCCGTGCCACTTCGCCCGGCCAGGTTGCCGGCCAATGGCGGTTTCATGGCCTGGGTGAAACCACCACCAGTGCCAGCCGGCCCCGGGCACGCCGGCGGGCGAGACCGTATCCTGCGACGCAACTCCCCGGAGGCCGTCGGCAGCGGGTCTGATGGGGTCAGGCCGGGTGAAGACGAAATGCAATCCCGGGCGTTTCCGCTTGCGTCATGCGGTACAACCCCAGCAGAGTCTTGGCGTCGCGGATGGTCCCGTCACCGGCCCATTCCAGCGCCTGTTGCAGTGATACCCAGTGACATTCGATCAGTTCGTCGGCCTGGTGATCGGTCGCGACAGCCACAAGTTCCGTAGCGAGAAACAGGTGGATAACCTCATCGCAGAAGCCCGGCGTGGTCAGGATCTCACCGAGTTCGCGCCATTCGGCGGCCTGCAGCCCGGCTTCCTCTTTCAGTTCCCGCTGTGCTGTGACCTGTGGTGCCTCCCCGGCTTCCAGCTTGCCCGCCGGCAGTTCCCACAGCCAGCCGCCGGCCGCATGGCGGTACTGGCGCAGCAGGCAGACCTGGTGGTCTTCATTCACCGCCACGACTGCGGCCCCGCCGGGGTGGCGGACCACTTCCAGCGTCTGGTCACGGCCGTCGGGCCGGGTGAAGTGTTCCCGACCGAGGTCCACCAGTTCCCCTTTGTAGAGCGGAGTACGGATCATTCCAGCAGGTCGTAGCAGCCGAGCAGCTGCCCGCAGCCCTCGGGGGCGAGCGGGTCGTAGTAGAGTTGGGCCAGCTGCAGCCGCGGCGCGGGTTCCAGGTGGCTGCCGTAGACGAAGGTGCTGAAGTCCTCGCCGCCCAGGATGCGGCCGGCGAAGGTCAGGTACAGCCGGTCCAGACGGCCGGCCTGAAGCAGGGTGTTGAGCACATGCGGGCCGCCGATGACGTAGATGCTGCGATAGCCGGCCGCGGCCAGGGCGTCCAGGGTGCGGCCGCCCTCGGCCTGGTGTCCCTCACCCACGTAGTGCGCCTGTACCCCGGCCTGTTCCAGCGCCTGGATCCGCTGCGGGTCGGCATCGGCGCCGGTGAGCAGATGCAGCCGCCGGTGCGGGTAGGCCGCGAGGGCCTGGACCGGGATGTCCAGGCTGGCGCTGATGATGGCAATGTCGGGCTGGGGCGACAGCCCCTGATCCAGACGCCAGCGGCGCAGGTCGTCGAACTTCCGGCCGGCGCCGACGGGCAGGGTATCCTGGGCCTGGCCGATGGCGTATTCGCGGAAATAGCGCGCGCTGGTGATCAGCAGGTCGGCCTGGGTGCCCAGTTCCTGGAACAGCCGCCAGTCGCGCGGATTGGCAATGGCTGGCGGGACCTGGTGGGTGTCGCGGCCGGGTGCGGCCACGCCGATGCGGCCATCCAGACTGCTGATGAAATTGCTGTAGACAAAGGGCCGGCCGGGCTCGCCGCGGTGATGCAGCCGCTGCTGCAGATACAGCCCTTCGAGGGCATGGTCCCGGCTGCTGCGCGGATAGAGTTGCTGGATGCTGGTGTCGGACATCAGGTGAACAACCATTGCAGTGGCAGGGTGTTGTGGCGGCGCAGCTGGCGATACAGGTCGGGGAAGTCGAGTCCCAGCCGCTGTTTCAGCGCCGGCGCGGTGGCCTGCAGGGACCGGCGCGACGGCAGCCGCTGGAGGTGCGGGGCGCCGAACACGATCAGGTTGTTGCGCGCCTCCACCGGCAGGCGCAGCGAGCGCTGCCCGAGCGCAGCCTCGAAGCAGCGGATGTGGGCGCGGCAACGGGCCTTGTCGGTATTCCAGAGATTGAGGGCGATCAGGCCGCCTTCCCGCAGCCGCCGCTGACAGGCCTGCAGGAAGGGCTCGCAGGCCACGCCGGGATGCAGGCCGACGGCATCGAAGGCATCCACCAGGATCAGGTCGTACAGCGGCTGGGCCGGGTTGTGGATCAATTCGGTGCCGTCTCCGTGCTCGATGCGGATGCGCGGATGCTCCGGCAGCTGAAAAAAGCGCCGGGCGATCTCGATCACTGCCTCGCGGTACTCGACGACGGTGATATCGGCCTCGGGATAATGGTGGGCCAGAAAGCGCAGCAGCGAGCCGCCGCCGAGGCCGATGATGAGGATCTCCGCGGGGCGGGGCTGGAACAGCAGCCCGGCCAGCATGGCCCGGGTGTAGCTCAGCACCAGGGTGACGGGGTCGGCATGGCTCATGCTGCTCTGGCGGGCGGCGGTGCCGAAATAGAGCGAGCGCGTGTACTGGTCGTCAATGACTTCCAGCACGCCGTGCGCGTCGCGTTCGATATGCACCAGTTGCCCCCGGCCGGCCAGCATCGTTGTTCTTCCCCTCCCCCGGCGATTCCGCCCATTGTAATGACAAGGGCCTGGCTGCCAAGCAAAAAATGACCGGCCCCGCGCAGGGCGCGGGGCCGGCCGCCGGAGGAGGGCACCGGGTCCGGCGGCGTCAGGCCGCGGAGCGGTGCAGGTTGCTGAACGGGCTCTTGGGCACAGTGGTGATGCGCGGCGCGTCCTTGGTGGTGGCGACCTCGGCCAGGCTGACATTGTCCAGATAGTCGTAGATCTGGTGGCTCAGGCGGTCCCACAGGCGCAGACTGACCGGACGGGCCTCGTCCTCGGGCATCAGCGGCTTGGAGGCGGTGGCAGCCACCGAGTCGTCGACGGCGCGCAGGATGTCGGCAATGCTGACCTCGCTGGCCGGACGCCGCAGGCAGTAGCCGCCGCCGGGGCCGCGCAGGCCGGTGACCAGGCCGTGCTTGCGCAGCTGAGCGAACAGCTGCTCCAGATACGACACCGAGATCGACTGTTCCACGGAGATGTCGGCCAGAGTCACCGGTCCCTGCTTGTGGCGCAGGGCCAGTTCGATCATGGCAGTGATGGCGTAACGTCCTTTGGTTGAAATCTTCATGGTTTTACCTCTCAGCTTATCCAATGCGGTTGCATTCGCGGGGCGAGTTGAAAACTGACTGTCTTGGTCAGGAATCCTACTAATAACCCACTTGGATAGTCAAGAATTGTAGCAGAAAAATTCCCTGTTGTGAGTGATAAATCTTTGTAACCTTTCTGTATCGGAATATATCCAGCTGAAAACCAATAGGAAATTTCAGCGCTCAGGAAGCGGCGGCAGGGCGGCTGGACAGTGGCGAGCCGTCGGGGGATACTGAGTCATTGACACAGAAAATCAATCGGTTATAGATTCATATCCAGGATGGAGCGAGAGTGAGAGACATGTCGAACAATAAAGCCAACGACCTCATGCCGGGCGAGGACCGGCGTCAGCGCCAGCGGGAACGGTTGCACGCCCTGGTCAATGCACGCAATCAGACGCTGGTCGAGTACTCCAGCCTGGCGGGCATCCGCCCCTACACCCCCGAGCACCGCACCGAGGATGCGCTGAAGCGCTTCTGCCAGATCCTGGTGGATTATGCCGCCACGGCGCATTTCCAGCTCTACCGCTACATCGCCGACGGCAAGGAGCGCCGCCAGGCCGTGCGCGCCATCGCCGAGCAGATCTATCCCCAGATCGTCTCCAGTACCGATGCCATCCTGGACTTCAACGACCGCTATGATGTCGCCTCGCTGGATGACGGCCGTGTCGAGCACCTGGCCGAAGACCTGTCGCAGCTGGGCGAGATCCTGGCCGACCGCATCCAGCTCGAGGATCAGATCATCGAGGCCCTGGACGGCAGCCGTGCCGGGGAGCATAGCCAGCAGTAGCACCCCCTCCTCAATCCTCCCCCGTCGTGGGGGAGGAGGCAGCCGTGTAACAGGCAGGTGTGATCACCTGCCTGTTCGCCTCATGTTGTCGGGTCGCTCAGCCGCCGGGCCTCCTCCACCGTCAATCGCCGCCAGGGTCGGGGAATCAGCGCCGGGACCCTGCGCCGGTATTCCCGGTAACGCTCGCCGAACTCGTCAATCAGCTTGCGTTCCTCCAGCCGGATCCCCACCAGCAGATAGGCCGTGATGCAGAGCGCGGTGACCAGCAGTGCCGGCGGCATGTCGCGCGTCCACAGGACAACCAGCCCCAGGCTGTACCAGGGGTGGCGCACGTGGCGGTGCAGCGGCGACAGGTGAAAACCGGTGATGTTGGCATGGCCGGTGGCCGCCTTCAGGCCGAGAAAGGCAGCCAGATCATAGGCCCGGGTCGCCCAGGCAAAGCCCGCCAGCGCCAGCAGGGCCAGGCCGTCGGCGAACCAGCCGGCCATGCCCTGCCATGCCCAGAGCGGTTCGCCCCGGTCATACCACAGCACCAGCAGGGCCAGCGGCGGCAGGATCAGCAGGCTGGACTGCAGGGTATAGAACAATCGGTAGCGCCGCTCCAGCAACGGCCAGCGGGTCTCGAACCGACGCCGGACCCGGGCGTCGGCCAGCAGTGAATGCAGCGCCAGGTACAGAAGCCAGACGAAGGTGAGCAGAGCGGCCTGGCTGACGGAGAAGGGGGAGGGAGCCATCGCAGGGTGATCTCGCCCGGGTCAGATATTTATTAAATCAGAATATTCTGATAAACTTGGAATATTTTGTCTCTCCATGCGTCCCTGAAGGGACGTGAACACCTACATCAGACAGTACGAGGTTTCGACCATGGAACACGGCACCACCCTAACCCAGTTCATCATCGAGGAACAGCGCCAGGTCCCGGGCGCGACCGGTGATTTCACCTCTCTGCTCAACGACACCCTGACCGCCTGCAAGAAGATCGCCTGCGCGGTCAACCGCGGCGGCCTGATCGGCATCCTCGGTTCGGCCGACACCGAGAACGTCCAGGGCGAGACGCAGAAGAAGCTGGATGTCATCTCCAACGACGTCATGGTCGACGCCCTGGAATGGACCGGGCACCTGGCCGGCATGGCCTCCGAGGAGATGGATGATCCGCTGCCCATCCCGGCCGAGTACCCGAAGGGCAAGTACCTGATGCTGTTCGATCCGCTGGACGGCTCCAGCAACATCGACGTCAACGTCTCGGTCGGGACCATCTTCTCCATCCTGCGCGCCCCCGAAGGCTGCGACAATCCCACGGTGGAGGATTTCCTGCAGCCCGGCACGCAGCAGGTCTGCGCCGGCTACGCCATCTACGGTCCGGCCACCATGCTGGTGCTGACCACCGGCCACGGTGTCAACGGCTTCACCCTGGACCGCTCCATCGGCGAGTTCATCCTGTCGCATCCGAACATGACCATTCCGGAAGAGACCGGCGAGTTCGCCATCAATATGTCCAACCAGCGGTTCTGGGAGGCTCCGGTCAAGCGCTATGTGGACGAGTGCATCGCCGGCAGCGAAGGTCCGCGCGGACGCGATTTCAACATGCGCTGGATCGCCTCCATGGTGGCAGAGGTGCATCGCATCCTGACCCGCGGCGGTGTGTTCATGTATCCCATCGACGAGAAGATCAAGGCCAAGGGCCAGGACGGCAAGCTGCGTCTGATGTACGAGGCCAATCCCATGGGTTTCATCGTCGAGCAGGCCGGCGGCGCTGCCAGCACCGGCCGCGAGCGCATCATGGAGATCCAGCCGAACGGGCTGCATCAGCGCGTGCCGGTGGTGCTGGGCTCGAAGAACGAGGTCGAGCGGGTGGTGGAGTATCACCGCGAGGCCGACGGCAAGCAGGCAGTGGCGTAACAAAAGAGTAGGATGGGTGAAGCGCAGCTCAACCCATCGCGATCTCCAGTGCCGTGATGGGTTGCGGCGCAAGCGCCTCCACCCATCCTACCCGCTGCATGTTTTTTCAGAACTCGATATAGAAGCCGGCGCCGAGCTCCAGCAGGTTTTCCAGCCTGGAGATCTCGCCGGCTTTCTTTTTTTCCAGCAGGTAACGGCCCACCGGTTGGAACAGGGTCTCGCCCGTCTGCGGGCCGGCCGGGGTGAAACGCACGATCAGGGAGCGGAAGTACTCCGACGGCTCCGCGAAGGCCTCATCCAGGGTGCGGATGGCCTCCTCGGCATCCATGTCGCTGAGATCGAGCACGGCATCGGCGCTGTGCTTGTCGCCGGCGTAGCGCATGGCTTCGTTGATGTCGAAATGGGGCATGGTTCACTCCTTGCCGGAAATACAGCCACGGAAAACACGGAAAGCACGGACCACGATTATAGCGAAAACACTCTGTGGTGCGGTCCTGCAGGTTGGGTCGGGCAGCCCTGTAGGTCGGGTTAGCCCGATACGGGCATAACCCGACGTTGCCGTCGTGAGTGTCGGGTTACGCTGCGCTAACCCGACCTACGATGTCTGCAATATTATCGTATTGTTCTGTTCCGTGTTTTCCGTGGCCATCAATCATATTCAACATCCTTCCAGCGGCGCAGGGTGATGAAGGTGTCCTGCGCATCGCGCATGGGCCGCCCGGCGTGGCGCTCGGCCATGGCAATCACGCCGGCGTCGTCGGTGCGCAGAAAGGGATTGGTGGCCAGTTCCAGCGCCAGTTCCGCCGGCACAGTGGGGCGGTCCTGTTCCCGGGTGCGGATCGCTTCCCGCTCGCGCTGCAGCAGCGCGGCGTTGTCGGGTTCGACCCATTTGGCGAAACCGATGTTCTCCAGGGTGTACTCGTGGGCGCAGTAGATGCGGGTCTCGGGCGGCAGCCGCCTGAGCCGCTGCAGTGAGGCATGCAGCTGCTCCACGCTGCCGTCGAATACCCGGCCGCAGCCGCAGGTGAACAGGGTGTCGCCGCAGAACAGGGCGTGATCGGTGTAATAGGCGATATGCCCGGCGGTGTGCCCCGGTACGTCGAAGACCTCGAATTCGGTGTCCAGTGCTTCCACCCGCACCCGGTCGCCGTCGCTCAGCCGCTGCGTGATCTGGGGGATGCGTTCCCCGGCGGGCCCGTAGACGGGCAGGCCCGGGTAGTGCTCGAGCAGGTGGCGGATGCCGCCGACGTGATCGCCGTGATGATGCGTGATCAGCAGGGCCGCCGGCTCCAGTTTCTCACGCTGCAGCGCGGCCAGCACCGGTGCGGCATCGCCGGGGTCGACAATGGCCACCTGCCGCTGTCCCGCCTGGCGGATGAACCAGATATAGTTGTCGCTGAAGGCGGGAACGGGTGTGATCGTGAGCATGTTCAGAATGAGGTTTGAGGGCATCTGGGCGGATGATAACGTCTTTGAACCGGGCAGGGCCACAGGGAGAACGTGATTGAACGCCGGGCCGGCTGACATGCCGTTGCAGCGCTATTACGCCGATCTGGCGCGGCTGGGCTGGCGCGAGGACCCGGCCCAGGCGGCGGCCATGCAGCAGCTGCAGCGGCTGTACGAGGCGCTGCAGCGCGGCCGTCCGCGTCAGGCCTGGCATCAGCGGCTGCTGCGCCGCCCCGTCCAGCCGGTACGGGGGCTGTATCTGTGGGGCGGCACCGGCCGCGGTAAGACCTGGTTGATGGATGTCTTCCATGACTGCCTGCCGTTTGCGGACAAGTCCCGACTGCATTTTCATGCCTTCATGCAGGAAGTGCACAGCCGCCTGCGCCAGCTGCCCAAGACCCCCGATCCCCTGCCGGTGATTGCCCGTGAATGGTCGCGGCGGCTGCGGGTGCTGTGCCTGGACGAGTTTCATGTCAGCGATATCGGTGACGCCATGCTGCTGGGCGGGCTGCTCCAGGCCCTGTTCGCACGCGGCATCACCCTGGTCGCGACCTCCAATCTGGCCCCGGACGAACTCTATCTCGACGGCCTGCAGCGGGACCGCTTCCTGTTCGCCGTGGATCTGCTCAAGCGCCATACCGAAGCGCTGCATCTCAAGGACGGGGCGGATTACCGCTGTGCCCACCTGGACCGTGCCGGGAACTACCACCTGGGGAGCGGGTCGGCAGTCGAGGCCCGCATGCGTGAGCACCTGCGGCAGCTGGCGCCGGAGATGAGCGCCGAGGCGGCGGAACTGGAACTGAATCGGCGTCGGGTGAGGGTGCGGGCGCTGGCCGGGGGGCTGGCCTGGTTCGATTTCGGCGAATTGTGTGAACGTCCCCTGTGGGCGGCGGATTACCTGGAACTGGCACGGCGATTCCACACCCTGCTGCTGTCCGGTGTGCCGGTCATGGACGAGGGCCGGGACGATGCCGCCAAGCGTTTCATGCACCTGATCGACGCCCTGTATGATCGCAACGTCAAGCTGGTGCTCGGTGCCGCTGCAACCCCGACGCAACTCTATACCGGGCGCTATCTGCAGTTCGCCTTCCAGCGCACCGCCAGCCGCCTTACCGAAATGACCGGCCATCGCTATCTGGCCCGTGCCCACCGGCCCTGAAACCGCTCTGAGGGCCTCAAGGCCGGTTTGCGACTGCCCGGTGGATAACGCCTGCTCCGGTCTGGATCAATTTACCGCTGCACAGTGCCCGCGGCCGGAATACCCTTGAGAGCTTAGCGTGCAGACTGCGCACATGCGCCCTCAAGGGTATTCCGGCCGCGGGCACGACCCCGACCCCGTTCAGTCCGCATCTCAATTCGCATCCAGGCCGGGGAGGTGCCAGTGCCGGACGGGCCGGGTTTCCGGGCTTGGCGTGCGAACTGCGCACATGCACCGGCAAACCCGGCCCGTCCGGCACCGGCTCTGGTTGTTGCTGCTGCGTCAGACGCAGCCGGTGGGCTTGGGCAGGCCGCCCCACTTGCAGATCAGCTTCATCGGCCCCTTCTTGAACACGTCATACAGGTGCTTGGTGCTGACGTCGGTGGCCTTGGCGAACTTGCGGATCGGCGGCACCACGCCGTCGGCGTCGTACATGCTGCGGGCTTCCTGGATGTAGCCCATGATCTCGTCCGTCATTTCGTAGCCTTCCGTCGCGGCCAGTTCCCGGGCGACTTCCTCGCTCCAGTCGTCGCGATTGATCAGAAAGCCTTCGTTGTCCAACTGCACATTCATACTGCCTTGCCTCGCTTGTTTTTGCGGTGAGTGTTAAAAGTTGAGTAATTTTATCAGGAATAGCGGCGGACTGTACAACCTTCGGGCGGCAGAAAACCCTGCAGGGAAAACGGGATCCTGTTGCGGCCGCCCGGAGGGCGGCCGGCGGCGAGGGGTCAGGGCAGGAGATCGGCAGCCGCCTGTGTCCAGGCAGCGATGATGGCGCTCAGATCGACATCGGACTGGCTCAGCAGATAACTCAGCCCGGCGCCCGCCAGGGCGCTCACCAGCACCAGGGTCAGGAGCCGGCCGCGGCCGCCGTGCCGGGGGCGGGCGTCGGGCCTGCTGCCGGTCCTGGAGGTGGGGGCAGCGGCCCTGGCGGGAGTCGGGCGGCGTGCGGCGGTGTCGGATCCGGCCGGACGGGCGGCCGGGGATGAATCGCCGGCGATGCTGAAATCGCTGGTACTGGCCTGCCAGCGGGAGCGGCGGGTGCCCAGCATGACGGCCAGTTCGAAATCCCCGGGTGCGGCCGGAGTCTGAGTCTCGGTGTCGGTGTCGGTGTCGGTGTCGGTGTCGGTGTCGGTGTCGGTTTCGGCTTCCGATGCCGGTGCCGGTGCCGGGATGGGTTGGGGCCGCGGCTTGCGCCCGACCGGGTCGCCCGGGGTCCAGACCTGATTGACCTCCGGATGTTTTCCGGCCAGTTCCGAACGCAGTCTGAGCAGTTCACGCTCGACCTTGCGCTGCATGCGCGCGGCCGCGTCGCGGCGCTGTTCGGCGCGTTCCAGGTTGCGGCCCTCGCGAATCTCGGTTTCGGCCAGGCGGCGTACCTGACAGGCGGTGGCGAGCAGCTGTTCCAGTTCGCGCAGACGTGCCAGCCCCTCGCTGCCGGTATCCGCCAGCGGTCGGTTGGCATCCGCCTGGGTCGAGGCCGGTGTCCTTGCCATGTCTGCCTTTGCTTCGCTCATGTGTCGTGTCATGTCTGGCGGTGTTGCCATTGCTGTCAGTATCGTGATTCCCACGCGCTGCGGCGCTGAACCCCGTCACAGCCCGGCAGTCCCGCTGGAATCCGCTGGCCGTCCGGGAACACTGAGGCGCTCGTCAGGATTAGCGCCGGCAGGGCATTAATCTTGAGACCAAGTTGCTGTTTTGGGGTGGAAGTGTGATCCATTTGACGAAATGCCCCGGAATCGCCAGAGTATCCGGCCTGATTCGGGGATTTCCCCGCCACCCATCCGGAGTCGCGATATGGCATCGACGGTTGACGATCTGAGCATCGAGTACGAGGAAGACGGCATCACCCTGGTCAAGCAGCTGGACAAGGTGGTCCTGTCCAAGGGCGCCTGGTCCACGGTGATCTTCCGCTACCAGGACTGGGATCGCCAGAAGGAGCAGTACAGCAAGGACAAGTACACCATCCGCCGTTACCAGAAACGCAACGGCGAGTACTTTCAGAAATCCAAGTTCAACATCTCCAGCCCCGACCAGGCCCGCAGCCTGATCACCGCCCTGCAGGGATGGCTGGAGGACTGAGCCACGCCCAGCCTTCTGGCAGGATATATGCCTCCCTTCCGGGCAGGACGTTATCCTGACGTCCTGCCGAAGCAGAGGGGGCAGACATGCGCAGCTATATCCGCCACCCGTGTGATATACCGATCGAGTTCAGCGAGGACACGGCCCGCTATCCCCGCCGTGAACGGCTGAGCAACATCAGTCAGGGCGGCCTCGCCTTCAGTGCCGCCCGGCCGCAGCGTCGCGGCCAGATACTCCGGCTGCGCATCCCCGATGTGCAGCCCCCGTTCGAGGCCCCGGCGCGGGTCAGCTGGTGCAATCCTGTCGGCGAGGGCTATGAGGTGGGCGTGGAGTTCATCATGCCGGGCGACGAGTTCCGTGCCCGGATGGTGGAGCAGGTGTGCTATATCGAACACTACAAACGCCGGGTGCAGGCACTCGAGGGCCGGGAACTGACCGGTGAGGAGGCGGCGCGGGAATGGATCGCGAAGTACGCTGCGCGGTTTCCCGACCTGGAGGGTGACGAACCCTGAACACTAGTCGTTTTCCGCCAGCCAGTCGCGCCATGCGGTGAACAGTGCCGGATCGGAGGCCGAGACCACCGAGCGCGGGGCCAGACGGGGAGCGAATACATCTTCCCCGTCGAGGGTGCGGCAGGTGCCGCCGGCCTCGGTCAGGATCAGGCTGCCGGCGGCCAGATCCCACAGCTTCTGGCCGCCGTGCAGGTATACATGGCCGCGTCCGGCCGCCATCCAGCCCCACTCCAGGGCGCAGGAACCGAAGTTGCGCTGCGAACTGTAGGGCGGCTGTTCCACCAGCCGCCGGCGCAGCGTGGGGGTCAGACGCTTGAAATCCACCATGGCCACGGCCCGTTGCAGTTCGATGCCGCTGGCAGCCGCCTGCAGCGCCCGGTCATTGAGGTAAGCGCCCCTGCCTTTCTGCGCACTGAAGCATTCGTCACGCAGCGGATCATAGATGATCCCGAGTTCCACCTCGCCACCGCGGATCAGTGCCAGCGAGATGCCGAAGCAGGGTATGCCCGCAGCGAAGTTGCTGGTGCCGTCCAGCGGGTCCAGGCACCACAGGGGGGTGTCGGTATCGGCCAGCAGCATCTCCTGCTCGGCGGCCGACATCTCTTCGCTGAGAAAGGCGGCCTCGGGATGCAGTTCATGCAACTGTTCGCGCAGCCGGGCGTCGACCGCCAGATCGGCCTCGGTCAGCACGCTGCCGTCGGCCTTGTACTCATGGCCGATGCGCTGGAAGCGGGGGATGAGTTCTTCCTGGCCGACCTGGCGGACCAGGCCGTTCAGTTGATTGAGATCGAGGGTCATGCAGACAGGGTCCTGGTGCCGGGTGTGATCGGGTAGGATGGGTGAAGGCGCGGCGCGCCGCAACCCATCATGAAATCGGGCTGCGCTGGGTTGCGTTGCGCTTCCCCCGCCCTGCGGTCCTGGCGACAGGTGCCTGCATCAGGATGAACAACTCAGCGTAATCGACCGGCTCCAGTCCGGTGGCTCGGCGGCATAGGCCGCGTGTTCCGGCTGCTCGTCGAAGGGACGCCGCAGGATCTGGAGCAGGCGTTCGAGCTCACTGTAGTCGCCCGCCTCGGCCTGTTCGATGGCCTGCTGCGCCAGGTAGTTGCGCAGGATGTACCTGGGATTGACCCGGTTCATTGCCGCCCGGCGCACGGCGTCATCGCTGTTTTCCCGGCGCAGCCGGTCGCGATAGCGTGCGCTCCAGGCGTCGAAGGCCTCGCGGTTGATGAACTGGTCGCGCAGGTCGCGATTGTCGGCGTTGTCGCCACTGTCGAACATCGCCAGCCGGCGGAAACTCAGGGTATGGTCGCGGCCATCGTCCGCCAGCAGGGCAAGGAATTCCTGTGCCAGCTCCAGGTCATGGGTGCCGGCCGTCTGCAGTCCCAGTTTGGCGCGCAGGCCGGCCTCATAATGCGCGGTGAAGATATCCCGATAGCGTTCGAACTGGGCCGTGGCCAGTTCCGCGGCGGCCTCGGCGTTTTCATCCAGCAGAGGCAGCAGGGCCTGGCCCAGGCAGCTCAGATTCCACAGTCCGATGTCGGGCTGACGGTCGAAGGCGTAACGGCCGGCGTGGTCCGAGTGGTTGCAGACGAAGCCCGGATCATAGGTGTCCATGAAGCCGAAGGGCCCATAGTCCAGGGTCAGGCCGAGGATGGACATGTTGTCGGTGTTCATCACCCCGTGGGCGAAGCCGATCAGCTGCCATTGTGCCAGCAGCCGTGCGGTGCGTTCGACCACCTCCTGATACAGTGCCAGGCAGGGATTGTCGGCCTGCTGCAGCTGCGGGTAGTGATGGGTGATGACGTAGTCGGCCAGCAGCTGCAGTTGCGGGAACTGGTTGCGGTAATAGAAGACCTCGAAGGAGCCGAAACGCACATGGCTCGGGGCGGCGCGCAGCAGCAGGGCACCGCGCTCGATGCGTTCGCGGTAGACCTCCTCATTGGAGCCGGCCATGCACAGGGCGCGAGTGGTGGGTACGCCCAGTGCGTGCATGGCTTCAGAGCACAGGTATTCACGCAGGGTGGAACGCAGCACCGCCCGGCCGTCACCGTTGCGCGAGTAGGGGGTGGGGCCCGCGCCCTTGGACTGCAGTTCCCAGCGTTCGCCGTGGTCGGTGCATATCTCGCCGAGGATGATCGCGCGTCCGTCGCCCAGTTGCGGCACGTAGTGACCGAACTGGTGGCCGGCATAGAGCATGGCTACCGGTTCGCTGCCGGGCAGTCGGTGTTCGCCGTTCAGCCAGGCCAGGAATCCGGGCCGTCCGGCTTCGGCGGGATCCAGGCCGAGTTGCCCGGCCAGGTCGGCATTGAAGCTGATCAGGTGGGGGTCGCTCAGCGGGGTGGGGGCGACCGGCGAGTGAAAGGCCGGTCCCAGGCGGGCATAGCTGTTGGTGAATTCCAGCGTTTCCAGCGGGTGCAGCCTCGCCACGGGTGCGGAGGAAGTGATCATGAGCGGGATTGTGTCCCACCGGAGCAGGCATCGCAACCCGCAGAATTACAAGGATTTCATGTTCCTGCATCAGAGGAAATCAATCTCTGTCCCCTGCCGGGCTTGCATCGAAACGCCATGAAAATGATAATTGTTACCGTTTCCTTTCGGTCATGAGTTTTACAGGGGTAGTCCGAAGATGTCTGTCATGTCACTTTCACGCTGGATACTGCCGTTTCTGTGTGCCTTGCTGCTCGCCGGTCCGGCGGTCGCAGCCGAGGTCAATCTTTACTCCGCGCGTCAGGAAAACCTGATCAAGCCGCTGCTGGACCGTTTTACCGAGCAGACCGGCATCGAAGTCAACCTGGTCACCGGCAAGGCGGATGCCCTGCTGCAGCGGCTGAAGAGCGAAGGCCGCAACAGCCCGGCCGACCTGCTGCTGACCACCGATGCCGGCCGGCTGCACCGTGCCCGGGAAGCCGGCGTGCTGGCGCCGGTCGAGTCAGACACCCTGCATGAGCGTATCCCCGCCCATTACCGTGATCCCGAGGGCTACTGGTTCGGGCTGTCGGTACGGGCGCGTCCCATTGTCTATGTCACCGACCGGGTCGAGCCCGGGGAGTTGTCGACCTACGAGGCGCTGGCCGCTGCCAAGTGGAAGGGCCGCGTCTGTATCCGCTCTTCCGACAACATCTACAACCAGTCGCTGGTGGCGTCCATGATTGCCCATCATGGGGTCGAGGCGACCGAGGCCTGGGCCCGTGACTTCGTGGCCAACTTCGCCCGTCCGCCCATCGGCGGTGATCGCGATCAGGTGCTGGCCGCCGCGGCCGGCCAGTGCGATGTGGCGGTGATCAATACCTACTACCTGGGCGTGATGCTCAATGAGGACGATCCGGAACAGCGCGAGGCCGCCGGGCGGGTGGCCGTGTTCTGGCCCAATCAGGAGGGGCATGGGGACGGCCGCGGTACTCACGTCAATGTCAGCGGCATCGGCCTGACCGCCGCTGCCGGAAACCGCGACAACGCCGTGCGGCTGATGGAATTTCTCTCCAGCGATGCCTCCCAGGCCTGGTACGCCCAGGTCAACCACGAATACCCGGTACGCGACTCGGTGCCGGTCAGCGACACCCTGGCGGCCTGGGGTGACTTCAAGGCCGATGATTTGGACCTGCATCTTCTGGGGAAATATAATGCCGAGGCGGTACGGCTGATGGATCGGGCGGGCTGGAAGTAGCGCTGCCCCGGATTATTGCCGAGGATCTGTCCAGGCGGGGTGCACGGCACCCCGCCGTTGTTTGCGGGCCACGTATTTGACTAGGGCCTGTTAACACTAATCTAATCGCCTCTGCTGGGGCTGATTTTTCGTCCAGCAAGGCAGAATGAGCGAGGTGTAGTCATTCTACATGAGCGAATGATAACGCCGCTGGGCGGAAAATCAGCCCCAGCCCGATGGGTTGCGCCTGAAAAAGCGCCACTCGGCGTTGCTCGTCGCTTATTTGGAGTGACCAAACTGCGCTCCTCGCGCCTCGATTGGCGCTTTTTCAGGCACAACAGAGACGATTAGATTAGTGTTAACAGGCCCTGGCACGACGACCCAGACTGTCCCGGAGGTATCCTCACGTCAGCACTGGCTGAGCAGCGGCTGGCGTGCGGGCGTGCTGCTGGTGGCCCTGATTGTGGCCCTGCCGGTGCTGACGGTATTCAGCTTCGTGTTCGAGCCCGCCGGCGAGGTCTGGCGCCACCTGGCCGCCACCGTACTGCAGGACTATGTGGTCAATTCCCTGCTGCTGATGCTCGGCGTCGGCGCCGGCACCCTGCTGCTGGGCGTGTCCACGGCCTGGGTGACCACCACCTGCGAGTTTCCCGGCCGCAGAATCTTCGAATGGGCATTGCTGCTGCCCATGGCCATCCCGGCCTACATCATCGCCTACACCTATACCGGCCTGCTGGATTTCGCCGGGCCGGTGCAGACCGGGCTGCGCGAACTGACCGGCTGGGGCTACGGCGATTACTGGTTCCCCCAGGTGCGTTCACTGGGCGGTGCCGTGGTGATGCTGTCGCTGGTGCTCTATCCCTATGTCTACCTGCTGACCCGGGCCGCCTTCCTGGAACAGTCGGTGTGCGTGCTCGAGGTCAGCCGCACGCTCGGAGCCAGCCCCTGGCGCACCTTCAGCCGGGTGGCCCTGCCATTGGCGCGTCCTGCAGTGATCACGGGGCTGTCACTGGCGCTGATGGAGACCCTGGCCGACTACGGCACGGTGCAGTACTTCGGCGTGAACACCTTTACCACCGGCATCTTCCGCACCTGGTTCGGCCTGGGTGATCCCGCTGCCGCGGCCCAGCTCTCGGCCCTGCTGATGAGCTTCGTGTTCGTGCTGATCCTGCTCGAGCGCTGGTCGCGCCGCCAGGCCCGCTACCACCACACCACCAGCCGTTACCGCAGCCTGCCGCGGCACCGGCTGCGGGGCTGGCAGCTTCCGGTCGGGGTGCTGGTGTGCCTGGTGCCGCTGCTGTTCGGTTTCCTGGTGCCGGCCGGGCAGCTGCTGGTCTGGGCGCTGCGTACCGCGCCCGAGACGGTGGGGACGGGGTTCATCCAGCTGACCTGGCACAGCCTGATACTGGCCGGCAGCGCGGCCCTGATCGCCCTGTTGCTGGGCCTGTTCATGGCCTACGGCAAGCGCCTGCACGGCAACTGGCTGGTGCAGGGCGCAGTGCGCATCGCCGGCATGGGCTATGCCGTGCCCGGTACCGTGATCGCGGTGGGCGTGATGATTCCCTTCGCCGCCTTCGACAATACCCTGGACGGCTGGATGCGGGCGCAGTTCGGGATCTCCACCGGCCTGCTGCTGTCCGGCACCCTGGCCGCGCTGCTGTTCGCCTACACGGTGCGCTTCCTGGCGGTGTCGCTGCAGACGGTCGAGGCCGGACTGGGGAAGATCAAACTCAGCATGGACGATGCCGCCCGCTCCATGGGCTACCCCCCGGGCGAGGTGCTGCGCCGGGTACACATGCCCATCATGCGCGGCAGCCTGCTCACCGCGGTGCTGCTGGTGTTCGTCGACGTGCTCAAGGAACTGCCGGCGACCCTGATCCTGCGCCCCTTCAATTTCAACACGCTCGCGGTGCGGGCCTATGAACTGGCCTCGGATGAACGCCTGGCCGATGCCGCCAGCGCTTCCCTGGCCATCGTGCTGGCCGGTATCATTCCGGTCATTCTGCTCAGCCGCAGCATCGCCCACTCCCGGCCCGGTCATGCCTGAACTGCTCGAAGTCGACAATTGCAGCCTCGCTTACGACGGTATTCCGGTCGTCAAGCAGGTCTCGTTCGGCCTGGAGACGGGCAATATCGGCTGCCTGCTGGGTCCCAGCGGCTGCGGCAAGACCACCCTGCTGCGCGCCATCGCGGGCTTCGAACTGCTGCAGTCCGGCGAGATCCGGCTGCGTGGCCAGGTCGTCAGCCACGGCGGCTGGGCCCTGCCGCCGGAGCAGCGCCGGGTGGGCATGGTATTCCAGGATTTCGCCCTGTTCCCGCACCTCACCGTGGCCGGCAACATCGCTTTCGGGCTGCGCCAACTGTCCGAGCGCGAGCGCCGGACACGGGTGCGGGAGCTGCTGGAACTGGTGGGCATGCCCGGCTATGCCTCGGCCTACCCGCATCAGCTCTCCGGCGGCCAGCAGCAGCGTATCGCCGTGGCTCGCGCCATTGCCCCGCGCCCCGAACTGTTGCTGCTGGACGAGCCCTTCTCCAGCATGGACGCCGAGTTGCGCGAGCAGCTGGCGCGCGAGGTGCGTGCCATCCTCAAGCAGGAGGAAATCACTGCCATCCTGGTCACCCACGATCAATACGAGGCCTTCGCCATGGCCGACGAGATCGGGGTGATCAACCAGGGCCGGCTGATGCAGTGGGACAGCGGCTACAATCTCTACCATCGCCCGGCCAACCGCTTCGTGGCCGACTTCATCGGCCAGGGGGCGATCATCACCGGCGAGGTGCTGAACGACCAGCATGTCAATTCCGAACTGGGCATCATTCCCGGACGCATCCCCGAGGGCTGCGTCCCGGGTTGCAAGGTCGATCTGCTGGTACGCCCCGATGACATCCAGCACGACGACGAAAGCGAGCTGCAGGCGCGGGTGGTGGAAAAGGCCTTCCGCGGCGCTGAATTTCTCTACACGCTGGAGTTGCACAGTGGCACCCGGGTGCTGTGCTTCGCGCCCAGCCATCACGATCATGCCATCGGTGAATCCATCGGTATCCGGATGGAGATCGATCACCTGGTCATGTTCCGACAGGAGCGGCAGACAGCATGAGCGAAGATTCCAAGACTCTCCATTTCGTCAGGAAACGCAACTACCAGAGCGTGGTCAGGGACAAGGTGGTACGGCTGCGCTACGCCGTGTTCGAGCAGGGCTCGGACCAGGCACTGGCCTATGACGACGACCTCTACTATCTGCACGGCGGCTACGGCGGCGCCTTTCCCAGGGTGGAACAGGCGTTGGAAGGCCTGGGCGTGGATGCCAAGATGGAGTTGGAACTGACCGCAGACGAGGCCTATGGCCGGTACGATCCGGACCTGTGCCTGGCGGTGCCGGCGTCAGAGATCCCCGAGGAGGCGCATTACGTGGGTGCGCGGCTGGAGGGCGAATCCCCCGAAGGCGGTAGCCTGGACTTCACCGTCACCGCGGTGGAGGAGGATGCCATCACCGTCGACGGCAACCACCCGCTGGCCGGCCGCGATCTGCGCTTCGTGCTGGAAGTGCTGGATATCCGCGACGCCACGCCGGAGGAACTGGAAGCCGGCTACGCCTTCCCGTCCGCTGACGAGGACTAGTCAGCAACGGTGACGGGAACGCAGAGGACGCAAAGACACAGAGGCGCAAAGATTCTGTAGGTTGGGTTAGGTGCATGGCACCGTAACCCAACATGCCGCGGGCTGTCGGGTTACGCTACGCTAACCCGACCTACGTGCTTTTTTGAGACCTTAGCGTCTCCGCGCCTCTGCGTCCTTTGCGTTATTCGTCGCGGAGTTGAATTCAACTCCTCCGCGGAGTGAAATCCAGCGAGGCGGAATTGATGCAGTAGCGCAGTCCTGTCGGCGGCGGGCCGTCGGGGAAGACGTGCCCCAGGTGGGCCTGGCAGTGGCCGCAGCGCACCTCGGTGCGCACCATGCCGTGGCTGGTGTCGCTCAGTTCGGCGATGTCGGCGCCCGCGGCGGGCTGCCAGAAGCTGGGCCAGCCGCTGCCCGAATCATACTTGTGCCGGGAGTCGAACAAGGGCGCCTGGCAGCATACGCACAGATAGACGCCGTCGCCCTTGTGGTCCCAGTATTTGCCGGTAAAAGGCCGCTCTGTCCCGCTGCAGCGGGTCACGCGGTACTGTTCCTCATCCAGCTGCTGCCATTGTTCGCGGTCGCTCATGATCGTGCTCTTGTGTTCGGTGTTAAGTGACGCGGGTCAGGCCGGGTGCAACGGGTAATCCGCGCACACCCTGCCTCGGCGCCGGGCCGTTGAAGCTGCCGAGTCTGCAGCCAAGTCCGGCTGATTGCCAGCCCCGCCGGGCGATATCCATACCGGATGCGGTAGAATGGCGGTTTTGAATCGTGACGACATGATCAGAGGTCCCTCCACCATGTCCAGGCCCGTACTTCTGTCCATCATCGAACTGGGTGGCTATCCCAATTTCGCGCCCCTCTACCAGCGCCTGGGCTGTGAGGTGATCGTGGAGGGGACCATGCGCAAGGCGCTGGCTGCGGCGCGCAAACGCCAGCCGCGGGTGATCGTGGCCGAGTTCAATTTCCAGTCCGATTTCCGTGACCGCACCAGCAGTCTGGAGAGCCTGCTGGCGGTGGTGCAGCGACTGCCGGATACGCGGGTGATCGTGTTCTATGAGCAGGAATACGCCCACCAGCTGGCGCGGCTGCAGGCCCGCTTTCCCATCTTCCGCACCCTGGCCTTTCCCATCGACGAGGCGGAGTTGGAGGCAGCGGTCAGCGCGGCACTGGCTTCTGATTGATATTCAAGAGCGCCACGGAATACACGGAAAGCACGGACAAAGAAAAATTATCCCAGCATATGCAGGTCGGGTTAGCCCATAGGGCGTAACCCGACATTGGCATCGAACCTGTCGGGTTACGCTGCGCCAACCCTGCCTACGGGATTCTGAACAAGCAATATGTAATTTTCCGTGCTTTCCGTGTATTCCGTGGCGCTCTTTATTTCTTAAATCCCCGCCGCCGGCTGCGGCCCTGGAACTGCTTGATGTCCTTCATGACCTCGTTGAAGGGGATGGCGTCGATGCTGCCGAAGCGCTGTTCGGCGCGGTTGAGGGTATCGAAGGCGTTCTCCACCTTCCTGGCGCCGGCGCGTTCCGGCTGCACCAGGGTCTGGATGCCGAGCAACCCGCCGACCTGGACCCGGATCTCCTTGTTGTGCGGCAGCGGGCCGCCGATGTGGGTCAGCTGCAGGGCAAAACGGGCGTCCCGGCGCATCCGCTCCAGCAGGGCGATGCAGCGTCGGTTGGCGTCCTCGGACTGGCAGCCCACGCCTTCGCGGTCGGCAAGGTAGAAGCGGTGCATCTGGGTGCAGCCGACATGGCGGGCATTGATGGCCTTCTCGAAGATGCAGCGCCGTTGATTCACGGCGTCGTAGGTGGAGCGGTATTCGTCCTCTTCCATGGTGGAATGCGAGGCCTACTTTTCCCACTCCATCACGATCGGCTTCTCGCGCTTCTCCATCAGCCGTTCTTCGGCCTCGAGCTGGTTGGGCGCGAACATGACCTTGACCAGGATGTCCGTGTCCCGGCCCAGTTCGGCGCGGCGGTTGCGGGCGAACTTCTTGGCCTCCTGGAAGGAGTCGAACTCGGCCTGGTATTCCAGGTTCCTGGCGATACCGGTTGGATCCTGGGTGATGTCATAGATGTAATACGGCATCGTGTCGCCCTCCGGGGGGTTGATCGATTCTGAGGTTGCGGGAAATTCTAACCCAGGCACCGGATGTGCGCATTAACCCCGGTAATCAAGCAGGTATTTGGGGTTTGTCGCTGCCAGCCATCCGTTACAATTGCTGGTAAAGCCATACAGGGGGTGCCTGAACATGCAGAACAAGCCCGATATCAAGACCGCCATCCCTCAGCAACGCTATCAGCTGGGGCAGTTTTCCGTGACTGTCCTGGGGGAGATCGAGACCGGGGACGCCAATGACTACCGCTATATCCTGGCCGTGGTGCACGAGGGCAACCCGGAGCCCGGCCTGTACCTGACCTGCGAACCGGCGCCCCGGGAGGCGCAGGACAAGGGCCGCTGGGCGATGCGTCTGATCCTGCCCGACGGTGCACAGGTTTTCGCGGCCAACGATGCCTGGGACGATATCGATGCCTTTGCCCGTGACGGACTGGCCGCAGTGCAGCAGCTGCTGCAGCTGACTGACGAAGAACCCTTCCGGCTGCTGTAGCCGTCCGCTTCCATGAGCCACCGGGTCGAACTGCTGCCTTCCGGAAATGTGTTCCAGGCCGAGGCCGGGGAGACCCTGCTGGAGGCCGCGCTGCGCTCCGGGCTCAACCTCAAGTACAACTGCAACAGCGGCAGCTGCGGCGACTGCCAGGCGCGGCTGGTCTCCGGCGAACTGGGCCGGATGGGGCATCACGACTACGTCTACAGCCGTGAGGAGAAGGCCAACAACCACTTCCTCATGTGTCGGGCCCATGCCGCCAGTGATCTGGTGCTCGAGGCCGTGGAGGCGCGCAGCGCCGAGGACATACCGCATCATCGCATCACGACCACGGTGGCCCGGCTCAATCCCTTGTCGGATACCGTGATGGAACTGCAGCTGCGCACGCCGCGCACCCAGACACTGTGGTTCCTGGCCGGTCAGTACGTGACGCTCAGCGGCGAGGGCCTGCCGACCCGCAACAAGTCCATTGCCAGCTGCCCCTGCAATGGCATGCTGCTGCAATTCCATGTCCAGCAGGTGGAGGGGGATCCCTTTGCCGAGTACGTCTTCAACCGGATGAAGCCGCGCGACAAGGTCGAGGTGGAGGGCCCCTTTGGACGCTTCACCCTGGACGAGGACTCGGGCCGGCCGTGCCTGTTCCTGGCCTGCGAGACCGGCTTTGCGCCGGTCAAGAGCCTGATCGAGCATGCCATCTCGCTGGAGTTCGATCAGCCGTTGCGCCTGTACTGGGCGGTGCCGCGGCCGGAGGATCTGTATCTGGCCAACTACTGCCGTTCCTGGCAGGACGGCCTGGATGACTTCCGCTTCATTCCGGTGGTGGGGCAGGGCGACAACCCGGACTGGACGCCGCCGCAGGTGCCGGATCTGGCCGATGTCCCGGGGCTGTCTCCGCGGGCCCGCCGCCTGCTGCACGCGGGCCTGCGCATCACGACCGACTATCCGGATCTGTCCGGCTTCGATGTCTATGTCAACGGCCCCGACGCGGACCTGGTGGCGCTGATCGAGCTGCTGGTCCGCCACGGCCTGCCGCCGGAGCGGCTGTTCGTCGATCGCATCGCGCATATTGATTAGGCAAAAATCAAGAGCGCCACGGAATACACGGAAAACACGGAAATTTCATAATGCATGCCGAGGCGCTTTGCGCCCGGCATGAAATATTATCGATAGCATGTAGGTCGGGTTAGCCCGAAGGGCGTAACCCGACATGGCCAGGCCAACGATTAGTGTCGGGTTACGCTACGCTAACCCGACCTACTTTTGGATTGGATTTATCTCGTCCGTGTTTTCCGTGTATTCCGTGGCGCTCTTGAATTTTTCTGTCAGCCGGCATCGTCAGCCAGGCCGATGGTCTCGATGCGGTGGCCGCGCAGGCGGATGAAACCGGTCTGGCGGGTGGCGCCGTCGCGGCTGTATTCGAAGCGGTAGGTGCGGGCCAGGGTGGCATGCCCGCGCGGGGTCCGGGTCAGGCCCAGGCGGCTCAGGGTGACGGTGGCATCCAGCAGCTGCAGGCCCTGCTGGTGGCAGGTGTCGCGGGCGCCGGCGGCGGCCAGGTCGCGGGCCTTCATACTGTCGAGCCAGAACAGAACCAACGCAGCCAGCAGGATGAGCAGCAGCGGGGTCACGCGTCCAGGTCGGGAATCAGGGCGCTTTCCAGGCGGTGGATCATGTCCTTGAGCAGCAGCTTGCGTTTCTTCATCCGCTGCAGGGTGAGCTGGTTCATGGCCGGGTCCTGGTTCAGACGCAGCAGCGCCTCGTCCAGGTCCCGGTGCTCCAGCCGCAGGGCCTCCAGGCGCTGACGCAGATTGTGCTGTTCGGTTTGATCCATGACCGGTCCGGTTCCTCGGCAACCGCCTGAAAGGTTACAAAAAAAGAGGTTTTTGCCGCACGCAGCAGCGGTGAAAATGCTACACTGATGCGATTGCGCCGCACGCGGCCCGGCTATTGTCGATCCAAGCCCCGTCAATCTCAAGTACCAGTACTCTTTCCATGCACAGCGCCCCCGACATCTTTGCCTACCGGCCCTACTGGGCCAAATGCCTCGGCCCGGCGCCGGTGCTGCCCATGTCGCGCGCCGAAATGGATGCCCTGGGCTGGGATGCCTGCGACATCATCCTGATCACGGGCGACGCCTATGTCGATCACCCCAGTTTCGGTATGGCGGTGATCGGCCGGGTGCTGGAGGCGCAGGGCTTCCGGGTGGGGATCATCGCCCAGCCGGACTGGACCGGCACGGCGGACTTCACCCGTCTGGGACGGCCGACGCTGTTCTTCGGCGTGACCGGCGGCAACATGGATTCCATGGTCAACCGCTATACCGCCGATCGCAAGGTGCGCAGCAACGACGCCTATACGCCCGATGGCGCCGGCGGCCTGCGCCCGGATCGCGCCGTGCTGGTCTACTCCCAGCGCTGCCGCGAGGCCTGGAAGGACGTGCCGCTGGTCATCGGCGGCATCGAGGCCAGCCTGCGCCGCATCGCCCATTTCGACTACTGGTCGGAGAAGATCCGCCGCTCCATCCTGTTCGACGCCAAGGCCGATCTGCTGGTCTACGGCAACGGCGAGCGCCAGATCGTGGAGATCGCCCATCGGCTGGCGGGCGGTGAATCGGTGCGCGAACTGCGTGATATCCGCGGCACCGGCTATGTGTGCAAGCGCCTGCCGGAGGGCTGGGACGTACTGGATTCCTCACATGTCGACACCCCTGGGCGGGTGGATACGCATGAGGACCCCTACGCCGAGGCGCCGGCCTGCGACAAGCAGGCGCCCGCAGCCGCCGCCGATCCCACTGCGAAGGTGGTGCAGTTCCACCCGCGGCATAAACGCCCGACCGGTGGCCGGACCTGTATCCGTCTGCCGTCCTACGAGGAGGTCAAGGACGACAGGGTGCTCTATGCCCACGCCTCGCGCGTGCTGCACCAGGAGACCAATCCCGGCAATGCCCGGCCGCTGGTGCAGCGCCACGGTGAGCGTGAGTTGTGGCTGAATCCACCGCCGATTCCGCTGACCACGCCGGAACTGGATGCGGTATTCGAACTGCCCTATACCCGGCTGCCGCATCCGGCCTACGGCGGGGCGAACATCCCGGCCTACGAGATGATCCGCTTCTCGGTCAATATCATGCGCGGCTGTTTCGGTGGCTGCACCTTCTGCTCCATCACCGAGCACGAAGGCCGCATCATCCAGAACCGCTCGGAAGACTCCATCATCCGCGAATTGGAGACCATCCGCGATTCCGTGCCCGGGTTCACCGGCGCGATCTCCGATCTGGGCGGACCGACCGCCAATATGTACCGCCTGGCCTGCAAGGACGAGGCGACCGAGGCGGCCTGCCGGCGGCTGTCCTGCGTGTATCCGAAGATCTGCAGGAACCTCAACACCAATCACGATCCCCTGATCCGCCTGTACCGGCGGGCGCGGGCGCTGCCGGGCATCAAGCGCATCTCCATCGCCTCGGGCCTGCGCTACGACCTGGCGGTGGAATCGCCTGAATACATAAAGGAACTGGTGACCCACCATGTCGGCGGCTATCTCAAGATCGCCCCTGAGCACACCGAGGACGGGCCGCTGACGAAGATGATGAAGCCGGGCATGGGCAGCTATTACCGGTTCAAGAAGCTGTTCGAGCGCTACTCGAAGGCCGCCGGCAAGGAGCAGTACCTGATCCCCTACTTCATTGCCGCGCATCCCGGCACCACCGATGAGGACATGCTCAATCTGGCGCTGTGGCTGAAACAGAACGGCTTCCGTGCCGACCAGGTGCAGACCTTCCTGCCTTCGCCCATGGCCACCGCCACGGCCATGTACTACAGCGGGAAGAACCCGCTGCACCGGGTGCGGCATGACAGTGAAACCGTGAGCATTCCGAAGGGGCTGAAGGTGCGGCGGCTGCACAAGGCCTTCCTGCGCTACCATGACCCTGACAACTGGCCGCTGCTGCGCGATGCGCTCAAGCGCATGGGCCGGGAGGATCTGATCGGCAACGGCAAACGTCACCTGGTACCGCGCTGGCAGCCGGCGGGGACCGGGCAGCCGGCGAAGGGAGGCCGGGCCGCGGGCAAGGGCAAGGGCAGGCCGTTCCTGACCCAGCACACCGGGTTGCCGCCGCAGGCGGAAGTGCGTGGTCAGGGAGACAGGAAACCGGCGGGGCGCCGGCGGCGCCCCGGCAAGGGGGCATAAACTCCCGGCTTCAGTGTACGGGAGCGTCCGCGCCCTGCGTCTGCCCGGCCAGACGCGCATCCACCTCCTGCTCCGCCGTAAGCCAGTCGTGCAGCGGGTCCGCCGGGGCAAAGCCGCGGGATTCGGCCCGCAGATAGGCCGCCTCGGCGATCATCTCATGACGGCGTTCCGGTGTGATCTGGGCGCGTGCAGCTTTTTTCCCGGATCCGGAAGCGCTCGCCCGTTTGGCAGGTGAACCGGCGGTTTTTGCCGGGCTGGCAGGGGTCTTGCGGCGGCTGGTGCTCTTGCTGGCGCTCGTCATCTGTGTCTTCGCTCCATGAACTGTGAGGCATGCATGATTGTTTCTGGGGCGGACCCCATTGAATTCGAGTTTAGTCCAGCCCCGATCCGCTGCAACAACAAACGCCTCCCCGAAGGGAGGCGTTGCGGTTTGCTCGCACCGGCCGCTGCCGGCCGGTTCTGCAGTGGTGCCGGGGGACTCAGGCCGCCTCGGTTTCTCTGCCTTCCATCTCGGCCTGGCGGTCGTAGATGCTCTGGGTCTCGAATGGCCAGCTGCGGATGCCGCCGTCCAGTGACAGCACATCGAACTGGTTCTGGGCCAGGATCAGCGCGGCGACGGCGCTGCGGCTGCCGCCATGGCAATAGACGATGTACTGCTTGTTCCGGTCCAGTTCCTCCATCCGGTTGCGCAGTTCGAACAGCGGGACCAGGCGCGCGCCCGGAATGTGGTGGTCGTCGAACTCCTCCGGATAACGCACATCGATCAGTTCGTGGCCGGTCTCGGCCATGGTACGCGCCACGCTGGGGTTGACCGTCTTGATCAGCGGGTTGCTGATCAGTTCCTCGAAGGCGGCCTTGTCCAGCACCAGGACCTCGCCGTCCTCGGTCATCAGCACCGATTCATTGCGGGTGCTGCCGGAGATCAAAGCCTCGCAGCCGAAGGCGTCGCCCTCGCCGATATCGGCGATCTTGTGCGGCGCATCGTCATAGATGCCGCGCTGATAGACCTCGGCCCGGCCGTTGAGGATGATGTAGTAGGCATCACCCGCCTCGCCCTGCTGGATGACGTATTCGCCGGCCTTGACGACCTGGGTCTGCATCTTCTGGAACGCCAGTTCCACGGTTTCCAGCGGCAGGCGCCGGAATACCAGGGAGTTGCGCACCTTCTCCAGCAGCCTGGCGGTCTCGGCGCCGGAGTCCTCCATCATGTGCACGACCTCATCCCAGGAGATGAGGTTGTCCAGCATCTCGCGGTCGGCATGACAGATGATGCTGTCCTGGCGTGCCACCAGGGTGCAGGTCGCCGGGGCGGCCGGCAGCACCACGGGGCGCTTGCGGGTGTCGTCGGGGCCGGCCAGCGAGGTGATGGTGCCGCTGCAGATGACCTCCAGCCGGCCCTCGACCACGAACAGGTAGTCATGATCCTGGCCGCCGGCGATCTGGAAGATCTCACCCTCGCGCAGTTCGATGAAACGCACAATGTTGACGACCTCGCGCAGGCGTTCCTCGGACAGCAGGTTAAAGGGCTGATAGTGCCGCGACAGACGGTCGAGCACATGCTCCATCTTGATACTGAACATGGGTGGGGGGCCTCCCTTGGTGTTGTTCTTCCCCTGTTGGCAAGGGGTGTGAACAGGATAACGGCGCCGGGCGGGCTGACTTGAGTCCGGGCGCGGCGGGAGGAGGCACAAAAAACCCAGCAGTTGCGGGGTTTTGCCGGGGGCGGGATCAGCCGGTTCAGGCGTGAGTGGAGGAGCCCGAACTGTCCCAGGCGAAGGCGCAGTCCAGGTGGGTGCGTACCCGCACCATGCCGCTGAGGCCGTCCTCGATCATGCAGCTGAGGGGGGTGCGCCGGCGCAGGTGCTTGTTGCGGCGGTGCATCCAGATCGGGGCCATCTGGGGATTGGCCGGAAAGGTGGTGCGCAGGGCGTCGGCGATGCCCAGGATGTGCTCGACCGATTCGTTGACCCGGGGCTCGTCCGGGAGGGCCTCGTTCATGTCGCGGAAACGGTTGATCCTGCGTGCGGGCGTGCCGTCCGGCAGGCACAGTATCCTGACCTGGTCGGAGTTCTGGGCGCCCCAGCTGTCCAGCATCCGGATCACGGCGCGGGTCAGGGCTACGCGTTCTTCATTGGTGAGGTCCATGGTCAACTCCTGGTCTCCCGGATCGCGGGGAGACGATGGCTGTATTGAATTCAGTGGTCGCCGCTGCCGGGCTTGTCGCCGCGCAGGCTGGTGACATTCAGCGGCACCACAACCTCGCGCTTGGGCTCGTCGATGAAGCGCGGGCGCATGTTCATGGGACGGCCGAATTCCTCGGCCAGTTCCTGCTCGCGGGCGGCGATGAGGGCCAGACAGTCGCGAATGCCTTCGATGGTGTTTTCGGACAGCGGATGCCGGAAGCCGGGTTTGGCATGGGTGTCCTTGGCGACATCGGTGAGCACACGCTTCATCATGCGCAGGATGCGCTCTTCCTTGCTCAGTTCGGGTTCTTCGGAAGCCATATCACTACCTGCAGTGTCCGGCGGCACGCCGATTGACGTACCTGATCAATTTGGTCGGTCATTGTGCCACATGACCGGGCCGGTTTCATCCGCCGGCTGCTGGTCGGCCTGGGTATAGAAGCTGGACCAGGGGGAATCCGTAATTTTTTCAATCGCCTGAATAAACCCTTCGGTAGGTGCGGCCTCTCCCGGATGGATGCCCCAGACCTCCAGAAACAGGTTGGCATATCCGGCGTGTCCCTGCCAGTTCCAGTCCGTGATCGCGGCCTCGTGCCCGCAGTGCGCACAGGTCCGGTCCGTCCCGGGCCCGGTCAGGAGCTCGGCTGCCGCCACGGACTTGCGGCAGGCCGGGCAGCGCACCCTGGCGCGCGGATTGGCGCGAAAGCGCGCCCGGGGCAGGAGGCGGGTGAGATGGAGATGACAGAACCGGCCCTGTCGTGCCGCGGTGTTGCGTGCCGCGGTATCGGCGGGGGGCTCGGTCTCGATATAGGGGGAGCAGCCGAGAAACACCAGTTGGTCAAGAAACTGCGCGCCGGTAGTGAAATGCTCGCGCCCGTCGAGTTCGAATGCCTGACCCAGGAAGCCGCACCCGTGCAGATGGGAAAGCAACGCTGCACGCTGCGCCGCGCTGATATCGTCGCGCTGCGGGAACAGGATGAGTTGATAGGCGGACAGGGACATGGCGTTGTGGTGTCAGCGGCTGCCGCCCTTGCCGAGCAGCAGGGCGGCAGCCTCGTTGATGGCCTGCAGGGTGGCGGTGTCGCCCCCGCGGTCGGGATGGTGGCGCATGGCCAGCCGGCGATACTGATCGCGAATGGCCGTCACGTCGGCATCGGCATCGAGTTCCAGTACGCGCAGCGCCTCGACCCGCTGGTCCTGGCGCAGATAGCGTTGCCAGAAACGCCCCAGCATGGCCTCGACATCGGCTGCCGAGGTCTGCTCCAGGTTGGACCAGTCCAGGTAATAGTCGCGCAATGGATCATGTCCGCCCAGGGCCTGGGCGGCGTTCTCCTCCAGCGGCAACAGTTGAATGCGCAGTACGTGGATCCACAGGGTTTCATCGCCACCGGTCAGCAGGCGCTCGCGCAGCCGGTACAGGGCATGGAACAGAATGAAGTGGGTCTGGAACAGGTTCAGGCTGTCATCGAGACGGGCTGAGCCGAGCGCGTCCTCGTCCGTCTCGCGCAGTGCCTGCAGCAACCCGTGTTCGCTCAGTCCCTGCGGGTGGCGCTGCAGGATGGCGAGGAGCCGCTGGCCGAATTGCTCGATTGCCTGGGTGTCCATGTCCGGTCAGGTCTGTGCAGCCCAGCAGGGGGTCAAAAGCGCCACGGAATACACGCAAAGCACGGAAAATTTGAATTCAATCATGTGTAGGTCGGGTTAGCCCGCAGGGCGTAACCCGACACGCGAACCGCGGACTGCGTCGGGTTACGCTTCGCTAACCCGACCTACAGATGCCGCAGCAAGCAACATACAATTGTCCGTGCTTTGCGTGTATTCCGTGGCTGTCAATACGCAAATTGTAACCCGGCGACCCCGACATAGATAGATTCCACGCCCTGGTGGCGAATCCCGGTGTTGACCCCGGTCGGCGTTAGGCTATGCTGTGCCGCCATGCACCGACTGCGCCGCCACTGCCGAAACCGCTCCCCGCGCCATGCCCTGCTGGCGCTGCTGCTGCTGTTCGCCGGCATGCAGGTGGCCAGCCTGACACATCTGGCCGAGCACGACTTCGCCCCGCATGAGCATTTCGGCCAGGCCTGCGATGTGCTGCATTATGCCAAGCACGGCGCCGACGGCCTGGCGGTGGATGTTTCAGTCGCCGGTCCCGAACGCAACCGGCGTCCGCTGTACGTCGCGATCCCCGCCACTGGCGAACGCCAGTTCCATCATCACCCGGCGCAACCCCGCGCGCCGCCCCTGTCCCTGTTCGTCTGAGTCAACGACTGTGTTTGTTTCCGGCACCGCGCGCGTGAATGCGGTGGTGCCTGCTGAATCACGATTACAGGAACAGGAGCATCAGAATGCGCAATTTCACCCGGGCGACGCTGGCCGTCGCCGTCATGTCCGTCATTAGCCCGGCTGCGGCCGATCAGAATGCAACGGCTGAACTGGAAGCCGTGCGTGAGGAGATCCGCGCCCTGCGCCAGGCCTACGAGAGCCGTATCAGCGAACTCGAAGGCAAGCTGGAACAGCTGGAATCGCAGCCGCGGAATGCCGGTGCTGATGCTGCGCCCGCTGCCCCGGCCCGGGCCCCGGCCGGCCAGCACCGCCGGGTCTACAGCAACGAGTTCAATCCCTCCATCGGCGTGATTCTCAACGGCCGCTGGTCCGGCTTTTCCGAGTCCGGGAGTGAAATCGCCGGCTTCGGCGTGGGTGAGGAAGGTGAGCGTGGCCGCGAGGGCCTGGCCGTGGACGAATCCGAACTCAATGTCGCCGCCAATGTGGATGACAAATTCTACGGCGCCATGACCGCGGCGATCGTGCGCGAGGAGGGCGAGGATAAGGTCGAGTTGGAGGAGGCCTATGTCCAGACCCTGGGCGGGGCCGGCCTGCCGACCGGCCTCAGTCTCAAGGCCGGCCGGGCCTTCTGGACCCTGGGCTATCTCAACGAGCATCACACCCACGAGGACGATTTCGCCGATCGGCCGCTGCCCAGCCGGGTCTTCCTCAACAATGCCTTCAACGACGACGGCGTGGAGTTCAGCTATGTGCTGCCGACCGCGCTCTATTCCGAGATCGGCGGCGGGGTGTTCCGCGGCGATGACCTGCCGTTCGGCGATTCCACCGGCAGCGGCCCTGAGGCCTGGTCCCTGTACGGCCGGCTGGGCGGGGATATAGGCTACAACCAGAGTTGGCGCGTCGGGGCCTATGTCCTGTCGGGCGAGGCGGCCGAGCGGGTGACCAATGAGGGCGATGTCAGCTTTGCCGGTGATACCGATCTGTACGTGGCCGATCTGCGCTACACCTGGGCGCCCACGGGCAATCCGCGCAACCGGGAAGTCACCCTGCAGGCCGAGTTCTTCCACCGGGACGAGGACGGCAGCTATGACATCGGGGCCGGGCCGGTGCGCTTCGATGATGCGGTCAACGGCGGCTATGTCCAGGCGGTGTACAAATTCCGGCCGCAGTGGCGGGTGGGCGCGCGCTACAGTCTGTTGCAGGCGCCGGACGTTCCCGCCGGCCTGGCAGGCAGTGCCCTGGACGGCGGCGGCCATGACCCCGAGGCCTATGCCCTGATGCTGGACTGGACCAACAGCGAGTTCAGCCGGGTGCGGCTGCAGTACAACCGCGAAGAGTTAAGCGAGGGATTGCGGGATGATCAGTTCATTGTGCAGTACATCATGAGCCTGGGCGCGCACGGGGCGCATAAATACTGATGTGTGGGCGATAGCAACGCAGCAGGGTAGGTCGGGTTAGCGCAGCGTAACCCGACGGGCCTGCGGTCAGTGTCGGATTACGCCCTGCGGGCTAATCCGACCTACGGGACTACGTGTTTTCTGTCATCCCGGCGCAGGCCGGGATCCAGATGCCACTGTGTTCACAGGTTCACGCGGTGCTTCGGGATGACGATGCCAGGCATGACAACGGCAATTCATGTAATGAACTGCTCTGTGCCTTCGCACCCAGGAGGGCATAAACGTCTCCGCGTCCTTTGCGTTGCATCCGCGCTGCAAGGAGATTCTGTATGCAATATATACGGACATTAGCAATAATCCTGCTGCTGACATCGGGCCTGGCCCGGGCTGCGGATCCGGTGCAGGTCTTCGCCTGCGAACCCGAATGGGCCGCACTGGCGCAGGAAATCGGCGGCGATGCGGTGGCGGTGTTTTCCGCCACCCATGCCCGCCAGGATCCGCATTATATCCGCGCCCGGCCCAGCCTGATCGCCGCCATGCGCCGCGCCGACCTGCTGGTATGCAGCGGAGGCGGACTGGAGGTGGGCTGGCTGCCGGTGCTGTTGCAGAAGGCGGGCAATCCGTCGGTCGCTGTCGGTGCCCCGGGCCACCTGCTGGCGGCTTCGGTGGTCGAACTGCGTGATGTGCCCGAGCACGTCGATCGCAGCCAGGGCGATGTGCATCCCGAGGGCAATCCCCACCTGCACCTGAATCCGCATAACATCGATCGGGTCGCCGGGGTCCTGACTGAGCGACTGCAGGGCATCGATCCCGGCCGGGCGCAGCACTATCAGGCACGGCTGGAGGATTTCCGCCAACGCTGGGGTGCCGCGATCGGCGACTGGGAGAGACGCGGCATCCGGCTGCAGGGGCTGCCGGTGATCGTGCACCACCAGGCCTGGGTGTATCTCATCGACTGGCTGGGGCTGCGCGAGGTCGCCGCCCTGGAGCCGAGACCGGGTATCCCGCCGACAGCGTCCCATCTGGAGCGGCTGCTGCAGCAGGTGCGCGGGCAGGGCGCGGCCGCGATCCTGCGCACGCCCTACGCCGCGCCGGAGGCGGCCGACTGGCTGTCCGCCAGGACCGGTCTGCCGGTGCTGGTGCTGCCCTACACGGTCGGGGGCGCGGACGGGGTGAATGATCTGTTCGCCCTGTTCGAGCAGACCCTGGTGCAGCTGGAGTCGGTTCATGTTCAGCCCTGAACTGCTCGGGATCCTGCTGCCGGCCCTGGTCGCGGGGCTGGCGATTGGCTTGACCCATGCCCCGCTGGGGATCGAGGTGCTGCGCCGCGGCATCATCTTCATCGACCTGGCCATCGCCCAGATCGCCGGTCTGGGTCTGGTGGTGATGGAGCTCTACTGGCCGGACGCGGCGGGCTGGCTGCTGCAGGCAGTGGCGGTGGCCTGCGCCCTGGCCGCTGCGCTGCTGTTCCACTGGAGCGAACGCCGGTTGCCGGCGCAGCAGGAAGCGCTGATCGGCAGCAGCTTCGTGCTGGCGGCCTCGCTCGCCCTGCTGCTGCTGGCCGACCAGCCGCATGGCGGCGAGGCCATTCAGCATCTGCTCTCCGGACAGCTGCTGTTCGTGGGCTGGAGCGAGTTGATCCTGGCCGCCCCGCTCTACGCCCTGGTACTGCTGGCCTGGTTCGTCTGGCCGCGTGTGCGTGCCGGGATCGGATTCTATGTCCTGTTTGCGCTGGCTGTGACCGCCTCGGTACAGCTGGCCGGGGTCTATGTGGTGTTTGCCAGTCTGATCCTGCCGGCTCTAGCCGCGGCGGCCTGGCCCGGACGGACTCTGGCTGTTGCCTGGGCCAGTGCCGCCATGGCGGTACTGGCCGGGCTGACGGCGGCGCTGCTGCTCGATTGGCCGGCCGGACCGGTGCTGGTGGTCAGTTATGCGCTGGTTGCGCTGGCCGTGGCGCTGCCACGCTGGCGCCGCACAGGCCATTCCCGCCCTGCCGAGAATGATTGACAGGGGGACGGACAGGCGTGTGAAATCAATCACAGTTTTCCGGCTGCGGCGTCAGAAACCCGTCATGACGGGGCTGAATTGCGAGCCGGATCACGGAGCGGGACTGCGCTTCGGGCAAGGATGGTCGCAACATTTCAGGGAGGTGATTCGATATGTATCCCGCACACGACAACCTGTATCAGGAAGCCACCCTGTTCGACCAGGCCTTTGCTGCGCTGGGGCAGCGGTTGCGGGCCTGGCTGCCGGCCCGGGCGGAACAGCGCTGGGCGTTGGCCTTCCACGGCCAGGCCGCCCTGTTCGCCCTGCTGGGCCTGGGGGTGCTGCTGCACGGTCTGCAGGCCGGTGCCGCCGATGCCTCTTCGCTGGTGGCTGTCATGGCCTCGGCGGGCCTGATGGCGACAGCGCATTTCCTGTTCAACATCCCCCGCCAGGCGGCGCGCCCGGCGGCGCCTGCACGCGCACGGCGCGAATCCGCTCCCGCCCCGGTCCGGGACATGCACCGGAATCGACCGCAGCCGCAGCCGCAGCCGCGGGTTTCGCCCCGGGACTTTCTCAATGAACTCCGCCAGGCCGGTGTGAATGTGCGTATCGCCAAGGCCCTCTTCACCGCCGGCGTGCGCAGTCCCGAGGCGGTGCGCCGCAGTTCCGATACGGCCCTGCTGGCCATTCACGGCGTCGGCCCCGCCACCCTGCGACGGTTGCGCGAGACGTTCGGGGAGTGAGGACTGGGCACAAAAGCCAGGATCGCTACGGAATAACGCGGACACACTGAACAAGCCACGACAGCCTTTCTCCTGACAAAGGCGCCCATCTCCACCGTTTATCATCCCCACGCAGGCCGGGATCCAGAAGCCGCCGAGGTCACTGGATTACTCGCCGCGCTCGCCCGACTACCCTGAAGGGCATAAAGGGCCGCCGTATTTGTCCCCTTCCTTCGCCTGTTGCACACTGTCCGGCCTCGGAAATCACCGGAGCTGGAAATGTCATCTTCTCCCGATATCGAAACCGGCCGCCGCAAGCTGGCCTGGGCGCGTGCGCACATGCCGGTGCACGCCGAGTTGCGCCGCCGCTATGGTGAGACGCGGCCCTTCGCCGGACTGACCATTGCGGTCTGTTCCCATATCGAGGCCAAGACGGGAGTATTCGTGGAGACTCTGGCGGCAGCCGGGGCGGAGGTGGTCTTCACCGGCAGCGAACCCGGTTCGAGTCAGGACGACGTGGTCGCCGCGCTGAACGCACAGGACGGCATCAGCGGCTATGCCGAACGCGGCGTGAGCGAGGAACGGCTGCTGGAACTGCATCTGGCTGCGCTGGAACACGGACCCGACCTGATCCTGGACGATGCCGCCGAACTGACCGCCTGCCTGGTGCACCGGCGTCCGGAACTGCTGCAGGGGCTGCGCGGCATGTGCGAGCAGACCACCACCGGGGTGCAGCGCATGCAGGCCATGGCGCGCGAGGGCGCGGTGAAGTTTCCCGCCTACGCGGTCAACGATACGCCCATGAAACACGAGTTCGACAATATCCACGGTACCGGTGAATCCTCCCTGACCAACCTGCTGCTGACCACCAACCTGTTGCTGGCCGGCAAGCAGGTGGTCGTCGCCGGCTACGGCGACTGTGGTCAGGGTATCGCCCACAAGGCCCGGGCCCTGGGTGCCCAGGTCACGGTGACCGAGATCGAGCCGCGCCAGGCCCTGCGCGCGCACATGGCCGGTTTCCGCGTGACCGCCATGGCCGAGGCCGCGGCCTGGGGCGAGATCTTCATCACCACCACCGGCAACCGCGAGGTGATCCGCGCCGAGCATTTCGAGCGCATGCGCGACGGCGCCCTGCTGGCCAATGCCGGGCATTTCAATGTCGAGATCGATGCCCGTGCGCTGGCGGAAATGGCGGTGGCGCGGGAGGAGGTCCGGCCCGGTATCGAGGCCTTCCGTCTGAATGATGGCCGTGAACTTCACCTGGTCGCCGAGGGCCGGCTGGTCAACCTGGCCACGCCGACCGCCATGGGACATCCGGTGGAGGTGATGGATCAGACCTTCGCTATGCAGTTCATGGCCGCGCTGCACCTGTACCAGCACGCCGATGAACTAACACCCGGCGTGCACGCGGTGCCGGATCTGGTGGACCGGCAGGTGGCCGAGATCAAGCTGCAGACGCTGGGGATCGGCATCGACGCGTTGACCGAGTCCCAGCAGCGCTTTCTGGATACCTGGCGGGTGGAGGAGATCAAGGGGTGAGGCGTGAGGATTGCGAGCTGCAGCGCAAGCCTGTTACCTCCCATCACGTCATTCCCGCGCAGGCGGGAATCCACATACCTCCGCGGTCACTGGATCCCCGCCTGCGCGGGGATGACGGCGAGGTGGAAATGACAACCGCCATGCGAATTCCCTGATCACGCATCACGCCTCACTCCGTAATTCCGCTCCACGTAGTCCTCGATCAGCGCCTGGAAGTCCTGCGCCAGCGTCTCGCCCTTGAGGGTGACGGTCTTCTCGCCGTCGACATAGACCGGCGCGACCGGGCGCTCGCCGGTGCCGGGCAGGCTGATGCCGATGTTGGCCTGTTTCGACTCGCCGGGGCCGTTGACCACGCAGCCCATCACCGCCACGGTCATGGCCTCCACGCCCGGGTACTGCTCGCGCCAGACCGGCATCTGTTCGCGCAGGTATGACTGGATGTCCTGTGACAACTCCTGGAAATAGGTGCTGGTGGTGCGGCCGCAGCCGGGGCAGGAGACCACCTGCGGCAGGAAGCTGCGCAGGCCCATGGACTGCAGGATGGACTGGGCCACCTGCACTTCCTGAGTCCGGGACGCGCCCGGCTCGGGGGTGAGCGAGATGCGGATGGTGTCGCCGATGCCTTCCTGCAACAGTACGGCCAGGGCGGCAGTGGAGGAGACGATGCCCTTCACCCCCATGCCGGCCTCGGTCAGGCCCAGGTGCAGCGGATAGTCGCAGCGTCCGGCCAGATCGCGATAGACGGCGATCAGATCCTGCACTCCGCTCATCTTCACCGACAGGATGATGCGGTCGTGGGGTAGTCCCAGGGCCTCGGCCTGGCGGGCGCTGTCCAGGGCAGAGGCGATCAGGGCCTCGCGGGTCACCTCTTCGACCTCGCGCGGCTGCGGCAGGCGGGCATTCTCGTCCATCATCCGCACCACCAGGGCCTGGTCCAGGCTGCCCCAGTTCACGCCGATGCGCACCGGCTTGTCGTATCTGCAGGCCAGTTCGATGATGGTGGCGAACTGTTCATCCTTCCGGCTGCCGCGGCCGACATTGCCGGGATTGATGCGGTACTTGGCCAGCGCCTCGGCACAGCCGGGGTACTTCGTCAGCAGCTTGTGGCCGTTGAAGTGGAAATCGCCGATCAGGGGCGTGGCCAGGCCCTGGGCATCCAGGCGTTCGCGGATCGCCGGGACGGCTGCGGCGGCGGCTTCGGAATTGACCGTGATGCGCACCAGTTCCGAGCCGGCGCGCGCCAGTTCGGCCACCTGGGCCGCCGTGGCTGCGATGTCGGCCGTGTCGGTGTTGGTCATGGACTGGACCGCCACCGGGGCCGGACCGCCCACGGTCACGGGACCGATGCGGACAGGGACACTGGGACGACGCTGGATCGGAGATGCATTCACGGCAGATACCGGGCGGGCTGGAGGTTCACGAGCGGAACATTATGACAGGATTTGCGGTCGGAAGAGAGACCCATCCCCCCCTGGCCGGGTAAACTTCCCGGTTCTTACACCGCCCACCCGCCCGGCAGCGCCAGATCCTGACCGGGATCAATTGCGGGCAGGACCGGTGGGTATAGGCTTTTCATTCGGAGACAGAATCTCCCGGAGCAGGAATTGCGATGCGTTTGACCACTTTCAGCGACTACACCCTGCGGGTATTGATCTACCTCGCCGTGCAGGAGCACTCCGTAACCACCATCGCCGGGATTGCCGAGGCTTACGGCATTTCCAAGAACCACCTGATGAAGGTGGTCCATCAGCTGGCCGGCGACGGTTATGTGGAGACCACCCGCGGCAAGGGCGGCGGGGTCCGGCTCAAGCAGGCCCCCGAGGCGATCTCCATCGGTGCCGTGCTGCGCCGCACCGAGGCCGATTCGGTCCTGGTGGAGTGCTTTCGTCCGCAGGGCTCTGAGTGCCGCATCGAGACGGCCTGCATGCTGCGCGGGATATTTCACCAGGCCGAAGAGGCCTTCTACGGCGTGCTGGACGACATCACCCTGGCGCAGGTGGTGGAGAACCGGGCCCGGCTGCAGGCGCTGCTGCCCGGTACGGCGGATTGATGCCCTGGCAGGTTGTTGAAAAACTTCCCGGCAGCATCATGTCATTCCCCTCTCCCACCGCGCGGGGGAGAGGGGAATAAAGGGTTTTTCAACGGTCTGCTAGTGTTCGCCCTTCACGCGTAGCAGCCCGGCCAGCCGGTTGCCCTGTTTCTGCGGACCGCCGCGCGGAAACAGGTCGTGCAGGTAGCGGTTGCTGCCCCTGTCCTTCCCCCAGCGCCGGCGGAACTCCTTGATGATCTCACGCACGTTGGCCTGCAGGTGGTGCTGCTCGTAGAAGTCGCGCAGATAGCGGACGATCTCCCAGTGCTCCGGGGTCAGTTCCAGCCCTTCATGAGCGGCCTCGGCGCGCACGAAGCCTTCCGACCAGTCGTCCAGGTTGACCAGGTAGCCTTCGCTGTCGGTGACGATCTCCTGACCGTCCACCTCGAGGGTGCGGGTCTTCATGTTGGGGTAGGCGGTGCTGCCGCCCTTGGTGCCGCCCGGCGCGCCGCGGGTGTGGACGCTGTCGCCGTCGGTGGGTGACCAGATGCTGATGTCCACCCGGCCCTCGAGGTGACCGTGATAGCGCACCGCCCCCATGACACTGATCTTGCCGCTGGCCGGGGGGATGTCGAACACCGCCACGCCCTCGCGGTCGGTGCTGGTGGTCAGCGGATGCTCGGGATCCGTATCCAGATAGAGGATCACCGGGGTGCGTTTCAGCGGCTGGTTGCGAATCCGCATGGAGGCATGGACTTCGAGCATGGGTCATCACTCCTGATTCGATAATATTAGATGTATTTAATATACATCTCGCTGATTATCATAGCGACCCTGTCTATGGGATTTTTTATGGGAAATTTTCGATATTAAATAACGGCAATTCTGATGGATTCAGTCGCCGCTGCCGATTTCCACCGGGCGGTTGGGGTCGCGGATCCATTCACTCCAGGAACCGGGGTACAGGCGGGCGCCGCCCAGGCCGGCGTGTTCCAGTGCGACCAGGGTCTGGCAGGCGGTCACGCCGGAGCCGCACATCACCACGCAGTCCTGCGGGGGGTGATCGCCCAGGAGGCGGGTATACATCTTGCGCAGCGCTTCCGGGGGCAGATAGCAGCCGGAGACGTCCAGGTTCTTGCCGAAGGGCAGGTTGGCCGCGCCCGGGATATGGCCCGCGACCGGGTCGATGGGTTCCTCGTCGCCGCTGAAGCGGGCCTCGCCGCGCACGTCGATCAGGCAGAGTTCACCGTCATCCAGGTCCTCGAAGATTTCGGCGGCATCCGCCGTCATGGTCGCATCCGGTTGGCCCTCAAACGGCACCGGAGGCGAGGGCTGCGGCAGGTCCTGACTGAGCGGACGCTCCTCGGCCAGCCATTTCTCCAGGCCGCCGTCGAGTACGGCCGCCCGCTCATGACCGAGCCAGCGCAGCAACCACCACAGGCGGCCGGCATAGGCGTTGGTGCGATAGTCGTAGCACACCACCCGGGTCTGCGGTCCGATGCCCCAGTCAGAGAAGGTGGCGCGCAGCACGGCCGGGTCAGGCAGGGGATGGCGGCCGCCGCTCTCAGAGACCGGGCCGGACATATCCTGTTCCAGATGGGCATAGACGGCGCCGGGGATATGGCCTTCGCGGTAGGCTTCCAGGCCGGCATCGGGTTGGGCGAGGTCGAAGCGGCAGTCGATGACCCGCCAGTCGGGGGCGTCGAGATGCTCGGCGAGTTCCGCAGTGGATACGATCGGGCTGGTCATTCTGCTCCCGACTGGGTTGCAAAATTCATAATTAACATCGAAGTGCGCGGGTATCAAGGGAAAATGGGGGCTGGCAGGAGAGCGGGCGCGGTTGTCGCTGGTACGGTGGGCACATACAATCCCGGACTGACAGGGCAGGATTACACGAAGCGGATGGCAGCAACTATGGCGAAACACAAGATCTATCCCGGCATCAACAACGATCACTGGGGCGGCATGACGGATATCGGCAAGATCATCCGCGATGCCTGGGTGTTCGGTCTGCTGTCCGAGGACGAGACCTGCGACGGCTGGGATTACGGCCGGATCGAGATGCTCTACGATCAGGTCTACAAGGCCTGGGAGTCCCATGGCCACCTGGCCAGCCAGCTGCCGCCCGATCTGCGCGAGCGCCACGCGCGCATCCACGGCGAGGCCATTCGCAAGGCACGTGAACTCGGCTGGGATCCTTCGCTGGAGAACGAAAGCTGAAGTCTCCGGCTGCCGGAAATAAAGAACAAGAAGGAAACGCGTATGGGTCTCGGTGATGTGCTCCTGATCGTGCTGCTGGTGGCGGCGATCCTGCTGATCGTCTACGGCATCGTCATCTATAACCATCTGGTCGCGCTCAAGCACAATGTCGCCAAGGCCTGGTCCAACATCGACGTGCTGCTCAAGCAGCGCCACGACGAGCTGCCCAAGCTGGTTGAGGTGTGCAAGCAGTACATGGGTTATGAGCAGGAGACCCTGGAGAAGGTGATGCAGGCGCGCGCCCGGGTGGCCGCCGCCCGCGAGGGCGGGGACGTGCCCGCGCTGGGCCAGGCCGAGACCCAGCTGCGCCTGGGGCTGGGCAACCTGTTCGCCCTGGCCGAGGCCTATCCCGATCTCAAGGCCAACACCAACTTTCAGCACCTGGCCGACCGGGTCACGGCGCTGGAGAACAGCATCGCCGACCGGCGCGAGTACTACAACGAAAGCGTCAACCTCAACAACGTGCGCATCGAGCAGTTCCCCGACGTGATCGTCGCCCGCAAATTCGGCTTCGGTCCCTTCGACCTGCTGGAGTTCGCCGAGGAGGAAAAGGCGGACGTGGATCTGAAGGGCCTGTTCGCGGGGTGATTCCGTGATCGTGGCATTCCAGCCGCGGATGAGCACGGATAATACAACGTCATTGCGAGCGTAGCGTGGCAATCTCATGAAGCAGAAGCAGGCGTCAGGGGATTGCCACGGCGCTACGCGCCTCGCAATGACGAGGTAGCCCTTATCCGTGCTCATCCGCGGCTGTAGACCGCCCAGCCTGATCCCCGCCGGAGACCCCCATGCTCACCGACTTCGCCGCCGACATCCAGCGCATGTCCACCGGTGGCTTCGTGGTGGTGAGCGTCATCGTCGGCATTGTTGTGCTGGTCGCCTTCCAGGCCATCTGGCGCAACTGGTCGCGGGCGCGGCTGATCGAGGACACCCCCACGGCACGCATCCGCTCCGCCCCGCAGGGCTATGTGGAACTGGAGGGCGAGGCCCGGCTGCTGCCCGGCCCGCCCATCGTCGCGCCGCTCACCGGCCGCCGGTGTGTCTGGTACCGCTACCGCATCGAGCACGAGGAACATACCTACGACAGCAAGGGCCATTCGCGCAGCCACTGGCGGACGGTCGATTCCGGCACCAGCGAAGGCCTGTTTGAACTCGATGATACGACCGGGCGCTGCGTGATCGATCCCGACGGCGCCGAGGTGCATCCCGACGACAAGGACGTCTGGCGCGGCCACAGCCGCTGGCCGTCGGCCGGGCCGCCGCGGCGTCGGGGCGGCCTGCGCTTCACGGCCGGCGACTACCGCTATACCGAGGAGCGCCTGCTGCCGGGGCCGCTGTACGCCGTCGGCTGGTTCGAATCCATCCGCACCGCCGACGGCGAGTTGAAGGATGCCACCGCCGCGCTGCTGCGACACTGGAAACAGGATCAGGCCGGCCTGCTGGCACGCTTCGACGCCAATGGCGATGGTCATATCGATGCCGGCGAATGGGAGCGGGCCCGGGACGCCGCGCAGCGGCGGGCCATTCAGGAACGTGCCCACAAGGCCGCCGAGCCCGCGGTCAATCTGCTGCGCCGGCCGGCCTCTTCGGCGCAGGCCTTCATTCTTTCCGCCCATCCCCAGGACCGGCTTAGCCGCCGCTACCGGCGCCGGGCGCTGGGCGGGCTCGCGGCGACCTTTGTCGGGGTGATCGTGCTCGCCTTCCTGCTCGCGTCTCGATTCAGTGGTCAGCTCTAATGAGATTGCTGTCTAATCAGGCGAGGTCGTATAGCTTCTCTCGATGATATTCGCAGTGATACCGCTGATAGGATTGCCGACGCTATCATAGGCGTTGACGTTTTGTGCCTGCAGGTTTGTGATGTTGCCTGTGACATAGAATTTATATCGTTTCCAGCCATAGGCGGAAAGCCTGGAATCTTCCCAAGTCCCATCACCGCTTGGGGTGATCATGACCTGCATGTTGGTGCCGTCGTCAGTCCAGGAAAGGTTCTTGCGTTCGGTTCTTGGGTTGACGACATAGGCAATTCCTTCGCCGCCAGCGGTCTCGTCAGGATCATGGGTTAATTGAATATGTATTGCCGCCGGGTATTGATCAGCTCCATCGAATTTGACGATATAGTGAGGGGCGCGTTCAAGCGAGCGCAGCTGCATCTGAGAAAGTCCGCCCAATGATTCTGCTTCAAAAGTATCCGGTTCGCCCTGCCCGGGGATGATGTCCACGCTGATGCTGTAATTCTCGCCTTCGGCGGACTGCATATCGATCTCAGATATCCCGGTCGGCAGATTCGTGGGAAGGTCAAGGAAGATAACGGTTTCATACCAGTCGGGGTCGTTACCCGTATGCATTCCCTCTATGACAGAACCATAGTCACTGCCCCCACGATAATCCCGAAGCCCCGTTCTTACCCCCACCATGTTGTATGACAGGGGATCGGGATAGAGATTCACGACCGCTCTTACCGCAGGGTCACCCGGCGCCAGGGTGGTGACCGTACCGTCAGATGCCGTGATATGGACCGTGACCTCATTCCGTTCAAAGGTTTCCATCCAGCCAACAGCCAGGGCGACGGTATCGCCGGCACGGGCCTGGTGTGGAAAGCTGTGTATTCCGCCGCAGCCGGATAGAAAAGCCATAATGGCGGCAAGCCCAAGGGTCAGCTTTATGAAATTAGTGAATGCATGCATGTTGTCTGGCTCCTGATTTCTAGTTATTCGTTAAAAATTCACGTGCCCGAGCGCCTTGCGTTTGATTACCTGCAGGTCATTGATATCGATTTTGCCGTCCGGTGAGGGGGTGCCATCGGCCAGGGGCGCTACATCGCCATGAATTGACTGGTTCTGGTCGGGGTCGAGTTGGCCCAGGACAATCCGCTCGGCAAGCATGACATCCGCGGCATCTACCAGACCGTCGCCGTTGAGATCGCCGTCGGCCACAGCGGGAACCGAGCCGGAATCAAGCGGGTCCGATCCATACTGAATTTCCTGCCCGTCACTGAAGCCGTCATTGTCTGAATCGGAATTCAGCGGATTGGTGTTGTGGGCATGGACTTCATCGGCATCGGACAGCCCGTCGCCGTCAGAATCCGATATCAGGGCTTCGGTGCCGTGTATCTGGATTTCCTCGATGTCCTTCAACCCATCCCCGTCACTGTCCGGATTCAGGAAATCCATTCTGACGATGTTCGTCATGTCGTCGTAATCGAAGCTGAACTCCGGCCCGTCCGAGCGAACCGCGGCAGTGACGCGGTTCAGGTCGTCATAGGCGTAATTGAGGGTAACCGTTGCCATGGTTGGTGTTGCGCCCAGGTAAGCCAGGGCAAAGGCGGTTGTGAGCCTGTGTTTATTCATAGCATTTCCTTTGTTATTTGTTCGTATTCTTATGATTATAAATGCATTGTTGAATTTTATAAGCATCAGGCGGCTATCTGGGCAGCCCGGTATGACCTGCGTGGTTCCAGTCAGATATTTTGATCTGGATAGACAGAATATTTACGGATTATTGTTCGCGTGATTCTTCTCTAAGAGATGTTAGAGACATTAGAAGCAGTTTTTGTCGTAGTCAAGTATGAGCAGGAAAAATGATATATCCGTGATAGCGATAAGCATTAAATTGCTGGATGTCTGGGTAAGGTGATGCATAACATCCATATAGGGATTCTATAGAATAATGTATGGAATATCTTGACCAGACATTGAATTTTACTTGAAACGCGCTAATCGAATGCTAGAATTGGTTGCCATAAGATTAATACGAAACCAAAATATAAAGATAAGGATGGTCCTGATGATATTAAGAACCCCCTTCCGTTTCGTTGTGGCAATCGTTTGTGTTCTGGTCCTGTCTTCTCCCTGGCCTGTCGGCGCTGTACCGGAGGGGTGGCATAATCGTTCGGCTGAGCTCGTCAGCCCCGATGAGGCGAATGAATTTTATGGAGGGGCGGCCGTAAACCGGTTTGACACCCAGGAAATACAGTTGCACGCGGAGCAGGAAACTCCGGCAGAGAATTTCGCCCGGCTGGCGGCGGCGCTGGAGGATGATCCAGTGCAGATCTATGCATTCGTCAGGAATCACATTGAGTACGCGCCCTATTACGGGCGTCTCAAAGGCGCGCATCTGACGCTGCTTGAGCGTGCCGGCAACGACTTCGATCAGGCCGCATTGCTCGTTGAGCTGCTTCGGGCGGCTGGACACAATGCCGATTACCGCTTCGGTCAGATGTCGATCCCGGTATCGGGCGGGGCCGATGGACAGGATATGTCGGGCTGGCTGGGCGTGGCCGGTAATGATGGCGTGATTGCGTCCGTATTGGGCAATGGTGGAATTCCCGCATCCGTGAGTGGCGGGCAGGCAGTGATGAACCGCGTTTGGGTCGTTGCCAGCGTATCTTCAGGCACTTTTGATCTTGATCCGGCGTTCAAGGTGTACGAAACCATTCCAGGGATAGATCTGGCCGGCGCAATGGGGTATTCCGGGTATGATCTGCTTGCGGCTGCATCCGGCGAAACCGCTACGGATGCCATCCGCAACCTGGATAGCCAGGCGCTGGGTGGCCAGTTGGCTCAGTATACCGGTAATCTGGTGGCGTATATTTCCCAGAATCTGCCGAACGCGGAAGTGGATGCGATCACGGGTGGCCGGAGAATCCGGCAGGTGGAACTTGATGCGCTGCCCGCGTCCCTGCCGTTTCCCGTCAGTGGTATCGTGACATGGTCGGAGATCCCCTCGCAATATACCCATACGCTGCGGATTCGACACGGCGGGATCGATGTCACCCGTAATATCGCGGACATTGCGGGCAGGAAGCTGGCGCTCACCTATGAAGAGGGTGTGGAGACGCAGTCCGTGGAAGTGCAGACGCTGCAGGCTGACGCAGATGAAACCCGGACCGTGACGTCCGATCCGCTGGTGCTGGACGAGAGTTTCTCCTTCAATATGCCGGAGCCGGACATCGACGATGGCAACGAGGATTCCCCTTTGGTGCAGATCCAGTCGACGGGATCGGCTATTGATTTCGGCCGAACCAACCAGTCGAGCACCATCTCGGGGCCGCTGACCTTTTCCAATGATCCGACCAATGTCGCCAGCCTCCGTTATACGGTTTCGCTTGGCAGCGGCAGCAGCGCCTTCTCCCTGCTCAGCGGCGGCGGCACTTTCACCCTGTCGCCGGGGCAGACGCGGGATGTGGTGTTCGAATTCTCGGGCATCGGACAGTCCCGCGGCCAGAAGAGCCGCACCATGAACTGCTCCGTGGATGTGGTCTATAACGGCACGGTATACGATACCCAGGATTGCACCCGCACTCTTACCGGATTCGTGGCCGAGAGCCCTGACCTGGACGGCAGCGGCTTCAACTTCGGCTCGACCTATCTCGATCACGCCGTCGACGGCACGGCCAGGCTCGACAACAACGGTAACTATACCCTGACCATTGACTCGGTGTCCCTGAACGGAGACGATCCGGCGCGCTTTGCGCTCGTCAGCGGCGCCGCTGCCGGCAATGTGAGTGTCAATGGTCAGCGCGTCATCGACGTTCGCTATCTCGCCGATCAGACGGGCTCCCACATCGCCGACATTCGATTCGATCTCACCTACGACGGCCTGACGTATCCGGACGTGGATCTGTTGCAGTTGCTGGGCGAGACCCGGAACCTGCCCCTGGCCCGGCTGTGGCTTGAGGATGAGGTGATCGCCTCGGAAGGCAGTGCTCCGGGTGCCGGCAGCGATCCGAACGAGATGATCATCAGCATCGACCATCCCTATGCCGCCAATGACGGGGAATATGGCGATCAGGACGCGGTGTATCAGCTCAAGCGCGGCGGCACCTATGTGATCACATCGGGCTTCGGCGCGGACCGCGGCAGTCTGCTGCTGGAGACGCGTCAACGCCAGCTGAACGGCTACCTGTCGGATGGGCTGGCACCGGAATCCCGCGAGGTACTGACGGAGTCCCTGAATGTCATCGGCCAGACCTGGATGCAGCAGACCGCGCTCAACCGGGATCTGCTCGGCAACCTGGCCAATATCCACCGCGTGGATCATCATCGTTTCGGCGTCGTCGGCCAGGAGGCGAGCTACTACATCGACGTGAAAAACCAGTTCATCTCCACCGTCGGGCGCAGCGGCACGGAGAATGACGCCGCCGCCTTCCGCTCCATGTCATTTCTGGCCTCCGCCATGGAGCATGGCGTGCTGGAGCAGTTGCAGGGCGCGGAGAATCCTGCCGTCTCCACCATCAAGCTGATGGCGCTGGCCAATGCCAACGGCACCTGGATCTACGCCGCCGATGCCGACAACTACGCCACAATTCGGCCACAGCTGAGCGGCTACAGTAACCAGGATCTGGATGCCTTCCAGGACCGGGTGAATGAGGGCGCGCTGCTGATACTGCCCGCCAACGGCAGCATCAGCCTGATGGACTGGTCCGGTAAGGGCTATGTGGATTTCCTCGTCGACGGCAGCGGCAGTGAACTGGGTATGATCATCGGCGGTGATGTCCAGCTCAACGGCGGCTTCGGCGTCACGGATGCCTTGGTCAATCCCAACACCCTGAGCACCAAGCAGATATCCCAGCTGACCCGGCAGTTCGAGAAGGTCGAGATCCCCGCTGTCGACCCCGTCGATCTGGCCACCGGCGCCTATCTGGTCAAGAACACGGATATCGCCCTGGGGGATTCGGGTGCCCGCGGCCTGGCGCTGACCCGCTTCTACAACAGCCAGTCGACTGCAGAGGACACGGCCGGTCTGGGCCCGGGCTGGACCCATAGCTATGACATCTACCTGCGTCGCCATAGTGACATACAGGCCGGCCTGGGCACGCGGACACCGCTGGATGCCGCACCCTTGATCGTGGCGGCCACGGCTACGCTGGAGCTGATGGCCTCCGGCGTGCCGCCCCAGCTCAAGGCCTGGGTGACGGGCGCCCTGACGGCCGACTGGGCGCTCGGCCAGCTCCAGGACAATGCCGTCTCGGTCCATACCGGCGGCAAATCCGCCACCTACCTGGAACTACCCGACGGCAGTTATGTCGCCCCGCCAGGGGTGACCACCGACCTGGTCGCAACAGGCGCGAGCTTTGAGCTGCGCGAGCGCTTCGGCACGGTGATGGCCTTCAACGGCAATGACCACATCGCCACCCTGAGCGACATCGACGGTAACAGCCTGAGCTTCGATTACTCCGGCGAGCGCCTCATCCGGGTGACGGACACCTATGGCCGGTACCTGGACTTCGGCTACAGTGGCGACCGGCTCACGTCCGTGGGTGACTCCGAGGGCCGGAGCCTGAGCTACATCCACACCGGCGAGGACCTCACCGAGGTGCGCGATCTGGCCGGTTACAGCTGGTTGTACGGCTATGACGATGCCCACCGTATCCTGACCGCCACCGACCCCACCGGGGCAGTGATTGTGGACAACACCTACGACGGCCGGGACCGGGTGATCGAGCAGCGGGCGCCGCGCGATACGGGCACCGAAAGCTACCATCTGCACTATACCGGCTTCTCCAGCAGCGAAGAGGACCCGTTCGGCAACCGCACGACCCATTTCTTCGACCGCCGTGGCCGCCTCGTGGCCCAGCAGGATGCCCTGGGCAACCGCACACGCACCGACTATGACGGCCAGGACCACCCGGTCAGGGAGATCGGCCCACGCGGCAACGAGACCGTCCATACCTATGACGGCAATCACAACCGACTCAGCCAGACCAACGCCCTGTCACAGCAGACGTTATACATCTACGACACCCAGCACCGCCTGATCCGGACCGAGGACCCGCTGGGGCATGCATCGGAGCAGGACTACGACGCCGCCCACCACGTCATCGCCCGGCGCGACGGCGAGGGCAACGAGGTGGCTCTGGATTACACCGCCGCCGGCCTGCTGGCCGGCCGCACCGACGCCCGCGGCGTGACGACCACCCACGACCACGACGCCTACGGCCAGGTGAGCTCGACCGTCACGGGCAGCTATCCGGAAGTGGCCCGGGACCACGACCCGCTCGGCCGGCTGCTGTCACTGACCGACCGCGAAGGGGCGACCACGGCCTTTGCCTATGACGACCGGGGGCTGGTCACCGAGCGCACCGATCCGCAGGGCGAGACCGTGACCCACGGCTACGACGGCGCCGGCCGGCGGATCAGCACCACCGACCGCAACGGCGATACCGTGACCACAGAGTACACCGCCACCGGCAAGGTGGCCCGACAGGAATACGCGGACGGGACGACGGTCAGCTACCGCTACGATGCCCACGACCGCCTGGTGGAGATGACCGACCCGCAGGGCAGCACCACCAACCGCTACGACGGGGCCGGCCGGCTGATCGCCAGCACCGACGCCAACGGCCACAGCGTGGGCTATGCCTACGACGCCGCCGGCAACCTGACCGGTCTGACCTACCCGGACGGCAGGACAGTGAGCTACGGCTACGACGCCCTGAGCCGGCTGCGCACCGTCACCGACTGGGCGAGCCGCACCACCGAGTATGTCTACGACCCGGCTGGGCGGCTGGTGCTGCAACTCAATGCCAATGGCAGCGTGGTGAACTACCACTACGACACCGCCGACCGTCTGACCCGCCTGACCCACCGCCGCAGCGACGCCAGCGTGGTATGGGAGCAGCAGTTCAGCCTGGACGGCAACGGCAACCGGACCCAGGAGGTGCGCGAAGCGCCCCTGCACCCGGTCAGCCTGGAAGCGGGCGAGACGCCGCTGAGCTACAACGCCGAGCGCACCCGGCTGCAGACGGCCGGGGGTGAGAGCTTCGCCTATGACGCCGAGGGCCAGCTGACCGACCGGAGCGGCACGACCCTCGCCTTCGACCCCGCCCACCGGCTGGTCGGCCTCGGGGCCGACACCCAGTACGCGTACGACGGCGCGGGCAACCGCCTCACGGCCACCCGCGACGGCGAGACGACCCAGTACATCCACGACGCCGCCGGCAACCTGATCGCCGAGGCCGACGTCGGCGGCACGATCACCCGCCACTATGTCCACGGCCAGGGCCTGATCGCGCTGATCGAGGACGGGACAGCCTACACCTACCACTTCGACGCCCTGGGCAGCACGGTGGCGCTGACCGATGCGGATGAACAGATCGTCAACGCCTACAGCTACCGCCCCTACGGCCGGGTGGTCGACAAAACGGAGGCCATCCCGCAGCCCTTCACCTACGTCGGCCAGTACGGGGTGATGGAAGAGGCCGCGGGGCTGTACTACATGCGGGCGCGCTACTACGATGCCGAGGTGGGCCGGTTCATCTCCGAGGATCCGATCGGGTTCGAGGGCGGGCTGAACCTGTATGCCTATGTGGGTGGGAATCCGGTTTTGCTGAATGATCCAGTGGGACTCAATGCATTCAGTACATCATATAGACAACATAATATGTCTGTGTCAAGAAATGATGCGGCGGACTTTTTGGGCGAATTGTCCAGACAGTCTGGTTTTGCGGCTATGTTAAGTGGTGTAGCTGCTCAGCCACAAGGGGTTCTTGTCTTTGGTGCTATTTCTGCTGGTTCTTCTGGGGTTGAGCAATTGATCAGGCCGAATTTGGGAGAGACAGTAACGGCTGCAACTGTCGATGTTGTGACCGATATGCTACCCCAACGGGTAGGTGGTCCGGCGGGAGTGATTATTAATGAATCGCGCAGAATGCAAGGTGCAACAGAGCGGCCCTCATTTATCACTACAAGCGAATCTGGCGTCAATCCAAATATTTCGTTTGGGTGTAATCCGAAATGCCATTAAATGAGTTGTTTTTATGGTAAAAAATTATGGTCTTCTTATCGTGGGTGTTTTGATAGCAGGCATAGGGGGTATTCTGATGTATATCTTACCTTCAGGAGTATTGTCTAACGTTGTTTGGTTGCCTTTAATGGTTATAGGTGGATGGGTTGTGGGTAAGTCGATTAATAAATAGAGAAAACGTATTTTGAATAAGTCCTGTAAGTGTGAGTTAGTTAAGAGCTGGATAGGTATCGCAATGATGTTTTTGTCATTAGCGATAATTATGTTTGGGCGGCAAGAATATTATGGTTACTTGGATAGGTATTTGGGAATAGTTGTAGTGATTTCGCTGGTACTATTGGTGGGGGGGGCAATACTGGCTTCAGCGTATTTGCAATGCTTGCGTGCTCAGAATTCGCAAGTAAAATAGTTCTCTAGTCGTCGATCACCATTATGACGCCGCCCACCACGTCATCGCCCGGCGCGACGGCGAGGGCAACGAGGTGAGCCTGAGCTACACCGCCACCGGGCTGCTGGCCAGCCGCACCGACGCCCGCGGGGTGGCCACCACCCACGACCACGACGCCTACGGCCAGGTGAGCTCGACCGTCACGGGCAGCTATCCGGAAGTGGCCCGGGACCACGACCCGCTCGGCCGGCTGCTGTCACTGACCGACCGCGAAGGGGCGACCACGGCCTTTGCCTATGACGACCGGGGGCTGGTCACCGAGCGCACCGATCCGCAGGGCGAGACCGTGACCCACGGCTACGACGGTGCCGGCCGGCGGATCAGCACCACCGACCGCAACGGCGATACCGTGACCACAGAGTACACCGCCACCGGCAAGGTGGCCCGACAGGAATACGCGGACGGGACGACGGTCAGCTACCGCTACGATGCCCACGACCGCCTGGTGGAGATGACCGACCCGCAGGGCAGCACCACCAACCGCTACGACGGGGCCGGCCGGCTGATCGCCAGCACCGACGCCAACGGCCACAGCGTGGGCTATGCCTACGACGCCGCCGGCAACCTGACCGGTCTGACCTACCCGGACGGCAGGACAGTGAGCTACGGCTACGACGCCCTGAGCCGGCTGCGCACCGTCACCGACTGGGCGAGCCGCACCACCGAGTATGTCTACGACCCGGCTGGGCGGCTGGTGCTGCAACTCAATGCCAATGGCAGCGTGGTGAACTACCACTACGACACCGCCGACCGCCTGACCCGCCTGACCCACCGCCGCAGCGACGCCAGCGTGGTGTGGGAGCAGCAGTTCAGCCTGGACGGCAACGGCAACCGGACCCAGGAGGTGCGCGAAGCACCCCTGCACCCGGTCAGCCTGGAAGCGGGCGAGACGCCGCTCGGCTACAACACCGAGCGCACCCGGCTGCAGAGCGCCGGCAGCGACACTTTCGCCTATGACGCCGAAGGCCAGCTGACCGACAGGGACGGGACAGCCTTTGCCTTCGACCCCGCCCACCGGCTGGTCGGCCTCGGGGCCGACACCGCGTTCCACTACGACGGCGCCGGCAACCGCCTCGCGGCCACCCGCAGTGGCACCACAACGCAGTACATTCACGATGCTGCCGGTAACCTGATCGCCGAGGCCGACGCCAGCGGCACGATCACCCGCCACTACATCCACGGCCAGGGCCTGATCGCGCTGATCGAGGGCAACACCGCCTACACCTACCATTTCGATGCCCTTGGCAGCACGGTGGCGCTGACCGATGCGGATGAACAGCTCGTCAACGCCTACAGCTACCGCCCCTACGGACGGGTGGTCGAGCGCAGCGAGACCATGGACCAGCCCTTCACCTACGTGGGCCAGTACGGGGTGATGGAAGAGGCCGCGGGGCTGTACTACATGCGGGCGCGCTACTACGATGCCGAGGTGGGCCGGTTCATCTCCGAGGACCCGATCGGGTTCGAGGGCGGGCTGAATCTGTATGCCTATGTGGGTGGGAATCCGATCAATGCTGTGGATCCCAGTGGAGAATGCCCATGGTGTTTAGGCGCGATAATCGGTGGAATTTCTAGCGGGATAGGTGCTGCTGTACAAGGAGAAAGTATAGGCGGTGTGTTGAGAGAAGCGGCGATTGGCGCAGGTGCAGGTGCTCTGGGGGTTGGACTTCTTAAGAACCTTTCTTTGGCAAAGCAGACTGTAGGAACGAGCGTAATTTCTGGGGGAGCTAATGCCACTAGTCAAGCGTCAGTGATATTGAATGATTCATCCAAAACAATTTCAGACTTTAATGTGGGGTCATTTGTGGGTGCTACTGCCGCAGGTGGCTTGGCAAGACTAAATACCTTCGGTATGCCTGATACTAAACTTGGGGGTGCCCTAAGCGGTGTTGTGGGTTCGAAGTGGGGTTGGTCGTTACCCGCAGTTGGTGGGGCTATGTGGGGTAATCCCAGAAAATGAGTCCACAAAAAAAGCCGTTTCAGTTTGTTGATAACCAATATGGCCAATTTAGTCAGGGCTTGTGGTTAATGTTGTTTGGCCTTTTTGCAGTTTTTTACCAAATGCTTCATATAAGCACTCATCGCATGCTTGAATCATTGGATTTATTCTTGCTTTGGTTGATTTCAATAACGTTTCTTGCTGTGTTGTCACTTGTGGGCTGTGTATTTTTTTATAATTGCATCCATGTGGCAAGAAAGATTGAGTGGCATGGTGGCGGCAAAATTATCGTATGGAGATTTCTTGTTGGGAAAAACTTATTTAGATCCGTTTTTTACGATAATGAGGTGGATCGTGTGGAAAAGATTCATGTTTTTGGGTTTAAAGGGGTTATAACCCCTTTAGTCAGTAAGAATGAGAATTATTGCGTGAGATTCGTTGGAGGTGATTATTTCTATGTTTCTGGAGCGATGAGCGATGTAGGTGATTTAGTATTTCTTTTCAAAAATGAAAAACGAGCGAAAAACGGGGGCAGCGAAAAACAGGGACAGATTTAATTTCCAACCAAAAACGGCAGGTATCGGAGTGCGACCATGACGCCGCCCACCACGTCATCGCCCGGCGCGACGGCGAGGGCAACGAGGTGAGCCTGAGCTATACCGCCGGCGGATTGTTGGCCAGCCGCACCGACGCCCGCGCAGTGGAGACGAACTACGATCACGATGTCTACGGTCAGGTGGCCGCGACCACCACGGGCAGCTATCCGGCAGTGATGCGGGACCACGACCCGCTCGGCCGGCTGCTGTCACTGACCGACCGCGAAGGGGCCACAACGACCTTTGCCTATGACGATCGGGGCCTGGTCACCGAGCGCACTGATCCGCAGGGCGCGACCGTGACCCACGGCTACGACGGCGCCGGCCGGCGGATCAGCACCACCGACCGCAACGGCGATACCGTGACCACAGAGTACACCGCCACCGGCAAGGTGGCCCGACAGGAATACGCGGACGGGACGACGGTCAGCTACCGCTACGATGCCCACGACCGCCTGGTCGAGATGACCGACCCCCACGGCAGCATGGCCAACAGCTATGACGGCGCCGGGCGGTTGATCGCCAGCACCGACGCCAACGGCCACAGCGTGGGCTATGCTTATGATGCCGCCGGCAACCTGACCGAGCTGACCTACCCGGACGGCAGGACGGTGAGCTACGGCTACGACGCCCTGAACCGGCTGCGCACCGTCACCGACTGGGCGGGTCGCACCACCGAGTACGTCTACGACCCGGCTGGGCGGCTGGTGCTGCAACTCAATGCCAATGGCAGCGTGGTGAACTACCACTACGACACCGCCGACCGTCTGACCCGCCTGACCCACCGCCGCAGCGACGCCAGCGTGGTATGGGAGCAGCAGTTCAGCCTGGACGGCAACGGCAACCGGACCCAGGAGGTGCGCGAAGCGCCCCTGCACCCGGTCAGCCTGGAAGCGGGCGAGACGCCGCTGAGCTACAACGCCGAGCGCACCCGGCTGCAGACGGCCGGGGGTGAGAGCTTCGCCTATGACGCCGAGGGCCAGCTGACCGACCGGAGCGGCACGACCCTCGCCTTCGACCCCGCCCACCGGCTGGTCGGCCTCGGGGCCGACACCCAGTACGCGTACGACGGCGCGGGCAACCGCCTCGCGGCCACCCGGGATGGCGTCACGACGCAGTACATCCATGATGCCGCCGGCAACCTGATCGCCGAGGCCGACGCCGGCGGCACGATCACCCGCCACTATGTCCACGGCCAGGGGCTGATTGCGCTGATCGAAGGCGACACCGCCTACACCTATCACTTCGATGCCCTGGGCAGCACGGTGGCGATCACGGATGCCGACGAGGCCATTGTCAACGCCTACAGCTACCGCCCCTACGGGCGCGTGGTCGAGCGCAGCGAGGCCGTCCCGCAGCCGTTCACCTACGTGGGCCAGTACGGGGTGATGGAGGAGGCCGCGGGGCTGTACTACATGCGGGCGCGCTACTACGATGCCGAGGTGGGCCGGTTCATCTCCGAGGACCCGATCGGGTTCGAGGGCGGGCTGAACCTGTATGCCTATGTGGGTGGGAATCCGATCGTCGGGGTCGATCCGGAAGGGACTTGGGTGGTCAATGCCGTTGGCGGAATCATCGGCGGTGTTGCAGGCGGAATCGGCGCTTGCCTGGATGGCTGTAATGTGAAAGATGCCTTGATCGGGGCAGGTACGGGTGCGGCAGCTGGTGCGCTTTCGCCCCTTTCGGTTGGCAGGACAGTAGGTGCGACTTTTGCTCGAGGCGCCGGGTTGAGCTCAGCCTCAAATGTTGTTGCACAGGGAATCAGTATAGGAACTGATGCAGATCAATCTTTTGTGCAAAATTTTAATGCGCTAGAGGTTGTTGGCGCGGGGATTGGAGGCGGAGCTGCGTCAGCAATCACACGGCCCTTCGGCAAAACCCTGGCGGAACAGATATCGGCAGGCGTGATCGGGTTTGGGCCGAGCAATGCCGGTACACTGATTGGGCGCAATGTATCTTCCAGCTTCAATGCAGGGAAATAATCCGACGATGCCAGCTTTTATGAAGTCGGCCGAGGCCAGATGGACGGAGGGTCTGGGTTACCGAATATTGGCATGGTTTTATCTGCCCGGGCATGTTGTGTTTTATGTGTTCATTGCTACGGGTATATATATGTTGTACCAAGTCTTGGGGCCGGAACTCGAAGATCTAAAAAATAATCTCTCTCGAATGGTTCAGCTGGTTTTGAGCGGTATTATTCCCATATATGTTGGTATCTGGTTCTTGATTGGAGCATACCAAGTATTGCTCCATGATATTAGAAAACTATTCATTGTCTATCATTTATTCCATGATGCAGGTAAGGTCCGCGTCAAAGGATATTACTTGAAGCAGGATTCTTTTACTCCTCATGAAATCGCCAGTGTAAAACGATTTCGGATAGAAGGGCATTGGCTGAAACGCATCAATACCTTGTTTGCACGCGAGACCGATCATTTTCGACTCGATCTGAAAGACGGCAGGCAGTTTTGTTTTAATGGAAAGGATAAGGATATTGAATCGGTCTTGGTGCGCTTATCCGGCAAAGAAATCACGGAGCAGTTGCCAGAAAACTGGGATATTACCTCAATGCATTGAATGATCACCGACTGGGCGGGTCGGGCCACCGAGTATGTCTACGATCCCGTCAGCCTGGCCGCCGGCGAGACCCTGCTCGGCTACAACGCCCAGCGCACCCGGCTGCAGAGTGCCGGCAGCGACAGCTTCAGTTATGACGCCGAAGGGCAGCTGACCGACCGGAGCGGCACGACCCTCGCCTTCGACCCCGCCCACCGGCTGGTCGGCCTCGGGACAGAGACCGCGTTCCACTACGACGGCGCCGGCAACCGCCTCGCGGCCACCCGGGAGGGCGCTACGACGCAGTACATCCACGATGCCGCCGGCAACCTGATCGCCGAGGCCGACGCCGGCGGCACGATCACCCGCCACTACGTCCACGGCCAGGGTCTGATCGCGCTGATCGAGGGCAACACCGCCTACACCTATCACTTCGACGCCCTGGGCAGCACGGTGGCGCTGACCGATGCGGATGAGCAGATCGTCAACGCCTACAGCTACCGCCCCTACGGGCGGGTGGTCGAGCGCAGCGAGGCCATAGACCAGCCCTTCACCTACGTCGGCCAGTACGGGGTGATGGAAGAGGCCGCGGGGCTGTACTACATGCGGGCGCGCTACTACGATGCCGAGGTGGGCCGGTTCATCTCCGAGGACCCGATCGGGTTCGAGGGCGGGCTGAACCTGTATGCCTATGTGGGTGGGAATCCGATCATCGGGGTTGATCCGGAGGGAACCTACTGTGTGCCCTGCGCTGTGTGGGCAGGCCGCGCGGTGATGACAGCCGGGCGGGCGGCGGCGCCGCATATCGGTCGTGCACTGGGCTCGGCGTGGCAGGCCGCGAAAACATTCGCCTATACGAATCCGGTCACGACTACAATGCTGTCAAATCCTGTGACTCATGAAAACGCTATAGACTTTGTTGTCGGGGTTTCCACTGAGGGGCCACCTCCTCCAACCCCTGGAGGCTATGCTGGCGCATTTGTCTCGATTGGAACGAAGTCTTTATTAGACGCAGTAAGTGGAGAGTCAGCCTCAGAAGCCACTTCAGATCGACCCGCGCCTGTGATGAATAAACCAGCAAATTTGAATAGTTACAAATGAAGTTTAAGCTAGATAGTGGCAGCATATTCCTATTGATTACGGGAGTGTTTCTTGTGGTTATAGGGATATCTGTGTTTATAACAGGGAAAGCGAGTAGATTGTTCTATGGGTATTTTGTTGATTTTGGAGAATTTAAGAGCCTTGTTGGCATCATATTTATAGTTGCAGGAGGAGGGGTGCTGTACGGAGTGTTGCAAGGAATTACTAAAAAAAACAAGAAATAGGTGCTTTGGCTGGAACGGTGTTTAGGCGTGCACTGGACTCGGCGTGGCAGTGGCAGTGGCAGTGGCAGGGGCAGGGGCAGGGGCAGGGGCAGGGGCAGGGGCAGGGGCAGGGGCAGGGGCAGGGGCAGGGGCAGGGGCAGGGGCAGGGGGCCCATTCTCGAATTATGGGGAGTTCGGCAACGGCGACCGCGTTGGACGACGGGGTCAAGGACGGAACCAGGTCTTGCAATCCGGCATAGAATCGCCATGGCTGCCCGCATGTGGGCGCAGGTCGCAGGCACAGCGAGTGCGACCGTGATGGTAGTATCGTTGGTTGCATGCCCCAGCCGCACCGACGCCAACGGCCACAGCGTGGGCTATGCCTACGACGCCGCCGGCAACCTGACCGGTCTGACCTACCCGGACGGCAGGACAGTGAGCTACGGCTACGACGCCCTGAGCCGGCTGCGCACCGTCACCGACTGGGCGAGCCGCACCACCGAGTATGTCTACGACCCGGCTGGGCGGCTGGTGCTGCAACTCAATGCCAATGGCAGCGTGGTGAACTACCACTACGACACCGCCGACCGTCTGACCCGCCTGACCCACCGCCGCAGCGACGCCAGCGTGGTATGGGAGCAGCAGTTCAGCCTGGACGGCAACGGCAACCGGACCCAGGAGGTGCGCGAAGCGCCCCTGCACCCGGTCAGCCTGGAAGCGGGCGAGACGCCGCTGAGCTACAACGCCGAGCGCACCCGGCTGCAGACGGCCGGGGGTGAGAGCTTCGCCTATGACGCCGAGGGCCAGCTGACCGACCGGAGCGGCACGACCCTCGCCTTCGACCCCGCCCACCGGCTGGTCGGCCTCGGGGCCGACACCCAGTACGCGTACGACGGCGCGGGCAACCGCCTCGCGGCCACCCGGGATGGCGTCACGACGCAGTACATCCATGATGCCGCCGGCAACCTGATCGCCGAGGCCGACGCCGGCGGCACGATCACCCGCCACTATGTCCACGGCCAGGGGCTGATTGCGCTGATCGAAGGCGACACCGCCTACACCTATCACTTCGATGCCCTGGGCAGCACGGTGGCGATCACGGATGCCGACGAGGCCATTGTCAACGCCTACAGCTACCGCCCCTACGGGCGGGTGGCCGAGCGCAGCGAGACCATGGACCAGCCCTTCACCTACGTCGGCCAGTACGGGGTGATGGAAGAGGCCGCGGGGCTGTACTACATGCGGGCGCGCTATTACGATGCCGAAGTGGGCCGGTTCATCTCCGAGGACCCGATCGGGTTCGAGGGCGGGCTGAACCTGTATGCCTATGTGGGTGGGAATCCGATCAATGCTGTTGATCCCAGTGGGGAGGTTGGGATTTTTGGTGCCATAGTTGGCGGCGGCATGGAGGTTGGATTGCAGCTGGCATTAAATGGAGGTGACTGGACTGAGATTGGATGGGAGGATGTTGCTGTATCTGCAGCAGTAGGTGCTGTATCACCGAGTATTTTCAGTTCTGCCAAAAAACTCAATAAGCTGAGTAAGGTCATAAATCGGAATCCCGGCAATAATATTGGACGGAGGGCATCTAGGAAATTCGGCGATGAAGTTATGACGCAAGCTGGATGGCAAATATCTAAGGCTGCAGGTAAAGCAATGTTCGGTGAGAATAACAGCGATGCAATCAGTAGTACGAGCAACAAATAATGAACAAGTCTAATACGATTCTCATCTTGGGAATATTGCTATTTGGTTTTTTTTATTATCCGATTAAACAATATATTGGGAATAATGTGGCATTTGTATTAATCGCAGTCCTTTACTTGTTGCTATTGAGGTATGTCGCAGTATGGATTAAAAAACGAACATGAAGGAATGCGGGAATTAGTATTGTGAATAATCCTGGATGCAGGCATGTTCTAGGATGATCGACCGCGGGGCGGAGACCCTTCACTATTATGATGCCTACGACTAGCTGCTCCGGCGGTTGTGCCTGGATGGGGCAACGGTTGGTTGCAGTTATACCGCCGCAGGGCGGCTGATCCGCCACTACATCCACGGCCAGGGCCTGATCGCGCTGATCGAGGGCGACACCGCCTACACCTATCACTTCGATGCCCTGGGCAGCACGGTGGCGATCACGGATGCCGACGAGGCCATTGTCAACGCCTACAGCTACCGCCCCTACGGGCGGGTGGCCGAGCGCAGCGAGGCCGTCCCGCAGCCGTTCACCTACGTGGGCCAGTACGGGGTGATGGAGGAGGCCGCGGGGCTGTACTACATGCGGGCGCGCTATTACGATGCCGAAGTGGGTCGGTTCATCTCCGAGGACCCGATCGGGTTCGAGGGCGGGCTGAACCTGTATGCCTATGTGGGTGGGAATCCGATCATCGGGGTTGATCCCGAGGGGACCTACTGTGTGCCCTGTGCCGTGTGGGCAGGCCGCGCGGTGATGACGGCCGGGCGGGCGGCCGCACCGCATGTCGGGCGTGCGTTGGCCTCTGCCTGGCAGGCGGCCCGTTCTCGGATTATGGGGAGTTCTGCAGCGACGGCCGCGTTGACCTCAGGCTCAAATCCACAAGCTATTCAGTCAGGAATAGATGTTGTGGAATTTGCGGTGGGTAGGAGGACTAATACTGCGAGTTCACCCTCGCCCTCACCCGTGTCGTATGCGCTTACCTCGATCGAAGCAATTCCGGTGGCTATCGACCGTATTGCTTCAAATATGAAATCCATGTTTTCTTCAAAAAAATGACTGAATGGCTGGGTTGCAGTGTGAAATTTTTTGTAGGTATTGGCTGCTTGATATACGGCGTATCTGTAATGATTACAGGTCAAATCGCACGGGGGGTTAATGTTTTTCTGGATGCGGAGCGTTATGGATATGGGCTGATATTTTGCTTGGTTGGGGCATTTTTTGTGTGGTCTGGGTGGAAAGACCTGCGTTAAAAAGTAAGTAGTCTATCCTGAATATATTCAGCTGGCTTATTGTGGAGATTCAATTACCTATGACGCTGCCGGCAACCTGATCGTCTAGGCCGACGCCGAGGGAAGTCTGATCCACCACTACATCCATGGCTGGGCTGGCCGCTCTGATAGAATGGTTCCCGTGAAGCAGTCGCACAAGAAATGGTCTCTGTCAATATAAATGAGAATAAAAGGGGAGGGAATGTTGCTGGGTTTTGTAGAAAAACTGGATAAGAAAATCTCGCTAACAGGTCTGGTGCTGGCTCTATTTAGCCATTCTGCATTGGCAGTACAAGTGTCTTCTTTCCTTCCCGACTACTACGCGCCCGCACTGAAATACGGTGGATGGGAGCCGCAGTATTTGAATGAGACCGAGAAAGAAGGTGTTCAGCAGGCCGTCTATGGGACGTTCGATGACGCGGGTATGTTGATGGTGGAGCATATCGACTGCGTTCGATCTCGCTGCCATGATCTGTTGAATGCCATCGCGTCCAATATCAACGACAGGATGGAGACGGCGAAGAAAGGGCGGTTTGTCAGTATTACGGATACAACAATCCGTGCGATGCTGCAGGTGGATGAGGCTGAACTTGATGTGCAGGTGTTCGTTCTGCCTGCCTCGATTCAAATCTGGACGTTCAGCTCGAAGACGGATCAGGCTTCGGTACCGGACGAGAGTTTGGAGGGTCTCGAGCACCTGGTCAATCGGCAGCGCTATGAAGAGGCTCTCGCCGGGGGTAACGTCCAGATGGGCGTATGGAGTCCGCACATCCGTCAATATGCTGAGCATTTAATCGGTGCAGGGGATCTTGAGGCTGGCCTGCATGTTCTTGAGCGACATCTCAAGTCATCCCCCGCTGATTACAGGGCGCATGCGCTGTTTTTCCGCCATTCGCCTGATAATGGGGCGGCTGCTGACAGTGCCCGAGTCGTTCTTGAAAACGCAGAGATTCGGCAACTCATCGATGCTGCGGCTGAGTTTCTCGGACGGGCACCGGCGTCGGTGGAGGATTTTCCGGAGATTCACGGGGTGGGCCCTGGGCTGCAGGTTGTATTGGTGCCTTTGCCGCCCTGCAATCCATGGTTGGTTACGGAGGTGGCCGAGGTATTCAACGAGATGACGGATATCCCGGTCCGGATTATGAGACTGAAGGAATCATGGCAGTGGGGAAAGGCCGATCGCATTCCGCGTCAGCGGGCGATTGAAGCCTACTTGGTACAGTCCGGGGACGAGTCGATCGATTTCGGCGAGTGGACGAAGTCCCGATATGTTGAGGCGCTCTACGATGCGGCGGAATCAGAGGATGCGCTGTCGCGCTACTACGTAGAGGAAACGGTGGGGGCGGTGGAGACGGCGCAGGGGCAATTCGAAGCGGAGCCGCCCATGCAGCGTTTGCATGCGCGTGCCCGGATGGTGCATTTCGGAGACAGACGGACAATGTATGTCGGCATTACTGGAGTGGACATCTATCACGGCGACGCCAATTTTGTGTTCAGTCTCGGCGGCCCGGGCGGCGATTCCGGTGCGAGCATCTTGTCCTACCATCGTATGCGTGCGGAGATACACGGGACGAATTCGTCGCGAGCCCGGCTCGTCGAGCGGATTGCCAAGGAGTTGGTGCCGGCGAGCTTAAAGCAGCTGGAGATCGAACGTCCTGCTGATCCCCGTTGCCCTTATTCGTATTCCAGCGGTGTCGAACGACTGGATCAAAAGGCGATGACGCTTTGTCCCTCAGTGAAGCAGGCCCTGGACCAGCTCAGGAGTGAATAACTCCGTGGGGCATAAGGAACCCAGGCTGATTTGCGGTGCGGGCTATCAGTAAATTTCCCTCATCTTCCTGTGTCAAGCAATGAAGGGACGGACAAACATTGCTCATGTCATTTGTGGTTTATGATCGAACAAATTCCAGCAATGGCTCGATGTCGTGGTTGTCGGCGGCACGAAGCGCGTCCACATAGCGTTGTCGTGTCTCGCCCGGATCAACGAGATTGACCCGTCCCCAGGAAAACCGGGGACGGCCCATGGCGACCAGTAACAAATCGGTTGCCATGCGCGCATGGCGGCCGTTGCCGTTCGGAAAGGGATGGATCAGCACCAGCCGGTGATGAAATCGCGCCGCAATCTCATCCGGCTCATAGGTTCCGTTCTCGATCCAATACCGGCAATCATCGGTGAGCAGGCGTAGTTCCACAGGGATGCGGTAGGCGTCAACGCCGATATTCCGGGACGTCCTGCGGAAGCTCCCGGCCCAACGCCAGACCCGCCCGAGCATGCGTTGATGCAGGCGGATCAGGAACCGTGCGTCGAGGACGTCGCGTTTGCGTGAAAACGCCCATTCCTCTGCTTCCAGTATGTTGGCCTGCTCGGCTTCATTCAGTTCGGACCGAAGGGTGATATAGGAAGGGATCAGGTCTTCCCGCTCTTCCTCGGTAAGCGGGGTGGAGGCATCGTCCTGATCCTCCAGAGGACCTTTCATTCCCCGTCCTCCCACAGTTCGGAACCCGCCTTGTCGAGAATCCGCTGCACCATGCGTTTGAGCTGTTCCTGCTCGTCAGCCTCCGCCACGCCCTGAGCTTCGAGCGCCATACTGTGGCGGGTGGACTCGAGCCGTTTCCCGGCCTTCAGCCGGGCGCGGTCCTCGACCAGCTCTTCAAGAGGCTTGCGTGGGACCAGGGCATAAACGAGGCGGCAATCCAGTGCGTGGGCTGCTTTTTCCAGGCTCGCCAGCGTTAATGTGTGCCTGGCCTCTGCTTGCTCGATGGCCGTCACGCGTGATTGAACAACGCCCAGCCGTTTTCCGAGTTGGGCGGTCGTCATGCCCAGCGCTTCCCGGATTGCTCTGATCCAGCCGCGCGGGGGGCGCGTGAGAGCCTCGGAATATTTCAATTCATTCAGCCGCCTGTCCAGGTTGCGGCGAGCGGTGGCTCGGTCTTCAGGGCGCATTATAATCACCTATATATAATATATTTATTTCAATAAAATCATATATACGTATTTTGACTGAAATATATTAATCATATAAATATAATATTACAAGACTTATATAATCATTTATATGTGAATATTATAGTGCTGGGGCAGGGGTGGACTATCCTGGCTGATCCTGACTGGCACCATCCGTGTTCTTCCCTGTACCGGATACAGCGTTACCAGTCCTCCACTCCCATCGCTTGCGTGTTTTCATTTTGTTCTCTATGCTGCCTGCAGATGAGAACAGAGCGAGAACGCCCATGCTGACCCCCCAGGAACACAGGACCCTGCAGTTCATCCGCCGCCACCTGGCCGAGCACGGCTACGCCCCCAGCCTGGAGGAGATCGGCGCGGCCATCGGGGTGCGCTCGCGCGGCAGCGTGCACCGCTACGTCAGCCGGCTGCAGGACAAGGGCTATCTGCGCCGGGCACCGCACGGGGCGCGGGCGCTGGAGGTGCTGGATGGGCCCGGCGATCCGGCCGGCAGCCTGCCGCTGCTGGGGCGGATCGCCGCCGGTCGGCCGATCGAGGCCATCCCGGGGCAGGACACCCTCAACCTGGCCGACTTCCTGCTGGGGCCGGACCGCTATGCGTTGCAGGTGGTGGGCGACTCCATGATCGAGGCCGGCATCCTGGACGGCGACACCGTGGTGGTGCGCCAGCAGGACCGGGCCGAGGACGGCGACATCGTGGTGGCGCTGATCGACGGCCAGGAGGCCACCCTCAAGCGGCTCAAACGCTGCGGCGACGGCATGATCGAACTGATCCCGGCCAACCCCGCACTGGCGGCCATGGTCTACTCGGCCGAGCGCGTGACCATTCAGGGCGTGGTGGTCGGCCAGCTGCGCAGTTACCGCTGACCGATCTCCCGACCCCGTCAGTATCATGTTGGAGGAGCGCCCGCTGCGTCCGCCGCCCGCCTGGGCCTGGCCGCGGGCCATCATCCTGGTCGACATGGATGCCTTCTTCGCGGCCATCGAGCAGCGTGACAACCCGGCCTGGCGGAAACGGCCGCTGGGCATCACCAACGGTGCCCAGGGCACCTGTCTCATCACCTGCTCCTACGAGGCGCGCGCCTTCGGCGTGCACACGGGGATGCGCCTGCCCGAGGCACGCCTGCGCTGTCCGGGCCTGATCCAGGTCCCGGCGCGACCGGAGCGCTACGCCGCCGTCTCCACCGCCATTATGGCGGCCCTGCGCACCATCACGCCGGATATCGAAATCTTTTCGGTCGACGAGGCCTTCCTGGATATCACCCGCTGCCAGCGCCTGCTGGGCCATCCCGAGGGCGTCGCCCGGCGGGTGCGGGAACTGGTGTATGAGACCGCCGGCGTGACCTGCTCGGTAGGCCTGTCCGGCGACAAGACCACGGCCAAGTATGCCGCCAAGCTGAACAAACCTGACGGTCTGACCGTGATCCCGCCCTGGGAGGCGCGCGAGCGGCTGCGCGCGGTGCCGGTGACCGAACTGTGCGGCATCAACAAGGGTATCGGCCGGTTCCTGGCCGAGCATGGGGTGCACCGCTGCGGCGACATGGCGCGCCTGCCCATCAGTGTGCTGGCGCGGCGCTTCGGCAATCCGGGTCGGCGTATCTGGTACATGTGCCAGGGCGCGGACCCGGAGCCGGTGCTGACCCGCGAGGCGCCGCCGAAGACCATCGGCCACGGCAAGGTGATGCCGCCGGCCACCCGTTCGCGCGAGGTCATCCTCACCTTTCTGCTGCACATGAGCCAGAAGGTGGGCGCGCGCCTGCGCCGTCACGGCATGCAGGCGCAGAGCTTCTTCGTCGGCCTGCGCGCCGATCCCGGCTGGCTCGGCGACAAGCGCCGGCTGGTGCGGCCCACCGACGACAGCCGCGTGATCGCCGCCCTGGCCCGGGCGATATTTCTGGACTGCTGGCGGGGCGAGGGCGTGCATCAGGTGCAGGTGACGGCGCTGGACCCGGCCCCGGCCGATTACCAGCTGTCGCTGTTCGAACCGACGCCGGCGCGCGGAGAAGTGAGCCGGGTGATGGACGCGGTCAACAGCCGCTACGGCGAGTTCGCCCTGGCCCCGGCGCGGCTGTTGCGGCGTTCGCAGATGCCCAACGTGATCTCCCCGGCCTGGCGGCCCTACGGGCATCGGGAGACGATCGGATCGGGATCGGGGTTGGGTGGCGATAACGCAGAGGGCGCGGAGGCACAGAGGCGCAAAGAAATCGAGAATGGTTAAAGAGGGGGGGAGGGTACTTACTTCAGCCTCGTCATTCCCGCGAAGGCGGGAATCCAGTGCCTGACAGAGCAACCAAGCCGTGGATCCCCGCCTTCGCGGGGATGACGGATAGACTGGAATTCTGCTTATTGTTGATCGGATGTGGATTGGGTCAAGTGCGTAGCACCGTAACCCAACATGCCGCGGGCCGTCGGGTTACGCTGCGCTAACCCGACCTGCATGCTGAACGGATTCAGACGATATCCAGAAAAGCTCTGCGCCTTCGTACCCAAGAGGGCATAAACGCCTCTGCGTTGAATTCGGCACTGTAAAGCGGAGAAGAGAGAAATGGTCGGGGTGACAGGATTCGAACCTACGACCCCCGCCTCCCGAAGACGGTGCTCTACCAGGCTGAGCTACACCCCGAAGAAAGGATCAATGCGTGCGGCTGACGGCAAACTCGGCCAGCGCATAGAGGGCGTCTTTGTACTGCGACGTCGGGAGTCCCTCCAGCGCCTGGGTGGCCTTGTCGGCGGCCTCGCGCGCGGATTGCGCAGTGTACGCGATGGCCCCGGTGGATTCAATGGCCGCCTGCACCGCGTCGATGTGGTCGCGCCCGCCCTGTTCGATGGCCTGTCGGATCAGTTCGACCTGTGCCGGTGTGCCTTCGCGCATGGCATGGATCAGCGGCAGGGTGGGCTTGCCCTCGGCGAGATCGTCACCGATGTTCTTGCCGGTCTCGGTGCTGTCGGCGCTGTAGTCGAGCACGTCGTCGATGAGCTGGAAGGCCGTGCCCAGGTGCATGCCGTAGTCGGCCATGGCGGTCTCGATCTGCGACGGCTGCTCACCCAGTACGGCGCCGACCCGGGCAGCGGCCTCGAACAGCTTGGCGGTCTTGGAGCGGATCACCTCCAGGTAGCGGGCCTCGGTGGTGTCCGGGTCGTGGCAGTTGAGCAGTTGCATCACCTCGCCCTCGGCAATGGTGTTGGTGGTTTGCGCCATGATCTCCATGATGCGCATGCTGCCGATCTCGACCATCATCTGAAACGAGCGCGAGTAGAGAAAATCGCCGACCAGCACCGCTGCCTCGTTGCCCCAGATGGCATTGGCGGTATCGCGGCCGCGGCGCAGGTCGGAGGCATCGACCACGTCGTCGTGCAGCAGGGTGGCGGTGTGGATGAACTCGATGATCGCGGCCAGCGGTACATGGTGGGGGCCGGCATAGCCGCAGGCGCGCGCGGCCAGCAGTACCAGCAGCGGGCGCAGGCGCTTGCCGCCGCTGTTGATGATGTAGAGTCCCAGCTGGTTGATCAGCAGCACATCGGAGCGCAGCCGCTCCTGGACGACCCGGTCGACCTCGGCCATGTCCCGCGCCGAGAGTTGGCGGATCTGCTCCAGGTCCATGAATTGATTGGTTTTTACGAGAGGATCACGCATGCTCTGCTCGATTCCGGCGGCCGCAGTGGTGGCGCAGGGTGGAAATTACGTCATTATCCGTTGATTTGCCTGCTCAAGTCCACCGCCGCAAAGCGGGCGGAGTGATTGACCCGGCCTGACGCAGCCGATAGAATTGCGCGTCTTTCCTGCGGGGTCCGTCGGTGCGGCGCTGCGGGTGGACGAATTTTCGGAGAATCATGGCTATGTACGCAGTAATCCAGACCGGCGGCAAGCAGTACCGGGTCGCTCCCGGCGACAAGCTCCGCATCGAGAAGCTCAAGGCCGCCGAAGGCGAGTCGGTCGAATTTGACAAGGTCCTGATGGTCGGCAATGGCGACGACGTCAAGATCGGCGCTCCCTACGTGGCCGGTGGCAAGGTTACCGCGACCGTGAAGAGCCAGGGCCGCGGCAAGAAGGTGGAGATCATCAAATTCCGCCGCCGCAAGCATCACATGAAGCGTCAGGGCCATCGTCAGGCCTACACCGAGGTCGAGATCACCGACGTGTCGGCCTGAGCCGGGACGCCAACACGCTATATAGAGGTTCAGTACAATGGCACACAAGAAAGCGGGTGGTAGTACACGCAACGGTCGCGATTCCCAGTCCAAGCGCCTGGGCGTGAAACGCTTCGGCGGCCAGGCCGTCTCGGCCGGCAGTATCCTGGTGCGGCAGCGCGGCACCCATTTCCATGCCGGCACCAATGTCGGCTGCGGCAAGGACCATACCCTGTATGCCAAGGCCGACGGCACGGTGCAGTTCGTGGTTCGCGGCGCCCAGGGCCGCAAGTTCGTGGAGGTCGTGCCGGCCGAATAAGCGCCCCGGCACCAGCCTGCTGCAGAGAAAGCCCCGGCAGTGCGTTCGGGGCTTTTTATTTTCAGGATACAGGGGCCGAACCCGATTATCTCGTTTACGACGAAATCAATAACCTCCCCCCGTCATTCCGGCGCAGGCCGGAATCCAGTCGCCACCGCGGTCCCTGGATCCCGGCCTGCGCCGGGATGACGGGAATCGAGACTTTAAGTACGTGCCATTGATCCCTGAACCCCGAGCCCTTAACCCAGACCCATGAAATTCGTCGATGAAGCCACCATCAGGGTCGCCGCCGGAGACGGTGGCAACGGCTGCGTCAGTTTCCGGCGCGAGAAGTACATCCCCTTCGGGGGGCCCGACGGCGGTGACGGCGGCGACGGCGGCAGTGTCTTCCTGGTCGCCGACGAGAGCATCAACACCCTGGTCGATTTCCGCTATGAACGCCGCTACCAGGCCCAGCGGGGCGAGAACGGCCGCGGCCGCAACTGCACCGGCGCCGGTGGCGAGGACCGTGTGATCCGGGTACCGGTGGGCACCATGGTCTATGACCACGACACCGGTGAGCTGATCGGCGACCTGACCGAATCCGGTCAGCGCCTGCGGGTTGCGCAGGGCGGTTGGCACGGCATCGGCAATGCCCGCTTCAAGAGCTCCACCAACCGCGCGCCGCGGCAATCCACGCCTGGCACCCCCGGCGAGCAGCGCGAACTGCGCCTGGAGTTGAAGCTGCTGGCCGATGTCGGTCTGCTGGGCATGCCAAATGCCGGCAAGTCCACCCTGATCCGGGCCGTCTCCGCAGCCCGGCCCAAGGTGGCGGACTATCCCTTCACCACCCTCTATCCCAATCTCGGCGTGGTGCGCCTGGCGCAGCATCAGAGCTTCGTGATCGCCGACATCCCGGGCCTGATCGAGGGCGCGGCCGAGGGCGCCGGGCTGGGCGTGCGTTTTCTCAAGCATCTGGCCCGCACCCGGCTGCTGCTGCATCTGCTGGATGTCTCGCCGTTCGGCGGCAGCGGCGATCCGGTGGACGATGCCCGCAAGATCATTGCCGAACTGGAAAAGTACAGCCCGGAACTGGCCGACCGGCCGCGCTGGCTGGTGCTGAATAAACTGGACCTGCTGCCGGCCGACGAACGCACGGCCCGCTGTGATGAAATCATCAACGCACTGAAATGGACCGGACCGGTGTTCCGTATCTCCGCCGCCACCGGCGAAGGGACGGATGATCTGGTCAAGGCGGTGATGACGCATCTGGAGCAGCAGGATCTGGCCGCGGCGGCGGACATCGGGGACAATGGTTCCGTTGACTGATTTTTAATGGCCACGGAATACACGGAAAGCACGGAAAATATAATGGTAGGAACCATCGAGGCTCTTGCCGACTTCATGCTCGTCATCCCGGCGAAGGCCGGGATCCAGTGACCACAGCGGTATCTGGATTCCGGCCTTCGCCGGAATGACGATTAATGGGGGCAACCGCATATATCAATGATTGGATAATGTCCGTGCTTTCCGTGTATTCCGTGGCGATTGTTTTTGATAGATAGGATCTGCACTGGTGACGAGTCGTAGCGAACTGGGCAAAAGCCGGCGCTGGGTGATCAAGATCGGCAGCGCCCTGCTGACCGACGAGGGGCGGGGGCTCGCCCACGGCGCCATCGGCGCCTGGGTGGAGCAGATGGCGCGGCTGCGCGCCGCCGGGCATGAAATCCTGCTGGTGTCTTCCGGCGCGGTGGCCGAGGGTATGCACCGGCTGCACTGGGTCACCCGCCCGCACGCCCTGCATGAGTTGCAGGCCGCCGCGGCCGTCGGCCAGATGGGGCTGGTCCAGGCCTATGAATCCCGCTTCTCCGAGCACGGCTACCACACCGCCCAGATCCTGCTCACTCACGACGATCTCTCCGATCGGGTGCGCTACCTGAACGCGCGCAGCACCCTGCGTACCCTGCTGCGCATGGGCGTGATCCCGGTGGTCAATGAGAACGATACCGTTGCCACCGACGAGATCCGTTTCGGCGACAACGACACCCTGGCCGCGCTGGTGGCCAATCTGGTCGAGGCCGAACTGCTGGTCATCCTCACCGACCAGCAGGGGCTGTACGAGAGCGATCCGCGCCGCAATCCCGATGCCCGACTGGTGCCGGAGGCCGAGGCGGCCGATCCGGCGCTGGAACTGATGGCCGGCGGCAGCGGCAGCCTGGGCCGCGGCGGGATGCTGACCAAGGTACGGGCCGCGGCGCGCGCGGCCCGTTCCGGTGCCAGCACTCTGATCGTCTCCGGCCGCGAACCGGATGTGCTGGGTAAGGTGGCGGCCGGTGAGTCACTGGGTACGCTGCTGCGGGCAGTGAAGGCGCCGCTGGCCGCGCGCAAGCAGTGGCTGGCCGGGCAACTCACGGTCCGGGGGCGGCTGGTGCTGGATGCCGGCGCGGTAAGCGTGCTGCGCAACTCAGGCCGCAGTCTGCTGCCGGTGGGGGTGACCGGTGTGGAAGGGGAATTCGAGCGTGGCGAACTGGTCAGCTGTCTGGATCAGGACGGCAGCGAGGTGGCCCGCGGCCTGGTCAATTACAATGCCGGCGAGGCTGCCCGGATCATCGGCCAGCCCAGCGACCGGATCGAGTCCCTGCTGGGTTACGTGGACGAGCCGGAACTGATCCACCGCGACAATCTGGTGCTGGTCTGAGGAAACGGGACTGTAGGATGGGTGGAGCGCAGCGTAACCCATCGCAGATGGACCCAGTGATGGGTTACGGCGCGAAGCGCCTTCACCCATCCTACGGGCAGGCGCAGGGAACCCCAACGCAAAAGGCCGGTCAGTGACCGGCCTTTTCTTTTGCGCAATCCGCTGCAGCTGAAGGTTTCAGCCGGCGCTGAGGCTGCGGATCTGGGCGTTCAGACGGCTTTTATGGCGGGCGGCCTTGTTCTTGTGGATCAGGCCCTTGCGTGCCATGTTGTCGATCACCGGTACCGCACTCTGGTAAGCGGCACGGGCGGCCTCGGGGTCACCGCTGCCGATGGCCTTGATGACGCCCTTGATGTTGGTGCGCAGCCGCGAGCGCATGCTGGCGTTGTGCCGGCGGCGCTTTTCAGACTGGCGTGCACGCTTCTTCGCTTGTGCGGTATTGGCCAACGTAAAACTCCTTGGATTCGTGCGAGTTGCAGAAAGACGGCGTAATATGCGCAAACTCCGGCCATTTGTCAATGGCGGGCCGGGGCGGTATCGTCCGGAAATCGCCTCGGGGTAAATAAAAACAGATGCTTAAGAAATCTGCGATGTATTCGTCATGCCCGCGAGGGCGGGCATCCAAGCCTCTGAAACACCTGGATTCCCGCCGTCGCGGGTATGACGGAAGGTGTGATAACCAGGGTTTCCTCAACGTCATGCTAATGGGGGCTTCGTGAGTCGCGGACTGATGCGCAACACCGCCGTGGTGGGTCTGATGACCTTCCTTTCAAGGGTGCTGGGGCTGGTGCGCGACATGGTCTTTGCCCGTGCCATCGGCGTCGGCCTGGGCATGGATGCCTTCCTGGTGGCCTTCAAGATCCCCAATTTCCTGCGCCGCCTGTTCGGCGAGGGTGCCTTCTCGCTCGCCTTCGTGCCGGTGCTGTCCGACTACAAGGCCAACCGCGAGCACGCCGAGGTGCAGGGGCTGGTGGACCGGGTGTTCGGCACCCTGGCCGGCATCCTGCTGCTGCTGAGCATCGTCGGTTCGCTGGCCAGCCCGCTGCTGGTCATGGTCTTCGCACCGGGCTTCATCGACGAGCCGGAGAAATTCGCGCTGACCGGCGACATGCTGCGGGTGACCTTCCCCTACATCCTGTTCATCTCGCTGGTGGCCTTCGGCGGCGGCATTCTCAATACCTACAGCCGCTTCGCCCTGCCGGCCTTTGCGCCGGTGCTGCTGAACCTGGTGTTCATCCTGGCGGCGCTGTTCGGGGACGCCTGGTTCGAGGTGCATGTCATGGCACTGGCCTGGGCCGTGTTCGCCGGTGGGGTGATCCAGCTGCTGCTGATCCTGCCGGGGCTGGCCCGGCTGCGGCTGCTGCCGCGACCGCGCTGGGGCTGGCGCGACAGTGGCGTGCGCCGCATCCTCAAACTGATGGCGCCGGCGGTGCTGGGTTCCTCGGTGGCCCAGATCAACCTGTTGTTCGACACCCTGATCGCCTCCTTCCTGATCACCGGCAGCGTGAGCTGGCTGTACTACGCCGACCGCATGGTGGAGTTTCCCCTGGGCGTGTTCGGCGTGGCGCTGGGCACGGTGATCCTGCCCAGTCTGTCGAAGAGCCATGCAGCCCGTTCACCGCAGGAGTTCGCCGCCACCCTGGACCGGGCCCTGCGCTGGGTGCTGCTGCTGGGAATGCCCGCGGCCATCGGCCTGATTCTGCTGGCTCAGCCGATCCTGATCACCCTGTTCCAGTACAATGCCTTCACCCCGCACGATGCCTTCATGGCCAGCTTGAGCCTGATGGCCTACGCCGTCGGGTTGCCGGCCTTCATCCTGGTCAAGGTGCTGGCGCCGGCCTTCTATTCCCGCGAGGATTCACGTACCCCGGTGCGCATCGGCATCATCGCCATGCTCAGCAATATGGTGCTAAACGTACTGCTGGTGGTGCCTATGGTCCTGCTGGACATCACCGGCCCGCATGCCGGCCTGGCCCTGGCCACGGCCCTGACCGGCTGGCAGAACGCCGCCATGCTCTACCGCCGCCTGCGCCGCGAGGGGGTCTATGCCCCGCTTGCGGGTTGGGGCCGGGTGCTGCTGCGGATTGTCGTTGCCGGTACCGCCATGGCGCTGCTGCTGATCTGGGCCGTGCCCGCAGCGGCAACCTGGGTGGAGTGGGGCGGCTGGGAGCGGATCGGCCAACTCGCGCTCTGGATCGTCCTGGCCATGGGGCTGTACTTCCTGCTGCTCCAGCTCATGGGCCAGCGCCTGCAGCTGCTGTGGCGGCGGCCGGATGCCGGGGACGTATGATCCCGGGGGCAGGTTCTTTATAATGGATGGCTTATGGTTATGAAGAGCAAGAGCGCCACGGAATACACGGAACACACGGAAATTAAAACAATGGTCAAAGATCCCGGCCGGGCGCGTAGCGCCATGGCCGGCAAAATATCGATGTCCGTGCTTTCCGTGTATTCCGTGGTGCTCTTGATCCAGGGTAATGAACCATGCGGTTGATCCGGGGCTTGCACAATCTGACGCGGATGGAATCCGGCTGTGCGGCCACCATCGGCAACTTCGACGGCGTGCACCTGGGCCATCAGGCCGTGCTGGGGCAGCTGGCCGAGCGCGCGGCCGGGTTGGGACTGCCGACCGTGGTGGTGACCTTCGAGCCGCAGCCGCAGGAATATTTTGCCCCGGAGGCTGCACCGCCGCGCCTGACCCGGTTGCGCGAGAAGCTGGCTGCACTGCAGCGCTATTCGGTGGATCAGGTCATGTGCCTGCGCTTCAATCCGGCGCTGGCTGCGCTCACGGCCGAACAGTTCGTGCAGCAGATCCTGATCGACGGCCTGAATGTGAAATACCTGGTGGTCGGTGACGACTTCCGCTTCGGCCGGGGTCGGGAAGGCGATTTCACCTATCTGCAGCAGGCGGGTGAGCGGCACGGCTTCCAGGTTGCGCACATGCACACCTTCGAGATCGATGGCGCCCGGGTGAGCAGCACCCGTATCCGCCAGGCGCTGGAGGTGGGCGAGATGCAGCAGGCCGAGCGCCTGCTCGGGCGGCCCTACCGCATGCTGGGCCGGGTGGCGCATGGCGACAAGCGCGGCCGCACCATCGGCTTTCCGACCGCCAATGTGTTCCTGCACCGGCATCGCACACCGGTGCAGGGCGTGTTTGCCGTAGAGGTGTTCGGCCTCGATCCCGAGCCGGTGCAGGGCGTGGCCAATGTCGGCACGCGCCCGACCGTGGACGGGACCCGCAGCCTGCTGGAGATCAATCTGTTCGATTTCGATCAGCAGATCTACGGCAGATACGTGGGCGTGGATTTCCTGCACAAGCTGCGCCCGGAATACAGATTCGAATCCTTCGACGCGTTGAAGGAACAGATCGCCCGGGATGTGGTCGAGGCGAAGGATTTCTTCGCGCGGCGGTGATTGAAAAGCGATGGTCAGGGAAAGCACGGGAAAAAAGTAATAGCCACGGAAAACACGGAAAGCACGGAAAGAAATAATTTCCGTCATTCCGGCGAAGGCCGGAATCCAGAAACCACCGTGGTCAATAGATTCCGGCCTTCGCCGGAATGACGGAAGTGACACAGGAGCGGCTCCACGTCGGGTTACGCCCTTCGGGCTAACCCGACCTACATTATTGTTTTGCAGTTTTCCGTGTTTTCCGTGGCTATTTTCACCACAGCAATGAGATAAAGGGACCAACGTGGCCGATTACAAGCACACCCTCAACCTGCCCGAAACCGCCTTTCCCATGCGCGGCAATCTGGCCAATCGCGAGCCGGAGATGCTCAGGCACTGGGAGGAGATCGGTCTGTACCGCCTGATCCGCGAGGCCTCGGAGGGTCGGCCGAAGTTCATCCTGCATGACGGTCCGCCCTACGCCAATGGCGAGATCCATATCGGCCATGCCGTGAACAAGGTGCTCAAGGACATCATCGTCAAGAGCAGGACTCTGAGCGGCTATGATGCGCCCTATGTCCCGGGCTGGGACTGCCACGGCCTGCCGATCGAGTTGAATGTGGAGAAGAAGGTAGGCAAGGCCGGGGTCAAGGTCGACGCCCGCACCTTCCGTCAGGCCTGTCGCGACTATGCGCTCAAGCAGGTGGAGAAACAGAAGACTGATTTCATCCGCCTGGGCGTATTCGGCGACTGGGAGCATCCCTATCTCACCCTGGATTACCGTTTCGAGGCCGACATCATCCGCTCGCTGGGGAAGATTGCGGCCAATGGCCACCTGACCAAGGGGTTCAAGCCGGTGCACTGGTGCACCGACTGTGGTTCGGCGCTGGCCGAGGCCGAAGTCGAGTACGAGGACAAGGACTCGCCCGCCATCGATGTGCGCTTCGGCGTGCTCGACGAGGAGACCCTCATGGCGCGCTGCCGCCACGTCGAGGGCCATGCAGGCAAGGGGCCGCTGTCGATTGTCATCTGGACCACCACGCCCTGGACCCTGCCGGCCAACCGGGCGGTGGCGGTGCACCCGGAGCTGGAGTATGCCGTGGTCCAGTGCCAGACCGACCTGGGCCAGGAGCGGCTGGTGCTGGCCGAGGAACTGATCCAGGACGCGCTGGGGCGTTACGGTGTGGCCGACTACAAGGTCGTGGCCTACTGCCGCGGCAGCGACCTGGAGGGAGTGAAGCTGGCGCATCCCTTCTATGCGCGCGAGGTGCCGGTGATCACCGGTGAGCACGTGACCACCGAGGCCGGTACCGGTGCGGTGCACACCGCCCCCGGTCACGGTCAGGACGACTATGTGGTCGGCCGCCGCTTCAATATCCCGGTGGACAATCCGGTCGGCCCCGACGGTCGCTTCCTGCCCGATACCGAACTGTTCGCGGGCCAGCATGTGTTCGCCGCCAACGGCGAGGTCATCGAAGTGCTGAAGGCACGCGGCACGCTGGTGCATGACGAGAAGCTGCGTCACAGCTATCCGCACTGCTGGCGCCACAAGACGCCCATCATCTTCCGTGCCACGCCGCAGTGGTTCATCAGCATGGAGGAGCAGGGCCTGCGCTCCCAGGCGCTGACCGGGATCGGCCGGGTGCGGTGGATGCCGGACTGGGGCCGGGCGCGGATCGAGGGCATGGTGGGCAACCGGCCCGACTGGTGCGTCTCGCGCCAGCGTACCTGGGGCGTGCCGATTGCGCTGTTCGTGCACAAACAGACCGGCGAACTGCATCCCGATACCGCGCGGCTGATCGAGGAGGTGGCCCTGCGGGTCGAGCGCGAGGGCATCGATGCCTGGTTCGACCTGGAAGCGGCCGATCTTCTGGGCAGTGACGCCGATGACTACGTCAAGGTCACCGATACCCTGGATGTCTGGTTCGACTCCGGCGTGACCCATGCCTGCGTGCTGGACCGGCGCGAACAGCTCAACCGTCCCGCCGACCTGTACCTGGAAGGCTCGGATCAGCACCGCGGCTGGTTCCAGTCCTCGCTGCTGACCTCGGTGGCCATGACCGGCGCCGCGCCCTACAAGGCCGTGCTCACCCACGGCTTCACGGTGGATGCCAAGGGCCAGAAGATGTCCAAGTCGAAGGGCAACGTGGTCGCACCGCAGAAGGTGGTCAATTCACTCGGTGCCGACATCCTGCGCCTGTGGGTGGCGGCGACCGACTACCGTGGTGAAATGAGCGTCTCCGACGAGATCCTCAAGCGCACCGCCGATGCCTATCGCCGGCTGCGCAATACGGCGCGCTTCCTGCTCGCCAATCTCACCGGCTTCGATCCGATGGAAAACGCCCTGGCGCCGGAACAGATGCTGATGCTGGATCGCTGGGCGGTGGAGCGCGCGCGCCTGCTGCAGCAGGAACTGATCCGGGCCTATGAAAAGTACGAGTTCCACCAGATCTACCAGAAGGTGCACAACTTCTGCTCGGTGGATATGGGCGGCTTCTACCTGGATGTCATCAAGGACCGTCAGTACACCACCCAGGCCGACAGTGTGGCGCGGCGCTCGGCCCAGACCGCCATGTATCTGATCATCGAGGCGCTCACCCGCTGGCTGGCGCCGATCCTCAGCTACACCGCCGAGGAGATCTGGCGCCTCATCCCGGGCGAGCGTGAGCCGTCCGTGTTCCTGGAGACCTGGTTCGAGTTGCCGCAGATGTTCCTGACCAGCGAGACCGAGTCGAAGGACTTCGGCATGGACTTCTGGACCCAGGTGATGGAGGTGCGCATGGCCGTCTCGCGCGAACTGGAGCGGTTGCGCGTGGCCGGCGGCATCGGTGCCTCGCTGGATGCCGAGGTCGATCTCTACTGCGGCCGCGAGATCCTGGACCGGCTGGCGCGGCTGGAGGACGAACTGCGCTTCGTGCTGCTGACTTCCTATGCCCGGGTGCATCCCGTGAGCCAGCCGCCGGAGACCGGCGCGCATGTCACGCTGGCCGGCGGCGACGAGTTGTGGGTGGTGGTCTCGCCGTCCGATCATCCCAAGTGTGCCCGCTGCTGGCATCACCGCGAGGATGTGGGCACGAATGCCGAACACCCCGAGTTGTGCGGGCGCTGCGTGGACAATGTGGACGGCGCCGGCGAGTCCCGGCGCTTCGCCTGACGCCATGCTGCGCTGGGGCGGACTGATCGCGCTGGTCGTGGTGGCGCTGGACCAGGCCAGCAAGGTCTGGGCGGAGCAGGCACTGGCCTACGGCCGGCCGGTGGAGGTGTTCGGCTGGTTCAATCTGACCCTGGTCTACAACCGCGGCGCGGCCTTCAGCTTTCTCAGCCAGGCCGGCGGCTGGCAGCGCGGCTTCTTCATCCTGGTGGGACTGATCGCGGTGGCGATCCTGATCAGCTGGCTGCGCAAGCTCCAGCCGCAGGAGCGCTGGCAGGGACTGGGCCTGGCGCTGATCCTGGGAGGCGCGGTGGGCAACCTGATCGACCGGGCCCGTCACGGCTATGTGGTGGACTTCATCGACTGGCACTACGCCGGCTGGCACTGGCCGACCTTCAATCTGGCCGATTCGGCCATAACCGCGGGCGTTGTGCTGTTGTTGCTGACCCTGATCCGCGGCAGTATGAGTGGGGAGAAGGCATGAGCTTTGAGCCGGAAATCCAGTACGGTTATCGCGTCACCCTGCATGTGCGCATCCGCACCGCCGACGAGCGGGTGGTGGAGGACACCTTCGACGACGATCCGCTGGAACTGGTGATGGGCGACGGCACCCTGCACCCCAACCTGGAACTGGGCCTGTACGGGATGAAGGCCGGCCAGGAACAGACCCTGACCCTGACCAGTCAGCAGGCCTTCGGGGAGCGCGATCCGGCCAATGTGCACTGGCTGGACCGGGCCGATTTCCCGGCCGACATCGAGCCGGAGCCGGGGCTGATCATCGGTTTCGCCACGCCGGACGGCGAGGAGATCCCCGGGGCGGTGCTGGAGGTCGAGGCCGGGCGGGTCAAGGTGGATTTCAATCACCCATTGGCCGGCAAGCCGATCCATTTCGATGCGAAGATTCTGAAGGTGGAATTGCCGGCGGATGCATGAATGGAAATGGCCACGGAAGCATGTAGCATGTTGGTCGGGTCAGCGTAGTGTAACCCGACAATCCGCTGATTGATCCGTCATTGCGAGGAGCGAAGCGACGTGGCAATCTCCAACCAATTGATTCTGCTTTACGGGATTGCCACGTCGCTTCGCTCCTCGCAATGACGGTTCCAACAGAGGTAATCTGACATGCAAGTCCTGCTCGCCAACCCCAGAGGCTTCTGCGCCGGCGTCGACCGCGCCATCGAGATCGTTGACCGCGCGCTGGAACTGTTCGGCGCGCCCATCTATGTGCGTCACGAAGTGGTGCACAACCGTTACGTGGTCGAGGACCTGCGTGCGCGTGGCGCCGTGTTCGTGGAGGAACTGGACGAGGTGCCTGACGGTGCCACGGTCATCTTCAGCGCCCATGGCGTGTCCCAGGCCGTGCGCCAGGAGGCCGGACGCCGCGGTCTGCGGGTGTTCGATGCCACCTGTCCGCTGGTGACCAAGGTGCACCTGGAGGTCGCGCGCCACGCCAAGGCCGGCGATGACTGCGTGCTGATCGGCCATGCCGGCCACCCGGAAGTGGAAGGCACCCTGGGCCAGTACGACCGCAGCCAGGGCGGCGAGATGTATCTGGTCGAGGATGTACGGCAGGCCGAGGCACTGGCGCCGAGGCATCCGGACAAACTGGCCTACGTCACCCAGACCACCCTGTCGGTGGACGATACCCGCCGTATCGTCGAGGTACTCCAGCGGCGTTTCCCTGCCATCCAGGGGCCGCGCAAGGACGATATCTGCTACGCCACCCAGAACCGTCAGGACGCGGTGCGCGAACTGGCCCGGCAGAGCGATCTCATCCTGGTGGTGGGGTCGAAGAACAGTTCCAACTCCAACCGTCTGCGGGAATTGGCCGAGCACTGCGGCGTGCCGGCCTGGCTGATCGACGAGCCCGCCCAGATCGAGCCGGCCTGGCTCGAGGGAAAGGCAACCATCGGCGTCACCGCCGGGGCCTCGGCCCCCGAGATCCTGGTCCGGCGGGTGACCGATTACCTGGCCGAACTGGGTTATGCCAGCCCCCGGGAGGCCGAGGGCATCGAGGAAGAGGTGGTGTTTTCGCTGCCGCGGGCCCTGCAGTCCTAGACTGACCGGGCCGCCGGAGCCTGCCTTACCAGCAGTCCTGCCAGGTGACGCCGGCGTCGGCATTGTCAATGCCCTTGGCGCCGGTATTGTCGTAGGTCAGATCGCCGCACTTGTCATTCGCCTGGTCGCCCTGGCCGACGGCGGTGAGATCGAAGGTTGCGGCGGCGGAGACAACGGTGACTTCGTAGTGGTCTTCAGCCGACATGATCGTGTCGCCGTTTGCAATCGGGCAGGTGGCATCATTGTAGCTGCCGTACAGGGTGTAACAGCGTTCCAGCCGCTGTGCGATGTCCATCAACTCTGCCTGACCCTCCGCCCGCTTGGTCTTGCGTACCTGTTCCTGATAGGCGGGGTAGGCGATGGCGGCCAGAATCCCGACGATGGCCACGACGATCATCAGTTCGATCAGCGTGAATCCGCTTGCGCGTGTATTTGTCTGCATTGTGCCTGTCCTGAGCCGGCCTGACGAAAATACAGAGGGCAGTGTTTTCACCGTTCACCCTCAATGATGCATATCTGATCGATGACCTGTTGGTCCGGGTTGGCAGCCGGTGTGTCGCTGACGCTGAAACTGACGCGTTGGCCCCGCTGCAACTGTGGGGCTTCATCGCTGCCTGCAGTCCTCGCCCCGATCCTGCAGGGCCTGACCTGATCGCCCATCCGGTAGTCGCGGCCGTCGATCCGTATCGTGGTCGCCAGGGGGCCGACGAATTCCACGACACCGGCCGCCTCCAGGCGCCTGGGGTTGTCTAAGGGCTGGGCCAGTGTCGGTGCAATTGAACTGCACATGAGGACAAGGCCGAGCGCGATTCTGTTTGCGGGTCGCATGCTGTTCTCCTGAGTATCGGGTACGGTAGAGTACGGCTCACTTGAGTTGGCGCCAGGACTGTCGGCCCCGGACGACAGAGCCCTTCTCAGTGATGACGTCGAAACTGCCGCTTGATCCACTGGTGTATTTGTATTCCTTCTCGCCCGCGGAAATGATGGCCGGCGTGTCGATCATGTCGTCGAAGCGTGTGCCGCTCACGGGCACCTTGCTGCCGTCGGCCAGAGTGACATAGTCCTTGTCATCGACCTTGCCGTCGCCATTCATGTCGAATACCGAGTAGGCCAGACGGGCCCCGGACAGGGCGTTCATCTCCATCAGCCAGCTCGAGCCGCCGTAATCGCACACATCGGCGGAGGGGATGACGGTCGGGAAGATGATCCGGCCGTGCCGCAGCAGCGGGGCGCTGATGACGCGTTCCCCTTCGGCGCCGCTTACGGGTGACTCCAGGTCAAGATACCAGCCGTCATGGCTGTTCCAGTCCGCCGTGTTGTTGGAGATGGCGCGGACGTCACTGACGAGTCCCGCAGTTGTGGCGTCGATTTCCGCCAGGATGGTCTGTTCCAGCAGATCCCCGCGGTCGACCTGGTCGTTGTCGTTGTCCCAGATACCGTAGAAGGTCTGGACCTGCGGGTTGAGGCCGACGACATTGTCACCGATCTCGATGTATTTGCCGGTTCCGAAATACACCATGCGGCCGCTGTCAGGGTGGTTGCCGACGGCGGGGCGGATGGTGATCGGTTGGGTGTTTCCGCTGCCATCGACTGCGACGAACAGGGGCTTGGGTGTATTGCCCTGCTTGAATGCGATCTCCCACTGGTTGGAGTTCGACCCGGTGAGATCGAATTTCCACAGGTTGCCGTGCAGGTCCCCGGCATACACGTAATCGGTGGTGCGGTTGCCGTCGACGTCGACCGGCACCGGGGTGGCCAGCCCATTGGGCGAAGCCGAGGACCCGACCTCCGTGTCGATTGCCTTGATCAGGTTGCCGGTCTCGAGGTCGACGAGGAACAGCATCGCCTTGTGGTTGTCGCTGTTGTAGCCGTTGCCGAACAACGCGGCCCAGCTGTCGTCATTCAGCCGTACGATGGTGGGCTGGCCGATGGTGTAGCCCAGGTCGGCATGGGTGTACTCCCACAGCACGTCGCCGGCGTCGAAGGTGCCGGGATAGGTGACATCAAGTGCGAAAATGCCGCGGCCCCCGGCGCCGGCCGAGCCGAGCAGCACGGTACGCCATACGCCGTTGATGTAGGCGTCGCCGGCCCGCGCCGAGCCGTCGACGTAATATTTGTGGGCATAATCCGGCGAGGTCAGGTCGCTGAGTTCGGGGAACAGGAAGCTCGGTACGTAGGTGAATACTTCCGCGCCGCTGTCGGCATTCAGGGCATGCAGCATGCCGTCATTAGCCCCGAAGTACAGCATCCCCTGCCGGTTCTTGTAGGCGGTGTTGTCGCGGAACGTCGTGTAGTCGGTGCCCTCGGGGTCGGACAGCAGGGCGTAGCCGTAATCGGGCGTGCCCACGAACAGGGGGTCGGAGTTGATGATGTCACCCAGCACGCTGCTGCGGTTGCGGAAGTTGCCGCCGTTTTTCAGTTCCTGCGACTGGTCACCGCGCAGGTAGGCCAGGCGGTCCTGCCCCAGGCCGTCGTCCACGCCCAGGATGTTGGTGTCCAGGTCCGTCTGCTGGCTGCTGCTGAGATTGCCCCACTCGAACGTTACCCCGTTCGAGGAGGTGCTGTTCAGGGTGAAGATGCTGCGGCTGGCTGCGGCCGGGATATTGTCGGTGGCCTTCCAGGCCTGATTGCCGACACTTCCGTCAGACTCGATTTCGTATGCATACAGCTCGCCGGTCCAGTCGCTGCTGTCGAACCGGGCCTGGTAGATATTGGTGTCGGTATCGAGGCGGGTGGAGTTGCTGGTGATCGCCGAGGCGGAACTGGAGCGGCCCACAATGGAATTGAGCGACGCGGTGAGGGCATCGGCGAAGGTGTCGGGGTCGGCGGCACTGAAGAAATCGCCACGACTGTTCAGGGCGGCGTGCCACAGGTCGTCGATGTTGGCCCCGCTACCGGAGGTCGAGGGCTGCGGCCAGCTGGTGGTGCCGGCCTCCAGGCCCGCCAGATCCGTACTCGGATCCAGGGTGCCGTTGACGCCCAGGCCAACGGTGAAGTTCACCAGATGCTGCCAGAAGGCGGGGTCGGCGGTATTGGTCGGCACCTTGTTGGCCAGGCCGGGCCGCAGGTCGCGGTTCCAGTAGTACATGGCGACGTCAGCGAGCGTATTGGAGTGACTGTCGCTGTAGGGATGCTCGGGAGTGTACTGGTAGCTTGCGCCACCGGGGCCGGTGATGGACGGGCCGGTGCTGTTGTCCACGTTGGCGCGCGCAGCAGATGTCCTGGCCGAGCCTGCCGCCCAGTAGCCGTCCGTCATCAGGATATTGTAGCTCTGGCGGCAGGTCAGCTGGGGCGTGGAGTCATTGGTGCCTGGCGCTTCGCCCCAGGGGCCGGAATTGTCGCTGCGCATGAAGTACTGCCCCACGTCATCCAGGGCCCGCCGCAGCGGGGTGCCGGCGGTCGGGATGTCATGGCCGTAGAGGTTGTCGAAGAAATCGGCCCGGTCGCTGCCGTTGAACGGGCGTACGCCCTTGATGATGGTGCCGGGGCTGGAGACGCCGTCGACGGTCTTCGAGCCCTGGTTGATGGTGGCGAAGCCGACCCGCATGGCTTCCGACTGCTGAGAGAAGGCCCGCCCGACGCCGGCGCGCGCGGCGAGAATGCGTGAACGGTAGTAGGTGTACCAGTTGGCGAAGTTCTGGATCTCCTCGGCATAGGTACAGGTGGGCGCGGCGGCACAATCAGTCCGCTCGCTACTGCCGGTGTAGGTGGAACCGGAGCGGATTTCGACCTTGGTGTAATTGCTGGTGTTCCAGATATTGCCTGTTCCGTCATACTTGTAGTACACGGCTGGCCAGAATGACCGAGTCGACGTGCTGTAGGAACAACTCCAGCGCGAGGTGCAGCTGTCCCAGCCGGCATATGCTGAATTCGTACTGGTCAGATCACGGCATCCCGCACCGGTGTTCTCGGGATTGTGAGGTGCGCAGCTTGGTGTCGCATCAGGATACAGGCTGCCGTCGGCTTCCGCCCAGGGCTTGTACGTGATCTCCGGGTTGTAATAAATAGCGTTGACATCATGGGAGCGTGCCACGGCGGTGTAGCCGTAGCTGTCATCGAAGCTGACAACCCAATTGGAATAGTCGGAGCTTCCGTATATACCGCTGGCGCGCGGATAGAGATAATAAGAATAAATCAAATCGTCGGGCATCAACTCCCATTGCATCGATCCCGAATCATCCAGCGTGAACATGATGTTCGGGTCGGCATTGGTGGTCAGGAACAACGGCGCGTCGGAGAGATCGAGTGCACCCCAGGCCGGAGCGGACAGGCCAAGCCAGGCAATTGCCATTGCGGCAACCGGTTGATGGTGACGACGATGAGTTTTCATAGGTCTGTCCTCGGTCTTCTGCTGACTGGCGACTCAGCGCTTGTAGGTTGTCTGCAGCATGATCTGGGTGTCGCTGCTGGAGCCGCTGGCCCGGGAGGTGACCCGGTACATGCTCACCTCGGGCAGCGGTTCGTCGGCGGCCAGGCTGCCGCCGGCCTGCTTGACCGGCATCAGTTCCTCGAGGACATACTCGGGCGGGGTGGGAACGCCGTCCAGGCTGTCCGGGTAGGTGATCCAGACGGTACCGGGGGCCTCCCATACCTGCGGGTTGCCGATGGCGATGTCCTCGGCCTTGTAATAGCCGTCGGTGGTGCCGTCGAAGTCCGGCAGGGAAGCCGCCTCGAGCGCCACCTCGCCCTCGCGCAGGGCGGCCTCCGCGGCCTGGAAGGCGAGGTTGATGTCCCGGGTGTTGCCCGCCATGCGCTGTTCCATGATGGTGTTCTGCATGGCGGTGACGCCGATCAGCGTCATCACCAGCAGCATGATGAGGCTGACCGCGAGGATCGCCCCCTGCTGGCGGCGGCCGATGGCGGGTGTCATGCGGTGATGTCCGGTCTTGCGTGTATCCATGGTGTTGTCCTCGCCAACTCCGCGTTCAGCTGGTCCTGTTTCTCAGCGCAATGGTCTTGGTCAGTACCCGCCGCAGATAGCGGTCGCTGGCCGCAGGCGTGACGGTCGTGTTGTTGAACAGCACCGGCTGGGCGCCGTCGGTCACGTTGGGGCTGTCGCTGCGCAGCATGAGATAGAGCCGGACACTGACCACCCGCTCCCAGTCGACCACGGCGTTGGCCGTGCGGTAGACGTCGGCCACCCCGTCGATTTCGCCGATGGTGTCCTCGCCGTATTCCACCTGCATGTCCTCCACGCCCTCGATCAGTTCCAGAGTCGTGGCGGCGGTGCCCTCGGTGCGGTACAGGGAGGGGATGCCGTCGGCGTTGTTGGCGATGTAGTAGGCGTAGGTCACGATCTTGATGATCTCCGAGCCGGGGCCGAACTGCTCCTCCTCCGGTGCGCTGGCGCCTCCCCAGGAAGCGATGGCATTGCCGGGTGAGCCGGAAGAGACATGCGTGAGATTAAGTTCGTTGCCGGTGGCAGTGATCGTGGGAGTGATTTGAAAAATACGCGACTTCTGGCAATCGGACACCATGACAATATCATTGACACACAGGCCGCTGAGCATATCCGATCCGCCGCTGCATGCGCCGCTCTGGGTGGATTTGTGTTCGACGAACACTTGCCCACCGTTGTTGTTCTGCGATACGCGGACACCGGCGTCGCTGCTGCGTCGCACAATGACCACGTCGCTGCCGGAGACCGGGGTGATGCCGGCGGCGGAAAGGTAGGTCGGGGCGCTACTGACGTCGTTGAAGCCCTCGATGCCGACAGTGAAGTTGTAGGCGAGCTGGTTCGAACTGTTCAGGGTGTTGGTGACACGATCGCTGGGCGTCGTTTCGTCGTTTGGGCGGGAGGCGCAGCCGGTATAGCCGGCCATGCGGATGTCGCGGGCCATGAACTCCGCGGCGAAGCGGCCGTTTTCCTGCAGCCGCGCCGATTCGGTCTGCATGTGATAGGTCGACTTGCTGCTGATGAAGATCTGCATGACCCCGGCGGCCAGGATCAGGCTCACGGTCAGCGCGACCATGATCTCGATCATGGTGATGCCGGCTTCACGGCCCGGTATGGAGGTGTGTCTGGCGTGCATCATATTTCGCTCTGAAACTGAAGTTGCTGGGTTGCCGAGCCATCCTCGGTGCGGGTGTCGTCCCACTGGACGATGACAGTGGCCATGTCGCCGTTGACGTTGACCGAACCGGTGCCGGAGGGCAGGTAGGCGGCCAGCTGGGCCCGCCACTGGGCCAGGTCGGTCTCGGCGATGGTGCTTCCGCTCGGCGCGCTGGCATTGAGGGCCAGGTCGTAATCGTTGTTCTGGGCCGCGTCCCGGTTGGCGCGCATGCGGTCCAGGATGTCGTAGGCCAGGATCGTGGCCTGCGACTGGATGTGGGCGCTGTGGTTGTTCTTCATGCCTGTCGCCTGCAGCGCGGCCAGGCCCAGCAGGCCGATGGACAGGACCAGCACCGCGATCAGCACCTCGAGCAGCGTGAAGCCGCGGGCGCTGCGATGTGTCGTGTTGTGGATGCGTGCCTTGTTCATGGGTTCAACAACTCATCTCTGTGACATCGATGCGGCCGGCGGCGTTGATCTCGATCTCGCGGGCCTGGTTGCCCGAGCAGCCGCTGATCTCGTGGGTCAGGGTGGTGCTGACATTGGTGATGCCCGTGCTCTGGTAGCGTACGTAATCGGCGCCCCAGTCGTCGTTGGCCACCCCCTTGAGGGCGCCCCAGACCCGCACCACGGTATTCTCGCTGGGCGAGCCGGTGGTGTTGGTGTTGTCGTCGGTGACCACGATCCAGCCGGTGCGCCAGTCGTTGCTGCCCGAACAGGTGGCCTGGTCGGCGCTGGCGCAGACGGTCACCGCCGTGGCGCGCTTGATCGCCTCGCTGCGGGCCAGGTTCAGGGCCGTGACCAGTTCGTTGACCTGGGTGGCGACGCGGTTGGTGCGAATGGTCTCGGTGAAGCTGGGTACGCCCAGCGTCAGGATGATGGCCGCCAATGCCAGGGTGATCATCAGTTCGATCAGGGTGAATCCGTGTGCGCTTTTCATGGGTCCAGTCATACCTGTCCGGCGTGCAAGTGTCAGTATTCTGGCGACGAGTGGCCGCCAATGGCCGATGAGCGGTCGGATTCAGGGTCGAATCCGGGCTGCTGCGGGCAGTGAAGGGTAGCGGCAGGGAAAAGCAGGAAGTTTAAGGATTTACTTCAGACGCCAGCCGCTGCGGGCGGGCTCGTGGCCGGCGATCAGGGTCTGGATGGCCTCCCGGCGGGGGCCGGTGGCGGTCGGCCAGTGGACCCTGAGTGTCAGCCGTTTCCAGTCGCCGCCGGGGGCGGGGGTGAGTTGCCAGTCGAGGTGATAGGTGGTGAGGGTGCCGGCATGCTGGCGGCTGCCGTGGGCCGGAAGTGCCTGATATTGCTGCAGGGTGGCGAAATGGCGCAGGCGGGCGGCCTGTTCGCGCAGCAGGTTGACCGCCTCGGCCCGGTTCTTGACCTCGCGGTTGCCGGTGAGGGCGAAGGCCTGGAACTTCGCCGCCCCGGCCAGGCCGATGCCGAGGATGACCAGGGTGATCAGGGCCTCCATCAGGCTGATTCCGGACTGTTTTTTCCGAGTCCGCATGGTCAGAAGTCGCGCCAGCTGCCCGGGATGCGGGCAACCTCGTAGATCGGCAGCCGCAGTTCGGAGAGGTGGCCGCTGGCCTGCTCGATGTGCGCCAGTCGGGTGAAGCCGGACAGGCGCTTGAGATCACCGTTGACGGCCAGGCTGCCGTAGATGCGCAGGCTGTCCCAGGCTGGCGCGGCGCCGCAGTCGGCGTCGATGAACACGAAGCCGTGGATGCGCACGCCGGTCTGGAATGCGGGACAGCCGAGACCGGCGGGAAAGACCAGGACCACGGGTTGGTCCGGTGTGCCGAGACTGCGGTGCCAGCGACCGTGGCGCAGGTCGCCGGGCCGGGCCCACCAGTAGCGGCGCCGGGCCTCCGCCAGCCGGTTGCGGTGATCGTCGGCCAGTTGCCGGAACCGGGCGCGGCTGACCGCCAGCAGGGCCGGCCACAGGTCGGGCTGGCCTGTGGCCAGGGCGGCGAGGGTGCCGCGGTGCAGATCCAGGCCGGTCGTGTGGAGGCAGGCGAGGGAGGATGCGGTCCAGGCGGCGGTGCCGGCATTGTGCCGGTCGGCATTGCGGGGATAGAGATCGGCCGGCCCGTGAGGCTGGGACAGGCAGCCGGCCAGGATCAGCGGCGGGGCCTGTTCGGCGGTTTCGGTGAGGACCGTGTAGGGCCGCACGGCCTGCTGCACGATGCCGGTGATGTCCGGGGCCAGGGTGGCCTGGGTGTCGACGTGGATGCGCAGGTATTTCGGCCGCAGCGGGTGGCGTTCGTAGCGGATATTGAGTCCGAAGCGGTCGCCGCTGGCGGTGCGCACGGGCGGCGGCGTGGCGAGCGGCACGGCGACTTCCCGATCGGGGGAGACTGTCAGCCAGCTGAGGGGATTGCGCCGCAGTTCGGTAATGGCGAATTCCAGCCCGGCCTCGGCGGCGAACCGGACCCGGGTGAAATCGGCCTGCTTGTGGGCCAGACGCTGTTCCGTATGGGTGGTGCGGGCAATGGTCAGGCTCAGGGCGGACACCCCGGCAATCAGCATCAGCACGGTGGTCAGGGTGGCGAGGCCGGTCTGGGTGCGTCGTATCCGCATGGTTTCACCACTGCCGCAGCAGCCGGTCGTTGGCCAGCCGCACGCGGGTTTGCAGGGTGACGCTGACGTCCGGGTCGCTGCGGCTCTCTGCCCTCAGCCGGATGTCGAGGCGGCGCAGCAGTTGCGCCGGTTCGCCGCGCCGGCAGGCCTGCCCCAGCCGCTGCAGGTTCAGGCAATCGCGGTGCAGCCGGAATTCCAGCCGGGTGACCCGGGTGTCGCTGCCGGTCAGGTTCTGCCAGCGTCCGGCATCACAGCCGTGGTGGCGCCCGCCCTGGCGCTGCTGCAGCCGGCCGCGGCTGAGGCGGAAGCCGAACAGTTCCATGTTCGCCCGGTTGGTATGCGGTCCGACGGCAGTGAGCGATCCGATCCCGACCTCGCGGTCGGCATTCAGGTCATAGCTGTAGAGCAGGCAGGAGGCGGACGGTTCGCCGGGATGCCGGCCGGTGCGGAGGGTGTGCGGGGCTTGCATGAAGGGATTGTCGGCGGGCGCATCCAGCCCCGGGGTGCCGGCCCAGTAGCCGCTGCGTCGGGCGTCCACGGCCATGTGGCCGAGCAGTTCCCGCGCCTCGTAGTTGAGCCGGGTGAGCCGCAGGCTGGCGGCGGTGGCCAGGGCGTTGCCCTGATACAGCCGCAGGGCGCCGGCCAGTACGATCAGGCCCAGGGTGCTGCCGATCAGCAGTTCGGTCAGGGTGAAGCCGCGCTGGTGTAGCCCGCATTTCTTACCGCCGTTCGTCGCGAGGCGGTTCCAGGGTGCGGTATGGCTGGCTTTCGCGACCGAGGAGCGCGCAGGCATAGTCGATACCATGTTGAGCACTCCGACCGAGCGAAAGCCGGTCAGGGCGCGCCTTGGGGCCGTCGCAGTAGAAGGGCGGTGAAAAATGCGGGCTAGCATGGCGCGACCCCCCATGCCCCCTGCGCCCCGGGACGGCAGAGGCGGATGCGTCCGAGCGGGCTGACACGCACCTGCAGCTGCTGCCCGTAACGGTTTTCCAATTCCAGCCGGCCGGCGCTGGCCAGCCCGCGCAGCGGGTCGAAGCGCAAGGATGGCCCCAGGGTGAAGGCGGCACGCTTCAATGTTATACCGGGCCAGGGGCCGGCGTCGCGGCGCTCGAGTCGCTGCACGTTGCGGCGGGTGAACAGGCAGGCCTCGGGGTGGCTGGCGTCCGTCTGTCTGCAGTCGCAGTCGGGTTGGCGCGACAGGCCATAGCACCAGCTGCCGCCGGCGCGGAAGTGCAGGTATACCGGCTGGTTGCCGCCCCGGGTGATCGCCTCCTGGCGGGCCTGCTGCAGGTCGGCGGCCAGTGCCCGCGCGACGCTGTGCAGGCGCTGACGTTCCAGCCACTGGCCCAGGGCGGGCGCGGCCTGGGTGATCAGCAGCACCAGCAGGGCGAGCGCGAGCAATACCTCGATCAGGGTGACACCCCGTTGGTCGTGATCGTCCATGATCCTGTCTCCAAGGTGTGCGGGTGTTAGTATAGGGGGATGGCGGGCGCGTGCCTGCCAGCCGCTGACAACGGATTCTGTCAGCGAGGGATTACGCAAGGAGGCGATATGAACGTGATACGCAGACGGGGCCTGCCCCGGATGAGGCTGGTCCCGAGGACGTCATTCCCGCGCAGGCGGGAATCCAGCAGGCCACCGATGCCAAAGGTACTGGATCCCCGCCTGCGCGGGGATGACGGGTTGGTGAAACCCGGCCCGGGCAGGCGGCATTCGGGCCTGACCCTGCTGGAACTCATGGTCGTGCTGGTGATCGTGGCGCTGCTGACAACCCTGGCCTGGCCGGGCTTCGTCGAGCACTTCCAGCGGGTGCGGCGGCAGGATGCGATGACCACCCTGCTGCGCATCCAGCTGCAGCAGGAACAGTGGCGGGCCCAGGATACCGACTACGCGACCCTGGCCGAGTTGGGCTGGGGGACGGCGCAGTCACTGGCGGGGCATTACCGGCTGGAGTTGCGCGCCCGCGGTCCGGCCGGCTACCGGGTGATCGCCCGGCCGCGGCGCAACGGGGCCCAGGCCGGAGATCCCTGCGGGGCCTTCGCGCTGGATCAGGACGGGCCGGTGCTGGGCTCGGGGTTTGCCGGTGCCCGCTGTTGGCGAGGTTGATGAATACACAGACATACACATCAGAGCCTGTCACCATCATCGGCGGCGGCATCATCGGCATGTTCACCGCCTATGTGCTGCGCCGCGCCGGCTGCGAGGTCAGCCTGCTGGAACGCGGCGATGTGGGCCAGGAGTCCTCCTGGGCCGGCGGCGGTATCCTTTCGCCGCTCTATCCCTGGCGCTACCCCGATCCGGTGAATGCCCTGGCCTGCTGGAGTCAGGATCATTACCCGGACTGGATCGGCGATATCCGGGAACTCAGCGGGATCGACCCGGAACTGGAACCCAGCGGCATGCTGGTCCTGGACCCGGACCAGCAGCCGGAGGCGCAGGACTGGGCGGTGCGCTTCCGGCGCGAGGTGCGCGCGCTGGACCCGGCCGGGGTCCATGCCCTGGAACCGGCCCTGGCCGCCGATACCGGCGCGGGCCTGTGGCTGCCGTTCGTCTCCCAGGTGCGTAACCCGCGGCTGGTCAAGGCGCTGCGCGGCGCGCTCTCCGCCCTGGAGGTGCCGGTGCGCGAACACTGCGAGGTCACTGCCTGTGTGTGCGACGAGACCGGCGGGCGGGTCACGGCGGTGGCCACGACCGGGGGCGAGATCCCGGTGCAGATCCTGGTGGTCGCCGGCGGGGCCTGGACCGGCCGGCTGCTGGCCGCGACCGGCTGGAGCCTGCCGATCGAGCCGGTGCGCGGCCAGATGCTGCTGCTGCGGGCCGAGCCGGGGCAGTTGCGGCACATGGTGCTTGCCTCCGGCCACTACCTGATCCCCCGTCGCGACGGCCGCATCCTGGCCGGCAGCACCCTGGAGTATACGGGGTTCGACAAGACCACCACCCCCGAGGCCGAAGATGAGTTGCTGCGGTTTGCCACCACGCTGGTGCCGGACCTGGCCCGGGCGCCGGTGGAACACCACTGGGCCGGGCTGCGGCCGGGCTCGCCGCACGGTATCCCGGCCATCGGCCGCCACCCGGTACTGCGCAACCTCTATATCAATACCGGGCATTTCCGCAACGGCGTGGTCATGGGGCCGGCCTCGGCCCGACTGCTCGGGGATCTGCTGCTCGGGCGCGAGCCGATTCTGCCGCCGGCCGACTATGACCCTGAAAAAATTGGGTAAATCGGGTCCGGCCAGGCCATGTTTCAGGGGCTGGATATAGACTTGTTCTAAAAGTTGGCGTTATAATCCGTCGTCATGGAAACAACCGTCCACAAGCCGCTGGATGCCAGGCAGGCCATGGGCCTGCTGACGCAGCATGATATCCAGCCCACCCAGCAGCGGGTGCAGATCGCGCGCGTCCTGTTCGCACGGGACCAGCACCTGTCGGCCGATGATGTGCTGCGGATGGTCAACCAGGATACCGCCCGCGTCTCCAAGGCCACCGTCTACAACACCCTCGGCCTGTTCGCGAGCAAGGGGCTGGTGCGGGAGGTCATCGTCGATCCCAGCCGGGTTTTCTACGATCCCAACACCGAACCCCACTACCACTTCTATAATGTCGATACCGGCAGCCTGACCGACATCGATCCCAGCGAGTGCAGCCTGACGCGCCTGCCGGCCCCGCCCCCGGGGACGGTCACCGACGGCGTCGATATCATCATCCGGATCCGCAACGGCGACTGAGCCGCTCTTCGATTACCTTGTTTCATCCGGGTAGGATGGGGGAAGGCGCATGCCCTAACCCATCATTGCGCCAACCGCTGCGATGGGTTGCGTTCGCTTCACCCATCCTACGTTCTATCCGGTAACTCATTGATGTTGTTTTGCGAATAAATAGTTTTGTGCAATAATATCGACTGTTCGGAGCCGCACACAGACAAGCTGCGGAGCCAGAATCAGATGCCTTTATCCAGACTGAACAAAATCCGCGACCCCCGCGCCCTGCGGTCGCTGGGACTGACGGGCCTGCTGCTGTTGTTCGCTGCTGCCCTGCCGGTCCGGGCGGCTCCGCCCGTGCTCGAAACCAGCCAGTCCCTGGCCACGGCCGGCGACTTCCGGCTCAGCTGGCAGGGCGGCGAAGAAGGGGCGGTCTACGAACTCCAGCAGTCCGCGGCGCAGGGGTTCACCCAGACCCGCACCCGCTACCGGGGACCCGACACGGCCACCCAGCTGAGCGGTCTGCCCGACGGTGACTATAGTTACCGGGTCCGGGTGGTCGACCCCGGCCCCTCGGCCTGGAGCGAGGCGGTGACGGTCGAGGTGCGCCACCATCCGTTGTCCCGCGCCCTGGGTTTCTTCGCCGTCGGGCTGGTGGTGTTCGTGGCCACTGTCATCCTTATCACGCGCGGCGCGCGCGACGACTGAGCCGGACAAGGATCCGTTTATGTCAGCACCCTTTGAAATCGATTTCCCCCGCCTGCAGGCCGACATCGAGGCCCTGTCCCAGATCGGCCGGCGCGAGGACATGGGCCTGTACCGCATGGCCTTCAGCGACGGCGACATGGCCGGCCGCGAGTGGCTGGCCGGGCGCATCGAGGCGGCCGGGCTGGAACTGTTCGTCGACGGCGCGGCCAATGTTCACGCCCGTCTGGGCTGGGACGGCAAACGCCCGAGTGTGATGATGGGCTCGCATGCCGACACCGTGCCCGGTGCCGGGCACCTGGATGGCGCCCTGGGCGTGCTGGTCGCACTGGAATGCGTGCGCTGCTTCAAGGATCACGACATTCCCCTGCGCTTTCCCCTGGAAGCGGTCTCCTTCACCGACGAGGAGGGCCGCTTCGGCGGCATGTTCGGCTCCCAGGCCCTGTGCGGTTTCCTCACCCCGGAGAAGATCCATCAGGCCCGCGACCTCGACAACATCAGTATTGTCGAGGCCATGCAGGCCCGCGGCATGAACGCCATGGATGCCCTGCGCGCGGCGCGCCGGCCCGAGACCATCCACGCCTTTCTGGAACTGCACATCGAGCAGGGCCCGGTGCTGGACCGCCACGGCGTCGGCATCGGCGTGGTCGACGGCATCGCCGGGCTGTTCAAGTGGGACGTGCGCCTGATCGGCGCCGCCAACCATGCCGGCACCACGCCCATGACCATGCGCCGCGATGCCTTCCAGGGCCTGGCCGAGTTCGCCATGGAGATCAACCGCATCCTGGAGGAGCACGGCAGTCCGGCCAGTGTCGCCACCATCGGCCGGGCCCAGTTGTTCCCCGGCGCGGCCAATGTGGTGCCGGGCACGGTGGAGTTTTCGCTCGAGGTGCGCGATACCGATCCCCAGGTGCTGTCGCAGCTCAATGATGCCTGCCGTCGCACCCTGTCCACCATCGCCCGCCGCCGCGATCTGATGTTCGAGTTCGAGGTGCTGAGCGAACTGGAGCCGGTGCACTGCGACAAGGGCCTGATCGAGACCATCGCCGAGACCGCCGATCAACTGGGCATGGAGACATTGCGCATGCCCAGCGGCGCGGCCCACGATACCCAGATGCTGGCCAGACTGACCCGCGCCGGTATGATCTTCGTCCCCAGCAAGGAAGGGCGCAGCCACTCCCCGGCCGAATGGACCGACTGGGAGGATATCCAGCGCGGCGCCAACCTGGCGCTGCAGGTGCTGCACCGGCTGGCGGCCGAGCAATGAGGGTTCTGAGTCGAATGGTATTTACTTAACCCGATTAACACCCGTCATTGCGAGGAACGAAGTGACGTGGCAATCTCCAACCGACTGATTCCGCGGTATGAGATTGCCACGCTGCGCTCGCAATGACAGCTAAAGTAAGTGCCATTCGGTTCTGAGTCTGATCATGCATTACGGGATTGCCGCGCTACGCTCATAGAACCTCTTCGGGCTTCATTATGAGTACCCTGCTTTCGGGTCAGGGCATCGCAATGAGGCAAACGAATCCGGAACCAGAAGCCGATAGCTATGGAAGACAACAAACGGGAAGCACAACAGATCGAACAGTTCACCGATGTTGATCCGCTGCGGGAGACCTACCGCGAATCCATCACCGATGTTCCGGCGCTGCAGAAATCCCTCGAGCGGCACAACACCGCGCTGCTGTGCATCGATCTGCAGTACCTGGATGCCGCCCGCGGCCATGGCGTGTTCGCCGACGCCGAACGCTCCGGCGTGCCGATTGCCGCGCAGGAGTACTATTTCGACCGCCTGGAACACGTGGTGCTGCCCAACGTGCGCCGGCTGCAGGACGCCTTCCGCGACAACCGTCTCGAGGTGATCCATACCCGCATCCAGTCCCTGACCCAGAACGGCCGTGATCGCGGTCCGGGCCACAAGCGTCTGGGGCTGCATGCCGCGCCGGGTTCCAAGGAGGCCGAGTTCATCGAACTGGTGGCCCCCTGCGGCGACGAGATCGTGATCAACAAGACCGCCAGCGGCGTGTTCAACTCCACCAACATCGAATATATCCTGCGCAACCTGGGCATCACCGGCCTGGTGGTGGTGGGTGTGTACAGCAACGAGTGCGTCTCCACCGCTATCCGCGACGCCTGCGATCTCGGCTTCTACGTCACCCTGGTGGAGGATGCCTGCGCCACCGTCACGCCGGAACTGCAGCAGGCCACCATCACCACCATGAAGGACCGCTATGCCCGGGTCATGACCACCCACGAGATCATCGACGAAATCAGGGAAGTGGTGACCGATGAATAGCGTCAACAGCGCCATTCTGGATCCGACCATCGGCTGGACCATCCTGGCCATCTTCAGCGTGATCTGGGTGTTTCTCGGCTGGTTCTGGGGCCGCAAGGCACAGGAACTGGACGAATACGTGCTGGCCGGGCGCAAGGTCGGCATTGCGCTCGGCACCGCCACCGCCATGGCCACCTGGGTGACCAGCAATACCACCATGACCGCGCCCGAACTGGCCTACCGCATGGGCGTATGGGGCATGCTCGGCTACTCGCTCGGCTCGGTCGGACTGCTGCTGTTCGCGCCATTGGCGCGGCGCATCCGCCGGCTGATGCCGTTCGGCTACACCAGCGGCGATTTCGTGCGGCTGCGCTACGGGCGCACCGCCTGGTATGTGTTCCTGGTGATTTCGCTGGTCTACGGCCTGGGCTGGCTGGTCAGCATGGGCATGGCCGGCGGCAAGCTGATCAACGCCCTGACCGGCATCGAGTATATCTACGGCATGTCGGTGATTCTGGTGATCTGCGTCGGCTACACCCTGCTGGGCGGCTTCCGCGCCGTCATCGGCACCGATTTCATCCAGGCCATCCTGATCCTGACCGGGCTGGTCGTCATCGCCTATCTCGCCATCGACAAGATCGGCTTCGATGAGATCCATGAAAGCGTGACCCGCGAGCGGCCGGAACTGCTCAATCTGCTGATGCCGGCGGCGATCATGTTCCTGTTCAACAACCTGTTGTTCGGCGTCGGCGAGATCTTCCACTCCAATGTCTGGTGGAGCCGGGCCTTCGCCTTTCGCGAGGACGTCGGCTTCAAGGCCTATTTCACCGCCGGCATCTTCTGGGCGCCCATCCCGATCGTTGCCGGCTTCATCGCCCTGGCCGCGCCGGCCATGGACGTGAACGTGCCGGCCGCCGACATGGTCGGCCCGCTGGTCTCCAGCGAGATCCTGGGCGTGACCGGCGCCGTGCTGGTGCTGATCATGGTGTTCTCGGCCCTGTCCTCCAGCCTGGACTCGTTGCTGGCCGCGACCAGCATCCTGCTGGTGGAGGACATCTACCGCCGTCACCTGCGGCCGAAGGCCGCGCCGGGTGAACTGCGCAGCGCTACCCGCTGGACCATCCTGGGCCTGGGGATCCTCACCTGGATCGTCAGTGCCCTGCAGCTCGGTACCCTGGCGCAGGTGCTGCACTTCACCGGCGCCTTCGTGGCCAGCACCATCTGGCCCATCGCCGCCGGCCTGTTCTGGAAACGCACCAACACCGTCGGTGCAGTGCTGGGCATGGCCTTGGGCAGTCTTGCCGGTATCATTGCCTATCACATGATCGGTTTCTACGTCGCCGCCCTGACCGGTGCGGCCGTGTCCATGGCGCTGGTGCTGGTCAGTACCTGGCTCTGGCCGCAGGACTACGACTGGGATAGGCTGTGCGAGGCCCACCCCGGCGAGGAGCAGACTGCATGATGGCAAGCCAGGATTTTTTATCCATACTGGTCAGCATCGCCCTGGTGATCACCGCCATCGCGCCGGTGGCGCTGCTGGTTATGCTGATTCGCGACTGGAAGCGAGGTAATCTCTGGTGAACGAGTACGAAGCGCTGCTGCGCGAGCCGGTTCAGCCCAAGGACGGCACCCGCGGCAACGAGCGTCCCCTGGCCCTGGTCGAACATGTGCAGGAAGACCCCGAGCCGCTGGTGGATCTGGCCAACCGGCATGTGGTCTCCGCCCGTCAGTTCGACCGCCGCACCGTGGCCCAGCTGTGTCGCATGGCCGCCATGTACGAGACCACGCCGCATCTGATGCAGCCGCCGCTGGCCGGCAAGATCCTGATCAGCGCCTTCTACGAGCCCAGCACCCGCACCCGGCTGTCGTTCGAATCGGCCTGGCACCGCCTGGGCGGCGATATCATGTCCATCACCGATCCGGCCAGTACCGGCATCGCCAAGGGCGAGTCGTTGGCCGACGTGGCCGAGATGTTCAACAACTACGGCGACCTGGTTGTACTGCGCGACAGCAGCGATACCGCTGTCTACGAGATGCTGGAATCCCTGCGCATCCCCATCATCAATGCCGGTAACGGCATCGACGAGCATCCCACCCAGGCCCTGGCCGATGTTTATGCGATTTTCAAATGGCGCCCGGAGTTGCTGGATGCGCAGGTCGCCGAGGCCGACAGGATCCGCATCGGCATCATCGGCGTGCCCGCCCGCATGCGCACCGTGCGCAGCCTGCTGCTGTTCCTGTCGCTGTTTCCGCAGGCCATCAGCGAGATCGTGATCATCTGCGATACCGAGGATGCCTTCGACGATGGTCAGAAGGCGGAGTTGGAGCAGGCCGGTCTGAGCCTGCGGGTGGCGCGGCGGCTCAACGACGAGCTGCCCGGACTGGACGTGGTGTACATCAACTCCATCGCCTGGGTCGGCGATACCTTCGAGCGCCTGGGCGAGGAACTTGCGCTTACCGCCAACTCACCGCTCAAGCCCGGGTCGATCATCCTGCATCCGCTGGCGCGCGGCGAGGAACTGTCCACCGACCTGGACGCTACACCGCACAACTGGTACTTCGCCCAGGCCCGCGGCGCGGTCTATATCCGCATGGCACTGTTGACCACCATCACCCAGCGCATCTACCAGGTGATGGATCTGTCGACCTGATACGCTCCTGACTGACTCACGTCATTGCGATGCCCTGACCCGGAGGGTAGGGTACCCATAATGAAACCCGAAGGGGTTCTATGGGGAGCGCCGTGGCACAAGCGAGCTTGCGAGCGCAGAACGCCCGCAGGGCGGCCCCGAAGGGGTGAGCGTAGCGAATAATCTCCGGCCGACTGGTTCTGCGTTACGAGTCCGTAGGTCGGGTTGGCGCAGCGTAACCCGACAACCCGCGGCATGTTGGGTTACGGTGCTGTGCACCTGACCCAACCTACGTCCGTTTTTTATGCAATTATTAGGTTAACTCTTTAAGAAGGTTTCAAGACTATGTGTGGAATCGCCGGCTACATGCACGCCGATCCGGATAAGCAGATCGACCCCGACCAGTTGGTGGCCATGGCCGCCATCCAGTATCACCGCGGCCCCGACGGCTTCGGCTATCACGTCATGCAGGACCGCGGCGTGGGCTTCAGCCATGCGCGTCTGACCATCATCGACCTGGACGAGAACCGCGGCAAACAGCCCTTCGTCTCCGAGGACGGCAACCTGATGCTGGCCATGAATGGCGAGCTCTACGACTACAAGCGCATCCGCGCCGATCTCACCTCGCGCGGTGCGCGTTTCCGCACCAAGAGCGACTCCGAGATGGTGCTGCACCTGTATCCGCAGAAGGGCCTGGAGGACATGCTGCCTTACCTGCGCGGCGAGTTCGGTATCTCGCTGTATGACCGGGAGCGCGACCGCCTGATCCTGATCCGCGACCGCTTCGGGGTGAAGCCGCTGTACTGGACCGAGCAGAACGGCCAGTTCGTGTTCGGCTCCGAACTCAAGGTGCTGTTCGCCCATCCCGATGTGCAGCGCCGCTTCAATGCCAAAGGTGTATACCATCAGCTGATGCAGACGGTGGTGCCCGGCAGCACTGCCTTCGACAACATCCACCAGGTCAAGCCCGGGCACGCGGTGATCGTCGAGCGCGCCCACGGCAAGTTCAAGATCCGCGACTTCAAGTACTGGGACATGGACTTCCCCACCATGGAGGAGCGCGGCCCGCAGCTCGAGGACGACTACGACGAACAGGAATACATCGAAGGCGTGCGCCGGGAGCTGCTGGAGGCCGTGCAGCTGCGACTGGAGGCCGACGTGCCCGTGGCCTGTTATCTGTCCGGCGGCATCGACTCCTGCGCCATCCTCGGCATGTCCGCGGCCACCCAGCAGTCGCCGGTCAAGGCCTTCACCATCGGCTTCGACGACGCCGACTACGACGAGTCCGCCATCGCCCGCGAGATGGCCGAGTCGGTCGGCGCCGACCAGGACATCATGATGCTCAACGCCGGCCACCTCTACGACAACTTCGAAGAGACCCTGTGGCACGCCGAGCGCACCATCTACAACACCCTGGGCGTGGCCAAGCTGCTGATGAGCCGCCACGTCAACCAGGCCGGCTACAAGGTGGTGGTCACCGGCGAGGGCTCGGACGAGTTGTTCAGCGGCTATCCGGCCTTCCGCATGGACCTGTTCCGCCACGGCCTGGACACCCTGCCCGAGGCCGAGCGCGCCGTCATGCAGCAGATGCTGGCCGAATCCAACAAGCTGTTCTCCGGCGCCATGCTGGCCGAGGATGAGTACGACGATCCCGCCCTGGACAAGCTGGTCGGCTTCACCCCCAGCTGCCTGCAGCCCTGGCTGTCGGCGTCGGAGCATGTCGCACCGCTGCTGCACCCGAGCCTGCGCAAGGAAGTGGAGGGTTACTCCCCCGGCACGGCCATCGCCGAGGCGCTGGACGGTGACATGCTGGAAGGCCGCCACCCGCTGGACAAGGCCCAGTACGTCTGGATCAAGACCATGCTCGAGGGACAGATCCTGACCTGGGGCGGCGACCGCGTGGACATGGCCAACTCCATGGAGGCGCGCCCGCCCTTCCTGGATCACCACCTGGCCGAGTACGCCGCCAGACTGCCGGTCACCATGCGTATCCGCGGCCGCACCGAGAAGTATGTCCTGCGCGAGGCCATGCGCGGCCTGCTGCCCAAGGTCCTGTACGAGCGCGAGAAGTTCGCCTTCATGGCGCCGCCCGCGCATACCGACCCGAAGAAATGGGCGGCCATGAAGGCCCTGGCCGACCGCTACCTCTCCGACGAGGCCATCGAGCAGGCCGGCATCCTGGATCCGGCCGGCGTGCGCGCCCTGTTCGAGAAGCACGAGGACCCCGAGACCAGCGCCTCCACCCAGGTCCAGCTCGACGCCGTCATCAACCACATGATCGGTGTCCAGGTCCTGCACAAGCACTTCGTGCAGACCGATGTCCCCGCCCAGGCCCGTGCCAAAGCGAAGGAACTCGGCTGGGCCGCCTGAGAGAGACCCCAAAACAATCCCCTCTCCCCCTATCAGGGGGAGAGGGTCAGGGTGAGGGGGTATCTAAAGACCGCCGCCGGGCGTTAGGTAGCCCCTAACCCCCTGAAAACCAAAATGGACCCCGCGCGCGGCATCTTTTATACTTGCCGCCGCCGCCGGAGTAGCTCAGTCGGTAGAGCAACTGATTCGTAATCAGTAGGTCGGGGGTTCGATTCCTCTCTCCGGCACCATAAAATCAATGAGTTGATGAAGCCCGCCGCGAGTGGGCTTTTTCATGTAGACGCTATGTAGACATGCGGCGGCAGCGGAGGGGCTTGCGGCTGCCTGGTTGCGCCGGGAGCGGATTTTCGTTTTATTGAGTACTCGGGCTTTGCAGTCCAGATAATAACGACCAACAGGCAATCGATAGGCGTGTCAGGCGAGAGCAGCACCCAGGACTTCATTCAGCGTTGGCACAATGCCAGCGGCAGCGAGCGTGCCAACTACCAGCTCTTTCTCACCGAGTTGTGCGCGCTGCTCGAGGTGGACCGTCCCGATCCCGCCAGCCTGGACACCGAGGAAAACGCCTACGTCTTCGAACGCAAAGTCAGCTTCCGTCACCCCGATGGCAGCACCTCCAACGGCTTCATCGATCTCTACCGCCGCGGCAGTTTCGTGTGCGAGGCCAAGCAGACCAACCTGGAACTCGACTCCAAGGGCTGGGACAACGCCATGCTGCGCGCCCATGCCCAGGCCCAGCAATATGCCCGCGCCCTGCCGGCCGGAGAAGGCCGGCCGCCGTTCGTCATCCTGGTCGACGTCGGCCGCAACATCGAAATCTATGCCGAGTTCACCCGCTCGGGCGCGACCTATGTGCCTTACCCCGATCCGCGCTCGCACCGCATCCGCCTGGAGGACCTGCACCGGCCCGAGGTCCAGGATACCCTGCGAGCCATCTGGAATGATCCGCTGTCGCTGGACCCGGCGCGGCGCTCCGCCCGGGTCACGCGCGAGATTGCCGGGCAGCTGGCCAGCCTGGCCAAGTCGCTGGAGGCTGCCGGCCATGGCGCCGATGCCGTCGCCGCCTTTCTCATGCGCTGCCTGTTCACCATGTTCGCCGAGGATGTGGGTCTGCTGCCCGAGCGCAGCTTCACCGGCCTGCTGGAGGAGGTGCGCAAGCAGCCGGAACTGTTCACCCGCCTGACCCCCGGCCTGTGGCAGGCCATGAACCATGGCGGCTTCTCGGCCGAATTGCGCAGCGATGTGCTGCGTTTCAACGGCGGCCTGTTCGCCGATCCCACCGCGTTGCCGCTGGACAAGCATCAGCTTGACCTGCTGTTGGCGGCTGCCCGGGCGGACTGGCGACATGTCGAGCCGTCGATTTTCGGCACCCTGCTGGAACGCGCCCTCGACCCGCGCGAACGCCATCAGCTCGGGGCCCACTACACCCCGCGCGCCTATGTCGAGCGCCTGGTGCTGCCCACGGTGATCGAACCCCTGCGCGAGGAGTGGGCCATCGCCCAGGCCACCGCGCTCAAGCACGACCGCGACGGCAAGCGCGACAAGGCCCTGGCCGAACTGCACGCCTTTCACCGCCGGTTGTGCAGCGTGCGCGTGTTGGACCCGGCATGCGGCTCAGGCAACTTCCTCTATGTCACCCTGGAACACCTCAAGCGCCTGGAAGGCGAGGTGCTCAACGCCCTCGACGCCCTGGGCGACACCCAGGGCGTGCTGGAAATGGCAGGTATCACCGTCGACCCGCACCAGATGCTGGGCCTGGAGACCAACCCGCGCGCCGCCCGCATCGCCGAGGCGGTGCTCTGGATCGGCTACCTGCAATGGCACTTCCGCACCCGCGGCAGCGTCAACCCGCCCGAGCCGGTGCTCAAGGATTTCCACAACATCGAATGCCGCGACGCCGTACTGGACTGGGACAAGATCGAACTGGTGACGGACGAGCACGGCAAACCCGTCACCCGCTGGGACGGTCACACCATGAAACCCCACCCGGTCACGGGCGAACAGGTGCCGGATGAAAGCGCGACGCGCACGGTGGAGCAGTACCTCAACCCGCGCAAGGCGGAATGGCCGGAGACGGATTTCGTCATCGGCAATCCGCCTTTCATCGGCGCCTCCCGCATGCGTACGGCCTTCGGCGACGGCTATGTCGAGGCCCTGCGCCAGACCTATCCGGACGTCCCCGAATCCGCCGACTATGTCATGTACTGGTGGCACAAGGCCGCCAACCTGGCCCGCGCCGGATCAATCCGCCGCTTTGGTCTCATCACCACCAACAGTCTGCGCCAGACCTTTAACCGCCGAGTAGTCAAGCTACACCTCGACCACAAGCAGCCACTGTCGCTGGTGTTCGCTATTCCCGATCATCCCTGGGTGGATGCCGCTGATGGCGCGGCAGTCAGGATCGCCATGACAGTAGGTACCGGTGGTGAGCATCCGGGCAAGCTGTTGCAGGTCCAGGCCGAGAGAGAAGGGGACGGTGAGGGTAAGGATGTACAGCTCAGCACGCAGCCGGGAAAGCTGCACGCCGACCTCAGCATCGGCGCCGATGTGACCTCAGCCGTGAACCTGCGTGCCTGTGAAGGTATCAGTTCACCTGGCGTGAAACTGCATGGCGCGGGGTTCATCGTTACCCCGGATGAGGCCGCCGAGTTGGGCCTGGGCCGGATTCCGGGGTTGGAGCGGCACATTCGCCAGTATCGCAACGGCCGGGATCTGACGAAGACGCCGCGCGGTGTGCTGGTGATCGACTTGTTCGGGCTTGAAGCCGAAGATATACGTCGCCATTATCCGGAAGCCTACCAATGGGTAAGCGAACGCATCAAACCGGATCGCGATGCTAAAGCTCATACAAAAGATGGTGCCGGTTATGCAAAATACTGGTGGCTTTTCGGAAAGCCACGGCAAGAGTTGCGGCGAGCCTTAACTGGATTGAGGCGGTATATTGCAACGGTTGAGACCAGCAAGCACAGGTTTTTTGTCTTTCTTGACATAGATATCCTTCCGGACAACAAGCTAATAAATATAACTGTAGAGGATGCCGTTATTCTTGGCGCGTTAAGCTCGCGTCTACACGTTGCCTGGTCATTCGCAACTGGGAGCAACCTCGGAGCAGGGAATGACCCTGTCTATGTGAAAACCCGTTGCTTTGAGACATTTCCCTTTCCCGAAACAACGGAGGCTCAAACAACACGCATCCGCAGCCTGGCCGAACAACTCGACACCCATCGCAAGCACCAGCAGGACCAACATCCCGACCTCACCCTGACCGGCATGTACAACGTGCTGGAAAAGCTGCGCCGGGGAGAAAGCCTGACGCCGAAGGAAAAGACCATCCACGAACAGGGCCTGGTCTCGGTGCTGGCGGAACTGCACGACGAACTCGACCGGGCCGTTCTCGACGCCTACGGCTGGGGCGATCTTGCCTCCGCCCTGGTCGGCAAACCCGGCGGCACTACGCCTTACCCGGACAAGCCCGCCGAGCAGGCCGAGGCCGAGGAGGAACTGCTCGCGCGGCTGGTGGCGCTCAACGCCGAGCGCGCTGCCGAGGAGGCGCGCGGCCATATCCGCTGGCTGCGGCCGGAGTTCCAGAACCCCGAGGGCACCCGCGCCGAGCAGGGCGAGATGGCGGCAGAAGAGATGCCGGTGGCCGCCGCCGCGCAGAAGAAACCGGCCTGGCCGAAGAAATTGCCCGAGCAGGTCCAGGCCCTGCGTTCCTCCCTGCTCGCCGCCCCGGCGCCGCTCACCAGCACCCAGGTCGCCCGTCACTTCAACCGCGCCCAGACCCGCAAGGTGGAGGAGTTGCTCGAAACCCTGGTCGCCCTCGGCCAGGTGCAGCGTACCAAGGAAGGTTTATATAGCTTTGGCGGTTAAAGGCCGAGAAAATGCCTTTTTTAAAGGGGTCGGTGACAACTGAGAATTATTCGTACTATCAATTGTCACCGACCCCTTATTGGAAAAGGCCACCTTTACGGTGGCCTTTTTGTGTCTGTCATCGCCGCCCGGCATGCCCATCTGTTGTCGAACGGCGGTTGACCGGCGGGCGGCCTTTCAACTTTTATCATCCACGGCTGCTCCGGCGGCTTCCTTTTTTGTGGCGGCGACAGCGGCGTCGCGTGCGGCAGTGTCGGCGAACATGGGGCTGGTGCCGATGATCTGGCCGTTGGCCGCCTTCAGGTTGAAGTAGGCCCGCCCGTCGGAAGCGGTCCTGGCTTCGTAGTGGCCGTCATTGCCGGCGTTCTTGCGTACGGATTCAACACCGTTGGTACAGCCGGATCTGGCATTGTATCCCTCGCTGCGCAGCAGGGTCTTGCCGTCATTGTTCAGTAGTTTGAAGTGATATTCGCCCTTGTCATTTTTCGAGATTTCGAACCTGACCGACATGGTTGCGCCTCCTTTGCGATGAGTCAACGAGGGGGCGCATGAACAGGCACCCCATTATGAGGCTAGACCAGCCATTGCCTATTGCCAGTGGTCTGGTGTCCGGCTGTTTGATGGAGATCAGGGAAAGAAGGGTTTTCAGGCAGGTCCTGCAACGGCAATTCAGGGTTGTTCGTTGCTACTGCTGGCGTCGCACTGGCGGTCAGCGGGCACAGTCGGGGCCCGTTCCAGCCTGGCCAGGCGTTCCTCGAAGGCGCGCTCGTGTTCCTCTTCGAAGGCGGCCAGTTGCCGGTAGATTTCGGCCTGGGCGGCGTCCTTGGTCTGTTCCAGGAGTTCGGTGTAGAAGTTGCGGGTGTAGCGTTCGATATCCAGCGCGGCGGAGAGCAGGTTATAGGCGGCCCAGGTCTCTGCGATCAGGAAGTGTTCACCGAACGCAGCGAAGCCGGGGATGTATTTCCGCAGTTCGGTCGGGGGTTCCCGTTCCGGGATCGGTGCGTCCTCGCCGAAGCTGTCGCGATACAGCGCAGCCAGTTGACGTTCATGTTCCTGTTCCTCTTCGACCAGGGCGGACAGGAATTCCGCTACGGCGGGGTCATAGGCGCGGAAGCGGTAGGCCCACTCCTGAAAGTGGGCGGCATTGTGCCGCTCGATGGCGATGCCCAGGGCGAGCGCTTCCTGGGCCGGCGACAGGGCGGATTCCTGATTTTCGCGAGACATGGGTCTGCAATGTAAACCGCCGGTCGCGGCATGCATTGATCCTGATCAATCCCGCCGCAAGCCCGTTCTCACCCCTGCCGGACCACGAAGCGGTGGCGGTTGATGCCCAGGGACTTGATGCGCGAGGCGAGTGTGGTCGGTTTTATCTCCAGCAGTTCAGCCGCGCCGCCCCGGCCGAAGACCTTGCCGTTGCAGTGGCGCAGGGCGGCGATGATGTTCTCCAGTTCCTGCTGCCGGAGTTCATCGCGGGTGCGGACGCGGCCGACGCCGTTGGGCCGGGCCGGCGCGGCTTGTGTGGCAGTCTCACCGGTGTTGATGTCCAGGTGCAGGCGGCCTTCGCGGGCAAGGATCACCGCGCGCTCGATCACGTTGACCAGTTCACGGATATTGCCGGGCCAGTGATAGGCCTGCAGGCGTTCGATGTCGCCGTGGGTCAGCTGGACCTCGGGCTTGCCGAATTTCTGGGCGGCAAGCCGGAGGAAGTGCGCGGCCAGCAACGGGATGTCTTCGGCGCGTTGGCGCAGGGCGATGGACTCGATGGGAAAGACATTGAGGCGAAAATAGAGATCCTCGCGAAAGCGCTTCTCGGCGACTTCCCGTTGCAGATCGCGGTTGGTGGCGGCGATGATGCGCACGTCCACCCGCCGGGTGACGGATTCGCCCACGCGTTCGAACTGCTGCTCCTGCAGTACCCGCAGCAGCTTGCCCTGCAGCTCCAGCGGGATCTCGCCGACCTCGTCGAGGAACAGGGTGCCGCCGTCGGCCAGTTCGAAGCGGCCGGCGCGATCGTTCATCGCGCCGGTGAAGGCCCCCTTGATGTGACCGAAGAATTCGCTCTCGAACAGTTCCCGGGGAATGGAGGCGCAGTTCACCCGGATCATCGGTCGGTCATGCCGGTCGCTGCTGTCATGGATCGCCCGGGCGACCAGTTCCTTGCCGGTGCCTGATTCTCCCGTGATCAGCACGGCCGCATCCGTCGGCGCGACCAGCTCGATCTGACGGATTACCTTGTGGATGGCCGGGCTGCGGCCGACGATCTCCTTGTAGTTGTGCTCAGCCAGGTACTCTTCCTGCAGGTAGGCGTTTTCCAGTTCCAGTTTGCGCTTGAGTTGCTGTACCTGGTCCAGCGCGGCGCGCAGCCGTTCCTCGGCCTGGCGGCGCTCGCTGATGTCACGGAAGATCACCACCGCGCCGACAATGCGGCCTTCCTCCATGATGGGGGTGCTGGTGTATTCCACCGGGATGGCCTTGCCGTCCTTGCGCCAGAACACCTCGTTGTCCACATGCCGGACCTTGCCGTCGCGGAAGGCAGCGAAGATGTGGCATTCGTGTGCAGGATAGCAGCACCCGTCGGCATGGCTGTGGTGGATCAGGGTATGGATGTTCCGGCCGATCATGTCCTCGGCCTTCCAGCCGAGCATCCGTTCGGCTGCCGGGTTGGCAAAGGTGGTCCGTCCCTCGGTGTCGACACCGTAGATGCCCTCGCCGGCCGCATTGAGAATGAGCTGGTTCTGGCGCTCGAACTCGCTGAATACCAGTTCGATGCTCTTCCAGCGCTCCAGTCCCTCCCGGTGCAGAGAATTGGCCTCGTTTACCCGGCGCAGGCGCTCCTGGCGGTCATGGTCACGCAGGATACAGATCAACAGTTCGGTATCTGTTGCCTGCATCAGACTGGCGGATATCTCCAGCCGCACCAGCTCGTCGTTGCGGGTACGGACATGCAGTTCATTGGTCCAGCTGTGTCCCCTGTGCAGCACTGCCTGGGTGAAGGCGATCATCTCGGCCAGATCCGGCATGAACAGGCGGCTGGGACGCAGGTCGCTGAGTTCCTCCCGGCTGTAACCCAGCAGGTCATGGGTCTGGGCGTTGGCGCGCACAATCCGGTCATGACCGGGGTCGATCACCAGGAGCGCTTCGCTCAGGTGGTCGAGTACCGATTCGGTAGGCGTATGCACGATCTTCTGTTTCCAGTTGCGTGGATCGGATCAGCCCGGAGGGGCCTGATCCGACATTGGTTCAATGTCTGTCGGGTTACGCTCCGCTAACCCGACCTACGGGGCTTTCTCTTGCCACCGTCATTCCCGCGCAGGCGGGAATCCAGTGGCAGCTGCGCAGGTCGGATCAGCCCGCAGGGCGTAATCCGATATGGGTTTGGTGTTTGTCGGGTTACGCTGCGCTAACCCGACCTACGGCCTTTCTGTTTCCATTCCAAGATCGGTGCCAGAACTACGAAGCCTCGTGGCATCTGCTGCGAAACTTCGTATCGCTACGAAATATCGCGGCAGTCACATTATTGATGTCAATCCGGAAGTTATTTCTATTTCAGCGTCTTATTGATTTCTGAATGAGTTGGCACGCCCCCTGCTCTGTGTTGTGTCAAGCAGGTTCGTGTGCGCCGCAGATTCGGGGAATTTCCCATCACGCGGTGACATGAACGCACCATCGGCGTGCAACGGTTTCGATAGCGGCACCAACAAGTGACAGACAGGAGACTGGACCCATGACTTACAAGAGCCTGAACGATCCCTTCAATCCCGACCTCAGCCTCAGGCACGAAGCCGGCTGCACCTGCAGCCGCTGCACAGCCGATCGCGATCCGCGGGAAGAGGGACAGCTGCCGCTGGCAGCGGGCGCGGCCGCTGCAGGTACGGCGCCGGAATCGCTGGTCCAGGCCGAGACGCTGACCTCGGAAGAGGCGGTGATGGACCGCGCCATCGAAAGCGCGGTAGTGCGCTCGGTGTTCGGCCACAGCGAGATCAGCCGGCGCTCCTTCCTGGGATTGCTGGGTTCGGGCACGGCCGCCGCCCTGCTGGGCTCGGTGTTCCCCATGGAGGCGGCCAAGGCGGCGATCAAGGAGACCATGGGCACGGGCAAGCTGGAGAAGACCAAACTCGATGTCGGCTTCGTGCCCATCACCTGCGCCACGCCCATCATCATGGCGCATCCGATGGGTTTCTATGAGCGCTACGGCCTGGATGTCAGCGTGATCAAGACCGCCGGCTGGGCGGTGGCGCGCGACAAGTCCCTGTCCATGGAATACGACGCCGCCCACATGCTCACTCCCATGCCGCTGGCCATGAGCATGGGCGCCGGCTCCACCGCCAAGCCCTTCATCATGCCGGCGGTGGAGAACATCAACGGCCAGGCGATCGTGCTGCACAACGACCACAAGGACAAGCGTGATCCCAGGCAGTGGAAGGGCTTCAAGTTCGGCGTGCCCTTCGAGTACTCCATGCACAACTTCCTGCTGCGCTACTACGTCGCCGAGCACGGACTGGATCCGGACACCGACATCCAGATCCGGGTGGTGCCGCCCCCGGAGATGGTGGCCAACCTGCGCGCCGGCAACCTCGACGGCTATCTCTCGCCCGATCCCTTCAATCAGCGCGCAGTGTGGGAGAAGGTCGGTTTCATTCACACTCTGACCAAGGACATCTGGGAGGGCCATCCCTGCTGCGCCTTCGCCTGCTCGCAGGAGTTCGCCGAGACGAACCCCAATACCTACGGCGCGCTGCTGCGCTCGATCATCGACGCCACCCACTACTCGGCCAAGCCGGAGAACCGCAAGGAGATCGCCGAGGCCATCGCGCCCAAGAACTACCTCAACCAGCCGGTGCCGGTGATCGAGCAGGTGCTGACGGGACGTTTCGCCGATGGCCTGGGCAATGTGCAGAACGTGCCGGACCGTATCGATTTCGATCCCTTCCCCTGGCATTCCATGGGCGTGTGGATCCTGACCCAGATGAAGCGCTGGGGCTACATCAAGGGTGATGTGAACTACCAGCAGATCGCCGAGGAGGTGTATGTCGCCGGCGAGACGGCCAAGGTGATGAAGGAGCTCGGCTACGAGCCGCCGGCGAAGACCTATGAGAACTACACCATCATGGGCAAGGAGTTCGATTACACGAAGCCCGAAGAGTACATCAACAGCTTTGCCATCCGGAGGAGCTGATGATCCATTCGCTGAAGTTCCGTGCCGCCATCGTCTCCGTGGTGCTGCTGGCCCTGTTCCTGGGTATCTGGGAGGGCCTCAATGCCCCGCCCGGCGACACCCAGCCGCTGACCGAATATGAGAAGCTGATGGGCGGCGCCTCGCAGGAGGCGCGCGTCCCCCAGCCCTCGGCCGTATTCAGTCTGGCCATGGAGGAACTGGGCAATCCCTTCTACGACGCCGGGCCCAATGACAAGGGCATCGGCATCCAGCTCGGGTATTCGCTGTACCGGGTGCTCACGGGATTCTTCATGGCCGCGCTGGTGGCGCTGCCCATCGGCTTTCTGGTGGGGATGTCCCCGCTGATGCAGAAGGCGCTGAATCCCTTCATCCAGGTGCTCAAGCCCATCTCGCCGCTGGCGTGGATGCCGCTGGCCCTGTTCATCATCAAGGACTCCGAGGCCTCGGCGATCTTCGTCATCTTCATCTGTTCCATCTGGCCGATGCTGATCAACACCGCCTTCGGGGTGGCCAATGTGCGCCAGGACTGGGTCAACGTGGCCCGCACCCACGAACTGGGGCACTTGAAAACCGCCTTCCAGGTCATCCTGCCGGCCGCAGCGCCGACCATCCTGACCGGCATGCGCATCTCCATCGGCATCGCCTGGCTGGTGATCGTGGCCGCCGAGATGCTCGTCGGCGGCACCGGCATCGGCTACTACGTGTGGAACGAATGGAACAACCTCGACCTGACCAGCGTGATCTTCTCCATCCTGATGATCGGCATCGTCGGCATGTTGCTGGATGCGGCGCTGGCCAGCGTCAATCGTCTGGTCGAATACCAGGAATAGGAGCACAGACATGAGCAGTCACTTCGTGGAAGTCCAGGGCCTTGCCAAGCGCTATCCCGCGCCGGGCAGGGGTGAATCCCTGACCGTGTTCGAGGATGCCAACTTCGGCATCGACAAGGGTGAATTCGTCTGCATCATCGGTCATTCCGGCTGCGGCAAGTCCACCATCCTCAATATTCTCGCCGGACTGGACGAGGCCAGCGACGGCGTGGTGGTGATGAACGGCAGGGAGGTGGCCGGCCCCAGCCTGGAGCGCGGGGTGGTGTTCCAGAACTACAGCCTGCTGCCCTGGCGCAGCGCTCTGAGCAACATCACCTTCGCCGTGCGTGCACGCTGGCCGCGCTGGAGCCGGGAGAAGGTGAACGCCCACAGCCTGCGGTTCCTGGAGCTGGTCGGGCTCAAGGGGGTGGAACACCGCAAGCCCTCGCAGCTCTCCGGCGGCATGCGCCAGCGGGTGAGTATTGCCCGCGCCTTCGCCACCCAGCCGCAGCTGCTGCTGATGGACGAGCCCTTCGGCGCCCTGGACGCGCTGACCCGCGGCATGATCCAGGAGGAACTGGTCCGGATCTGGAACGAGACCCAGCAGACCGTGTTCATGATCACCCATGATGTCGACGAGGCCATCCTGCTCGCCGACCGCATCCTGCTCATGACCAACGGCCCGCAGGCCCGGGTGGCCGAGTCGGTGCAGGTCTCCATCGATCGGCCGCGCAACCGCACCGACATCATCCACCACCCTGATTACTACAAGATCCGCAACCACCTGGTGGATTTCCTGGTGAACCGCTCGAAGGAGCTCTCGGGTTCGGCGGCCGGCGCCGAGGCGCAGGTTGGCAGGTACCCGCGCATTGTCGATCCGACGCGCGAGCCGGTGTCTGCGGCGGCTGATCAGGATATCTATCGACAGGCCGCCATGCAGCGGTGCCATGCATGATGAACCGGTTGTAGCGACAAACACTGATAACTGAGCAACAGGAGTACGCAATGAACAAGCTGGAAATGACCGAGGCCATCATGACGGCCAAAAGCAAATCAGGCATGGGCTGGGAGGATCTGGCCGGGAAGGTCGGGCTGGCGCCGGTGTTTCTGACCTCCGCCTGCCTGGGCATGAACAGCCTCAAGGCGGAGGCGGCCGACAAGCTGATCGATGTCCTGGGACTGCCGGGGGTGGTGTCCACCGCCCTCCAGCAGTATCCGCACAAGCGCTGGGATCAGGCCGTTCCCACCGATCCGGTGATCTATCGCTGGTACGAGATCGTCGGTGTCTACGGCGAGACCATCAAGGAACTGATCCATGAGAAATTCGGCGACGGCATCATGAGCGCGATCGATTTCTCCATGGATATCGACAAGGAGGAAAACCCGGCCGGTGACCGGGTGCGGGTCACCATGAGCGGTAAGTTCCTGCCCTACAAGAGCTGGTGAGCCGGTTCTGTAGTGGGCTGACGATTTCTAAACAGGAAACCCGATCAATTCGATTACCCCGTCATTGCGAGCGTAGCGTGGCAATCTCATACAGCAGAATTAATCGGTTAGAGATTGCCACGTCGCTTCGCTCCTCGCAATGACGGATTAATCAGATATTCATAAGGACAAACGGAGCACAACAAGCATGCAGACATCCATTTCCGGCAATTCCGGGTCCGGGTTCATTGTCGCCTCACTGGTCACGGCCGCCTGTGCAGCGGGTCCGGCGGCGGCTGAAACCTTCACCGAAGCGCTCGCGGGCGGCAAGGTCAAGGCCGATCTGCGCCTGCGCTATGAGTCGGTCGATCAGGACAATGCCCTGGACTCGGCCGACGGCCTGACCCTGCGCACGCGCCTGGGCTACAACACCGGCGGCTACAAGGGTTTCGACGCCTACGTCGAGATGGAGAACAGCTCGGCGCTGATCGAGGACTTCAACAGCGGGCCCGGCGGCAACGGCAAGGCGGGGTATTCGGTGATCGGCGACCCGGACGGCACCGAGGTCAACCAGGCATATCTCGGCTACAGCGGCCTGCTGCCGGAGACAACCGCGAAGTTCGGTCGCCAGCGTATCATCCTGGACAATGCGCGCTTCGTCGGCAATGTCGGTTGGCGTCAGCGGGAACAGACCTACGACGCACTGCGCCTGACCAGTCAGACCCTGCCGGGACTGACCTTCAATTACGCCTATATCGATAACGTGCAGAATATCTTCGGCGCCGATGTGGACATGAACAACCACATCGTCAATCTCGGCTATACCGGCTTCGAGTCGCTGACGCTGGGTGCCTACGGCTATTTCCTCGCCTATAACGGCAGTGCCGCGGCGCGGGCGGCTTCGAGCCAGACGCTGGGTGCCTATGTCGATGGCGGTTATGATCTGGACGGCTTCAGGCTGCTCTACCGTGCCGAGTATGCCGAACAGTCCGACTACGAAGACGGCAGCAGCAACATCGATGCCGAGTACATGCATTTCATCCTCGGCGCGACGGTCGGCGGCATCACCGGCAAGATCGGCTATGAGGTGCTGGGCGGCGACAGCTTCAGCGGCTTTGAGACCCCGCTGGCGACCAAGCATGCCTTCAACGGCTGGGCCGATGTATTCCTCAACACGCCGGCGGCGGGACTGGAGGACACCTATATCCAGGTCGGCGGCATGCTCATGGGGGCGAAACTGCTGGCGGTCTACCACGACTACCAGGCCGAGCAGGGCGGTGGCGGCGACTACGGTACCGAGCTCAACCTGCTGGCCGCGAAGTCCTTCGGCAAGTATTACAGCGCCGGCATCAAGTACGCCGACTATGATGCCGACGGCTTCGGAGTGGACACCGAGAAGTTCTGGGTCTGGGGGCAGGTCAGTTTCTAGACCACGCAGCTGAGCAGGGGGCTGCCCCACCCCCTGCCTCAGTGCGAAGTATTGCTTCGCGCCGGGAAGTTTTCCTTCTGTCACCTCAACTGCCTGACCCTCCTCATTATCCTGCCTCTGCAGCTGTCCGCTGGCTTCGCTGTGCCCCTTCTGTGTTGATGTAACGAATTGATTTTTAACTAGACTGTCGGTGGCACGCATGATGCGTACTCCGTGCCGGGCGCGGCCGGATCATCCGCCGCGGTTCAGCCCAACAACATGAAGGAGTGCGAGATGGCTACATTGAAGGACGAACTGACCCAGCGTACCGAACAGTTTGATCACTGGGCCACGCGCCGGCGCTATGGGCCCGATGGCCCGAACAACCGGCGTCTGTGGGTGCTTGCCTGCATGGATGAGCGCCTGCCCGTGGACGAGGCGCTGGGGATACGGGTCGACACCCCGGTCGGCGGCGGTGATGCGCACTGCTTTCGCAATGCCGGAGGCATCGTGACCGAGGATGCGATCCGCTCGGCGATGCTGACCTGCAATTTCTTCGGAACCCGGGAGATCGTCATTGTCCAGCATACCCAGTGTGGAATGCTGTCCGCCAACGCCAAGGACCTGGAGGCGGCCCTGCGTGACAAGGGTGTGGACCCGGACAACCTGACGCTTGATCCCACTCTGCCCGAACTCAAGCTCGACAAGGGCGGATTCGCCAAATGGATCGGCATGATGGACGATGTCGATGTGACCTGTATGAAGACGGTGGAGACGTTCAGGAATCACCCCCTGATCCCGAAGGATGTCACGGTCAGCGGTTGGGTCTGGGAGGTGGAGACCCGGCGTCTGCGCGCACCCACCCAGGAGGCCGAGGCCCGCGCCCGCACCGATGTCACCTCCAGTCAGTTCGGTGTCAAGGACAAGCAGCCGGGACGCTGGAGTTGATCCGGTATCACCACCGATGAGGAAGATGGATCATGCCCCTTTACGACTATTGTTGTGACCGCTGCGGGTTGCAGTTCGAATGCCGCCATTCCCTGGCTGCGCCGCCGCCGCCGTGTCCGCACTGCGCCGGAACCGTGCATCGGATCCTGGTGTCCGCCCCTGCGGTGCATGGGCGCATGGCGCAGGGGCGGGAGCAGGCCGCCCGTTCGCTCGAGTCCCCGCGCCATGGCCCCGGCTGTCCCTGCTGTCATTGAATCAACCGCTGCAGTCCGGGGATGCGGCTGCGTCCCCGGCGCCGGACGATCCGGTGAACTATAGTTGCAGGGACACGGATCGACCGCGGGAGGCGGGTATGTCAGGCAATTCCACCAAGCCACTGAATCCGGTGTCGTTTCTACAGGCATTCATCACCCAGAGCCTGAAGGTCGGGGCGCGGGGCTGTGCCGATCCGGATGCCGGCATGAATCACTACATCGAACAGGTCGGGCTGGCCGCGAGTCATTGCCTGGAGGAGAGCGCGCGCACCACGCTCGGCTACCAGCAGGCAATTGGGCCGGAGCAATATGCCGATGTGATCATCAACCTCAAGAATCAGATCGGCGGGAATTTCTCGCGCGCCTCATCCGAACCGGGCGTGGTGCGCGTCGTGAACACGCGCTGTCCCTTCGGCGAGAGCGTGCGTTCCGCGCCGGAGTTGTGCCGTATGACGGCCAGTGTCTTTGGCGGGATCGCCGCACGCAATTTTGGTTATGCCAAGGTGGAGCTGCGCAAACGCATCGCCACCAATCATGACTGCTGCGATGTCTGTGTCTACATCGATCCGGAGGTCGCGCAAGACAAGCCGGGTGAGGAGTACCGCTGCGAGGGCCGGACCATTGTCTCGCGCTCGAACACGGCGCAGGTGCGATCCCGGATCGAGGCCAGGCTGCGCGAGACCTGGTGTCCCGAACCGAGTGCGAGTCGGGACGAGCAACCGCGCCTGCCGCCGTCGATCGTGGCTGAATCAGCGGCCATGCGGGCTGCGCTTGAGGCCGTCGAGATCGTTGCCCCCACCTGTGCGACAGTGCTGGTGACGGGGGAGACGGGGGTGGGCAAAGAGGTGATAGCGCGCGCCATCCATGCCATGAGTCCGCGCTCCGTCCGTGAACTGTTGGCGGTGAACTGCGGCGCCATTCCTGAGAACCTGGTCGAAAGCACCCTGTTCGGGCACGAGAAGGGCGCGTTCACCGATGCCTACAATGTGCACCATGGCTGTTTCGAGCGTGCCGATGGCGGAACCCTGTTTCTGGACGAGATCGACTGCCTGCCCATTCCCGCGCAGGCGCGATTGCTGCGCGTGCTTCAGGACGGACGCTTCGAACGCGTCGGCGGCCGGCATACGCTGCATGCCGATGTGCGCATCATTGCGGCGTCCAACCAGGATCTGGATCGTGCCGTGCAGCTGGGGAACTTCCGGCGCGACCTGTATCATCGCCTGAACGTGGTGCCGATCCGTCTGCCGCCGCTGCGTGAACGCATCGATGACATCCCGCCGCTGGTGCAGCATTTCCTGGGCCGCTTGTCGGAAAAGCACGCCATGCCGACGAAGACGCTCAATGACAACGCCTGGGCCGCCATCATGCAGTACGACTGGCCGGGCAACCTGCGTGAATTGGAGAACGGACTGGAACGTGCCTTCCTGTTCTCGCGCGGCCCGGTCATCGAGCGGGTGGAAGTGGCGGGTTCCGGAGCGGATTATACGTTTCGGGGTGCCATGGACAGTCTGAAGAAGGTGCGTCAGCGGGCGGTGCAGCAGGCCGAGTCCGAGTTCATCGTCGATGCGCTGAAACGCTACAACGGCAATGTGACGGCTGTGGCACGGGCGATGGATGTGACGCCGCGCGCTGTTCACATGAGACTCAGGGAACTGGGCATCAGCGCCGCAAAATTCCGTATGCCCGGCTGATTCCGGTCTCCTCCCGCCTCTGGTTTCATCCTGAAATCAACGTTCCCTGCGGTTGAACCTGTCGGGAAGTCGCCGGTCTATGGTGCATGATGCGCAAGGATGGTAACGTCATTGCGTCGTGATCCGGTCATTGCGAGCCCTGGAATCCTGATCATCATGATTTTCATACGTTCGGCGCTGCAGCGCGCCCTGTTTGGTTGCCTTTTTCCCGTCGCCCGAAACCTGAATCCATGTCCCTGAAACGCCGTATATTCCCGCTTCTGCTGCTGCTGGCGGCGGCCTGGCTGGCCGTGATGATCACCCAACGCTTGCTGCCGGGTGATGAGCCTGCCGAGGCCCGGCGCGACGGGCGGGGACCGGTGCCGGTCGAGGTGGCCCCGATCGAGCAGGGCCCGATCGCCCTGCGCCGGACCTTCACCGGGAGCCTGGATGCCAATGCCGAGTTCGTCGTGGCATCCAAGATCGAGGGCCGGATCGAGGAAATCGGGGTGAGGCTCGCCGACAGCGTCACCCGCGGCCAGGTGGTGGCGCGGCTGGAGGCGGCCGAGTACCTGCAGGAGGTGGCCCAGGCCGAGGCCGATCTGGCGGTGGCGCAGGCCAACCTGACCGAGGCACGCAGCCAGCTCGCGCTGGCCGAGCGTGAGTTGAAGCGGCTGGAGCAGCTGCGTCAGCGCGGCATCGGTTCGGAATCGGAACTGGACGTGGCCCGCGCCGGGCAGCAGGCCCGCCAGGCGCAGGTGGAGGTCAGCCGGGCACAGGTCACCCGGGCCGAGGCGGCGCTGGAGATGGCGCGTATCCGCCTGGGCTACACCCGGGTCACGGCCGACTGGAGCGGCGGCAGCGACACGCGTCAGGTCGCGGAACGTTTCCTGGACGAGGGTGAGACGGTGGCCGCCAATGCCCCGCTGCTGCGCATCGTGGAACTGGATCCGCTGATTGCGGTGTTCCATGTGCCCGAGCGCGACTATGCCCGGCTGCAGCCCGGCCAGCGGGCCGAGTTGTACACCGATGCCTGGCCCGGCGAGGCCTTCGGCGGCGAGATCGCGCGCATCGCCCCGGTGTTCCGGGCCAATGCCCGTCAGGCGCGGGTGGAACTGCGTATCGACAATCACGGGCAGCGCCTCAAGCCGGGCATGTTCGCGCGTATCGACCTGGTGCTGGAACGGGTCGGGGAGACTGTCATCGTGCCGGAGGCCGCGCTGGTCCGGCGTGACGGCGGGGATGGGGTGTTCCGGGTCACGGCCGACAGGCAGGCGGTGACCTGGGTCCCGGTGCAGCCGGGCATCCGCGAGGCCGGCCGGGTGCAGGTCGAGGGTCTGGATCCGAACGGAAAAGTCGTGGTGCTGGGCCAGCAGCTGCTCGATGACGGCAGCGCCATCCGCATCGCTGACGACAGCGGAGTGGTTTCTCATTGAACCTGGCACGGGCCAGTGTAAACCGCCCGGTCTTTACCACCATGGTCACCCTGATCGTGGTGGTGCTGGGCGCGGTGTCGCTCAGCCGGCTGCTGATCGACATGCTGCCCAATCTGGAACTGCCCACCGTCACCATCCGCACCGAGTACGAGGGCGCCGATCCCATTGTCATGGAACGGCGCGTGACCCAGATCGTGGAAGAGATCGTCGCCACCGTGCCGGGCGTGGAGGAGATGACCTCGCTGTCCTACGAGGGCCAGAGCAGCGTGCGGGTCAGCTTCGGCTGGGGCACCGACATCGACGCCGTGGCGCTGGATGTGCAGGCCACGCTCGAGGATGAGATCAGCGAACTGCCTGACGAAATCATCGGCCCGCGGGTGAGCAAGTTCGATATCGACAGCTTCCCCGTGGTGATCCTGGGCATCTCCAGCCCGCTGGATCCGGTGGAGTTGACCGAGATCGTCGAGAACCAGATCCGCTACCGCTTCGCCCGCATCCCGGGCGTGGCCCAGGTCGATCCCTGGGGGGGCTTCAACCGCGAGGTGCGGGTGGAGTTGGACCCGGAACGCATCAATGCCCTGGGGCTGGCCCTGAACACCATCATCGATGCCATCGAGGACGCCAACCTGGACCGGCCCGCCGGCCAGATCGAATCGGGGCGCTTCGAGCTCACCCTGCGCGCCCCGGCCGAGTTCACCAGCCTGGACGAGATCCGCGCTACCGTGATTGCCCGCCGTGACGGTGCCCTGATCACGCTCGGCGAGGTCGCCACCGTCACCGATACCTACGAAAAGCTCACCCGCATTGTGCGGGTCAACGGCGAGCGCGGCCTGCGCCTGGCCATCCGCAAGCAGGCCGAGGCCAACACGGTCGAGGTCGCCCGCCGGGTGCTGGCCGAGGCCGAGGCGGTCAATGCCGCCTTCCCGCAGATCCAGGTCATTCCGGTCATCGATCAGGGCAACTTCATCGAACGCGCCATCGCCAATGTGGCCAGATCGGTACTCTACGGCGGCGCGCTGGCGGTGCTGGTGCTGCTGTTCTTCCTGCGTGATCTGCGCAGCACCCTGGTGATCTCGGTGGCCATCCCCATCTCGGTCATCGCCACCTTCGCGTTGCTCTACTTCGGCGGCTTCACCCTCAACCTGATGAGCCTGGGCGGCCTGGCGCTGGGTGTGGGCATGATGGTCGACAGCGCCGTGGTGGTGCTGGAGAACATCTTCCGCCGGCGCCAGGAACAGGGTGACGACAACGAGACCGCGGCCGTGAACGGGACCGGCGAGGTGGCCTCGGCGGTGATTGCCGGCACGGTGACCACCCTGGTGATCTTCCTGCCGCTGGTGTTCGTGCAGGGGGTATCGGGGGCGCTGTTCAAGGAACTGGCCTACGTGATCATGTTCGCGCTGTTCTGCGCCCTGCTGGTGGCGCTGAGCCTGGTGCCGATGCTGGCCTCCCGGCTGCTGCGCCGCCCGTCGCAACAGCCGGGCGAGGGCTGGACGGCGCGGCTGGCGGCGCGCGCCGGTGCGGCCTTCGCCGCGCTGGAACAGGCCTATGTCGATCTTCTGTCCGTGGTGCTGGATCGGCGTCTGCTGACGGTATTCGCCGCCCTGGTACTGTTCGCCGCCAGCCTGCTGCTGCTGCCCTTCATCGGCAGCGAGTTCCTGCCGCCCAGCGACGAGGGCGAGGTGCGGGTAACCGGGGAGATGGAGGTCGGCACCCGGCTCGATCTGATCGACCGCCAGACCCGGCTGATGGAGGCCAGGGTCTACGCGGCCGTGCCCGAGACGGTGTCCTCGGTGGTCAGCGTGATGGGCACCGGCACCCGCGGCCGCGCCACGCCCAGCGGCGAGATCCGGCTGTCGCTCACCCCGGCCGCCGCCCGCGACCGCTCCAATGTCGAGATCGCCGAGGCCCTGCGCCGAGAACTCGAGGGGGCGGTGCCGGGCATGGACATCCGGGTGCGCGCCCCCCAGGGCCAGTTTCTGCTCGAGCGCATCCTGCGCACCGAACAGGGCATCACCGTGGAGGTGCGCGGCCATGACCTCGACACCCTCGCTCTGCTGGCGCGCCAGACAGTCGGGCGCATCGAAGATGTGACCGGGATCACCGATGTGCAGATCAGCCGCGAGGCCGGCATCCCCCAGCGCGAGGTGCAGGTCGACCGGGCCAAGCTCGCCGACATGGGTCTGAGCCCGCGCGATGTCAGCGAACTGATCGAGACCGCGGTGGCCGGCTCGCGCGCCGGCGAATACCGGGTGGAAGGCAACAGCTACCGGATCCTGGTGCAGTTGCAGGATGCCGAGCAGCGTTCGCTGGACGAGATCCTCGACCTGACCCTGCTCACCCCCGATGGCGAACAGGTGGTACTGCGCAACCTGGTCGATACCCGCAGCGGCACCGGGCCGGTGGCCATCGAACGCAAGGACCAGCAGCGCCTGGTCACGGTCAGCGCCAACGTGGCCGGCCGCGACCTGGGCTCGGTCGCCGCCGAGGTGCAGGACCGGCTGGCACAGATCCCGCGGCCGGTGGGCTATGACCTGATCGTTGCCGGCACCTTCGAGGAGCAGCAGCAGGCCTACTCGGAACTGATGACCTCGCTGCTGCTGGCCCTGCTGCTGGTGTACATGGTGCTGGCGTCCCAGTACGAGTCCCTGCGCGATCCGCTGGTGGTGATGCTGTCGGTGCCGGTGGCCGCCGTCGGGGTGCTGGTCACACTGTTCCTGACCGATACCACCCTCAATCTGCAGTCAGGCATCGGCTGCCTGATGCTGGCCGGCATCGTGGTCAACAACGCCATCCTGCTGGTGGACCAGGCCGGGCGCCTGCGCCGGGAAGGCCAGGCGACGCGGGCGGCCCTGCTCGAGGCCGGGCGCCGCCGCCTGCGCCCGGTACTGATGACCACCCTGACCACCCTCCTGGCCCTGCTGCCACTGGCGCTCGGCATCGGCGAGGGCGCCGACGCCCAGGCCCCGCTGGCCCGCGCCGTGCTCGGCGGCCTGGCCGCCTCGACCCTGCTCACCCTGGCGCTGGTGCCGGCGGTGTATTCGCTGGTGCATGGGCGGGAGGATCGGGGAGCGGGAAGGGCGTGAGTCGCCCTGAAGCTGTTGGCTGGCTTTACGATTGATGTTTCTCCGTTCGTGTTTTTTATCTTTATGAATTCAAAGCATAAATTGAGTTGTTGCCGGCATGCGGCAGTGACTGTCATGTCGGTTTGTCTGACATGGTTTTGTAGGTTGATATCTAACTGGTTGTTTTTGTTAGGCCAAAGAATTGGTCCAAGTCTTGCTCCCATTTCGGTCAATAATCAGACCAAGGGAATGCATTCCCAGACCGGAGGAGTCCCGATCATGCGCAGTACCCCCCGAATTGCAGCCCTGGCTGCCATTTTGACCGCTTTCAATGCCCCCCTCGCCCACGCCGCCTATTGCGACAGCACCTACAGCAGTACCGGACTGACGGTGCTGGAAGGCGCTACGGTGTGTTTCCTCTACGATGCGAATCAGGTCGATCCGCTGTACGGGACCCTTTCCGCGTCCGGTGACAGCATCTTCGCCACGCCGGTCAACTTCGATGCCTATGCCAGCGACGGCAGCAACACCCAGGTCACTGGCACGGGTACCGTCCAGGTCGTCGCCAAGAGCGGGTATGTACTCGACGGCATCAATCTGGGCGAGACAGGCGTCTATTGGATGGAAGGCAGCGGCAGCAGCGTCGACGTGGACGCCACCCTGAGGGTATTCGCCTGGGATGATCCAGTGCCCGTATGGGGGACCGAGGAGCTCTCCAGTCTGACACTGTCCGGTCCCCTTGATGACCGTACCGGCAACGACGATACCTGGGCGGCCTCCACCAGCGTTGATCTCACCGGCACCCGCTGGGATGGCTTCGATCACGTGGGGCTCAGTCTGACGAACATCCTTACCGCCGACACATTGACTGCCGGTGAAAAGGCCTTTATCAACAAACTGGCGACGGGTGCAGGCGTCGATATCTCGGTCGATACCAGCGCGGTCGTTCCGCTGCCCGCCGCCGTCTGGCTGTTCGGCTCCGGTCTGCTGGGACTGGTCGGCATCGCCCGGCGCCGCGCCGGCTGAATCAAATCAAGCGTACAAGATCAAGAGCGCCACGGAATACACGGAAAGCACGGAAAATCCTACTGCGTTGCCAGGGCGCTATGCGCCCGGCAACGTGAACAGCATTTACTCTTGTCCGTGTTTTCCGTGTATTCCGTGGCGCTCTTTTCTTTTTTCTCACATCCGGTAACGCACATCCTTCCAGCTGCAGGCCCGGTCGCGCCCCTGGCTCTTGCTGCAGTACAGCGCCTGGTCGGCCTGGCGCAGCAGGGTTTCCAGCAGATCGCTCTGGTCCGGGGATTCCTGCCCGCCGAGACAGCTCAGGCCGATGGATGTGGTCACCCGCAGGGGGGACCGGTCGGTGCTGAATTCCAGATTGCGCAATGAATGGAGGATGCGTTCGGCCAGGCGGACGGCGCCGTCCAGGTCGGTGTCGGGCAGTGCCAGCACGAATTCCTCGCCGCCGAAGCGGGCGATGACATCGCCCTCGCGGGTCTGGCCCTTGAGCAGGGCGGCGGTGACCTGCAGCACCTTGTCGCCCATGGCGTGGCCGAAGCTGTCGTTGATCTGCTTGAAGCGGTCCAGGTCCACCATCATCAGGCTGAACTCGCGCCGGTGGCGCACGGCATTGGCCAGCGCGGCCTGGGCCTCGGGAAAGAAGAAACGCCGGTTGTGGATGCCGGTCAGTTCATCGACCACGGACAACTGCTGGTAGCGCCGCTTGAGTTCCTCGGCCTCGGTCAGTGCGGTGCGCAACTCCTGGGTGCGGCGGGTGACCTCGGTCTCCATCTGGTGGGTGTAGCGCCAGTTGGCGATCAGTTGGCCGAGGAAGTTGGAGAACACCTCCAGCAGCCGCTCGTGGTGCTCGCTGAAGAAGTCCTGCTGGCCGTGAGAGACATTGAGCACACCGATCACCCGTCCCTCGACCGTGACCGGTATGCAGATCAGGGAGCCGGTGCGCTGCTCGGGGTCGGGATGGACGAATCGGCTTTCCTCCCGGCAGTTGCGGCAGTGCTGCAGGTTGCCGGTTTCCGCCGCCATGCCGATGATGCCTTCGCCGAGACGGAATCGATGCGGGGTCGGGTGTGCCGTGCCGGTGGGCAGCACCGTCTCCCGCCAGTCCAGACCGGTCCGGCAGCTGAGGCTGTCGCCATCCAGCAGGAACAGGGAGCAGCGTTCGAAGTCGTTGTTCTCCAGCAGGATGCGCATGGCGGTGCGCAGCAGGCTGGCCTCGTCCCCGCTGTCCTGCCGGCCCAGGTCGGACAGGGCGCGCAGGGCCGACAGATCCCCCACCAGCTTGATGCAGCGCTGGTTGAGTTCGGTGAAGGCGTCGCTGAGGGGAGTGGGATCCATAAGTATCGTGCGGGTCCTTAGGCAGGCGGCTCCTGGGTGCCGATCGATTCGGCCAGGGCCCGGTACTGGGCATCGTTGTGTCTGGCCTTGTGCATTATATCATCCAGCATCTCCTGGGTGAGGGCGGAAGGATGATCGCCGAAATCATCGAGTTGCAGTTGCGCCTGGTCGGGGTCGTCATACAACGCCTCGGCCGCGCGGGAGCAGATGGCCACGGTCTGCACCGCCAACTCGTAGCGGCCGGCCAGGTTGGGTTCGTGGCGGTACTGAATGGTATGGGTCACGCAGCGCGGCAGTTTCCAGCGTTTGCCGATGAGGGTGCCGGCCTGCATCTCGGTCATGGCCAGCACCTGGGACTCCAGTGTCAGCAGACTTTCCCCGGGGTTGGCCTGCTTCTGGCGGAACACGTCCGCCATGCGGCTGGGAAAGGCATGCACCAGGACCAGCTGCCCCAGGTTGTGCACCAGCCCGGCCAGGAACAGGCATTCGCGCAGATCGGTCTCCAGTTCCAGGTGCGGGCCGAGGGCATTGGCCAGGTTGGCGCTGACGAAGGCCCGGTACCAGTAGCGGCTGAGTTCGAATTCCGGGCAGGCGCTGACATCGAAGGGCTTGCTGAGTGCGATGCCGATGGCCAGGCCGCGCACGATGTTCAGTCCCAGCACCCGGGTGATGGCGTCCTCGACCTGGTGTATCTCGCGCTGGCGGGCGAAATAGGCCGAGTTGGCAATGCCGACGATGCGGGCGGCCAGGCCGGGATCCTGCTCGATCAGCCCGGTCAGGCGCCGGATATCGACATCCTCGCTGGTGACTTCCCTGAGCAGCTGGTAGGCCACTGCGGGGAGCGGCGGGAGATGCAGGATTTCCTGCAGTCGGCTATGGTGGGGGTCACTGGGTGGTCTTTCCATGACAGGCTCTGAGCAGTATTGGTAACTCTATGATTGTGTTTGGATAAGCATCGGTCGCTGGGCGAGAAACTTGAATCGCCTGTGGAATCAGCGGCCGGCAGTAAAATTAGTTAACCATAATACGCTGATATAGGAGAGAAGGCATGCAGGTGCAGTGCTTCGGTGCGGCCGGGGAGGTCACGGGATCCTGCCTGCTGCTGGAGACGGGCCGCCACCGGCTGCTGCTGGACTGCGGTCTGTTCCAGGGCAGCCGCGAGGAGGAGGAACGCAACCGCGAGGAGTTCCCGTTCCCGCTCGATTCCATCGATGCCGTCATCCTCAGTCATGCCCATCTGGACCACTCCGGCCGCATTCCGCTGTTGATCAAGGCCGGCTATACCGGGCCGGTCTACGCCCACGCCGCCACCCGCGATCTGTGCCGGATCATGCTCAAGGATTCGGGCTACCTCAACGAGAAGGATGCCCAGTGGGAGAATCGCAAGCGCCAGCGCAAGGGGCTGAAGCCGGTCGAACCCATCTACACCCTGGAAGAGGCCAAGGCGTCGATGCGGGCGTTTCGTACACTGCGCTACGACCAGCGCCGGCGCATTCTGCCGGGCGTGCATCTGCGGCTGCGCGATGCCGGCCACATCCTGGGATCGGCCATCGTGGAACTGGAACTGGAGGCGAACGGGACGCGCAGGCGGCTGGTCTATACGGGCGACCTGGGGCATCGCGGCGCCCCCATCCTGCGTGACCCGGCCCGGGTGGAGACGGCCGATCAGATCATCATGGAATCCACCTACGGAGATCGCAGTCACCGCTCCTGGGAGGCCACCTGGACGGAGATGGCCGAAGTGCTCGACAGCGCCGCGAACAGCGGCGGCAACGTCATGGTGCCGGCCTTCGCCGTGGGCCGTACCCAGGAACTGCTCTATGCCATGCAGATGAATTACCACGACTGGGGCATGGACCGCTGGCAGATCTTTCTCGACAGCCCCATGGCCATCGAGGCCACCCGGGTCTATTCCCGGCACGTGGACCTGTACGACGCCGAGGCCCGCACCGGCCACGCCCGCCACGACGGGCTGTTCGATCTGCCCAACCTGCGCATGACGCGCACGGCCAACCAGTCCATGGCCATCAACAGGATACGCTCCGGCGCGATCATCATCGCCGGCAGCGGCATGTGCACGGGCGGGCGCATCAAGCACCACTTCAAGCACAACCTCTGGCGCAGCGACAGCCATGTGCTCATCGTGGGCTTCCAGGCCAGCGGCACCCTCGGACGGCGACTGGTCGACGGCGCGACCCATGTGCGGCTGTGGGGCGAGACCATTCGGGTCGGGGCGCAGATCCACACCATCGGCGGCCTGTCGGCCCACGCCGATCAGGCCGGACTGCTGGAATGGTATGAGGGGATTGCCGGCCGGCCGCCGGTGATTCTGGTGCATGGCGAGGATGACCCGCGGGAATGCCTGGCCGGGGCGCTGCGCGAGCGCGGGGCGAAGGTGCGGCTGCCGCAGCGGGGCGAGACACTGGGACTGTAGGATGGGTGGAGCGCAGCGCAACCCATCGCGACGCGGCCAGTGATGGGTTGCGTCGCAGGCGCCTCCACCCATCCTACGGGCTTTGAATCAATCGAACCGCATGGACAGATCCACCGCCTGTACGTCCTTGGTGAGATTGCCGACCGAGATGCGATCCACGCCGGTCTCGGCAATGGCGCGTACCGTCTCCAGGTTGACCCCGCCCGAGGCCTCGAGCTGCACCCGGTCCAGGTTCAGTTCCACCGCCGCACGCAGCCGCGCCAGGTCGAAATTGTCCAGCAGCACGATATCGGCGCCGGCGGTGATGGCCGCCTCGAGCTGATCCAGATCCTCCACTTCGATCTCGACGGGCAGGCTCGCGTGCAGGCGCCGCGCCTGGCCGATCGCCGCGGCGATCGAGCCGGCGGCGGCGATGTGGTTCTCCTTGATCAGGATGCCGTCGTACAGCCCCAGCCGGTGGTTGTGGCAGCCGCCGCAGCGCACGGCGTATTTCTGGGCGTGGCGCAGGCCCGGCAGGGTCTTGCGGGTGTCCAGCAGGCGCACCGGCAGGCCGGCCACGGCATCGGCATAGCGCCGGGCCAGGGTGGCCGTACCGCTCAGGGTCTGCAGCAGGTTGAGCGCGGCGCGCTCGCCGGTGAGCAGGCCGCGTGCCGGGCCCTGCAGCCGGCACAGGGGCTGGTCCGGCTCGACCCGGTCGCCGTCGGCGGCCAGCCAGTCGATGCGGATACGGTCATCGACGGCGGCGAACACGGCATTGACCCAGTCCCGGCCGCACAGCACCGCCGGCTCGCGGCTGATGATGCGGGCCCTGGCCTCAGCGGTTTCCGGAATCAGCGCAGCGGTGAGATCGCCGCCGCCGACGTCTTCCTCCAATACCCGCCGCACCAGGGCGTGGACCTGTTGGTCGAGGGCTTCCAGGCGCATGTGGTTTCGTTGCCTCCGGTAGTTTGTGGAAGTGAGGAGTGAGGAGAATAGCCGGATGGCGGCGGACATTCCCACCTTCGCCGTCATCCCCGCGCAGGCGGGGATCCATCACCCGCTGCGGTCCCTGGATCCCGGCCTGCGCCGGGATGACGGAGGATGCAGGCCGGGGTAAACGCAGTATTTCCGGCCCCGGGCTGGCGGCCCTTGTACCGCCTGTGCTTTTGTTCCTCCTTACTCCTCACGCCTCACGCTCGAAATACTCCCGCGTCACCCTGAAGACCACCGGACTGAGCAGCAGCAGGGCGATCAGATTGGGAATCGCCATCAGGCCGTTCATCACATCCGCGGCCAGCCACAGGGGCCGGAGTTCGGCCACTGCACCCAGCGGGATGCAGACGATCCACAGCGCCCGGTAGCCGGCGATGATGTCCGGCCCGAACAGATACTCGGCGCAGCGTTCACCATAGAAGCTCCACCCCAGCAGGGTGGTATAGGCAAACAGGATCAGGCCGAAGGTGACGATGTATTCGCCGATCTGCGGCAGGCCGGCGGCGAAGGCATAGGAAGTGAGTGCCGCGCCGTTGAGTTGCACGCCGGCGGCATCGACCTCGGTCCAGCCGCCGCTGAGCACGATCACCAGGGCGGTGATGGTGCAGATGATCAGGGTGTCGATGAAGGTGCCCAGCATCCCGATCACACCCTGGCGCACCGGGTCATTGGTCCTGGCCGCGGCATGGGCGATAGGGGCCGTGCCGAGCCCGGCCTCGTTGGAGAACACGCCGCGGGCCACGCCGAAGCGGATGGCCATCAGCAGGGTCGAGCCGGCGAAGCCGCCGGCGGCGGCCGAGCCGGTGAAGGCGTCGGTCACGATGGTTGTCAGTGCGGCAGGGACCTGGTCGATCTGCAGCCCGATGATGAGCAGCCCGCCCAGCAGGTAGGCGGCGGCCATGAAGGGCACCAGTTTGCCGGCCACCTCGCCGATGCGGCGAATGCCGCCGATCAGCACGGCGAAGGTGAAACCGGCCAGCAGCAGGCCGGTGGCCCAGAGCGGAACGGCGAAATTGGTCTCCACGGCGTGCGCGACCGAGTTGGCCTGGATGGTGTTGCCGATGCCGAAGGCCGCGATGGTGCCGAACAGGGCGAACAGGAAGGCCAGCCAGCGCCAGTTCCGGCCCAGGCCGTTCTTGATGTAGTACATGGGGCCGCCCTGCTGGCGGCCCAGGCGGTCCACTTCGCGATAGCGTACGGCCAGCACGGCCTCGCCATACTTGGTGGCCATGCCGACCACGGCCGTGACCCACATCCAGAACACCGCGCCGGGTCCGCCGATGGCGATTGCCGTTGCCACCCCGGCGATGTTGCCGGTGCCGACCGTGGCCGACAGCGCCGTCATCAGGGCATTGAAGGGGCTGATGTCGCCGGGCTCATCACTCGGTCTGCGGCCCTGCCACAGCATGCGCAGGCCGTAGCCGAGCCGGCGCAGGGGCATGAACTTCAGGCCCAGGGTGAGATACACACCGGTGCCGACCAGCAGCACCAGCATCACCGGGCCCCAGATGATGCCGCTGAGATCATTCAGCAGATGGGTGTAGGATTCCATGGCTGTATCCCGCGCTTGTATACCCAATCATTGCATAAATTGCGGCTGTTACACCTGCTACCGTCATCCCCTGCTACCGTCATCCCCGCGCAGGCGGGGATCCAGTAACCGCAGCGGTATCTGGATCCCGGCCGGAGCCTGTGCCGGCGTAGGCCGGTGCCGGGATGACGAGAAGCAGGTTCCGGCTGGACTGCGCTTTGGGTGAATTCCAGCCATGGGGCTGATATACCGGAATTGATCTGAAAATACAGGCCTTCACGTGTATGTGCTGATTTTATTATGCAAATGTCAGTCTATTGCCTGTATGCCGGGCTGATGCCGGCTTATCGGGGCAACGGCCTGAGTATGAGCCGGTCGCCGCGCTGGGTAAACTCCAGGCGCCTGAGCACGCTCATGCCGAGCAGGATGTCCTCGGAGCGGTAGCTGGGGTTGATGCTGGCGCGCACGTCCCGTACCACCAGATCGCCGATGGCCAGTTCGTCGAGGCGGGTCAGGTAGCCGGTGGTGAAGCCGTTGGCGGTCTGGTAGCGAACGGCGCGGCCGCGCTCCAGCCCCAGTCGGGCGGCGATGTCGGCGGGAATGGCGACGTCCGAGGCGCCGGTGTCGATCATGAAACGCACCGGCTGGCCGTTGATCTCGCCGCTGGTGACATAGTGGCCGTAGTCGTTGCGTCTGAGCACGATTTCGGTGGCGCCGTCCGGGCCGCTGCGGCTGATCACCTGCTGGTTGGGGTTGTGGCGACGCTCGAGGTAGCCGTTGAACAGCCAGGTGAGCAGACCCAGGGCCAGGATCCAGGCCAGGATGATCATCCCCTTGCCGAGGCGCGGGGGTGAGGGAGAGGGCGGATTCATGCCGCCATTATACATTGCGACCGCTGGCATGCCGATCGGCTGTGGCCGCCGCGTCTGCTGATCTGAGTCAACACGTACTCATCCCGTTTCACTGACAATCCTGCCTGGTCCCGACTGGCGCTGACGCGTGCCGCGGCAGGCGCGCCGGGATGGGCCGGGGCCGGTCTGGTACAATCGTGCCGGTAGGGCCGTCATAGGGCCTGTCCGCATCGCCCGGCGCGAACGCCGCAACCGACGAGGATGAGCTTGAAACCACACCTGCTGGCCTTCGCCCGAACCCTGCGCGACAGCCTGCGCGATCTGGCGCCGATCTTCATCGTGATCGCCTTCTTTCAGCTGGTGGTGCTGCGTCAGCCCATTCCGGAACTGGAACAGATCCTGTTCGGGAGCCTGCTGGTGGTGGTGGGCCTGACCCTGTTCGTTCAGGGCCTGCGGTTGGGGCTGTTCCCGGTGGGCGAGAACATGGCCTATGCCTTCGCACGCAAGGGCAGTGTCACCTGGCTGCTGCTGTTCGCCTTTGCCCTGGGATTCGGTACCACGGTGGCGGAACCGGCGCTGATTGCGGTGGCCAGCAAGGCCAGTGCAGCTGCCGCCGAGGCGGGGCTGGTGACCGACAGCGAGGCCGCGCGCTATGCTTATGCCTGGGGGTTGCGCATCACTGTGGGCCTGGCCGTGGGCGTGGCGCTGGTTGTCGGCGTGCTGCGCATACTCCGCGGCTGGCCGATGCATGTCATGATTACCGCCGCCTATCTGCTGATGGTCGCCATCACGCCCTTCGCGCCGCGTGAGATCATGGGCATCGCCTATGATTTCGGCGCCGTGACGACTTCCGAAATCACCGTGCCGCTGGTTGCTGCGCTTGGCGTCGGGCTGGCATCGTCGATCACCGGCCGCAATCCCCTGGTCGACGGCTTCGGTCTGGTGGCCTTTGCATCGGTGATGCCGATGATCTTTGTCATGGTCTACGGGATACTGGGATGATCGAGATCCTGAATACAGGCCTGCGGGTGTTGCTGGTGGCGCTACTGGATATCCTGCCCATCATCCTGGTGCTGGTGGTATTCCAGTGGCTGGCCATACGTCGGCCGTTCCCGAATCTCAGGCGCACGGCGCTGGGATTTGTCTATGTGGCGCTGGGGCTGGTGATCTTCCTCGAAGGCCTGGAACTGGCACTGTTCCCGCTCGGTACCCTGATGGCGGATCAGTTGACCGATGCGAGTTTTATCTTCGGTGCGCAGACCCCGCCTGCAGATGTAGACTGGAAGGATTATTATTGGGTTTACATCTTCGCAGTGGCGTTGGGATTCACCAGCAGCATCGCCGAACCTGCGGTGATTGCCGTGGCCATGAAGGTGCGTGATGTTTCCGGCGGCACCATCAGCCTGTGGGGGCTACGCCTGGTGGTGGCCCTGGGCGTGGCGCTCGGCCTGATCGTGGGCACGGTGAAGCTGGTGACCGGCCTTCCGCTGCATTATTTCATGATCCCGGCCTACCTGCTGCTGATTGTGCAGACCTGGCTGGCTCCGCGCAGTATCATCCCGATAGCGTACGACTCCGGTGGGGTTACGACATCGATCGTCACGGTGCCGTTGGTGACAGCGCTGGGCCTGGGACTGGCGGAGGCGATACCTGGCCGCAGCCCCTTGCTGGACGGCTTCGGTCTGGTGGCCTTCGCCTGTCTGTTCCCGATCATGACCGTGATGGGCTATGCACAACTCAGTGTTTATTCTGCCCGGCGCGCGGGCCACGGCTCCGAATCCAGAGGAAATTGACCGATGCATTTCAAATTGCTGATTGCACTGATTGAGGATGACAGGACCGACGCCGTCATGGATGCCGCCCGCGAGGCCGGGGCGACCGGCGCGACCATCATCAGCAATGCCCGCGGCGAGGGGCTGAAGGAGGCCAGGACCTTCTTCGGCCTGAGCCTCGAAACCCAGCGCGATGTGCTGCTGTTCCTGGTCGAGGAGCATCTGAGCCGGCCCATCCTGGAGAAGATCGCCGAGGTCGGGGAGTTCGAGAGCAAGCCCGGCCAGGGCATTGCCTTTCAGGTCGATGTGGAGGACGCCGTGGGCGTCACCCAGCAGATCCGCAGTCTCAGTCCAGTCGTGGAGGACAAGCTATGAACCGGCAGCCGCTGATACAGGTACGGGATGTCATGAAGCAGCAGTTCGACATGGTCGACGGCATGATGACCATCTCCGAAGCCCTGGAGAAGATGAAGCATGTCGAGACCAAGGCCCTGCTCGTGGACAAGCGCCATGAAAACGACGAGTACGGCATGCTGCTCATTTCCGACATTGCCCGGCATGTGCTGGCCAAGGACCGCTCGCCGGACCGGGTCAACGTCTACGAAATCATGGCCAAGCCCGTGGTCAGCGTCGACCCGGCCATGGACATCCGCTACTGCGCCAGACTGTTCGAGCGCTTCGATCTGTCGCGCGCCGGTGATCGAGGCCGGTCGGGTCATCGGTATCGTGAGTTTCACCGATATGGTGCTGCGGGGATTGCTCCGCCAGGCGGAATAAAGTGCCGCCCGGCGGGAGGCGGCCTCCTGTACAGGCCCATGGCCACACCATTGACCTCGGGCGGGCAGGTTTCGGTCACCCGGCCGATCGTGAGTTGTTGTGCCATGCACAGGGCATCCGGATGCCGCGATACGCTGCACTGTGGCGCGGCTCTGTGACCACAGCTTGACACAGGGGTGAAATCCCAATGACTTCTGACCGCGCAGGCTGTCATTTATCTGTAATATTCCTGCGTTCTAATGCCTGAGAATGCATGAAATGGTCAAGTAAATGAATTTCAGGGTCCTGATTGTCGAAGATGAGCCTGCCATCCGCGAGATGGTGGCCTTCGCGCTGGAGCGTGCCGGGTTCCAGTACCGGGAAGCCGAAACCGCCGGCGCGGCCCAGGTCGCCATCGCCGACGAGCAGCCGGATCTGATCCTGCTCGACTGGATGCTGCCGGATATGACCGGCATCGACCTGGCGCGGCGGATCAAGAAGGATGAACTCTCGGCGGCCATTCCCGTCATCATGCTCACCGCCCGCGGCGAGGAGGAGGACAAGATCCGTGGCCTGGACGCCGGCGCCGACGACTATGTCACCAAACCCTTCTCGCCGCGGGAACTGGTCGCGCGCATCAAGGCCGTGCTGCGCCGCAGCCGCGGTGAGGAAGCCGACCAGGTCCTGGAGGTCGAGGGACTGATGCTGGATCCCGTCGGGCATCGTGTCAGCGTCGGTGGTGAGGCCCTGGAAATGGGGCCGACCGAGTTCCGGCTGCTGCATTTCTTCATGACCCACCCCGAGCGCGTGTTCAGCCGCAGCCGCTTGCTCGACAGTGTCTGGGGGCGTAACGTCTACGTCGAGGAACGCACCGTGGACGTGCATATCCGGCGCCTGCGCAAGGCCCTGTCCGCCCATGGTCATGACCGGTTGATCCAGACGGTCCGCGGTGCCGGTTATCGGTTCTCGACACAGGTATAGGCATTGTTCAATCCCTGGGCTGACGAAGCGTGGGTGGTGGCTGCACTGCTGGTGGCGGCGCTGGGTACTGGCCTGCTGCTGGGGCAGCCGGTCGTGCTGGTGCTGTTGCTGCTGCTGGTCGTGCTGGCCTATCTTGCCTGGCAGCTGCGCAATCTGCGTCTGCTGCAGCGCTGGCTGGAGGAGGGCCGACGCTTCCAGCCGCCGGAATCGGTCGGCGTCTGGGGCGATGTTTTCCAGGGGATTTATCGCCTGCAGCAGCGCAATCGCAAGCGCAAGCGCAAGTTGCGCAAGATGCTCAAGCGGTTCCAGGAGGCGACCGAGGCGCTCCCGGATGCCACGGCAGTGCTCACGCCGGACGATGAGATCGAATGGTGGAATCCGCCGGCAGCCGGTCTGCTCGGGTTGAGCTATCCCCGGGATATCGGGCAGCGCATCGGCAACCTGATCCGTCACCCGGACTTATCCGGGTATCTGCGCGGTGGGGAATACGAAGGCGATGCGGTCGAATTGTCGTCGCCGGTCGATGAGCATATCCGCCTGTCGCTGCGCATCGTGCCCTATGGCAAGAATTATCGCTTGCTGATTGCGCGCGATATCACCCGGCTCCAGCAACTGGAGCAGATGCGGCGGGATTTCGTGGCCAATGTCTCGCACGAACTGCGTACCCCGCTTACCGTGGTCGGCGGCTATCTGGAAACGCTTGAGGAGGAATGCGGCCGCGGGGAGCCGGAACTGCAGAAGATCATCGCCACCATGCGGGAACAGAGCGAGCGCATGCAGCGTATCGTGGATGATCTGCTGATGCTCTCACGTCTGGAGACCGAGCGCGTCAGCGAGCAGCCGGAGCCGGTCAATGTGGCGGCGATGCTGGCCCAGGTCTGTGAGGACGCCAGGCGCCTGAGCGGCCCCGAGCATCATCAGATCCGGCTCGAGGCCGATGCCGGCCTGTGGCTGCGCGGGAACGACCAAGAGCTGCACAGCCTGTTTTCCAATCTCGTCTTCAATGCGGTGCGCTATACGCCGGGGGGCGGTGAGATTACGGTAAAATGGTTCTGCGATGACAGCGATGCCGTATTCGAGGTTGCCGATAGCGGCATCGGGATCGCCGAGCACCATCTCTCCCGTCTTACCGAGCGCTTCTACCGTGTCGATACCGGCCGTTCCCGTGCCCGCGGCGGTACCGGCCTGGGGCTGGCCATCGTCAAACACGTGCTTCTGCGTCACGGTGGTCGACTGGAAATAGACAGCCGACTGGACGAGGGCAGCACTTTCCGGGCCCGCTTCCCGGTCGCGCGTGTGGTGCGCACAGGTCGGGAACCCACCGGCGGATCGCTGTAACAAAGCGGTAACAAAATCGTCACCCTCGTGTCATCCGCGGACCGCAGAATCTCTCCTCATGATGTCTGACATCGGGTTTTCCACATTTACATCTGCAACCATCCGAGGAGTGATTCAATGCATCCCTTCAGCAAGCTGATTACGGCCATGGGCCTGGCCGGCGCCTTCGTCATGGGCTCGGCCGGCGCCGCCGATCTCGACCCCAATCTGTCGGAATACGAAAAATCCAGCGGCGTGTCAGGCAACCTGTCCAGCGTGGGCTCCGACACCCTGGCCAACCTGATGACCCTGTGGGCCGAGGAGTTCAAGCGCGTCTATCCCAATGTCAACATCCAGATCCAGGCCGCCGGCTCCTCCACCGCGCCCCCGGCCCTGACCGAGGGGACCTCCAACCTTGGTCCGATGAGTCGCAGGATGAAGGACAAGGAAATCGAGGCCTTCGAGCGCCGCCATGGCTACAAGCCCACGCCGATCCGGGTCGCCATCGACGCCCTGGCGGTGTTCGTGCACAAGGACAACCCGATCGAGGGTATGAGCATCCCGCAGGTCGACGCCGTGTTCTCCTCCACCCGCATGTGCGGCGCATCCGGCGACGTCAACACCTGGGGGGATGTCGGCCTGACCGGCGACTGGGCCAACCGGCCGGTGCAACTCTACGGCCGCAATTCCGTTTCCGGCACCTACGGCTATTTCAAGAAGGTCGCGCTGTGCAAGGGGGATTTCAGGAACACCGTGAATGAACAGCCGGGCTCAGCCTCGGTGGTACAGTCGGTGACCACCTCGATCAACGGCATCGGCTATTCCGGTATCGGCTACAAGACCTCCGGCGTGCGGGCCCTGCCCATCGCAGAGAAGGATGGAGGCGAGTTCGTGGAAGCCACGGCGGACAATGCCATCGCCGGCAAGTATCCGCTGGCGCGTTTCCTCTACGTCTATGTGAACAAGCACCCGAACAAGCCGCTGCCGCCGCTGGAGCGTGAGTTCCTGAAACTGGTGATGAGCAGGGTTGGCCAGCAGGTGGTGGTCAAGGACGGCTATTATCCGCTGCCCGCCAAGGTGGCCGAGCAGGAGCTGGATAAACTCAAGTAATCCCGCAAGCGTTACGCTCAGGGACGACAGACAGGCGGCCTCCGGTGACGGAGGCCGCTTTTTTCATGCAGCGCTGATCATGTAGCGCAGGGCGTAGAAATCGCTGTAATCGACGTGACGCAGCATCAGTCCCACCCCGGCATCGCTGCCATGTACCACGTAGGCCGGCATCCGATGCTCGTGGCTGCGGGATGCGCCTTGCGTGACAAAGCTGATTTCCAGTTCCGCCTCCACCGGCAGTTCGGCGCCGTGGGTGCGCACGAACATCCCTTCCAGACTGATGTCCCGGGTGCGCCCCATGATGGTGCCGACCGGCGGGTAGTACAGGGCGACATCCATTTCGATCGGTTTGCGTTCACTCCAGCGTTGTTCGATGGGCATGGTCCCTCCCGGCTGTTGTCTGCTGGAAACCTGTCAATGATCGATCAAAAAGCAAGTTTGATGCCAATAGTTGGAGTAATGGGGCGGATATCCTGTTGTTTTTCAGTCATCCCCGTGCCGGCCTGCTCCGGCGGGCGGCCGCGGGCATGAGGTGAGGATTACACGCCAGCTGTCCTTAACTCTAGCCGGCTTGCGGGGCATGTCCATCAGCCGACGGGGGCTTGCCCGATTCTGGCCTCGGCCACCGGGATGACGGTATGATGCGGCATCGGAATCGCAAAGGGACCAGGCATGCCGCTTGAGGCCGAACAGAATCCCTCCGCCCCCGCGGCCGAGGCCGATACCATCGCTGCCGTCGACCTCGGTTCGAACAGCTTCCACATGATCGTCGCCAGCCAGGACAACGGCCAGCTCAAGGTGCTGGACCGGCTGCGCGAGCCGGTGCGCCTGGCCGCAGGTCTGACCCCCGAACATCGTCTGAGCGAAGAGGCGCGGGCCCGTGCTCTGGCCTGCCTGGAGCGCTTCGGCCAGCGGCTGCGCGAATTTCCCTCCGGCGCGGTGCGGGCGGTCGGCACCAACACCCTGCGCCGCGCCAACCGTGACGGTGCCTTTCTGGAACAGGCCAGTCAGGCCCTGGGGCATCCCATCGAGATCATCTCCGGTGTGGAGGAGGCGCGCCTTATCTACCAGGGTGTGAGCCACAGCGTGGCCGCGGAGCCGGGTCGGCGGCTGGTGATGGATATCGGTGGCGGCAGTACCGAACTGATCGTCGGCGAGGGTTTTCTGCCCCTGTACATGGAAAGCCTCTATATGGGCTGTGTCTCCATGAGCCAGCGCTTCTTCCCGGATGGGGAGATCACCAAGGAAGGCATGCGCCGCGCCGTCCTGGCCGCGCAACTGGAATTCCGGCCGGTGCGGGCGCGGATTCGCAGTCTGTCCTGGCAGAGCGAGACGGGCGCCTCCGGCACAATCAAGGCGATCCGGGAGATCGTCATCAATGAGGGCTGGTCGGAGCAGGGCATCACCTATCAGGCGCTGAAGCGACTGCGCAAGGCGCTGCTGGCCGCCGGCCATGTCGACCGACTGAACCTGAAGGGGTTGTCCGACGAGCGCAGACCGGTGCTGGTGGGCGGCTTTGCCATTCTGTTTGCTGCGTTCGAGGTGCTGAAAATGAAACGCATGAACGTCTCTACCGGTGCGCTGCGCGAAGGCCTGATGCTGGATCTGCTGGGGCGTATGCGCCACGAGGATATCCGCGAAGCCGCGATCGCGGCGATGGCGCAGCGCTATCAGGTGGATACCGAACATGCTCAGCGGGTGGAGCAGTTGGCATTGGCCTTCTTCGAACAGGTCCGCAGCTGTTGGGGCCTGAATGAACAATGGCAGCAATGGCTGCACTGGGCGGCCTGCCTGCACGAGGTGGGACTGATCATCGCGCACAGTCAGTACCACAAGCACGGCGCCTACCTGATCCAGCATTCGGATATGGCCGGGTTCTCGCTCGGCGAGCAGGCCCGGTTGGCCAGTCTGGTGCGCGGGCACCGGCGCAAGCTCAACAAGGAGTTGTGGAAATCACAGCCGCCGCAGATGCTCTATATCACCCTGCTGCTGCGACTGGCGGTGCTGTTGCAGCGGGGGCGGTCGGACCGGTTGCCCGCTGATCTGGCACTGGATTGTGCCCCCGAAGGCATTTCGATGCGGTTTCCCGCCGGCTGGCTGGAAGCCCACCCCCTGACCCGGGCCGGACTGGAAGAGGAACAGGACTACCTGGCCGCGGTGGGGCTGCGGCTAGATTTCGCCTGAATCCCCTTGCCCCCTGTTGCCGCTGATGGGGGCGGCGCCGGCACCGGCCGGTCTGTCTGCCGCCTTCAGCGCCCGATCCTGCGTGCGATCCAATAATCCAGGCTGGCGTAGCGGCCGGCGCCGGTGAAGAACAGCACCAGCAGCATGATGAAATAGGTGGCGGCGAATTCGATGCCGTTTTTCAGAATGGTGATGCTGCCGGCCGCCGTCAGCCAGCTGTAGTTGCCATGTTCGCGCAGGATATCCCTGGCTATGTCGCGCCGCTCCACGGCGTCCTCGATCAGGTCCGTGCGCCACTCCCAGGGTACGGTCAGTTGCGTTTCCGGCAGCACGTGCCAGCCATTGTCCCAGTGGGCGGTGGTGGCGGCCACGATCATGGTGAACATGAGCGGAATGGCGGCCCAGCGGGTGGCCAGGCCGATCAGGAGCAGGATGCCGCCGATCAGTTCGCTCAGGACGGCCAGGTAGACCATCAGTTCCGGCGCCGGCATGCCGAGCCAGGCGAACCATTGGGCGACATTGTCCACATTTGCCAGCTTGTTGCTGCCTGCCAGGATGAAAATGGGCGCGAGAAACAGCCGCAGGGCCAGCGGGGCAATGAAATCCAGGGCGCGGGTACGGTCGAGCAGGTTCTGCAGACGCAGCATCAGTTGCAGCATGGCTGTTCTCCTTGTTTTACGGGTTGCGTGACGACAGGCAGGGAATGCGCACCCCTGCAAATACTGTACTGTCCGGTCCATATTTATGGAAGACGAATCGGGATCGGAGCCAGGCATGGGTATTCCGATATCAGTCTGTAGTGTGGGGGCTGTGGAGGATCCGCCGGTGCTGCCAGTCGGCCAGGATGCCGCGGCCGCCGGTAATGACCACGTCGGGGTCGGAGTGCCCGAGTTCGACGGTGATCTGTTCCAGCGCCCGGCGGGCGGTGTAGCCCGGGTCGCCGGAACGTTCCAGCAGCAGCGCCAGCAGCCGCGCACTCACCGCATTGAGTTCGATGAAACGTACCTCATCGTCCGGATCGCGATACAGCAGCAGGTAGGTCGGTGCCGGTGGTGGTGCGTCGGGCCGGTAATCGGGGCCGATCCGGTGGACCGGGAAGCGGTAGCTGAAGGGCCAGGCCAGCGGCGAGACCTGCAGTGGCGCATCGAGCAGTTCGGCGTCGGCGATACCGGCCGCCGGGGGGGCTTGCTCATCAGCGACCGACAGCGCCAGTTCGGCCCACTCGTAATGCGCCAGTTCGTATAGAAAGGGCGGATCCCCGGGTTGCGTCCCGCGGCTGTGTTCCAGGTAGGTCAGGAACTCGCGCGGGATATCGAGAAAATAGGGCGAATGACAGCGATGCCGGACCAGGAAGTCGCGCATCATCTCCTGCCACTGCGCCTCCGGCAGCAGTTGGTGGAGCACGGGCAGGGTTCCGGCCAGAAAGCTGCTGATGTTGTTGAAGAACAGTTCGCGATAGATCGCCATGCGCCGATCTTCCACATCGGCGGGTGCGGGCTGATGCACCGGATCGCGGATATGCGCGGCGAAGGCGAACTGGGTGGCCTGGAAATCGCCGGTCTCAGCCATGCTCGGCTCCGGCCGGGGCTGAGGCCGGCTGAGCCCCGGCGTGCCTGCGCTGCAGGTCCAGGATATGGTCCAGCTCACCCAGCAGCTGCGGCAGCGGCGGGATGTTGAAGTCGCGCTCCAGCAGGGTCGGGATGACGCCGAAGCGGGCGTAGGTCTTGTCCAGCAACGCCCACACCGGATCGATGACATCGGCACCATGGGTATCGACGATCAGGTCCTCGGCCTCGTTGTAGTGGCCGGCGACATGGATGTAGGCGATGCGCCCGGGGTCGACCCGGGCGAGAAAGGCCTCGGGGTCATAGCCGTGATTGACGCTGTTGACGTAGATGTTGTTCACGTCCAGCAGCAGGTCGCAGTCGGCCTCCTCCAGGACGGCGTTGATGAATTCGATCTCGCTCATCTCCTGCTGCGGTGCGGCATAGTAGGAGACATTTTCCACCGCGATGCGGCGTTCCAGGATGTCCTGGGTACGGCGGATGCGCTGCGCCACATGGTGGATGGCGGCTTCGGTGAAGGGGATGGGCATGAGGTCATAGAGATGCCCGTCGTCGCTGCAATAGCTCAGATGCTCGGTGCAGCAGCGTATCCTGTGTTCATCCAGGAAACGCCTGGTCTTGTGAATGAGGGCCTCATCCAGCGGTGCGGGTCCGCCGAGTGACAGCGACAGGCCGTGGGTGACGAAGGGATAGCGCTCGGTGAATTCGCGCAGCTGTCGACCGAAGCGGCCGCCCACGCCGATCCAGTTCTCCGGGGCCACCTCCATGAAGTGCACCTGTTCGGGGGAATGGTCCGCGAGCGGACCCATCAGGGTCCGCCGCAGTCCCAGTCCGGCGCCGGTGACAGGATAGGTTGCCGAACTCACGGGGTCAGTCCGTTACTGATTGCCGCCGCACTTGCCTTCACCGCACTTGCCTTCGGCCTTGTCCTTCTTGCCGCCGCACTTGCCTTCACCGCACTTGCCTTCGGCCTTGTCCTTCTTGCCGCCGCACTTGCCTTCACCGCATTTGCCCTCGGCCTTGCCCTTCTTGTCCTTGTCGCAGTTCTCGCGGTCCTTGTCCTTCTTGCCGCCGCACTTGCCTTCGCCGCATTTGCCCTCGTGGGCATCGGCCACCATATAGCCGGAGGCGAGTTCTGCCTGCTGGAAGGGGTTTTCCGCTGCGCCGACGCTGCCGGCGGCGAGGCTGGCGGCAAAGGCGGTGCCGATGGCGAGTGACAGGGGCTTGCGGTTGGAATGCTGTGACATGGTCGTACCTCCAGTTGTCTTGTTGTGCCGGCTCATGGGAGCCGGTCGGGTCTTCAGCGCCGGCCGGGCCGGAACTGCATTGCATGTGACCCGCGATGGCGGATAAAGGTTCCATCGGATTTCGGGCCACTTTCAGTGAAGACAGCCGCCGGGAGTCACGGTTCCCGGATTATCGTAAATATGGACCGATCAGTCCACTAGGGCCTTTCGACCGGCTCTGACTTGTGCCGGTACTCGCACAGATCATGGATCAGACAGCCCGGACAGCGCGGCCGGCGTGCGGTGCAGGTATAGCGACCGTGCAGGATCAGCCAGTGGTGCGCGTTCCTGAGATAGGGTTCGGGCACGACCTTGAGCAGTTTTTTTTCGACCTGCAGCACGGTCTTCCCGGGGGCGATGCCGGTGCGGTTGGCCACGCGGAATATATGAGTGTCGACGGCGATGGTCGGTTCACCGAAGGCAGTATTGAGGATCACGTTGGCGGTCTTGCGCCCCACGCCGGGCAGGGCCTCGAGTGCCTCGCGCTCGCCCGGTACCCGGCCGCCGTGCCGCTCGGCCAGGATGCGGCAGGTGGCAATGATGTTGCTGGCCTTGCTGTTGTACAGGCCGATGGTCCTGATGTGCCGCTTCAGACCTGCCTCGCCAAGTTCGAGCATGGCCTGAGGGGTGCGGACCTGGCGAAACAGGGCGGCCGTGGCCTGGTTCACACTGCGGTCGGTGGCCTGGGCGGAGAGGATCACCGCGATCAGCAGCTGGAAACGGTTGCCGTAATGCAACTCGGTGGTCGGGTCGGGGTTGGCTTCCTGGAAGCGCTTGAAAATGGCCTCGCGCTTGGACTTGTTCATTTTTAACTCATTGATTTCAAGATGCTGTTGCACGGTATTGTACTGGAGCCGGGATGGATTGCGATGATCGGGAATGAATGCCGTCAAGAATTCGTCTATTTTTGATAGAGCCCCGGCTGATTCAGACGACTCGGGCAGGGCCGCATACACATCGCCCCGGCGGCGGTCCGGCTGGCAGACTTATGAGTACGGAATCGGATTATTTTTCCAACCTGCATGCCTTCCCGGAGGAAAGTGCACTGGCCCCGGCACTGGCGGCGGCGGACATCCAGACCTGGGACTGGGATCCGGCCAGCAGCCGCATGCGCTGGTCGGCCCGGGACGGGGGCCGCCCCGGCCCCGCCACGTACCAATCCTTCCTCGGCCAACTCCATCCGGCCGACCGTCAGCGGGTCGTGGACGCAATCGAGGCGGCCCTGGGCGGCGGTCAGACCCTGTATGTGGAGTACCGCAGCCTGCCGGAGGCGGGGACACCGCGCTGGTTTCTGCTGGCGGGCAGTCCGATCCGGGACCGCCAGGGGCGGGTGCAACGGATGGTCGGCATCTGCCAGGACATCACCGACTATCACGATGCCATTGCCCGGCTGCGCCGTCGCGAACTGCGCCACAGCGAGGCCGAGGCCCTGGTGCACCTGGGCAGCTGGGAGCTCGATGTCCGCACCGGCATGGCGGCCTGGTCGGATGAGGAATACCGGCTGCTCGGATATCAGCCCGGCGCGGTCCGACCCAGCTACCAGAAATTCCTGGACGCGGTGCACCCCGAGGACCGCGCGACCATGGTGCTGGAGATCGAACGTGCCCTGCAGGGGGATGCGGATCTGTATCGGGTCGAGCACCGGGTCGCGCTGGCCGATGGCGGCGAGCGCCACGTGCTGCAGCAGGGCCGGGTCAGTTTCGATGCCGAGGGCCGACCGGCCCGCCTGATCGGCACCACGCTGGATATCACCCACCGGGTGCAGGCGGAAAAGGCGCTGCAGGATTCGCGTGCCCAGTGGGACCACATCATGGATTTCTTCGAGGACGCTGTGTATGTGGTGGACCTCGATGACCGCGTCGTGCGTGCAAATCGCGCCTTCTACGAACTTACCGGCCTGACCGCCGAGACCGCCCTCGGCCGCAGCATCATGGATATCATGCATCCCCACGGTGAGCCGGTGCCCTGCCCGGTGTGCCAGGCCCGGCAGCGGCGGCGGGACACGCTGGTGACCCTGGAGGCCGATCATCCCGACAACCGGTTCGGCCGTCCCATCGAGATCATGGTGCGCATGATCCGGGGTTCGGACGGCGAGATCAGTGCCGTCCTGATGGCCCTGCGCGATCTGACCCGCACCCGCGCGACCGAGGACGAGTTGCGGCGCCTCAACGCCCACATCCGGCTGCTGATGGAGTCGGCCGGCGAGGGCATCTACGGCATCGACCGTCAGGGGCGCTGTACCTTCATCAACAGCGCAGCGCTGCGCATGCTGGGACTGGAGCGGGACCAGGTGCTGGGCCAGCCCATCCAGACGCTGATCCGATGCGAAACGGACGGCGAGGCGGCGGCGGCCGACGACGACGCGCTGGTGTTCAGCGTCATGGCCAGCGGCCGTGGAGGGCGTTCCGAGGCCGAACTGCTGCGGCGCAGCGACGGCGAGTGTTTCCCGGTGGAGTACTCGGCCTATCCGACCGCCGAGAACGATCAGGTCACCGGTGCCGTGGTGGTGTTCCGGGACGTGACCGAGGCGCGCGAACTGAACCGCAGGATGGACTACCTGGCCACCCACGATGCCCTGACGGGCCTGGTCAACCGCCATGCCTTCGAGCAGCGCCTGCGCCGGGCGCTCGAGGCGTCGAACCGCCACGGCAGCGAGCATGTGCTGTGCTACCTGGATCTGGACCAGTTCAAGGTGGTCAACGATACCTGCGGCCATGTCGCCGGCGATGAACTGCTGCGCCAGCTCAGCACCCTGCTGCACGAGCGCATCCGCCACACCGATATGCTGGGCCGGCTGGGCGGCGACGAATTCGGCGTGCTGCTGGAGGATTGCCAGACCGGGGAGGCGCTGCGTATCGCCCAGGAACTGGCGCGCACTGTGCAGGAATTCCGCTTCATGTGGGAGAACAAGACCTTCTCGCTGGGCGTGAGTATCGGCCTGGCCGCCATTGACCGTTCCACCCGCAATGTCGGTACGGCGCTGGCCCAGGCCGATGCCGCCTGTTACATGGCCAAGGAGGCCGGACGCAATCGCATCCACCTCTACCAGCGCGACGATGTGGAGACGGCGCAGCGTCACGGCGAGATGCAGTGGGTCTCCCGTCTGCAGGAAGCGCTGGCGCAGGACCATTTCTGCCTGCGCTATCAGATTATTGAGCCGACAAGTGGCGCTGCCGAAGGGCTGCATTGCGAGATGCTGGTCGCGCTGTGCAATCGCGGCGCCGAAATGATACCGCCGGGCGCCTTCCTGCCGGCGGCGGAGCGCTACAACCTGATGCCGGCCATCGACCGCTGGGTGGTCAATGCCGTGCTGGACTGGCTGCAGGCCAGCCCCGGGGTGCGGGAGCAACTGGCGCTGTGTTCCATCAACCTGTCCGGCACCTCGCTCAGCGACGAGGAGTTCCACGGCTTCCTGGTCCGTCGTATCCGGGCCAGCGGCGTGCCCGCGCAGATGCTGTGCTTCGAGATCACCGAAACCGCTGCCGTCACCAACCTGAGTGCGGCCATCCGCCTGATCCGGGAACTGAAACAGCTGGGCTGCCGCTTCGCCCTGGACGATTTCGGCAGCGGCATGTCGTCGTTCGGCTATTTGAAGGAGTTGCCGGTGGATTACCTGAAAATCGACGGCGCCTTCGTCAAGGACATCCTCAATGACCCGGTCGACCGGGCAATGGTCACGGCCATCCGTGACATCGGCCATGTCATGGGCATCCGCACCATCGCCGAGTTCGTCGAAAGCGAGGCTATCCGCGCGGTGCTGCAGGAGATCGGGGTGGACTACGTGCAGGGCTACGGTGTGGCCTGGCCGCAGTTGCTGCCGCCGGCGGGCGAGCCGCTGTAGTATCGCGGCATCAGGCCGTGGCGGCCTCGCCGGCCGCCGCCGGCACCGGTCGGCGGGCGCGGCGCCGGTCGATGATGTTCTTCACCGCGATGATCAGCCCCAGGCCGATGAAGGCCCCGGGCGGCAGTACCGCCAGCAGGAAGCCGCGATAATCCTCGACCAGGGTCAGCGACCAGTTGGCCGCGAACTCGCCGAACATCAGATGGGCCTGGGCGAACAGGGTGCCCTTGCCGACGATCTCGCGCAGCGCCCCGAGCGTGACCAGCACGGCGGTGAAGCCCAGCCCCATCGCCAGCCCGTCGGTGAAGGCCGCGCGCAGCCGGTTCTTGGAGGCGAAGGCCTCGGCCCGGCCGATGATGGAGCAGTTGGTGACGATCAACGGGATGAAGATGCCGAGGATCAGGTACAGGTCATGGAACCAGGCATTCATGCTGATCTCGATCACGGTCACCGTCGAGGCGATGACCAGCACGAACACCGGGATGCGCACCTCGGGCCGGACCAGCTTGCGGATGGCGGAGACCACCGAGTTGGAGATGATCAGGGTCAGGGTGGTGGCAATGCCCAGCCCCAGGCCGTTGATGAAGGTGGTGGTCACGGCCAGCAGCGGGCACAGTCCCAGCAGCTGTACCAGGGCCGGGTTGTTGTTCCACAGGCCGTTGCGGGCGATTTCGGGATAGCTGGTGTCAGTCATCGTCGGGCTCGTCGCTGGGTGTCCGGCCGGCGGCCTCGGGTCGGGCGAAGACCTCCGTCGGGTGGGCGTCGAAGTATAGCAGTGTGCGGCGGATGGCGTTGACCACCGCCCGCGGCGTGATGGTCGCCCCGGTGAACTGGTCAAAGGCGCCGCCGTCGCGCCGGACGGTCCAGCGCTGCGCCGGCGGATCGCCGAGGCTGCGCCCGACAAAGCCCTGGATCCAGTCGGAACGCCCGGCCTCGATGGCGTCGCCCAGCCCCGGCGTTTCCCGGTGCGAGAGCACGCGTACGCCGGTGATCACGCCGGTGACGTCGATGCTCACCAGCAGCCGGATGCGGCCATTGTAGCCGTCCGGCGCGACAGTGGAGAACACCGCCGCCACCGGCATCCCCTGCATGCGCGCCCGGTAGACGGTCACCGGTTCGTCGATCCCGAAGGCCGGGTCACGGACCTCGATGCGGTCCTCCAGCAACGCATTGTCGTAGCGTTCGGGGTTGATCACCTGGTTGAGATGCCGACGCAGCACCTGACGCTCGTTGCGCTCGATCTGCTCCCGGCTCTGCTGGTAGGTGACAGCCACCAGACTGGTGCCGATGGCGGCAAAGGCGAACAGCAGCACCCCGGTGAGCAGGATGTGGCGGTAGCTGCTCACTTGCGCTCCTGGCCGTAGACCCGGGGCTGGGTGTAGTAGTCGATGGTCGGTACGGCCATGTTCATCAGCAGCACGGCGAAGGCCACGCCGTCGGGGTAACCGCCCCAGGCCCGGATGATGTAGATCAGGATGCCAATGCCGGCGCCGTAGAGCAGCCGTCCGCGCGGCGTGGTGCTGGCCGAAACCGGATCGGTGGCGATGAAGAAGGCCCCCAGCATGGCCGCACCGCTGAACAGGTGAAACAGCGGTGAGGCGTAGGTATCGCTGTCGACGGCATAGAACAGCAGTGCCATGACGAACAGTCCGCCCAGCACGCCGGCCGGGATCTGCCACTGGATGGTGCCGCGATACAGCAGCCAGCCCCCGCCCAGCAGAAAGCCCAGATTGACCCACTCCCAGCCATAGCCGCCGATGTCGCCGAAGCGGGGACCGGCCTGGATCTCGGTCAGGGTCAGACCCAGGCCCAGCTGGGTCTTGATGGTGTCCAGGGGCGTGGCCATGCTGATGGCGTCCACGCTGACGTTGGCGGGCAGGCTGCCCAGCAGCGACCAGGCCAGGGTGTCCACCAGCGACAGCTGCACCTCGGCCAGGGCCTGCGGCGGGGCCCACAGGGTCATTTCGCGCGGGAAGGAGATCAGCAGCACGACATAGCCGACCATGGCGGGATTGAAGGGGTTGTAGCCGAGTCCGCCATAGAGCTGCTTGGCGATGACGATGGCGAACAGGCCGCCGATGACGGGTATCCACCAGGGGGCGAAGGGCGGCAGGGTCAGTGCCAGCAGCAGGGCGGTCAGGGCCGCGCTGCCGTCGGCCAGGGTGGCGCGCACCGGACGCCGGCGCAGACGCAGCACGGCGGCCTCGGCGCCGATGCAGGTGGCCAGGGCCAGCACCAGGTTGATCAGCACGCCCCAGCCGAAGAACCACCAGGCCATGAGCAGTCCCGGGACGGCGGCCAGCATGACGCCGCGCATCAGCCTGCCGACGTGCGCGGGGCCGGACAGGTGGGGCGAGCTGTAGGTGCGGAATTCCATCGTCTCAGTCGTTCCTGTCCGGGGGCGGGGCGGTGCTGGCGTCCGCGGCCTGACGCTCTGTGCCGGTCACCTGCTTCTTCGCCTGTGCCCGCTCCAGCGCGGCCTGGATGGCGGCCTGCTTGCTCTTGTCATCGCCCTCGCGCACGGCCTTCTTCTTCTGCTTGAGGCGTTCGGCGCGCTCGCGTTTTTCCCGCTCCAGCCGCTCCTGCCGGGATTCGTGACGCTGGCGGGCGATGTCGGCCTTGATGCGATCGTGCTCCTGGGCCCAGATCTCGGTCTTGGCGAAGCGGTAGTACTGCACCAGCGGGATCTGGCTGGGGCAGACATAGGCGCAGCAGCCGCATTCGATGCAATCGAACAGGTTGTAGTCCTGGGCCTTGTCGAAATCCCGGGCATGGGCGTACCAGTACAGCTGCTGCGGCAGCAGCTGCGCCGGGCAGACGCGTACGCACTCGCCGCAGCGGATGCAGGGCAGCGGCGGCTGCGGCGGCGGCAGCTCAGCGCGGGTGGTGGCCAGCAGGCAGTTGGTGGTCTTGATCACCGGCAGGGCGTCGCTGGTCAGGGCGAAGCCCATCATGGGCCCGCCCATGAGCATGCGGTCCACCCCCGGGCTGTAGCCGCCGCAGGCCTCGATCAGGTGATGCATGGGGGTGCCGATGCGCACCTCCAGGTTGGCCGGCTCGCGCACACCGGCGCCGGTGACGGTGACGATGCGTGAGATCAGCGGCTCGTTGTGGTGGATGGCATGATAGACCGCCGCCACCGTGGCCGGGTTCTGGCAGACCACGCCGATGTCGGCCGGCAGACTCTGGCTGGGTACCTCGCGCCCGGTCAGGATCTGGATCAGCTGCTTCTCGCCGCCGGACGGGTACAGGGTGGGGATGGCCACCACCCGGATGTTTCCCAGCCGGTGGTCGGCGGCCAGGGCCTGGTCCAGGGCGGCGATCGCCTCGGGCTTGTTGTCCTCGATCCCGATCACGCAGGTGGAAACCCGCAGGGCATGCATCAGGATATGGGCGCCCTCGATGATCTCCCGCGGGCGCTCGCGCATCAGCATGTCGTCACAGCTGATGTAGGGCTCGCACTCGGCGCCGTTGATGACGAGCAGGTCGATCGGCTTGTGCGGGCCCGGGTTCATCTTGATGAAGGTGGGGAAGCCGGCACCGCCCATGCCGACGATGCCGGCGCGGCGGATGCGGTTGCGCAACTCGCTCGGATCCAGGCTGCGGTAGTCGGCGTGGGGCTCGCCGGCGACCGGGGTGTCGTCGCCGTCGCTGTCGATGACGATGGCCGGCGCGCTCAGTCCGGACGGGTGCGGCACGGGATAATCGCCGATGTCGATGACCCGGCCCGAGGTCGGGGCGTGCACCGGCACGCTGACATAGCCCTCGGCGCGGGCGATCAGCTGGCCCTTCCTGACCCGGTCGCCGATCCCGACCTCCGCTCGGGCCGGTTCGCCGATGTGCTGCTGCAGCGGCAGGATCAGCCGCGGCGGCACCGGCAGGGTGCGCACCGGCGTCGCCGTCGCCGCGGCCTTGCAGTCGGGCAGCGTGAGCCCGCCGTGGAAATGATGCAGGCGGGACAGGTCCAGGCGTTCGTGTTCGCGTTCGGCGTCAGCCACTGGCGGCACTCCGATCGGCGATGTCGATACGGCGCTCGTCCGGTGCGGGCCACTTCCACTGATTGATGCCCTCCGGCACCGGCACCATGTCGATGCAGTCCACCGGGCAGGGCTCGATGCACAGTTCGCAGCCGGTGCACTCTTCGGCGATCACCGTGTGCATGTGCTTGGCCGCGCCCAGGATGGCGTCCACCGGGCAGGCCTGGATGCACAGGGTGCAGCCGATGCAGACCTGCTCGTCGATCACCGCGACGCGCCTGCCCTTGTGCTCGCCATGCTCGGCCTCGTTCAGGGGGATGAAGTCGCGCCCCAGCAGGTCGGCCAGGGCGCGGATGCCGGCCTCGCCGCCGGGCGGGCACTGGTTGATCTCGGCCTCGCCGGCGGCGATGGCCTCGGCATAGGGGCGGCAGCCGGCATAGCCGCACTGGCCGCACTGGGTCTGGGGCAGGATGGCATTGATCTGGTCGACCACCGGATCGGACTCCACCTTGAAGCGGATGGCGGCATAACCCAGCAGCAGGCCGAACAAGGCGGCCAGCACGCCCAGGGCGAGCACGGCACTGAGGATGCCCGTCACTTGACCAGCCCCGTGAAGCCCATGAAGGCCAGCGACATCAGCCCGGCCGTGATCAGGGCGATGGATGCCCCCTGGAAGGGCGTCGGCACATCCGCCGCCGCCACCCGCTCGCGGATGGCGGCGAACAGTATCAGCACCAGGGAGAAGCCCACCGCCGCGCCGAAGCCGTAGACGGCCGACTCCATGAAGCCGTGCTGCTGCTGCACATTGAGCAGGGCCACGCCCAGTACCGCGCAGTTGGTGGTGATCAGCGGCAGAAAGATGCCCAGTACCTGGTACAGCAGCGGACTGGTCTTGTGCACCACCATCTCGGTGAACTGCACCACCACGGCGATGACCAGGATGAAGGTGATGGTGCGCAGGTACTCCAGCCCCAGCGGGGCGAGCAGGTATTCGTTGGCCAGATAGCTGCAGATCGAGGACAGGGTCAGCACGAAGGTGGTGGCCAGGCCCATGCCGGTGGCCGTCTCCAGCTTGCGCGACACCCCCATGAAGGGACACAGCCCGAGGAACTTCACCAGGACGAAGTTGTTCACCAGGACGGTACTGATCAGGATCAGGAGGTATTCGGTCATAGCGTACAGGGTAAAGGCTGCCGCGGGTGGATAACAGTGACTGCGGCTGGGGTTTCAGGCCCAATACCGCAGCGATTCAGGGGTATGGTCGCCAGCTATTATAACGAGCCTGCCCGCCGGGTGGGGCGGGGCGCACTGATTCAGATCAATCACTTCACCTTCATGCCCGGCTGCGCGCCGCTGTCCGGATTGAGGATGAACAGGTCGCGGCCGCCGGGGCCGGCTGCCAGTACCATGCCTTCGGAGACGCCGAAGCGCATCTTGCGCGGGGCCAGGTTGGCCACCATCACTGTCAGCCGGCCCTCCAGGTCCTCAGGCGCGTAGGCCGACTTGATGCCGGCGAACACGGTGCGGGTCTCGCCGCCCAGGTCCAGGGTCAGCCTGAGCAGCTTGTCGGCCCCCTCGACCTGCTCGGCCCGGGCAATGCGGGCCACGCGCAGGTCCACCCTGGCGAAGTCCTCGAAGCCGATTTCCGGCGCGATGGGGTCCTGCGCCAGCGGACTGTCAGCCGCCGGGACGCTCTGTCCGGACGGTTTGCCGGGTTCGGCGGCCATATCCGCCCTGGAGTGTTCGAGCATGGCTTCCACCTCCTTCGGTTCGATGCGGGTCATCAGGTGCTTGAATGAACTGACCCTGGTGGGGACTTCCTTCAGATCGTCCCAGCACAGGTCGCGGTCCATTCCGAACAACTCGCGCGCCACGCGCCCGGCGGTGGCCGGCAGCACCGGGGCCAGGTAGATGGAGAGCATGTAGAAGGCATGCAGGGTGCGCGAGCAGACCCGGTGCAGTGCCTCGCGCTGGCTCTCGTCCCTGGCCAGGATCCAGGGCTTCTCGGCGTCGAAATACTCGTTGACCTCGTCGGCGATCTGCATGATCCGGCGCATGGCCTCGCCGTAGCGGCGGTTCTCGTAGGCCTCGGCGATCAGGTGTTCGCCGCCCTTGACCCCTTGCCAGTAGTCCTCGTCGCCGAACTCGGCCGCCGGGGCGAGTTCGCCGTCGAAGTGTTTGCTCAGAAAGCCCGCCGCGCGGCTGGCGATGTTGACGTACTTGCCCACCAGGTCGGAGTTCACCCGCTGGATGAAGTCCTCCAGGTTGAGGTCGATGTCGTCGATGCCGTCGGAGAGCTTGGCGGCGAAATAGTAGCGCAGCGCCTCCGGGTTGAGGTGATCGAGATAGGTGCGCGCCTTGATGAAGGTGCCGCGTGACTTGGACATCTTGGCCCCGTTCACGGTGAGAAAGCCGTGGCAGAACACCTTGGTCGGCCGGCGCAGTCCGGCGCCTTCGAGCATGGCGGGCCAGAACAGGGTGTGGAAATAGGCGATGTCCTTGCCGATGAAATGATACAGCTCGGTCTCCGAGTCCTTCTGCCACCAGTCCTCGAAGTCCAGGCCGGCCTTTTCGCACAGCTGCCTGAAGCTGGCCATGTAGCCGATGGGGGCGTCCATCCACACATAGAAGAACTTGCCGGGGGCATCCGGTATCTCGAAACCGAAGTAGGGGGCGTCGCGGGAGATCTCCCAGTCCTTGAGCCCGCCCTCGAACCACTCGTTGAGCTTGGCGGCGATGGCCGGCTGCAGCTGGCCGCCATGGGTCCAGGCGCGCAGCGACTGCTCGAAGTGGCCCAGGTCGAAGAAATACTGCTCGGTGTTCTTCATCACCGGGGTGGCGCCGGACAGGGCGGAGACCGGGTTCTTCACCTCGGAGGGTTCATAGGTGGCGCCGCACACCTCGCATGAATCCCCGTACTGATCCTCGGCGCCGCAGCGCGGGCAGGTGCCCTTGATGAAGCGGTCCGGCAGGAACATCTGCTCCTGCGGGTCGAAGGGACGCTGGATGGTGCGGGTGTGGATGTGGCCGGCCTCAAGGTTGGCCAGGTAGATCCGGCTGGCGAGCGCGCGGTTCTCCTCCGAATGGGTGCTGCCGTAGTTGTCGAAACCGATCGAGAAGCCGGCGAAATCGGCCTGATGTTCTTCCGCGACCCGGGCGATCAGCGCCTCGGGGCTGACGCCCTCGGCCCGGGCGCGCAGCATGATCGGGGTGCCGTGGGCATCGTCGGCGCAGACGTACCAGCACTGGTGGCCGCGCAGCTTCTGGAACCGCACCCAGATATCGGTCTGGATGTACTCGACCAGGTGCCCCAGGTGAATCGGTCCGTTGGCGTAGGGCAGGGCACTGGTGGCCAGGATTCGGCGCGGGCTGTCTGACATGGGTACCTCTGGGTGCGGCGGGGCGCTCCGCCCGGTGCGGAACGCCCTCAAAACCTTGTGCATTCTGGGTTATAGCGCGAGCGAGGGCGAATTATGACATATTAGCCCGCCAGCGTGGCCGCAACCGGTGCCGGCGGGCGGGAGCCAGAGACAGGTCCCCGGCATTTTGGGTAGAATACGCGGCCAGATCATCGGGGTGTCCGGACAGCCGGGCGCCTGAATCCAGAAGCATTCGGAGGTTGAACGGATATGGCTGAGGCAACCCAGGCGCAAATCGAGACCGCGCTGAAAGACTACGTCGATCCCTACATGGAAAAGGATCTGGTCAGCGCGAAGTGCATCAAGGACATCGCTGTTGACGGCGGCAGGGTCACCATCGACGTGGTGCTGGGCTTCCCGGCCAAGGGTTACGAGGACGAGCTCAAGACCGGCCTGGCCGAACTGGCCGGCAAGGTCGAGGGCGTCAGCGACGTGACCGTGAACATCTCCACCAGCATCGTCTCCCATGCCGTGCAGAAGGGCGTGGAGCCGATCAAGGGCATCAAGAACATCATCGCCGTGGCCTCCGGCAAGGGCGGCGTGGGCAAGTCCACCACCGCCGTCAACCTGGCCCTGGCCCTGGCCGCCGAGGGCGCCAGCGTGGGCGTACTGGACGCCGACATCTACGGCCCCAGCATGCCGCGCATGCTGGGCGTGCACGGCCAGCCCGAGTCCAAGGACGGCAAGACCCTGGAGCCCATGGTCGCCCATGGCGTCCAGGCCATGTCCATCGGTTTCCTGGTCGACGAGGAGACGCCGATGATCTGGCGCGGCCCCATGGTCACCCAGGCGCTGCAGCAGCTCCTGAACGACACCAACTGGGCGGAACTGGACTACCTGGTCATCGACCTGCCGCCGGGCACCGGCGACACCCAGCTGACCCTGGCCCAGCAGGTGCCGGTCAGCGGCGCGGTCATCGTCACCACCCCCCAGGACATCGCCCTGCTGGACGCGCGCAAGGGCCTGAAGATGTTCCAGAAGGTCGAGGTGCCGGTGCTGGGCATCGTGGAGAACATGAGCATCCACATCTGCAGCAATTGCGGTCACGAGGAGCACATCTTCGGCGAGGGCGGCGGCCAGCGCATGTCGGAGCAGTACGATGTCGACCTGCTCGGCGCCCTGCCGCTGGATATCCGCATCCGCGAAGAGACCGACAACGGCAAGCCCACCGTGGTGGCCGAGCCGGAGGCGCGCATCTCCCAGATCTACCGTGACATCGCCCGGCGCACCGCGGCCCGGCTGTCGACCCAGGCCAAGAACTACGCGGCCAAGTTCCCCAAGATCGTCATCCAGAACAACTGATCGGCAGGGGAAGTCGCCACAGGACCGGCCCGGAGGTTATACTCTGGGCCGGTTTTTTGTGGGCGGTCTTTTCGTATCGCAAGAGAAGTCAAACAACATGAGTATCAAATCCGACAAGTGGATCCGCCGCATGGCGGAACAGGAAGGCATGATCGAGCCCTTCGTGCCCGGCCAGGTGCGTGAGCACGAGGGCGAGCGGATCATCTCCTACGGAACCTCCAGCTACGGCTACGATATCCGCTGCTCGGAAGAGTTCAAGATCTTCACCAATATCAACTCGGCCATCGTCGATCCCAAGGACTTCTCCGCCGACAGCTTCGTCGATGTCACATCCGACGTCTGCATCATCCCGCCCAATTCCTTCGCCCTGGCGCGCACGGTGGAGTACTTCCGCATCCCGCGCAACGTGCTGACCATCTGCCTGGGCAAGTCCACCTACGCCCGCTGCGGCATCATCGTCAACGTCACCCCGCTGGAGCCGGAGTGGGAGGGTCATGTGACACTGGAGTTCTCCAACACCACCCCGCTGCCGGCCAAGATCTACGCCAACGAGGGGGTGGCCCAGGTGCTGTTCCTGGAATCCGACGAGGTCTGCGAGACCTCCTACCGGGATCGCGGCGGCAAGTATCAGGGCCAGCGCGGGGTGACCCTGCCCAAGGCCTGAGCCTGGTTATGTGAAGCGTCAGAACACCTGAATCGCAAAGGCGCGGAAGGCGCGAACAAATGGTTTCATAAAACCACTCCACGCCCGCTTCAATACCTTAACGCAATGACGGTAACGGCAGTGACGTCCGCTATCTGGCCATGATCGGGTTTATCCCTTCGCGCGCCTTCTGCGCCTTTGCGGTCTAGTAGTTTCAGGCCGATTTCTGCTTCAGGCGCTCGTTCTCGTTGAATACCGACAGGTACTGCTCTTCCATGGCGGCGTATTTGCGCTCCAGCGCGTTGAGTGCCTTCTCCTTGGCCAGCAGCTGATTCTCGAATTCCCGGATCTTCTCGCTGGACTGCTCCGCGGCGAAAAGCTCCTGGCTGTGCAGGATCGAGATGTGTTCCTGCAGGAAGCGGTTTTCCTGCTCCAGCCGGTCCATGGTCTGGGCCATGTCGGCATTCTTCCGGGCCAGCTGCTGCAAGGCCTGCCGGAGCCGGTTCTTGTCGTTGAGTTCGAGCTGCAGCGAGTCGATCTCCAGCATCAGTTCGTTGATGCGCGATTTCTGACCGACGATGATGTCGCGGACCTGCGCCATCTCGCTTTCGATGTGCATGACCATATCGGACATGCTCTCCACGGCGCCCTTGTCCTCGGGCCGGGGCGGCAGTCCGCTGCGGTTGCTGACGCCGGCCTGCAGCATGATGCTGCGCAGCTGCTTGTCCACGTGTTCCAGCATCTCGCCCATGGAGATGTTTTCCGCCCGCAGCCGCTCGAGCATCTGCTGCATTTCGGGCGACTGCATCTCGACCGGAATGGTGCGGGTGATCTCCTCGTGGACCTGAAGATTGAGTTCCTGGGAATCGCTCAACTTCTGCTTGAGGTCGAAGAACATGGTCTTGAAGGTCTCCAGGTTCTCGACCCGGTTGCCGTACTGCTCGACCCGCTCCTGCAGGGACTGGATCAGTTCCTCCCTGACAGCGATGGCACTGGCGGTATCGTCCCCGGGTGGGCTGGGCAGGGCCTGGAGCAGGGTGTCCCAGAACAACTCATGGTCGGGGGTGCTGCGGTCCCAGGCGGCGCGTTCGGCCTCCAGCAGCCGCAGGCGCAATTGCAGCAGCCGGATACCGGCCGGCGAGCTGACGCCGTCGCTGCTCATCTGCCCGAGGCGGGTGCGGGTGCGGTTGATCTGGGCCTGGAGAAATTCACTCCAGTCGGTGGCGGTAGCGCCGGCCTCACCACCGAGACCGCTGCCCAGCGCGCGCTGCAGGCGCTGATTCTGGCGATACAACACCCCCACGATCACCATCAGGACGATGATGATTTCGAGCAGACCGAGTAGCCAGAGCAGCAGATTTGTCATGATCTGCGCTCAGTCGGATGCGGTGGGCTGTACTACTCCCTGCTTGTGGATGATGCGCCGGGCCATGCGCCAGGGTGCCTCCGGACACGGGTGCGGGGTGTCGGAATGTCAAATGTAGTTCACATTCCACTTATCGGAAGGTGGGCGCCCGGGTTTAGAAACCCCTTATGCAGTGTGGCAAAGAGTCAGCCGGTATTGCGCATCCCGGCGGCGATGGCGTTGATGGACCGCAGCAGCGGGTCGCGCCAGGCCTCACGGTCGGCCTCGCCCAGCGACTCATTGCGGTAGCGCTTGAGCAGGGTGACCTGGATGTGGTTCAGCGGGTCCAGGTACGGGTCGCGCCGGCTCAGCGACAGGTGCAGCGAGGGCGTTTCCTCCAGCAGCAGCTGGATATCGGCGATGTTCAGGACCTGGGTCAGGGTGCGTCGGAACTCCTCGCGGATGGTGTCATAGATGTGCGCGGCCTGATCCGGGTCATGGGCCAGGCGGGTGTATTCCCGGGCGATGTCGAATTGCGCCTTGAACAGCGACATCTGGATGTTGCTCAGCAGGGCGCGGAAGTAGGGCCACTCGCGGTACATGGTCTGCAGCTTGGCCAGCCGGTTCGGGTCGTTGCTGCGCCACTGCTCCAGCGCCGAGCCCAGGCCGTACCAGGCCGGCAGGGTATGGCGCGACTGGGCCCAGCCGAATACCCAGGGGATGGCACGGATCGAGGACTTGGAGCGGTTGGCCTTGCTGCGGTGACTGGGCCGGGAGCCGATATTGAGCAGACCGATCTCGTCGACCGGACAGACCTCGTAGAAATAGTCCAGGAAGCCTGCGGTGCGGTCGGTGAGTTCGCGGTAGACCTGTTCGCCGGTCTCGGCCAGGGCGTCCATGATGCCCAGGTAGTCCTCGCGGTCGTGGGGGACGTCCTGGACCACGCAGCGGCTGGCCTTCATCAGTCCGGTCAGTCCCATGGTCAGTTCATAGATGGTGGTCTCGAGCTGGCTGTACTTATAGGACAGCACCTCGCCCTGCTCGGTGAACTTGATCTGGCCATGCACCGTGCCCGGCGGCTGCGCCAGGATGGATTCGTGGGTGGGGCCGCCGCCGCGGCCGATGGTGCCGCCGCGGCCATGGAACAGCCGGCAGTCCACGCCCAGTTCAGTGGTCATGCGGATGATCTTCTTCTGCGCCTCGTACAGATTCCAGCTGGAGGCGACGATGCCGCCGTCCTTGCAGGAGTCGGAATAGCCCAGCATGATCTCCTGCTGGTTGCCGGAGGCGGCGAGCAGGGCGCGGTAAGTGGCGTTGTTGAGCAGCGCCTGCAGCACCTCCTCGACGTGAGAGAGGTCCTCGATCGTCTCGAACAGGGGGCTGATGCGGATGCGACAGTGCCAGTCGCCGTTGTTCCTTCCGGCCAGGCGGTTGAGCCAGGCCAGGTACATCACCTCCATCACGTGGCTGGCGGTGTGGGTCATGGAGATGACGTAATTGCCGAAGGCGTTGGGGCTGATCTCGTCCTGCATGCGCTGCATGACGTCGAACACCGCCAGGGTCTCGCGGGTGGATTCGCTGTAACTGTCCGGCGCCAGCCGCGGCGGCGCGCCGGCGGCGATCCGCTCGGCCAGACACTGCAGCCGGCCAGCCTCGTCCAGGGCGTTGTAATCGGTGCCCTCGGTGGCCTGGAGCAGTTCGGCCACGGCCTCGGTGTGGCGGGTCGATTCCTGGCGGATGTCGAGCTGCAGCAGGAAGAAGCCGAAGGTCTCCACCAGCCGGATCAGGTCCTGCAGCTTGCCATCGGCGATGCGGGCATCCCCGTGGCTGACGAGCGAATCCCGGATCAGGCACAGATCGCTCAGCAGTTCCTGTTCGTGAAGGTAGCGGTCCTCGCAGCCGGGGCAGTCCGTCTCGTCCGCCTCCAGCTTGGCATTGAGCAGGGTGAGGTTCTGACGCAGCCGGTAGCGCATGACATAGAGCTTGCGCCGATAGGGTTCGTGCTCGAAGCGGTGCGGATGGTCCCGGAATGCGCTGTCGCCGTAGCGCTTGACGTCCTCGGCCAGCGCGGCGCTGAACTCGGGCGTCGGTGTGATCAGGTTGCTGGAATGGGTCAGCAGGTGGCGCAGCGCGTCCAGCCGGCGCATGTAGCAGATCACCGCCTCGCGCATGTGCAGGTGCAGCGCCATCTCGGTGGTTTCGGGCTTGACGAAGGGATTGCCGTCCCGGTCGCCGCCGATCCAGGAACCGAAACGCAGCAGGGTCGGCGTGTTGACCGGTTGTCCTTCCAGTTCCTCGCCGTAGGTGCGGCGGATGGACTTCTCCAGGTTGCGATAGAGCGTAGGGATGGCCTCGAACAGGCTTTCGCGGAAGTAGAACAGGCCGTGGCGGATCTCGTCGACCACCCGCGGACGGTGGGTGCGCACCTCGTCGGTCTTCCACAGGATCTGGATCTGGCTCTCCAGTTCCCGGATAACCTCCTGGCGCTGTTCCCGGTTCAGGCGCTGGTCGAGCTGCTCGCTGACCACGAAGATGCGGCGCAGCGCCTCCATGATGGTGCGGCGCTTGGATTCGGTCGGGTGGGCCGTGAACACCGGCAGGTACAGGGTCCGGTCGAGCAGGGTCTGGAGCTGGTCCGGGCCGATGCCCTGCTCGCGGAACTGGCGCAGGGTGTCGTCGAAGGAACCCAGCCACAGGCGCTTGCCGGTGCTGACCTCGCGCCGGCGCTGGCGGTGCTGGAAGGCCTGCTCGGCGATATTGACCAGGCTGAAGTAGACATTGAAGGCGCGCACCACGTGGGTGAGGATGGCCGGGTTGAGCTGGTCGATCATCCGCATCAGGCGGCTGCGCAGCTTCGGGTCGTCGACCTTGCGCAGGCGGATGAAGCCCTTGCGCAGGGTCTCCACCGCGTCCAGCACCTGACCGCCTTCCTGATCGCGCAGCACGTTGCCGAGCAGGCTGCCCAGCAGGCGCACGCGGGCGCGGAGTTCCTTGTCGCGGGGTTGATCGATCATGGCCCACATCGCCGTCTGCTGCCCAAAAGAACGCGCATTATACCTGAGTGGTCTCCGGCTGACAGGGGCGGCATCAACGCAGAGGACGCGGAGGCGCGGAGAAAACAGAGAATTGCCGGGTGTGGTATGCAGGTCGGGTTAGCCCGCAGGGCGTAACCCGACGCCTGTCCTCGTGCCTGTCGGGTTACGCTGCCGCTAACCCGACCTACGTGCCTGCACGCTTATGTAGATTCTTTGATTTCAATGACTTTGCGCCTCTGCGTCTTTGCGTTCTCTGCGTTTCCATTACCACGGCCGGATAGGATCACCGCCCGCCCAGGGCGGTTTCGTAGAGTTGCAGATACTCGGCCGCGCTGCGCTTCCAGCTGAAGTCCTGGCGCATGGCGGTCTGGACCAGTTGCTTCCATGCCTGTGTCTGCGGATACAGGTGGAGGGCGCGACGCAGTGCCTCGGCCAGGGCCGCCGGTGTGGCCTCGTTGAACACGAAACCGGTCGCCGTGCCTGCAGCGCGGGCCGTCGCGTCGGCGTCGATCACGGTGTCGGCCAGGCCGCCGGTGCGCCGGACCACCGGGAGGGTGCCGTAGCGCAGGCTGTAGAGCTGGTTCAGTCCGCAGGGTTCGAAGCGCGAGGGCATGACGAACATGTCCGCGCCGGCTTCGATGCGGTGCGCCAGGGCCTCGTCATAGCCCAGACGCAGACCGATCTTGTCCGGGTGTTCGGCCTGCAGCGCCTGCAGCCGGGCCTCCAGTTCCGGCTCGCCGCTGCCCAGCAGCACCAGCTGCGCCTCCCCGGCCAGCACCTGCGGCAGGCAGTCCAGCAACAGGTCGATGCCTTTCTGGGCCACCAGCCGGCCGATGTGGGCGAGCAGCGGAATCTGCGCCTGCTCCGGCAGGTCGAACTCGCGCTGCAGCGCGGCCTTGTTCGCGGCCTTGCCGGCCAGCGAGCGGCCGTTGTAGTGGTGCGGCAGGTGGGGGTCCTGGTTCGGATTCCAGATGCGGTAGTCGGCGCCGTTGAGGATGCCGCGCAGCCGGTCCGCGCGGATCTGCAGCAGGCCTTCCAGGCCGCAGCCGAAGGCCGGGGTCCGGATCTCCTCGGCGTAGGTCGGGCTGACGGTGGTGATCCAGTCGGCGAACACCAGCCCGCCCTTGATGAAGGAGAACTGGTTGTGGAATTCCAGCGCATGCAGGGACCACCAGTGTCCGGGCAGGCCAAGATCGCGGAACGTCTCCCATGCGAACAGTCCCTGGTAGGCCAGGTTGTGGATGGTGAACACGGTGGCCGGCCGCTTCGGCTCGAGGCTCAGCAGCGCCGGCACCAGGCCGGTTTGCCAATCGTTGCAGTGCACCAGGTCGGGCTGCCAGTCCAGGCCGGCCCGGTCCAGGGCCAGTTCGACCACGCTGCGGGCGAAGGCGTGGAAGCGCTGGGCATTGTCCGGCCAGTCCTGCCCGTCCGGGCCCAGGTAGGGATTGCCGGGGCGGTCGAAGTATTCCGGGATATCCACCAGCCAGACCCGCAGGCGGCTGTCGGGCAGCCGGGTTTCGTGCAGCTGCACCGGAACCGTGCAGCCCGGGGGCTGGATCAGGGCCAGGGTTTTGACCCCGGGCAATTGTTGCGTCACGCTCTGGTAGGCGGGCAGTACCAGGCGCACGTCGTGGCGCTGGTTCTTCAGCGCCCGGGGCAGTGCTCCGGAGACGTCGGCCAGGCCGCCGGTCTTGATCAGGGGGTGAACTTCGCTGCTGGCGAAGAGGATCTTCATCACGGTCTGCCTTCTCGGTTGGCGGTTCGGTTTCATCCGCAGGGGTAAATAATGCAAGAGGAGCGCCAGTTATGCGATTGGCAATGATCGGCCTGGGCCGCATGGGCGGCAACATGGCCCGCCGCCTGCGTCGCGGCGGCATCGAGGTGGTCGGTTACAACCGCAGCCGGGAGGTCGTCGATACCCTGGCCGCCGAGGAAGGCCTGATCCCGGCCGATTCCCTGGCCGATGCCGTCAGCCGGCTTGCCGCGCCGCGGCTGGTCTGGCTGATGCTGCCCGCCGGCGCGGTGACCGAATCCCATCTGGAGCAGTTGTCCGATCTGCTGGAGGCCGGCGATATCGTCATCGACGGCGGCAATGCCAACTACCATGACAGCCAGCGTCGCGGCGACCGGCTGGCCGAACGGGGCATCCACTTCGTTGATGCCGGTACTTCGGGCGGCATCTGGGGTCTGGACAACGGCTATTGTCTCATGGTCGGCGGCGAGGCGGCCGCCATCGAGGCGCTTGCCCCCGCCCTGAAAGCGCTGGCTCCGGCGCCGGACCGTGGCTGGGCCCATGTCGGCCCGGTGGGGGCCGGGCACTTCACCAAGATGGTCCACAACGGCATCGAGTACGGCATGATGCAGGCCCTGGCCGAGGGCCTGGCCCTGCTCAGGGGCAAGGAGGAATTCGGGCTGGACCTGGCGCAGATCAGCGAGTTGTGGCGCCACGGCTCGGTGGTGCGCAGCTGGCTGCTGGATCTGAGCGCCGAGGCCTTGCAGCAGGACCAGGACCTGGCCGACATCGCGCCGGTGGTGGCCGATTCCGGCGAGGGCCGCTGGACCGCCGTCGAGGCCATCGACCAGGGCGTGGCCCTGCCGGTGATCAGCCTGGCCCTGGCCATGCGCTTTGCCAGCCAGGACGAGACCGGCTATGCCAACCGCCTGCTGGCCATGATGCGCAATGCCTTCGGCGGCCATGCGGTGGAGAAGCGCTGAATCAGCTTTGGCGGACAGACAGGACGACACATGACCGAGAGCTGCACCTTTGTCATCTTCGGCGCCACCGGCAACCTGGCGCAGAACAAGCTGCTGCCGGCGCTGTATCACCTGGAGCAGGCGGGCCGTCTGCCCGCGGACATGCGGGTGCTCGGGGTGGGGCGACGCGATTGGGACGATGCGGGCTGGCGTAAGGTGGTGCAGCAGGACCTGGAGTCACGCGCCCGCGGCGGGCTGGATGCGGAGTTGTTCGCCCGTTTCAGTGAGCGGCTGGATTTCTTTCAGGGCGACCTCAATGACACCGCCATCTACGCCAGGCTGAAGGAGCGGCTGGAAAGCGGCGGCCGTTATCCGGGCAATATCGCCTTCTACATGGCCATCAGCCCGGCCGATTTCGGTGTGGTCAGCCATGAACTGGCCGCCGTGGGCCTCAACAACGGGGCCGACGGCTGGCGCCGGGTGGTGATCGAGAAGCCCTTCGGCTCGGATCTGGAAAGCGCCGAGATCCTGGATCGGCGCCTGCACCGGGACTGGGGCGAGCACCAGCTCTACCGCATCGATCATTATCTCGGCAAGGGCACCATCCAGAACATTCTGGTGTTCCGCTTCGCCAACCTGATGCTGGAACCGCTGTGGAACCGCAACTACATCGACCATGTGCAGATCACCCACGCCGAGTCGCGCGGCATCGAGCAGCGTGCCGGCTACTATGACGCCGCCGGCGCGCTGCGCGACATGGTGCAGAGTCACCTGCTGCAGATGCTCACGCTGGTGGCGATGGAGCCGCCGGCGAGTCTGGATGCGGACTCCCTGCACGACGAGAAGGTCAAGGTGCTGCGTTCCATCCGTCCCATTGCGCAGAGTGCGGTGCACGCTCACGCCTTTCGGGCCCAGTACACCCGTGGCTCGGTGGGCGGTGAAAAGGTGCCCGGTTATCTGGAAGAGGCGGGCGTACCCGCCGACAGCAGCACCGAGACCTACTGTGCCCTGCGGCTGTTCATCGACAACTGGCGCTGGCGTAATGTGCCCTTCTACCTGCGTACCGGCAAACGCCTGGCCGCAAACAATTCCATGATCAGCATCCGTTTCAAGCATCCGCCGCAGCAGTTGTTCCGCGAGACCCACATCGATCGGCTGGAACCCAACTGGCTGCTGATGAATATCCAGCCCAACGACTGTCTGCGCCTGGAACTGCAGGTCAAACAGCCGGGGCTGGAGCTGCTGACCGAAACCCAGCGCCTGGATGCCGCCAGCTGTGGCCTCGCCGAGGCCGGTATCGATGCCTACGAGGCGTTGCTGCTGGACGTGATGGAGGGAGACAGCTCCCTGTTTCTGCGCTACGACGAGGTTCAGTGGGCCTGGCGGGTGGTCGACCCGCTGCTCAAGGTCTGGGCCATGGAACGCGATTACATCCACACCTACCCGGCCGGCAGCTGGGGTCCGCCCGAGGCCAACCGCCTGTTCCTGCGCGAGGACCAGGACTGGCGCAATAGGCTGGAGACGGATGGCTGAAGCCGGGTAGGATGGGTGGAGCGCAGCGCAACCCATCATGACGCGTTGAGTCGATGGGTTGCGGCGCTATGCGCCTTCACCCATCCTACGTGATCCCACGCTGTTGGTTGTCGTCAAGGACTGAATGTCATGACCGAGCTTACCCGTTCCCCCGCCTGGCAGGCATTGAATGCGCATTACGAGGCCATGCGCGACTTCCAGATGCGCGAGGCCTTCGAAGCCGATCCGCAGCGGTTCGAGAAGTTCTCACTGCGCCTGGGCGACATCCTGCTGGACTATTCCAAGAACCGCATCACCGAGCAGACCCTGAAGCTGCTGATGGACCTGGCCCGCGAGCGCGGGCTGCCGGCCTGGGTCGAGCGCATGTTCGCCGGCGAGCACATCAACGTGACCGAGGATCGGGCGGTGCTGCACATCGCGCTGCGCAATCGCGGCAACCGTCCCGTGGAGGTCGATGGCGAGGATGTCATGCCGGCGGTCAAGGCCGTGCTCGAGCGCATGCGCCGCTTTACCGATTCGGTGCGCGGCGGCGACTGGCGCGGACACACCGGCGAGCCCATCCGCGACGTGGTCAACATCGGCATCGGCGGCTCCGACCTGGGCCCGCTGATGGTCACCGAGGCGTTGAAGCCCTGGACCCGCGAGGGGCCGCAGGTGCACTTCGTCTCCAATGTCGACGGCAGCCATATCGCCGAGACGCTGCGCCCGCTGCGCCCCGAGACCACCCTGTTCGTCATCGCCTCCAAGACCTTCACCACCCAGGAGACGCTGACCAATGCCCGTACCGCCCGCGCCTGGCTGCTGGAGCAGCTCAGCGATGAATCAGCCGTGGCCAGGCATTTCGTGGCCGTTTCCACCAACGCCGACAAGGTGGCCGAGTTCGGCATCGATACAGCGCACATGTTCGGATTCTGGGACTGGGTCGGCGGGCGCTACTCGCTGTGGTCGGCCATCGGTCTGCCTATCGCGCTGGCCATCGGCATGGAGCGGTTCGAGGAACTGCTCGACGGTGCCCACGCCATGGACGAGCACTTCCGGACGGCGCCGCTCGAGACCAACCTGCCGGTGATCCTGGGGCTGCTGGGCATCTGGTACATCAATTTCTTCGGCGCCGAAACCCATGCCATCCTGCCCTACGATCAGTACCTGCACCGCTTTCCGGCCTATTTCCAGCAGGGCGACATGGAGAGCAACGGCAAACGGGTCAACCGTGACGGCGAGCCCGTGGACCATGCCACCGGCCCGGTGATCTGGGGCGAGCCGGGGACCAACGGCCAGCATGCCTTCTATCAACTCATCCACCAGGGCACCCGGCTGATCCCGGCCGATTTCCTGGCTGCGGCCGAGCCGGCGAATCCGCTGGGCGCGCATCACCGCATCCTGCTGTCGAATTTCTTCGCCCAGACCGAGGCCCTGATGTGCGGGCGCAGCGAGGCTGAGGCGCGGGCGGAGTTGGAGGCGCAGGGGCTGAGCGGCGAGGCGCTGGAGCGGCTGTTGCCGCACAAGGTCTTCCCCGGCAACCGGCCCACCAATTCACTGCTCTATCGCCGGCTCGACCCCCGCACCCTGGGCAGCCTGATCGCGCTCTATGAGCACAAGATCTTCGTCCAGGGCGTCGTCTGGAATATCAATTCCTTCGATCAGTGGGGCGTGGAGCTGGGCAAGCAGCTGGCGAGCGCCATCCTGCCGGAACTGGAGGCGGACGGAGCGGTTACCGCTCACGACGCATCCACCAACGGATTGATTAATTACTATAAACAGTTATGTTCGTAGCAACCGATCAGGATAATAATGGGAACAGCAGAAGGGGAGGGGTATGAATACGGAGGATCCCTGGTCCGCGGTACACGGGGCAGTTCGACGGCATCCGGAATACGAGCAGGGCTGCCGGCACCTGGCGGCCGGCGACGCCGCCGCCGCGGCCGCCTGCTTCGAGACAGCCGAGCAGCAGTCCGCACCGGATGACGTCTACAGCAACCTCTATACTGCCGCCCGCGGCTATGCCCGGGCGCTGCTCAATGACCCCGCTGCCCTGAACCTGTGCCGGAGCGCCGCCCGTGCCGAGCGCTACGACGGCGATGTCCACGAGTACCTGGCCAAGGCCGAACTGCACCTGCAGCACCGCAAGCAGGCCTGCGAGGCCATTGTCCGCGGCCTGCGGGCCGATCGTACCCACGCCGGCTTGCGCCAGCTGCGCCGGCAGATGGGCATTCGCCGGCCGCCGGTACTGGGTTTTCTCAGCCGTGACAATCCGCTCAACCGCCTGATCGGCCGGCTGACCTACCGCCGCGGGGCCGGCCGGTCCGGCCCCCGCAAAAAATGATATACTTCGCGGTTCGAGTCGGCCGGGCAGTCGCGGGGATCCACGGGATCCTCGAGGAAAGTCCGGGCTCCACAGGGCAGGGTGCCAGGTAACGCCTGGGGGGCGCGAGCCTACGGAAAGTGCCACAGAAAACACACCGCCGATGGCCCACGGGCACAGGTAAGGGTGAAAAGGTGCGGTAAGAGCGCACCGCGCGGGTGGCAACACGCCGCGGCAGGGTAAACCCCACCCGGAGCAAGACCAAATAGGGAGGCCAGGATGCGGCCCGCATCGCCTCCGGGTAGGTCGCTTGAGACAGCCGGTGACGGCTGTTCCAGAGGAATGACTGTCCCCGACAGAACCCGGCTTACAGGCCGGCTCGATTTGACTCGCCCGTCATTGCGAGGAACGAAGTGACGCGGCAATCTCGTCCACGTTGCCGCATAACGAGATTGCCACGCCGCTGAAGCGGCTCGCAATGACGGTCAATTTTTACCCGGATACGTTGAGTATCAATGCCAGGCAAAGTCTACATCCGCACCATGGGGTGCCAGATGAACGAGTACGATTCGGCGCGCATCGCCGACGTGCTGGCGGCCTCCCATGGCCTGGACAAGACCGACCGGCCCGAGGAGGCCGATGTCCTGCTGCTCAACACCTGCTCCATCCGCGAGAAGGCGCAGGAGAAGGTCTTCTCCCAGCTGGGGCAGTGGAAGACCTGGAAGGCCGAACGCCCGGAACTGGTCATCGGCGTCGGCGGCTGCGTGGCGAGCCAGGAGGGCGAGGCCCTGCGTGAGCGCGCGCCCTATGTGGATCTGGTATTCGGGCCGCAGACCCTGCACCGCCTGCCGGAGATGCTCACCGCCGTGCGCCGCGAACGGGCGCCGGTGGTGGACATCTCCTTCCCCGAGATCGAGAAGTTCGACCGCCTGCCCGAGCCGCGCGCCGAGGGCCCGACCGCCTTCGTCTCCATCATGGAGGGCTGCAGCAAGTACTGCAGCTTCTGCGTGGTGCCCTACACCCGCGGCGAGGAGGTCAGCCGGCCCTTCGACGACGTCATCGCCGAGGTCGCCGTCCTGGCCGCCCAGGGCGTGCGCGAGGTCAACCTGCTGGGCCAGAACGTCAATGCCTACCGCGGGCCCATGCATGACGGCGAGACCGCCGACCTGGCCCTGTTGATCAGCTATGTGGCCGCCGTCGACGGCATCGAGCGCATCCGCTACACCACCTCGCATCCGCTGGAGATGAGCGACAGCCTGATCCAGGCCTATGCCGAGGTGCCCGAACTGGTCAGCCACCTGCACCTGCCGGTGCAGAGCGGTTCGGACCGTATCCTGGCGCAGATGAAACGCAAGCACACGGCACTCGAATACAAGGCCATCATCCGCCGGCTGCGCGAGGCGCGGCCGGACATCAGCATGTCCTCGGATTTCATCATCGGCTTTCCCGGCGAGACCGATGCCGACTTCGAGGCCACCATGCAGCTGATCGAGGACATCGGCTTCGATCATTCCTTCAGCTTCATCTACAGCGCGCGTCCCGGCACGCCGGCCGCTTCGCTGCCCGACGATGTCGATATGGCCACGAAGAAGGCCCGCCTGGCCCGGCTGCAGCAGCGCATCAGCGAGATGGCTGCGCAGATCAGCCGCGATATGGTCGGGACGGTGCAGCGTATCCTGGTCGAGGGACCCTCGCGCAGGGATCCGGCGCAGCTGGCCGGGCGCACCGAGAACAACCGGGTGGTGAACTTCGACGGCGCGGCCGATCTCCCCGGTCGGTTCGTCAACGTCCGCATCACCGAGGCGCTGCCCAATTCGCTGCGGGGCGAGTTCGTCGCGCTGGCCGAAGACACGGCCGCTGATGTCGCCAACTGGATGTAACGCCCGCCCCTGCCTGTCATTGCATACCGACCGTCTTGACCCAGAAACCCAAAGCCTGTGATTTCCTGCTGGAACCGCCCGACAACGAGCGGCTGGCCAGTCTGTGCGGTCAGTTCGACCAGCACCTGCGCCAGATCGAGCGCCGGCTGGGGGTGGAGATCAACAACCGCGGCAACCAGTTTCATGTCATCGGCGAGGGCCGGGCCCCGGAGGTTGCCGGCGATGTACTGCGCCATCTCTATGCCGAGGCCGAGGGCCGGATCCTGACCCCGGCCGAGGTGCATCTTGCCCTGCAGCAGGCCAATGCCGAACTCGAGGCCGAGCCCGAGGCGGAGCAGGTCGCCGAGGTGCGCATCCGCACCCGCAGCGGCACCATTCATGGCCGCGGGACGAACCAGCGCCAGTACCTGGCCTGCATCCGTGACCACGATCTGAGCTTCGGTATCGGCCCGGCCGGCACCGGCAAGACCTACCTCGCCGTGGCCAGCGCCGTTGCCGCACTGGAACAGGAGCAGGTGCGGCGCCTGATCCTGGTGCGCCCGGCAGTGGAGGCCGGCGAGCGGCTGGGTTTCCTGCCCGGCGACATGGCGCAGAAGGTCGACCCCTACCTGCGCCCGCTCTACGACGCCCTGTACGAGATGCTGGGCTTCGACAAGGTGAGCAAACTGATCGAGCGCCACGTGATCGAGGTTGCCCCGCTGGCCTTCATGCGCGGGCGCACCCTGAACGAGTCCTTCATCATCCTGGACGAGGCCCAGAACACCACGGTGGAGCAGATGAAGATGTTCCTCACCCGCATCGGCTTCGGCTCCACCGCCGTGGTCACCGGCGACGTCACCCAGGTGGACCTGCCGCGAGGCACCGTCTCCGGTCTGCGCCACGTGGTCGACGTGCTCAAGGAGGTCGAGGGCGTGAGCTTCACCTTCTTCAGCGCCCGCGACGTGGTGCGCCATCCACTGGTGCAGCGCATTGTCGCCGCCTATGCCCGCCAGGACCCGGCGGGCGGAGAGGGCGCGTGAGCGCGGCCGCGGTATCGCAACCGGCCCTGGTGCTGGACCTGCAGATCGAGACCGGCGCCGGCGATGTGCCGTCCGCGGTTGATTTCCAGCGCTGGGCCGAGGCCGCCTGGCGCGGCGACGGGAGCGCGGAACTGACCCTGCGCCTGGTTGACGAGGCCGAGAGCGGCGAACTGAATCAGGCCTATCGGGGCAAGGAAGGGCCCACCAATGTGCTGTCCTTCCCGGTCGACGCCGCCGAACTGCCCGGCCTGGAGCTGCCGCTGCTGGGCGATTTGGTGATCTGCGCCCCGGTGGTTGCGCGCGAGGCCGCCGGCCAGGGCAAGACCGCCGAGGCCCACTGGGCCCATATGGTGGTGCACGGCATGCTGCACCTGCAGGGCTACAATCACCTCGAAGCGGCCGAGGCCGAGGTGATGGAAAGGCTTGAAACCGATATCCTGCGCCGCTTAGGCTATCCCGACCCTTACCGGGAGGAGTGAAGAGTTCAAGAGCGCCACGGAATACACGGAAAGCACGGACAATTTCATTGTTGCTTGGTAGGTCGGGTTAGCGCAGCGTAACCCGACAGGTTCGGCGCCAATGTCGGGTTACGCCCTGCGGGCTAACCCGACCTACATATGGTGGGACAATTTTTATTTGTCCGTGCTTTCCGTGTATTCCGTGGCGCATTTGACTTTAAGGGATCAGATCACAGTTTATTCCCGTGGATGAACTGTCATGTGTTCCCTGACCTGAAACGACAATGAGCGAAGACCGATCGAGCAACGGTTCCACTCAGCGCAACTGGTTCGAGCGCATCAGCCAGGTACTGCTGGGGGAGCCGAAAGACCGTGAACAACTGGTGGAGTTGCTGCGCGATGCCCAGGCGCGCAACCTGCTGGATGCCGATGCCCTGGCCATGATCGAGAGTATCCTGCAGGTCTCCGAGATGCAGGTGCGCGACATCATGATCCCGCGGGCACAGATGGTGGTGGTGCGCCGCGATGCCTCCCTGGAGGAGATCCTGCCGACCATCATCGACTCCGGCCACTCCCGCTTTCCCGTGATCGGCGAGAACCGCGATGAAGTGGTCGGCATCCTGCTGGCCAAGGATCTGCTGCGCTATCGCATCCAGCCGGAGGAGGCGTTCAGCATCCGCGACAGCATGCGTCCGGTGGTCTTCATCCCCGAAAGCAAACGGCTGAACGTACTGCTTAAGGAATTCCGTCTCAGCCGCAACCACATCGCCGTGGTGGTGGATGAGTACGGCGGTGTCGCCGGCATGGTCACCATCGAGGATGTGTTGGAGCAGATCGTCGGCGAGATCGCCGACGAGACCGACATCGAGGAAGGCGTGTTCATCCTGCAGCGTTCCGAGACCAGTTACATGATCAAGGCGCTGACCCCGATCGAGGATTTCAACGAATATTTCGGCACCGACTTCAGCGACGAGGAATTCGACACCGTCGGCGGCCTGGTCGCGCACGAGTTCGGTCACCTGCCCAAGCGCGGCGAGTCGGTGGTGATGGGGCGTTTCGTGTTCAAGGTCACCCGCGCCGATAACCGCCGCATCCATCTGCTGGCCCTGGATATCCGGGAGGAAGCCGATACCCCGGTCATGACGGGGCCGGGCGGGGCATGAGCCCGGCTGAGCCGGGCGGCGCAGACGCGCGACCATCCGCAGGGGGGCAGGACATGCGGCCCTGGTGGATGTCCCTGCTGGCGCTGGCCGCCGGCGCGGCACTGCCGCTGGCCTTTGCCCCCTTTTCCATCGCTCCCCTGGCCATCCTCCTGCCGGCCCTGTTGCTGGCCCTGCTGCCGGAGCGGCGTCCCCGCCGCGCCCTGGGCCTGGGCTACCTGTTCGGACTCGGCTGTTTCGGCGTCGGGGTCAGCTGGGTCCATATCAGCATTCACGTGTTCGGCGGCACACCCCTGGTTGCCGCGATCCTGGTTGCCGCGCTGCTGGTGGCCTTTCTCGCCCTGTTTCCCGCGCTGGCCGCCTGGCTGACAGTGTGGCTGGCGCCACTCGTCGGTTGGCCGCGCTACCTGCTCGCGGCACCGGCGGCCTGGGTGCTGTCGGAATGGCTGCGCGGATGGCTGTTCACCGGCTTCCCCTGGCTGCTGGCCGGCTACACTCAACTCGATACGCCCCTGGCCGGCTATGCGCCGGTACTGGGTGTCCATGGCGTCGGGCTGCTGCTGCTGGTGACTGCGGGTGCCCTGGCGGCCGGTATCCGCAGCCGGCGGACCGGCCAGCGTGTGCTGCTGCTGGCGCTGGTGATGGGGGTGTGGCTCGGCGGGAGTCTGCTGCGACATCACGACTGGACCCGTGCCGTCGGTGAGCCGCTGGAAGTCAGCCTTGTCCAGGGGAATATCGCCCAGGACCGCAAGTGGCAGGAGACCTGGCAGCGGGCCACGCTGGCGCGCTATCTTGAATTGAGTCGCCGGGAGTGGAGTGATCCTGCACGGGAAGTGGATCTGGTGGTCTGGCCGGAGACCGCCATCCCGGCTTTTTATCACCAGATCGAGGACGGATTTCTGCGCCAGCTGCGCCGCGAAAGCCGGCAGGCCGACAGCGAATTGCTGACCGGCATCCCGGTGCTGGATCGCGAGCAGTGGGCCTATTACAACGCCGTCATGCGGGTGGGTGGTGAGGACAGCTTCTATTTCAAGCGTCACCTGGTGCCCTTCGGTGAATACCTGCCGCTGCGCCAGTGGCTGGGCACCCTGCTGCAGGTGATGCCGCTGCCAGTGGCCGATTTCAGTTCCGGCGGGGCGCAGCAGCCGCTGCTGCGGGTCGCCGGGCATCCGGTGGGCGTGTCGATTTGCTACGAGATCATTTTCGGAACCGAATTGCTCGCGACCCTGCCCGAGGCACGGCTGCTGGTCAATGTCAGCAACGATGCCTGGTTCGGCGACTCGCTGGCCCCGCACCAGCATCTGCAGATGGCGCGGATGCGGGCGCTGGAGGCCGGCCGCGAACTGCTGCGCGCCACCAATACCGGGATCTCGGCCGTGATCGATCACCGCGGCCGGCTGCGGGAGCGCGGCCCTCAGTTCGAGGTCGCCGTGGTGCGGGCCTCGGCCCAGCCCCGGGAGGGGGCGACGCCTTATGTGCAGCGCGGTGACCTGCCCGTGCTGCTGCTGGTCGCCGGCATGCTGGCGCTCGGGTATGCTGTCCGCAACGGGTACAAGCCGGAACCATGACCGCAGCCGATTTTCTCAAACATCACGACGCCTTTGCCGGTGCCTTCACTGACGGGCTCAAACAGATGCTGCAGCATGAAGGGCTCGGCCCCTTCATCCTGGTGCTGGCCAACGCCACGTTCGACCCCGATATCTACGCCGAACTGAAGGCGCCGCTGAAAAGCCGGTTTGACCGCCTGCGGGAGGATCTGCGTGAGCGTTTCGCCAGCGGGCGCGACGGCGAGCAGATCGAGGAGGATCTGCTGGTCTTTCTCAAGATGGCCCTGATCGGCTTCAAAGGCCTGCAGCCGACCCGTTTTCGCGACGAGGGTCCCTGGCGTCTGCAGTTCAATCACCTGCGTTCCTTCCGGCCCCGGCGCATCACCACCGAGGTGCCCAAGGAAATCATCTCCCCGTTCAATTCCAACGCCTTCAATTTCAATCGGCCGTTCCTGCAGAAGGAATGCTTCTGGGCGGGGGATCTGCTGGGGCGGCGCGTGGACCTGTATTACAACAAGTATCCCTTTGCGCCGCTGCACGGCCTGTGGGTGCTGGACCGCAATGCCGGCAAGCCGCAGTTCCTCACCCGCGAGGATCACGACTATGTCTGGTCGCTGGCGGCGGAACTGGGTGAGGCGGTTCCGGGGATGCTGTTCGGGTACAACAGTTACGGCGCCTACGCCTCAGTGAATCACCTGCACCTGCAGGGCTTCGTCGAACCGGACGGTATGCCGGTCATGCGGGAACAGTGGTCACACCATGGGGGGGATACGGATTACCCGGCGCGGGTGCTGTATTTCACGGACCGGGAGCAAAGCTGGGCCTGCATGTCGGAGCTGCACGCCGATGAGCAGCCCTACAATGCCCTGTTCACCCCAGGCGGCAGTTACCTGTTTCCGCGTCGCAAGCAGGGCACGGTGGAGGTGCCGGCCTGGAGCAGCGGCCTGACCTGGTTCGAGCTCGCCGGCGGGTTCATCGTCTCCAATCACGAGGACTTCGAGCGGCTGGACGCGACCGCTCTGCAGCAGGAGTTGGAGCGGGTAGTGCCGGACTGAATCCTTTATGCAGTCCCGTAGGTCGGATTAGCGCAGCGTAATCCGACAGGCGGCGGAGCGTTGCAGCGGGCGTCGGATTACGCCCTGCGGGCTAATCCGACCTACGGAACCGCCTTTTATTGCTTGGCACGGACGAAGCGGGTGGCATGGCATTTCGGGCAGGGCGGGATGTGCCCCGGCTCGCTGAAGTGCAGTTCCTCGCCGCAGGATTCGCAGCGCAGCACCCCGGGGCCGGTGACCTCGCCCGTGTGGTAGGTCTGGGCCTCGTGCATACGGGCCTCGAACTCGGCCAGCTCGATGCGGGTGCGGTCGGCCACGGTGAGCATCTTCTCGAACAGCCGGCGCTCGATCTGGCCGATGTCGAATTTCAACCAGGCGCCGAACTCGTTGCCGGTCTGCTCCAGGTAGCTGGCAGCATCCTCCATGTCACGTTTCAGGTAGGCGGCCACCCGTTCGGCCTCCTCGCGGGTCAGTTCGCCCAGTTCGATCGCGCGTTCCTTGGCCCGCTCCAGGTTCTGCTCCAGGGTGGGGATGGCGTGTTCCTCGGCCTCGTCGATGGCGGCCTGGACCCGGTCCATCATGCGGTGGTAGGCCTGAACGAGCTTCTCGCCGGGACCGGAGGGCTGGGAATCTGACATGTCGGGTTTTCTCCGTAGTAACAGGGACGGGTCCGAATGGCACTCGCCTGAGCCGGATTCCATCCTCTCCGTCATTCCCGCCCGGGGGCATCCATGCCCCGGCGGAGCCGGTGGAGGCTGGATCCCCGCCTGCGCGGGGATGACGCGGTCAGGGGAAGCGCTATTCAGTGCTGATGCTAGTTTGGAACAGATTTCCGGTCAGGTGAAGAGCCGCCACGGATCAGGTATCCTTTGCGGCCATTCGAGTGACCGTATTTTCAGGAAAGCAATGGACGAACACTACCAACCCGGGCAGGTCGAGGCCGAGGCGCAGCAGTACTGGGAAACCCACGACAGCTTCCGGGTTGTCGAGGACCCCAGGCGGGAAAAATTCTACTGCCTGTCCATGTTTCCCTATCCCAGCGGCCGCCTGCACATGGGCCACGTGCGCAACTACACCCTCGGGGATGTGATCGCCCGCTACCAGCGCATGCAGGGCAGAAACGTGCTTCAGCCCATGGGCTGGGACGCCTTCGGCCTGCCGGCCGAGAATGCCGCCATGCAGAACCGGGTGCCGCCGGCGGCCTGGACCTACGAGAACATCGACTACATGCGCGAACAGCTCAAACGGCTGGGCTTCGGCTACGACTGGTCGCGCGAACTGGCTACCTGCCGACCCGAGTACTATCGCTGGGAGCAGTGGCTGTTCACCAGACTCTATGAAAAGGGCCTGGTCTACAAGAAGATGGCCACGGTCAACTGGGACCCGGTCGACCAGACGGTGCTGGCCAACGAGCAGGTCATCGACGGCCGCGGCTGGCGTTCCGGCGCCCTGGTCGAGCGTCGCGACATCCCGCAGTGGTTCATGCGCATCACCGACTACGCCGAGGAACTGCTCAATGAGATCGACAACCTAGAGGGCTGGCCGGAGGCGGTGCGCACCATGCAGCGCAACTGGATCGGTCGCTCCGAGGGTCTGGAACTGGGGTTCGATATCGCCGGTGCGGATGAGCGCCTGAGCGTCTACACCACCCGCCCCGACACCCTGATGGGCGTGACCTACGTCGCCGTGGCCGCCGAGCACCCCCTGGCCGTGCGCGCCGCGCAGGACAACCCCGATCTGGCCGCCTTTCTCGAGGAATGCCGCCACATCGAGACCTCCGAGGCCGCGCTGGAGACCATGGAGAAGAGGGGCATGGCCACCGGCCTCACCGCCCTGCACCCGGTCAGCGGCGAGCCGGTGCCGATCTGGGTCGCCAACTTCGTACTCATGGGCTATGGCTCCGGCGCGGTGATGGCGGTGCCGGCACATGACCAGCGCGATTACGAATTCGCCCACAAGTACGGCCTGCCGATCAGACAGGTGATTCATCCCGCCGACGGCGGCGTGGCCGATGTCAGTGAGGCGGCCTGGACCGGGAAAGGCGTGCTGCGCGACTCGGGACAGTTCGACGGCCTGGACTTCGATCAGGCCTTCAGCGCCATCGCCGACTACATCGAAGCGCAGGGCCGCGGCCGGCGCACGGTGAACTACCGGCTGCGCGACTGGGGTGTGTCCCGCCAGCGTTACTGGGGCTGTCCCATCCCCATCATCAACTGTCCCGACTGCGGCGCGGTGCCGGTGCCGGAGGACCAGCTGCCGGTGGTGCTCCCCGAGAAGGTCGAGTTCGACGGCAGCGGCTCGCCGCTGAAGAAGATGCCGGAATGGTCGCGCACCAGCTGCCCGCAGTGCGGCGGCGCGGCCGAGCGCGAGACCGATACCTTCGACACCTTCATGGAGTCGTCCTGGTACTACGCCCGCTATGCCTGCGCCGACAACGACCAGGCTATGCTGGACGCGCGCGCCGACTACTGGCTGCCGGTGGATCAGTACATCGGTGGTATCGAACATGCCATCCTGCATCTGCTGTACTCGCGCTTCTATCACAAGCTGATGCGCGACGCCGGCCTGATCCGCTCGGACGAACCCTTCAAACAGCTGCTGACCCAGGGCATGGTGGTGGCCGAGACCTATTATCGTGAAGAAGACGGCCGGAAACGTTTCTTCAATCCCGCCGAGGTCGAGGTCGAGCGCGACAGCAAGGGCAAGCTCACCGGCGCCCGCCTGGGCCGCGACGGCGGGCCGGTGCAGATCGGCGGCATCGAGAAGATGTCCAAGTCCAAGAACAACGGCGTGGATCCACAGGCGCTGATCGAGCGCTTCGGTGCCGACACGGTGCGTCTGTTCACCCTGTTCGCCGCCCCGCCCGAGCAGTCGCTGGAGTGGTCCGACGAGGGCGTGGCCGGCGCCCATCGCTTCCTCAAGCGGCTGTGGGCGCTGGGTATGCGCCCGGCCTTCCGCCTGGCGAAGTACGATACGCCCGAGGAGCGCCGCGCCTTCCTCGCTGGCTTCGACTGGAGCGGCCTGGACACGGAACGCCAGCAGCGGCGTACCGCCATCCATCAGGCGGTGGAGCAGGCCGCGCGCGACTATGGGCGGTACCAGTTCAACACCGTGGTGGCGGCCTGCATGAAGCTGGTCAACAGCCTGGGCGAGATCGACGAGCAGAGCGAGGCGCCCGGCGATCTCGCCCTGCAGTACGAGGCCGTGGACATGCTGCTGCGGCTGCTCGCACCGGTGGTGCCGCACATCTGCCATGTACTGTGGCCGCGCGTTCGCTGCACCGACGCAGCCGAGATTCTCGCCGCCCCCTGGCCGCGGCACGACGCCGCGGCCCTGGTACAGGACAGCATCGAGCTGGTGGTGCAGGTCAACGGCAAGGTCCGCGCCCGCATCCAGGTGCCGGCCGATGCCGACAAGGCCGGTGTCGAGGCCGCGGCGCACACTGATGCCAATGTCCAGCGTTTCACCGCGGGCAAGCCGATCCGCAAGACCATCGTGGTGCCGGGCAAGCTGGTCAACATTGTTGTCTGAACGAGGAATGATGTAGCTCGGGTTAGCGCAGCGTAACCCGAGCTACGGCCTTCACGCTGATAAACAGGATCTTCCATGACCCGATCCCATCACCTGCCGACCGTTCTAGTCCTGCTGCTGGCCCTGACCCTGTCCGCCTGCGGCTTCCAGCTGCGCGGCCAGGCGAACCTGCCACCCGAAATGGCGCGCACCCAGATACAGGGGCTGAGCGAGTACAGCGATCTGGGCCGCGACCTGCGCCGGTTGCTGGAAGGATCCGGCGTGCAGGTGGTGCCATCCGCGGAACAGGCCACGGCCATCCTGGATATCATCACCAACCAGGCCGGCCGCCGGGTGCTGTCGGTGCAGGCCGGCGGCAAGGTGCAGGAATACGAACTGATCCAGCGGCTGGTGTTCAGCGTGCGTACCACGGACGGGCGGCTGCTGCTCGAACCCCAGGAACTGGAACTGGCCCGGGAGTACCTCTACGACCGCTTCGATCCCCTGGCCAGCGGCAGCCAGGAAGGCGAGATCCGGGCCGAGATGCGCCGCGACATCACTCAGCTGCTGATGCTGCGGCTGCAGGCCCTCGGCAGCGACGGCTGACCATGCAACTCAGGCCCGAACAACTCGCCACCCATCTCAAGCAGGGACTGGCGCCGGTCTATCTGCTCTGGGGCGAGGAGACCCTGGTCGCGCAGGAGGCGGCCGATGCCATCCGCGCGGCAGCCCGGGCCGGGGGCTATGTGGATCGGGAGGTGTTTCATGCCGAGTCCGGTTTCGACTGGGGCCGGCTCGGCGAGGCCGCCAGCGCCCTGTCGCTGTTCGCCGACCGACGCATCCTGGAACTGCGCATCCCCTCCGGCAAGCCCGGAGACGCCGGCAGCAAGGCCCTGACGGCCTACACCCGGTCCCTGCCCCCGGATACCCTGTTGCTGGTCATCTGCGGCAAGCTCGAGGCCGCCCAGCGCCGGGCGAAGTGGTTCAAGGCGCTGGAGGACGCCGGCGTGTCGCTGGCCGCCTGGCCGATCGATGGCCGCCAGCTGCCGCGCTGGATCGGCCAGCGCCTGCAGCGGGCGGGCCTGACCGCCGAGCCGGAGGCGGTGCAGATGCTGGCCGAGCGGGTCGAAGGCAATCTGCTGGCCGCGGCCCAGGAGGTGGACAAGCTGGCGCTGCTCTACCCCGGCGGGCAGCTGGATGCGGCCCGGGTCGCCGAGGCGGTCTCCGACAGCGCCCGATTCGATGTCTTCGGCCTGGTCGACACGGTTCTGGCCGGCCAGGGCGAACGCGCCGTGCGCATGCTCGCCGGCCTGCAGCAGGAGGGGGTGGAGCCGGTGCTGGTGAACTGGGCCCTGACCCGCGAACTGCGCAGCCTGGAGGCCATGGGCTGGGCCCTGGCCCATGGTGAGTCGCTGGCTGCGGTGCAGGGCCGGTTCCGGGTGTGGAAGAACCGCCAGGCGGTGATCGGCCAGGCCCTGCAGCGGCACCGGCTGCCGGCCTGGTACGGCTTCCTGCGTCGCAGCGCCCGCATCGACCGCATCATAAAGGGTCAGGCCGCGGGCAACCCCTGGGATGAACTGGTACAATTGGCCTTGGATCTGGCGGGCCGGCCGCTCGGGCTGACCGAGGGCAAGACCGCCTGAGATCATGGCCACGGAATACACGGAAAGCACGGACAGGTCGAATGCCGTAGGTTGGGTTAGCCCGTAGGGTGTAACCCAACATTCAGACCGCATTCGTTGGGTTACGGCGCTGGCGCGCCTAACCCAACCTACAGCTGGAAACGCGTGCGATTCCGTGGCGGATTGGTTTTTCCAGGAGCAGACAGGACCCCGTACCGCAGGATGAACGCCACCCCCGAATCCCTTGCCCCCGACGTTGCGACCTACATGCAGCGGGTCGGCGAGCAGGCCCGTGCCGCCGCCCGGCTGCTCAGCCGCTCCGACACCGCGGCCCGCAACAATGCCCTGCATGCCATCGCCGAGGCCATCGAGGCCGCGACCGATACCCTCAAGGCTGAGAACGCCCGTGATCTCGAGGCCGGGCGCGAACGCGGCCTGGACGCGGCCCTGCTGGACCGGCTGGAATTGACCGATGACCGGATTGCCGCCATGGCCGAGGGCCTGCGCCAGATCGCTGCGCTGCCCGATCCGGTCGGGGCCGTCAGCGATCTCAATTACCGGCCCAGCGGTATCCAGGTCGGACGCATGCGGGTGCCGCTCGGGGTGATCGGCATCATCTACGAATCCCGGCCCAATGTGACCGCCGACGCCGCCGCCCTGTGCCTGAAGTCGGGCAACGCCGCCATCCTGCGCGGCGGCTCCGAGGCGCTGCATTCCAACCAGGCCATCGCCGCCTGCATCCGCATCGGCCTGGGCCAGGCCGGCCTGCCGGGTACGGCAGTGCAGGTGATCGAGACCGCCGACCGTGCCGCCGTGGGCGAACTGCTGCGGATGAAGGACTGTGTCGATGTCATCGTGCCGCGCGGCGGCAAGGGCCTGATCGAACGGGTGAGCGAGGAATCCCGCATCCCGGTGATCAAGCACCTGGACGGGATCTGCCACGTCTACATCGACGACCGCGCGGATCCGGACAAGGCCTATGCCATTGCGCTCAACGCCAAGACCCAGCGCTACGGCACCTGCAACACCATGGAGACCCTGCTGGTGCATGCGGACATCGCCGAATCCATCCTGCCGCGGCTGGCGCGAGCCTATCGGGAAAAGGGCGTGGAGTTGCGCGGCTGCGAGCGCACCCGCGCCGTCCTCGACGGCATCAGCGCCGCCAGCGACGCCGACTGGGACACCGAGTACCTGGCGCCGATCCTGGCCGTGCGGGTGGTGGATGATCTGGACGCGGCCATGGACCACATCGCCGCCCACGGCTCGCAGCACACCGACGCCATCGTCACCGAGGACTATGCCCGCGCCCGGCGCTTCCTGCGCGAGGTCGATTCCAGTTCGGTGATGGTCAACGCCTCCACCCGCTTCGCCGACGGCTTCGAATACGGGCTGGGCGCGGAGATCGGCATCAGTACCGACAAGCTGCATGCCCGCGGCCCGGTGGGGCTGGAGGGCCTGACCACGCTCAAGTTCGTCGTCCTGGGCGACGGCCAGGTGCGCAGTTGAGTCAGTCCACGATGCCCAGTTCCGACGGCCAGGCATGATCGGCGTCTACGGCGGCACCTTCGATCCGGTTCACTATGGTCACCTGCGCACCGCCCTGGAGGTGCAGGAGCAGCTCGACCTGGAGGCCATGCTGATGCTGCCGGCCCGGGAACCCCCCCATCGTGATCCACCGCAGGCCTCCCCCGAGGCGCGCCGCGACATGCTCGCGCTGGCCCTGCAGGGGCAGGACCGGCTGGTGCTGGACGGGCGTGAACTGGAGCGCCCCGGTCCCTCCTATATGGTCGACACCCTGGAATCCCTGCGCGCCGAGCACGGTGACCGCCCGCTGGGTCTGGTACTGGGCGAGGACGCCTTCGCCGGCCTGGACGGCTGGGACCGCTGGGAGCGCCTGACCGAACTGGCGCACCTGCTGGTGATGGCCCGTCCGGGCGGGGGGCGTCCGGCGGGCGCGCCGGCCCGGCTGTTGACCGAGCGGGGCGTGGATGATGCCGCGCGTTTGAAAAGCCGCCCGGCCGGTCTTATATATCAGATCGAGGTCACCTCGCTGGCGATTTCCGCCACCGCCATTCGCGCCCAGCAGGCCGCCGGGCGCAGCAGCCGTTATCTGCTGCCCGATGCCGTGCTCGAATATCTGCAGGCCAACCGTCTGTATTGTTGAATCCCCAAGCCCACAGGTAAACCGCGTGACTGAAACCCTCTCCACCGAATCCCTCAAGACCCTCGTCGTTCAGGCCATGGAGGACATGAAGGCCCAGGACATCAGCATCATCGATGTGCGCGGACTGACCTCGGTGACCGACTACATGGTCATTGCCAGCGGAACCTCCGACCGCCACGTCCGGTCCATCTCCCAGAACGTCATCGATGAATCCAAGCAGCAGGGCCTGCGCCCGATCGGCGTGGAGGGCCAGGACAGCGGCGAATGGATCCTGGTCGACCTGGGCGACGTGGTGGCTCATGTGATGCTGCCGCGGGCGCGTGCCTTCTACAACCTGGAGAAGCTCTGGAGCGCCGGCGGCGAGGGCGAGGCCGCCACCCATCTGCAGAGCGTATGACGCGGTAGGCCCTGATGCAGATTCATCTGCTGGCCGTCGGCACCCGGATGCCGGCCTGGGTGGAGGCGGGCTTCAGCGAATATGCCAGGCGTCTGCCGCATGAATGCCGCCTGAAACTGGTCGAGATCGCGCCTGCGAAACGCGGCCGCAACCCTGATCTGGAACGCATCCGCCGCGAGGAGGGCGAACGCCTGCTGGCGGCGGTGCCCCGGGATGCGACGGTGATCGCCCTTGAGGTCGGCGGCAGGGCCTGGAACACCGAGCAGCTGGCCGACCGGCTGCGCGGCTGGCTGCAGGATGGACGCGACCTGGCGCTGCTGGTCGGCGGTCCGGACGGCCTGTCCGCCGCCTGCCGTGAACGTGCCGAGTTGCAATGGTCTCTCTCGCCCCTGACCCTGCCGCACCCGCTGGTGCGGGTGGTGCTGGCCGAGCAACTCTATCGCGCCTGGAGCCTGGTCAGTGGCCATCCCTATCACCGGGCCTGAGGGGGGATACTCATGATCCTGCTGGCGTCCGCCTCGCCCCGCCGCCGGGAACTGCTGAACCAGCTCGGGGTGCCCCACCGTGCCGTGCCGGTGGACATCGACGAGACGCCGCTGCCGGGCGAGCCGGTCGAGGCGCTGGTCTGTCGACTGGCGCTGGACAAGGCACGTGCCCTGGCAGCAAAAACCGTTGCTGAACTGCCGGTGCTGGGTGCCGATACCCTGATCAGCCTCGACGGCCGGCCCCTGGGCAAGCCGGCCGACCGCGCCGACGGTATGGCCATGCTGGCGCAGCTGTCCGGGCGCGAACACGAGGTGCTCAGCGCCGTGGCCCTGGTCGTGGGCGGGCGCGAGGCGCTGCGCCTGAACCGTAACCGGGTGCGCTTTCGTGAACTGGAACCCGCCGAGTGCGCGGCCTACTGGACCACCGGGGAGCCGGCCGACAAGGCCGGGGCCTATGCCATCCAGGGTCGGGCGGCCATGTTCGTCAGCCGCCTCGAGGGCAGTTACACTGGCGTGATGGGACTGCCCCTGTTCGAGACGTCGGAGCTGCTGCGCGAGGCCGGCGTGGCGCTGCTCGAGTTGGGAGATTCGTAAAGAACCGCCGCGGAATCGCCGTGAAAAACACAACCTTGTAGGTTGGGTTGGGTGCATTAGCGCCGTAACCCAACAAACGCGGCCTGAATGTTGGGTTACGCCCTCCGGGCTAACCCAACCTACGAGGTTCGGTGCGGGTATGGAAGCAGCCGGGAAAACGGATACTGTCCGTGTTTTCCGTGTGATTCCGTGGCAAAGGGGTTTTGATTCAATGGAAACTGCATGAGTGAAGAGATACTGATCAACGTCACGCCGCAGGAGACCCGCGTGGCCATGGTCGAGAACGGCGTGCTGCAGGAAGTCTTCATCGAGCGCGAACGCAGCCTGGGCCTGGTGGGCAACATCTACAAGGGCGTGGTGTGCCGGGTGCTGCCCGGGATGCAGGCCGCGTTTCTCGATATCGGCCTGGAACGGGCCGCCTTCCTGCATGCCTCGGATATCGCCACCCGCGATGCCGAGTCCGAAGGGGCGAGCACCATCAGCCAGCTGCTGCGCGACGGCCAGGAGTTGCTGGTGCAGGTGATCAAGGACCCGCTCGGCACCAAGGGCGCGCGCCTGACCACCCACATCACCATCCCCTCGCGCTATCTGGTGTTCATGCCCTATGCCACCAACGTCGGGGTGTCGCAGAAGATCGAGGATGAGACCGAGCGCCAGCGCCTGAAGCAGGTGGTGCTCGATGATGCCGGTGATGAGGGGCTGGGCTATATCGTGCGCACGGCCGCCGAGGGTGTGCCCGATGCGGCGCTGCGTTCGGACATGGCCTTCCTGCGCCGGCTGTGGGGTGCGATCCAGGAACGCGGCCGCCAGGCCGGTGCCGGCGAGATGGTCCACGAGGACCTGCCCCTGAGCAAGCGCGCCCTGCGCGACCTGGTCGGGGTGGAGGTGGAGAAGGTGCGGGTGGACTCGCGCGAGACCCATGCCAGCCTGGTGCGTTTCGGGGAGCAGTTCGTCCCCGAGGTGGTCGAACGGCTGGAATACTATCCGGGCGAGCGGCCCATCTTCGATCTCTACAGCGTTGAGGACGAGATCCAGCGCGCGCTGGATCGCAAGGTGCAGCTGAAGTCGGGCGGCTATCTCATCATCGACCAGACTGAGGCCATGACCACCATCGACGTCAACACCGGCGCCTATGTGGGCCATCGCAACCTGGAAGAGACCATCTTCAAGACCAACCTGGAGGCGGCCCAGGCCATCGCCCGCCAGCTGCGCCTGCGCAACCTGGGCGGGATCATCATCATCGACTTCATCGACATGTCCGACGAGGACCACAAACGCCAGGTGCTGCGCGCGCTGGAGCGCCACCTGGAACGCGACCACGCCCGCAGCCACATCAGCGAGGTCTCCAGCCTCGGCCTGGTGCAGATGACGCGCAAGCGCACCCGTGAGAGCCTGGAGCATGTGCTGTGCGGCGTCTGCCCCACCTGCAACGGTCGGGGTTCGCTGAAGACGCCCGAGACCGTGGTCTACGAGATCTTCCGCGAGATCCTGCGCGAGGCGCGCCAGTACGATGCCGAACAGCTGCTGGTGCTGGCCGCGCACGAGGTGGTGGATCTGCTGCTGGACGAGGAGTCCACCAGCCTGGCGGAACTGGAATCCTTCATCGGCAAACCGATCAAGTTCCAGGTCGAATCCCTCTATACCCAGGAACAATATGACGTCGTGCTCATGTAGTGGCGGGACGCTGCGGAACCGGGATCTCCCTGCATGCTGAAACGGGCCACGCGGCTGGTATGGTATGGCGTCGCCGCGCTGCTCATCCTTGCGGCGCTGCTGCTCAGTATCGCCCGACTGGTGCTGCCGCTGCTGGATGACTATCACGACGAACTCCAGCAGTGGCTCACCCAGCGGGTCGATCATCCGGTGCGCATCGAGCGGCTGGACCTCGGCTGGCACGGTCTCGGGCCGGACCTGCGGCTGCTCAACACCCGCCTCTACGATCGCAGCGGCGAGGAGGTGCTGCTGCGGCTGGAGGAACTGCGCATCGGCATCGACCTGTGGCGTTCCTGGCGCCAGGGCCGGCTGGTCAGCAATCGCATCGCCCTGCAGGGCAGTGAACTGAACCTGATCCGACGCGAGGACGGACGCATCGTGCTGCGCGGGCGTGAACATGCCACCCCCATCCTCAATCCGCTTACGCTGGCCGCCGAACAGCCGCGGATCGCACTGACGGATGTCACCCTGGGCTGGGAAGACCGCTACCTGGGGCATCCGCGGGTGGTGTTCCGCGACATCGCCCTGCGCATGCGCAACCGCGGTGAGCGGCATCAGTTACACCTTCAGGCCAGGCCGGCCGCCGCCCTCGGGCAGACGCTGGAATTGCAGGCGGACCTGGTGCTGCCGCCCGGGCAGCGCGAACGCTGGCATGGCCGCCTGTATCTGAATGCGCAGGGTTTCATGCTGCGTGAGTGGCTCGGCTGGTACCTGTCCGATCGCTGGTATGCCGGCGGGGTGCTGGATGCGCGCCTCTGGCTCACGCTGACGGGGGGGCGGATCGAGGCCGCGCAGGGTGAACTGGCCGTCCACCTGCCCGTGCTCTCCAGCCGCGAGCGGGCCGCCCCGCTGCTTGCCGGCAACCGGCTGGCGACCCGGCTGCTATGGAATCGCACCGGTGCGGCCTGGCGGCTCAGCCTGGATGCGTTGGAACTCATCCAGGCCGACCGGAGCTGGCCGCGCACCGGGCTGACGCTGGCCATGGCGCCGCCGGACGCTGATGGCCGTCGGCTGCAGCTGGCGCTGGATGCGTTGCCGCTGGAACTGCTGCAGCCGGTACTGCCGCTGCTGGGGGAGGCCGCCGGCACGTCGCTGGATCTTACGGCGTTGAGTCCGCAGGGCTGGGTACGCGATCTGCAGCTGGGGGGCGAACGCCGCAGCGGGCGCTGGCATGACCTGCGCTTCAAGGCCCGACTGGAAGCGCTGGCCTGGCAGCCGCAGGTGCGCCTTCCGGGCCTGAGCGGGCTGAACGCCAGTCTGATCGGCAGCCCGGAGCGGGGGGAAATCGAACTGGAACTGACGGATGGCCGTCTGGCCGCGCCGGCATTGTTCCGCGATGCCCTCCCGATCGGGCGCCTGGCCGGGCGGCTGCGTTGGCAGCAGGAGCCGGACGGTCTGCAGCTCTACAGCGAACGCTTCGCCCTGGCCAATGCCGATCTCGGCGCCCGCGGACAGCTGCGCCTGCAGCTGTCGCGCGATGGCGCTTCACCGCACCTGAGCCTGCAGGCGGAGATCGAACGCGGCGATGCGGCCGCGACCGGACGCTACCTGCCTGCCGGCATCATGCCGGAGAAGACGGTGCGCTGGCTGGACCGGGCCATCGTCAGCGGCCGCATCACCACGGGCCGGGTCGATTTCCACGGCCGGCTGGCCGACTTCCCCTTCGCACAGGGCGCGGGCCGGATGGAGATCCGCGCCCGTGTGGATGACGCCATCCTCGACTATCACCCCGACTGGCACCGCATCGAGGAACTCGACGCCGAACTGGTCTTCATCAACCAGGGCATGCACATCGAGGCGGTCGACGGTGCCATCCTCGGGACCCGCCTGGCGGAAGTGAGCGCCGATATCCCCGACCTCAAGCGCAGCCGCCTGCGCGTCCAGGGGCAGGTGCGCGGTCCGCTGGCCGACATGCTGCGCTTCGTGCAGGACAGCCCCCTGGCCCGGCGCGGTTATGACCTCGGCCAGCTGCAGGCCGACGGCCAGGCCGGGCTGGCGCTGGACCTGGACCTGCCCCTGCGGCGTACGCATGGCGGTCCGGCGCGAGTGGCCGGCCGGCTTGAGCTGCAGGACAACCGCCTGGTCCTGCCCGCGCGGGACCTGGCCCTGGAGGCGCTCGACGGGCGCATCGACTTCACCGACACCCGGGTCAGCGGCAGCGGGCTCCAGGCCAGGCTGTGGCAGACACCGGTGCGTCTGGATCTGGCACCGCATCCGGACACGCCCGGCCTGACCCGGGTCCGGCTGGCCGGCCGCCTGCCATTGCTGGAGCGGCTGGGGCGGGTGCATCCGCCGCTGGCGCGGTACCTGACGGGACAGTCCGACTGGCGTATCCAGCTGGATGTCGGCCGCCAGGCCGAAGGCTACCCGCTGTGGATCGAGTCCGAGCTGGAAGGCATCGGCATCGATCTGCCGTCGCCCCTGTCCAAGCCCGCCGATGCAACCCTGCCGCTGCGGCTGCAGACGCGGATCCAGGCACAGGGCAGCGGGCCGCTGTACCTGCGCCTGGGTGACCTGCATGCTGCGCTGGAATTGAGCGATGCGGCCGAGGGGCCGCTGCAGCTGCGCCGCGCCATGCTGCGCTTCGATGCCGGCGCGGCCGAACTGCCCGACGGCCCCGGGCTGGAGTTGCATGGCCGCTTCGATACCCTGTCGGTGCCGGCCTGGCGCGCGGTGTTCGCAGCCGCCGGCAAGGACGCGGCGCTGCCCGCGCTGGACCTGCGCGAGGCCGTGCTCGAAGTGGGCCGGTTGAGGCTGTTCAATCAGAGCCTGGCCGACGTCAGCCTGCAGGCCCGGCCGGTGCTCGGCGCCTGGCGCATCGATGTCGACGGTCCGGACATCGCCGGGCGGATCGCCGTGCCCCGCGGCGATTCCCCGCTGCCGCTGGATCTGGACCTGGATCGCCTGGTATTGGCGCGCGGCGGCATCGACGGGGCCGGTGCGGACCTCGATCCGGCCCGGTTGCCGCCGCTGGATGTCGATATCCGGGACCTGACCTATGGGAGCCTCGACCTGGGTCGGGTGCAGCTGCGCAGTCAGCCGCTGGCCTACGGCATGGAGGTGGAATCCATCCGCATCGAGGGCGGCTGGCTCAGGCTCTCGGCGCAGGGCAACTGGACCCTGCGCCAGGGGCGCGAGGCCTCGCGCTTCGATATCGAACTGCAAGGCAGCGACCTGGGTCGGATGCTGACCGCCTTCGGCTACAGCGGCAATGTCGAGGGTGGCGCGACCCATGGCCAGATCAACGCCAACTGGCCCGGCGCCCCCATGGATTTCGCCCTCAAGGCGGTCGAGGGTACGCTCGATCTGCGCATCGGTCCCGGGCAGCTGGTCAAGCTGGAGCCCGGCGCCGGGCGGGTGTTCGGCCTGCTCAACCTGCATGCGCTGCCGCGCCGGCTCACCCTGGATTTCTCCGACCTGTTCAAGCGCGGCTTCGCCTTCGACCGCATCGAGGGCAGCTTCACCCTGATCGATTCCAACGCCTATACCCAGGACCTGGTCATCCAGGGGCCGTCGGCACGCATCGATATCTCCGGCCGCATCGGCCTGGCCGAGCAGGACTACGACCAGCTGGTCACGGTCACGCCGGAGGTCACCGGCGGCCTGTCCATCGCCGGCGCCATCGCCGGCGGCCCGGCCGTGGGCGCGGCCCTGTACCTGGCCGACCGGCTGCTGGGCCGGCAGTTCGAGGAAATGGCCAGCTACCAGTATGCGGTGACCGGCAGTTGGGAGGATCCAGTGTTCCGGCGTCTGAACCGGGAAGAGCCCGGGGCGGCCCCGGCCGGGACCGTGCCATGACCGGCCCTGCCCCGGCCTGTGATATGCTGCACCCATGAGAACGGCAATAACCCTTTTGTTTCTGATACTTCCCTTTGCCGCCGTCCCCGCCGCCCCCATGTATGTCATGTCGGCGGAGCAATGGATGCGGCCGCGCCAGGGGGCGGATCTGCTCGCCGATGAGCGCCTGCGCGAACTGGTGCTGGGGCTGGACGAGCAGCCCGGCAGCCGCCTGCAGATCCATTACCCCGGCGGCGAGGCCGGGGGGCTGTGGGCGCATGAACTGCGCAGCTGGTTGATCGCGCTCGGGGTGCCGGGCGCGCGGATTGAACTGGCACCGGGCGGGGTACAGGCTGCCGCCCTGGGTGTCGAATTGCTAACCGGCCAAGCGGCCGATTCGATGGAGCCGTCGCAGTGACGCAAGTGGCAAGTATCCAGATGGCCTCCGGGCCCAACGTCAACGCCAATCTGCTCGAGGCCGAGCGCATGATCGAGGAGGCGGCGAAGCAGGGTGCCGAACTGGTCGTACTGCCGGAGAACTTCGCCATCATGGGCGTGCACGAGACCGACAAGGTCGAGCAGCGCGAGGCGCCGGGCGAGGGGCCGATCCAGGAGTTCCTGTTCCGTCAGGCGAAGCGCCACAAGCTGTGGCTGGTCGGCGGCACCATTCCGCTCGAGGCCTCGGTCCCGGACAGGATCCGCGCCGCCTGCCTGCTGATCAACCCGGAGGGCGAGCAGGTCGCGCGCTACGACAAGATGCACCTGTTCGACGTGGAGGTGGTCGGCAGCGGCGAGAAGTACACCGAGTCCGAAACCATCGAACCGGGCAATGACATCACGGTGGTCGACACCCCCTTCGGCCGGCTGGGCCTGTCGGTGTGCTACGACCTGCGCTTCCCCGAACTCTACCGGGTGATGCTGGACCGGGGCGTGGAGATCCTGGCCGTGCCCTCGGCCTTCACCGCGCTGACCGGCAAGGCGCACTGGGATGTGCTGGTGCGCACCCGCGCCATCGAGAACCTGTGCTATGTGATCGCCTCGGCCCAGGGCGGCTATCATCTGAACGGGCGCGAGACCTGGGGCGATTCCATGATCGTCGATCCCTGGGGCACGGTGCTCAAGCGCCTGCCGCGCGGCCCCGGCGTGATCATGGCGAAGCTTGACCGCGGCTATCTGGAGTCCACCCGGCGGCTGTTTCCAAGCATCGAGCATCGCCGGATCAAGTGCAGTCAGTAACACTGCTACACTCAATTCATCGCCGGGACGTAGACGTAGGTCGGGTTAGCCCGACAGGGCGTAACCCGACAACCGGCTGATCCATCTGCAACAACCGGATTGACACCTCCATGAGTCAAACCCCACTCGACACCGCCCGCCGCTTCCTGCTGGAGCCGGCCGGCATCGGCGACAACGATCTCGGCACCGTGCTCGACAGCATGCTGGGCCACAGCATCGACTTCGCCGACCTGTACTTTCAGTCCACCCGCTTCGAGTCCTGGGTGCTGGAGGACGGCATCGTCAAGGAAGGCAACCACAGCGTGGAGCAGGGCGCCGGCGTGCGCGCCATCAGCGGCGAGAAGAGCGGCTTCGCCTATTCCGACGAAATCATGCTGCCGGCATTGATGCAGGCCTCGGGCGCGGCCCGCGCCATCGCCGGCCCCGGCGGCAGCGGTGTCGTGCGCGCCTGGGAACCCACCGGGGTGTCGGAGTTGTACCGCCCGCTGGACCCGCTGGAAACGCTGAGCGCTGACGACAAGGTGGCCCTGCTCAAGGAGATCGATGCCGAGGCCCGGCGCCAGGACCCGCGCGTGGATCAGGTGGTGGTCAGCCTGGCCGGTGTGCACGAGGTGGTGCTGGTCGCCGCCAGCGACGGCACCCTCGCCGCCGACGTGCGCCCGCTGGTGCGCATGAACGTCAGCGTCATCGCCCAGCAGAACGGCCGCTACGAGCAGGGCAGCTCCGGCGGCGGCGGCCGCGGCGGCTTCGATATCCTCACCACCGACGGCCGTGCCCTGTGGCACGCCCGCGAGGCGGTGCGCCAGGCGCTGACCAACCTGGAGGCGGTCGAGGCCCCGGCCGGCCACATGACCGTGGTGCTCGGCCCCGGCTGGCCCGGCGTGCTGCTGCACGAGGCCATCGGCCACGGCCTGGAGGGCGACTTCAACCGCAAGGGCACCTCGGCCTTCTCCGGGCGCATCGGCGAGAAGGTCGCCTCCGAGCAGTGCACCGTGGTCGACGACGCCACCCTCGCCGGACGCCGCGGCTCGCTGCAGATCGACGACGAGGGGGTGCCGGCCCAGTGCACCACCCTGATCGAGAACGGCGTGCTCAAGGGCTACATGCAGGACAAGATGAACGCCCGCCTGATGGGCGTGGCGCCCACCGGCAACGGCCGGCGCGAGTCCTACGCCCACCAGACCATGCCGCGCATGACCAACACCTACATGCTGCCCGGCAAGTACGATCCCGCCGAGATCATCGCCTCGGTGGACAAGGGCCTGTACGCCGTCAACTTCGGCGGCGGCCAAGTGGACATCACCTCCGGCAAGTTCGTCTTCTCCGCCAGCGAGGCCTACCTGATCGAGAACGGGAAGATCACCGCCCCGGTCAAGGGCGCGACCCTGATCGGCAACGGCCCTGACGTGCTCACCCGCGTGGACATGGTCGGCAACGACCTGGCGCTGGATATGGGCGTGGGCACCTGCGGCAAGGAAGGCCAGAGCGTGCCGGTCGGCGTGGGCCAGCCCACCCTGCGGGTATCCGGCCTGACCGTCGGCGGCACCAGCGCCGCGTAATACAGCAAAGCAGGACCCCCCCACCTTTATTCTGAAGGAGGAATGATGGCCTGGGTTATTCTTGTCGTGGCGGGGATATTCGAGGTTGGCTGGGCGATCGGGTTGAAATACACCGAAGGCTTCACCCGGTTGTGGCCCACCGTCGGCACTGTCATGGCGATGGCCATCAGTCTCTGGTTGCTGGGGGTCGCCATGAAAACGCTTCCGGTGGGTACCGCCTACGCGGTCTGGGTGGGGGTTGGTGCCGTCGGTACGGTGCTGTTGGGCATCCTGCTCCTCGGCGAACCCGCGACTGCCGCCCGTCTTGTCAGTGTTGGATTGATTGTTTCCGGTATTGTCGGGCTCAAGCTGGCGACGCCGGCATGACAAGGGGTTGCAGGCAGGAATATCCTGGCTATCGGTGCCATTGCCGAGGCATTGGCGGTGTGGCCGGGGGCCTCGTCCTGGTCGTTGCCACCCCCCGCGCTCATCCTCAGTGGCATTTCAACAAAACCGGAGTCGGAGAATATTTGTTGCTAATATTCTGACTGATGGCTTTTCTCGCGCCAGACGTGTGAAGGTTTCCCGGGTCTCCGGGGTGATTCCATCCCGACCCATCGCCGGAGTCGTCATACCGCCATGAAAAAATGCAGGACATGTAATGCCGAATTGAGTTGCATCGGTAAAATTGAGCCGGACACGTTATGGCTGTCGACAAAGCGGCCTTCTCTGAGCCCTTTTGCCGGGATCGGGTATTTTGCCGTTTTTCTTCTGGGCGGTTTGCTGATTGCGCAACCGCTCTGGGAATCTCATCTGATCTGGGCGGGTCTGATCGTCGCTGTCTGCGGTGGTCTCGGTGCCTACCTTTGGAAACGGCCGCGCAACTACTATCGATGCACTCAATGCGGTTCGGAATTCTACGACGACATAGTGTTGCGGCGAAAAACCGGCTCAGGGTGCAGTTGCCGCTGATATTGAGCCTGTTGATTTCATAACCCTGATGTGTGCAGGTCATGATGCTTGGTATCCCCGGCAGGGCGTTGGTGATCTGGATGGGAATCCTCGTCCTGGCGGTTTTTAATGGCCTGCTGCGCGAAGCCGTCCTTCTCCCGATGCTGGACCAGCCCCTGGCGCTCATCCTCAGCGGTATTCTGCTCTCCGTTCTGATCCTTGCGGTTGCATACCTTTCGCTGCCCTGGCTGGGGCGGTTGCCGGCGACAGCTTATATCGCCATCGGCCTGGGCTGGCTCTGCCTGACCCTGGTCTTCGAGTTCGCGTTCGGGCGTCTCATCCAGAGCCGGCCCTGGCCGGAACTGCTCGACGCCTACACCTTCAGGGACGGCAATCTCTGGCCTCTTGTGCTGCTGGTCACGGCAGCGGCGCCGTATGCGGGGGCCAGGCTCCGGCGCTGGGTGTGAGTTATTCCCGGATGCTTTTCTTCCCTGCGGTCTCTGCTATAGAACTCTGTACTCATTCTGGCTGACGGGAGTGTTGCATGAGCCTGAAGCAGAGGCAGACCCGGCTGCGCCGGTTCGTCAGGGATGTCGTCGTTCATACGCCATTGATCAGGATGGTGCTTCTTCTGGTGCTGCTGTGGCTGCTGTTCTCCGCCGGGGTGTACCTGGCGGAGCAGGGGGTGCGCGGCTCGCCCATCGGTTCGTTCGGCGAGGCGCTGTACTGGGGCGTGGCGGCCTTTTCCACCGCCGGGATTGCCGATACGCCTGCCTCCGGCGCGGCGCAGCTCATCGGCGGGATCTGGATCGTCATCGGGTCGGTGCTGTTCTTCGGCGCCATCGTGGCGACGGTGACCAGCTACTTCATGCGTCCCATGCAGCGGCCGCACCGGAAGATCATCGACGCCATCGAGTACAACCTGGAGCAGCTGAACGATCTGTCGCTGGACGAGCTCGATCTGCTCAAGGAAACCGTCGACAGCCTGATCGGTCATGTCGAACGGCTGAAGGAAAAATACATCGGGTCGGCGGAACCCGCCAACGCAGACGAGCAGAAATAGGGGTTCCTGCCCACGCTGCCCGTACTATACTCGATGTCCGGTCCCGCAACGAAACTGACCCATATGCGAGGTGCGCTTATGAAATACACGGCACGGTTGTTGGTCCCCGCGCTGGTCATGACGCTGCCGGGGCTGTCCCCGGCCGGCGATATTCCCGGGCCTTCGCACGGCATCGCCTACCCGGAAGGCTGGCAGGAATGGTCGACCATCGCGGTTTCGCATCGCACCGACAACAACACCCTGCGGGTGATCCTGGGCAACGCGGCGGCGGTGCAGGCGGCGCGTGCGGGGCAGACCGATCCCTGGCCTGACGGCGCCGTTCTGGGCAAGGTGGTGTGGAAGGATGTCCAACTCGAGAACTGGGAGGCGGCGACCGCACCCGGTGAGTTCGTCCATGCCGAGTTCATGTTCCGGGACAGCGGGCAATACGCCGACACCCATGGCTGGGGCTGGGCGCGCTGGGTGGGGCTGGAGCAGAAGCCCTTCGACGGCGGCATGCAGGTCTGCATCTCATGCCATACCCCGGTGAAGGACCGTAACTGGGTATTCACGGACCCGGCGCCGTTTCCACCGCTCAGGTAAGCGAACATTCCAGGCCTTGAGTAACAGGGGCCGGATGCGCCAGATACAAACCGCCAGTTACTGTCATTCCGGTACCGGCCTACGCCGGCACAGGCACCAGCCGGGATCCATATGCCACGGCGGCTTCAGGATTTCAGCCGGAGCCGGTGTCGGTGCCACGTTTTTTTTCGCCCCCCGGACTGCCTCCTGATCGCGACGGGTGTATGCTTCAGCTACACCTGATGTGAGCCTGGAATGCCCCCATCATGAACGATGCCCCGCCGGACACACCTGCCTGGCACAGCCTGCAACGCGATGAAGCCCTGGCCCGGCTCGACGCCACGGAGCAGGGCCTGTTGGACACACAGGTGCGCGAGCGCCTGGAGCGCTACGGTTACAACCGTCTCCCGGCCCCGGAGCGCACCGGCCCGCTCAGACGCTTCCTGCTGCAGTTCCACAATGTACTCATCTACGTGCTGATCGCCGCCGCGGTCGGCACCGCCTTCCTGCGCCACTGGGTGGACACCGGGGTGATCCTGGGCGTGGTGTTCATCAACGCCATCATCGGCTTCATCCAGGAGGGCAGGGCGGAGCAGGCGCTGGACGCGATCCGCGGCATGCTCTCGCCCCGGGCCCTGGTGCTGCGCGACGGTCAGCGGCGCACCGTGCCTGCCGAGGAACTGGTGCCCGGCGACCTGGTGTTCCTGCAGGCGGGCGACAAGGTGCCCGCCGATCTGCGCCTGCTGCGGACGCACAACCTGCGCATCGACGAAGCGCTGCTCACCGGCGAATCGGTGGCCGTGGACAAGCAGACCGCAGCGGTCGGGGCGGAGGCGGATCTGGGCGATCGCAGCTGCATGGCGTTCTCCGGCACCCTGGTCGCCTTCGGCCAGGGGCGGGGGCTGGTGGTCGGCACCGGTGCGGACACCCAGATCGGGCGCATCTCCACCCTGCTCGAGGAGGTGGAGACCCTCACCACGCCGCTGCTGCGCGACATCGGCGTATTCGGACGCTGGCTGTCCCTGGCCATCCTGGTGCTGGCCGGCTTCACCTTCGCCTTCGGCTACTGGGTGCGGGACTACGCGTTCCTGGACACCTTTCTCGCGGCGGTGAGCCTGGCGGTGGCCGCCATCCCCGAGGGGCTGCCCGCCATCATGACCATTACCCTGGCCATCGGCGTGCAGCGCATGGCCGCGCGCAATGCCATCATCCGGCGCCTGCCGGCGGTGGAGACGCTGGGCTCGGTCGCCACCATCTGCACCGACAAGACCGGCACGCTCACCCGCAACGAGATGACCGTCAAGACCATTGTCACCGCCGAGGATACCTTCGAGGTCAGCGGTGTGGGCTACGAGCCCCACGGCGGCTTCAACCGGGACGGCCATGACGTGGACCCCGAGGATCACCCGGTGCTGGCCGAGACGCTGCGCGGCATTCTGCTGTGCAACGATGCCGAACTGCATCAGCGCGACGGCGTGTGGGAGCTGGAGGGCGACCCGACGGAAGGCGCGCTGGTCACCGCGGCGCGCAAGGGCGGTCTGGATCCCGTCGAGACCGGCGAACGCTACCCCCGCGACGACGTGATCCCCTTCGAATCCGCCTACAAGTTCATGGTCACCCTGCATCACCGCCATTACGGGGACCAGCGCGGCTTTATTCTGCTCAAGGGCGCGCCCGAACGCGTGCTGGCCGTGTGCGAGCGGGAACGCACCCGTGCCGGCGACCGGACCGTTGAGCGTGACCGCTGGGAGCAGCGCATGAACGCCATCGCCGCCCGCGGCCAGCGTCTGCTGGCGCTGGCGGTACGGGAGGTGGACGCGGACAAGCGCACGCTGGAGTTTTCGGATATTGAGAACGGCGGCCTGACCCTGGTGGCCGTGTGCGGCATCATCGACCCGCCCCGGGCCGAGGCCATCGAGGCGGTCAGGCAGTGTCAGGAGGCCGGCATCCGGGTGAAGATGATCACCGGCGATCATGCGGTCACCGCCCGGGCCATCGCCGACGAGCTCGGCATCCGCACCGGCGGCGGGGTCATGCCGGGGCATGAACTGGAACCGCTGTCCGATGCCCGGCTGACGCAGACGGTGCGGGAGGTGGACGTGTTCGCCCGCGCCACTCCGGAACACAAGCTGCGGCTGGTGCGCGCCATCCAGGCCAACGACCAGGTGGTGGCCATGACCGGCGACGGGGTCAACGACGCCCCGGCGCTCAAGCGTGCCGATGTGGGGGTGGCCATGGGCATCAAGGGCTCCGAAGCCGCCCGCGAGGCCGCCGAGATGGTGCTCGCCGACGATAACTTCGCCTCCATCGCTCATGCCGTGGAGGAGGGCCGCACCGTCTATGACAACCTGCGCAAGGCCATCCTCTACATTCTGCCCACCAGCGGTGGTGAGGCCCTCACCATCATGGCCGCCGTGCTGCTGGGGATGACCCTGCCGCTCATGCCGGCGCAGGTGCTGTGGGTGAACATGGTCACCGCCGTCACCCTGGGACTCGCGCTGGCCTTCGAGCCCACCGAGCCCGGGGTCATGCGCCGCCCGCCGCGGCCGCCCGGTACGCCGGTGCTGTCGGGTTTCCTGGTCTGGCGCGTGGTCTTCGTCTCGGCGCTGCTGCTGGCGGGGACCTTCGGCCACTTCCTGTGGCTGGAGTGGCAGGGCGCGGCGGTGGAGGTGGCGCGGACCGTGGCCATCAACACCCTGGTCATGGGCGAGCTGGTCTACCTGTTCAACAGCCGCTACATCCTGGAGCCGGTGTTCAACCGCACCGGCCTGCTGGGCAGCCGCGCCGTGCTCATCGCCGTGGGCGTTCTGGTCATCCTGCAGGGCCTGTTCACCTATGCCCCGCCGCTGCAGTTCCTGTTCGGGACCGCCGCCCTGGGCTGGGGGGAATGGGGCATCATCCTGGCCTTCGGGGCGGTGCTGTTCGCGCTGGTGGAACTGGAGAAGGCCGTTTTCCGGCGGCTGCGGCGGCGGGTGCGGTGACGGCTGCCGGCAGGCCGCGCCGGTTGATTTATATCAGCTTCCGGCGATTCTCCGCCCGCCGGCCCCGTTCCCGCCCGGCAGGCTTGCAGCGGCCGGCTATACTTTCTTCGTGCAAGACCTTGGCAACCCAATAACAGGGAGAAAGGCAATGTCCAGAAACACGATGATCACCGGGCTGGCAGCCGCGCTGCTGGTGCTGGGTGGAACCGCTTCCGCCGGCGAGAAGGCGATGATGTCGGATGAGAACGAAATGGGTGCGATGACCTTCGAGACCCTGGATCGCGACGGTGACGGCTACATCAGTGCCGAGGAGGCCGGCGCGCACAAGGGCCTGGAGGCCAACTGGGACAAGGCGGACGCCAACCAGGACGGTCACCTCGACAGCAGCGAGTTCAGCGCCTTCGAAGGCGAGGGCCGGCTGTCGCCGCCGGAGGAGAGCGAAATCTCCGAGCCCGGTGCCGCACCCTACAGTCGCGACTGAATCTGATTCTCCAGCTGTCGTCCCTTCGCCCTCTCCCGCCCTGGGAGAGGGTAATTCAGGGTTCGTCCGCGGTGTGTGATGCCGCCACCTCACGCAGAAACCGGAACAGCGCCCGCGGCCCCTTCGTCCTGTTTTCCCTGTAGTCCTTCTGTGCCTGCCGGATGAGTTGGCGCAGGTGCTGGCGGTCGGTGCCGGGATACTGCACCAGCCAGTCGCCCACCGCCTCGTCGCCCTCGTGAATGAAACGCTCGCGCCAGTCCTCGAGCTGGTGGAAGGCGCGTGCGGCGCGGCGGTCTTCCTGCTGGATGGCCGCCAGGGCGTCGATGACGGGCTGGGGGTCGCCGTTGCGCAGCAGCTTGCCGATGTACTGGATCTGGCGCTTGCGCCCGCTGCGGGCGTGGATGCGGCGGGCGAGCTGGACCGCGTCGCGCAGTTTGTCGTCCAGCGGCAGGGCGGCCAGCCGCCCTTCCGGCAGTTCCACCAGGGTACGGCCCAGTTCCAGCAGGGCATGGGCCTCACGCTTGAGCTGGGATTTGCTGGGGCCCTCGTCGTCTTCCTGCTCTGGGGCCGGGTCCGGTTGCTTGTGCATGGGGGCGGGCGGGTTGCGGTACAGGGATGGATTCAAGATAGCATACCCGGCACGCTGCAGGGTATGCCACGGCCGGTCTTGGGCGGGGACGGACATTCCTTTACCATGGCCGTCTGGTGAATCCGTAGAGAATCCTTCATGAGCAAGCAGAATCCCGAGCCCGCGACCCACGATACCACCCTGCCCGATATCGGCCGTCTGGAACGGATGGTGGGGGAGATCCTGGAACAGGCCGGTGCCGCCGGCGCCAGCGCGGCCGAGGCGGCCGTGTCCATGGATGTCGGCCTGGGCGTGACGGTGCGCAAGGGCGAGGTCGAGACGCTGGAGTTCCACCGCGACCGCGGCCTGGGCCTGACCGTCTACTTCGGTCAGCGCAAGGGCTCGGCCAGCACCTCGGACTTCCGCCCCGAGACCATCCGCGAGACGGTGCAGGCGGCCTGCGACATCGCCCGCTATACCAGCGAGGACACCGCCGCCGGCCTGGCCCCGGCCGAGCGCATGGCGCGCGAAGTGCCGGACCTGGACCTCTACCATCCCTGGGATCTGTCCGCGGATGAGGCCATCGACATCGCCCGCGAGTGCGAGCGCGCCGGTCTGGACACCGACCCGCGCATCACCAATTCCGAGGGGGCGACGGTCAACAGCCATCAGGGTCTGCGGGTCTACGGCAACAGCCACGGTTTTCTCGGCGGCTACCCCAGCAGCCGTCACAGCCTGAGTTGCGCGCTGATCGGCGAACAGGGCGGGCACATGCAGCGCGACTACTGGTATACGGTCTCGCGCCTGAGCGGGGAGCTGGAGGACGCCGACGCCGTGGGCCGCATGGCCGCCGAGCGCACCGTGCGGCGGCTGGACGGCCGTCGTCTGGGCACCCGCCAGGTGCCGGTGATCTTTGCCGCTGAGGTGGCCACCGGCCTGCTGCGCAACTTCACCGGTGCGATCCGCGGCGGTAACCTGTATCGCAAGTCCAGCTTTCTGCTCGATCACCTGGGCAAACAGGTGTTCCCCGACTTCATGCATGTCTACGAGCAGCCTCACCTGCCGCGGGCGCTGGGCAGCGCGCCCTTCGACAACGAGGGCGTGGCGACGCTGGCGCGCGACCTGGTCGCCGACGGCGTGCTGCAGGGCTATATCCTGGACAGCTATTCGGCGCGCAAGCTCGGCATGGAGACCACCGGCAATGCCGGCGGCGTGCATAACCTGAGCGTGGATACCAGCGATAAGGACATCCACGACCTGATCCGTGAGATGGGCACCGGCCTGCTGGTGACCGAACTGATGGGGCAGGGCGTGAACCTGGTCACCGGCGACTACTCGCGCGGCGCGGCCGGCTTCTGGGTGGAGAACGGCCGGATCCAGTACCCGGTGGAGGAGATCACCGTGGCCGGCAATCTCAAGCAGATGTTGATGAATATCGTCGCCATCGGCAACGACCTGGAAACCCGCGGCAACATCCGCACCGGCTCGATCCTGATCGAGTCCATGACCGTGGCGGGCGAGTGAAGCCGCGGCTGACCGCCAGCCTGGCGGCCTGGGGTCGGACGGACTTTGCCGAGGTATTGAAGGATGAACTGAGTGCCCTGGGGCCGGATTCCCTCCCCCTCGTTACGGATACAGGGCACGCCGATACCCGGGGGCTGACGCTGACCCTGATCCGGCAGGCGGAAGCGGACGCTGCCCTGCGTCTGCGGGTGGGTGTGTTCTTCCAGCAGATCCTGGCCGGCTGCAGCTGCGGCGATGACCCGGCGAGTGAGCCCGCCTATTGCGAGCTTGAACTCGTAATCGACAGGTCCGACGGGAAAGCCGAGATCCTTTCTGTCTCCTGAATTCTTCGATCGATCTCGTAGGTCGGGTTAGCCCGAAAGGGCGTAACCCGACAATGGCCCGCGTTTGTGTCGGGTTACGCTGCGGCTGACCCGACCTGCATGGATCATGTGTCCATGTCAGGCTTCGGGGCGTTTTAACCCACCTTCGGCAGCCGCTCCAGTGCGGCGTTGATCTGCTCTTCCGGATATTCGTAGTCCTCCAGTTCGCCGCTGAAGTAGCGGTCGTAGGAGGCCATGTCGAAGTGGCCGTGACCGGACAGATTGAAGAAGATCGCCTTCGCCTCGCCGCTCTCCCTGCACTTCAACGCCTCGTCGATGGCGGCGCGGATGGCGTGGTTGGACTCCGGCGCGGGGATGATGCCCTCGGCGCGGGCGAACTGCACCCCGGCCTCGAAGGTGGCCAGCTGTTTCACCGCCACCGCCTCGATCAGACCCTCGTGGTAGAGCTGCGAGACCAGGGCCGAGTCGCCGTGGTAGCGCAGACCGCCGGCGTGGATGCCGGGCGGGACGAAGTCGTGGCCCAGGGTGTACATCTTCATCAGCGGGGTGTGGCCCACGGTGTCGCCGAAGTCGTAGGCATAGTGGCCGCGGGTGAGCGTGGGGCAGGAGGCCGGTTCCACCGCCACCAGCCGCACCTGCTTGCCGGCGGCCTTGTCGGCCAGGAAGGGGAATGCCGCGCCGCCGAAGTTGGAGCCGCCGCCGCAGGGGGCCAGCACCACGTCGGGATAGTCGTTGACCTGCTCGAACTGCTTCTTGGCTTCCAGGCCGATCACGGTCTGGTGCAGCAGCACATGGTTGAGCACCGAGCCCAGGGCATAGTTGGTGTCCTCGCGCGAGGCGGCTTCTTCCACCGCCTCGGAGATGGCGATGCCGAGCGAGCCGGGCGAGTCGGGGTCCGCCGCCAGGATCTGGCGGCCGGACTCGGTCCGGTCGGTGGGGCTGGCCAGCACCTCGGCGCCCCAGGTCTGCATCATGGAGCGGCGGAAGGGTTTCTGCTCGTAACTCACCTTGACCATGTAGACCCGGATGTCGAGACCGAACATCTGCCCGGCCAGGGCCAGCGAGGAGCCCCACTGACCGGCACCGGTCTCGGTGGCCAGGCGCTTGATGCCAGCCTGTTTGTTGTACCAGGCCTGGGCCACGGCGGTGTTGGGCTTGTGCGAGCCGGCAGGACTCACACCCTCGTACTTGTAATAGATGCGCGCCGGTGTGCCCAGCGCCGCCTCCAGCCGGTGGGCGCGGCACAGGGGTGACGGCCGCCACAGCTGATAGATCTCGCGCACCGGCTCGGGGATCTCGATCCAGCGTTTGTCGCTGACCTCCTGCTCGACCAGGGCCTCGGGGAAGATGGCCAGCAACGCCTCCGGCGGCACCGGACTCCCGTCCGGCGCCAGTACCGGGGCCGGGGGGTTGGGCATGTCGGCGATGACGTTGTACCAGTGGGTGGGGATGTCTTTCTCGTCGAGCAGGATCTTGGTCTGCATGGCGGCTTCTCCCTGAATATCCGGTGGCAATTAAAGCGCCCGGGCGCCGGGCACGGAATGACCCGGGTCAAGCCGGGACCTTGCTGCACTTGTTATTAACCGCTTGTTTATTGTGGTGAAGCTTGTATTTTACGGCCATTCCCCTTATAGACGCCAGTAGAGTCCACGTAATCACCCCGAAAGGAGGCTGCATGCTGTTTCGCCAGATGATCGAACCGGATTCATCCACCTATACCTATCTCGTGCACTGCCCGGATACGGGCAGGACCGCCCTGATCGATCCGGTACTGGACACGGTGGAGCGGGACCTGTCCGTGCTGCAGGAATTGGGACTGAAACTGGATTTCACCCTGGATACCCATATCCACGCCGATCACCTGACCGGGGCCAGAAGGTTGAAGGAGCTGACCGGCAGCCACATCGTCGGCCCGGCGGTGGATCAGCTGCCCTGCACCGATATCGGGGTGCGCGAGGGCGAGCCCTTCCGGGTGGGCAATATCGAAATCCACCCCCTGTTCACGCCGGGGCACACCGACCATCATCATGCCTACCTGATCGACAGCGGCACCCACAAAATGCTGTTCAGTGGCGACGCCCTGCTGATCGAGGCCTGCGGGCGCACCGATTTCCAGTCCGGCGATGCCGCCACCCTCTACCGCAGCATCCATGACAAGTTCTTCACCCTGCCCGACGAGACCCTGGTCTATCCCTGCCACGACTACGAGGGTCGCCAGATCACCACCATCGGTCAGGAGAAGAACCGCAATCCTCGTCTGGGCAATGGCAAGACGCTGGAGGAGTTCGTCGAGATCATGGACAACATGGACCTGCCCTATCCCCGCAAGATCGACTTCGCCGTGCCCGGCAACCAGCAATGCGGCGCCTGTCCGCCGAACGTGCCGGAGGAGTACCGGGCGCCCTGTGTACGCCACGACCAGGGCTGATGCAGTGTCCGCGCTGCGCGCTGTTGCGCATCCGCCGGGATCAACTAAGATCGATCCATAACCATTCCGACAAGGAGCCGAGATGAGACATCTGTTGACTGGCCTGTTGCTGACGCTGGGCCTGGCGTTTTCCGCTCACGCCGAGGAGGCCGCCGACAACGGCATCCAGCGTTTCGATATTTCCCAGACCGTGGTGAAGATGCCGCTGGAGGAAGGGGTCAGCGTCGATGACGCCATGGACTTCATGCGTTCCAAGGCGGCCGAACTGAACATGAAGATTGTTGCGCATCAGCCGGTGTCCGAGGAACTGAAGGCCCGGGGCGTGGATTCGGGGCCGCTGCACATCATGCAGTTCTGCAATCCCGGCGATGCCCATCGCATGGTCATGCACAACGCCATCTTCGCCGCCTACATGCCCTGCCGCATCGCCCTGGTGGAGGACTCGGAAGGCAAGACCTGGCTGATGATGCTGGACCTGAACCTGCTCATCGACAACACCCCGCTGCCGCCTGACATGGAGGAAATGGCCCGGGGCATCAACGACAAGCTGTTGCGGATCATGGAGGCGGGGGCGAAGGGGGCGTTCTAGCGAACCCTTGATTTCTCTGTCATTGCGAGGCGTGAAACGCCGTGGCAACCTCCAACCGATCGCCTCTGCATTACGAGATTGCCACGCTTGCGCTCGCAATGACAAACCATTGTAGGTTGGGCTTCGCGTGGCTCAGCCCAACCTGTGTGGAAATCACAGCAGGAACACCGTCCCCAGTCCCAGAAAGGCCATGAAGCCGATCACGTCGGTGACGGTGGTCAGCAGCACGCTGCCGGCCAGCGCCGGGTCGATGCCCATGCGCTGCAGCACCAGCGGAATGCTAAAGCCGGCCAGCGCCGCGACGGCCAGGTTGATGATGATGGCCGCACCGATGATGATGCCCACCTGTGCGCTCTGAAACCAGAGCGCGGCGATCACCGCGACCACGACCGACCACAATATCCCGTTGAGCGCGCCCACGGCCAGCTCCTTGGTCATCAACAGCCGTGAGTTGGATTTGCCGATCTGGTTCAGCGCCAGGCCGCGAATGACGATGGTCAGGGTCTGGCTGCCGGCGATGCCGCCCATGCTGGCAACGATGGGCATCAGCACGGCAAGTGCGACGATCTGCTGCAGGGTGGCCTCGAACAGGCCGATCACCCAGGAGGCGAGAAAGGCGGTCATCAGGTTGATGCCGAGCCAGATGGAGCGGCGCCGGGTGCTGGAGAAGACCGGGGCGAAGATGTCGCCTTCCTCGTTCAGGCCGGCCATGCTCATCAGTGAGTGGTCGGCCTCGTCGCGGATGACGTCGACCACGTCGTCGATGGTGATGCGGCCCACCAGCCGGCCGTTCTGGTCGATGACAGGGGCGGAAATCAGGTCGCGGTCCTCGAACAGCTTGGCCACCTGCACCGCCGTGGTCTCGGCCTGGATGCCCTCGACGTCGCGCACCATCACCTCGGCCACGCTCAGTTCCGGGTCCATGGTCAGCAGGGTGGACAGCGGCAGCAGGCCGAGATAGCGATCGTTGCGGTCGACCACCATCAGGCTGTCGGTCAGGTCCGGCAGGTTGCCGCGCAGGCGCAGATAGCGCAGCACCACGTCCAGGCTGACATCGGCCCGGACCGTGATGGTATCCACGTTCATCAGGCCGCCGGCGGTGTCCTCGGAATAGGACAGGACCGATTCCAGCCGATGGCGGTTCTGCAGGTCCATGGACCGCAGCACTTCGTGGATGACGGTGCCCGGCAGGTCCTGCAGCAGGTCGGCCAGGTCGTCGGTGTCGAGGTTCTCGGTCAGCGCGACCAGTTCGCCGGCCTCCATCTCCTTGATCAGGCCGGAACGGACCTCGTCGCCCACATGCAGCAGCACCTCGCCGCGGTCATCGGGATCGACCAGTTCCCACAGGATGATGCGGGGGTCCTTGGGGATGGACTCGAGGACGTGGGCGATTTCCGCCGGGCGGAGGTTGTGGATCAGCCGCCGCACCCGGCTGGCCGCGCCCGAGGCCAGCGCGTCCGAGACCTTGTGCAGATGGTCCTGGGCCTGGGCGGTTTCCTTGTGGCTGTCAGCCATGCGGCGGGATCCTTGGGGGGCAAGACTTTGATTCCGCCGCAGTTTAGCAGGGTCGGTCGGCGGGCGTCATCCTGTCGCAGGTTTTTTCGCGGCCGGTATCACGTGCATAGGAGGTTCCTGATCTGCTCGAGCAGTTCGGCCCGCCGGTCCGGGTCCCAGGTGTGCATCAGGGTCTCCACCGGTTCCGTGATCCGGTCCAGCCGGGTATGGCGAATCAGGTCCTTGACCTCGAGCAGAGAGGAGGCCTGCATGCTGAAGCTGTTCAGTCCCAGGCCCAGCAGCAGCCGGCTGTACAGGGGGTCGCCGGCCATTTCGCCGCACATGGACACGGGCACCTGATGGCGGACACCGGCCTGGATGATGTGCCGGATCAGGTACAGCACCGCCGGATGACTGGGGTCGTAGAGATAATTCACCTCGTCGTCGACCCGGTCGATGGCCAGGGTATACTGAATCAGATCGTTGGTCCCAATGGACAAAAAATCCAGTTCGGCGGCGAACATGTCCGCTGCCAGTGCGGCCGCGGGCACCTCGATCATGCCGCCGACCGGCATGGCCGGATCGAATGCTTTACCCTCGACGGTCAGTTCATGTTTGACCTCATCGATCAGGGCCAGGGTCTGGCGCAGTTCGCCCAGGCTGGAGAGCATGGGCAGCATCATCTGAACCGGGCCCAGGGCCGCAGCCCGCAGCACCGCCTTCAGCTGGGGACGGAACAGCCCCGGGTCGTGCAGACACAGGCGGATGGCGCGCAGGCCGAGGGCGGGATTGGTGCAGTGATGGGCAGCCTCGGTGTCGAGTGCCTTGTCGGCGCCCAGGTCCAGGGTGCGGATGGTCAGCGGCCGACCCTGCATCTGCTCGATGACTTCCCGGTAGTGTTCGAGTTGCTCGTCCTCGTCCGGTGTGTCCTCGCGGTTCATGTACAGGAACTCGGTACGGTAAAGGCCCACCCCTTCGGCACCGGCATCCAGAATCTCTTCGACGTCCTCTGTCAATTCGATGTTGCCGAACAGCCGCACGCAGACCCCGTCCAGCGTGCAGGCCGGCTCCAGGCGGGTCTTGACCAGGGTATGGGCACGCTCCTGGTCCTGGTGCTGGCGCTGCCGGTAGTGTTCGAGCATGAGGGCATCGGCGCCGGCCAGCACCATGCCCTCCTGTCCGTCCAGGACCAGGGTCTCGCCGTCCTGGATGTAGCGGTGAATATTGTGCACGCCGACGATGGTGGGGATGCGCAGGCTGCGGGCGACGATGGCGGTGTGGGAGAGCGGCCCGCCGTACTCGGTGACAAAGCCGGCTACACCCTGGTGATAGAGCAGTACGACGTCGGCCGGCGTCAGTTCGTCGGCCAGCACGATGGTGCCCCTGAGGTGATCGATGGCGCTGAGGTCCTGGACGTTCTCGTCGTGCACGAGCAGGCGCTGGATACGGCTGACTACATGGTCGATGTCGTCCTTGCGGGTACGCAGGTAGGCGTCGTCCATGGCTTCGAACACCTGCACCAGGGCGTCGCGCTGCTGCTTGAGCGCCCACTCGGCGTTGATGCCCTGCTTGCGGATGAGCAGCTCCGGGGCAACCGTGAGGGTGGAGTCCTCCAGCATCAGCAGGTGTGTATCGATGAACTCGACGATATCGGCGCTGGTGTCGGGCGGGATACGGCCGCGGATGCCGCGCAGCTGTTCGCGGGCGCCGCCCAGCGCGCGGCGGAAGCGCTCGACCTCGGCGTCGATCAGGTCAGCGTTGATACGGTATTCGGTGACGTCGAGGTGATCGCGTTCGAGCAGATGGGCCTTGCCGATGGCAATGCCGCGGGAGACGCCGATGCCGGAAAGCTGCACCGTCACCTGTCAGCCACCTTTATTCCGATTCATGGAAACGCTCCCCGATCAACTTCTCGATGGCCGCCATGGCCTCGGTCTCATCGCTGCCCTCGGCGCTCACCTCCAGGGTGGTGCCCTTGGAAGCGGCCAGCATCATGATGCCCATGATGCTCTTGCCGTTGACCTGCTGGCCGTTGCGGGCGATCTGGATGTTGCTGTCGAACTCCGAGGCCAGGGTAACCAGCTTGGCCGCGGCACGTGCGTGCAGCCCCAGCTTGTTGATGATGGTGAGTTCTTTTTTCTGCATTGCATCATCCTGGGGTCAGTGTTCCTGCGGGTGGCACAGCAGCACGCCGTCGCGCCCGCCTGACAAGGCCTTCTCTTCCAACTCCGGAAGGCTCAGGCGCGGGTAGTTCAGCACCCGCACCAGCATGGGCAGGTTGATGCCGGACACCACACTGGCGCTGACGTGTTCCTGCACCCGGGTGGCGATGTTGCTGGGGGTGGAGCCGTACATGTCGGTGAGGATCAGTACGCCCATGCCGGTGTCGAGTTCGCGGCCGGATTCGATGGCGCTGGCAAGTATCGCGTCGGGGTCGCAGTCGAAGCTCGCCTTCAGTGCGCGTGTCTCCAGCGGGCACACGCCGAGCATGTGGGTGGCGGTATGCAGCAGCATTTTGCCGATTTCGCCGTGGGTGATGATCAGCAGACCGACGCTCATGACAGCTCCCGGTGACGGACCAGCACGGAAGGATATCGGCCGGCGAAGTGTTTGCCCAGCCTTTCCGCCATGTATACCGAGCGGTGCTGGCCGCCGGTGCAGCCGAGGGCGACGGTCAGGTAGCGCCGGTTCTCCTTCTCGAAGGCCGGCAGCCAGTCGTCGAGGAAGCGGCAAAGTTCCTGGAACATGGCATCCACCGGCGGCTGATCCTCAAGGTAGGCGATTACCGCCTGGTCGCGGCCGGTGAGCGGCCGCAGGCCCTGGACCCAGTGCGGGTTGGGCAGGCAGCGTACGTCGAAGACGAAGTCGGCATCGTCGGGCAGTCCGTGCTTGTAGCCGAAGGATTTGAACAGCAGCGACAGCGCGTCGGGCCGGGTGTCGGAGAGCCGCTCCTGCACCAGATCGCGCAGCTGGTGCAGATTGGTATGGGTGGTGTCGATGTGCAGCGTGGCGCTGCTCGCGATCGGTTCGAGCAGGTTGCGCTCGCCGCGGATGGCGTCGGCTAGGGTGGTGTCAGTGCTGGTCAGCGGGTGCTTGCGGCGGGTTTCGCTGAAACGCTTGAGCAGGGTCTCGTCCGTGGCCTGCAGGAAGACGATCTCGACCTGGATATCCTGGGTCTCGAGCCCGGCGAGGATGTCGCGGAAGCGGGACAGGTCCTGGCGGTGGTTGCGGGCGTCGATGCCCACGGCGGCCCGCGTCTGGCGAGCGGCGGTCAACTCCCGGGCCAGCGGTTCCAGCAGCGCCACCGGCAGGTTGTCCACGCAGTAGTAGCCCAGGTCTTCCAGGGTGTTCAGGGCCACGCTCTTGCCCGAGCCCGACAGCCCGCTGACGATGATCAGTTTCAAGGCTGCATCTGTTCCCGCTGTCGTTGTATCAGTTCCTCGCCGGCGTCGTGGCCGCGCATGGTCAGGATATGCTTGCGGGTGGCGGCCTCGACCAGCACTGCCAGGTTGCGGCCCGGCGCCACCGGCAGGGTGATCTCGGGTACCTCCACCTCGAGGATGCGCCGGGTGTGATAGCTGCCGCGCAGGCGGTCGATCTGGCGCAGTTCGTCGTCGCTCATCTGCTGCAGGTGGATGATGAGGCGCAGGTACTTGCTGTATTTGATCGCGCTCTCGCCGTACATGGCGCGGATGTTGAGGATACCAAGGCCGCGCACCTCCAGGAAGTCACGCAGCACCGGCGGACAGTTGCCGCTGAGGATATCCGGGGCGACCTGGGCGAACTCGGGGCTGTCGTCGGCGATCAGGCGGTGGCCGCGGCTGATCAGCTCCAGCGCCAGCTCGCTCTTGCCGATGGCGGCGTCGCCGGTGATCAGCAGGCCGATGCCCATCACTTCCATGAACACCCCGTGGATCACCAGCTTGGTGGAGTGGTAATGGGTGTAGTAGTACTCGATGTGATTGATCAGTTCCGGCCCGTGCTGGGTGGAGGTGAGCAGGGGAGTGCCGCTGGCCGCTGCAGCCTTGCGCAGGTCGGCCGGCGGTGCCTCGTGGGCGAGGATGACGGCGTCGGTCACCGGGCTGAACAGGTGAGCCAGTGCCTCGCGCCGGCGGTCGGGCTCCAGATCGTCCAGATAGGCCAGCTCGATCCGGTCGATGATCTGGATGCAATGGTTGTGGATGAAATTAAGATGTCCGACCAGGGAGCCGGTCTGGGCGTCGTCGGTGCTGTCGAAGTGCAGGGGGCGTTCGCGGTCACCGCTGACCCAGGCCAGACCGAGGCGCCGCTGCAGGGCATCGAACAGCTCGCCCACGGTCAGATGCCTGCTCATGCCGATTCGCGCTGCCGGGCGTCCTGGGTCAGAAAGCGCTGGTACAACTCCTCGCCGGTGGCGGCGCGGCGCAGATCGTCGGTGAAGGTCTTGTCGCTGAAACGCCGGGCCAGGTCAGCCAGGATCTGCAGGTGTTCGTCGGTGGATTCTGCCGGCACCAGCAGCGCGAACATCAGATCCACCGGCTGGTGATCGATGGCATCGAAATCGATGGCCGGGTCCAGGCTGGCAAAGGCGCCGACCGGCTCGCTGAGGCCGGCCAGACGGCCGTGGGGCAGGGCCACGCCCTGGCCCAGCCCGGTGCTGCCCAGGCGTTCGCGCCCGATCAGGCTGTCGAAGATCTCCTCCGGAGTCAGGCTGGGCGCGTGGCCGGCGAGCAGTTCGGCCAGTTGTTCCAGCGCGCGTTTCTTGCTGGTGGTGCCGAGCCCGGCGACGACCCGCTGCGGGCTGATGAGTTCGGTGATGTTCATGGTCTCCGCTGTGTCCTCCTGCCGGGCGCTGACGCCCGGCGCCGGGTTCATTCCGCGGTGGATGTCTTGACGTTGTTGCCTTCGGCGCGGTGATGATCCTTGAGCTTTTCCTTGTGCTTGACCACCTGCCGGTCGAGCTTGTCGACCAGGGCATCGATGGCCGCATACATATCCTCGTCGGTACTGTCGGCGAAGATCTTGCCGCCGTTGACGTTGATGGTGGCTTCGGCGTTCTGGCGCAGCTTCTCCACGCTCAGTACGACATGGACATCGGTCACGCTGTCGAAGTGCCGTTCCAGGCGCTCCATTTTGCTGTTGACGTAGTCGCGCAGGGCGTCGGTGATGTCAACGTGGTGACCGGTGAGGATGATTTGCATGGTGCCACTCCTTAAGTGCGGATGATGTGTATATGGGTTCAGGCGAGGCGCTTGCGCTCGTTGGATGGCGGAATGGCCATCGCCTCGCGGTATTTGGCGATCGTGCGCCGCGCGACGTTGATACCTTCCTCGGACAGCAGATCGGCGATCTTGCTGTCGCTCAGGGGTTTGGCGGGGTTTTCCCCCGCGACCAGCTTCTTGATCATGGCCCGTATGGCGGTGGCGGAACATTCGCCGCCGTCGGCGGTGCCGACATGGCTGGAGAAGAAATACTTGAACTCGTAGATACCGCGCGGGGTATGCATGTACTTCTGGGTGGTCACCCGCGAGATGGTCGACTCGTGCATCTCCACCGCCTCGGCCACGTCGCGCAGCACCAGCGGCTTCATCGCCTCTTCTCCATAATCGAAGAATGCGCGCTGCCGCTCGACAATGCAACGGCCCACCTTCAGCAGGGTCTCGTTGCGGCTCTGCAGGCTCTTGATGAACCAGCGGGCCTCCTGCAGGTGGTTGCGCAGGTAATTGTTGTCGGCGCTGTTGTCGGCCCGTTTCACCATCCCGGCGTACTGGGAATTGATGCGCAGCTTGGGTACGGCGTCCGGGTTGAGTTCCACCCGCCACTGCCCCTTCTTGTCCTTGTGGACGAAGACATCGGGGATGACGTACTCGGCGGTGGCGGTGGAGATGGCCGAGCCCGGCCGCGGGTTGAGTGTCTGGATCAGGCCGATGACCTGCTGCAGCTGCTCCTGGCTGAGCTTGAGGCGGCGCATCAGTTGCTGGTAGTCGCGCCCGCCCAGCAGATCCAGGTGCTGCTGGATCAGTTTCAATGCGGTATCGCGCCAGGGCGTGTCGGGATCGAGTTGCTTGAGTTGGATCTCCAGGCATTCGCCGGGCGAGCGGGCGCCGACCCCGATGGGGTCGAAGTGCTGGATGCGGTGCAGTACCGCCTCGACCTCGTCGAGCTCGAGTTCCGGATGGCTTTCCAGCAGGCCCTGGTGGATGTCTTCCAGCGGCATGCCGAGGTAGCCGTCGTCATTGATGGAGTCGATGATGGCGGTGGCGATGGCCTGGTCGGTGTCGGTGAAAGGCGACATCTCCATCTGCCAGGTGAGGTGCTCCTGCAGGCTCTCGCTGCCGCTGTTGTGGGTTTCCAGGTAGTCGCGGTCATCGTCGCCGGCCGGGGCGCTGTAGCTGGTCGCGCCGGAGTCGTAGATGTCGTCCCAGCCGGTGTCCACCGGCAGGTCTTCGGGGATGTCGGTGGCGGTGGTGCCCAGGTCGGAATCGGCCTGGCTGTACTCGGTTTCGGCGCTGGTTTCGGCTGCCTCCGTGGCGGTTTCGGCGGCGGTTTCGGCTTCGGCCTCGCTGCGGCTGTCCTCGGTGTCGGTCTGGGTCTCCGGCTCGGTGCCGTCGACGGCCTCGAGCATCAGATTGGAGTCCAGCGCCTGCTGGATTTCCATCTGCAGTTCCAGGGTCGACAGCTGCAGCAGGCGTATGGCCTGCTGCAGCTGGGGTGTCATGGTGAGATGCTGGCCAAGACGAAGCTGTATCGACTGTTTCATATAGTTGTGTGTCGGGACTCGCGTGGCGGCATTGGCGGAATGGCGGAGTCTACCCTAACAAGCATTAATTGTGCCACTGATCGGCCGGGATTGGCTAGAGCCTGAAATTTTCGCCAAGATAACAAGTTCTTACCTGTGCGTTGGCCAGCACCTCGGTCGGGCTGCCGGCCGCAATCTCGGCGCCTTCATTGAGAATATAGGCCCGATCGCAGATTCCTAAAGTCTCGCGCACGTTGTGGTCGGTGATCAGCACCCCGATGTCGCGGTCGCACAGGTGTTTGACGATCTGCTGGATATCGCCGACCGAGATGGGGTCGACCCCGGCGAAGGGTTCGTCCAGCAGGATGAAGCGTGGCTCGGCGGCCAGCGCCCGGGCAATCTCCACCCGCCGCCGTTCGCCGCCGGACAGGCTGATGCCGGGTTGTTCGGCCAGGTGGCTGATATGCAGTTCGGCGAGCAGGGCCTGCAGGCGCTCCTCGCGGCCGGCACGGTCCAGCCCCTTGCGCGTCTCCAGGATCGCGAGCAGGTTCTCGCGCACGCTGAGCTTGCGGAACACGGAGGCTTCCTGCGGCAGATAGCCCACGCCGTGGCGGGCGCGCACATGCATGGGGGCCGCGGTCAGGTCCTGGCCGTCGAGTTCGATCCGCCCGCCGTCACAGGGAATCAGGCCGACGATCATGTAGAAGCAGGTGGTCTTGCCGGCGCCGTTGGGCCCGAGCAGGCCGACCGCCTCGCCGCTGGCGACCTCGACCGAGACCCGGTCGACGACGGTACGGGACTTGAAGCGTTTGACCAGGTCGGTGGCGATCAGGCGCGGCATGCGGTCTACTCTTCCCCTGAGTTGCGCGGCTGCAGGATGATGCGTACCCGGTCGCCCTTGCCTTCGCCGGCATTGACGACGTCGCGGGCCACGTCGTAGACGATGCGTTGGCTGCGGAAGACGTCGCCGGCCTGGGTGATTTCGGCCTGTTCGATCAGCACGATGCGCTCGTCCCCGGCGTAGTATTCCATGCGCAGGGACTCCGCGAAGACGTCCTCATCCTTGTTGTCCGGGCGTTGCTTGTAGGTGGCGGGCTCGCCCAGGGCGACGCCCTCGACGATCTCGCCAGCCTCGATCTGCAGGGTCAGGTGGTCGGCGGTCAACCGCATGCTGCCCTGGGTGACCACCACGTTGCCGGTGTAGACATGCACGCCGGTCTGGTCGTTGATGTCGGCATGGTCGGCTTCGATGTGCATGGGTTGATCGCGGTCGCTGGACAGTGCCTGGACGGGCGTGTTCATCGCGCATCCAAGCACGAGCAGGGACAGGGTAAGGCGGTACAGCCGGCTGAACATGGTCGTCATCCTATCGGGTGGTCCGGGCCGGGGTGTGTACGCCCCGGACGCCGGAGAGCAGTTCCAGTTCCCCGGTGTCGAGCCGGGCACGCATGCCCACGGCCTCGACCCGCAGGTCGTCGCTGATATAGGTGATCTTATCATCGGTGGCGGCGTAGTCGCGCCCCGGCCACAGGTCGAGGCTGTCGGACCAGGCCGTCACCGGCCGGTTGGCCGGCGAGCCGTCGCGCTGTATCTCGACCTCGCCGCGCAGGCGGATCTCATCGCCCTGGCTGGCGACCCAGCCGTGATGGGCGCTGATGCGCCAGGGTGGAGCGTCGATGCGGTACAACTCGGCATAGGGCCGCTGCAGTTCGGTGCTGTCGTCACCGGGAAAGTGCTCCATGCGCTCGGCCCACAACCGATACTCCAGCCGCCCGTCGGGGGTATAACCCGACAGGCGCGCGCGTGTGGCGTAGGCATCCGGGTGGCGGACTGTCGGCGCCGTCTCCGGGGAGACAGGCTGGGTGGCCTGGCGATAGACCCACCCGCTCAAGGCGGCGAGCAGCGCCAGCAGGAGCATGACCGGCCAGTGTCGCTGACGGATCAAAGATAGCTTTCCAGTTCCCGGTCGAGCACGCCGCGCGCCTCCATCAGCAGTTCGCACACATCGCGCGCCGCGCCGCGTCCGCCGCCGCTGGGCGTGATCCAGTGGGCGTGCTTCTTGACGAAGGGATGGGCGTCCTGCACCGCGATGGCCAGGCCCACCCGGGTCATGATGGGCAGGTCCACCACGTCGTCGCCGACATAGGCGCATTGTTCCGGCGTTATCCCGAGGTGCTGGCTCAACTCCTCGAAGGCCGGCAGCTTGTCCAGCTGGCCCTGGTAGACATGGGTGATGCCCAGGTTGCGCACCCGGTGCTCGACCACCTGCGAGGTGCGCCCGGTGATGATGCCGATCTCGACGTCGTGTTTCTTCAGCATCTTGATGCCGTGGCCGTCGCGGGAGTTGAAGGCCTTGTACTCCTGGCCGTCGTCGCCGTAGAACAGCGAGCCGTCGGTGAGTACGCCGTCGACGTCGAAGATGACCAGTTTGATGTTGGCGGCTTTGGCGATGATGTCCTGCATGATGTCGGTCTTCTGATCCGTTAATGAAATCGTCGTCATTGCGAGCCGCGTAAGCGGCGCGGCAATCTCGTAATGCTCAGGAAGCCTTGTGAGATTGCTTCGTTACTGCTCCCGCAGGATCCATTCGGGCTTCACCATGGGTACCCCATCCTGCGGGTATGGACATCGAAATGACGCGGAATTGATAAAAGGGCCCAACGCCAGGGGCGCTGCGTCCGGCTATACCACCCCCGCCCGCAGCAGGTCGTGCATGCCCAGGGCGCCGACCAGGCGCTGTTCCTCGTCGACCACCAGCAGGGCGTTGATCTTGCGGCTGTCCATGATGGCCAGCGCCTCGGCCGCGAGCAGGCCGGGGCGGACGGTGATGCAGTCGGGCGTCATCAGCGAGGCCACGTCGGTGTTGTGCAGGTCCACGTTGTGGTCCACCGCCCGGCGCAGGTCGCCGTCGGTGAAGATGCCGATGACCCGGTCCTGGTCGTCCAGCACCGCGGTCATGCCCAGCCCCTTGCGGGTCATTTCGTGCAGGGTCTCGGTGATGGGGGCGTGACTGCGCACCTGCGGGATGGTCTCGCCGGTATGCATGATGTCGTCGATGCGCAGCAGCAGGCGCCGGCCCAGGCTGCCGCCGGGGTGCGACAGGGCGAAGTCCTCGGCGGTGAAGCCGCGCACCTCCAGCATGGCGATGGCCAGCGCGTCGCCCATGGCGAGCGTTGCGGTGGTGCTGGAGGTCGGCGCCAGCCCCAGCGGACAGGCCTCGCGATCCACGCCCACGTCGAGGTGGGTGTTGGCCGCGCGCGCCAGGGTGGAGGCGGGATTGCCGGTCAGGGCGATCAGCGGCACCTCCAGGCGCTTGATGATGGGCAGGAGGGTGAGCAGTTCCTGGGTCTCGCCCGAGTTGGAGATGGCCAGCACCACGTCCCGGGGCGTGATCATGCCCAGGTCGCCGTGGCTGGCCTCGCCGGGGTGGACGAAGAAGGCCGGGGTGCCGGTGCTGGCGAGCGTGGCGGCGATCTTGCCGCCGATGTGCCCGGACTTGCCCATGCCCAGCACCACCACGCGGCCGTGGCACTCCAGCATCAACCGGCAGGCGGCGACGAAGTGCTCGTCGATGCGTGCGCGCAGGGCGTCGAGCGCGGCCGTCTCGGTCTCGATGACGGCCAGCCCCAGGGCCTTCAGTTTCGCCGCGTCCATCAGGCTTCCGGATAGCCGAGCTCGGCCAGCCGGGCGGCCAGGGCGGCGCGGTCGAGATCGCTGCCGCTGACCTTCACGCTGCCGTCCAGGCCGGCCTGGACCGACTCGACCCCGGGCTCATTGCGCAGGCCATCCTCGATGGTCTTCACGCAGCCGTTGCACTTGACGTTGCTGACGCTGAATTCGATTTCCATGATTTCGATGCCTTATATCTGCTGAGGCGCGAGGCTCCAGTATAACAGGCCGATGTAGCCGAGATAGACCAGCAGCAGCACGCCGCCCTCGATACGGTTCACATGCCGCGCCCGGCGCCGGTAGCTGTAGGCGAAAAACAGCAGCAGGACGGTCAGGCCGGCCATGACGGAAAAGTCTCGGCTGAGCATCTCGGGCTCCACCGCGCTGGGGTGGATCAGGCCCGGCAGGCCCAGTACGCCGAGCAGGTTGAACATGTTGGAGCCGATGACATTGCCCAGGGCGATGTCGTGCTCGCCCTTGAGCGCGCTCATGATGGAGGCCGCCAACTCCGGCAGGCTGGTGCCAAGCGCGACCAGGGTCAGGCCGATGATCAGGTCCGACACCCCCATCGCCTCGGCGATGCCGACCGCCCCCCAGATCAGCACCCGGGAACTGACCAGCAGCACCACCAGACCCAGGGCCAGCCAGCCCAGCGCCGCCGGCATGGCCATGCCGACCGGAATCTCCTCGGTGTATTCGGCCAGCAGTGGATCGACGCCGTCGCCGCGGCTGTTGAGGCCGAGCCAGACCAGCCACACCAGCATCAGGCCCATGCCCAGCAGTAACAGGCCGCCGTCGAGACGGTTGAGGTCGCCGTCGGCGACCAGGATAAAGGCCACCAGCATGATGCCCAGCAGCACCGGAAACTCGCGCCGCAGGGTGATGGAGGAGACCTGCAGCGGCACGATCAGGGCGGTCAGCCCGAGGATCAGGCCGACGTTGGCGATGTTGGAGCCGATGGCGTTGCCCATGCCCAGGCCGGGATTGCCGTCCCAGGCGGCCATGGCCGAGACCAGCATCTCCGGGGCCGAGGTGCCCATGCCGACGATGGTCAGGCCGATGATCAGCGGCGCCACGCCCAGGTTGCGAGCGGTGGCGGCGGCGCCGACCACGAAGCGATCGGCGCCCCAGACCAGCAGCGCGAAGCCGCCGATCACGGCCAGGAGGAACTGCCACATCATTGTCTACGCAACCTCATTGAGTCTGCGGATTGTCCCGGTTCAGCGGGCTTCGGTCCGGGTGGCGCCGCAGCGCACGCAGCGATAACGCGTGACCAGCCGCCCGCTGTCGACGTCGAAGGGCGTCCCCTTGACCGGCTCCCACTTGTGAAAGCCGCGTCGGCACAGGGTATTGCCCTTGTGTTTCTCGGCGGCCTTCGGGCGCTTGAACTGTACGATGTTGGACATGCAACCATCCCGCGTAATGGCGGTCAATCATACCTGAAGCGCAGTGCTCGGGGCAGCGGAGGCGACAGCGAGCGGCCGGCGTGGTAGATTCGCCAGCGAATTTCTGCTGGTACAATCCGCAATTGCGTCTGACTTGACGACATCAACAGGGCTGCCACAACCCGTGAGCGAAACACAAGAACAACAGCAGACAACCGCCGCCAGCCTGGTCGAGGTCCGCGGCCTGCGGTTTGCGCGCGGCCGACGCTGGATCTTCGACGGTATCGATCTCGACATTCCGCGCGGCAAGGTCACCGCCATCATGGGACCCAGCGGTACCGGCAAGACCACCCTGCTGCGGCTGATCGGCGGGCAGCTCAAGCCCCATGCCGGCAGCATCCGGGTCGACGGCCGGGAGGTCCCGAAGCTCGGGCACACCGCGCTGTATGAGTTGCGCAAGCGCATGGGCATGCTGTTCCAGAGCGGGGCCCTGCTCACCGACATGTCGGTCTACGACAATGTCGCCTTCCCGCTGCGCGAGCATACCGCGCTGGATGAGCGGCTGATCCGCGACCTGGTGCTGATGAAGCTGCAGGCCGTGGGCCTGCGCGGTGCCCGCGAGCTGATGCCCAACGAACTCTCCGGCGGCATGGCCCGGCGCGTGGCCCTGGCCCGCGCCATTGCGCTGGATCCGATGATGATCATGTACGACGAACCCTTCACCGGCCAGGATCCCATTTCCATGGGCGCACTGGTGCAGCTGATCCGGCTGCTCAATGATGCCCTCGGCCTGACCTCGATCATCGTCTCCCATGACGTGCAGGAGACCGCCTCGATCGCCGATTACATCTATGTCGTCTCCGACGGCAAGGTGGTCGAGCACGGCCCGCCGGAGGCGCTCAACCGCTCCGACTCGCCCTGGGTGAACCAGTTCATGCGCGGCCTGCCCGACGGGCCGGTGCCCTTTCATTATCCGGGGCGCGACTACCTCGACGATCTGCTGGACGAGGCCGGCTGAGGTGTTCACGCGACTGCTCGATGCCCTGCAGCGGCTGGGCCGCGTCTGGCTGGACTTCTTCGGCCGGCTCGGCCGCGGCAACCTGTTCCTGCTGCATGTACTGGCCGGATTGCCCAGCCTGCTGCCGCGGCTGCGGCTGCTGGTCCAGCAGATCTACTCCGTCGGCGTGCTGTCGCTGCTGATCATCCTGGTCTCGGGGCTGTTCGTGGGCATGGTGCTGGGACTGCAGGGCTACCGTACCCTGGTGGATTACGGCGCCGAGGAATCGCTCGGGGTGATGGTGGCCCTGTCGCTGGTGCGCGAACTGGGGCCGGTGGTCACGGCGCTGCTGTTCGCCGGCCGCGCCGGTTCGGCGCTCACCGCCGAGATCGGCCTGATGAAGGCCACCGAGCAGCTCTCCGGCATGGAGATGATGGCGGTGGATCCGGTCAAGCGCGTGATCGCGCCGCGCTTCCTGGCCGGCTTCATCTCCATGCCGCTGCTGGCCGCCATCTTCAGCGCGGTGGGCGTCTACGGCGGCTATCTGGTCGGGGTGAACCTGCTGGGGGTGGATGAAGGCGCCTTCTGGTCGCAGATGCAGTCGGCCGTGGAGTTGGAGAAGGATATCTACAACGGCGTCATCAAGAGCATCGTGTTCGGCTTCGTGGTGACCTGGATCGCGGTGTTCGAAGGCTATGATACGGTACCCACCTCGGAGGGGGTGAGCCGGGCCACCACCCGCACGGTGGTGCACTCGGCGCTGGCGGTGCTGGGGCTGGATTTTGTTCTCACGGCATTGATGTTCGGGGAAGTCTGATATGGATCGTACACGTGTGCTGGAAATCTGGGTCGGCCTGTTCGTGGCCCTGGGCCTGGCGGCCCTGTTCATGCTGGCCATGCAGGTCAGCAACCTCAGTACCCTGGGCCAGGGCAACGGCACCTATACCCTGGAGGCCCGGTTCGACAATGTCGGCGGACTGAAGGTGCGCGCGCCGGTCTCGGTGGCCGGGGTGCGGGTGGGCCGGGTCACCGGCATCGAGTACGACACCACCAGCTTCGAGGCGGTGGTCCAGCTGGCCATCGATGAGAACTACGCCGAGTTCCCCGACGATACCTCGGCCCAGATCTTCACCGCCGGCCTGCTGGGCGAGCAGTACGTGGCGCTCGAGCCCGGCGGGGCGATGGAGGTGCTGGAGGACGGTGACGAGATCCGCCTGACCCAGTCGGCGCTGGTGCTGGAGCAGATCATCGGCCAGTTCCTCTACAGCCAGGCCAGCGGAGGCGCTGAGAAGTGAGTCAGGCGCGCATCCGTCCCGAGGGCGACGCCCGGCTGCGGGTGGAGGGCGATCTGAGCTTTTACTCCGTGCCGGCGCTGCAGCAACAGGCCGCGCCGCTGTTCGCCTCGGCCGGCACACTGGATGTGGATCTGAGCGGGGTGGAGCGGGCCGACAGCGCCGGCCTGGCCCTGCTCATCGAGTGGATGCGCGAGGCCAGGCGGCTGGACAAGGCACTGCGCCTGCTCAACATGCCGGCCCAGATGCTGGACATCGCCCGGGTCAGCAGCCTGGACGAGATCCTGCCGCTGGCGCGGGACTGAACCGGCCGGGGATCCCCGGTGCCATTACCTTCACCTTCAAAAGCCGTTATCATGGCCCGCCTTGTACCAGCAAAGCGGAGCCAACGTCATGCAAGCCGAGGAAGTCAAACAATTGATCGAAAAGGGCCTGCCGGATGCCGAGGTTATTGTCACCGGTGACGGTGACCACTTCGAGGCGACCGTGATCAGCCCCGGTTTCGCCGACCTGAACATGGTCAAGCAGCACCAGGCCGTCTACAAAACCCTGGGCGACGGCTTCCAGGGCGCGATCCATGCCCTGGCGCTGAAGACCTACACCCCCGAGCAGTGGGCCGAGAAGCAGTCAGCGCAGTAAAACTCCGTGGATAAACTGATCATCACCGGTGACGGCCGCCTGGACGGCGAGATCCGCATCTCCGGCGCCAAGAACGCGGTGCTGCCGATCCTGGCGGCCACCCTGCTGGCCGACGGTCCGATGCGGCTGAGCAACGTCCCGCATCTGCAGGATGTCACCACCACCATGGAACTGCTCGGCCGGCTGGGGATGCGTCTGGTGGTGGACGAGCGCATGGTCATCGAGACCGATCCCGGCACCATTCATTCGTTCGAGGCGCCCTACGACCTGGTCAAGACCATGCGCGCCTCCATCCTGGTACTGGGTCCGTTGCTGGCCCGCTACGGCCGCGCCGATGTCTCGCTGCCCGGCGGCTGTGCCATCGGCTCGCGGCCGGTGGACCTGCATATCAAGGGGCTGCGGGCGATGGGGGCGGAGATCGATGTCGAGGCCGGCTATATCCGCGCCCGGGCCGAGCGGCTGCACGGCAACCGGCTGGTAATGGATATGGTCACGGTGACCGGGACCGAGAACCTGATGATGGCCGCGGCGCTGGCCCGCGGCGAGACCCTGATCGAGAACGCCGCGCGGGAGCCGGAGGTCATCGACCTGGCCGAGTGCCTGATCAGCATGGGCGCGCAGATCGAGGGCGCCGGGACCGATACCCTCCACATTCAGGGCGTGGATAGCCTCCACGGCAGTGACTACCGGGTGCTGCCGGACCGCATCGAGACCGGCACCTACCTGGTTGCCGGCGCCATCACCCGGGGCCGCGTCAAGCTCAAGGACACCCGCCCGGAGGTGCTGGACGCGGTGCTGCAGGTGCTGCGCGAGGCCGGGGCCAGGCTCACCCTGGGCGAGGACTGGATCGAACTGGACATGGAAGGCCGGCGGCCGCAGGCGGTGAATGTGCGCACCGCGCCCTATCCGGCCTTCCCGACCGATATGCAGGCCCAGTTCACTGCGCTCAATGCCATCGCCGAGGGTACCGGGACCGTGACCGAGACGGTATTCGAGAACCGCTTTATGCACATCCAGGAACTGCAGCGCATGGGCGCGGACGTGCGCGTGGAGGGCAACACCGCCATCACCCGCGGCGTGGAGCGGCTGACCGGGGCGCCGGTGATGGCGACCGATCTGCGCGCCTCGGCCAGTCTGGTGCTGGCCGGTCTGGTGGCCGAGGGCGATACCCTGGTGGATCGGATCTATCATATCGACCGCGGCTACGAATGCATCGAGGAGAAGCTGACCCAGCTGGGTGGGCGCATCCGGCGGGTGCCGGGGTGAGGGAGTGAGGAGTGTGTAAGAATGGGTTTCCTCCTCACTCCTCACCCGGAATCAGCCCGATCCATATAGTGAAACAGAGTCTGACGCAATGACCGAACCACTGACCATCGCCGTCTCCAAGGGCCGCATCTTCAAGGATTCGCTGCCGCTGCTGGCGCATGCCGGCATCGAACTGATCGACGATCCGGAGACCAGCCGCAAGCTGATCCTCGACACCACCCGGCCCGAGGTCAAGATCGTCATCATCCGCACCATCGACGTGCCGACCTACGTCCAGTACGGTGCCGCGGACCTGGGTATTGCCGGCAAGGACATCCTGCTCGAACACGGCGGCCAGGGGCTGTACGAGCCGCTGGATCTGAGGATCGCCCGCTGCCGGCTCATGGTGGCGGGCCGGCCGGGCGGCGACCAGACCACCGGCCGCCTGCGCATCGCCACCAAGTACGTGCAGAGCGCGCGCAACCACTATGCGAGCAAGGGCCGTCAGGTGGAGGTGATCAAGCTCTATGGCTCCATGGAGCTGGCGCCGCTGGTGGGGCTGTCGGACCTGATCGTGGACCTGGTCGATACCGGCAATACCCTCAAGGCCAACGGACTGGTCCCGCTGGAGCATATCGCTGACATCAGTTCCCGCCTGGTGGTGAACAAGGCGGCGATGAAGATGAAGCACGCCGCCGTCAACGACTTCATCGGACTGATGCGCGAGGCCGTGGAACAACGCAATGCCTGATGAATATTGTCGGAGTGACTCACGTTAGCGTTTTATATGCGTCATTCCGGCCTGCGCCGGTATGACGGCGAAATGTAGCGGATATTCAAGCAGGATTGAATAACATTGGAGTTGGCCGCTATGGTCGAGATCAAGCAGCTTTCCACGCAGGACGCCGACTTCTGGCCGCAGCTCGATGCCCTGCTGGCCTGGGAAGGCGTGTCCGACGACGCGGTCAACACCACCGTGCGCGGGATCCTGCGGGATGTGCGTCAGCGCGGTGATGCCGCCCTGGTCGAGTACACCAACCGCTTCGACCGCATGCAGGCCGCGGGCATGGCCGAACTGGAACTGCCCTCCGACGCGCTGCAGGCCGCGCTCGAGCGCATCCCCGCCGAGCGCCGCGCCGCGCTGGAGACGGCGGCCGGGCGCATCCGCGCCTATGCCGAACATCAGAAGCTGGAATCCTGGTCCTATACCGAGGCCGACGGCACCGTGCTGGGCCAGAAGGTCACGCCCATGGACCGGGTCGGGTTGTATGTGCCCGGCGGCAAGGCGGCCTATCCCTCCTCGGTGCTGATGAATGCGATTCCGGCCAAGGTCGCCGGCGTGCGCGAACTGATCATGGTGGTGCCGACACCGGCCGGCGAGCGCAACGACCTGGTGCTGGCCGCCGCCGCCATCGCCGGGGTGGACCGGGTGTTCACCCTGGGCGGCGCCCAGGCCGTGGCTGCGCTGGCCTTCGGGACCGAGACGGTGCCGCAGGTGGACAAGATCGTCGGCCCGGGCAATATCTATGTCGCCACCGCCAAGGGCATGGTGTTCGGCGCGGTCGGCATCGACATGATCGCCGGCCCCTCCGAGATCCTGGTTATCTGCGACGGCCAGACCGATCCCGACTGGATCGCCATGGATCTGTTCTCCCAGGCCGAGCATGACGAGGACGCGCAGGCCATCCTCATCAGCCCGGACGCGGACTTTCTGGAACGGGTGCGCGAGAGCATCGCGAAACTGCTGCCGGAGATGGGCCGCGCCGACATCATCCGCACCTCGCTGGGCAGCCGCGGGGCATTGATCCAGGTCCGGGACCTGGACGAAGCCGCACGAGTGGCCGATTACATCGCCCCCGAGCATCTGGAACTGTCGGTGGCCGAGCCCGACGCGCTGGCCGAAAGGATCCATCATGCCGGGGCCATCTTCATGGGCCGTTACACAGCCGAGGCCCTGGGCGACTACTGCGCCGGGCCCAACCATGTGCTGCCGACCTCGCGCACGGCGCGCTTTTCCTCGCCGCTGGGGGTGTACGACTTCCAGAAGCGCTCCAGCATCATCTACTGTTCGGCCGAGGGGGCCTCGGCGCTGGGGCAGACCGCGGCCGAACTGGCCGCCGGCGAGGGACTGAGCGCCCATGCCCGCTCGGCCGCGTACCGGGTGAAGAAGTAGCGGACCGGCGTATGAGCGAGGAGCTTTCACAACAGGTTGAGCGGCTCATCCGCCCCGGGATCCGGGCGCTGTCCGCCTATCACGTGCCGGATCCGGGCAACTGCATCAAACTGGACGCGATGGAAAACCCCTATCCCTGGCCGCCGGAGATGATCGGTGCCTGGCTGGAACGGCTGCGCCACGTCAGCCTCAACCGCTACCCCGATCCGGCCGCCGCCAGCCTCAGACAGCGCCTGCTGGCCGAGATGGAGGTGCCTGCGGGCATGGACCTGCTGCTGGGCAACGGCTCCGATGAACTGATCCAGATGCTGGCGCTGGCCGTTGCCGGCCCCGACCGGGTCGTCATGGCGCCGGAGCCGACCTTCGTGATGTACCGCATGATCGCCGAGGTGGCGGGCCTGCGTTTCGCCGGCGTGCCGCTGCAGGCGGATTTCTCACTCGATACCCCGGCCATGTTGAACGCAATCGAGGCGCAGCAGCCGGCGCTGGTGTTCCTGGCCTATCCCAACAATCCCACCGGCAACCTGTTCGCCGCCGGGGATATCCACCGTATCATCCAGGCCGCCCCGGGGCTGGTGGTGCTGGACGAGGCCTACGCCGCCTTCGCCAGCGACAGCTTCATGGCCGCGCTGGCCGATTATGACAACCTGCTGGTGATGCGTACCGTCTCCAAGATGGGGCTGGCCGGTCTGCGTCTGGGGCTGCTGGCCGGACGCGCCGAATGGCTGGGCGAGATCGACAAGACCCGACTGCCCTACAACATCAATGTCCTGACCCAGGTCAGTGCCGAGTTCGCCCTCGATCACCGCCAGGTACTGGACGAGCAGACCGGGCAGATCCGCGCCGACCGCGCACAGCTGCATGACGCCCTGGCCGCCATGCCCAGCCTGACGGTCTATCCCTCGGAGGCCAACTTCATCCTGTTCCGCACCGCCGCCGGCGAGGCCGACGCCATCTTCGCCGGTCTGCGCGAGCGCAACATCCTGATCAAGAACCTCAGTCACGCCGGCGGCATGCTCAGCGACTGCCTGCGGGTGACGGTGGGCACGCCGGAGGAGAACGCCGCCTTCATCGCGGCGATGCAGGAGATTCTGGATCTGTAGGGTCAGGGATCAGGAATCCGGAATGTATGGTACTTGCTTCGGCTCCGTCATCCCCGCGAAGGCGGGGATCCAGTGTACACAGACCTGACTAGGGCTCTTTAGCCTTATCCTGCCCCCTGACCCCTGATTCCTGTTCATCCGGCAACAGATCCCGCGTCAGCAGCCGACTCAGATATTCCGTCCCATCCTCCTGGTCGATCTGTTTGATCTGCACCGGCAGGTAATTCAGTTCGGGCGCGACCCACAGGTAGGTGGTACGGTCCTGGTCTGCGCGCAATCGTTCCAGTTTCAGCGTATGGAATCTGCCCGCCGGCGTGTGCAGCCCTTCCTGCCTGCGCAGCTGGTAGCGGAAGGTCTTCAGATGGCCGCCGTCGGCGATGGCATACTCCAGTTCCCGCTTGCCCCGCTGCAGATCCAGCAGCAGCGCAAGCTGTACCACCAACTTGTCCAGGGCGCCGTCGGGCACCTCCATCCGCCAGCCTTCCCCCTGCACCTCATTGACCACCTGATTCGCTTCCCAGTCGAAGCTGATGCGGACATGCCGTTCGTGGTCGCGGCGATGATGATGGTATTCGTATTCCCGCGGCCGGATGCCTCCCCGATCATAGCTGAAGCGACTCAGTTCGCGCAGCGAATCGTCGCGCAGAAAGGCCGCGATCCCGATGGAATCGGTCTTGGCGCTGTAGCGATAGCCGCTGTCGGGGTCTGCCACCAGCGTGATTTCCTGGTGGCCGATGGCGATGCCGTTGACATAGAGCCGATACAGGGCGGTGAAGGCGGGGTAGGGCAGTTCATCCGCGGTCGCGGTCGGCGGGAGCAGCAGCGCAAGCCACAACCACAGCGGCAGGCAGGCACGGGAAAGGCTGTGACGTGGACGCGGCTTCATTCGCCTGAGTGTATGCGGCCCGTCGGGTTTTGTCAGGTTGCGCTCGGGGCAAGCTCAAGAGCGCCACGGAAAGCACGGAAAAATGATGATTCGATGTGGATAAACCGCAGGTCGGATCAGCCCGCAGGGTGTAATCCGACATTGATGCCGGACCACCTGTTGGGACGTCATCCCCGCGAAGGCGGGGATCCAGCGCCTTTCTGCCCGCCCCGTTCCGGATTCCCGCCTCCGTGGGAATGACGGGATGGCTGAAACCCGATTCAGATTTGCAGGTCGGGTTGACGCAGCGTAACCCGACCTGCGTTCCCGGCATTTTTTTAGTCCGTGCTTTCCGTGTATTCCGTGGCGCTCTTTGGTTCTGGCCGATATGCCTATGGCTGCAGCTGCACCGGTTCGGTCAGCGGCCGGCCGTCCAGGTGCACCTGTTCGTCGTCGAAGTCGATCCTGCCTGCGGCGAACCAGCGGATGGCCTCGGGGTAGAGGCGATGCTCCTGTTCCAGTACCCGGGCAGCGAGGGTGTCGGGATCGTCGCCGGGATGCACCGGCACCCGCGCCTGGATCAGCACCGGTCCGCCGTCGAGTTCCTCGGTGACCAGGTGCACGCTGGCGCCGTGTTCCGCATCGCCTTCCTCCAGCGCCCGGGCATGGGTGTTCAGCCCGCGGTGGCGCGGCAGCAGGGAGGGGTGGATGTTGAGCAGCCGCCGGGCGTAATGGCGGACGAAGGCCGGGGTCAGGATGCGCATGAAGCCGGCCAGCACCACCAGTCCGGGGGCATAGCCGTCGATCAACTCGATCAGGGCGCGGTCATAGGCTTCGCGGTCGGCGAAGCCCTTGTGGGACAGCACCTGCGTTTCGATCCCGGCCTGGCGGGCGCGCTCCAGACCATAGGCGCCGGGGACATTGCTGATCACAGCGCGGATTTCGATCGGCAGGGTGCCGCCGGCGGCCTGGTCGAGGATGGCCTGCAGGTTGCTGCCACGGCCGGAAATCAGAATGACCACAGGCAGCTTGTCGGTCCGGACAGGCATGGGGATACGACCGGCTCAGCGGCTGAATTCGACCGCGGCCGCGCCCTCGCCGGCGACGATCCCGCCCAGGCGCCAGGCCTGTTCGCCCGTCCCGGCCAGCAGCGTCAATGCGGTGTCGACCTGGTCAGCGGGGACGACGAGCACCATGCCTACACCGCAATTGAAGGTGCGGTACATCTCGGCCTCGGCCACGTTGCCGCCGTCCTGCAGCCAGTGGAATACCTCTGGCCAGTCCCAGCTGCCGGCATCCAGCACGGCCCGGCAGCCGGCCGGCAGCACCCGCGGCAGATTCTCCGGCAGGCCGCCGCCGGTGATGTGCGCCAGGGCCTTCACCTGCACCTGTTCCAGCAGGGCCAGAAGGGATTTGACATAGATGCGGGTCGGAGCAAGCAGGGCCTCGCCCAGGGTGCCGGCACCCAGCGGCTGCGTCAGGTCGGCGCCGGTGCGTTCGAGGATGCGGCGGATGAGCGAATAGCCGTTGGAGTGCGGGCCGCTGGCCCCCAGTGCCAGCAGCGCGTCGCCCGGCTGGACGGTCTCGCCGGTGATGATGCGATCCTTCTCCACGATACCGACCGCAAAGCCGGCCAGATCATAGTCGCCCTCAGTGTACATGCCGGGCATCTCGGCGGTTTCGCCGCCGATCAGGGCCGCCCCGGCCTGGCGGCAGCCCTCGGCGATGCCCGCCACCACGGTTGCGCCGGTATCGACATCCAGATGGCCGGTGGCGTAATAGTCGAGAAAGAACAGCGGCTCGGCCCCGGTGACCACGATATCATTGACGCACATGGCCACCAGGTCGATGCCGATGCCGTCATGCCGGTTGGTCTGGATGGCCAGCTTGAGCTTGGTGCCTACGCCGTCGGTGCCGGAGACCAGCACCGGGTTGCGGTACCTGTCCCAGGGCAGTTCGAACAGGCCGCCGAAACCGCCGAGCCCGCCGAGCACGCCCTCGCGGTGGGTGGCCCTGACGGCGGGCTTGATGCGTTCGACCAGGGCGTTGCCGGCGTCGATGTCCACGCCCGCGTCCTTGTAGCTGAGCGGGCCTTCGGGGGAACGGGAACTCACTGCGGCGATCTCCAAGTACGGGTATGCGCGGCCTGCCGGGGGGGCGGGCGGCGAATGCATTTGTGCTATTGTACCGCGCAATCGCACCGCAATACGAGACGATAGATACAACACCATGAGCGGATACCGTCTGATGTGTGGCTGCCGCCGGCTGCTGGCGCTGGGCCTGATCGCCTTCCTGCTGGCCGGCGCGGCCGGCGCCGCCGAGCGCATGTACGCGGTCCAGGTCCCGGTGGCGGATCGTTCCTCGCCGGCCCGGGCCGAGGCGCTGCGCCAGGCCATGCAGCAGCTGCTGGTCCGGGTGACCGGTGAGCGCGATGCCGCCCGCCTGGTCGGGATCGAGCCGCTGCTGGCGCAGCCGGAACAGTATGTTCAGCAGTTCCGTTATCTGGACGCGGCACCGGCAGCGGACGCCGCACTGGAACTGAATGTGCATTTCGACGGTACCGCCGTGGAACGGGTACTGCGGGCCAACGGCCTGCCGGTCTGGGGGCGGGAGCGGCCGCCGCTGTTGCTGTGGCTGGCCGTGGGCGGTGATCAGCGCCGTCTGATCGGCGCCGACAGCGACCATCCGCTGTATGCGGCGGCCATGGGCGTGGCGCGCGAGCGCGGCCTGACGCTGCTGTTCCCGCTGCTGGATCTGGAGGATCAGGCCCGGGTCGGTTACGCCGACGTCTGGGGCGGTTTCGAGGAGACCGTGCTCGCCGCCTCGCAGCGCTACCGCTCCCAACTGGTATTGCAGGGCCGGCTGCAGGCCGGCGCCGGCGGCTGGCGCGGGCGCTGGACCCTGCACATGGGCCGGGACCGGCTGGACTGGGACAGTGTCGGTGACACGGCCGCAGCGGCCCTGGCCCAGGGACTGCATCTGGCCGCCGACCGCCTGGCCCTGCGCCTGGCCGTGCGGGCACTGGGCACGGCCGAGCAGGTCGAACGCATCCGCATCCGCGGCGTGGCCACGCTCGAGGATTATGCCCGCACCCTGGACTACCTGGCCCAACTCACGCCGGTGCGCGATGTGGAGGTGCTGGCGGTGGATGGCGATGCGATCGATCTGCTGCTGGCCCTGGACGGTGACCGCCAGACGCTGGAACGGCTGCTGGATATCGGCCGGGTACTGACGCGCGACCCCGCTGCCCCGGAACCCGCCTACCGGCTGACTGCGCCCTGAGGCAAGCGATGCGGCTCAGCCTGATTCCCAATCTGATCACGGTGTTCCGGTTCCTGCTGGTGCCGCCCATCGTGCTGCTGCTGCTGCGCGGGCAGTTCGGGCCGGCGCTGCTGCTGTTTCTGCTGGCCGGGTTCTCCGACGGGCTGGACGGCTTCCTGGCCAAGCGCTATGGCTGGACCACGCGTCTCGGCGGGCTGCTCGATCCACTGGCCGACAAGCTGCTGCTGGTGTCCTGCTATATCACCCTGGGCGGGCTGGGCGTGATCCCGGTATGGCTGGTCGCCGTGGTGGTGGCGCGGGACCTGATCATTCTCGCCGGGGCGGCGGTCTACCACGTGCGCATTGCCGCGCTCGAGGCCGAGCCCTCGGTGATCAGCAAGATCAACACCCTGGCCCAGATCCTGCTGGTGCTGATCGCGCTGGGCGGTCAGATCGGCCTGGTGCCGGCGGCCTGGCTGGGCTATCTGGTCTACACGGTGCTGGCGACCACCGTGCTCAGCGGGGCGGACTATATCTGGATCTGGGGCTGGCGCGCCTGGAACAGCAAACACGGCACGGGGCGCTTCCCATGAGGCACGAACGCGTCTGGCTGCTGCTGGCACTGGCACTGCTCGGGGCGGGGCTGATCTACCTGCTCGGCCCGGTGCTCACGCCCTTCCTGAGCGCGGCGCTGCTGGCCTATCTGGGCAATCCGCTGGTCAACCGCCTGGCGGGGCGGCTCGCGCGCCCCCTGGCTGTCAGCCTGGTGTTCGTACTGCTGTTCGGGGCCCTGATCCTGGCCATCCTGATCCTGATCCCGGTACTGGAATCCCAGATCCGGTCCTTTGTCCAACGCCTGCCGGGCTATCTGGACTGGGGCCAGCGGCACCTGCTGCCGCTGGTGGCCGGGCTGATCGACAGCGAGCCCGGCGGCGGGCTGGATATCCAGCGCCTGCGCGAGGCGCTGGCCGCGCACTGGCAGCAGGCGGGCGGACTCGCCGCCGGGCTGTTCAAGGCGTTGTCCAGTTCCGGCCTGGTGATCTTCGGGGTGCTGGCCAACCTGGTGCTGATCCCGGTCGTGACCTTCTACCTGCTGCGGGACTGGAACCGACTGGTCGCCGGCATTCATGAACTGCTGCCCCGTCCCCTGGAGCCGCGCATCGCTCATCTGGCGCGGGAGGCGGACAGCACCCTCTCGGCCTTCCTGCGCGGCCAGCTGCTGGTGATGCTGGCGCTGGGTACGGTCTATGCCATCGGTCTGTACTGGGTCGGGCTGGATCTGGCGCTGCTGTTCGGCATGATCGCCGGGCTGGTCAGCTTCGTCCCCTACCTGGGTGTGATCGTGGGCGTGCTGCTGGCCGGCGGGGCGGCCCTGGTGCAGTTTCAGGAACTGCTGCCGCTGATCGGGGTGCTGGCCGTGTTCGGCGTCGGCCAGCTGCTGGAATCCTTCCTGCTCACGCCCTATCTGGTGGGGGATCGCATCGGTCTGCACCCGGTGGCGGTGATCTTCGCCGTGATGGCCGGCGGGGCCCTGTTCGGTTTCGTCGGGGTGCTGCTGGCCCTGCCGGTCGCCGCGGTCGTCATGGTGGGGGTGCGCGAACTGCGCGCGCACTACCTGGACAGCGACCTGTACCGGGAAGCCTGATGGCCGCCACCCTGAAGCAACTCGCCCTGCAGCTGCGGCTGCCGGACCGCGCCCGCTTTGCGAATTTTCATCCCGGACCCAACACCGAGCCGGTGCAGCAGCTGCAGGCCTTCGTCGAGCAGGCAGCTGCCGGCAGCTTCTTTCTCTGGGGCCGGGCGGGCGAGGGCAGGTCGCATCTGCTGATGGCCGCCGCCCAGCGGGTCAACGAGGCGGGCGGACAGGCCTTCTACCTGTCGCTGGCCGGGTCGGGACTGCCGTCGCCGCAGCTGCTGGCCGAAGGGCTGGAAGGCGTGGATCTGCTGGCGCTGGACGACATTGACCGCGTGGCCGCGCAGCAGGACTGGGAGGAGGCCCTGTTCACCCTCTACAACCGGGTGCAGCAGCAGGGCGGCCGCCTGCTGCTGGCCGCGCGCGCCCGTCCGGACCAGTGCGGCTTCGTCCTGCCCGACCTGGTCTCGCGCCTGCAGTGGGGGTTGGTGTTCGGCCTGCGGCCACTGGCCGATGCCGACCGCGTGCAGGTCCTGCAGCTGCGCGCCCGCCAGCGCGGCCTGGAGCTGCCGGAGGAGGTCGCCGGCTACCTGATCAAACGTTATCCACGCGATCTCGCCAGCCTGTGCACACTGCTGGAGCGGCTGGATGCGGTTTCATTGCAGGCCCAGCGGCGCCTGACCATTCCGTTCATCAAGCAGGTGCTGGGGCGTGAGACGTGAGGTGTAGGATGGGTGCAGCGCAGCGTAACCCGTCATTGCCCGATTCGCAGCGGTGCAGTACGTAGGTCGGGTTACGCCTTTCAGGCTGACCCGACCTGCGTTATAGCTCGTCCCTGGTGGCTCTTATATATCCGATCCCGGCCACGAACCAGGTCAGGGTGGTCACCAGTTCGATCCCGGCATACAGCCGGTCATCGGGGCTGCTGTAGAGTTCGACCAGGGCGTGGGCGCAATAGGCGATGGCCAGGAACAGGCTCCAGGCCGCGGTATAACGGCGGCCGTGCAGCAGGCCGCGCAGGGGCAGCAGCAGCGGCACCCCCAGCACCAGCAGCACCAGCGCGGTCGGCAGCTGTGGCGAGGGCGACAGCCAGCCGTACCAGGCTACCAGTATGGCCAGGGTGCCGAGGTGCCCGGCCAGCAGCAGCCGGTGCCACAGGGCGGGCGTCATGCTCAGGCGCCGGTCTGCAGCCGCCGGGTGGTTTCCGCCAGCCGCCTGCCCAGGGCCCGGCACAGGGCGGTTTCGGATTCACTCAGCGGCAGATCGCTGTCCGCGCCGGCCAGGTGGCTGGGCCCGTAGGGCGTGCCGCCGGTGCGGGTATTCAGCAGTTCGCTCTCGCTGTAGGGCAGGCCGAGCACCAGCATGCCGTGATGCAGCAGCGGCAGCATCATGGACAGCAGGGTGGTCTCCTGGCCACCATGCAGACTGGAGGTGGAGGTGAATACCGCGGCCGGCTTGCCGATCAGCCGGCCTTCCAGCCACAGGCTGCTGGTGCTGTCGAGAAAGTATTTCAGCGGCGCGGCCATGTTGCCGAAGCGGGTCGGGCTGCCCAGCGCCAGCGCCGCGCATTCACGCAGGTCGTCATGGCTGGCATAGGGCGGGCCCTCGGCCGGAATACTGTCCTCGCGGGCCTCGCACACTGTGGATACGGCCGGTACCGTGCGCAGGCGCGCCTGTACACCCGGTACCTGTTCGATGCCGCGCACGATCTGCCGGGCCATGGCGGCAGTGGCGCCATGGCGGCTGTAGTACAGCACGAGTATTTCGATCATCAGAGGATCTCCAGCACGCTCTCGGGCGGCCGACCGATGGCGGCGCCGGTGCCGGTGACCACGATCGGGCGCTCGATCAGCTTCGGATGCTCGAGCATGATGTCGATCAGCGCATTGTCGTCCAGATCGGGATTGTCCGCACCGCTGGTCTTGTACTCGGCCTCCTGTGTGCGCATGAGTTCGCGCGGTGATCTGCCGAGCAGCTTCAGGATGCGTTTCAATTCGGCGCGATCGGGCGGTGTCTTGAGATATTCCACCACTTCCGGCTGCATGCCGCGTTCCTCCAGCAACTGCAGGGTCTGGCGTGATTTGCTGCAGCGGGGATTGTGATAAATCACTGTCTGCTTGGCCATGATGCTGTGTCCAGGATTGCGTGCCGGCTGCCGATTCTACAGCCCATGAACCTGACAAAGCCACTGCCGGTCGGCTTGACGCTTCCCGGTGCCCGGTGTAGCTTGCAGCGCAAACAGGCCCTGAAAACAGGCAGTTCAATGATGTCGTCCCCGCAACACCGACGCCCGGGCGACCCAGGTCGATGGATGAATTCGTGCTGAAACTCCGGTATCTGTCCGGGCGCTGCGTCCATGCCTTGCCGGCACTGCTGCTGTTGCTGCTGACCGGTTGCGCCACGGCGCCGGTCCAGGAGATGAGCGATGCCCGCCAGGCGCTGCTGGCGGCCGAGGAAGCCGGGGCGGTGGATTATGCCGGCGATACCCTGGCCAATGCCCGGGCCTATCTGGGCCGGGCCGAACAGGCATTGTCGGCGCACGACTATGAGCGGGCGCGGGTGCAGGCCGAACTGGCCAGGGCCGCTGCCCGGGAAGCGCGGGAACTGGCGCTGGAACGGATCGAGCGGCAATCGCGGGAATAAAACCGGTTGTCTCATCCGTCTCGACAGGGAACGGACTTCTGCGTCAGTGCATGGAATCCGCCGGCCGTTTGGGCTAGATTGACATTCATGTCGAGCACGCGTAACTTCATTCGGCAGTGATTTCGTCAATGGAATCAATCACCAATAAATCCAAACCCAGTTTCTGGAGATGTCAGTTATGAGACTCATGCTCCCCGCCAAGTACCTGTCCATATCCCTGCTCGCTGTCGGCCTGATTGCCGGTTGCGCCACCCAGCCCAAGCAGGAGCCGACCGGCCCGAGTGCGGCTGTCACCCAGGCGCTGGATGCCGCCAGCGCCGCCATGGACAACGCCAAGGCGCTCGACTGGATCTGGCGCGATACGGAAGACTTCTATGCCGCTGCCGAGAAGGCCGCGAAGGAAGGCGATGACGCCACCGCCATCAAGCTGGCCAACAAGGCGCGTGAGCAGGCCGAGGACGCCGTCAACCAGTATTACCTGGAAAAGGCCAAGCCGATGCTGACCGAGCTGCGGCGCTACAGCCTGAGCGGTGATCAGAAGCAGCGCATGGACACTGGCGCGACCGCCATCACCCAGGGTGAGGGCAAGCGTGCCTATGACATCCTCAGCGCCCTGCTGGCCGAGGTGCGTTCGGCCAATATCCAGTACACGGTGGTCCGCGGGGACAGCCTGTGGGGCATTTCCTCCAGGCCGGAGATCTACAACAACCCGTACCAGTGGCCGCTGATCTACAAGGCCAACAGCGACAAGATCCACGATGCCGATCTGATCTATCCCGGCCAGGCCTTCTCGATCGATCGCAATCCCTCCGCCGCCGAAGTGGATGCCGCGGTCAACCATGCCAAGACCCGTGGTGCCTGGTCGATCGGCGAGGTGGAAGCCTCCGATCGTGACTACCTCGGGGGGTTGCGCGTCCGGTAATGCCGGCGTTGCGATCAACTCGCAGACGGGGCCGCAAGGCCCCGTTTTTTTATGCGATGGTGTAACGGAAACGCTCGTACAGTCCGGTCGATTCCACCAGTTGGGTGCACTCGATCTGCTGTCGCTGCGAGCCACGCAGCAGTTCCAGTCTGCGCTGCGGACGGTACAGGCCCCGGGCGGCGATCAACAGCTGGTAACGGGTATCCTGGTGGACGATGCTGGTCTCCAGTGCCGGTTGCGGCGGCAACCGGCCTTCCCGTTCCAGGCGCAGGGCGCAAGGAGTGATCTCCCGCGCGATATATTGCAATCCGAGTTCGCGCTGCCGGGGCTGACGGACCAGCCATCTGACCGTGGCGATCAGCCACTGCGGATCGCCGGCGTCGCTGTCGGCGAGACTGACCGCCAGCAGTTCCCCGACCCGGATCCGGGGCGGGCCGTCACCGGGTAGTTCCACGGCCAGGCCGCCTGCGCTGCGATTCAGTACATTGCAGCGATAGGCCTGGAGGCTGTCGGACCCCGCCATCGGGTAGGTGCCGGGCGCCTGCCCGATGTCGATCGCGTCCTCGTCCTCGGGTTCGAGATAATCGCGCGGGTCGAAGGATACCCCGCGGTTATGCAGATAAAAGCAGGCCTCCAGCCCCACTGCCAGCTGGACGGTCTGCCCGGACTCGAAACGCTCCAGCCGACGCTGCGGCGGGTCCCGGAACTGGATCTGCAGCCGTTGCAGCAGATGCCTGGCGTCCTGACGGCCGATGGCCTCGGACAGGCCGAGTTGGGCCGGCGTTGTGCCCTGCTCCAGGGCCAGGCTGCCTGACTGGATGGCTGCCAGCAGCGGCGACGGGTCCAGCCAATACCAGCGGGCGGGGTCGGCATCCGGGGGGGGCGTCTGGCGCCACTCGGCCGGTTCACAGTCGATGCACACGGCCCGTGCCTGCGGGCTGTCAGGGGGTTCAGGGTGGGCCTGCAGGCCGCAGCGCCGGATCTGGGCGGCCAGGAAGCCGAAGCAGTCCCAGAGCGTACCGTGCGGCAGACGGAAGGGGTCGCTCAGGCGCATGAAGGCCATCAGGGCGTAGCTGGCGGCGGCGTCCAGCCGGTGTTCGGCAAATGGCAGAGGGCTGGCCAGCGGCTGCGCACCGAGTGCGTGTTCCCGGGAGTAATGCAGCAGGGTGCCTGCCTCGCGCCAGAGTTGGGTGTCGGTGGGCAGGTAGCTCTGGTAGCGGGTGGCCAGCAGCAGGGCGATCAGGTGCATGGCCAGGGGCACGGACTGGTGGAGGTGTCTGGGCCTGCGCAGCAGGCGCCGTTCCTGCTGGGCATCGTTGATGACGTATTTGTACCCGATCAACAACTCCTCGGTGAGGCGGTCGAGGCTGTGCAGCCGCGAGGCAGCCAGCGGGTCCTCCGTGGTGGCCGGCAGCGGCCGGCGCAAAGGTTCATGCAGACGCTGAAATGCCTCCAGGAAACACTGCAGGAGTTCGTGGCGGTGGGCGGCCTCGAGTGGCTGATGGTGCAGATCGCGCAGCCGGGTGATGAGTTGGTGGGCGGTATCGAGGGAGTTGGTGTAGGGGAGTTGATCGATCCATTTGCGGACCGCGCCGGCACGGGTGTCGACACCCGGCAGCGGGGATTGCGGCGGCACAGTCAGGAACATGGGATCTCCGAGGGTAATTTGATGAATTATTCAGTATTTGTCGGTAGCCTTTCAAGCGTGTGCGGGGTATAAGTCAGCCCGGCCGGCAGAAAAATGGAAACTTTTGCCGCTCTGGTGCGTCTTTTCAGGGAGATGGCGCGGCAGGCGCGTCGATCCCGAGCAACTGTCAGGATGATTTGGATATGCGATTTGTATCAGGATTGTTGGCGATACTGGGATTGCTGATGACGGCGCCGGCCGTCGCAGACGGCCCGGTCGATTTTTCGCTGCAGGATCTGGACGGCAATGCCCGCACCCTGTCGGAGTTCCGCGGCAAGTGGGTGGTGGTCAATTACTGGGCGACCTGGTGTCCGCCCTGCCTGGAGGAGATCCCGGATCTGGTGGACTTCCATGCCCGCCATCATGCCACTGACGCAGTGGTCATCGGCATCAATTACGAGGATATTCCGGCGCCGCAGCTGCGTGCCTTCGCCGAGGAGTACTTCATCAATTACCCGATCCTTCAGGCCGAGGACATGCGGCCGGCACACGAGCGCCTGGATGTGGGCGGACTGCCCACCACCTACATCATCTCGCCGGAAGGCGAGCCGGTCGCGCGTCAGGTCGGCGGGATCACCGACGAGGTGCTTGAAGACTACATCAAACGCAAGCAGGCCGAGCGGGCTTCCGCGCGGCTGGAAACACAATAAGGGATGAGGCAATGCTGAAGCTGTACTGGTTGAGATCGCTGTCTTTCGCCATCGCGCTGTTGCTGGCGCCGGCTCTGTCGAGTGCGAATGAACAGCTGCGCGATCCCGGTGAGTATTTTTTTGATCAGACATTCGGTGACTTTCAAGAGGAACTGCAACTGGCCCGGGATCAGGGCAAGTCCGGCATCCTGCTGTTCTTCGAAATGGATGAATGCCCCTTCTGTCATCGCATGAAGGAGATGGTGCTCAACCGGACGTCGGTGCAGGATTACTACAAGGAACACTTTCTGATCTTCCCGGTCGACATCGAGGGCGATATAAAGATCCGCAGCTTCGACGGCCGCGAGATGGCGATGAAGGACTTCGCCTTTGAAGAGTATCGGGTCCGGGCCACGCCGGTGTTTGTCTTCTTCGACCTCGAAGGCAAACCGGTGGCCCGCTATACCGGCGCGACCCGCGATGCCCGGGAGTTCATGTGGCTGGGCGAGTACGTGATCGAAGGCGTCTATGAGGAAATGCCCTTCACCCGCTACAAACGCGAACGCCGCAGCGAGGCGCGTGGCGGCTGATACGCATGCCCGCGGTGTTTGCGCTGCCCGGGCATACATGCCAGCATAAGCCGCATTGAAACCACCAGTGAACTGCCTGTTGGATCCTTTTCGCGTGTACCTGTCCCGTCCCCTGCTGGGGCTGCTGCTGATGGCGCTCGTCGAGCCGGCGTGGACCGGCGAGAGCGAGGTCGATGCCCTGCCGCCCCTGCCTGCACCGCTTACCCTGCAGGCCGCCCTGGCGGCGGCCCACCCCGGACATCCCGATCTGCAACTGGCCGAGGCCGAACGCGAACTCGCCCTGGCCGAGCGGGAGGCGGCACAGGCGGTGACCGGCCTGCGGGCTTCGGCCTTTGCCGAAGGCCGCTATGTCGAGCCTTCGCCGCTGGCGCCCGAGCCCGGCAGCAACGATTCCCGCGCCAGCGTGCTGTTGAGCAAGCGGCTCTATGACTTCGGTCGCACCGGCTCCGCCGTGGCGGCCGCCGCGGCCGGTCACGCCGGCCGCGAACTGGCCTACCTGGATGCCACCTACCAGCAGCGATTGGAGATCATTGCCCGCTATTTCGATGTGCTGCTGGCCGATCTTGCCTTCCTGGTGGAGAACGAGGCCATGGCCATCGTCTATGTGAATCTGGACGAGGTACGCGACCGTCACGAGCTGGGTCAGGTCTCCGATGTCGAGCTGCTGGAGCAGGAGACCCGCTACCAGGAGGTGCGCATCCGGCGTTACCGCGCCCAGGCCGAACAGCGCACCGCCCGGGTACGGCTGGCGGAGGCCATGGGGCGGCCCGGGCAGCTGGCAGGTGACCTGACGCCGCCGCCGCTGGATGCAATCGAGCGCGAGCTGCCCGAACTGCAGGCGCTGCAGACCCGGGTGCTGGACAGCAACCCCGCCATCCGGGCCGCGCGTGCCGAGGTCGAGGCCGGCCTGGAGCAACTCGAGGCCGCGCGTGCCGGGCGCCGGCCAATCCTCACCGGTGAGGTCGAGGCCGCTGAGTATGCCAAGGATTTCGGTTCCCGTGACGAGTGGCGCGCCTCGGTGATCCTCGAGGTCCCGCTGCTCACGGGAGGAACGGTCAAGGCCGAGGTCTCACGCGCCCGGGGTGAGTTGGCACAGGCCCGGGCGGTACTGGCCCGGCGTCAACTCGAATTGCGCCAGCGTCTGGTCGAACTGTATGAACACATCCGGGTGCTGCAGGCCCAACGTGACGAGGCCTGGACCCGCCAGGATTACCGCGACCTGTATCTGGATCGCAGCCGCTCGCTTTACGAACTGGAGGTCGAGACCGATCTGGGGGATGCCATGGTCGAGTCGACCCGGGCCCGGCTGCTGGCGGCGCAGGTGGATTATCAATTGTTGTTGGCCTGGGCCGAATTGGATGCCCTGCGGGGGCAGGAACCCATGTCTGCGCAGGGCCGCGCGCCCGGGGAGGAGAGCGGAGAGTGAGTATGAAGCTTTACCGTTGGATGATTATTCCGGTCGCGCTGCTGACGGCGCCCGGCGCAGGGGCACAGGAACTCGAAGGCCGGCTCGAGCCGGGGCCGGCGCAGGTGCTCAGTCTGCCTGTCTCCGGTGTGGTCGAGAGTGTGCATGTGAGCGTGGGCGATCAGGTCGAGGCCGGCGCCCGGCTGCTGGCGCTGGATGATCGCGTCTTCCGCGCCGAACTGCGCCGCGCCGAGGCGGTCCTGGCCGAGCAGCAGGAGGTGCGCGCCGAGGCGCTGCGCGAATGGGAGCGGGCCCAGGAACTGTATGACCGTACCGTGATGTCGGAACGCGATCTGCAATTGGCGAAAAACGCCATGCTGGCCGCCGAGGCGGCCCATGCCGAGGCCCAGGCAGTGCGTACCCGGGCGGCCTGGGAACTGGAGCGCAGCGTACTCAAGGCCCCGTCGGCCGGGCGCGTGCTGAGCCTGCATGCCTATCCCGGCCAGGTGGTCGTGAGCCGCGATCGGGCGCCGTCGCTGCTGGAGTTGCAGCCGGCGGGCCGCTGGCAGGTGCGTGCCCCGGCCGACAGCCGCTACCGGCCGGGCGAGCCTGTGCGCGTGCAGGTCGGTGACGCCGGCTACGATGGCCGGGTCATCCGGGCCGATACGGACACGGTGCTGGTCGGGATCAGCGCGGCGCAGGATGCCGGCCTGCAGCCGGGCCAGTCGGCACGGGTGAACCGGCCATGATGATTGCACGGCGCTGCTATGTCAGTGGCCGTGTGCAAGGCGTGTTCTTTCGCGCTACCACGCAACGCCGGGCGCGCGAACTCGGACTCAGCGGTCATGCCTGCAACCTGCCCGATGGCCGGGTGGAGGTGCTGGTCAGCGGCCCGGTCGATGCGGTGCGAGTCCTGGTGGAGTGGCTGTGGGAGGGGCCGGCCGGCGCCCGGGTCACGGCGGTGGAATGCGATGAGGTCGAGCCCTTGGAGCAGGAGGGGTTCAGAACAGGGTAGGGTGGGTGAAGCGCAGCGTAACCCATCGCGCATGGTCTTCGATGGGTTGCGGCGCAGGCGCCTTCACCCATCCTACAGTCGCACCCCCGCCAGGCGGGAATCCGGCTGCGGCTCCGGCGTGAGTACCGTATCGTGCGGCGGACGGCGGGTGTCGGTCTCCGGATAGTCCAGGGTGTAGTGCAGGCCGCGGGATTCCTTGCGCGCCTGGGCCGAGCGGATGATCAGTTCGGCGACCTGCACCAGGTTGCGCAGTTCGATCAGGTCATTGGAGACCCGGAAGTTGCTGTAGTACTCATGGATTTCATGCTGCAGCAGTTCCACCCGCCGGCGCGCCCGCTGCAGGCGCTTGTTGGTGCGCACGATGCCGACATAGTCCCACATGAAGTGGCGCAGTTCGTCCCAGTTGTGGCTGACCACCACCTCCTCGTCCGAATCCGTCACCCGGGACTCGTCCCAGGGCGGCAGCCGCTCCGGCGGCGGGTTCTGTGCCAGCCGGCGGCGGATGTCCGCGCCGGCCGCCTGCGCGAATACCAGGCATTCCAGCAGCGAGTTGCTGGCCATGCGATTGGCCCCGTGCAGGCCGGTGTGGGTGGTTTCGCCGATGGCGTAGAGGCATTCCACATCGGTATGACCGTCGCGATCGGTCATCACCCCGCCGCAGGTGTAATGCGCGGCCGGCACCACCGGCAGCGGCTCGCGGGTCATGTCGAAACCGAATTCCAGGCAGCGGGCATGCACGGTCGGGAAGTGCTCGCGGATGAAGGCCGCCGGCTTGTGGCTGATGTCGAGCAGCACGTGATCGACGCCCAGACGCTTCATCTCGTGGTCGATGGCGCGGGCGACGATGTCGCGCGGGGCCAGTTCGCCGCGCGGGTCGAAACGCTGCATGAAGGATTCGCCGTCGGGAAGCAGCAGCCGTCCGCCCTCGCCGCGCACCGCTTCCGTGATCAGGAACGACTTGGCGTGCGGGTGATACAGGCAGGTGGGGTGGAACTGGTTGAACTCCAGGTTCGCCACCCGGCAGCCGGCGCGCCAGGCCATGGCGATGCCGTCGCCGGTGGCGGTGTCGGGGTTGCTGGTGTAGCGGTAGACCTTGCTCGCCCCGCCGGTGGCCAGCACCACGCAGCGGGCGGCGAACAGTTCCACCCGCTGGGCGTCGCGGTTGAGCACATAGGCGCCCAGGCAGCGATTGGCCCCGCCCCGGCCCAGCTTGCGGGTGGTGATCAGATCCACGGCGATGTGGCGTTCCAGCAGCGCGATCCCGGCATGTTCCCGCGCCCGCGCCACCAGCGAGGTTTCGATGGCCCGGCCGGTGGCGTCGGCGGCATGGATGACCCGACGGTGGCTGTGGCCGCCCTCGCGGGTGAGGTGATACGCGTTGTCGCCGCCCGGGTAACGGGTGAAGTCCACGCCATGGTCGATCAGCCACTGGATGGCGGCCGGCGCCCGCTCCACCGTGAAACGCACCACCTCGGGGTGGCACAGCCCGGCTCCGGCGTTCAGGGTGTCCTGGATGTGGCTGTCGAAGCTGTCGCTGGGGTCAAGCACGGCCGAGACCCCGCCCTGGGCGTAATAGGTACTGCCCTCGGTGATGCTGCCCTTGGCCAGTACCGCGACCCGGGCCTCGTCGGCCAGTTCCAGGGCCAGGCGCAGCCCGGCCGCCCCGCTGCCGACGATCAGCACGTCATAGTCGTATTGTTGCTGCATGCGTCTTTGATTATCGCCTGAAATCGGGTAAGGTGGCTCGGGTTTGACGCCCCTTCACAGACCCCGGCTGTTGCATCATCCAATCCGCTAAACATAACCTAAACTACTGCCGCAAGCGAACTTTTCTTGATTCTTCCTGTCCACAAGCCCCGGTGGGGCAAGGCCCGGCGGTAAAGGAGCCCGGATGACGGCACAGAACGGGGATCAGTTACTGGTCGAGCGCGTCCAGCGCGGCGACAAGCAGGCCTTCGATCTCCTGGTCCGCAAATACCAGCATAAACTGGTGCAGCTGATCGGCCGCTACGTCTCCAATCCGGCGGATGCCACCGATATCGCCCAGGAGGCCTTCATCAAGGCCTACCGGGCGCTGCCGTCATTCCGGGGTGACAGCGCCTTCTATACCTGGCTCTACCGGATCGCCATCAATACGGCCAAGAACCACCTGCTGGCCCAGAGCCGGCGTCCGCCCAGCGGTGATATCGATGCCGGAGATGCGGAACAATTTGCCGGTGACTCGGGTCTGAAGGAATACGCCACCCCGGAGCGGATGCTGCTCAGGGACGAGATCCAGGCCACCATCAATGACGCCATCGAGGCGCTGCCCGAGGATCTGAAGACGGCGATTATTCTGCGCGAGCTCGAGGGATTGAGCTATGAGGACATCGCCCGGGCGATGGACTGCCCGATCGGTACCGTCCGCTCCCGGATCTTCCGGGCCCGGGAGGCGATTGAGAAACGCCTGCAGCCCCTGCTGGGCTGAAGGCAGGAGAGGTAACACCATGACAGACCAGGTTAAGGAACAGATCTCTGCGCTGGTGGACGACGCCCTGCCGCCGCAGGAACGCTCGCTGCTGCTGGCGCGCATGGTCAGCGATCCCGCCCTGCGCGAGACGTGGAGCCGCTACACGCTGATCCAGGACGCCCTGCGCAATCACCTGCCCGAGCAGGTGGAGCCCGACCTGAGTGATCGGGTGATGGCGGCGCTGGAACCCGAGTCCGCGCATGATCGTGGCGCCGCCCGGCCGCGGCTGGCGGGCTGGACCCGGCCGCTCGCCGGCCTGGCCGTGGCCGCCTCGGTGGCGGTGCTGGCCGTGGTCATGTTCCAGCCTGACGCGCCCACGCCCGGCGGCGGCGTCCAGGTGGCCGATGCCGGCTCGGCGCCGGTCGCGGAAGACTATCGCCGGGTCGACACCAGCCAGTGGCAGGGACAGCAGGCCATGGTGAGCGAGCGTCTCAATCAGTACCTGGTCAATCACAATGAATTCGCCGCCCGCAACGGCATGCCGGTGGTCGCCCCGCATGTGCGCATTGTGGGCTATGACCGGGAGCAGCACTGACGCATGCTCCGCTTCTCCCGCGTCCCGTCCATCGCCAGGGCGCGCGCCGCGCGGCTGCTGCCCCTGGCCCTGCTGGCAACGGCGCTGTTCAGTCCGCCAGCGGCGGCCGGTGAGGCATTCGCCTGGCTGGACCGGATGTCGAATGCCATCCAGGATCTGAACTATCGCGGTACCTTCGTCTACCAGCACAACGGCAAGCTGGATGCCATGCGCATCATGCATCGCGGCGGCGAGGACAGCCGCCAGCGGCTGTTCGCCCTGAGCGGGGCGGCGCGCGAGGTCATCCGCGACCAGGAGGGTGTGACCTGCATCCTCTCCGACAGCAAGGCCGTCATGGTGGACCGCAGTCTGCCGCGCGGCCCCTTCGCGGCCCTGCCGCGCGATCTGGAACAACTCAGCCGACATTACCGCTTCAGCCTTGGGGACAGCGACCGTATGCTGCAGCGCCGCAGCCAGGTGGTGGTGATCGAGCCGCGCGACGATTATCGTTATGGTTACCGCTTCTGGCTCGACAGTGAGCATGCCCTGCCGCTGCGATCGGAACTGGTCACGGCTTCCGGTGCCGCCCTGGAGCAGATGATGTTCACCCGGCTGGAGGTGGTGAAACACATCGACGATGCCGACCTGCGTCCGGAATTGGGCGGCGAGCATTTCACCCGCTATGAGGGGCCGCCGTCGGCCGCGGCGCAGGAGATTCCGGCGGACGCCGACAGCGGCTGGGAATTCGCCTGGCTCCCACCCGGCTTCGAACTGCGCGGCCACAACTGGCACGGCATGCCGGTCAGCGGGCAAAGGGTCGAGCACTGGGTCTTCGGCGATGGCCTGGCCACGGTCTCGGTCTACATCGAGGCGCGTGACGAGAATACCCCGCCCGGCCTGGAGGGCCTGTCGAACATGGGTGCGGTCAATGCCATGGGTCGCGCCCTGGACGGCTATCACGTCATCGTGGTGGGCGAGGTGCCGGCGGTGACGGCCGAGCGTCTGGCGCGGGGGGTGCGACGCAGTGAATGAAGCAGCAGGGCGGCGGCCATGATCGAGGAACAGGGCCAGGTGCTCGAGGCCGCCGACGGTGTGGCCTGGGTCGAGACCCGGCGCCAGTCGGTATGCGGGCAGTGCGCAGTCAACAAGGGCTGCGGCACCTCGGTGCTGGCGCAGGTATTGGGAAATCGACGCAGCCGGGTACGGGTCATCGATCCCGTCGGGGTACGGCCCGGACAGACGGTGCGCATCGGCATAGATGAGGGGGCGTTCCTGCGCGGGTCCCTCGCGCTCTACCTGCTGCCGCTGCTGTGCCTGTTCCTGGGCGGGCTGCTGGGCGAGGTGCTGGCCGCGCGCCTGGGCATCCTGGAGGAATGGCCGACGCTGCTCGGCGCACTGGCCGGCGGTGGACTGGGCTTTTACTGGTTGCGCGGGTTTTCCTGCCGGATACGCGACGACCAACGCTATCAGCCGGTCGTGCTCGGCGTGGTTGGCGCGCGGGTCGATACGGTACCGGCCGCGCCCCGGCCCGGTTCGCAGCCAACGCCGGGCTGAAGGCTGTTCAGCCCGGCTTCAGGCCGGGTGTTGTATATTGATGTCATATAACGATAGTGACGATTCCATTACGGGAGTGGGTATGAAATACAAGATTGCATCCTGGCTGAATGGCCTGGCGCTGCTCGGATTGATGGGACTGACCCAGGCCGCCGCGGCGCCCTGGTCGTCATCACTGCCGGATTTTTCCGGACTGGTCGAACAGAACAGCCCGGTGGTGGTCAACATCAGCACCACCCAGGTGGTGAAGGAACCGCGCATGCAGCTGCCGCCGGGTATGGAGATGCCCGACCTGCCGGAAGACAGCCCCTTCGGTGACCTGTTCCGCCACTTCTTCGAGGGCGAAGGCGGCGAGCCGCGTGAGCACGAGGCCAAGTCGCTCGGCTCCGGCTTCATCATCTCTGAAGACGGCTACATCCTCACCAACAACCATGTGGTCCAGGACGCCAAGGAGATCATCGTCCGTTTCAACAACCGCGACGAGATGGTTGCCGAGGTGGTGGGGACCGATCCCCGCAGCGATGTGGCCCTGCTCAAGGTCGAGGCGCAGGGGCTGCCCGTGGCTGAACTGGGCAAGTCCGAGGAACTCAAGGTCGGCGAGTGGGTGCTGGCCATCGGCTCGCCCTTCGGCTTCGAGCGTTCGGCCACCGCCGGCATCGTCAGCGCCAAGGGCCGGGCCCTGCCGAGTGAGAACTATGTGCCCTTCATCCAGACCGACGTGGCCATCAACCCCGGCAACTCCGGTGGGCCGCTGTTCAACATGGACGGTGAGGTCGTGGGCGTGAACTCCCAGATCTTCAGCCGCACCGGCGGCTACATGGGCCTGTCCTTCGCCATTCCGATCGAGGTCGCCATGGATGTCGCCGAACAGCTCAAGACCCGGGGCCGGGTCAGCCGGGGCTGGCTGGGCGTGCTGATCCAGGAGGTGACCCGCGAACTGGCCCAGTCCTTCGGGCTGGACAAGCCGCAGGGCGCGCTGGTGTCCAAGGTGGTCCCGGACAGTCCGGCGGCCAAGGCCGGGCTGCAGGTCGGCGACATCATTCTGGAGTTCAACGGCAGACCCGTGATCCGTTCCAGCAGTCTGCCGCACATCGTCGGCAGTACGCCGGTGGGCGAGCAGGCCGAGATGAAGATCATGCGTGAGGGCAAGCGCCGCACCCTGCAGGTGACCCTGGGCGAGCTCGAGGACGATCAGCAGGCCGCGGCCGAACCGGCCGCGAGCCAGACCGGCAAGAGCGACCGTCTGGGCCTGGTGGTGGCCGCGGTCCCGGCCGAGTTGCGTGAGCAGCTGGAGCTGGGCGAGGGCGGCGTGATGATCAAGGAGCTCAAGTCCGGGGTGGCCTCACGCGCCGGCGTGCGCGAAGGCGACATCGTCGTGCGTTTCAATAATGAGACGGTCAAGGGTGTCGATCACTTCAATCAGCTGGTCAAGGACATGGATAAGGGCAGTTCGGTGCCGGTGCTGATTCAGCGCCGCAGCGGTCCCCTGTTCCTGGCCATCCGCATTCCGGAGTAAGCCGCCGCCGGTGCGGTCCCGGTTCGCCCCGGGGCCGCACCGGGTTTCGGCCATGACCCGTCTGATCCTCTATGCCCGCCCCGAGTGCGGCCTGTGCCAGGACCTGGAGCAGGAACTGCGCGTCCTGCAGCCGGACTTGGGATTCGAGCTCAGAGTGATCGATATCGACCGGGATCCCGCCCTGGTCGAGCGCTGGGGCACGCGCGTCCCGGTTCTGACCACGGCTGACGACCGGCTCATCTGCGAGTATTTTCTCGATCCGGCGGCGCTGCGTGCTATCTGCCGTCCGGATGAATGTGTATAATCCCGCGACTTCAAATGCTTATATGAACTGGCCGGTCCGTCCGGCTGCCGGCAATGTCCCTGTGCCCGTCCGGCGGGCATATGCATCGAGAACCCCGTGGCAGATCTGAGTCATATCCGCAATTTTTCCATCATCGCCCATATCGACCATGGCAAGTCGACCCTGGCCGACCGTTTCATTCAGGTCTGCGGTGGCCTGACCGAACGTGAAATGGCCGAGCAGGTGCTCGATTCCATGGACCTGGAGCGCGAGCGCGGCATCACCATCAAGGCCCAGAGCGTAAGCCTGGACTACACCGCCCGCGACGGCCGGATCTACCGGCTCAATTTCATCGATACCCCGGGGCATGTGGATTTCTCCTACGAGGTCTCGCGCTCGCTGGCCGCCTGCGAGGGCGCCCTGCTGGTGGTCGATGCCGCCCAGGGCGTGGAGGCGCAGAGCGTGGCCAACTGCTACACCGCCATCGATCAGGGCCTGGAGGTGGTGCCGGTGCTGAACAAGATCGACCTGCCCTCAGCCGAGCCCGAGCTCGTGGCTCAGGAGATCGAGGACATCATCGGCATCGAGGCCCACGACGCCGTGCATGTCAGCGCCAAGACCGGTGTCGGCGTCGAGGACGTGCTGGAGACCATCGTCGCCCGCATTCCGCCGCCCCAGGGCGATGTCGAGGCGCCGCTCAAGGCCCTGATCATAGACTCCTGGTTCGACAACTATGTCGGCGTGATCTCGCTGGTGCGGGTCAAGCAGGGCACCCTGCGCCCGCGGCAGAAGATCACGGTGATGTCCACGGGACGCAGCCACCAGGTCGACAATGTCGGCATCTTCACTCCCAAGCGCAAGGATACCGACCACCTCAGCGCCGGGGATGTGGGCTATGTCATCGCCGGCATTAAGGACATCGACGGTGCGCCGGTGGGCGATACCCTGACCCTGACCGACAACCCCGCCGCCGAACCGGTGCCGGGCTTCCAGTACATGCAGCCGCGGGTCTTCGCCGGACTGTACCCGGTCAGCTCCGATGATTATGAGGACCTGCGCGATGCCCTGGAGAAGCTGCGCCTGAACGATGCCGCCCTGCAGTACGATCCGGAGAACTCCCAGGCCCTGGGGTTCGGTTTCCGCTGCGGTTTTCTCGGCATGCTGCACATGGAGATCGTGCAGGAGCGGCTGGAGCGTGAGTACGATCTGGACCTGATCACCACTGCCCCGACCGTGATCTACGAGGTCCTGACCACCCGCGGCGAGACCCTGCAGGTGGACAATCCGGCGGAGCTGCCGCCGCCCAACGAGATCGAGGAGATCCGCGAACCCATCATCCTCGCCAATATCCTGGTACCCCAGGATTACCTGGGCGCGGTGATCACCCTGTGCGTGGAGAAGCGCGGGGTGCAGAAGAACATGCAGTATCTGGGCAAGCAGGTGTCGCTGAATTTCGAGATGCCGCTGAGCGAGGTGGTGCTGGACTTCTTCGACCGGCTGAAATCAGTCAGCCGCGGCTATGCATCCTTCGATTACCACCACCTGCGCTTCCAGGCTGCCAAGCTGGTCAAGCTGGACATCCTCATCAACGGCGAGCGGGTGGATGCCCTGTCGCTGATCGTCCATCATGACAATGCCCCCTACAAGGGCCGCGAACTGGCCGATGCGATGAAGGAACTGATTCCGCGGCAGATGTTCGATGTGGCCATCCAGGCCGCCATCGGCAACCAGATCATCGCCCGTACCACGGTCAAGGCACTGCGCAAGAACGTGACCGCCAAGTGCTACGGCGGCGACGTCAGCCGCAAGCGCAAGCTGCTGGAAAAGCAGAAGGCCGGCAAACGCCGCATGAAGCAGTTCGGCAAGGTCGAGGTCCCGCAGGAGGCCTTCCTGGCAGTGCTGCATGTGGGCAAGAAGGGTTGAAGAAAACCTCAACGCGGAGGCGCAGAGTGCACAGCGTCATTCCCGCGCAGGCGGGAATCCATAAACCGCCGCGGGTGCTGGATCCCCGCCTGCGCGGGGATGACGGCGTTTCTGGTCTTATAGCCAATATTTCCGACCACTGTGTAAAATCAAAAAACTCTGCGGTCCCTGCGCCTTTGCGTTGTAAAGCTTTTGGACGTAACAACCAGAAATACAAACATGAGTCATTGTCATGAGTTTTAATTTTCCGCTGATCCTGGTGCTGGCCACCTTCATTACCGGTTTGATCTGGCTGCTCGATGCCTGGCTGTGGAAGCCGAAGCGCAGACAGGCCGCCGAGGCCGTCGCGGAGCCGGAGCGCCGCGAGGCGGTGCTCAAGGAGCCGGTGCTGGTGGAATACTCCCGCGCCTTCTTTCCCGTGATCCTGGTCGTGCTGCTGCTGCGCTCCTTCCTGGCCGAACCCTTCCGCATCCCCAGCGGCTCCATGATGCCTACCCTGCTGGTGGGTGACTTCATCCTGGTCAACAAGTTCGCCTACGGTCTGCGCCTGCCGGTGGTCAATACCCGATTCCTGGACCTGGGAGAACCGGAGCGGGGCGACGTAGTGGTGTTCCGCTACCCCGACAACCCTTCCGTGGACTACATCAAGCGCGTGGTCGGGCTGCCCGGGGACCGGGTTGCCTATCGGGATAAAATCCTATATATCAATGGCGAAAGGATGCCGCAGCAGGTCCTGGGCACCTATATTGCGGAAGGTGCAGGACTGGCCAGCACCGGTGCCAGCGAGCGGCTGGAGCGGCTCAACGAGGTGGAGCACCGCATCCTGGTGCGGCCGGGCTATCCCAACATCGAGGGCGAATGGATGATCCCCGAAGGGCATTACTTTATGATGGGAGACAACCGCGACAACAGCAAGGACAGCCGCTACTTCGGTCTGGTGCCGGAGGAGAATCTGGTCGGCAAGGCCTTCATTATCTGGATGAGTTGGGATGGCGTGAACAACCGCGTCACCTGGAGCCGCATCGGCGATTCCATTCATTGACAAGGGGCGAGGGGGAGTAATATGCATTATCCGCAACGACAGCAGGGCATGACGCTGCTGGGCTGGATCATCGTACTGGGACTGATCGCGTTCTTCGTGTTACTGACACTGCGGTTGCTGCCCAACTATCTGGAGAACTTCAAGGTCGCCGAGACCCTCGCTTCGCTCAAGAACGAGCCCGATATTACCCGCAAGTCCCCGGCTGAAATCCGCAAGCTGATTGACCGGCGTTTCATCATCAACGATGTCACCCGCATCGAGGCCCGGGATGTAACGGTTACCAACGACAAGGGCCGGGTGACGGTACGCGCCCAGTATGAAATCAGGGTGCCGGTGCTGGGTAACGTGGATGCCGTGACCAAATTCGACGAAAGCGTGGAGCTGATTCGCAATTGACGCCGCCACTGGAAGCACTGGCCCGGCGGCTGTGTCATGAATTCACCACCCCGGCCCTGTTGCAACAGGCGCTCACCCATCGCAGCGCCGGCAATCTCAACAATGAACGACTGGAATTCCTCGGGGATGCGGTGCTCGGTATGGTCATCGCCGATGCCCTCTACGCGCGCTATCCCAAAGCCAGTGAAGGTGACCTGAGCCGGCTGCGCGCGACCCTGGTGAAGAAACCCACCCTGGCGGGCATCGCCCGTGAACTGGAACTGGGGGAGTATCTGCAACTGGGCTCGGGCGAACTGAAGAGCGGCGGCTTCCGGCGTGATTCCATCCTGGCCGACGCCCTGGAAGCGATTCTCGGTGCCGTCTATCTGGACGCCGGTTTCGATACCGCTGCCGCACTGGTGCTGCAACTCTATCAGCCGCGACTGCAGTCGCTGCCGGAGGCCGCCGCGCTCAAGGATCCGAAGACCCGCCTGCAGGAATACCTCCAGTCCCGCCACATCGAACTGCCCGAATATCAGGTGATCCAGGTCTCCGGCAAGGCGCACGCCCAGACCTTCGAGGTCGAATGTCGGATCGCCGGGCTGGACCGCAGCAGCCGCGGACGCGGCTCCAGCCGGCGCAAGGCCGAACAGGCCGCCGCCGCCGGCATGCTGCAGGCGCTGGGCGTGGAGACCGAGGTGCAGGAGTCGGATGCATGATGAGGGCGCGGCAGGCATGAATACGGATTCCGGCGATTTCCGCTGCGGCCTGGTGGCGCTGGTCGGGCGGCCGAACGTGGGCAAGTCGACCCTGCTCAACCGCATACTCGGACAGAAAATAAGCATAACCTCGGATAAGCCGCAGACGACCCGGCACCGTATTCTCGGCATCAAGACCACGTCGCAGGCCCAGGTGGTCTATATCGATACCCCGGGCCTGCATCGCGGCGGCAAGCGCGCGCTCAACCGGGCGCTCAACCGCGCCGCCAGCGATGCCATCGCTGACGTGGACCTGGCCGTATTCCTGATCGAGGCCGGACGCTGGACCGACGAGGACGAACTGGTGCTGCGGCGTCTGCGTCAGGCCGGCGTTCCGATACTGCTGGCGGTCAACAAGATCGACCGGGTGGCGGATCGCGCTCAACTGCTGCCGGAGTTGCAGACGCTGGCGGGCAGGCATGATTTCGCCGAAATCCTGCCCCTGTCAGCCGCGCGCGGGGAGAATCTGGAGCGACTGGAACAGTGCGTGATCGCGCGCCTGCCCGCAGGGCCGCCCTATTTCCCCGAGGAGCAGATCACCGATCGCAGCGAGCGTTTTCTCGCGGCCGAGTTGATTCGCGAGAAGCTGTTCCGTCGCCTGGGTCAGGAGCTGCCCTACGGTCTGACTGTGCAGATCGAACAGTTCAAGGACGACGACGGTCTGCTGCGCATCCATGGACTGGTATGGGTGGAGCGCGATTCGCAGAAGGCCATCGTGATCGGCAAGGGCGGCGCCATGCTCAAGCAGATCGGCCGCGAGGCGCGACTGGACATGGAGCGGCTGTTCGGCAGCAAGGTATTCCTGCAACTGTGGGTCAAGGTCAAGGGCGGCTGGGCGGATGATGAGCGTGCCCTGCGCAGCCTTGGCATCGATGAATGAAACAGGATAGCCACGGAAAACACGGAAAGCACGGACAGGATGAGTGTGGGGCGGAGTCCTGTGTATTCGGCTGTCCCGCAGCCCCGTAGGTCGGGTTGGCGCAGCGTAACCCGACATGTAATCCGGGCGAAGCGTCGGATTACGCCCCTGCGGGCTGACCCGACCTGCACACTTGAAGCCCTGAGTGTCGTCTAACTTACTTCTCATTAGTATCTTATTGTCCGTGCTTTCCGTGGGTATTTATATTTCCGGGACAATCCCGCCATGAGTGTCGACAGCGTCGAGCTGCAGCCCGCCTATATCCTGCATCACCGGGCCTGGCGTGATACCAGTGCGCTGTTGGAGCTCATTACGCCCGGGTATGGACGCATCGGCGTGGTCGCGCGTGGTGCGCGCAGCGCGCGCTCGCCGCTGCGCGGCCTGCTGCGTCCCTTCCTGCCGCTGCTGTGTTCCTGGGGGGGGCGCGGAGAGTTGTTCAGCCTGCGCCGGATGGAGGTGGCCGGGCGCTCGCCCGAGCTTCGTGGCCAGGCCCTGTTCGCGGCCTATTATCTCAATGAGCTCCTGCTGCGACTGCTGCAGCGTCAGGATCCGCATCCCGAGGTCTTCGATGCCTACGTTCAGGCGCTCGGCAGCTTCGCGCTCCAGCCCCTGGAGGCGGTACTGCGGGTGTTCGAGAAGCGACTGCTGGAGGCCCTGGGGTATGCGCTGGTACTGGAGTCGGACGTGTCCGGTGAGCCGATCGAGGCCCGCTGCCGCTACCGCTACCTTCCCGAGCAGGGGCTGGAACGGATGCAGGGGCAGGGCGGGATCAGCGGCCGGGCCCTGCTGGCACTGGCGGCCGAGGCCTGTGACAATGCGCAGGATCTGCGTGAAATCAAGCCGCTGCTGCGCCAGGTGCTGGGACAGTATCTGGGCGAGCGGCCGCTGAAGACACGCGAATTTCTCATCGATCTGGAAGGACAGGGGCGGAGCGGACATGATTGAACATCCCAAGGATATTCTGCTGGGCGTGAATATCGATCACGTGGCCACCCTGCGCCAGGCCCGCGGTACCCGGTTTCCCGACCCGGTGCAGGCGGCGATCGAGGCCGAGCAGGCCGGCGCCGATGGCATCACCCTGCACTTGCGCGAGGATCGCCGCCACATCCAGGAACGCGATGTGGAGATGCTGGCCGGCATCCTGCAGACGCGCATGAACCTGGAGATGGCAGTGACCGAGGAGATGCTCGCCATCGCCGAGCGCATCCGGCCGCAGGACTGCTGCCTGGTGCCGGAACGGCGCGAGGAACTGACCACCGAGGGCGGGCTGGACGTCGCCGGCCAGCCGCAGCGAATCCGGGAGGCCTGTGCCCGGCTGGCCGCCGCCGGGGTACGGGTGTCGCTGTTCATCGATGCCGAACCGGCCCAGATCGAGGCCGCGGCGGCGGCCGGCGCACCCTGCATCGAGATCCATACCGGTCATTACGCCGATGCCGCCGGGGCGGCGCAGCAGAGCGAATACGAACGCATCCGCACGGCGGTCGATGCCGGCGTGCGGGCCGGGTTGCAGGTCAACGCCGGCCACGGACTGCACTATCACAATGTACAGCCGATCGCGGCGTTGCCGGCCGTTCGCGAACTCAACATCGGTCATGCCATCGTGGCCCGGGCCGTCTTCACCGGCCTGCAGGAGGCGGTGCGCGAGATGAAGCGGCTGATGGTCGCGGCGCGGCGCTGAACCCGATGGCTCTGATCTATGGCATCGGCACCGATATCGTCAGTATCGCCCGCATGGAGCAGGCGCTGACGCGTTTCGGCCGGCGCTTCGCCGAGCGCATACTCAGCGCGGCGGAACTGCAGGAGTTCGACGCCTGCGCGCGGCCGGCGGCCCTGCTGGCCAAGCGCTTTGCCGTCAAGGAGGCGGTGGCCAAGGCCTTTGGTACCGGCTTCCGGGACGGGCTCAGGCTGCAGGATATCCAGGTCGGTCATGACTCCAGGGGACGGCCGGAACTGCATTACCGGGGCGCGGCCCAGGCGCTGGCTCGTACCAATGCCGTGACGGCCAGCCATGTCTCCATCGCCGACGAGCGCGATTATGCCATCGCCTATGTGATTTTGCTGGCGGACGGGAAATAGCAGACAGGATGGGTGAAGGCGCACAGCGCCGTACTCCATCACCCGGCCGCCGGACGGCGATGGGTTGCGCTGTGCTCCACCCATCCTACGTGGGCTCCCGGTTCCCGAACCGCTCCAGTTCCTGCTGGCACTGCGCCAGTGCCGCTTCGATCGCCGGTGCATCGTCGGCCTCACAGGCTGACTGCAGGCCTTCCCCTGCCGCAGCCAGCGCCTGCAGGCCGCAATATACCGCCGAGCCCTTGAGCTTGTGCGCCTGTTCCCGCAGGTTCTGCCAGTCATGCGCATCGAAGGCGTGCTGCAGGGCCGTTTGCCACTGTCCGGCTTCACCGCGAAAACGCTCCACCAGTTCCCGTTTGACCGCGGCGACACGTTCCTCTGCGCCGGGCTCGGGCGCGGCAGGTGTGGCGCGGGTCCAGCGCCGCACACTTTCCCAGATACGGTACTCGGTGACCGGCTTGATCAGGACTTCCTGGACCAGCGCGCTGATATCCGCATCGGCTTCCAGATGGATCAGGGCGTCGGCGGTCAGGGCAATGATCGGTGTGGAACGGTTGGGGTTGTCGGGGGTCGCGCGGATCTTGCGGGCGGTATCGCCACCGGTCAGCCTGGGCATATGCACATCGAGAATGATCAGATCGTAGCTGTGCTGCCGGGCCAGTTCCAACGCCTGGATGCCATCGGCCGCCTGGTCGACCCGGATGCCGAGCGCCTGCAACTGCAGTTCGGTCAGTCGGCGATTGATTTCGTTGTCATCGGCGATCAGGACCCGGCCGCCCTCCAACCGGGGCGGCTGGGGCCGTGGCTGCTTGCGCCTGTCCGTGAGTGCACTGTGGCGGGTTTCGGGCCAGCCCATGAGTTTCCAAACTGCCAGACGCAGTGAATCGCGCCGGGCAGGTTTGGCCAGGCATTGGGCTGCACCCAGTGTCAGGGCACGCTGCAGTCGTTCCTTCTCGATGGTATTGAGCAGCAGCAGCACCGGGATGGCGTAGGGCCTGAGCAGTGCAAGCAGGCGCTCGATTTCCGCCTGGCTTTCCCGGGTCGGTGGCAGGCCCAGGGCGATGAAGTCGGGACGCGGCGTATCCGTGCTGTCCAGCAATCGGAGCAGACCGTCGGGGTCATCGGCCTCGATGACCTGCAGGCCCCAGGATTCCAGCGGATGGCACAGGGCCAGCCGGGCCAGGGGGAACGGGTCGCAGACCAGCACGGTACCGCTGGCCGGTGGCAGCGCCGGCTCGGTGCTCGGGACCTCGCCCTGGGTACTGAGGGTGAGCCGGAACCAGAAGGTGGAGCCGTGTCCCGGCAGGCTGTTGACGCCGATACTGCCGCCCATCAGTTCCACCAGCCGCTTGGAGATGAACAGGCCCAGGCCGGTGCCGCCGTGACGTCGGGTGGGCGAACTGTCGGACTGGAAGAAGGCGGTGAACAACCGCCCCTGCTGTTCGGGTGACAGGCCCTCGCCGGTGTCGCTGACCTGGACCCGGATGCCGGCCTGTTCGCTGTCGGCGGTCAGCGGTTCATCCAGCATGACCCGCACCACCACGCTGCCCTGACGGGTGAACTTGATGGCGTTGCCGATGAGGTTGAGCAGCACCTGGCGGATGCGGGTGGAATCCCCGTACAGATGCAGCGGCACGTCGGCATAGACCAGCAATACGCATTCCAGTCCCTTGGCGTGGGCCAGCGGGGCCATCAGGTCCATGGAATCCTCCAGCGCCTCGCGCAGATCGAAGGGACTGTGCTCGATCTGCAGATTGCCGGATTCGATCTTGGAGAAATCCAGAATGTCGTTGACGATCACCAGCAGGTTGGTGGCCGACTTGCGTACCGTGGTGACGTACTCGCGCTGCTCGGCCGACAGCGGCGTGTGCAGCAGCAGGTCGATGAAGCCCAGCATGCCGTTGAGCGGGGTGCGGATCTCGTGGCTCATGTTGGCGAGAAACTCGGACTTGTCGCGCACGGCCTGCAGCGCTGCCTGCCGTGCCTGTTCCAGTTCCACATTCTGCCGCTCCAGCCGCTGCAGCGTAGTGCGCAGTTCGTGGGTGGCGGACTGAATCTGACGTTCCAGGTCCTTCTGGGTGTCTTCCAGCGTCCCGGCCATGGCGTTGATGCCTTCCTGCAGCGATCTCAGTTCCCCGGTACCGACGGTGCGTGCACGCACGGAGAGGTTGCCGCGGCCGAGTTCCTGGACGGTGGCGGTAAGATGGGTGATGGGGTGGGAAATGGCGCGACTCAGATGCGCGGCCAGCAGGCTGGCCGCGCCCAGGATCAGCAGGGTGAAGATCAGGCCGTTGATCAGGATTTCGCTTTCCGCGCTGAGTACGGACTGCATGGACAGATCGATGAATATCCGACCCATGGGCGCCACGGCCTCGGTCCGGGTGCCGGCCTCGGGGTAGTCATGTATCGGGATATTCGGCGGTTCAATGGCATGCTCGAGACTGATCAGTTTGTCCCGGGGCAGTTGTTCACTGCCGGGTTCCCGTTGTTCGAACAGGATTTCGCCATGGCGGTCCCTGACCGCGACGTGTACCACCTTGGGGTCGGACAGCGCCCGCCGGGCCAGCTGCTCGAGGACCTCGTGATTGCCGGTATAGATACTGTATTCGGCCCCGGAGGAGAGATAACGGGCGATGGCGTTGCCGCTCTCGATGAGGGTGTGCCGGGCCTGGGTGATCCGGCTGTCGATGAAGTAGTACCCCAGTATCAGGGCCAGCAGCGCGGCTGGAATGATCGCATTGATCAGGATGCGGGACTGGATGCTGTGCAGTGTCATCGGGTTCCCGCCTCCATGTCGCGAAGCTGATCGTGCAGCCGCGCCTCCGGCGGCAGAACCAGGCTCAGTGTCTGGGCCACCCTGTAATTGAGCGTGACGGTGAACCGGGAAGGGTGTGCGGGTGCGGGCAGGCCGGTTTCCGCGCCGGCCAGAAACGCGCTGGCAATGTCGGCACTCGCACGCGCCATGTCCTCGGGCGTACTGTGCACGGCAGCGATGGCGCCGGCCTTGACGAAGGAGTCTGAAAATCCGATCACGGCGATGCCCTTGCGATAGGTGGTAAGAAGTATGCCGTGAATGGTATGGCGGTTGTAGACTGTCGGGTCGGGCAGGGCCAGCAGCATCTGGTGGCGGTCCATGCCCTGCTGGATGCGGCTGGCCGGGTTCTGGTTCGGCGCCAGTTGCAGCAGGGTCAGGTCGATCCCGCGCCTGGCGGCGGTCGCCCGCAGGGCTTCGCCAGCGCTGTGGGGGTGCGATACGAGTACAACCAGTTCGCCGTCGGGTGGCAGCAGCAGTCGGGCCAGATTCAACTGCCGCGCCAGAGGCTGGTCCAGGAACAGGGCACTGTGACGCGGTGCGCGCGCCTGGTCGCTGAGGCGTCGATAGGCGGCCTCGGTGATGAAGCTGCACAGGACCGGGCGCTGTGCCTGGGCGAGTCCCAGTTCACAGGCCCGGGCACCGGCGGCGATGATCAGCGTCGCCTTGTCTGGCGCCGGCGGGGAGCGGGTGCCGGACGCTGGCAGCCGGTATTCATCCAGTTCAACGGGCACCAGCGCCCGGGCCAGGACGTCGCGGAAGCGGGTATGATGTGATTCCAACAGGCTGCTCAACAGCATGACTCTGTCCGCGGTTGCGGATGCGTCCTGGCACAGCGATACGGCCAGCAGCAGGATGGGCAGGATCAGGCGCATGTTGTGGCTGTTATGGTCGCCCTAGTTCAGAGACAGACCGACCTCGAAATAGACGCGGGTATCGAAGGTGTTTTCCTGACGAAAATCGATATATTCGTCCAGCAGGTTCTGCCAGGTAAGCGCCACATGAGCGCGCTGACCGTTGATACGGAAGCCCTTTTTGAATCGGGTATCGAGCCGGTCGTAGCCGGGGACGCGGTCGCCGTCGCCCAGCCACTTCATCGCCCTGACCCGGTAGTATAGCAGGCTCAGGTCCCAGTCCCCGGACAGCCGGTGCATGGCAAAGATGCTGCTGGTGTGGGTCGGGATGTCCTCGCCGAGATCCTCGTACTCCACTCCGGGGCCGTTGATCAGGTTCAGCGCCTGGCCCTTGCCCCGGGTGTAGTTGTGATTGATGCCCACCAGGGTGCGGTAGGCCGGCCGCCAGGTGATGGAGACTTCCGCGCCGTTGATGCTCATGCGGCCGCTGTTGGTGAACAGGTTGGCCGAGGGGCTGGGCAGGGGTTCAGGGAAGGCCTTGTCCTTGACCGCGGTGATGCGGTCGTCGATATCCTTGTGGAACAGCTTGAGGTCGACCGTGGTGTGCAGTTCGGGAAACTGTCCCAGGTAGCCGATCTCATAGGCGTGCAGACGCTCCGGATCGACGCGGGTGTTGCCCAGCATGATCTGATCGATCAGGGTGCCGTCGCTCAGGCGCACGGCCAGATCGGCATGCGTCTCCAGGATGCTGGGGTGGCGCAGGGCGCGCGACAGGCTCAGGTGCATCCCGTGGCGGGGGCGGAACTGGTAGTTGACCGCCAGTCGCGGCGAGAACAGGGTGCCGGCGAACTCGGTATGTTCCAGGGTGAAGCCGAGGTTGGCGACCAGGTCGTCGCGCAACCGCCATTCCAGGTTTCCGAACAGGCGCTGCAGCGAGGATTCGATCCGGTGATCGCGGTTGAACAGCACCCGTCCCTTGACCCGGTCCTCGCGCAACCCCACTCCCCAGGTGCTGCGCAGCCGTGCGTGCAGCCGCAGGCTGCGCTGCAGCTCGATCCCGAAACGCTGCTCCAGGACCGAGAAATCCACCGCAATGGGATCGTCGCGGCCGAACAGGGCAATGACCTGGACCGGCGGCACACCGAACAGGCTGGACAGCGGCGTGACTGTGATCTCGTTGTGATCCATGTAATTGTGATAGGCCAGCAGGGTCCAGCTGTCGTCGGGCGATTCGCTGCGGTGCCAGCGCAGCTGCTGGTAGTGACTGGTGAGTTCGCGGGTGCGGTCGGGGTCGTGGTGAACGCTCATGCCTTCCCCGCGCGGCCCCCGGGCATAGCCGAACTGGAGTTCCCAGGCATCGTTGTTGGCGGCGACGTGGTCGGCGCGAAAATTCACCATGCTGGTGCGCATGCTGTCGTGACGCTGCAGGCGCGCGCCCGAGTCCTGATCGACGAATTCCTGAAAGCCGTCGTCGAGCCGGCGGGCCAGGCTCAGGCGATAGTCCAGTGCGTCCCGGCTGTGGCTGTAGCGGGCAAAGCCGCGGCGAAAGCCCTTGTTTCCGGTCTGGGCCTTCGCACTGAACCGCGGTGTCTGGCTGGCATGCAGGGTGGTGATGTTGATGGCGCCGAGGTAGGAGTTGGAACCGAGGGCGGCGGCATTGGGACCGCGCACCACCTCGATGCGTTCGATGTCCTCGATGGCCACCGGCAGATCGGTCCAGCGCACGCCGCCGATCGACGGACTGTAGACCGGACGGCCGTCGATGCGTACCTGCATGCGTCGGGCGTGCTGGTCGGACAGGCCGTGATAGGTGGCGGTGATGGTGTGGCCGGAGGCGCGCGCGACCTGGAAGCCGGGGACCAGACGCAGCAGATCGGGAATGTCCACTGCGCCGCTGGCTTCGATCATGGCCCGATCGATGACGGTCATGGCCACCGGCGCTTCGTACTGGGGCTGGGCCAGACGGGTGGCCGACAGCACCACAGGAAAACCGGACTGGTAGTATTCGTCGGCGGTCTCGGCCGTGGCAACGGAGGGGATGGCGCAGGCTGAGGCGTGCAGCAAAACGCCGCGCAAAAAGGCCTTGTACATCTTCTGACTCCCGTGTTGTTCTTATCTGGATCCGGCCTGTCCACGTTATGTTGCAGTTATTTGTGTCAGGGGTCAAAATCCGTCATGCGACTGTCCACATCGAAACCGGATTGCACATGGACTACCCCACGCTCGAGGCCTTTGTCGGCAACACGCCACTGGTGCGGTTGCAGCGCCTGGTCGGTGAATCCACCAATACCGTCCTGGTCAAACTCGAAGGCAACAACCCCGCCGGTTCGGTCAAGGACCGTCCCGCGCTGGCCATGATCCGCCACGCCGAACAGCGCGGCGACATCCGTCCGGGCGATACCCTGATCGAGGCCACCAGCGGCAACACCGGCATTGCGCTGGCCATGACCGCCGCCATCAAGGGCTATCGCCTGGTTCTGATCATGCCCGAGAACATGAGCCTGGAACGCCGCGCCGTAATGAAGGCCTACGGCGCCGAGATCGTGCTGGTCAGCCGCGACGAGGGCATGGAAGGCGCGCGCGATCTGGCGCAGCAGATGCAGGCCGAGGGCCGCGGTCGGGTGCTGGACCAGTTCGCCAACCCGGACAACCCTGACGCCCATTACGAAAGCACCGGTCCCGAGATCTGGCGCGACACCGGCGGGGAGATCACGCACTTCGTCAGTGCCATGGGCACGACCGGCACCATCATGGGTACCGGGCGCTATCTCAAGGAGCAGAGTCCGGGGGTGGAGATCGTCGGGGTGCAGCCGACCGAGGGTTCCTCCATCCCGGGAATCCGCCGCTGGCCACCGGAGTATCTGCCGCGCATCTATGATCCGGCACGGGTCGATCGCATCATCGATATCGAGCAGGCGAGCGCGGAGGAGACCACCCGGGCCCTGGCCGCGCGCGAGGGCATCTTCTGCGGCATCTCCTCGGGCGGTGCGGTGGCGGCGGCGCTGGAACTGTCGCGCCAGGTCGAAAACGCCGTGATCGTGAGCATCATCTGCGACCGCGGCGACCGCTATCTCTCCACCGGAGTCTTCCCCGCCTGACGGTGCGCCCGCTCCTGCGCCAGCGCCGTTGGTATTTCCTTGTATTGCTGCTGATGCCCCTGTGCGTCGTTGCCATCGAGCAGCTGCAACTGCATCTGCCCGGGTTGGAAGGCCGGGGCCTGGTAATCACCGGTCTGAGCACGGAAATCGAATTCCTGCCTTCCGGCCGCCTGGCCGGCCGGATCGAGATCGAACGGCTGGAACACATTCCCAGCGGGGAGCGCCTGCAGGGGCTGCGGCTGCAGTGTGACGAGCTGGCGCTGGAGGAGGCGGTGCGGCTGCGTTGCGGCAAAGGCCGCTTTGCCCTTGCCGACTGGCGTGGCCAGCCTCTGCAGGGACCCTTCACGCTCGATCATGCGCCGGACCGGGACAGCCTCACCCTGAAGCTGGGACCGGTCGCCTATGCCGGCGGGCGGGTGCGGCTCGAATTGGAGTACACGGCCGGGCGCTGGCGGGCCCGGGTGGAGGGCCAGCACCTGGCGGCGCAGACGCTGGCCGCACTCGCTGCCCCCTGGCTGCCGGAAGGCTACCGCTTCGGCGCAGGCCGGCTGGATCTGCAGGCCGAGGCCGCAGGCGCGGCCGCGTTGCTGCAGCGTCTCGTTCTGGATCTGCAGGTCGGCCAGGTTGCCTTCTCCAATGCCAGCGGGCTGGCGGCGGGTGAGGCCCTTGCCGGCGAGTTGTCCCTGAGCGCACAGCGCACGGGCAACGACTATGAAGGCAGCTTCGATCTCGCCCTGGATCAGGGCGGCCTGTATCTGGATCCCGTCTACACCGACTTCGCCGTGCAGCCGCTGCAGGCATCGGGACAGTATCACCTGATCCCTGACGCGGGCCGGGTGCGGGTGTCCGGGGTCGAACTGCTGCAGCCCGACCTGCTGGTCGCGACGCTGGAAGCCGAGTTGAGCCCGGCTGCCGACGCCCTGCTGCAGCAGGCGCGGGTCGATATCCAGCGGCTCGAACTGGCCGGGTTCTTCCCGACCTATGCCGCTCCCTGGCTGGCCGGCACCGCCTTCTCGGATCTCGCTGCCCGCGGTCGGATCAGCGGCAGCCTGAGTCTGCGCGATGACCGGCTGGAGAGCGTCGACGTCGTGCTCAATGCAGTGGCGCTGGAGGATCCCGCCCAGCGCCTGAGCCTGGAAGGCCTGGCCGGCAACCTGGCCTGGGGCCGGGACGACAGGCCGCGCACCCTGCGCATCGGCTGGGAGGGCGGCAGCCTGTATCGACTCGAACTGGGGGCGGCCGGGTTCCGGCTGCAGAGCCAGGGCAGCCAGTACCGGCTGCTGGAACCGGCCGAGGTGGAGGTGCTGGACGGCCGGCTGCTGATCGAGGAATGGGAACTCTCCGATCCGGGAAGCGGAGCCATGCGCTGGCAGATCGATGCCATTCTCACGCCGGTGTCGATGCAGCGGCTCACCACCGCCCTGGAGTGGCCGCCGATGCAGGGGCAGCTGTCCGGCGTGATCCCGGAGCTTCGCTATGCCGAGGGCCGCGTGGAGGTCGGCGGCATGCTGCTGGTGCGGGTGTTCGACGGTGCGGTCCGGCTACGGGACCTGCGCCTGGATCAGCCCCTGGGGCTGGTGCCGCAGCTGCAGGCCGACATTGAGATCGACAATATCGACCTGGAACAACTGACCGGCACCTTCGCCTTCGGTAGAATCGAAGGCAGGCTGGATGGGCATATCCGCAAACTGTGGCTGCAGAACTGGGAACCACTGGCCTTTGACGCCGCCCTGGTCACGCCCGCGGACGATACCAGCCGGCATCGCATCAGCCAGCGGGCAGTGGACAACCTGTCGCGGATCGGCGGCGGTGTCGGTCAGGCGCTGTCGCAGACCTTTCTGGGCCTGTTCGAGGAATTTCCGTATGATCGTCTCGGCATCCGCTGCCGGCTGCGCAACGGGATATGCGAGATGGGCGGTGTGGCGCCGGCCGAACAGGGTTATTATCTGGTCAGGGGCACCCGGCTGCCGCCGCGCATCAACGTGATCGGCTACGCCGACGCGGTGGACTGGCCGGCCCTGGTGGAACGCCTCAAGGCGGCGACCGCGGGCGGGGCGCCGCAGATTCAGTAACAATGACTCGGGGAGTTCAGGTATGTACAGAATCGTGTTAGCTCCGTGGTGGCTGCTGCTGACCCTGCTGGCCGGCTGTGTGACCATCAATGTCTATTTCCCGGCTGCCGCCGCCGAGCAGGCTGCCGACCGCATCATCCGTGATGTCTACGGCGTGCCGCAGCGCGAGGAGGCGCCTGCGCAGGAGCAGCCGGCGCCGGCGCCCGACAGCCGCCTTGAATCCGACCGCCCGCTCTGGGTCGCCCTGCTCGAGGCGGCCGTGACGCCGGCCGCGGCCGCGGCCGACATCAATGTGCAGTCGCCCGCCATCAACCGGCTGCGGGCGCAGATGAAGGCCCGCCACCAGCAGCTCGAACCCTTCTATCAGCAGGGTGCGGTAGGCATCGCCGCCAATGGCGAACTGCGTATCCGCGATATGAATGCCGTCGCCCTGCGCGACCGCGCCCGGGTGCAGCAGCTGGTGGCGGAGGAGAACCGCGACCGTCAGGCCCTGTATGCCGAGATCGCGCGGGTCAACGGCCATCCCGAGTGGCAGGACGAGATCCGCGCCACCTTCGCCCGGCGCTGGGTCGACAACGCGCCTTCGGGCTGGTGGTATCAGGACGCAGGCGGCAGCTGGAAACAGAAATAAACCCCTTCAACGCAAGGGCGCAGAGACGCAAAGAAACCATTTATGCATTTATATTGATGATCTTTGCGTTCTCTGCGCCCCTGCGCCTCCGCGTTAAGGTTTTATCCAAATGAACGTACTGGTGTTCGATATAGAAACCGTCCCCGACCTGGACGGTGGCCGTCGGCTGCATGGCCTGGACGGTCTGAGCGACGAGGACGTCGCCAAGGCCCTGTTCCATCTGCGGGCGCAGGAAACCGGCGGCAGCGAATTCCTGCGCCTGCATCTGCATCGCATCGTTGCCATCTCGGCAGTGCGGCGCAGTGGCGAGACGCTGGAGGTCTCATCGCTGGGCAGTCCTGACAGCCCGGAGTCCGATCTGATCCGGGCCTTTTTCGATCGCATCGAGCGCGATACCCCGACGCTGGTGTCCTGGAACGGCAGCGGTTTCGATCTCCCGGTACTCCATTACCGGGCCCTGCTGCACGGTGTCAGCGCACCGCGTTACTGGGATGCCGGCGAGGAGGACCGCGAGTTCAAGTGGAACAATTACCTCAGCCGCTACCACAGCCGCCACACCGATCTGATGGACGTGCTGGCCGGCTATCAGCCACGCGCCAATGCGCCGTTGGGGGAGATTGCCAGCCTGCTCGGTTTTCCCGGCAAACTGGGCATGGACGGCGCGCAGGTCTGGGCGCGTTTCCTGGCCGGTGACACCGGCGCCATTCGCGACTACTGCGAGACGGACGTGCTCAACACCTATCTGGTGTGGCTGCGGTTCGAACTCATGCGCGGACACCTCCTGCGGCCCGGGTACGATGCAGAACTCACCCGGCTGCGCGAGTACCTGAAGGCCGGCGACCGTGCGCATTTCAGTGCCTTCCTGTCGGCCTGGCCGGCGGACTGACGCCCATGGCACGGCGCAGAAAGTCACTGCCGCCGGATCCGGTTCCGGCGCATATCGATTCGCTTTCCCACGACGGCCGCGGGGTCGCACACCTGGACGGCAAGGCCGTGTTCATCGACGGTGCCCTGCCGGGCGAGCGGGTCACCTTCATCTATACCGGCAAGCACCGCAGTTATGACGAAGGCCGGGTCGAGGCCGTGCTCGAACCGGCGTCCGAGCGGGTGGTGCCGCGCTGCAGCGCGGCCGCTGTGTGCGGTGGTTGCAGTCTGCAGCATATGGATCCCGCGGCCCAGATCCGGGCCAAACAGGGGGTGCTGCTGGATAATCTCAAGCGTATCGGCGGCGTGGAGCCGGAGACGGTGCTCCCGCCCCTGACCGGCCCGGTCTGGGGCTATCGGCACAAGGCGCGCCTGGGGGTGAAGTACGTGCGCAGGAAGGGCGAGGTGCTGGTCGGGTTCCGGGAAAAGCGCAAGCCCTTCGTCGCCCGCATCGACAATTGCGAGGTGCTGCATCCCGATGTCGGTTACCGTCTCAGGGACCTGGCGCTGCTGATCGATTCCCTGTCGATCAGGGCCGCGGTGCCGCAGATCGAGGTGGCGGTCGGCGACCGCGTCACCGCCCTGGTGTTCCGGGTACTGGAGGCGCCGAGCGAGTCCGACCTGGCCAGTCTCAAGGCCTTCGGGCAGGAATACGACATGCAGATCCATCTGCAGCCGAAGGGGCCGGATTCGGTGACGCTGCTCTGGCCCGAGTCCGCAGCGGCGGCCGGTGCGCTGAGCTATGACCTGGATGATCACCAGGTGACCCTGCAGTTCCGCCCCACCGACTTCACCCAGATCAATCCCGCGATCAATCAGCGGATGATCGCGCACGCCCTGGAATTGCTGCAGCCGCAGACGGACAGCCGGGTGTTGGATCTGTTCTGCGGCCTGGGCAACTTCACCCTGCCGCTGGCGCGCCGTGTCGCCGGGGTGACGGGCGTGGAGGGCGAGGCCGGGCTGGTGGCGCGGGCGCGGGAGAATGCGCGTGCCAACGGCATCGACAATGCGGAATTCTTCACCGCCGACCTGGCGGGCGAGGTGACCGGCGAGCCCTGGCTCGCGCGCGGCTACGATCGGGTACTGCTGGATCCACCGCGCAGCGGCGCAAAGGAGATGATCCCGCTGATCGCCGCCCGCGGGGCGCAGCGCATCGTCTATGTCTCATGCCATCCCGGCTCGCTGGCGCGCGATGCCGGTCTGCTGGTCAACGAGTACGGCTACCGGCTGGCGGCCGCGGGGGTGATGGACATGTTCCCGCATACGGCGCACGTCGAGTCCATTGCGCTGTTTATTGCGCCGGAGTGACATAAAAAATCGTAGGTCGGGTCAGCCCGAAGAGGGCGTAACCCGACCTTCCCGCCGTGAGTGTCGGGTTACGCTGCGCTAACCCGACCCACCGGGTTCTGCATCCCATCCCCACCGTCATCCCCGCGCAGGCGGGGATCCAGTCGCCGCCGCGGTTTTGGAGCCCGGCCTGCAGGCTGATGCGATGTGAGCCGGCCTGAACCCCCGTCGTTCAGGATCCCGGCGGGCTCGAATCCTCCCCGCCGCCGAACTTGACCAGCCGCGTGACCTGGATGTCGGAGATGAACACCACCCCCGAATGCTCGCTGTAGAAGGGCGCGAAGCCCTCCAGGATGGGCTTGACCAGGGACTCGGGCACGGCGGCGATGATCATGATCAGCACGTCGTCCTCGTTGAACATCAAGTGGCCTTCGTGGAAGCCGTGATTGCCCTTGCCCGAGAGGTTGTTGATGATGGTGTAGCCCTTCACCCCGGCACGGTCGAGCAGGTCGGTGGCAAAGCCCTGATGCTCGCCGCCCAGGATGATCTCGAGCTTCTTGAGCGGGCTGAAGTTGAGGTTTCTCATGTCGACTCCTCCGGGATGGGGGGGTGGGTCAGGCGGGTCTGCTCACGCCACTCGCCGTCGTCGTACAGGGTAACGGCCGCGGTTTCGGGATCGATCACCAGCAGCCGGATCCAGCCGTTGCGCACCAGATGCTTGACCGCGGTCACGTCGTCGACGGCACGCCGGGCGTGTTCGAACGGCGCCTCGATCAGGGTGATCAGCCGTACCGGTTGATGATAGGGCCGGCCCTGTTCGAGCACGGTCTGGGCCGGCAGGCCGGTGCGCAGATCGCTGAGGTTGCCGGTCATCACGCCGAAGCGGCCAGCCACGTTGTGGTAGACCTTGCTGCCGCTGCCGAAGCATTCATTGTCTACCGTGGAGAAGTAATGCTCCATGTTGATCCACTGACCCACCACCAGCGGTCCGGTGAGGATGTTCTCCAGCAGCCGGCGCTTCGGATCCAGGCGGTAATCGTAGGAGTGCAGGAAGGCGCGGCCTTCCAGTGCCAGTTCGCGGGTCAGGTCGCGGCGGCCGATGACGAAATAGGCATTGCCCGACAGACCCCACTCCGGCCGCACCTGCGACCAGTCCATGGCGTTGCGCTGGACGGCCCTCTGGGCGGCGGCCGGCTCCGGCACTGCGCGCCGTCGGGTTGCCCCCTGCAGTGCCGGCAGCCGCTCCCGGGCGCACAGGCGCGAAGCCGCGGTCAGGCCCTTGCGCAGCCGGTCGAGATAGACCACATGGGATGAAGGCAGACGGTCCAGGTCGTACAGTGCCAGCGTATCGGTGGTGGTGTTGTGCAGGGCCGGAATGAACCAGGCATCGTCCGGGATCTCGATGCCGTGGGCGCGCAGGCGCTGACGTACCTCCGGCTTGTTGGCCATCTGGGCCAGCACGCGGGCGTTGACCAGGCCGTGGTTGCCGCCGCAGGCCCCGCAGTCGAGCGCGGATTCGTAGGGATTGTTTTCCGACGTGCTGCCATGGCCGGCCAGCAGGATGAAGCGGGAGAAGTCACGGGTCAGGCCGATCGAGCGCAGCGCCTGGCTGACGAAGCCGACCTGCTCATCGAGGGAGAAGCCGATGCGCGCCAGCCGTTCCAGCTGCAGCCGGGCGAAGGCGGGATCGATGCGGTAGACCTCGCGCAGGCGCCGGATGAAGGCCTGCGCGGCGGCGCTGTCCAACCCCAGGGCGTTGGCCAGTTCGGGGGCGTCCGGCTGTCGGCCCAGGGCCGCCTCGCGCAATTCGCGCACCAGGGTGTCGGGGATACGTTCGGCGGTGAGTTGGAACTCCTGTTCCAGCGCCTTGACGATCACGGCACGCTGGACGGCGCGCACGATGGAATCGGCCTGGTCGCGGTCGAGCTTGTCGAGCAGCAGGTGGGTCGGCGGCTTGTGTTCGTGCAGCTGGCTGCGCCAGCGGTTGTAGTGCCGGGGCAGCAGGGTCTTGCCGATCATGTCGAAGCCGAACAGCAGGCCGATGGCCTCGACCGTGACGAAGGGGCTGAGCACGGATTCCTTGAGCTCGTGCAGCGCCTTCTCCATGGCCGTGACCGCATTCAGATCGCGCGGGCCCTCGACGCTCATCTCCAGCGCCAGGTTCTTTGGCGTGAGCAGCACCGGACACAGATGGGTCTCGCTGCCCTTGCCCAGTTCCATGAAGCTGACCGGCACCCCGAAGAAGCCCGCGATACCGAAGGTCTGGTAGTCGCCGATCGATTCCAACTGGCGCCGGATGCGCTCGGAGCGGGTGTCGATGCAGAACAGCGCCTGCACGAAGGGCCGTTTGTCGCGCGGCGGCGGCGGTGCCAGCTGTATCCCTGAGAGCAGTCTGTGCATGGCGTGCGCCTCCATGGCCCGCAGCCACAGCATACCCTCCCGGCGTTCGAACTCGCGCAGGTGCTGCACCAGGGCGTCGAGCTGGCCGGTGTCCAGCCGTTCCAATGCCTGCGTGTCGTCTGTCTGCTCGGCCAGCGAGCGCAGGGATTGCGCCTGCCGTTCGGCCTCGCGGGTGCGCTGGCAGCGCACATACTCGCCGAACACGGCCTCGATCCGCCGTGCGCCGCCCAGCGCCAGGCTCTCCTCCACCTGCTGGGCCCGGTCGGGCAGTATCCGGCCGGTGTGCAGTTCATGTCGCAGCCAGGCCTCCGGCGTACGGGTCTCGATCAGTTCCCGGATGGCGGGGGCGGAGGTGACGCCGAACCGGCGCCCGCGCTCCTGCAGCAGGGCCAGCGCCAGGGTCAGGCGCACCGCCAGCAGATCGACCAGATCGCCGGGGTAACGCTGGCCCCAGTGATAATGGCGGGCGCTGGAGCGCCAGCGGATGAAGCCGGCCCAGCCGTGCAGGCGCGCCAGTTCGCGGGTGAAATAGGCGCTCCAGTGCTGTTCCGCGACCCCCAGGGTCCGCATCACGTAATCGATCACGCCCTCGGGGGTCTCGTCGACGGCGAGGATGCGTTTGATGTGCATGCCGCGCAGGAACAGCCGGACGTTGCGGCTGGCCACCTCGCGCCAGGCGGTGAAGAAGCCGCGGCTGCGCAGCGGCATGCCCCACACCGACTGGCCCTCGTCGAAGAAGTCCAGGCAGCTCTTGATCACCAGTTCGTCCAGTTCCGCGCCGATGCCGGTGCCGAAGAGGGCATCCACGGCCTCGTAGACGGGGGTCTCGCCCAGCAGCGTACTGCACAGCCGGTCGGCCAGCATGGCCGGATCGATGTCTGCCTCCGGGGCGGGGCGGGTACCGGCGAGCGCGGCCGCGGTCCCGGTCGGGTCGGCCAGCGGGCCGGCCGCCGTCACCGGCTGCTCGATCCGGGTCAGCAGGGCCATGCACCAGGCCTGCAGATCGATTCCCGGGACCGGCTCCCGCCCGGCGGCGAAGGCCGTCACCGCCGCCTGCAGCCGCTCCCGATCGATCCGGTCCGCGGCCAGATAGGCCTGGTACTGGCGCCGCGGCAGCTGGCAGCGGCAGTGGAACAGGCGGGCGCCCTGCGCCACGGCCTCTTCGAAGGGCAGATGTTCCAGGCCGTGCAGCGGGTTGTGATGGATGAAGGCGCGCATCGGCCAGAAAAAGGGAATGGGCTCGCCGGCCACATAGGTCATGGCGCGGATGCGCAGGCGCTGTCCCAGCGACAGACTCATGCCAGACCTCCCAGCAGGTACAGGCCGGCACCGGCCAGCAGGCCGAGGACGGCGGCGTAGGCCCAGGTGGCGGTTCGGCTGAGGTCCTCCGCCCCGTTCCCGTCCCCGGGGCCGACCACCAGTCCCTGCAGCAGGCGTGCGGCCGCCCAACTCCACAGCAGCCAGACAGTGACCAGGGCCAGGGCGATGCCCGGGGCGGCCGCGGCCGTGGCGAGGGTCAGTGTCAGCAGGGTGAAGAAGGGCGGGAACAGGGGCATGGCGATGACGGCCAGCACCACCACCACCACCACCCCGCTCAGGCGCGGCAGACGCTGCGCCAGGCCGCCGTGCAGGCCCGCATAGGCGGCGCCGAAGCGCTGCTCCAGCCCGGCGCCGAGCAGGCCGAGCAGTACCAGGGGGACGCTCAGCCCGAGTCCGTGCAGTGCCGGAGGCACCTCGCCGGGCCGCGCCAGGACCAGCCACAGCAGCGCCCACAGCGAACTGGCGAGAAAGCCGGTCCAGAGTCCGAGTTCGCGCAGAGTCAGGGCCCGGAAGGCATACAGGGCCGAGGTCAGCAGCGCCCAGTAGAGCAGCCAGTCGGGCGGCGACGGCGCTGTGGCCACCAGCGCCAGGCCGATCTGCGGCCAGACCAGCAGGATCAGGGTGCGCGCCGCCGGCCGGCGCAGACGCCGCAGCAGGAGGTTGAATGCCATGCTGAGCGGAAACAGCGGCAGGAACAGTCCGGCGAGCAGATAGATCGCGGCATCCATGTCAGGCCCACCTCAGCCAGACGTTCAGCCGTGCCGCGCCCTGCAACAGGCCCCGGGTCAGCGAGGCGTAGAGGTCGCTGAGGTAGAACTCGCGCGAGACCAGGGCATAGAAGACCAGCCAGCCGCGGCCGCTGCGGCGCTGCCGGCGGCCGCCGTTGCGTTCGGCATAGTAGGTGAGCAGCCAGCCGAGCACGATCACTGCGGTGACGATGCCCACCAGGATGTCGAAGCGCAGCAGGTCGATATCGGCGGCGGCATAGAGCTGCTGGCGGAAGGCCGGATCGGGGTAGAGGAACAGGTCGAAGGCGTGGCTGATGAGGATGTAGCCGACGACCACCACCGTGAAGGAGAACACGCTCAGGCCCACCAGCCGCCACAGGTTCTGGCTGCGCATGCGATAGGTGGCGAAGATCAGCTGCGCGCCGGTGATCCAGCCGAAGAACAGCAGCACGATCGCGCCCTGTTTCTGAAAGTAGTCCTGCACGACCAGCAGGTGAGCGACCACCAGGATGCTGACCGGGACAGCCAGAGTGATGGCGGCCATCAGCAGCCAGGGCTTGCGCTGCCGCGCCGGGCGGCGTTCCACCACGAAGGTGTAGAGGTCGTCCTTGGGTACGCCGTCGTCGTGGCGGGCGGCGTGGATCACGCCGCCGGCGCCGAGAAAGAGGGTGCCCTTGAACAGGCCATGAGCGATCAGGTGATAGATGGCCAGCGAGAAGGCGCCGACACCGCATTCCATGATCATGAAGCCCATCTGGCCCATGGTCGAATAGCCCAGCGACTTCTTGATGTCGTTCTGGGTCAGCATCAGCACCGAGCCGATCACGGCGGTCACCAGCCCGACCAGGAAGATCCAGTGCAGCACGCCGCCGGTATGGATGAACACCGGGGCGAAGCGGTTGATGAGAAAACCGCCGGCATTGACGATGCCCGCATGCATCAGGGCCGACACCGGCGTCGGGCCGTCCATGGTATAGGGCAGCCAGGTATGGAGCAGGAACTGGGCCGAGCGCGCGAAGGCCGCCAGGGCGATCAGCGCCCCGACCACGTCCAGCAGTTCCAGGCCGAGAAAATAATGGCTGCCGGGATCGGCCGTGATGCGCGTGAACAACTCCGGCAGCGACCAGGTGCCGTAGGCGTGATGAAGCAGGCCGGCCGCCAGCACCAGCGGCAGGTCGCCGATGCGGTAGGTCAGCAGGGTCCAGAAGCTGTAGCGCCAGGCGGAAGGGCTGCGAGTGTCGTGGCCGAGCAGGAAGTAGAGCAGTATCCCGACCAGGTGCCAGGCGATGAGCAGGGTGATCAGATCACCCGCGGCGACCATGACCAGCAGCGCGGCGGTCATCAGGTCGAGCAGCAGGAAGAACCGGGCATAGCCCGGTTCCTCGGCCATGTAGCGGACCGAATAGACATGCACGATCAGGCTGATGCCGGCGATGACCAGCATCATCAGGGTGCTGAGTGGATCGAACAGCAGGCTGCCCCAGGCGGCGCCCGGGAGGGTGAGGGCGACGGCGTCCCCTCCGGCCAGTGCCAGCCACAGCGTGGCGGCGGCGGCCAGGAAACTCAGGGCGGTGCAGGTCACGCTCAGCCGGGCGGCCCGCCACCCGGGGCGGTGGGGGAGCAGCTGAATCAACAGGGCGGAACACAGCGGCAGGGCTGCGACCAGCACGATGAGTCGTTCCATAAGCCTGCGTCAACTTCCGTCAGGGGCGGCAAGCGGTGCCATCCGGCGGCGGCATCCCTTGTTATATACGTTATAAACGCTGGGTCTGCCTTGCCTCCGATTTATGAAAGGTGGTTCATATCCGTGACCCACACCAAGGCTCCCCATGGAGTCTACGGGGTGGCGGGGTTGGCAAATAATCGATAAATCGAATAGAACAGATTGCTTTAAGGCAATGAGTTGGCCGGAAACGGCCGGAAGGATAAATGGATCGGCGGCCCCTGACGGAAGCCGGCGCTGCCGGATCTGCCTGGGATCAGTTGCGGAACCAGTGCCGGTTCAGCGCCCGGAACACGCGGTCGGGGTACCAGGTCTGACCCAGGCTGCCATTGTAGCGGGCCAGCGCCCGCTGCAGGTTGCCGCGTTCGCGCTCCAGGTAATGTTTCAGGATGGCACAGCCGTAGCGGATGTTGGTGCGGATCTGGAACAGATTGTCTTCCGGGCGGCCGAGTTCCTCCAGCCAGAAGGGCATGACCTGCATCAGGCCGCGAGCGCCGGCGTGGGAGATGGCGAAACGGTCGAAGTTGCTCTCGACCTGGATCACGGCCAGCACCAGCTCCGGCGGCAGTTCGGCCCGGGTGGCCTCCTGATGCGCGATCCTGAGGATGTCCAGCCGTTCCTCCGGCGGGACGTCTCGCCAGCGTCGCTGCAGGCGGCCGGACATGTCCGACAACCAGACCTCGGCCTCGAACCGGTCCTCGAAGCTCTCGGCACTGGCGATGGCCCGGGCCAGGTGGCTGCGCATCTCGGCATCGGGCCGGGCCTGGGTCGCCGCCTGGGCCGTCTGGCTGAATGCCAGTATCAGGAGGAGGACGAGCCTCGGGATTTGCAGCCGCAGTTTCATATCGGGAAATTCTGTTTGCAAAGGCGCACATTTGGCAAGCTATTCTCAGTATCGGCAGCGATCCCCGGGTTTTGATATATCCGACTGGATCGGCTTCAGCAGAAATCTGCAACTCCCGTCATCCCGGCGCAGGCCGGAATGACGGGAATGGTTCGCGCTGCCATTGATACGTCAACCGGTTTGAGCAGGCGTTATTGATGTCCGACTGGAAACGCCCCGAATCCGTCCTGGTGCTGGTGCATACCGCCGCCGGCGAGGTGCTGTTGCTGGAACGTCTGGAGCCGCCCGGCTTCTGGCAGTCGGTTACCGGCAGCCTGGAATGGGGGGAGTCGGCCGCCGCCGCGGCCCTGCGCGAACTGCACGAGGAGACCGGCCTGGTGCCGGGGGCGGCCCTGCACGACTGCCGCCTGCAGAGCCGGTTCCCCATTCTGCCGCCCTGGCGCGAACGCTATGCCCCGGACGTGAGCGAGAACCGCGAGTACGTCTTCGCTGTGTGCTATGCGGCGCCGCCGCCGATCCGGCTCAATCCCGCCGAGCACCGTGCCTGGTGCTGGCTGCCGGCAGCGGAGGCCGCCCTGCGGGCGGGTTCCGTGACCAATCGTGAAGCCATCCGGCGGCTGCTTCGTCCGGCCGCACCGGCCTGAAAATCCCCCTCAAGCTTGCCCGGCCGGCGCCGATGAAGGGCTGACCCGGTCCCGCGGCCGGGTCCTTTATGGAGCCTGTTCTCCCCCCTCGAAGCGAAATAATAGTTGGAGTAAACAATGAGTAAGCGATTCGCGCGCGCCCTGCTGCTGACCGCGCTGGCGGCCGTCTTCTCCCCTGCGGCCTGGTCCACCAACGGCATGAACATGGAAGGTTACGGCCCCATCGCCACGGGCATGGGCGGGGCGGCCTTTGCCTATGACAACGGCACCGCCGCCATGATGAACAACCCGGCCACCCTCGGGCTGATGCGCTCCGGCGACCGCCTGGATCTGTTCTTCGGCTTTCTCGGCCCCGACGTCGAGGCCGAGGCCGGCGGCCGGGTGGCCGAATCCGACGGCACTGCCTATGCCATGCCCGCCGCCGGCTGGGTGCGCAAGCACAATGGGCTCACCTACGGTATCGGCGTCTATGGCCAGGGCGGCATGGGCACCGAGTACGACGCCGGTTCCTTCCTGGGCAACCCGGCGGCCGGTGTCGGCATCCAGTCCGACCTGGAGAACCGCACCGAGTTGAGCGTGGGCCGGGTCATCCTGCCGCTGGCTTTCGATGTCAATGAACGCCTGGTCATCGGCGGCAGCCTGGATTTCGTCTGGGCCGGGCTGGACCTGAGAATGGCCATGAGCGGCGCCCAGTTCACCGACCTGGTGACCACCCGGAACTTCGGCACCGCCGGCGATGACGGCAGCGGCCTGGTCTCCACCTTCAATGGCTTCGTCGGCAGCGGGGCGATCACCCGGGTCGATTATGCCTACTTCGATTTCAGCAATGGCAGTGATTTCACCGGTCAGGCCCGCGGCTACGGCTACGCCGGCAAGCTCGGTGCGGTGTTCCGGGTCAGCGACCGGCTGAGCCTGGGCGCGACCTACCACAGCGAGACCCGACTCAGCGACATGAAGACCTCCGGTGCCGACGTGAGCTTCGGCGTGGAGATGATGGGTGCCGCCCAGTCCATCCCGGTCAGCGGCGAGGTCAAGGTGCGCGACTTCCAATGGCCGGAGATCTACGGCATCGGCGTGGCCTGGCAGGCCAGCGACGACTGGTTCTTCACCGGCGACATCAAGCGCATCGAGTGGGCCGGCACCATGGACAGCTTCGACATGAGCTTCACCGCCGACGCCGTTCAGGGCGATCCGCGCGCCGCCGCCTTCGCCGGCCGGGGCATGGACGTTTCCCTGTTCCAGCGCTGGGACGACCAGGTGGTCTACCAGTTCGGCGGCGCCTGGCGCTGGAGCCCGAAGCTGACCCTGCGCGCGGGGGCCAACCTGTCCGACAACCCGGTGCCGAACACCTACCTCAATGCCCTGTTCCCGGCGATCGTGGAGGAGCACTACACCGCCGGTTTCGGCTATGCCTTCAATCGGGTCCAGAGCATCGATTTCTCGCTGCAGTACGCCCCCGAGGTGGAGGAGACCAGCGGCGGTGGGGTGATTTCGCGCCACAGCCAGACCAGCTTTCAGTTCCTCTACAGCCACCGTTTCTGAGCCCTTCCGGCCGGCGGCGAGCGCCGCCGGCCCGGTCCCGCTGCCGTCCCGGTCCGTGCTAGAATGCCCGGCATCTGAAATGTCCGGGAAATCAGCACGAGGCAGTCATGGCAGGGCACAGCAAGTGGGCCAACATCAAGCACAAGAAGGCCGCGAACGACAAGAAGCGCGGCAAGGTCTGGACCAAGCTCATCCGCGAGATCACGGTCGCGGCGCGTGAGGGCAGGACCTCCGACCCCGGCACCCATCCCCGGCTGCGCCTGGCCGTGGACAAGGCGCTCGGCGCCAATATCCCCAAGGACACCATCGAGAAGGCCTGCAAGCGCGGCGCCGGCGAACTGGACGACGGCGCCAGCTACGAGGAGGTGCGCTACGAGGGCTACGGCCCCGGCGGCGTGGCCATCATGGTCGACTGTCTGACCGACAACCGCAACCGCACCGTCTCCGAGGTGCGCCATGCCTTCACCAAGCTGGGCGGCAACCTCGGCACCGACGGTTCGGTGGCCTACCTGTTCAACAAGACCGGCGTGATCAGCTTCTACGAAAACGTCGATGAGGACGCGGTGATGGAGGCCGCCCTGGAGGCCGAGGCCGACGATGTGGTGACCAACGAGGACGGTTCCATCGAGGTGCTGACCTCGCCGGAGGAGTATCAGCGGGTCAGGGATGCCATCGAGGCGGCCGGGCTGACGCCCGACAACGCCGAGGTCACCATGCGTCCCGAGACCCTCAGCGCCGTGGATGCCGACACCGCCGAAACGGTGCTGCGCATGATCGACATGCTGGATGACCTGGACGACGTGCAGGAGGTCTACACCAACGCCGATTTCCCGGACGAGGTGCTGGACCGGCTGGCCTCCTGAGCATCGCCCCGTGCGCATCCTCGGTATCGATCCCGGCTCCCGCCAGACCGGCTTCGGCCTCATCGACGCCGAGGGCAACCGCATGCGCCATGTGCACAGCGGCTTCCTGCGCATTCAGGGCGAGGACTTTCCCGCCCGGCTGCGCGCCATCTTTCTCGGCATCCGTGAACTGATGCAGGACTATGCACCCGAGGCCGTGGCCATCGAACAGGTGTTCGTCTCCCGCAATGCCGACTCGGCGCTGAAGCTGGGCCAGGCCCGCGGTGCTGCCATCTGCGGCGCCCTGCAGGCCGAGGTGCCGGTGGCCGAGTACAGCCCGCGCGAAGTCAAGCAGGCCCTGGTCGGGCGCGGCGGCGCGGCCAAGGAGCAGGTCCAGCACATGGTCGGGCTGCTGCTCGGCCTGAGCGCCCCGCTGCAGGCCGACCAGGCCGACGCGCTCGCCATTGCCATCTGCCATCACCATGTCAGCGCCACCCTGGGGCGGATCCCGGGTGCCGCGGGCGCGCGCGGCGGGAGATTGCGATGATCGGATGCCTGCGCGGCCAGCTGCTCGCCAAGCAGCCGCCCCGGCTGCTGGTCGATGTCCAGGGCGTGGGCTACGAGGTCGAGGCGCCCATGACCACCTTCTACGCCCTGCCCGAAACCGGCAGTGAGGTCACCCTGCACACCCATCTGGTGGTGCGCGAGGACGCCCAGATCCTGTTCGGCTTCGGCCGCCGGGCCGAGCGCGACCTGTTCCGCCACCTGATCCGCATCAATGGCGTCGGCCCGCGGCTGGCGCTGGCGATCATGTCCGGCATGACGCTCAGCGAGTTGATCAGCTGCATCAATGACCGGGATGCCGCCGCCCTGACCCGGGTGCCCGGTATCGGCAGGAAGACCGCCGAGCGGCTGCTGGTCGAGTTGGGCGACCGGCTGAAGGATTTCGGCGCTGCGCCGGAGGCGGCCGCTGGCGGCGAGGCGGGGCTGGCCCCGGCCCCGGCCGGGCCGGTGGAGGAGGCCGTGAGCGCCCTGATCGCCCTGGGCTACAAGCCGCCCGAGGCCAGCCGCATGGTGCGCGCCATCGAGGCCGGCGATCTGCCGGCCGAGGAGATCATCCGCCAGGCGCTGCGGGCGACGACGCAGAAGGGGTGAATGCACAGGAATCGACGGGGCATAACCGTAGGTCGGGTCAGCCCTGAGGGCGTAACCCGACAGGTTTCGCGGACCATGTCGGGTTACGCTGCGCTAACCCGACCTACGTATTCTGCGCCGGAATGACGATATTTTGAGTCTTTGTTGCTACCGCTTGTCAGCGGTATCCCTGCGCGCTATCGTGCCGGAAACCTGAATCCCGCCATCATGACAGATACTGACCGCATCATCTCGCCCGCCGTGGATTCGCCCGAGGAGGCGCGTATCGACCGCGCCATCCGACCCCACCGCCTGGCCGACTATGTCGGCCAGCCCCAGGTGCGCGAGCAGATGGAGATCTTCATCGGCGCGGCGCGGGGCCGGGGCGAGGCGCTGGACCATGTGCTGATCTTCGGCCCGCCCGGCCTGGGCAAGACTACCCTGGCCCACATCATCGCCGCCGAACTGGATGTGAACCTGCGCCACACCTCCGGCCCGGTGCTGGAAAAGCCAGGCGATCTGGCTGCCCTGCTGACCAACCTGGAACCGCATGACGTCCTGTTCGTGGACGAGATCCACCGCCTCAGCCCCGTGGTCGAGGAGGTGCTGTACCCGGCCATGGAGGACTACCAGCTCGACATCATGATCGGCGAGGGGCCGGCGGCGCGTTCCATCAAGCTGGATCTGCCGCCCTTTACCCTGGTCGGTGCGACCACCCGCGCCGGGCTTTTGACTTCGCCATTGCGTGACCGGTTCGGCATTGTGCAGCGGCTTGAGTTCTATAGCATTGCGGACCTGACCCGCATCGTGCAGCGTTCGGCCGGCATCCTGGGCGTGGACATGGACCCGGCCGGGGCCGAGGAGGTGGCCCGGCGCTCGCGCGGCACCCCGCGCATTGCCAACCGGCTGCTGCGGCGGGTACGCGATTACGCCCAGGTCAAGGCGCAGGGACGGGTCGATGCCGCGGTGGCGCAGCAGGCGATGGAACTGCTCAACGTCGACAGCCATGGTTTCGATATCATGGACCGCAAGCTGCTCGGCGCGTTGATCGAGAAGTTCGACGGCGGCCCCGTCGGCATCGACAGCCTGGCGGCGGCCATCGGCGAGGAACGCGGCACGCTGGAGGATGTGATCGAGCCCTACCTGATCCAGCAGGGCTTCATGATGCGCACCGCGCGGGGCCGGATCGCCACGCGCCATGCCTATCTGCATTTCGGCATCACCCCGCCGGAATCCCTGACCGCCCGGGCCGAGGCCTCGCTGTCGCTGTTCGACGATCCGGCGTGAACAGCGGGCAGGCGCCGGTTGCCTGCGAAGGCGGGCATCCATGTCTGAGCGATATCTGGATTCCCCATGCGCGGAAATGACGGAAAGTATGATAAGGAATCTATTCTGATAACGCCTGTCTGATGGAGCAGCGAACAACACAAGCCGTGTTCTACTGGCCGGTGCGCGTCTATTACGAGGACACCGACAGCGGCGGCGTCGTCTACTACGCCAACTACCTCCGGTTCATGGAACGCGCGCGCACCGAATACCTGCGCAGTCTGGGCTTCGAGCAGGACCGGCTCCAGCGCGAGGCAGGCATCATCTTTGCAGTACGTTCTGTGAACATCGAGTATCTGCGCCCGGCGCGTTTCAACATGGAACTCGAGGTCAGTGCGCGGGTCGTGGCCGCAGGCCGGGCCAGCCTGGAATTCGAGCAGCTGGTGCTGGAGGCGGGCAGGCGTGAAACGCCCCTGTGCACGGGACAGGTCCGCATTGCCTGCCTGGATGCCGGGAGTTTCCGGCCCCGCGCCATACCTGATTACATTGCGAAGGAGATCTGAATGTCGACGGACTTGTCGATGCTGCATCTGATACTCGGCGCCAGCCCGGTGGTGCAGCTGGTGATGCTGCTGCTGGTTGCCCTGTCGCTGTTGTCCTGGACCCTGATCTTCCATAAATGGAAGAAGCTCGGCACGGCACAGCGCGATGCGAAGGACTTCGAGCAGCAGTTCTGGTCCGGGGGGGAATTGGCCGCGCTGTATCAGCAGGTCGCCGCCCGCGAGCAGGACAACGAGGGCATGGCCGACATCTTCGAGGCCGGCTTCAAGGAATACAGCCGCCTGCGCAAGCAGCCCCAGGTCGAGGGCGGTGCCATGCTCGAGGGCGCCCAGCGGGCCATGCGCGTGGCGCTCTCACGGGAGGAGGACCGGCTGGAGGCCGGACTTTCCTTCCTGGCCACGGTCGGCTCCACCAGCCCCTACATCGGCCTGTTCGGCACCGTCTGGGGCATCATGAACGCCTTCCGCTCGCTCGGTAACGTCCACCAGGCTACGCTGGCCATGGTCGCCCCGGGCATTGCCGAGGCGCTGATTGCCACCGCCATGGGCCTGTTCGCGGCGATACCCGCGGTCATCGCCTACAACCGTTTCTCCAACGATGTCGAGCGGCTGGCCAATCGCTACGACAATTTCCTGGAGGAATTCGCCGCCCTGCTGCACCGCCAGTCGTTAACGGCAAGGAAGGACTGACATGGCGCGTCAGCGGCACAAGAAGCGGCCGATGGCCGAAATCAATGTGGTGCCCTACATTGATGTTATGCTGGTCATGCTGGTGATCTTCATGATCACCGCGCCGCTGCTCACTCAGGGGGTGCATGTCTCCCTGCCCAGCGCCGATGCCCAGCCGCTGCCGCAGGACAGCGAGGAGCCGCTGCAGGTGACGGTCGATGCCGGCGGCAACTTCTATCTGAACGTGGGCGATGATCCCGATCAGCCGATCGATGCCGAGACCCTGGTCCAGCGTAGCGCGGCGGTGTTGCGCAACAAGCCGAATACGCCGGTGCTGGTACGCGGTGACGCCGGCGTGGCCTATGGCACGGTGGTCCGTGCCATGGTACTGCTGCAGCAGGCCGGCGCCCCCAATGTCGGGCTGGTTACGGAACCGCCGGAGGCGGCCTCGCCTTGAGAGCCCTGTGGAAACTGTTCCGGGAGACGCCGCAGGCCTTCATCTATGCCCTGCTGGTGCACCTGGTGCTGGTCGCCTTCCTGGCTGTCAGCCTGGACTGGACCCCCAAACCGCAGCTGCAGGCCTCCAGTGAACCGGTGATCGAAGCCGTGGCGATGGACGAGGCGCAGGTCCAGGCCGAACTGGACAAGCTCAAGGCGGCCGAGGAACGCGAACAGGCCGAGGCCGAGGCCCGGCTGCGCGAGGCCGAGGAGAAGCGGCGTCAGGCCGAAGCCGCCCGCCAGGCGGAACAACAGCGGCTGGAGAAGCTCAAACAGGAGCAGGCCGCCGAGGCCGCGCGTCAGGCCGAACTCAAGCGCCAGCAGGAGGCCGAGGCCAGGCGGTTGGAGGAACTCCGACAGCAGCAGCAGGCGCTGGTCCGCAAGCAGGAACAGGAGCGCAAGCGTCTGGCAGAACTGGAGGCCCGGCGCAAGGCGGAAGCCGAGGCCAGACGCAAGGCCGAAGAGGAGGCCCGGCGCAAGGCTGAAGAGGAGGCCCGACGCAAGGCCGAAGAGGAGGCCCGGCGCAAGGCTGAAGAGGAGGCCCGGCGCAAGGCCGAGGAGGAAGCCCGCCGCAAGGCCGAGGAGGAAGCCCGGCGCAAGGCCGAGGAAGAGGCCCGGCGCCAGGCCGAACAGGCCCTGCAGCAGCAGCTGGAGGCGGAGCGCCAGGCGCTGGCCGCGGCCGAGGCCGAGCGCGTGGTCAGCCGCTATGTGGCGGCCATCCAGCAGAAGGTGGAGCGCAACTGGATCCAGCCGCCGGGCAGCCGCCAGGGCCTGACCTGTGTCGTTCAGGTCGGTCTGATCCCGGGCGGTGAGGTTACCCGCGTGAGTATCGTCACCGGCAGCGGCGACGCGGCCTTCGACCGCTCGGTGGAGGCTGCCGTGTGGCGCTCCAGCCCGCTGCCGCTGCCGCCCGACAACCAGTATTTCGATCGTTTCCGTAATCTGAAATTCCGCTTTTCACCCGGATGATGCACTGAGGTCATGATGAAGAGGATTATCGCTGTCTTCCTGTTGCTGCTGTTCTGGTCGGGGCTGCAGCCGGCCCGGGCCGAGTTGACCATCGAGATCACCTCCGGCATCGAAGGCGCGCTGCCGATCGCAGTGGTGCCCTTCGCCTGGAACGGACCGGGGGCGCCGCCCGAGGACGTGGCGGAGATCGTCGCCGCGGATCTGGCCCGCAGCGGTCAGTTCGCGCCCCTGCCCCGGGCCGATATGCTGTCCCGGCCGGCCCGTCCCGAGGAGATCCGTTACCGCGACTGGCGCGCCGTGGGCGTGGACAATCTGGTCATCGGACGCATCGTGCCGCGTGACGGCGGTGGCTATACCGTTGAGTTCCGCCTGTTCGATGTCTTTCGCGGTCGGCAGCTGACCGGCTACAGCTTCCCCACCAGCAGCGAGCGCCTGCGCGAGACCGCGCACCGGGTCGCCGACATCGTCTACGAGACCCTGACCGGCGAGCGCGGCGCCTTCCGTACCTGGATCGCCTATGTCACCGTCACCGGCAGCGGCGATGAACGCCGCTACAGCCTGCAGGTGGCCGACTCCGACGGCTATAACCCGCGCACCGTGCTGCGCTCGCGTCAGCCGCTGATGTCGCCGTCCTGGTCGCCGGACGCCCGCCGCCTGGCCTATGTCACCTTCGAGCAGGAAACCGCCGAGGTGTATGTCCAGGAACTGGCCACCGGGCAGCGGCGCAAGGTCGCCTCCTATCAGGGCATCAACGGTGCCCCGGCCTGGTCGCCGGACGGCAGGCAGCTGGCGTTAACCCTGTCACAGGACGGCAACGCCGAAATCTATATCCTGTCGCTGGAGTCGGACCGCCTGCGACGCCTGACCCGGCATCCGGCCATCGACACCGAACCGGCCTGGGCCCCTGATGGCCGTAGCCTGGTCTTCACCTCGGACCGCGGGGGCAGTCCGCAGCTCTACCGGCTGGCGGTCGACGGCGGCCGGCCCGAACGCCTGACCTTCGAGGGCGGCTATAATGCCAGTGCGGATTTCGCCCCTGACGGCAAGCGCCTGGCGCTGCTGCACCGCGACGGCCGCGGTAATTACCGGGTGGCGGTGCAGGACCTGGAGCGGGGCATGCTGACCCTGGTCAGCGAGGGCCGGCTGGACGAGTCCCCCTCGTTCGCGCCCAATGGCCGCATGATTCTCTATGCCACCGAGGCAGGCGGACGCGGGGTGCTGGCGGCGGCCTCGGTCGACGGCCGGGTGGGCCAGCGGCTGCGGCTGCAGGAGGGCGAGGTGCGCGAACCGGCCTGGTCGCCCTTTCTCGAATGATCTGACAAACAACATCAACGTGATTGAATAAGAGGAGTCGATGCAATGCACATCAGGAATGGACTGATCGGGATTCTGGCCCTGGCGCTGCTGGGCGGCTGCGGGACCATGGACAAGCGTGCCGACGGCGATGTGGCCGTGGAGGATCGCAGTGCCGCGGCGGGTGCCGAAGGCATGGAGGGGGCACAGGCCAGGGGCCTGGGTGCCGACGGGGACCTGCGCGGCCTGGCGCTGGATGACCCCAGCAGCCCCCTGGCCACCCGCACCATCTACTTCGAGTTCGACTCCAGCGAGGTGGCTGCCGCGGATCGCGAGCTCGTCTCCGCCCATGCCCGTTACCTGGCCGCCAATCCGCAGCAGCAGGTGGTGCTGGAAGGCCACGCCGACGAACGCGGCTCGCGCGAGTACAACATCGGTCTGGGTGATCGCAGAGCCCAGTCGGTGCGCCGCATGCTCGAGTTCCAGGGGGTGACGCCGGACCAGATCAGGACCGTGAGCTACGGCGAGGAGAAGCCGGCCGTGGAAGGGCATGACGAACAGGCCTGGAGTCGTAACCGCCGGGTCGAAATCGTCTACATGGATCAGTGATGATGCGACGTGCGCCGATCACCCTGATACTGACGGCCGTACTGGCCACCGCACCCGCGGTCCAGGCCCGCGACGGCGATCTGGACCAGCGGGTGCAGCGGCTGGAGCAGCTGATGCAGAGCCGCGGTCTGATGGAGATGCTGACCCGGCTGGAACAGCTGCAGCGCGAGGTGCAGGAACTGCGCGGGCAGGTGGAGGTCCAGGGGCATACCCTGGAGCAGCTCAAGAAGCGTCAGCGCGATCTGTACATGGATGTGGACCGGCGACTGCAGCAACTGGAGAGCGGTGCGCCGGCAGCCGGCGTTGGTGCGCCGGACCAGCCCCCGCCGCCGTCTGCGGCGTCTCAGCCCGGTGAAGCCGGCGATACGGATGCGGTCACGGATGCCGCTGCCGGCGTCGACCAGCGCCAGCAGTACCAGCAGGCGCTGGATATACTGCGCGAGGGCCGCTACATGCAGGCCGCCGAGGCCTTCAGCGGGTTCCTCCAGGCCCATCCCGACAGTGCCTATGCCGCCAATGCCCAGTACTGGCTGGCGGAGTCCTATTACGTGACCCGGCAGTTCCCCCGGGCGCTGGAGGAGTTCCGGCAGGTGGTCGAGACCTACTCCGACAGCAACAAGGTGGCCGATGCCCGCTTGAAGGTTGCCTTCATCCATTACGAGATGGAGGACTGGCAGGCCGCGCGCCAGGCGCTGGATGCCGTGATAGCGGACTATCCCGGCACCACCGCGGCGCGCCTGGCCGAGGAGCGGCTGGCCCGGCTGAACCGGGAAGGCCGTTAGGCCGGGCCGTCCGGCCGGTTGGATCTGCCGCCGCCCGGCCGGATGCGGTAAAATGGCCGCATGCCCGAACCTTCCACCCCCACGCTCGCTCAGGCCGCCGCGTCGCGTCTGCGTATCACCGAGATCTTCCATTCCCTGCAGGGCGAGGCGGATACGGTGGGCTGGCCCACCGTATTCGTGCGCCTGACCGGCTGTCCGCTGCGCTGCCATTATTGTGATACCGAATATGCCTTCCACGGCGGTGAATGGATGGACCTGGACGCCATCCTGGCCGGGGTCGAACAGTACGGTGCGCAGTACGTGACCGTCACCGGCGGCGAGCCGCTGGCGCAGAAGGCCTGCCGACCGCTGCTCACGCAACTGTGCGATGCCGGCTACCGGGTCTCGCTCGAGACCAGCGGCGCGCTGGACATCGACCGCATCGATCCGCGCGTGGTCAAGGTGGTGGATCTCAAGACCCCGGGCTCGGGCGAGGTCGGGCGCAACCGCTACTGCGTACTGGAACACATGAGCCCGGCCGATCAACTCAAGTTCGTGCTGTGTGACCGCGCCGATTATGAATGGGCCCGGGACAAGCTCACCGAGTATGACATTCCGGCCATCTGCCAGGTGCTGTTCTCGCCGGCCTGGGGGCAGCTGGAGCCGCGTGAACTGGCGGACTGGATCCTGGCCGACCGACTGCCGGTGCGTTTTCAGGTGCAGCTGCACAAGCTGCTCTGGGGCGATGTGCCGGGGCGCTGAAACAGATGGTGCAATCCGGAACAGACAGCAAGGCCGTGGTACTGCTCTCGGGGGGGCTGGATTCGGCCACCGTGCTGGCCATTGCGCGGGCGCAGGGCTATGCATGTCACGCCCTGAGCCTGGATTACGGCCAGCGCCATGCCGCCGAACTGGCAGCGGCGGTACGAATTGTGCAAGCGCAGGGCGTGGCCGAGCATCGGGTGGTCAGGCTCGACCTGTCCCAGTTCGGCGGCTCGGCCCTGACGGACCCTGACATCCCGGTGCCGGAGACGGCCGCGGCGGGGATCCCGTCGACCTATGTCCCGGCCCGGAATACGGTATTCCTGTCGCTGGCGCTGGGCTGGGCCGAGGTGCTGGGGGCGCGGGACCTGTTTATCGGCGTCAATGCCGTTGATTATTCTGGTTATCCTGACTGTCGGCCGGAATATATCGCGGCCTTCGAGCGTCTAGCTAATCTAGCCACCCGGGCCGGGGTGGAAGGCGATCGCTTCCATGTCCGGGCCCCGTTGCTGGAATGGAGCAAGGCGCGCATCATTCAGGAAGGCCTGCACCTGGGCGTGGACTACAGCCTGACCGTATCCTGCTACGCCGCCGACGCGCAGGGACGGGCCTGCGGTCGCTGCGACTCCTGCCGCCTGCGGGCCGCGGGATTCGCCGCTGCCGGCGTGCCGGACCCGACCCGATACCGGACCTGATTCTCCATGACTGTACCGGCGGCTGCGGCCGGCGGTGGAAAACCCTTCAAGATCGAGAGGCAAGCAAGAGATGGAACTGACTCTGGGTAATCAAATCCTGCTGTGGGGCTTCGGCATCGCCGTGTTGATGGGCGCCGTTGTCAACAAGACCAATTTCTGCACCATGGGTGCGGTCTCCGACTGGGTCAACATGAACGACACCGGCCGGCTGCGGGCCTGGGTGTTCGCCATCGCGGTGGCCATCCTGGGCGTGCTGGCGCTGGAGTTGTTCGGCTACACCGACATCAGCATGACGGCCAGCAACGACACGGCGCAGCCCCCCTACCGCACCCCGATGTTTGCCTGGCCGCGTTATATCCTGGGTGGCCTGTTGTTCGGCATCGGTATGACGCTCGGCAGCGGCTGCGGCAACAAGACCTTCATCCGCATCGGCGGCGGCAACATCAAGTCCATCGTGGTGCTGCTGATGATGGGCATTGCCGCCTACATCATGATCTACACCAGCTTCGATCACTATGTCTTCCTGCAGTGGATGAACCCGCTGTCCGTCAACCTGGCCGAGCATGGCATGAACAGCCAGGACCTGGGCAGCATCGTCGGCGGCTTGGCCGGTATGGAGGACACCCGCGCGGCATATATCACCCTGGCGGCTGTGCTCGGTCTGCTGTTCGCAGCCTGGTGCTTCCGCGCCGCCGAATTCCGCGGCAGCTTCGACAACCTCCTGGGCGGCGCAGTGGTCGGCCTGGCCGTGGTCGGGGCCTGGGCCGTGACCGCCGGCCCGATGGGGCAGGAGTGGCTGTCCGAGATCGAATGGCTGGACGTCAAGCCGCATGCCACCGGGGTGCAGTCCTACACCTTCGTCGCCCCCAGCGGCCAGCTGTTGCACTACATCGACGGCGGCTTCGCCCAGCGGCTGGTGACCTTCGCCCTGGTCGGCGCGGCCGGCGTGGTGGTCGGCTCCTTCCTGTGGGCCATCCTCAGCCGCGGCTTCCGTTTCGAATGGTTCAACGGCATCGGCGATGCCGTGCGCCACATCCTCGGCGGTCTGCTGATGGGTGTGGGCGGCGTGCTGGCCATGGGCTGCACCATCGGTCAGGGCGTGACCGGGGCCTCGACCCTGGCGCTGGGCTCCTTCCTGGCCTTCGGCGCCATCGTGCTGGGCAGCGCCCTGACCATGAAGATCCAGTACTACAGGATGCTCTACGAAGCCGAGGCCAGCTTCGGCAAGGCGCTGATCACCTCGCTGGTGGACTTTCATCTGCTGCCCAAGGGCATGCGGCGCCTGGAGGCGATGTAGCACGCCGTCTTTGCCTGCGGTGGCGGGCTGCTGTATGATTCGGCGCTCGCCCCACGGGGCCGTTAGCTCAGTTGGTAGAGCATCCGGCTTTTAACCGGCTGGTCGAAGGTTCGAGTCCTTCACGGCCCACCATCTCCGGCGTCCACGATCCACGTGGACGCCGTATTTTTTTGTCTCAACACTTCTCCCTTTCTGCATGAAAGAAACCCCTGCGCTCATGAAGCCTGCAACTGCTGCAGCTTGCGGAACAGGGTGCGCTTGCTGATGCCGAGTTTCCGCGCCAGTGTATCCCGATCCCCCTGGAAGCGTGCGGCGACCTGCGCCAGGTAGCGTTGCTCGACGAGCTCCAGCGGCAGGATGGTTTCATCATCGGGTGTGGCCGGCGTCCCGGTTGGGGAGCCTTCGCAGCAATACTCCGGCAGGTGCTCGGGCGTGATCAGACTGTCATCCGTCAGCAGTGTGGCCCGCTCCAGGAGATTGCGCAGTTCCCGGATATTGCCCGGAAAGGGATAGGCCGCCAGGCATTCCATCGCGGCGTCCGATAACTGCAGCTGTCGGTCCGGGGCGATGCGGGTGAGCAGCGATTCGATCAACAGGGGCAGGTCATCACGCCGGTCGCGCAGCGCGGGCAGGGGAATGGGGAATACGCCGATGCGGTAATACAGGTCGCGGCGGAAGTCGCCGGTCTCGATCATTGCCTCGAGATCGCGGTGAGTGGCAGTGATCAGGCGGAAGTCGGCCTGCTTCGGTTCGGTGCTGCCCACGCGGCGATAGGTGCCCGTTTCCAGCAGCCGCAGCAGCTTGACCTGCAGGCTGAGCGGGATGTCGCCCACCTCGTCCAGAAACAGGGTCCCGCCCGCAGCCGACTCGACCAGGCCGGTCCGGCGGGCATGGGCGCCGGTGAAGGCGCCGCGCTCATGACCGAACAGCTCGCTCTCGAACAGCGACTCGGTCAGCCCCGAGCACTCCACTACCACGAAGGGTTGGTCCGCGCGCGGGCTGGCCTCATGTATTGCCTTGGCCACCAGTTCCTTGCCGGTACCGGATTCCCCCTGCAGCAGGACTGCCGTGTCGGCGGGCGCGACGCGCTGCACCAGTTCGAGCATGCGATTGAAGGCCGGCGTGCGGCCGACCATCCCTTCCGGGCGGGCATGACTGCTCGCCGCCCTGATCTCCCGTATGACCTCGATGACATAGCTGATCCGGCCCTGCTCATCGCGCACCGGCCGGGTCATGACGTCGACGTGTTCCTCGCCCCGGGGCGTGTGATGCAGGTGCAGTACCCGCTGGGCCTGACCATTTCCGAGACAGTTGGCCATGGGGCAGCTCTCGCCGGCCTGGTCGCAGGGGACGTTGTAATGATGCGATACCTCGTAACAGAAGCGCCCGTGCAGGGGCCTGCCGTCGCCGTAGGTCCGCCGATAGGCCTCATTGGCGGCGAGGATGCGGTAGTCCGTATCCAAAGCGATGGCCGGTTCCTCGATGCAGTTCAAAACACCGGTGATCTCGGGGGCCAGGCGATCGCTGAGCGCGCGTGTTTTCCTGGAGCTCATGGGAACAGGGCGATAATGACAATAACGGCAGTCATTATATAACACAACTGCCATAAATGGCATTCTGGTATGTCCTCTGTCTGAGGGTCATAAATTATAATGTTTAATAATCATAAAGATAGATTGATAACTGTGTAGTGGCACATCGCTTGCAAATGTCTGGTCAGAGTGACACACAGGCAGGCGATGAGTGCTTTCTCATGATTTTCCGGCAATTCGAAGCCACTGAGGGCGAACTCAGTTATCTGCTGGCGGATCCGGTGACCGGCGCGGCCGCGCTGATCGACCCTGACCTGGCGGCGCTGGAACGCTATCGGACCGCGCTCGACGAGTCCGGGCTGACGCTGCGCTATGTGCTGGAGACCCATCTGCACGAGTCGCACGTCAGTGCCGCGCCCTGGCTGCGGGACAGCGCGGCCGCCCGCGTGGCCATGAGCGACTGCGCCGATGCCGGCTGCATCGACCAGCGCCTGCAGGATGGCGACGAGTTGTATCTGGGCGAGGAGACCCTCATCGCCATCGCCACGCCCGGCCACAGCGCCTGCAGCATGGTCTATCGCTGGCGCGACCGTCTGTTCACGGGACACACACTCCTGGTCGGCGCGGCCGGCGACACCTGTCGCAGTGATGCCGACCCGGAGCGCCTCTACAGCAGCGTCATGGACCAACTCTACCGCCTGCCCGGTGATCTGCTGGTCTACCCCGGCAGGGTGGTCGAGGGCAGGCGCGTGAGCAGCATCGCCCAGGAACGCCAGATCAATGCCGGACTCAACCGTCGCAGCCAGCGCGCTGACTTCATTGCCGCCAGGCGCGCCGATCGACGGAGCCTCGCCGCCACTGCCGCGCAGCGGCTGCGGATCAACCGCGAATGCCGGTATGACGCAACACCTGAATTCTCAACCCACAAACCCACTGAACAAGGAAACCACCATGCAGATATCTGAACGACTCATCCTGCCACTGGCACTGGCTGCCCTGTTGCCTCTGGGCGTGCAGGCCGCCGATGAGGCCGGCATCGAGGCCCGCGTTGCCGATGCGAAGGCGACCACTGCGGCGTTCGTCAAGGAACTCGGCGGTGCCATGATGAAGGAGATGAAGGCCGGCGGTCCGACCGCCGCCATCGCCGTGTGCCGCGACCTGGCGCCGGCCATTGCCAATCGCCACTCGCTGGAGAAGGGCTGGAAGATCACCCGTGTCGGCACCCGGGTGCGCAATCCCATGCTGGGTACGCCCGATGTGTGGGAGGCGCAGGTGCTGGAGGACTTCGCCGAGCGCGCGGCCGCCGGCGAGAAGTACGACACCATGGCGCACTTCGAGGTCGTCGAGGAGCCCAGCGGACGCTACCTGCGCTTTGCCAAGGCCATTGGCACCGCGCCCCAGTGCCTGGTCTGCCATGGCGAGAAGTCGCAGATCCAGGCTCCGGTCATGGAGCGGATCACGACGGCCTATCCCCACGACAAGGCCGTGGGCTACGAAGTCGGCGAACTGCGCGGTGCGGTGAGCATCAAGCAGCCGCTGGATTGATTCAATACTTCATTAATCAGGAGAGACAGCATGAAGAAGACACTGGCACTGTTACTGGCACTGAGCGGTTCGTCCGTTGCGCTGGCGGAAGGCAATTCCGTTGACTATATTCCCTGGACCTTCGATGACTTCGACAGCAACTGCGAAGTGGTCGCCGGCCCGGTGAGTCAGGCAACCACCGACGACAATGAGACCAATAACAGCGGCGCCGCTGACCGCGACACGCTGGACGGTTGATACTCACAGGCGCGCGTGATGCAGGCACCGGCTGACAGCCCGATCTGGTCCAACCCCCTGGTGCGACACCTGGCGGTGGTCCTGGCGGTCAAGCTGGTACTGCTCACCGCGCTCTGGTGGGCCTTTTTCCGCGTGCCTGAGCACGCCCTGCCGCAACAATCGGATATCGCTGCACACATCGCCGGTCCGGCCGCACAGGCCGGGCCGACGCTGTCCGACTGAGGAACTGCTGATGGTTGCTGAATCCGTCGTCGAACTTTCCCGGCTGCAATTCGCCCTGACCGCGATGTATCACTTCCTGTTCGTGCCGCTGACCCTGGGGCTGTCCTTCATCCTGGTGATCATGGAGTCGGTCTATGTCATGACCGGCAAGGAGATCTACAAGGACATGACCCGTTTCTGGGGCAAGCTGTTCGGGATCAACTTCGCCCTGGGGGTGACCACCGGCATCACCCTGGAATTCCAGTTCGGCACCAACTGGGCCTATTACTCGCATTATGTCGGTGATGTCTTCGGCGCGCCGCTGGCGATCGAGGGCCTGATGGCCTTCTTCCTCGAATCCACCTTCATTGGCCTGTTCTTCTTCGGTTGGGACCGCCTGACCAAACGCCAGCATCTGCTGGTCACGTTCCTGACCGCGCTGGGTTCCAACCTGTCGGCCCTGTGGATCCTGGTGGCCAACGGCTGGATGCAGAATCCGGTCGGTGCCGAGTTCAGCTTCGAGACCATGCGCATGGAAATGACCAACTTCGCCGAGTTGCTGTTCAATCCGGTGGCGCAGGTCAAATTCGTCCACACCGTGGCGGCCGGTTATGTCACCGGGTCCATGTTCGTGCTGGGCATCTCGGCCTACTACATGCTCAAGGGCCGGGACCTGGCCTTCGCCCGGCGCTCCTTCGTCGTGGCTTCCGGCTTCGGCCTGGCCTCCATCCTGTCGGTCATCGTCCTGGGCGACGAGAGCGGTTACGAGCTCGGCGACGTGCAGAAGGTCAAGCTGGCCGCCATCGAGGCGGAGTGGGAGACGCATGAACCGCCGGCCTCCTTCACCCTGATCGGCTTCCCGGATCAGGAGGAGATGGTTACCCATGGCGCCATCAAGATCCCCTGGGTGATGGGCCTGATCGCCACCCGTTCGGTCAATGAAGAGGTCACCGGCATCAAGGATCTGATGGTGCAGCACGAGCAGCGCATCCGCACCGGCATGCAGGCCTATGCCCTGCTGCAGAAGCTGCGCTCGGGCGACTATACCGAGGCGGACAAGGCCGCCTTCGAGGCGGTCAAGGACGATCTCGGCTACGGCCTGCTGCTCAAGCGCTACACCCCGGAGGTGGTGGATGCCACCGAGGCACAGATCCAGCAGGCGGTCAAAGACACCATCCCCAGGGTCGCGCCCCTGTTCTGGAGTTTCCGCGTCATGGTGGCCTCCGGCTTTCTCATGCTGTTCATCTTCGCGGCCAGTTTCTACTACTGCGCCCGGCGCACCGCCGGCCAGAAGCGCTGGCTGCTGCGCCTGGCGTTGTGGTCGATACCCTTGCCCTGGATCGCGGCCGAGACCGGCTGGATCGTGGCTGAATACGGCCGTCAGCCCTGGTCGATCGGCGAGGTGCTGCCCACCTATCTGAGCACCTCGGTGTTGCAGGTGGGCGACCTGTGGTTCTCACTGGCCGGCTTCATCGGCTTCTACACCCTGTTGCTGGTGGTGGAGCTCTACCTGATGTTCCGCTTTGCCCGGCTGGGGCCGAGCTCGCTGCATACCGGACGCTACCATTTCGAGCACTCCGGAGGCAGTGCGCCGGCGTTGGTTACCCAGCCGATGGCGGCCCGGGATTCGGACTGAGGAGAACAGGACATGATCATCGATTACGAAACGCTCAAGCTCATCTGGTGGATGCTGGTCGGGGTGCTGCTCATCGGCTTTGTCATCACCGACGGCTTCGACATGGGCGCGGGTGCGTTGCTGCCCTTCCTCGGCCGGAGCGACGACGAGCGTCGCGTCATCATCAACACGGTGGGGCCGCACTGGGACGGCAACCAGGTCTGGTTCATCACCGCGGGCGGGGCGATCTTCGCCGCCTGGCCGGCGGTGTACGCGGCCGCCTTCTCCGGCTTCTACATCGCCATGCTGCTGGTGCTGTTCGCGCTGTTCTTCCGCCCGGTCGGGTTTGACTACCGCAGCAAGATCGAGGATCCGCGCTGGCGCCGGACCTGGGACTGGGGCCTGTTCGTGGGCGGTGCGGTGCCGGCCCTGCTGTTCGGTGTGGCCTTCGGCAATCTGCTGCTGGGGGTGCCCTTCGAGCACAACGAGTTCCTGCAGCCGCGTTATACCGGCTCCTTCTTCGGACTGCTGCATCCCTTCGCGCTGCTGTCCGGCGTGGTCAGTCTGTCCATGCTGATGATGCATGGCGCGGTCTGGCTGCACCTGCGGGCCGATGACATCGTCGCCGCACGCGCGGCGCGGGCCACGCGTCTGGCCGGGACTGTGCTGATCGCCGGCTTTGCCCTGGCCGGCCTGTGGGTCGCCATCGGTCTGGACGGCTATCAGATCGTCTCCATGCCGGCCCGCGATGCGCTGCCCAACCCGCTGGCCAAGGAGGTCGCCGTCGGTGTGGGCAGCTGGCTGACCAACTACCGCCAGTATCCCTGGATGCTGCTCGCCCCCGTCGCCGGCTTTGCCGGGGCGGCGCTGACCATTCTGCTCGCCGCCAGGAACCGGCCGGGCTGGGGCTTCGTGACCAGTGCGATGAGCATGACGGGAGTCATATTGACTGCCGGGTTCTCGATGTTTCCCTTCATCATGCCGTCCAGCACCGCCATGAACAGCAGCCTGACAGTGTGGGATGCGCCCTCCAGTCATCTGACCCTGACGGTGATGTTCTGGGCCGCGGCCATCTTCGTGCCCCTCATCCTGGCCTACACCGCCTGGACCTACCGCGCCATGTGGGGGCGGGTCACGATCAGACACATTCAGGACAACACCCACTCGGCCTATTGAGAGAGAGGATACAACGATGTGGTATTTCACCTGGATCCTGGGCGTGCTGCTGGCCTGCGCCTTCGGCGTGATCAATGTGATGTGGCTGGAGGCCGAGCAGTGCCTGGATGAAGACAATGGTAACGACAGCTGAGCAGTCCGGGAATCGGATGATGAATGGTGACAGTAGAGCATCCTGGATCTACGGCGGCGCAGCGCGGGGACTGTCCCTGGCGCTGGCCTGCGGCCTGAGCGGCCTGATCCTGTTCCTGCCCACCGTGGTGTTCGGCGCGCAGGGGGAGTTGAATCACACCCTGCTCCTGCTCATCATGTGGGGAGTGGCGGCCGGTTTCGTCCATGGCGTCGGATTCGTGCCGCGGATGCCGTTATGGCGCCTTGTCCTGGGCCCCTACGCGGCCTGGCTTCTGATGGCAGGCGGTTGCCTGTGGCTGTGGCTGGGGTGACGACATGAGCGCAGCCGGAGAACACAACACCATGACCAGTACACGCCTGCAGAATCTGCCGGTCTCCTTCTTTTCCAGCGTCATGGGTCTGGCCGGTCTGGCCATCGCCCTGCAGCGTGCCGGCGAATTGTGGGCACCGCTGCACCCGTTCGGCCTGCTGGTGGCTGTTCTGAGCGCGCTGGTGTTCATTGCATTGACGGGCCTGTATGCCGCCAAGCTGTTCCGATACCGGGCCGAGGCCGTCGCCGAGTTGACGCACCCGGTCAAGATGAGCTTCGGTGCGACCTTCAGCGTCAGCCTGGTGTTGCTCAGCGTGGCCTTTCTGTCCAGTCAGCCGGCGCTGTCGTTCTGGTTGTGGGCGGTGGGCGCCGGTCTGCACCTCGTCTTCACCCTGTATGTGCTCAGCGCCTGGATCCACAAGGAGAATTTCGATATCAACCACATCAGCCCCGCCTGGTTCATCCCGGTGGTGGGCAACATCCTGGTGCCGGTGGCCGGCGTGGCGCATGCCAGCGCGGAGCTGAGCTGGTTCTTCTTCAGTATCGGGCTGCTGTTCTGGATCGTCCTGTTCACCATCATCGTCTACCGGATGATTTTCCATAATCCGCTGCCCGACAAGCTGCTGCCGACCCTGTTCATCCTGATCGCGCCGCCGGCCGTGGGTTTCATTTCCTATATCAAGCTGACCGGGGATATCGACAGCTTTGCCCGCGTGCTCTACTACGGGGCCCTGTTCCTGACCCTGCTGCTGTTCAAGGAGCTGCCGCGCTTCGTGCGGCTGCCTTTCTACCTGTCCTGGTGGGCCTATTCGTTCCCGCTGGCGGCGATGACCGTGGCCACCCTGATCATGCAGGCACACGTGCCCTCGGCATTCTTCACTTTCCTGTCCTGGATCATGGTGGTGGTGCTGGATCTGGTGATAGTTTATCTGCTGGCGCGGACGCTGGTGGCCGTGACCCGAAAACAGATCTGCGTGGAAGGGCACTGATGCGGCTGCGACGCCACATGCGGATAATCGTGTTCCCGGTCCTGATCGGACTCGTGCTGGCGGGCCCGTGTCATGCCGATCTGCAGACAGCAGGCGGTGACGCGAGCAGCACGGCCGATCACGGTACCTTCAAGATCCTCAAACGGGAGTTCAAGTCTGCGCCCGAGGTTACCGAGGCCTGCCTGAGCTGCCATACCGAGGCCGCCAAGCAACTGCACCAGACCACGCACTGGACCTGGGAATACAAGCATCCCGTCACCGGTCAGCTGCTGGGCAAGAAACACGAGGTCAATGTCTTCTGCGGCAGTCTGCGCTCCAATTACCGGCGCTGCACCTCCTGCCACATCGGCTACGGCTGGGAGGACAGGGACTTCGATTTCACCTCCGAGCGCAATGTCGACTGCCTGGTCTGCCACGATACCACCCGCACCTACGTCAAACCCTCGGCCGCGGCCGGGCATCCCGCCTATCACGACGTCACCCGCGATGGCGAGATCGTGGTCGAGAACGACAAGCCGCTGAGGGCCGTGGACCTGGCCCTGGTTGCGCAGAATGTCGGCAGGACCAGCCGCTTCACCTGCGGCAACTGTCACTTCTATGGCGGCGGTGCCGACGGCGTCAAACACGGCGATCTGGACAGTTCCCTGATCGCGCCTGACAAATCGCTGGACGTGCACATGGACGCCGCGGGGCTGGATTTCAGCTGTGCCACCTGCCACACCGCCGAGGCCCATGACGTCGCCGGCAGTCACTATTCAATGCAGGCGCGCGACGAGCACGGCATCGACATCCCCGGCAGGGCCTACGGCGGGCGCGCCTCCTGCGAGTCCTGCCACGGCACCCGGCCGCATCCGGCCAATGTCAACAACAAGCTCAATGACCACGTCAACAAGGTCTCCTGTCAGGCCTGCCATATCCCGAGTTTCGCCCGCGGCGGCGTGGCCACCAAGACGTTATGGGACTGGTCCCAGGCCACCCTCAAGCTCAAGCGCGACGAGGCCGGGGAACTGGTGCTGAACGAGCAGGGCAGGCCCATCCGGGTAGTCGAGTACGACGAGCACGGCCATCCCAGCTACATGAGCCACAAGGGCTACTTCGAGCATGGCGAGAACGTGGTGCCGGAATACCACTGGTTCGACGGCCAGATCCGCTACACGCTGCTGGATGACGAGATCAACCCCACCGAGACCGTCTCGGTGAACAGTATCCAGGGCAGCTACGAGGATCCCGATGCCCGCATCTGGCCGTTCAAGCGCATGGTCGGCAAGCAGCCCTATGACAAACAGACCAACCGCCTGCTGGCCACCCATGTCTACGGACCCGAGGACAAGACCTCGCTGTGGAGCAACTATGACTGGATCAAGGCGCTGGAGGTCGGTCAGCACGAGGCCGTGCTGACCGGCGAGGCCGGACAGGAGTTCAGCGGTGAATTCGGCTTTGTGAAAAACGAGATGTACTGGCCGATCACGCACATGGTCGCGCCCGGCAAGGATGCGTTGAACTGCGCCGCCTGCCACGCGCCGGACGGGCGACTGGCTGGCCTGGGCGGGTTCTACATGCCGGGGCGGGATTCCTTTCCCTGGCTGGACCGGATCGGTCTGATCGCCGTGCTCGGCACCCTGGGCGGCGTACTGCTCCATCTGCTGGGACGGATTCTGATCAGCCTGAGGAAGCCGTCATGAAGGTGATGATCTACAAACGGTTCGAACGCTTCTGGCACTGGACCCAGGCGGCGCTGATCATCGCCCTGATGGTCACCGGGTTCGAAATCCACGCCGTCTACCATCTGTTCGGCTTCGAACAGGCGGTGAACCTGCATATCATCCTGGCCTGGTCGTTGATCGTACTGTGGGCCTTCGCTATCTTCTGGCATCTGACCACCGGTGAGTGGCGCCACTATATCCCGACGACAGAGAAACTGATGGCCATGGTCCGCTACTACTCCATCGGCATGTTCCGTGACGAGGAAAAACCCTACAAGAAGTCGCTCAGTGCCAAGCACAATCCGCTGCAGCGGCTGGCCTATCTGGGCTTCAAGCTGGTGATATCGCCGCTGATCTGGGTATCCGGGCTGCTGTGTCTGTTCTACACCGACTGGCCGGCGTTGGGCCTGGAGGGTTTGCGCCTGGGCCCGGTTGCCATGGTGCATACCGCGGCCGCAATCGCCATGCTGGTCTTTTTCATCGCCCATGTCTATCTCGCGCTCACCGGCAAGCCTTTCTATGCCTACGTCAAGGCTATGATCACCGGCTACGAAGAGATCGAGGAGACGAAGACGCCCGGGAAGAATTCCTGAATGGCCGTCCCGGATGAGCGGGCGGCCCGAACGAAATTCATGATCACAGTAGAGGAGATGACATATGAAACGCCTGCTGGCAGCATTGCTGATTGCCGTGACCGGTAGTGTCTTCGCCGCCGAGGCGCCGGAGAAGGAGAGCATGCGTACCCGCGCCGGGCTGTATGTGGATGCCATTGAAGCCTATGAAATGCTCCGCAACCCGGGTGACCGTCAGGTGGTACTCATCGATGTGCGCGATCCCATCGAGCTCAACTTCACCGGCTATACCCGGATGGTCGATGTGCACGTGCCGTGGAAGATCATGGACAGTTCGCGCTGGAACGAGAACAAGCAGAGCTATGGCGGCTACGTGAACCCGGATTTTGCCGCCGAGGTCACGTCCCGACTGGACGCGCTCGGCATCGGCAAGGAGGCGCACCTGATCTTCATGTGCCGGTCCGGCTCCACGCGCAGCGCACCGGCCGCCGATGCCCTGTACGAACTCGGCTATGCCAATGTCTACAGCATGGTTGACGGCTTCGAGGGCGGCAAGGCGAAGTCAGGCGAGCATCAGGGGGCCCGGGTGGTGAATGGCTGGAAGAATTCAGGCCTGCCCTGGGGCTGGGAGCTGGAGCGGGACATCATGTACGGCCTGGACAAGTGATCGCGGTCATCCTGCATGGCGGGACCCGCATCATGCGGGTCCCGCCTCCGCCACCGGGCGGCCGCTAGGAACGTGGACCGCGGCACGAAGATCTATGCGCTGGTGCTCGGCCTGGCGGTTGCGGCCCTGCTGGTCCTGTTCCTGTATCAACCGGCTGCGGTGCGGGAGCTGAATGACCGCCTGGCCGCTGATCCGATCCTGGCCGCCTACCCCTATCCCTTTCGCGTCCTGCGCATCGAGGACCATACCGCGGTCATGGGTACGCCGCGTTCGGCGCAGCTGCCGGTCCGCGACATGATCCATGCCATCGACCCCGGCCTCGCGGGCGTCGCAACGGATGATCCCGCCTTTCAGCAGGCCCAGCAGACGCTGGCCGAACATCAGGCCCGTGCCAGTGAACTGGTCAGGGCGCATGCCTCGATTCAGCGTATCCGTTGGGAACTGGATGTGGATTGGCTGCGTCGGCAGGGGATTGTGCCGCCGCCGTAAGGCGGTCCGGAGTGTCCGCTCGGCTCAGTTCGATTCCTGCCGCTGCTCAGCTGCCTCGGTGTTTCGGGGTATCAATGTGACAGCTGGTTGCCCCGGTGATCGCAGGCCAGCAGTATCCAGTCCCTCAGCAGCGTCTCGTAGGCGGAACGATCCACCGGCGTGTGCTGCAGATCGGGATGCGCCAGCAGCAGGCGCAGATGGTGGACCACGCCCCGGGCCAGGCCGGGGCTGGGCTGCAGGGTGTGGCGGGTCATCAGGTAGAGCAGGACGGCTTCCAGCAGGTCGCGCCGGGGCGGGCGATCCAACCCGGCTGCCGCAGCCTCGGGCAGGGTGAGCATGGCTTGCATGGGCATATCCTCCGTATCGGGCGTTGCGGGGGAAGGCGCAGTTCACGGGCGGCCTCCCACCATGATGCAAATGATAATCGTTATTATCTAAATGTCAATGCCCGCGATGCCCGGCACCAGGGTCAGGCGCGGAGTTGCAGCCCGTTGCGGGATTGAACCGCCCCACGCCCATTCTCCCGGCGCCTCCAGATCTGCTCGTGGATATGGTAGGCGAGGGTATTGACCAGCGGTTCGACCAGCGCGATGGCGCCGCCCACAGCCAGACTGCCGGTCATCAGATACCCCACGCTGAAGGCCACACTGAAATGGACGGCCGCGAAACTCAGGGTCTTGGTCATGATGGCTTCTCTCCCCACCAGTAGTTGCTCTGATCCTGGGGACAGTATGGGGCAGTCAAACTTATTGGTAAAAACGTTTATTATTATTACTACGATAGATAATACATATTGATAAGGTGGGCACTCAGGCCCTGCGCTGCCGGCTGCGGCCTTTTCCCGTCGCCTTGCCACGCACCGGCCGTACCGTGTTGGGCAGGTGGCTAAGAATGACTGCGGCCAGGGCCTCCACGGCCGGTCGACGCGGGAAGCTGCGCCGCAGCACCAACGAGACGCGGCGCGAGGCATCGGCAATATCCAGCGGCTGGGCCACCACGCCGCTGCCGCTGGTCCAGGCACCACCCATGGCCAGCGCCGGGACCAGGGTCACGCCGTAGCCTGCCCCGACCAGCTGGATCAGGGTCTCCAGGCTGGCCGCGCGCAGATCGGCCAGATCGCCCTGGTCATTCCGTTCCTTGATCCGGCACACCTCCATGGCCTGCTGGGCCAGGCAATGGCCCTCGGCCAGCAGCAGCAGGTTCTCCTGGTCCAGATCGCGCAGCCGGATGCGCTCGCGGGTGTAAAAGGCGTGTTCGCGCGGATAGGCGACCCAGAACGGTTCGTCGTACAGCGGGATCACCTCGAAATCGCGGTCCTCGACCGGTGTGGCCAGCAGCGCGGTGTCGATTTCGTGATCATGCAGCCGTTGCAGCAGCACATCGGTCAGTTCCTCGGACAATACCGGCTTCAGGGCCGGATGCTGCTGGCGCAGGGGCTTGAGGATCAGCGGCATCAGGTAGGGGCTGATGGTGGGGATGGCGCCGATGCGCAGCGGGCCGGCGAGCGGGTCCTGATGGGCGTGGGCCAGTTGCTGCATGGCCTCGGCCTGTTCCAGGATACGGCGGGCATAGGTCAGGAGTTCGCTGCCGATGGGCGTGATCTCCACCGAGCGGTTGGTGCGCTCGAAGATGGCCACCCCGAGTTCCTGTTCCAGCTTCTTGATCTGGCCGCTGAGGGTGGGCTGGCTGACGAAGCAGCGTTCGGCGGCCTGGCCGAAATGGTGGGTCTCGGCGACGGCGATGATGTATTTCAGGTCACGCAGGTTCATAACGGGTACCCGGATTTTATGATCGTCTGTAACGATCAACATATTATAAACAAACGATTATACAGATCAATGGTGTGGGGCTATCCTTACCACCATGACGACACAGACGATACACAATCAGGACAGGAGCGTGATCCTGATCCGCCATGCCCAGAGCCAGTGGAACCGGGAAAACCGTTTCACCGGCTGGGCGGATCCGCCGCTGACCGCGGCCGGCGTGGCCGAGGCGGAGCGGGCCGGCGACTGGCTGCGGATCCACGGCTATCGCTTCGATGCCGCCTACAGTTCCCGGCTGCAGCGGGCCATCGCCACCCTGGATATCCTGCTGGCGCGTCTGGGGCAGGACAGCCTGCCGCGGGTGCAGGACTGGCGCCTCAATGAACGCCATTACGGCGCTCTGCAGGGGCTCGACAAGGCCGAGGCCACCGCCCGGGTCGGCGCGCACCAGGTCTGGCGCTGGCGCCGCGGCTACACGGACAGCGCTGCGCCCCTGCTGCGCAGCGACCCGGCGCACCCGGCGCATGACCTGCGGTATGCGGATGTGGACCCGCAGCGGTTGCCCGGCGTGGAGAACCTGGCCCGGACCCGTGAGCGGGTGGTCGGTTTCTGGCAGGAGCAGATCATCCCGCGCATCCGTCGTGGCGAGCGTATCCTGATCAGCGCCCATGGCAATACCCTGCGCGCGCTGATCATGGAACTGGCGGGGATGAGCGTGGAACAGGTCGAGCAGTTCGAGATTCCGACCGCTACGCCTATACTGTACCGGTTCGATCCCGCGGCGCGGCCGCTGGACTGGCGCTATCTGAATACCGAACCGGATGCGCGCAGGTCCGCATAGAGCAAGTCGACTTACTGACAACAGGAGGCAGAACCATGAGTAAGAAGATCGATATCGGCATCAAGGAAAAGGACCGTAGCCGAATCGCGGAAGGGTTGAAGCGCCTGCTGGCCGATTCCTACACCCTTTATCTGCAGACCCACAACTTCCACTGGAATGTCACCGGGCCGCAGTTCCGCGAACTGCACCTGATGTTCGAGGAGCATTACACCGAGCTGGCCACTGCAGTGGACGAGATCGCCGAGCGCATCCGCACGCTGGATGTGGCCGCGCCCGGGACCTACAAGGCCTTCGCCAAACTGAGTTCCATCAAGGAGGTCGAGGGCGTGCCCGAGGCGAAGCAGATGGTCGAGATCCTGACCCAGGGCCACGAGCAGGTGGTCAGGACCTGCCGCGAGGCGCTGAAGCTTGCCCAGGAGGCCGATGACGAGTCCACGGCCGCGCTGGTCTCCGATCGCATGCGGGTGCACGAGAAGACGGCCTGGATGCTGCGGGCGCTGCAGTAATCCGACGCAGCTGAGGAATGTTGATGTAGAGTGGGTTAGGCGCGTTGTTTGCGCCGTAACCCGCCACCTGGGCCGACAGGCATATTTTGAAAGAATTTTGTGTTGCGTTGCAACGTACGGTGGGTTGCGAAAACTACGCTAACCCACCCTGCATTTGAGCATATGCCGGTGCCACTCGGTCCCGGTTTGTTTTTCCGTGTGGCGGGGCTGGCTATAACGCCAGGGACTGAATCCCACCTTCCCAGATCCGGTGCCCAAACAGGAATCCCGCGAGTAACGCGCCAAGAACGAACGCGATCAGCAGCAGTACGGGATCGAAGATTCTGTGCAGGGGGAAGTTCCCCTGAGTTCGCAGATTCATTGGCCGACTCCTAGTGCATGGATTGTCCCGCGGCGCCTGCCGCATGTACGGGACAGTTGTGCTCGAAGGCAATCAACCCCCAGTCGTTGAGCAGGGATTCATAGGCGGATCGATCCACCGGCGAATCCGCCAGGTCGGGATGCGCCAGCAGCATCTGCAGATGATGCATGATGCCCCGGGCCAGGCCGGGGCAGGGTTTCTGGGTGTAGCGTGTCATCAGATACATCAGGGCCGCTTCGAGGACGTCGCGATGTGGGTGCTCGGCGGTGACGGCTGTGTTGGTCGAAGGCCTGTTCATGCAATGCACCTCCTCTCAGTAATGTGACTGGCAGCCCGACGGGGCGGGCGGATCGACAGGCAGAGCGGCGAGGAGACGCTGCCAGACATCGAGTTGGGACGGGTAGCGGCCCAGCGGGCCGCCCAGGGTGGCGAGGGTTTCGCCGTCGGCGCCATACAACTCCAGGGTGCTGCCCTGGCACGGCAGACGGGCCCCTGCGATCTGCGCCTGCTCCAGGACCAGGCAGTAGTCAGCCGCCTGCAGCATCAAGCGGCCATCTTCGCAGCGAACGGCATCGACCATGCCGCGCCAGGTGTGTACGGTGCCCGCATTGGCGACCGTGAAGCTGATACACAGATCGACATCGACCAGCGAGTGCAGCAGTTCCGACAACTGCGCGACCGGTATGCACCTGTGGCAGCCACCGGCGCGGCCCGCCGACAATGCCGGCTGATCACCAGCCGTTGAGGGTCCGCGCGGCAGCAGCAGTTCCGGACTCTGGTCGGTGCTGCGGTAAGCGGCGACGAACATCCGGTAGGCATAGGCGTCGCTGGTGCTGGTCAGTCGGATGCGGTGGTTGCAGCGGCCATGTGCATCGAAGAAATGCAGGCTGTGCTCCACGCCCCGCCGCACAGGTCGCGTGATTGCAAAGCCGTAGTGCCAGTTGGCGAAATCGAGATCCAGTTCGTAGTCGCCGGCCAGCAGCAGGCCGCGGTCACCGCTCAGCCGCAGCAGGCGATACTCCAGTACCTGCTCCTGCTCGGCCTGACGGTTGCCGGTAATGACGCACACCGGCCCGAGGCAGGCGAGGTCGGACAGCAGTTCATGACGGTTGCAGGCAAGCCGGGTTACATGGCGGCCGCAGGCCGCTGTCAGCAACTGTACTTCGCTCACGCCGAGCCGGGCTGCGATTGCCGCCAGGCTGCGGTCCGGATGGGTTGTGAATTGATGTGCCAGCGCCTCCCGCAGTGAAATCATCGGACGAATGCCATCGAGCATGACCTGTTGATTCATGATGTCTCCTTGAAACAGTTGCGGTACATACCCTGTACCTTGGTTTGCATTGAAGCTTGCTTACGGGGCTTGCTCGCCTGCCCCGGACGGGCTGGGAGGCTGGCTGGCGGGGTTGTGGTTGCAGTGCAGTGTTACTTGGTCAGAATCAGTTTGCCGTTGCTGGTCTGTTGCAGGCGGTATTCCTCATCTCCATGTTCGATTACCAGATGCCGATTGCCCTTGAACAGGTCAACGCTGTTGATGCGTGCCGACGCTGCTTTGCCTGAAGTGGCCGGAGCAGGCGAGTGTTCGGAGTCGGGTTGCTTCTTGTCATTCATTATTGAGCCTCGTGAAAGGATGCCGGAACAGATGTCTAATCCAGGGTTGCGGTGGCTCGGTGCAGCCGGGAGTGGCGCTGCGAACGCCTGACGCTGCAACGGTCGACCTCGCATGGATCGTAATGATAACGATTATCATTAAGATGTCAATCCCCGTGTGGCCCCGGGCTGTACTTAGCTACGGTGCGACTTTTTCAGCAATCCGGACCATCGATCAATAAGCTACGCTCCCCGGGGGGGTTGACATACGAACAATAACAATTATCATTAACTTTATTGTCCGGCCCGGTACGGTGTTTCAGGCTCCGGTTTTGTTACTAACCGCCTCGCAAACGCCGCCCGGTGCCACCCGCCGCCCCGGCGGGAATGATTGCCGGTATGGGCAATCGAGCCAGCCACCTCGCCCGTCCGGGCCAAGGCAGCCAGCGATAGACAGGACTGACGTGTTTCCGGCTTCGGAAGCGCGCAGGCACGTGTTTGTGCTTCGCGCTCTGCCGCGATGCATCGCGTCCTGGCGTCAATCCCGGGTTGCCAGCTACCACGCCGTTGCGGCGTGGCCAGCCAGCCTTCACCGACACGCAAGCAATAACCGTAACAACAAACATAGCGAAGGAGTCTCGATTATGAACAAACTGCAATCCCTGCTGCTGGCGTCCGTCACGGTCGGTCTGTCCACGAATGCCGCTGCGGTGAGCTTCGCCGCGACCGCGGATACCTACATCTATGAGTTCCTCGGCAATCAGCCCGGCGGCAATGTCCTGGTGGCGAATCACGAATCCAATCATGGCATGCGCGGCCTGATGGACTTCGATGGCCTCGATGCCTATCTGCCCAGTCTTACCGCCGGTGGTTTCACCGCCACGCTGAACCTGTTTTCCGTCTGTGATACGAGCGGTTTCGTCAGTGCCTGCGCCGGTGAACCCAATGCCGCCGTTACCACGGATGTCCTGGCGCAGAACGGTGCCTGGGGCGAGGACGATGCCGGTCTGGCCTGGAGTGACATCAACGAAGGTGGCAAATACGCCGACTTCACCATCAGCAATGCGGTTGATCAGTGGCTGAGCATCGATATCACCTCCCTGGTAGAGGAATGGCGCAGCAATGGCAGCACCGGCGACGGCATCATTCTGTCCCAGGAGGCCTATCCGGTGGTGCGCAACGATGCCGGTTCGATGGCCGTGGCGCAGTTCCTGTCCAGTGACTACGCCGATGCGAATTTCCATCCCTATGTCGATGTGCAGGTCTCGGCCGTGCCGGTGCCGGCCGCTGTATGGCTGTTCGGCTCCGGTCTGGTCGGTCTGGTCGGCGTCGCCCGCCGCCGCAGGCAGGCCGTGGCGGCATAAGCCTCCCCAGTCAGTCGCATGGATGCGAGCAGTGGCTAGGGAGGGCCGCTGGCGGGGCATGACGGCAGCCGTAGGCAATGGCGCGGTCGTCGCAGGCGCCCGCCTCAATTAATCAAAGACAAACACGCGTACGACTGATGATGACGATGAAGATGCGATGGCTTGTTGCCCCGCAACTGGCACTGCTGCTTGTCGGTTGCATTGACAGCGGCCTTGAGGATACCGAGTCAGAGGCACTGTCCCCGGCCGAAGCTGCGGCCTTGCCTGACAATGCCTACTTCGATGCCGATGGCGCAGCGGTGCAGGTGCTGGACGCCACGAAAAATGACGTCTGGGTCTACTATGACCTGGATACCTACAGCGTCGTCACCCTCCAGGACCCTCAGGCCAATACCGAATGGGACCTGGCGTTCAACCGGTTCAGGGTCAAGCTCAACGGCGGTGTCAGCGGCACTGCCGGCGTCGCAGCGGCGGGCTTGCAGAATACCGCACTGTTCGATGTCATGGCCGCGCCCGCCACGGGTTTTGTCAGCGACCGCTCCCTGAACGAGCTATCCGATATCGAGTTGCTGAAACTCGGCGACAATCTGTTTTTCTCGGTCTGCGCGTCCGGACACGACGATGCGGACAAGGCCGATTACTGTCTGGCCAATGACCAAGTGGATCGCAGTCACCTCAATCCCGACGAGGCCGCCTATGCCCTGCTCACCCAGGGCAGCGGTGTGGTGGTTGCGGCCGACGGCAGCGACGGCGATCCCATCCTGGGCTGGTATGATTACTATGGGTCGGAGGGGCATGTACTGCGCCCCGCCGACGATACCTGGGTGGTGCGCAGCAGCGACGGCATCGAGTTCGCGCTGCAGATGCTGGGCTATTACGGCCGCAACGAGGGCGATGCCGAGCCCGGGACGATCGCCTTCCGGTATGTTTCCCTGACCCCGGGCTTTGAAATCCCCCAGCCCGGCGCGCAGCAATTGCAGGCCCGGATCCAGGTCGACAGCCTGACCGGCACGGCGCCGCTGACGGTGAATTTCACCGGCAGTGCCGAAGGGGTGGAGGGCACGGCCGACTGGCACTGGGATTTCGGCGACGGTGGCACGGCGCAGGTGCGCAACCCCGCCCATACCTATACCCAGGCGGGCACCTACACCGCCAGCCTCACTGTCACCGATACCCGCGGTGTTGCGGCCGCGGCCACGGTCAGCAGGACCATCACCGTGGCTCAGCCCGGCGCGCAGGCGCCGCAGGCCGATGCCGGCGCCGATCAGACGCTGCAGCTGGCCAGCGGGGAGAATTCCACCACCGTCACCCTGGACGGCTCGGCCTCGGCCGATCCGGACGGCCAGATCGTCAGCTATGTCTGGATCGGCACCGGCGCGGATCCGGACGATGTGGCCCAGCCGCAGCTGGTGCTGTCGGCCGGCAGTTACAGTTTCACCCTCACCGTGACCGACGACAGCGGCAACAGCGCTACCGACACTGCCGCCGTGACGGTGAATGCCTCCGACAATGCCTCGCCGACCGCCGCGGCGCAGGCTGACCGCCTGCAGGGCGCCGCGCCGCTGGCCGTGACCTTCACCGGCGCGGCCAGCAGCGATCCCGACGGTGCCATCACCGGCTACGACTGGGACTTCGGCGACGGCAGCGCCCATGCCTTCGTCGCCGTTCCACCGGCCCATACCTACACCCTGCCGGGCACTTACAATGCCTCGCTTACGGTGATGGACGATGGCGGGGCAAGCGGCAGCGACGGTCTGGCGGTGCTGGTGGGCTGGCCGACGACCCGCGACACCTATGTCTACGAGTTCCTAGGCAATCAGGCCGATGCCACCGGCGACAGTGGTGGCTTCAACATCTGGAACCATTCCTCGGAACACGGCGGCAAGGCGCTGCTGGACTTCGACGACAGTCTGCTCAACGCCGCGGCGCTGGCCGGCGGTCCCGGCACCTACACCGCGACCCTGTGGCTGTATTCCGTGTGCGAACTCGGCGGTCTGGTCGCTGCCTGCCCAGGCGATGCGGATGCAGACAATCCCTTCACCCCGGGCACGGCCACGGTCAAGACCGATGTGCTGCTGCAGACCCGCAACTGGGATGAGGCCGGTGCCATCGACTGGGCCGACATCGACGAGACCGGCGCCCCGGTCGCCACCCTGACTCAGGCGACGACCGGGCAGTGGCACAGCGTGGATATCACGGCGCATGTCGAGCACTGGGTCAACGCCGGCACTACCGGGGCAGGCCTGGCCCTGAGTCAGGAGGCCTATCCGGTGCTGCGCGCCGACAACGGTTCCATCCCGGTCGCGGTGTTCTGCGACGCGGAGTCCAGCAGCGGCGCCTGCAGCGCGGACAACTTCCGGCCCTACATCATCCTGCAGGCCGCTCCGTGACGGGCAGGGCAATGACTGGCGCAACGCGGTTCCGGCTGTTGGTCTGGCTGAGCGGGGTCTGCTTGTGTCTGCCGGGCGTGGGCGTGCGCGCCGAGGGCGATGCCTATGCGCTGGACGAGATCAGCGTGACCGCCACCAAGACCGAGCGCTCGTTGTTCGAGACTCCGGAGGCGGTCAGCCGCGTCGGCCTGGAGGAGTTGGAGCGCAAGCAGGTGCAGAAACTCAGCGATGCCCTCAAGGACGTGCCCGGGGTGAGCTTCGGCGGTGGACCGCGCGCCGTGGCCGAAGAGCCCAACATTCGTGGTCTCAGCGGCAGCCGCATCCTGATCACGGTGGACGGCGCCAGGCAGAACTTCACCTCCGGCCACAAGGGTCGGGTGTTCATCGAACCCGAACTGCTCAAGTCCGTGGAGGTGATGCGAGGTCCCGGCTCGGCCCTGTACGGCAGCGGTGCGCTGGGCGGTGTGATCGCCATGACCACCAAGGATGCCTCGGACTTCCTCATGCCGGGCGATCGCTTCGGTGTGCGCTTGAAGACCGGCTTCCAGGACGCCAACAGCGACAAGCTGGGCACGGGCATTGCCTTCGGCCGGCTGGATGTCGGCGGCGGGCTGGAATACCTGGCCAGCGTGACACGCCGCAGCGCGGATGACATCCGCCTCGGTGGCGGCGAGGTGCTGGACGATTCCGCCGAGGCCAGCTGGGCCGGCCTGGCCAAGCTCAAGTGGACGCCGACCCCGTTTCAGCACATCAGTTTGTCCCGTCAGTACAGCTTCGATACCGGCGAGGTTCCGGCCCAGGCCGATACCCGCACCTCGGCCACCGCTGTGCTGACCGATCGCGAGACCGAGGTCAGCATCGATCGCCTGACCTGGCGTTACGAGCGCCCGGACGACCCCTGGCTGAATTTCGACCTGTCCGCCTACAACACCGAGCAGACGCTGCGGGAAAAACGCATCGGAACCAATGGCCGGCTGGATGCCATCGATTTCGATACCCGCGGCCTGGAACTGCGCAACAGCTCGCGCCTGGAACACGGCGGCGACATCCGACACCGCTTCAGTTACGGCCTTGAATACTATCGCGACCGGATGAGCAGCCGTGAGGGAACTAGCAGCAATGATGCCTTCCCCGATGCCATGGCCGATTTCGTCGGCATCTATCTCCAGGACGAGATCGACCTGGATGGTACCCGCCTCGGTGACTGGGTGCTGATTCCCGGTCTGCGCTATGACCGTTACGAGAGCCGTTCCGATCGGGCCCGGGCGATCGGGGTGGCTGATGAGACCACGGCGAATCATGTCTCGCCCAGGCTCGGGCTGGTCTACCAGGCCACTGACTGGATGAATCTGACCCTGAACTATTCCCAGGCCTTCCGCGCGCCCAATTTCCAGGAGTTCTACATTTCCGGCAATCACTTCGGCGCCAACAACTTCCAGCCCAATCCGGAGTTGGACCCGGAGCGCCTCGCCCATGGCCTGGAGGCGGGGGTGCGCATCCGCCGCAATGACCTGCTCGAGCCGCGCGATCGGCTGCGGCTGCGCGCCAGTCTGTATCGCAACGAGTACGAGGATTTCATCGACAGCATCGTCACCACCACGGTCAGCACCTTCGACAATATCAGCGAGGCGCGTATCCGCGGCACCGAACTGGAGGCGGACTATTACTCGCCCACGCTGGACCTGGATGCCAGCCTGGCGCTGACCGTCACCCATGGCGACAACCGGACCGACGGCGAGCCGCTGTCCGGGATCCCCGGCCATTCGCTTACGCTCAATCTGCGCAAGTATATCGCATCCTGGGGCGTGTCAGTGGGGTGGCGCGGAGCCTTCCATCAGCGCCAGGACCGCGTGCCCACGGGCGCGCCGGAGACGCCGGGCTACAGTGTGCATGACCTGTACCTGACCTGGCTGCCATTGGTCCCGCAGGCCGTGGACGACATGCAACTCAATCTCGGTGTCGACAATGTGTTCGACAAGGAATACCGGCCGCACCTGAGTACGCTGCCGGCAGTGGGGCGCAATGTGAAAGTGAGCCTGAGTCTGCAGTTCTGAAGCCGTTGCGGGTGACGGCGGGGGCCCGCGTTGACCGAAACAGCCCGCAGGCCGGGATGCAGGAACCTCATGAAAGGAAGACGATGAACACATACAGACGAACACTGATTCGCACGGCACTGCTGCTCGGCGTTGTGGCCAGCAGTTCCACCCAGGCCCTGACCATTCAGTTCGATTATCGCTACGACCAGGGTTTTTTCTCTGCGCAGGAACGTCGCGACCGACTCGAGCAGGCGGCCGGCTTCTTCGCCGGGGTCCGGGACAGCCTGGCGCCCATCGCGCCGAGCGTGGACGACCACTGGAGTGTGTGGTTTCACAACCCATCCAACCTGGGCGGCGGCCAGGTGCGGGAAGACAATCTGTTCGTCGCGGCCGATACACTGCGGGTGTTTGTCGGCGGCGCGGCCATGGGGGCGGGCGTACTGGGCTATGCCACCACCGGGACCCTGGAGGGCGTGTCCGGCTCGGCCGGGTTCGTCGACGCCGTCACCAGCCGCGGCCAGAGCAACACGTACGGTCCCGGCGCCACCGACTATGGCGTCTGGGGCGGCGCCATAGCCTTCAACAGCGATGCCAGCTGGCACTGGGGCGCGACCGAGGCGGGCCTGGATGCCAGCCGCAGTGACTTTCTGACCACGGCGGTGCACGAACTGGGTCACATCCTCGGCTACGGCCCGGCCGATTCCTGGGCCGCGCAGCAGCAGGGCGGGCTGTTCCTGGGCGCCGCCGCCATGGCCGCTTATGGCGGGCCGGTGCCCGTCGGCGGCGCCCACTGGGCCGAGGGCGTGACCGGACATTACGCCGGTCAGCCGCAGGAGACCCTGCTGGATCCATCCACTCCAGCCGGGATGCGCCAGTATCCGACCGATCTGGACTATGCCGGTCTGCAGGACATCGGCTGGGAGGTCAGGGCCGTGCCGCTGCCGCCGGCGCTGTGGCTGATGGGCTCGGGCATCATGCTCATGGCGCTGACCGCGGCACGGCGAAAAACCACTGTTGACAAACATTGAGATCCGGAGGAAGACACCATGGCTGCATCCAAACCAGACCTTGAAGTCGTGCGCAGCGAGTACGAACAATTCTCGCAGCATTTCGAATCCCTGCTGATGGCCACCGTCAGCCCGGAGGGCGAGCCCAACGCCAGCTATGCGGCCTATGTCCGCCAGGGCAACGACTTCTTCATCTTCGTCAGTGAGCTGGCCTCGCATACCCGCAATCTGAGGGAGGACGGCAAAGTCAGCGTGCTGTTCATCGAGAACGAATCCGACAGCAAGCATCTGTTCGCGCGCCGTCGCGTCACCTACCAGTGCGAGGCCCGGGAGGTGGATCGTCATGATGAAACCTTCCGCCCCGTGCTGGAACATTTCGCCGGCAAGTTCGGCACCCTGATCGACACCCTGCGGGAGTTGAAGGATTTCCATCTGTATCGGCTGCATCCGCTGCGGGCCACCTATGTTGCGGGTTTTGCCAAGGCCTTTGTCATCGAGGGCGAGAACCTGGACAAGGTGCGCCATCTCAACGACGTCGGTCATCGCAGCGAACGTCGGGAAGTGGACGAACGTATGGACGAATGGCAGGACGAGGACTCCACCGCGCCCCGTGCCTGAAGGCAGCGGTGCGGATGGCGGCAGAGGAAGGCGATATGCAGATGATGACACTCAAACAGGCACTGGCGCTGACGCTGCTGGCGCTGTGCATGCGGGCGGGTGCGCTCACGGCGGCTGAACCGTCAGCGCAGCGCATCGTCAGCGTCGGCGGCTCGATCACCGAGATCGTCTATGCCCTGGGCGCCGGCGAGCGGCTGGTCGGGGTGGACACCACCAGCCTGTGGCCGGAGGCCGCGCAGGCGCTGCCGCAGGTGGGCTACCAGCGCAATCTTTCCGCCGAGGGCGTGTTGTCGCTGGCACCGACCCTGGTACTGGCCACGCATGAGGCGGGTCCGGCCGATGTGATCGAGCAGCTGCGTCAGGCCGGGGTGACGGTCGTGCGCCTGCCCGACAGGCCCGAGCCCGGGGTGATCGCGAACAAGGTGCGCGGCGTTGCCTCGGCCCTGGGACTCGAGGCCGCAGGCGAACGGCTGGCCCGACGCATCGTCGCGCACCAGCAGCGGGTGACACAGCGGCTGGCCGGGATCGAGGCCCGGCCGCGGGTGCTGTTCCTGCTCGACATCGGCCGGGGCTCGCCGCTGGCCGCAGGCCGTGACACCGCGGCCGCTACCATGATCCGCCTGGCCGGGGCGGACAACGCGCTGGATGGCTTCGCCAGCTACAAACCCATCAGCGCCGAGGCCATAGTCGCCGCCGCGCCCGAGATCCTGTTGATGTCCGATGCCACCCTGCAGCAATTGGGCGGTGTCGAGGGGGTGCTGGAGATGCCCGGCGTGGCGCTGACCCCGGCGGGCCGGCAGCGGCGCATTGTCACCATGAACGGGCTTTATCTGCTCGGGTTCGGGCCGCGCCAGCCGCAGGCCCTGCAAGACCTGGCGACCCTGCTGCATCCGGAACTGGACCTGGCGGGGACCGCGCATGAGTGAGGCGCGGGTGCTGCGGCGCGGTGTACCGGCGGCGACCCGCCCGCCGCAGCCCCGGGAGGCAGCGGACCGGCGTCCCGGCCGGCACCTGCTCTGGCCGCTGCTGGGGCTGACGCTGCTGCTTGGCCTGGTGACGCTGCTGGCGCTGGGCCAGGGGGCGGTGGCGATCGCCCCGCTGCAGGTGCTGGCCATTCTGGGCGACGGCCTGGGGCTGAGCCTGCCCTGGAGTTACGAGGCCAACCAGCAGGCGGTGTTGATGGGCATCCGGGCGCCGCGGATGGTGCTGGGCATGCTGGTGGGCGCCGCGCTGGCGGTCTCGGGCGCGGCGATGCAGGGTCTGTTCCGCAACCCGCTGGCCGACCCGGCCCTGATCGGCGTCTCCAGCGGGGCGGTGCTGGGCGCGGTCCTGGTCATCGTTCTGGGTGATGTCCTGCTGCAGGGCGTGCTGGAGGATTCGGTCATGGTGGCGCTGCCGCTGGCGGCCTTCGCCGGCGGCCTGGGCGCGACCCTGCTGGTCTATCGCCTGGCCAGCGGCAATTCGGGCACCGACGTCGCCACCCTGCTGCTGGCCGGCATCGCCATCAATGCCGTGGCCGGCGCGGCGACCGGCCTGTTGACCTACCTGGCCGACGATGCCCAGCTGCGCACCCTGACCTTCTGGTCCATGGGCAGCCTCGGCGGGGCGACCTGGGACCAGGTGGCGCTGGTGGCCGTGGCCTGCCTGATCGCGATCCTGGCCATTCCGGCCTTCGCCCCGGCACTCAATGCGGTGCTGCTGGGCGAGGCCGAGGCGGGCCATATCGGCTTTCCATTGGAGCGGATCAAGACAGTGCTGATCCTGCTGGTGGCGCTGGCGGTGGGCGGCGCGGTGGCCTTCGCCGGGCTGATCGGTTTCGTCGGCCTGGTGGTGCCGCATCTGCTGCGGCTGTGGTTCGGTCCGGATCATCGCCTGCTGCTGCCGGCCTGCGCCCTGCTCGGTGCGGCCCTGCTGCTGCTGGCCGACCTGCTGGCGCGCACCCTGGTCGCGCCGGCCGAGTTGCCCATCGGCATCATCACCGCGCTGCTGGGCGGCCCCTTCTTCCTGTGGCTGTTGCTGCGTTATCGCAACCGGAGCGGATTATGAATCTTGAGGCCAGCGACATTTCGGTATACGCCGGCGCGCGCGCCCTGCTGCACGGCGTCAGTGTCCGGCTCGCCCCCGGCGAGGTGCTGGCGGTGATCGGACCCAACGGCGCCGGCAAGAGTACCCTGTTGAAATGTCTGGCGGGAGAGACCACGCCGGCCGCGGGGCGGATCGGCATCAATGGCCGGGCGCTGGCCGACTGGCCGCACCGGAGTCTGGCGCGGATGCGGGCGGTACTGCCGCAGCACTCCAGCCTCAACTTTCCCTTCCGGGTGCGCGAGGTGGTGGCGATGGGCCGCAGCCCGCATGCCGGCGCCCCGGCCGGGCACAATTCCGACATCGTGAACGCGGCGCTGACCGCCGCCGATGTGCAGCATCTGGCCGGGCGCGACTATACCACCCTGTCCGGCGGTGAGCGCCAGCGGGTGCAGCTGGCGCGGGTGCTGACCCAGATCTGGGAGCCGGCAACGGAGGGCCCGCGCTATCTGCTGATGGACGAGCCGACCTCGGCGCTGGATCTGGTGCATCAGCATCATGTGCTCGGGGTGGCGCGCCGCTTTGCCCGTGAGCAGGGCATCGGGGTGCTGGCCATTCTGCACGATCTCAATCTGGTGGCCGGTTATGCCGACCGGGTGGCGGTACTGCAGCAGGGCCGGCTCCGGCGCCAGGGGCCAGTGGGCGAGGTCATGCAGCCGGCGTTCCTTAGCGAGGTGTTCGGCATCCCGCTGCTGCGTCTGCCGCATCCCACCGTGCCGGAACAGCCGGTGCTGATCGCCCGGCCGCAGACGGACAGGGCCGATGCGCCGACCACGCCGGCGGCGTGGCCTTCGGCGATCAATTCATAGTGACAGGTAAAGGAGCGACAGCATGAGCCAGACGCAGACGGACACCGACTTTCTCGCCGCCGAGGAGAAGGCGCGCATGATCGAACACATGAATGAGGATCATGCCGATGCCGTGCTCAATTATGTGCATGCCTTCCTCGGGGTTCAGGCAGCCACCGCGGCGCGGTTGCTGGACATTGACCGCGATGCGATGTCGGTGGAATATCACACCGACCAGGGCCGGGTCCTGGGCCGGATTCCCTTCACCGAACCGCTCACCGGCAAGGCACAGATCCGCCCCGTGCTGGTGGAGATGGCGAAGGTGGCGCGGCAGCGGCTGGGGCTGGCCGTGCCGGCGCCGCATTGACGGCGGTCCAGGCCAGGGACATGGGGTAGAATCGATGATGTCGCCTGCCCTGTGGACGCTGCATGACTACCCATAACTCTGCCACCGCCGGCTACGACTGGTCCCGGGTCCTGGCGCTGGTCCTGCGCCATCGCCGCGAGCTCGTCGCCGCCCATGCCATCGCCGTGCTGGCGGTGCTGGCCAGCGTGCCGCTGCCGCTGATGCTTCCGTTGCTGGTCGACGAGGTGCTGCTGGAACAGCCGGGTACGCTGGTGGGCTGGATGGACCAGCTGTTCCCGTCCGCCTGGCACGGGCCGGTGCTTCACATCGGCGCCATCCTGCTGCTCACCGTCGCCCTGCGCTTCGTCTCGGTGTTGCTGAACGTATGGCAGACGCGCCAGTTCAGTCTGATCGCCAAGGACGTGGTGTTCGTCATCCGCCGCGATCTGCTGCAGCGGCTGCGGCGCATCTCCATGAGCGAATACGAGACCCGCGGCAGCGGTGCGGTGAGTTCCTACTTCGTCACCGACCTGAATTCGATCGACAACTTCATCGGCATGGCGGTGGCCAGGTTCCTTATCGCAGTGCTGTCGCTGGTGGGCGTGACCGCGGTGCTGCTGTGGCTGCACTGGCAGCTGGCGTTGCTGATCCTGTTCCTGAACCCGATGGTGATCTGGTTCAGCGTCAAGCTCGGCACCCGGGTCAAGCACCTCAAGCGGCGCGAGAACCAGGCCTTCGAGCAGTTCCAGGGTGCCCTGACCGAGACCCTGGATGCGATCCAGCAGATCCGCGCGGCCAACCGCGAACAGCATTACCTGCAGCGGGTGATCGATCGGGCCGCGCGCGTGCGCAGCGACTCGGCCGCCTTTTCCTGGAAGAGCGATGCTGCCGGCCGGCTGTCGTTCTTCATCTTCCTGCTCGGGTTCGATCTGTTCCGCGCCGCGAGCATGCTGATGGTGGTGTATTCCGACCTGAGCATCGGCCAGATGATGGCGGTGTTCGCCTACCTCTGGTACATGATGACGCCGGTGCAGGACATCCTCGGCATCCAGTATGCCTATTACGGCGCCCGTGCCGCGCTGGAGCGCATCAACGGCTTCCTCGGCCTGCGCGCGGAGCCTGGCTATGCCGGGCGGAAGAATCCCTTCACGGACAAGCGCGGCGTGGCCGTACGCATCGAGGATCTGCATTTCGCCTATCGTGATGAAGAGCCGATTCTGGACGGCATCAGTCTCGACATCCCGGCCGGCCAGCGGGTGGCGCTGGTCGGCGCCAGCGGCGGCGGCAAGTCCACCCTGGTACAGGCATTGCTCGGCCTGTATCAGCCCACGGCCGGCACCATCCGCTTCGACAATGTGCCGGTCGCCGATATCGGCCTGGATGTCGTACGCGAGCATGTCGCCACCGTGCTGCAGCACCCGGCCATCTTCAACGACAGCGTGCGCGGTAATCTCACCTTCGGGCGCGAGTATGACGATGCGCAGCTGTGGCAGGCACTGGAGCGGGCGCAGCTGGCGGAGGTGGTACGGGAGCTGCCGGGCGGGCTCGATGCCGAACTGGGCCGCCAGGGCGTGCGCCTGTCGGGCGGCCAGCGTCAGCGCCTGGCCATTGCCCGCATGCTGTTGGGCGATCCGCAGCTGGTGATCCTGGACGAGGCCACCTCCGCGCTCGATACCGAGACCGAAGCCCGGCTGCTCGACGACCTGGAGGAATTCCTGGCCGGACGCACCGTGCTCATCATCGCCCACCGCTTGAGCGCGGTGCGCCGCGCCGACCGCGTGCTGGTGTTCGAGGCCGGCCGCATCGTGGAGCAGGGCCGGCACGGGGAGTTGATCGAAGCGGGTGGACTGTACAGCCGGTTGTACGCCTAGCGGTTCATTCGGCCCGGTGTCGCAGACATCCGTCTGCCACCGCCATGGGACAGGCGTAGACCGTCAGTCCCAGTTCAGGGCGCCGCCGGTCTGGTATTCCGTGACCCGGGTCTCGAAGAAGTTTTTCTCCTTGCGCAGATTGGCCTGCTCGTCGAGCCAGGGCAGGGCGTTTTCCGCGCCCGGGAAGGGGTCGTCCAGATCCAGCTTGCGGGCGCGGCGATTGGCGATGAAGCGGAACTGCTCGATGTGCGCGTCGGCGGAATAACCGAGGATGGGCTCGGGCAGCAGGAACCGGGCATAGGCGGTTTCGGCGGCCTCGGCCTCGTCCCACATCTCGCGCACCGCCTGCGGATCGAGTCGGATGTTTTCTTCATGCAGGATCTGCTTGACCACGCGCAGGCCGAAGGAGGCGTGCAGGACCTCGTCGCGCATGATGTATTGCAGCTGCTCCGCCGTGCCTTTCATCAGGCCGCGTCGCTGCAGGGCAAACACCGGCGAGAAACCGTTGTAGAACCAGGTGCCCTCGAACACCGCGGCGAAGAACACATAGGCCATGACGAAGTCGTTCAGGGCCTGCGGCTCGCGCAGATCGATATCGGGCCGCATCACGGTGTCCAGGCGCTGATTGGCGATACGGATCTTGTGGTTGAGCTCGGGGATGACGCGATAGCGATTGTAGATCTCGCCCTGGTTCAGGCCGATCGACTCGATGCAGTGCTGATAGGTCCAGGTGTGCAGGGATTCCTCGTACACCTGGCGGGCCTGGTAGATCTGCAACTCCGGCGCCGACATCTTCTCCATCACCGCCAGGCCGATGTTGCGCATGGCCAGGATATCGGAAGTGGTCAGGTAGGCCAGAACATTCTCGTAGACGTGGCGCTCTTCCGAGGTCAGGGAATAGTGGTAATCGTGCACGTCCTGCGCCATGCCGATATCCAGCGGTGTCCAGTGATTCTTGTTGGCATTGATGAAATAGTCCCAGGCCCAGGGGTACTTGAACGGCGCCAGCTGATTGATGTCGGTGTGGCCGTTGATGACGCGCTTGTCTTCCGGATTGATCGGCTTGAGGTCGCTGGGGGTGATGCCGGGCAGGGCCGTGTCGGTAGTGCGCGCATGCGCACCTTCGACGGGGGCGGGATGCGCATCCGACGCCGTGCCGGCGGGGTGTGCCGATCCCGGTTGAGGATTGAATTTGCCGGGTTGGGTCGGCGGCGTGTGTTGCGGGCCAGCCTGAGTGAGCGGGTCGTCCCAGTTGAGCATCGTGTTCTCCTCTTTCGGGCAATTGCGTAATGTGATGTTGCGTCATTGCGAGGCGCGCAGCGTGCCGCTCGCAATGGCGCCGGGCAGAGATGAGCGCGGGTTTCCCCGCCTACTGACAGGCCTCGCAGTCGGGGTCGAGGATCGAACAGGCGCTGGCGGTTTCGGCGCCGGTGCTGCCTGCTGCCGTGATGCTGCCGCTGACCGGCGCCGCGCCGTGCTTCTCCACCCCGGTCGCCCCCATGGAACGCAGGTAGTAGGTGGTCTTCAGCCCGCGCACCCAGGCCAGCTTGTAGAGGTTGTCGAGCTTGCGTCCCGAGGGCTCGGCCAGGTACAGATTCAGGCTCTGGGCCTGGTCGATCCATTTCTGCCGACGGGCGGCAGCCTCGACCAGCCAGCGCGGATCGATCTCGAAGGCGCTCAGGTACTTCGCCTTGAGCGCCTCCGGGATGCGGCCGATCTTCTGCACCGAACCGTCGTAGTACTTGAGGTCGTTGACCATCACCTCGTCCCACAGGCCGTGCGCCTTGAGATCGCGCACCAGGTAGGTGTTGATGACGGTGAACTCGCCCGAGAGGTTGGATTTCACGAACAGGTTCTGATAGGTCGGCTCGATCGACTGCCCCACGCCGCAGATGTTGGAGATGGTCGCCGTCGGGGCGATGGCCATGGTATTGGAGTTGCGCATGCCCACGCGACGGACGCGTTCGCGCAGGCTGTCCCAGTCCAGCGTGTACTCGCGGTCCACATCCAGATAGCCGTCGCGTCCCTCCTCCAGCAGGGCGAGGGAGTCGATGGGCAGTATGCCCCGGCTCCACAGCGAGCCGTCGAAGCTCGGGTAGCGGCCGCGCTCTTCGGCCAGGTCGGTCGAGGCCTTGATGGCATGAAAGGACACCGCTTCCATGGAGCGGTCGGCAAACTCCACCGCCTCCATCGAGGCATAGGGGATGTCGAGCTGATACAGGGCATCCTGAAACCCCATCAGGCCGAGCCCGACCGGGCGGTGGCGCAGATTGGCGCGTCGCGCCTGCGGGACCGAGTAGTAGTTGTAGTCGATGACGTTGTCGAGCATGCGCATGGCGGTGCCGATGGTGCGTTCGAGCTTGTCCGGATCCAGGCCGTCGGCGCCGACGTGGCGCGCGAGGTTGATGGAGCCGAGATTGCATACCGCGATCTCGTCATCCGAGGTGTTCAGTGTGATCTCGGTGCACAGGTTGGAGGAATGCACGACGCCGACATGCTGCTGCGGCGAGCGCAGGTTGCAGGGGTCCTTGAAGGTCATCCACGGATGACCGGTCTCGAACAGCATGGACAGCATCTTGCGCCACAATTCCACAGCTTGGACCCGGCGCGAGACACGGATCTCGCCGCGCGCGGCCTTCGCTTCGTATTCCGTGTAGCGCTGTTCGAATTCCCGGCCGGTGAGATCGTGCAGATCGGTCACCTCGTCGGGTGAGAAAAGCGTCCACTCGGCCGCCTCGGCCACCCGTTTCATGAACAGGTCGGGGATCCAGTTGGCGGTATTCATGTCATGGGTGCGGCGGCGCTCGTCGCCGGTGTTCTTGCGCAGTTCCAGGAAATCCTCGATGTCGATGTGCCAGGTCTCCAGATAGGCGCATACGGCCCCCTTGCGCTTGCCGCCCTGGTTGACCGCCACCGCGGTGTCGTTGGCGACTTTCAGGAATGGCACCACGCCCTGGCTCTTGCCGTTGGTGCCCTTGATGTGGGCATCCATGCCGCGCACCCGCGTCCAGTCGTTGCCCAGACCGCCGGCGAACTTGGACAGCAGTGCATTGTCGCGGATGCCGGAATAGATACCGTCGAGGTTGTCGGGAAGGGTGGTGAGATAGCAGGAGGAGAGCTGCGGGCGCAGGGTGCCGGAGTTGAACAGGGTCGGGGTGCTGCTCATGAAGTCGAAGCTGGAAAGCAGATCATAGAACTCGATCGCCCGCGCCTCGCGCTCGATCTCGTTGCTGGCCAGGCCCATGGCCACACGCATGAAAAACGCCTGCGGCAGTTCGAAGCGGGTCTTGTCATGGTGTATGAAGTAGCGGTCATAGAGGGTCTGCAGACCCAGATATGTGAACTGCAGATCGCGCTCGGGCTTGAGCGCGGCGCCGAGCCGATCCAGGTCGAAGCGGGTCAGTTCGCTGTCGAGCAGTTCCAGTTCCGCCCCGCGGTGGATGCAGGCCTTGAAGTAGTCGGGATAGCGCGTGGCCATTTCCGCCTGGGTGACCCGGGCGCTGCCGCCGCCGACAAAGCCCAGTGCCTCACGCCGCAGGTTGTCGAGCAGCAGGCGGGCGGCGACGTGGCTGTAGTCGGCTTCGCGATCGATCATCATGCGCCCGGCCATGACCAGTGCCTGGCCGACATCCCGCTCATGCATGCCGTCGAAGAGGTTGCGCCGGGCTTCCTGCAACACCGCGGCCGTGTCCACGTCCGTGAGCCCGGCGGTCGCCTCCTCGATCAGGGTTTCGATGTGGGCCAGGTCGAGCGGCCGGGTGCTGCCGTCATCGAGCGTAACCGTGAGTACGGCCTCGTCCTCGGCCGGCCGGCCCGCGCTCGCTGCGCGCCCGGCGGCGCGTCTTTCGGCCTGCTGATGGCGGTACAGGACATAGGCACGGGCGGTCTTGTGCTCGCTGGCGCGCATCAGCGCCAGTTCGACCTGATCCTGGATGTCCTCGATGTGGACGGTGCCGCTGCCCGGCACGCGTCCGAACAGCGCGTCGATGACCTGGTCGGTCAGTTGCTCGACGGTCTCGTGGACCCGGCTGGAGGCCGCGGCGGTGCCGCCTTCCACGGCCAGGAAGGCCTTGGTCATGGCAATGGCGATCTTGCTGCGGTCGAAGGCGGTGACCTTGCCATTGCGGCGGATGACGCGGTAGCCGGTTGGCGTCGGCGGTTCCGGTTCCGGCCGCCGGGCGGCCGCCGGCGTCGGCGATTCGGTTGCGGTGGTGGTTGTCAGCATGCTCTCCCCCTCTCTGCGTGGTGGCAGTGTGTCGATGACAGCGGGAGACGCGCGGGCGAGGCTGGCGGGCCGGGATCGGGAAATCTGGCGGCTCTGCCACCCTGAGGCCTTGGCGCGAGACCCGGGTGCATGGATTCGTGCGGAATCCACTCCGGCAGGTATTCGGGCTCGGGGGCTCGAACGGCGGTTGCCGTTCACCTGTGCCACGGCTTCCCATCCCGAAGGACAGTGCCTGTGCGTGCTGCACCTGTGGCGTCGTTCCCCCATACCGCTGCGCGACAGCCCCGGATTCTCACCGGGTTCCCTGTTGCCGCAACCACAATATCTAGTGGTCGCACCGGAGGTGAAGCCCAATATAGGAGATAATCGGGCGGGGTTCAAGCGGGTGGCGATCTATCTTTCGGCCGCCGTCGCCAGGGCGATGAAGTCTGCCAGCCAGGGTAGTTCGGCCTCGGTGGTCCGCACGGCCGCGTACATGCGCCCGCCCATGCCTTGCGGGCCCAGCGGCCGGGCCGCCAGGCGATCGGCTTCCAGAGCCGGGCGCAGGACCCAGTCGGGCAGCGCAGCCAGGCCGCGGCGGCTGGCCACCAGCTGCAACAGGACGGCGGTCAGTTCGCATTGGCGGACCTGCGCCGGCGTCACACCGGCCGGATCGAGGAAGTGGGTGAAGATATCCAGCCGCTGCTGCGGGACGGGGTAGGTGATGAGTGCCTGGTCGGCCAGGTCCTGCGGGCGGATCCAGTCGCGTTCAACCAGCGGATGGTCGGTCGGCATGGCCAGGAGGGCGCGATAGTCGAACAACGGCTGGAACTCCAGCCTCGGCCGCTCGATGGGGTCGGAGGTGATGACCAGGTCGATGTCGCCATCGATCAGTGCGGGCAGGGCATCGAAGTGGTCCGGCGTGCGGATGTCGATCTCGACTTCCGGCCAGCGCTGGCGGAAGTCCTCCAGCAGTGGCAGCAGCCAGTCGAAGCAGGCATGGCATTCGATGGTGACATAGAGGCGGCCGACTCGGCCGGCAGCGATTCCCAGCAGACTGTGTTCGACCTGCTCCAGCGCCGGCAGGACTTCCTGCGCGAGCGCGAGCACACGTTCGCCGGCCGGAGTGAGGCGGATCGGCCGACTGCCGCGATGGAGCAGCGTCACCCCGTAGTGATCCTCCAGGGTGCGAAGCTGGTGAGACAGTGCCGACTGGGTCAGATGCACTCGCTCCGCCGCCTGCGCCAGGCTGCCGCTGGCCGCGAGGGCGGCGAGGGTGCGGAGGTGCCGGATCTCGATCGTCATGAATAAAATTCAATTAAATAATGAAAATATTGAGATTGATTCATTTAAGTGTCGGGCACCATACTCCGCGGCCTCATTCAGAACAAGAGGCAGACGACACCATGACCACGACGCATAATCTCGGTTTTCCCCGTATCGGCCATCGGCGCGAACTGAAATTCGCCACCGAACAGTACTGGCGCGGCGAGATCGATCGCGACACTCTGCTCAGGACCGGGCGCGAACTGCGCGAGCGGCACTGGAAGCTCCAGCAGGCGGCCGGTCTGGACCTCATTCCCGTGGGCGACTTCTCGCTCTATGACCAGGTCCTGGACCATGCCGTGATGTTCGGCGTCGTGCCGCGCCGCTTCGGGCATGCGGGCGGTCCGGTCGATCTGGATACGATGTTTCGCATGGCCCGGGGCCGCGCCCCGACCGGCACACCGGCCGCGGCCTGCGAAATGACCAAGTGGTTCGACACCAACTATCACTACCTGGTCCCGGAATTCGAGACCGATACGCGTTTCGCCCTGTCCTCGGAGCACCTGTTCGAACAGGTCGAGGAGGCCGGGGCATTGGGCATCCCCGTCAAGCCGGTGCTGCTGGGGCCCCTGAGTTTTCTGTGGCTGGGGAAGTCGCGGGACACCCGCGCGGCGCCCCTGGCGCTGCTCGAGCAGTTGCTGCCCGTCTACGGTGAGGTGCTGGAGCGGCTGGCCGGGCTCGGCGCCGACTGGGTGCAGATCGACGAGCCGATCCTGACCCTGGACCTGCCCGCCGCCTGGCACAAGGCCTTCGAATCGACCTATCATCGATTGCAGAGCGCTCCGGTGAAGCTGCTGCTCACCACCTATTTCGGTGCATTGCAGGACAACCTGTGTCTGGCTGCCAACCTGCCCGTCGCCGGCCTGCACATCGACGCCGTGCGCGCCCCGGAACAGGTCGCTGCCGTGGCCGACTGGCTGGCGCCGCACAAGGTGCTCTCCGTGGGCAGCGTCGACGGCCGCAACATCTGGCGCACCGATCTCAGCGCCGCGCTCGATCGCCTCGAGCCGCTGCGGGAGGCATTGGGCGAGCGTCTGTGGATCGCGCCTTCATGCTCGCTGCTGCACGTGCCGGTGGACCTGGGGCAGGAAGACAGGCTGGATGCCGAACTGCGGTCCTGGCTGGCCTTCGCCACGCAGAAGGTCGAGGAGGTCAGCGCGCTCAAACAGGCCCTGGACCGTGGTCGCGAGGCCGCCGTGGCCGCCCTGCAGGCCAGCGATGCGGCGGTCCACTCCCGGGCGCGGTCGCAGCGACTGCACCGGCCCGAGGTGCGCGAGCGGATGGCGCGCGTCGACGCTCGCATGTCTCAGCGCCAGCACCCCTACAGCGAACGCGCCAGGGTGCAGCATCAGCGACTTAACCTGCCGGCCTTTCCGACCACGACCATTGGTTCCTTCCCGCAAACGGACGAGATCCGCGCCGTACGGCGCGATTTCAAGGCCGGGCGTATCACCGCGCAGGCCTACGACGACAAGATGCGCGAGCAGATCGCCTATGCGGTCAGACAGCAGGAGGACTATGGCCTGGATGTCCTGGTGCATGGCGAGGCCGAGCGCAACGACATGGTCGAGTACTTCGGTGAGCAACTCGAAGGCTATGCCTTCACCCGCTATGGCTGGGTGCAGTCCTATGGCTCACGCTGCGTGAAGCCGCCGATCCTGTTCGGCGACGTGGTGCGCCCTCACCCCATGACCGTGGAGTGGGCGCGCTACGCCCAGGCGCTGACCGACAAGCCCATGAAGGGGATGCTGACCGGGCCGGTGACCATGTTGCAATGGGCCTTCGTGCGTGATGATCAGCCGCGCGAGGAGACCTGCCTGCAGGTCGCACTGGCGCTGCGTGACGAGGTCACCGATCTCGAAGCCGCGGGCATCGGCGTCATCCAGATCGACGAGCCGGCTCTGCGCGAAGGTCTGCCGCTGCGCCGCGATGACTGGACGGGCTGCCTGGCCTGGGCGGCCCGCTGCTTCCGCATCGCCGCCAGCGGCGTGCGGGACGAAACCCAGATCCATACCCATATGTGCTATTCGGAGTTCAACGACATCATCGAGGCCATCGCGGATCTGGATGCTGACGTGATCACCATCGAGACGGCGCGCTCCGATATGGAACTGCTGGATGCCTTCCACGACTTCGATTACCCGAACGAGATCGGCCCCGGGGTCTACGATATCCATTCTCCGAACCGTCCGGAGGTGACGCAGATGGTCGAGTTGATGCGCAAGGCGGCGCAGCGCATCCCCGCCGCACGTCTGTGGGTGAACCCCGACTGTGGGCTCAAGACGCGCGGCTGGCCCGAGGTGGAGGATTCGCTGCGCAACATGGTCACGGCCGCCAGGCAACTCAGGCGGATGCAGGGACAGGATATCCGGACGACCGGGTCCTGATCGGGTGCATGCCGGCGTTGCTGCGGTCAGTGCCGGGAGCGGCAGTTGCCATCAGTTCAGGTGGCTCCTGCTGCATCTCGGCAGAGCTGTACCTTGTGGCGCTCCAGCCAGGCCTTCAGCACGGCCATGTGACGGGTGGGGCGGCTGCCGTCCTGCTGCCCGCTCTTTCTACTAACAATAACGATTATCATTTAGATTATTTTTATTGTATAGTCTGCTGGGAATGTCATAGGCAACACCTGATACCAGCGCCATGTCATGGACTTACGAACAGCATCTGGCGGACTTCTACCGTCAGCATCACAGTTGGCTGCAGCAGCTGTTGCGTCGGCGAGCAGGCTGCTCCGAGACCGCGGCTGACCTGGCGCAGGATACCTTCCTGCGGCTGCTCAGCCGCGACGAGGACCTGAGCCGGATCGATTCGCCGCGGGCCTATCTGACCCGCATCGCCCAGGGGCTGCTGGCCAACCACTGGCGCCGGCGTGACATCGAACAGGCCTATCTCGACGCCCTGAGCCGGCAGCCGGAAGCGCTCGCGCCCTCGCCGGAGGTGCATCACCTCATTGTGGAGACCCTGTATCGCCTGGATGCCGCCCTGCGGGACCTGCCGGAGCAGGTCCGCCAGGCCTTTCTGTTGTCCCGGCTGGAGGGCGTGCGCTATGCCGACATCGCCGCCGAGTTCGGGGTCAGTGTGCGTATGGTCAAGAAGTACATAGCCCGGGCCATGCTGCAATGCCTGCAGGCGGATCTGGATCTGGCGGCATGACACAACGCCATGCAGGCAGCAGCGTGGACCCGATGGACGCCCTGGAGCAGGCCGCCGAATGGTTTGCCTGTCTGCAGGGCGAGGAAGTCAGCGCCACTGAACGCGAGCGCTGGCGGCAGTGGCTGCAGGCGAGTGCGGCGCATCGCCAGGCCTGGGCGCGGGTGGAGCGAATCGACCACCAGTTCCGCAGCCTGCCCGCGCAGCCGGCGCGTCAGGCGCTGCAAGCGGCCGGTCGCAGTCGGCGCCGCTTCCTCAAGGGGGTGGTCGGGCTGGGCCTGGTGGCACCGGTGGGCTGGCTGGCCTGGCGGCAGATGGCGCCGACGGCGGGACTGACCCGGCTGCACACCGCCACCGGCGAGATCCGCGAAATCGAACTCCCCGATGGCAGCCGGCTCTGGCTCAACACCGACACGGCCGTGCATCTGGATTACACCCCGGCGCTACGCCGGCTGGAACTGCTGGCCGGCGAGGTCCATCTCGCGACCGCCGCCGATCCGCGGCCGCTGCGCATCGACACACCGTACGGCCCAGCGTCGCCCCTGGGCACCCGCTTCAGCGTGCGGCTGGAGGAACACCGGGCCCGGGTCGCGGTGAGCGCCGGACGGGTCGCGGTCACACCCCGGCAGGGCGCCGGGACCAGTGAGATCGCGGCCGGCCGGGTGCGGACCTTCACCCGCCGGCAGGTGTCGGCGAGCACGCCGCTGACATCGCAGGACGCGGCCTGGCCCCGCGGCATGCTGGTGGCGGATAACCTGGCGCTGGGCGCGTTTCTCGCCGAACTGGAGCGCTATCGGGTGGGCGTGATCCGCTGCGATGCCGGGGTTGCCGACCTGAAACTGGTCGGCGCCTATCCACTGGAGGATACCGACCGCGTTCTCGCGGCCCTGGAGGCCAGCCTGCCGGTCCGGGTGACGCGCATCACCCCCTGGTGGGTCAGCGTACAGGCGCGCTGAGACAGTTCAATGCGCGTGCAATGCCTACTCAAGAAAAAATCACGATCCGGTTCGGATGGCGCTTGCTCAGCTGTCATTGCGAGCGAAGCGTGGCAATCTCATACCGCAAAATCAGCCGGTCAGAGATTGCCGCGTCACTTCGTTCCTCGCAATGACCTTAAGCATGTGTCATTGCGATGCGGTTCCCCTTTTTCCGGCTCGCGGGGCAGAGAGGAAAACCACCCTCTCAGAACGCAATTCGAATCAAGGAGTCCCGCATGCAAACGCTCAACCGCCGCAGCCGCCCGCTGGCCCTGGCTGTCAGCCTTGCCCTGATCCCGCTGTCCCCGGCCGTCCTGGCCGCGTCGCCCGACGCAGCCGGTGCCCAGTATCAGGCCACCCAGCGCTACGCTATCCCGGCCGGCCCGCTGGGCACGGCACTGAGCCGCTTCGCCGCCGAGGCCGGGCTGCTGCTGTCCAGCGATGCCAGCCTGACCGCCGGCAAGCGCAGCCCCGGGCTGCACGGTGAATACAGCCGTGAGCAGGCCCTGCGCCAGCTGCTGGCCGGCAGCGGCCTGGAGTTCCGCTTTACCGATGCCGATACGGTGATGCTGCAGCCGGCATCCGGCGCGGGCGCGATGCAACTGTCCACCATTGCGGTGACCGCCACCCGCGGCAACAGTGTCAAGGGGGAGACGCCGCAGAAGATCACCGTCATCGGCCGCGAGCGGATCGAGGAGCAGTTGCAGCACAGCACCAATCGCGGCCAGATCCTCAGCAACCTGATCCCCGGCTATACCCCGGGGCGGCAGAAGCTGACCAATTCCGGCGAGACCTTCCGCGGCCGCGATGCCCTGATCCTGATCGACGGCGTGCCCCAGTCCAATCCGCTGCGCGACAGCGCCCGCGACGGCTACACCATCGATCTCAGCATGGTCGAGCGCATCGAGGTGATCCACGGTGCCAGCGCCGAGCATGGCCTGGGCGCGACCGGCGGCATCATCAACTATGTGACCAAGCGGGCCGAGGCCGGTGAGCTCAACCAGCACGCCGCCGTACGCATGACCGCCGACAACGAGTTCCACTCCGAGGGCCTGGGCTACAAGCTGGACTACCAGGTCAGCGGCCTGCGCGGCGACTGGGACTATCTGGCCGCGGCCTCGGTGCAGGAGCGCGGCATCTTCTACGACGGCGAGGACCGCACCGTCGGCATCGACGAGATCTCGGGCGAGATCCAGGACTCCACCAGCTTTGATCTGTTCGGCAAGGTCGGCTACTGGCTGGACGACAACCAGAATCTGGAATTCTCCCTCAACCGCTTCGAACTGGAGAGCAATCACGACTATATCGCCGTGGCCGGCGACCGCACCCGGGGCATCCCCACCACCTCGCGCGAGGCCACCCCGCCGAACGACGCCCCCTTCAACGAGGCAACCACGGCAAACCTTTCCTACAAGCACCTAGACTGGCGCGACAACCAGCTCAAGGCGCAGCTCTACTATCAGCGCTTTCGCGCCCAGTTCGGCACCCACCCGACGGCCTTCCCCTACACGGATGCCATGGGCAACAGCCAACTCGACCAGACCCGCACCGAGTCGGACAAGCTGGGCGGCAAGTTCACCCTGACCCGCGCCGGCCTGTTCGATGACCGTCTCAAGCTCACCACCGGCATCGACCTGCTCCAGGACACCACCAAACAGGTGCTGGCGCAGACCGGGCGCACCTATGTGCCCGAATCGGTCCTGCACAACGCCGCCGCCTTCGTGCAGGGCAATATCCGGGTCATGGACGGGTTGTCACTGCACACGGGAGCCCGCTACGAATACGCGAAACTCGATGTCGACGATTACAGCACCATCGACCGCAGCAACGTCACCCAGGACCTGGTCCAGGTCGATGGCGGCAGTCCCGACTTCAAGGAGCCGCTGTACAACCTCGGCGTGGTGTATCAGGCGACGGACAGGATCCAGCTGTTCGCCAATTATTCCGAAGGCTTCGGCATCCCGGATGTCGGCCGGGCGCTGCGCGGCATCAGCACGCCGGGTCAGGACGTGGATACCCTGGTGAAGCTGCAGCCGATCGTGACCGACAACCGCGAGATCGGCACCCGTCTGAGCGGCGAGCGCTTCGATCTGGAGATCAGCTACTACGAATCGGACTCCGATTTCGGCGAGCGCCTGACCCAGGTGGGCACGACCTTCGTTGGCAAGCGCGAGAAGGTGGAGATCCAGGGCGTCGACGTCAGCGGCAGCCTGCGGGTCAACGAGGCCCACAGCCTGGATTTGATCTACAGCTATAACGAAGGCAAATCCGACACCGACGGCGATGGCGAGGTCGACACCGACCTGACCGGGTTCAATGTCGCGCCCGAGCGTCTTACGCTCAAGTGGCGCGCGGACTGGAACGACCGCATGTCCAGCCACGTGCAGCTCAGCCATTACTTCGACAATACCTTCAGCGACCAGACCAACGCCAACCTGCGCGAGTTCAACGGCTATGACCTGGTCGACGCCTCGCTCAGCTACCGCCTGCCGGTAGGCCGGGCCAGCCTGGGCATCGAGAATCTGCTGAACGAGGAGTACATCTCCTATTACTCGCAGACCGCACGCGACGGCGACAACCAGTACTTCGCCGGCCGCGGGCGCACCTTCACCCTGAGCTACGAGCTCGATTTCTGAACGCGGCTGGCAGCATCAGGACAGCGAGGCAGGGAATTGGCCCAGGGAGTCTTGATGCGACCTCGCTGTCGGACGGAATCCGGGCGGTCAACCCTCCTGGATCCCGGCCTGCGCCGGGATGACGGCATGGAAAACCATCGGATGCTACACAGTGCGCATGAACCGCAGAATGAAACAGGGTCTCGTCTTCGCCCAGCAGATCGGCCTTGCACTTGCCGGCGGCTACGGCCTGAGCGTGCTGCTCACCATGCTGCTGGCCCGGGCGCTCAGCGGCCTGCTGGCGCGCAGCGAGGCTGTGGTGCTGTCGGCCATGCTGGGGTTTGTCGTCTACCTGCTGGTCCTGCTCTGGGCCTTCGCCGAGCGCCGGCTGCCCAGGTTGTGGCTGGTGCTGGGGGGCGGCGGCATCGCGGCCCTGGTCATGGTGCTGCTGCATTCCGCCTGATTGAATGATGCACCGTTCCTTCCGCGAATCCATGCGCTGGCTGCACACCTGGGCCGGCCTGGTGCTGGGTGCCCTGCTGCTGGCTATCTTCTGGACCGGCACGTTGAGTGTGTTCGACAAGGAGATCGACCGCTGGATGATGCCGGCCACCCGGCTGGCGCCCGCCGATACTGTCGCGCTGGAGCCGGCCCTGGCCACGGCCCGGCGCATCGCGCCTGACGCGCCCAACTGGCGCTTCATGCTGCCGTCCGAACGGGCGGCACAGCTGCGCCTGTTCTATACCGATGCCGCCGGTGAGCTGGTATTCCGCGATCTGGATCCCCGCACCGGCCGGCCCCTGGCCACACTGGACACGCTGGCCGGTTCCGGCTTCTTCTTTCCCTTTCATTACTCGCTGCACCTGAAATGGAACGATCTCGGCTACTGGCTGGTGGGTCTGGCCGGCATGGCGATGCTGGCGCTGCTGGTCAGCGGTGTGGTGATCCACCGTAAGCTGATCGGCGAGTTCTTCGTATTCCGCCCGCGCAAGCGGCTGCAGCGCGCCAACCTCGATCTGCACAATCTCACAGGCGTGCTGGCGCTGCCGTTTCACTTCGTGGTGACCCTGTCGGGCCTGATCATCTTCTTCAATATCTATTTCCCACAGGCCGCGACCCTGGCCTACAGCGAGGCAAGCGCGCCCAACGCCACCTTCGTCGAAGAGGGCTTCGGCCGCTACCGACGGCCGGCCAGTGGCGAATCGGCCGAGCTGGCGCCACTGGGACCCATGCTGGCGCGCGCACGGGCGGCCTGGGGGGGCGACGGTCCGGGCCAGCTGCGCATCTGGCACCCGGGGGATGCCAATGCCTATGTCGAGCTGCGCCGCAGCACGTCGCGGATGGTGCGCATGAATCGCGATCAGTTGTACTTCGACGGTGTCAGCGGCGAGCTGTTGCACCGGTTCGAGGCTGCGCCCCTGATGCGGGCCCAGCGCTTCATCGCCGGAATGCATTTCATTCAGTTCGATCACTGGCCGCTGCGCTGGCTGTATTTTCTCGGTGGCCTGTCCGGCTGCGTAATGATCGCCACCGGCTTCATCTTCTGGCTGGAGGCCCGGCGCCGTCGCCATGCCCGGCAGGGACGCAGCGGGGTGCGTCTGGTCGAGGGGCTGACCATCGGGTCGGTGACCGGCATTATGATCGCCACCCTGGCCTTCTTTGTTGCCAACCGGCTGCTGCCGAGCGAAGCGACCGTGGCCGGCGTCGAGCGCGCCGCCCTGGAGGTATGGGTATTCCTGCTGGCCTGGCTGGCCGCCCTGATACAGGCCGCATGGCGCGGCGGCCGCGCCTGGCGTGAGCAGAGCCTGGCCATTGCCGGCCTGGCCCTGCTGGCCGTGGCCCTGAATGCCGTCACTACCGGGGATCATCTGCTTCGCACCCTGGCCGCGGGTGACGGGGCCGTCGCGGGTATCGACCTGATGCTGCTGACAGCCGCGGCGCTGGCGGCCTGGATGACCCGGCGGTTGCGACCGGGCAGGCGGGTCACGACGGCGGGTCGGGAGCAGCGGCGTGGCTGAACCGGTGTTGCTGGCGACGCTACTCGGCGCCAGTTGGCTTGGCTGGGCCTGGCTGGCGCTGAGCCAGGCCCGGCATTGGCGGCAGGCGGTCGGCCTGAGACTGCCCGGATGCCGGCAGATGCTGTGGCTGCGCGCTGCAGGCGCGGCGCTGCTTGGCACCGCCCTGGTGCTTGCGCTGCTGCGCGACGGCCCGTCCTTCGGTGCCCTGCTGTGGGCCATCGCGATCAGTTTCACCGCCATGGCCGTGGTGTTCATCCTTGCCTGGCAGCCCGGCTGGCTGCGGTGGCTCGCCCCCTTTCGCTAATGGCGCTGCGGTTTGTTGCCCGGACCGGATGCCGGGTATCGCGACGTTCAAACCAGCCTACGCTCGAGGCCGGGTACGCACACGTCGGTTGGGATGGAGCCGAGGCGTAATTCCGGCAATCTCGGTCTGTCACAGGTCGGCGGGATGCTGGGTTTCGTTCCACTCAACCCAGCCTACGCGCTGCGCCATTCCCCGGTTCGATGACTTTGATCTATATCAAATACAAATAATCATGCGAATAATAATAATTCGTATAACAATATCATCATTCTTCAGCAAAGAGAGATTGTCCTGTGTGCAAGCGTTCTGGCATCGAAACCCTGGGCAGTATTCTGTCGATGTTTCCCTTTGTTGCCTTGATGATAGCCCCGGTGCTGGCTGAGGAGGGACCCATCGCGTTGGATGCGGTGTCTGTTACCGCCAAGGGTTATGAATCCGGCGTGCTCGACACCCCTGCGTCTATCATGATCATCGATCGGGAGGAAATTCGGCGCCGCAATCCCGATAACCTGGGTGAAGCCGTGCGTGGCCGGCCAGGCCTGGCGGCCACCTCCGACAGCGCTCACGGTCAGAATCCGGTCATCCGCGGTCTGAAAAAGGAAAGTGTGGTTCTGCTGGTCGACGGCATGCGGCTGAATTCAGCGCAACCGGCCGGGGCGATCGCCTCGTTCATGTCACTTGATCTGGCCGAGCGTGTAGAAGTGGTCAAGGGCCCGGCCTCGGTGCTCTATGGTACGGGGGCGCTGGGCGGGGCCATCAATGTGCTGCTGCCTCAGGCCCGCTTCCTGCCCGGCCATGACTTCGCTGCCAGCGCCGCCTATGAAAGCGCTAATCAGGGACTGCGAGGTACCGGCGTGATGAATGCTTCTCAGGACCATCATGCCGTAATGCTGGGCGTCTCGCTGGCACGCATCGATGATTACGACTCCCCCGGGGGCAGGGTCCCGCGTACCGGCTATGACTCCGATGCCTATATCGGCCAGTATCGTTACCGCCTGGACGAAGCCCAGCAATTGCGTTTCTCGCTGCAGCAGCAGGAAGACCGGGATATCTGGTTCCCCGGTTCTAGCAAGCCACACCCGCATCCGCTGATCGACCAGTCGGTCATCCATTCTCCTCAGACCCGCCGGCGGCTGGTCGAGGTGGGCTATGGTTTCGAGGGGGAGGGTGAGCGACCGCTAAATTTGGATTTACGGCTCTACCGGCAGGAGTTGCAGCGCCGGATCTTCTCCTTTGTCGAGCCGCAGGACTTCAACCTCGCCGAGACCGAAGTCAGCTTTGATAGCGATGGGCTGGATGTGCGGGCAGACTGGCTGGCTCACCCGGCGCACCTGATCTCCGTCGGAGCAAACGCCTGGCGCATGGAGGCCTCGCCGGAGCGTGATCTGCGCGACATGACCAATCCACCCGACTTCCCCTTTGCACGCAATGATCCCTTTCAGGATGGGCGCATTGAAGCGCTGGGCTTTTATGTGCAGGATGACATGCTGTTCGGTGATCTGAATGTCCTCGCTGGCCTGCGTTACGATCAGGTGGAAGGCGATGCCTCGGCGGTGGGTAACCCGCGGGTGACCACAGGCCTGGACAGTCGCGACAGTGCCATCTCCGGCAACCTGGGCGCGAGCTACCGCGTTTCACCACTGCTGCGCCCCTATGCCAGTCTGTCGCGCGGCTTCCGTGCCGGGGATATGCGTGAACGCTTCGAGTCCTCTCCCCGGGGCGATGGATTTTTCCATGTCGGCAACCCGCGTATCGAACCGGAAATCGCCCACCAGGTCGAGATCGGCGTCAAGGGTGCTGATGGGGCTCTCAGCTATAATCTCTCCGCCTACTATAACCGCATCAATGATTACATCACCGGACAGCCCACCAACCAGATCATGAGCGGCCGGCCCGTAAAACGTACGGTCAATCTGGGCAGCGTCACTATCACCGGGCTGGAGGCCGAACTGCACTGGCAGGCACTGCCGGGCCACTGGCTGTCCCTGGGCTACTCGCGTCTGCGCGGTGAAAACGATGATCTCGACGAGCCCCTGTACCAGATGCCGGCCGACGAAGTCTCGCTCGGTTGGAATGGCCGCTTGTACGCCGGCTGGACGGCCGATGCCGTTTTGCGCCTGGTGCGCCGTCAGGACCGGGTCGCCACCACTTTCAGCAACGCCACCGAGGATCCCACACCCGGGTTCACCACCCTGGACGTTGGTGTCACCTGGGAATATGCGCGGGAGCAGTCGCTGCGTCTGGCGGTGACCAATCTCAATGACAAGCGGTATCACGAGCATCTCACCGAGGGCATTTCCGGAGATGAGATCAAGCAGCCGGGCCGTAACTTTCATCTCATCTGGAAAGGGAGTTTCTGATGAACGGCAATCGCAGCTTTGTGCAACGTTTCGGCTGGCCACTGCTCTCCGGTATTCTGGCACTCATGCTCGCGGGCGTCCTGGCGTTGCTGTTGCTGCCAGGCCGTGTCGCAGAGACCCCCTCGAGCGACGGACGGATGCGACTGCTGCTCGAACCCGCCGAGCGCGATTATGTGTTGGCCGAAATGCGCGACCTTCTTGCCGCGGTCCAGGTCATCACCGAGGCCGGTCTCGATGGCGACATGGAGCGTGTTGCCGAGCATGCACGCCGCATGGGCATGGGTGGGGTTCGCAACATCCCGCCGGAGATCCGTGCGGGACTACTGCGCAAGCTGCCTGCGGAGTTCAGGCAGCTGGGCTTTTCCGTACACCAGGGAATGGATGCCATCGCCCTGGATGCCGAGTCCCTGGGCGACCCTGAGCACAGCCTGCGTCAACTCAGCAACCTGATGAACACGTGCATCGCCTGCCATTCCGGCTATACCGTTATGCCTCCTCCGACCTCGCCTTGAACACATATGGGCCAGCCGGAGGCTGATTTGTTCGGGGCTTCAGTCCTTGCGCAGCGGGCACTCCAGCAAGCGCCGGTCCTCGCTGGTAGTGCGCAATGCGGCCCTGGTGTGGCGGCGATTCAATGCCAGTTCATGAGTTTGCCTGGGCCGGTAAGCCTTCAGGCCAGACTTACGTCGTATCTCCCGGCTGACCGTGGACTTGTGAACGCCGACGCTGGCGGCGATTTGTGCGAAAACCGCCTGAGACGCGACTCAGAACAGCGCCATCTCCATTTCCAAATAGACGAAATTGGCATTGCGCCTGTGGTTCTCCTCGTACAGGGGTACGTCAGCCCAGTCCGTGAAATGCGACTGCTCCACCGCCTCGCTGAGGGTGAGGCCGTCGTCGATGGCGGCGGCCATTTCGTCACGCAGGCGCTGAATGTAGGCGCGGGTCTTTTCGACCATGGGGAAGGGCGGGGTCTGGGCGCTGCCGTGGCCAGGCACCATCAGGCGGGCGTGCGGGAAGGTTTGCAGCAGCCAGTCCTGCGCCTCGAGGGCCTGGATGCTGTTGCCGTCGCCCATGAAGGTGGTGCGCTGGTTGAAGGCCAGATCCGAGATCCACAGAATGTCCTCTCCGCTCTGGTGCACCACCAGATCACCATAGGAGTGGTGTTTGCCGGCATTGTAGATATCGAAGCGTTCATCTCCCAGTTCGAGTGAATACGGAATGCCCAGTCGGGGTCGGTCGATGAGTACATCGGGCGCAACGCCCTCGAAGCCGCGCATGTCCGCGCCCAGGATGTCACGGCGGTAATCGGCCGATTCCTGTAGCACCGGTGTGCCGAGGTAGTCGAGGATGCCGGGATGGCCGATGACAGTGACTTCAGCGTCGAGTTCGCGAAAGGCGGCGGCGCCGTAGGCATGGTCCGGATGGCTGTGGGTGAGGATGAGGTAGCGGATCGGCCGGTCGGTGACACTGCGGATGGTGGCGATCAGGCGATGGCCGAGTTCCGGCGTGCCCAGGCTGTCGATGACCACTACCCCTTCGGTGGTGACCACGAAGCCGGCGTTGCCGTTGAAGCCACGGTTGCGCTCGTTGACCTGAGCGATATTGCCATAGAGGAAATAGGTGTCGGGCGCCAGCTGGTAATAGGGCAGGGGCCTGTCGTCCGGGGCGTCAGCATCGATGACGATGCGGGGCAGAGTGTCGGTATCGATGGCATTGGGCGGCAGCCGGTTGTCGGGATGGCGCTCGGCAGAACCGGGGTTCTGCAGGCTGCCATCGAGTTCTTCCGCTGCGCTGGCGGCTGCACTCCCGAGCGACAGTGTCAGCAACAGCGGCAACCATGCGCGGATTCGTGGCATCCCGTATCTCCTGTGTCGGTGTCTGATTTTGAGAATAGCAGCTGAAAATCCGCTTTGCATGCAGGGATATACAGAAGCAGGAGTGCCACGGAAAACACGAAATGCACGGAAAAATGATATGACAGCCTGTAGAACGGGTCAGCCCACAGGGCGTAATCCGACGCTCCGTGGTATCTTTCGGGTTACGCTTTGCTAACCCGACCTACGGGCTGCTGTTCTGTCTTCAACATCGCGCTGGCAAGGCTCCATTCGGCCATATGCCGGTCCGCCCACTCTTGAGTATCATGTTGTCCGTGCTTTCCGTGTATTCCGTGGCGCTCTTGTAAACAAAAAACGGCCGCGGATGCGGCCGTTTGCGGTGCGTGAAGAAGCCCTGCGGCTTACTGCTGGAAGGTCTTCGCCAGTCCGGGGTTGCCGGCCACGTTCTTCAGTTTCGGCGTGTTCAGCTCGGTGACACTGACCGTCTTCTGATTGCGCAGGTAGGTCGCCACCACGTCCCAGATCGGTCGAGTGTCCAGCGGCTCGCTGACATTGGCCCAGCCGGCCACCGCGTACTCCTTGTCCGGATCGATCGGCTTGCCGTTGAGCTCCATGTCGGAGATGCGGTTGCCGATGGTGGCGGTGGGGTCGATGCTGTACTTCAGACCGCCGACGCGGACCATGTCGCCGCCCTGCTGATAGTAGGGATCCTTGTTGAAGATGTTGTCGGCCACGTCTTCCAGGATGACCTTGATCCGCTCGCCGGTCATGTTGTTGAGCGTGGTCGAGGGATAGGTCAGCGCGGTCTGCGTCATCAGGTCCTCAAAGGTGATGGGCTGGCCGGGCAGCAGGCTGGTGCCCCAGCGGAAGCCGGGCGAGAAGGCGATCTCCGCGCCCATCTCCTCGATCATGGCGTCGCAGATCAGCTGGTCGAAGGTGCCGTTGAAGTTACCGCGCCGGTACAGGGTGGTATCGGTGACGGCCAGTTCCTCTGCCAGCTTGTCCTTGTAGGGCGCGCGTACCGCTTCGATATGGGCGCTCATCTCGGCGTCGGCCTCCAGCAGGTTGGAGAAGACCGGCAGCAGGTGATACTTGAAGTCGCGCACCTTGCCGTTCTTCACATCCAGGTCCAGCACGCCGAGGAACTTGCTGTTGGAGCCGGCGTTGGTGACCAGGGTCTGGCCGCCGCTGTTGCTGACCACCAGCGGCTGCGGCATGGCGTCGTGGGTGTGGCCGCCCATGATGGCGTCGATACCGCGCACCTGCGAGGCCATCTTGATGTCCACGTCGGCGCCGTTGTGGGAGAGCACGATCACCACCTGGGCGCCCTCGCCGCGGGCCTGATCCACCATCTGCTGCATGCGCTCGTCGCGGATGCCGAAGCTCCAGTCGGGGATCATGTAGCCGGGGTTGGCGATCGGGGTGTAGGGGAAGGCCTGGCCGATGATGGCGGTCGGCACGCCGTTGATCTCGCGGATCGAGTAGGGCTTGAAGATGGGGTCGCCCCAGTCGTTGTCCACCACGTTCTGGGCGAGGAATTCGATTCTGCCCTGGAAATCGTTCTCGATGATCTCCATGACGCGCTCGGCGCCGTAGGTCATTTCCCAGTGCGGGGTCATGATGTCCACGCCGAGCAGCAGCTGGGCGTCGACCATGTCCTGGGCGTTGGTCCACAGCGAGGTAGCCGAGCCCTGCCAGGTGTCGCCGCCGTCGAGCAGCAGGGAGCCGGGGCGCTGGGCGCGGATGCGCTTGACCAGGGTGGACAGGTGAGCGAAGCCGCCGACCTTGCCGAAGGTGCGGGCGGCTTCCTCGAAGTTCAGATAGGTGAAGGCATGGGCCTCGGGGGTCCCGGGCTTGATGCCGTAGTACTCCAGGAATTTCTCGCCCACCAGGTGCGGCGGACGCCCCCGCATGTCACCGATGCCGAGGTTGATGCTGGGTTCGCGGAAATAGATCGGCAGCAGCTGGGCGTGGCAGTCCGTGTAGTGCATCACCGATACATTGCCGAAGGCGGGGATGTCGTACAGGTCGCTGGATGCCGCGTTCGGTTTCACGCCCCCGGGCTGCTTCTGGGTGGACGATCCGGATTCGCAGCCGGACAGATGGATCCCCGACATGCCGGCGATGGCCAGCATCTGCAGGAATTCGCGGCGTGACAGACTCATCGATAACCTCCAGTGTACAAGGTGGAAAAGGGTAGACCGGCGCGAGGCAGGTACGGTGTCGCAGCCCGCCGTTTCTACAGCTACAGGGGGCGTTCCAGAGTGGACGTGCCCGGCCGACGGGTTATTCCATCAGGATGATTCAATTTTAAACAAAAAACCCGGTTTGGCGAACCAAACCGGGCTGATTGGCTGATCAGGTTATCAGCTTACTTGCGGGCACCGGGACCATTGACTTCCAGACCATTGCTCATGTAGGTGTGGAAGTACTCCAGGGCCTTGTACTCGTCGCTCTGTGCCGGGAACGGCTTGGCGCGGACCTGCTTGTTGCAGCCGCCGTAGCGACGGTGCAGGGTGCCGAGCTCGCCCCACTTGGAGCGGTACACCGGGAAGTGCGTCACATGGCCCAGGGCCGGGCTCAGCAGATCGGCACGGACGTTCCTGCCGGCGTTGTAGACGTGGCAGTCGGCGCAGGCCATGTTGAGCTGGCCACGCTTGGCATAGAAATGCGCCTTGCCGCGCTCGTAGGCCTCCATGGCGCGTTCGTCATCGGGGATCTCGATGTCGATCTCATTGCCACGCGAGGTATAGGCCATGTAGGCGGAGATCTGGGCGATCTTGCCCTTTTTCCAGCCCAGCGGTTCCTCGCCGTTCTTCACGCGGCAGGCGTTGATGGCGCCTTCCAGGGTGACGACCTCACCGCTCTTGGTGTCGAAGTAGGGATAGTTCTGACGGATGCCCTTGCCGTCGTTCTCGAAACAGCTGGCGTAGGTCTTGCCGTTCTTGAACGGGGTGTTGAACATCTCCTTGCCCGCGGAGATATCGATCTCGTAGGGCGGGAAGTCCTCGATGGCCTCCCACTGTTCCCGCGATGCCTCATCGAGTGCATAAACGCCGTTGACGTAATCATTCATGGGGACGTCGGGGAACCGCTTTTCAAAATAGGTCCGGAATTCCTTCAGATCTTCCTGCGGAGTGGCGCTGGCCGGTTGGGGGACCATCGCCACCATGCCTGCTGCGGCAACCGCTGCTAGGATTTTTCTCATTGATGCTGCCTCCTTCGGTTATCAGCCGGGACCGCACCAGCGGCGCGGTCCCGTCATCATTATGCGATTTTGGTTTCGATGGAGTCGCTCTCACCCTTGTTGTCAACCCAGCGCAGGGTCAGGGTGTCGCCTTTCTCGGCGCCCTTGAACCGGAAGGAGAGGTAAGGGTTCTTGGAAATGGCGGGGCCCCACTGCGCAGTCATGACGGTTTCGCCCTTGTGCTCGCAGACGACTTCCTGGATGTAGTGCGCAGGGATCGTCTTGCCTGTCTTGCTGTCCTTGCGCAGACCGGTTTCCATAATGTGGCTGATCAGGGCCTTCACCGTCGTGGTGTCGCCGGAAAGCCTGGCGCGAATCTTGATCGTGTTTGCCATTGTACTAAACCTCGTTTCGTAAGAAATATCCGCTGAGTAGGGTCGCTGATCAGCCGCCGCAGCCGCCGATGGTGACCTTGACTTCCTTGCCGGTGCTGTGGAGGGTGCCGCCGGCCTTGACCACGGCGATGACGCTGGAGGTCTCGCTCATCTTGATGCGGGTGGCCACGAAGCCTTCCGCGCGGGGACTCATCACATAAGCGGAAGTCAGCGGAGTATTGTTCTTTTCCGCAATGATGCTGATGCTCTCGACTCCGTCAATCGATGTTTCGACGGAGATCGGCACCACGGCGCCGTTCTCGGCGATGTCGGGAGCCTTGATCTCGATCTTGTCGCTGCCTTCGAGCTGGCTCTGGCCTACCAGCGCGTTAAGGGCATCGTCCACTGAGGTGGCCTTGAAGGCATCCTTGGGCCAGGCGGCCAGGACTGTGCGCGGTGCGAGCAGTCCGCTGCCGACGGCAATGCCCACGGCGCCTGCTGCCAGTGAGCCTTTGAGTAGGGTTCTGCGTTTCATGTTCGTCACGACGTTTCTCCTAACTGGACTGTATCCTGTTAAAGCGTGTAGATGAATTCAACCACCTTGTCGATCTCGTCCTCGGACAGGATGTCATGGCGTCCGAAGGGAGGCATCATCGAGTTGGGGTTCATCTTGGTGGAATCCCAGATCTGGGCGCGCAGCTTGGACTTGTCGGGGAACCGCGCCTTCATGGCAATCAGGGGCGGGCCGATGTTGCCGGCGAGATCGCCGCCTTCGATCTGGTGGCAGGCAAGACAATTGCCCTTCTTGCGGTCAAAGGCAATCTGCTTGCCTTGTTCGATGACAGAAGCCTCCTCGGCGGATGCGCTTCCGATCGGTGCCAGTGACATACTTCCGAGCAAGATCGCAACGGAAGCGGCGGACGTTATGATGCTTTTGCCTTGCCGCATCTGTGCCTCCTCAGTGGTGTGGGTGTTGTGTGTTGATGTCATGTAACGTCAGGGTGCCAGCATAACCAAGCCCCTGGGTTGGGGATGATTCGATGCTCCGACAATCGAATATAGACTCATGAAAATACAGAGTCAAAGCCGCTGTCGTCAATCGCGTCAATCGGATGTCGCCTGGCACGGACCATCCTCCTGCAGTCTCGTGTCGCGGTATGAAACAACCTGTTTCATCACCGGCGGTCCGGGTCATCACTTGCGTATGCGTGCGCCTGCGTACCCCTTAGGACGAGACGGCACAGAGAAATATTCCACACCTTTCGTCCCGTGAATACGATTCTGGCTGCTGCCGCCTGAATGCGGCCTGAACGTGACAGGGTCATTCCTGTTCCCGCTCGGCGAGGGCTTCGCGCTTGAGCCGGGCCAGCCGGGCCTCGAGCCGCGAACTGGAGTAGAAGTCCTGCGGTTTCTGCTGCAGGGCCAGTTCGTACTGCTCGATGGCGGCGTGGGTCTGACCGTTGCGGTAATAGTACTCGCCCATGGCCTCGTAGGCCTCGGCCGGGCGGTCCAGGCCGCTGGCGGCCTTGGCCAGCAGCCGGTACAGTTCGGGGTCGGTTGCGTCCGGGTGCTGACGCACCTGCCGGTTGAGCAGGTCGTAGGCCGGCTGGTGCTCCCCGGCATGCACCAGCGCCTCGGCATAGTAATGACTGATGACAGGATTGCCCGGGTACAGCGTAATGGCAGCCTGGTAGGTGTCGAGCGCGCGACGGGTCTGGCCTTCGCGGCTGTGGGCCTGCGCCAGCGCAATCCGGTAGGCGATACGGTCGGGATCGGCCTCGTGCAGGGCGCGCAGCAGCGGTATCGCCTTGTCCGCCTGGCCGGCCAGGATATAGGCCTGGGCCAGGCCGTAATCACGGGCGGCCGGCGGGAGGCGGTCGCTGCCGATGTCGCTGAAGTAATCGACCGCCGCGCCCGGCTCCAGCGTTGCCGCCCGCAGCTTGGCGCGGATGAGGTAGAAGTTGAGTGACTCCTCCACCGCGCTGCGCCCCATCTGGTCAATGCGGGCCATGGCGTCGGCAATGCGGTCGCTGGTGACGGGATGGGTGCTGAGAAACGGCGGCGGAGTGCCGTAGTAGCGGCTCTGCTGCTGCAGCCGGTCGAAGAAACCGGGCATGCCGGCGGGGTCGAAGTCGGCGTCGCGCAGGGTCTGCATGCCGATGCGGTCGGCCTCCTTCTCGTTGCCGCGGGTGAAGTTGATCTGTTGCTGGATACTGCCGGCCTGCACGCTCATCAGCGCGGCCTGGCCGGCCTCGCTGTTCTGGGTGGCGATCAGGATGGAGGCCAGGATGGCGGCCGCCGTGGGCAGGTTCATGCGGCTGGCGCTGTCGTAGGCACGGGCGAGATGACGCTGGGTCACGTGAGCGATTTCATGGGCCATGACCGCGGCCAGTTCGCTTTCGCGCTGGGCAGCCAGGATCAGACCGCTGTGGGCTCCGATATAGCCGCCGGGTGCAGCGAAGGCGTTGATGGAGCTTTCCCTGACAATGAAAAAGGTGAAAGCCCGGCCCGGCTCACTGCTGTGCGCGGCCAGGCGGTTGCCCAGGCTGCGCAGGTAATTGACGATCTCGGGATCGTCGACGAACTGGACCGTCTGACGCAGCCGTCGATAGAAGGCCTCGCCCAGTTCCTGTTCCTTCTGCGGGCTGACCACCTGGCTGGCCGGATCGCCGATCTCGGGCAGCTGCAGGGGGTCGTCCGCCAGGGCAGGGGTGAGCGCGGTGGTGAGGGCCAGCAGGGGCAGGCCGAGCAGATTTCGCAACATCAACGTCATGGATCCGGGAATCGTATCCCTTACTCTGACACCGGAAACGGACAGGCGTTCACGGCAGTGGACGGCGACCAGCTTGCGGCCTGCCGGCAGAGTTGGCAATATATTCAGAATATCATTATTAACTAATATATAGAGGAGGTCTGATCCGCATGCTGGGAATCAAGGAGATCGATGCCGCGTCCCTGGCCGAACTGCTGGAGGCCCGGGGGGAATCCGTGCGCCTGCTGGATGTGCGTTCGCCCGAGGAAATGGCCCAGGGCATGATCGCCGGCGGCGAGGCACTGCCGCTGCACCTGCTGCCGCTGCAACTGGACCAGTTCCGCAATGAGCGCCGCACCCTGGTGTTCTACTGCCGCAGCGGGGCGCGTTCGGCGCAGGCCTGCCAGTTTCTCGCCCGCCAGGGCATCCGCGCAGAACTGATCAATCTGCGTGGCGGGATCATCGACTGGGTGCGTACAGGGCAGCCGCTGGCGCCGCCGACGCGCCAGGCCGCCTATGCTTGAGCCGCTTCAGACGGGCTGCTAGGGTGCCGCTAAGTTCCCTGGTCCGCTGCGCCGGCGGCGTCGGGCCGGACTTGCGTTTATACGGATCATCCCGTATAAGTGCGTACTTCAAAATTGCTGGATACCCGTCAGTCTGAAGTTCGCGCTGACCGTGATCGTTACCGATTCACCTTCGTTTATACTTGAGTGTAATTCAGAGGAGTACTCATACATGGCAAATTTCGACGAGGAACTGGATGCATCCGGCCTGAACTGCCCGCTGCCCATCCTGCGTGCCAAGAAGGCGCTGGCTGGCCTGGGAAGCGGCAAGGTTCTGCATATCATCGCCACCGATCCGGGTTCGGTTAAGGATTTCGAGGCCTTTGCCAAGCAGACCGGCAACGAGCTGATGGAATCCAAGGAAGATGGCGGCAAGTACCACTTCCTGATCAAGAAGGCCTGAGCCGGCTCACAGCGGTTCACGTTCTCTGCCGGCAACGGCAGCAAAAAAAGCCCCGCATCAGCGGGGCTTTTTTGTTGGTGGCGTAGGATGGGTGGAGCGTAGCGCAACCCATCGGGTGTCCGGAACGATGGGTTGCGGCGCTTACGCGCCTCCACCCATCCTACGCTGATCGGCTCATTGGAAGTTCCACACCAGCTGGGCGCTGAGGATATCCACCGAACTGTCATACTCGCCGGTGATGGTGCCGGCCGTGCTGCTGGTATGGTCGATGTCCGTATCCTTGACGAACAGATGGGCGTAACCGACATCCACCCGCATGGTCCGGCTGGGGCTGTAGGAGGCGCCCACGGCCAGCCAGCGGCGGTCATTGCCGGGGATGCGCGGGGTGCGGGTCTGGGCGTCCGGGATGGGCTCCTCATCGAAGGCCACGCCGGCGCGCAGGGTCAGGCTGGAACTGTGCCGGTAGTTCACGCCCAGCGAATAGCGATCGCTGTTCGACCAGTTCTCCGGGGTGACCGAGTCGGGTTGGCTGGAATCGAACTCGATGCGCAGTTCCTCGAAACGCTCCCAGCGGGTCCAGGTGTAGTCGGCCAGCAGGGTCCAACGGTCGTTGAGCTCGTGCGACAGGCTCAGCGAGACGCTTTCCGGCAGATCCACCCCGGCATTGACATCGGTCGGGACGAACAGGTCCTGGCCGGTGAAGAAGGGGTGGGCATTGTTGAAACTGGCATCGCCCTGCAGGTCCTGCTCGACCTTGGAGCGGTAGGCCAGGCCGATGCGGGTGCCCGGCTGCACCTCGTAGAGAAGCCCGAGGTTGAAGCCGAAGCTCCAGTCATCGCCCTTGACCTCGGCCAGGGCGTCGGCCCCCTGCGGAGTCAGGCCGAGCGGATCGCAGGTGGCCTGGGCCGCGGCCAGGGCAGCCGCCTGGCTGGCGCCGCCGGCCAGGCTGGCCTGGATCACGCCGCCATAGCAGCTGCTGCCCTGGTCGATGGCCTGGGTCAGTTCGGCCTCGATGTACTGGGCGCTCACGCCGGCACCGAGAGACAGTTTCGGCGTGGCCTGCCAGGCCAGGCTGGGATTGATGTTGATCGTAGTGACCTCGGACTTGATGCCATGGTAGCGGCCCACCCAGTCATCGTCGTACTCGGTGGCCAGGCCGAAGGGCGCGTTGATGCCCACACCGAACACCAGGTCCTCGCGCAGCGGCATGGCGTAGTAGAGGTTCGGGACCAGGGCCGCGCCACCGGCATCGCCGCCATCGCCGCCTGTGGCCACCGGATTTCCCAGGGGGTCCGTGGCGGTGCCGGAGAACTCGGTGCTGGGGCGCACGATGTGACCGGCCACCACCAGCTGCCGCCCTTCCAGCCGGGTCAGGCCGGCGGGGTTGAAGAATACCGTCGAGGCATCCTCGGCACTGGCGCCGGCGCCGGCATAGGCATTGCCCAGGCCGCTGGCACTCTGCTCGATCAGGGCGAAGCCCGCGGCCTGGGCCGAACTCCAGGCGCCTGTCATCAGGATGGCGCCGATCAGCGGGGTGGCAGACGGTTTTCTGGCGATCCGGTTCATCTTGATTCTCTCTCCCGTGTCATGGTCTGGCATTGAGCCGTGCAGAACTCGCACAGCGGCATAGGTTGCTTGAGTGCGCCGCCTGCCTCGTCCGAATACTTGTTGCGATTCTGCAACAAACGAATCTTCAGATTAAACAGGCATGTTCCTTGCTTAGTTCATTCCTGTTTGACAATTTTGGCCTAGCTTGACATTCTGTTGCAATCGCCGCAATAGCTTGTCGCGAGAAAACAACATATCTGGATTCCGCCAGGAGGGAGAATCAAAATGGTACGCACGTTCAAGGCTTCACTCGTCAGCTTCGCCGTGGCCGCGGCGCTGGCCGCCCCGGCCGCCTACGCCACCAACGGCTACTTCAAGATCGGCTACGGCACCAAGAATCGCGGCATGGCCGGTGCCGGCATCGCCTACGCCCAAGACTCCCTGGCCCCGGCCACCAACCCTTCCGGCCTGTCCTTTGTCGGCAACCGGGTGGATTTCGGTGTGGAACTGTTCAGTCCCAAGCGTGAGGCCCAGCTGGACGCGACCGCAATCGGCGGTACCGATACCGGCAAGGTCGACAGCGGCGCGACCCTGTTCGCCATCCCGCATGCCGGCTTCGCCATGGATATGGGCAACATCACCGCGGGCCTGAGCATCACTGCCAACGGCGGCATGAACACCCGTTACAATTCCAACCTGTTCACGGATGCATTTGCGCCGGCGATCGGCTGCAACGGCTCGGCCTTCTGCGGCGGTGTGCCTTCGGGCTTCGCCGGCATGATCGTGGGCATGGGCGGCACGGTGCCGGATGCCGTGCTGCAGGGGATCGGCATGAACCCCAACCTCAATCCCTCGCTGGGTGTGAACCTGTCCCAGGTCATCATCGCCCCCACCGTCTCGACCAAGCTGAATGAAAACCACTCGGTGGGCGGCTCGCTGCTGATCGGCTACCAGCGTTTCCGCGCCTACGGTCTGGGCCTGTTCCAGCCCCTGTCGAGCGATCCCACCAGCGTCACCAACAACGGCGACGACGATGCCTGGGGCGCGGGTCTGCGCGTGGGCTGGACCGGCAAGATCAGCGACAGCCTGACCCTGGGTGCCCAGGCCTCGTCCAAGATCTACATGCAGAAGTTCAGCGACTATGAAGGCCTGTTCGCCGAGCAGGGCGATTTCGACGTCCCGGCCCAGTTCGGCGTCGGCCTGGCCTTCTCGCCCACCGACAAGACCACCATTGCCGTGGACGTGCAGCACATCATGTACGGCGATGTGGATTCCATTGCCAATGACGGCCCGACCGCTGACGAGTTCTTCGGGGCGCTGAGCCAGGTGCTTCAGACGGGCGCTTACGCCGGTGCCGGTCGCCTGGGCGATGACGACGGCTGGGGCTTCGGCTGGGATGACATCACCGTGATCAAGGTCGGCGTGAACCACCGCTACAACGAGAAGTGGACCTTCCGCGGCGGCATCAACTACGGCGAGAACCCGATCGACGACGACCAGAACCTGTTCAATATTCTGGCGCCCGGCGTGGTCCAGACCCATGTCACGGCCGGCTTTACCTACCATCCGAGCCGCTATCAGGAATTGTCGGTCAGCTACATGCACGCCCTCAATACCGATCAGGACTACAGGTTCGCCGGCACCGGCGGCTTTGCCGGCTTCAGCTATGACACCGAGATCGGCATGTACCAGAACGCCCTCGAGATCAGCTACGGCATGAAGTTCTGAGCCAGCCGGATCGAAACAGGAGAGGGATGGCGTAGGGAACACGCCGGCACAGGGGCCATGGTGACATGGCCCCTGTTGCGTTCAGGTCCTGTTAAGGGCTAAATAACTAACGTTTTACAACAGTCTGCCGACAAGGCAGACAACCACCTTGGGAATGAGGGACAGGAGGCAATAATGAGAATGTTCAACTATCTGAAGCAGGGGCTGCTGATTGCGGTCTGCGCCCTGCTGCCGTTTGCCGCCAGTGTGCAGGCGGCGGACAAGTTCAAGCCCTTCGTGCTGGCCGAACGTGGACCGGGCGACATGGAGGAGAAGGTCGCCGAGGTCAAGGAATCGCTGCGTGACGCCGGCTTCGAGGTCGTCGGTGACTATGTGCCATTCGAGGATTCGCATGTCATCATATTTACCAGCGATGCCATCAAGAGCGTGGCTGCGTTGACCGAGTACGGTGGTTTCGCCATGGCGCAGCGCGCTGCTGTGGTCAAGGTCGGCAACGAACTGCAGGTGTCCTACGTCAACCCCGTGTACATGGCCCACGCCTACCGCCTGCGCAGCGATTTCTCCAATACCTCCGAGGCGCTGGCGCAGGCGCTGGGTCGGATTCAGGAGTTCGGCTCGGAAGACGGCCTGAGCGAGCGCAAGCTGCGCAAGTACCACTACACCTTCGGCATGGAATATTTCCCGGATGTGTATGAACTCGCCGAGCACAGTTCCCACCGGGCCGCCGTGGCTGCCGTGGAGAAGAATCTGCAGAAGGATGACGGCGTCGAGCCGCTGTATCGCATCGACATGCCCGGCAAGGATGTCACCATTATCGGCGTCTCCATGGCGGCCGGAGAGGACGGCGACAAGTACATGGATGACGCCTTCCAGATGTCGGTGGTCGACTTCGGCGAACTGAAGAACTCCGCCTATCTGCCCTACGAGATCATGATTACGGGCAACAAGGTCGTCGCGCTGCACATGCGCTTCCGCATGGCGGTGCATTTCCCGGATCTGAAGATGATGGGCTCCAACAGCTTCATGAAACTGATGCCCAGCCCGGCGGCCATCGAGAAGGCCCTGAAGGATGCCGTGAACGAGTAGGCCGGTATCCGGAGCCGGATCCAGCTCGAAAGCCCCGCGACAGCGGGGCTTTTTTTGTGTCCGTGTCCCGTATTGGGGGACTTGCCATTGACTTTTCCCGGGTAAAGTTTTAAGGCGCCGGGACGCTACAGGGGTAACGCGTCGAGCGGGACAGGCCCGACGTGAATGAGGGGGAATCAATCAAGAGGGACGCAACGGTCATGGTCAAGACCTGGATAGAGAAGTTGAAAGGTGTCGCAGTCTGGTTTCCCGCCGGAGCGCTGGTGATGGCAGGGGTGCTGGATGCCCTTGCATTCGGCGGTTCCGGCGGTTGGTATCTGGCGATCGGGGCGCTGGCCGCTCTGCCGTCGCTGCTGGTGCTGCGCGCCGGCAGGCGGCGTGATCAGGCCTGGGGACAGGCGCTGGCGGCCCTGGCCGGCGGCGAGGCGGCCCGGCTGAGCCCGGCCATGCAGCGTGATGCCGCTATGGTCGAGGCCTTCAACCGGGTCGATGCCCGGATCGCCGAACGTGAAGCTGCGCTGGAACATGTGGCGGCGAGCCTGCAGGGCGCCATGGGGCAGCTGCAGGGCTTGATCACGACGGTCAGCAGTTGCGGCAATGACAGCGGCCAGCACGAGGCCAGCGTGGCGGTCGACGAACTGGTGCAGGCCGTCGATGAGATCGCCCGCAATGCCGCCTCGGCTGCCGAGTCCACTCACCAGGCCCTGAACGAATCCGAGACCGGCAAGGTCACCATGACCAATGCGCTGGGTTCCATGTCCAGCCTGACCGATCAGATCGGCAAGGCCGGCGAGGCGGTGGAACGCCTGAGCCAGGAGAGCGTGAACATCGGTGCGGTGCTCGACGTGATCCGCGGCATCGCCGAACAGACCAACCTGCTGGCCCTCAATGCGGCAATCGAGGCGGCAAGGGCCGGCGAGCAGGGGCGGGGTTTTGCCGTGGTGGCCGACGAGGTGCGTCACCTGGCCAGCCGCACCCAGTCCTCCACCCAGGAAATCCAGGACATGATCGAGGCCCTGCAGGGCCGCGCCAATGAAGCCGTCAAGGTCATGGGCGAGGGCACCAGTCAGGCCGGCGTGGTGGAGGAGATGCTGGAAAACGCCACCATGTCGCTGGCCGAGATCGGCGGTTATGTCCAGACCATCGATGGCATGAATACCACCATCGCCAGTGCCGCGGAGCAGCAGAGCGTCGCAGTGCAGTCCATTCGCGAGGTGGTGCGCAATAACCAGAACCAGGCCGACAATGCCCAGCTGGTCGAAAGCGAACTGCAGGCGGTGATCGGACAGATTGAGCAGATCCAGACCGCGCTTTGAGTCGGCCGCCGGGCTGGGAATCGACCCGCAAGTGAAGCGGGCGCCTGAAAATGGCCTGGATGTTGCTAATTATTCCGTGGGTAGGACGTTCAGGGTGGAAGAGGGGGGTCCCTGCGGCGGAACTTCTGCAATGCCGCCGGGGATAATGACCTGGATTCAGAGACGATTGATGGATGGTACGTTATGAAACCGAGCATTTTGCGTAATCTGCTCATCGCCTGCGTAGGCTTCGGCATCCTCATGGGGGCTGCCTTCCCGGTCTTCGCCCAGTTCTTCGTGGACTGGAAGGACGGCATGTTCACCTGGTTCGTGGCCGGCTGCCTGACGGCCGGTGTGGTACTGGGGGTGGTGAACTACTGGCTGGTCAATACCATCCTGCTCAGCAAGCTGCGGCGCATCTCCGAAGTGGCCAATGCCATTGCCCAGAACGATGTCTCGCACACCTGCACCATGGAAAGTCATGATCTGATCGGCGAGATCATTACCAGCTTCAATCAGATGGCGGACAACCTGCGCAGCGTGATCGGTGAGATCAGCGGCGCGACCGCCCAACTCGCCTCGGCGGCCGAGGAAATGTCGGCCGTGACCGATGAGGCCAGCCGTGGTGTGCAGCAGCAGCAGTCCGAAATCGAACATGTGGCCTCGGCCATGAACGAGATGACCACCACCGTGGGTGATGTGGCCCAGAACGCGGCCAATGCGGCCCAGCACGCCCAGCAGGCCGATGCCGATGCCAAGGGCGGCGCGCTCGTGGCCACCGAGGCCCTGGGCGGGATCGACAACCTGGTCAACGAAATGGAGCGCGCCGGCGGCGTGATCCACAAGCTGGAGACCGAATCCGAGAACATCGGCATGGTGCTGGACGTGATCCGCGGCATTGCCGAGCAGACCAATCTGCTGGCGCTCAATGCCGCCATCGAGGCCGCACGCGCCGGCGAGCAGGGACGGGGTTTCGCCGTGGTGGCCGACGAGGTGCGCCACCTGGCCAGCCGTACCCAGCAGTCCACCCAGGAAATCCAGGAGATGATCGAGCGTCTGCAGGTGGGGGCGACCGATGCGGTGAAGGTCATGCAGGAAGCTCAGAACATGGCCCGTGAGAGTGCCGAGCAGGTGGAGAAGGCGGCCGAGTCGCTGGGTGGCATTGCCGCGGCCGTTTCCCAGATCAATGACATGAATACCCAGATCGCCAGTGCCGCCGAGGAACAGAGCGCGGTGGCCGGCGAGATCAACGCCAATGTGGGTAATATCCGGGATGTGGCCGACAAGACGGCCGCCGGGGCCCAGCAGACGGCCTCGGCCTCCGAGGAACTGGCGCGGTTGTCCGCCACCCTGCAGGGCCTGATGGGGCGCTTCCGGATGTGAACTGATCCACGTCAAACCCGGTACGATTCTCCGACGACCCGCCTTAAGGCGGGTTTGTCGTTTTCAGGACACACAGGTAAATTAGTGATACATGTAGGTCGGGTTAGCGCAGCGTAACCCGACAAGTAGCGGCATGTTGGGTTACGGTACTACGCACCTAACCCAACCTACCTGGTGGGTGATGGAGAAGCAGCGAATGAGAGTAATGTTCATACTGGCTCTGGGCGTATTCGCACAGGCGGCGCTGGCGCAATTGCCCACCGCGCCGGTGGAGCGCAGCACAGTCCCCTACCGGCAGTGGTTCGACGGTGCGATCGAGGCGGTGCACCAGGCGACGGTGTCGGCCGAGACCAGCGGGCGCATCACGGCGATCCATTTCGATGTCGACGACTATGTCGAGCGCGGCGCCGTCATCGTGGAACTGCGCGATACCGAGCAGCAGGCCCGCCTGCGCCAGGCCGAGGCAGCCGTGGAGGAGGCCCGGGCCCGATTTTCCGAGGCCCGTGACGAATACAATCGCATCAAGGAGATCTACGCCCGCAAGCTGGTCGCCAAGGCCGCGATGGACCGCGCGACCTCCGAGTTCAATTCGGCCCGGGCCCGGCTGGAAAGTGCGCGCGCCGCGCTGGAGGCGGCGCAGGAACAAGTCGGCTATACCCGCATCCGCGCGCCCTATGACGGCATCGTGGTCGAACGCCATGCCGAGGTCGGCGAGATGGCCAGCCCGGGCATGCCCCTGATGACCGGCATCTCGCTGGAGCAGCTGCGCGCGCTGGTCAGCGTGCCGCAGCGTTATGTGCATGAGGTGCGGGCGCTCGCGCAGGCGCAGATCCGATGGGGGCTGGAGGAAAGCGAGCAGGTCGCCAGCGACAGTATCACGGTCTATCCCTACGCCGACGGTGCCAGCCATGGTTTCCGGGTGCGCGTCGACCTGCCCTCGGCCAACGGCTACGGACTCTATCCCGGCATGCTGGTCAAGGTCGGCTTCGTGGTCGGGGAGCAGGAACTGCTGACCATCCCCGCTGCGGCGGTGGTCCACCGCAGTGAACTGACCGGCGTCTATGTGCTGGACAGGCAGGACCGCATCAGTCTGCGCCAGATCCGCACCGGACACCCCTACGAGGGCGATCGCATCGGCATCAGCGCCGGGCTGAGCGAGGGGGAGCGGGTGATCACCGATCCGGTCCAGGCCGTGGTTGAACTCAAGCGTCGCCAGACGGAGGCAGGCCAGTGAGCGACCGGCTCGGCTTTTCCGGGCGGGTCGCCCGGACCTTTCTCGATACCCAGATCACCCCCCTGCTGGCGCTGCTGGGCTTCCTGCTCGGGGTGCTGGCGGTGCTGATCACGCCGCGCGAGGAAGAACCCCAGATCAATGTCACCTTCGCCAATGTCTTCATTCCCTTTCCCGGTGCGACCGCACGCGAGGTCGAGCAGCTGGTCACTACCCCGGCCGAGCAGGTGCTGTCCGAGATCGAGGGGGTCAAGCACATCTATTCCGTCTCCCGCCCCAACCAGGCGGTGCTGACGGTCGAGTACGAGGTCGGCGAGGAACGCACCCAGGCTATCGTGCGCCTGTACAACGCCATCTTCTCCAATCAGGACTGGCTGCCGCCGAATCTCGGCACCCTGCAGCCCATCATCAAGCCCAAGGGCATCGACGATGTCCCCATCGTCACCGCGACCCTGTGGACGAAGAATCGCAACCGCGGCGCCTACGAGCTGCAGCGGGTGGCGCATGCCCTGGAGGCCGAACTCAAGCGGGTGCCCGGCACCCGCGAGATCGCCACCATCGGCGGCGCCGACCGGGTGGTGCATGTGCTGCTGGACCTGCCGAAGCTGGCCGGTTATGACATCGATGTCGCTCAGCTGCGCCGTGCCCTGACCGCGGCCAATCATTCCAGCGACAGCGGCATGCTGGTCGGTGGCAACCGCGAGATCCCGGTCCGGGCCGGCGATTTTCTCAGCCACCCCGAGCAGGTCGCCGAATTGGTGGTCGGCATGCACCAAGGCCAGCCGGTATACCTGCGCGACGTGGCCGAGGTGCGCTACGGGCCGGATCAGCCGGAGCAGTACGTGCGTTTCGGCACCGGCGTCGCGGCCGCGGACAAGGGCATCGAGGCCGCAGGCGAATTCCCCGCCGTGACCCTGGCCATCGGCAAGAAGCCGGGCACCAATGCGGTGGATATCGCCAACGCCGTGATCCAGCGCTTCGAGCAACTGCGCGGCACCTTCATCCCGGATGATATCGAGGTGACCTTCACCCGCGACTACGGCAAGACCGCCAACGACAAGGCGCAGACCCTGATCAAGAAGCTGGCCTTCGCCACTGCGCTGGTGGTCGGCCTGGTGCTGATCGCGCTCGGCTGGCGCGAAGCGGTGATTGTCGGCCTGGCCGTGATCATCACCCTGGCCATCACCCTGTTCGCCTCCTGGGCCTGGGGCTTCACCCTGAACCGGGTCTCGTTGTTTGCGCTGATCTTCTCCATCGGCATCCTGGTCGACGACGCCATCGTGGTGGTGGAGAACATCCACCGCCACATGAGCATGGGCGGACGCTCGCTCAAGGAGGCCATCCCGCTGGCGGTGGACGAGGTGGGCGGTCCGACCATCCTCGCCACCCTGACCGTCATCGCCGCACTGCTGCCCATGGCCTTTGTCACCGGCCTGATGGGGCCCTACATGAGCCCGATCCCGATCAATGCCAGCATCGGCATGCTGATCTCGCTGGCCGTGGCCTTCGTGGTCACGCCCTGGCTGGGCTACAAGCTGGTCGGCAGCCATGGCGCGGGCGAGGGCGGCGAAGGCGTGCCGGCCGGGTTGTACGCCTTCTTCAGTCGATTCGTCGGCCCCTTCCTGCGCGGTCGTCAGGGCCGCATGAAGCGCCTGCTGCTGGGCATCATCACCCTGGTGCTGATCGTGCTGTCGCTGGCCATGGCGGTGAACCAGTGGGTGGTGCTGAAGATGCTGCCCTTCGACAACAAGTCCGAGTTCCAGGTCGTGCTGGACATGCCGGAGGGTACCACACTGGAGCAGACCACCCGGGTGCTGGACGAGATGGGTGCGGCGCTCTCACAGGTGCCCGAGGTCACCGACTACCAGATCTATGCCGGCACCGCTTCGCCCATCAATTTCAATGGTCTGGTGCGTCAGTATTATCTGCGCAGCGAAGCGCACCAGGGCGATATTCAGGTCAATCTCCGGGACAAGGCCGAGCGCAGCCGCAAGAGCCACGACATTGCCCTGGCGGTGCGCCCCATGCTCGCGGCCATCGCCGAGCGCTACCAGGGCAGTGTCAAGGTGGTGGAGATGCCGGCCGGACCGCCGGTGCTGTCGCCGCTGGTAGCCGAGATCTATGGCCTGAGCTATGCAGGCCAGATCGAACTGGCCGGCGAACTGAAGCAGGTCTTCGCCGACACGCCGCATGTGGTCGATATCGACGACAGCGTCGAGGCCGCCGCCCCCCAGTTCTATGTGGCCGTCGACCGCAGCCGGGCGGCGCGCTTCGGCCTGGCGCAGTCCGGCGTGGTACAGGCCATGACCGCCGCGCTGTCGGGCGAGGACGTCACCTACCTGCACACCGGACACGACAAGTATCCGGTTCCGGTGCGGCTGGAACTGCCGGTGCAGGACAAGGACCGGCTGGAACGGTTGCTGGCCATGGAGCTGATCGGCGAGGGGGGGCGCAGCGTGCGTCTGGCCGACATCGTCGAGGTGCGCGAGGGGCTGCGCGAGCGCGCCATCCAGCACAAGGATCTGCTGCCGGTGGTCTATGTCACCGCTGATGTGGCCGGCGGCGTGGACAGTCCGCTGTACGGCATGTTCGACATCGTCGGCCAGTTGCAGGACAACACCCTGGGCCGGCCCGAGCCGATCGAGCAGCATTTCATCGACCAGCCGGAGAATCCTTATAGATACAGCCTGAAGTGGGATGGCGAGTGGCAGATCACCTACGAGACCTTCCGCGATATGGGCATCGCCTATTCGGTCGGGCTGCTGCTGATCTACCTGCTGATCGTGGCCCAGTTCCGCTCCTACCTGGTGCCGCTGATCATCATGGCGCCGATCCCGCTGACCGTGATCGGGGTGATGCCGGGCCACGCCCTGCTGGGCGCGCCCTTCACCGCCACCTCCATGATCGGTATGATCGCGCTGGCGGGCATCATCGTGCGCAATTCCATCCTGCTGGTGGATTTCATCAACCACGAGGTCGGGCGCGGGGTGGCCTTCGAAGAGGCGGTACTGCGCTCGGGAGCAGTGCGGGCCAAGCCCATCGTCCTGACCGGTCTGGCGGCGATGCTGGGGGCCTTTTTCATCCTCGACGACCCCATCTTCAGCGGTCTGGCTATCTCGCTGATATTCGGCGTGTTTGTCTCCACTCTGTTGACCCTGGTGGTGATCCCGGTGCTCTACTATGCCGCCCGCTGGCGTCGCCATGCCGCGCCCTGAGCGGATAGCCACATTAATATATTTTATATTCTCTCGTTTGCTGCTAGGATTGGCACCCGCCTGAAAATGGCAGATGCTTCAAAAACAATTGCATAGCGCGGGAAGGATGGGGTGTGCGGCGCAGCCTGCCATTCGCACCGAGGGGCCCCGTCACGTCCTGCAGCTTCAACCCCGGATAAGGCAGTACAGAGAGAGTCATGGCTGATCGCAGATTGCAGGTCTTTCACACAGTGGCGCGTCTGCTGAGTTTCACCAAGGCGGCGGAGACGCTGCACATGACCCAGCCGGCCGTGACCTTCCAGGTCCGCCAGCTGGAAGAACATTTCAACACCCGCCTGTTCGACCGCACCCACAACCGTATCAGTCTGACCGAAGCCGGCCGCCGGGTGTTCGAATACTCCGATCGTATCTTCGATCTGTACAACGACATGGAAAACGCCGTTCGCGAGATGACCGGCGATATCAGCGGCGTGGTCATGATCGGCGCCAGTACCACCATTGCCGAGTACATGCTGCCCGCGCTGCTGGGGGATTTCCGCAACAAGTACCCGGACGTGAATGTGCAGCTACGCGTATCCAACACCGATGGCATCGTCTCCATGGTGGAGAACAACATCATCGATCTGGGTGTGGTCGAGGCCCCGGTGACCAACAAGAACCTGGTGGTGGAAATCTGCCGCATGGACGAACTGGTGGCGATCGTGCCGCCCAGTCACCCGCTGGCAAAGAACAAGGTGGTCAAGATCGAGGACATGCTGAAGTACCCCTACATCTGCCGCGAGGAAGGCTCCGGCACGCGCGAGGTGATCAGCGAGTACCTGGGCCAGGCCGGGGTGAATATGACCGATATCAGCGTCTGCATGGAGCTGGGCAGCCCCGAGGCGGTCAAGGGCGCAGTGGAGGCGGCGATGGGCGTGTCCATCGTCTCCCGCGCGACCATTCAGAAGGAACTGAAGCTCCAGACCCTGGTTGCCCTGCAGCTCGAGCCCAGACTGGAGCGGCCTTTCTCCTTCGTGCACCAGAAGCAGAAGTTCCGGCACCTGGCCATGGACGAGCTGCTGGAATTCGCCCGCCATTACTGCAAGACGCATCAGGACGACTGGGAGTGATCGGGCTGTAGAATGGGTGGCGCGAAGCGCAACCCATCATGGCGCGGCATGTGCTGATGGGTTGCGGCGCGGCGCGCCTTCACCCATCCTACAGGTTCTGGAAGCTGCTTAAGAGAGAACATGTCTGCAGATGAAGCCAGGTTGACGGAACTGTTCCGGGAACTGGGCGAGGCCGACCGCCACGCCCTGATCCGTTACGCCGAGTTCCTCGCGGGCCAGCCGGCGACCCGACCCGCGCTGCCCGTGGCGACCGAGCCGGCCGAACCGCTGTCGCCCGAGACCCCGAAACCGATCCCGCGGCCGGAGTCCGAATCCGTCATCAAGGCGGTCAAGCGTCTGTCCGAAAGCTATTACATGCTGGACAAGAACAAGCTGCTCAACGAGACCTCGCCGCTGGTGACCGAGCATGTTATGTACGGCAAGGCGGCCGAGGAGGTGATCGACCGGCTGGAGACCGTGTTCGAGGAGCACTACCAGGCCTATCTCGAGCGCTGGTCCTGAATCCCCGCCCATGGACATCATCCGCAACTGGTTCCGGCGCTATTTCTCCGACCCGCAGGTCGTCATCCTCGCGCTGTTTCTGATTGTCGGCTTCGCCGTGGTGCTGACCATGGGGCGGATGCTGGCTCCAGTACTGGCCGGCGTGGTGATCGCTTATCTGCTGGACGGCCTGGTCATGCCGCTGGAACGGCATATCGGTCGAACCTGGGCCGTGCTGGCGGTGTTCATCGCCTTCATGCTGTTCCTGCTGTTCGCCTTTTTCGGCATCATCCCACGACTCTCCTTCCAGCTCACCCAGCTGGTGCAACAGCTGCCAGACATGGTCAGTCGCGGCCAGGCGATGCTGCTCAAGCTTCCCGAGCGTTATCCCAACTTCGTCACCGACGAGCAGATCCGCGAATTCATGGCGGCGATCCGAACCGAACTGGGCAGCATGGGTCAGCAGGTGCTGTCGCTGTCGGTGGCCTCGCTGGTCAGCCTGATCTATCTGCTGGTGTATCTGATCCTGGTGCCGGTGCTGGTGTTCTTCTTTCTCAAGGACAAGGCCCGCATCATCGGCTGGCTGGCCTCCTACCTGCCGCGCGAGCGGCATCTGTCCACCGCCGTCTGGCACGATGTCAATGCCCAGATCGGCAACTACATTCGCGGCAAGATCTGGGAGATCTTCATCGTCGGCGGCGTCACCTATGCCACCTTCACCCTGATGGGTCTGCAGTATGCCGTGCTGCTCAGTACCCTGGTCGGTCTGTCGGTGATCATCCCCTACATCGGCGCGGCCGTGGTGACGGTGCCGATTGCGCTGATCGCCTACTTCCAGTGGGGGTGGGGGAGTGAGTTCTTCTACGTGCTGGCGGCCTATGCCGTGATCCAGGCCCTGGACGGCAATGTGCTGGTGCCGCTGCTGTTTTCCGAGGTGGTGGACCTGCATCCGGTGGCGATCATCGTCGCGGTGCTGGTATTCGGCGGCATCTGGGGCTTCTGGGGCATATTCTTCGCCATTCCGCTGGCCACCCTGGTGCAGGCCGTGCTTAAGGCCTGGCCGCGCAGGGAATCCGAGCCCGAGGCGGTTGGCAGTGGCGGTGAGTAACGCAGAGGAAACGAAAAAATCATCAGGTAGGTTGGGTTAGTCGCAATCGCGACGTAACCCAACACAGGCCGCGCATTGTTGGGTTACGCCCTAACGGGCTAACCCAACCTACAATCTACGTTATTTATATCTCTGCGCCTCCGTGTCTCTGTGCCCTCTGCGTTCATGCCGCAGAAGATCAGAGATTCTCCGAGGCGTAATCCGCCAGCCGTGAACGCTCGCCCTGGCGCAGGGTGACGTGCCCGCCGTAACCCCAGCCCTTGAACCGGTCGACCACGTAGGTCAGGCCGGAGGTGGTCTCGGTCAGGTAGGGGGTATCGATCTGGGCCACGTTGCCCAGGCACACCACCTTGGTGCCGGGGCCGGCGCGGGTGATCAGTGTCTTCATCTGCTTGGAGGTCAGGTTCTGAGCCTCGTCGATGATGAGGAACTTGTTCAGAAAGGTGCGTCCGCGCATGAAGTTCAGGGAATGGATCCTGATGCGCCGGTGCAGCAGATCGTTGGTCGCGGCCCGCCCCCATTCGCCGGCGGCATCCGACTGAGTCAGCACTTCCAGGTTGTCCATCAGCGCGCCCATCCAGGGCGTCATCTTCTCCTCCTCGGTGCCGGGCAGAAAGCCGATGTCCTCGCCCACCGGGACCGTCACCCGGGTCATGATGATCTCGCTGAAATGCTTTTCGTCCAGCGTCAGGGTGAGCGCAGCGGCCAGGGTCAGCAGGGTCTTGCCGCTGCCGGCCTGTCCCACCAGGGTGACGAAATCGATATCCGGGTCCATCAGCAGGTTGAGCGCGAAGTTCTGTTCCCGGTTGCGGGCGGTGATGCCCCAGACCGAGTGATTGGGTTTGCGGTAGTCGCGCAGTACCTCGACGACGGCGCTGTCCGTGTCGCGTTCGCGCACCATGGCCTCGAACTCGTTATCGCCCGGCAGGTAGACGCCCTGGTTCAGGTGCCAGTCCTGTGTCATTGCGTCATTGATGCGATACAGACTGCGGCCGTTGTCCTGCCAGGAATCCATCCGATCGCCGATTCTGTCCCAGAAATCGCCCGGCAGCTCGGCCATCCCCTTGTAGAGCAGATTGACGTCATCCAGCACCTGGTCGTTGTAGTAGTCCTCGGCATGAATGCCGAGGATGGCCGCCTTGATGCGCAGGTTGATGTCCTTGGATACCAACGTAACCCGTGCATCGGACTGCTCCTGCTGCAGGGCCAGGGCGGTGCCGAGAATGTTGTTGTCCGGGACATTGCCGGGCAGAGCGGCAGGCAGTTCGAAGGGAAGGCTGCGGGTCTGCAGGTACAGAACGCCGGAGGCGTCCAGGCCGTGGCCATTGGTGTCGAACGGGCGCTGTGACAGTTGCAGTCCGCGCTCGATGTCTTCATGTGCCGCATCGCAGGTCAGTTCATCGAGGAAGCGGTTGACCTGGCGCACGTTGCGGGCCACTTCGGTGACCCCTTTCTTGCCGGCATCGAGCTCTTCCAGTACCACCATGGGCAGGAAGATGTCGTGTTCCTGAAACCGGAACAGTGCGGTCGGGTCGTGCATGAGGACGTTGGTGTCGAGCACGAACAGGCGTTTATCTGGCATAGGAAAGAGGCTTCGGTTTTATCAGTGGTGACAGGTGTGATTGTCCGTCATCCCGGCGCAGGCCGGGATCCAGCAACCGCACACGCGGATCATCCTTCTGGATTCCGGCCTGCGCCGGAATGACGTATTCAGGCCTGAGCGTTGTGGTGTTCAATGTGGACAATCAACTCCTGTCAAAGGTCTTTCACCGCTTCCAGGACTTCATCGACATGGCCCTTGACCCTGACCTTGCGCCACTCCTGCCGGAGTACCCCCTGCTCGTCGATGAGAAAGGTGCTGCGTTCGATGCCCATCACCTTTTTGCCGTACATGTTCTTTTCCCTGGTCACGTCGAACTGGTTGCAGGCCTTTTCCTCGGTGTCGGACAGCAGTTCGAAGGGGAACTCGTGCTTGTCCTTGAAGTTATCGTGGCTTTTCAGGCTGTCGCGCGAGATGCCGAAGATCAGGGTTTTCTGGCGTTTGAATTTGCTGTAACTGTCGCGAAAGTCCTGACCCTCGGTGGTGCAGCCCGGTGTGCTGTCCTTGGGGTAGAAATACAACACCACGTTCTTTCCCCTGCAATCGGAGAGTTTGAAGGTCTGGTCGCCCGTCATGGGCAGGGTGAAGTCACGGACCTTCTTGCCGACGGTGACGCTCATGCTGCCTCCTTCAGCCCTTGGCCGGTTCGATGATGGCGTCCAGGTTCAGCTGGTCGCAGAAATCCATGAATTCCTCCCGCAGGCTGGAGATGTGCTGCTTGGCCGGGATCTGCACCGTCATATGCACGGCAAACATGGGCGTGCCGGTGTGGGGAGCGGCATAGCTACTGGTGTTCAGGTCCTGGATATTGATGTTGCGGGCAGAGAAGAAGTGGGCCAGGTTGTGCACGATGCCGGGATTGTCCATGGCGACCACCTCGACCACATAGGGCAGGGTGTCGCGACTGTACTGGCGCTCCTCCGTGCGGCGCAGGCTCACGGTCAGGCCGAGCTTCTCGCCCAGCTGCGGCAGCTGGTCCTCGAGCTTGGCAATGGAATTCCAGTTTCCGGTCACCAGCAGCATCACGGCAAAATCCCCGCCCAGCACGGTCATGCGGCTGTCGGCGACACTGCCGCCGTAATCGTAGATGCAACGGGTCAGTTCGTCGACGATGCCGGGCTGGTCGGCGCCCAGGGCGGAGATGACGAGATGGGTGCTCATGATTCCAGGGTGACCTCACGTAGCTGTTGGGCGGCGTCTTCCGGGCTGATGGTATTGACGAACAGCCCCGAGCCGAGTTCGAAGCCGGTCGGGATGCTGGTCCGCGGGCAGATCTCCAGGTGCCAGTGGAAACCGGACTGGCAGTCGGCATAGGCCTCGCTGCGCGGCAGCGAGTGCAGGAAGTAATTGTACTGCACGCCGCCGACCACCGCATCGAGCCGCGCCATGGTGCGGCGCATCACCCGTGCCAGATCGGCCCGTTGAGCGTCCGTGATATTGAGGAAGTCGCTGTCGTGCTGCAGCGGCAGGATATGCACCTCCCATTCGTAGCGGCTGGCGAAGGGCTTGATGGCGATGAAATGCTCGCCGCGTTCGACCACGTACTGGCCGACGTTGATCTTGCGCCGGATCTCGCCCGAGACGCGGTCGTAGATGGTGGCCTCGAAGGTCAGCGCCTCATCGATCAGCGAACAGAAGATGCACTGGTGGTATTTCCGGTGATGCGCGCGGCTGTTGAGCAGCTCGTTGTGCAGGTTCTCGGGCACAACCGGCATGGCGATGATCTGGCTGTGGGTGTGGGCGATGCTCGCGCCGGCCGCCGGGCCGAAGTTCTTGAAGGCGAGCACGTAGCGGATGCGCGCATCGGAGGCGTAGAGCTGGGCCATGCGGTCGCGGTAGACACCGAACAGCAGGGCCAGGTGTTCTTCGGTCATTTCGTGGATGGCGATGCCGTGGACGGCGTTGTCGATGATCACCTCGTGGCGGCCATAGCCGTCGATGGCCTGCTGCAGGCCGAAGGTGAGTCCGCCGCCGGCGGTCTCGCCCAGCACCGGGTACAGGTTTTCCACCATGCGGATCTGCCAGTTCTCCTCGCTGGGCACCGCCATGATGGTCGGCGGGGTCATGGCCTCGTTGCCCTGACAGAAGGGACAGCGCTCGACGTGACGGCGGGTGTCGCGCGGGGCCGGTTCCTCGTCCTTGCGCGGGCGCATGGCGCGGGCGGTGGCCACCAGAACGGACTCACTCGGAACGATGGGGTTGATGCGGATTTCGCGCAGGGGGGCTTGCTCTTCTTCGCTCATCTTCTCTCACCTTTTCGGCCAAGAATACTTTAGAGCCGGCGTGCATTGCCACTACGGCGTCGTCGCCTTGTCAGCACCGGGGCGGACCAGTAGTATGTGGCGGTTTCAGGGGTATCCCGACCCGGGTCCCGACACAGGCTTGCGGAGTGAGTTGCATGTTCCATGGCAGCATGGTCGCGCTGGTGACCCCGATGCACGAGGACGGGGCGGTCGACTACACCAGCCTGGCGAAACTGGTTGAATTTCATATCGAACATGGCACCGACGGCATCGTGGCCGTGGGTACGACCGGGGAGTCCGCCACCCTCGACGAGGACGAGCACTGCGAGGTGATCCGCCGCACCGTGGAACTGGCGGCCGGGCGCATCCCGATCATTGCCGGTACCGGCGCCAACTCCACCACCGAGGCCATCAGCCTGACCCGATGCGCCCTGCAGGCCGGGGCCGATGCCTGCCTCCTGGTCACCCCCTATTACAACAAGCCCACCCAGGAGGGGCTGTACCTGCACCACAAGGCCATCGCCGAGGCCGTGCCGATCCCGCAGATCCTTTATAATGTCCCCGGACGTACCGCCTGCGACATGCTGCCCGACACGGTCGAGCGGCTGTCGCACATCTCCAACATCGTCGGTCTGAAGGATGCCACCGGCGATCTGGACCGGCTGCGGGACCTGCGTGAACGCTGCGGTGACCGCATCGACCTGTATAGCGGCGACGACCCCACCGGCATGGAATTCATGCTGCAGGGCGGGCAGGGCGTGATCTCGGTCACCGCCAATGTGGCGCCGGCGGACATGCATGCCATGTGCGTGGCCGCCCGTGGCGGTGACCGGGACGCGGCCACGCGCATCAACGACCGGCTGGACGGGCTGCATCATGCCCTGTTCCTGGAGGCCAATCCCATCCCGGTCAAATGGGCACTGTACAGGATGGGCCTGATCCCGGCCGGCATCCGGCTGCCGCTCACGCCGCTGTCCGAACCCTACCGCGAGCAGGTGACCGAAGCCCTGCGCCGGGCCGGCGTTGTGGACTGAAGCATGACTTATCATTCAACTCGGGTTGCTTACATGAAACTGTCTCTTGCCTCGCGTAGCCTGGCCGCTGTAACGGCCGCCCTGATGCTGACCGCCTGCAGCACGGTCCGGGAATACATGCCGGGGGAAAAAGCCGATTACAAACAGAGCCGCCAGGAGCCCACCCTGGAACTGCCCCCGGACCTGCGCTCCAGCGAGATCGAGGACAGCCTGGTGATCCCCTCGGCGACCCTGTCCGAGTACGAGACCGAGGCCCGCACCACCCGGCCGTCCGAGGCCGGGGTGCTGCCCCGGTCGGAGAATATCGAGGTGCGCCAGGATGGCGAGCAGCGCTGGCTGGTGGTGCAGGCCCCGGCCGAACAGGTCTGGCCGCGGGTACGCGATTTCTGGGTTCAGAATGGTTTCCTGCTGACGGTGGAGGATCCGCGTGTGGGCATCCTGGAGACCGAATGGGCCGAGAATCGCGCCGACATTCCGCAGGGACCGATTCGCCGTACCCTGGGCAAGGTCATGGATTTCGCCTATTCGGCGTCGACCCGCGACAAGTTCCGGGTGCGTCTCGAGCGCGGCAGCGAACCCGGCGTCACCGAGGTCTATCTGACCCACCAAGGGGTGGAAGAGGTGATCGAGGGCACACCGGACCAGGACGGCAACACTGTCTGGAAGCCGCGTCCGAGCGATCCGGCGCTGGAGGCCGAAATGCTGCAGCGGCTGATGGTCTACATGGGCGTGGAAGAAGAACGCGCCAGGACCCGCATGGCGCAGCAGTCGCAGGAAACCCCGGCGGTGCGCGCCCAGTTGATCCGTACCAACACCGGTGAGGTCGAACTGCGGCTGGCCGACGACTTCTCCCGCGCCTGGCGCCGTACCGGCCTGGCGCTGGACCGGGTCGGGTTCACTGTCGAGGACCGCAACCGTTCCGAGGGCATCTATTACGTGCGCTACAATGATCCGCTCAAGCAGCAGGAGGGCGAGGGTCTGCTCTCGCGGCTGGCCTTCTGGAGCGATGACGAGCCGATCGACCGCGAGGCCCAGTACCAGATCCAGCTGCTCGCAAGCGGGGCGCAGACCAACGTGATCGTGCGCGACCTGGAAGGCAGGCGCGACAATTCGCAGACCGCGGCCCGCATCCTGACGCTGCTGGAAGAACAGCTCAAGTAGGGGAGGGGAGCCGGTTCCGGTCATGCGTTTCGCGTCCCTGGGCAGCGGCAGCCGCGGCAACGCCATGCTGGTCGAGGCCGGCTCGACCTGCCTCATGGTCGACTGCGGGTTCTCCATCACCGAGACAGAGAAGCGTCTGACGCGGCTGGGTCGCAGCCCGGAAGAACTCTCGGCCATCCTGGTCACGCATGAACACAGTGACCACATCCGCGGCGTGCTGCCCTTCGCCCGCCGCCACGCCATCCCGGTCTGGATGACGCACGGCACCGCCGCCGCCCTGCCTGAGGGTGATCTGCCGCCGCTGCATGCGATCGCCGGTTACACCGATTTTCATGTGGGCGATATCCAGGTCCAGCCCTATCCGGTCCCGCATGATGCCCGCGAACCCTGCCAGTTCCTGTTCCACAGCGGCCGTCACCGACTCGGTCTGCTCACCGACTGCGGCAGCCTGACGCCGCACATCGTTTCCACCCTCCAGGGCTGTGACGCCCTGGTGCTCGAGTTCAACCACGATCCGGAGATGCTCGCCCGGGGCAGCTACCCGCCCGCCCTCAAGCGCCGGGTCGGTGGCGACTATGGCCACCTCAACAATCACCAGGCCCGGCGACTGCTGGAACAGATCGAACTGGGCCCGCTGCAACACCTGGTGGCCGCGCACCTGAGCGAGAAGAACAACGCCCCCGAGCGGGTGCGCGAACAGCTGGACGCCTTCGACGGCAGGCTCGACTACAGCCTGGCCTGCCAGGACGGCGGGTTCGACTGGCGCACGCTGGAGTGATCCCCCACCGGGCGGCGTAGGATGGGTGGAGGCGCCTCGTGGCGCCGTAACCCATCACGGACCACCTACCAATGATGGGTTGCGCTTTGCTCCACCCATCCTACCCTTCTCCGCACCAGCCTCACTGGCCCCGGAGCAGCTGTTTCAGTATCATTTGCCGCTTCCCGAACCCGCAGATCCAGAGGCCTCCATGCTGCACCTGCCCGGCGCCCCGGCACTTTCCGCCTTCCGTACCGACAAGCTGCTGGAGCGCGCCCGGGAGGCGGGCATCGCACTGGAGGCCCTGCACACCCGCTACCAGCATTTCGTCGATCTGGAACAGCACCTGGACGCGTCCGAGCAGCGTCGGCTGGAACGGCTGCTGGAGTACGGCCCGCGCGCGCCGGCCGTGCCCGCCGGCGCCCAGTTGTTTCTGGTGGTCCCGCGTCTGGGCACCATCTCGCCCTGGGCCTCCAAGGCCACCGACATCGCCCACAACTGCGGCCTGGACCGGGTTCACCGCATCGAGCGCGGCATCTCTTACCAGGTGCTCACCCCCGGTGACCGGCCGCTGGAGGGTGAGCCGCGCCGGCGCTTCCTGGAACTGATTCACGACCGCATGACCGAGTCGGTGCTGGAGAGCTTCGAAGAGGCCGAGGGCCTGTTCCGCAGCGCCGACCCGCGTTCCTTCGAGCGTGTCGACATCCTCGGCGGCGGCCGGCCCGCGCTGGAGACCGCCAATCGTGAACTCGGCCTGGCCCTGTCGGAAGACGAGATCGACTACCTGGTCGAGAGCTTCAATGCGCTCAACCGCAATCCCAGCGACGTCGAGCTGATGATGTTCGCCCAGGCCAATTCCGAGCATTGCCGGCACAAGATCTTCAACGCCAACTGGGTGATCGACGGCAAGGCGCGCGAGGAATCCCTGTTCGACATGATCCGCGAGACCCACCGGGCCAGCCCCGACGGGGTGCTGTCGGCCTATCACGACAACTCGGCCGTGATCGAGGGCTGGGAAGGGCGGCGGCTGTATCCGGATGCCGACGGCCGCTACAGCGAGCACACCGGGCCGGCGCACATCCTGATGAAGGTCGAGACCCACAATCATCCCACCGCCATCTCGCCCTTTCCGGGGGCGGCGACCGGCGCCGGGGGCGAGATCCGCGACGAGGGCGCGACCGGCCGCGGCGGCAAGCCCAAGGCCGGGCTGTGCGGTTTCTCCGTGTCCAACCTGCGCATTCCCGGCTTCGAACAGCCCTGGGAGACCGATCACGGCCGTCCCGGGCGCATCGTCTCGGCGCTGGACATCATGATCGAGGGGCCGCTGGGCGCGGCGGCCTTCAACAACGAGTTCGGCCGGCCCAACCTGTGCGGCTACTTCCGCAGCTTCGAGGAGAAGGTGCCGGGTCCGGACGGCGAGGAAATCCGCGGTTACCACAAGCCCATCATGCTGGCCGGCGGCTACGGCAACATCCGCCCCGAGCATATCGACAAGCAGGATATCCCGCCCGGCGCCCAGATCATTGTGCTGGGCGGACCGGCCATGCTCATCGGCCTGGGCGGCGGCGCGGCCTCCAGCATGGACAGTGGTGTGAGCGCCGAGGATCTGGACTTCGCCTCGGTGCAGCGCGGCAACCCCGAGATGCAGCGTCGGGCCCAGGAGGTGATCGACCGCTGCTGGGCCATGGGCGCGGACAATCCCATCCTGTCCATCCACGACGTCGGCGCCGGCGGCGTGTCCAATGCCCTGCCGGAACTGGTCAACGACAGCGGCCGCGGCGGGCGATTCGAGCTGCGCAACTTCCCGGTCGACGAACCCGGCATGACGCCCATGCAGATCTGGTGCAACGAGTCGCAGGAGCGTTATGTACTGGCCGTCGCGCCGGAGCACCTGGAGGCCTTCCAGGCCCTGTGCGAGCGCGAACGCTGCCCCTATGCCGTGGTGGGCGAGGCCACCGAGGACCAGGACCTGATCGTCGGCGACGGCGAGTTCGACAATGCTCCCGTGGAGGTGCCGCTGGGGCTGATCCTGGGCAAGCCGCCGCGGATGCTGCGGGACGTGCATCATCGCACCTTCCGCAAGCCCGACTTCGACCCCGTCGGGATCGATCCGCTGGAAGCCGCCCTGCGGGTGCTGCGCCTGCCCACCGTGGCGAGCAAGGCCTTTCTCATCACCATCGGCGATCGCACCGTCACCGGCCTGGTCGCGCGCGACCAGATGGTCGGGCCCTGGCAGGTGCCGGTGGCCGACGCCGCTGTCACCACCACCGATCACTACGCCTTCACCGGCGAGGCCGTGGCCATGGGCGAGCGTACCCCGGTGGCCCTGGTCGATGGCCCGGCCTCCGGGCGCATGGCGGTGGGCGAGGCCATCACCAACCTCGCCGGCGCGGCCATCGGCGAACTGTCGCAGCTGCGCCTGTCGGCCAACTGGATGGCCCCGGCCGGGCACCCGGGTGAGGATGCCAATCTGTTCAACACCGTCGAGGCGGTGGGCCGGGAACTGTGCCCGCGGCTGGGCATCGCCATTCCGGTGGGCAAGGATTCGCTGTCCATGAAGACGGTCTGGGAGCAGGACGGGCAACCACACAGCGTGACCGCGCCGCTGTCACTGATCGTCTCCGCCTTCGCGCCGGTCGAGGATGCGCGCCGCACCCTGACCCCGCAGCTGCGCACCGATCAGGGCGCGACCGAACTCATCCTCATCGACCTGGGCAAGGGCCGCAATCGCCTGGCCGGTTCGGCGCTGGCCCAGGTCTACAAACAGGTCGGCCACCATGCCCCGGACCTGGACGATCCGGACGCGCTCAAGGCCTTCTTCGGCGCGATCCAGACACTGAACCGGGAGGGCCGGCTGCTGGCCTACCACGATCGTTCCGACGGCGGCCTGCTGACCACCCTGTGCGAGATGGCCTTCGCCGGCCGCACCGGTCTGGCCATCGAGTTGGATGCCGTGGGCACCGAGCCGCTGGCAGCATTGTTCAATGAGGAACTGGGCGCCGTGATCCAGGTGCGGCAGGCGGATGCAGCCGCGGTGCGTGAACTGCTGCATCAGCAGGGCTTGGGGCGCTACAGCCATCGCATCGGTACCCTGGAGGCGAATGATCGCCTGGTGGTGCATCACGGCGGCCGTGAACTGCTGAACGCCTCCCGGGTGGAACTGCAGCGGGCCTGGGCCGAGACCAGCTACCGGATGCAGGCGCTGCGCGACAATCCGGAAACGGCCCGGCAGGAATTCGATGCCCTGCTGGATCTCGGCAACCCGGGCCTGCACGCCGAGCTCAGCTTCGATCCGGCCGAGGATGTGGCCGCGCCCTGGATCAACCGGGGCGTGCGTCCGGCCATGGCCATCCTGCGCGAGCAGGGCGTGAACGGCCAGATCGAAATGGCGGCGGCCTTCCATCGCGCCGGCTTCGACTGCGTCGATGTACATATGAGCGATGTCATCGCCGGGCGGGTGTCGCTGGCCGGCTTCCGCGGGCTGGTGGCCTGCGGCGGCTTCTCCTACGGCGACGTGCTCGGCGCCGGCCTGGGCTGGGCCAAGTCGATCCTGTTCAATCCGCGTGCGCGCGACGCGTTCAGCGCCTTCTTCGCGCGCAGCGACAGCTTCGCCCTGGGGGTATGCAACGGCTGCCAGATGCTGGCCGGGCTGAAGGAACTCATCCCCGGCAGCGAGCACTGGCCGCGCTTCGTGCGCAACACCAGTGAGCAGTTCGAGGCCCGGCTGTCGCTGGTCGAGGTGAGCGACTCGCCCTCCATCCTGCTGCGCGGCATGGCCGGTTCGCGCATGCCGGTGGCCGTGGCCCACGGCGAGGGCCGGGCCGAGTTCGATCGTGCCGGCGACCGTGAGCGGCTGCTGGAGCAGGGTGGCATGGCGCTGCGCTATGTGGATCATTACGGCCGCGCCACCGAGACCTATCCCTTCAATCCCAACGGTTCGCCCCATGGCATCACCGGCGTGACCAGCCGCGACGGCCGCGTGACCCTCATGATGCCGCACCCCGAGCGGGTGTTCCGCACCGTGCAGCATTCCTGGCACCCCGATGACTGGGGCGAGGACGCGCCCTGGATGCGTCTGTTCCGCAACGCCCGGGTGTGGGTGGACTGAAAACACTGTCCTCGTATGTTATTGACTGCCGTAGGATGGGTGAAGGCGCTGTAGCGCCGTAACCCATCAGGTTCCGGTCAATGATGGGTTCCGCTTCGCTTCACCCATCCTGCGTAAGTGAACTTTATCCGCGGTTCGGTGACAAATAACAAAGCAGGCTGTCCGCTATGCCATGGCATCTGCGGACAATGGTCTGAAATATCAATTCTCTGCGTCTCCGCGCCCTCTGCGTTGACCATCACCAGGGCCTGGCGCCTGCGACACCCGAGGGAATACCGCCATGCCCAACCGGATCCTGCCCAGCGACATCACCCCCGAATCTGTCTACCGTGAACGCCGCCGCCTGATGCAGGCCGGGCTGGCCGTGTTCGGCACCGGCCTGACCGGCACCTGGGCGCGGCTGAGCGAGGCGAAGGTGAGCCTCCCCGACGCGATCACCGGGAGCCGGTTCAGCACCGACGAGGCACTCACGCCCTTCGAGGACGTGACCACCTACAACAATTTCTACGAATTCGGTACCGGCAAGGGCGACCCGGCCGAGAATGCCCACCGGCTGCAGATCGATCCCTGGTCGGTGACGGTGGAGGGCGAGTGCGCCCGACCCGGCACCTACGCCCTGGAGGACATCCTCAAGCCCCATGACCTGCAGGAGCGCATTTACCGGCTGCGCTGCGTGGAGGGCTGGTCCATGGTCATCCCCTGGGTGGGTTTCCCGCTGCGCGATCTGATCAAGCGCCTCGAGCCGGTCAGTAATGCGAAATACATCGAGTTCCAGACCCTGTACGACCCCGAACAGATGCCGGGCCAGCGCCGGCGCATCCTCGACTGGCCCTACGTGGAAGGGCTGCGCATGGACGAAGCCATGCATCCGCTGACGATCCTGGCCGTGGGGCTGTATGGCAAGGTGATGCCGAATCAGAACGGTGCGCCCATCCGTCTGGTGGTGCCCTGGAAATACGGCTTCAAGAGCATCAAGTCCATTGTGAAGATTCGCTTCGTCGAGCAGCAGCCGGTGAGCAGCTGGATGCGGGCCGCGCCGGATGAGTACGGCTTCTATTCCAACGTCAATCCGAACGTGGACCATCCACGCTGGAGTCAGGCCCGGGAGCGACGCATCGGCGAGTTCCTCAAGCGGCCCACGCTGATGTTCAACGGCTACGAGGAGGAGGTCGCGGACCTCTACCGCGGCATGGATCTGAGGAAGCATTTCTGATGCGGCAGGCAGGCATTGAATACCGTTCCACCCTGACCTGTCCCGAATGCGGGCATCGGGAAACGCTCACCATGCCCGACAATTACTGCCTGTGGTATCACGAGTGTTCCGGCTGCGCCGCGCTGCTGCGGCCGCGCCCGGGCGACTGCTGCCTGTTCTGCTCCTATGGCACGGTCCCCTGTCCGCCCATCCAGGCCGGCAATGGTTGCTGTAGCGGGGGCTAGTCCCCGGGGCGGTATTCCCGTGTTCTGGCAGCGCGTCATCACGTTTCTGCTCTGCCTGCTGCCGCTGGCCTGGCTGATCCTGCAGGCCGTCACCGACCGTCTCAGCGCCAACCCCATCGAGGACATCACCGCTGCCACCGGCAGCTGGACCCTGCGCCTGCTGCTCATCACCCTCGCCATGACCCCGCTGCGGCGGCTCACCGGCTGGAAGTGGCCGCTGCGGCTGCGGCGCATGCTGGGGCTGTTCGCCTTCTTCTACGCCAGCCTGCATCTCATGACCTATCTCTGGTTCGACCAGTTCTTTCTCTGGTCCGAGATCCTGGCCGACATCCTGGAGCGGCCTTTCATCACGCTTGGCATGACGGCATACGCCCTGCTGCTGCCGCTGGCCCTGACCTCCAATCAGGTCAGCCAGCGTCTGCTGCGCCGCAACTGGAAGCGGCTGCACCGGCTGGTCTATCCCATCGCGCTGCTCGGCGTGGTGCATTACTACTGGCTGGTCAAGGCCGATGTGCGCGAGCCGCTGCTCTACGGCGCCGTCTGGTTGGGACTGATGATGCTGCGGCTGCCCGCATCGACAAACAGAATGAATCGTCAGGGCGAAAATAAATCGCTTTAATTTTCTTCCGTCCGGCCTTAGATAGCATCGCAAATTCCCCGCCGTTGCGGGGCGCCGAAACCGAGGGCAATGCGATGCAGAATCTGGATCTCGAGGACATCTTCAATCAGCTCGACAGCGAGGAAGGCGGGCTGGACAGCCAGGCCGGGGCCGGCGGCGGCCGCGGCGTGGACCTGAAGCGGCGCCGCCGCATCGAGGACATGCAGGAGGAGCGCCGCCTGCGGCAGATGCTGGAAGATCCCTGGGGCTGAGGCTGTCCTCCTCAGCCCGGTGTCGGGAAATTTTCGATGGCCGTGTCCAGCAGGGGCTGACGTGCGGTGCCCTCGCGCCAGAGGGCGTACCAGGACCGTTCCAGTACCGGGGCGTCGGCGACCACATGCAGCCGCCCGGCGCAACGCGGATCCGTCTCCAGCCACTGGCGCGGCAGGTAGGCCGCGCCGGGCCGGCGCAGCAGCAGGTCGCGCGCCAGCAGCCCCTGGCCCAGGTGTACCGCCGGCGCCGGCAGATCGGGGAAGTGGTGGGCATGGCTCAGCGCAAAGGCCGTGCCCCAGTCAACCAGGATGTAGTTCTCTGCCATCGCTTCGGCAGCGCTCAAGTCGGTTCCGGTCGCGACCAGTACCAGTTCCATCACGCCCAACGACCGTACCGTGAACTCCGATACCTGCGGCGGATCATAGACGCAGGCGATATCCAGTGCGCCGTTCAGCAGCCGGTGGACGAGTTCATCCCCGGCGCCGGCCTCGCCCCGCAGGGCGATGTCGGGCAGCGCCTGCTGCAGACGCACCAGCCAGTTCTCCAGCGCCGTCGGCCACAGGTCGGCCAGCCCGCCGATGGCCAGTGCGTCACGGAAGGCTTCACCCAGCCCGGTTTCCTGCCGGGCACGCTCCCACTGGTTGATGATGGCGGCGGCGTGCTGCTTCAGCCGGCGTCCCGCCGGGGTGAGCTGAATGTCATTGCGCTTGCGGGTGAACAGCTCCACGCCCAGTAGTTCCTCCAGCTGGCGGATGCGGGCGCTGACCGCCGACTGGGTGATGTACAGCCGCTCCGATGCGCGGCCGAAGTGGCGCACCCGTTCGACTTCCAGAAAGGTCTTGAGCAGGTCGATGTCCATCGACAGGGATCATCACAGATCGGTGGAGGGGCGGCAAGGTTCGGCGATACAAACGCCCTCTGCATTAACAGCGCAAAGGCATCGAACATCACGCCAGCAAGGTAGGATGGGTGGAGCGAAGCGTAACCCATCATTGTACGAGACGCCCCTGATGGGTTACGGCGCCGCAGCGCCTTCACCCATCCTACGGCAGCCGCGAAACGATGGTTCTGGCTTGTTCGCGCCTGTGCGTTACCAGCGCAACAGCAAGGTAGGATGGGTGAAGCGAAGCGTAACCCATCATTGGCCGATACCCGATGGGTTACGGCGCTGTGGCGCCTCCACCCATCCTACGGCAGCCACTATTTGATCCGTGTTTATCCGCGTTCATCCGTGGCTCAAAGGCCACCCGGGCATGAAGCCCCTCACGCCAGCCGCTTGTACTTGATGCGGTGCGGCTGATCGGCCTCGTCGCCGAGGCGGCGCTTGCGGTCCTCTTCGTAGTCGGCGTAGTTGCCCTCGAACCATTCCACGTGGCTGTCGCCCTCGAATGCGAGGATGTGGGTGGCGATGCGGTCGAGGAACCAGCGATCGTGCGAGGTGACCAGTACGCAGCCGGGGAAGGCCAGCAGCGCCTCTTCCAGCGCGCGCAGGGTCTCCACGTCCAGGTCGTTGGTGGGCTCGTCGAGCATCAGCACGTTGCCGCCGCTCTTGAGCAGCTTGGCCAGGTGCACGCGGTTGCGTTCGCCGCCGGACAGATCGCCGACGCGTTTCTGCTGTTCGGAGCCGGCGAAGTTGAAGCGGCCGACATAGGCGCGCGAAGGGGTCTCGTACCGGCCGACCTTGATGATGTCCTGACCGTCCGAGATTTCCTCCCACACCGATTTGTTGCCGTCCAGCGCGTCGCGTGACTGGTCAACATAGGCCAGGTGCACGGTGTCGCCGACGCGGATCTCGCCGCCGTCGGGCTGTTCGGCGCCGGTGAGCATGCGGAACAGGGTGGTCTTGCCGGCGCCGTTGGGGCCGATGATGCCGACGATCGCCCCCGGCGGGACCTTGAAGTTCAGGTCATCGATCAGCAGCCGGTCGCCGAAGGACTTCTTCACCCCGTTGGCCTCGATGACCAGGTCGCCCAGACGCTCGCCCGGCGGGATGTAGATCTCCTGGGTCTCGTTGCGGCTCTGGAATTCCTGCGACTGCAGTTCGTCGAAGCGCTGCAGGCGGGCCTTGCTCTTGGCGTGCCGGCCCTTGGGGTTGGAACGCACCCACTCCAGCTCGGATTTGATGGCGCGCTGGCGCGAGGCCTGTTCCTTCTTCTCCTGCTCCAGGCGCTTTTCCTTGTTCTCCAGCCAGGCCGAGTAGTTGCCCTCGAAGGGAATGCCGTGGCCTCGGTCCAGTTCCAGGATCCAGCCGGCGACGTTGTCGAGGAAGTAGCGGTCGTGGGTCACGGCCACCACGGTGCCGGAAAACTCGGCCAGGAAACGCTCCAGCCAGGCCACCGACTCGGCGTCCAGGTGGTTGGTGGGCTCGTCCAGCAGCAGCATGTCCGGGTTGGACAGCAGCAGCTTGCACAGGGCCACCCGGCGGCGCTCGCCGCCGGAGAGTCTGGTGACATCGGCCTCCCAGGGCGGCAGGCGCAGGGCCTCGGCGGCGACCTCCAGCTTGTGCTCCAGGTTGTGACCGCCGGCAGCCTGCAGGATGTTCTCCAGCCGCGCCTGTTCGGCGGCCAGGGCATCGAAGTCGGCGTCCGGCTCGGCATAGGCGGCATACACCGCTTCCAGCTTGGTCTGGGCCTCGGCGACCTCGCCCAGGCCGTCCTCGACATTGCCGCGCACGTCCTTGGCCGGGTCCAGTTGGGGTTCCTGCGGCAGGTAGCCGATGTTGATCCCGGGCTGGGCGCGGGCCTCGCCCTCGATCTCGGTGTCCACGCCGGCCATGATGCGCAGCAGGGTGGATTTGCCGGAGCCGTTCAGGCCCAGCACGCCGATCTTGGCGCCGGGGAAGAAGGACAGGCTGATATCCTTGAGGATCCAGCGCTTGGGCGGGACGACCTTGCCCACGCGGTTCATGGTGTAGACGTATTGGGCCATGATGAGTGCTTCGATCTGGTGGCTGGAAAGCCGCTTATTATAGGGGCTTGGTGTGGGGCTCTGAAAGAGGGTGGAAATGAAGCTGCTGTGCGATGCAATGCTCAAGGGTCTGGCGCGCTGGCTGCGTGCGGCCGGCTACGACACCGAACTGCCGCGCCCGGACGAAAGCGACCGCGACATCATCGAGCGAGCCCGGCATGAGGGCCGTTGGCTGGTTACGCGGGATCGCAAACTGCTCGAATTCCGTCATGCCGACGAGACAGTGATCCATCTGCAGGCCAATTCCCTTGATGACTGTGTGGTAGAATTGTCAGCCCGGCTGTCTATCGATTGGCAGTACCGCCCCTTCAGCCGCTGTCTGCTCTGCAACCGGCCGCTGGAGCCGGTCCCGGAGGCCCGGCGCGAGGCGGTGCCGGTCGATGTTCGCGACCAGGCCCTGTGGCAGTGCCCGGCCTGCGGCCGGCTCTACTGGGAAGGCAGCCATGTCCGCAGGATGCGTCACCGGCTGGAGGATTTTACCCGCAAAATCAGGGGGTGAGACGGTCGCCCGGAGCGGAAACCGACGCCGAATCCTGTTATCATGGGCGGCAGTCCCTAATCCCCGGCAAAGCCACATTCAGCGTGGCTGTGTATCTGTCCAGCAAGGCGCCGGACTGCCGCTGTAGCATTTCTACAGCAAGGGACGGCAACGCAGCCTGGACAGATACACAGCCGCGCCCGTCGGGAGCCTCGCATGGCCTGCCCTGCAGCGTTGCATCCGCTTGGCATAGATGGCTATGCCGGCGCGAATACGCCTTGCATCCCAGGCCATGCGAGGCTCTGAAAGCGGCTTTGCCGGGGATTAGGGACTGAGTACCCGCCCGCCCGGCATCTCGACCGGGCCGAACAACCGCACGCGCGGGCCCCGATTTTCAGCAACTCAGAGGTAAGCGATGTTTGACAAAGACATGAAGATAGCCGGTTACGACGACGAGCTCTGGAATGCCATCCAGGCCGAGGAGACGCGCCAGGAAGAGCACATCGAACTGATCGCTTCGGAGAACTACACCAGCCCCCGCGTGATGCAGGCCCAGGGCTCGGTACTGACCAACAAGTACGCCGAAGGCTATCCCGGCAAGCGCTACTACGGCGGTTGCGAACATGTTGACATCGCCGAGCAGCTGGCCATCGATCGCGCCAAGGCGCTGTTCGGTGCCGATTACGCCAACGTGCAGCCGCACTCCGGCTCCCAGGCCAATGCCGCAGTGTATCTGGCCCTGCTGCAGCCGGGCGATACCATCCTCGGTATGAGCCTGGCCGACGGCGGCCACCTGACCCACGGTGCCAAGGTCAACTTCTCGGGCAAGATCTTCAACGCTGTCCAGTACGGCCTGAACCCCGAGACCGGCGAGATCGACTATGACGAGATCCGCCGGCTGGCCCAGGAGCACAAGCCGAAGATGATCGTCGGCGGCTTTTCCGCCTATTCACGGGTCATGGACTGGAACATCTTCCGCGAGATCGCCGATTCCGTGGGCGCTTATCTGTTTGTGGACATGGCGCACGTGGCCGGTCTGGTCGCCGCGGGCATCTATCCCAACCCGGTGCCGGTGGCCGATGTCGTCACCACCACCACCCACAAGACCCTGCGCGGCCCGCGCGGCGGCCTGATTCTGGCGAAATCCAATCCGGACCTGGAGAAGAAGTTCAACTCCATGGTCTTTCCCGGCACCCAGGGCGGTCCACTGATGCACGTCATCGCCGGCAAGGCAGTGGCCTTCAAGGAGGCCCTGGAGCCGGCCTTCAAGGACTACCAGCAGCAGGTGGTGAACAATGCCCGCGCCATGGCCGAGACCCTGATCGAGCGCGGTTACAAAATCGTCTCCGGCGGCACCGATGACCACCTGTTCCTGGTCGACCTGATCGACAAAGGCATCACCGGCAAGGCCGCCGACGCCGCCTTGGGCAATGCCAACATCACGGTCAACAAGAACGCCGTGCCTAACGACCCGCAGTCGCCGTTCGTCACCAGCGGCATCCGCATCGGCACCCCGGCCATGACCACCCGCGGCTTCAAGGAAAAGGAAGCCAAGGAACTGGCCGGCTGGATCTGCGACATCCTCGATGATGTCGAGAACGAGGCGGCGCAGTCTGAGGTGCGCGCCAAGGTGCTGGAACTGTGCAAGCGGTTTCCGGTGTATAAACAATAGATTCAAGATGCAGGATGCAAGAGGCAAGTCGCTTGCTCATGCTTGCATCCTGCATCTTGCGACTTGTGCCTGACGAACATGCACTGCCCTTTCTGCGGAGCCATTGAAACCAAGGTCATCGACTCGCGCCTGGCCAACGAGGGCGCGCAGGTGCGGCGTCGGCGCGAGTGCCTGAGCTGCGGCGAACGCTTCACCACCTTCGAGCAGGCGGTGCTGGTGATGCCGCGCATCGTCAAGCGCGATGGCACCCGTGAGCCGTTCAATGAGGACAAGCTGCGCGCCGGCATCCTGCGGGCACTGGAAAAACGGCCGGTGGCCACCGAGCAGGTGGAGGCGGCCATCGAGCGCATCCAGAAGCACATCAGTGCCTCCGGTGAGCGTGAGCTGGACGCGCGCCAGGTCGGCGAGTGGATCATGCTGGAGCTGCGCGCCCTGGACCAGGTCGCCTATGTGCGCTTTGCCTCGGTGTATCGCAGCTTCCAGGACGTCAAGGCCTTCCGCGAGGAGATCGACCGACTGGAGAACGAACCCTCGCCGGAGGAGAAGCGCGACCAGATCCCCTTGCTGCCGGATGAGAAGTAGGGTTGTGACGTACTCAGCGCAGGTGGCGGACGCCGACGACATCCGTTACATGAGCCGCGCCCTGCAGCTGGCGCGCCGGGGGCTGTATACCACCGATCCCAATCCCCGCGTCGGCTGTGTGTTGGTGAAGGACGGCGAAATCGTCGGCGAAGGCTGGCATGAACGTGCCGGCCAGCCCCATGCCGAGGTGCATGCCCTGCGGGCGGCCGGCGCGCGCGCCCGGGGGGCGACGGCCTATGTCACGCTGGAGCCCTGCAGTCATCACGGCCGCACGCCGCCCTGCAGCGAGGCGCTGATCGGGGCCGGTGTCGACCGGGTGGTGGCGGCGATGCAGGACCCGAACCCGCAGGTGGCGGGCGAGGGCCTGGCCCGGCTCGAGGCCGCCGGCATTGTCACCGAATCCGGGGTGCTGGCGAGTGAAAGCGCCGCGCTCAATCCGGGGTTCATTCAGCGCATGCGCAACGGCCGGCCCTGGGTACGCTGCAAGCTGGCCATGAGCCTGGACGGGCGCACAGCGCTGGCCTCGGGCGAGAGTCAGTGGATCACCGGGCCGGCGGCCCGGGCCGATGTGCACCGGCTGCGCGCGCGCAGTTCGGCCATCCTCACGGGCAGCGGTACCGTGCTGGCGGACGACCCCTCGCTCACGGCACGACCGGATGGGATGGATGACTCCGAACTGCTGCAGCCGCTGCGGGTGGTACTGGACACGCGGCTCACCCTGGCGCCCACGGCGAAGCTGCTCAGTCAGCCTGGTCAGACTCTGGTGCTGACCGCCAGCGACGATGCCGCACGGCGCCAGGCGCTGGAGGCCGCCGGCGCCGAGGTGGCGGTGCTGCCGGTGCGCGATGATCGACTGGATCTGCCCGCCGCGTTGAGGCTGCTCGGTGAGCGTGAGCTCAACGAGGTCATGGTCGAGGCCGGTCCGACCCTGGCCGGGGCGATGCTGCAGGCCGGGCTGGTGGATGAACTGGTGATCTACCTGGCCCCGCAGCTGCTGGGCGATGCGGCCCGGGGACTGTTTCATCTGCCGGGTCTGGCCACCATGGCGGACCGCGTGGCACTGACGATCGAGGATATCCGCGCGGTGGGACCGGACTGGCGCATTCGCGCCCGGTTGAAGTGATTTGGGAATGGCCACGGACTACACGGAAAGCACGGACGAATCAAAATTCTTGAGACCTTGCAAATGCCTGGAAGGTTGCCCGTCATCCCGGCGAATGCCGGGATCCAGGAACCACAGCGGATAATGGATTCCCGCCTTCGCGGGAATGACGGTTTAGCCATGTAGGTCGGGTTTGCGCAGCGTAACCCGACATATACGGCGGCAACGTCGGGTTACGCCCATTCGGGCTAACCCGACCTACGATGCCATGAAATTTTGGTTTGTCCGTGCTTTCCGTGTAGTCCGTGGCCATTTGAGAATTTGAAGAGAGAACCGACCCATGTTCACAGGCATCATCCAGGCCATCGGCGAGATTGCCGCGCTGCAGCCGGGCGGCGAGGATACCCGTGTTCGCGTCCGCACCGGTAAGCTGGCGCTCGATGACGTCTCACCCGGCGACAGTATTGCCGTCAACGGCGTGTGCCTGACGGTGGTGGAACTGCCCGGCGACGGTTTCTGGGCCGATGTCTCCGGCGAGACCCTGGCGCGTACCGGCTTTCGCGACCTTACGGTCGGGAGCCGGGTGAACCTGGAACAGGCCCTGACCCCGACCACTCGGCTGGGCGGTCACCTGGTCAGCGGCCACGTGGACGGTGTCGGCACGGTGCTCGAGCGCCGCTCCGAGGGCCGTTCGGAGCGTTTTCGCATACAGGCGCCCGCGGGTCTGGCAAAATATATCGCCGAAAAGGGCTCGATCTGCGTCGACGGAGTGAGTCTCACGGTCAATGCGGTCGAGGGCGCGGCCTTCGATCTCAACATCGTGCCGCACACCCTGCAGGAGACCACCATCGGCGGGTACCGCAGCGGTACCCGGGTGAACCTGGAGGTGGACATCATCGCCCGCTATCTGGAGCGGCTGTTGCTGGGCGAGCGGGCGGCCGAGCCGGGCAGCGGGATCAGCGCTGCCTTTCTGGCCGAGCATGGATTTATCAAATGACTTTTTCCGTCATTGCCGCGCTGAGCATCGCAATGTCAGGTAAGGACTGAATGCAGGTGGACACCACAACCAATATGTCCCTGAACACCACACAGGAACTCATCGACGATCTCAGGCAGGGCCGGATGATCATCCTGATGGATGACGAGGACCGCGAGAACGAGGGCGACCTGCTGATGCTGGCCGACCGGGTGCGTCCGGAGGATATCAATTTCATGGCCAGATACGGCCGCGGCCTGATCTGCCTGACCCTGACCCGCGAACGCTGCGAGCAGCTGGCGCTGCCTCTGATGGTGCGCGACAACACTGCCCAGCACGGCACCGCCTTCACCCTGTCCATCGAGGCCGCCGAGGGCGTGACCACCGGCATCTCCGCCCACGACCGCGCCCGTACCGTGCAGGCGGCGGTGGCGCCGGAGGCGAAACCCGCCGACATCGTCCAGCCGGGGCATGTCTTCCCCCTCATGGCCCAGCCGGGCGGTGTGCTGACCCGCGCCGGCCATACCGAGGCCGGCTGCGACCTGGCCCGGCTGGCCGGGGCCGAACCGGCCGCCGTGATTGTCGAGATCCTCAACGAGGACGGCAGTATGGCGCGGCGGCCGGATCTGGAGAAGTTCGCCGCCGAGCATGACCTGAAGATGGGCACTATCGCCGATCTCATTCACTACCGGATCGAGAACGAGACGACGGTGGAGCGCGCGGCCGAATGCATGCTGCCGACCGAATTCGGCGAGTTCCGGCTGATCGCCTACGAAGACTGCATCGACGGCGATACGCACCTGGCACTGGTCTGCGGCGAACCGGACTACAATCAGCCGGTACTGGTGCGGGTACACGTCCAGGGTGCCCTGTGCGACCTGCTGAGTGCGACCACTTCCGACTGCGGCTGGCCGCTGCGCCGGGCACTGCAGCGGGTGGCCGACGAGGGCAGCGGCGTGGTGGTCGTGTTGGGCAAACCGGACGACCCGCAGGCGCTGATCCACCGCATCCGCGCCTATGCCGAGGGCGGCCTGGGCGAGCCGCGCCGCCAGCGCGAGGAGTTGCGCACCTACGGCATCGGCGCCCAGATCCTGGCTGACCTGGGCGTGACCCGCATGCGGGTGCTCAGCGCGCCCAAGAAGATGCATGGCATTGCCGGCTTCGGCCTGGACGTGGTCGAATACGTGGAGCCGGATTGAATTGTTCCGTCATTGCCACGCTTCGCTCGCAATGACGAATGTATAACCGAAGGATAAGTGGAACATGACCGACATCACCGAAATCGAAGGCGGCCTGACCGTCAAGGACGCGCGCATCGCCCTGCTGGTGGCGCGCTTCAACAGCTTCATCGTCGACAGCCTGCTCGCGGGTGCCGTCGACTGCCTGGTGCGCCACGGCGCCGAGCGGCGCGATCTGAAGATCGTGCGGGTGCCCGGCGCCTTCGAGATGCCGCTGGTGGCAAAGCGCCTGGCGGCGAGCAAACAGTATGACGCCATCATCGCTCTGGGGGCGGTCATCCGCGGCGGCACCCCGCATTTCGAATACGTCGCCGGCGAGTGCACCAAGGGGCTGGCCCAGGTGGGTCTGGAACACGATATTCCGCTGGCCTTCGGCGTGCTGACGGTGGACACCATCGAGCAGGCCATCGAGCGCGCCGGCACCAAGGCCGGCAACAAGGGCGTGGAGGCGGCCATGTCGGCCATCGAGATGATCAACCTGCTGCGCAACCTGGAGACCTGAGATGGCCGCACGCCCGGCGACCGGCAGGTCTCATCCCAACGCCGCCCGCAGCCGGGCCCGGCGGCTGGCCATGCAGGCCCTGTATCAATGGCAGTTCACGGCCATGGATGCCCATGACATCCTGGCCCAGTTCGAACAGGACGAGGCCGAGTTGCGCAATGCCGACCGTGGCTACTTCCGCGAGCTGGTCGAACGCGTCATCGCCCGGGCCACGGAACTGGACGCCTGCTATGCGCCGGCCCTGAATCGCCCGCTTGAGGAGGTCAATCCGGTCGAGCGCGCCATCCTGCGTATCGCCACCTATGAACTCATGCATCGCATCGACATCCCCTACAAGGTGGTGATCAACGAGGCCGTCGCCCTGACGCGCAAGTTCGGCGCCGAGCAGGGCCATTCCTTCGTCAACGGTGTGCTCGATCAGGTCGCGCGGCAGCTGCGCGGGGTCGAGCATCCCCGGGGTGAATCCGGGGGCGGCCTGCCGGGGACGGGCGGCGGCGCCTGAGACCGCCATGCCGATCGGCGAATTCGATCTCATCGCACAGTATTTCGCCGGGCTGACCCCGGACCGCGACGACATCCGACTGGGTATCGGCGACGATGCCGCGGTGGTCAGTGTCCCGCCCGGGCAGGAACTGGTCATCGCGGTCGATACCCTGGTCGCCGGCGTGCACTTCCCTGCCGGCACCGATCCCCGCGCCATCGGCCACAAGGCACTGGCGGTCAACCTCAGCGATCTGGCCGCCATGGGTGCCGAGCCGGCCTGGGCGCTGCTGGCCCTGACCCTGCCCGAGGCCGATGAGGCCTGGCTCGCGGCCTTCGCCGCGGGCTTCGGCCGACTGGCGCGTGACTCGGGAATCGCATTGATCGGCGGTGACACCACCCGCGGCCCGCTGAGCGTGACGGTGACGGTGCATGGTCGGGTGCCGGAAGGCCAGGCGCTGACGCGCAGCGGTGCCAGGCCCGGCGATGCGATCTATATCAGTGGCGGCCTCGGCGCGGCCGCGGCCGCGCTCGCATCGTCCGACAGCCCGGCAGACTCTGAGGCAAGGCAGGCATGCCGGGCCCGGCTGGATTATCCGGAACCGCGACTCGCTCTGGGGCAGGCACTGTGCGGACTGGCCAGCGCGGCCATCGACATCTCCGATGGCCTGTTGGCCGATCTCGGCCACCTGTGCCGGTCCAGCAGTGCGGGTGCCGAAATCGACGTGGATGCCGTGCCCCGACATCCGGCGCTGACGCAACTGGTGACGGGCGATGACGTGGCCTGGTACGACTGGCCCCTGGCCGGCGGCGATGACTACGAACTCTGTTTCACTGTGTCCGGGGAAAAGGAGCCGAAAATCACCACGTTGACGGAGACTCTGGGCATCGCCCTGACCCGGATTGGCCGGATCACCGCGGGAGAAGGTCTGGTGCTGCAGCATGCCGATGGCGGCGGCTATCAGGCGCATGGAAAAGGCTATCAGCATTTTGCGCCGCAATCGTAGGATGGGTGAAGCGCAGCGCAACCCATCGTGGTACGACCTGTTGATGGGTTGCGGCACACGGTGCCTCCACCCATCCTACTGCGTGTCTGCCACAGGGGCGCGCCCGGCATGTCGCTGATGAGAAAGAAATGAAACAACCCACCCTCCACTGGTTGAAGGACCCCCGCCATCTGCTGGCGCTGGGCTTCGGCAGCGGCCTGGCGCCGGTTGCCCCCGGCACCTTCGGGACCCTGGCCGGTGCCATTCTCTACCCGCTCATCGCCGGGCTGGGGCTGCCGGTCTATCTGCTGGTTGTGATACTGGCCTTTCTGCTCGGGGTCTGGGTCTGCGGATATACCGCCCGGGCGCTCGGAGTGCATGATCATTCCGCCGTCGTCTGGGACGAGGTGGTGGGGTTGTGGATCACCCTGGCCGCCGTGGCGCCGAGCTGGCCGGCTCTGCTTATCGGCTTCGTTCTGTTCCGCCTGTTCGACATCCTCAAACCCTGGCCGATCCGCTGGCTCGACCGGCATGTGCAGGGCGGGCTGGGCATCATGATCGACGATGTGCTGGCGGGTGTGTTCGCCGGCCTCTGCCTGTGGCTTGCGGCCGCCGTCGGCTGGCTGCCGGCCTCAGGAAATGCCGTCGGCCTGCCGATACTGTAGTGATATTGCCCGACGGGAGGCCCCATGGGCGGCGGGCAGGGCAAAGGACAGTCGTTCATGGCAAAGGCGGAAGCAGATCAGGTCGTGGATCTCAAGCTCGGCGTCGGCGATGTGCTGCAGGTGCAGTTCGTCAGCCAGGAGCAGCGCAAGTACGCTGCCAAGGTAATCGGCTACCTGCCCAATGCCAGCCTGGTGATCACCACCCCGCGCATCGACGGCAAGGTGATGCTGGTGCGCGAGGGCCAGCCGCTGGTGGTGCGCATGCTCTCCGGCAACACCTGCTACGGTTTCAACAGCCGCATCATCCACAACAGCATGCGCCCCTATCCGCATCTGCACCTGGCCTACCCGGATGAACTGGAGCGCATTGTGGTGCGCAAGGCCGTGCGGGTACAGACGCAGCTGCCGGTTATAGTCTCCCATCCTGCACCCGAGGACCCCACCCAGAGCCTGGACAGCCGGGGTACGATTCTGGACATCAGCACGGCCGGCGCCTTTGTGGCCAGCGATAGTCCGCTGGGCGGAGCCGGCGACCTGATCAGCATGACCGCCCGCGTACCCATCGCCGGTGCCGAGAAATATCTGAAGATGCCTGCGATTATCCGCTCCGCGAAAGCCGCGGAGACGGCAGAAGGCTCAGGGCGTTATCAGTACGGAGTCGAATTCCAGCTCATCGAGCATATGGATACCATCCTGCTGCATGGCTACGTGTTCGAGCAGATGCAGAATCAGGACATGCAGTGATTGCGAAGATCCATGCCCGCAACGGGCATGCTGAGGTTAAGAGGCTGGGATTCAGGGCAGCTGATGCTTCGCTGCCGGTCACCGGGTGGTTCAGGCCTGTTCGCTTTCCTCGTCCTTGATGATCATGGCGTAGGCCGAGTGGTTGTGGATGGACTCGAAGTTCTCCGATTCCACCACGTAGGAGCTGACGCGCTCGTCGGCGTTGAGACGGGCGGCGACGTCGCGCACCATGTCCTCGACGAACTTCGGGTTGTCGTAGGCGCGTTCGGTGACGGCCTTCTCGTCCGGGCGCTTGAGCAGGCCGTAGAGTTCGCACGAGGCTTCCTGCTCGACCAGTTCGATCAGTTCCTCGATCCAGATGAAGCCCGTGGTGCGGACGCTGACGGTGACGTGCGAGCGCTGGTTGTGCGCGCCGTAGTCGGAGATCTTCTTGGAGCAGGGGCACAGGCTGGTCACCGGCACCACCACCTTGATGTTCATCTGTGGCTGGCCGTCATGGATCTCGCCGATGAAGCTGACGTCATAGTCCATCAGGCTCTGCACGCCGGACACCGGCGCGGCCTTCATGACGAAGTAGGGGAAATTCATCTCGATGTGGCCCGACTCGGCGTCAAGCAGCTCGGTCATCTCGCCCAGCATGTCCTTGAAGGATTTGACCGTGATCTCCTTCTCGTGGCGGTTGAGGATGTCCACGAAACGCGACATGTGCGTGCCCTTGAAGTTGTGAGGCAGGCTGACGTACATGTTGAAGTTGGCGATGGTGTGCTGCTCGCCGTCGGAGCGGTCACGCACCCGCACCGGATGCCGGATATCCTTGATGCCGACCTTGTCGATGGCGATATGCCGGGTGTCCGGGGAACTCTGGACATCCTCGATCTCTTTGCTGACCTTGGCGGAGGCGGGTTTCATCTGGCTCATCGTTTCACTGGTCCTCTGTATATCGCACACAGGCACGGTCGGTCTCCCACAGCGTGACCGAACGGATGCGTATCCTGTCGTTGTTCAGTTCCGCGGCCAGCTCCCGGTAGAAGTAGGCAGCGATGTTCTCCGCTGTCGGGTTGACCTCGGTAAAGGGCTCTATCTCGTTCAGGTAGCGGTGATCCAGGCGCTCGCCGATACGGCGGGCAGCGTTCTTGATCACCTTGAAGTCAATGCCCATGCCGACCTCGTCCAGGGCACTGGCGTCGACCTCGGTTTCGACCTTCCAGTTATGACCATGCATGCGTGCGCAGGCGCCGGGATATTCCCGCAGCGTATGCGCCGAGGCGAATTCGGTCAGAACCTTGAGTGTATAACGGGCTGGCACGGGATGAGATACCTGAATCAGTGTGGAAATTGCCGGGCTCGAGCCCTTAGCAGACTAAGCGATCCGCACGGCCTGCGCAATTTTCATCAGCCTGCCAACGGTTTATTGCCTCCAGGATGCCGGCGGTGTCGAGCCCGCACTCGGCCAGCAACTCCTCGCGGGTGCCGTGCTCGACGAAGCGGTCGGGCAGGCCCAGTTGGAGTAGCGGCCGCTGCACGCCGTTGGCCTGCAGGCATTCCAGCACCGCCGCACCGGCCCCGCCGGCGACGGCGTTCTCCTCCAGGGTCACCAGCCGCTCGTGCCTGGAAGCGACTTCGCGCAGCAGGGCTTCATCCAGCGGTTTGACGAAGCGCATGTTGATCACGGTGGCGTCAAGCTGTTCAGCGACCTCCAGTGCCGGCGCCAGCAGGCTGCCGAAGGCGAGCAGGGCGATGCGGCCGCCCTCGCGACGGGTCTCGGCGCGGCCGATGGGCAGGGTGTCCAGATCCGGCTCCACGGTCAGGCCGGGGCCGCGCCCGCGCGGGTAGCGCACCGCGGCCGGTCCGGCGTGACGGTGGGCGGTGCTGAGCATGCGCCGGCATTCGGCCTCGTCGGCCGGGGTCATCACCACCAGATTGGGGATGCAGCGCAGGTAGCTCAGATCGAAGGCGCCGGCATGGGTGGGGCCGTCGGGGCCGACCAGCCCGGCGCGATCGATGGCGAAGGTTACCGGCAGGTTCTGCAGGGCGATGTCGTGGATGGTCTGGTCATAGGCCCGCTGCAGGAAGGTGGAATAGATGGCCACCACCGGGTGCAGGCCGTCGCAGGCCATGCCGCCGGCGAGCGTGACGGCATGCTGCTCGGCAATGCCGACGTCGAAATAGCGCTGCGGGAAGCGCTCGGAGAATTCCACCAGCCCGGAGCCCTCGCGCATGGCCGGGGTAATGGCGACCAGTTCGGGATCGGCCGCGGCCATGTCGCACAGCCAGTCGCCGAACACCTGGGTGTAGGTGGGGGCGCCGGGCTTGCCGCCGCCGGCGTCGGTGCCGGTGTGCGGATCGAACTTGCCCACGCCGTGATAGGCGCAGGGGTTGTCCTCGGCCGGGCTGTAGCCCTTGCCCTTGCGGGTGACGATGTGCAGCAACTGCGGCCCTTTCAGCGCACGGACATTGTGCAGCGTCTTGACCAGGCCGGTCACGTCGTGCCCGTCGACCGGGCCGATGTAGTTGAAGCCCATCTCCTCGAACAGGGTGCCGGGCACCACCATGCCCTTCATGTGCTCCTCGGCGCGTCGGGCCAGTTCGGCCACCGGCGGCAGGTTGCGCAGTACCTTCTTGCCGCCCTCGCGCATGCTGGAGTACATGCGCCCGGACAGCAGCCGGGCGAAGTAGTTGGACAGCGCGCCCACGTTGGGCGAGATCGACATGTCGTTGTCGTTGAGGATGACCAGCAGGTTGGCGCCCAGGTCGCCGGCGTGGTTGAGCGCCTCGAAGGCCTGGCCGGCGGTCATGGCGCCATCGCCGATAATGGCGACCACCCGGCGGTTCGCACCGCTGTGGGCGGCGGCGATGGCCATGCCGGTGGCCGCGCTGATGGAGGTACTGGAATGGCCGACACCGAAGCTGTCGTAGGGGCTTTCGTCGCGCTTGGGGAAGCCGGCCAGGCCGTGGCGCTGGCGCAGGCTGGCCATGCGCTCGCGGCGGCCGGTGAGGATCTTGTGCGGGTAGCTCTGGTGACCGACGTCCCATACCAGCCGGTCATCCGGGGTGTTGTAGACATAGTGCAGGGCCAGCGTCAGTTCCACCGTCCCCAGCCCCGCGGCCAGATGCCCGCCGGTTCTGCTCACCGAGGCGATCAGGAAGCGGCGCAACTCGTCGGCCAGGGGCGCGAGCTCGGACTCCGGCAGCTGACGCAGGTCGGCCGGGGAATCGATGCGCTCGAGCAGAGGGAAGGGCTGGGAGTAGGGCATCAGGCTGGTACCGTATATAAACGTAGCATTATCCGGCGTCCGGCGGGGTGATTCAAGAATACCGCGGGTGGGGGGATCAGTGGCTGCGGCGCAGCAGGTGGTCGGCCAGGCCCTGCAGCGGCGCGGCCTCGGCGCCGAATTCGCTCAGCGCCTCGCGCGCCTCGTCGATCAGGTCCCGGGCCCGCTGCTTCGCCTCGGCCAGTCCCAGCAGGGCGGGGTAGGTGGGTTTGTTGCGGTCCTGGTCGCTGCCGGCGGTCTTGCCCAGCACGGCGGTATCGCCCTCGACGTCGAGCACGTCGTCCTGGATCTGGAAGGCCAGCCCCAGGCACTTGGCATAGCGGTCCAGCGCCTGCAGCTGCGGCTCCGGGCAGTCCGGGCGGCTGAGCGCGCCCAGCAGCACGCTGACCCGGATCAGGGCCCCGGTCTTGTGGATGTGCATGTCCTCCAGTTCCAGCAGGGAAAGCTCCCGGCCCACCGCGGCCAGATCGATGGACTGGCCGCCCACCATGCCGCGCGAACCGGCGGCCAGCGCCAGCTGCTCGATCATGCGCAGGCGGGCGGCGGCATCGGCCGCCATATCAGGGTCGTGGGCCAGGGTGTGGAAGGCCAGCGCCTGCAGGGCGTCCCCGGCCAGGATGGCCTCGGCCTCGCCATAGACCTTGTGGCAGGTGGGATTGCCGCGGCGCAGGTCGTCATCGTCCATGGCCGGCAGGTCGTCGTGGACCAGGGAATAGGCATGAATGAATTCCACCGCACAGGCCGGGGCGTCGAGCGCCTCGGGGGCGGCGCCCACCGCCTGACCGGCGGCATAGACCAGCACCGGGCGGATGCGCTTGCCGCCATTGAGAGTGGCGTAGCGCATCGCCCGATGCAGGGATTGCGGGTGGATGTCTTCGCCGGGCAGGCGCGCGGCCAGTGCGGCCTCGATGCGCCGCTGGCAGTCCGCCAGGAACCCCGGAAAGCCGCCGTCAGTCGTCTTCACGTTCCAGCGGGACGGGCTCGCCGTCCTTGTCCAGGAGCTGTTCGACCTTCTGTTCGGCCTCGGAAAGCGCCTGTTGGCAGGTGCGGATCAGCTCGATGCCGCGCTCGAACGAGGCCAGCGAGGCCTCCAGGGACAGGTCGCCCTGTTCCATCTTCTCGACCAGGCCTTCCAACTCGGCCAGGGTCTTCTCGAAATCGGGTTGTGCCTTTTTGCGTGCCACGGCGGTGCGGGTGTCCTAGTCTGGGAGCCGGCTACGGTAGCGTGACGGGGCGGGGCGGTCAATGCGGGCCTGCCGTGTGCGCCGAACTCAATTGTCAGCCTTTTTTACTTGGACGTCTGTTGCTCGAGACGCTCGGCCAGCCAGACCTTGATGATGGATTGGCGTGTCACGCCCAGCCGACTGGCCTCCCTGTCCAGGGATTCGATCATCCAGTCCGGGAAATCCACATTCACCCGACGCTGCTTCTGCTGCGGGCGGCGCGCCTTGCTCTGGTCCAGCGCCGCCGTCACGTCCTTGCCGTTATCAAAATCCGCATCAAACTTCTTAGCTTTCATACAAGGCCACCTCTTCAGGCCGCGAACGACGTACGGAAATTATCCGGATGTGCTTGCTGCGGTAGGTGATGACCGCAGACCAGTGTTTACCCTGCAGTCGGGCTATATGACCAGGGATCTCGGTTCGTCCTCCGTGCGCGCCGGAATTTCGAGCAGGTCGGGATCACGCCAGAGTTCCTGGGCCTGGATAAAATCGATCCCGTGTTTCTCCTGGTTGGCCCGACTTTTCCGCTCATCGAACTCAAATGCCAACATGGTATATAAAATATACCTTTATGGTGTGTATTTCAAGCGCATCACGGGGGCAGGCTTGGCATTCCCGCATCAAACTGAGACAGGGACCGTGACATGATGGTAACGCAATAACACTGAAGGTCGCCTGCATCAGGCAACCGCCTCTGTCAGCATTGGCTTACAGGATTTTCAGCCTTATTAAGGGCTTGGCCGCTTGATCCCCGGCCTGGTAAGCAGGGTATAGTCGGGCGGAGGCCGCAATACGGCCGGGACAGGGATAGTCCATCAGCAGCAAGAATAACAATGCCGCACAAGGTCGACGAAACCGAACAGCTGGATACCGGGGCAGTGTGCCTGGCCCTGGCCGCCCGCGTACTGGGCGTGGCTGCGGAGCCGGCACAATTGCGCCATCGCTATGGCCGCTCGGATCAGCCGCTGGTGGAAGGCGATCTGCTGCGGGCGGCGCGTTTCCTGGGTCTGAAGGCGCGGGCGGTAGACAGCGACTGGCAGCGTCTGGGCCGGACCGCCTTTCCTGCCATTGCCCAACACCGGGACGGCCACTGGCTCGTGATCGCCCGCCTGGAGCGGGACCGGGCCCTGATCCAGGATCCCCTGGAACAGCGTCCCCAGAGCCTGCCGCACGAACTGTTCGACCAGGCCTGGTCCGGACGGCTGATCCTGCTTGCCCGGCGTGCGAAGCTCCTGGATGAACGCACGCGTTTTGGATTCAAGTGGTTCCTGCCCGCCATCCGCAAGCACCGGCGCCTGTTCACCGAGGTGCTGGCGGCCTCCTTCTTCATCCAGCTGTTCGCCCTGGTCACGCCGCTGTTCTTCCAGGTGGTGATCGACAAGGTGCTGGTGCACAAGGGCCTGACCACCCTGGATGTACTGGCGGTGGGGCTGCTGACGGTGTCGCTGTTCGAGGTGGTGCTTACCGGTCTGCGCACCTATGTGTTCTCGCACACCACCAACCGCATCGACGTGGCGCTGGGCGCCAAGCTCTACCGGCATCTGCTGGCGCTGCCCATGAGTTATTTCGGTGCCCGCCGGGTCGGCGACTCGGTGGCGCGGGTGCGGGAGTTGGAGAACATCCGCAACTTCATCACCGGCTCGGCGCTGACCCTGGTGATCGATCTGTTCTTCACCGTGGTGTTCCTGGCGGTGATGTATTACTACAGTCCTCTGCTGACCTGGATCGTGCTGGGCTCCATCCCCTTCTATGTACTGCTGTCGCTGGTCGTCACCCCGCTGCTGCGGGCGCGGGTGAACGAGAAGTTCAATCGCGGCGCAGAGAACCAGGCCTTTCTGGTGGAGTCCGTCACCGGGGTGGAAACGCTCAAGGCCATGGCGGTGGAGCCGCAGATGCAGCGGCGCTGGGAGGAGCAGCTGGCCGGCTATGTGAGCGCGAGCTTCCGGGCTACCAACCTGGGCAACATCGCCAGCCAGGTGGCTGGTTTCATCAACAAGGTTGTGATCGTGCTGATCCTGTGGATCGGCGCCCGAGCCGTCATCAAAGGCGAGTTGAGCGTGGGGCAGCTGATCGCCTTCAACATGCTGGCCGCACGGGTGAGTGGTCCCATCCTGCGGTTGGTCCAGGTATGGCAGGATTTCCAGCAGGCCGGCGTTTCCATCCAGCGCCTGGGAGACATCCTCAACACCCCGACCGAGCCTGGCTATGACCAGCAACGCTCCTCGCTGCAGCGGCTGGAAGGCCATATCCGCTTCGATCATGTCTTCTTCCGCTATCGCCCCGACGGCGCCGAGGTGCTGCACGATGTCTGTCTGGACATCCCCGCCGGCGAAGTGATCGGCGTGGTGGGCCGTTCCGGCTCGGGCAAGAGTACGCTCGCCCGCCTGGTGCAGCGCATGTACATTCCCGAGCAGGGCCGGGTACTGGTTGACGGCGTGGACCTGGCTATGGTGGATACCGCCTGGCTGCGCCGGCATGTGGGCGTGGTGCTGCAGGAGAACGTGCTGTTCAACCGCAGCGTGCGCGACAACATCGCCCTCAGCGACCCCGGCATGCCGATGCAGCGGGTGGTCGAGGCTGCAAAGCTCGCCGGCGCCCACGACTTCATCCTGGGACTAGCGGAGGGTTACGACACGCGTATCGAGGAACAGGGTGCGAACCTCTCCGGTGGTCAGCGCCAGCGCATCGCGATTGCACGTGCCCTGGTCACCAATCCCCGCATCCTGGTCTTCGACGAGGCCACCAGCGCGCTGGACTACGAATCCGAACGCATCATCCAACTCAACATGCGCCGCATCTGTCGGGGTCGCACCGTCATCATCATCGCCCACCGCCTGTCCGCCGTGCGCCAGGCGGACCGCATCATCGTCATGGAACAGGGCCGGATCGCCGAGCAGGGCACCCACGATCAACTGATCCAACGCGACGGGATGTATGCCCGACTCCATGCTCTTCAGCGTGGTATATCCAGGAAGACAGTGAATTCTCATGAATAGGAAACGGCATGAAATTGATTTTCTTCCCGCCGTGCTGGAAATACAGGAGCGTCCGCCCTCGCCCTTGGGCCGCGCCATCGTCTGGATCCTGATAATCTTCTTCACCCTCGCCATTGCCTGGGCCGTCATTGGTCGGGTGGACATCGTCGCTACCGCCCAGGGCAAGATCGTACCCAGCGACCGGGTCAAGGTCATCCAGCCGCAGGAACTGGCCCGAATCCAGGCCATTCATGTACATGAAGGCATGTCGGTCATGACCGGTGACCTGCTGATCGAACTGGATCCCACCAGTACCCGTGCCGACCAGAGCCGGCTGGAAACGGAGTTGGCCGCGGCGGAGCGGGAACAGGCGCGACTGGCCGCGCTGCTGGCGGTGCTCGAGAGTCGGATGGGCCTGACGCAGGCCCAGGCGAGCCTCACCGCCCGGCAGGACAAAGCGCGCCTGCACAGTGAATGGAATGCCCATCAGGCCCGACAGTCCGCCCTGGCCAGTGCCCGGCACAGCCGCAGCGCGGAAGTCGCGGCCATCGACCAGAACATCGCCAAGCTGGAATCCACTCTGCCGCTGATCGCAAAGCGTGCCGAAGCGATAAAAAGCCTGGTCGACCGCAGCCTGGCCGCCAAGACGACCTGGCTGGAACTGGAACAGCAACGCATCGAGCAACGCCAGGATCTGGCGGCCCTGCGTGAACAGCGCCGCAGCCGGCTTGCGGCGATCGAGGAACTTGAACAGCAGGCACAGAGCGGGCGGGCAGAGTTCGAAACCGGGATCATGGCCCGCCGTGAAGAGATCGCAATCCAGGTTGCCCGGTTGCGCCAGGAACTGAATAAAGCCGCCAGCCGCAATCGCCGCCAGCAACTTCGCTCTCCGGTTGACGGTGTGGTGCAGCAACTTGCCGTGCATACCCTGGGCGGGGTCGTTACACCAGCTCAGGAACTCATGAGAATCGTTCCGCGGGATGTCTCCATGGAGGTTGAGGCATGGATCATGAACCGGGATGTTGGCTTCGTCCATGAGGGCCAGCCAGCCGAGATCAAGATCGAGACCTTCCCTTTCACCAGGTACGGCGTCATCAGCGCTGAAATCCTTGATGTCTCCAGCGATGCCGTCGAGGACGAGCAGCGCGGCCTTGTCTACGCCACGCGGGTACTGATGAAGCAAACTACACTCCCTGTCAACGGTCGGCAGGTAAGTCTCAGTCCCGGTATGGCAGTCACAGTGGAAGTCAAGACCGGTACCCGGAGACTGATCGAATACCTGCTTTCCCCACTGCTGAGATATGCCGATGAGGGACTGAGGGAGCGCTGAACCATTATGAGTAAAGAGATATGCGTATGAATGATAGGTCAAGGGGATACGGGAAGAGAGTCTCTGCAGCGGTGCGTGATACGCACCTGTATCAGGTTTTTGTGGTAAGGGCTATGAGGCGCAGGACTTCGGTTGCCTGGTATTTGATATCCGCCTGGTTCGCGATCATGGCGCTGACCTGGGGGATAGAGGCCATGAATCCAGTGCTGGACCTTGATCAGATGGATATGGCGTCCGGCGTGGTCGAGAAGGTAGGGGATGTAAAGCGTGGCTGTTGCGACAAATTGTATCTGCGTACTAATGATGGTGAGCTGAAAAAATACGACTGGACGATTTATACCGAGGAACAGGAAAACTTAGCTGGTAGTAATGTAAAGGTATGGAGTCAGAGGCAAATATCAATTTTCGGTATGAGGGATGTAATTTATCAGGTCCAGTCTGGCAATCAGTATGTTGTAGATTACAAAAATATCAAGCCAAATCGTAAGAAAGGTAAGGATCAATATGATCCATGGGTTGTAGGGATATTGGGAAGTATCGCTGTTTTTCCATTGTTAAGGGTGTGGTGGGTGAACCGTAAATCTGAGCTCAATGATTAATTCTGAAAAATAAGGGAGATAGGCCATGGCTGGCAAACTCGATATGAAAACAGTTGAGATGATTAAGGACGTTGTTTCTCTGAAAACAAGTCCTGTGACGATTGCGAATACCGTAAGAAATGCGCAAGAGGGGGAGTATTCCGGAGCAGCTATTGGCGGGTTGAGCGCTATGGAATCGTTCGCGGCGGTTGCGGGAAAGTCCTTTAAAGGTGCGGCTCCAGGTTTGGTCGTGGCATCTGCTGCAAATAATATACGGCAAGCATTTGATGAAAGAAATAGAGCTGGGTATGTATCAGACCGAACTTGGATATCGCTGGCAAGTGATACCTTGGCTCTGGTGGGTGCTGTCGGTGTTGTTTCCGTGGGTGCTACAGCTGGCGGGATTGCTGTGGCAGCGACAGGAGTCATAGCCTCGGCAGCGCTCGGCATTGCTGCCCTGGCGGAGTCAGGCGGTGATGATGATATTGCCAAGGCCGCAGCTCAGTTGATCGAGCAGGTCCAGGATATCGTCAGGCAGGCGGGTGATGAATTGACCGACTTCTTCGAGGGTGTTGGCGGCAACTTTGAGGATGGGGTTGAACAATTCGGCAATGCAATCACTGATGTGGGTGAGGATGTATCGGATACTGTGAATGATGTTGCCCGTGGGGTCGATGACTTCTTCAATCCTGTGATTGAGCGACTGCGCAACCTGTTTGCCTCGGCGCAGTCACTGGGCTCCCCCATCATCCTGGATCTGGATGGTGACGGAGTGGAAACCATGAGTGTCGAAAGTGGTGTGAATTTCGATCACGACGGCAATGGGTTTGCCGAGCAGACGGGGTGGGTGGGCCAGGACGATGCTCTCCTGGTTCTGGACCGAAATGGCGATGGTCGCATCAATGGCGGAAGCGAATTGTTTGGAAATCAAAGCCGCCTTGTAGACGGTGGCCTTGCATCCAATGGTTTCGAGGCGTTGGCGGTTCTGGATGAAAATGCAGACGGGAAGATCGATCTCAATGATTCCGTATGGCACGAACTCCGTGTATGGCAAGACGCTGACGGGGACGGAAAGTCAGCATCTGATGAACTGATTGGCCTGGATACTCTGCACATCACTGCAATCCATACCGACTATTCCGAATCAAGTCTGATGGACGCTGAAGGTAATCATCACAAGCAGCTCGGCAGCTTTGGCCGTAGTGATGGCACCATTGGCGCGGCATCGGATGTCTGGTTCCAGACGGATGAGACCTTCACAGCTGCGACCGAAGAATTGGATGTTCCTGATGATGTCTCTGCATTGCCTGACTTGAAAGGCTTCGGAAATGTTCACGATCTCCATCAGGCGATCGTGCGGGATACTGACGGCGAATTGAAGGGGTTGGTTGAAAGCTTTGTTGTGGAAACAGATCCTCAGGCCCGCAATATACTCTTCGAGCAGATACTGTTCCGATGGACGGGGGCGGAGGAGAGCCTGCCTGACAGCCGTGGCAGTGAAATCGACGCGCGTAAGCTTGTAGTTCTCGAGCGATTCTTTGGGCAGGAATTTGCCGGAGGGGAAAATCCTCCCGAAAGGGCGGCTGAGCGGCTCTTGGAATCATACGATGGAATGTTCGAGCTGATGTATTCCAATTTGATGAGGCAGACGCACCTTGAGGGACTATACGATCTGATCTCCTATGAATGGGATTCTGAGACGGAATCCATAAAAGGGAATCTTGGGGCTCTGGCAGGAGAGCTTGAGGCGCGTTTTGAACAGAATGTGATCGGGACGGATGTGGTGCTGCGGGAATTCGTGCGATCGGTTGAGGGTTTTCAGGCAGCGCGGGATCTGTCATTCGAACCCCTCCGCCATCATGAATTCTTTGCGTGGCATGTCGAAGCGCATGATGTGTTGAAGGCGGAAGGCACAGTCATGAATGACGTCATGTTCGGAACATCAGGTTCAGATGCAATACGTGCCGGGGCAGGCGATGATGTCATCGATGGTATGGATGGCAATAATATCATACTGGCTGATGATGGTAACGATACTATCACAACCGGCGCTCATGACGACTTGGTCTATGGTGGAGCCGGGAATGACGTGATTGTTGATACGACAGGCTCGGATACAGTATACGGTGGTGCCGGAAACGATTGGATAACCCTGAACGGGACTTCATCGACGCGCAATCGAACCAATACCGTCTATGGCGAGGAGGGGGACGATACTATTGTTATGACGGCCTTCTCCCGTCGTAATCTGCTCGATGGCGGCGCGGGGAACGATTTGATTCGCGTCGCCAGATCTGACCCTTTCAAGAGTGCTTACTACGATTTGTCTTCGACCTTTATTGGCGGTACTGGCAACGACCGTATGGAGGGTGGTGCGGCGGGTGATACCTATATTTTCAACCGCGGCAACGGTCAGGATGTGATCAGCGATTTTGCGGATCATTATCAATATGCAACGTCAAATTTTCGTGACGACACGCTCGTGTTTGGTGCGGGTATTCAGCCCCTGGACTTCTCTGTCTCGCGCTTGGGTGATGATATGGTGATCGATATCATCGATCCCGATGATTCGGCTGCAACCGATCAGATCACGATCGAGAATTGGATCAAATCGAGCCTGGATTATGCCATCGAGCGCTTTGAGTTCTCTGATGGGGTTGTGTTGGGGATTGACGATATCCACGCACTGGCGATGCGGGGTAGCGATGCTGATGATGTGATTGAGGGCTGGAATACGCCGCTTGAGTTCGATGGCAGGGATGGAGACGATGTCATCATTGCCGGTATTTTTGATGATGTGATTTACGGTGGCGATGGCCACGACGTGATTACCGATGCGGGTGGATCCGATATTGTTCATGGAGGTGCTGGTGATGATCGGATAACCCTCAACGGCACTTCGTACAGATCGAATCGGGTCAGTTCCGTCTACGGTGAGGCAGGGAATGATACGATCGAGGTTAACGTCTATTCCCGCGATAACCGTCTTGATGGTGGTGCCGGGGATGATCTGATACGTGCTGATAGATCGGATCCCTTTACGAGCGCTCGGAACAATTATGCCTCGATCTTCTCCGGCGGAGCAGGCAACGATCGCCTGGAGGGTAGTGCAGCGGGTGATACCTATATCTTCAGCCGTGGTGATGGCCAGGATGTGATCAACGATTTTTCGGATCATTATCGATACAGCGCGTCCTACTTCCGCGATGACACCCTTTTGTTCGGCACGGATATATTGCCGTCGGATATCGATATTCACCGTGCCGGTGACGATCTGGTGATTTCAGTCCTGGATCAGCTCGGTAATAGCACTTTTGAGCGGGTTACAATCGAGAGTTGGTTTCACTCCAGCGGTGATTATGTTATCGAAAATTTCGAATTCACTAACAACGTCTTGTTCGATGCCTCAAGGCTTCAGGTGGGCGGTGAGTTGGACGATGTCATGACGGGTACTGCGAACCACGATTTATTAGCGGGTTCGGACGGTAATGATAGTCTTGAAGGTGCTGGTGGGAATGATGTCCTGTTCGGTGGTAAGGGCAATGACAACCTGAATGGTAATTCCGGTAACGATATTCTCATTGCTGGACAGGGAACCGACTTTCTCCACGGCGGTGACGGTAATGACACCCTCACCGGTGGTGCCTCAACCAATGAGGGCGATTTCGCCGGCGGTGTCGATTATCTCTATGGGGAGGGCGGTGACGATACGTTGACCGCCGGATCCAAGGCTACCTTGCTTTCCGGCGGCGACGGCAACGATACTCTGACAGGTGGCTCGGGGCGGTTCAACTACCTGCTGGGCGGCGAGGGTGATGATGTGCTGACTGCGACCAGTGACCACTGGAACACGCTCAACGGAGACAGCGGCAACGATCGGCTGTTCGGGGCCGCTGGCAATGACACGCTCAATGCCGGTGTGGGGGATGACCTCCTTGAGGGTGGCGCTGGCAGCGACAGCCTGGTCGGCGGTGCCGGCAACGACCGCTATGCCTTCAACCGTGGCGGGGGAGGCGATCGGATCGTCGACTACAATCCCCAGGATCCCGACCCGGTTGCCCATGGGGTGACAATTGACAGCCTGGAATTCGGGCATGACATTGCCCATGACCAACTCTGGTTTGCGCGTGAGGATCAGGACCTTCTGGTCTCGGTGATCGGCACTGCGGACCAGGTCAGGGTACAGAACTGGTACCAGGGCGAGGCCTACCAGCTGGATCAACTCCTGGCCGGGGATGGTCAGTTGCTGTTCAATGACCAGGTCGATCAACTGGTACAGGCCATGGCCGCTTTTGCACCCCCTGCCGCCGGTGAGCTTGATCTGTCTGCGCAATTACAGACCCAGCTTGAGCCTGCCCTGGCGGCGGCCTGGAATTGACCCTGTGCTGATCAACCCGTCATGTCGATCAGGCCGGCATGACGGGCTGATCTTGGATTTCCCGGGCCGATACTCCTGCAATAATCCAAGCATATGAATAATCATGATTTTCCGAATGGCCTGCATATCCCCCTAAGGCCGACCATGCTGGATAAGCCTGTGTTCTGATCTCGTGTGTCGACGTCGCTGAGCGGGTGGTTCCAATGCCTGCTTGACTTGGTTGAAGGCATTAATTAGATTAACTCCAAAATTAGAAAGATTCTAAATCTTGTCATAACTTCAGCGCACACACAAACAGAAGGAAAACACCCATGTCCACCCAGAGAATGAAGAGTATCCCCTTTTCTTACAGCCGGACGCCCAGGGCGACCGCTCTGGCGATTGCAGTCGCAATCGCGACCTCGGCGGCGGTGCTGTCTGGCCCGGTCGGTGCCCAGGCCGAACCCAGGTCCAACCAGTTCTGGTGGCCGGAGCAACTCGATCTCTCCCAGCTGCGCGCCCATTTGCCGCAGTCCAATCCCTACGGCGAGGATTTCGATTACGCCGAGGCCTTCGCCAGCCTGGATCTGGATGCCGTCAAGGCCGATCTCAAGACGTTGATGAAGACGTCGCAGGACTGGTGGCCGGCCGACTGGGGCCATTACGGCCCGCTGTTCATCCGCATGGCCTGGCACAGTGCCGGCACCTACCGCGTGGCGGACGGCCGCGGCGGCGCCGACGGCGGTCAGCAGCGCTTCGACCCGCTCAACAGCTGGCCGGACAACGCCAACCTGGACAAGGCCCGGCGTCTGTTGTGGCCGATCAAGCAGAAGTACGGCCGCAGCATCTCCTGGGCCGACCTGATGGTGCTGGCCGGCACCGTGGCGATGGAGGACATGGGGTTCAAGACCTTCGGTTTCGCCGGCGGGCGCAGCGATGACTGGGAGCCGGATCTGGTCTACTGGGGACCGGAAACCGAAATGCTGGGACGCGAGCGCTTCGACGACAAGGGTGAGCTGCAGAACCCGCTGGCAGCCACGCAGATGGGTCTGATCTACGTGAACCCGGAAGGCCCCGGCGGCAACCCGGACCCGATCGCGGCCGCCAAGCAGATCCGTGCCAGTTTCGGCCGCATGGCCATGAATGATGAAGAGACCGTGGCCCTGATCGCCGGCGGCCATACCTTCGGCAAGGTCCACGGCGCGCGCAGCCCGCAGGACTGCGTCGGTCCGGAACCTGCCGCAGCGGCGCTCGAGCATCAGGGCCTGGGCTGGATCAACAAGTGCGGCAAGGGCAATGCCGAGGACACCATCACCAGCGGCCTGGAAGGCCCCTGGACCGCGGCCCCCACGCGCTGGACGATGATGTACCTGCAGAACCTGTTCAACTTCGAATGGGAACAGACCCGCAGCCCTGCGGGTGCGATCCAGTGGGTGCCGAAGGGCAATCCGGCCTCCGCCATGGCGCCCGATCCCCACGTCGAGGGCAGGACGCAGTCGGTCATCATGCTCACGACCGACCTGTCGCTGAAGGAGGATCCGGCCTATCGCACGATCGCCAAGCGCTTCCTCGAAAACCCGAAGGAGTTCGAGGACGCCTTTGCCCGCGCCTGGTTCAAGCTCACCCACCGCGACATGGGGCCGCGGGCGCGCTACATCGGCTCCGACGTTCCTGAAGAAAAGCTGCTGTGGCAGGATCCGCTGCCGGAGGTCGATCATGCACTGGTCGAGGCCGGCGACATCGAACGGCTGAAGGCCACCATTCTCGACTCCGGCCTGACCGTTCCCGAACTGGTGCGCACGGCCTGGGCCTCCGCAGCCAGCTATCGCGGCAGCGACATGCGCGGCGGCGCCAACGGCGCGCGCATCCGCCTCGAGCCGCAGAAGGGTTGGGAGGTGAACAACCCGGACGAACTGGCCCGGGTGCTGGAGACGCTGGAAGGCATCCAGAGCGAGTTCAACGACGCCCAGTCCGGCGGCAAGCGCATCTCCCTGGCCGACGTGATCGTGCTCGGCGGCGCGGCCGCGATCGAGAAGGCGGCGGCGGATGCCGGCCATGAGATCGAGGTGCCGTTCACCCCCGGGCGTGCCGATGCCACCCAGGCGATGACCGATGTCGAGTCCTTCGCGGTACTCGAGCCGAAGGCCGATGGCTTCCGTAACTACTACACTCAAGGTGCTTACGGTTCGCCCGCCGAAATGCTGGTTGAGCGCGCCGATCTGCTGACGCTGACGGTACCGGAGATGACCGTGCTGGTCGGCGGCATGCGCGCCCTGGACGCCAACACCGGCGGTGCCGACCACGGCGTGTTCACCGACCGGCCCGGTACGCTGAGCAATGACTTTTTCGTCAACCTGCTCAGCATGGATACGAAGTGGACGCAGTCGGGTGACGGAGGCACCTATGAGGGCCGCGACCGCGCCAGCGGCGAGTTGAAGTGGACGGCCACGCCGGTCGACCTGATCTTCGGTTCGAACTCCGAACTGCGCGCGGTGGCCGAGGTTTATGCCGCCAACGACGGCAGGGAGAAGTTCGTCGAGGACTTCGTTGCCGCCTGGACCAAGGTCATGACCCTGGACCGCTTCGATATGTGATCGATGCCGCTCCTGCGCTGGAGGCCGCCCGGCCTCCAGCGTCCCTGCGAGCCGGGCGGGCCGTCCGCTTGACTTCGCAACGGGAGTTGGACTAGAGTCACCCGTTACTTAGACAGAGTCTAAATTTAGGGCAACCGCTCATACCCCTGAACAGGAGGAAGTCACTATGGAACTGAAAGGCAGCAAGACTGAACAGGCATTGAAGGACGCCTTCTCCGGCGAGTCCCAGGCCAACCGTCGTTACCTGTACTTCGCGGCCAAGGCCGACGTCGAGGGCTACAACGATGTCGCCGCCGTATTCCGCTCCACCGCTGAAGGCGAGACCGGCCATGCGCACGGCCACCTGGAGTACCTGGAAGCCGTCGGCGACCCGGCCACCGGCCTGCCCATCGGCGGTACCTCTGAGAACCTCAAGGCCGCCATCGCCGGCGAGACCCACGAGTACACCGACATGTATCCGGGTATGGCCAAGGACGCGCGCGACGAGGGCTTCGACGAGATCGCCGACTGGTTCGAGACCCTGGCCAAGGCCGAGCGTTCCCACGCCAACCGTTTCCAGAAGGCGCTGGACAACCTCGACGACTGAATCGGCCGGCCTCGGCTGAAGAAGCACCATCCGGGGCCGGTATCAACCGGCCCCGTTTATTATTGCTCAGGGATCAGGATATATGGCTACACTGACACGGCGTCATTCCCGCGCAGACGGGAATCCATATACCGCCACGGTTACTGGGTCCCCGCCTGCGCGGGGACGACGGCGTCTTGAGTGCTGCAGCCAATATTCCTGACTGCTGTGTAAAGGTTGGGTCGGATGCGAAGCACCGTAGTCCAACACGACATGGGTTGTAGGAGACACGCATGAGCACACCACGTGAAGGCAGCCTGGAAGCGCCGCAGCGACATCCGCTGGACTGGAAGAGTGAGGAGTTCCACGACGAGTCCGCCCTGTTCAGCGAACTGGAGCGGGTGTTCGACATCTGCCACGGCTGCCGGCGCTGCTTCAGCCTGTGCAATGCCTTTCCGACCCTGTTCGACGCCATCGACGAGTCCGATACCCTGGAGCTCGACGGGGTGCCGAAGAAGGTCTACTGGGACGTGGTCGATCACTGCTACCTGTGCGACATGTGCTTCATGACCAAGTGTCCCTATGTGCCGCCGCACGAGTGGAACGTGGATTTTCCGCACCTGATGCTGCGGGCCAAGGCGGTCAAGCACAAACAGGGCAAGACCCGGCCACGCGACAAGCTGCTCACCTCCACCGACCTGGTCGGTCGTCTGGCCGGCATCCCGGTGGTCTCCGGCATGGTCAACAAGGCCAACCGAATGCCGGCGGCGCGCAAGCTGCTGGACAAGACCCTGGGCGTGCATCCCGACGCCCTGCTGCCCCAGTATCACAGCAAAACCCTGCGCAAGCGGGCGAAGGGGCATCAGTCGCAACACAATGCGGCGGAGGCGGCCGGTCCGACCCGCGGCAAAGTGGCCCTGTTCGCCACCTGCTACGGCAACTACAACGAGCCGCATGTGGGCGAGGATCTGATCGCCGTGTTCGAGCACAACCGCATCCCGGTGCGGCTGGTGGAGAAGGAGCAGTGCTGCGGCATGCCCAAGCTGGAACTGGGTGACCTGGAGGCGGTGGAGAAGGCGAAGGACGTCAATATACCGCAGCTGGCCGGACTGATCGATGAGGGCTGGGACATCGTCGCCCCGGTGCCGTCCTGCGTGCTCATGTTCAAGCAGGAACTGCCCCTGATGTTCCCGGATGACGCGGATGTCGCCAAGGTTCGCGACAATATCTACGACCCGTTCGAATATCTGTACCTGCGACACAAGCACGACAAGCTGGATACCGATTTCAAGCAGCCGCTGGGCAAAATTGCCTACCAGGTGCCCTGCCACCTGCGGGTGCAGAACATCGGCCTGAAGACCCGCGACGTGCTGCAGCTGGTGCCCGATACCGAGGTGCAGGCCATCGAGCGCTGCTCCGGCCACGACGGCACCTATGCGGTCAAGTCCGAGTTCCACGAGATCTCGATGAAGATCGTCAAGCCCGTGGTCAACCGGGTGAAACAGGCCGAGGCCGACCACTACAGCAGCGACTGCCCGATGGCCGGGCATCAGATCGAGAACGGCCTGCAGTCGGGGCAGGGGCCGGAGCATCCGCTGACCCTGCTGCGCAAGGCCTACGGATTGCCGGGCGCATGAATTGACCGTGGAGGTGTATGAGCCACGGATAAACACGGATCAGAACCGAATGGCACTACTTCTGCCGCGTCATCCCCGCGAAGGCGGGGATCCAGCGTTTGCAGCTCTGCCAGGCACTGGATTCCCGCCTTCGCGGGAATGACGGATTATTAGAGGTTTCCTGAATTAATTCGTGTTCATCCGTGGCTGAAAAATCCACAAAAGCCTGAATGAAGCGTAACCGGAAGGTAACCATGATGGAAAAACTGACCCGCGACGATCTCTATTCACTGGAGAAATATTCGGAAGTGCGTCCTGAGTTCCGCAGCAAGGTGCTCGCGCACAAGAAACACCGCAAGGTCGCCCTGGGGCCGAACGCCACCCTGTATTTCGAGGACCGCCTGACCATGCAGTACCAGATCCAGGAGATGCTGCGGGCCGAGCGCATCTTCGAGGCCGAAGGCATCGAGGATGAACTGGCCGCCTACAACCCGCTCATCCCCGACGGCAGCAACTGGAAGGCCACCTTCATGATCGAGGTGTCGGATCCCGAGGAGCGCAAGCAGCTCCTGGCCAGGCTGGTCGGGGTCGAGGACAAGGTCTGGGTGCGCGTGGGCGAGCACCCGGCGGTCTATGCCATCGCCGACGAGGACCTCGAGCGCGAGACCGAGGAAAAGACCTCATCGGTGCATTTCCTGCGTTTCGAGCTCACTCCCGAAATGGTCGACGCCATCAGGAACGGCGCCGGGGTGAGTGCCGGTATCGATCATCCCGAATTTCCGCACCAGGTCGAACTGCCGTCGGCCGTGGCCCGGTCGCTGGCCGCAGATCTGGACTGACACTGGCTCTCCCACGGCGTTGTGGCCTTGTCAGCTTCGTGGGCTGTACAATGTCGCCACCATGCCGACCGGAGACGCCGTGAACAGTCATCGAATTCCGCGTATCGCCCGCCGGGCCGCCGCCGTGCTGGCGCTGTTCCTGCCCGGGATCTTCGTGACCGCCCAGGCTGTGGACGAGGACGTCTATCCCCAGCATCAGTACGTCGAACCGGATGAAGACCAGGAATGGAAGGAACTTGAGGTCCGGCTGCCGCCCTTTCCCGAGGCCGATCAGTTCCGTGCCCTGCCGTCTCAGCTGCCGAATACATCCCTGGAGCTCCAGCTCGACCCCGACTCCATCCGCGTCGACGAAGACGGCGTGATACGTTACCTGCTGCGCATCCAGTCCCCCAGCGGCGCCGGCAACCTGTTCTATGAGGGGCTGCGCTGCAACACCGCCCAGTACCGTACCTATGCCTATGCCACCAGCGCAGAACGCTGGCAGCGCATGCGCGGTGACGACTGGCAGGCCCTGGACGCCGGCGGGACCACCCGTTTCCGGCGTTTTCTGTACCGGCATTATTTCTGCGAGCCGGGCGTCGGGTATCTGTCCGAGGACGAGATCCGCAAGCGGGTCCGCTACGGTGCACCGCTGTTTTACGATGACCCCTGACAAGGACCGCCTGATCCGTTTCCCATGAGCCAGCAAGCCTACGATTCCGCCTCCATCGAGGTCCTGAGCGGCCTCGACCCGGTGCGCAAGCGCCCGGGCATGTACACCGATACCTCCCGTCCCAATCACCTGGCCCAGGAGGTGATCGACAACAGCGTCGACGAGGCCGTGGCCGGTCATGCCAAACGCATCGATGTCACCCTGTACAAGGACGGCTCGCTGGAGGTCAGCGACGACGGCCGCGGCATGCCGGTGGACGTGCATCCCGAACAGGGCGTGCCGGGGGTGGAGTTGATCCTCACCCGGCTGCATGCCGGCGGCAAGTTCTCCAACAAGAACTACCAGTTCTCCGGTGGCCTGCACGGCGTGGGCGTGTCGGTGGTCAACGCCCTGTCGAAGCACCTTGAGGTCTGGGTCCGGCGCGCAGGTAAGGAATACAACATGGCCTTCGCCGGCGGCGACAAGGTCTCCGAGCTGGAAGCGATCGGCACGGTCGGCAAGCAGAACACCGGTACCACCCTGCGCTTCTGGCCCGATCCGAAGTATTTCGATTCTCCGAAATTCTCCCTGCCGCGCCTGAAGCACATCCTGCGGGCCAAGGCCGTGCTCTGCCCCGGCCTGCGCGTGCGCCTGCACGACGAGGCCGGCGGCGAGAAACTGGAATGGCAATATGAAGGCGGGCTGCAGGATTACCTGACCGAGGCCCTGGGCGTGACCGAACGCCTGCCCGAGCAGCCCTTCACCGGCGATCTGGCCAGCAGCCACGAGGCCGCCGAGTGGGCCCTGTGCTGGCTGCCCGAAGGCGGCGAGCCGGTAGCCGAGAGCTATGTCAATCTCATCCCCACCGCCCAGGGCGGCACCCACGTCAACGGTCTGCGCACCGGGCTGACCGAGGCGCTGCGCGAGTTCTGCGATTTCCGCAACCTGGCCCCGCGCGGCGTGCGGCTGGCGCCCGAGGATGTCTGGGACAAATGCAGCTATATCCTCTCAGTCAAGCTGCAGGACCCGCAGTTCTCCGGCCAGACCAAGGAGCGGCTGTCCTCGCGCGAATGCGCGCCCTTCGTCTCCGGCGTGGTCAAGGACGCCTTCAGCCTGTGGCTGAACCAGCACACCGAGGCCGGCGAGCGCATCGCCATGCTCGCCATCCAGGCGGCCCAGAACCGGTTGCGCGCAGGGAAGAAGGTGGTGCGCAAGAAGGTCACCTCCGGCCCGGCGCTGCCCGGCAAGCTGGCCGACTGCACGGCGAGCGACCCCAAACGCACCGAACTGTTTCTGGTCGAGGGCGACTCGGCCGGCGGCTCGGCCAAGCAGGCGCGCGACCGCGAGTTCCAGGCGGTGATGCCGCTGCGCGGCAAGATCCTGAACACCTGGGAGGTGGACCCGGCCGAGGTGCTGGCCTCGCAGGAGGTGCACGACATCGCGCTCGCCATCGGCGTCGATCCCGGCTCCGAGGAGCTCAAGGGCCTGCGCTACAACAGGATCTGCATCCTGGCCGATGCCGACTCCGACGGCCTGCACATCGCCACGCTTTTGTGTGCCCTGTTCGTGCGCCACTTCCGCCCGCTGGTCGAGGCCGGGCATGTGTATGTGGCCATGCCGCCGCTGTATCGCATCGACGTCGGCAAGCAGGTGTTCTATGCCCTGGACGACGCCGAGCGCCAGGGCGTGCTGGACCGCATCGCCGCCGAAAAGCTCAAGGGCAAGGTCAATGTGCAGCGCTTCAAGGGCCTTGGCGAGATGAACCCCATGCAGCTGCGCGAGACCACCATCAACCCCGACACCCGCCGCCTGGTGCAGCTGGTGCTGGAGGCGGGGGACGACACCAATGCCCTGATGGACATGCTGCTGGCGCGCAAGCGCGTCCCCGACCGCCGCGCCTGGCTGGAGCGCAAGGGCAACCTGGCCGATGTGCCGTGAAGATCAAGAGCGCCACGGAATACACGGAAAACACGGACATGATTAAGATTGAGTCTGAGTCTTCTTAGACGTTCCCCGTCATTCCGGCGAAGGCCGGAATCCAGAAACCGCTGCGGTCAATGGATTCCGGCCTGCGCCGGAATGACGGGTATGAAGTTGGGCAGACCCTCAGCAGTTCCTGCCATTATTTTTGTCCGTGGTTTCCGTGTATTCCGTGGCTAATGATTTTTATTAAACGACTATTATCATGAAAAACGACGAACTGAATTTCGAGGGCGTGGAACGCCTGCCGCTGAAGGAGTTCACCGAGAAGGCCTACCTGGATTACTCCATGTACGTCATTCTCGACCGCGCCCTGCCCAACATCGGCGACGGGCTGAAACCGGTGCAGCGGCGCATCGTCTACGCCATGTCCGAACTGGGGCTGTCGGCCACGGCCAAGTTCAAGAAGTCCGCCCGCACCGTGGGCGACGTGCTGGGCAAGTTCCACCCCCACGGCGACAGCGCCTGCTACGAGGCGATGGTGCTGATGGCGCAGTCCTTCTCCTACCGCTATCCGCTGGTGGACGGGCAGGGCAACTGGGGCTCGCCGGACGACCCCAAGTCCTTCGCCGCCATGCGCTACACCGAGGCACGGCTGGCGCCATATGCCGAGGTGCTGCTGCGCGAGCTGGGGCAGGGCACGGTGGACTGGGTGCCCAACTTCGACGGCACCATGGACGAACCCTCACTGCTGCCGGCCCGGCTGCCGAACATATTATTGAACGGCGCCTCCGGCATCGCCGTGGGCATGGCCACCGACATCCCGCCGCACAATCTGCGCGAGGTGGCCGCCGCCGCGGTGAAGCTGCTGGAGAAGCCCAAGACCACGCTCGCCGAACTGTGCGAGGACGTCCTGGCGCCGGACTTCCCCACCGGCGGCGAGATCATCACCCCGCGTGATGAACTGCGCAAGGCCTACGAGACCGGCAGCGGTTCGCTGCGGGTGCGGGCCCGCTATGAACTGGATCAGGGCGATATCGTCATCACCGAGCTGCCGCACCAGGTGGCAGGCTCGCGCATCCTGGAGCAGATCGCCCAGCAGATGCAGGCCAAGAAGCTGCCTATGGTGGAGGACCTGCGCGACGAGTCCGATCACGAGAACCCCACCCGCCTGGTCATAGTGCCGCGCTCCAACCGGGTCGATGTCGAGGCCCTGATGTCGCACCTGTTCGCCACCACCGACCTGGAGCGCAGCTACCGCATCAACCTGAACATGATCGGCAACGACGGCCGGCCCCAGGTCAAGCACCTCAAGCAGATCCTGGGCGAATGGCTGGAGTTCCGCACCGCCACCGTACGCCGGCGCCTGAAATACCGGCTGGACAAGGTCGACAAGCGCCTGCACCTGCTGGAAGGCCTGTTGATCGCCTTCCTCAACATCGATGAAGTGATCGCCATCATCCGCAGCGAGGACGAGCCCAAGCCGGTGCTGATGAAGCGGTTCAAGCTCACCGAGGTGCAGACGGACTATATCCTCGATACCAAGCTGCGTCAGCTGGCCCGGCTGGAGGAGATGAAGATCCGCGATGAGCAGAAGTCGCTGCAGGAGGAGAAGGACTGGCTGGAGAAGACCCTCGGTTCGGACCGCCGACTGAAAACCCTCATCCGCAAGGAGATCGAGGAGGACGCCGAGAAATACGGCGATGAGCGCCGCTCCGTCCTGGTCGAGCGCGAGGCCGCCCAGGCCCTGGACCAGACCGCGTTGATCCCCACCGAGCCGATGACCGTGATCCTGTCCGAGAAGGGCTGGGTGCGCGCCGCCAAGGGCCACGAAATGGACCCGACCAGCCTGACCTATAAATCCGGCGACGGCTATCTCGCCAGCGCCCGCGGCCGCAGCAATCAATTGGCTGTGTTCCTCGACTCCACCGGCCGCACCTATGCGTTGCCGGTGCATAACCTGCCCTCGGCCCGTGGTCACGGCGAGCCGCTGAGCGGTCGCGTCAATCCGCCCGACGGCGCCACCTTCGCCGGCCTGATGCTGGGCGATGCGCAGGACGAATACCTCATCGCCAGCGACGCCGGCTACGGCTTCGTGGCGAAGCTGGAGGACCTGTATGCGAAGAACAAGAACGGCAAATCTGTGCTGAATGTGCCGAAAGGCGCGAAGGTGCTGCCGCCGGTCCCAGTGACCGATTACGACAGCGACCAGCTGGCCGCCATCAACAGCACCGGTCAGATGCTGGTGTTCCCGCTGCAGGACCTGCCGCGCATGGCGCGGGGCAAGGGCAACAAGATCCTCGGCATCCCGGCCAAGAAGGCCGCCGCCCGCGAGGAGTACCTGCTCGGCATCGCGAGCGTGCCGGCAAAGACCGAGCTTATCGTGGAGGCCGGCAAGCGCCACCTGCGCCTGAAGCCATCCGAACTTGATGAATACATCGGTGAACGCGGCCAGCGCGGCAGAAAACTGCCCCGCGGCTTCCAGAAGGTCACAGGCATCACCACCGAATCAAAATAAGCAACCACCTGGCCAACCAGTAAGTCCCCTCTCCCCATCGTGGGAGAGGGCCAGGGAGAGGGGAAAACCATCATGACCACCAACACCACCAACCACCCAACCCGCAAATACGGCATCCGCGGCCGCCTCCCCGAAGGCGACCCCATGGCCCTCCCGCACCTGCTCGGCGATGACTGGCACTGGGAGAGCTGGTACCCCACCAGGGCCGAACGCGACGCCGCCTTCAAGCAGATGCAGGCGCATTTCGACTACTACCGCTCCGGCGACTGGCCGAGTCAGGTGCTGGAGAAGGTTGACAGCCAGGCTTGATGCTCGATGTTCCGCAGACTGTCAGGCATGAATTTGTAATACAGGAATTACATAAACGAGCGTAATAATACTACAGTAAAATTCAAACTGAAGATGTAGGATCGCGTTACCGACAGCATAATATTATTTTCAGGCGAGATGATATTGCACCATGCCTGTCCCTGAGGTCCCCGTCTGATGCATTGAAATCTTCTGCCCGGTCACGGAACGACCGGCGCAATAAAGGGAATAAAATCATGAATGCGATGGAGCGCGTCAATATACTCATGTCATGTGTTTTCCTTGCGGCGTTTCCGGGAAAGTATTCGTTTGCGAAAACGTGCGAGTCCTACCTTTATCCTGAAAAAGAACTGGTTCCGATCTACGTGGGGGAAATCGAGCCGAGCAGTTACTGGGGTTATCCCGGTGGCGGGCCATGGTTTTATGCGGACGGCTATGAGTACATGAGTAATGTGATATCTGATGTAGAGCAAGCGTTTGATTACAGATTCAGATGGCGAAAGACAGGTCCTATGACGCGTTATGATAGAACTTTATGGTTTTATGTCGCTCCGGGATCATTGTCTAAAAGGTTGGTGGGCGCAAAGGCGGACCCGGTCAGGGAGGGGTATAGCAGACGCAGCGATGAAGCCAATGTGCCGGTGGATGCGTATTGCGATGAAGGCGAATTGCGCCATGACGAACTTCTGTGCCTGGTTGAATATCAGTGCGGATTCGATATGGCAAAAAATCAGGGTAAGCCTGATGATTGCGGGGGTGGACGGGTGGGTAACCCAATAAACCCGTCGACTGGAAGCAAATTCTACAAGAGAAAGGATTATTCGATTCAGCCTGGTTCAAAACTTGAATTCGTTCGATATTACAATAGTAGTCCTTATGTGTTCAGCGGCGGGCTGGGAACAAAATGGCGGCATAGTTACGACAGGTCCATGGTTGTTCATGGCGGAAGTTCGGCGACGGCGTTTTTGTTTCGTCCGGATGGAAAGGTTTTGCAGTTTCATGAGTCAGGTAATGTATGGCTGCCGGATGCGGATGTCAGCATGGAGTTGAATAAAACCGGGACTGGCTGGGAATTCCATTCCGCTGAAGGTTTTATTGAATATTACAATAAAGACAAGCTTCTGACGCATATTGAATATATTGACGGAAGCATTGTTACGGTGCACCGGGAATATGGCCGGGTTTCTCAAGTTGTAGATGAGGCGCTGGGGAGGAGTCTCGCGCTCAGTTATGACGACAAGCAAAGACTGGCATCTGTGGCGGGTGATTCCGGCATTGCGTGGCAATATGCTTATGATGTCAACGGTAATCTGGAGTATGTCTATAATTCAGATGGTACTATATTGCAGTATCACTATGAGAATTCACGATGGCCGCACGCCCTGACCGGCATCACTGACGAACGCGGCATACGCTACGCCACCTACGAGTACTACGCCGACGGCCGCGCCAAGGCTAGCTACCACGCAGGAAACGCCCAACGCGTCGATATCACCTACGACGACATCACCGGCACCCGCACTGTCACCAACTCCCGCGGTCAGTCCACCACCTACACCACCGACGTCAATCTGGGCACGGCCCTGGTAACCGGCATCAGCGGTCCCGGCTGCAGCACCTGCGCCAACGGCGGCGACACCAGTTATACCTACGACCCCGCCAACAACAACCTACTATCCAAAACCGAAAACGGCCTTACCACCCAGTACGGCGACTACGACGCCAAGGGTCAGTACGGCTACAAGATCGAAGCCGTCGGCACGCCGGAAGAGCGCCTGATCGAGTACGACTATGACCCACGCTTCTACAACAGGATCACCGAAATCCGCGAACCCTCGGTCTACCCCGGTGCGCAGAAGGTTACCCGCTACACCTACGACGACTGGGGCAACCGCCTCACCGAAATGGTCAACGGCTATGATCCTGACGGCAACCCGGTTATCCGTACCATCCGTTACGAGTACAACGGCCCCCTGCACCAGCTCAGCCTCATCGACGGCCCGCGCACTGACGTCAGTGATCTGATGCATTACCGCTACTACCCCAACGACCCGGCCTATGGCGAGGACCGCGGCCGGCTCAAGGAGGTCGAGGACGCCAATGGTGTTCTGGTACGCCGCAATCTGCGATATACCGCGACCGGTAAGCTGCGCAAGGAGCACCGGGGTGCCCTGCGGCTCAACTATTACTATTATCCGGGCAATGACAGGCTGAAGCAGCTGGTGGAGACCGATACAACCAGTGGCGAACAGCGCAAGACCCGTTGGACCTATCTGGCGACAGGCGAGGTCGAAAGCATCACCCAGGGTTACGGAACCCGCGAGGCCACCACGCTCACCTTGGGCTACGATGATGCCCGCCGTCTGGTGCGCATCACCGACGGCCTGGGAAGTTACATCGAATACACCCTGGATACCGAAGGCAACCGCGAGGCCGAAAGCATCCATGATATGGGCGGTTACTTGCGCAAACAGCTTACCCAAGCTTTCGACATCTACAATCAGTTCGATTCCAGCGCTCAGGCCAACGAATCGGTCGACTACGACTATGCCCCCGACGGTACCCTGAACCGCCAGACCGACGGTCGCGGTGCGGTAACCGAGTACAGCTATGACGCCATGCATCGCCTGACTCGTACCGTTCAGAATGTCGTCGGCAGCGATCCTGCCACAGCCAGTGTGGCCACGGCCTATGCATATGACGTTCAGGACAACCTGACCACCGTTACCGACCCCAATGACGGTACCACGACCTACGCCTACGACGACCTTGGGAATCTGGTCAGCCAGACCAGCCCCGACACCGGCACGACAACATTCCGCTACGATGCCGCCGGCAACCTGATCGGGAAAACCGACGCCAAGGGCCAGGAATTCACCTACAGTTACGACGCCCTGAACCGCCTCACCGCCATCGATGGCCCCGGGACGGAGAGCGACGTCAGCTACGTCTACGACACCTGCCCCAACGGGCAGGGGCGGCTGTGCCGGATGACACGCACCGACACCAGCCTCGACTACAGTTATACCGCCTTAGGTGAAGTCGCTCAGGCCGACCAGGCGGTGGTGACCTGGCCCGGGATTCAGACCGCGGCAGGTTCAGTGTCCTACATCTATGATGCGACCGGCCGCGTCTCCGGGATCCGTTATCCCAGCGGCGCGCAGGTGGACTATGTGTTCGACGCCAGCGGTAATATCACCGCCGTCCAGCTTCAGTACAACGGCATCGCCACTCCGTTGTTACAGAACGGCATTTACCACGCCTTCGGTGAGTTGATGAACGGTGTGTTCGGCAATGGCCAGCAGTACCATGAAGGCTATGATCAGGCTTACCGTCCGGCCTGGCGATACTCCGGCCCCTACTACCAGTGGATCAATCCCTACAGCAGCTATGATGCCAACGGCAACCTGGTTGCCTACGGGGGTTCGGAAAGTCCAACCTTCACCTATGATGCTCTGGATCGGATCGACACCGCCAGCAGTGGATATTTCGGCAACCGCGATTATGCCTATGACCGCAATGGCAACCGGACCCGAATGGAAGTTGATAGCCAGATAACGACCTACGGCTATACCCCCCCAGACCAACCGACTGGCGCAACTTGACGGGGACAGCCAGGCCATTGTGCTGGACGCGAACGGCAATACCACCGCATTGCGCGGGATGACGCTGACCTACACCCCGGACAACCGTCTCGCGTCAGTTACGAACACGGCCGACTACAGGTACAACGGCCTCGGGCAGCGGGTCTATCGGCTGGTGAAGGTTCCGGGCGCGATCGGCCAGGGTCCCAAGCGCAGCTACATCTGCGGCCTCAACGGGGAACTGCTGGCCGAGACCGGCCCCACTGGACAGGTCACCCGTGAGTACATCTACCTCAACGGCAAACCCCTGGCCATGCTCGAACACGTACCGGCCAGCGATGAGGCTATCCTGAACGGGGACTTCGACGGCGACGGCGTGATCACCCTGGAGGATTTCTACGAGTGGTACTTCCTGCACTACAGTTCATCGAGCGGCCCGGATTCTGTCTATGATCTGACCGGCGACGGAGTTAACGACAGTCAGGATATGAATGCCATGATCGGATGCATCAATACCGGCACCTGCCAGGCGAGCGTCTACGACACCAACCTGTACTACATCCACAACGATGACCTGGGCACTCCCAAGGCCCTGACCGATGAGACCGGCACCAAAGTCTGGTCGGTGACCCATACGCCGTTCGGGTGGGCCACGGTCAACGAGGACCCGGATGGAGACGGGCGGGCGGTGGTGTTCAATCTGCGGTTTCCGGGGCAGTACTACGATGGGGAGACGGGGCTGCACTACAATTACTTTCGGTATTACGACCCAAGTTCGGGGCGGTATTTGACCAGTGATCCGATTGGGTTTGCGGGCGGGTTGAATACATATCTTTATGCGGAAGGAAATCCTCTAATCTTCACCGACGCTTTTGGGCTTGATACTCTGCAGTGCAGGAGGAATTTAAGCCCGCTTGATCACTTACCGATTACCATCCAGCCTGGGCCGTTATTTCACGAATTCCAATGTGTTGGCGATACGTCTTCTGGATTCCATTGTCGAGGACTTGTACCCAGTGGAAATCCGATAGACAGCCCAGGACTCCTGAAAGAGGAAGAGAATTTTGATCCTAAAAGTTGTGATGCTGTAAACAAGGAGAATGATTGCGTTGATCGATGCATTGTAGATCAATGGCTAAACAAAGATATTCCCAACTACAGTGTTGACCTCAGTGCCGGTCAGAATTGTCAGACCTACAACTCCACCAACCTATCTACGTGCCTTGCACAATGTCGAGCGAACTAACTCCTAGCATAACGGATTCGGGGGCAGATAAATTGGCAAGCAAAGTGACATATATAAGAATTCGAATAACGTGGCTAATGCTAAGCATAGCATTAGCTTACTTTTCTACTATTGGTGGTGACGAGGCCATATTAGCGTTTTGGCTATTTGTGGTATGCACGTTTCCTTTTTCCGCTATTTGGTGGTTTTATGTATATGACGTTGTAAAACCCTTGGCACCGGAATCACTCATAGTTACGCTTGGACTGACAATGGTCGTTGTCTGCGCTTATCTATTCTGGTTTGTACTCGTTCCTAAGATCTTAATTAAAGGGGTCGGTGACAAATGAGAACGATTGCGTTTTTTCACCGACCCCTTTTAGGATGATTGAAGCTTCTCCAGCAACGTATCAGCACTGACCGGCCGACCGAACAGGTAGCCCTGGGCGTAGTCGCAGCCCTGTTCCTTCAGACGGTTCAGCTGGTCTTCCGTTTCCACGCCTTCCGCGACAATTAAAAGGGGTCGGTGACAAATGAGAACGATTGCGTTTTGTCACCGACCCCTTTTAGGATGATTGAAGCTTCTCCAGCAACGCATCAGCACTGGCCGGCCGACCGAACAGGTAGCCCTGGGCGTAGTCGCAGCCCTGTTCCTTCAGACGGTTCAGCTGGTCTTCCGTTTCCACGCCTTCCGCGACGACCTTCAGGCCCAGGCTGTGAGCCATGGCGATGGTGGCGCGGACCAGTTCCAGGTCGTTGCTGTTGCGGGTGATTTCCTGGACGAAGCTGCGGTCGATCTTCAGCACGGTGAAGGGGAACTGGCGCAGATAGCTGAGCGATGAGTAGCCGGTGCCGAAATCGTCCATGGCCAGTGACAGGCCTTTCTCGCTCAATGTCGTGAGGGCCTCGTCGATGTAGGACAGGCCGGTCATGAGCACGCCTTCGGTAATTTCGATTTCGATGTTGTGCCAGTCCATGCCGGTCTGTTCGATGGCGCGGGTGAAGAAATCCACCAGACCGGGGTCGCGGAACTGTCTTGGCGACAGATTGATGGCGATGGAGAAATCCGGATCGATGCGGTCGCGGCAACGGGCGGCGGTTTCCAATGCCTTGGTCAGTACGAATTCGCCGATGGGTACGATCAGCCCGGTCTGTTCCGCGATGGGGATGAACTCCGCCGGAGAGATACTGCCGAGTTCCGGGTTGTTCCAGCGCAGCAGGGCCTCGGCGCCGATCGTACGCCCGGTGACCAGATCGACCTTTGGCTGGTAATGGAGATGGAACTCGCCGCGTTCCAGCGCGCCGTTCATTTTGTCCTCCAGACTTACCCGGCGTGACAGGCTTTCGTTCATGGCCTCGGTGAAGAAGGCATAGGTGTTGCGGCCGTGGGCCTTGGAGTGATACATGGCCGAGTCGGCATTCTGCAGCAGCTTGAGCGCGCTGTCGGCATCATCGGGATACAGCGAGATGCCGATGCTGGCAGTGAGCATCAGATCGCGGCCGTCCAGGCGGAAGGGTGAACGGAAGCCTTCCAGGATCTGTTCGGCGACCTGAATGACATCGTCGTCGCTATGCAGACTGCCCGCGAGTACGATGAATTCGTCGCCGCCCAGACGGCCGATGGTGTCGACGCCGCGGATCGCGCCGCGTAGACGCTGTGCGGCATCGACCAGGATACGGTCGCCGGTGTCATGCCCCAGGGTGTCGTTGATCTTCTTGAAGTCGTCCAGGTCGATGAACAGGATGCCGACCTTCTCATCCCGACGACTGGCATCCAGCAGCAGCTGGGACAGCCGATCCAGGGTGAGGAAGCGGTTGGGCAGTCCGGTCAGGGCATCGAAATGCGCCTGGTGGAGGATCGTTTCCTCGGCCTGCTTGCGCTGGGTGATGTCCAGGAGCGTCCCGCTCATGCGTACGGGTCTGCCCTGGTCGTCCCATTCAACCACCTTGCCCCGGGCGTTGAGCCAGACCCAGTGGTCGTCCCGGTGTCGCTGACGGAATTCGACATCGACGTAGCGGTTCCTGCCGTTGAAGTGATCGTCCAGCGCGGACTGGACTTCCTCCCTGTCCACCTCGTGCACGCTTGCGAGCCATTTGTCGATGCTCATGGGTTCCAGGTCGGCGGGCTGATACCCGGTCATTTCGGCCCAGCGCTCATTGATCATGAGTTGGCCCGTCGCCAGGGTCCAGTCCCAGGTGCCGGCATTGGTGCCTTCGAGGATGTAGTTCTTTGCGTTCAGAAGATTGCGGATCTGGGTTTCGTTTTCCTGCAGTCTGGCGGTGCGCGCCTTGACCTGACGATCCAGTATCCGATTCCAGTAGAAACTGGCCGAGAGCACCAGTGTGGCCGCAATCGCCAGCCACCATAGCAGACGATAGTCAGGCGTGTGCTCGAAGCGGATGGACATCCAGCGGTTGTAGATGGTTCTGTGTTCCTCTGCCGGAATCGTGTCGAGCGCCTTCTGCAGGATGCCGGCCAGGATCGGCCAGTCGTCGCGTACGGCCATCGCCTGGGCGTTGGCATAGGGAGTGTCGCCGGCCACGCGCACATTGTCGATCTGCAGCTTGCCGATATAGTAGGTCGCTGTGACCACGTTGCCGATGAAGGCATCGATATCGCCGCTGGCCACCCGCTTCAGACCCTCGGCCGGAGTTGGTACGGGTACCAGGTTCAGGTGGGGATGGTCGTTGCTCAGCCAGTCCTGGATTGCGTAACCCGCCACCACGGCGATGCGCCTGTCCGAGATGTTGTTCAGGTCACCGATATAGGACGTGTCGTCCCTGGCGAATATGCGGATGGGCATTTCCAGGTAGGGGCGAGTGAACCGCAGATATTCCTCGCGCTGCGGCGTTTTCGCCACAGAGGCGAACATGTCGGCCTGATGTGATTTGAGCGCATCCACGCCCTCCTGCCAGGTGAGCCCGTCCATGATCACGAAGTCTATGCCCAGACGTTGCTCGAGGCGGGTCAGGTAGTCCAGCGATATTCCGTCATAGACGCCGGCTTCGCTGCGATACTCCACCGGTGCCCAGTCGGGGTCGAGTGCAACCCGGATCTCGGGGTGCGCGGCAAGCCAGCTGCGCTCCTCGCTGCTGAGTGAGAGTTCCCGGTTTGATCCGGTTCTGTAGAGCCATCGGTCCTTGAGATGCTGCAGTTCCTTGTCTTCCAGCATGCGTCCAAGGGTTTTCTGGATGGCTGAATGCAGCAGGGGGTGGTTTTCGGATACCGCAAAATGAAGCCTGAGCCTGCCGATTTCCTGCGCCGGTATTTCGCCGGCAATCTTCAGGTCGGTGATCATATGGTGACGCAGGTAATAGCCGGCATGGGTGGCATTGTCGATGTAGTAGTCGGCATCATCGGTCCGCAGGGCGCGGTAGGCCTGGTCGATCCGGTCGACCAGCACTGTATCCAGCCCGGGATAATGTTCCTGAATGGCGCGGGTCTGCTGAAAGTCCGAGACCAGCACCAGCCGGGCCTGGCGCAGATCCTCCATGCTGCGGATGGTTTCAGCGCCGACGCGGCCGACGGCGACGAAGGGCGAGGTCAGGACCGGCGTGGTCTCGAGCAGATATCCCGAGCGGTCGTCGGAACTGGAATAGTCATTGAGCAGGTCCGCCCTGTTGTCACGCAGCGCCCGGATCGATTCGGCGTAGCTGGCATCCTGACGCTGAACCTCCAGCCCGAGCTTGTCGGCGATGACGTCCAGCAGTTCGTTCAGATAGCCGCGCGCGGCGCCGTTCTCGACGAAGCTGAGCGGCGGCTGGTCGTGGATGAGGGGGACGCGCACTTCCCCGAGTTGTTCCAGATAGCGGACCTCGTCCGGACTGAGGACGAGCGAGCTCTGTGTGGATTTGTCCGCCGGCTGGGCTTTGACCTGATGGGCGTGCGCCTCGGGCCCGGCGAGGAGCCAGAACAGCGGCACCAGCATGATCGGGGCTGCCAGACGGCGTAGTTGCCCGCCGGCGAATCGGCGGGACAGACAGCCGTGCAATGTCGCCAGCAATGCCATGATGCAGTCGTTCATGGGGTGCCGGCGGGCATAGCTGCGCTGGATCGCGTCTGGTTCCATCGGGTACGTGCGGCTAGCGCGGATTGGGGCCGTTGCCGTCTTCCTGGTGCAGGGATTCCAGCTTCTGGATAACCCGGTCGGCGCGCTCGATCAGGGTACGGGCCTGGGGATCGTCGGGGTCGAGTTTCAATACTTCCTCCCAGGCGGATTTGGCCTCCTGGTAGCGTTGCAGGCGGTAATGTTCGTTGGCCAGCTTGTGCAGACTGTCGATCTGAACCTGGATGGCGGTGTCCAATGAGCGCTGCAGGTCGCGCAGCTGCGGGGTCTGGCCCTTGAGTTCGATCAGTTCGTGAGTGATGGCACGGGCGTGGCTGAGGTCGCCTGCGTTCATCGCCCGTGTCAGGCCGGCGCGCAACTCGGCTTCCTTCGCCTTGCGATTGTTGTTCCTGGCCGGGGGCGTGGGCCTGGGGTCGGCCCCGGCCACCGTGGTTGACTGCTCCGGCGGGGTCAGGCGGGCCTGCAGGGCCTGGCGGGTATCCTGTACGAAGGCCTCGCCGCGGATGCGCTCGGCCAGCACCAGGCAGCGTTCGGCCAGCACCAGGGCGTTGCGTTCCAGGTTGCGTCGAGCGCAGTTGCGCAGCGGTTCGGCCAGCGCGTCGAGCCGGCTGGCGTTGCGGTTGACGCGCCAGTCGTGCAGGTAATCCTGCTCCTGCAGCCGCGTCTGTTCCTGCAGGGTCGAGCGCCGGGCCAGTCGATATTCGGCTTCGGCGGCCAGGGCCTGGTCCCGTACCTGCTGCAGCTGGGCCTGGCGGGCCAGGTTGGTCTGTTCCAGTGCCTGTTCGAGCCGGGTATGACCGGGCAGGGTGGCCAGGGCATGGTGCAGGGTGCGCTCGGCGACATACCATTCGCCCTCCTGGCGCCGGTGCTGGGCCAGGGTCAGGGCCAGTTCGACCAGCCGCTCGCGGTAGAGATCGACAATGGCCGGGTCATCGGCATATCGCTCGCGTGCCTGTTCGTAATCGTCGGCCGCGCGGGTCACCGGGGCCAGTATGCCGGTCTGCCGCGGCGGGGTCAGGCTGCAGCCTGCCAGCAGCAGGAGCAGTACCACCAGAGACAACGTCCGCTTCATGCGCTCTGCAGCCGCCCCTGGTGCCAGAGCAACTCGATCCGACGCTCGAAGCCTTCACGGTATTCCGGCTTCAGGCCGGTAATCCGATAGGTCATCACGGGCCGCGAGATACCGCGCAGCTTGACCGCCTCGTGCGGCTCGGCGGTCACGCGATTCTTCACCTCGTCACGGGCGTACACCGATTCGGAGACCAGTACCTGGCCGGCTTCGGCGCAGGTCGACAGTCGCGAGGCCAGATTGACATTGTCGCCGACCACGGTGTATTCCATGCGTTCGTCCGCCCCCATGTTGCCGGCGAGCATCTCGCCGCTGTTCAGGCCCAGCCGGAAGCGTACCGGCGGCTGACTGCGGCGCGCGCGTGCCTGGTTTTCCAGTTCGACCAGTCGCTGGATCATCAGGGCGCAGGCCACGGCGTTGAAGGCATGATCGGGATCGGACTGGGGCACGCCGAACACCAGCATGGCGCAGTCGCCGATGTACTTGTCGATCATGCCGTGGTTGGCGTCGGTGGCACGGAAGATATGCGCAAAGTACTGGTTGAGCAGTTGGGCGACGGCCTCGGGCGCCATGCGCTCGGACATCTCGGTGAAACCGACGATGTCCGCGAACAGCACGGTGGCATCGACGCGCTGGCCACCGAGGCGGGTGCCGCGTGCCAGGATCTCCTGCGCCACACGCGGCGAGAGGTAACGCGACAGGGTGCGCTCGACCTGGTTCTTCTGGTGCAGTCCCTCGGCCAGGCGGTTGAAGGAGGACATCAGGTTGCCCAACTCGTCCTTGCGTCGTTCCGGGAAGCGCAGGTGATAGAGCCCCTCGTCCAGGGCCTGACTGGCGTGGATCAGGTCATAGATGGGCTGGGACAGGCGCCGACTCAATGCGACCGTGAGTACCGAGCCGATCAGCACCACGATCAGGCTGGCCAGGATGATGTGCTGGTTGGCCGTGAACAGGGACTGTTCCCAGGGGGTGCGGTTGAGCGTGATGACCACATGTCCGGCGACCACATCCTGCACCTGTACCGCGCTGGTGAAGGCGACCAGGTCGTAGGGATGGGGCTGGCCGGCATCCCGGCTCTGCCACTCATAGCCGCGCAGCCGGTTGGGGTCCGGGGCCGCCTGGTCCTCCGGCCGGTCGAAGGGGGTGATGCCGGCCTGGGTCAGGATCTCGCCCTTGGAACTGAGGATGGCAGTGCCCAGTACATTGTCATCCTGGATGAGGTTGGTGGTCAGCACATCCAGCGCCAGGGCGTCGTCGGCCAGCAGCGGCTCGGCAGCGGAGCGCGCGAACTGGTGGGCCAGGGTCCGGCCCAGTTCGTCGACCTGCTGGCGCAGGATCTGGTTCTGGTGCTGGACCACGAGACTGGCCAGCAGGCCGATGCAGGTCACCATCAGGATGGAGATCACGAACGAGAGCTTGTAGGCGATCGGGATGTGGCTGGGCAGGGCACGCCGCAGCCGGCGCCAGCCGCGGGCGACGGCTCCCTGACGCCGGGGGCGCTGAGGCGGTTGTTTCTCTGTCGGGGTCCTGGACATGAACGACTGGTGCAATCCCGTGTCTGACTTGAAAATATCGGCTGGCGCCCCGATTGAAAAGACGCCATCGCGGTATGCATCGTTGCAATTATAACGCCATTATACTTGGGATTTTTGTGCAGGTTTGTTTTTGTTGCCGGTCACCGGCTGAGGAAACCCACAGATGAAACGTGTCTTTCTGTTTCTTGCCACCAACCTGGCGATCATTGTCGTGCTCAGCATCACCCTGCGTCTGCTGGGCGTGGAGCGCATCCTGGACGAGCAGGGCGTGGGGCTGGACCTGAATGCCCTGCTGATCTTCTCCGCCGTGATCGGGTTTGGCGGGTCGCTGATTTCGCTGATGATTTCCAAATGGACGGCGCGCCGCATGACCGGTGCGCAGGTCATCGAACGGCCGCGGGATGCCACCGAGCAGTGGCTGCTGGAAACCGTCCAGCGCCAGGCCCGCCAGGCCGGTATCCCGATGCCCGAGGTGGCCGTCTACGATTCGCCGGATATCAACGCCTTCGCCACCGGTCCCAGCAAACGCAGTTCGCTGGTGGCGGTCAGTACCGGGCTGCTGCGCGGCATGCGCCGGGAGGAGGCGGAGGCGGTGCTGGCACATGAGGTCAGCCATGTGGCCAACGGCGACATGGTCACCCTGGCCCTGATCCAGGGCGTGGTCAATACCTTCGTGATCTTCCTGTCCCGGGTGATCGGCCACCTGGTCGACCGGGTGGTGTTCAAGGTCGAGCGCGGCCATGGACCGGCCTTCTGGATCACGGCCATCATTGCCGAGATCGTGCTGGGGATACTCGCCAGCGCCATCGTCATGTGGTTCTCGCGCCGACGCGAGTTCCGGGCCGATGCCGGCGGCGCACAGCTGGCCGGGCGCGGCGCCATGATCGCCGCCCTGGAGCGGCTGCGCCAGAGCGTGGACCGGCCGCATCTGCCGGACCAGATGGCCGCCTTCGGCATCTCCGGGCAGATCGGCCAGGGGCTCAAGCGCCTGTTCATGTCGCACCCGCCGCTGGAGGAGCGCATCGCCGCGCTCAAGGCCGCGCAGCAGTAGGCTTCGGGGCCGGCCCTGAAACTCCCGGCCCGATCCAGTACAATACGCGGCTTCCACGAGCAAGCATAAGGAAGCCGTAATGAGTCTGATCCGAGCCTTTGCCGGCCTGCGCCCCGTCGATGGCCGCGCCGGCGATGTCTGCGCCCCGCCCTATGACGTCCTCAACAGCGCCGAGGCGCGCAGCCGTGCCGAGGGCCGGCCCTACAGCTTTCTGCACATCTCCAAGCCCGAGATCGACCTGCCCGAGGACACCAATCCCTACGCCCCCGAGGTCTATGCCAAGGCCGCGGAGAATTTCCAGCGCATGCGCGAGGAGGGCGTGCTGGTGCAGGACGAACAGCCCTGCTACTACATCTATCGCCTGCACATGGGCGATCATACGCAGACCGGTCTGGTGGCCGTGGCCTCGGTCGAGGACTACGACAGCAACCGCATCCGCAAGCACGAGTTCACCCGCCCCGACAAGGAGGATGACCGGGTGCGCCAGATCGACGCCCTGGACGCGCAGACCGGTCCGGTGCTGCTGGCCTACCGTTCCGACCCCGAAGTGGACGCCCTGCTGGAAGCCGGTGCCAGCGGCGCGCCGGACGTCGACATCGTCGCCGACGACGGGATCGGTCACAAGCTGTGGGTGGTGCGGGATCAGAAGCTCATCGACGACATCACCGCCCGCTTCGACGCCATGCCCAATCTCTACATCGCCGACGGCCATCATCGCTCGGCCTCGGCCTCGCGCGTCGCCGCCGCACGCAAGGAGGCCAATCCGAACCACAGCGGCGAGGAGCCCTACAACTACTTCCTGTCGGTGATCTTCCCGCACGAACAGATGGCCATCTTCGACTACAACCGGGTGGTGAAGGACCTCAACGGCCTGTCCATGGATGAATTCATGGATGCGGTGAGCAAGCCATTCGAGGTCGAGCCCAGTGATGCGCCGGTCAAGCCCGCGGGTCCGGCCGAATTCGGCATGTATCTGGGTGGGAAGTGGTACCGCCTGAATATCCGCGAGGACCTGATCCCGAAGGACGATCCGGTCAAGCGCCTGGATGTCAGCCTGCTGGCCGACAACCTGCTCGATCCCGTGCTCGGCATTACCGATCCGCGCCGCGATTCCCGCATCGACTTCGTTGGCGGCATCCGCGGCCTGGACGGGCTGCAGAAGCGGGTCGACAGCGGCGAGATGGTGGTGGCGTTTTCCATGTATCCCACGCCGATGTCCGAACTGATGGCGGTGGCCGACGCCGGTGAGGTGATGCCGCCCAAGTCCACCTGGTTCGAGCCCAAGCTGGCCGACGGCCTGGTGTCGCATCTGCTGGAAAGCCGCTAGACAGCTGTAGGTCGGGTTAGCCTGTAAGGCGTAACCCGACACCCGCCGCGGTCCGTCGGGTTACGCTGCGGTAACCCGACCTACGTCACTGGAGAGCCGTTAGTCACGCAGGCGGCATTAACGCAGCGAGTAGGATGGGTGAAGGCGCGTAGCGCCGTAACCCATCACCCGCCGCCACAGCGATGGGTTACGCTGCGCTTCACCCATCCTACGCACTCTGCGTTAGCTTCACCCGGCTCGAGGGGGACCTAGATCGACTCCTCGGTGAAGTCGTAGTCCATCCCCGGGTGCGGCTCCTGCAGGAAGTAGCCCTGGATGAAGGGGATGCCGAGCTGGAACAGCACGGTCAGGCTGCTGGCGTCCTCGACGAACTCGGCAATGCATTCCTTCTGCATCGAGGCGGCCATGTCGAGGATGGAACGGACCATGGCCTGGTTGTTCTCGTCCGAGGCCAGGTTGTGGATATAGGCGCCATCGATCTTGAGGAAATTCACCGCCAGGTGCTTGAGCAGCTGGAAGGAGTTGGGGCCGCCGCCGAAATGCTCCAGCGAGGTCTTGCAATGGATGCTTTCCATTGACTTGGTGAAGGCCTTGGTATGCTTGAGATGGTCGGCGGCCTCCTTCTCGGCGATCTCGAACACCATGGCCGAGCCCGGCAGGTGGGCGTTCTTGAGCTGTTCATTGATCCACAGGGGCAGTTCCGGATCTTCCAGGGTCGGCCCCGAGAGCTTGACGAAGAAGATGGTGTCGTGGCCCTCGCGCCGCCGTTCGGCCAGCCGCGTTACCGCTTCCCCGATGACCCAACGGTCGATGTCGACGATCTGGCCGGTCTGCCGGGCCACCGGCAGGAACTGCCCCGGCGGGACCTCTTCGCCGTCGCCGTCGCGCATGCGCAGCAGGATTTCGTAGCGCTCGGCGGGATCGCCCTGCAGGCTGACAATGGGCTGATACATCAGGCTGAAACGGTTCTGCTCCAGCGCGTCATTGATGGCCTGTTTCCACTGCTGTTCGCGTTCCCGCCCGAGTTGCTCGTCAGTGACCGGATTGTGCAGGTGCACCCGGTTGCCGCCGGCCGAACGGGCCACCTCGCAGGCCAGGTCGGCACGCGAGATCGCCTCGTGGGCATCGGGTACATTTTCCGTGACCGGGCTGATGCCGATGCTCGAGGTGATGGTCAGGGTACGTCCCTCGATGTCGAAGATATGCTCCTCGATGGCGTGACGCAGGGCCTCGGCCAGCGCCTGGGCGGCGTTGAGATCGCCCTGGCGCAGCAGCAGGGTGAAGGAGTTGTCGCCGAAGCGTGCGGCCAGGCCCTGTTCGCCCAGCTTGTCCCGGATCAGATCGGCGATGTCCTTGATCACGATGTCGCTGCCGACCAGGCCGACCGTGTCCTTTACGCCCTTGAAATTATCCAGCAGGACATACAACAGGTAGGTCTCCGCACTGCCGGCCTGAGCGTCGGAGGCGGCCAATTCGACTTCCTCGAGAAAATACTGGCGGTTGTACAGGCCGGTGAGGATGTCCTGCTTGCTGAGAAACTGCAGTTTCTGCGCCAGTTCCGGATCGCCGCTGGCCTGATCGCGGATCACGATCTGGGTGCAGACCTCGCCTTCGATGGAGGCCTGGCAGAATTCCATCACTGCCTTGAAATTGCCGCGCGGGACGCTGATGCACTGCACTTCCAGGTTGTCGACCTTCTGCTCCTGTTTGTTGTAGTTACGCAGAAATTCCTTGAAGCGGGTGGTGTCGTCGGGGGCGACCATGTCCATGATGGGATGGCCCTCGATCTCCTCGAGGTCATCGAAACCGAACATCTCCAGGTAGGACTGATTGGCGTAGATGTGCATGCCGTCATGCACATAGGCGATGGCGTCGCGGGAGCTGTCGAGCAGTGACCGGCAGCGCTTCTCGCTTTCCTCGTGGCAGATGCGAAAGTGCTGCAGCTCGCGCCGCATCAGCAGGTTGGCCTGCTCACGCGCAACCACCAGACGCAGATGATCCGGCTGATCATAGGTGACCAGGTCGGCCGCGCCGGTCTCCAGCGCGGCGATGATCTGGGTCTCCTCGGCGGTGTCGCCGATGAAGATGACAGGGGTCTCCGGGCAGTGCTGGTCCAGCAGTTCCCGCAGGCCGTTCATCGTGACCGCCTCCTGGGTCTGGGCCAGGATGATCAGGTCCGGCAGCTGCTGTTCCAGCCCCTCGGCTGTGGCCTCGAGGCTGTCCGCATAGTGGTAGCGCACAACGTGGCCGGCATTGCGCAGGATATTGGCAATGGCCTCGGCGTCGTTCTGGGATTCCTCGATAATGATCAGGCGCAGTACATCTTCGTTGCCAGTCACGCTCCCTCCGGCAGGTCAGTCCGTTGGCAATATGGCCCGGGCGGCCACCTACTAAGCTACCCCTTATCGGCAGGAATGTGAATTCTCTTGACCGCCGCCGGTGCGGCATTTCTGCGGCCAATGGATGCCCCTGCCGGCGGCGGCGTGCTAAGGTAGAGGCAGGACAAGCGAGAACAAGGGGAGTGATTCGGATGGAAGAAGTCATCGTCCGCGCGGAAAGCCCTGAAGACGTCAAGGCCATCGATGTCGTCAACCTCAGCGCCTTCGAGGGCGATGCCGAGGCACAGCTGGTCGACGCCGTGCGCAGGTCACCGGATTTCATCCGCGATCTGTCGCTGGTGGCCGAGATCAACGGCCGCATTGTCGGTCACCTGCTGCTGTCCAAGGCCGCGCTGGAAGGCGAGGGTGGGCGCAAGTCGGTGCTGGTGCTGGGCCCGATGTCGGTGGTCCCGTCGCAGTCTCATCGCGGCATCGGCGTGGCCCTGATGCAGGCCGCCGTCAACCGCGCCCGCGACATGCGCTATACCGCCATTGTCATCGCCGGCCGGCCCGACTATTACGAACGCTTCGGTTTCAAGCCCGGCAGCGAATTCAGCATCAGCACCAACCTGCCGGTCCCGGAGGATGCCGTTACCGCCATGGAACTGGTGTCGGGAGCGCTCGCCGGCGGCGGCCGGGTGGTCTATCCGGCGGTATTCGAAGCGATTTATTAATTCAGGAATGAATGGCACTTAAGTTAAGCCAAATAATGCTCGTCATTGCGAGGAACGAAGTGACGTGGCAATCTCCAACCGATTGATTCTGAAGTGCGAGATTGCCACGCTTCGCTCGCAATGACGAATAAATCAGAGGTCCTTAGATTTCCTTCCACAATGACTCGAAATCGGCCGGCGACATGGTCGTATGCTCCGGGTCGGGTTCGGTCGCGCGTTCGCTGTCTTCCAGGGCGGTGAACTGGAACTGGCAGAAGGAGCCGGTGTTCTCCAGCAGCTTGTTCAGCTTCACCCGCACCAGTCTGCCGTGGGAATTGAGTTCGACCTGATCCCCGGCCTGGTAGGGCAGGGTGGGGGTGATCAGGCTGGCGGGCTGGTTGATCTGCCGGATCTCGGGCAGCAGCAGGCTGCGCATGAAGTGCATCTCCCGGCCCGCGCGGATGACCCGGGTGGCCACGCTCACGGCCCCGGGCGAGAGCATCTGCACGCCCAGTTCGGCCCCCTTGCCCGGGGGGCATTTCATCCAGCGGATGATGCCCAGGGCCAGCTGAGCGGGATCGGTGTCATCGTCAACGGTCTCGTGGATTCCGATCAACTCACCGACTTGGGCATCGGTACTGTCGCGGCTGTCCCACAGCAGGCAATAGCCGCCGGCGCTGGCATTGACCAGGCGCCAGACATGGGTGCTGTATGCGGCTTCGGTGTCGGCCGCGGTGGGTTCGGGTGCGTCTGCCGCCGGCTCATCTGCATCCTCGGCCAGTTCGAACATGCGGACCGTGAATTCATCGGTCTGCCAGCGCTGGGTGGCACGCAGATCCCACACGTCGGGTGCTTCATCGCGCTGTCTGACGGGCTCGCTGGCGGTAAACCGGGCCCGTTCCTCCAGCCCGCCGGTGCCGGCATCGAAATTCTCGCCGCCGCTGATGAAGTGGTGTACCGCGCTCAGCCCGATGGCGACCCTGGCCTTCGACCCCTGCTCGCTGCGACTGTAACGGCGCTTGGGCATCACGCCCCAGGCGAGCATCAGCCGTCGGAGCGTCCCGGCCTGCAGACTGGTGCTGCGTGCGCCGTTCTGTTGCAGCGCGTCCAGTTCCGCCCGGGTGACCTCGGCCAGTTCCGCGGTATCCAGCAGCCGGCAGTTGCGGCGATGGTAGTTCTGGTGCCGGAGCACCAGATAGGTGGGCGGGTCGTCGCTGTCCAGGCTGGTGATGAAGATCTGATCCGGACTCCTGGGCTGGACGTAGTCCTCCAGGCTGACATGTTCGGCCCACTGGCGCAGGACCGCGTAGATGGCGCCGACCTCGCCCTGGCGCAGCCGGTAGGGCGAGGTGAGGGCAAGCAGCAGCAGCTGCTTGTAAGCGCCGCTGATGGTATCGGCGACCGCCTCGTCATCATCCAGCCGCACCGGGGCGTGAACCAGCGAGCGTTCCTCGGCCAGGGTGTAGAGCTGATGGACGGTACGCCAGAGCCCGGACGGACAGGGGGCATAGACCAGGTAGGCGCGCAGCAGAGACTCGCTCAACGCACTCAGGGCCCGGTGGATGGCGGTGGTGAGCAGCTTCTTGTCCTTGCGCAGGACGCTCCTGGCATCCTCGTCGGCGACACAGATGCGGTATCCGGTGGCCAGCTGGTTGAGCAGGGCCTCGCTCAGCTCGAGGATCTTGCGCCCCTTGTCCGCCAGCGGCAGCGGCTGCCCCACATAGTGTTTCTGCATGGCCAGCAGCACGTTGATGATGCTCGGGCGCAGCAACTCCAGTGCCCGGAACCGCTGCTGGGCGCCGATGTCGAGTTGGTTCATTTCGATCAGCGCGGAGAACAGCTGGCGGGTCGTCTCCCCGGTATTGAGGATCGGCAGCTGGTTGATCCAGTGCTCGAGTTGGGCAGGGCGGGTATCGAAACTGGTGGCTCCCGGCGGCGTACGCGTGGGCAGGTGCGGTTGCATGGCTCCCTTCTCTTCTCGGCTGGCCTGGTTATTGTTGTCGGCGGCACCCCCGGTTCCTGAAGCGGCGCGCCTATGCCAAGCATCTGTTTAGAAAAATAATATGTCATTTCCCAACGAAGGGGAAATGCCGTCTGCACCGGCGGCCGGCGTGGCCGTCACAGCGGGGTCTTGCCGGCCGCCCCGGGGACCTCCCGCACCAGTCGCGGCACCAGGTAGCCGGAGGTCCGTGCCTGCAGCGCGGCGTGCAGTTCGCGCGCCCGGGCATCGCTGACGGCGAAGTGTGCCGCGCCCTGGACCGGGTCGAGCTGGTGCAGATAGTAGGGCAGCACCCCGGCGGCCAGCAGGGCCTTTCCGAGTTGTTCCAGTGCCTGCACCGAATCGTTCACCCCGGCCAGCAATACCGCCTGGTTGAGCAGCTGCACGCCGGTTCCGCGCAGCGCCGCCAGGGCGGTGCGGGCGGCCGCGTCCAGTTCGTTGGCATGGTTGACGTGCACCACCACCAGGGTCTGCAGGCGGGTGCCGCTGAGCCAGTCCAGCAATGCCGGCGTCACCCGTTCGGGCAGCACGACCGGGGTGCGGGTATGCAGGCGCAGGCGCTGCAGCTGCGGCACGCCCTCCAGCTCGGCGACGCAGGCGGCCAGCCGCGCGTCGCTGAGGGTGAGCGGGTCGCCGCCGCTGAGGATGATCTCCTCGATGTCGGACTGGGCATGGAGATACTCCAGTGCGGCCTGCCAGTGCGCGCCGCGCGGGCTGGCCTCGGCATAGGGGAAATGGCGGCGGAAGCAGTAGCGGCAGTGGATGGCGCAGGCGCCGGTCAGGGTGAGCAGGGCCCGCCCCGGGTATTTCTGCAGCAGTCCCGGTACGGCCATGGCCTGCTGTTCGGCCAGCGGGTCGGTGGAATAGCCGGGCCGTGGTTCATCCTCATGCGGGTCGGGGAAGACCTGACGCAGCAGCGGGTCGTCCGGGTCGCCGGGACGGATGCGGGCCAGGAAGGCTTCGGGCACCCGGACCCGGAAGTCCCGGGCGGCCCCGGCGGCGGGGCGCGGCGCGAGGTCGAGCCGCCGGTCGAGTTCCGCGGGACTGTCCACCGCCGCCGCCAGCGCCTGCTGCCAGTCGCGGGCGTGCTTTGGCTGGGGGGTTCGCGGTATGATACGCGCCGGTTTATTCATGATTTCCGGTCCGGATTGGAAGTGGAAGGTTCCTATGGCGAGTTACAGCACCAACGAGTTCAAGCGCGGCCTGAAGGTCATGCTGGACGGCGATCCCTGCACCATCATTGAAAACGAGTTCGTCAAGCCCGGCAAGGGGCAGGCGTTCAATCGTACCAGACTGCGCAACCTCAAGACCGGCCGGGTGTGGGAGAAGACCTTCAAGTCCGGCGAGAGCCTGGAGGCGGCGGACGTGCTGGACGTGGACATGCAGTACCTCTACAGCGACGGCGAATTCTGGTATTTCATGGACCCCAACACCTTCGAGCAGGTCGGTGCCGGCGAATCCGCCGTCAGTGATGCGAAGAACTGGCTCAAGGAACAGGACGTGTGCGTGGTCACCCTGTGGAACGGCGAGCCGATCTCGGTGACCCCGCCCAACCACGTCACCCTCCAGGTCACCGAGACCGATCCCGGCGTGCGCGGCGATACCGCCACCGGCGCGACCAAGCCGGCCACCCTGGAGACCGGTGCGGTGGTGCAGGTGCCGCTGTTCGTGGACGTGGGCGATCTGCTCAAGGTCGATACCCGCAGCGGTGAATACATCTCCCGCGCGAAGGAATAGGGAAACTCTGATGAGATCCTGTCATTGCGAGCGCAGCGCGGCAATCTCGTGATTTGGCATCAGCCGGTTGGGGATTATTCGCTACGCTCACCCCTTCGGGGCCGCCCTGCGGGCGTTCTGCGCTCGCAGGCTCGCTTGTGCCGCGGCGCTGCGCGCCTCGCAATGACAGGTAGCTTTGCGCTGACAGGGTTTTCCGGGGTTTGACCCGGCAGCATCAATGAACGAGACCCCCTGGCAGCCCGCCGCCGACCTGGACGTGCTGCGTCTGCGGGCGAAGCTGCTCACCCGCATCCGCGACTTCTTCGCCGAACGCGACGTGCTGGAGGTCGAGACGCCGCTGCTGTCGCATGCCGGTCTGCCCACTCCCCAGTTAGAGAGCTTTGCCGTGCATCCGGTCTCGCGGCCGGAGGCGGTGCCGGCTTACCTGCACACCTCGCCGGAATTCCCCATGAAGCGGCTGCTGGCCGCCGGCTCGGGCTCGATCTACCAGATCTGCAGGGTGTTCCGGGCCGATGAGCGCGGCCGGCGCCATAACCCGGAATTCACCCTGCTGGAATGGTACCGGGTGGGTTTCGATGCCGCGGCGCTGATGGACGAGTTGGAGCTGCTGCTGCAGCGGCTGTTCGGGCAGTTGCCGCCGGTGCAGCGGCTGAGTTACCGCGAGGCCTTTCTGCAGTATGCCGGCATCGACGGACTGGATGATGCCATCGCGCCGCTGCAGCGGGTGCTCGCTGAGCACGCCGTGCCGGTGCCCGAGGCCATGCCGGCCGACGACCCCGACCCCTGGCGTGATCTGCTGCTCACCCAGGTGATCGAGCCGCGGCTGCCGTCGGCGGTGTTCCTGTACGATTATCCGGCCAGCCAGGCCGCACTGGCGCGCGTCCGACCCGGCCCGCCGCCGGTGGCGGAGCGTTTCGAGCTGTATCTGGACGGGGTGGAGATCGCCAACGGCTTTCACGAACTGAGCGACGCCGTTGAGCAACGCCGCCGTTTCGAGGCCGGGAATGCCGCGCGCATCAGCCAGGGCCTGGCGCCGGTGCCGCTGGATGAGCATCTGCTGGCTGCACTGGATCAGGGCCTGCCCGACTGTGCCGGCGTGGCGGTCGGGCTGGACCGGCTGCTGATGCGGGCCGCGGGCGTGGATGAGATCGACGCGGTGCTGGCGTTTCCGTGGGGGCGGGCGTGAGGTGTGAGGGGGTCGAGGAGTGTTATGGAAGGGGACGGTACTGCCTGACCCGGCGTGGGGCTGTGGCTCCCGGACCCCGCTGCAGCCGGTTCTGCTTCTCCGTCATCCCCGCGCAGGCGGGGATCCAGTGGCCGCGGCGGATTCTGGATTACCCGCTGCGCTCGCCCTACTACCCTGAAGGGCATAAAGGGCCGGCATACCGGCGTTCAACGCGCTCTGCGCTTTTGTCCCGCCTGCGCGGGAATGACGGGTGGAGGGGAGTGACAGCCAGGGTCCGGTATTCTCCTCACTCCTGACGCCTCACCCGCAAATTGAGTAGACTTGCCCGCATGCACGCCGCCCCCGACTCCGACGCCGCCGGCCTGGAACAGGTCGATGCCGGGACCTGGCGCTGTCACGGCCGCTGGACCGTGGACGGCGTCGATCGCCTGAGCCGGGAACTGGAGCGGCGGGCCGCTCCCGGCTCGGGCAGGCTGATGTTGCAGGGCGAGGCCATCCTGGCCATGGACACCGCCGGCGCCTGGCTGCTGCATTCGCTGCTCGAACGCTGGCGCAACCAGGGCTGCCGGGTCGTGACCGCCGGCTTTGCAGACCATCACCTCGACCTGCTGACCCGTCTGGAGGAACTGGCCGAGCCGCCGGTGCCCGCCCCGCCAAAACCCCTGCGCGGCCTGCACCGCATCGGCAAATCCAGTCTCGATGCCCTGCAGGAATTGTTCGAACTGCTGTCCTTCGCCGGCGAGACCTTCCTGGTCCTGCTGCGGGCGCTGGCCCGGCCCTGGCGCATCCGCTGGAAGGCGGTGCTGGCAGATATGGAAAACGCGGGCATGCGCGCGCTCGGGATCGTCGGCCTGCTGTCCTTTCTCATGGGTGTGGTCATCGCCTACCAGGGCGCGGTACAGCTGCGCCTCTACGGTGCCAACATCTATGTTGCCGACCTGGTGGGCCTGTCCATGCTGCGTGAACTGGCGCCGCTGCTGGCGGCCATCATCGTCGCCGGACGCACCGGTTCCGCCTATACCGCCCAGATCGGCACCATGCAGGTCACCGAGGAAGTGGCCGCATTGCGCACCATCGGCATCTCGCCGTTCGAGATCCTGGTTCTGCCCAAGGTGATTTCCCTGTGCCTGGCGTTGCCGCTGCTGTCGGTGTTCGCCGACGTGATGGGGGTGCTGGGCGGCATGGTGATGGCCAAGCTGCAGCTGGGGCTGGGCTTCGTGCCCTTCCTCGACCGCCTCAATGAGGCCGTGACCCTGCGTTCCTTCCTGCTGGGTCTGGGCAAGGCGCCGGTGTTCGCCCTGATCGTGGTGCTGGTCGGCTGCTTCCAGGGCTTCAAGGTGGCCGGCAGCGCGGCCAGCGTGGGCCATCACACCACCCTGTCGGTGGTGCAGTCGATCTTCCTGGTGATCGTGGCCGATGCCTGGTTCTCCATCCTGTTCAGCTGGCTCAATATCTGATGTCCGGGTCTGACACCGTCATTGAACTGCGGCAGGTGGAGACGCGCTTCAACGACTTCGTCGTGCATGCAGGGCTGGATCTGGACGTGCGCCGGGGCGAGGTGCTGGCGCTGGTCGGCGGCAGCGGCAGCGGCAAGACCACCCTGCTGCAGGAAATGATCATGCTGCACCGGCCCAGTGCCGGGCGCATCCGCATGCTGGGCGTGGACGTGCTGCGCGCCAGGGAGCGCGAGCGCCAGGCCCTGCGGCGGCGCTTCGGGGTGCTGTTCCAGCACGGCGCCCTGTTCAGCAGCCTGACCCTGCTGCAGAATATCGGGGTGCCGCTGCGCGAGCACACGGATTTCGATCCGGCCTTCATCGACCAGCTGGCCTACCTCAAGCTGCGCCAGGTCGGGCTGCCTGCCGAGGCGGCGCACCGCTATCCTGCCGAACTCAGCGGCGGCATGATCAAGCGTGCCGGATTGGCCCGGGCGATGGCGCTGGATCCGGAACTGCTGTTTCTGGACGAGCCCACCTCGGGTCTGGATCCGAGCAGTGCCGACGGCTTTGACGTCCTGCTGCTGCAGTTGAAACAATGGCTGGGACTGACGGTGGTGATGATCACCCACGATCCCGACAGCCTGTGGCAGGTGGCCGACCGGGTGGCGGTACTGGGGGACAGGCGCATCGTGGCGGTGGGGCCGATGGCGGAACTGGCCGCGGTGGAGCATCCTGCGGTGCGCCAGTATTTCGAGGGCGCGCGCGCCGGCCGCGCCCGCGCAGACAGGGGTTAGGGCATTCCCGGATGGAGACGCGGGTACAGTATGTTCTGGTAGGGCTGTTCGTCATCGTGCTCAGCGCGGCGGGCGTCGGGCTGAGCCTGTGGCTGGCCTTCGGCGACATCACCACCGACTATCGCACCTATCAGATCCACATGACCGAATCCGTCTCCGGGCTGTACCGGGATGCGCCGGTGCGTTATCACGGAGTGGAGGTCGGTAAGGTGCGGGCGTTGAAACTGGATCCCACCGACCCCGAACGGGTGATCGTGACCGTCGACATCGAAAGCGAGATCCCGATCCGTATCGATACCCTCGCCACGCTCAAGGTGCAGGGCCTGACCGGCATCGCCTCGGTGGAACTGGCCGGGGGCAAGGTCTCCTCGCCGCTGCTCACCGCCGCACCGGGTCAGGAGTATCCGGTGATCGATACCGGCCCCTCGCTGTTCTCGCGCCTGGACAACACGCTCTCGGAACTGGCCGACAACCTGAACCGGGTGGCGAGAGATCTGCATGCACTGCTCGATGCCGACAACCGCGAGGCCTTCGCCGTGACCCTGGAGAATATGGCGCTGCTGAGCGAGTCCCTGGCCGCGCAGCGCGAGACCCTGGCCCGGGGCAGCCGGGACGCGGCGCGCTTCTTCGAGGCCGCGGCCGAGGCCGGCGAGGCGCTGCCGCCGCTGCTCGAGCGGCTGCAGGCCGGCAGCCGTTCGCTGGAAGGCATGGCGGAGGATTTCACCGCCACCAGCCAGGCACTGCGCCGTCAGGTCGAGGCCGGCGGCCAGGGCCTGGGCCAGGTCACCGATCAGCTGCTGCCGCAGTTTCAGCAGCTGATGCAGGAACTGCACGGCCTGTCGGGCGACATGCGGCGGCTGGTCGGGGACCTGGAGCAGGACCCGAGCCGGCTGCTCTACGGCGAACCCGCACGGCCACTCGGACCGGGGGAGGAGGGACAATGAACGCGCTGGCCAGGACAGGCGTATGGACTGCACTGCTCACGGCCCTGTGGCTGGCCGGCTGCTCCGTACTGCCCGAACCCCGCACACCGGTTGCCTACGATCATTACACCCTGGAGGCGGCCCCGGCCGACGCCCTCCCGGCACAGGCGCGTGCGCCGCTGACCCTGCTGCTGCCGCCGCCGCGCATGCGCGCCGGGCTGGACAGCGCCCGCATGACCTATCGCCGGCAGCCCGGACAGCTGGATTTCTATGCCCGCAGCCGCTGGGCCGATCCGCCGTCGCAGCTGCTGCATGCCCTGCTGCTGGAGCGTTTCACCCGGGAAGGCCCCTATGCGCACGTGGTGGACGGTACCACGCCGGCCGCCGCCGATCAGCGACTGGACATCGAGGTGCTGGAATTCGTCCAGGACTTCACCGTCACGCCCAGCCGCTACCGGGTGCGGCTGCGCCTGACCCTGGTGGATCTGGGCGAACGCCGGGTGCGGCTGCAGGAACTGATGGAGGCCGAGGTCACGGCGCCGGATGACTCGCCGCAGGGCGGTGCGGCGGCGGCCGGCACAGCGGTCAATGCGCTGTTCGAACGTATCCGCGCGCGTTTGAACGAGGTAGTGCCGGACGATGCTTGAGCGCATCCGTATCGTTCTGGTCAATACCTCGCACCCGGGCAATATCGGCGCGGCGGCGCGGGCCATGAAGACCATGGGGCTGAGCGATCTGTGGCTGGTCGCGCCTGCGGCCTTCCCCGATCCCGAGGCCAGCGCGCTCGCCTCGGGCGCCGAGGATGTATTGTCCGGGGCGCAGGTGGTGGCGACGCTCGACCAGGCGGTGGCCGATGCCGTCTGGGTGGTCGGCACCAGCGCGCGTCTGCGTGCCATCCGCTGGCCGCTGCTGGAGCCGCGCGCCTGCGCCGCCCGGGCCCTGGCCGAGGCCGGGCAGGGAACGGTGGCGCTGGTGTTCGGCCGCGAGCGCAGTGGCTTGACCAACGAGGAACTGGATCTGTGTCATGCCCTGGTGAACATCCCCGCCAATCCCGACTACGCCTCGCTCAACCTGGCCCAGGCGGTACAGGTCCTGAGCTATGAACTGCGTACGCAGTGGTTGGGCAGTGCGGTGCAGGCGCAGCAGACCCCGGAGCATCCGCCGGCCACGGCGCGGGAGATGGAAGGCCTGTTCGCGCACCTGGAGCAGACTCTGTATGAACTCGAGTTCATCAGTCCCGAGCAGCCGGGACAGATGATGCGCCGGCTGCGGCGGCTGTTCACACGTGCCCGGCCGGACAGAAACGAGGTCAACATCCTCCGCGGTATCCTCAGCGCGGCTCAGGCCAAAGCGCTCGACAAGACCGGTACCGGTTCCTGAGGCCCTGCGCTGTCACCCCGCCGTTCCGGCAGGTACAATGCCGGTTATATCGACACGGACCGGATCTGAATCATGTCCCTTGAACAGCTGCGCGAGGACATCCGCTGCGTATTCGACCGCGACCCGGCCGCGCGCAATGTCTTCGAGATCCTGACCACCTATCCGGGCGTGCATGCCGTGCTCATGCACCGCCTGAATCATGCCCTGTGGAAACGGGGCCTGAAGTGGTTCGCGCGCTGGCTCTCGGGTCTGACCCGCTGGTTCACCGGGATCGAGATCCACCCGGCCGCGGTCATCGGTCGCCGCTTCTTCATCGACCACGGCATGGGCGTGGTGATCGGCGAAACCGCCGAGATCGGCGACGACTGCACCCTCTATCACGGCGTGACCCTGGGCGGCACCAGCTGGGACAAGGGCAAGCGTCATCCCAGCCTGGGCAACAATGTCGTCATCGGCGCCGGGGCCAAGGTGCTGGGCCCGATCCGCATCGGCAACGGCGTACGCATCGGTTCCAACTCGGTGGTACTCAAGGACATCCACGACCTGGCCACGGTGGTCGGCGTGCCGGGACGGGTGGTGGAGCAGCGGGTCGCGCCCAGCGAGAGCCAGGCCGCCATTGCCAGGAAGATGGGCTTCGATGCCTACGGCCTGACCAAGGACATGCCGGACCCCGTCGCCTCGGCCATCAACGCCATGCTCGATCACGTCCACGTCATGGATCAGCGTCTGGAGGAGGTCTGCAAGGGCCTGAAAAGCCTGGGTATGGAGGTGGCGGATCTGCAGTTGCCGGAACTGGGGTCCTGCGAGATCAAGACCGCTTCCCCGGTACGGGAACTCGAGCCGAGCGAACCCCAGGACGATTCCCCGGAGGAAGGCCCCGGATCGGGGAAGAATACTTGATAAAAACAGTAGGATATGGGATAATTATAAGATTACCCTTACCCAGAGACCAGAGGGACCGATGCCATGAAACTGACGACCAAGGGCCGCTATGCCGTCACCGCCATGCTGGACCTGGCGCTGCATGCCGGCCAGGGCCCGGTCAAGCTGGCCGAGATCTCCGAGCGCCAGGGTATTTCGCTGTCCTACCTGGAGCAGCTGTTCACCCGCCTGCGCAAGCAGAATCTGGTGGTCAGCACCCGCGGACCCGGCGGCGGCTATTCGCTCAGCCGCGATTCCGACGACATCCCCGTCTCGGCCGTCATCCTGGCGGTGGACGAGAATGTCGATACCACCCGCTGCGGCGGCCTGGCCAACTGCCACAATGATCAGCGCTGTCTGACCCATGAATTGTGGATGGAGTTGAGCAGCCAGATTCGCACCTTCCTTGACCGGATTACCCTGGGCGAGTTGATGCGCAATGGTGGTGTGCTCGAGGTTGCCGAACGCCAGGAACTCGAGGCTCAGCAGCGCCATAACGGCGACATTCCTGTCCATTTCGACCCGATCCGCGCCTGAGCCGACGCTTGCCGCGTGGCGCGGTGCGGGCTTGTCTGCGCCACGGAATCCCTGTATACCCCAACCACCTAGCCGGGAAAAGGTACCATGGACATGGGGCTGAAGTGGACGGATTCGCTGGCGATTGCGGCCGCGCTGAACCAGGCGCATCCGGAGGCGGATCCCAAGTATGTGAACTTCGTTGAACTGCGCCAGTGGATACTGGAGCTGTCCGAGTTCGATGACGACCCGGGGCAGGGTGGGGAGAAGGCGCTGGAGGCGATCCAGCTGGCCTGGATCGAGGAGTCGGTCTGATTGCCCGTGACACGGGGATTTGGGTAAACTGTATCCCTTTCCGGTCAAACCCGCGTCACCACGCGGGTTTATGTTATATTATCCAGCGAAAATCAATCCGTTACTTGGAGAATTCGGTTAATGGCGGTGGAGCGCACCCTCTCGATCATCAAGCCCGATGCCGTGGCCGGGAATCTGATCGGCAAGATCTACAGCCGGTTCGAGGACCAGGGCCTGCGGATTGTGGCGGCAAAGATGATGCACCTGTCCCGCGAGCAGGCCGGGGCCTTCTACGCGGTTCACAGGGAGCGGCCCTTTTATAATGAATTGGTCGACTTCATGACGTCCGGCCCGGTCATGGTGCAGGTGCTGGAAGGCGAGGATGCCATCAACCGCAACCGCGGGATCATGGGCGCGACCAACCCCGGGGAGGCCGCGCCCGGCACCATCCGTGCCGATTTCGCCGAGACCGTGGACGAGAATGCCGTGCACGGCTCCGACGGTCCGGAGACGGCGAAGACCGAAATCGAGTTTTTCTTCAAATCCGACGAGCTGTGCCCGCGCACACGCTGAAGGAGTGAAATCCGGCCCCGGCGTCTGCTGATGCCGCGGCCGGGCAACGGCATGTCCGACCCGCGCACAACCAATCTGCTGGACCTGGACCGCAGGGGCCTGGAGGGCTTCTTCGCCGCCATGGGCGAGAAGTCCTTCCGCGCCCAGCAGGTGATGAAGTGGATCTACCAGCTCGATGTCGACGACTTCGCCGGCATGTCCAACCTGAGCAAGGCCCTGCGCGAGCGCCTGCACAATGCGGCCCGCATGGAACTGCCGCGGGTGGTCATGGACCGGCTGTCCGCCGACGGCTCGCGCAAGCTGCTGCTGCAGCTGGCTGACGGCAACTGCATCGAGACCGTATTCATCCCCGAAAAGGAGCGCGGCACCCTGTGCGTCTCCTCGCAGGTGGGCTGCATGCTCAACTGCAGTTTCTGCTCCACCGCCCAGCAGGGGTTCAACCGTAACCTCACCACTGCCGAGATCATCGGCCAGGTGCTGCTGGCCAGCCGCGCCCTGGGCGGCGACGTGCAGCACAAGCGCGCCATCACCAACGTCGTGATGATGGGCATGGGCGAGCCGCTGCTCAATTACGACGCCGTGGTGCGGGCCATGAACATCATGCGTGACGACCTGGCCTTCGGTCTGTCCAAACGCCGTATCACCCTCAGTACCTCCGGTATCGTGCCCGAACTGGATCGGCTCAGGGCCGAGTGCGACGTCAGTCTGGCCGTGTCGCTGCATGCGACCAATGACGAACTGCGCAACGAACTGGTGCCGATCAACCGGAAATACCCCATCGCCGAACTGATGGAGGCCTGTCGGCGCTACGTGGCCGACGAGCCCCGCCGGCGGGTGACCTTCGAGTACGTCATGCTGGCCGGCGTGAACGACTCCGATGCGCATGCCCGTGAGCTGCTGCGGCTGCTGCGTCGGGTGCCGTCCAAGGTCAACCTGATCCCGTTCAATCCGTTCCCGAATACCGCGTATGTGAGCAGCGATCCGCAGCGCATCCTGGAATTCCAGAACATCCTCATCAACGGCGGCATCGTCACCGTCACCCGCAAGACCCGCGGCGATGACATCGCCGCCGCCTGCGGCCAGCTGGCCGGGGAGTTCCGCGACCGCACCCGCCGTCGCGAGCGGCAACTCGAGGTGGCGGTGCAGGAGGTCCGTGGATGAGGCACGGGCTGTTCACGCTGCTGTTGGTCACCCTGCTGGCAGGCGGCTGTGCCGGTTCCGGCGTCAGGGACAGCGAGGACCGGAGTGCTGCCCAGTACAACGTGGAGCTCGGGCTGCAGTACATGCAGGAGGGCATGAACCAGGTCGCGATGGAGAAATTCCAGAAGGCGCTGCGCCAGGACCCGGAGCTTGCAACGGCGCACAATGCCATTGCCGTGCTCTACGAGTCGCTGGGCCAGATCGACCAGGCCGATCATCACTTCCAGCGTGCTGTGCGGCTTGACCGGAATGACTCGCGCGCCCACAACAATTACGGCGCCTTCCTGTGCCGCCAGGATCGCTGGGAGGATGCCGAGCCGCATTTCGTGGCGGCGGCTTCCGATCCGCTCTACGAGGCACCGGAGCTGGTCTATGCCAACGCCGGTATCTGCGCCCACCAGGCGGGTGATCTGGAGAAGGCTGAACTCTACCTGCGCAAGGCGCTGGAAGCCGAACCCGAATATCCCATTGCGCTGCGCCGCATGGCCCAGCTCAGTCTGGAACAGGGGCAGTACCTGAAGGTGCGGGCCTATCTGCAGCGCTATCAGGCCGTGGCCCGCCACACGCCACAGACCCTGTTGCTGGGGATCCGGGCCGAGGAACAGCTCGGCGACAGAAACACCGAAGCCAGCTACCGTCTGCTGCTCAGGAACAATTTCCCGGACTCCCCCCAGGCCAGGGAACTGTTCGGCGAGCCCTGACAACGATATGACCGATACGCCGGAACACACAGACCCGGAGCCGGGCGCTCCGACCGCCGCTGTCACAGGGGCGGGTTCGCGCCTGCGTGAGGCGCGCGAACGCAAGGGCATCAGCCCGGCCGAGGTGGCCGCCCAGCTGCACCTGCACGAACACATCATTGTGGCGCTGGAACAGGACGATCACGAGCGTCTCCCCGCGCCCATCTATGTTCGCGGCTACGTCCGCGCCTACGCCCGCCTGCTGGGGCTGGACGAGGAGGAACTGCTGGCCCTGTACCAGCCGGCCGAATCCCCCGAGTTGCGTACGGTCGGCATGCCGCCGCCGGCGCAGCGGGCGCTGGTGAAGCCCCGTCTGCCCTGGCGCACCCTCGGCCTGCTGCTGGTGCTGGCCGTGCTCGGCGGCCTGGCCCTGGTCACACTGCCCGGCCTGTGGGAACGCTTCAGCGGCGACGACACGGATACAGTCCTGGGGACCGATGCCCCGTCACTGCCCGGCGCGCTGCCGGACGCCTCCGAAACGCAGGCGGAGGCGGGCGTTGACGGCGATGCGGCGATTCGTCTGCCGACGCTGACCACCCCGCTGCCGGAACCCGCCCCGCAACCCGTACCGGAATCCGCCCCGGAATCCGCCCCGGAATCCTCCCCCGAGCCGGCGGCGGCGCCGTCCATGCCGGAATTGCCGCTGCCCGAGGTATCACCGCCCGAAGCAGAGGCGGTCGCGCCCGCAGAGCCGACGCCTCCGGCGCCCCCGGCCGAACCCGCGTCGATGCTGCGCCGGGTGCGGCTGCAGCTGAACCAGGAGAGCTGGATCTCGATCCGGGATGGCGCCGGGGAGGCGCTGCTGGTGGGGCTGTACCCGGCCGGCAGTGAACATCGGGTCAGCGGCCGGCCGCCGCTGCAGGTGGTACTGGGCAATGCCGCCGGGGTGGAGCTCAGTGTCGACGGCCGGCCCTACGACCTGACCGGCTACGACCCGGGCAGTGTGGCCCGGTTTACCCTCGACTGAACAGTGGCGCCCTGCGCACCCCATTTGACCCGATAGACAATGGCAAAGAGCTCGAACATTCAGGCCGTGCGGGGGATGAATGACATCCTCCCTGAGCAGACCTCCACCTGGCAGCACGTGGAGGCGGTGGCGCGCGCCACCCTCCAGGACTACGGCTATCAGGAAATCCGCATGCCCATCCTGGAGAAGACCGAGCTGTTCAAACGCTCCATCGGCGAGGTGACCGATATCGTCGAGAAGGAGATGTATACCTTCGAGGACCGCAACGGCGACAGCCTCACCCTGCGCCCCGAAGGGACGGCCGGCTGCGTGCGTGCCTGCATGGAACAGGGGCTGCTGTACAACCAGGTGCAGCGGCTGTGGTACACCGGACCCATGTTCCGCCATGAGCGGCCGCAGAAGGGGCGCTACCGTCAGTTCCACCAGATCGGGGTGGAGGCCTTCGGCATGGAAGGTCCGGATGTCGACGCCGAACAGATCTTCATGAGCGCGCGCCTGTGGCGGGCGTTGGGGCTGAGTGAGGTGCGGCTGGAGGTCAATTCACTCGGCAGCCAGGAGGCGCGCGCCGCCTACAAGGCCATACTGGTCGAGTACCTCGAGGCCCATCAGGATCAACTCGACGAGGACAGCCGCCGGCGCCTGCACAGCAATCCGCTGCGCATTCTCGACAGTAAGAACCCGGACATGCAGGCCCTCATCGAGGCCGCCCCGAAACTGGCGGATCATCTGGATACCGAATCGCGCGATCATTTCCAGGCCCTGTGCGGCTATCTCGATGCCGCCGGCCTGGCGTACCGCGTCAATCCGCGCCTGGTGCGCGGTCTGGATTACTACAGCCGTACCGTGTTCGAGTGGGTGACCGATCGCCTCGGCGCTCAGGGAACGGTGTGCGCCGGCGGGCGCTACGACGGCCTGGTCGGCTGGCTCGGCGGCAAGCCGACGCCGGCGGTGGGCTTTGCCCTGGGACTGGAACGCCTGATCGCCCTGCTCGAGACGCTGGAGGCGGTGCCGCCGCCGCCTGCACCCCATGCCTACCTGGTGGTGGCCGGCGAGGCGGCGCTGGCACAGGGCGCGGTGCTGGCCGAGCGTCTGCGTGATGCGGTGCCGGGACTGCGGCTGCAGATGAACTGCGGCGGCGGCAGTTTCAAGAGCCAGTTCAAGAAGGCGGACAAGTGCCAGGCCGGCTACGCCCTGATCCTGGGCGAGGAGGAGGCCGCACGCGGCGAGATCGGGCTCAAACCCCTGCGCGAAACCGGCGAACAGCGGGTGCTGCCGGAGGCGGAACTCATCGACCATCTAACCGAAATCGTAAACCAGTGAGGGCTGCAGCATGGCCGAAGGCTACAAGACCGATGACGAACAGGCGGAAGCGATCAAGAAATGGCTGCGCGAGAATGGCAGTGCCCTGCTGACCGGAATCATGCTCGGTCTGGCTGCGCTGTTCGGCGGCAAGGCGTGGATGCAGTACCAGGAGCAGCAGTCGATGGCGGCTTCCAACCTCTACGCCCAGTTGAGCAACGCCGTCTCCCGGGGGGAGGCGGCCGCGGCGGCCTCGACCCATGAGACCCTGCTCAACGAATACGCGGGCAGCAGCTATGCCGTGCTGGCCGCGCTGCAGATCGCACGCCTGCAGCTGGATGAAGACAAGCCCGAGGCGGCCCGGGCGCAGCTGCAATGGGCCTACGAGCGTGCCGACGACGGGCCGCTGAAACATACAGCGCGTGTCCGCCTGGCGCGGCTGTACATCGCCCAGGGCGAGTTGGGTCGTGTCCGGGCCCTGCTCGATGAGGTGGCCGACCGCGGCAGCTATGCCGTGATCTATCATGAATTGGAGGGCGATCTGGCCATGGCGCATGAAGACTATGCCGCGGCCCGCACGGCCTATCAGGCGGCGCTGGCGGCCTATCCGGACGATCTGCCTGGGCGTTCTCTGCTCGAGGCCAAGCGTGACGATGCCGCCCGCGTCGGCGGGGAAGGGGCGGCCTGATGCGTGTTCTGCTGCCCCTGCTGCTGTTGACGCTGGCGCTGCCCGGCTGCGCCTGGCTGCGCGGCGATGACAATACCGAGCCGCCCACCGAGTTGCATGATTTCGAGGCCGAGGTCGAGCTCGAGCGCCTGTGGTCGCGTGATATCGGCGCCGGCACCGATGACAGATTTCTGCGCCTGCAGCCGGCGGTTGACGGTGGGCGCATCTTCGCTGTGGATCACCAGGGGCGGGTGATGGCCCTCGAGGCCGCCAGCGGCAAGCCGGTATGGGAGCGTGATACCGGGCTGGCGGTCAGCGGCGGGGTCGGTACCGGTGACGGCCTGATCCTGGTCGGCAGCATCGAAGGCGAAGTCCTGGCCCTGGACTGGCGTGACGGCGCCGAGGTGTGGCGCGCCCGCGTCTCCGGTGAGGTGCTGGCGCCACCGCAGGCCGATCGCGGCGTGGCCGTGGTGCAGTCGGTCGACGGCGATGTCACCGGGCTGGACTCAGCCACCGGCGAACGGCGCTGGGTATTCGACCGCACCGTGCCCGCGCTGAGTCTGCGCGGCACCGCCACCCCCACCCTGGTCGAAGGCTTCGCCCTCATCGGCCAGGACAGCGGCAAGCTGGCCGCGGTGGAACTCGAACGCGGTCTGCCGATATGGGAAGCCGCCATCAGTCGGCCCGCGGGCCGTTCCGAACTGGAGCGTATGGTCGACATCGACTCGCCGCCGCGCATTCAGGGCAACGCGGTCTACACCGTGACCTATCAGGGGCATGTGGCCGCTGTCGAGGGCAGCAGCGGCAACAAGCTGTGGGACCGGGAGATGTCCTCTGCCGTTGGTCTGGATGTGGATTTCCGCCACGTCTATGTCACCGATCAGGACAGCCGGGTCTGGGCCCTGGACCGGCGCAACGGCTCGGCCATCTGGCAGAACGAGCGTCTGCTGCATCGCCAGCTGACCGCACCCGCGGCGCTGGACGATCATGTCCTGGTGGCCGACCTGGAAGGCTATCTGCACGCCCTGTCGCGCTTTGATGGCGCCATCGTCGGCCGCACCCGCGTGACCGGCGATCCGATCCTGTCCATCCCGGTGGTGGACGGGGATACGGCCTATGTGTATGCCAGTGACGGCACCCTGGCGGCGTATAGGATAAGCACGCGCTAGCCCGTAGGATGGGTGGAGCGCAGCGCAACCCATCGCGGCGCGGCAAATGATGGGTTACGGCGTTCCCGCCTTCACCAATCCTACTCACTGTGTGTTCCTCGGCCCTGGCACCTGGAACCTGGAATCTGTCAATGTTACCCATCATCGCCCTGGTCGGACGCCCGAATGTCGGCAAATCGACCCTGTTCAACCGGCTCACCCGCAGCCGGGATGCCCTGGTGGCCGACCTGCCGGGGCTGACGCGCGACCGCAAGTACGGCGAGGGCAGGATCGGTGATCGGCCCTATCGGGTGATCGACACCGGCGGCCTGAGCGGCGCGGAGGCCGGCATCGATGCCCTGATGGCGCAGCAGTCCTGGCAGGCGGTGGAGGAGGCCGACGCCGTCATCTTTCTGGTCGAGGCCCGCAGCGGTGTGACCCCCACCGATCAGCAGATCGCCGAACGCCTGCGCCGCACGCACAAGCCGGTCTATCTCGCCGTGAACAAGGTCGACGGCGCCGACCCGGATACCGCCGTGGCCGAATTCTATGCCCTGGGTCTGGGACAGGCCTTTCCGCTGTCGGCCGTGCACGGCCACGGCGTGCACGACCTGATCGAACCGGTACTCGAGGCCCTGCCCGAAGCGGCGGAGGCCACAGCGGACAAGGCCGCCGACGACAGCATCCGCATCGCCCTGGTGGGGCGCCCCAATGTCGGTAAATCCACCCTGCTCAACCGCATCCTGGGCGAGGAGCGGGTGGTCGCCTTCGACCAGCCCGGCACCACCCGAGACAGCATCCTGGTGCCGTTCGAGCGCGACGGCCAGGCCTATACCCTGATCGACACCGCCGGCGTGCGCCGGCGCAGCCGCATCGATGCCGCGGTCGAGAAGTTCAGCGTCATCAAGGCGCTCCAGGCCATGGAGGCCGCGCATGTGGTGATCCTGGTGCTGGATGCCCATGACGGCATCACCGATCAGGACGCCACCCTGGCCGGGCTGGCCGCCGATTCCGGCCGGGCGCTGGTCATCGCGGTCAACAAATGGGACGGTCTGGAGACGGATGCACGCGATCGCATCAAGGCCGAGGTGGACCGTCGTCTGCCCTTTGTCAGCTTCGCCGAGTTCTTCTATATTTCCGCGCTGCACGGCACCAATGTGGGCCATCTGTTCGAGGCCGTGCAGCGTTGCTACGCATCGGCCACCGCGAAGTTCTCTACCCCGGAACTGACCCGGATGCTGGAAGCGGCCGTATATGCGCACCAGCCGCCGCTGGTGCGCGGCCGACGCATCAAGTTGCGCTATGCCCACCAGGGCGGCCACAATCCGCCGTTGATCGTGATCCACGGCAATCAGACCCAGGCCATCCCGGATGCCTACAAGCGTTATCTGGTAAACTACTTTCGCACCCAGCTGCAACTGGTGGGCACGCCCATCCGGCTCGAGTTCCGCACCGGCGAGAACCCTTACAAGGACAAGCGCAACAAGCTCACGCCGCGCCAGCAGCACAAGCGCAAGCGGCTGATGAAGAAGGTCAAGTCGAGCGCGGCGCGGAAGAAGCGCAAGCCGTAGTTGGACGTGACGACCCCCTCCATCGCTTCATTTCATATCCAGGCAGCATGATGTTCGAGTACTGGAACCGCAACGCCCTCATCGCATCGCTCCGGGGCTACCGCCTCGCCGACCTGCGCGCCGATCTCATGGCCGGCGTGACCGTCGGCATTGTCGCCGTGCCGCTGGCCATGGCGCTGGCCATCGCCAGCGGCGTGCCGCCCCAGTACGGGCTCTACACCGCCATCGTCGCTGGACTGATCATCGCACTCAGCGGCGGCTCGCGCTACAGCATTTCCGGCCCCACCGCCGCCTTCGTCGTCATCCTGCTGCCCATCACCCACGAATACGGACTGGGTGGACTGCTGCTGACCACCGTCATGGCCGGCATGATCCTGATCATTATGGGTGTGGCGAGGATGGGGCGGCTGATCCAGTACATCCCCTATCCGGTCACCATCGGTTTCACCGCCGGCATCGCTGTGGTCATTGCCGGTCTACAGATCAAGGACTTTCTCGGCCTGACCACCGGCGAACTGCCGCAGCATTTCCTGGAGAAGCTGGTGGTGCTGGTGCAGGCCCTGCCTACCGCCCGCTGGCCGGACCTGGTCATCGGGCTGATCACCCTGTCGGTGCTGCTGCTGTGGACCCGGCTCCGGACCCGCATCCCCGGTCATCTGGTCGCGCTGCTGCTCGGGGCGCTCGCCGCCTGGGCGCTGGGGCGGCTGTTGCCCGACTTTTCGGTCGCGACCATCAACTCCCAGTTCGGCTACCTGCTCGACGGCGTGACCCGCCAGGGCATCCCGCAGGCGCCACCGTTGCCGCTGCTGCCCTGGACGCTGCCGGATGCCGACGGCAACCCGATCGGGATCTCCTGGCAGCTGATCCGCGACCTGCTGCCCGCGGCCTTCACCGTGGCCATGCTCGGCGCCATCGAATCCCTGCTCTGCGCCGTGGTGGCCGACGGCCTGACCGGCGCCCGCCACCAGCCGGACACCGAACTCATCGGCCAGGGCCTGGGCAACCTGGTCGGACCCTTCTTCGGCGCCATCCCGGCCACCGCCGCCATCGCCCGCACCGCCACCAACATCCGCGCCGGTGCGCGCAGCCCGGTGGCCGCCATCGTGCATGCCCTGGTGATCCTGACCGTGGTGGTCAGCCTGGCCGGCGTACTGGGTCAGCTGCCCATGGCCGCGCTGGCCGCGTTGTTGCTGGTGGTGGCCTGGAACATGAGCGAGGTGCGGCACTTCGCGCACATCCTCAAGGTGGCGCCGCGCTGCGACGTGGTGGTACTGCTGGCCTGCTTCGGCCTCACCGTAGCCTTCGACATGGTCATAGCCGTGGCCGCCGGTCTGGTGCTGGCCGCGATCCTGTTCATCCGCCGCATCTCGGCGCTGACCGGCACCGAATTGATGGATATGAAGGCGCACCAGCACCTGGCCGGATTGCCGCCGCATGTCGCCGTCTACGACATCAACGGCGCGCTCTTCTTCGGTGCCGCCGAGAAGGCGACCAGCGCCCTGCGCCACATCAGCAGCGACGTGCGCATCGTGATCCTGGATATGAGCGACGTGCCCATGATCGACATGACCGGCATCGTGGCGCTGGAATCCCTGCTGGGCAACCTGCACCAGCGCGGCATCGGCGTCATCATCGCCAATCTCAAGCCGCGCATGCAGGACAAGCTCATGCGCGCCGGCATCCGGGAACAGGCCGGGCGACTCGAATTCGCCGGCGGCCTGACCGAGGCGCGTGAACGGGCAATATCGCTACCGGCTTGATGTTCTTTAAAAGGGGTCGGTGACAAATGATAATGATTGCGTTTTGTCACCGACCCCTTTTTTTCCCACCTTTTTTCCCTTTTTTTCTTTTTAGTCGGGGTTTTCGCGCAGCAGCAGCATGGGCGAGCGGGTGAGAATCCTGCGGGTGGCCCAGACCCCGGTGAGCCCCAGGGTGAGCATGGTCACGGCCAGAACACCGGCGAGCAGGGTCAGGCTGGGCTGGTAGGGCAGTTCGAACACCCGGCTGAACAGGCCATAGCGGGCCAGTTCGGTGCCCAGCCAGGCCAGCAGGCCGGCGAGAAACCCCAGTGCCAGGAATTCCGCGAACTGTGCCTGACGCAGGGTGCGGCTGTCGGTGCCCAGCGCGCGGAGCAGGGCGTTCTGCTGCAGCCGCTGGCCGGCGCTGGCGATGACGGTGGCCACCAGCAGTGCTGCGCCGCTGGCCAGGATCAGCACCAGGATGGCGGTGATGGCGCGGCTGCCCTGGTCGAACAGGCGCCGCACTTCGTTCAGCACATAATCCACGTCGAGCAGGGTGACGGAGGGGAATTCGCGCAGCAGTTCCGGCAGCAGCCGGCGCCGTTCGTCGGGCAGATGGAAGCTGGTCATCCAGGTGGCGGGATAGTCTTCCAGCATGCCGGGCGGGAAGATGATGTAGAAATTCGGCCGGAAGGATTCCCACTCCACGCTGCGCAGGTTGATCACCTCGGCCTCGAAGGTGTCGCCGCCGATGAGAAAGCCGAGCCGGTCGCCGATTTCGATGCCGAGCTGTTCGGCCAGCTGCGATTCCACCGAAATCACATCCCTGCGCTGCGGCGTGCCTTCCCACCAGTGCCCGCTCAGCACCTCGTTGCCGTAGGGGACGGTCTCGCTCCAGGTCAGGTTCAGCTCGCGGCGCAGCGCATTGTGGTCGTCGGTCTCCTTGCTCACCGCCTGACGGATGGGTGCGCCATTGAGCTCGATCAGGCGGCCGCGTACCAATGGATAGATGGCGTCATAGTCGATGTCCAGGCGCCGGAGTGCGGCGGCGAAGGGTTCGGCCTGCGGCGGCTGGATGTTGATGGCGAAGTGATTGGGAGTGCCTGGCGGCAATTGCGCCTCCCACGTGGCGAACAGTTCCTGGCGCACGGCAATGAGCAGGGCGAAGCACATGAAGATGAGACCGAAGGCGATGCCCTGGGCGGTGGCGAAGCGACGCCGGCGCCACAGATTGGCGACGCCGAAACGCCACCACAGTCGGCGCGTGTCAAGGCGTCGGACCAGCCCCAGCAGCAGCTGGAACAGGACCGCGGCGACCACCACCAGTGCCAGTGCGCCCAGGGCGAAACGCAGCACCAGGACCAGTGAACCGGTCTGATACCACATCAGCAGCAGCAGGGCGGTGCCGGCACTGACATAGGCCAGCCAGCGGGAGGCGGACATCGGCGTGGGCAGCCGCCGCAGTACCAGCAGGGCCGGAACGGTGCGAATGGCCAGGATCGGCGCCAGACCGAAGCCCAGCAGAGTGACCAGGCCGGTCAGCGCGGCGATCGGCAGGGCCGGGTCCAGCAGCGACAGCGGCGGCGCGGGCGTGTCGGGATCGAGCAGGGTGACCAGGCCCTGACCGCCGAACCAGCCGAGCAGGGCGCCGGCGGGACTGGCGATCAGGCCGAGCATGAGCAGCTGCAACAGGAATAACAGAACAATGCGCCGCCCGTCCACGCCGTAGGTGCGTAGCAGGGCGCTGCTGGTGATATGACGGTCGGCATGCCGCCGGGCGGCTACCGCGATGGCGATGCCGGCCAGCAGCAGGGCGCTGGCACTGCCCAGATGCAGGTATTGCTCGATCCGCCCCAGCGCCCGGCCCATGGCCGGCCGGCCGCTGTGCAGATCGACCAGCTTGTGGCTGTCACGCAGCTGCGGCTCCAGCCAGGCCCTGAAGGCGTCGAGTGCATTCAACCCGCCGGCAAACCCGGTGCGATAGGTAGCCCGGCTGCCGGGCTGGATCAGGCCGGTCGCCGGCAGGGCGTCGCGGTGCATCAGGATGTGCGGCGACAGGTTGAAGAAGCTGCCGCCGCGGCTGGGCTCGAAGGCCAGCGCGGCGCCGATGGTGAACTGTTGCTGTCCCAGCTGGATGCGATCGCCGATGGCCAGGTCCAGCAGATCGAACAGGCGCGCCTCGACCCAGACCTCATCGGTGGCGGGCATGCCGGGTGCGGGACGGGGCTCGCCGCGCACCGTGTCGGCGATCTCGATCCGCCCGCGCAGGGGATAGTTGGCGGCGGCGGCCTTGATGCTGGCCAGCTGAACCTGCTCGCCATGTACCACGACACTGGCGAATTCGACCCCGGGGCTGACCTGCAGCCCCAGGGTGCGGGCCTGTTCCAGCCAGGGGGCGGGTGGCGGCGCGGGCGTGTCCAGGATCAGATCGGCGCCGAGCAGTTCCACCCCCTGGGCCAGCAGCCGGTCGTTGATGTGGCCGGTGAAGCGCCCGGTCAGGGCCGCCACGGCGGCGGCCAGCAGGGTGGCGACCAGGATCAGGCGCAACTCGCCGTGACGGCGCTCCCGTCGCAGCCAGCGCCAGGCCAGGGACACCAGGCCGGGGCGCATCAGACCAGCCGTCCCGCGTCCAGCGTGAGCCGCCGCTGACAGCGCCCGGCCAGGGCCGGATCATGGGTGACCAGCACCAGGGTGGTGCCGTGGGAGGCATTCAGTTCGAACAGCAGTTCCGCGACCTGGGCGCCGGTGCGGCTGTCCAGATTGCCGGTCGGCTCGTCGGCGAACAGGATGCCGGGCTGGATCGCAAAGGCGCGGGCTATGGCCACGCGCTGCTGTTCACCGCCCGAGAGCTGGGCCGGGGTATGATCCAGCCGATCCTGCAGGCCGACCCGGGTGAGCCAGTCGGCGGCGCGGGCCCCGGCATCCGGAACCTGCAGCAGTTCCAGCGGCACCATGACATTCTCCAGCGCGCTCATGGCATCGAGCAGGTGAAAGGACTGGAACACGAAGCCCACCCGGCCGGCACGGTGGCGTGCGCGTCCATCCTCGTCCAGGGCCGTGAGTTCCGCACCATCGAGCCAGACGTGGCCGCGGCTGGGCAGATCCAGCCCGGCCAGCAGGCCGAGCAGGGTGGACTTGCCGGAGCCGGAGGCGCCGACCACGGCCGCTGTCTCGCCGCGGTTGATCTGCAGTGTGATATCCGACAGGATGGACAGCGTCCCCTTGGGGGTCGTCACTTCCTTGTCCAGTCCTTCAGCCCGGATGGTCGCCGTGAATTCTTCGCTTGCCTGTGCCTTCATGCGTCTCCTGAAATTGCTGCTGTGCATGCTGCTGATCGCAGCCGCTGCGGCGCGGGCGGAAGCGCCGCGCATACTGGTGCTGGGCGACAGCATCAGTGCCGCCTATGGCATGGAACTGGAGCAGGGGTGGGTACATCTGCTGCAACAGCGCTTGCAACTGGAAGGGTATCCGCACCGCGTCGTCAATGCCAGCATCAGCGGCGAGACCACGGCCGGCGGTCTGGCCCGGTTGCCCGAACTGCTGCAAACCCATGCGCCGGATGTGGTGATTCTCGAACTGGGCGGCAACGACGGTCTGCGCGGCCTGGCCATGCGGGAGACGCGTGACAACCTCGCCCGGATGATCGCGCTGTCCCGGCAGGAGAACGCCCGGGTGGTGCTGCTGGGCATGAAGCTGCCACCCAATTACGGGCCGGTATATACCGTGGCCTTCGAACGCATCTTTGTCGAACTGGGTGCGCGTCCCGGCGTGACCGGCGTGCCCTTTCTGCTGGACGGTGTGGCGCTGGAGCCCGGGCTGATGCAGGCCGATGGCATCCATCCCACGTCCCGCGCCCAGCCGCAGCTGCTGGATAATGCCTGGCCGGCATTGCTTCACCAACTCGAGCGCACGCACGATCCGGTGATGCATTCGTCCGGCGATTGATATCGGTCAAGCGGCGCCGCATCGGCTGTGGCGGCTGCCGACCGCTGACACTATGCTGTGCACAAGGTGTCATATCCAGGGGGAATACACATGCCGGCTCCCACCATGCTGACCGTCGACGGCAACGAGGCGGCCACCCGCATCGCCCATGCCGTCAGCGATGTCTGCGCCATCTACCCCATCACCCCGGCTTCACCCATGGGCGAACTGGCCGACGCCTGGTCGGCCGCGGGTAAAACCAACATCTGGGGCAGTATTCCCAGCATCGTCGAGATGCAGAGCGAGGGTGGGGCGGCCGGCGCCATTCACGGTGCGCTGCAGGCCGGCTCCCTGGCCAGCACCTTCACCGCCTCCCAGGGGCTGCTGCTGATGCTGCCCAACATGTACAAGATCGCCGGCGAACTGAGCCCGGCGGTGTTCCACATTGCCGCGCGTTCGCTGGCCGTGCAGGCCCTGTCCATCTTCGGCGATCACAGCGACGTGATGGCCGCGCGCAGCACCGGCTTTGCCCTGCTGGCCTCGGCCTCGGTACAGGAGGCGCATGATCTGGCGCTGATCGCCCATGCCGCCACGCTCAAGGGCCGCATCCCGGTACTGCATTTCTTCGACGGTTTCCGCACTTCGCACGAAGTGGCCAAGATCGCGGTCGTCGACGAGGCTGTTATCCGCGATCTGATCGACAGCGAGGCCGTGGCTGCCCAGCGCGCCCGCGCCCTGTCGCCGGAGCACCCGGTGCTGCGCGGGAGTTCGCAGAACCCGGATGTGTATTTTCAGGGCCGGGAGACGGTCAACCCCTACTATGATGCCTTTCCCGGTATCGTGCAGGCGTGCATGGACCGCTTTGCCGAACTGACCGGCCGGCAGTATCGCCTCTATGACTACGCAGGCGCGGCGGATGCCGAACGGGTGATCGTGCTGATGGGGTCGGGTGCCGAGACGGTAGCGGAGACGGTGGAGTATCTCGAACCTCAGGGCGAAAAGGTCGGCGTGCTGCGGGTGCGGCTGTACCGGCCATTCGATCCCGCGGCGCTCATTGCCGCCCTGCCGCCGACGGTGAAGGCCATCGCCGTGCTCGACCGCACCAAGGAACCCGGCGCCGACGGCGAACCGCTGTACAAGGACGTGATCACCGCGCTGGCCCGGCATCAGTGCAGCGGTGGCGGAAGATTCACTGCCCTGCCGCGGGTGATCGGCGGCCGCTTCGGCCTGTCATCCAAGGAGTTCACGCCTGGTATGGTCCGGGCGGTGTTCGACGAACTCGATAAACCCGAACCGAAGCACCTGTTCACCATCGGCATCCATGATGATGTCAGCCATACCTCGCTGGACTGGGATCCGGGCTATCGCACCGATGCCCACCGGGATGCGGTGCAGGCGGTCTTCTATGGCCTGGGCTCGGACGGCACCGTCAGTGCCAACAAGAACTCCATCAAGATCATCGGCGAGTCGACGGATCTCCATGCCCAGGGCTATTTCGTCTACGACTCCAAGAAATCCGGCGCGGTCACGGTTTCGCACCTGCGCTTCGGTCCGCAGCCGATCCGTTCCAGCTACCTGATCGACGACGGTGCCGCGCAGTTCGTGGCCTGTCATCAGCCGGTGTTTGTGGAACGCTACGACCTGCTGGATAAGGCCGCCGAGGGTGCGGTGTTTCTGCTCAACAGTCCGGAGCTGCCGGAGCGGGTCTGGGACAGCCTGCCGCGCCGGCTGCAGCAGCAGATGATCGACAAGCGGGTCCGCTTCCACTGCATCGATGCCTACCGGGTGGCGCAGGAGGCCGGCATGGGTACGCGCATCAACACCGTCATGCAGACCTGCTTCTTCGCCATCTCCGGCGTGCTGGAACGCGACGCGGCCATTGCCGCCATCAAAGAGGCGGTGGAGAAGACCTATGGCAAAAAAGGCTCGCGCATTGTCGAATTCAACTTCCGCGCCATCGACATGGCGTTGGAGAATCTGCACGAGGTGACGGTGCCGGAGACGGTCAGCAGCGACTTCGAGCGTCCGGCCACGGTGGCGGAGTCGGCGCCTGATTTTGTGCAGCGGTTCACCGCCAGGCTGATCGCCGGCAAGGGCGACGAGGTACCGGTCAGCTTCATGCCCAGTGACGGCACCTTCCCCCTGGGCACGGCGGCCTATGAGAAACGCAATCTGGCCCTGGAGATACCGGTATGGGAGACGGACCTGTGTACCCAGTGCGGCAAGTGCCCCCTGGTGTGTCCGCACGGCGTGATCCGCAGCAAGCTGTTTCCGGAGGAATACCTCAAGGATGCGCCGTCCGGCTTCAAGTCCATGCCGGTCAAGGGCAAGGACTATCCGCAGGGGTATCATATCGCCTACCAGGTCGCGCCCGAGGACTGCACCGGCTGCGGTCTGTGCGTGGATATCTGCCCCATCCGTGACAAGTCCAATGCCAGCCGCAAGGCGCTGAACATGGCGCCCATCGACGATCTGCGCGCGCCGGAGAAGGCCAACTGGGAATTCTTCCTCGGCCTGCCCGAATATGACCGGCGTGAGGTCAAGGTCGGCACCCTGAAGGGCTCGATGCTGTTCCAGCCCCTGTTCGAGTTTTCCGGCGCCTGCGTGGGCTGCGGCGAGACGCCCTACATCAAGCTGGCCAGCCAGCTGTTCGGCGACCGCATGCTGGTGGCCAACGCCACCGGTTGCTCCTCCATCTACGGCGGCAATCTGCCGACCACCCCTTGGGCGGCCAACGGCGAGGGCCGCGGACCGGCCTGGTCCAATTCCCTGTTCGAGGACAATGCCGAGTTCGGCTACGGCATGCGGGTGGCCATCGACCAGCAGCGCGAGCATGCCCTGGATCTGCTGCACGCCCTGGGCGAGGCGCTGGATACGGAGTTGGTCGCGGCCATTGTCGCTGCCGACCAGTCGGACGAGGCGGGCATCCATGAGCAGCGCGAGCGGGTGGCGCGGCTGCGTCGCCAGCTGGACCTGATCGATGATCCGCGCGCCCGCGAGTTGGAACGGGTGGTCGAGAACCTGGTGAAGAAGAGTGTCTGGATCATCGGCGGCGACGGCTGGGCCTACGACATCGGCTACGGCGGCCTGGACCATGTGCTGGCGGCCGGGCGCGACGTGAATATCCTGGTGCTGGATACCGAGGTCTACTCCAACACCGGCGGCCAGACCTCCAAGGCCACGCCGCGCGGCGCGGTGGCCAAGTTCTCCGCCGGCGGCAAGCCGGCGGTGAAGAAGGATCTGGGCATGCTGGCCATGGCCTACGACAATGTCTATGTGGCCCATGTGGCCTACGGCGCCAAGGACGTGCACACCCTGCGCGCCTTCCTCGAGGCCGAGGCCCACCCGGGGCCCTCACTGATCATCGCCTATTCGCCCTGCATCGCCCACGGTGTGGACCTGTCGCACAATCACCGCCAGCAGCAGCTGGCGGTGGACAGCGGCCACTGGATCCTGTTCCGCTACGACCCCAGGAAGGTCGCCGAAGGCAGGAATCCGCTGCATCTGGATTCCGGCGAGCCGAGCATTCCATACCGCAAGTACGTTGAATCCGAGACCCGCTTCAACATGCTCTGGCGCACCCATCCGGAGGCGGCCGAGGCCTTCCTCAAACAGTCACAGGAAGAGGCGCTGGCGCGCTATCATCACTACAAGCAGCTGGCCGGAATCTCCTGGGAGGAGCCCGAGTCGCCGGATTTCCAGCAGGACGATGATACCGGGGAGGAGGGTTGAGATGGTGGACCTGAGCACGGATTACCTGGGTCTGGAACTCGCAAGCCCGCTGGTGCCCTCGGCCTCGCCCCTGTCGCGGGACCTGGACAGCGCCCGCCGGCTGGAGGATGCCGGCGCCGGTGCGCTGGTCATGTATTCGCTGTTCGAGGAGGAGGTGCAGCACGCCGAGGAGGCCACCGCACGCTTTCTGCACGAACAGGCGATCGGTTTCGGCGAGGCCGAGAGCTTCCTGCCCCAGCCGGACAGCTATATCAACGAGGTTGATGCCTACCTGGAGCAGCTGACCCGGCTCAAGCAGATGCTCGATATCCCCGTGATCGCCAGCCTCAACGGCGTGAGCGATGATGGCTGGGTGCGCTATGCCCGCTTGATGCAGGAGGCTGGCGCCGATGCCCTGGAGTTGAATGTCTATTACGTCGCCGCCGATATCAGCCAGTCGGCCGCCGAGGTGGAAAGCCGCTACGTGGGGATGCTGCACGCGGTGCGCGAACAGGTATCCCTGCCGGTGGCGATGAAGCTCTCTTCCCAGTTCAGTTCGGTCGGCCATCTGGTCGGCAGTCTGGAGGCGGCGGGCGCGGCCGGCGTGGTCCTGTTCAACCGCTTCTACCAGCCGGACATCGATCTGGAGACCCGCGAAGTGGTGCCCAGCCTGACACTGTCCTCGCCGCACGAAGCGCTGTTGCGCATGCACTGGGCAGCGATCCTGCATGGCCGCACGCGCCTCTCCCTGGCGGTGAGCGGCGGTTTTCATACCGCCGCCGACAGCCTCAAGGCCATCATGGCCGGTGCCGACGTGGTGCAGCTGTGCAGTGTGCTGCTGCAACAGGGCCCGGAGGAACTGGAGCGGATCCGTCAGGGTATGCTCGACTGGATGGAGGAAAATGAATACGACTCCATCCGCCAGATGCGCGGCTGCGTCAGCTACCGCAATGCCATCGATCCGGCCGCCTACGAGCGCGCCAATTACGTGAAGGTGCTGGAGACCCATGCCGCGCCGCGCGGCGTGTGGCGGTGATGGGAATGTGTGGCGCCGGGAACGCAGAGGACGCAAAGTCCGTAGGTCGGGTTAGCGCAGCGTAACCCGACAGGGAACGGCCCGCGTCGGGTTACGCCCTACGGGCTAACCCGACCTACGATTCTTCTCGCCTGTCGTCAGTCGACGGACTGAACAGCCGGGCGAACTCGTCCGCCGGCACCGGCCGTCCGTAGTAATAACCCTGGGCCACGTCGCAACCCAACTCCTGCAGGAACCGGCTCTGCTGCTCGGTTTCCACGCCTTCGGCCACGATCTTCAGCTGCAGGCTGTGGCCCATGGCGATGATGGCGCGGATGATGGCTGCATCATTGTTGTCCACGGCGGCCTCGTGAATGAAGGCGCGGTCGATCTTGAGCCGGTCGATGGGCAGGCGCTTGAGGTAGCTCAGCGAGGAATAGCCGGTGCCGAAATCGTCGATGGCGAGTTCCACGCCGATGGTGCGCAGTGATTCCAGCGAAGCAATCGCCTGACCACCCTCGTGCATCAGGGTGCTTTCGGTGATTTCCAGTTCCAGGCTCTGTGCGTCCAGCCGTGAGTAGTTCAGTGCCCGCTTGACCGCTTCGAGGATATTGCTGCGCAGTATCTGGACCCCGGAAATGTTCACCGCGATCTTCTCCAGCGGCAGACCGATGTCCTGCCAGTAACGCGCCTGCTCGCAGGCGGCTTCCAGCACCCAGTTGCCGATGGGTACGATCAACCCGGATTCCTCCGCCAGCGGGATGAAGCGATTGGGCGGAATCAGGCCCATGTCCGGATGGTTCCAGCGGATCAGGGCCTCGGCACCGATGATGCGGCCGTCGATCAGCGAGATCTGTGGCTGGTAGTGCAGCACCAGGTCCTCCTCGTCCAGGGCCCGCCGCAGGCTGGTTTCGAGCAGGATGCGCTCGAATGCGGTATTGGTCAGTTCCTGGGTGTAGAACTGGAAGTTGTCCCGGCCCTGCCCCTTGGCGCGGTACATGGCGGCGTCTGCATTCTTGATCAGGGTATCGGTGTCGCGGCCGTCCTCGGGATAGATGCTGATGCCGATGCTGGCGGTCACGTGCAGGGTATGCATGCCGGAGACGAAGGGCTGGCGAAACAGTTCCATGATCCGGCCGGCCAGTGCGATCACGTCCTGGCTGTGACGGACCTGGTCGAGGATGACGATGAACTCGTCGCCGCCCAGTCGGGCCACGGTGTCCTCGTCACGCAGCAGGCCCCTGAGCCGGCGGGCCGATTCCATCAGGATTTCGTCGCCCATGCTGTGGCCCAGGCTGTCGTTGATGTTCTTGAACCGGTCCAGGTCGATGAACAGCACCCCGATCTGATGGTGCTCGCGCCGGGCATGCTGGATGGCATGTTCCAGGCGTGCGCTGAGCAGCAGCCGGTTCGGCAGATCCGTGAGCGGGTCGTGATGGGCCAGGTGATCCAGCTTTTCCTGCGAGCGCTTGATGGTCGTGATATCGGAGAAGATGTAGACGTAGTTGGCTGGCTGGTTGTTGCTGTCGAGCACCATGCTGACCGTCAGCCAGGCGGGAAAGAGTTCGCCGTTGGCGCGGCGCAGCAATGCCTCGCCCTGCCAGCGCCGCGCCTGTTTGACTGCCTGCCAGTCGACGCCGTTGCCGGGCGCCGTATCCAGTGCCGGCCCCAGCTGTTCCGGGGTCTGCAGGCGGATGCCGTCCTCGCTGTAGCCGGTCAGTTCGGTGAAGGCGCGGTTGGCAGCCAGGATGCGGCGTTCGGTATCCAGGATCAGGATGCCTTCGGCGGTATTGTCGAAGGCCACCGCAGACTGACGCAGCTGCTCCTCGGCCTGCCGGCGTTCGGTGATGTCCTCGGCGATGCCGGCCACACGCACCGGCCGTCCCTCCTGATCCCGCACCGGATAGGCCCGGGTCGAGATCCAGCGTATCCCGCCGTCTGGACGTATGATGCGGAACTCGGGGAAGCCGATTTCCTCCTGATCCAGATCGATACTGTCCATGAAGGCCCTGATGCTGTCCCGGTCGTCGCCGTGAATCCTGTCCGCCCAGGACATGGGACTGGCATAGAGTGAATCCGTGCTCGCGCCCCAGACCGCTGCGTAGGCCGGACTGATGTAGTGGACCTGCAGCCAGTCCGGTGACACCAGCCAGAATACCTCGTTGATGTTCTCGGCCAGATCGCGGAAGCGCTCTTCACTGGATCTCAGTGCGGCCAGGGAGTGGATGTGTTCGGTGACGTCCTGCATGGTGCCCACCATCTGTGCCGGCTGCCCCTGCAGGTCGCGGACAAGTTCGCCGCGCGCATACACGTAGCGGACTTCACCGCTGGGACGCTGGATGCGATATTCGCTGTCGAGGTGCGATTCACCACGGACGGCGGCATTGATCGCCTCCTCCACGCCCGGCCAGTCCTCGGGATGGATGAGTTCGGCCAGCAAAGCATACCCGGGTGCGCGGCTGCCGGGTTTCAGGCCGTGGATGCGGAACATCTCGTCGGACCAGTTCATCTGCTCGGTGGCGATATCGCACTCCCAGCTGCCGACATGGGCGATGCGCTGGGCCTCGGCCAGGTTGCGGCGGCTGAGCTGGAGGTCGCGTTCGATCTGCTTGCGCCGGGTGATGTCATGCACCATGCCGATCAGGTGCGGTTGTCCCTCGATATCGACACGGTTCAGCGTGACCTCGGCGTCGAACAGGCTGCCGTCGAGGCGCTGGTGCTGCCATTCAAAGCGCTGGGTCGTCCCGGCCAGGGCCGCAGCCATTCGTTCCCGGGAGATCTCTTCGGAGCGGCCGCCGTCGGGCTGGAATTCGGGTGAGAAGCGGGCCGGGTCGCACCCGATGACCTGTTCCCGGGTGCAGCCGAAGACCTCCAGCGTTTTCGGGTTGCAGTCGATGAAATGGTCGTCCCGGGTCAACAGGATGCTGTCTGTGGCGTTGTCGAACAGGGCCTTGTAGCGCTGCTGGCTCTCGCGCAGCGCTGCCTCGACCTGGTGGCGTTCGGTAATGTCGCGTACCGTCCCTTCGATTCCGGCGACCTTGCCCGTGTCGTCATAGATAAAATGGGCACTGGTCGCTACCCACAGTTCGGTGCTGTCCTTCCTGCGCAGGCCGGCCTCGTAGCCCTGGACCTGGCCGCCGTTGTCGGCCAATGCCTGGAGAAATGCCGTTCGTGCAGCCGGATCCAGATAGAACTCGGTTATGTTGCGGCCGATGATTTCTTCGAGCCGGTAGCCGCTCAGGGCCTCCACCGAGCGCGAGGCGAGCAGGATGCGGCCGTCGATGTCGGTCCGGTAATAGGCATCGGTGAGATTGTCGATGATGGAGCGCAGTTCCGCCGCTTCAGGACTGGCTGCGGAACCCGGCGGTGTGCGGAACAGACTGCTGGACATGATACCGCTCCCTCTGCGGGACGCTGAATGAATGCTGCGCCTTGCGGATACTTACTTCAGCAGTCTAGTCAAGAATTCCCCTGGCGGAAAGTTACAGCGGCAATCAGCTGCGGGAACCGTGACGCGCTGCTCAGGGGGTGGGGGTGGGGGTGGGGAGGAACAGCAGCGGATCGATACGGGCGTCGTTCAGGCTGACGCCCCAGTGCAGATGCGGACCGGTGACCCGGCCGGTCCTGCCGACCGTGCCGATGATATCGCCCTGGGCAATACGGTCGCCGGCCTTCACGTCGATGCGGTGCAGGTGGCAGTACATGGTCACCAGCCCCTGGCCGTGATCGATGAACACGCTGTTGCCGTTGAAGAAGAAATCACCGACTTCGATGACCTCGCCGGAGGCGGGTGCGCGGATGGGCGTGCCCTCGGGCGCGGCGATGTCCAGGCCGCTGTGGGGCTTGCGCGGTTGCTGGTTGAAGAAGCGGCGCAGGCCGAAGGGGCTGCTCAATTCGCCGTCGACCGGCCAGATGAAATCGAGTTGGACATCCTCGGCGAAATTGAATGTCCGCAGTGCCGAGCGGATGCGCGGGGTTTCGCTGCGGATGCGTTTGAGATCATCCGGGTTGGGGTTGACCTGGCGCTTGTTCTTGAGCGTGATGTACTGGGCCTCGTATTCCTTGGGCTGGACCGTGAAGGCGATGGGCAGCTCGCCGCTGGCGTCTGCCACCTGTATCCGGTGCTCACCCGGTTCCAGGCCGAGCGGCAGCCCGACCAGGGCGTGCCAGCGATTGTCGTGCCGGACGGTCAGGGTGCGGTTGCCGTTGAAGGTCACCCGCGGCGGCTGCGTCAACTCGGGCAGGGGAATGACCGCCATCCCGCCGGGGACCGGATCGGCCTTCGGCAGCTGGGCAGCGACCAGGGCCTGGCTGAACAGCAGGCTGAACAACAAGAGAAATATGCGCATCATCTGAACAATGTATCCAAGGGTTTGTCATGCACGGTAGCGCAGATCAGCGCTGCGCACAGCGAGGGTGTCGGGTTACGCCTTTCAGGCTAGCCCAACATCCGCGATCCTGTCGGATCATACGGTGCCGACCTGATCCGCACATGGAATTCATGCATCTTCATCTCCGTGGACGGTTTTGACCTCTGTGGTCAGCCGCCCGCGCGCCAGTCGCACGTCGATGATATCACCGGTCTGCAGGCCTTCCACCGATCTCAGGATACGGCCATCCGCCCCCAGGCGCACGATGGCATAGCCGCGCTCCAGCGTGGCCAGCGGACTGACGGTGTCGAGCTGGCGCATCAGGCCGGTCAGGCGCTCGCGCTCGCGCTGCAGTTGATGGCGCATGGCCAGGTGCAGACGATGGGCCAGTCCGGTCTGACGCTGGCGGGCCGCCTCCAGCCTCGGCACCGGGTTGTGGCGATGCAGGCGGGCGGCCAGTTCACTCAGCCGGCTGCGGGCGTGGCGCAGCCGGACCTGCTGGCTGCGCTGCAGGCGGCCTTCCAGTTCGTCCAGGCGCTGGCTCCACTGGGTCAGCCGCTGGCCCGGGTGCTGGCGCTGCAGCCGCTGCTCCAGCCAGGCCAGGCGTTCGCGGCGGCGTTCGAGTTGTTGCGTGATCCGCCGGGTCAGTTTCTGTTCCCGGTCGCGCAGGCGCAGCCGCCAGTCGTCCTGGCTGGGACTGACCATTTCGGCCGCCACCGAGGGGGTGGGGGCGCGCCGGTCGGCGACGAAATCGGCGATGGTGAAATCGATCTCGTGGCCAATACCCGTCACCACCGGCAGCCGGCAGGCATGGATGGCGCGGGCGACGCCCTCCTCGTTGAAGGCCCACAGGTCCTCCAGCGAGCCGCCGCCGCGGGCCAGGATCAGGACGTCGCAGTCCCGGCGGGCATCCGCCAGGGCGATCGTCTCGGCGATCTTCGCGCCCGCCCCCTCGCCCTGGACCGGGACCGGATAGACCAGCACCGGGATGGCGGGAAAGCGCCGGCCCAGCACGCTGAGGATATCGCGGATGGCCGCCCCGGTGGGGGAGGTGATCACGCCGATGCGCCGGGGCAGGGCGGGCAGCGGCTGCTTGTGCGCCTCGGCGAACAGGCCCTCGGCGTCCAGCTTGTCGCGCAGCTGCTCGAAGGCCCGGCGCAGGGCGCCGGCCCCGGCCTCCTCCATGTGCTCGACGATCAGCTGGTAGTTGCCGCGGGCCTCGTACAGGGAGACGCTGGCGCGGACCAGCACCTGCATGCCTTCCTGCGGCTGGAACCGCACATTGCGGTTGCGGCCGCGGAACATGGCACAGCCGACCTGGGCGCGGGCATCCTTGAGGCTGAAGTACCAGTGCCCGGAGCCGGGCCGGGCCAGGTTGGACAGCTCCCCCTCGACCCAGATCAGCGGGAAACGGCTCTCCAGCAGGTCGCGGGCCTCGGCGTTGAGCCGGGAGACGGTGAAGACGTCGCGTTCGTCCCCGGGCAGGGCAGGGGACGGGGGTGGAAGGTCAGGGCGCTGCATGGATCGATCATACCGCAGCCGGGCAGGGGAAAACACACCGCGAAACAAGGGACTGTTCCTGCCCGGTCGGGCCGGCAAAAGCGTGATTGCGGTTTACCGGCCGTGGCGCAAAACCTATAATTGCGCCCTTGATGAGCTGACTATGGCACGGACCCCCTCCATGATACGCATCCTTGAAGAAGCCCTGACCTTCGACGACGTCCTCCTGCTGCCCGACCATTCCGATGTGCTGCCGCGCGACGTGGATCTCTCCACCCAGCTGACGCGCGACATCCGCATGAACATCCCGCTGCTCTCTGCAGCCATGGACACGGTCACCGAGGGCCGGCTGGCCATCGCGCTGGCCCAGGAGGGCGGCATCGGCATCGTGCACAAGAGCATGAACGCCGAGCAGCAGGCCGCCGAGGTCAGGCTGGTCAAGAAATTCGAGAGTGGCGTGATCAAGGACCCGATCACCATCAGCCCCAATGCCACGATTCGCGATGTGCTGGAACTGACCCGGGCGCACCGCATCTCGGGTGTGCCGGTGGTCGACGGCGAGGATCTGGTCGGCATCGTCACCAACCGCGACGTGCGTTTCGAGACCCGCTTCGATGCCCCCGTCTCCAGCATCATGACGCCCAAGGACAAGCTGGTCACGGTGAAGGAGGGCGCGGAGAAGGACGAGATCCTGAAACTCCTGCACCAGTACCGCATCGAGAAGGTGCTGGTGGTGGACGACAATTTCCGCCTGCGCGGCCTGGTTACGGTCAAGGACATCCAGAAGGCCTCCGACAAGCCCAATGCCTGCAAGGATGACCAGGGTCGGTTGCGTGTCGGGGCCGCGGTCGGTGTCGGCGCCGGCACCGATGAGCGGGTCGAGGCCCTGGTGGCCGCCGGGGTGGACGTGATCGTGGTCGACACCGCCCACGGCCATTCCCAGGGGGTGCTGGACCGGGTGAAGTGGGTCAAGCAGAACTTCCCCGACGTCCAGGTCATCGGCGGCAACATCGCCACCGCCGAGGCCGCGCTGGCCCTGAAGTCGGCCGGCGCCGACGCGGTCAAGGTCGGCATCGGCCCGGGCTCGATCTGCACCACCCGCATCGTGGCCGGCGTGGGCGTGCCCCAGATCAGCGCCGTGGCCAATGTCGCCGCCGCGCTGAAGGATTCCGGGGTGCCATTGATCGCCGACGGCGGCATCCGTTATTCCGGTGACATGGCCAAGGCCATCGCCGCCGGTGCCTATTCCATCATGGTGGGCAGCATGTTCGCCGGCACCGAGGAGGCCCCGGGCGAGGTCGAACTGTTCCAGGGCCGCTCCTACAAGTCCTACCGCGGCATGGGCTCGCTCGGCGCCATGTCCGGCCAGCAGGGCTCCAGCGACCGCTACTTCCAGGAGGGCAACGAGGCCGAGAAGCTGGTGCCGGAGGGCATCGAGGGCCGGGTGCCCTACAAGGGTCCGCTCAACCCGGTGATTCACCAGCTGCTGGGCGGGCTGCGCTCCAGCATGGGCTACACCGGCTGCCGCACCGTCGACGAGATGCGCACCAAGCCGCAGTTCGTGCGCGTGACCGGCGCCGGCATGAAGGAGTCGCATGTCCATGACGTGCAGATCACCAAGGAAGCGCCGAATTATCGTGTTTAAGTCGCCGGACCGGGCTGAATAAAAAACCTGTCCGCCCCTTGTCCCTGGCTGCCTGACACACATGGCATTTACAGACAGTATTTCACTTTACCCGTCATTCCCGCGCAGGCGGGAATCCAGTGCCTGGCAGGATAAACAAGGCCTGGATCCCCGCTTTCGCGGGGATGACGAGACCAGGGGGAGCGTCCTTCGTACCTGATCCCTTCCCAGAACCCTAGTATTCAGAGCCCAGAACCTTGACCACAGACATCCACGCCCACCGCATTCTCATTCTTGATTTCGGCTCGCAGTACACTCAGCTGATAGCCCGCCGGGTGCGCGAAATCGGCGTCTACTGCGAAATCCATCCCTACGACATGGCGGCCGAGGACATCCGCATCTTCAGCCCCAGGGGCGTGATCCTGTCCGGCGGGCCGGAAACGGTCACGGCCGAGACCTCGCCGCGGGCGCCGCAGCAGGTGTTCGAACTGGGCGTGCCGGTGCTGGGCATCTGCTACGGCATGCAGGCCATGGCCTTCCAGATGGGCGGCAGGGTGGAGAATGCCGAGCATCACGAATACGGTTATGCCCAGGTGCGGGCCCACGGCCACACCCGTCTGCTGAAGGACATCGAGGACCATACCAGCCCCGAGGGCCATGGTCTGCTGGATGTGTGGATGAGCCACGGCGACCGTGTCATCGACATGCCGCCGGGTTTCAAGCTCATGGCCAGCACCGCCGGCGCGCCGATGGCCGGCATGGCCGACGACGAACGCGGCTTCTACGGGGTGCAGTTCCATCCCGAGGTGACGCACACCCGCCAGGGCGGACGCATCCTCAGCCGGTTCGTGCTGGAGATCTGCGGCTGCGACGCCCTGTGGACGCCGGGCAACATCATCGAGGATCACATCGAGAGTATCCGTGCCCAGGTGGGTGAGGACGAGGTGCTGCTGGGCCTGTCCGGCGGGGTCGACTCCTCGGTGGTGGCCGCGCTGCTGCATCGGGCCATCGGCGACCAGCTGACCTGCGTGTTCGTGGACAACGGCCTGCTGCGCCATCATGAGGGCGACCAGGTGATGGCCACCTTCGCCGAACATATGGGCGTGCGGGTGATCCGGGTGGATGCCGAGGAGCGCTTCCTGAAGGCGCTCAAGGGCGTTGACGATCCGGAACAGAAGCGCAAGATCATCGGCAACCTGTTTATCGAGGTCTTCGACGAGGAGGCCGGCAGGCTGAGCAATGCCAACTGGCTGGCCCAGGGTACCATCTATCCTGATGTGATCGAGTCCGCCGGTTCCAAGACCGGCAAGGCCCACCTGATCAAGTCGCACCACAACGTGGGCGGCCTGCCGGAGAAGATGAAGCTCAAGCTGGTCGAGCCCCTGCGCGATCTGTTCAAGGACGAGGTGCGCAAGCTGGGCACCGAACTGGGCCTGCCCTTCGATATGGTCTACCGCCATCCCTTCCCCGGACCGGGTCTGGGGGTACGCATTCTCGGCGAGGTGAAGAAGGAATACGCCGACACTCTGCGCCTGGCCGATTTCATCTTCATCGACGAGCTGCGCAAGCACGACCTCTACGACAAGGTCAGCCAGGCCTTCGCCGTGTTCCTGCCGGTGCGTTCGGTGGGCGTGACCGGCGACGGCCGGCGCTACGATTATGTGGTGGCGCTGCGCGCGGTCGAGACCATCGACTTCATGACCGCGCGCTGGGCGCATCTGCCCTACGAATTCCTGGATCATGTCTCGCGGCGCATCATCAACGAGATACCACGCATCTCGCGCGTGACCTACGACATCTCCGGCAAGCCGCCGGCCACCATAGAGTGGGAGTGACTGGAATTTTTAACACATTGAAATATAACAATTAAATAAATCTAATCAACGATATAGTCTGCATCATCAATGGCATTTTTCATGGTGTTTGTTGCGTGTAGCAAGGCAGCAGACATCGATACCATGAGAGAAAAATTGAGCTTGGCATGGTATTGGGGCGCTTGATTTATAGGTGCTCTTGAGCAATCCGAAACCGGCAATTCAAGCACAGTGCTTCAGTAAAACAGTACTGTTTTTCTGAAACTATTGGCAGCGTAAGGACTACTAGCTTACTGAAAAAGCAATTATTTTCGTAATTATGCTCGTGGAGAAGGTCGAACTACCCCGCTAGGCCTGTGTCTACACTCTCAACGTCTATTACTTGCAGAAAGTAACTGGGTACGTTACAGTTTCCCATAAAGAAGGAGATTGCTATTGATTCAGAGTTTTCGGGACCGCTGGCTAAGGGATTATTATCTGGAAGATAAAACCAGCAAGAAGATACCCGCTGAGGTCGAAGACCGGCTGTTCCGAAAGCTGCAGTTAATCGATGATGCGACCTGTGATCTCGACTTGCGGTCGCCTCCGAGCAATCATTTTGAAAAGTTGAGAGGAAATTTGGCCGGGAAACATTCGATTCGCGTTAACAAGCAATGGCGGCTGGTGTTTACCTGGTCCGGCGAACGTGGTGAGGCCCAGGACATCTATCTGGATAACCACGATTATCGGTGAGGCAGGCTATGAATATCACAAAACGGCAACCCGTCAGTGTCGGTGAGATGATTACTGAGGAGTTTCTCGTGCCCATGGCGTTGACTCAGGGGCAACTTGCAGAAGCGATGGGTGTCAGCCGCAAAACCGTCAATGAGTTATGTACCAACCGCCGTGCAATCACGGCTGACACGGCACTGATGCTGGCTACTGTATTTGGGAATTCAGCTGGTTTTTGGTTGAATCTGCAGCAACGCAACGACGTGTGGAAAGCACTCAACACACCAAAACGACGGGCCCGGATCGAGAAGGCTAAGCCGATTGCTGCCTGAGTTTGAGGGTAATGGCCGTTAGTAAACACAAATGGACATTCCTCTCACGATTCCGGGCTGGCGCTTATAGCTGGAAGGTATCAAGGCTGGCATGCCAGCGTTTTCGCGAAGCTGTCACAGAAATCAAGAAGGTCACAAAGAAAGATCTCCTAATTGGCGCAGAGGGTGCTGTCCGTCTGATGGAAAAGATCTGGCCAGCGCTGGAACACGTGGATAGCTCCAGTGGAGCGCTGGGGTCAGCGGTCAACAAGACCCTGGATGATCTGATACCGATTGTTGTTAATGCCCCAGCAGATGAGAAGACCCGTAATAATTGGCTCGACCGGCTCTGGCAGGCAATGGAGGATGACGGTGTCGATTACCTCAGCTCTGTCGGTGACCGGTGGGGAGAGCTATGTGGCTCTCCGGAAGTCGCCGGCCGCTGGGCGGAAGAGTTGGCACCCATGTTACGCTCCTGTTGATCAGATCCGAATCCGGGTGGCTATTTCCACGGCGCGACAGCGTGTCTGTCCTGTCTATTAACGACCGGTCGCCACAAGGAACTGCTCGGTTTGCTGGAGCTACCGCGATATTCGTCCTGGCATTATCGTCGCTATGGCGTCGAAGCACTCCTGGCCATGGGCAGGAAGGCGGAGTCGGTCCAGTATGCCGATGCCTCGCGGGGACTGAACCAGCCGGATTCCGTGATCGACCAGGCTTGCGAGGAGATCCTGATCTCATCGGGATTGTGTGAGGAGGCCTACCGACGCTACGGGTTGAGCGCTGCGGTGGGGAATTCCTACATCGCCCGGTTTCGTTCAGTTGCAAAACGCTATCCAATGAAAGATAAGTTGCAGATCCTGTCAGACCTCATAGCCACAACTCCAGGCGAAGAAGGGAAGTGGTTTGCGACGGCCAAGGAACTCGGATTTTATGATCTGGCATTGGAACTGGCCAACCGGAGTCCCTGTGACCCAAAAACCCTGACCCGGGCGGCCAGGGATTACCTTGACTCGGAACCGGCATTTGCGCTCGGATCGGCAATAGCCGCTCTTCGCTGGTTGAGTGAGGGGTGGGGTTACGAGGTGACCAGCATCGATGTGGAGGAGGCCTATGATCGGGCGATGGACGTTGCGGCCAAGTTGAATATGGTTGGCGATGTGAACGAGCGGATCAGGCAACTCGGCGAGGCGAGTGACAATATAGCGGTACAGTTTGTTCGGAAGGCCGTGCAGGAACGCATGCGGGCAGCTTATAAAGTGCTCCATTACCTTCAGGAGCAGCAGGACATCCATCTGGAAGTTAAAGCCCGGAAGGTTACCTAGGGTGCTATGTGGCAGTGTTCAATCGGCAACTTCTTCTAGCATTTTGAAGGATTTTCTGAGCATGGTGCTTTTCATGGTATTGCCAATTAGCAGAAAAATAAGCCATTGAATATAAAAGTCAAAAAAGGCTTATTGATAATAGAGATGGAATCGAGCATTCCCGTCCGCGATCCAAGGGCGGGACCGACCACCTAAATAATCTGTATGCGGCGTGTATAAGCTGCAATCGTAGCAAAGGCAACAGCACGACAGCATCTGCTCGTGGTGCGAATGGGTACCGGACAGCGCCGTTGTCCGAGAAAAGGAAGAATGGAAATGCTTGGGCTGGTGGGGCCGTAGGCGCGCTTGCATTTCTGTTTGTTCCGCCACCACTGCGATTGGCAGCGGCTGTGGTGGGCGGTGTCGTGGGTGCGGTTGTGGGGAAATCGTACGAACCGGACTGATCAATTAGGAATTGCTAGGAAATGTGGGCTGATAACGAAACTGAAAAGGACTTCCTGAACTTCTCGGGTGTTGCCGATACTGTTGCTGAGATCATCACGCAGGCGGCCGGGCGGCCGACCTCGATCGGTATTTCGGGTTCCTGGGGCGCCGGGAAGTCCTCGATGATCAAGCTTGTACGTACAGCACTTGGCGAGAAGGACCAGAACGATCCTGAGCAGTTCATCTACGTAGAGTTCAATGCTTGGCTTTATCAAGGCTACGATGATGCTCGCGCGGCGTTGCTTGAAGTCATAGCGACTACGCTGAATGAAGAGGCGGATAGACGGAAAAATGGGGTCGACAAGGCAAAAGAACTCCTGCAGCGTGTCAACTGGCTTCGCGCCGCCAAGCTGGGGGTTGGGTCCGGACTTGCGCTTGCTCTCGGACTACCACCTACTGGACTGATCGGCGAGGCCGTCACCTTTGGAAAGAAGGTGCTATCTGGGGATCTGACGGAAGGCGATGTAGAAGGTGCTGAAGAACTGGCAGCCAATGCCTTCACAACGGCTGGAGGGCTGATCAAGGCGAAACCGGAACTTTCACCGCCGCGTGAGATTCACGCCATCCGGGAGTGTTTCGAGCAAACGCTTAAAGAGATGGGTGTAACACTCGTTGTACTCATCGACGACCTGGACCGCTGTCTGCCTCCTACCACCATTTCGACGCTGGAAGCGATACGTCTGTTTCTGTTCCTGAATAATACGGCTTTCGTCATCGCTGCCGACGATGCAATGATCAAGCATGCTGTTCGTCAGCATTTCGGAAATGTTGATGATGACTTGGTCATTAATTATTTCGACAAACTCATACAGATCCCCATCCGCGTTCCGCCGCTCGGCACACAAGAAGTACGGGCCTACATGATGCTTCTGTTCGTCGAGACTGCTGATATTGAAGATGCGATTAAGGAAAGCATCCGTGAGGCTGTCTGCGCTCAGCTTGCGAAGAGTTGGCGTGGCGAACGCGTTGACCGGGCCTTTATGCAGATGTTTACAAAGATGCGCCAGCCGAGATCATTGCGTGCTTTGACACGGCCGACCGCCTTGCGCCGCTCATGGTGAGCGCCAGCCAGATCGCAGGTAATCCTCGCCTCGTCAAACGGTTCCTTAATGCGCTATCAATCAGGATGGCCATCTCGCGCGCGCATGATGTTGGTGTCGATGAGGCAGTCCTGGCCAAGATGCTGCTCTTTGAACGCTGTGGAAACCCGAAGGCGTATGACGCCTTAACTGCGGCTGTGAACAATGACCCTGACGGCAAGCCAGTTTTTCTGGCTGGGTGGGAGCAGAAGGCTACGGCTAACGAGGAGCTTGCGCTGGATCAGCTCTGGGATGATCCATTTATCCGCGAATGGCTTGCGATCACGCCTCAGCTTGCTGATATTGACTTGCGAGGAGTCCTTTATGTCAGCCGCGAGCATGCGCCCCTGATTACACCTGAGGATCGGTTGTCATCAGAAGGTGCGGAACTGCTCACCGCCATTCTCAAGAGTCCTGATATGGCTGCGAGTCTCCATGATCGGCTTGCGGCACTTCCACGGCCAGAAACCACTGTCATCATGGACCGTGTACTCGAACAGGCGCGGCGAGAGCAGGAATGGGGTACACCCGCAATTCTTGACGCATGTATCGCCGTTGCCAAGGCCGATCCGTCGCTGGGAACCCGCGTCGCAGGCTTCTTGAGCGAACGCCCAACTGGCCAGATAAAGCCCGGTATCGTGCCCAAGATCAGCGACCAGCCATGGGCTGCTGGTGTTTTCGATCGCTGGAAGGACGCTGACGTGAGTGATCCAGTTAAAAAGGCGATCGGAACCGTGGAGAAGGGATGATGGGCACGTCGTCATCAAGCTCCGGCTCACCTTCCGGCACGCCTATGGTGCCACCTTGGGTGCCGGATCCTGTGCCACCGTCCGGTGATGGGCCTGGAGATGATAGTGCTACTCCACCGGATGGCGGCGATGCGCCTGATCAAACAGCGCCAGCCTCCGCACAGCCTGTGCCCATAGCACCGCCCGCACGCTTTGGTGGGGCGCGTACACGGCTTGGTAGCTTTGCCCGTACAGGTTCGGCCGATGATATGCGAAAAGGCGTGGGACACTACGCCCATAAGGATCTGGGTGGTGGGGGCACGGCTGTGCGCCGACTTGGTGGTACAGCTCGTACCGCCGGAACACTGTTTGGCGCGTTATCAGCAGCTGCCGCCGGCCAAGCGTCAGGTGCGAGAAACGAGCTGGATCCTGCTGTTCTCGCAGGTCGTAGCGCCGACGAAGTCATGAGTGCTGTCGTCGAAGCAGTGCGACCCGTGGACGGTACCCAGGATGGTGAGGCCAGTCGTGCTGCGATCGGCAAAGCACTTTCCGAGCTTCTCACACAGTACCCGGACGCCGACCTGCTCAACCTTTCAGAGGAGCAGCGGATACTCGCTGTTGAGCGCTTTATCGCATGGGATGTATTCAATCGGTTTGATCTGGATCTTGGCAAGACAATCCAGGAAAAAGCACCGAGTGCCACGAGCGCTCTTTCCCGCCTTAAAGAGGTGCGAGATTTCATCACGCAAACGGTCGCGGCTGAATTCAGAAAGTTGGCGGGCGGTGCGGCAGCACTGGGCGGCAGCAAGGTCGCGGCTATGGTCCGTGATGCCCTCGGGCTGGCAATTGGGGTTTTCGAGGGGTATCTGTAGATGAAGATTCTATGTGGTCCTTCCAATTCCAAGCTCGGGCGCCTGCGCAAAGATGACTTGCGGTGCATCCTGTATGGTTCTGCAGAGAATGCTTCTCAAGGCTCGGCCGGCGGGTCACTTCTCAAACACGTTCAGCGTTTGAAGCTATCCCCAGTGCCTCGCGCATGGGATCTGCTGTCGCTCGCGCTATCTGTCATTTGTGCTGATACTGCTGAGCGGCGTGGTGATAGTCCGGACGGGTGGACCCGCCAGATCGCTCTTAAGGTAGCAGTGAGCGATCCGAACTTCTGGACTGCACATCGCTTGCTCATCGAGGATCAGCTCAAGTTCCTTACAACTGATGTATGGGAACTGGAATTCACGGGTTATGGGCTTTACCCGAAACCACCGAAAGTTCCGAAATTCCCGGATAGTGATTGTGTTGCCTTGCTCTCGGGAGGTCTAGACAGCTTTGTGGGTGCTATCGACCTCGTTGCCGATGGCAAAAACCCTTTTGCTGTCAGCCAGGTTGCGGCCGGTGATAAGCAATCGCAAGCAGAGTTTGCTGCCAAGATCGGTGCTGGGCTTGATCATCTTCAACTGAACCATAACGTCAAATGTCCGGGTGAGAACGATCGTTCACAACGTGCACGTTCATTCATATTCCTCGCCTACGGCGTTTTGGCAGCCAGCGCGCTAAAGCGCTACAAGGATGGTGAGCGTGTTGATCTGTATATGTGCGAGAATGGGTTGATATCGATTAATCCGCCTCTTACGCCTGCTCGGCTTGGTAGTCTTAGCACAAGGACGACCCATCCGGTTTTTCTAGGACTATTTCAGGAATTGCTTGATGTTGCTGAGTTGCGCATCACCGTTCGCAACCCATATCAATTCAAGACGAAAGGCGAGATGCTCAGTGAATGCAAGGATCAGGCATTTCTCAGGAAACACGCTGCAGAGACGACAAGTTGTGGGCGCTATGCCCGGAATGGCTGGCAACACTGCGGGCGATGTCTTCCGTGTCTGATCAGACGTGCTGCATTTCATGCGTGGGGTGAAGCCGACAAAACACAATATGTCTACGCCGATCTGTCGAAAAATGATCCGCAACACGCCCGATATGATGATGTGAGATGTGCGGCGATGGCGGCAGCGCTTGTCGATGCAGAAGGGTTGGATGCGCTTGCGACGACCAATTTGAATGCCTTAGCCATGGGTGACCTCAGCCCATATAGAGACTTACTCACTCGCGGCATCAAAGAAGTCGGTCAGTTTCTAACGGCGGCAGGCGTTCGATGATCGACTTTCACTGTCACGTCGACCTGTATCCCAATCCGCGTGAGATTGCTCGGGAATGTCGTGAGCGAAAACTCAGAGTGCTGTCAGTGACCACGACGCCTAGCGCGTGGGATGGAACCTCCGCTTTGGGCGGAGGTACGATGATAACTGCGCTTGGTCTCCACCCTCAGCTTGCCCACGAGAGAAAGGGTGAGTTGCCGTTATTCGATCGCATACTTCCTGGCAGCGCCTATGTAGGCGAGGTTGGATTGGATGGGGGGCCGGAGTTCAAGGCTCATTGGCAAGACCAGGTCGATGTCTTTCGACACGTGCTTAACGCGTGCAATGAAGCCGGTGGAAGGGTTATGTCGATTCACAGTCGACGAGCAAGTACACCGGTACTAGATCTATTGGAACTGTACCCGGGGTCGGGTACGCCGATACTTCACTGGTTCACAGGAACAGTGCGTGAGCTGGATCGGGCTATTTCTTTAGGGTGCTGGTTTAGTGTTGGGCCTGCAATGCTCAGGAGCAAACGCGGAAAGGACTTAGTGATGCGAATGCCACAAGAACGTGTGCTTACAGAGTCCGATGGTCCGTTTGTACAACAAGGAGGAAGAACAATTTTACCTTGGGAAGTGGATGTGGCTGTGGATGCTATTGCAGAGTGCTGGGGTTGTGATTTGGGGGTTATGGATCAGATCCTGAGCAACAATCTGAATATGCTCTTATCAGAAGGTCAACAGTAGTTTTCAGATCGACTTGCAAATGGTTCAAAAGGCAATGCAGTCAACAAGAGAACATTATTTCTACGTTTCGATCGCCAAGTTCCTTTTCCATCATCCTGATCATGGCATTGTGTCAGTGCGGGACCCGATCAAGCTCAAAGATGCTAAACGATACAGGCTTAGCCCCCTCATACTCTACGGATTGACCGTAGTTGGATTACCCATTCGGTGGATGACATTTACCTCGGTTGATCAGCCCAGGGCCTTCCGAGATGTTCTTCTGGAGGCATGGAGTAAAGCCGAAGGCTTGCGTGGCCGGCCGGACATCCTACGGATCAACCGACACCTTGCAATGGCTAGCCCTGAACTTGTGCAGGAAATGGCAAAAATCCAAGTTCAGGTCGAGGTTGCTGATGCCAAGGAGAAATCCCTTCCCGCGGCTCTGCGCTCAGCACAAGATTCCTGCAGATGGTTGCTTGGGAAACACGACAAAGAAGAACGGTCTCTTGCCGGGGCGATTCAAGCTCTTTGTCAGGATGCTCTATACGACCATGATGTTCATGTCAAAAGTGATTACAAAGACGTGAACAGCCGTGACGTCAAAGACAGAATTCAGCAGTGGTTATCTTTACCCTCGCAAATGCCGGTACCAATGGTGAGTGGTGGACTCGACTGGGAGCTTGGTCCATGGCTGTCCTCCTGGGAATCCTCCTTACCGCCTGATCAGCCACGTCATTTCAGTCCTGATGGGTTTGATGGTAGGACCTGGTTGCTGATAGGAGAGAAGGCACCCGAGGATATCGTTAATAATGGTCATTATTGGATCTACAGCGACTATGACAACGCGGCCGAAATAACCAAGAACCTTGTGGCGTGCTGGCCCAATACTCCTGCAGAGGTTGCCAAGTGTGCAGGTATTACTCTGCGGGAGCTTCAATGGTTCACTTCGGGGAATGCTCCACTAGATCGGCATGTGCGCTTCGATTTGGAAGACTTGCTCGGCATCGAATACGACGAAAGCATGGGTAGTTATGTGATTGCCGGGCCTTGTGTCCTGATGGCCAAAAAACCGATGGCTCTCAAGGAGGTCTATGAAGACCTCTCCAAAGGCGGAGATGCAAGCCCCTGTGAGATTGTTCCTCGCCAGGGAGCCGCAGACCCAAGCTGGCGATACGTGTTGATCAACATGTACGGTGAACCCCCGAGTATTGTGATGGCGCCACGCGGAGCAAAAATCACGGAGCATATTCCGGATTTGCTTATGAATTTCGACGGGATCAAGCAGGTCGCCCCTGAATTCTACCGGGATGTTGTTGCTACCTGTGCCCGGGCAAGCCGCGAACCTACGGCCAACATTCGCGAGACGAAAGACTTTGTGAAGCGCTACGAACAGCAATGGGTAGATTGTGCCTGGCAATCCGAATGAATGACTCTTTATGCGGTATGGGTGCCCAGGGATGCTTTTGCTCAGGATGCTGCGTCATAAGACTGCACATAGTGCAGTGGATCTGCTAAGCTCCGGTTTTAGAAAAACAATACTGTTTATCTGAAAAAACGAAGCATTCGAAAATGTCACAAAGTATTGAAAATAAAGTTATTTCACGGATTTATGGCCGTGGTAGGGGTTGGGCATTTACCAAGACCGACTTTGTGGCCGAATTTGGCGAGGCTAATATCCACCGGGCGCTTTCCAGCCTGACCAAGGCTGGCAAGATTCGCCGTGTCTGTCGAGGGGTCTACGACTATCCTCGCTATAGCGAGTTACTGGACCGTCAGTTGAGCCCGGATCTCGACCAGGTGGCCCATGCTTTGGCTCGCAAATTCAACTGGCGCATTCAACCTTCCGGCGATGCGGCTCTCAATCTGCTGGGCCTCTCCACCCAGGTTCCGGGGCGTTGGATTTACCTCTCCGACGGTCCAGGCCGTGAGTACGAAATCGGGAAGCATTCCCTGGTGTTCAAGAAATCCGCCTTGAAGGATGTGGGTTTCAAATACCGGGAGAGTGGCCTGGTGGTGCAGGCCCTGAAAGCGCTGGGTCGGGAGCATGTGGACCAGAAGGTGGTCGAGCGTATCCGCCAGCAGCTGGAGTCCAATGCGTGTGACCGTATCCTCAAGGACACCCGTTCGGTCACTGGCTGGATCTATGAAGCCATCAAACGGATCTGCAAGGAGGCTAACTGATGGATAAGGTTGCCCGGCTTCCTGCGCAGCAACGTAGCGAGTTGTTTTCAGAGACGGCGACGCAGAAGGGCACCACGCCAGCTGTTGTCGAAAAGGACTTTTGGGTTACCTGGGTACTCAACCGGCTGTTCCAGGAACCGGATCTCGCGCGGTTGCTGATGTTCAAAGGTGGCACCAGCCTATCGAAGGTTTATAACCTGATTGAACGTTTCTCGGAGGATATCGACCTGGTCCTCGACTGGCGTGTTCTGGGTGGCGATGACCCCTTGGCTGAACGCTCCAAAACCAAACAGGCTCAGTTAAATGCGGCCATCAACGAGCAGGCACAAAAGTACATTGGCGGGGGGCTGTTGAGTATGGTCGAATCTGCACTCGACGGCGTGTGTGACTGTCGTGTAGATGTCGATGATCCATTCGTGATTGATATCAGCTACCCCGCGGCCTTTCCTGATGATTACCTCCGTTCCGAAGTGCGCCTGGAAATCGGCCCATTGGCATCATGGCTGCCTTATGAGGATCGCAATATCAGCTGTTATGCCGCAGAGGCCTTTCCCGATGTGTTTGAGCAGCGAGAATGTGCCGTCAGAGTCATCAAGGCGGAACGCACGTTTTGGGAGAAGGCCACGATTTTGCACCATGAGGCCCATCGCCCCGAGGGCAATGCACAGCCGCCTCGCTATTCGCGCCACTATTACGACCTGGCCAGGATGGCCCAGTCACCGGTCAAGGAAAAAGCTTTGGCCGATCCAGGATTGCTGGCCAGCGTAGTGGCGTTTAAGCAGCGATTCTATCCCCGGGGTTGGGCCAAATACGACTTGGCGAAGCCAGGTACCTTGATGCTGGTGCCGGAGGGCCATGTGCTGGCCTCGGTCAGGTCCGATTATCGAGCAATGGAAAACATGATCTTCGGCGAGATGCCGGATTTCGAGCAGATTCTGGCGGTGCTCCAGACGCTTCAGGAAGAAATCAATGCATGACGCGTGATTCGATCATGAAGGTCCGGTGCCATTGAGGAATACGGGTCCGTCACGTAAAGAATTATTCGCTCCGGTTTGGGGGCCCCTCGCCACAGAGGTGGTCCGCGAGTTAAGAGTATCTGAACTGAATCTATGATGTGCCGATGAGCGTTCCTGTTGAATGGCATAAATAATTGCATTATAGTGCAACTATGCAAATAATTACTATCCAACCCGAAACCCTGTTCCAGTCCCTGGCCGACGAGACCCGGCTGCGCGTCATCCGCCTGCTGGCGACGACGGACGAAGAGGCTTGCCTGTGCGAACTGGTCGACAGTCTCCAGGAACCGGCCTACAAGCTCTCGCGCCATCTGAAGATCCTGCGCCAGTCTGGCTTGTTGTCTGCCCAGAAGGACGGACGTTGGGTCTATCATCGGCTGGTATCAAAGCCCCCCTATCTGAAAAAGTTGTATGCGACCGTTTGTGCGCTGCCGGACCCCGAGCAGGTCTTTCAGTCCGATCTTGCGCGCTTCGAGGAACGCATGTGCCTGCGCGAAGGCGGGCGTTGCCGGGTGGGCATCCTGTCCGATGAGCTGAAGGCGGAGGCCCGATAATGGCCTGCCCGAGTTGCGCCGCTGTTGAGGCCGGGCAGACGATGCCGCCGCCCTGGCGTAATCCGCAGGTGGTGACCTCGGCAAGCTCCGGACTGATGCTGGTGATCGGCTTTATCGGCGGCAAGCTGGGACTGGCGCCGCTGCCGGAAACCGGCCTGTATCTCCTGGCTGTCATCATCGGCGGCTGGTATTTCGGCCGCGAGGCCTTCGAGACACTGGTCAAGGAACGGGAGATCGGTATCGAGCTGCTGATGAGCCTGGCCGCCATCGTCGCCGGTCTCATGGGCCAGTGGGCCGAGGCCGCCATGCTGGTGTTTCTCTATTCCATCTCCGAGGCGGCCGAGGGGTACACGGAGGAGCGTACCCGCCACGCCATTCGTGCCCTGATGGACCTGGCGCCCAAGACCGCGCTGGTGGTGCGCGATGGCAAGGAGATGCGCGTTCCCGTGGAAGAGCTGGTCGTCGGGGATGTGTTTATTGTCCATCCCGGAGAGGCGGTGGCCACCGACGGTGAAATCATCGACGGCCGATCCAGTCTCAACCAGGCACCGGTCACCGGCGAATCGGTACCGGTGGAAAAAGCGGTGGGCGATACGGTTTTCGCCGCCACGCTCAACGGCGAGGGCGCGCTCAGCGTGCGGGTCACCAAGACTACGGCCGACAATACACTCGCGCGCATCATTCAATTGGTGGAAGAGGCTCAGGCCAGCAAGGGGCGCAGCCAGCGTTTTATCGAGCGTTTCGGCCGTCGCTACAGCCCGGCGGTGCTCGGCGTCGGCGTTCTGTTGGCGCTGGTGCCGGGGCTGCTCGGTTTTGGCTGGGAAGAATGGCTGACCCGTGCCACGGTGTTTATTGTCGCCGCCGCGCCCTGCGCCCTGGTGATCTCCATCCCCATTACCCTGGTGGCGGCTATCGGCACCGCGGGCCGCAAGGGTATCCTGGTCAAGGGCGGCGTGCACCTGGAAAACCTGGCCCGGATTCGCGTGGTGGCCCTGGACAAGACAGGTACCCTGACCCTGGGCCAGCCGCGGGTCACCGAAATCGTTCCTTTGAATGGCGGCAGTGAAGCGGACGTGCTCGGCATTGCCGCGCCACTCGAGGCCCGCTCCCAGCACCCACTGGCGCGCGCTGTGCTGGATCGTGCCACGGAGCAGGGCATCGAGGTCCTGCCTGCCGAAGACTTTCAGTCGCTGACCGGCGCCGGTGCCACGGGCTGGGTAAAGGGCGCGCAGTATTTCATCGGCAGCCCGGCGCTGTTTGCCGAAAAACAGGTTGACCTGACCGAGGCCGAGGCGCGTATCGAAGCCTTGCAGGCTGCCGGCAACACGGTCGTTGTCATCGGCACCGGGCAGGCGGCGCTCGGCCTCATCGCCATCGCCGATCCCTTGCGGCCGGAAGCGGCGGAGGCCATTGCCGGCCTGAAACGCGCCGGGATTCACAAGGTCATCATGTTGACGGGTGATAATCCGCGCACCGCGCAGGCCATCGCCGCCCAGGCCGGTATCGACGAGGTGTTCGCCGAACTCAAGCCCGAAGACAAGACACGCAAAGTGAAAGAACTGGACCAAGAATACGGCCGCGTGGCCATGGTGGGCGACGGCGTCAACGACGCCCCGGCCCTGGCCGCCGCCCACGTCGGCATCGCCATGGGTGCGGCCGGCACCGACGTGGCGCTGGAAACCGCGGACGTGGCGTTGATGGCCGACGATCTCTCCCGGCTACCCTACCTGATCCGTTTCAGTCGCCGAAACTGGAATGTGATCCGCCAGAACCTGGCCCTGTCGGTGGCTGTGATCAGCGCCCTGATCATCGGCGCTGTCAGCGGCGTTTTTTCGCTGCCCATTGCCGTGCTTGCCCATGAGATCAGCGAGTTCGTGGTCATCGCCAGCGGCCTAAGGATGTTGAGGGCCTGATGATCCGGTTTATCGCACAACTGCTTATCGTCTCGCTACTCACGCTGAATATCGCGTGGGCATTCGATGAGTGCGCATTCACCGATCCCGGGCAAGGAGATGGCGCATTTGTTCAGATCGACGACCAATCACCGGACTTCCCGAATACCGGATTCGACTGCGACGACTGGTGTCATGCCTGGGTCAGCCATATTGCGCTGACAAGGAACTCGCTTCCGGAAACCTATATACCCACGGTTATTACCAGTAGTGCCTACCTGTTTTCTTATTCCTCTCTGTCGATCCCCCCACCGTTCCATCCTCCCATCATCTGATTCCACACGGCACACGTGTGCCGAAGCGTAACGTATTCGAAACCCTCGGCTGATCGATATCGATCTGCTGATGCCCTTGAACGGGTCGGATCGTGCATGCATGCCAATCTCCCGATCATGAATGGAGGAAATAACGATGAATCGTATCTGGATTGTATTTTGCGCCCTGTTGTGGACTGCGATAAGCACAGCGGAGCCTGGCTATCTGCCGGAGCCGCCACTTTTTGATACGGATACCGATCCTGAACAGGTCTTGCAGGACTACCCCTTGGGCATCATCACCACACAAGCCGCGTTCGCACATCACGGTGGGCCGGATAAGAAGATGTCGCTGGCCAACGGCAAACAAGGTTGGGTCTATACCGTTGGCTATGCCCGTGACCGAAAGACCTATCGTCTGCCGTCGGGCGAAATCAAGTATATGGAAGAAACCGATTGGGCGCTCGGCGTTCGCAGTTTCACCCTGGTATTTGACGATGGCGTGGTGATCGACGTGATCTACAAAGACGACGGAACGGGTATTGGTGTGACGGCCATGGAACTGCAACACCCCAGACCGACGCCCAGATCAGGTCCATAACAGAAAAGGAGTCTGTCATGAATATCACCTTGTATGTTCGGAAGTCAGATCCCTACGCACAAATGGAACAGGTGCTGAAGGATCTACGGCTGCCTTATGCGTTGCGCTTCAAGGGAGAGCACCCAGAGATTGATCAGCACATAGGCATCACAGAATCCCCTGTTCTGATCGTAGATGGGCGTTGCACCTTTGTTTCTCCCGAGATCACACCTGAAGTCTTCAAACTATTGCTGCAGTCCTGCGCGGAAAACCTGCCGGGGGAGACTTCGTATGACGCGGAAGTTTCCAGTGAACGACCCATTGAGCAAGAGGATCCCCGATGAAGATCACAGTATTGACCAACAAAATGTGTCACTGCGTTGACATAGAGAAAGAGTTGGAGGAACTCGGCTTCGATTACGAGCTTTGTGATATCGAAGACGATCCGGCACTGGCAGAACGATTTGGTATCCGGCACTGCCCCACGCTGATCGTGGATGAGCGCCGGGCGATTCCTATTGATGAAGACAACGTTACCCGCCTCCGCCAGCTGCTGGCGGCGGATTGACCAGGACGACAAACTTAAATTTAAACAATGAGGTTATACCCATGACAACGAAATACGGATTTGGCAAGACGGTCCCCATGGATTTTGAACGCGCGATTGACACTGTTACCGAAGCGTTAAAAACAGAAGGCTTCGGTGTGCTAACCGACATTGATGTGCAGGCGACCTTGAAAAAGAAACTCGGCGAAGACATGCCGCCGTACCGCATCCTCGGTGCCTGCAACCCGCCGCTGGCGCATCAGGCGCTGACGGCCGAGCCATCGATCGGTTTGCTACTGCCCTGCAACGTGGTGGTCAGACAGGAAGATAACGGAACGGTGCACGTGGAATTCATGGATCCGCAGGCCGTACTCGAACTGGTGGATAACCCGGCGGTGCACGCCCTGGCCCTGGAGGTGCGCGAACGCCTGGACCGGGTTCTGGCGGCACTCTGATAACGACTGATTAGAGGTACACACTGATGAAAAAACGCAATCTGATTTTAGGCAGTACCGCAACCGCACTGGTCACTTCACTGACGGCGTTGCCGGTCGTGGCTGCTGATGAAAATCCCTTTCAGGCGCGCGAAGTCCAGCGCCCGGCCGGCGCCGGGCAGAAGATCGCGCAGGGTATGTGTGGCGGAAACTGGGAAGGCCGTTGTGGCGGCATGATGGGTAACATGCCGCCTGCGATCGGGCCGGCGGAGTTGCCGGAGCCGAACTCGGCCGGCGCGAAGCTGGTTACGCAATACTGTATTCAGTGCCACGGCCTGCCCAGCCCGACACAGCACAGCGCCTCGGGCTGGCCGCCCACAGTGGAGCGAATGAACATGCGTATGCAATGGATGAGCCGCAACAACAGCCCGATGGACATCAAGGCGCCGAGCGAGGACGAGCTGCGCACACTGACTGCTTATCTGCAAAAGCACGCGGTAGACCCACAGGCCACAACAGCCCCGGCGGGGCCGCAGACCCCAGCCGGGAAATCCGCCCTCGACATTCTCCAGGAACGGTATGCCCGCGGTGAAATCGACCGCAAGGCGTATCTGCAAATGCTTGAGGATATGAAGCAGTGAGATCATCCCGCAAAAAACAGTGACAGGAGACAGGTATGTATGATCACGATTTTTTTCCCTTTTTCGGCATGCCCTATGGGCTGGGATGGGTTTTCATGATCCTGTTCTGGGTGCTTGTGATAGCCGGTGTCATCGCTATCGTGCGCTGGCTGGGTTCGGGAGCGTCGAGGGCGAAGTCGGACTTGTCCTTACCGTCGCACAAAAAGCCCGCCGATATTCTCCGCGAGCGGTACGCTCGCGGCGAGATCGATCGTGAGGAGTTCCTGCAACGGCTCGAGGATCTGAACGGGCATTAACACTTGATAAACAAAAACACATAGGAATTTACTCGATGCGGTTACTACATTTTTGCGGTTCGGCGCTGGTCGGCTGCCTGCTGGCCACGGTTGTGCAGGCAGAAAACAGTGCAGATGCGGGAGCGGTGTCTTCATCCACCGAAACACCTCTGTCACCGGAGCTGTCGGCGTTCGTGCGCACGGTATTGGAAGACAATCCCAGGCTGCTGGCGGCTCGCTCCGGCGTGGAGGCGGCGCAGGCCCGTACACGCGGCGCCGGTCAACCCTTATACAATCCGGAACTGGAAATCGACGCCGAAACCGCCGAGAGCGATACGGCGAGCCTGGGTATTACACAGGCCATTGATTGGGCGGACAAGCGTGGCGCACGCCGTGGCGTCGCAGCGTTTGAGGCGGAGGCCGCTCAGGCCGAGTTCGAGGCAGCGCGACAGCAATTGACCGCCGAGTTGCTCACGGCGCTGGCTGGTTACCATAGTGCTGAAGCGCTCGATCGCCTGGCTCGGCAGCGGGCGGACCTGATGCAACGGTTCCTCGCACTGGCGGAAAGACGCCACCAGGCCGGCGACCTCAACCAGGTCGAGCTGGATCTCGCCCGGCTTGCGCACACTCAATCACTGTTGCAACAGGCGCAGGCCAGTGCCGAGCGCACGGATGCCGAGCAGGCGCTGGTCGCTGTCACTGGTTCATCGCCGCGCCAAGACTGGCCGGCGCTTCCCGAGCGCTTGCCGGAACCGGCGAGCTTCGATGCACAAAAACTGCTGGATGCCTTGCCGGCATTGCAAGTCCTACACGCCCGCATCGCGGCGGCCCAATCCACGGTCACCCTGCGCCAGCGCGAGCAGCGTCCCGACCCGCGCCTTGGCCTGCGCGGCGGACGTGAGGGTTCGGAAGACCTTGTCGGGCTGACGCTGTCCATCCCCTTGTTTGTCCGCAACGATTTTCGTGCCGAGACCCAGGCCGCGAATGCGCAGCTGATCGAAGCGCAACAAGCGGGACAAGACGTCTACCGCCGTGCGCAGGCGCGCCTGACGTCAGCCGCCGAGCGCTACCGGGTGACGCACTCAGCCTGGGCGGTATGGGAACAAGGCGGCCAGCCAAGCCTGAGCAGTCAGTTGGCGCTGCTTGAGCGACTGTGGCAGGCCGGCGAACTCAGCACCGCAGACTACCTGCTGCAACTCAACCAGACACTGGAGACGCGGGGCAGCGCCTTCGAGTTGCGCGGGCAGCTATGGCGTAGCTGGTTCGACTGGCTTACCGCAAGCGGGCAGTTCGAACGTTGGCTGAACGGATCACTTTGAAGCTTTTGGAGAAACAACACATGAAAATATCGAACGGGTTATTACTTTGGGCCTGTCTTGCCCTGGCTGTTCCCGCGTATGGCGGTGAAGAGGACGAAAGCGGTGAGGCGCATGAGGCCGATCCACTGGCCCTGGATGCGCAACGGCGGGTGGCGTTGGGCATTGAGGTTGCGCCCACGGTGCGGCGCAGCCTGCCCGTGGAGGTCACGGCGCCCGGTGAGGTTGAGGTGAATCTGTACCGTACGGCACAGGTCACACCGCGCATCGCCGCCCAGGTGGTTGCGCGGCACGTGCAGATGGGACAGACGGTGAAAAAGGGCGAACAGCTGGTGACCCTGTCGAGCGTGGCGATGGCCGATGCGCAGGGCGAATTGTTGGTGGCCGACCGCGAGTGGGCACGGGTGAAAAAACTCGGGCGGCAGGTGGTCTCCGAGACGCGCTTTGTCGAGGCTCAGGTCAAACGCCAGCAGGCCTATGCCAAGGTGCTCGCCTATGGCATGACGCCGGGGCAGGTGGACCGCCTGCTAGCACAAGGGGATGCCTCCAAGGCCACCGGTGAGTTCGCCTTGCTTGCCCCGCAGGACGGGCTGGTTCATGACGACGACTTCGCCATCGGCGAACTGATCGAGCCGGGTCGTGTGCTGGTGCGTCTCACCGACGAATCGACGCTCTGGGTCGAGGCGAAGCTCGATCCGGCGGCGGCCGAAGCGGTGCAGCTCGGCAACCCGGCGCGGATCAGTGTCAATGGCGCAGACGAATTCCGCGGCAAGGTCATTCAGTTCCATCATCATCTTGATGAGGCGTCGCGTACGCTGGTGGTTCGGATCGAGGTGCAAAATGTCGATGACGCTCTGCATCCGGGGCAGTTCGTCGATGTCGCCATCGGCACCGGCGAAAGCCGACCCGTGCTGGCGGTGCCGCGCGAGGCGATGCTGCTGCTGCAGGGCGGGCCGGCAGTATTCAAGCTGGAGGGCGATGATTTCAAACCCCAAGCGGTGCAGGCCGGTGTTACTCGAAGCGGCTGGACCGAGGTCACCGCCGGGCTGGCCGAGGGGGATCGGGTCGCCGTCAAGGGCGCCTTTACGCTCAAGTCGCTGGCGTTAAAGTCGCAAATCGGCGACGCGGACTAAGGGGCGGGCAAGATGTTAGATAAACTCGTTGAACTCTCGCTGCGCTATAAATTCCTGGTCCTGGTCGCGTTCGCGGTGGTGGCCTTCGCCGGTGTACGTACCTTCAGCACGTTGCCTGTCGACGCCTTCCCGGACGTGACGCCGGTGCAAGTGAACATCTATACCGAGTCGCCGGGTTTGGCTGCCGAGGATGTGGAGCAGTTACTGACCTTCCCGGTCGAGTCGGGCATGGCGGGCCTGCCCGGCGTGCGGGATATCCGCTCGGTGTCATTGTTCGGCTTGTCCTACGTCTCGGTGTACTTCGAAGATGCCATGGACATCTACTTCGCCCGCCGCCTGGTGATGGAGCGGTTGCAGGAAGTTGCCGACCGCATTCCCGAGGGCTACGGGACACCGGAGATGGGGCCCAACACCTCGGGGCTGGGCCAGGTGTTCTGGTACACCCTGGAGCGGACCGACAAGAAACTCAAACGTGAAGTCACCGACATGGACCTGCGCACCTTGCAGGACTGGAGCGTGCGTCTGATCCTGCGCACCGCGCCGGGTGTAGATGACGTCATGTCCTGGGGTGGGCAGGAACGCCAGTACCAGGTGCAGATCGACCCGCGCCGGCTGCTCAAATACGGTCTTTCGTATCGGGAGGTCATGACGTCCATCGAAGCCAATAACCGCCAGGTCGGCGGCCAGTATATCAATCTCGGGCCTGAGCAGTACCTGGTGCGCGGCCTTGGGCTGGTGAGCAACGAACAGGACATCGGCCAAATCGTAGTAAAGGTCACCCAAGGCACGCCGGTCTATCTGCGTGACATCGCCGATATCCGTCAGGCGCCGGCGCTGCGCACGGGTGCGGTGACCCGCGATGGCGAAGAAGTCGTGCTGGGCATGGCACTGGCGCGCATCGGCGAGAACGCCAAGAACGTGGTCGACGCCGTCAAGACCAAGCTGGCGACGGCCGAGTCGGCCCTGCCCGAGGGTGTCAAGCTGCGTCCGATCTATGACCGCACCGAATTGGTGGAAAAGGCGGTCAGTACCGCCGAACGGGCGTTGATCGAAGGGTCCATCCTGGTTGCCATCGTATTGTTTCTGTTCCTCGGCGAACTACGCTCGGCGCTGGTGGTGATCGCTGCGCTGCCGCTGTCCATGTTGATCGCCTTCATCTTTATGGGTGAGATGGGTTTGTCGGCCAACCTCATGTCGTTGGCGGGTCTGGCCATCGGCATCGGCATGATGGTGGATGGTGCGGTGGTGATGACCGAGAACGCCTTCCGCATCATGGCCGAGTGGCGCGAGAAGGGCGAAAAGGTCAACCGCACAGCGGCGGTATTGACCGCCGCCCGGGAGGTAGCCAATCCGATCGCCTTCGCCATTCTGATTATCATTGTCGTTTTCCTGCCCTTGTTCAGTCTGCAAGGCCTGGAGGGCAAGCTGTTCAAGCCGATGGCTTTCAATATCAGTTTTGCCATGGCGGGATCGTTGCTGCTGACCCTGACCCTGATCCCGGTGCTGGCGGCGCTCATTCTCAAACCCAAGGAGGAACGTGATACCCTGCTGGTGCGTTGGATCAAGCGCGGTTATCTGCCGCTGCTTGCCTGGTCGCTGGCCAACAAAAAGAAAGTGGTTGCCGCCGCCACTGGCCTGCTGGTCGCCAGCCTGGCGCTGTTTCCCCTGCTCGGCAAGGAGTTCATGCCACAGTTGCAAGAAGGCTCCATCATGTGGCGTATCACGTCCATCCCATCGACCTCGCTGGAACAGTCCATCGATATCTCCAAAAAGGTATCGAAGGTGCTGACCGAATTCCCGGAGGTCAACACCACGCTGGCCATGATTGGCCGCGCGGAGAAGGGCGAGACGGCGGATGTCAACTACATGGAGATTTATACCGAACTGAAGCCCCTTGATGAATGGACCTCGGGCCGCAGCATCGAAGCACTGGCTGACGCTATGCGCGAAGAGCTGGAAGAGGCGGTGCCCACCTCGGTGATCGCCTTTACCCAACCGATCCAGATGCGCGTGGAGGAGTTGATCTCCGGCGTGCGCGCCACCCTGGCGGTCAAGCTCTATGGTGAGGACCTCGGTGAACTGGACCGTCTCAGCCAGGAAATCAAAAACGCCATTGGAGCCGTGCCCGGTGTGGCGGACCTGTCACTGGAGGCCAACATCGGCAAGCCGCAGATACGCATCCAGGTCAACCGAAGCCAGTTGGCTCGCTACGGCCTGAATGCCGATGACGTGCTCACCGTGGTGCGTACAGGCATCGGCAACGAACCGATCTCGACGCTGATCGAGGGTGTCAAACGCTTTGATATCACGGCGCGACTGCACGATCCGGCCAAGGCCGACGTGGAGGCGATCAAGGCCATTCCATTGCAAACCGCCAGCGGCGCCATTGTGCCCCTGTCACGGGTCGCCGATGTCTCGGTGGCCGAGGGCTACTCGTTCGTGCGCCGCGAGCAGTTACAGCGCTACGCGGTGATCCAGATGGACGTGCGCGGCCGCGATGTGGACGGCTTCGTCAAGGACGCCGAGGCCGCGATCGCGCAGCAGGTGAAACTGCCACCCGGCTACTGGATCGAATGGGGTGGCGCTTTCGAAAACCAGCAGCGTGCGTTGCAACGGTTATCTATTATCGTGCCGTTGACCATCTTCTTTATCTTCGTGCTGCTGTACACCGCCTTTAACTCGACGAAGTACGCGACGCTGATCATTGCCAACGTGCCGTTCGCCGCCATCGGCGGCATTGTGTCCCTGTTTATCAGTGGCCAGTACCTGTCGGTGCCGTCGGCCATTGGTTTTATCGCTGTGTTCGGCGTGGCGATGTTGAACGGCATTGTGCTGGTGAGCTTCATCAACGAGCTGCGTGAGAAAGGGCTGTCGGTCGCTGAAGCGGTACGACGCGGTGCGGAGCTGCGACTGCGGCCCGTGATGATGACCGCCAGCGTGGCGATCCTCGGTCTCATTCCCATGTTGCTGTCATCGGGCGTGGGTGCCGAGACCCAGCGGCCGCTGGCGACGGTGGTAGTCGGTGGTCTCATTACTTCGACACTGCTCACGCTGGTGCTGCTGCCGGTGATCTATGAGTGGATGGAAACTAGAAAGGAGAAAACGCAATGAAAGAAATAAAAGCCTTCGTACATCGCAACCGTGTTGCGGACATCGTCCATGCCTTGCGTAACGCCGGCTTCTGCAGCGGTGTCTGTAATCTGTCCGTGGTGGACGTAACCGGCACGCTGCAAGCGCTCGACAGCCAGGAACAGAGCTTCTCGCTGGAATTGGGCCAGGAGGTGATTACCGAGGTCAAACTGGAACTGATGTGCGCAGACGAACGCGTCGGTGAAGCAGTACAGATCATTCGCGAAAACGGCCGCACCGGGCAGAAGGCGGCGGGGTGGGTCTATGTCATCGATATCGGCGAGACCTATCCCATTGACTCGGAATGAATCGTAATAAACGACGGTTAACACTTAATATGGAGGAAATGACTATGAAAGCCTTCGCGATGTCGGGAATCATCGGTCTGACCATGCTTGCTCCCGCCCCGATGGTGTTCGCAGCAGACGCCCCGGTAAGCGCAGGGGTGAATTGCGCCGGCGAAGCAGACTGTCGTGTTAAATGGCAGCGTGCCGAGCAGTGGGTGCGCTCGCACAGTGAGTGGCCCATCAAGACGGCCACTGAGACTCTGATCGAAACGCAAAGACAACGTTTTCGCAACTACTCGCGCCTCTACTACCGGATCACCAGAGAGAAGCAGGAGGGAAATACGGAGATTCGATTCGACGCGGGATGCCTGCCGTCGGTCCACTGCAATCCGGATCCGGAAGCTGCGCGCGCGGAATTCAATCGCTTTGTCAGGGGTGGTGGGTAGACAGTGGTTCCTGGCCGCATCCGTCATTTCCTCGAGCGCGGCCGCACCGGACCGTCGGCCGACATATGGCGGGTATGCACCCTCGTGCTCGCCATCGCCTGTTTCAGCTTCACGGCCTCGGCCGAGACCCTGGAGCAGGCCTGGGACGCGGCGCTCGCCGCGAGCCCGAGGCTCGATGCGGCACAACGGCTGAGCCAATCGGCGGCGGCCTCGCTGGACGCTGCCAGGGGCGCGCGCCTGCCCAGGCTTAGCCTGGAAAGCGGCTATACCGTGCTGGATAACGAACCGGCCGCAAAACTGAATCTGCCGCTTGTGCCGGCCAGCCAGTTTCCACTGGCTGAACGCAACAGCTTATCCTACCAGGCGGCGGTTCATCTCCCACTCTACACGGGCGGCCGTATCGACGGCGGCATCGAGGCCGCGCAGGCGGGGATTGAAGCCCGCCAGGCCGAGGAAGGCCGTACGGCCTCTGATCTGAAACTGGATGTCGCCGGGGCCTACATCGGCGTCCTGCGCGCCCGCCGCAGCCTGGAAGTGGCCGAACGCAACGTCACCAGCCTTGCCGCTCATGCCGCGGACGTGCAACGCCGTTTCGACAAGGGGTTTGTCGCGCGCAACCAGTTGCTGGCCGCACAGGTGGCGCACGCCGACGCACGCCAGCGGGAAAGCCAGGCGCGCAATGCCCTGGATCTCGCCCGGGCAGCCTACAACCGGCTGCTCGGGCGTGATCTCACCGCAGCCGTGACGCTCGAGGAGTTCGAGCCGCACCGTTATACCGACAGTATCGAGGCGCTTACCGCACGCGCACTGGCCCAGCGGCTGGAGCTACGGGCGCTGGATGCACAAATCAATGCCATCAAGCATCGCGCGTCGGCGCAGCGCGCCGGCGCAGCGCCCCAGGTGCAACTCAGCGTCGGTCAGCGTTACCAGGAGAACCGTTACCAGGTACATCAGCGTCAGAACTTTGCCATGGTCGGTTTGAACTGGGATCTTTTTGACGGCGGCATAGCCCGTCACCAGGCTGCGGCCACCGCGCAGCAAGCCGCCGCAGTGGCTGCGGAGCGTGACGAACTGCGCTCGCGCATCCAGTTACAGGTACGCCGGGCCTGGCTCGACGAGCGCGAGACCCGGCAGCGTATTGCGGTGGCGCGCGAGGCCCTGGCCCAGGCGGAAGAAGGCCTGCGGGTGGCGCGTTCGCGCTACCGCGAAGGTCTCGGCACCAACACCGAGGTGCTGGATGCGGAGACACAGCGCACGCTCAGTTACAACAATCATGACAATGCAAACTACGATGCGATATTTGCCGGTCTGCGCCTGCGCCATGCGCTGGGGGAACTGTGATACTGCAACATACGGGAGATAACAATGGCAGCCATTGAGCGAGGTACGCGCCGCGCCGTTATCGCGGTCGTACTTATTCTGGCGGCGGCAGCGGCTTATTACGTTTATGAACGCTGGATCGAGCAACCGCCCTTTCCACCGGGATTGATCCAGGCGAACGGCCGACTGGAAGGGGACCAGGTGATCGTCGCCGCCAAGCAGCCCGGCCGGATCGCCCGGCTGCTGGCGCGCGAGGGCGATGCGGTGACGGCCGATGCGACCCTGGTGGTGCTCGACGATGCTCAGGTGCGCGCCCGGGTGGCGGCGGCACAGGCACGGGCGGCACAGGCGCGGCGCGACGCCGAGCGGTTGCATCGCCTGCGCAAGGAGGGAACCGCGTCCGTGCACGAATCCGAAGAAGCTGAGCTCGCCGCCCAGGTCGCCGAAGCACAACTTGCCGAGGCAACCAGCCGCCTGAACGACCTGACGCTCACCGCACCCGCCTCGGGGACCATCACACGGCGGCTGATCGATGCCGGCGAAGTGGTGGCGGGCGGCGCCCCCCTGCTTGTCATCGTGAATCTCGATCGCCCGTACCTCAAGGTTTATGTGCCCGAGGCCGAGATCGGCAAGCTGCGCCTGGGATTGCCCGCACAGGTGTACACTGACGCCTTCCCCGAGCGGCCGTTCCCCGCCACAGTGCGATATATCGCTTCACGCGCCGAGTTCACGCCGAAAGAGGTGCAGACCCCGGACGAGCGTGTGAAGCTGGTGTATGCCGTGAAGCTCTACCTCGACGACAATCCCGAGCAGCGGCTGACGCCGGGGCTACCGGCCGATGCCGTGATCCGCTGGCAGGAGGACGCGCCGTGGGCGAAACCGCGCTGGTAAGCGAGGTCGTGCGCGTGCGCGGCCTGCGCAAGTCTTACCGCAAGCGCCTTGCGGTTGGCGGCGTGGATCTCATGGTGCAAAGAGGCGAGATCTTCGGCCTGATCGGCCCGGACGGCGCCGGCAAGAGCAGCCTCATGAAAACGATTGCCGGCGTGCTTGCCTTCGACGCCGGCGACCTGGAGGTATTTGGTGTGCGCCTCGATTCCGAGGCGGCGGCCGAACGCATCAAGCATCGCCTCGGTTTCATGCCCCAGGGTCTCGGACTCAACCTCTATCCCGAATTGTCGGTTGAAGAAAACGTGGATTTCTTCGCCCGTCTGCGCCTGGTGGCTGACCAGGAGCTGGCTGAACGCAAGGCGAAGCTGCTTGCGATGACGCGACTCGACAAATTCCGGGACCGACCAATGAAACAGCTCTCGGGCGGCATGAAGCAAAAGCTGGGACTGGTATGCACCCTGATTCACGAGCCCGCACTCATTGTTCTGGATGAACCCACCACCGGCGTGGACCCGGTATCGCGGCGCGACTTCTGGATGATTCTGAGTGAACTGGTCGCAGAAAAAGGCATCACGGCACTGGTGTCCACGGTCTATATGGATGAGGCCAGTCGTTTTCATCGCATGGCCATGCTGCATGGCGGTAATGTGCTGGCGACCGGTACGCCCGAGAGCATTCGCGCACTCGCCCCGGGGTCCCAGGTGCTGGTAGAAGCCGAACAGCCGCTGGCTGCGCTGGCGCGTCTGCGCTCGACGTTTCCGCAGGTCGAAATGAAGGGAGCCTATTTCAGTATTTTTGTCGATGAGGCAGAGGCAGGGCGAGCGAAAAGCCTGGTACAGGCAGCACTTTCCGATCTCAAATACAGCGTGCTTGAAGTGGATGCCCCGGAACTGGAAGACGGCTTTATCGCGCTGCTGCGTCGCCGGGGTCTGGTATCGGCCGTTTCCGAAGCGCCGACACCGGCGAGTTCGCAGCAGGCTGCACCGACACCACAGCAGGGCAGCGAGACAGCCATCGAGGCACGTGCGCTGACCAGGGACTTTGGTGCCTTCCGTGCTGTGGATAATGTGAGCTTTCGCGTGTCGCCGGGCGAAATTTTCGGCTTACTGGGCGCCAATGGCGCGGGTAAGACCACTGTGATCAAGATGCTCACGGGTATTCTTGTGCCGAGCGCAGGTTCAGGACAGGTGGCGGGTGGCGATGTGCGCACCGGCGGTGCAGCCATCAAGGCGTGCATCGGCTACATGTCGCAGGCGTTCTCGCTGTATCTCGATCTGAGTGTCATGGAGAACATCCGGCTCTATGGCGGCATTTACGGGCTTGGCGCCACCGAAACCCGGCACCGCGCGCGCTGGGTTATCGAAATGGCAGGGCTCGGCGGGCACGAAACCGAGCGGCCCGCCGACCTGTCGATGGGGATGCGTCAGCGGCTGGCCCTGGGCTGTGCGCTGGTACATCGGCCGCAGGTACTGTTTCTTGACGAGCCGACCTCGGGCGTGGACCCGGTCGGGCGGCGCCGCTTCTGGGACATCCTGTTCCGGCTGGCGCGTGAGGAAAATGTCGCCATTCTGGTCACCACCCATTACATGAGCGAGGCCGAGCATTGCGACCGCCTGGCACTGATGTACGCCGGCCGTATCGTGGCCGATGCACCGCCCGCAACACTCAAGCACGAGGTCGAGAAAGAGGCCGGCCGGTTGCTGGAGCTCACGGTCGCCGATGCGGCGCGCGCCCTCGCGTTGCTGCGTGGAGCGGGGTACAGCGGTGCCTATCTGCACGGCGATCGCGTGCGTCTGTTGTCGCGTGACCCCGAGGGCGACAGTGAGCGCATCCGTACACTGCTCGAAGCGGCGGGACTCGTCCTGCCTGCCGCATCGATACGCACCCGCTCCCTTTCGATGGAAGACGTCTTCGTGTACCAGGTGACCGCGCTTGAACGCGCCGCGCAGGGTGCGCCAGCGTGAACCTGCGACGTGTGCGGGCGGTGGCCCACAAGGAATGGCGGGAAGTGCTGCGCGATCGCCTGTTTTTTACACTCGCCTTCGTATTGCCGGCCATGTTCATGCTGCTGTTCGGCTACGGGCTGTCGCTGGATGTGGAAAACGTTCCCTTCGCCGTGGTCGATCATGATCGCACGGCGGCGTCCCGCGACTACGCGTATCGCTTCATCGGTTCCCGTTACTTCGATTTCCAGGGCTACGCAGCGGATGAACGCGCGCTTGATCCGCTGTTGCGCGATAATCGCATTCGGGTGGCCATCGTGATTCCGCCGCGTTTCGAAGAAAATCTCCTCGCCGGGCGCGCCGCACGGGTACAGACGCTGATCGACGGCACGCTGCCCTCACGCGCCGCCACCACCAAGGGTTATGTGAGCGCCATCAATGCCGCCGCCAGCCGTGAGCGCCTGGCCGACTACCTGGCGCAACGACGTGGCCTGCCGCCCGAGGTGGCCCGCGCCCGGCTCGAACCGGTGCAGCTCGAAGTACGCTACCTCTACAACCAGAGCCTGAGCAGTCTGCATTCACTCGCCGCCAAGCTCGTCATGCTGATCCTGATGTTTGTGCCGCCGTTACTCACCGCGGTCGGTGTGGTGCGTGAGAAGGAAAGCGGCTCTATCTATAACATTTATGCCTCGACCGTCAGTCGCGGTGAGTTTCTCGTCGGCAAGCTGGCGCCCTATGTCGCCATCTCTGCGGTTAATGTCATCGTTCTTTCAATGATCGCCACTCTAGTGTTCGGTGCACCCTTCAAGGGCAGTCCGGTGTTTTTCTACGCGGCATCGGTGCTATTCGTCGCCTGCACCACGGCTATCGGCTTGCTGGTTTCATTGCTGGTGCGCACGCAGATTGCCGCAACACTGGTCACGGTGATTCTTACACTGGTGCCGGCGCTCGACTACTCCGGTTTCTTCATGCCCATTGCGTCGCTGTCTGCCGATGGGCAGGTCATGGCCCACCTGTTGCCGGCCATGTACTACACCAATATCGTCGTTGGCAGTTTCCTTAAAGGGGTCGGCCTGGAGTCACTCTGGCTGGAATTGCTGGTACTGGCCGGTTACACGCTGGTGCTGTTCACTATCGGCTATGTGCTCTTTCGCAAGCGGCCCAGGAGTTGAAAATGAGCGGCCAGCAACCGATAGTTCTGTGGCTGCGAAGACTTCGGGTGTTAACCGCGAAGGAGTTGTTGCAATTCATCCGCGACCCGGTGCTGTTGCTGTTTATGCTGTGGCTGTTCACGGCGAACATCTATATGCAGGGATCAAGTGTGAGCATGCAGCTGACCAGCGCGAACCTGTGGACGCAGGATAACGACCGTAGCGCCGCTTCGCGCGAATTAGTGTCCCGCTTTCGTCCACCGTACTTCCGGCACGAGGGCGAGATTGCCCATCTCCAGCAGGGACTGCAGGCGCTCGACCGGGGGAAAACCATGCTGTTGCTGGATATCCCACTGAATTTCGAAGAATCGCTGATCCGCGGTGAGCCCACCTCCGTGCAGTTGCAGGTGGACGGCACCCATTCTGTGCCGGGCCTGCTGGCGGCTAATTACGCTACGCGCATCATTAGCGCTTTCGGCCTTGAGCAGGCGCTGGCACGGGAAGGCCTGGCCGCTACAAACACCGATACCTTGCCATTGATTATCGAAGAGCAGCGCGTCTGGTTCAACCCGAACCAGAAAGACACCTGGTTTATGCCGATCTCGGAACTGCTGGAGGGCATCACCATCCTGTCCATCCTGTTACCGGCGGCGGCCCTGGTGCGTGAGAAGGAACGCGGCACCATAGAGCAACTCCTGGTGGCGCCCCTGTCACCCTTGCAGATCATGCTGCCCAAGCTGCTGGCTATGACGATGGTCATTCTGGTGGGTGTAAGCCTGAGTTTGTTTACCATTATTCTGCCCGTGTTCGAGGTGCCGGTAAAAGGCAGTCTGCCGCTGTTCTATGGCGTCACCGCACTCTATGTGATTGCCAACGCCGGGCTTGGCCTCCTGGCCGCCACGCTGGCGCGCAATATGGCGCAGATCGGTCTGCTCAGCCTGCTCATCGTGGCGCCTATAATTCTGCTGTCCGGCCTGTGGACACCGCCCGAGGCAATGCCGGACTGGCTGGCCCTGGGGACACAGCTTTCACCACTGCGTCACTACATCGACACCGCCTACGGGGTTCTGCTCAAGGGTGCGGGTGTGGACCTGCTCTGGGATTCAATCCTGTCCCTCGCATTGCTTGGAGGCGCCATTTTTGCGCTTAGTGTAACGCGACTGCGCCGCCAGTTCGGGTGACGAGGGCTCTACGAATGATCACAGAAGGGTTTTGGTTCATTGGAAAAGCACGATAGTCAGCATTTCGAAGGCAGATGGCCGCTTCCCCTGCTGTCACTTTCGCGGGGGCTTGCGCGATGCTCGACATGAAGCGCAATGTCGGACTGCTGGCGGCGTGCCAGGCGCTGATGATGACGGCGAATGTACTGCTGATCACCACCTCCGCGCTGGTGGGTCAGCGCCTGGCTGCAGCCCAGGGACTGTCCGAGTCCCTCGCCACCCTGCCGCTGATGATCCAGTTCCTGGCCACCATGTTCACCACCATCCCGGCATCCCTGCTGATGAAAACCATCGGGCGCCGAGCCGGTTTTCTCCTGGGCAGTGGCGCCGGGCTGGTGGGTGGGGCGTTGGCCACCTACGCCATCCTGCAGGGTAACTTTGTTCTGTTCGCTCTGGCGACCGCCCTGTTCGGCGCCAACAACGGCTTCGGCACTTATTATCGTTTTGCCGCGGCAGACAGTGCCACGCCGGATTACCGCGCCACTGCGATTTCCTATGTCATGGCGGGTGGTGTGGTCGCCGCCCTGATCGGCACCGATCTGGCCAGCTGGACGCGTGATCTGCTGGGTAGTGCGCCGTTCGCCGGGAGTTATTTCATACTCATTGGCCTGTACACCCTGTCGCTGCTGGCGCTGGCCTTTATCCGCATCCCCCGTATGGACGCCGGAGCGCAGGCGCATTCCGGACGCCCACTGCGGGTGATCATTGCGCAAGAGTCCTTCATTGTGGCGGTCGCTGCGGCCATGGTCGGCTATGGCATCATGTCGCTGATCATGACCGCAACGCCGCTGGCGATGCGCGCCCATGGACACAGTTTTTCCAGCATCGCCTTCGTCATCGAGTGGCATGCGCTCGGCATGTTCGCGCCCTCGTTCTTTACCGGCCACCTGATCCGCCGCCTGGGCGTGATCAATGTCCTGCTCTCCGGTGCGCTGTTGTATGCGATGGCCATCGCCATCAATCTCACCGGCGCCAGCGAAACACACTTCTGGGTGGCGCTGTTGCTGCTCGGCATCGGCTGGAATTTTCTCTATATCGGTGGCACTACATTGCTGACCGAGGCTCACGACGAACAGGAAAAGGCCAAGGTCCAGGCGTTGAACGATTTCCTTATCTACACCACGGTCGTGGGCGCCACCCTCACAGCCGGCATATTGCAGCACGAATTCGGCTGGCGCCTGGTCAATCTCGGTGTACTACCCCTCATCGGGGTGATATTGATCGCGGTGTTGTGGCTGAAACGCCGCCAGTGTTGCGAGTCGGTAGCGCTATAGGCGAGGTTATCGGCGGCCATGCGCCGTTCGGGCGTTCAGCCGAACTTGTCCTCACCATCGTACAGAACGCTTGCCGTTATTCTGCGCGAACGTTTTGCGCACGGCGAGATCGATCGTGAGGAGTTCCTGCAACGGCTCGAGGATCTGAACGGGCGTTAAAGTAGACTAGGCGGTTGATGGCTTTGGAACTTCTTCCGCCACAGTTGGTCTCTAAATCGGGTGCTATTTGGCCTGGGCCACCATAATCGCTTGCCTGACAACAAAGAAATTGAGTAAACTCTTAAACATGCATCGAAAAATTGCCAAAGCACTTATCTTTTTCATCCTGTTCGCGAACCTCGCCTGGGCCGCGGACATGGATGAGCTTGGCATTTCGAATGATTCATCCAAAGTGCAGGCTTCCGTCAGTGCATTGGGCGGCCCGTCCGATGACGGTGGTACCGGCCACGACGGCGTGAAGAACGGTGTTTGCGATCACTGTTGTCATGGCAGCGCGCACTACGTTGGCGTTCCCCATCAGACCTCCCTCGACTTCGCGGCTGATGTATCCTGTGCGTCCGCGCTCCGGGTGACCACTTGGTATTCCCGCGACATAGAGCCTCCTCTCCCACCCCCCAATATCTAAGCCTCTTTCGATCCGTTGCTTTGACGCCTCGCGCGCATGCGAGCGCGTGACTTTGATCTGTCGAATGGAGACTTGGAATTCATGTATACACTGCGAATGCAGTGGCCGGTGCTGGTCCGGCTGCTGAGCATACTCTTGTCATTTGCTGCTATTGGCACGGCTGCAGCGCAAGACGAACCTACAACCCTGCGGACCTCGCCGGCGCTGCGGCAGTTGCTCAGCGAGACGCTGGAGCAGAACCCCGGCGTGCAGGCTGCGCGCGCCGCGGTGGATGCCGCTGGGGCCCGCGCCCGTGGAGCGGACCGGCCGCTCTACAATCCGGAACTGGCGCTTGATGCCGAGCAGGCAGAGACCCGTACCGGTACCCTGGGCCTGAGCCAAGCCATCGACTGGGCCGACAAACGCGGTGCGCGCACCGCAGTGGCGGATGCCGAGCTCGATAAAGCGCGGGCGGAGTATGCGGCCTTGCGCCAACAGCTGGCCGGCGAGTTGCTCGCTGCGCTGGGGCGCTATCATACCGCCGCAGATATTCAGCGCCTCGCACAGCAACGCCAGGAACTGATGCAACGTTTTCTGAATCTGGCGGAACAGCGTCGTCAGGCCGGCGACATCAGTCAGGTCGAGCTGGACCTGGCCCGACTCGCGCACACCCAGGCTACGCTCCAACTGTCCCAGGCAGCCTCGGATCTGGCCGAGGCGGAGCAGGCCCTCGTCGCCATCACCGGCAACCCGCGCCGGGACTGGCCGTTGTTACCGGATGATCTGCCCCTGTTGCAAACGGTCGATGCGGACACACTGCTTAAGGATCTGCCTGCATTGCGCGCCCAACAGGCGCGGGTCGGCGCCGCCCGGTCCACCGTTACCTTACGCAGCCGCGAGCGCCGGCCCGATCCGACGATTGGCGTGCGTGCCGGCCAGGAGCGTGCCTTCCGCAACGGCAACGACGACGCCTATGGCGTCACCGGTCTCACCTTGAGCATTCCCCTGTATGTCCGCAATAACTTCAGCGCCGAGGTGGCAGCCGCCGGTGCTGAGCAGACGCAGGCCGAGCAGTCCCTACAGGACGCTTATCGCCGGGCGCGGGCGCAGCTGTTGTCCGCCGCCGAGCGCTATCGGTTGAGCCGCGGCGCCTGGCTGGCCTGGCAAGCCAGTGGTCAGGCCAGCCTCGGTAGCCAGGTGACGCTGCTAGAGCGTATCTGGCGGGCTGGCGAGATGAGCACGGCCGATTACCTGGTGCAGCTCAATCAGACCCTCGATACCCGGCTCAATGCCCGGGAGGTCCAGGGCCGCCTGTGGACGGCCTGGGCCGACTGGCTGGTGGCCAGTGGACAAATGGATGCCTGGTTTGGCGGCGCCGATGCGCATTGAACTTCGAGCTTTTACACACGAATTCTGGAGATACAAAACATGAAGACAACGTTCACACAGGCACTGTTGTTGTGCCTGATGCTTGCGGGTCCGGGTTTGCCGGTTTCTGTCGCACTGGCCGAGCAGGGCCACGAGGAGGCAGGCGGCCACGAGGAAGAGGGTGCCTTGAAGATGACGGCGGCCGAGCGGGAGGCGCAGGGTATCCGTACCACACGGGTCGAACCACGCGCTCTTACCGGGACCATCACCGCCCCCGGCGAGGTGCGCATGAACGCCTATGCCTCGGCCCAGGTGACACCGCGTATCAGCGCCCAAGTGGTGATGCGTCATGCGCGCCTGGGTGAACAGGTCGCGAAGGATCAACCGCTGGTGACCCTCTCCAGTGTCGCGATGGCCGAGGCACAGGGCGCATTGATCGAAGCCGACCGGGAATGGCAGCGTGTCCGCAAGTTGGGTCGCGAGGTGGTGTCCGAGCAGCGTTATGTGGCGGCGCAAGTGGCGCGTCAGCGTGCCTATGCGACGGTACGCGCCTATGGCATGTCCGATGCGCTCGTCGAGCGCCTGCTGGCCGATGGCGATGCCTCGCGCGCCACCGGTGCTTTCGATCTGCTGAGTCCGCAGGCAGGGACTGTGATCCGTGACGACTTCGTCGCCGGCGAGGTGGCCGAACCGGGTCGAGTGTTGTTCGAGGTGAGTGATCTCTCGCAGCTCTGGGTGGATGCGCAACTGCGCCCGGAGCAAGCCGAGAAGATGATTGTTGGCACGCGTGCGCGGGTGAGTATGCATGGTGAACGCTGGCTGGACGGTAAGGTGGTGCAACTGCATCAACGCGTGGACGAGGGTACCCGCACAAAGGCGGTACGTATCGAGGTAAACAACGAGGCCGGTCAGCTGTCGCCGGGCGACTACGTGGACGTGATGATTGAGACCGCCGAGAGCGAGGCGCGTGTGGCCGTTCCACAGGAATCCGTGCTGCTGATGCAGGGCGCACCCACGGTGTTCAAGCTGGAGGGAGACGAGTTGCATCCGCAGCCGGTGGAGACCGGCATGACCCGCGGCGGATTCACCGAGATCAAGGCCGGGCTTGCCAGCGGCGACGAGATCGTCACCCAGGGCGCCTTCCTGCTCAAATCGCTCACGCTCAAGTCACAGATGGGCGAAGGCCACGGACATTAAAGGGAAGCCGTCATGTTGAACAAACTCGTGGAGGCGTCCTTACGCTACAAGTTTCTGGTGATCATCATTTTCCTGGTGATCGGTTTTCTCGGTTGGCGGGCGGTGTCGACGATACCCATTGATGCCTTTCCGGATGTTACACCGGTGCAGGTCAATATCTATACGGAATCGCCGGGCCTCGCCGCGGAGGACGTGGAGCAACTGCTCACCTTCCCGGTGGAATCCGGTATGGCGGGCCTGCCCGGCGTGACCGAGATTCGTTCGGTGAGCCTGTTCGGCCTGTCCTATGTCTCGATCTATTTCGAGGACGACATGGATATTTACTTCGCGCGCCGGCTGGTGATGGAACGGCTGCAGGAAGTTGGTGACCGTATCCCCGCGGGCTATGGCACGCCGGAGATGGGCCCGAACTCCTCGGGCCTCGGCCAGGTGTTTTGGTACACCGTGGAGCGTGCCGACGAAAAGCTCAACAGCGGTTTGACCGACATGGACCTGCGTACGATCCAGGACTGGACGGTACGGTTGATCCTGCGCACCGCCCCCGGGGTCGATGATGTCATGTCCTGGGGCGGCCAGGAACGCCAGTTCCAGGTGGTGATCGACCCGCTGCGGCTGATCAAGTACGGCCTCAGCTACACCGACGTGATGACCGTCATCGAGGCCAACAATCGCCAGGTCGGCGGCCAGTACGTCAACCTTGGCCCCGAGCAATATCTGGTGCGCGGCCTGGGGCTGGTGGCCAACGAGCGCGACATCGGCAACATCATGCTCAAGGCCGTGGACGGCACGCCGGTGTACCTGCGTGACGTGGCGACAATCGAACAGGCGCCGTCATTGCGCTTCGGTGCCGTGACCCGCGACGGCAAGGAAGTGGTGTTGGGCATGGCGCTATCGCGCATCGGCACCAATGCCGCGGACGTGGTCGACGCCGTGAAAGAGAAGGTCAACATTGCCGCCTCAGCCCTGCCCGACGGTGTCGCGATCAAGCCTGTCTACGAACGCACCGAGCTGGTGGAAAAGGCGGTCGCGACGGCTGAACGTGCGCTGATCGAGGGTTCGATCCTGGTGGCCATCGTGCTGTTCCTGTTTCTTGGCGAGCTTCGCTCGGCGCTGGTGGTGATCGCCGCCCTGCCCATGGCTATGCTCATCGCCTTTATCTTCATGGGCGAGGCCGGCCTGTCGGCCAACCTGATGTCGCTGGCAGGCCTGGCCATCGGTATCGGCATGATGGTGGACGGCGCGGTGGTGATGACCGAGAACGCCTTCCGCATCATGGCAGAGTGGCGCGAGAAGGGCGAAAAGGTCAACCGCACCGCGGCAGTGCTGGCCGCAGCTCGAGAGGTGGCCAACCCCATCGCCTTTGCCATCCTCATCATCATCGTGGTGTTCCTGCCGCTGTTCAGTCTGCAGGGGCTCGAAGGCAAGCTGTTCAAGCCCATGGCCTTCAACATCAGCTTTGCCATGGCCGGCTCGCTGCTGCTGACGCTGACGCTGATCCCGGTGCTGGCAGCGATTATCCTCAAGCCCAAGGAAGAGCGCGACACGCTGCTGGTACGCTGGATCAAGCGTGGTTACCTGCCGCTGCTCGCCTGGTCACTGACCAACAAGAAAACGGTCGTCGTCAGCGCTATCGTGCTGCTGGTCGCCAGCCTGGCGCTGTTTCCACTGTTGGGCAAGGAGTTCATGCCGCAGCTCCAGGAGGGTTCCATCATGTGGCGGGTGACCTCCATCCCGTCCACTTCGCTGGAAGAGTCCATCGAGATATCGAAGAAGATCGAACGAGCGCTGAGTGAGTTTCCGGAAGTCGAAACCACCATCGCCATGATCGGCCGCGCCGAGAAGGGCGAGACCGCGGACGTGAACTACATGGAGATCTACACCGGCCTCAAGCCCAAGGAAGAGCGCGAACGCTCTGTCGAGGAACTGGCCGAAGCCATGCGTGAAAAGCTGGAGGTGACAGTGCCGACGGCCGTGGTTGCCTTCACCCAACCGATCCAGATGCGCGTGGAAGAACTGATCTCCGGCGTGCGCGCCACGCTGGCCGCCAAGCTCTATGGCGAGGACCTGGGCGAACTCGATCGGCTGAGCGGGCAGATCAAGAACGCGCTGGCCAATGTGCCGGGCGTGGCCGACCTGTCGCTGGAGGCCAACCTCGGCAAGCCGCAGATCCGCATCCAGGTGGACCGCGAAGCATTGGCCCGTTACGGACTCAATGCCGACGACGTCCTGACCGTCGTAAGAACAGGCATCGGTAACCAGCCCGTGTCGACCCTGATCGACGGCGTGAAGCGCTTCGACATCACCGCGCGCATCCAGGATGCCTCTAAGGCATCCGTCGAGGCCATCCGCGACATCCCGCTGCGCACTGCCAACGGCGCCATTGTGCCGCTCGGTAAGGTGGCCGAGGTGACTACAGCGGAGGGCTACTCCTTCGTGCGCCGCGAGCAGTTGCAACGCTACGCGGTGATCCAGATGGATGTGCGTGGCCGCGACGTGGACGGCTTCGTGAAAGACGCCAACGCGGCCATCGAACAGCAGGTGAAACTACCGCCGGGCTACTGGATCGAGTGGGGTGGCGCCTTCGAAAATCAGCAGCGCGCATTGACACGGCTGTCGATTATCGTGCCATTGACCATCTTCTTCATCTTCGTGTTGCTGTACACGGCCTTCAACTCAGTGAAGTTTGCCACCCTGATCATTGCCAACGTACCGTTCGCGACCATCGGTGGACTGGTGGCGCTGTGGATCAGCAACCAGTACCTGTCGGTGCCCTCGGCCATTGGCTTCATCGCCGTGTTCGGCGTGGCGATGCTGAACGGCATCGTGCTGGTGAGCTTCATCAACGAACTGCGCGAGAAAGGTCTGAGCGTCGCCGAGGCGGTGCGTCGTGGCTGTGAACTCCGGCTGCGGCCGGTGCTGATGACTGCGTCGGTGGCCATCCTCGGTCTCATCCCGATGCTGCTCTCTACCGGCGTCGGCGCCGAGACCCAGCGGCCGCTCGCCTCGGTGGTGGTCGGCGGTCTCATCACCTCGACCCTGCTCACACTGGTACTACTGCCGGTCATCTATGACTGGATGGAAACCCGAAAGGAGAAAACGCAATGAAAGAGATCAAGGCCTTCATCCACCGCAATCGCGCCGCCGACGTGATCCGTGCCCTGAAGAGCGCGGGTTTCAGCAACCTTTCGGTGGTGGACGTCAAGGGCATGCTGGCGGCGCTCGACGAACGGGAGCGTGGCTATTCCATCGAGCTTGGCCAGGAGTCCATCATCGAGGTGAAGTTGGAGCTGGTCTGCGAGGACGAGAGCCGTGCCGCAGAGGCTGTGCGCCTCATTCAGGACAACGCCAGGACGGGTCAACCCGAGGCGGGCTGGATCTACATCAGCGAGATCCAGGCGGCATTGCCCATCGCGGATCATTGAGCGGGGATCGCGGTCCGCGAGGACTGAGGTCGGACATCATTGTTAACGACGGAGGTGCACCATGAAACGCATGAAGCAACTGTCTGTGGTGGTTCCATTGTTCCTGGCGGGCTGCGCGACGACGGGTCCCGGAGGCGAGTCTGGCGTCGTGGGCGCGCAGCCTGACGCCGTGGCCTGCGCCTCGGCGACCGACTGCGCCGAGAAATGGCAGCGGGCCGAGGCGTGGCTGCGGGAGCACTCATATTGGCCGATCCGGACGCGTAGCGAAGTCGTGATCGAAACGGAGCGGCCGCGCTCACGCTGGTACTCCCGCACGCACTATCGCGTCACGCATACGCCGGGCGACGGCGGCGCGGTGATCCGGATGCAGGCGAGCTGCCAGCCCTCGGTGTACTGCACACCGGATCCCGAGGCCGCGCAGGCGGCGTTCTACCGCTACCTGGCGACCGGCGAAGATCGCGATGTCTTGCACTGAGTGGTGCACAAATTTCCGATGGACACAACTGACGAGGAATGACGCATGACTACGATATACGGTTTTGGCAAAACGGTTCCCATGGATTTCGAACACGCCATCGATGTCGTCACCGCGGCGCTCAAGAAAGAAGGCTTCGGTGTGCTCACCGACATCGACGTGCAGGCAACCCTGAAACAGAAACTCGGTGAGGACATGCCGCCCTATCGGATTCTTGGTGCCTGCAATCCGCCGCTGGCGCACCAGGCGCTCACCGCTGAACCGTCGATTGGCCTGCTGTTACCGTGCAATGTGGTCGTCAGGCAAGAACACGACGGTACAGTGCATGTGGAGTGCATGGACCCGGCGGCGGTGCTGGACCTGGTGGATAGCTCGACGGTGCACGATCTGGTGCGGGAAGTCCGGCAGCGATTGGATCGGGTGCTTGCGGCTACGGCGATCTGACGGGATATGGCATGCCGATTCCATCATGCAAGGCGTGCCCACGTCGAGGGCCGGGGCCGCGAGATCGGGGCAAGGGCACAGCGCTGGGCGTGAGCCCGCATAGTTGGGAGGCAAGGCCATGAATCGAGCACGGTTTCGCGACCAGCGTGTGTTTCATGTTGACGATCCCGCTGGCGAAGCCGGCGGCTGGTACTTCGAGGTCCGCGAAGGAGCGGCTCACGGACCGTATCTCACTCGGCGCCTGGCCGAGCAGGCCCTGGCGTGCTTTCTCGACGGACGGGACACATCATCTCGGCCAAGGGAGGAAGAATGGCAGGATGAGGCGGATGACGGATGACGAGCGTTGAGCCAATCCGGTCGACGACCGTGAAGCGGCATATGCGGCGCACCCTGTTGGTGGTGATACTGATCATGGTGTTTACGGGCCTGCTGGTGGCGGTCAAGTACTGGGTGGTAAGCCGTTACCTGCTCGGTCACTGAAAGGGTGATGCCATGAGGCACTGGATGAGGATGATCGCTGCGGCTCTGGTGCTCGCGTTGTACTGTACGGCGCTCGCGCATGCCGATCACGACCGTGCCCGGGTGTTGCGCCAGGCGGGCGTGACCGTCCCATTGGAACAGATACTGGAAGCGGTGCGCGCACGGTACCCGGGGCACCCGCTCGAAACCGAGCTGGAAGAGCGGGCCGACGGTTATGTGTACGGGATCGAATGGCTCGGTAACGACGGCACGGTGCGCACACTGCACTTCGATGCGCAGAGCGGCAGGCCGCTCGCGGCGGATCGGGGAGCAGACTGACGGACAGGCGCCATCACCCATTGGTAGCTCGGGACGAAAACGGACCCGTCGCCGACCGATTTGTTCTATCGCGATGATAAGGAGGTAACGGAATGTCGTTTTTTCAAGCATCTGCTGCGTGGCTGGATGGGCGGAGGCTATGCCGACCATCATGGCAAGCGGTGCCGCGAGGCGCCCGATTCTGTCCGGGCTGCGGACAAGTGGTAGGGGCAGCTTCGACATGAGTGCGGAAAAACTACGTCTGGATCTATCGCTGGCCCTGCCCAGGGTGCCGGACGAACGCGACGCTTGCGTCGGGCGCCTGACTGAATTACTGGCGGCTGAAGGACTGGGGAAGGCGCACCTGGTGTGCGAGGATGACACCGCGCGCCTGTGCTTGCACTACGATCCCGAGCGGTTCAGTGTCAGCCAGGTCCGCAGTCTGGTGCAGGCGGCCGGCGTCCGGATCGGCAAGCGTTATCACCACGAAAGCCTGCGCATCGACGGCATGGATTGTCCCACCTGCGCGACCGTGATTGAACATGCCCTGGGGCGCATGGACGGCGTGCTGGAGGCAGCGGTCAGTTACGGCGCGGAGCGGCTGCGTCTGGAATTCGATACCGAAAAGACCTCGCTCGATGCCGTGCGAGAACGCATCCGAACGTTGGGTTATGGTGTGATTGAAGAAGGTCAGGCACCGGGTTGGTGGGCCGAGCACCGCGAGCTGCTTCTGAGTCTGGCAGCCGGGTTGTTGCTGCTGGTCGGCTGGTTGCTGGAATTTACGGCTGCACCCGCCGCACTGTCCCTGGTTCTGTTCGTCGGCGCCTATATCACAGGCGGCTTCTTCGCGCTGCGCGACGCCTGGCAGAGCCTGCGCCAGGGCCGCTTCGATATCGACACGCTGATGATCGTTGCCGCCGCCGGTGCCGCTGCGCTCGGTGCCTGGGCCGAGGGCGCATTGCTGTTGTTCCTGTTCAGCCTGGGCCATGCACTGGAACATTCCGCCATGGACCGTGCGCGCCGCGCCATCGAGGCGCTGGCGGAGCTGGCACCGAAAATGGCGCTGGTGCGCCGCGACGGCGGGGAAGTGGAAGTGCCGGTGGAGGCGCTGGCGCGTGATGAGCGGGTCATCGTCAAGCCCGGCCAGCGCATCCCCGCCGACGGCGAAGTGCTGGCCGGCGCATCCGCCGTCGACCAGGCGCCCATTACCGGCGAGTCCATGCCCGTGGACAAGCAGGTGGGCGATGCGGTGTTCGCCGGCACCGTCAACGGTGAGGCGACACTGGAGATCCGGGTCACCCGCCTGGCCCGCGAAAGTACCCTGAGCCGAATGGTGAAGCTGGTCGCCGAAGCGGGTGCCCAACGCTCGCCGACCCAGCGTTTCACCGAGCGCTTCGAAGGCATCTTCGTACCCGTGGTGCTGGTCGGTGCGGCCTTGCTCATTGCCATACCGCCGCTGCTCGGTTTTCCGTTCGCCGAATCCTTCTACCGTGCCATGGCGGTGCTGGTGGCGGCCTCGCCCTGCGCGCTGGCTATCGCCACGCCGGCGGCGGTGCTGTCGGGGGTGGCGCGCGCAGCGCGCGGTGGGGTGCTGATCAAGGGCGGCGCGCACCTGGAGAACCTCGGCACCCTGCGCGCCATCGCCTTCGACAAGACCGGCACCATCACCCGCGGCGAACCAGCGGTGACCGACGTGACGACCTTGGACGGCGATGAGGCCACGCTGCTCGCCACCGCAGCGGCGGTGGAGAGCCGCAGCGGCCATCCTTTGGCCCAAGCCATCGTCGCCGCCGCGCAGGCGCGGGATCTGCGCTGGGCCGAGGCCGGCGATCTGGAGTCGGTGACCGGTAAGGGCGTGCGTGCACAACTCAACGGCGAGACCGTCAGTATCGGCAACCTGAAGTTGTTTGACGGCGTGGCGATTCCTGGCGAGGTACGCACAACCGTCACCCGGCTGGAGGCCGAAGGCAAGACCACCATGGTGGTACAGGCCGGCGATCGTTTCCTGGGCGTGTTGGCCCTGGCTGACACCCCGCGCGAGGGCGTGGCCGACATGTTGGGGCGACTGCACCGCCTGGGCATCCGCAAGACCATCATGCTCACCGGCGACAACGAGCGGGTGGGGCAGGCCATCGGCCGGGCCGTCGGCTTGGATGAGGTGCGCGCCAGCCTGTTGCCCGAGGATAAGGTCGCCGCAATCGATGAATTGCTGCGGCGCGAAGGTCAGGTGGCCATGATCGGTGATGGTGTCAACGACGCGCCGGCGCTGGCGCGCGCCACGGTGGGCATCGCCATGGGCGGTGCCGGCACCGACGTGGCGCTGGAAACAGCGGATGTCGCTCTGATGGCTGACGACCTGTCAAAACTGCCGTTCGCGGTGGGCCTGTCAAACGTCGCCCGGCGCATCATCCGCCAGAACTTATGGCTGTCCCTCGGCATCGTGGCACTCTTGATTCCGGCAACATTGACCGGCCTGGCGGGTATCGGCCCGGCGGTCATCGTTCACGAGGGCTCGACCCTGGTGGTGGTGTTCAACGCCTTGCGTTTGCTGCGTTACCGCGACTTGGGCGGTTGACGTGATTACCCATCACCAGAGTAAAGAGTAAATCCGTCTGAGATGCATGAGTGGATTGGCTGTGACTGGATTGAATTGTTCTGAAACAGTTTGCGCGTCATTGGGGGGTAGCCGCTCTTCACACTGAAGAAGCTTACGCCAACACACTTGCCCCGCAGGTCATGGCGTATGCGGTTGCCGAGCTTGGCAAGACCTTTGACCACAGCATCATGTTCACATCTGGCAACTCGACGAACATGAAAACGCCTTGGAGGCCCATGTGGTGATCGACGATTTCGGCGACACGGAAGCGATTGAAACAGCGCTTAAGGTCGAGTTGGAGCGGCAGTTCAACAGGGGTCATTCTACGCTGGAGTTTGAAGTCGCGCGATGTGATAGGTTTGTTGTTGAAAAAGTCTTAAGATCGGCTTGGCTTTAAATAGACGGAGGTAATGCGGTCACTCAATCCGGCCAAAAGGGAAGCCCCAGGCGAGCAATCTGTTTGCGGTGATCCAATACCTGCAGGTGCAAGAGGGTATTCACCTGGAAGTCAAAGCCCGGAAGGTGGCCTAAGGTGCTGGGCATCAGTGTTCAATCGGCAATTTTTTTCGAGCATTTTGAAGGATTTTTTGAGCATGGTATTTTTCATGGTATTACCGTTTAGCAGGAAAATAAGCCATTGAATATAAAAGATAAAAAAGGCTTATTTACAATAGAGTGGGAATAGGCTGGTTACAGGCGCTGTTTACTAACAATAAAACTTGTGCGTTGAGCCTGTAGATCAATGACCAACCAGGCGTGTAGCGCGCCCTGAGGGTGAGCGCCATAGAAAACGCGCGATATCCTGATTAAGTCCATGAAACCGGTGCGCACGATATTGAGCGCATGCGCGCCAACAATCTCCATCTGGGGTTGCCGTCTGAATCGATGATGTTAGATGCTCCGGGTGCAGCCTGATTCTCAATGACCAATCGAACTGCAGGTGTCTTCCGGGGTGGTGCAGCTATGCGCGTGATTCCACTCGGGCTGAAATTACATCCTGGGCAGGTTGCGTGCGTAGTAGATCTCGGCCATCTCCCGCCTCAGGCGCCGTTCGATCTCGCGTAGTTCCCGGGCTGAGTAGTCGTCGCGGCCGTGCCCGAACAGGTAGTTGTCCAGATCGAACTCCTTGATCAGCATCTTTGTATGGAAGATGTTCTCCTGGTATACATTCACGTCAATCATGCCGTAGCGATCAATGACGTCCCGGGCAATGAAGTTCTGGATGGAAGTGATGTCGTGATCGATGAAGTGCTTCCTCCCGCGTATATCGCGCGTGAACCCGCGCACCCGATAATCCAGGGTCACGATGTCTGACTCGAGGGCATGGATCAGATAATTCAGGGCGCGAAGCGGCGAGATTCGCCCACATGTTGCGACATCGATGTCGGCGCGAAAGGTGCTGATTCCGCCTTCAGGGTGACTTTCCGGGTAGGTGTGAACAGTAATGTGGCTCTTGTCAAGGTGAGCAAGCAGGGTCTCGGGCAAGGGTCCGGGATGTTCGGCCTTGTCATGCGAGAGCCGCTCGGAAACAACAGGCTCCTCGGAGATCAGCATGACCACGCTGGCACCCTGCGGTTCATAATCCTGATGCGAGATATCCAGGATATTGGCGCCGATAAGTTCGGCGACCGTGGTGAGTATCTCGGCCAGACGTTTGGCATTGTAGGCCTCGTCGATATATTCGATATACTCGGCACGGTGTCGTTCGGCCTTCGCGTAGCAGATATCGTAGACGTTATAGCTCAGGGTCTTGGCCAGGTTATTGAATCCATACAGCTTGATCTTTTTGGCATGACGCGCAACCATTTCTTCCTTCCGTCTGTGTGTATAAGAAGGCTGGATCCTGTTATGTCAGTGCTATTAACGGACCGCCATAATAAGGATAGACATTGCATATCGTATTGGGGCAGGCAGGTAAGCTTCCGCCCGCGCTGGGCATGGGGCTGTATGTGGAAATCCATCCACATTCCCTGCATCGCCTCCTGCTGCTGTACGCGGGCTCCCTGATCATCGCGTTGGTGAGTGTGACCCTGGCGATCTACATCGGCAGGAATGAGCGAGCCGTTGTTCTTGGTGTCGGGTTCTGCGCCGGTATCATGCTGCTGGTCTCCTTTATTGAGATGATGCCGGAGGCAATGGGCGAGGCTGGCCCGGGTAGCACGATCGCAGCCTTCTTCCTCGGTTTGCTGATCATGGCGGTTTTGCATTGGGTGATCCCGCATACCCATCTGGTGGAACAACATGGTGCATTCGCACCGAGTCTGGTGAGGACGGCCTGGCTGGTGGCCTTCGGCCTTATTCTGCGCGATGTGCCGGAGGGCTTCGCCTCGGCATAACGGGTCGAGAAGCGATGCATACAGGATTCGCGATGCTGCTTCAGAATGTCTATAGTTGATTGAAAGTATAGAACCGCGCGGCGTTGCCGCAACGGAGCACGAGGTTCGGCTCATGTCCAAATTATCGTTGGAGGTTCTTCGGCGTTGCGTATTCCCCTGCACTATAAGCGAAGATCCTGATGTGATCCTGGGCGCCTCCTTCGGAGAGGATGTGGCCCTGACCCGCGTCGGCGACGATATCCTGGTCTCACACATGGATCCGATTGTCGGCGCTATAGGAAATATCGGTTGGTTGGCGGTGCATGTGCGCCTTTGTCCAAGGGAGGCGTAGATGGGGAAGGGAGGTATGGGCCTTGAAATCATTGGCGCGGAATCCCTGGGAGTTCGCAGTCTTTGTTGTCGGGTAACATTGCCCAACCGGCGTATTGTCATCGACCCTGGCGTTGCGCTGGGTTACGTCCGCTACGGTCTGCGACCCCATCCCGTGCAGATCGCCGTGGGGCGGCAGGTACGGGATAGAATTCTTGCTGCACTGGAAGATGCCACCGACGTGGTGTTCAGCCATTTTCATGGCGATCATGTGCCGCTGATGGATGCAAATCCGTATCAACTATCGGTGTGCAGCCTGCCTCACAGTTTCAGGGGTTTGCGCGCCTGGAGCAAATCCGGCTACGACCTCACGGGGGTGATGCGCAGACGATTTCATGATGTGCTCGATCTGCTGGGGAGCAATATGAAGGTCGCGGAAGGGAGAACGGTGGATGGGCTGTCTTTTTCGCAATCTGTCCCGCATGGTGCGCCTGACGGCAACATGGGCACAGTGATGATGACGCGGGTGGAAATGGGGGGCGAAGTATTCGTGCATGCCTCGGACATCCAGCTGCTGGATGCTTCAACGATCGATCTGCTGATCGACTGGCGGCCGGATATTGTCCTGGCGGCCGGGCCTCCACTCTACCTCGATCGTTTAAGCAATGCCCTGCGAGACACGGCTTGGCGGAACGCAGTGCGACTGGCACAACATGTTGATGTCGTCATTCTTGACCATCATCTGATGCGCAGTCAGAAAGGTGAAAGCTGGCTGGATGCGCTATCAGAAACCGTCGGAAGGCAGGTTTATTGTGCCGCCGATTACATGCGTCACCCGCGGCGATTACTGGAAGCGGAACGAAAGCAGTGGTACAAGAAAATGCCTGTGCCGGACGGTTGGAACGAGGATTATGCTCAGGGTAAAGTGGATCTTGATAGCTACTTTGACCAGTACCTCTCTCTCTGGAAGGCAAGGTGAAGGGGTGTGGCTGGCTGCTATGTTTTGTGCGCTGATCCTGTGGGCAGCAGTTACGGCCGTTTGGCCTGCACCACGACAAACGCACCCTGACCGTAGCCGCTGCTCAAGGATTCGATATCGCGTATCTTCCCCAGCGGCTTTGACAGGGTTTGCACCCAGTCGGGCCCGGTAAAACCGGTGTCCGTCAGCAGTTGCTCTACTTCAGCTGCCGAGAAAAAAGTCGCGTCGCGGTAGAATACATTCTCGGCCTGCTGGGTCATATAAGTCTGACCGAGGCTGCTGGTGAGATCGATGAACCCGATTACCAACACACCGCCGGGTTTGAGTACGCGGCGGGCCTCGCTCAGCATGCCACTGACATCATCCACGAAGCAGATGGTGGTCACGCACAGGGCGTGGTCGAACAGACCGTCAGCGAAGGGGAGCGCTTCGGCGACCGCCTGCACAGTGGAGATGCCCCGTTTCGCGGCGTAGTCCAGCACGGCGTAGGCGGGGTCGATGCCGATCTGAACGCCCAGCGGTCCGGCAAACCGACCGGTGCCGACTCCGATGGACAAACCCAATCCGCGCCAGGGCAGCTGGGCGCGCACCGCCAGCAACTCCGAGTGGTAGGCCGCAGCGTGGCGTTCGAACCATTCGTCATAACGGTAGTGATGAGACTCGAACGGTGCGGTTCTTGGCATAATCAGACCCGCCCCCGCACTGCGGCGATGACTCGCGCGTTTTCCTGCGGCAGCGCTGTGGTAGCGCGCATGAAATCCGGACCCAGATCCCGATCTTTCAAGGGTTTGACGAAAACCCCCGATTCACGGAGCTTATCTGCCAGGTTGGCCGAATCATGTGGCGCGAAGTCTGCGAGAAAGAAATACGCCGGTGTTGGATGGGTGCTCACATCGAGGGTGCGCAGTTCCGCAGCCAGGTCTTCAGTCCAGGCGCCCAGTTGTTTGACGCGATCACGGATCCTGTTTTCTTGCTGAGGGGTTGCCATTGCCGCCGCTTGTCCGGGCCGCGTCAGGGAATAGGCGTTGTTGTGTGAATTGAGGTCGCCGGTCAGGCCTACCGGTGAAATGGCATCGCCGACGTGAAACCCAGCCAGACTGTGGGCCTTGGAGGGAGTGCGGGTGACGAGCAGATCGGAATGATCGGGTAACAGGCCCGCGACCGACTCGCCAGCGAGCCCGGTGAGGGCTTCATTCACCAGGAAGCATGTGTCGTGATGACGGCGCAGAAAATCGGGTAACGGTACCATATCGAAACTGCCGCCACCTTTTTCCTGTATCGACGTCATTTCCGGTTTTCCGTTTTCGAAGCGCTATTTTAATAATGGTGCAATGATCATCTCACTTTCCCTGGCAGCATCATCCATCACCTCACTGACTATACCGCCCATGAGTTTGCCCATGAGAGCGGAGTTCATCCGCGAGATATACGCCTTGTTGTCAGCGCGTTCATAGATTGCGACCCGGCAAGGAATCATTGAGACAACTATGCGCTCGCTATCCTGGGAGAGGATTTTGTAAGCATGTGCCGGATGGCAAAGCTCGAACACCTTAACCTTGCGTACATCCTTTCCAAAGTTTTTCATTGTTTCTTGTAAGTCATGAACAACGGGAATACTCCACCCCTGTTTCTCCGTCTCCTCGTGCATCATTCGTACTGTTTCATCAAATCCATATCTGCTCTCATCCTCAAGAATCATGAGGTCGGGCATAACGGCATAAGCAGAAACGCCGGTCATAATGATGCCTATTACCAGGCCGATGAATCCGTATAGCAAGTTCATTTGGCGCATATTCAACTCCTTATGGCTATCGCGGCTGATGTGGATATTGCTGATAAATGCAGCATTTTCAATGCATGCGCATGGTAATGTCTTATCTGTTGGTCGTGGAAAAAACATTGATCGGAAAAACAGCTGCAAGCAGCACAGATGACTATGGCACGCTGATAACCGCACCCAGTCCGCCATCGACGAAATCACTCTTCCAGGCTTCACGAAACAGATTGATGGCTCTCTCCCCCGTGCAATGGCTTGGTGAGACTTTTCTCACACCCAGGGCTTTCAGCTGATCGATGATAGCCTTCACCTCGGTGTCAGTACTGCTGTCCAGATGAAATCCGCCCATCAGCAGGTAAACATTCCTGCCCAGATAGGACTGCGCCCGCTCCGTCATATCCGCCACGTTGGGATGTGCGCAGCCGGTGATAACGACAAGACCGTTTTGGGTATCTACAATAAGGGCCTGTTCCGCGATGCCATGGTTCATCTCTCCGGTCGTATGTATTCCGGCCAGGAGCTGTCGTGGTTCGTCCACGGTTTCAACCGCAGCGCCGAGGCGTCTGACCTCTCGCTGGAACGAGGCCGGGAACGATTCAGGCACATACACGGTGACATCAGGGTTGTGTGCCATGAATCCGTCCAGACCGCCTGTATGGTCGCCGTGAATATGGGATAGCACGACGGCCTCGACCGCGTTGGCGTCGAGACCGAGTTGCTGCATGTTCGAGATCAGGATGTCGCCATTCCCGCCCGTGTCAAACAGGACCGTCTTGTCCGGACCTTCAATCAGGCAGGCGAAGCCCCACCCGGTCTGAAGTCCTGCCCTGTAGGGCAAATTATTGAAAACGACATGGATTCTGACCTGGTTCCATTGGGTCTGGACAGTCTCGCCTGCTGCAAAGCTGGATTCTGTCACGATAAGAGCCCACCCGAAGAGTAGCGTCAGGGCGATTTTCCTCGAAATGTACATACATGGAAAACCCTGCTTTGGTCCATTATTCTGCTTCGAATCCGAATAATTCCTATTCTAGTAGGAAACAAGTGAGATGACAGGGTAGATATATGCCGGAACTTGATATGACAAGGAGTTTCAGGAGGACAGTGCGGACATTCGTCAATCTGCTACCCATTTTCACGGGGATGTTGTTATTGACAAGTCTTGTACTCACGCTGTTTCCGGAGCGGCTTTATGCCGGCTTCTTCGGTAGCAGCAACACGCTGGATGCTCTTATCGGGGCGTCGGTTGGAAGTATGGCAGCCGGGCATCCACTGGCGAGTTACCTGCTTGGCGGGGAATTGCTCGATAATGGCGTAAGCCTTGTCGCCGTAACCGCCCTCATCGTAAGCTGGGTTACCGTTGGTCTGGTTCAGCTGCCCGTCGAGGCCCTGCTTCTGGGCGCACGCTTTGCGTTTTGCCGCAATGTGATCAGCTTCTTCAGCGCAATCGCTGTCGCCCTTCTCTCCGTCTGGTCATTGAGATACATCGGATAGAGCGGTAATGCCGAGCCGAAGAAAAAAAACGGGGTTCGGCGGTTGGTTGTTCCTGCTATTGGTGCTCACAGCCTACGGTATCACCGGAGTCATTGACACCGAAACGACCGGTCAGGCGCTCCGCTTCTCTGCGACAGTAATGCTGAGCGCGTTGCCGGCAGTAGTGATGGTGTTCTTTCTGCTGCTGGCGGCGGACCTCCTGTTCAAACCAGCATGGATCAAGCGTCATCTTGGCAGGACGGCGGGTGTGAACGCCTGGTTGTTGGCTGTTGTTGGCGGCGTGCTCGCCAGTGGACCTGTTTATGCCTGGTATCCACTATTGCGGGAGTTGCGCGATAAAGGTATGCGCGCACCGCTGGCTGCGGTGTTTCTCTACAGCCGAGCGGTCAAGCTTCCGCTGTTGCCCCTCATGATCCACTACTTCGGGCTCGCTTATACTCTGGTGCTGTGTCTGTATCTGCTAGGGTTTTCCATCGCGAATGGTGTGCTGATGGAGAAACTCGAAAACCCGGGCGAGCCCTCAGATTGATTTACTCTGTCGTCTTGCACGTCACGCCAGAACAGGCCAGTCCGGAACTGCGTCAAGTCTGGTTAAAGTATTCACTACACAATAGAATATGATTTCGATCTCTGGTCATGAGCCTCTACGGGATCGATTCCCGCTGTTTGGCTATTCCGGACACGAAGTTTCTGGGGAGGTGCTTTTCATGCTTCCAGGTCTTCGGGAGGATATAAATTATTGTGTATGAATAATTCATCAGCCCCGTTAACCGTCGTGAGGCAGAGGCCGCGGGAGAGACTGCAGGCATGAACGGACAAGCCGAATCGCATAACCGCGACGAATACTGGATGCGCCAGGCCCTGGCGCAGGCCGAACTCGCCGCCGCGGCCGGCGAGGTGCCCATCGGCGCGGTGCTGGTGAAACAGGAGCAGTTCATCGCCGCGGGCTGGAATCGGCCCATCGCCGGGCACGACCCCACCGCCCATGCCGAGATCCAGGCCCTGCGCGCCGCCGGGCGGGCCTTGCAGAATTACCGTCTGCCCGACACCACCCTGTATGTCACCCTCGAGCCCTGCCTGATGTGCGCCGGGGCCATGATCCATGCGCGGGTCGCGCGGCTGGTGTTCGGTGCCCATGACAGCAAGCGCGGCGTGGTGGACAGCCGCTGGGAGGTGTTCAGCGCGCCCTGGCTCAACCACCGGGTCGAGGTCACCGGCGGGGTGCTGGAAGGCGAGTGCGCGGCACTGTTGAAGGGGTTTTTTCGCGACCGGCGCGACTAGAGCGCCGGGAAGTCGCTTATCCACTGCGGCGGTGAGGGCACCGGTTCCTGGTCGCGTTCGGTGTACCAGACCAGGATGTCGTAGTAGCTGCGGATGTTTTCCACGTACTGTACCGGCTCGTGGCCGCGGGCATAGCCGAACCGGGTCTGCTTGTACCATTTCTTCTGGCTGAGAAGCGGCAGGTGTTCCTTCACGTCCACCCAGCGGTCGGGGTCGGCGCCGTTGGCCTCGGTCAGACGGCGCGCGTCCTCCAGGTGGCCGAAGCCGACATTGTAGGCGGCTAGGGCCAGCCAGGTACGGTCGGGCTCCGGGATGCGCTCGGGGATCTTCTCCTTCATCATCCGCAGATATTCCGCCCCGCCGTGGATGCTCTGCACCGGGTCGAGCCGATCGTCCAGCCCCAGATATTTCACCGTGTTGAGGGTCAGCATCATGATGCCGCGCACCCCGGTCGGAGAACGGGCGTCCGGTCTCCAGTGCGATTCCTGATAGCCAACCGCGGCGAGCAGGCGCCAGTCGATGTCGTGATCTCTGGCCGCCTGCTGGAAGATCTCGGTGTAATCAGGCAGGCGGGTCTGGATATGGCGCAGATAACGTCGGGTGCCGACATAGTCGAAGTCCTGCACATGACCGTAATAGCGCTCGATGAGTTGGGCCAGCCGACCACTGTTGCGTAGTTCGAAGAAAAACTGCTTGGCAGCATTGTACAGGCTGGTGTCGGGGCCACGGGCAAAGGCCCAGGCCAGCGGCTGGGGATCGCTGATGGCGAAGGCCGTGCGCAGTTCGGGATAGAAGCGCTGCTGGATGGCGATCTCATTGGAATCGGCGATGGTGTAATCGATCACCTGCTCCCAGACCAGGCGCAGCAGTTCCTCACTGTCGAGTTCGGCATTGGCGCGCCAGTTCAGTTCGGGATATTCCGTGGCCTTGAGTTCCTTGAGCCGTTCCTCGTGGCTGCTGCCGGCAAGGACTTCCAGGATCCCGTTCAGGTCGTCCAGGTCGGCCGGTTCCGGTGTGGTGTTGGCGCGGTAGACCAGTTGCGGGATGATGGCTTGATAGCTCGGTGCGAAGCGCACGATCAGCTTGCGTACATCGGTGATGGTCAGCCCGGCAGCGGCGAAATGGACCTCGCCGCTGGCCACCATGGGCAGGATGTCGTTGAAACCGTCCGGCACCACCACCTTCAGCCTGACACCGAGATGATCCGCGAACGCCTGGGCCAGGTCGTACTCGAAGCCGGTGGGTCCATCCGCGCCCAGGTAATAGCTTGTGGGACTGTTGCGCGTCACCATGACCACCTCGCCCGAGGCCTGGATTTCCTCGAGCAGGCTGCGCTCGTCGGAACAGCCGGCAATCGCGATCAAAAACAGAAGGATATATATGCGTCGGGTCATGGGCATCAGGCTAGGTGCCGGCAACCGGCCTATCAGCTATAGCGGTCTGCGGATGTCAACGTTTAGAGCTCCTGGCGCTTTTGCGATAGAATACCACTCCACTTGCTATACAGCAGAATCCGAATCCGGGATTGAAGCAGTGCAGTTCGTTCGGAGAGATGCCGGAGCGGTTGAACGGGGTGGGTGAACCCGGACCGAAGCGCCGGTGGCGCTTCGCAGCGGGGTGAACGCCCGGCTGTAAGCCGGGCTGGAAGGACGCCCCGAAATCAGGGTTGTAAATCAACAATAACGGGATAGAAACAGTGCAGTTCATTCGGAGAGATGCCGGAGCGGTTGAACGGGGTGGGTGAGCCCCGACCGAAGCGCCGGTGGCGCTTCGCAGCGGGGTGAACGCCCGGCTGTAAGCCGGGCTGGAAGGACGCCCCGAAATCAGGGTTGTAAATCAACAATAACGGGATGGAAACAGTGCAGTTCATTCGGAGAGATGCCGGAGCGGTTGAACGGGGTGGGTGAGCCCCGACCGAAGCGCCGGTGGCGCTTCGCAGCGGGGTGAACGCCCGGCTGTAAGCCGGGCTGGAAGGACGCCCCGAAATCAGGGTTGTAAATCAACAATAACGGGATGGAAACAGTGCAGTTCATTCGGAGAGATGCCGGAGCGGTTGAACGGGGCGGACTCGAAATCCGTTGATGGATTCTGTCCATCCGAGGGTTCGAATCCCTCTCTCTCCGCCATATAAAAAGGGCCCCAACCGGGGCCCTTTTTATATGGCGGAGAGAGAGGCCCTGATGAGAACCTTGTGTTCGACCGCGGAGGCGCGCAGCGCCGGAGCAGCGCCGAGCGCAGCGAGACAACGCGCAGCGAACATAGTGAGCGAGCGGTCCCCTTGAGGGGTGAGGCGCGCAGCGCCGAATAATCCCTCGACCCTGCGTATAATCTCCATCCACCCTGTCTGGGCTGACAGGGCCCTTTTTATATGGCGGAGAGAGAGGCCCTGATGAGAACCCTGTGTTCGACCGCGCAGGCGCGCCAGCGTCGGGAGGATTCCTCTTACTCCGAGTGCCCCCGGATCCTGTCAAAGAACACCCGCACCAGGTCGGATCGCGTGATCATGCCCACGGGCTGGCGCTGTTCATTCACCGCGATCAGCCGTTTTATCCTGTGCTTCTTCATCAGGTCCAGCGCTTCGTGCAGGGTCTGATCGGGGCTGACTGTCACGATGTCGGTCACCATAAGGGCGGCGACGCTGCCCTCGGGTGGCTGGGGTCTGAGGGTGTGCGCGAACATGGCCTCGAGCGTCTGCCACAGGTTATGCGTGGGATGATGCGAAGGTACGCCGAGCGCGCGCAGCAGATCGGCCTCTGTAAGAACGCCGACCAGCCGCCCGTCTGCATCCACCACGGGCAGGCCGCTGATGCGGCGGGTGACCATCTCGTGCGCGGCCTCGGCCAGGGAAGTCTCCGGATGCACGGTGATGACGGGCTGCGACATCAGGGTGTCGATCCGATAGGCCTCGGTTTCGCGCTGGCGGGCATGGCGTTCCGCCATGGTCGTGATCTCCATCAGGTCGTCGATGCTTACATCGATGTAGGTGCCCATGTCGTTCAGGGCCTGCCGGAAATCGTCACGGGTGGGCCGGGAAGGCGGATTTCTGGACATGCTCAACTCCTCACATGCCGGTGGAAACAACCTTATGTTGCCCCCTGTGCAGGGTGCGGACAAACGAAATAAACCGCATTCAGGTATCGAAAATAGCGTTATCCCGGAATACCGGGGATGGATGGCGATCCGGTCAGGTTGTCCATGTCCTGTCCGGCCGTGTCAGGGCGAATCAGGTGTTTAATATCGGATATTTGCATAATAAATAGCAAATAATATCGTTTGTTATCTTTTGAACGGCTTGATATCAAATAAGCATATCAACCGGACATGAGAGGCAGACATGACAGCCACTGCATTGAAAATTCCGATGGCAGCCGAACTGGACAAGGAAGGCTATCTGATCGAGCCGGCCGCCTGGAACGAGGACATCGCCCGCGCCATGGCCGAGGAGGAGGGTATCGAGCTCGAGCCGGATCACTGGAAGGTGTTCGAGTTCATGCGCCAGTATTATGCCGATAACGGAATCGCCGCCGATGCCCGCTTTGTCATCAGGTTTCTGGCCAGCGAACTCGGCTATGGCCGCAGCGCCAAGGCCCGGCTGTTCGAGTTGTTCCCCTACGGCTATGTCAAGCAGGCCTGCCGCCTGGCCGGCATGAAGCGGCCGCGCGCCTGGAGCACCGGCTGAAGCGGCAGGTGTCGGTGTCATCCCCTTGGGTCGCTTCGCCGTCTTCCTCAAGTTCTAGCCGACTTAGCCAGGGCGCGGCGGCCCCCTTTTATCCCCGCTGATCCACTCGCGGTTCAGCCGGCATCCTCTGTGTATTTCTGACGTTCGTTTTCGGCAAACAGCCGCAGCCCGGCCAGGGCCTGACTGACGACCTCGGCCTCGCTTTCTCGCGGGTAGACCATGTAGGCCGGCAGCTTGAACTCCGGACTGTCCGGCACCACGAACAGCCGCTGCGAGTCGATGAAGGCCTCGGCCATGCGGATGGGCACGAAGCAGGAGCCGCCGTTGCACAGGATCAGCTGGATCCCCAGCCAGCCGATATTGACCGTCTGCGCCGGCCGTTCCAGGTCGGGGAAGTTGTCGCGGTGCTGGGCATAGAAGGCCGGCCCCCAGTTGACGTAGATGTAGTCCGGCCCCGGCCAGGCCTGTTCCGGATTGGTGGTCAGCAGCACCAGGCGCTCGTCGAACAGGTGCTCGACCTCCAGACCCGGGCTGTGCTGTGGGGTGTACATCAGGCCGATATCCAGCGTGCCTTCGACCAGCCGGCGCATCAGATCCTCCTCGAAGCTGATCTCGCTGCGGATGGAGATGTCCGGCGCAGTCTCGCGCATGTGGCCGACCCACTGCGGCAGAAAGCCCTCCCACAATGCGATGCGTGCGCCGACCGTGATGCTGGCGCGGAAGCGGCCGGGCAGGCCGACATCATGACGCGCCTGCTCGAGGGTCAGCAGCAGGGACTTGGCGTGACGCAGGAAACGCTTCCCGGTCGGGGTCAGGCTGGCGCCGGCGCGGTTGCGCACGAACAGCCGGGTGCCCAGATAATCCTCCAGGTTCTGGATCCGGGCGCTGACCGTGGATTGGGTGACGTGCAGCCGTTTGGCCGCTTCGAGAAAGCTGCCGTTGGCCGCGACGGAAAGGAAGGTGCGTACCTGTTCGAAGTCCATGCCGATGCCTGGTTGAATTCGGGGGTGACTGGCAAATAGTATATTTTACAGAATATGTATTTAATATCTATTTATAAATCGCTCTTCTCGAGCGACTGATCGACCACGACCAGAGGCTGGCGTCTGCGATGAACCTGAAACGATTTCTCGGTTACGAATGGGATGCCATTGCCGGCATTCTGGCAGCGGTGGCGGCGATTGTACTGCACCTGCTGCATGTGGTGGACGAAGCGGTCATCCTGCCCATCGTGCTGGCGCTGCTGGGTCTGTTGTTCGTCAACTTCATGCGCCATACCCGCAATAACGAGCTTACTGCCGAGGAGGTCAGCCATACCGCCCATGCTGTGCGGCGCATCCAGGCGGGGCTCAGTCGGCCCGAGATCGTGCTGGTCGGTCCGCGTCAGCTGCGCAGCGTGAGCGAGCGGTTCGCGCGCGACATGAGCGGCGACAGCATCTGGTTCAATGTCTGCCTGTCGATGTATGTGCCGGATGAACTGTTCGACGCGCTGCTGCGCCCGGCGATCGAGAACCCGCATGTCAGTTCCATTCAGTTCGTGCTGGACGCGTCACAGCAACCCTTGTGGGAGGCGAAGATCCAGCCCCGGATCGCCGCCTGCGCGGGGCAGTCGAAGGTGCGCGATCCGCGCTGGTGCGACCTGGACAGGAACGTGTCCTTCATCCTGGCGGACAATCGTCAGAGCGGGGGTACGGAGGCGCTGCTCAGTTTCTGGGGCGAGCCCTTCATGGCCCAGAGCACGCAGCGGGACGTGCCGCGCTACATCTTCCATGTCCAGAAGCACTCGGAGTTGCTGCCGCATCTGATGGAACTGGAGCGCGGCTGCCAGCGTCGCGAAGACGCACCGCGCTGAAGCAGGTGAAAGCGCACGGCGGAGCGCCCGCTCGCCGGTACTCCGGCGGGTGTCAGCGGGGCTGCCGGCGGCGTGACCGCCTCAGGCCGGCCGCAGCCAGCAGCGCCAGCAGCGGAAACAGAGGATCCTGGGTGCCGCGCCGGCCGAGGCTGCAGCCGCCGCCACCGCCGCCGCTGTCACTCAGGCTGTTGCCGCCGCCGCTGGTGCCACCGCTGCCGCCTGCTGCCGGTGCCGCCACTCCGCCGGGATCCAGGACCTGACCGTTGGCGCGGCCGTCGGCATCGTTCGGACCGCCGTCCTCGATCCTCAGCCGTACGCACAGATCCCCCGCGTTCAGCCCGTCCCGCCAGGCGGTGCTGGCCGGTGCCGGGCAGCTGCCGTTGCCGCCGGGTGCGGAGGCCAGACTGTTGCGCGCATCGATGACGAAGTCCTGCCAGCCCTGGTCGGCGATGTATTTGCGATAGACGCCGCCGGCCGGGATCGGCGCCAGCTGGGGAATGACCACCCGGACCGACTGGCCGGCCTGCGTCAGCCCGGTCAGTTCGAAGTCGAACAGGCCGCCCGGATAGCTGTGGTTGTCGTCCTCCACGGCCAGGGCAGCCGTGCCGCTGGCACCGCCGTGGTTGGTGATGTCGGCCACTGATACGCCGGCAGCGTGCCGGCCCGCGGCCAGTGCCGTGGTGCCCAGGCGCAGGCGCAGGCCCGCTTCCGTGACCAGCAGGTCCCGATCGGCGACCCGCGCCCGGGACTGCAGCACGTGCCGGTCGGGCAGGGCATCGAGGAAATCGGGAATGCCGTTGCCCTTGCTGTCACCCGGGCCTTCGCTGGCGTCGTCGATGCCATCGTTGTCGCTGTCCTCGTCCGCGCGCAGGTCGGGGGTCTGCTGCGCCACGCGCAGGCTGGCCTGCACCGTGACCGATTCGCTCGGTGTGCCGTCATCCTCCACGGTCAGGCGCAGGGTATAGATGCCCGGTGCCAGTTGCTGAGGATCGAAGCTGTACTCGTCTGTGTCCACGCCGCTGGTGGAGACCAGGGTGTTGTCGGTCAGGCTCCAGTCGAAACGATGGTCGTCGTCGGGATTGGGATCCACGACCCCGGCGCTGACGCGGACCGTGCCGGCATCGGCATAGACGGTGGTGGTGGTCCGGCCGCCCTGACGGATCTCCAGATCGACCCGCGGCGGCAGGTTTTCCTCGCGGATCGTGACCGTGTGACTGGCACGCCCGCCGCGCACGGCATTGTCCGGCGCATCCAGGGTGAAGAGGACGGTCTCGTCGCCTTCGCCCACGGCACCGTCGGCACTGACATTGAAGCTCAGCGCGGCGCTGCGGCCGGCGGCGATTTCCAGTGTGCCGTCGCTGGCATCATGGTCCTGGCCCGGGGTGGCGCTGCCGCCGACCCGGTAGGGCAGGCGCACCGGGTAGTCGGCCGCATCGCCGCTGAGCAGCACCCGGACCTCGACCGTATCGCCTTCGCCGACCACCTGATCGACCGCGAACTCGGCCAGCGGACGGATCTTGAGCGTCTGCACCACCTGACGGTGATTGCCGGCTGCATCCGTCGCCGTCCAGACGATGTTATGCCGGCCGCTGGTGAAGGGGCCGATGCGGTCGGCCACGGCGGTGATGTCACCGTCGACCAAATCGCTCGCGATCGGCGCATTCAGCTTCACGTCGGTGAGGTAGCCGGTGGCGTTGAGCGTGCGGGTGGCGGGCGGGTTCAGCGCGGGCGGTGTGGTGTCGCGCACGGTGACAATCTGGGTCGCACTGCCGGTATTGCCGGCGCTGTCGGTGGCGCTCCAGGTGACGCTGTGGCTGCCGACCGGGAAGGGGCCGCTGCGGTCCGCGCTGGCGCTCAGGCTGCCGTCGATGTTGTCCAGGGCCGTTGCACTGCCGAGCGCCACGGCGGTCAGGCTGCCGGTGGCCTCGAGCGTGATATCCGCCGGGGCGCTCACCACCGGTGCGGTGACGTCGCTCAGGGTGACCACGATGGTCTGGGTATCGCTGCCGGTATTGCCGGCGCTGTCGGTGGCGCGCCAGGTGACGGTGTGGGTGCCGAGGGCGAAGGGACCGGTCTGGTCCGGACTGGCGCTCAGGCTGCCGTCGACCAGGTCGGTTGCCGATGCAGTGCCCAGACCCACGCTGACGGCGCTGCCCGTGGACTGGACGGTGAGATCCGCCGGTGCCTGCACCTGCGGTGCGGTGGTGTCCTGCACAGTCACGCTCTGGCTGTCGCTGCCGGTGTTGCCGGCGCTGTCGGTGGCGCGCCAGGTGACGGTGTGGCTGCCGACCGGGAAGGGGCCGGTGGTGTCCGGCACGGCAGTCAGGCTGCCGTCGATGTTGTCCAGGGCGCTGGCACTGCCCAGCACCACGCCGGTCAGCGCGCCCGTGGCCTCGACCGTCACTGCCGCCGGGGCGGTGACCACCGGCGCCTGGGTGTCAGGCGTGCTGCTGTCGCCGGCGGCCTGCTCCGCCACCCGGCCGGCATTGACCCGGCCGTGGCCGAACTGGGCATCCCAGCCCGCACTGCCCAGATCATCGGCATTCTCCTCCAGCAGGGTTTCCACCTCGGCTGGCGTCAGATCGGGATCGGCGGCCAGGATCAATGCCACCACCCCGGCGGTGGCCGGTGAAGCGAAGGAGGTGCCGCTGGCCTTGGCATAGCCGTCGCTGCGGGTCAGGGTCAGAATGCCCTGTCCCGGTGCGGCCACGTCGATATATGCACCGTAATTGGACCAGCTGGCCAGGCTGTCGCTGCTGGTGGTGGCCGAGACCGTGATCATGAAGGGGCTGTCACTGTAGCCGGGATCGATGCCGTCGTTGCCGGCGGCGACCACCACCACGCCGCCGCGCTCGAGCATGTATTCGGCCGCGTTGGCCACGGTCGGACTGTCACTGACGTTGTAGCTGATATTGGCAACCCGGGCGCCGGCATCGGCGGCATAGGTCAGGCCGCGGGCGATGTCGCTCAGATAGGCGCCGCCGTCGGCGTCGTTGCTGACGCGGATCGGCAGGATGCGGGCCTGCGGTGCCACCGAGGCGATGCCGATGCCATTGTCGGCCACGGCGGCGATCACGCCGGCCACCTTGGTGCCGTGGCCGTTGATGTCGCTGCTGTCGCTGCTCTGGTCCACGGCATTCCAGCCGGCCAGCACACGATTGCCGAAATCGGCATGGCCGGCATGCACGCCGGTATCCAGCACGGCGACGGTGATGCCGCTGCCCTGCGAGTGGCGCCAGGCGCGTTCGGCCTCGAAGGTCTCCAGGTGCCACTGCTCGTCATACCTCGGATCGTTCGGGGTCAGCGACTGAATACTGAGCTTCATGTCGCGTTCGGCGAACTGGATTCCGGGATCCTGGCCCAATTCCTGCACGATAGCCTGTTCGAAGCCCGGTGGAACCCGCAGCACCCGGGTGTTGATGGGGTCGATGTGCTGGCGCAGCCGCGCGTCGTAGAAGTCCAGAATATCGGCGAATGCCTCGGCGCTGACGCCGTCGGCGGCGCGCACGATGATCTGCCCGGCGACCGTCTGTGGCGGACTGGACGCGCCGAGTTCAGCGGCCCGAGCCAGATTCGGCGGCAGTGCAGCGGTGAACAGCAGGGCGGCAAGGGCGGCGAAGCGAACTGGGAGGGCGATATTGCTGGGGATCAAGGACACGGAGAATCACCTGCAGATGTGGTTACTGGCAGGCTTATCGGGCGGGAAGGGCAACACCTGTGTGAAACCGGTTGGATTTATGCCCCAGAGGCATGTGAACCCGGTCACAGAGCGGGGATTTTCCGCCCCGGGCCGCGAATCCCGGGCCCGGGAGGTGTTACTTTAGGCCCACCGCGGCCGGAGGGCGGGAGGGCCCGGAAAGGAGAGATTTGAAATTACCCTGCCCGGCGTCGTATCATTGGCGCTTATATGTGACGATGATGGGCAAACTGTTTCATAAATTCGTTGAAACTTTTGGGGTAACTGGCAGTCTTGTATTAGTATTTGCCAATTGGACCAGTAAGTAACCTTATTTCAAGACGCTTCCGAAACCGGAAAAGGATAACGTAATGCAGCCGACAGGCAGTTCGCATGATCTAGCTTTGCGACCCTCCACCTTCTCGACCCTGTGCGAAGCCCTGGATTATGCCGCCGGCGGCGAAACCGGCGTGAACTTCTACAATGGCCGGGGCGAGCTTTACTGTGCCCTGAGTTACGGGGAACTGCGTGAACAGTCCCTGGCGCTGGCCCGTCGACTGCTCGGCCTTGGGATGAAGAAGGGCGACCGGGTCGCGCTGGTGGCCGAAACCACGCCGGACTTCGTGCGCTTCTTCTGGGCCTGCCAGTACGCCGGTCTGGTGCCGGTGCCGCTGCCGGCCACCGTGCACATCGGGGGCCATCAGGCCTTCGTCAATCAATTGCGCAAGCTGCTCGAGAACTGCCGCGCCGAAGCGGCCATGGCGCCCGAGGAATGGCTGAGCTTTCTGCAGGAGGCCACCGAAGGCCTCGAACTGCGCTGCGTGGGTACGCCCGATGTATTCGATGCGCTCGAACCCGCCGCCGGCGAGCTCCCCGGCGCCGAGCCGCAGGATACCGCCTACATCCAGTACACCTCCGGCAGCACCCGTTTCCCGCGCGGCGTGGTGATCGATCACACCACCGTGCTGGCCAACATCAACGACATGGCGCTGAACGGACTCAAGCTCAACGACCAGGACCGCTTCGGCAGCTGGCTGCCCTTCTATCACGACATGGGGCTGGTCGCCTTCATCATCATGCCCATGGCCACCCAGCGTTCGGTGGATTTTCTCGGTACCCGGGATTTCGCCATGCGTCCGCGCCAGTGGCTGGAACTGATGTCGCGCAACCGCGCCACCATCACCTCGGCACCGCCGTTCGGCTACGACCTGGCCGCCATGCGCGTGCGCGCCAGCGATGCCGAGAAGTGGGATCTGAGCAACTGGCGCGTGGCCTGCGTCGGTGCTGAGCTGATCAGCCCCGAGCCGTTGCAGCGCTTTGCCGAAGCGCTGGCCCCGGCCGGCTTCGATCCGCGTTCCTATGTGGCCTGCTACGGCATGGCCGAGTGCTCGCTGGCCATCAGCTTCGCGCCGCTGGGCGAGGAGATGGCGGTGGACTGCATCGACGCCGAACAGCTGCAGCAGGCGCATGAGGCCCGGCCGGTGGATCCGGCGGCGGCCGAGCGCGAGGGTGTCCGGGTGGCGAAGTATGTCGACTGCGGTCCCTTGCTGCCCACCTTCGAGGTCTCGATCCGCGATGACGACGGCAACCCGCTGCCGGAACGCCATGTCGGCAGCATCCACCTGCGCGGCCCCAGCGTGATGAGCGGCTATTTCGAGGACGAGGCCTCCACCCGCGAGGTGATGAGCGCCGACGGCTGGCTCAATACCGGAGACGTCGGCTACCTGGTCGACGGCAACCTGGTGGTGACCGGACGCAAGAAGGACATGATCATTGTCCACGGCCGCAACATCTGGCCGCAGGATCTGGAATACCTGGCCAAGCAGCAGCCGGGCGTGCGCTTCACCGATGCAGCGGCCTTCGCCGTGACCGATGAGCATCAGCACGAGACCGCCGCCATCGTGGTGCAGTGCCGCGAGCGTGACCCGGCCAGGCGGGATTCGCTGGTCAAGAATATCAAGGGGCAGGTCCGGGCCGAGTTCGGCATCGAGTGCGTGGTCGAACTGGTGCCGCCGCGTACCCTGCCGCGTACCTCCTCCGGCAAGCTGGCGCGTTCGCGTGCCCGCCAGGAATTCCTGGCGCGGCGTGCCGCAGAGGCCGCCACGCCGCCGCAGGCGAACGTGGTCAACGGCCCCGGCAAAGCCGCGGCGCCTCCCGTGGAAGCGAACAGGGACCGGGCCCGGCGTCTGGCATGACGGGAACGGTCGCCGTCACGGGTGCCACAGGCTTCGTCGGACAGGCCATTGTCGAAACTCTGCTCCGCTCGGGATGGCGGGTACGGGCCCTGGTCCACAGACGCGGTCTGGATGACACCCTGACGGGGGCGCTGGAGACCGTCAGCGGCGGCCTCGGCGACGAGGCTGCGCTGGCGCGGCTGCTGGAGGATGTCGATGCGGTCGTGCATGTGGCCGGCAAGGTACGCGGCCGCGGACCCCGCGATTTCCGCCCGGTCAATGCCGACGGCGTGGAGCGCCTGGCCCGTCTGGCACTGGCCCGGCCCGAGCCGCCGCGCTTCATCCTGATCTCTTCCCTTGCCGCCCGGGAACCCGGGCTGTCGCATTACGCCGCGAGCAAACGCGAAGGCGAGTCCCGGCTGGCCGGGCTGGCGGCAGGCACGGCCATGCATTGTGCCGTGCTGCGCCCGCCTGCGGTCTATGGCCCGGGTGATCGCGAACTGCTCCCGCTGTTCCAGACCATGGCCCGGGGCCTGGCGCCGGTGCTCGGCAGGGCCGGGGCCCGTGCCTCGCTGTTGCACGTCAATGATCTGGCGGCTGCGGTCGCCAAGCTGCTCGCCAGTGACGCGGCGGGCACCTACGAACTGCACGACGGTACCCCCGGCGGCTACAGCTGGGAGGATATCGCCGCCATTGTGGCGGCGGTGGCCGGTCGCCGCCCCGGCCGGCGGCTGATGGTGCCGGGTATGCTGCTGCGCGGACTGGCCGGACTGAACCTGGCTGCCGCCACGCTGCTGCGCTACCAGCCGATGCTGACCCCGGGCAAGGTCAGGGAGTTGCGCCACCCCGACTGGGTGTGCGACAACACGGCGCTGACCCGGGATACCGGCTGGCGCCCCGCGATCCGGCTGCGCGACGGGCTGCAGCCGCTGTTGGGGTCTTCCGGCCCGCGGACCAACGAGGGTATATCCAATGTCCACTGACACCGGGGATCAGTACCAGGAAATCCTGCAGGGGCTGTATGGAATGCTGGAGCGGTTTCCCACCCGCAATATCGACCTGCAGGAGCAGACCGATCTGGTGGCGGACATGGGACTGGATTCCATCAATGTGATGGAGTTGTTACAGGAAATCGAGGACCGATTCGATATAATCGTGCCCTTGAACGTGATGTCGGACGTCCGCACGGTGCAGGATCTCGCCACCCAGGTCCAGCGTCTGATCAGGGAGAACTCATGAGTATCTCAAAGCGATTCGCCGAACTTGAACACATCCGCAGCGCCCTGAACGAGGCCGACGCCGATCCCGGCCGGATCGTGATGGAACGCATGCTGTCGGCGACCGAGGCCGAGATCGCGGGCCGGCGCACCATCCTGGCGGGTACCAACAATTACCTCGGCCTGACCTTCGAGCCGGGCATCCTGGAGGCCGCCCATCAGGCCCTGTGCGAACAGGGCAGCGGCACCACCGGCTCGCGCATGGCCAACGGCAGCTTTGCCAGTCACGTGGCGCTGGAACGCAGCTTTGCCGAGTTCTACGGCATGCCGGCGGCCATGATCTTCTCCACCGGCTACCAGGCCAATCTCGGCATCCTCACCGGACTGCTGCGCCCCGGCGACAAGGTGGTGATCGACGCCCACAGCCACGCCAGCATCTATGACGGCTGCCGCCTGAGCGGGGCCGATTTCTTCCCCTTCCGCCACAATGATCCGGAGGATCTGCGCAAGCGCCTGCGTCGCCTCGGCGATGATGCCCGCGGTGCGCTGGTGGTGACCGAAGGCCTGTACAGCATGCTGGGCGACATCGCCCCGCTGGCCGAACTGCTGGCGGTGACCGAGGAATTCGGCGCCTACCTGATGGTTGACGAGGCCCACTCGCTGGGTGTGTACGGCGAGCAGGGCCGCGGTGTGAGTGAAGCCGCCGGCATCCTGGACCGGGTGGACTTCATTACCGGCACCTTCAGCAAGAGCCTGGGCTCGATGGGCGGCTACTGTGTCAGCCGCCACGAGCAACTCAATCTGCTGCGCTACGGCAGCCGTCCCTACATCTTCACCGCCTCGTCCAGCCCGGTCAACATCGCCGCCGCCCACTGGGCGCTGGATCACATCCGCAGCCATCCCGAACTGCGCGAGACGCTCTGGTCCAATGTCGCCCGGCTCTATGGCGGCCTGAAGGACCTGGGCTGCACCCTGGGGGCGGAGCCCAGCCCGGTGGTCGCGGTGCGGGTCGCTTCGCACGACGAGGCCGCGCGCATCTGGAACGAGCTGCTGGCGGCCGGCGTGTACGTCAACCTGGTGGTGCCGCCGGCTTCGCCGGACGGTGCCTCGCTGCTGCGCTGCAGTGTCAGCGCGGGCCACAGCCCGGAGCAGATCGACACCATCGTGACCGCCTTCGGCGAGGCCATTTCGCGCACGGCCTTCGCCGGCGCCTGCTGCAGCGGGCAGGCCTGAACCCCCGACCGGCGGCGCGCCTGTCCGTCCCGCGGGCGCCGCGCCGAGGCTCCCGTGGCGATGCCCGATTCCGCGTCTACACAAAGTTCCCATGGCACGGTGCTGGCCCAGCTGTCGGACCCGCACCTGCCGCTGCCTGCACGAATCCCCCTGACCGAAGTGTTCAACAAGCGTCTGCTGGGCCTGCTGTCCTGGTATACAAAACGGCGGCAGCGCTATCGGCCCGAGACGCTGGCCGCGCTGGTCGTGGATCTCAGGGCCCAGGCGCCGGACTGGATCACGGTCAGTGGCGATCTCACCAACCTGGGTCTGGAAGATGAATTCCGCCAGGCCCGGGACTGGCTGGACCGGCTGGCCGCGCCCGAGCGGCTGCTGGTGGTCCCCGGCAATCACGACGCCACCGTGGCCGGCGCCTGGCAGCGCGGCGCCCCCTGGTGGGAACCCTACTGGCGCGGGGACGCGGCCCCGGACGCGGACCTCGATACGGCCTTCCCCACGCTGCGCCGGCGCGGTCCGCTGGCCCTGATCGGACTGTCCACCGCCATCGCCTCGCCCGCCGGTCGTGCCGTGGGCGAGGTCGGCAGCGCCCAGCGCGAGCGGCTGACGCGGCTGCTGCGGCAGACCCGGTCCGAGGGGTTGTGCCGGGTCCTGATCCTGCACCACCCGTTGCTGGCCGGCACAGTGAAGTCACGCAAGCGCCTGCTCGACGGCGCGGCCCTGTGTAGGCTGCTGGCCGGCGAAGGCGTGGAACTGGTCATCCACGGCCACGGCCACCGGAGCCATCATCTGCAACTGGAGACCCGCGACGGTGCCGCGCCCGTGATCGGCGTGCCCTCGGCCTCCTCGGCGCAGGCAGAATACGCCGCCTATCACCTGTACCGTATCCGGCCCGCGGCGCACGGCTGGAGCCTGGAACTGGAGGTGCGGCGCTGGCAGCCGCAGGACGGCCGGGTAGTGTGTGCCGAGCGCATCACCACGCCTCTGCCGCGCGCCCATGCGGCGGCCGCTGTCCCGGCAGCCCCGGCCTGAGCCGCACCCTGTCGACGTGTTAGAGTAGGGCCTTTGTGGCCGAGACCGTCCCCGAACCGCTGCCGTGCTGATCGACCGCTATCTGGTAGGTGAGATCCTGCGTCCCCTGGCGCTGGGCGTCGGGCTGTTCCTGCTGATCTATGTCGGCTTCAGCCTGTCGAAGAACCTGTCCATGGCCGCCGACGGCCTGATCGATACCGCCACCGCCCTGCAGCTGGTCGGCCTGTCCAGCCTGACCACCCTGGAGGTCATTCTTCCCACCGCGTTGTTCTTTTCCGTGCTGCTGGTCCTGGGGCGGCTGTACCAGAACGGCGAGATCGCCGCCCTGGTCTCGGCCGGCGTCTCGCCGCTGCGCCTGATGCGCAGCGTGGCCACGGCCGTCGTGCTGGCCGCCCTGCTGGCGGGCCTGCTGTCGATCTTCGGCCGGCCCTGGGCCTATGACAGCATCTACCGCCTGGAGGCCGGCGCCATCAGCCGCCTGGATGCCGGTCAACTGGCCGCCGGCCAGTTCGTCACCCTGGATGTGGACGGCTACATGTTCATCGCCGACGCGCGCGCCGAGCAGGAAAAGCTGCACCGCGGCGTGTTCCTGTTCCGGACCCATGAGAATGACCGGGGCGTGGTGCACAAGGAACTGATCCGGGCCGACAGTGCCCGGCTGCCGCGCTTCGATCCGGGCCGCGAGGCAGTGCTGGTGTTCCAGGATGGCTACAGCTATCTGCTGGGGCCGGAGGGCGGATCCGACCTGTCGCTGCGGTTTCGCGAGATGAGCATCGTGTGGGGTGCGGCCGAACAGGCCCGGCAGAAATACAAGAGCAAGGCGCAGCCCACGGCCGTGCTGCGCAATTCCGATCAGCCCAAGGACATCGCCGAATACCAGTGGCGCCTGTCCACGCCGCTGGCCACATTCCTGCTGACGATGCTGGCGTTTCCGCTGGCGCGCTCCCGGCCGCGCGAATCGCGCCTGCGCCACAATCTGGTCGCACTGCTGGTCTACCTGCTGCTGTTCGCCGCGGTCAGCCTGGTGCGCACCCTGGTCGAACAGGGGACGCTGCCGCCGATGCCGGGGCTGTGGATCGCCTATCTGCCGCCGCTGTTGCTGCTGCTGGCGCTGATGGCGCCGGAACGGTTGCGGCAGCTGCGGCGACGCCCGCTGCAGGAGGCGCGCTGAACCATGCGCACGCTGAGACGCTATCTCACCGGACACATGGTGGCGGGCTGGGCGCTGTTCGCCACCGTGATGGGCGTGCTGCTGCTGCTGGTGCGGATGATCGAGGAACTGGAGCGGGTCACCGACCGCTACACCAGCGGCAAGGTGGTGCTGCACGTCCTGCTGACTCTGCCGCAGCAACTGCTCACACTCGCGCCGGTGATCATGCTGGTCGGCACCCTGACCGCCTTTGCCCGGCTGGAACAGCTCAATGAACTGACCGTTCTGCGCAGCGCCGGGGTGAGCAAGGCCCGGCTGCTGCGCCTGCTGGTGATGCCGCTGCTCGTGCTCTGCCTGCTGCTGTGGGGGGCGATGGAATGGGTCACCGCGCCGCTGCATCAGTGGGGCGAGGAGATCCGCAGCGAGGCGCGCGGCAACAACACCCTGGAGCCGGGGCAGAGCCTGTGGTCGCGCAGCGGGCTGACCTACTATCGCCTCGGCCGTCTCGGACTCAACCGGTCCCCGGGCGATATCGACATCTTCGAGTTCGGTCCCGACCACCGGCTGCTGCGCGCCATTCATGCCGAACGCGCCGAGGTGATCGAGGGGCGGCGCTGGCGTCTGGAGGATGCACTGGTGCGCAGTTGGGACAGCGGCACCCTGCAGGTGCAACGCGTGCCCGAACTGAGTCACGACCAGCTGTGGTCGCGCGATGAACTGCAGCGCCTGCTGCTCGGCATGGACAGCATGCCGCCCAGCGTGCTCTATGCCTATCAGGACTACCTGCAGCGCAGCGGCCAGAGCGGGCATGCCCATGCCCTGGCCCTGTGGAATCGACTGCTGCTGCCGCCGGCCGCGGTGGGCATGGCGCTGCTGGCACTGGGCCTGGGGGTGAAACCCGGCAGTCAGCGTGGCGGCATGGGACGTCAGCTGGCGGCCGGGGTGCTGGTCGGGGTGCTGTTCTACCTGGGCTCGCAGATCCTGGTTGCGTTGGGCCAGATCTATCATCTCCCGCCGCTGGCCACGGCGTCATTCCCCGTGCTGTGCATCTTTCTCGCGGCCCTGGTGCTGTTGCGCCGGCTGCGCTGGTGAGTGGGCACCGGGACTGAAGGAGGCTTGCTTCAGCTTCGTCATCACCGCGAAGGCGGGGACCAGCGTCTGTTAGCCCCGCGAGGCCCTGGATTCCCGCCTTCGCGGGAATGACGAATAGACAGAGATCCAGTCTATGTAGATACCATTCGCACCCGCACCATTTGAGTGCCCGCGGGGGAACGGGGATAATGCCGCCTTTCGTGTCGCCCCCGGGATCCATTTATGCGCCTGATGCTCAATCTGTTCCGTGCCTATCCGCTGGCCAGTTTCCTGATGCTGGTGGCGCTGCTGCTGTCGGGGCTGGCCGAGGGACTCGGGTTGTCGGCGTTGTTGCCGGTGCTCAAGGTGGCGCTGTATCACAACCAGCCCGGCAGTGGCCCGCAGGAGCCGCCGGGCGAGCTGGAACTGATGGTGCTGGAACTGCTCGACTGGCTGGGCATTCCGCCGACCCTGGGGCCGCTGCTGCTGCTGATCGTGGTGGCTTCGACCTTCAAGGCCCTGCTGCTGCTGCTGGCCCAGCGCCAGGTGGGGTATACCGCAGCGCAGCTGGCCACGGATCTGCGCCTGGACGTACTGCGTCACATGATGCGCAGCCGCTGGGCCTTCTTCCTGCACCAGCCGGTGGGCAAGCTCACCAACACCATGGCCTCCGAGGCCCAGCGCGCTTCCGATGCCTACGTCAACGGCGCGACCGCCATCACTTTCCTGATCCAGTCGCTGGTCTATGCCGGCGTGGCGGTGGCCGTGTCCTGGCAGGCCGCCCTGGCCAGCCTGCTGGCCGGCGTGCTGATCATCGGCGGCTCGCACTTTCTGGTGCGCATGACCCGCCGGGCTGGGCGCAGACAGACCCAGCTGATGATATCGCTGATGTCGCGTCTGACCGACACCCTGCAGTCGGTCAAGCCGCTCAAGGCCATGGCGCGCGAGGATCTGGCCGACCGGGTATTGAACCTGGAGACCAACAAGCTCAACAAGGCGCTGCGCCGGCAGGTGTTCAGCGCCGCCGCGCTCAATTCCGCCCAGGACCTGATGTTCACCGCCTTCATTGCGCTGGGCGTGTATCTGGCGTTGGAACAGTTCTCCATGGGCCTGGCCACGGTGATGGTGCTGGTGGTGGCGCTGGGACGCGCCTTCAGCTTTCTGGGCAAGGTGCAGAAGCAGTACCAGAAGCTGATGCAGGGCGAGAGCGCCTATTGGTCACTGCTGGATACCATCGACCAGGCCCGCCGGGCGGAGGAGTCGCTGGGCGGCGGTACGGAGCCCGTGCTGCACCAGGGCATCCGCTTCGAACAGGTGGGTTTCGCCTACGACGGACACGAGGTCTTTTCCCGCCTGGACCTGGAGATCCCGGTGCACAGCATCACCACCCTGATCGGACCCTCGGGCTCGGGCAAGACCACCATCATCGACCTGGTCATCGGCCTGCTGCGCCCGGACTCGGGCCGGGTGCGGGTCGACGGCACGCTGCTGGAACAGTTCGACCTCAGGGAATGGCGACGTCAGATCGGTTATGTGCCGCAGGAGACGGTGCTGCTGCACGACAGCATTCTGCACAACGTGACCCTGGGCGATCCGCAGATCGAGGAAGCACAGGTGGTGCAGGCGCTGCAGGATGCCGGCGCCTGGGACTTCGTCCAGGCCCTGCCGGCGGGCATGCACACCCAGGTGGGTGAGCGCGGCGGTCGGTTGTCCGGCGGTCAGCGCCAGCGCATCGCCATCGCCCGCGCCCTGATCAACCGGCCGCAGCTGCTGATCCTGGACGAGGCCACCAGTGCCCTGGATCCGGCCAGCGAACAGGCGATCGTGGCCACCCTGCGCGAGCTGCGCCAGCGCCTGACCATCCTGGCCATTTCCCACAACCCGGCGCTGGCCGAGGCGGCCGACCGGGTCTACCGGCTGGCGCCGCGGGGGCGGGTGGAACTGCAGGCCTGAAAGATGCTTCTACATGCGTAGGTTGGGTCAGGCGCGATAGCGCCGTAACCCAACATCTCCCGGAATGCCGGGTTACGCTGCGCTAACCCGACCTACGGACTGTGATTCCCTTTTCCGTCATTCCCGCGCAGGCGGGAATCCATTGGCCGTAGCGGTTTCTGGATCCCCGCCTGCGCGGGGATGACGGATGAATTTGTCAACGGTTACAGACGTAGGCCGGGATAAGCGCAGCGTTCCCGGCGGTTCAGCATGCTGCCGGAAACGGCCCTCGGGCCTTATTCCGGCCTACGCCTCAGGCCGGGGCGGTTTCGAGCAGGGCCCGTACCCGCGCCAGCGCCCGCTGCATATCACTCGACTGGTGCGCCTGGGAACCCGGGTGCGGATCACCCAGCCAGGCCATCTTGCCGGCGCGGATCAACTCCAGGTGCACCCGGCTGATGTCCCGCGACAGATGCTTCCAGCCCCAGCGCATCAGCGCCCGGTAGGCCAGCGCGCCGGGCGCGATATCGCATCGGTTTCCGGCGTCCTGTCTGATCACCGCCCGCGCCGCGGCCGTGTCACCGGCCGCCAGGTGCATGTCCCGGCGCATACTGAAGCGTCCCGCGCCCAGGTCGAACATGTGCACCGGCTTGCCGGTGGCATAGGCCTCGGACAGCATGGAGATGCTGTCGGCGGTGATGATCAGTTCGTCGGCCAGGGCCAGAAAACCGAGATAAGGGTTGTCGGGGTCGTTGCGCTGCCAGCGATAGAGTTGCATGGGCACCTCGGACTGGGCGGCAAAGGCAGCGATCGCCGCGGGACGGGTACGGGCGCTGGAGCTGACCAGAAGTGAACCGCCGCGCGCGCGCGCCAGTGCCACTGCATCGCGTACCAGGCACTGCGCGGCATGCCGGCCGAAGGCGTAGGGACCGCTGTTGCCGCCCATGTTGACCGTGATGTAGGGCCGCGGCAGGTGCGCCAGTCGCGGTGCCCAGTGTTCGGCCGCCGCGGCCAGGGTGTCGGGATGCACCCGATGCAGCGGCAGGTCGTTGCGCAGGACGTTGGGCCGCTCCGGCACCCGGTACTGGGGCGTGGTGATGACCAGATCGAAATGCTGCGGGTCCGCCCACAGTCGGCCCACGAACACGATGCGGGTGCGGCCGCCGGACTGGTCGCGGATCCAGCGGCACACGGGTTCGTTGCGCATGCCGGCCGACAGCACCAGGTCCGGCCAGGGCGGGCTGAGCGGATCGGAGCGGGACCGATCCACCCCATGCAGATCGCGGCCGCGGAACAGATTGGTGCGTATCTCCCGCTTGCGGTAGTGCAGCGACTTGCGTTCCCAGGGCAGCGCCAATGCCTCGGCCAGGGCGCGCAGCTGGGTCTGTTCGCCGGCGCGATAGGCGTCCACGATCCAGACCCGCGCGGCCACTGGGTTGTCCCGGTTCATGCGGCGGATTCGCCTGCCGGCGACTGCTTGGGCCAGCGCCGCTTCATGCACAGCCAGTCGCCGGGCGACTCCCGGATCCAGTCCTCGAACAGGCGGTTCAATCGCAATGTGAGATCGCTGACCTGGGCATGGCGATCGGCCAGGGCCGCATCGGGCCTGAGCGGCGCCAGCACCTCGATGCGGTAGCGGTGCCGCGGCAGCCGCACGCAGCGGATGGGAATGAGCGGATAGCCGCGCAGCGACAACCGCGCCGGTGTGGTATTGGTCGGCGCCGGTACGTCGAAGAAGGGGATCATCTCGCCGGAATCGATGCGGGTGTCGAAGGCTGCGCCCACGCTGTGGCCGTCGGCCAGTTCACGCATCAGTTCACGCACGCCGCCGGCGGTCGGCACCAGGCGCGAGCCGAAGGCGCGGCGCCGCGCCTGGAAGAACCGACGCAGCCAGGGATTGGCTTCGCGGGCGTAGAGGATGGAGATGCTCAGGCCGTATTCGCGGCTGATCAGGTTGGTCAGCTGCCAGGCGCCGGCATGGGCCGTGGCGAAGACCATGGCCTCGCGCCGCTCGAACGCCTGCATGGCCTCGGGATGGACATCGAATTCCAGATAGCGCTCCCGGCGCCGCCACAGCCGGTCCAGCAGGAACAGTTCGGCGGCGGCCAGGCCGGTGGTGCGGAAGACCTGGCGCGTGAAGGGGTCGCGTTCGGCCTCGGTGAGTTGCGGCAGTACCACTGCCAGGTTGCGCTGCACCACACGGCGCTTCTTCGTGTTGTGGTAGCCGATGACGCCGAACAGCCGTGACAGGAAGGCGGCCGCCAGGGGGAAGGGCAGCAGTCGGATCAGGCCGTAGAGGCCGTAGAACACCAGGGCCTCGAGCAGCCACACCGGCTGTTGGGTCCAGGGTGCCTTCTTGGCCAGGCGCTTGGGCAGCAGATAATACTTGGGCATCGCCGGTTTTCAGCTAGCGGTGCGGGTGGAACGAGGGTCCCGCGGTGGGAACTCTAGCGCCCACGCGGCGGATGGTAGGTGCCGAACACCCAGTCCCACAGCGGCGAACTGACGCCGAAGCGCCCGCCCTCAGCCGCGAAGTGATGCTGCATGTGGTAGCGCTTGAGGAAGCGCAGCAGCGGGTGACGCATCGGGAAGTGGTGCGTGGCGTAGTGGATATAGTCGTAGACCAGATAGCCCAGCAGGAAGAAGGCGGTGAAGGGCTCGGCCCAGGGATAGGGCAGCACGCTGCTGAACAGCAGCCACAGTACACCCAGGATCAGGGCCGCGCCCACCGGCGGCATCACCAGCCGGGTCTTGTCCTGGGGGGTGTCGTGATGCACGCCGTGGAACAGGAACACGAAGCGCTGGCCCAGGCGGCTCTTCGCCGGATAGTGGAACAGGAAGCGGTGCAGGCTGTACTCGGCAAAGGTCCAGGTCACCAGCCCGGCGATGCCGATGCCGGCCAGGCCGACAGGGCCGATCCCGTGCACGGTCACAGCGCGCACCAGCAGCCAGGCCGCCACGGGCAGCCACACCAGCAGCGGCATGATGGGATGCACGTGGCTGAGCGATTCCAGCACTGGGTTGTCGAACAGCCGGATGGATTGCTCGCGCGACTGGGCACTGGCTGGGCGGTTGGCCGGCATGGCGGTGTTACCTGTGGGTTGCGTGCGGATCGGTGTCTGGCGACAGGGTAACATTGCCACCCTGACGGCTGCGAAGTATAGCACTGGACCAGATTTTTTTCGAACAAAACCAGGCCCCTGGCCGTTCCGTGATCCACTGCTCAAAATGCCCGTGGATCTGCCGGGTCAGATCCCGGGCCTGCGCCTCCTGATCGGCGTCGGGTGCGGCCGGCTGCAGGGGCGGCAGGAAGGTCACCCGGAAACGGGGGCCGTCACGACGCTCGATCTTCACCGGCACCAGCGGGCAGCCGAATTTCAGCGCCAGCCGCGCGGCCAGGGTGGAGGAGGGCTTGTCTGCGCCGAAGAAGGGGATGGGCGTACCCTGATCGATGCGCCGGTCCATGATCATGGCCACCGAACGGCCCTGTTTCAGGGCCTGGACGAAGGGGCGCATGCTGGCGTCGCGCGAGATCAGTTCACAGCCCAGCGCCTGGCGCGAACGCCGCAGCAGCTTCTCCAGCCAGGGATTGGCCAGGGGGGAATACAGGGCCACCAGCGGCACGCCGTAGCGGTGCAGCGAGGCCCCGGCGGCCTCCCAGTTGGCGATATGGGCGGTGACGAACACGGCCGGCCGGGTCGGGTCGCTGTAGGTGGGGATGTCCTGCTCGAAGCGGATGTCCAGATAATCGTGACGCGGGTCCACGATCCGCGCCAGGTGCGGGAATTCGCCCAGTACGGCACCGCCATTGCCCCAGATCTCCGGCAGCAGGCGTTCGATTTCCGCGCGGGATTTGTCGGGGAAGGCGAGCCCCAGGTTGGCGCGCATATGCTGGCAGCGGCTCTTGAACCAGGGGCCAATCCGCCGCCCCAGCCAGTCGCCGGTGCGGGAGGCCCAGGTGACCGGCAGCAGCCGGAACAGTCCGTAGAGCAGTCCGATCACCAGCAGGTCGAGCAGCCAGAGCGCGTGGCGCAGTGGGCCGTTGTGCAGTGCCTTCTTGCGCAGCGCATTGCCGAGGATGAACTTGGCCAAGTGTGAGTGTTTCCTGCCCGTCCCGCGGGCCTGACATAGGGTAGGGAAAAACCAGGGAAAAGCAGTGTGCCGGAGGGGCCGGGAAAGATCAAACACCGCGCCGGTGCTGGGTTCCGGTCCAGGGGTTACGGTATGATGACGGGATTGATTCGCCAAACCCCGCCTTGTCGGGTGGGGACATTGCAAAGGAGCGGTATGGCGCACACCCAGACCAGCAGCGGGAATCTGGACATCCGCGAGGCGCGTGACCGGACGACAATAGGGGATTTCCTGCAGCTGCCGCACCGTCTCTATGCCGACGACCCGGCCTGGGTGGCGCCGTTGCATTTCGAGCAGCGCGAGCGGGTGTTTCGCAACCATCCACTGTTCGAGCACAGCCAGGTGCGGGCATGGGTGGCCTACCGCGATGGCCGGCCGGTGGGCCGGATCACCGCCCAGCTGGACCGCCTGCAGCCGCCGGTCGAGGGCGACAGGCTCGGCTATTTCGGCATGCTCGAGGCCGAGGACGACGCGCCCCTGTTCGCTGCCCTGCTGGAGACGGCCGGCGACTGGCTGCGCGAGCAGGGTGCGGCCCGGATCCGCGGCCCCTACAACCTCTCCATCAACGAGGAAATCGGCCTGCTGGTGGAGAATTTTGCCGAGCCGCCCTACATCATGATGGGACACGCCCGGCCGTACTATCCGACACGGCTGGAAGAGCAGGGCTTCACCGGCGTGAAGGATTTGCTGACCTACACGGTGCAGCCGGACTTCACCGCCCCGGCGGTGATGGAGAAGCTGGCGCAGAAGGCCCTGCGCCGGGTGCGGATACGGCCGCTGGACCGCAAACGCAAGGCCGCCGACTTCGAGGCCATGCGCGACATCTTCAACGACGCCTGGTCCGGCAACTGGGGCTTCGTGCCCTTCACCCGCGCCGAGTTCGCGGAAGTGGCGAAGATGCTCAGCCTGCTGCTGGACCACGACTATATCCAGATCGCCGAGATCGATGAGCGCCCGGTGGCCTTCATCGCCGCTCTGCCCAATCTGAACGAGGCCATCCGCGACCTGAACGGACGGCTGCTGCCGCTGGGCTGGGCGCGGCTGCTGTGGCGGCTCAAGGTCCGGCGGCCCCGCACCTGCCGGGTGGCGCTGATGGGCGTGCGGCGCGAGCACCAGTATTCGCGCCTGGGGCCGACCCTGGCCTTTCTGGTCATCGATGCGGTGCGCAAGGCCATGATCCGGCGCGGGGTGGAGACAGTTGAGATGGGCTGGATACTGGAGGATAATGCCGGTATGCGGCACATCATCGAAGCGATCGGCAGCCGGATCTACAAGCGTTACCGGGTCTACCAGAAGTCATTGTGAGCCGGGCGTGGACAATCACCCCTCAGACCGCCAGCAGGCGCAACCCAACCCGACCGGAGCGGCCGTCTCCGCGCGTTTCGCCTGCGTGATCCTGGCCGGGGAACGGACCCGGCGCGATGCCCTGCGCGAGCACTCCGGGGTCGCCTGCAAGCCCCTGCTGCGCATCAGCGACGTTCCCATGATTCACCGGGTCATCAGCGCCCTGCGCGGGGCGGATACGGTCGGGCCCATCCGGCTCAGCGGGCCGGAGCAGGCCTGTGTGCAGAGCGACGCCGAACTGGCGCGCGAGATCGCCGAGCAGCGCCTGAACTGGTCGCCGCCGGAGGCCTCGCCCAGCACCAGCGCCTATCGGGAACTGTCCGCGCTGCCGGCAGAGCACCCGGTACTGATCACCACGGCCGACCATCCCCTGCTGACCAGCGAGATCGTCGACCGCTTCTGCCAGGAAAGCGCCGCCAGGCAGTGTGACGTACTCGTCGGACTGGCGCCGTATGAACTGGTCAAATCGGTCTATCCGGACATCAGCAAGACCGTGCTGCGCTTCCGCGACGGCAACTACTGCGGCTGCAACCTGTTTGCCTTCATGACGCCGGAAGGACGGCGCGCCGCCGACTTCTGGCGTCGGATCGAGAACCAGCGCAAGAAGCCGCTGCTGGTGATCGGCCTGCTCGGCTGGTGGGCGGTGATCCGCTACCGGCTCGGCCTGCTGACGCTGGATGCCGCCCTGGAACGCCTGTCGCGTCACCTGGGACTGCGACTCGGGGCGGTGATCCTGCCCTATGCCAACGCCGCCGTGGATGTGGACTCGGTGGCCGACTACGATCTGGTGCAGCGCTATGCCGATGAAACCGCGGCGCAGGAACCAGACCGCGAACATCGCCTGATGCAGCAGCCCTGACAGCTATCCGTTCAGTAACGAGACCTCGATCATGACCGAGACAGATACCCGACTTCTCAATTTCCAGGCGGTGGAGGACACCCCGCTGCAGACCGAGCCGTTCAGCTTCATGGTCGCCGAGGGCGTGATCCCGTCCGGGGAACTGGAACGGGTCAATGCCGATTACCCCTACATCGATATCCCGGCCAACTTCAACCCGGAGGACCTCGAGTATGGTCCGGCCTTCGCCCGGGTGCTGCAGGACCTGGACAGCCCCGAGTTCGAACGCCTGATCGCGCGCAAGTTCGGCGTGGATCTGAGCCGCACGGTCAAGACCATCACCGTGCGCAAGTACTCCGAGATGAGCGATGGCAACATCCACACCGACCATTGGAGCAAGGTGATCACGGTGCTGCTGTACTTCAACCCGGAATGGCATCAGGAGGGCGGCAAGCTGCGGCTGCTGCGCAGCAAGCACGATATCGAGGACTTTGCCGCCGAGGTCACCCCGCTGGGCGGCACCCTGCTGGCCTTCAAGCGCAGCGGCAACAGCTATCACGGCTACAAACGCTTCGACGGCGAGCGCCGCATGGTGCAGGTCAACTGGGTGCGTTCCGGCCCGGTGGCGCGCCAGGCTCAGCGTCTGGCCCGCATGGGTACGCATACCGGCAAGCGCATCCTGCGCCTGGCCCAGGGGCTGCGCGGCGCCGCCAAGTAGCCGGGTAGGATGGGTGGAGGCGCATTGCGCCGTAACCCATCAATTGTCCGGCCGGCCTCTGTGGTGATGGGCTGCGCTGCGCTTCACCCATCCTACGTCCGGCAGTAGCCGAACACCGGGTCCAGATGCTGCTCCACCATGGCGTCGACCGCCTGGAGTTGCTCATCCGTGAAGTAGTCGCGGTACCCGCCCACCTTGCCGCGCCGCACCTTGAAGGAATCCGGATTGTTCTCGTCCCCCGGTTTTACCCGCTGGCCGCTGGCCCGCATGCCGTCTTTCCCGGCCTCGCGTTTCTTCATGTTGTCGTAGGCGGCGTATTCCACCGCGGCGGCGATCTCCCCGGCACTGCCGGGCGTGCCGGTGAAATCGAACACCTTGCGCATGATCGCGGCCGGATCGCTGCGCATGTCCTCGTAGCGGATCAGCAGCAGGTCATCGCCCAGCATCGGCATGGCCGCGGCCCAGCCGTTGAAATAGTCGACGATGCGCGGAATGCCGCATTGTTCGTTGCTGACGAAGTCGAACACATCGACCTCAGTGCCGTGGGGCGGGTAATCGTTGAGCAGCTTCTTGCGCGGCAGCATCCGGTAGCGCCACTGGAAGTACTGGGAGACGGCCACATCGCGCGGATCGCGCACCAGCAGTACCACCTGCTTGCCGCGGAAATGCTCCAGGTTGTCCCAGTTGCGCAGGTAATCGCGCATGTAGTTGTTGTGACTGAACAGCACCTTGGGCGCGGCCGGGTTGAGGCGGTTGTAGTTGTCGAACTCCAGCATGTGATCCGTCGGCAGGTTGAAGCGCAGCTGATAGAAGCGCGACAGCATCACGCGGAACCAGGTGCGGCCGCTCTTGCCCCAGGACATCAGCACCCAGTCGGCCGCCTGCAGCTTGCGGTATTCCTCCCTGCCGCGCAGGCGCCGCTCGAGCGCGATGCGTTTTTCCTGCGGCAGGAAAAACAGTGTGGCCAGGGCCAGGTGACGCGAGGCCACGGCCCCCATTTCTCTGTAGGACATGTCGGGCATTGGAGCGTGGTATCCGTGCTGAATGGGGCTGTTTCGCCCCGGCGACAGGCCGCGTATGATAGCACAGATTCTCATGCGGGCGCCCGGGTGCGCTGCGCTCACGCGAACGATCCGGCGCGATAATGGAAAAGACTGTCTGGGTGCTGCTGGGGCGAAAGGCGGGCGACAACAACCAGGTGCTGGCACTGGCCGAGGCACTGGGCTGGCCGTATGAGGAAAAGCGCATTCAGGCGCGCGGCTGGGAACTGCTGCCGCACCTGCTGCTGCGCGTGACCCTGGCCGGCATCGACCGCCGCGCCTCCAGCCCGCTTTCACCTCCCTGGCCGGATATGGTCATCAGCGCCGGCCGGCGCAACGAGCCGGTTGCGCGCTGGATCCGCCGCCGCACCGGCGGCCGCACGCGGCTGGTCCATATCGGTCGGCCCTGGGCACCGCTGGACTGCTACGACCTCATCGTGACCACGCCGCAGTACTTTCTCCCCGAGCGCGACAACGTCCTGCACAACACCCTGCCGCTGCATCGGGTGCGTTCCGATCGGGTCGCGGCAGCCGCGCGCCGGCTGCAACCCGAGCTTGCGGCACTGCCGCACCCCCTCACCACGGTCCTGATCGGCGGCGACAGTGGTCCGTTCGTGTTCACGCCGGACAAGGGACGGCGGCTGGCCGAGGGCGTGAACCGGCTGGTGGCGCAGACCGGCGGCTCGGTGCTGGTGACCGACAGCCGGCGCACGTCGGCGGCCGCCGCTGCGGCCTTCCGCAACGCGCTCAAGGTGCCGGCGGCCGCCTACTGGTGGGACCTGGACAACAGCGACAGGGAAAATCCCTACCTGGCCTATCTCGGGCTTGGCGAGCGCTTCGTGGTCACCGGCGAGAGCATGTCCATGCTGGCCGAGGCCGCGGCGATGGGCCGGCCGCTGTACCTGTTCGATCCGGGAGACCCGCCCGGCGTCTGGTGGCTGCGTGCGCGCAACTTCCGGCACCAGCCGCTCAGCCATCGCCTGGCCATGCGGCTGGCGCCGCTGCGCATGCGCCGCGACGTGGGGCGCATCCAGCAGGCGCTGGTGGATGCCGGCCGGGCGCGCTGGCTGGAGCAGGCGCCTGAATTGATCGCTCAGGGGGAGGACTGGTACCGGGCGGTGGAAGCCGACTCGGGCGCCGAGCTTGAACGCACGGCCCAGCGGGTGCGGCTGATGATGGGCATCACGTAGGAGTGGGTGGAACTGCGTAGGTCGGATTAGCCCGCGAGGGCGTAATCCGACACGGACCGCGAGATGTCGGGTTACGCTGCGTTAACCCGACCTACGAATGGTGGTTAAGACAGTTCACGCCGCCTGCTGCGTGCTCAGCGGATGCGCCGGCGCCGGCGGCAGGTCCGGGGTGCGCGCCAGCACCTCGAAGGCGTCGTGGCGGACATGGCTGCGCGCCATCTCCTCGCGCAGGAATTCCTCGCTGATCTTGCCCTGGTTGATGCACTCCTTGAGCAGGCCGAAGAAGAAGCGTTCCTGGTTCTGATCGGGATGGGCCTTGTACTTGCCCATCAGGCCGTACTCGCCGAACAGGTGACGCCGGGCCCGCAGCAGCCAGGCGGCCGGCGGGAACAGGCGGAAGCGCTCGGACGGGCGCCAGTCCACCGGCAGGCCGGTCTTCCAGGGCTGGGTCTTGCGTCGGGTGGTATGCAGCATCTTTGTCGCCGGTGAGAAGGTATCGAAGTCGTTCCATTCCTTCTCGAAGAAGCCGATGCTCTCCGGGTCCTCGTTCTTCAGGCAGATCCAGGGCTGGTAATCGTAGCCGGCGTCGAACATGGCATTGAACTGCGCCTCCGGCTTCCAGTGCGTGAGGCGGCTGTTCTCGAGCAGCATCACGCTGCTGGCATAGCAGCGGTCGATGAAGCCCTTGGGTCCGGAGCGCATGCGGCACATGATGGCCTTGCCCTGCATGTCGCGGCTGAGCAACTCCCAGATGTCGGTGCAGGCGAAGATGTCGGGGTCGATGACCACGGCCCGGCCCTGATAGTTCATCAGCTGCGGTGGCATGAAACGGGTCGGGGTGAAGGACTGCAGGTCGTCGTTCAGCCACACCCGCTGCACCCCGTCGCGCAGATAGCTCTGGCCCTCGCGCGCCTTGAAGAAGGGGTAGTCGCGAGTGTCCATGATGTGGACGTCGAACTCATCGTTGCGAGAGGAGTACCGGCGAAGTGCATACTCGGCGACGATGGCGCCGACGATCTGCTTGTGATTGGTCTGGATGAATACCCCGTAATTCTTCATGATGTTCAATACCCTGCGTGTTACGTGGCGCCACTATACCGCATCGGCCGGGGGCGAGTCATGGCGCAGATCAAATAATGATTCGATTCAGCATGGCGACCGCAACGCAGAGGACGCAGAGACTCAGAGGCGCAAAGTTATTGTGTATAAATAAAAATTCTGGTTATGCAGCCGCTGTGAACAGAAGTCTCCGTCAGCGGAAGACACCGCGGCGGTACAGCTGCCAGCCCCAGGCCCAGACGTGGATCAGAGGGCGACGGCGAACCCGCTCCGGCACTTCGATCGTCTGGCCCGAATGACGCGTCAGCTTCCAGGCCAGATAGTCCAGCCCGCCCTCGAAGGTGAACAGGCCCTTGACCAGTCTCGCCACGGACAGCAGCTTGCCCAGCACCCGTCGCAGCCGCCACTGCCAGGGGGCCAGGCGCCGGGCTGGGGCGGAGACGTGTGAGCGGTACCTGTATACCCCGGCCTCGGTCTCTGGCGGCAACAGGGTCAGGCAGTCGGCCAGCCGCCCGGACAGTGCCTGCGTTATCACGGTGTAGAAGGCCTGTCCGTGTCCGGCCAGTTCGCCGGCACGCCCCTGACGCTCGGTGCGCAGTTCGGTGGCATAGCTCAGCGCCAGGGCGCCTGCCCAGAGGTCATCCAGCGTGCCTTCGGCCGGCAGGGCGGGGAGGGCGCGGCGCAGCAGGGTCTCGGCGGCCTGTAGGAAATCCGTGTGCAGACGTGCGCGCACCTGCGGCGTGCGGCTGTAGATCACCTTGACCGGCTGGGCAAAGCGGCCCCACAGATAGGATTCGAACCGGCGCGGTCCGGTGCCGCGGTCGAGTGCCTCCAGGCTGAGCACAGCGTACTTGCAGCGCACTGTGCGGCTGTCCACGGGGGCCTCGACATAATAGACATTGGGCGGCAGCAGCCGGATGCCGAGACGGCGCAGGAGGTGGGGCTCGGCGCTGCGATAGTCGTCCACCAGGACATACAGGTCGACCAGACCGTCGAACAGATCGGCGCTGCGCAGGCAGGAACCGTACAGCACCACCGCCTGCAGCGCGTCGCCGAAGCGCGTGTGCAGGGCGTCGAGCAGGGCCTGCAACGGCGGCGAGTCGGCCACAGTGGGACCGGCGGGTTCGGGGTAGGCGGATTGGAATGTAGAGGCAGCCATGCGGGGATTCATTATGCCCTAGAAAACTCTGATATCCCCATTCCCGCCTGCGCGGGAATGACGGTGTATTTCGGTGTTGTAGCCAATATTCCAGCCCGCTGAGTCGCGTAGGTCGGGTTAGCGCAGCGTAACCCGACCCATAGCGGCAAGCCGCGTGGGGTTACGCCCTGTCGGGCTAACCCGACCTACGATGTCCACGGAATACGCAAAGATCAACAGCTGGGTCATGTCAGCCGCAGAAACCGGAACGGCCCGCGGGCGGTGACTGTCAGCGGTCCTGTGGAAGGGGCGGTCTGCAGCAGTTCTCCGTCCAGGTTCAGCATGCCATCGAAGACGAGTTCCAGACGCCGGGTGTGGAAGCTCTCATAGCCCAGTTCCGGCTGCACATGCCGGTTGGGCCGGCCGCGCAGGATGGAGGCGAAGGCGCGCGGGAAATGCCTCGCCCCGGCGCGGACGGTGGTCAGGCCCACCGCGCCGTCGCCGCTGCCCCAGAAGGGCCGGATGCCGAGGAACAGCCGCTCCAGGGTACTGGCGGCCAGGATCAGCATGGGGGTTTCCGGGCGGTCGATGCTGCTGTCGGGAAGTCGCAGCGCCACCGGGGTCGGCTGATAGAAACGCGGGTCACGCCGGGCCAGGCCCCACAGGGTACGCACCAGCGTCAGCCCCAGGCTGATCTCGCCGCCCAGGCCGCGCGCGTGCACCTTGCTGTGGGCGTACTGCGTGGCCTGCATGATGGCGCCGGTGCCCAGGAACATGCCGTAGTGGATGCGGCCATCGGCCAGACCCTCCACTTGCATGATATGCCGTTCGTGCGCGGGGCCATTCAGCGGACAGCCGCGGTCCAGCCAGCGGAAAAACCGTTTCCATGCCTTGCGCGGCGAGCCGGCCGCGCCCACATCGCCGGCGCTCATATTGGCGGTGCCTCCGGGAAGGACGATCAGTGCGGGCCGGCGTTGCTGCGGCCAGTGCTGCAGCAGCAGTCCCAGCAGGCAGGCCAGGGTGCCGTCGCCGCCGTTGATCGCCAGCACCTGTATGTCGCTGTCGGCCAGTCGACGGATGAGTGTCTCGGCCTCCTCGACCGTGCGGGTGATGTGCTGCTCGAGCTGCGGATAGTGCGCCAGCCGGGGCTGCAGCCGCGCCCAGGCCCTGCGGTTGTTGCCGCTGGCCGGATTGCTGATCAGGACGGCGCGTGTCGGCTTCATCGGCTGAGCCGTGCGGCTTCCAGTCGCACTTCGCCCGGGCCGAGGCGCGGGGCGTCACCGCGCAGGGCCAGCGGCAGGCGGGTGGCGGGATCCAGCAGCAGGGTCAGGGGCGGACGCAGGCCCAGCAGTTCGAAGCCGTTCTCCGGCTCGCCCAGGGGATTGACCTGCAGCCGGATTACCAGCGCCTCGACCTGACCCCGCACCGGTTGCTCGCCAGCGGCGGTCTCGCGCCGGTAGTCGACCTCGATGCGTTCGTGACCGCTGACCTCCAGCACAACCCGGAAGAAATCGTGGTCGGTGTGCACATAATAGGTTTCCCTGTCACCCGCGGCGTGCAGGGAGGCGGCACTGGCGAGCGGCAGCAGCAGGGTGGGCGAGACCAGACCGGCTGTCCGGGGAATGGCCTGCGGCAGCGCCAGCCGCCCCGCACTGGACACGGGCCAGTCACGGGCCAGTGTCAGGGCGCTGCTGGCGCCGTCGTGAAGCCAGTCCGGCTGGGCCTCGACCTCGGCGGCAGTGACGGCGCTCTCCCGGCGCTCACGCAGCAGACTGCGAGCTTCGTAACGGTAGCACTTGGCCCGGCTGTCGCGGCGACCGAAGCCGACGCGACAGCGCTGCACCAGGCCGCCGGCGGGATCGTACCAGACGGACAGCCGTTCCAGGTTCTGCCGTCCCACCCGGTTGTCGGCCAGCAGCACCAGCAGCGGATTGCCCGGGGCAGGGAGGGTGCCGCGCGCAACCTGGACGGGGAGTTCGTCAGGCGCGACCGTGTACAGGCGCAGCCGGGAGACGGCCGACCCCAGCAGGTTGGAGGCGCTCAGGGTGATGGCCTGCCAGCCCACCGCCGGGAGTGGCGCAGGGGCGGTGGGTGTGACCGCTTCGGGTCGCGGCAGGCGGGGCTCGCCGCCGGCCAGGGCAGGTGTCGGGACGAGCGCGGTCAGCAGCAGGGCCGCCAGGGTGCGGCGCATGTCCGGGATCCGACGTGTCTGTGTGCGCTTCAACAACATGTTACCCCTTAGATGCCGTCATCCCCCGAAGGCGGGGATCCAGCAGTGCGAACTTTCTGGATTCCCGCCTTCGCGGGAATGACGCTATGAAACTGTAGCCATATCTCCTGACGCTTGAGTAAGCAGCTGACGGTTCATCTGTCCGGCAACAGCCGGTCGATGCGCTCCAGGATACGCTGCAGGTCCTGTTCGGTCTGCTCGCCAGCGCGGTCCGGTCCGCCGTGGGCGCCGGCCGCATCGGCGTCATCTCCTGCCCAGCGGGCCAGCCCCTGATCGACCAGCATCTGGTGAAAGCGCGGAAAGTGACGGGTCTGCTGCAGCAGCCGCAGGTGGTACAGGGCGCGTGCCGTCGCGATCCGGGCCCGCTCTCCTGAATTGTCAGCGCGCACTGGCTGAAACAGCCAGGCGGCCAGACGGCGGCGGGCGTTGTCGATGCCGCCGAACCAGCCGGTGGGCAGAGGCAGGATCTCCAGCGGCCGGCCCAGCCGGGCCACCTCCACCTGCATGGAAATGCTGTCGCCGGTGACCACGAAGCGATCGCCCAGGGCCAGCAGGCCGGCATAGGGATTGCCATCCTGCGGGTCGTTCCAGTCATAGACCTGCACCGCCGCGGGCAGATCCCGGCGCAGCCGCTGCATGAAGCGCGGCGGGGTGCGGCGCGAGCCGACCAGGTAGGGCGTGCCGCCGCTGGCCAGTACCTGATCGATACGGTCGCGGAGTCGGCGTACTACGGTGTTGTTATACACGAAGGGGTTGGTCGGGCCGCCGATGAGAAAGGCCACCAGGGGCCGGGGCAGGGCGGCGAAGGCCTGCTCCCATTCGGCGCGTCCGGCCTCGAGCCGGGCCGGATCGAGTTGCATCAACGGCAGGCCGATGTGCATGACATTGGGGAAGGGTGCGGGCAGGGTCTCTGCGCTGGTGATGATCAGATCGAAGTGCGCCATCCAGCCCGAGGGCTTGCCGACCAGCACGATGCGCGAACGACCGCCGGATTGCTGCTTGATCCAGAGCGCCGCATTGGCCGGTCGCCGGCCGCTGGTCAGGATCAGGTCGGGCCAGGGCGGTGTCAGGGCATCGGAGCGTTCCGGATCCAGGTGATACAGGGTGGGGCCGACGCGCGGTTTGCCGAACACGTATCTGGGCTGCATCTCCAGGTGGCGGAGCTCGGAGGTCCAGCCGCGCTGCCGGGCAAGGGCCTCGGCGATGACCTCGACCTGGCCGTTGTCCCCGCGTTTGTCGCCGAGGACCCGCCAGATGCGCGGCGCCCGACCCTGAGAGGACAAGACCTTACTGCCCGGCCGCGGCCGGCGCCGCCGGGGTGTCCTCCTGCGGCTGGTCCAGGCCGAACAGTGCCTGCAGGCGCGGCGAGAGTTCCCGGCGCACCAGCTGCTCCAGTTCCTGTGCCTGTGCCTCGCTGAAGTAGTCGCGATAGCCGCCGACCTTGGCCCGGCGCACCTTGAAGCTTTCCGGGTCGCCGGCGTTGCGCAGAGTCAGGCCGCCCGAGCGGAAGAAGCCTTCGCTTTCCAGCTTGCGCAGGTTGTCGAAGGAGGCGAACTCCACTGCCTCGTTGATTTCCTTGTCGCTGAAGCGGTCGCCCATCAGTTCGGTGATCTGGCGCAGCACCTGCGCCGGTTCGCGTCGCAGCGCCTCGTAGGAGGTCAGCAGAGTGTGGTCCAGTGAATCCAGCGCCGCATCCCAGTGGTTCAGGAAGCGGATCAGCGAGGGCAGGCCGATTTCGCTCTCGCGCACAAACTCCCACATCCCGATGTTGGTGCGATCCACGGGGTGGCTCAGTTCGGCATTGATCAGTTCCTGCTTATGGCTCGACTGGCGCTTGGTGAACTGGAAATACCAGGACACGGCGATGTCCAACGGATTGCGCGCCAGCAGTACCACCGGCTTGTGTCTGAGCTCGGAATCCGGGGCTCCCGGCTGCAGCTTGTCGCCCACTGCGCGTTCATAGCTGTACCAGCCGTTGGTGGCGGCGAAGCGGGGGATCTCGGGATTGGCGTCGGCCAGCGCCGGGTAGCGGGCGAAGTCCGCCTCCGGGATGCCGTGGCGCTTGCTGTAGAGCCGGGTCAGCATGACCTTCAGCCAGGTGTTGCCGCTCTTGGGATGGGCGATGATGATCAGCGAGGAACGCCGGGCGATGTCCACCTCCAGCGCGCCCAGCCGGGCCTTGCGCCGGGCCACGCGCAGGGAGCGGGGCAGCACGGCCGTGGTGGTGATGATGGCGGCCTTGCGGGCGTTGTCGCTGCCGATGCGGCGCAGCGGGTTGATGAAGCTCATGCTGTTGTTCCGGATGAAAAAAATACTGGCCCCGGCTGGGGATGAAGGTGGCCGATGATTATACGCGTTTTTGCCGTCCCCGGCCAAAGGCGTCGGGCCCCCCTCACCCGTCATTCCCGCGCAGGCGGGACAAAAGCGCGGAGCGCGTTGAACGCCCACAGGGCGGCCCGAAGGGCGAGCGTAGCGAGTAATCCAGGAACCGCCGTGGCCGCTGGATCCCCGCCTGCGCGGGGATGACGGTGTCTTCGGTGTTGTCGCCAATCCTTCGGCCGCGGGGCAGATGCGGCTTGGTTTCGAGGGGGCTGACCTATAAAATGAGTGGATTGTGGCAGTCCCGAGCGAGGAATCCGGCATGGAGCATTGCGTATTCATCCAGGCCAATGACAAGCAGCATCTCGGCGCCCTGGTGGCGCAGTATGCCCTGCGGCGCAATTCGAAGCACAATGACCGCTTCGATATCCGCATCATGCACTACGACGATTTTCCCATCCTGCGCGAGCACGAAGGGCAGATGTACCTGCGCGACGGCGAGTGGCGCCAGTGGGTCCGCGACGACCTGCAGTCCTTCACCCCGACCCGCTTCCTGCCGCCGCAGCTGATGGACTATCAGGGTCGTTCCATTGTCATCGACCCGGACATCTTCGCCCTGGCCGACATCTGGGAGTTGTTCTCCCGCGATATGGAAGGCAAGGCCGTCATGTGCCGGCCCAAGTCCGGCAACAAGGGCAAGCGCGGCTGCCTGGCCACCAGCGTGATGCTGATGGACAACGCAAAGCTGACTCACTGGAAGTTCGAGGAACAGTTCCACGCCATGTTCGAGGGCACGCGCGACTACATGCCCTGGGTGTGCCTGAAATACGAGGATCCGGAGACCATCGGCCTGTTCGAGCCCGAGTGGAACGACTTCGATCATCTCGATGCCAACACCAAGATGCTGCACAACACCAAGCGCAAGACTCAGCCCTGGAAGACCGGGCTGCCGGTGGATTTTCGCGCCGCCGATTCCTTCCGCCTGTTTCCGCCCAAACACTGGTTCCGACGCGCGCGTCGGGCGCTGTTCGGCGACTACGGCCTGGCCGGGCGCTACCGGGCCCATCCGGATCCGAACCAGGAGGCCTTCTTCTTCGGGCTGGTGCGCGAGTGCCTGGATCAGGGTGTGATCAGCGAAGACCTGCTGCGCCAGGAGATGGCAAAGAACCATCTGCGCCACGATGCGCTGGAACTGCTGGATCGCACCCCGCCGCTGGCCCGGGCCAGTGGCCACTAAGACCTGTTGATACTGCCGCAGTCACGTCATCCCCGCGCGCTTGCATTCAGCGCAGATAGAAGGCCACCGGTACCACCAGTTCGAGTCGTGACTGCGGCATGTCGTCCGGGATTCCCGGCAGTGGCTCGGCCCGTCTGATCATCGCCTCCACCTCGCGATCCAGCAGGGTGTGGCCTGAACTTTCCTGCAGCCGGTACTCGATGATCCGGCCTTCCCGATCCATGACGAAGTAGAGCAGGGCGGTGCCTTCCTGGCGCCGCATCTGGGCGCGGCGGGGATAGCGCTTGTGGCGCTCGAGCCAGCCCTTCAGGCGGGCCATGTAGTCGGCGCTCGGGCCGGGTGAGCCACCACGGGTGGCGCTGTCCCGGGGACTCTCTTCCCCCTCCGGTGTGGCAGTGGTGCTGGCGGGGGCGGCAGTGTCCGCGCTCACGCTCGGCTGCTGTGTTGTCTGCTGCACCGGTTCAGGCTGCGGCTGCACGGCCTGACGGACCGGCTCGGGTTCCGGTTCCGGTTCGGGTTCCGGTTCGGGTTCCGGTTCGGGTTCGGGTTCGGGTTCCGGTTCGGGTTCCGGTTCGGGTTCCGGTTCGGGTTCCGGTTCGGGTTCCGGTTCGGGTTCCGGTTCGGGTTCCGGTTCGGGCTCCGGTTCGGGCTGCGGTTCGGGCTGCGGCTCGGGTTCGGGCACCGGCGCTTCCTCTGACGTCTGCTGCGGCTGTTCCGGTACCCCGCCTGCCGGCCCCAGGGACACCTCGATGCCTCCGATCCCGACATCCAGCGCGCCGGACTCCGGTTCCTGCCACAGCAACACAGCAGCAATCCCCGCATGCAGCAGGACCGCGGTGATCAATGCCACCGTCCAGTGTCGACGGGTGATCCGCATCAACCGCCTGCCGCGACCGTCAGCAGCTTGACCTTCTGCGCGCCGGCATCCTGCAGCAGTTCCATCAGGGCGACCACGCGGGTCGCTTCGGCCCGGCCGTCGGCCTTGAGTCGGATCCGTATCTCGTCCTCGGACAGGCGTTTCTGCAGAGCGGCTTTGAGTGCGGATTCCTCCATGACCTTGCCGTCCAGAGCCAGGCGGCCCTCGGCGTCGAGCAGCACCAGCAACTCCCGTGGCCCGGCCTCGCTCTCGAGGGCCGATTGCGGCGGGTCGATTTCGAGGGGGTCGGTGGCGGCGAGTTTTCCGGCCACCATGAAGAAGATCAGCAGCAGGAACACGATATTGATCAGCGGCAGGATCCGCTCCTCGTCGCTGCGCGGCCGTGGGGGTTCGAAACGCATGCTGCCTACCTCTGGCGGTCGCGGATCAGGGAGAGATTGACGGCACCGGCCCGGGTGAGCAGACCCACTACATCCACCGTGCGCTGCAGGGCGACCCCAGCAGTGGGCTTGAGCCGCACGCGCTGATCCGGGTGGTGCGCCAGCTGCGACTCGATCCGGCGCCGCAGTTCTGCCGGAGTGACGGGTTCGTCGTCCAGACGCAGGCCATCCGTACGGATCTCGATCAGCAGGCTGTCACCGGCCTCGGCACTGGCGGCGGTCAGACCGGGTGCATTCAGTTCGATCGGGCGCCAGTCCAGGAAGGTTGAGGTCAGCATGAAGAACACCAGCAGGATGAACACCACATCGATCAGCGGCGTGAGGCTGATCAGGGCGCGGCGCCGGCGCGCGTTACTCGCCAGCTGAAACGGCGGCAGGGCGGAGGCGGGCCGGAGCATGCGTCTCTTCCTCGGAGGTCAACTCGGCGGACAGGTCCTCGGTGAAGACCTGAGTGACCAGGTTGTCCATGTCGTGAGCCAGGCGGTCGACCCGGCGTTCCAGCCAGTTCAGCAGGGCCACTGCCGGGATGGCTACTGCCAGGCCGACGGCGGTGGTGAGCAGGGCCTCCCAGATGCCGCCGGAGAGGATGGCCGGGTTGACCTGATTGCCGGCGGCCTCCAGCTGCTGGAAGGCCTTGATCATGCCCAGTACGGTGCCGAACAGTCCGAGCAGGGGGGCCAGCGAAGCGATCACCTCCAGCGGTCGGAAACCGCCGCGCAGGGTTTCCAGGACATCACCGCCATAGCGCAGGACCTCCTCGCGTACCTTTGCCTCAGGCAGCCCACGGTGCTGTCCGCGCATGGCCCGGCCAAGGGCCTGGGCCACCGGATTGCGGTTGCCCTCGGTGCGCGCCAGCGCCTCGCCGACCCGGCCGGATTTCCACAGCCGCAGCGCCTCCACAGCGGTGCGGCGCTCGCCGGTGCGCACTGCCTGGAATTGCCAGAGTTTCAGCAGGATGATTGTCAATGCGATCACGGACATGGCGAGCAGGATGGCCACCACCGGCCCACCCGCCTGGAGCAGCTGAGCCAGTTGTTCGTAGAGCCCGGACTGAACCGGGGGCGTCATTATCAGGGTTTCGTCGTTCATCGCAGCAGCAAGTCCTCGGCGCCGATGCGCCTGCCGGGTTTATTTAAGACTAATGAGAATGATTTCGATTATACAGTATATCCCGGCTCGTACAATCCCCCTTGCCAATCCGACGTGACAGGGTGTTGACCTCACGAGTACGACGAAATATCATCCGCAATTGATAAAGCTTCTCATTATCGTAAACTTTAATACAATTGATAGGGAGATAACTTCATGTTCAAGCGTTCTTTTCTGTCACTGGCGATCGGTAGCTGTCTGCTGCCGGGCATGAGCGCTGCCGACGAGGCGGTCACCATGTCGCCCGTGGAGATCATCGGTGACACCTCGCAGGCGCGTATTCTGCCCGGTTCCAGCGCAGTCGTGGCCGAGGAGCAACTCGAGATCGAGGGCACCACCGACATCCACCAGGTACTGAAGACAGTGCCGGGTATCTATGCCCGTGAAGAGGATGGCGAGGGCCTGCGCCCGAACATCGGTATCCGCGGCGCCACGGCCGAGCGCAGCAGCAATATCACCCTGATGGAGGACGGCGTACCGATCGCCCCCGCCCCCTATTCGAATCCCGCCGCCTATTATTTCCCGACCATGATGCGTATCACCGGTGTCGAGATCCTCAAGGGGGCGCCGTTGCTGCGTTATGGTCCGCAGACCACCGGCGGCGTGATCAACCTGCTGTCGACTCCGATTCCGACCGAGCGTTCGGGCATGGTCGAAACCGTGCTCGACGAGCGTGGCTCCACCGACGTGCACGCCCACTACGGCGATGTCGCTGGCCCCTGGAGCTGGATGGTCGAGACGGTGCAGCGCAACGGCGACGGTTTCAAGGACATCGACCGCAGCAATGGCGACAGCGGCTTCGACATCGAGGACTATGTCGGCAAGCTGCGCTGGCAGGGCGAGCGCCAGGCATTGCAGCTCAAATTGCAGTACTCGGAAGAGATTTCCAACGAGACCTACCTCGGGCTGACCGATGCCGACTTCGACCGCGATCCCAACCGGCGTTACGGCCTGTCCAGCATCGACCAGATGGACAATACCCACTCCGGCATCAATCTCACCCACGAGTTCGACTGGACCGACAACGTCAAGAGTACCGCGACGATCTACCGCAACAAGTTCAAACGCAACTGGTTCAAGCTCTCCGGCGGTGGTGCCTATATCGACGCGGCCAATGCCGGCGATGCCAACGCCCAGGGTATCCTGGACGGCACGGTCGATGTTGCCGGACTGTCCTACAAGAACAACAACCGTGAATACGTCTCCGAAGGCATTCAGCTCAACTTCGACATCGACCTCGGCGCACACCAGGTTGCGCTGGGCGGACGTTATCACGAAGATGAGATGGACCGCTTCCAGCCCGTGGAGATCTATGATCAGGTCAACGGCTCGCTGGTATTCCAGAACACCGTCCTGCCGACGGGCGGTGACAACCGCTTCGAGACCGGCGAGGCGATGAGCTTCTGGGCGCTGGATCAGTGGCAGGTGACCGATCGCTTCAAACTCAACCTGGCCCTGCGCTACGAGGACGTGGAGACCTCGCGGGTGCAGTATGCGGATGTCGGCCGGACCACCGTGGATTCGACCCGCGGCAACGAGAGCGATGAGTGGCTGCCCGGCGCCTCCTTCACCTACGATGTGGCCGATCGCTGGCAGGTGCTGGCCGGCGTGCACCGCGGCTTCTCCCCGCTCGGCGGCGGCGCCCAGGCCAACGAGGATCCTGAGACCAGCGACAACTGGGAGGCCGGGGTGCGTTACTTCGGCGACCGGGTGTTCGCCGAGGCTATCGGCTTCTACAGCGACTTCACCAACAAGGTGGAGAACTGCTCGGTGGGCTCGCCCTGCAGCAACGGCGCGACCTCCGGCACCTTCACCACGGGCGAGGCCGAGATCGCGGGCCTGGAATTCCAGCTGTCCACCGATTTCGATCAGGGACGTTTCCTGATCCCGGTCGATCTGGCCTACACTTACACCAGCGCCGAGATCAGCAAGGACAACGCGACCTCGGGCCTGAGCGAGGGTGATCAGCTCAAGGATGTGCCGGAGAATATGCTCAGCCTGCGCGTGGGTCTGGAGCATCCCAGTGGCTGGAACAACTACGCTGTGGTGAAATACATCGATGAGATGTGCGTGGTGGCCGGCTGCAACAACAGCGGCAGCCGCTTCGACGAAACCGAATCGCTGACCGTGGTGGACTTCATCAGCCAGTATCCGCTGGGACGGGACACCGATGTCTTCCTGCGGGTGGAGAACCTGTTCGACGAACAGAAGATCGTCTCCCGCCTGCCGGACGGGGCACGGCCGAATCAGCCGCAGACCTTCTCGGTCGGACTGCGTCACCGGTTCTGAGGCAGCCGTGTTGTGAGCGTGAACGCGGGGCAGCCCAGGTGTCTGCCCCGCTCTTTTTGCCTGGCATGTGCAACCTGCCGGGCCCAGGTATCGTGTGACCGATATTTCTGATTGCAGACAAGGAGATGTGATGAAAACCCTGAAAATGGCAGTACTGTTCTCCGCCCTGGCCGTGTCTGTGCCGGCATTCGCGGATGATCGTCCCGGTCACTATGAGGGCGAGCCGGCAGAGACGCTGGAACAGGCCGTGGCCAATTTCTCCGAGTACAACCGGCGTCTGGAAACGATTCTGGGCCAGGGGGAGTTGAGTTCGCGCGACCTGCACGAGATCCACCAGATCACCTATACCCTCGAAAACGCGCTGGAAAGGCTCGAGGAAGAAGTGGAGGAGCTGGCCGAGGTGCTGGAAGAGGTGCATCTGGCGTCAGAGAACGCCGATGCGGAAACGGTGCAGTCGAAAGGCCGGGATTACCTGGAAACTTCGCGTCAGATCATCAAATAGTCTGAGACGGGGATGGCACTGACTTTCGCTGCGTCATCCCCGCGCAGGCGGGGATCCAGTGTCTGGCAGAGCCTGCAAATGCTGGATTACTCGCTTCACCCCAAGGGCACTTTGTCACTTCGTTCGGGCGCGCTCGCCCTTCGGGCCGCCCTGCGTACCCATAGGGCATAAAGGCGTTCAACGCGCTCCGCGCTTTTGTCCCGCCTGCGCGGGAATGACGGAATGACGGATAAACTGAAATCAGCGCCATTCGTCTGAGCAAGGTTGTTCAGACCGCCGGGTCTTCGCCGGCCCGGTAGTCGAACACCGGGTCGAGCGTGGCTTCCATCAGGGCATCGATCTCGCGAACCTGTTCGTCCTCGAAGTAATCGCGGTAGCCGCCGACCTTGGCCCGGCGGACCTTGTAGCTGTCCGGATTGTTGCGGTCGCGCGGCACCATGCGGCCGCCGCTGAGGCGGAAGCTCTGGGCCGATTCCATCTTCTTCATGTTCTCGTAGGAGGCGTAGTCCACCGCTTCCTGAATCTGTTCCGCAGTGGCCGGGATCTCCAGAAATTCTGCTACCCGGCTGAGTGTCGCGTGCGGGTCGGCGCGCATGTCCTCGTAGCGGACCAGGGCGAATTGCCTGACCTTGTCCATCTCCCGTGCCCACAGGTTCATGAACTCCATCACCTTGGGCAGGCCGGCGCCTTCGTGCCTGACGAACTCGTAGACGCTGCACTGCTCGCCGTGCGGCGGGTACTGGTTCAGCGCCTTTTTCTCCGGGCGCATGCGGTGCTGCCACTGGAAGAACTGGGAGACGGCCACGTCGCGCGGGTCGCGCACCAGCAGCAGCACCTTCTTGTCGTAGAAATCCGCCTTGGAGTCCACATGCCCGGTGTAGTCGCCGATGTAGTTGTCGTGGGTAAAGAAGATGCGCGGGATCCGGCGGTCCATGTTGTGGAAGTTATCGAACCCGATCAGGGCGTTCTCGGGCAGCCCGTAGAGTTGCTGGTACAGGCGCGAGACCATCACCCGCAGCCAGGTGCGACCGCTCTTGCCGAAGGAAACGACCACGGCATCGGCCTGTCGCAGTTTGCGATACTGTTCCCGGCCGCGCAGCCGGCGCTCGGCCCGGATGCGCTCGTCCTCATCGGCCCCGGTCAGGTCGAGCCGGAGCTTGAGCAGACGCCGGCTGGTTTTCTTCCAGAGGGTTTTGCTCGCCTGGGGGAGCGAGGCGCGCAGGGCTGCGAAGGTGCTGGTCATGGATGTCCGCAAATCGTGGGTCTCAAGCAATACAGCATTCTAACCGAGCCGGGAACGGATTGCATGACCGCTGTTCAAGTGGTCCGGCGGGTCCGGCTCGGGTAGAATCCGCCCGATTCCCTCACTCTGCCTCTGCGAACGGCCGCAAGCCGGCTGCTCGGGGCGGGACAACCCCTGCGGGTGGTGGCTTGAACGCAACTGCACCTACAAGCATTCCTGTCCCAATGGACTGGAGTAGCCGGATCGGAGTGGCCGGCCTGGGTCTGTTTGCGGCTGGCGGCTTTGCCAATCAGGGTGTTTTCTATGCCGGGCTGCTGCTGATGCTGCTGGCTCTGTCCCTGCGGGGGCGGGACTTCTGGCGCCGCGCACGCAGCCGCCCATTCGTCTGGGTGTCACTGGCGTTGAGTGGTTATATCACGGTGAACTGGCTGTTGGCCTGGCTGCAGGGGAGTGCCGAATGGCGGCCGGAGATCCTGGAGTCCGGTTTCGACCTGTTGTTGGCCGGCGGTGCATTTTCTCTCGTTGTGGCCTACTGGCTCGGTGCCGGTCCCCGGCGTATCCGCTGGGTGCTGGGCCTCGGGCTGGCCGGTCTGGTGCTGTCACTGGCCGTCGGATTCGACTGGTCACGCCTGGAAGTGGTCATGGGCGGCAGGCGCGAATTGTTCGGCATGGGCAACGGCGCCGCCCTGTATGCCGGCACCGGCCTGATCGGCGTGTTGATCCTCCTGCTCACAGGACGGGTCCGCCCGCTGTGGCTGGTCCCGCCGGCTCTGCTGCTGGTGGTGGCCCTGGCCATTGTTGTCCTCTGGAGTCAGACCCGGGCGGTCTGGGTTGCCCTGGCGGTGATCCTGCCGACCCTGCTGCTGGCCATGGCCTGGCATGGCTGGCGCCATGGCCGGGGCGGCCGGACATTGCTGCTGCTGCTTGCAGGCGCCGGAATGCTGGGGGCGACCATAGTGTTCAACGCCGATATCGTCGACAAGCGGCTGGCCAGGGTGGAAGGCGGATTTCTGGCCATACTGACGGATGACGGCGGCGGCCTGGAAGGCTCCGGACTGCAGTACCGTGTCCCGTTGTGGGAACAGGCCAGGAAGCTGATCGGCGAACGTCCCTGGTTCGGCTGGGGTGCGGGTACCAGCAGGATGCTGATAAGCGAATTGGATATCAAGCAGTCATTGACGCATTACCACAACCTGTATCTGCAATTGCTGGTGGAACTGGGCGCGGTGGGCCTGGTGCTGTTCCTGCTGTGGGTGGTCACGGCATTGAAGACTTTCTGGCCCGCCGGCAGGCGTGACGAGCGGGATTTCCCGCTGTTGTTGTTTCTGTTGGCCGCCATGGCCCTGTTTCTGCTCGCCGGTCTGTTCCAGATCCGCCACGATGACGAGCGCGGGCACTTTTTCCTGATCTCGTTCGGGGCCCTGGCCGTCAGCCGTGCCCTGTACGCCGGAGTTGCCCCGGCAACGGGGCGCAGGCCGGCTCAGTAGCCGTAGCCCGGGCTCAGGGTCTCGGCGACGAGCGCATCGATTTCACGGATCTGTTCATCGTTGAAGTAGTCGCGGTAGCCGCCGACCTTGGCCCGGCGGGCCTTGAAGGAGTCGGGGTTGCTGGGGTCGGTGGCGCAGATGCGGCTGTCGCGGGTCTGCCCCGACTGTTCGCGTTTTTTCATTTTTTCGAATTCCGCATAGGCGACAACATCCTCGATCTCCTGCTGTTCGGGCTCGGCGCCAAGGATATGGAGTATCTGTTTCAGGCCGGTCACGGTATCGGTACGCAGGTCTTCATAGCGGAACATGTTCAGGTTGTGCATGCGCTCGAGCCGATCATGCCAACGGTTCATGAAGTCGATAACAGCAGGCAGGCCTGATTCCGGCTGCATCATGAATTCATGGATCGGCATGTCATCGAGCGGCAGCGAATAGAGCCGTCGGCTGTGTCCGCTCATGCGGTACTTCCAGTCGAAGTAGAACGACACCGCAACATCGCGGGGATCGCGGACCAGTAAAATGGTCGGGGTAAGGCGATACAACTCTTCATTGTCCCAGTTCCCGGTGTAATAGCCCAGATGCCGGTCGTGCGTGAAGAAAACCACAGGGACCCTGGGTTCCAGCCGGTGCAGGCGGTCGAAATTCAGCAGCTTGTTTTCAGGTAGATGATAACGCTGCTGATAAAACCGGCTGAGCATGACGCGCAACCAGGTGCGCCCGCTCTTCTCGTGCGAAACGATTATCACATCCGACAGGGATAATTTGCTGTAGTCTTCCTTGCCCCGCAGGCGGCGCTCGGCCAGGAGTTTCTGTTTCTGGGATACGGGGAGGCGGGGAAGAAGTCGCTTGCGTGTGAATTTCGCTAGGACAAGAGATGCAGGCTTCATTGTTTTCGGCGACCAGCTTAATCAATCGGAAGAGTCATGAGGCCTCGCGGGCCGGGTGCCTGTTCTGCGAATTCGATACCAGACAAATATATCAAATCAACCCCGGCATTTTTGCGCAGGAGCAGGTGCCAGGGGGCGGGATTCCCCCACTGTTACCACCGCCGGAAAAAAACTGTATTCTACTCGCCTGGTTACCGGAATTCCAGATATAGACACGGCGATGATCGGCTATGCGATTTGAAAAAAACCCCCTCAAAAGACTTCGGCACAAACTTGTGGAGCGGATAGCAGTCTGGGGCAACCGTTATCTGTATAAACCCCAGATACTCTGGATTGCGGACCAGTCCTGGCTCGATCCGTACCGCCCCTACATGGTGGATGATCCCACCCTGCGTCGGCCGCAGGTCAGGAAACTTGACCGGCGTTTTGTACTTATAGAATTTGCTCGCTATGTCCGGGGCCTGAGAGGGAGTACCGCCGAATGCGGTGTCGCCCGTGGGGTCGGTTCTGCGCTTATCTGCAAAGCCCTTGAGGGGACCTTTGCGTCAACCGACCGGCACTATGGTTTTGATGCCTTCTCCGGTCTCCCCGCGCCTGCTGAGGTCGACCGGATGGCGACCGGCGGTTCCGCCTGGTCGGCAGGCGATCTTGCGCACGACGGTACTCTGGCCAAAGCGGCCTTCGATAAATTCGAACAGGCCGAACTCAGGATCGGCTGGATACCCGATACCTTTGCAGGCCTTGAGGATCAGGTGTTCCGTTTCGTGCATATAGATGTTGACCTTTATCAGCCCACATACGACTCGATCGAATTTTTCTATCCCCGACTGGTTGCAGGGGGTGTCGTCCTGCTGGACGACCATGGGTTGACTACCTGTCCGGGTGCGCGCAAGGCTGTTCTTGATTACATGCAGGATAAAGGTGAGTGCGTGCTGGACCTTCCCACCGGGCAAGGACTGATAATAAAACGCGACTGACAGCTGATCAGTTCATGAATCTTGCCGGTCCAGCCGCTGGATGACCTCCATTAGCATAAAGTGATCGCGCCGATTTTCCGCAGCGCGGACCGCAACCAGGCTGAGTAATCAATGAGTGAACGCCAATTCATGGATGGCCTCTATTCATGCCAGCTGGTGGACGGATGTCCCGTGCCGGGGAAGTAAGTGTCCATGCATTCACGTGAATACGGTCTGATCCTGGCCCGCCAGCTGCTTGCTGTCGAGGATCTTCACTATGGTCTGTGGGACGATCTGGAGGTTACTGTTGCCAACCTCCCGCACGCCCTGCAGAACTACACCGACATGATCCTGGAGGCATTGCCCCCGAGCGATGAATTTCCGCGGCTGCTGGATATCGGCTGCGGTACCGGCAACATGCTGGTGCAGCTGCGGGAGCAGGGCTATGCCGCCGATGGCGTGGTGCCGTCGCCGGCGCTCGCCGGCATGGTGCGCCAGCGGTTGGCGGAAACGGGCAATGCGCAGGCACGGCTGTTTGAATCAAGCTTCGAGGCGCTTGACATGGCCTCCCTGGCCGGCGAGTACGATGTTGCCTTGTTCAGTGAAAGCTTCCAGTACATCCGTCTGGATGACGTATTCGAACGGCTCGATCAGCTGCTGTCCCCGGGCGGGCGGGTAATTATCAGCGACTTCTTCAAGACCGAGGCAGCCGGAGACGGCACGCCCGAGAGTCGCAGCTTCGGCGGTGGACACCCCCTTTCCGATTTCCGTGCCGCCCTGGCGGCGTCCCCTTTCGAAACCCTGCATGACGAGGACATCACAACGCGCGTCAGCCCCACCATCGGCCTGCTCGACGAAGTGCTCAGGGAGCGCATTATCCCGGCGGTGGAAACCACCGGGGTTTATCTGCGCGGCCGCCATCCATGGGGCACGCGGCTGCTGGGCTGGCTGCTGCGCAAGCGCTGGGAGAAGCTGCGGTTCAAATACCTGTCCGGTTATCGTACCCAGGCAGTGTTCGAGCGCTACAAGAATTACCGCCTGCTGGTGTTGCAAAAGCCTGTCTGATCCGCGTATCGCCGCCAGCTATTGGAGCGGATTGGGATAGGCGTGGCTGCCGAGCAGCTGCCCGTCCACCTCGTCGCCATAGTGGCACTGGTGCACATGGAAGGTCGCGTCGGTTTCCTTCAGATCACCTTCATGCCGGGGGTCCTGCGGCCGCTCGTGGCTGTTGATGAAGGCGGCGACGTCCCAGGCCTGCTGGACGCTGAGTGATTCCGGCCTGCCCAGCGGCATATTGGCATGGATGAAGGCAGCTGCGGTGTTGACGCGGTGCATGCCCGCCCCCCAGTTGTATGAGTCCGTGCCCCACAGCGGCGGAAATGCATAGACACCTTCGGCCTTGCGGCCCTGGCCGTCCTCGCCGTGGCACAAAGCGCACTGGGCCTCGAATACCTGCCGGCCGCGGCTGATGTCGGGGGCGCTGGGCGGCTCATCGAGTTTCGGGTAACCCCGGCCTGCGAGCGCCACGCCCACCGGCGCTCCCCGGGCCAGCCAGTAGTGATAGCTCAGGAGGGCCGACAGTTCACGGCTGCCGGAGGGCGGAGGCGCCCCGTTCATGCTGTAGCGGAAGCAGCCCTGGATGCGTTGTTCCATGGTGTTGACGCGATCGTTCTTGCTGCGATACGCCGGATACATGGTATAGGCGGCCCATAAGGGAGCGGAGTCGGCACGGCGGCCGGCGTCGATATGGCAGTTGACGCAGTTCAGGCCATTGCCGACGAATCTGCCGCGCAGCTGCTGGGTGTCCACGAACAGGTCGCGGCCATAACGCACCATCTCGCCGAAGGGGCCCTCCGGCAGTTCGGATTCAGCCGGGGGCGTGAAGCTGGGTGCGCCCTTCGGGGTGTCCGGCAGTTCCGCCTGGTGATCGTCCGTCTGTCCGGCATGGAGCACGGTGCTGCACAGCACAAGGGCAGCGATCAGGTGAAGAGGACGATTCATCGTTCGGCTCCAGGCTCGGGTTTGACAGCAGGCTGCGAGGCGAAGTACTCCGATACCGCCTGGATCTGAGTCTGGGTCAGGCGTTCGGCCACAACGCGCATCAGGTCGTTGGCATCGTTGTGGCGGGTACCTTTGCGCCAGGCCTCGAGTTGGGACTGAATGTAGCTGGCGTGCTGGCCGGCCAGGGCGGGGAAATGGGGGTCCACGCCGCGGCCCCCCGGTCCGTGGCAGCTTACGCAGGCGGGGATGGTATTGTCCCAGTCGCCGCGCAGGGCCAGCGTCCGGCCGCCGTCCGGCGGAGCAGCAGTATCGGCATTGTCCATAGGCGCCTGACCGGCATAGTAGGCAGCGACATCGAGTCGTTGCTGCTGCTCAAGTGCGGCGGCAATCGGCTGCATGACCGGGTTGCTTCGCGTGCCCTGGCTGTAGTCCTGCAGCTGTTTGCTGAGGTACTTGTCACTCAGGCCCGCCAGACGCGGAAAACCCGCGGCGGGGTTGCCTTCGCCAGCTGCCCCATGGCAACTCACGCAGGCCGTGGCGCCCTGGTCGTTGCCCTGCATGGCAATGCGCTTGCCTGCCTCAGCATTGCCCAATGCCTGTGCGGGTGTTGGGATCAGACTGAGCAGAAAAAGGGCAGGGAAGATTTTCAGCATGGGTGATCGTTCCGTCTTCTGTGAGCATCGATGATGCCCGATCCGGTTCGAGTTGAACATATAGTATAGATGCTGATTATCAGTCTGGCGATGACTGGTATTTCCGGGTTTAAAACCGCCCTTATCCGAAGGTTGAAGGGGCATTGGGCGGCTGGTAGATTTTCCGACCGTCTGTCTGTACTGAACAGGGATCATTCCATGACCACGCCCATCGCCGAGGACATCATCCAGTCGCTGCGCAACGACCTGGATCAGCACCCCGTCTATGCCGCCATCCAGGGACTGGACGAGTTGCGTGTGTTCATGGAGCACCATGTCTACTCGGTGTGGGATTTCATGTCGGTGGCCAAGCATCTGCAGGCCGTGGTCGCCCCCGCCGGTTTTCCCTGGGTGCCGGTGGGCGACGGGGATGTCCGGCGCTTCATCAACGAGATGGTGCTGGGCGAGGAGTGCGACGAGGCCATGCCCGGCAGCGGCGTCGGCCATACCAGCCACTTCGAGCTCTATTGCCAGGCCATGGAGGAGATCGGCGCGGATACCGGACCGATACTCGTCTTCGTGGATGCGGTGCGTCAGCAGGGTGTGGACGCGGCCCTGGCGTTGCCCTCGGTGCCTTCTCCATCACGTGTCTTCACAACGACCACATTCAGGTTTCTGAGGTCCGGCAAGCCGCATGAGGCCGCCGCTGCCCTTGCGTTGGGGCGCGAACACATTATCCCCGACATGTTCCGCGCTATACTCGAGCGCTCAGGTATCGGTCGACGGGACGCACCGATTTTCCACTATTATCTGGAGCGTCATATTCATCTGGACGAGGGATCCCACGGTCCCCTTTCCCTGCGGCTGCTGAACGGTCTGTGCCACAGTGACGATGAACGCGAGGAGGCCGTTGTCGCCGCACGGGAGGCTGTGCAGGCCCGGCTGGCATTCTGGGATGGCGTACTGGCCGCCCTGGAGAGCGGCGACGTCCGAGCGAGGCAGGCGTGAGGGTTGAAAGTTATTCGATTAGAGATCAATCGGCGTGGCCGGAAGGAATTGAACCTGAGTGGCATCCGGGAACTCAGCTGCCGTTAACAGCCGTATAATCCTCATCGTTGGTCCTGATACTGTCAAAGAATACCCTTACGAGATCGGAGCGAGTGATCATACCGACAGGTTCACTGTTGTCGTTGACAACAATAATGCGCTTGATCCGGTTCTTCTTCATGATATCCAGGGCATCATGCAATGTGTGCTCGGGACGTATGGTGAGGATGTCCGTAGTCATCAATGAAGCCACATTTCCTTCGGGCGATTGAATCTCGGCGTGGTGCGTGAACATGGCCTCGAGCGTTTGCCAGAGATTGTGCGTGGGGTGATGGCTGGGCACGCCGATTGCACGCAACAGATCTGCTTCAGTGATAATTCCGATCAGCTTATTGGTCTGATCGACCACGGGAAGGCCGGAAATCCTCATGGTAACCATTGCATGGGCGGCCGTGGAAAGCGTGGTTTCAGGTCGCACTGTATGCAAGGATGAAGTCATCAGACGTTCAACCAGCAAGGATTCCTTTTCCCTGATGCTTGCATGTATGTGTGCTCGATTAGAGATTTCCATGAGATCGTCCACCGTTACGTCAATGTAGGTTCCCATGCCCGCCAGGGCATGATCAAAATCTTCTCTTGTCAGTCGTGTGCTGTACATGATTCGCGCAATATCCTCAGCGGTGACGAACTTTGCGTGGTATAGGCAGCATGATTTCAAGGACAAGAAAGCAGTCGATTCATGTCGCATCTAATAAATACTAGCGATACATCCTGAGACGTTACAAGAAGAATATTTCGAATGTCGCTATAGGTGACGGCGATACTGCCTTGTCGATGATGATCTCAATCCTGAGGTCTGAATCATGCAGAGAATCGTTCGCCTTAAATTCCGGGATTGCTGCTGAATGAAATCCCAGTCAATCATGTGAAGCTGATACTGCCCTCTGTAGTTTGTGGCCGTCAGTCAATACGCAGATCCTCCCCTGTACATGACCATTGTCAAATCCGACGATGTATCGATGTGCTCGATACGAGTGGGCAAAAATTATCGTTTGTGTTCAATTTATCAGGCCGATAAGAATGAAGCGGACGGACTTTCAGTGTCGCTGTAATAGTCGGCCGGCATCGCGACGTTGAAGGGCAGGGGTTATTGGCGAAAACGACGATACAAGGTATGGGGAATGATGATGGCGACGACCTCATATCCCATATAAACCATTACGCCTAACCAATAATAGATATTAACTTAATAGGTTGATTGGTTATTGTTAATAACACAGATAAATGCTTTACCTGAGTCGGCTGGACATAATGCGACGTCAACGTGAGGGTATGTGTCATGACGAAAAAGCTTCATGAAACACCAAATCTGGATCAGTTGGAAAGCGGCCCCTGGCCAAGTTTTGTAACCGGGTTCAAGCGGCTGGCTAACGATAAGCCCATGATGGCCGATCTGCTGGGTCAGCTTGAGCATTCGTATCAGAACGTAAAGGGGTACTGGAAGGGTGGGACCGTCACTGTCAGGGGGTATGGTGGCGGCATTATACCGCGCTTCTCCGAGGTGGCGGATAAGTTTCCGGCATCATCTGAGTTCCATACGCTGCGTGTCATGCCTCCACCGGGGATGCATTATGACACTGATATTCTGCGTAAATTCTGTGACGTTTGGGACGAGCATGGCTCTGGACTGCTGGCGTTGCATGGTCAGAGCGGCGATATGATGTTTCAGGGCTGTACGAGCGACAACATCCAGGCAGCATTTGATGCGATAAACGAATTGGGGTTCGATCTGGGGGGTGCAGGCCCTTCTGTGCGCACATCAATGTCGTGTGTCGGGGCTGCGCGCTGCGAGCATTCCTGCTTCAATGAGGCGATTGCGCATCGCCAGGTAATGAATTCGTTCACCGATGACCTGCATCGGCCTGCGCTCCCTTATAAATTCAAGTTCAAGTTCTCGGGTTGCCCGAATGACTGTATGAATTCGATCCAGAGGGCGGATATGGCCGTAATCGGTACCTGGCGTGACGACATAAGAATCAAACAGGACGAAGTAAAGAAGTTCGTTCAGGAAAAGGGCCGTGATTACATCTTGAACAACGTTATATCACGCTGTCCAACAAAATGCATTCAACTCAATAAGGATGACACCATCGAGGTGGACAACAGCAACTGTGTCCGTTGCATGCATTGCATCAATGTGATGACGAAGGCGCTTTCACCCGGGCTTGATCGTGGTGTGTCAATTCTGGTCGGCGGAAAGCGCACACTCAAGATCGGTGATCTTTTCGGTACGGTGCTTATTCCTTTCAGGAAACTGGAATCACAGAAGGATTACGACGAGCTTGTCGAGCTGGCGGAGACCATCATTGACTTCTGGGCCGAAAACGGGCTCGAGCATGAACGACTCGGCGAGACCATAGAGCGAATTGGACTGGCGAATTTTCTGGAGGGTATCGGTGTGGATGTGGACCCCGCCATGGTCGCCCAGCCTCGCAGCAACTCCTTTGTGAGGATGGATACGTGGGAGGAGGAAGCGGAGAAATGGCGTCAGAGACAGGCGGAAGGCAGCAGTGCCTGATGTCTTTCGGAAACAGAGTAAACACCTCCGTCCAGTACTGAAAGGAGTAAGCTATGAGTGAGCAGTTTCGTGAAGCCATAGAAAGTGGGGTTCCGGATGCCTTCAAATACATGCATCCCGTGATGCGCAGGAACTACGGGCAATGGGACTGGCATGAGCGCTGTCGTCCCGGTGTGCTGCATCATGCTTCGCACAACAATGAACACATCTGGACAGTACGCGCAGGCACGCAGCGACAGATGGATACGGGCACCATCCGTAAACTGTGTCAAATTGCAGACGAGTACGCTGAGGGGCATGTCCGGTTCACAATCCGCAGCAATATCGAGTTCATGGTGAGTGAAGAGAGCAAGGTCGTCCCTCTCATTGATAAATTGACGGCAGAAGGGTTTCCGGTGGGGGGCACGGGTAACTCGGTGTCGATGATCTCTCATACCCAGGGATTTCTTCATTGTGATATCCCAGCCACCGATGCATCAGGCGTGGTCAAGGCCCTCATGGACGAGTTGTATGATGAATTCGTCAATGAGCGCATGCCTAACCGCGTTCATATATCCACATCCTGCTGCCAGATCAATTGCGGCGGCCAGGCGGATATTGCGGTCAATATCCAGCACACCAAACCACCCATGATCAATCATGATCTGGTTTCGAATGTCTGTGAAAGACCCGCTGTTGTAGCCAGATGCCCGGTAGCGGCAATACGACCGGCTATGGTGAATGGAAAACCTTCGCTGGAAGTGGACGAGCGCAAGTGCGTCTGCTGCGGAGCCTGTTATCCGCCATGCCCACCAATGCAGATCAACGATCCCGAGAACTCAAAGCTTGCGATCTGGATAGGTGGAAAGAACTCAAATGCCAGGTCCAAACCCAGCATGATGAAGCTGGTTGCGGCCGGGTTGCCAAACAAACCCCCGAGATGGCCAGAAGTGGCCGCCGTCCTGAAAAAGATCCTGCGCTGTTACCAGGAAAATGCAAAAGACTGGGAGCGTGTTGGAGAATGGGTAGAACGCATAGGCTGGGAGCGATTCTTTCAACTGACAGAGCTTCCGTTCACACGTTTTCATGTCGATAACTGGACCGGAGCAAAATACACGCTCAATCATTCCACGCATATCCGGTTCTAAGGCACATGTCAGGTCGGCGAGACTTGGCGCCGACCTGACAGTATTCCCTGACCTGCAAAGCGCCTTTGTATTGCAGTTTTCGATATCCGTTACCAATAAATATTGATTGTATGGCTGCAGTAAAACAAATAATTTAAATGATTATTATTGTGTAAGCGTTTGCAGGTTCTCCGATGTCGGTAATTTTCACACAGGGTGCGGATGCTTCTCGTGCCACTGATGAGTTCTGCCGTTCTGCTTGCGACCACTGCACACGATATCCGAATCACCGGTCACGAGGTATTTGAGATATGCTCAGCAAGGAAAAACCATCCCTCAACCGTTGGACAGGTTTCGTTTCCCGCACCGAGGTCGGTGCGCCTGAGGTACTGACTAATCTCCTTGCAGAAGCGGAGGTGACGATTAACGGTAGTGCCCCCTGGGACATCCAGGTACTTGATACCGACGTCTATCGACGGGTCCTGACGCAGGGATCGCTGGGCTTCGGAGAAGCTTATATGGACGGGTTATGGGAGGCCGAGGCGCTCGATGAACTGTTCACGCGGCTGCTGCGTTCCGATGCCGACGAACGTCTATCGGGATGGGCCAGGATCAAGCTCATCGCCGAAGCGGCTCGCCAGAGTCTGCTCAACCTGCAGCGACGTCAACGGGCCTTCCAGGTGGCCGAGAAGCATTATGACATCGGCAATGATGTCTTCACTGCCATGCTGGATCCGAGCATGAGCTATTCATGCGGCTACTGGCTCAATGCCCAATCGCTGGATCAGGCCCAACATGACAAGAACGATCTGATCTGTCGCAAGCTCAAGCTGCAACCGGGGGAACGGCTGCTTGACATCGGTTGCGGCTGGGGCGGTCTGGCACGTCATGCCGCCAGATACTTCGACGTGGAAGTCACGGGGGTAACGGTCTCGCGTGAGCAGCAGCAGCTTGCGCAGGAGCGTTGTGCCGGCCTGCCGGTGACAATCGAGTTGATGGATTACCGCAATCTTCAGGGCCGCTATGACAAACTGGTCTCTGTGGGCATGTTCGAACACGTGGGTCCGAAAAATTACCAGGAATATTTCGATATCGCCTGGCGCCTGCTGCAGGACGACGGACTGTTTCTTCTGCACAGCATCGGTATCCACGCCACCAGCAAGACCGTCGATCCCTGGATCGACCGGTATATCTTTCCCAATGGCAAGTTGCCGTCCGCGCATGAAATCGCGGCGGCTCTGGATAAACGGTTCATCATCCAGGACTGGCATAATTTCGGTCAGGACTACGATCTCACCCTGATGGCCTGGTGGCAGAACTTCGAATCCGCATGGCCTGCCCTGGAGGCGAGATACGGCAGGCGCTTCTACCGGATGTGGAAATATTATTTGATGAGTTGTGCCGGATTTTTCCGCTCCGGTCAGGGGCAGCTGTGGCAGCTTGTTCTCAGTAAACGTGAACGCGAGCAGGTCTACCGTTCGATCCGTTGGTAGAGGCGCCCGTCCGCACCGGCTTGTGTGAAACCGCCTCCTGACTCGAGGCGATTCTCGAGTACCCGGAAGGATTTTCGCCGCTGCGCGGCTCACCCCTCAAGGGGGGCTGCTCATTGCGTTCGCTGCCCGTTGTCTCGGCCTGCTTCGCAGGCCTCGGCTCGAACCTGAGGAGGTTCTCATCGGTCTCCGGATATCCCGACATGAAAAGGCCCACCGCAGGGGTGAGCCTTTTTCATATCCGGCGCGCCCGGAAGGATTACCGGCCTTCGGCCGTTCTGCGCACCTCCGGTGCTTGTCGAACAGTATATGAGTCGGAGGTTCGAATCCTGCTGAAACATCCCTCATAAAGCAAAAAAGGCCACTCGAAGGTGGCCTTTTCCGCTTTATCTGGCGCGCCCGGAAGGATTATTCGCCGCTTCGCGGCTCACCCCTCAAGGGGGCCGCTCGCTCACTGCGTTCGCTGCGCGTTGTCTCGGCCGGCTGCGCCGGCCTCGGCTCGAACCTGAGGAGGTTCTCATCGGCCTCCGGGCACCCCGGACACAAAAAAAGCCCACCCAAGGGTGAGCTATTTTTGTGTCTGGCGCGCCCGGAAGGATTCGAACCTCCGACCGCCTGGTTCGTAGCCGGCTTGCACGAACCAATTAGCTATTAATATCAATTGGTTGCATGACAGGCTGTCCGCTGCACACTTCAGCTAAGTCATTGAAAGTCCGTATAAGACCAGATCCTTATAGCGCACTTGGTACACACTGGCTGCCACGGTGTTCTACTGCACGATATTGTTGCCCCGTTGGCGGGAAGCCCGACTCCGGGGCAATTTCCGATCACTGGAACCGATCCATAGCTTCCTTGAAATCTCACAGCGCATGATCCACCAGTTGGCGGAACTGCACCTCGAGCTGTTCGTGCGCCTGTGAATTGATGTGCTGTCTGTGAGCTCCTAAACATCAGACATCGGCTTGGATACGAAAAGCAGCTGAGCAATTGCATGGTTGATTTATCTCGAGAACGGTCGCCGCATTAAAGGATTGGCATCACTGGTCGAGTGTATCGAGTTGAATTTATAAATTATGGCAGATCTATTTATGCGCATTAAAATGCGCTTTGCATTACTTATTTCGATATATCTTATATCACCACTCGGGGTATGGGCAAAGGAGGACTCCGTTCCAGCTTATGATCAAGCCATAGCGGGGCAACGGATTGCTTCGCTCGCCGAAGCCGGCCTGAGTGATATCGATACCCTCTGGATCCCGGAGCGTTACCGCGATGACAACAAGGCCGCGCTCTACCTGAAGGGTAAGCGCTACGTCACGCCCAAAGGGCACAATGATGTAACTGGTTTCCTTCAGATGACAAACAGCGATTACTTGGTTGCTGTCCGCCAGGAGGGTGTACCACTGGAGCAGGCGGATCTGCCTGAAAGAGCTGGCAGCTCGGTGGTTTTCTATGCTGTATCTGAAACCGGCGAAACCAAAGCGCAGCTCGGCGTCATCAAGCCGGTAGGTCCTGTCGTTGTCGGCAAGCAGGGGATCTTTGTTTCCCGCAACGAGACCAACGGGCTTCGCAGCTACGCCGGCTATGATGCCAACGGCAATCCCGTTTCAGGACCTCAGGGTGTGTACTTTGCGACACCGTCAAGCGATGGCGGCTGGTTGATCGAGATGCTCGACGAAGAGCACTACGACTATATCGATACCGCCTACTATCGTGTGGACGCCGACGGCAGAAAGACCCGGATTCGGGATGGCATCGTACGAGGCACCTCACATCGCGAGATGATGAATACCTCGGCAGCTTTCGTGAATTCGGTCCCGTATGCCGATTCGGTTCGGACCGGCTTCCACATGTACTTGTGGCAGAGCATGCAAGTCACCGATCGAGGTAGCCGCAACTGGATGGGATCGTTCATAAGCTTCGAGCTTGATCGGATCGAAGCCAAGATTGGCGGGTTGCTGGGTTTCGGTCGTAGTTACACGAAGACCGGCTACTATGATGTCGACTACGGCACCAACCGTTCTGTACGAGCGGTGGTGGCGCGGGACCTAGTGAAGCGCTCGGCATTGGTGGGTGACAAGGACCGGCCGCTGGCCGTGACACAGCTGGATTCATCAGACCACAAGGGAGGCTATGTCGGCTTCGCTGACCTGTATGCTCAGGAAGGCGAGCCGCAGCACAGCACTCCGGTGTTCAAGATCGCCGGCGCCGGTTTCGAGCTCTTCCGCTCCGTGGTCGGAAACAATACGGGCAAGGCAAGCGCGGCGAGCAAGAACGATGCCTATGTCTTCGTCACACCCAAAGGTGCGGTTATGGTGCTGGCCTATACCCCCGAGCGCATCGGTGAAGACACGGTTAAAGCCTATGAGATCATGTCGGACAAAGCCGTGGACGGCCAGGCGATGGAAGCGTTTCTGACGCAGTACCAGATGTTTCGCTGATCACGAGCAACGACAGAAATGTTGCGTTCTATCATCGGCTTTGTGGTTGGGTATGTAGGCACCATTTATGCCTGCTATTTCGCCGATGCACTATCTCAGTGGATGAAAGGCGACCTTCCATTCTCCGATACCTTCGGTAGCGGCCTCGATCGCATGCTGGCATACCTGTCGGCGTTGATCGAGGATCCGCGGAACTTGGAGAATCTGTTCACGCAGGCCGGCGATGGAATGATTCTGATTGGCATTGTTCTGTTCGTCGTACTGATGGTCGCAGGTCATACCAATGCGCCTGCTGGTAGCGATGATGACGAATTCGATTATATGGAATGTAAACAGGAAAAATCACTCGGCGTTAATCCATGGACGGGAGTGCCGATGGCGGATGAATTAGTCGATATGAGCGGAAATTACATGACGGATTCGGATCCTGACGATTAAAGAAGTTTCTGGGAACAGACATCGTCATGACATGGTGAACTCATGCCGCGATGATTTTTTGAAGGGATGGTTTTCATGTTTGGGCGTGTCTGGTGACAGGCGCTATACATCGTCCGAGCGATTCCTCCACTCTCTCCATCTTCTGCAGAACCAGGGGTCCATGTATATGCCGCTGAACAGTCCGAATATACAGCTGACCACGAACAGAGGCGCGAAGTAGCGTATCAGATCAATCAGCATCATTCTGTTCCTCCGCCTTTTGATCAAAATCCTCGGCGATAGCGGTAACTATGCTCGCGAGCAGGGGCGAAGTCTGGCGGTAAGCGAGTTCTCGGAAACGCCTGGCGTGTACAAGCCGTTCTCGCCTGCAGCGTTCGCGCGTCTGGAGGATCACTTTTCGGGAATGATTGGACATGCATCTACTGCCGGGTTGAGGGAATACACTACGCTGCCGGATTGCCGGCTGTTTGAAGGCGTGTCGGCATCTGTGGCCGGTTCTTGAGTCATGGCTGAATCGATCTTGCCTTCATTGATACCTTCGGTCGTGGTCTCGATTGCATGCTGACATGCCTGTCGGCATCGATCGAGGTTCCGCGGAACCCGGCGAAACTGTTCACGCAGGCCGGCGATGGTGTGACTCTGATTGGTATTGTTCTGTTCGTCGTGCTGATGATTGTAGGTCTTGCCAATGCGCCTTCTGGCGGCGATGATGGCGAATTCGAGTATATGGAATATCTATTATGAAGCGAATTAATCGCATTTTAATCACTCTTCTGAGAATCCTGTTTTTTATGATTCTCGGACTATGGCTTGGTCATGTCACGTCGCTGTTTATCTTTACAGATGCCACGTGGAAGGGCGTATGGGGTGAAGCCAGTAGTTTGCTTCTCACTAATATCTATATTCTGTCTGAGTGGGACATTCTCCCGTTGCTTCGGAACACTCTTCCAGGCCCTGGATTGATTCTGCTGCTATGGGCAATCACTATCGGGTTTAACCGCAAAATTTCGGCTGTTACTGCAAGAACGGGAAACGGGAAAGATGCCTCGACCGGTATTGAAAGATCAGCGGAAGATATCCGGGGAATAGGTGAAGCCGGGACTGCGACGGCTACCGAATCTCCAGTCGAGACGAACGATAACGATACGACGGGACTACTAATTCCAGTGGAGACTGTAGGCGAGTGGACTGACATTTATCACGATGCCAACCCTCGTATATTCGAAGACCGTACATCCGGTATCTAAAGTTATACAGGTTAATCCATCAAGTGGAGACCCCTCGTGGTCGCATTACAAAAGATTATCGCTTTCATTCTGAAACAGGTCCTAGCGCTATTCGTCCTATACCTTTTTCATAGCCAGTATGACGGAAGCGCCTTTTCTGAGGGTATTGGAGCTGCGGCTTAGGGGCTGTATATTCTGCTCGTGAGTGTTGATTACATCGAAACTTCATTCGCTTCAGTTGATTCCTGCTCGCACGCCCCATACCCCCGGTGCGCAAGGCTTTCCACCAGGCGATCCGCGACCGGGTTGATCGGCATCATCTGCCGAAGCTGGCTGATTTGCCGGTCCGTGTAACGCTCGCCGGACTCGATATCCATCTGATGGGGGACGACTGAACGCGTGCCTGCTGCCGCCTGCAGGCATTTCAGGATCCGGAAACCGTCAACATCCGTGTCGCCCCAGTGGTAGAGCGGGGTTCCCGCGTCTGCCGTTTTCTCAGCGAGCGCGCCATAGAAGCGCTGAAGGGCGCGGGTCGGGTAGCCGGCCGTGTAAATCACCATCCCGCTTCGCGGGAAGTGCCGGGTATACTCATTGAAGCTCGACTGATTCTCGATCGTGAGAATGTAGGCCGGCATGGAGGTCATCTGAAATTGCGACAGGTAACCGGCCGGCACCCCGATGTAGGGGGCAACATCCGCGTTGATGCGATCTTCACCCTGATGGAGCGTCAGCGGTCCGCGCAGGAGGGTAGGGTGCTCCAAGGGCACCAGGTTGATCTGAGCCATGACTTCGCCGGCTCGATGATCCTTCAGCCCCAGTCGCTCCCGATATATCGCTGCCAGGGGCGCCTCCAGTTGACGCGTAAGCTTGGAATCCCCCAGAAAACGTGCCCCGAACTGGCGGTAATCAAGCTGAGATTCCGGGGACAGGGATTCGATGCCACAAATCGCCTGAACCAATGCCGGCAGTCGATCCGCGTGGTCAACCGATAATCCGTAGGCATTCTTACCCTCGAGCCAGCGTTCCCGGATTACCTCGAGGCAGGCGAGCAGCCAGGCCGGAGCGTCAGACTGGTCCAGTTTGCTGAAGGCAGCGTCTACCGAAGCTCCCAATAGCGGCCGCCCCAGGAAGTCCGCCAGCGCCGCAACGTCGGCAAGGCGGATCAGCTTGAGCTCCGTTCCTTCGTAGTAGCGTCGCCACTCCCGCCGGACCGCCCCCTTGCCCTCAGCCAGGCCCAGATACTCATGAAAATCATCCAGCTTGGCCGCATTGCTGAAAGGGTATCCCTGGATTTTCGAGGCAGGCAAGGTGATATCCCGGACCCGTTCGCGCTGGACTTCACCGCGCGACAACAGCCCCTCCAGGATTGCCTTCCCGGGGTGATCAGCCATCTACCGGCTCCGGCGCGGTGGGCTCAGGACTCAGATCAACGGAATCCGGATCATCATAGACTTTCCGGAGCAGTGCCCTGGCCGCTGGCGTGACATGGTCGACGTCGACTGACACCCGACTGCCTTCACGGGTGAAGAACAGCACCGTATCGACCACCTGACGCAAGCGCGGCTCGGCATCATCGGGGGTGGCGACGAATAACTGCAGCCCGACGGATTTGAGGTACTCCGTCGCCTGGCGAGTGTTGGTGGAATCCATCTTCTCAAAGGCTTCATCCGCCAGATACAGACTGAGCCCACCATCGAGTGACCCGTCCTCCCGGCGATTGATCCGGTAGGCGCTGGCCAATGAGGCCCCCATCGCCACATAGAAAGGGGTCTTGTGCTCGCCGCCGGAGGCGCGCCCAATCCGGCGTGACAGATTCTCCTTGATCCCAGTCTCCGGGTCCTGGATTTCAATGTCGTAGGTGAAGTATTCCCGGTAATCGGATAAGGTCTCGTCACCGTCGAGCATCTCCTGGACCTTGCTGTTGATGTGCGCATGCTCATCGAACAGACTGTCGACGTTCGCCGCGGCATGCTCATCGACCGACTCGACATAGTCGATGAAATCCCTGTGTTCCTCCTTGCGCTGAAAGCGGAACTGGTAAAGCTGATTGGATGAAAATGGGCGCTCTTCAAGCTCTGAATTCAATTCCCTGAACCGACGACGCATATCATCGATACCGCTTCTAAGCTTGATCGCAAGATCAGTGCGGAATACATTCTGCACTCGGCGCAGAGCGTCATTCAGCTCCTCTTGGCGTTCATGCAGACCCACCTCTTTCAGAGAGGTCAGCATCTCATCGACCTTGACCCGGTAGCCCGCGGGCGACATGTTCTCCATGAACAGGTCTTCGGTGGGATAAATGGTTTTGTATTCGACCAGTCCCGACATTGCTTTTTTATCCCTTTCTTCCATGATCTTCCTGGCGTTATCGGCCTCTTTCCTAGCCTTATCTGCCAGGGAGTAGCAATTCACCTCTTCGGACGATTCCTCGCTGGATTCAAGCTTCTCCAGGAGTTCAGCCGCCAATTGCGCATCATAATCATCGTCATGTTCCCGTTCACGACGCTCCTCTACCAGGCGCGGAATCTTGTGGTTCGATAATTCCTGGATTCTCTCCTTCTTGACGTGAAATTCATCCCGCGCCCCGCGCCTGTCTCCGATTGATTTGACATTTTCATCGGAAAGCTGGCTCTTCTGATTGCGCAACACGGCCAGCTGATCCTCGATCTCCTGGAGGTGACTGGTATCGATCGCCTGAATCTGCCGATCCAGATCATCTATATGCTTCCCCAGCTCGAGTTCGCGCTGGACCCGACGGGCAAGATTAGGCTGTTCGGAAATCTTTTCACGGAACGTATGCGAAGCCGAGGTGAGCTTCTTGACATCAGTGTTTTTGGCATTCAGAACGCTCAGGCGCGCCACGCATCGATCCAACTTGGACTCCATATGTTGAATCTGCGACTCACGCGCCGCGCGCCCGAGCACAGGGAATTCAGGCAGCTTGAGGCGACGAACCGACGCTTCCTGCACAATCATCCCATCCGGGCTCATTGCGCGTTTCTCCCGAATAAGGCGCTTGGTGTCGACGTCGCACAATTTCATCCCCCGGAGAAGGCGCTGGACATAGGCGATGGCGAGTGAATTATCCCCGGAGATCAGTGTCGGCGCCGTATCCGGATCGAACGCATCATTCCAATCCTGTACTTTTTCCGTATTGACGACATTGGCGCCGTAGGCCACAGTCTTTTTTAATGTCCGGTATATCTCGACGGCAGCACGGGCCTGCTCCGGCGAAACAATCAGGGCCTGCGTGCGCGCACCGAGGAAGGCTTCAATCGCCGGCTGCCATTTAGGGTCCGTGACCTCGACCAGTTCGCATACCGGCGTTGCCTCGATCCCATGCTCGGCCAGTGCCTCAATAAGCGCCAGCGTGTTGCGACCCAGATCCGATTTGCCCGCCCTGAGACGCTCAAGTGCGACCTCGCATTCTTTCGCTTCTTTGGTCAGCGCCTCGGCTTCTACCGCAATCCCACGACCCTGATCAAATACATTGTCGATAATCTGATCGATTTCACCCCTCAGATCGGAAACCAGGCGGTCGATCTCCTCGGGTGATTCCGGCCAAGCCATCAACCCCGGCTGGCAGAGACGTGCCATCTCTTTCAGATTGTGAACGAATTCTGTCGGTAACGATTCTGCATGCGGCAACAATTCAGAGGCGTAAGCCAACTTGCCCTGCAATTTTTCCATCTCCTCTCGTATACGCCTGAGCTCGGATGTTTCGTGGTTGCGCTGGGTCTCGAGCTGCGCTTTAGCGCTCTGGGATTCATCTGCATTCAGGGTTGTCTCAAGCCTCCGAATACGTTCCTCAACTACGCTGATGCGTATTTTAAGTTCAATCACACGACGGTGAATGTGAGAATGCTTTGTGCGGGCATTTAGAGCGCTTTCAAGCAGTGACTCTCTATCCTCGTCCGCTGCCTGGAATCGCATTTCCGCTTCACACCAGCGGTAGCCGGCACTGAGTTGGGCTTTGCGCTTAGCCTGATTCAGATAGCCCTGAACCACACTCAACCGATTAACCTGATCCTCCGTACGTCTGACCGCCTCCAGCTTATTATTGTAGCTTTCTATGCTCTGACGCATCTGCTCGATATTGATAGGTTTCTCGTCCAGAATTGAATTCTGGACAAAATCAGACACCGACCCTTCCAATGCGCTCATGTAGACGGATTGCCTGAATGAACGCCGGTATTTATCCAGCGCTGGCGGGCGCTTGTCCGGACCCAAGCTGGACAGCAGCTGCTTCACAAAATTCTTCGGATCGTGACCGAAGTTATACGCATGGCCCACACGCTCGACGCGCTGACTGATGGATTCCCGGATGGCGGCGTAGGGCCGAGGATATTCACCTTCCGGACTGGATTCCAGGAAATCTCCCAGACGCATTTCGAGATTTTCGGCAATGAAAAAGCCTTCGACCTGCTCCTGGTGATCCGCCTGGCGAGCGGAGACGGCCGCACCAACACTGGTGAATTGCCCTGTCTCCTCATCCCTGAAAACCAGGCAGATCCGACACAACGCATCCGGGCGGGGCTGAAATTCCGTCTTGCCGGCGGTCGCGCCTTCGTCTTTAATGATACCCAGCACATAGCTGCGCACATCGCGGCTGCGCTGACGGTTGGTCGCCTTGGCGTTCGGGCGCCAGTCGTTCTTGTTTCCGCCGATCATGACGTACTGGATGGCGTCGATCAGGCTCGACTTGCCCGATCCATTATTGCCGATCAGCGCGGTCGCACCGCGGATTTCCCACTCAACGGATTCGAAGAGGTACCAGTTCACCAGAATAATACGATGGAGGCGCTTCATGCTTCAGTCTTCTCTTCTTCCTGCGCGCCCGTATCCACATCATGGCCCTTCAGGTATCCCTCCATGATTTTGAGCGCATCCCCGTTGATCAGGGATGTGATGGTCGGATAGATACGCAGTCGCTTGATTTCAGGTCGATCCTCGTCTTCGCCGAGATCCACGATGCCGCATCGCTCAAAAGGCTCGCGCAAGGCATCGAAATCATTCTTGGTCCTCGGCAGTTCCCGTCCTGTAAACTGCTGGTAATTGTGCTCAAAATCCTCCAGCGCGATATCAACCGTACTGTCGTCATTGGCATTGAAGTTATTCACGGAATCGTCGTACATCTTGCGAAGCGCAAGCAAAAGCAACGTTTCATCAATGCGCATGCGGCGCGTGAAATCCCGGGGGATCGCGCCGACATACCCCAGCGATTCCTCAATTACAAGGTTGTAATTCAGCGCATCCATGAGATGGATGAAATATTTAGAGCACCGCACTACCACCTCATAATGTTTGCGATGCAGCTGTTTGGCCCGATGCAGAAACTGGCGACTCAGCAGGTTGTAGCCGGCGCTGCGCAACTGTTCTTCTTCGATGCCATCGAAGCGCTGGGCGGTATTTTTGAGTTCGGTAAGCATACTCAATCCCTTCGTGTGATCACAATGTCACGCATATTGAAGAATTCGGTCTCAACCCATTCGTCACTGGGCGCAATCTTGTACCTGTCAAGCACATCCGGGTACTTGTTCTTGTACGCAGACGGCGCGATTGCGGCGCGCCGCAATGCAATTACACAGAAATAATCCCTGACAGTACGGATCTGCAGCTTCGAAGCTTTCTCCGGCTCAGCCACCCGCATGCGAGCATCCAGAAAACCGGTAAGCGCTTCATCGTCAACCTGGAATGCCCGGCGGGCGGCGCGTTCGCGGTTTGATCGGGCCCGCGCCTGTTCGCTGACTTCGTTTTTCTTGACCGTGCGCGGCTGGGGCGCCGTGCGCCGGCGCTTGGGCTGCGCCATTCGGTCATAGCCGACCAATTCGAGATGGGTCAACGGCAGGGCGATCGGGATCGCTGCATCATCACCAACGGAGTCGGCGTGCCGCGCTATGGCGCTCGCCAGGCGCTTGAGATCGCGGCTGAGGGTGCGCGGAGCGCGCGTGGCGTAATCGATTACAGTATCAATGCGGCGCTCATAGCGCACCTTCATTTCATCCAGCGCCTCCAGTTGGCGCTCGATGTTGCTGAAGACTTGCTCCAGGCGGGAAAGGTCCTGATCCAGTCGCAACTCCGCGACATCCTCACCCTTGTGCCCGTATATGCGTTGATACCCTTCCAGCAGCTGGCTGCGGATACCCGCCGTGTAGCGCAGCGTCGATACGATCCGAAGCAACTCATTCCGGATTCGCAGCGGGTTTTCCGAGGTCTTGATCGTGGCGTAATCCCGAATGAAGATCTCGGCAAGGAAGTCATCGAAGAATGTCGACAGGATGTCGCGGGTTGCGAGATTTCCCTTGATCTGATCATACAGTCCCTTGATGGCACCGCGAATGCTGTTCATGTGCCGGGCGAAACGCCCCGCCTCCTTGGCCAACTCGGTCAGGGAGTCCGCCTGTTCATCCGGCTTGTCCAGGACCTGTCGCATCCCGGCTTCCAGCGTCTTGAGCTTTCCGGTCATTACCAGCGGGCGGCCTTCGGCCAACTCGACCAACATGGCCAGGCACTGGTTAACCCGGGGTGGCATGTTCACGTAATCCACATACCCGCGGCGCTCTTCTTCGAGCCATCCAGAGTTACGCAATGCGTAGTAGGTGAGGTTGGCCCGCATACGACGCGGCGTCTCCGATGGCTCGGATGAAGCGACTGCCTCTATGCCATCTTCATCAACCCATAAATCGGAGAGCTCGACCAGCGCATTCTCGATTGTGCCGATGACCACCGCTCGGGCATGACCGTAATCGGAATAGTCGATCTCGTCATCGAAATGATGACGATATAATCGCAATAATATCTGCCAATGCAGACGACGATTCGGTGACGCGAGGGGGCCAAACAGAGTATCTGGTACTTGCTCAAATATGCTGACGGTTTTTTCCATAATCGGTTAATGTTTGAAAAATTATTATTAAGCAATCAGAAGCAGCGCAACGTCTGTGTACAAAATATGTTGTGTGATGGTTATGATCGCCCCAGTGTCAGCTCGTTTTTCCATGAATTAATAGCCTGGATATTTCTCCCAGATTCGCCTGTTCAGTCCGGTTTCTGCACTGTATTCCCCGATCGACCAGTCCTTGAAGTCATACAAATCATCGGCGATTTCGGTGATCACCTCCCGCAGTTCCAACGGTCCCATCCAGTTTCCCGGTATCGCCTCGACACCGTACATAGCGCCCAGCAGGTTCCCGGTAATGGCCCCGGTCGAATCGGCATCTCCGTCATGGTTCACTGCCAGGATCACACCCTGCCTGAAATCATCGGCGACAAGTGCGCAATAGATCGAGATCGCCAGCGCCTCCTCGGCCACCCAGCCCTGGCCGAGCTGCTGGATGGCCTGTTCAGGTGCTATTCCGTCCTTGGCAAGCGCCTCGGCCTGCTCGATGGCGCGTTGCGTCTCCTCATGGTCCGGGTGTGATCGGAGCGGGGTCTTGCTAGCGCTGATAGCCTCGGGCAGCGTGGCCCCGTCAATCAGTGCCAGGATCAGCACGGCCAGTACCCCGCCGGTCAGACTTCCGGTCGGGTGGCCGTGGGTGAGCCCTGCCAATTCCGTCCCGAGCGTGAAGGCATTCTCCAGCGCCGCCTGTTGTCCGAGGCGCCAGGTAAACAGCCCAACGGGCGTGATGCGCATGACGCCGCCACAGCCCTTGCTGTCATTGCGGGCGGGCTCGCCCAGATCGGTCATGGCTTGCAGCGCGGATAGGCAGGTGTTGCCCGGGGCGCGCCGGTTGTGCAGGGCGCGCTGCTGGAACAGCCACCCAGGCTCGTTACCCACGGGGTCGATGGAGTGGGGCTGCTCGCCCTGGGTCTGCAGCCAGCGCAGGTAGGCATTGGCCGTGACGGCTGGATAGTTCGTAATCCCCTTGAAAGCGCCTCGTATCCAGCCGCGCAACAGTCCCTCGGCGGTGAACAGGGTCATCTGGGTGTCATCGGTAATCCGGCCGAGGCCGCCGTAGGCCGGTGCGTAGTCAGTGATGCCAGCCGGGCCGAAACGGTTCAGGATCTCCGTGCGGGACATGAATTCGACCGGCGCGCCCAGGGCGTCGCCGACCGCCCCGCCCAGCAGGCAGCCCTGAAATCGCCCCCGGACGTTATCTGCTGTCTGGTAGATAGACTGCCAGCCAGGGAAGGAGGCGTGTTCCGCCTTGGTTGTGTGTCGAAGACGAATATCGGATGGCGATATTCCGTCCTGGGTCTGGCTGGCATGGATATTCAATATTGGGGTCTCAAAGGCTGCTGGGCTGGTAGCGTTGTCTGTCTGGGGCGCAGTGGGCAGAATATCCGATTGCGCATGGCAGGTCAGCGCTGCGGGGTCAAAATGTATTCGAGTTGTTGCGTGAGGTGCATCAGTCATGTTCACTTGAGATCCTTGACATGTGTCCGCCTGTCATTATAGTGGGAACTGCGCCGATTTGATTTTCAGCTTGCGGGCGCTCTACAAATGCGGCTAAAGCGAGCGCTGGAAAGTTTCTGAGCCCGCTTTGGTCCGACCATAGCGGGCTTTTTGCTGTGTGCTTTAACCGCCTGATTTGATGCCAGATTGCAGGGGCGGAATAAAAATCGACTGCTAAAGCGGTGCACGGTCTCCATGCCCTGTGGCCGGCACCCGCCGAATCATTCCAAAAGGGTTTACATCAGGAGACTGCGATGAAACGTCACACCAGACTGACCTTGATTCACTGCAATCCGGAGCCAGCTCCGAAGACCGGAAATGATCCTGCTTCCCAATTGATTGACCCCACCTCGCAGATGCAGGCCGATATCGCGTTGGGATTTGCCGAACAGTGCCTGTGTGAAACACGCGAGGATCTGATCGAGTATGCCAGACGTAACGGTCTGGTCAATCACCTGCGGTTTTTCCTCGAACGACGCAATCGGCTCGATCTCGAATGGTGGCTCTGGTTGGACGCGCTGGATAAAACAGATCAGCCGCGGGAGGTGTGAAATGTCGTTGATGCGAAGTGGATTCGATTATGCATATCGTCCAGCAACTTACTGGCCGGAATCACAGACTATCGATCAGCTGCTGACACAGATTTCCGGGCAGGCTCGTCGCGAGCTGGCGCGTTTCTATTATGATCAGGGTGGGTTTGCTGCCCTGGATGCTTTCCTGGTGCGCTCGCAACTGCCCGAGCTGGAACGATCGTCATGGGGAAGGGTCCATCCCGCCATGATGGGCGGCGAATACCTTCCGCCTCTTCGAATCGGCGAAGTGGAGATTGCGCGCATCAGTCTCGAGTCGACCATTTATGATCAGATCAGCATTAGGGCGCGTCCGGAAGCGGATCATATCCGCTACACCGTGGTGGATGAGTATGAAGATTCCACCTTCGAGCTATCATGGGAGACATTCCCTGCGCCTCTGTCGCTCGGTGAAATGATTGAATTCATAGACAAGAGTGCGTATGCGGGGGATTACTACACAGGTGGGCTAGCCATCAGTCACCTCAATGCCAACTATGAAAACGGCGCATGCGCCGAGGAATTGAGCCAGTTCGTCTCGGTGGAGTCCGGCTTCTATCACGAGCTTGAGGCTTACTACGCCCTGGTGCTGGCGGACTGGGTGGAGACGCATACGCCCGCTGATGAGGATGAAGACGAAGAGGAGATGATTGACGGATGACCGGCTATGACATCATCGGCGATATCCATGGTTACTGTGATCCCCTGGAAGCGTTGCTCGATACCCTGGGCTACCGCCGCGTGGACGGCGTCTACCGGCATCCGCAACATCGCGTGATTTTCCTGGGCGACTTCATTGACCGCGGTCCACAGCAACGGGAAGTCGTCGAACTGGCACGCCGGATGCTGGATGCCGGTACGGCGCTTGCCGTCATGGGGAATCATGAGTTCAATGCCCTCGCCTGGTCGACACCAGACAGAGCGGGTGGCTACCTGCGTCCACATACCGAGAAAAACCGCCGCCAGCACCAGGCATTCCTCGATGCCTATGCAGACGATCCACAAGCCCATGCACGGGTGCTCGACTGGTTCCGAGAACTGCCAATATGGCTGGACCTGGGCGGGCTGCGCATCGTGCATGCCTGCTGGGATCCGGATGCGATTGCCTCCCTGGAGGCAGTCGGGGAAGGGCAGGGTTCGTTGACGGAATCATTTCTGGCAGCAGCGGTGTCTCCCGGCGGCTGGCAACACACGGCCATCGAGACACTGCTCAAGGGCAAGGAAATCGCCTTGCCAGCGGAGAGCGGATACCACGACAAGGAGGGAACCCTGCGTCACCAGATGCGTGTACGTTGGTGGGATCGGGGTGCTACAAGTTATCGCGAAGCCTTCATGGGCCCGGAAAGTGCCCGCACGCATATCCCGGATGACCCAATTCACGGGGAGCACCTGATCGAGTATGCGCACGATGCCCCGCCTGTGTTTCTTGGGCATTACTGGCTTGAGGGCACACCAGGGCCGCTTGCCAGTAATATTGCTTGCCTAGATTACAGCGTCGCAAAGCCGGGGGGTAAGATGGTTGCCTATCGTTGGCAGGGTGAGCAGCAGTTGTGCCAGGAGAATTTCGTCTGGGTATCACGGTCGGGTCGGTAATCCGCGGTTGTTAGTAGGTAGGTTGTCCGGTTTCCGAACCGTTTCATGCCGGATATACCCAATTGCTCTGGAATCCGATTTGCCCTGCAAGGGATATGAGTGGTTCTATCGTGGCACTGTATGCGTCTTGAATCGCATGCTCGTCCTGTATGCTGTCATGCGCAAGACCGAGGTCGAGGATGTATGGCTCGATGAATTTCTGCCACTGGTCAGGCTTGAGGATTGACATACCAAGATCCAGGGCCAATGCCTGGTGTTCAACGAATTGCGATATATATCGTCTATCCGGCAAGCTGTCACCCTTGCGAGTATTTACTTCTGGAATTGTCGGAATCAGATTCCAGGGGCGGTCATGACAAACGTAGGACCAAGGGATGAAATGGTCTAAATGAAAATCCCCCGGCGTGATGACTTTGCCTGAATAGATGCAGCGCAACTCTCGCAGCTTGAGAATTTCATGCCAGAATTTGCGTTCTGACTTCAGTTGTGACCTTTGTGATGGTGGTGAGAGTTTTTCCGGGATGGCTGGAGCATTCGGATTGCATGCCTGGAGATATTTTACCCAGTGCCAGTGGGCCCAGCCTTCGATAATACTGGCGTGTCTGGCGAGATAGCGGTGCCAATCCCTGTGCAGGATTATCGAATTTCCATCCTTGCAGAAGCGGTATAGGGGACGGTGACTATTGAAATTCGCCTCAGCCAGGTCCTGAATCAACTTGTCCTTCACGGAATCGCGTTTGCCATGCAGTTCCGTGGCAAAAAAAGGCGTCAACAGGCGTTGCGGAACGAAACGCAGCAATCTGTCGCCGTCAATCTCCTCCCACTGGTCATGAATGGCCTGGCGCAGATCTGCAATGCTGCTCGCCCTGCCCGCACGCCACCGACTGCCTGAACTGAAGTTCAGGCGATCCAGTGCTTTACCAATTTTGTCCTGTATTCCAAACGACAGGTGGAAATATACATGCGGATACCATGCAATCGACAGCATCTCAACGCCGAGAGTCTTCAGGTCCACAGAACTCCGCTGTGTGTGTCGTAACAGGGCAATAAAGAAAAGGTACTTGTAAGAGTTTGTGCGCTGTCTGAACAGAGCTGAAAGTGCACCGATGTTGACGCGATCGCTCTCGGGCAGATTGATGGATATCAATGTTCCCCTCCCTTCACCCTACATGTAACAAGCCTACCGGAAGTTCGCGTCCGGCAACTTGCATAATACAAACATATACAAGTAAAAACAAAATGTTATGAGGCTTTAATGTGCCGGGCTCGGGTGGTACCCAATGTATTTATATGACACTTGATATTAGACACAAATAGTGATAAAAAATAAGTGCCATGAACAGCAACACGCAAAAATTCACCCTGGATGACCTGAGCCGGCTGCTGGATTTGCCAAAACGCACCATCCGTTACTACATCCAGCAGGGGCTGGTAGACCGGCCGGAAGGTGCCAAGCGGGGGGCCTTCTATGTCCAGCGTCATCTGGACCAGCTGCTCGAGATCCGCAAGTGGCAGGAGGCGGGTCTGAGCCTGGAGCGGATCCGCGAGTTGCTGGCTGGCCCGCAGGGGCCGCTGCCGCCGCTCCGGCGACGCCAGCCGGGGGAGGTTGAGGTCTGGAGCCATGTGCTGCTGCGGGATGGCGTGGAGCTGCACATCGAACCCAGGCAGGCGAATCTCGGCCCGGAGCAGATCCGTGCCCTGACGCAAGGGGTGATGCAGCTGATTGATGAGTTGACCACGCCAGATGAGGAGGAATGAACATGCAGGTTGTCGCTGAAATGATATCCGTCGAGGGCGGTGGGGTCCCGTTGCAGGACGTTCGTGTCGAAGGCGAGATCCGCGACCTGATGGTCGAGATCACCACGACCCAGACCTACCGCAACACCGAGTCCGCCGTGATCGAGGCGGTCTACACCTTCCCGCTGCCGCTGGATGCGGTGCTGCTCTCGCTCAGCGTGACCCTGGACGAGCGCACCCTGAGCGGTGCCGTGGTGGCCGCGGCCGAGGCGGAGGAACGCTACGAGGAGGCCATTACCGATGGCGATGCGGCGATCCTGCTGCAGCAGATCGGCCCTGGCCTGTATTCGATGAACGTCGGCAACCTGCAACCGGGCGAGGTGGCCCGGGTGCAGTTCAGTTACGGCCTGCTGCCGCGCTGGCAGGGCAATGAGCTGCGACTGGCGTTGCCCACGACCCTGGCCCCGCGCTACGGCGATCCGGCTGCGGCCGGCCTGGCCCCGCATCAGCAACCTGAATACAGCCTGCTGGAGAGCCTGCGGTTCAGCCTTTCGCTGCGTGTTTCCGGGCTGCTGGCCGAGGCGGCGATCGACTCGCCCTCGCATACGGTTAGTATCCGCCCCGACGGCGAGGGCAGGCGGGTGGAACTTGCAGCGGGCCGGGCGGAGCTGGACCGGGATTTCGTGCTCAGCTTCAGTTATAACGAGGCACAACCGGCCAGCGCCCGGTACGACCGGGATGGCAGCGGTTATGTCGCGCTGGCCAGCTTCAAGCCGGATTTCGGTGGCGTGCGCGATGAGACGCCGCGCAGCCGGATTATTGTAATCGACTGCTCGGGATCCATGACAGGGGACTCCATTGCCCAGACCCGCGCCGCGTTGAAACGCATCCTGGGTGCCCTGCGTCCCCAGGACCGGTTCGAACTGCTGAGCTTCGGCAGCCAGTATCGGCAGTGGTTCGGCGAGTTGGTCCCGGTCACCGAGGACACCCTGGCACGGGCGCTGGCCCAGGTTCAGGCGCTGCAGGCGGACATGGGCGGCACCGAACTCGGCCAGGCGCTGGAGGCGGCCTACCGACTCTCCGGCCAGGGCACGGCCCCGGCCGACATCCTGCTCATCACGGACGGGGAGGTCTGGGATCGCAAGGGTATCCTCCAGCGTGCCCGTACCTCCGGTACCCGGCTGTTCACAGTCGGGGTCGGCGCCGCCGTGGCAGAGGACACGGTGCGCCAACTGGCCGAAACCACGGGCGGGGCCTGTGAATTGGTCTCGCCCAATGAGGACATGGCCGGGAAAATCTATCGCCACTTCCTGCGTATGGACTCGCCCCGGGCCGAAGCGGTGCGCCTCGAGTGGCCCGCCACGGCACGGGAGCAGTTCCCCGCCAGTATTGATCGCCTCTACAGCGGCGATACCCTGCATGTGTTTGCCTGGTTCGATGAACCGCCGGAAGGAGAGGTGAGGCTGACCTATACCTTGCCGGGCGGCCGGACGATCACCCAGCCGGCCGGCATCGTACCGCCTGCCACGGATCCAGCGGATGCGCAGGAGACCTCCCCGGAGATGGCATCCACCCTGGCGCGCCTGGGCGTTGCCGCCGTTCTCAAGGCATGCGATGACCCCGACGTCGGGCAGGCACGGGCCACGCAGTACCAGCTCATCAGCCCCTGGACCCATTATCTGGTCGTCGAGATCAGGGCGGAAGCCGACAAGGCCGGGGAACTGCCGGAACTGCGCAAGGTCCCGCAGATGCTGGCGGCCGGCTGGGGCGGTCTGGGATCGGTGCAGGGGCTGGTGCATCTATCAAGCGCTCCCATCATCGCAAGTGCCGATATGTGCCTGTACGAGGACAGCCTGGAAGCCGACCTGGAACCGGCTGGACTGGAGTCAATCGCCGCCAGGACCCTCGTCGATGCACTCAACGCCCTGCCTGAGTCCTATTATGTGCCCCGACTCAAGCTCGAGAGCCTGGAGGATCTGGTGGATCTGTCCCTGCCGCCAGTAGTGATCGATGCCCTGGCCGACCTGGTCGATGCGGGCTATCCGGAGGCGGATGTGGTGGTGGCGTACCTTTACCTGGTGGCGACAGGGCCGTCAGGGAATGGTTTGAAGCGTGAGGCCAGGCGGGCGATTGTTGTTGCCTGCAAAAGGCATGAGATGGTACTTGGTTTGATTGAGGAGGTCAGATCAGTGCTGCCATATACACCGTCATGAGTGTGTCGCGAGAATTTGTGCGAAGCGATTGTGGGCACCGTTTAATATCTACTTTCAGTAAATGTATCAATGTGTTAACGTTGTTCCAATCAATAAAACTGAATAATTTCCGGCGACGATGCAGAGTAACCGATGAACATATAATTACCTGATTTTTCATATTTTTTATAATGATGGAGCTCGCAGCATCTGAAAATATAAGCAGCAATAGCCGAAGAATAAGATTGGGTGGCTTCCTAGTCGCCTCTAATAAAGATGACGTTGGTTGCCATGACTTTAGATCACTCCAAGTGGATTACCAGAATACCTCGCAGTCATCTCGACTCAGTTGTGAGGTGGTGTAGTCATGCAGAATAACTATGCGCCAGGAATGCGACTCGAGATCCGTGATGCAGAATGGCGTCTCCGCTATGTGACGCGCAGCTCCGATAGTGGATATTTGCTAGCCTGTGAGGGGCTCTCCGAACTGGTTCGGGGACGCGAAGGCCGCTTCCTGACCAAGCTGGAAGGCGACATTCGCATCCTAGACCCGAAGCAAACCCAGCTGGTGGACGATACCACCAGCGGCTATCAGGCCAGTTTTCTCTATCTCGATACCGTCATTCGCAAGACCCCGGCCTCCGGCAGCCGGATCTGCCTGGGCCACCGTGCAGCCCTTGATCCCCTGCCTTTCCAGCTCGATCCCGCACTGCAGGCGCTTGAACAGCCGCGTAGCCGGATTCTGATAGCTGATGCCGTAGGTCTTGGTAAGACCCTGGAAGCAGGAATTCTGGTCTCTGAACTCATCGCACGGGGCAGGGGGCGGCGGATTCTGGTGCTGGCGGTGAAATCAATGCTGGCGCAGTTCCAGCAGGAATTCTGGAACCGGTTCACCATCCCGTTGGTGCGACTGGATTCTGTAGGACTTCAGCGGGTGCGCAATCGCATCCCCGGAAATCACAACCCTTTCCACTACTTTGATCGCGCGATCATCTCCATCGATACACTCAAGCAGGATATCGAATACCGCCATTATCTTGAGAAAGCCTACTGGGACATCATCATCATCGATGAAGCCCATAATGTCGCTGACCGGGGCACCCATTCCCAGCGCGCCCGTTTGGCCAAGCTTCTGGCCACCCGTTCGGATACCCTCATCATGCTTTCCGCTACCCCGCATGATGGCAAGGCCCGCAGTTTTGCGAGTCTGATGAATATGCTTGACCCCACGGCTATCGCCAATCCGGACGATTACGCCCATGAAGATTTCAGCGATAAGGGTCTGGTGATACGGCGTTTCAAAAAAGATGTGCAGGATCAGCTCGGGCAGTATCTGCATGAACGCGATATCGATATTGTGCGCGCATCTGCCTCACCGGCTGAGGAAGAGGCTTATGCCCTCCTGGAGGACATGAGCTTCAACACCCTGGATGGCCGGAAATCCAGTGGAAGCCAGTTGTTCCGTACCACCTTGAAGAAAACCTTGTACTCAAGTCCGGCTGCCTGTCTCTCCACAGTTGAGAACCGCGCGACCCGCTTGGGTAAAATGGAACCCTCGCCCGAGATCACCGAGGATCTTGACAAGCTTGAGGCACTGCGCCTTGCGCTGCAGGCCATCAAGCCAGCGGCTTTCAGCAAGTATCAGCGTCTTCTGGCCCTGTTGGGTAACGGCCCGGAGGGGCTAGGCTGGAAGCCAAACGATCCGAGAGACCGCCTGGTTATCTTTACTGAAAGCATTAAAACACTCGAGTTCCTGAAAGAACATCTGCCCAAGGCCCTTAAACTGAAAAAAGGGCAGACCGAGATTCTGCGTGGCGATCGCAGCGACCGTGAACTCATGGAAGTCGTTGATGCCTTTGGTCGCAAAGACAGCCCTGTGCGCCTCCTGCTCTGTTCCGATGTGGCGGCAGAAGGTATAAATCTGCATCACCTATCCCATCGCCTTATCCACTTCGACGTTCCCTGGTCACTGATGGTTTTCCAGCAGCGTAATGGGCGAATCGACCGCTATGGGCAGACCCATCAGCCACAAATTCGTTACCTGGTCACCGAATCCGGCAACCCCCGTGTGCGCGATGAGCAGCGCGTACTGGAAGTGCTGATCGACAAAGACCAGCAGGCGCAGCGCAATATCGGCGACCCATCCGAGTTCCTGGGCGAATACAGCGTGGAGCAGGAGGAGGAAAAGGTTGCTGAATTCATAGAACGCGAGGACGACGATCTGGCCGCACTGTTCGCCCAGTTTCTCGATACCCAGCATGAATCCAGCGCCACACCGCTCGAGAATTTTGTTCCGGACAGAGTGCCAAGCAGCTCACTAGCCGAGGTCGCGGAGCCGGCCTTCAGCCTGTACGAAAACGATTTTGCATATGCCACCGCGGCCGTTGCGTGGCTGCGAGACAGCGGTGTGTCGATCCAGAGCGAAGTTGACAAGAACAGCAATCGACTGACCCTCACCGCTCCGCCAGATCTGGTGCAACGCTTGCAGCATCTGCCTCCGGAGTCGCGTCCTGAGGACGACCGCTTCATCCTCAGCCCTGATGTGGCCAGGATCCAGGAGGAACTGCGCCGTCGCCGCGACGAGGACAGTCCCTGGGCCCAGCACCAGTATCTCTGGCCCCTGCATCCGGTAATGGAATGGCTTGCCGACCGCGCCCTTAATGCCTTTGGTCGCCATACCGCTCCGGTAGTGCGGCTGCCCGGCAAGCTCGCGCCAGACGAATCGGCTTTCCTGCTTCATGGGGGTTATCCCAATCAGCGTGGCTACCTGCTTATCCAGTCATGGATCGGTGTCCTGCTTCGAGATGGAAAGGTGGTTGAAGAAATGGAGCTGGCCCCCTTCATCGATCGCCTCGGCGCCTCTCCGGGACAGGTGCCCAACCGGGGTGTTGCCGGCGACACGGATCAGCTGCAAGCCCAGCTACCCCAGGTGGTGGACCTTGCCCTGCAGCGGCTGCAAGAACACAAGCAGAAGGAAGAGACCTCCCTGAACGAACGACTCAATGCCCAGATGGCCGCCATGGATGCCCTGAAGCAGCGCCACGTTCAACAGCTCGAGCTGGAACTGGAGGCAAGCGGCCAGGCCGATGCCCTCAAGGCTCGCCGCCGTGACGAGCGGATGTCCCACATCGATCGCATTTTCAAGGACTACGAAGACTGGCTGGAGGCCACCCAGATGATCGAACAGCAGCCCTATGTTCAGGTGGTTGCTGCGTTCACCGGCCAGGAGGCGTAATCATGGCCTGGGCCGGCATCATCAATGACAACGAGTTCTACTCTGAGCACTACCTCAGCGAGCTGTTCCTCAATGACATCAAGGACAGCCTCGAGCACTGGCAACAGGCCGAAAATGCCGCCCGGGAAGATACTTCCAAGGGTGAATCCGTTCCGGAACAGGATCTGACCCCCTGGAACCGGCTGCTTCGCCTCGGGCATGGCTATCTCCAGGGACTGTCCAGCCTGGAGCGCGAGCGCGATCCAAAGCGCCGAGTGGAACTCCAGCGTGAATTGGTGCGAGATCTGCTGTCTGTGCTGGGTTACGACTATGCCCCCCAGCGCCTGCCAGCAGGCGAAGACGCGGAGTTTCCGGTGCTGGCCGAATACAAGGGGAGTGACGGCTCTCCGCTACTCTGGGTCGTGCAGGCCGTGCCCCTGGATGAGCCGGACAGGGACCCGCTGGCCGTGCCTCTGCAGGAGTCCCAGTACACCACGCTCGGTTCCACACCTGTGCCGAAGACGCTGAACGCCGCCAATGGCAATCTTGTCGACTGGCAGACCGCGCTTGGTCGTTTCATCTTCTCGCAGCCCCGGCCGCCCCGCTGGGTGCTGCTGGCCAGTCCCCGTCAGTGGCTGCTTATCGACCGCGCCAAGTTCGCCCAGGGTCGCGTACTGCGCCTGGACTGGGTGGAGCTGTTTTCCCGGCGCGAGACGGAAAGCCTCAAGGTGGCCACCGCCCTGATGCACCGCGCCTCGCTGGTGGATGATCAGGGGCAGAGCCTGCTGGATACCCTGGAGGAGAACGCCCACCGCCATGCCTTCGGCGTCTCCGAGGATCTCAAGTACGCCCTGCGTGAGTGTATCGAGCTGCTGGGCAACGAAGCGGCCGAGCAGCTGGTGGAGCAGGCCAGGGAACACAAGAAGGGGATTTTCTCTGGCCAGCTCGATGCCCATCAGCTCAGCCTCGAATGCCTGCGCTACATGTATCGTCTGCTGTTCCTGTTCTACATCGAGGCGCGTCCCGAGCTGGGCTACGCCCCCATGAACTCCGAGACCTATCTCCAGGGCTACAGCCTGGAGCATCTGCGCGAGCTGGAGCTGGTGCCGCTCACCCGACCCGACGAGCAGCAGGGGCGCTATTTCCATGACACCCTCACCACCCTGTTCCGCTTGGTGCGGGAGGGCTATCGGCCAGAGCGCGACCTCCTGGCCGAGAACACCGGCCATGATGCCTTTACCATGCCGCCTCTGCAGTCGCACCTGTTCGACCCGGCGCGCACACCCATGCTCAACCGCGTGGTGTTCACCAATGCTACCCTGCAGACCGTCATCCGGCTCATGTCTCTCTCCCGCCCCGCCCGGGGCCGCCGGCGGCGCGGACGCATCTCCTATGCGCGCCTGGGCATCAATCAGCTGGGCGCTGTCTACGAGGCCCTGCTCAGCTATCGTGGATTTTTTGCACAGGAAGACCTGTATGAGGTCAAGCGGGCCGGTGAGAACAACCCCGACCTGCTGGACACCGGCTATTTCGTCGATGCCGAGGCCCTGGACCAATACAAGGACGAGGAGCGGGTCTATGACCGCGACGAGCAGGGCCACCGTGTCTTGCGCCGCCACCCCAGGGGACGTTTCCTCTACCGCCTGGCGGGCCGGGATCGGCAGAAGTCCGCTTCCTACTACACCCCCGAGGTCCTGACCCGCAGCCTGGTCAAATACGCCCTGGCCGAGTTGTATAAGGAGCAGCTCGACCCGTTGCCCGACGACGCCGCCCGCGCCGAGCGCGTGCTGCAGCTGCGCGTCTGTGAGCCGGCCATGGGCTCGGCGGCCTTCCTCAACGAGGCCATCGAGCAGTTGGCGGATAAATACTTGGAACTGGCCCAGAGCGCCCGGGGCGAGCGCATTCCTCAGGCCGACTACGCCGGCGAAAAGCAGCGGTTGAAGATGTACCTCGCCGATCACAACGTCTTCGGTGTGGACCGCAACCCCGTGGCCGTGGAGCTGGCCGAGGTCTCTCTGTGGCTGAATGCCCTGTCCGGTGACCGCTTCGTGCCCTGGTTCGGCCTGCAGCTGGTCAATGGCGATTCTCTGGTGGGCGCGCGCCGCGCCACTTACCCCGCCAGCAGCCTCGCCCCAGAGGCAAGGGGAGACAGCTCCTGGCTCAAGCGCGCCCCGGATCGCACCCCGCTCGGTACTTCATGCCCCGAAAACCGCATCTGGCACTTCCTGCTGCCGGACAACGGCATGGCGAAGTACACCGATAAGGTGGCAAAGAAGATCTACCGGGATGAGATCAAGGCTATCGATGACTGGCGCAAACAGTTCACCAAGCCCTTCGATCAGGAGACGCGCGAACGCCTGCAACGACTCTCCGGTCGCATCGATGAACTCTGGCACGAACATGCCGAAAGTCTGCGCAAGCTGCGTGCGCGCACCACCGACCCCTACGCCATCTACGGCCGCGAGGCCAAGGGTGAGACGACAACCCTGGCCTTCAAGGACCAGGCCCTCGCCGGCGAGCTGCATGCCGAATACCAGAAGAATGCCAATGCTTACCGGCGGCTGAAGCTCGCCATGGACTACTGGTGTGCCCTGTGGTTCTGGCCCATCGAGCGTGCCGAGGACCTCCCCGATCGCGAGGATTTCCTGTTCGATCTGGAGAATCTACTGCTGGGCGACACTGTGGCCGCCGGTCCGAGATATGAAGTGAACGACATGTTCGCCCCGACCCAAAGTCGGGAGGAAGGTCAACGGTTCGTTGACCGCTTCGGGGTGGTGAACCTGGACATCCTGTTCAAGGGCTTTCCGCGGCTCAAGCTTGCCAATGAGATCGCGCAGCGACGGCGTTTCCTGCACTGGGAGCTGGAGTTTGCCGATATCTTCCTGCCTGACGGCGAAGGGGAGGTGCAGCGGGTCGGTGGTTTCGATCTGGTGCTTGGGAATCCGCCCTGGGTCAAGGTGGAGTGGGAAGAAGGCGGTGTATTGGCTGACCACGAGCCGATGTTTGTCCTGCGAAAGTACTCCGCCAGCCGGCTGAATGAGCTGCGTGAAGAGACCTTTCATCGTATCCCGGCACTGCCGCCCGCCTGGCTGGATGAGTACGAGGAAGCGGAGGGCACGCAGAACTTCCTCAATGCGGCGGTAAATTATCCCGAACTGCGCGGGGTGCAGACCAATCTCTACAAATGTTTCCTACCGCGGGCGTGGCTCGTGGTCAATTATCAGGGTGTTTCAGGCTTCCTGCATCCGGAGGGAACATATGACGACCCGAAGGGAGGGGGGCTCCGGCAGGAGATTTATCCAAGACTCCGGTCTCACTTTCAGTTTGTGAATGAACTGAATCTATTCGCCGATGTTGATCATCATGCAAAGTTCAGCATTAATATCTATGGTCCGGGTCGGAGTGATCCAGAGTTCAACCACATAGCTAATCTGTTCGTCCCTAAGACCATCGATGTCTGCTTTTCCCATCGTGGCGTTGGTCAGGTGCCCGGCATCAAAGAGGAGCTAGAATGGGCAGATGGTCAGGTGCGGATGCGATGGAATACTGACGGCCATGCCGAACGGATTATTCCCGTTACCAGGCGGGAACTAGAACTGTTTGCACGCCTCTACGATGAAGAAGGTACGCCGGCCTTGGAGGCGCGCTTGCCAGCCCTGCATGCCTCTCCGCTGGTCTCGGTGCTGGAGAAGTTCGCCGCTCAGCCACGTCGACTGGGTGATCTCAAGGGCGACTATTTCTCCACTGTGATGTTCGATGAAACTTATGCGCAGAGGGATGGCACTACCCGTCGCGAGACACGTTTCCCCAAGGATTCTGACGAATGGATCCTCTCCGGACCCAACTTCTTCGTTGGCACACCGCTGTACAAGACACCACGCCGCGAATGTACCCAGAACAGCCACTACGATGTCTTAGACCTAGAGGTGCTGTCGGACGACTACCTGCCGCGCACCAACTATGTGCCCGCCTGCACGCCAGACGAATACGCCGCCCGCACACCAAAGGTGTCCTGGACCGAACCCGGTGAGAGTGAGCCGCGGAGGGTGACTGAGTATTACCGCTTTGTGAATCGGCGTGATGTTTCTTCTTCTGCTGAGCGCACGATGATCCCTGCAGTTATTCCTCCAGGACCAGGTCACATCCTTACGGTCTTTTCCACAGCGTTTTGTGACCGAAATGATTTGGTTGATTTTACTGCTATATGTCTTTCACTCCCGATCGATTTTTTTGTTAAGTCTACAGGGAAAGGACACATTCTAAGAGAGCTTCTAGATCTGATTGTGATACCTGAGTATGAATCGTCGATTCTATCATCCGCACTGCATTCCCGTGTTTTGATATTGATATCACTTAGCAATCACTACGCAGATTTGTGGCAGAGCTCTTGGCAAGAATCTTACAAAGGGCAACGCTGGGCAGTGGATAAGGCCAGTCGACCTGCCAGTATTCTACCAACCGATTTCTTTTCCGCACTTGGATCACAGTGGCAACGCCACTGTGCTTTGCGTACAGACTATGTCCGCCGTCAGGCCCTGCTGGAGATCGACGTGCTGGTAGCCCAGGCCCTGGGCCTGACCTTGGACGAACTGCTTACGATATATCGGGTGCAGTTCCCCGTCATGCGTCAGTACGAAGCCGACACCTGGTACGACGCCAACGGCCGCATCGTCTTCACTCCCAGCAAGGGCCTGGTGAACGTCGGCCTGCCCCGCAAGGCCCGCAGGAGCGATCTGGAACAGGGCATCCGCTACGGCATCGACACTCTCGAACGTTCGGAACAAGGCATCGCCTTGGGCTGGGAAGACATTCGCGATCTCAAGCAAGGCACGGTCACCAAGACCTACATGGATGACACCCTGCCTGACGGTCCGGTAGAACGCACTGTGACCTATCAGGCGCCTTTCTACAAGCCAGACCGGGAAGAAGACTACCGCATCGCCTGGGCGTTCTTCGAACGTTCGAGCGAGGATGTGGACTCGCGTACAACCGAACGACGAGGAACCCCATGAAGATCTCCACACTCCTGGACCAGATCGACAACGGACAGGCTGCGCTGCCGGAATTCCAGCGCGGTTATGTCTGGAACCGTGATCAGGTGCGCGGCCTGATGGCCTCCCTCTACCGCCGTTACCCAGTGGGCAGTCTGCTGTCCTGGACTACCGATGCGGGAAGCGTCGGACATCGGGGTGAGCATCAACTTACCGCTGGGGCCGTGAACCTGCTGCTGGATGGCCAGCAGCGCATCACCTCGTTGTACGGAATCATTCGTGGCAAGCCACCGGCCTTTTTCGATGGCGACGAACGGGCTTTCCTGGGACTGTACTTCAATGTGGAGACCGAGGAGTTCTCCTTCTACATGCCGAGCCGCATGGCTAATGATCCTCTGTGGATCAGCGTTACCGATCTGATGATCAACGGGGCGGAGTCTGTGACCGAACGCCTGGCCGAGTCTCTGGAGCTGTCGTTCAAGGAGGGCAACCGCTACAACAGCCGCCTGAACCGCCTGCGCGACGTGCGGGATATCGACATCCATGTAGAGCAGATCTCCGGCGAGGACAAGACGTTGGACGTGGTTGTGGACATCTTCAACCGGGTGAACAGCGGCGGTACCAAGCTCTCCAAGGGTGATTTGGCGCTGGCCAAAATCTGCTCCACCCAGCCCGACGCCCGCACGAGTATGCGCGAGGCGCTGGATGACTGGAATGCCCGGGGTTTTTACTTCAGTTTGGACTGGCTGCTGCGCAGCATCACTACACTGACTACTAATGAGGCGAAATTCTCGTTCATCCATGACCTGACCGGTGAACAATTCCTGGTCGGTCTGGACAAAGCCATCAAACACATCAACTACCTGTTGGATATGATCGGGGCCCGGTTGGGCTTGGATCACCATCAGGTGCTGACCGGCTACTATGCCTTCCCCGTGATGGTGCGCTACATCGAGGAGCAGGGCGGCAAGATCGCCGATCAGCAAACGGTGAACAAACTCCTGTTCTGGTATATCCACTCGGCCATCTGGGGGAGATACTCGGGCTCCACAGAAAGCGTACTGTCCCGGGACCTGGATATTCTTCTGGAGAGCAAGGGCGACGGAATCGAAGCCCTGATCCATGAGCTGTTCCTGTGGCGCGGCAGCCTCAAGGTACGCCCCGATCACTTCGCCGGCCATACCAGGGGCAACCGTTTCTACTCGTTGCTGTACATGCTCACCCGGGTCGGCGAGGCTCAGGACTGGGGTCTTGGGATCCCGCTTAAAAAAGGGCTGCTAAGTAGCAATTCCAGCCTGGAACTGCACCATATATTCCCCAAGCAGAAGCTGCGCGATTTCGGGTACGACCAGAAGCCGGTCAATGCCCTGGCCAATTTCTGCTTTCTGACCAAGGGCTCCAACCTCACCATCACCAACCGGTACCCGGAGGAGTATTTCCAGGAAGTGCGTAGCAACTACCCTGATGCCCTGCAGAGCCAGTGGGTACCCATGGACGAATCCCTTTGGACGCTGGAGCGATACCCCGATTTTCTCCAGGCACGACGTGAGCTGTTGGCCGCCGCCACCAATGAGCTGCTGAATGAGCTCTATGTCTTCGATGAAGGCGATACAGGAACCGTTCAGGCCCCCGCACGGGAGATCCCTGGTGGTATCGGTTCGGAGGAGGACGAGCAGATCATCCGCGACCTGCGCGCCTGGATGGAGGCGCAAAAGCTGCCTTTGGGGGAAATCGAATATGAGCTGGTGAATTCCGAATCAGGGGAGCCGATCGCCATTCTGGACCTCGCCTGGCCCGAGGGTCTCCAGCCTGGCCTGGATGCGCCTGCCGCAATGTTGCTGAACGAAGAACAGGACTTGGTTCTGACTGCCACCCATGCAGGCTACCGGGTATTCGAAGACGCCGATAAGCTCAAGCGCCACATCGCCGAGACGATTTTGGACGATCCCTACGCGGTTCTGCCTGAATGGGCCCAGACCCTGAGCAAGGCTGCCGTACCCATGGCCGATTGGATCATCGACCATGGGTTACCGGAACCAGTGATCGGCTATGAAGTGCAGAACTCCACAAGTGAGGTGGTGGGAGAATTCGAGATGGCTTGGCCCAAATACAAAATCGGTGTCTGGGCGCCTGAGGGCAGGGCAAACCCTTTACCTGAGACTCTGGTTGGCTGGCATCTGTATACCCTGTCAGAACTGATTGAGGCGCCGTCCCTACTGATCGGTGAGTTGAAGCATGCCATTGGAGACTGAATGTTAATTATAAAACTGGATTTTTGGCGTCCGCAGTGGGACAGCTTTGCTAGGTGCAACGGAAAGTATTCGAACAACAACCGTAAAAGAAATACGGAGTGCTTATGTATAATGTAGCAGGCTATATCGAATCAATATTGCGCGAATCAACAGCAGGGTCGGTAACGAATATCGTCATTTTCATTCTGATTGGCGCATTCGTATTCGCGCTCGTCTCGGCACGCAAAGGTGTCCTTCCGGGATACGTGCATTACGCGCCGAATCTTCTGACTTCACTCGGCATTCTGGGTACCTTTATCGGTATCGTTATCGGTTTGCTCGGATTTGACGTAAACAATATCGACGGCAGCATTGGACCCTTGCTCGAAGGGCTTAAGACCGCTTTTATCACCAGTCTTGTAGGTATGGCGCTGGCTATCATATTTAAAACACTGGACAGCAGCGGCAAGCTCCATAAGCGGGTGGAAGAGGATCAGGTCCAACATGTGGGACCCGAGGAAATATACACCGAGATCCGGGCGCAGCGAAACGCGACCGAGCAACTCACCCGGTCCATCGCTGGCGATGAAGACTCAGCCCTCATCAGCCAGATACGGCTGCTGCGAAGCGATGTTCAGGAACAATCGAAATCAACGGTTGAGAAGCTGTCCGCCCAGGTCTCGCTCCAGGAAGCGATATCGGTGATGCTGAACACACAGCAGGAACGTTTCGAGGCCTTCTCTACGGATCTGTGGAAGAAGCTGGATGAGTTCGCCGAGATGCTGTCCAAGTCCGCCACGGAGCAGGTAATCAATGCCTTGAAGGAAGTGATTGCCGATTTCAACCAGAATCTCACTGAACAATTCGGGGAGAATTTCAAGGAGCTGAACGCCGCCGTGGAGAAGTTGGTTCACTGGCAGGACAACTACCGCGAGCAGCTGGCGCAGATGATCGAGCAGTATTCGCAAGGGGTGCAGGCAATCACGCAGACGGAGGCGTCGGTCGCTCACATCAGCGAGGAGTCCAAGCAGATCCCCGTGGCCATGGACGGCCTGAAAACGGTACTGGAGACGACGCAGCATCAGCTCAACGAGCTGGAGCGTCACCTGGAGGCATTCCGGGATATGCGTGATAAAGCTGTCGAAGCCGTCCCGCAGATTCAGGAACAGATGGATGCCATGGTCAAGGATGTGTCAACCGCGGTGAAGGATGCGGGCGAGCAGATCATGACCGCAAGTCAGACAGTCAATGCTGCGATAGTGGATGGGGCAAAGGAATTCGAGGATCGTGTGCATCGTACCAATGAGGGGCTGACCAATGCCTCGGATCAACTGGCCAATAACAGCCAGCATATCCGTGAACAGCTGGAAGACACCATGAAGGATATCAATGAGCATGTTCGTAACCTGCTCGATGATATGAAAAATAATGCCAATGCCATTGGTGAACAGCTGATCGATGCCAACAAGAATCTTGAAGCCAGCATTAAGGAAGTTCAGTACCAGGTGACGGATTCCATCGAATCAATGCAGCAACGCCTGGAAAGCGTGTTCAATCAGATCGTTCAGGAACAGTCCAATTCGCTTGCCCGTGCGCACGAGGCATTCGAAGGTGAGCTAGGAAAGTCGATTGCAACGACTGGAGAGGCTGTTAATAAGCAACTGGAGGCAATGGATCAGGCCATGCAGCAGGAAATGGAGCGGGTCATGAATGCGATGGGCCAGTCGCTTGCTGCAATATCTAATCGCTTTACCGAGGATTATTCGGCATTGACTGAAAGAATGACGCAGATAGTGGATCAGGCCCGGCGCGCCGAGGGTCGTGCTGGATTTAACAACTGATGCCCGCCATGGACAGGATACTGGGAAAATCACGCGCGGGCGGTGAAGGCGAAGGCGCGCACTGGCTGACCGTGTCGGATCTGATGGCTGGCCTGATGATGGTGTTTCTGTTTATAGCCATAGCCCTTATGCGCAACGCCTTCATCGAGCGTGACAAGATCAAGGAAATCGCTGTTGCTTATCAGGAGAATCAGGTCGCAATTTACGAAGCCCTGGTGGACGAGTTTGAAAACGACCTCAAACGCTGGAATGCTGAAGTCAACAGGGAAACCTTGGCGTTTGAATTCAAATCACCCGACGTATTGTTCGGAATGGGTGAAACCAGGATTCGTCAACGGTTCAAACAGATCTTGTCTGACTTTTTTCCGCGTTATTTGAGCATTCTGAAGGAATACAAGGATTCCATTGATGAGATCAGAATAGAAGGACACACCAGCAGTATCTGGAACAATAACACCACCGCCACGGAAGCTTATTTTCTGAATATGTCCCTCTCTCAGGGGCGAACGCAATCTGTGCTGAAGTATGTATATGATCTGCCGGAAATTGTCGAGGACAAGCCATGGGTTAAACGCCACTTTGCGGCAGTCGGTTTTTCCTCCTCTCGCCCGGTTCTCGGCGAGAACGGCCTGGAGGATCGAGAGGCATCGCGCCGAGTTACCTTCAGGGTGATTACTAACGCAGAAACCCAGATTCGCAAGATCATTGAGGAGTCATGATCAGTGCCCCTGGACGTTGATTTCAGTGATCTGCTAAGGGCTGTACGGAAAATGGGCGCGGAGCCCGTGGACTTTTCTGTCCATAGCCAGGCAGAGCCGATTACTCAGATTGATATCGAGCTAGAAAGGGGCATTGTCCTAAATGACTGGAATGACGTTGACAGTTCAAATGGATTGCTAAGCTATAAAGGCCGGCAAATTCTGTTGTATATCCAAGACCATACACGAAAGGGTGTTCATCAAACGCTGAAAGATGGGAAAAAGGGTAATAGATTCCATATATCGGACTGCAAGACCCTGAAGATGATGCGAGAAGGCGGTCGTTTTGAGCGCTATGTCGTAACACAAAACCTTGATGGTGATTTCAAGGTATCAGGTGAAGACTGGCATACCAAAGAATATATTGAAGGGATTGCGAAGCTTCAGGTCTGTCAGAATTGCCTCAAGGAGCTGAATTACAAAGGTGCTGGAAATAGTGGTGCACGTAACATTGCTGAAACTTTCGATATAGAAGAGTTTTTCTCTGTCTATAGCTCATTTTTCCCGCATCTCCCTCGCCGTAGGGCAGGGGAGCACGAGTATGACAGCTATACCAAAGATTGGGCTCAAGTCGCTGCGCACTACAAGTCAGAAAAGAATTTTATATGTGAGTCCTGTGGCGTAGACCTGGGTGGCCACAAGAAGTTGCTTCACGTGCACCATAAAAACGGTTTGAAAGGCGATAACAGCCGGCCGAATCTGCAGGCACTATGTTCATGTTGTCACCGTGAGCAACCGCTACATGGCCAGATGTTCATCCCGCACGCGGATACGCAGTTGATCACGCGGCTGCGTCGAGAGCAGGGCTTGCTGAAACCGACAGGATGGACCAATGCGCTTAGGTACTGCGATCCCGGATTGCATGGCTTGGTGGATGCGTTAGAGCCGCATTGTTCGATTGCGCCTGAAGTGGGGTTGGATGTGCAGGATTCAAGTTATGCCGTGGTCGCCAACCTTGAGCTTGCTTGGCCGGAAACCAGGATTGGGATCGCCATATCGGAAGAGGATCGGGAAGCTGCGCGCAAGGCTGGCTGGAGCGTCTGGACTATGATCGAGGCCTTGCAAAATATACAAGGGTTAGCTTCCCATGCATGTGGCGAAATCAAACCTGCCAGAGTCATGGAACTTTAAGAACGATATACTGATATGCTGCCATCCATAGTCGAAAGCGAGCTGCAAGAGGCCGTCCGTCGCTTCCTCCAGGCTACCTTCCCAATGACGACTCCCGGGTTTCGTCGTGAAGATGGCAGCACCATGCTGGAGGAGCTTCTCGCTGAGTCTGAGGCGATTTTCAAGGGACCATATCTGAGCCTTGGACTGCCTTTCCGTAAGGCGGATGAGCAGGAAGTACTGCCCTTTGAGCATGTCCACCTGCCGTTTTCACCCTACCGCCATCAGCTGAGCGCATTCCAGCGGCTTGCAGGGCCGAATCCTAGATCAACACTGGTGGCCACCGGTACCGGCTCGGGTAAGACGGAATGCTTTTCATTACCGATTTTCGACTATTGCGCTGGTCGCAAGGAAAAGGGTATCAAGGCCATTATCGTCTATCCCATGAATGCCCTTGCCACCGATCAGGCCAGGCGTTTCGCCCGGGAAATTCATGATCAGGCCGGACTCAAGGGGCGTATCAGCGTGGGCCTGTATGTGGGTGATGCGGAGGAGACCCCACAGAAAACCATGACCCGGGACGGGGTCATCACCTGCAAAGATACATTGCGTGACTACCCCCCAGATATCTTGTTAACAAACTATAAGATGCTGGATTTCCTGCTCATGCGGCCAAGCGACCAACGCTTGTGGCGCTACAACGAACCAGGCGGATTGCGTTATCTGGTCGTGGATGAGCTGCATACCTTTGATGGTGCCCAGGGTACGGACTTGGCATGTCTCATCCGGCGGCTGCGGGATCGCCTGTCGGTTGGCGATGGCCTTGCCTGCGTTGGAACCTCGGCCACGATCGGTGGACCGGCCTCCCGACAGGAGTTGATCAGCTACGCCGAAAAGGTGTTCGCAGCCGAGTTCGACGAGGAGGCGGTGATCCAGGAAGACCGTTTTTCTCCAGAGGAGTTCCTCGCTGATTACGACGTATTTTACACGGCTTGGCCCACGAGTGGTGTCAACCGTGCTATTCGTCCGGCTCTGCACGACAGCGATGTAGATTATCTGCGTGCACAGTCCCTATTGTGGTTTGGCGAGGACGCGCCGGCACTGGATGCCACGGATCCTGATGCTGCCATGGAGGCCAGATTCGCGCTGGCGAAATGCCTGTGTAGGTGTGGTGCCTTCCGGGAGCTGCTTGAGGCAGCACATGGCATCATCGACATCAATGCATTGATCGAAGAATGGTCAACCCGGTTTCGGATCGATCGTGTCCGAGCGCGCCAGATGCTGGACAGCCTGCTTGCGCTGATTTCATGGGCCCGGAATCCCAAGGTCCCGAATGGCACGGCAACCAGCAAGCCGGGTGAAGGTCAAGCATTCGTAAACGTTCGATTCCAACTTTGGATGCGCGAACTGAGCCGCCTGGTCGCCACTGTGGAGGGGAACCCACATCTGTATTTCGCCGATGATCTCACGGACTTGACTGATCCTCTGCACTTACCCGTGGTGCATTGCCGGGAATGCCATTCAACCGGTTGGGTATCGATCCGGCATCCGGGTGAAGGTCACCTGGAGTCAGATCTACAGACCATTTACCGGGGCTACTTCGGCAATCATCCAGACGTTTCCTTGTTTTTCCCCGTCGATAACGCACCCTTGAGGGAAGCCAAGGGCACGGATGGCGCCGTTTGCCCGAACTGTTCCCAGCTGCACCCCCAGCACGTCGGTACCACATGCCCTGCATGTAATACCGATACGGCCATACCGGTTTGGGAGCCGGATATGCGGCGAACGCAGAGCAGGGGGGATACTAACGTCGTCAAGACTCACCACGATTGCCCGTTTTGTGGTGCTGGGCAAGGTCTGAGTCTGATTGGGTCGCGTGCCGCGTCACTCTCCAGTGTCTTGATTGGACGCTTGTTCGAAAGCCATTACAACGACCACAAGAAGCTGATTGCCTTCTCCGATTCTGTTCAGGACGCGGCCCACCGAGCTGGCTTTTTTGGGGCGCGCACCTACAGCACCCTGGTGCGTAGTGCCATCAGCCGATTCATTCATGCCCAGGGGGAGGGAATGCCTCTTTCGGTGGTCGCCTCAGAGATGCCTCGTTACTGGAGGAATCGAGCAGGTGACGATGCGCGGTTCGTGGGGACCTTTATCGCACCAAATATGGAATGGTTGAGGGACTACGAGCATTTAACAGGCCATGGCGCTCTTCCTGATCGGTCTACGCTTGCTGGGCTTGTAGAGCAACGGCTGACTTGGGAGGTGATCCAGGGGTTCGGACTACGCTCGCGGATTGGGCGTACATTGGAACGCGCCAAGACAGCGGCCGTGGGAGTGGATGGCCAGTCCTTGCGAGAGACGGCGCAGCAGTTGACGATGCGACTTTCAGAGGAAATCGGGCCGCTACGTGATCTAGACTCGACCAAAGTGCTCCGCTATCTGCTGGGATTGCTGTGGCGATTCAGGGTCCGTGGAGCTTTTTATCATCCGATGCTGGATGGATATGTCCAGTCGCGCGGAAAAACGTACGAGCTGTATCGCACGCCTTATATGCCGAACTATGGCGGTGCAGCGCGGCCACCGGCTATGCTGAGTCTGACAAATGTCAGCAAGTCCTTTGAGGCACTCCAGCGAGAGGGACAATCATGGTATTACGCCTGGTTCAAAAAGACTTTAGCCTCAGAAGACGACGTACTTGCGACATCTGAGTATCAACAGGCAATCAAACTCACCATTGAACGGCTGGAGAAAGACGGCTTTCTGCTACAGAAGGAAGTGGGTGCGGACCCTGTATGGGGCCTCGACCTCGGGCAATGGATATGTACAACATCGGTTGCCGAGCTTGGTTGCGATGTGTGTAGGAGCAGGATTCAGGTGCCCTCTGAAGATGTCGAGGGATGGCAGCATACCCCGTGCCTGCAGAGTTATTGCTCAGGCCAATTTGTTCATATGCCGACCTCTCATACTGATCAACCCAGGCAGGTTGAGTGGCCACATAGGCTGGTGCCATCTGAACACACAGCCTTGTTGGACGCTGAGACTCGACTCAGCGTTGAGCGCTCGTTTATCTATGGCAAGAAGCCATGGGATATTAATCTGCTTTCCTCGACTCCCACGCTTGAGATGGGAATCGACATTGGTGATCTTTCGACTGTGCTGCTGTGCTCCGTTCCGCCCAGGCAGTCCAATTATCTACAGCGGATTGGGCGTGCAGGCAGAAGGGATGGTAATGCACTAACGGTGACAGTTGCCAATGCTCATAAGCATGACCTGTACTTTTACGCTAACCCTAGAGCTATGATTGATGGTGATATTCACCCTCCGGGTGTCTTTCTTCAGGCAACGGCGGTGCTCGAACGGCAGATGATCGCTTACTGTTTTGACCGTTGGGCTGCGTCAGGTGTGGCAGGAGATTCGATTCCGCGCAAACTTCAAGAAGTTCTCGATGGAGTGGAAGCGGATGCGAAAGAGCGCTTTCCCAATTCCTTCCTGGCCTTTGTAGAAAAGAACAGGACAGCCATATTCCGGGAATTTGTCGGATTGTTTTCTGAACTGTCAGAAGAGTCACAGGAGCATCTCAAGAGCTTTCTTTTGGGTGCGAACGAACAGTCAGGAATGGCGAACCGCGTGATGAATCGCCTGCACCAGTTGGTTCAGCAGCGTAAAGGCCTGAATAAGAGGATCGATCGCCTGAAGTCACAGAAGCAGAGACTTGAAGATCTGCCTCGGGATGAGGCAGTCGATGAAGAACTCGATGGAGTTTTGGCAGAGCGTGGTGCACTGATGGCCTTGCGACGCCGAATAAATGACACCGCGACGTTGAATTTCTTCACCGATGAGGGATTGTTACCCAATTACGCCTTCCCAGAGGAGGGCGTCACATTACAGACCGTAATTCTTCGTCGCCTGAAACAGGCAGAACGAGAAGGGGACGAAGGCGGCCGGCGTTATGAGCGAATCAACTTTCAGATGCAACGTCCCGGGCAGGCAGCTCTCAGTGAGCTGGCGCCGTTAAGCCGCTTTTATGCCGTAGGTCGAGAAGTTGAGATAGATCAGGTTGATCTGAGTGTAAGCGAGGCACAGCCTTGGCGATTGTGTGACCGATGCCATTATATGGAAAACGTCGCTATTACAGGTGACCCTCATTCTGTCTGCCCGCGCTGTGGCAGTCCGCAGTGGTCTGATGCTGGCCGTAAACGCAACTTGCTTAGGCTGCGACAGGTGTTCGCAACCGCCGATGACCGTAGCAGCAGAATTGGTGATGACAGTGATCAGCGTACGCCTATTTTCTTCAACCGGCAGATGCTGATAGATGTCCCGCCGGCATCCGCGACTAAGGCATATAGGATCATCAATGAAAAAATACCCTTTGGCTTCGAATATTTGCCTAAGGTAAGTCTTAAAGAAATCAACTTTGGCCAGCCGGGTGATCAGTCACATGAATTTTCAGTGGCGGGCGACTTCTCGTCTCGACCCGGATTCCAGCTTTGCCGCCATTGTGGGAAAGTTCGTCGTAATCATCGAGGCAAGCGACCAGGTTTTCAGCACGCTTACGACTGTAAGTTGCGGCGTGCAGGCGCAGTGGAGACTGAAGACGACTATTTCGAGAGTCTGTATCTGTTCAGGGAACTGGAGTCAGAAGCAGTAAGAATCCTGCTGCCTTTGGCAGAGGTCGGTAGCTCAGGGAAACGTTTGCACTCGCTGATTGCGGCCCTGAATCTAGGTCTGCGACAATATTTTCGTGGAAATGTGGATCATATTCAGGTCGCACATCAGTCAGAACCGACAGCAGGAGAGACTCGGAAGCACTACTTGATTTTGTTTGATAGCGTTCCAGGCGGTACAGGTTATCTGAAAGAATTGTTAAGGAGCCCGGAAAATCTTATCAACCTACTGCGCGGGGCTTATGAGGTTATACACAATTGTGAGTGCAAGACTGATGATAGCAAGGATGGGTGCTATTCCTGTATCCTTGCCTATCGAGAAAGCCGCAAGATGGATGAGATATCTCGTCAGGCAGCGGATGAGATTCTTGAGAAAATACTCTCGGAGTCAGAAGGTCTGCAAGAAATCGAAAGCCTGGGTTCCGTTGAAATCAATGCGCTTCTAGAAAGTGAGCTTGAGCAGAGGTTTATTGATGCACTGACAAATACGGATGGCGTAAGCCTCTCGCCTCAGCTGGTTGACGGAAAACCTGGATTTTTTGTCACGATTTCTCACAATGGCGGTTCGGGTATGGCAAGCGCATGGAAACTTGAACCCCAGTGCAAGCTTGGCCCTGCGCAAGGAGTTGACCTGCAGGTAGTTCCGGATTTTGTTTTCTGGCCAGTCAGGGAATCGAGTGAGTGCCTGCCCGTCGCCATCTTTATGGACGGATTTCAATACCACTATTCCAAACTGGCTGATGATACTGCAAAGCGCCAGGCTATTTTAGATAGCGGAAAGTTCATGGTTTGGACATTCGGCTGGCATACATTGCCGAGTACAGGATCCAAGATGCTAAAACCGGCGTCCGAGCTTCTATCAATCGACCAACAGCCGAATATGAAAAAGATGTTTACGGGGCTCAGCTCAATCGCTGGTTGGCAGCCGTATCCAGAGTATGAGAGCACCCTCGTCGAAGGGTCATTTCGTTGGTTGTTGTTATATCTTTCTGGTGGCAAGGAAGGTAGGGATCGTCTACGTTATACGGCATTGTCTCGCAGTCTGGGGTGGCTTGACCACAGAAGTCTGCAAGACTCTGGGTATCGGCAAGAGCTATTGTCCAAACTAGAGCCGTATATGCCATCGTATATTCGTGAGATATGGCCTGGTAAGGATGATGATCCAGCCACCTTGGGAGCCCTGCTTGGTGAAGCTGGAGGAGGTTCAGAAGGGATATGTATTGCTTCCCGTATTCCGAAGTCTGCCTTCGCAGAGGCGCAGAAACAAAACATTGAGCCCTTTAAGCATGATTTAACTGTACATCATGCCATTGATGACAGCGATGCACGCCAGGACAAGGACTTCGAACTGCGATGGCTTTCCTACTGGGAAACTGCGAATCTTCTTCAATTCGTGCCGAACCTCACTATGTCATCAGTAAAAGGAGTGATGAACGGTATCTATTCAGCTCCTGTACGAGGGAAAGTAACAGCAGCGACGGAACCTGAAAAAGCTTCGCAAGAAGAGGATATGTGGTCTCATGTCGGCAAGAATTCCTTATTCGGTAGCTCGGTAATTAGGCTTAAACATGCAGGGCTCCCCATTCCTGATGTTGGAGTCGAGATACTAGACCAGGCGGGTGAAGTATTGCCTGAAATGGACCTGGTATGGAGTGATAAAAATATCGGAGTTGTTGTCGATGCGGAAGAGGCGGAAATAAAAGCCTTCGAAAAACAGGGGTGGTCGGTGTTTGTCGGGCTTGATGATACCGTAATCGACCAATTGACGTCCAAATTAGGCGTTGCGCATTAACAGGAGTTATCTGTGAATCAGCTTAGGCCAACCGTTGCGATTTCTACTGATTTCCTGGAATCCTATGCGAAAATTCCAAAGTCGCAGCAGAAAAAAGTCATGAGCTTTGTAACAAAGTTTCGTAATGATCCATATAGCTCGGGAATTAATTACGAAAAGCTCAATGATGCTGCCGATCCGCAATTTCGCTCTGTTCGGATAGATCAGGATTATCGAGGGATTGTGATGAGTCCAGAACAGGGTAATGTTTATGTCCTGCTTTGGGTCGCCAAGCATGACGATGCATATGACTGGGCACGACGACATACTTGTGAAATTCACCCTGAAACTGGCAGTCTCCAGCTAATACAGGCTACTGATGCTGATGAAAATCAAACGCACATTGAGCAAAAGGAAAAAGTAGATGTTGCGCCACTATTCAGCTTGAGGGATCGAGAACTTCTGCGACTTGGTGTTCCGGAAGATAAAATATCTGTAGTCAAAGAGATACGGACTGAGGACGCGCTGGAGCGTCTGGAGGGCAAGTTGCCGAAAGAGGCGTTTGAAGCTCTGTATTTGATTGCTGCGGGTAGCGATGTTCAGGAAATTCTTCAAGAATACTCGCCCACCCTTGAACAGAAGGTGGATACTACGGACTTTGCCAGCGCCCTACAGAGAGAACAGAGCCTGCGCAGCTTCTATGTGGTTGAGGACGACCACGAATTAGAGGCCATGCTTTCGGCCCCGCTGGAGAAATGGAGAATCTTCCTTCATCCATCTCAGCGAAGATTGGTGAACTGGAGTGTCAATGGACCAATCCGAGTTCTTGGGGGTGCAGGCACAGGCAAAACTGTTGTGGCAATGCATCGGGCGCGCTGGCTAGTTCGTAACAGCCTGTCAGCGCCTGATCGTAAGATTTTATTTACAACATTTACCGCCAATCTTGCGGTTGATATCCAGGAAAACCTTAGAAGAATCTGTTCTGCCGAAGATATGGATAGAATCGAGGTTGTGCACATAGATGCCTGGGTGAGTCGGTTCTTGAAAAGGCATCGATATCCTCATCAAATAGTATATGAAGGCAATGATCAATATAAGAAATGCTGGGATATCGCCCTAGATACGAAGCCATCAGATCCAATGTTGCCGAAGAGTTTCTATAACGAAGAATGGGATAGGGTGATCCTGCCGCAAAGGATTACTGATGAGAAGCAGTATCTCAGGGCGAGAAGAACCGGTCGAGGCGTTCCTTTGACAAGGGCGCAACGGTCAGCAATATGGCCGGTTTTCGAGGAACTTCAGATACAGTTGCATCAGCGGGGATTGCGGACGAGCGAAGACGCCACGCAGGATGCTGCAGACCTGCTGGAGTCAGGTAATGCAAGCTTACCCTATGATGCTGTTGTGGTGGATGAGGCGCAGGATATGGGTCCGCAGGTAATGCGCCTTATCAGGCTCATGGTCCAAAAATCCAAAAACGACTTGTTTATTGTCGGCGACGCACACCAACGCATCTATCGAAGGAGGTATACCCTCAGCGCTTGTGGAATTGAAGTGCGTGGCAGGAGCAGGAGGCTGAAAATAAATTATCGTACCACAGAAGAGATTCGTCGTTTCGCTACCGCAATGCTTGAGGGTATGAAGGTTGACGACTTGGATGGGGGTGAGGACGAAAAAGGCGGTTACAGGTCGCTGGTGCATGGTGATAAGCCGCTAGTCGAGGGGTTTGGGTCACAGAAAGAGGAGCAAGACTGGATCAATGTCAATATCAGCTCCTTGTTGGAACAGGGCGAAAGCCTTAAGGATATATGTATTGTGGCACGAACCAACGAGCTGCTTGGAACGTATGAATCCGCGCTACGTAAAAATGATATCTCCTGCATCCGAATGAGTAGAAAGGTTGCCGATAATCGTAGCCAGGATGGTGTTAGATTAGCGACAATGCATAGGGTTAAAGGGCTCGAATTCCGTCATATGATGATTGTTGCTGCAAATGAGGGTATTCTGCCCTTGAAAAATGCAATTGAAAAATCGGAAGATCCTACAGAGAACAGATCGAGTGAGTTTTCTGAGCGTGCGTTATTCCATGTCTCTGCCACACGCGCAGTACGTCAGTTATTTGTCTCTTACTATGGTAATCCGAGTAAATTCATCAGTGAAATATGATCTTCCCTGATCAGGGAAATCAGTCAATATGAATCAGTAAAAATAGGGGTTGGCTGCCATTATCCCATGATCAATCTATGCTGACTTTGTGGTCATCAGAATTGTAGTGAGTTTTGCTTTTATGTCCACAGCACTGCCTAAATTAACCCCATTGCTGACATTGCATAATGCTGGGTATTCCAGCGAGGGTGGCCTTGACCCTCTCTATAGCTCTGAATCCGTCGAGGCCGAGGAAGATGAGGAGGAGCTCCGCGCCTTTGTCGGCAACGTGCGCCTGGTAAACGGCGCGACCAAGCACGAAATTTGCCAGCGTTTAATGCTGGCCTTCAATACCCCATTCTACGCGGTAATTTTGGTCGCCAGCAGCGTGATGTCGGAGGGTGTGGATCTGCACCTTAACTGCCGTCATATCATCCACCATGACCTGGCCTGGAACCCGAGTAATCTGGAGCAGCGCATCGGTCGCGTGGACCGCATTGGCGCCAAGGCAGAGTACGCCGGCAAGCCTATCCACGTCTATCTGCCCTATGTGGCCGAAACCCAGGATGAGAAGATGTATCGGGTGGTGACGGACCGTGAGAATTGGTTTAATGTCGTCATGGGCGCTGCAATCGCAACGGATGCGCAGACGACGGAGAAGCTCGCAGAGCGGATTCCGCTGCCAGAGGCGGTTAAGAAGGCATTGAGTATTGATCTTTCGTTGAGTTGAAAATTTATAGGTAACAGATTGCTGTCCGTAAAATTGAGAATATGAACAGACTTATTGAATTAGGATTTGAATGTGTGGGGCACTGGAAATTAGCTGACGACCGTCCTGTCTTTGAGCTGACAAACCAAGTAAATGCAAAAAATGTCCTATATGCGTTCGTGAGTAATGGCGATATAAAATATATTGGAAAAACAACGCAGACACTCAAAGGTAGAATGGCCAGTTATCAGAATCCGGGACCAAGTCAATCGACCAATATCAAAAATAACGAAAATATAAAAACACTTCTGAAGGCTGGAGAAGCAGTTGATATTTTTGTTCTCCCTGATTCCGGTCTTCTCCACTATGGTGGATTCAATATTAATTTGGCGGCAGGCTTGGAGGATAGTCTTATATCCGATATATCACCGCCATGGAATGGTCGTCCTAATGCAATTCAAGAGCCTGAAAACACAGTTAACGATAGTGAAGCCTCCCCTGTCGAATTAACTGTATATAAGCAAAATGCGGAATTGAATGCAGGTACGGAGTCAAGGATTGACGATACAATATTTCACTTCCAGCTACGCGTAACCTATTATAATCAAGGGTTCTTCAATGTGCCTACGAAGTATATGAAGTTATTTGGCGCTGATCGGGACAAAATAGAAATATATTGCGGTGAAAGCAAGCAGTTGATTCAGGGTTATATCAACAGGTCCGTAAATAAATCTAATGCGCCGCGGATTATGGGGGGAACGCAATTGCGCCAATGGTTTGGTCAAAATTTCGAGATTGATAATCCGGTTCAGGTTGAGGTGCTTTCACCAACGTCAATATGGCTGAGAAGGGGAACTATTCATGTCGCTAACACTCATTCGCCATAGTCTTTATAAAGCCGTTCAATATCTGTGATGGATCACGATAGATTCCGGACCCTGATCAAGCGGTTGTATGCTACGGTAAAAGAGCTTGAGGAGATGTTTCCTGGTAGGCATTTTACACCCGATGGCCACATGGTGGGCAGCATTGGTGAGTGTCTGGTTGCAGACGCCTATGATCTTGAGCTTAAGACGGCATCAAACAAAGGCTATGACGCGGTCACAAAGGCCGGGTTGGAAATTGAGATCAAGGCAACACAATCGAATACCGTTGCTTTTCGTGGTAAGCCGCTGCATACGATAGTCATAAAGATACTACCAGACGGAACATTTGAAGAAATTTATAACGGGCCGGGAAAATATGTTTGGGATCAATTCGAAGGAAAGCCACTACCCAGCAATGGTCAATATCAGATTTCGCTTACCAAGCTTCGCGTACTTAATCAATCTGTGGCTCAGTCAGACCGGGTGCCAAGAGTCATTTAAATAACTGCAACATAGAATCTGTAGACGATCGCCAAATACCGCTTACGGTACCAGTGTGGTCAACGATGAGCTCCGGCTTCGACGAGACATTTGCTGAAAATAGGTAGGTATAAATGGAGGGATACTTCAATATGGGAAATAACGGAGAGCGCCCATTTTCAGCCTGACCCGGCTGTGCGGTTATGCAGCGGAATATCGCCGATGCATCAACTCCGAGAACTGCTGTTGCAGTTGGTCTATATCCTCACAGCCCTCCGTACAACTGTGAGCTCGCGCTATATATCAAAGGTAGTATCAGTTCGCTATCAAACTTACAGCAACGGCGGATTAACCAATGCTGCTGCCAGTTTCAATAACACCTCGTCAGGATAATTGCCTTTTGCGCGGTTGAGCGACCATACTACCATCCGGCAATTATCCTTCGTGTAGCCCTTCCTGTTATCGATCCTGTCTATCGATATCGCCCATGGGTCTTGTCGATATTTACCTGGCTTTTCCCCAAACCTCCCTTTGGCGAAAGGTAGCCCAGTCACTTCACACCTTCCCTTATCCAGGCGTGATTGGATCCAATCACGGTCAAGGTCAAATTCGCGGTTTTCGCGTTTGGCCTTGCTTTTGTACAAGCTCAGCAGGGCGTTAGCAGGATTTCTGCGATAGCACTCTCTGACCTGTTCACGGCGTTTATTTGCGTCACGATGGTTCTTGTTGTACCAGCGGCGATAATGCTTCGGACACATGCCGTGTTTCTTTGGCCAAACATCAGGAGATCCGCAGACACTGCATTTACTGGTGTTACCATTTATACTTGGCGGAGGAGCAAGTTTTCGGCGCTTTATCTTGGCTTGCTTATTTTCAGCGCTGCCAGTCGTTAATGCAGTAATTGCTCCCGCTTTTGCTACACATGAGGTATGCAGTGACGGAGTAGTATTATTTGTCCTGACATGGGTCAGTTGAAGTTGGACAATTCGATAATCAACATTACCAATTGGTGCTGGTTGTTTCCGTAGTACTACTGATGCCCACTGCTTTCGCTTAATCTTCTTTAAGGGCGCCACTTTATCTCCAGCTTTGATATAGGCATTGATCATTCCAGACATGTGTTCCAGACGTAGACGGTGTATATGCTGTCCACTATCCAGATCCATTTCCAAGTGCATGCCTATGATCCGGCATTCTAGCTGCTGGCTAAGTCCTTGTTGATTCATGGCAAATATCTCTGCAATCATTTTGTCACCTGATAAATAAATAAATACGTCTACACATTATACATAAAATTTTGTCATTGTCAATACTGTAGACAATGTTCATGTATACAGGTACGATTTCTCAAATTGTCATGCAGTGAGCAGCACCGATGGAAGACAGAGTGCAGATAAACGTCCGTATCAGTGCGGACCTGGCGGATAAGATTGATGAGAAGCGCATGCAGCTCAAAGGGGAGCTGGGTAAGATTCCGACTCGTTCTGAGGTCGTGCGGCTAGCGCTGGAGGCATATCTCAAAGTAAACGATGAGCCGTCTTCTTGACTTCAATTTCATGGTCTATGAACTGACCTGAACCTGAGGTTTTCAAAAGGGAATGTATGTGCGGTCGCTTTACCCAAATTACCACACCTGTGCGTTTCGCTGAGCTCGCCAATGCCCGTTGCGAATTTCTCGTGTTTCCGCCAAGATATAACATCCTCCCCGGCCAAAAAGCACTCGTCTGTCGGATTGATCCAGCGGGAGAGCGGGAGATGGCCCTGCTGCGCTGGCCCTACACCCCGCCCTTCGAGAAGCAGCCCAAGACCCGGTACTCCACCATCAATGCCAAGGCCGAAACCCTGACGACCAGCCGCCTCTGGCGGTTCCCCTTCCAGTATTTCCGCTGTCTCATCGCCGCTGATGGCTTCTATGAGCCGAAGGACACCGGTGAGAAGCGCAAGCCGCAGTATTACTTCCGACGCAGGGACGGTGAACCCTTCTTCATGGCCGGACTCTGGGGTCGCTGGGAGCCGCCGGAAGAGGAGGGCGGTGAGGCGTTTGATTCCTGCGCGATCATCACGACCGAGGCCAATGCAGCCATTGGCGAGGTTCATCCGCGGATGCCGGTGATTCTGCCGCCCGATGCCTGGGCGCAGTGGCTGGATCCGGCGGTCACGGATTCGGAGCAGCTTCAGGCCCTGCTGGGCTCGGCGCCGGATGAGGGATGGGAAGGGTATCCGGTGGGCTATTACACCCGCGAGGACAGCCCGCAGGTGATCGAATGCCAAAACTGAAAACCCCCGCGGGAGCGGGGGTTGCGCCTTCCCTGGCATTGAGCCGGATCGCAGACCCTAGTGTCGCTCGGCGCAAATGTAGTATCCAGTAATCCTTGTCTGGGGTCTGTCCGCTGTGGCTGAAATTCCTGACAGCCTGGGATTACATCTACAATCTCCGCATCCACAGAAGATAAGTGGGGGGTGAGGACAAGAGCAAGCCGGCGCCGGCCCAGCGCCAATCATGCCGTATCCAGCGAACGATGCAGTGATCCAGGAGTTTCGCGCCGGTTCGCAGATGTGGGCAACCCGATACCCAGTCTCTCCCAGATCCTCCGCGCAGGAATCGCTGCCCGGCCCGGCTGACGGATCGGGTGGTCGCCGATCTCGTGGGATAATATACGTGGGCGTGGATATATATATGGAGCGAGAGATGCTATCGAAAGATGAACAGGAAACATGGGAAAAGAGGAAGAAGGAAATCCGGACCCGGCACCCACGCCTTTTCCCCAAGCCGTTAGGCTTTGCGTGCCCGCCGGCTTGGGCGGAGGTTCTCGAGGACACATTTCGGCAGATGGAAGAGGCCGCTGAGCGGATGGATCTTCCTACTGATGCGTGGCCTCAGATCACTGATGTGAAAGAAAAATACGGCGGATTGAGAATCTACTACCAAGGGTGCAGCCTGTCAGATGAAGCGGTTTTCGATCAGATTATCGAAGCTGCTGAAGAGCGCATCGAGCGCACATGCGTGCAATGTGGCGCCCCAGGCCGTGTCGGTCCTGGTGGCATGTGGTCGTACTGCGGCGAGCACATGCCGGAGACTGAGGACAAGCGCGTGCTGTGACCCCAAAATCCGAGGGTGCCGGATTCGCTTCTGCGAGCCTCAGGCTTGCGCAGTAACCATTTAATAAAAAATAAAAATATATGCCTCATCGAATAAAAATGTACCACGTGACACACTTTTTTCGCAGTCGGAGGCCCGGCGTCTTCTCGCCATCTGATCCCAGGCCCTAGGGACGATCCTGGGGCTTCGAGTCAGATCCACCACATGAATCCGAGGTTACTGACACCGCCTCGACAACCCGCAAAGATTCATCGTAAAATACTGATATACGTGGTGTAATTCGTGTACAAAAGATCTGGGTGTACCACGTGGTACACTTTTTTCGCAGTCGGAGAGAGGTCGGAGACCGGCCTATCGGGATCAAGATCTGATCCGCCACCAAGCAAAATAATTAACAAGCCATTGGTATAAGAAATGGGGTTTTCGGGTAAGCAAGCGTGGATTGGTATTTTCCTGTACCTACTGTTTACCCCTTTGGCCACTTGATCCTGCTGTTTTATCTCGTCTGGCTGATCGTTCGCTGCCTTTTAAGGGCCTCAAACTGGCCAGCTGCGGCGAGCCGATACCGAATCCCGGAACCTGGCTATTCTGATCGTCAACTAGACACCCCCTTCTTGCCGCCCTTCGTGGCTTTTGTTTGCACTGTCGGTTGGCTGGCCCGTATTGGCCCACTTCGGGCCCGAAGTGGGCCAATACGGGTCACATTAGTAGAGCGCACCGTCATCAAACACCTTACTGGGCCAATACGGGCCAGTTCGGGCCCAAAGTGGGCCAATACGGGCCACTTTAGTAGAGCGCACCGTCATCAAACACCTTACTGGGCCAATACGGGCCAGTTCGGGCCCAAAGTGGGCCAATACGGGCCACTTTAGTAGAGCGTACCGTCATCAAACACCTTACTGGGCCAATACGGGCCAGTTCGGGCCCAAAGTGGGCCAATACGGGCCACTTTGCCAAGTACTGAACTTGATCCGGTGTCGATCTGCAGACTCGAAAACACCATTCTGCGCTCGATGCCAACATCCATTAACGATACCCAATTTAAAAAAGATGACGAATCTGGCGTGAGATAACCGGTGGAACCATTGTCAATATTTACTCGCGAGTTAGCACGTCGATACCATTAATACATCCATGTATTAATGGCGGGAGGGACAGAATTTGCGAGCGGGAACGCGAGTAAAATTGGCCCGACCCCGGGAGGCGCTGGCGGGCCATTTGCCGAGCAAATGGCATGACAGGATCGAGGACGACTGAGATGGGCATCAACACAGAAAACGGTATCAACAACAGTTCGGCATCCGACACTCAATCGCGCAACATTTACCGATTGGCATCGAAGTTCGACCTTGGCATCAAATCCGAAAATGCAGAATTCCGATTGCTGAATCCGGACAACATCAACACGATCGAAGATGCGAGTATGGTCGCCAAGCGCGCGCAGCAATACGCCGAGAAGGAGCCACGTGAGCTGTCACCGAGCACGGTACGCTGCTACGAGAGTATGGTCCGGCACATCGAGCATTACCGCATGGGATCGTCCGACGTGCCCAATATGCCGCGACTCGGAAAATACCATCCCGGCCACAAGCAATATTGCGTTGCGCGCGCCGCCTTGGTGTGGGATGCGCAGCGGGGCGTCAATGTGTGGTTCGCGAAAATGGGGCATGCATGGCAGGTGCAGGACAAGATCGGCCTGCTGTATGCCGCCAAAATACTCGCCCACTACCTGCGCACCCTGATCGCATTCCCGAAAGGTGAAAAAAGCTCCGCGCTCAAGACCGCCAACGCCGTGCGTGAACAAATCGGAAAGCGGGAACCGCCGCGAACCGGAGGTGAGCGGGGATCGAAAAAGAAATTGCTGCCGAGGCTTCCGAAAGATTGGCGTCACCGGATGTGGTCGGCGGCGGCCGGCTCGAAAAAATACCGACTGCCACTGGCTGTGATCGCCTGCTGCGGTTGCCGGCCGGCGGAATTGAAAAATGGCGTCACGGTAAAATTGGTCGATGGAGACCAGCTTTACTTCCGCATCGAGGGGGTGAAGGTCGACGAAGACAAGGGCCACAAAGTGCGCTCCGTCACTTTCGCCCTGGCAGACCCGGAGGCGCATCCAGAGTTCATCTGGCTGCGGGACCAGGTGCGTGACGCCGGAGGAGAAAAGCGGGTCAACATCTCTGACGCCAATGCGTTCGGCATGGCGGTGAGCCGATTCAGCAAAAATGCATTCCCCCGGATGCGTAATACCGTCACCCCTTACGTCTATCGTCATGCCGTGGCGCAGATGATGAAAACGGATCCGGATACGGATCAGGAAACCATTGCCCAGGTACTGGGTCATATTACCGATCGGACGCAACGCCATTATGGGACCCGAAAACAGAAAGGCTCATCCGGCCTGAAAGTGGTCCGGTCATGGTCCAGCCGGAAGGTTAAGCTGGATGAATCTACCCGGAATCGTGACCCGGTCCGCCAGGCGCAATTCCAGAATGTGATGACCGTAACCCATATCCCGGAATCTAAACGCGGAAGTTTTCCGCTAACAGCGCAAAATTTGATTTAAATCTCAGAGCGAGGACTCCGCAGCGCTGCCTGATCTGTGCCGGCTGCCGCCGACACTTCCCAGGGAGCGCGCTGCGGGGAAGGGTTGACCGAGCCCCAGGTTGACAACGAAACGAAAAGGTACGACGCAATGAAAATCAGTGAATGGCATTGCGGCTGTCGCCGCTCCCGGATCCCCGGTGCCGGCCGGGTGAACAGCATAGCCATTCCTTTCGGTCGGTCAAAGTATTGTTCGCACACCGCCTGCGCTGCGCTCCACCTGGACCTTTCCTCATTCCATGCCTTCATTAAACTCCGAGGCCGGCAACGGGGGATGGCATATTGAACTTGAGAGGGTTTGTCGTCGTGATGTGCAATAAGAGACCGAGATCAGTATCGCTGCATAGGGAAAACGCCTGCAGGATATCGTTGAGTCGGCCCGTAAGAAAGCGGACCGCACTTCCAGATCAAACTCGACCCGCGGACCCGTGAGACACTGGGTCTGGTCAAATCGCGCCAAAATCGGTTGCAGGCCATCGTGTCGGTTCGCTGCAGGTGTTAATACTTCGGATGTACGCGGACATGGATCACAGGATCGACCTTATGAACTCGACAGGGGATATTTCTTATACGCGAGACTAGATCGAGGCCGGTTACTCAGGTAACGCCACTGATCAGGCGTAAGCCATTGTGGAGTTGGCGACGGAACTGTTCGGCCCTGAACCGGACAAGCGACCTGTAGTGGTCAAGACCGACGCACAGGGAAAACCGCAGCGCGAGGATATCGTTGCCACCTGCCTACCAGACCCCGGGCGATTCATGTAGCCGCTCTGCAATAATTCCGAATCATGCCAATTTTTGGGATTTCGGTTTCGCACTTAATAGTCTGTATCTGAACTGGATTCCGTCCTCATATTTATAAGTAACTGCATTAATTAGTATTAAACCCTACTTCGGTTATTTTTACGCTGGTGTATATGAATGATGTTTACCTTTCCAATAGGGGGCAATGTCAAGGGTAACAATGTGGTGAATGATGTAGATAATAGGATATGAGGAATGTGATGAAGAGGTAGCCTTAATTATATAGGGTAGGTCAGATGCTGAGGTACTCGTATTTTAGGATGGTGAAGTGTGATGAGGGTATGAGCCACCATGCCATACTAACGGTTTACAGCCGCTAATTTGAGTATCGGAAAACATACGCTCTGATCTTGTCTTATATCATATGAAAACCCTTCATCATGTTCTGTGTGTCTCATACTGCATAGGAGATCATCATGAAAGAGATAAAATCAGCACTTGAAGAAAAACGCCGCTTTCTGTCTGAGCGTGCTACCAGGATACGTACGGCGGGTATACCGGCTTTGCAACAACTCATTCTGGTCGGGCATACCGATACCGGTGGTGGAAGGGAGGCACGAGCACTGTTGACTGCACTTTATGCGCCTTAGGCACATTCATATTCACTTGATGGATTGCGGGCGTTTGATTCAGAGCTGACAGAAGCTGCGCTTGCGGTAATGGCATTGGACTCCCTCGCTGAGATGTCGATCGACCGATGGGTGCCAAACGCGGCAGTTATACGTGAGTGGTCTGTTGATAATATGAACCAGCATGACCCTGTACAGCTGACACCTTAGCCTGCAGTGAATGTGCTGCGTTAATCACGTTAATCCCCCTCCAGTCTCGCTACTGGAGGGGAAAATCCGAGATTCATGACAGAAGTGGCGAGTATATAGATCAATCAATCACGCATATGTCGATGGTGTATGTTATATATAATACGCAATAAGATACTGAAAAACAAGATAAATAGTGGAATTTGGGCTCAGAAATTGAGATAATATGCATGAAGGGTAGGTCGATAGGAGAAAAGGCATGAACTACATCGCGACACTCATTCTGGAGGCCCTGATCGAGCAGGGGCATGACGATGCATATATTGAAGAAAAGCGCATTGAGTTGTCGGGACATACCGGGAAATTCTGCTCACTTCTGTCATTGAATTGTTTTGATGCAGATACGACTCGGAAGGTCGCAGATAAAGTAGGCGTCCCAGTCGACGACTTGAAGACGACGCTGCATACAATCCGGGAGTTTTAATTAACAGAGTTTAATATTTCTGATAAGGCGCATTATCAGAAATAAATAGCCGATATCGGCGACTTGAAATCGCCGAGGTCTGATTATCCAATATTGGTATGAGAATCACGATCAGAAACGAAGCTGACCATATTCAGGCGTTGGAGCTTGTGGAGGCGCTGCTGGATAGAGCAGAAGACTCTCCCGATGACCCTCTCAATCCAATCATTGAAATGCTCAGCGACGCTATCACAGAATACGAAGATCAGGATCCGGAACTACTCGCAATCGGACAAGATCCTGCTGAAGTCACGAGCGCACATGCGCTCTGTGGCACGTTGGATCCGCAACGCGTCGCAACCGCGGCGCTACAGAGCTTCTTCACCATCACTGGGCAGTGGGGCCTGGGCGATGCTGAGCAGCGGACACTGCTCGGAGACCCTCCCGAGGACATCTTTTTCCAGTGGAAAACGGAGCATACTGCCAGTCAGCTCGACCCGGACACGCTGAAGCGAATCAGTTACATCCTGGGCATCCACAAGGCGCTGTGCATACTGCTGCCATCGAGACGTGCGGCCTTCGAGTGGGTCAAGAAGCCCAACGATGCTCCCCTCTTTCAGGGGCAAACCGCACTCTCACGCTTACTGACGGGCCGCATGGAGGATCTGCACCAGGTGCGGGCATATCTGGATGGTGAGTGCGGCGATACCATGGAAATGGAACACAGGAATTTCAGGGCCGTCGTCGTCATCGACTTCGATGAACAAGATCAATGCTACCACGGCCATGTCGCAAACTTTCCCGGTATCTGGCCGTTCCATGGCGCCACTATTAACGAACTCCGCCAGGCATTCGAGCAGGTGGTCGATGACTATTATGAGGCCAATCCTATGTTCGCGGGGATGATCACCGAGGCAGATCATCAGGCCAAGCGCGATCGGCAGGCGGCGTTCGCGCGCTGGTTCGACGAAAACCCGGACAGGGAGGTGCCGCGCTCGAAACGATTCGAGAACTGCCGGATTGAGCCGTCCGCCGAGCTGAAGGCAAAAGAGGATGCGTTCGATGAAGCGATGCGGGCATTCGACCGGACCTGCGAGAAATTTGACAATGCGCTGCGTGAGCTGGCGAAGTAGGCCGTCATGAGCGGCTGGCGCTGGATCCCGGACAATACCCTGACTGTCTGTCACACCGATCTATTGAAATACGGTGGGACGAGTGGCTTGATCGATCACGCCAAGCTGGACTCTGCCATGACGCGTGCCTCCAATCTGGCCGCCTATGGTGAGCCGGACCTGGCCGAACTAGCCGCGGCCTACGGCTACGGCGTGACCCGGAACCACCCCCTCCCAGATGGCAACAAGCGGGCCGCCCTGGTCGCCATCGACATTTTCCTCCAGCTGAACGGCCAGGAGCTGATCGCTGATGAGGCTGAGGTGGTGCGGGTCATCCAGGCCCTGGCTGCCGGCAATCTCGAGGAACCTGAGCTGGCGGACTGGATCCGCGCTCACATGCAAAATGTTTAGTATTCTAAACATACCGGGAGTGAGGCGGTGAAATGTTTGAAATACTAAACATGGCAAGGCGAAATGACAGACTCACACTCCCAGGATGAATTGATTGCCCTCGGCCGGGCCGCGGAAGCCGCCGGCCTCGATCTCGAGGATCTCCAGGCCCTGCGCGAATTCCGCGACCAGGGCGGGGACTTGCTCATGCTGATGAAACGGATGCGCCAGGAACTGGATTATGAAGCCGTTCGCTCGGGCCGGAAGACGGCCGCGGATATGAGCCTGTTCAGCCCCGAGACGGCGGTACGGACCCGGATCAAACATCGACTTGAAGGCGTGGATGACGATCCCCTCGGGGTGCTGATGCGGGATTACCGGTTCACGGTGGATGAGCTGGCGAGCCTACTCAGTATGCCAGTGACCAACATTGAGGCGCGCATCCGGGATGATGACGCGTTCGGACTCAATTCGGAGCCGGAGTGGCAATTGTTCGATATCCGGAATCTCGCCTACCGAGCCGACGAGGTGCTGGGTGAGGCAGAGAAGGCTGCCCGGTGGCTGCGCAAGCCGAATCGGGCGCTGAACGGGGAAGCGCCGCTTTCCCGGCTGGCGACCCGTGAGGGCATTCAGCAGGTCGAGGCATTGCTGGAGATTATCAGCGAGGGGATCCCCACGTAAACCTATCTTTCCGCTTGACGAATTGCCTCGCGCATCCAGGATGGCATGGTCCCTTCCAGAGATCTCAGCGCCTCAAATTCGGTTTCCGGTAACCTGCGGCGGATCTGTGCAATCATTTCTGGGGTGGCCTCCCGCCTGCCGAGATACCACAGGGCGGTTAGCGCAAGCCCAGCGGGGCGATCAGCCATAGCCAGCTTGTGCGGACTGACGTGTTGCATGCGAATTTCCAACGCACCCAAGCGAAAACGTGTTGATGGCCCAGAAGTCCAGAACACCTGCTTCATCTGCATCTGGCTGGTCAGCCCCATCTGTCGTGCCGCCTCGGCGCCATGGACCTGTACGATTGCGCCACTTCGCCGTGCTATGGCTTTTGCGACATCGATAGCCGATGGTGCGACCTTGCCTATATACCGACTGTGTTTTGGCCGCATGTAGATGCCCCGCGCGACCCGTTCGATCGCGCCCGCAGCGGCCAATCGAGAGAGCTCCTTCCCAACTGCTCCCTGGGTACCGTATTTGGAAATATCGGCCAGTGTGAATAGCTCCCCCGCAGGTAATGCATCAATGTACTTACGGACAGCCTTTGCGGCACATGCATTCATGGCGCTACCTCAGGCCAGCACTATAGTTTTTATGTATATCAGCTGCCAACCGGTAAACAACTATCAGACGCCCCATTTTCTGTCTAATTATCCAGGCCGACACTACCTACTCTGCCGCAAGGTCGCTTAGCGACCAGAAGCGGAAGTCTGCTTGTCGAGATTGGTGCGGCAGTTATTAGGTATACTGTCCCCGGATACCCTAATCGGTGCGCCTACAGGCGTGTCCGGTTGAGCTGCTGGTTAGAGATCGTTCTCATGATCAAGCACCTATTTTAACGCCGAATACTTCTTTTATTTTATCTGCGCACACCCCGTAAGAAATCGGGATTGCCTCTATTGAAGATCTTAAGCAACTGATCCGTTTGAGTTCGTTGTCAATTATTCCGACAATAAGTACTTGGTTTACCCCTTCCGATGCACGAAGACGAACAACCGCCAGCTTTACTGAACCGCTTTCGACATAGATTGCCTCCGAGGAGAAATCAATATTTGTGTTAGGGTAACCTTCAGATGCAAGATATTCTTTCGTTTTCTGCTTGGCACGTTCAACAGCGTAAGCCTCTAGATTATGCAAGAAATTTAAGTCAAAATCATGTTGCGTCACCCCTTGAGAGTTTTGGCTTGTGACTACGACCCGAATTTCTTGATAAGGACTCGGTGATGACAAAGTTGCGCGCTCTCTTTCGTTGACGTGTTGAGATGCGCTTTTGCCAAGGTAACCAGCCATATAATTAACTACTGGGATAGCCAATATAAAAAGGACGACGTGCTTCCAGTTCCAATCTTTCATCGCAGCTTCCTAATGTATTGTAGTACCTTCGCTCGATAGTTTTTTGATACCAAATAGAAGCGTAGGAATGCCTACGATAGCCAGAATTAGGAATGTCAAAAAGTCTTCTTCCCCAATATCAGATAGACGAGCACTATCTGTGAAGTCGATCAAGAACGAGAGCGCCGTTAATGAGAAGATGAGACCCAAAGTTATAGGAAGCGCCTTTACATAGAAATTCAATAGTTCCTTCATTGGTTAATATTTCCTGTATTCGAGATCTTTGATGATGGACTTGACCTCTTCGATCTCATTTTCAAGGTCGCTGACTTGGGATTCATTGTCATCAATCCGTGATTCAAAATCGTAAATTGGATCGGTGACAGCCCTGCCTGCATGTATGGCATACAGAACGCCATAAGCACCAATGAATACTAGGCAGAATGCAATAAGGTTTGCTCGCGCCATGTCTTGCTCCCTAACGTTTTCCATAACCGGCGTGCAAAAGCAAAGCGACGCTTTTGCACTTCCGAGTTGATGGTGTTCTTGGGCGCTGCCATTTCGGTTTGGTTACCTCTGGCAGTACGTTGCCACGATCGCACGTGTCATTGCCTCACGATAGTGCTTCGGTCTTATCGAGGGGTTTTTACGCACAAATGCGACATATGCAGTGACCATGTCGGCTACCGATACACGCTGAATGCAGGTAGCGTGTTCTACGACCTTGTTTATGCGAGGAGCCATGTCTTTCATCTTGACATCTCTCACCGAAGCCAACACTTGTGGATCATATTTATATGTATCAATCGCTCCCTTTCCAACACCTTCTATAAACCCATCCATATAAACCTTTACGATTAGGATGCACGACGCGTAAGCCTCTGAGTCCGCGCCCGCTGTACAGAACGTCTCCAAATCTTCGGCTTTGATTGTTTGCGCATATAGACTAGTAGAGATGAATGCGCAGACGAATGTGAGAAGTAATTTTTTCATGATTTCGTGTTTGTTAGTGCGTAACGGATATGCCAACTCAGTCATCGTATCCAACTGCTTTGCGTTGATCTTCAAAAGATTTGGCTGCACACGCATTTGTTTGTTATCGAAGTAAGTAGTAACAAAAAATAGCTCCGAAAAATCGTTTGTATATTGCCAGGTCTTTCTGGGTTGCGTGTATCTTGCCATTTTTACACCTCCTGAGTTATCAGAAGGTGTCCACCAAACCGTAGGAACTCTCAGCCCAGCAAAAATGACTTTTTATATGTTTTCTATTTGCTTTTCTAGCTTCTTTTTTGCGTTTACTTTCCGACGCCAATCAGCAATGATTCTCCCGATAATGATTCCGACAATTAGCGGCCCCCAAAGATTACCGACGGTAGATTGTGTTAGTTCACCCTGACCGGCCAGCATAATTTTGAACAAGATAATTAAAATTGCTGAAATTACCCAAAGCACGAAAAACAGAATAATTGCTTCGCTAGCAGGTAGTTTATGTTCGTTGCGCTTCCATATACCGAAATACGAGCCAACAAAGGCAAGGACCGCCATCGGTAATGTTGAGCTGGCTAAGTATGCAAAGGTTTCCATTATTATTCTCCATTACACATAACGTTGGCGATGAGCCGCGCTTGACAGCGACCGACCGAAGCGACAGCGAAGGGAGCGAGCGGTCAAGCGTCGGACTCCATTGCCTGGTTAGAGGATTACTCCTCCTCCAAGTGTTTAAAACTTCTACTTAGAATGAGATCCACCAAAACCAACACAATCAATACACTCAATATTGACCAAGAAACCCAATCACCAACCGGTTGATCTCTCTTATATAAAGCCCACAACAGAATAATGTAAATGGCGTTGGTAGCAATCCAATAGTATTGCTCCCGATATGGGCCAGCTCGCAATGCATCCGCGACAATCCAGATTGTTGAGACTGTTAACGCCACCCCCAAAGCGAAGTAAGCGTTATTCAGTTGCCCCAGCATATAACCACCTAGCGCCCAAGCGAGCCATGAAACAACAGCGAAAATGAATCCGAGCTTGAAATGCCAACTTCGTTTCTCCGCCGTACCGAAATAATGATGGTCATCTAAGAATGTTTTAAGACGAAGTAGAATATAAAATGCCACAAATAGCCACACGGTTACTGGAACTGCCTGTGGTGGCTTCTCCATTCGGACGAACCCAAACAATACCGCCGACGCAGCAACGATTAGGAACCCCACGTTTATGGTTTGCGTTATATTCATCTATTAGCCTTCATCCTCTGGTTCTCGATCCTCTAACAGTTTTATTAGGCGGAATCCGTATTATTAGCAATAGTGACGATTCCGTGTATTTCGAAAAATCCTAGCGACAATATTCGCTTAAATCTACTTAAGAATCAACGGCATTACTTTAATTTGCTCGAATCGTTCAAGGCGTGATAGGCCGCCAAGCTTCACTCTCTAAGCGGTTAAATCCGCTACTTATTGATGATAGGTGGAAATCTGCCTTGGCCTGAAAGTCGGCTTTGTGCCGGAAAACGACCGCCTCGACGGCGGCCGTCTCCGGCTAGAGGCCCATTAGACCTCGGTCTGCTCCGCCATCTCAAGGGCGTCGTCAACCTCGATACCCAGATATCTGACCGTACTCTCCAGTTTGGTGTGCCCCAGCAGGAGCTGTATCGCCCTGAGGTTCCTCGTCCGACGGTAGATCAGAGTGACCTTAGTCCGCCTCAGCGAGTGGGTCCCGTAGTCGGTCGGGTCCAGCCCGATCTCAGCGATCCAGGAACGGACTATCCTCGCATACTGGCGAGTCGTGATATGAGGGGAGCCTCGACGACGGCTGGGGAACAGGAAATCGTCCGTCCTCAGCCCTCGCTCGGCAATCCACCTGGTCAGGGCATCCCGAGTCACTTCGGTGATCTCGAATCGGACCGGCTGCTGGGTCTTCTGCTGCATGATAATCGCTCGGGCGGCTATGTGGCCACCGTGCGAAACATCACGGACGCGCAGCCGAACCAGGTCACAGCCTCGCAATTTACTGTCGATTGCCAAGTTGAATAGTGCCAAATCGCGGTATCGCTGCGATATTTGCAGCCGGATACGAATTGCCCAGATGTCCCTGATTTTCAGAGGAGCCTTCTGACCTACGAGTTTGCCCTTATTCCAGGGAGCTGGTTGCGGATTGTAGCTGAGCATTTCCATGGCCGTTCCTCCTATCGCAAATGGATGGAACGGGAGTATGGCTCAACTCCTCAGTGGTCGCTTCGCGACCAGAAGCTGACTTTGACGCTGAAGCTCAGGCGAGGCGGCGCGACAGCGCCGAGGTCGGCTGTAACGACCGGTTATGCATTACTGACACCACAAAAATAAGATTTAACTCGTTTTCTTGAAAAATAGACTACAAATAATACTGCCCAAACAGCGACAAATAGCAAGTTGACCTTGATGGCTTGTTCTGACGGCAAGCCTCTATCTAGAAACAGAATGCCGTATTGAAATAATGGGGATAATACTATTAACGGTATAGACCATTTTTGCTTTGCATAGACTCCCCACCCAATAGCAATATAAAAGGCGCCCATTAAAACAATAAAAAATGGTGCGTTAATAGCTACACCTTCAATTTGCGGGCTTAAAATTGGGAAAAATAAGGCTGCAATCTGAAATATACTTAGCACGAATGCAGCGCCACAAACGATCTTTAAAATCAATGGCATCAGTTCAAATCGTTCATTTATTTTATATACGAATAACGGGTACATCACTCATTCCACTGCATAACGATCAGGGTGAGACGCGCACGCTTTTTGCGCGCCGAACTCGACCCGCTTGTTAGAGTTATTTTTATATCATTCGAGTTGATCACTTTTTGGAACTTCGTATCCCGCCAGGCCAACATCGGCTAGTGTTAAGCCGTTCTTCTCTAAAGCCTCTTTTAATTCGAATAGGCATGCTGAATAAGCCATTTCACGGCCTTTAGCATGCTCAGGATTGCAAGACCTCCAGAGCTCAATATCTTCGTTAATGCGTCTTCTAAACAGCACCGAGAAATCTTTAAAAGATTCCTCATAATTATCTAGTTTTCTTTTTGTCATAACGAAGAGGAGCTATAGTCAATTCTGGTGTACGGCGTGATCAGGCGGCGCTCCTGCTGTCGTCGATGTCGCTGTCCACTTCGACTCCATCTCTGAACTTCACACCCTCGATGACCTTCGCCAGGTAGTTGAACCCACGGATTCTGCGCCAACGCCTCTCTGCGCTCATCCCCAGCTTGTAGATCATCGCCAGCATCGTATTTCGGCTCACGCAGCCCTTGGTCCGGTCCGTCCGGTGGCGAATGGTGGCAAAGGTCGATTCAATCGGGTTCGTCGTCCGGATGTGCACCCAGTGCTCGGCCGGAAAATCGTAGAAGGCCAGCAAGGTCTCCCGATCCTTCTCAAGGCAAGCGACCGCCTTCGGGTACTTGGCTTGGTACGTCTGCACAAAGTGGTCGAAGGCCTTGTGCGCCGACTCCCGGTCCTCGGCCATCCAGATCTCCTGCAGCGCCTGCTTCACCTTGGGCTGTACACCCTTGGGCAGGTAGTTCAGCACGTTCGCCGTCTTGTGCACCCAGCAGCGCTGAGGGCGGGTCTCGGGATACACCTCATCGAGCGCCGCCCAGAAGCCCAGGGCGCCGTCTCCCACGGCCAGCTTCGGTGGCACTTCGAGACCGCGCTTCTTCATCTCCAGCAGCACCTCCCGCCAGCTCTGGGCCGACTCCCGGACGCCATCCTCGATGGCCAGAAAGTGCTTCTCGCCCCGCTCGTTGACGCCGATGACCACCAGCACACAGAGCTTCTGGCGCTCGGCCCTTAGCCCGCAGTAGATGCCGTCGGCCCACAGATACACCCAGCGGTCCCGGCCCAGATCCTGCCTGCGCCAGGCGGCGTATTCCGCCTCCCACTCGCGCTTCAGCCGGCTGATCACCGGCGCCGACAGCCCGCGCGCCTCTGCGCCGACCAAAACCTCCAGCGCCGCCTGCATCTGCCCCGTGGCCACCCCCTTCAGGTACAGCCACGGCAGCGCCGCCTCCACACGCCGGGCCTTCCTCACGTACGGCGGCACCAGCGCGGAGCGGAACACAACGGCCTCTTCACCCCGGCTGCGGACCTTCGGCACCTTCACCGACACCGGTCCCACGCCGGTCAGAATCTCACGCTCCGGCAGATACCCGTTGCGGACCACCGCCCGCCGGCCCTGGTCATCCACTGCTCCCTCGTACTGCGCCAGCAGCTCGGCCAGCTCCGCCTCGATGGCCTGCTGGATCAACTGCCGTGCACCGGTCCTCAACAGCTCCGTCAGCGGATCCTCGATCGCCTCTGGCGCACGAAACCCGACTACGCTATCTTTCCCCATGGTGGCGTACCTCCTCTGCTGTTCATCAGTTGGGCAAAACCGATTTCAGCAGGGTACGCCGCCTTCTTCAATCTCCGCTCATACACCAGATTCGGTTATAGCTCAACGAAGAGCTAAGGGGCCGCAAAAGCCGCTAGGCTTTTGACGGTCCCGCTTGAGCGCCTTGTTGGGCGTGGTCGGCCCAAATAGCTGGGCTGCGCCACGCATAAATAAACAATCCAATAAATATTGGTAGCGAAGGAACGGCATAAAGTTGAATCACCCCGATCTTTTCCCATTCTAAACCCTCACCACGATAAATAAGGAACGGTAAAATTACCCAAGCATGTATAAATAGTAAAAGGCCTAATGCAGATATCGCGCGCCATATTTTTAATGTAAATATCTTTCTTTGAAGGGCTAGGCCGACAATGCTGAGAAGCATGAGTAAGTAGAATAAATCTGTAATGGTAAATTCCAGTCCGCTTGACAGAGTAGCCCTTACCCATGTGTCATAGCAAAGATATAGGATTAGATAGGCCAACCAGATTTTCTTCTTCATTTGTGCGCCCAACAGTATTGTTAGACGGAATCCGTATTATTAGTAATACTGCGTATTCCGCCTATCTTGTGATACCCCCGATTCCGCATATTATGAAGTATTCTAGCGAGGATGTTCGCCTAAATTCGTATTTGAATCAACAGCATTTCTTTGACCGGGTAACGCCGGATGAACCTGATAGGCCGCCAAATTTTATCTTCTATGCGGTGAAGTTACCGACTTATTGATGATAGGCGGAATTCCGCCTCGCCTGGTTGCGGAAGTCCGCTATGTGCCGTTTGCGGTCGAATGCAGGGCATTCGGGCTTATCCTTTATTGAAACTATATTCGGCCTAATCTGAATTCTATTAAAAATGTTTTCATTGAGGTATGCAATTTTCAGTCGTCCTAGAGCGCAATTTAACCATCACTGGTTTGGCATATGGGACATTTACATGTCCTGGCATCGCATGCATTAACCCTGTATATATACCTACAGCCGGCTTCCATGCATTCCATGTAATATGAAAGTTGTACTTGACCTTTGCCGCCCGTGAGTCCAAAGAGTCCACGCATTATTTGATTATTCCGATTAACTTGGCCAATTTTCAGCGTTTCAGTATTCCCGATTCTCCGTATATCCTTCAGCTTTTTTGGCTTATATGACCTGGCTGGAATGGATTCTTTACCAGAATCTTCAGTATAGGATTCATTGGCTGGTTGCTCGGCACATGCTATTTCACTAGTGGTCTTCATGTGACGGAAAATTTCAATATTCTCTTCGTTCGCCTTAGGGTTGCTATTCATGACACGTGCAGATGGATGGTGACAACTCAGGATGCGTGCGTTGGTTGTTCTGGACAGGAAAATATGCGTTTTTCTCGCGGTTCCCCCGACCAATACGATGCACCTTAGATTCGGCATCGAGTCTAGCAGCTGGGGAATAAACTTCATGCCTTCCTGTATATCTACACTGGTTGCTGACCGAATTGCTTGTCCATCTCTACTTCTAATGTACCAGGGCACGATATTCCATACAGCTATTTCACTCCGATCAATACCTGCCTGTGCTAACTGATTACCAAAATGTCGCGCCGATGGATCGGGGTTGTCAAAAGATATTATTCCGGATTCAACAGCCTTGGGCCCTGGAGCTTCGAGAAGAAAAAGAAATTTCGCTTTTTCATTTCCGTTTTTAGGGTCAAAGCCTGGCACCTCTCTGGTGAGCTTCTTTTCCTTACGGATTTTCTGCACAAGCCCTGATAAATTCATGATTATATTATGTGAATTCAGCAGCTGTTGATGCTTAATTAATATGTGTTTGATCCTACCACTGATTGTCAGTGGTTCGCTACAGCGTTTGACTATCCATGTATGTCGAGTTTGCTGTGGAAGAAGTTCTCTGTGGCATCGTCTTTTCGGTGCAAGCGAAATGCAGGTCATTCTCAATCTCATGCCGCTTGCGCTGTCAGCTGGACTCATACATATCCGGGGTTACGACCTTACCCGGATCATATTCACCCGACGGTGTCTCCCCCGGATACCCCGGCTGATTCGACACCAGCCGCACCCCATTAACCCCGGTATCGACATTCCCATGGGTGTGGCCATAGATCCAGAGCTGCGCGGCCTGCGGGTTGAACAGGTCTGTGAGATCCCACCAATAGGCGCCGGACAGTGCATCCACCGGGTATTCCGGGCACTGGCAGGCCGGGGCCGGGCCATGATGGGTGATCACCACGGTGTTACCCGGATGGGGTTCGGCGAGCTTCTCTGCCAGCCACTCGCGGGCCCTGATATGCAGGTCCGCGGCGTCTTTGGACAGGAATTTCCTGTACCGATTCCCGATTCGGGTCCGGATCCGCCGGTGGTCGTTCATCATGTCTTCGCATTCCTGCATGGCGAGGCCCTGGCGGATCTCGGGGTCGGCCCGATAATCGGTCCACAGGGTTGCCCCGAGAAAGCGTACCCCCTCGAGGATCAGCTCATCGCAATCGAGCAGATGGACGCCATGTTCCTCGGCGGCGTCACGCATCTCCTTGAGGGCGTACTCATGCACCTGGCCATAGAATTCATGGTTGCCAGGGACGTAGATCACCGACACGCCACGCTCCCGGGCGAGTTCGCCGGCCCAGATGATGCCCTGGACGCCTGTGCTGATATCGCCAGCCAGGATGATGACATCGGCGTCGGTCCTGGCGAGCAGCAGCTCACCCTTGCGGCCGCCAAATTCCAGGTGCAGGTCAGAGGCGTATTGGATTTTCAGATGCATTTTCAATCTGTTATCTGCATTCACGGAAGTGGAAGATATTGTAGCAGTATGCTACATTACCCGAAATTGATCAATGCGAGCGCGAGGAATCTCGTCATGGCTAAAGCTGCCTCTCCCGTACGCCTACAGAATGAGCTGATGCAGGCCGCCGGTGTGGCCGGGGCACGGTTACACCGCAGCGCCGCCGAGCAGGTCGAATACTGGGCCTCGCTGGGGCGCCAGGTGGCCGGTGTTGTCGACCCCGACACCTTGCTCAAGATCGCGGCAGGTCTGGCGCGTCTCAAGGTAGAGCCGACCATCGCTCAGCCGATTGATCCCGATGCCGTATTCGCGGCTGTCGAAGCGGATCGCCGCTCTGGTGAGCTGCCCGGGAAAGTGACGGGGGCGGCGATTCGTTACTATGCGTCTGTCTCCCATCCGGGTTACTTGGAGCAGGTCGATGAGCGCGGTGTCCGTACTGTGGGAACATTTCGCAACGGGGTCTTCACGCCTATGCACGAGGATGCCGATTGAGCCGCAAGCCGCAACTCTGGATACTGGTCGGCGGTAACGGGGCCGGGAAGAGCACGTTCTACGAACTGTTTCTGAAACCGCTCGGCCTGCCCTTTCTCAATGCTGATATTATCGCCAGAATGGCGTATCCCGACGCGCCCGAAGCCCATAGCTATGATGCGGCGAGGCTCGCCGAACAACTGCGCGGCGAACTCCTGCTGGGCGGAACCAGTTTCTGCTTCGAGACAGTCTATTCCCACCCCTCCAAGATCGACTTTGTAGCTCAGGCCAAGGCGTTGGGCTACGAGGTCATCATGGTGATGATTCATCTGAATAGCGTTGAGCTGAATCAGGCCCGGATCGCCGAGCGCGTCTCGGAAGGCGGGCACTCCGTGCCGGATGAAAAGGTGGCCAGCCGAATCCCCAGGACACTCAAACATATCAAGACTTCCATCCCGCTGTGTGACCGGCTTCAGGTCTATGACAACTCATTTGAAGCTGCCCCCTTCATGCCGGTGTTTTCTGTCATCGAGGGCGCCCTTGAATGCCACATGCATCCACTACCTGATTGGGCCGAAGGACTTCTGTCCGATTAACTCCGAGGCATCTTTCCACTGCGCGCCAGCGCCATGCGATACAACTCGATCATGTGCCGGACATCATTCCCCGCGTCGTGCCGGCGGCCCGGGGTCCGGCGCCAGGCCGCTTCACCCCACTCAGCCGGCCACCCCAGTTTCCGGGTGACCGAGGCCGGCATGAGGTCATGGATCAGGCCCCAGTAATCGCCCAGCGTGAAACGCTGTGCCTGTTCGGCGAACTCAAACAGCGTCTGGAGCCAGAGGCTGTCATAGGCGGCGCCGGCGTACACCACCTGGCCGGCGAGCTGGTCATTCATCTGCGCGGCCACCCGGGCTGGTGGCTGGCCGTGATCGAGCAGCTGCTCGCGCCGGATCTGGTGGACAGCCTGGGCATTCGGGTCCCAGTCATCCCACTCCGGGATGCCGGCCGGTGAGATCAACCAGCACTCGATATCGCCCTCCGGCCGCGACCAGGCCACCTGGATGGGGTAGGAATTCACCCCGAGGGAGCTGGCTTCGAAATCGAGAAAGCAGGGCAGGCTCACCGGGAACCTCCGGACTCTTCCCGGCCGAACTTCTCCCGTAGATAATTGACATGCAGTGGCACAACATCCTTGCTGGCGATAACGCCGGCTCGCTCCAACGCCAGCAACAGCAATTCCACATCGTCCATTATCACCTCGTCATCAACCACCCGCGCAATAACATCCGCCATCGCGTCACCTTCCGTGCGAACGTAATGGATGTTGTGTTGGATCGCCAGGTCGGCGATGTACTTTGCGACCCCTGTTGTAGGGATTTTGGTACCCATTAATCTTCACCACACGCGAGCACCATCCGGTACAACTCGATCATCTGCCGGACATCATTACCGGCGTCATGCGCTCTTCCCGGGACGCGCCTCCAGGCGGCCTCGGTGTATTCCTGTCGCCAGCGTAGATTGCAGGTCACGGAATCCGGTACGATTTCGTGGATTAGCAGCCAGTAGCTGTCCAGCGTGAAGCGGGGTATCAGTTCGGCGGCCTCGAACAGTGCCTGGCACCAGTCATTGTCACAGGCGGCCCCAACGTACAGCGTCTGGCCCGTGAGCTGATCATTCATCCGCGCAGCGACCCGGGCAGGTGGCTGACCGTGTTCAAGCAACTGCTCGCGGCGGATCTGGTGGATGGCCTCGGCATTCGGGTCCCAATCATCCCACTCCGGGATGCCGGCTGGCGAAATCAACCAGCACTCGATCTGCCCGTCCGGCAGTGACCAGGCCACCTGGATCGGGTAGGAATTCACCCCTAGGGAGCTGGCCTCGAAATCCAAGAAGCAGGGCAGGCTCACCGGGAATCTCCGGGGTCAGACCCGAGCACGATAGCTATCCACATAGCTCACCGTCTCTGCCAAACCTGAAACACTCTGGATGTACTCTGCAGGAACCGCGTGCAGATCCGTGTTGTTGTTGCGCATCCAGGCACGCAGGGACTGCTCGTCGCCAGCAGTGATCGCGTCAAGACTGCGGAACAGGCGCACATGCAGTGCGCCGAGCTCCCAACTCTTGCTTTCCTCGCTCAGGAGATAGCGTCCATGCTGCATTCGCGAGATGGAGGCACGGCTAAGCCCCAGCGTCTTGGCGAGTTCGGCCGGCGCTAAGCCCATCATCTCCGATGCTCGGGTCACGGCTTGTGTCATCACCTCGGCTCGTCCCGGATGAGGCAGACTCACCGGACACCTCCGAACTCGGCTTTTGCCCGCAAGTACCAGGCCAGCCGATGCCGCACATCGATCCCGGCCCGGTGAGGCTGACCCTCCACATCGGCCCAGGCGGCGTCATAGAGTTCATGCAGCCGCTCGCCGCGCGCATCAGGCCACAGCGCCCAGATCGGGTGCAGGCGAACCGGACTGCGTACACCCAGGGCATCGCCGAACAGCGTCTCCAGCCAGCCCTGATCATAATCAGGGGCATCGGAGTACACCGGCTGCCCGGCCAGCACCGCCTGGATGCGTCCGGCCACGAGTTTCGGGTCCGCGCCGTGCTCACTCAGGTAGCGCCGGGACAGGCCGTGGACGGCCTGCGCGGCCGGATCCCAGTCGGTCCAGTCGAGTATGTGATACGGATCGATCAGGTGCGCCTCGACCTCGCCATTCGGGTACGACCAGGCGATCTCGATCGGGTAGGAATCCCGCCCGAGCGAGCTGGCCTCGATATCCAGGAATTGAGGCAGGAGGTGCAGCGTCATGATGTCTGCCTCCCCAACCTGGCCTGTCCGAAGATGTACGGTATCAGCCTGACCATGTTCCGCGCATCGTCAATGCCCCGGTGATGAGTGCCTTCCAGCGGCAGGCCCGCGAGCTGGAGTGCCTTCTTCATCCCGACCGATCTACCGATGCCCTGGCGCTTGGCGAACCGGGCCTTGATATTGATGTGATAATCCGTCGGAAACGGGTAGGGCACCCGATGGTGCGCGCAGTCCTGGAGGAATTGGTTGCGATCGTAATTGCCCCAGCTACAGAACACCGGACTGGTGAATCCGTCCACCCAGGCCCGGAAGCGGTCATTGACCACGGGGAACGTGTCCGCCCCCTCGACGTCAGCCTGGGTGATGCTGGTCAGCCGGGTGCAGAAATCAGTCAGGAACGGATTGCGCACCGGGCGCACGAACGCCTCGAACTCACCGGCCGGAACCAGGGCCTTGCCCTCGACCGCCACGGCGCCGATCTCGATGATCTCCATCTCATGTCGCGGGAATTCCCTGGCATCGGTGCAGGTGGCTTCCAGGTCGACGATGATGTAGGTCTTGTCCTTGTTGCTGGACATGGTGTTTACTCGCTGTGTTTTCGGTCATGGCTCCGGTACTCGAACCGGATCCCCTTGCGGCGCTCGAACCGTTTTATCACCCACAGCTTCACCCCTTCATCACCGTCCACGTGGGTGAGCGCGCGCCAATCAAACAGGCCGGCAACGCGGATATCATTCCGGTATTCCTCGGGCAGGCTCTGCGTGAGCACATAGGCCGTGTCGCCGTCCTGCCAGACATCCAGTGTCCCAACGATCGGCCTGGGGTCAGGCGCAGGGCGCAGGGCGACCATCGTGATGTTGTCGGTCAGTGTCTCCCGGCTGAGCAGTTCGGTACCGATAGCCTCCATCGATTCTCCGGCACGGAGGCCCTCTGCGATTTCCCGATAAGCGGCGTGGCGCTCCTCCAGGCTCCCCGCGTTGTAGACCCCGTCGGTGACGCCCAGGATCAGGCTGTCCTGTGGGACGGTGAAATCCTGCAACTCCGGCTCGCGAAATAACAAGCCATCGAATTCCGTATCACCCAGGGCGCGGGTCATGGCAAGGCCATACCCGTAATCCCCGCCCCCGTTCATCAGATATTGATCACCGATATAGGCGCGGCACAGGATACTGTCGTAATCTTTTCTTTCATGCGCTTCATCGATTTGAGCCTGAATACGCTCCCGATCCGCTATACATGTCTGCACCGAGTGATCGGGCGTGACCCGCAACTCCCCCTCGGGAGACAGGATCGCGATGGACGAATCCCCAAGCTGAGCGGTAAATATCTGCAATCCGTTCGCTTCCGATACGACATAGGCCAGGGAAAGGGTCGAACCTGTTCGATGGCTATTCTTGAAATCCGATTGCAACTGAGTCACGGTATCTCGAAGCGCGTCATGAATGTCCCGATGCGGATCCAATCTGATGGCTTTTTCACGCTGCTGTTTGATGCGTTTATCGACCAGATTGTCCCGGGCAACCTGATCCAGGATGGCTCGCTTACCCGCCTCGTCCGCCTCTTCATATCCCGTGAATCCCAAATCCATATCGAGATAATCGGGATCCCTACCTTTAATCCATGCTTCAATTTCATCAGGCCCCAACGCTGCCTCGATCTTTTCTCGCCGCGCCTGATGCGCGGAAATCTGCAAAGGCAACTTCCGGATAAGCGCCATCCGGAAATAATGGGCGAGCCGGCTTGCAGCAAAATCGGCAACATAGCTTCCGCCATGCCCATCAAGCACTGCCAACAGGTAGCCATCCTCCACCGGCTGCGCCACCCAGCGGTCCTCCTGGCTGTGACGCTGGTTGATGGCCTGATATACGGCTAGAGTGAGCCAGTCGAGTGAGTTCATGTGTTTCCTCGGGTGTGGCAGGCATCGTGCAGTGCTACGATCGTGATGTTGTCATCATGATCCGGCCGCTGCGCCAGCTCATCTCCGATGGCCTGGGCGCGCTCACCTGCTACCAGGCGCTGCGCGATCTCCCGATACACGCCATGGCGCGCCTCCACCGTGTCGGCGACATGCACGCCATCCGTCACGCCCAGGATCAGGCTGCCTCGTGGGGCGCTGAATCCCTGCACGTCCGGCTCGCGGATCAGCAAACCCTCGAGCTCCTTGTCTCCCAGGGCGCGGGTCATGGCCAGCCCGACACCCAGATCGCCGGTGTCATTCATCAGGTATGCTGGCGCCATCGCCGGCGTGAAATGGGCGCGATAAAAGACACTCCTGTGGTCTTCCACAAAATGCGCCCTGTCGATTTCATTCTGGATCAACGCACGGTCCGACTCGCATGTCTGCACCGAATGATCCGCCGTCACATGCAATTCGCCCTCGGGCGTCAGGATGGCGATGGCGGAATCTCCGAGCTGCGCCGTATGGATGTGCAGGGCATCCTCAGTCGGATAAACGTAGGCCATCGAGAGCGTCGATCCCGCGGTGGAATCACCGAAATCCTCAACCAGCTGGGTGACCGTTGCCCGCAGTGAATCGTCGATCGTCGATTTTCCCCTGTGCTCCGCCAGCGCGTAATCCGCCATGTAGTCCTGCGCAAGTTGATTGATTTGATCCCGTTTTTCGTTGTCATCCGCTGTCGCCGTATCGAGCCCCATTTCCCAAAGATCAAACTCGAAGGACGGGGAGCCCCTTTCCGCAATCCACGCCTGAATCGCCTCCGGCGTCAGCCCGGCCAGGAATTCCTCACGCCATACGGCATCAGCCCGCTGCTGGTGGGGCAGCTCACGTTCAAATCCCAGTTGAAAATAATGCGCTAGCCGGTTCGCGGCCTGGTCTGAAACCTCGTCATTGATGTGGCCATCCAGCACTGCCAATAAATACCCGCGGTGAAACGGCTGGGCGACCCAGCGGTCTTCCTGGGGCGGTTTCAGGTTGGTCGATTGATACCCCTCCATGTAGAACCGATCGAATATACTCATGGATCATCTTCCTTGTGCGGATGGTCGTGATAGCGCAGCGCCAGCTTGAGGCGACATGCTCGCGCTTGTCCATCGACGTGCGCGATGTGCGTGACATGATCGCCGCCGTGTATCCCGATGATCGGGACGAAGAACGTGATCGCCTCGATGCCCTTGCGCATCTCGTCCGGGAGGTCGGCCAGGAGGACATAGTGATCACCATTCGGCGCTGCCCAGACATCCACCTCCAGATCAACAGGGCGGTCGTCTTCGGCTTGGCGATACGCCACGATCGTGAGGTTATCCCCGCTTCCTTCGCGCTCGAGCAGGGACTGGCCAATCGCCTGCGCGGTCTCGCCGGCAAGCAGGCGCTGCGTGATCTCCCGGTAAATCCATTCCGGCTTCCCACCCTTGGCCGCATCCCCAACGAGCACGCCATCGGTCACGCCAACCACCAGGGAATCGAGGGGCACGATGTGGTCCGCCAGTTCCGGCTCGCGGATCAATAATCCGTCCCACATCGCATCCCCGATCGCGCGGGTGACGCTCAATCCCCTCGAGGACCCCATGGTCACGCCGGCCCAGACACGACTGTCGCTGAGGGCGCCCCAGTTCAAATCCGGCGGGATATCCCCCGACTCCCCGATGGCCTCGAGCCGGCGTTGGATCTCAGCCCGATCCGCCTCATGCGTCGCAGCGTTATGCGCCGCCGTCGTGATCAGCTCACCGTCCGGCGGCTGTATGAGAATCATCGAATCCCCGAGCTGGGCCGTGTGGATGTGGAGCTTGTCGTCTACGACGCGGATATAGGCCATCGACAGGGTCGTACCTATTTCTTTCTTGCCACGCATATCCTCGATCAACTGCGCGACGGTATCCCGCAGCGCATCATGGATCTCATAGAGCGGGTCCGTATCCTGGCGCTCGCGTCTCAGTTCGCCAAGGCGGCTATACGCATAGTTGCCGCGGATATCATCTTCAGTGGCCGGCACGCTGTCATACACGGGAAATATTTCATCATCCTCTTGACGCTCCCGCGCAACCGCATACCCGGGATGCGCCTCCAGCGCAGCCTTCATATCGGCATCACTCATCTCCTCACGAAACGCCTGAAACTGCGCTTCATCCGCTTTTTTCTGGATCGGCAGTTCACGACTGAGACCCTGATCGACATACAGCGGGAGTCGGGCGGCGACGTGACCAGAGACGAGCCCGATTCCGTGGCCATCGCATACCCCGAGCAGAAACCCCAGGTTGACAGGCTGCGCGACATAATAATCCTCCTGCATCGGCCGTCGGCCAATGGTGGAGTAGACGTCCAGTTTGTATTCGTTATGGAGCATTGCTCATGCCTCACCTTCATCGAATTGCACCTTGATGCCGTTTTGGCGCCCCCAGCTGAGCACATCCTGGGGATAGGCCGCATCCGGCACTCCCGGTACCGATGGGACTGCCGACGCGAGTAGAAACTGATTCAGCGATTCGCGTACGGACCGGGGCAGGTCGCTCACCCACGCGTATTTCATCCCCTGGTATTCGTGCAGCGGCAGCCTGAGTGATCCGCCGTCCCCATGACGGCAAGCGGTAATGATGGTCAGATTGTCCGAGGTCCGCGGGTCATTGGCATGCTGCCGTCCCAGGTCAGCGGCGCTGCCTCCGGCGGCGACCCGATCGAGCAGATCGGTGTAGTGGGCCTCCAGTGTCTCGGAATCCGTGCTGACCTGAATCCCGTCCGTCGCCAGGATCAGGCTGAACTCGCTCTCTGGGGTGAGCGGATGCGTTTCCACCTCCGGCTCCCGGATCAGGTAGCGGGCGAAATCCCGGTCACCGATTGCTCGTGTCAGCGCCAACGCGGTCCAGGAGGCGAGACGGAGATGCGATGAGTCGATATGCAGCTCACCCCGCATGATCTGGTCCTGATGGGCGGCTTCAATCCGGGCGACATCCTTGGGATTGAGCTCGACATTGTGCGAGGGCGCGATCCAGTCCTCGCCGTCGATCCGCAGCAGAATCGGGCTGTCGCCCAGGACGGCGGTGGTGATCCGGTCATCCTCGATGAAGGCCGCCGAGAGGGTGGTGCCGCCGGTGTCATTCATCCAGACATCCCGCGCACTGGGATAGCGGGCCACCAGCTCGGCGATCACCCGGCGGAAGGCTGCGGTCGGCGGGGTCTCATCCCGATCCAGCTCCTCGAGTGCGCGCTGGAGCAGTCCCGGCAGCGCAAGGGCACAATCCTCGGCAATGCCAGGGCCGCCGTGGCCGTCGAGGACGGCAATCAGGGTGCCGTCGAATAGTGGCGTGACCACGTAGCGGTCTTCCTGGAGCGGGCGCTGGCCCCGGTTTTGGTAGACATGAAATTCCATATGGATTATCGCCTTCGGATTGGGATAGGTGACCGACGCCGCAAGATCGAATCGAGAACACAGGATAATCCAGAGAAAAATATATTAAAATCACTGAAATAAAAATAAAATTATATTTTTACGATATATCTTGATATAATGTTTCGTGGTAATGCGGATATCTCCAGAAATGGGCAAGTAAGTAACCTGAGTGAAGATCTCCTCGCATGAAACCAGGCAGAAAAAAACGAAGCGATATTGATGTGCTTGCTGCCAAGAGCTGGCTCCACGCGCTTGCCTCGGCGAGCGATGCCATTGGTTGTGAATACCACCGGCGTCCTGGAGTCAATTCGCGTGGCATTAATGGCATTACCAATTTCTGTTCCGAAGCGCTGGATGTCCTCGTTCAACCCATCGCTATTTCCATGTACCAGCATGGCAAGCGTTCTCCTGGACCTGACACAGTGGCAGCAATCGACAAGGGACTGCGCCGGCGCAAGTATTCCATGATTGCGGATCTCCTTAAGGTCGGACCGCAGTCGGAGGTAGGTGTTGCCATCCCCTTGTGGCCAGCATTGAGACGGAATACGAAGGCGATCGAAGCAGGCTGGAGGAGGTGGCTCAATTCCCAGGAACCTGCCCACCCCGGGCATGACTTGCTGCACATGCTGCGATCTGAATATGGACGACACTGGAGTACAGTGGATGCCCTGATACGGATCGCCGGCGGTTCCGGTTTTCAGACGTTGGTCCGTGTTGCGGCAGCGCTGTCTCTTGCTGCCTTGCGTGCAGAACCTGTGGAGAAATTGGAAGAACAGACTCCGGAGCGCCACTGGCTCAGCCGGTACGGCATCATCCGACCTGTTGCCGATGGCGCGTTAATGAGCGCCGGAATAGCATTGGATGACCTGGAGAGGGCCGCAATCAACGCGGGACTCCTGTCTGCACCGGACATTCCTGCCCGGCCTGGGCATGATGATTATGCTGATATGAAAGTGGCTTGGGAGGAAGTGGAGAATGAGATCATGGCCAGGGCGTCGGGATTGAGATTCGAATCATTCTGAGGAGGAAAACGAGCATTTTCTGTCATGGGCAGATCCCCAGCCGCTCGGCCACACCGGCATAATCCGGGTTTCCCGCATAGAGCTTTTCCCATTCGCGGCGAGCGCGTGACTTGTGGCCCAGTTCGGCATAGACCTCAGCCCGCTCAAAGCGCAGCGCTTGCAGAAGGTCCTCCGGCCGGTCCTTCTTGCGCCGCAGGGCCAGAGTGAGGGCATCCCGGGCGGGTGTTAGCATGCCCAGGCCACGCAGGGCGCGGGCCTTGTACAGCAGCAGGGTGGCATGCAGTTCGGATTCATTGTCGATGCCCTGCGCCAGCTTGACGACCCGGTGACCGGTTTTGCGATCATCCGCGTCGCGCTCCAGCAGCAGTTCGGCCAGCGACAGGCGGGCAACGATATCCTCGGGGTCCTTGCGGCGTAGTTGCTCCAGCCAGGCGATGGCGGCTTCGATCTCGCCCCTGCCCTGATGGGCCTCGGCCAGCCCCAGCCAGACGCCGCGCCGGTTTGGGCCAAGGTGCGCGGTGACCTCCTCGGTGATGGGCAGGCTCAATGTGGCGGCCATGCCGTACTTGGCGAAATAGCGTCCGAGTCGTGAGCTGTTCTCAACGGCCTGGTTGAGCCAGGCGATGGCGTTATCAAAGTTCTTGTGCTTCAGCGCGAGAAAACCGGCCAGGAAAGCCCCGTCGGCCAGCGAGGTGGCCTGGCGGAGATGCTTCAGGGCGGCCGCCTCGTCACCCAGAGCCAGGGCGCGGCAGCCGTCGACCAGCGCCTCCTCGCCGGCTGGGGTGAACAGGCGCTGGAAGAAGTTCAGGTCCAGCCGGTCCCGGGCCGGGACGCTCGGCGGTGGGGCAGGGCGGTTGCGCTGCCGTCCGCTACCCTGGTGCATCTGGCTGGTGTAAAACAGCCCGGTGCCCGGCAGACCCGCTGTCGTGCGTTTACCGCGGGGCCCGACGGTGAATTTTGCGCCCCGCGGACCGAAGGAAAGCGAGCCGCCTGACTTGCTCAGGTTGAGCGTTATGCCGGGTAGCAACTGTATGCGTCGCCAGAATCGAAAACCCATGGGATTCCTTGTCTGCTGTGCCGCTAGTTCTTCAACGTGTTGGATTGAGTGTGCCTCCGGCCACCATGGGGATGGTACCGTTTGTACTGTTCGCTTAGCCAGAACCAGGCATCTGCGCGCCTTATTATTCCGGTAAGCTGGTCAGGATCGCTGAGGATTTCGCTGTGAAGATCTTCTCGCGCCTGGGCCAGACTTCTGGGTAGGGTATCTTTAGCGTCCAGCCATTCCAGCAGGCGTTTGGCGTCCATATCCCGTTTGGCCTGATCAGGCAAATGGCTGTACAGCCACGGGCGATATTGTTCGAGCCATTGGCCGAGTGGCTGGTTGCCTGCGATCGCTGATTCCCAGTGATCGTTTTCTTTTGCGTGTCTTTTCTGCCTCTGTAACTTCATGCGAGCATCGAGGTTGTTGATACGTCTCCCTCCAGCATCGATGTTGTCATGGTGCTCGGGCAGTGCGCAGTAGACCACTCTACGCGCTGCCCGATAGGCGCTATCGTTATGCTGGGGGTCATGTTCCGGGCAGTATTTTCGATTACGCAGGGCGGGCCTCCAGCACAAGTCGCAATAGGGGTTGGCACGTGAGGCTCGAGTGCGCTGTGTTCTTGCGTAGCCGGGCATCTCGATGAGTAGCTCCCCGATGCATGTCGACATCCAGTCTTCCGATTTTCTCTGTATCTCCACTCCCAGCTTTCTCAAGTCACTCCATGACAGCGCAAATGGTCTCAGGCGCTGCGGTATTCCAAGCCCCGGGCGCAGGGGATGGACATGGCGCGTCAGTAACTTTCGCGCCTTGGTTGGAACGAATGCAGCATCCGCGGCTTCCATTTTTATCAAGCCGATCGCCCCGACCAGGTCATCCGGCCAGTTCGCATGTTCCAGCAGTTGCAGATCAATGTTGAATCCCATTTATGACCACCTGAAGTCAAGTATCCGAAAAAATATATATATTTGATATTAACATAATTAAAACCCAAACGATAAATCAAGACAAGCACGGACAAATGATGTGCCGTGTGTGAGTGAAATGTTTGGAAATCTTGTGAATTACAGGTGGTTAGCATGAAATCTGACGGTGGTGATACGGGTCATATCAAGCCCTGCCTCATCCGCGCCTGTCGGGCGCCGGCGTACTTCGACATGGGTGAGACCCTGTTCAATCGATACATCAAGCCCCTTATCCCGACGGACATCCGGTTCGGCGAGCGGGGGGTGTTCTACAGAAAGGTTGATTTGGACTGGGCACTCGAGGAGTATTTGAGGCGCAGCGGACAGTCCGGTCACGACCGCAATATTCCCATGGAGGAAACATGCGAAAGTATCCCGGATTGTCAAAACGCAGTAACTCCCCGTACTGGCAGATCAACAAAACAGTCAAGTACCGGAGGAAGAAAGTTGTCATACGCGAAAGCACGGGCTGCGAGAATTACGAACTAGCCCTGCAATACTGTCAGAAACGTGAACAGGAGGAACTCGAGCGTCTCATACACGGGTTGCGCTACCCATTCACGGTTGAAGATGCCGCAGCCAAGCTGCTGAGCATCGATGGTCGGAATTACCAGTCGGATGTCTATCACTGTGACATGCTGGTCGCGGTCCTCGGCCACGTTCCGCTGGCCGAGTTGCACAATGACCACCCGGAGTTGGCGGCGTTCAGGCAGGCGCGGTTGAAGACCTGCAAGAACAACACCGTCAATCGATCCCTGGAGGTGCTTCGACACATGCTGAACCTGGCCGCTTACGAGTGGAAGGACAACGGCATGAGCTGGATCCAGCATCCGCCGAGGATCAAGCTGCTGCCGCGACGGCCGGGTCGCTTCGGCGATGTTACCAAGGGCGAGTCCGGAGGCTACCCGCTGACGCACCAGCAGCAGCGGGAGATGTTTCGGCGCCTGCCCATGCACGCCTACCTGGTGGCCTGGTTCATCACCATGACAGGGTGCCGCGAGCATGAGGTTCTGCCTGAGCGGGATGCCAAGGGAGAACTGATTGGCGGGTTACGCTGGCAGTACGAGGTCAAGCTGCCCAATGGCTGGTCGGTGTTCGATTTGCCGATGAGCAAGAATGGCCGGCCGCGGCGGATCTTCCTCAACAGTGTGGCACGTGAAATCGTGGAGACGGTCCGCGGCGATCATCCCGAGTTTGTCTTTGTCTTCCGGGGCAGGACCGACAAGGGGGGCATTGCCAAGCCGTTCACCAAGCTCAACAACACGGCCTGGAAACGGGCACGGCAGGAAGTGGGTTTGGAGCACTGTCGCGGGGAGAATATGCACCTGAGGGTGCACGATCTACGTCATACCTTTGCCACCCGTTTGCGTGAGGCGGGCGTGTCCCGCGAGGATCGCAAGGACTTGCTCGGTCATGTCAATCATGACATCACCACGCACTACTCGGCGGCGGAGACGATGACCATGATCGGCATGGTGGAGAGACTGGTGGGATCGGCCGAGAAACCGGCGCTTTATCTGGTTCACAACACACACAGCACACAGTCGGAAAATCGCGATGTCACGGGTGCTGCAAGTGCTTGAAAGATGGCGCGCCCGGAAGGATTCGAACCTCCGACCGCCTGGTTCGTAGCCAGGTACTCTATCCAGCTGAGCTACGGGCGCGTTGAAGGCGGGAATTATCCGGAAAAAGACGGCCGAGTGCAAGCCGGTCGGGGCGGGGGAAAGCGGGCGGGGCGGGCAGGGACTGTCCGCCCCGCCTGCCGGGCGCTCAGTGGCTGCGGGTGAAGGTGTATTCGTCGCCGTCGCGCTTGATGTCGATGTCGGCACGGTCGATGTGGAGTTGCTCGCCGTCGCCGATATCCTTGAGCTCGCCGGCACAGGCGACCACGCCCGGGCGGGTCACGCCGCAGTGAACGACTCCCAGTTTGTCGTGCTGAGCGGGTTTCAGGGTCAGGGTTTGCTGTTCGGACATTTGACTTACCTCCTTGCTCGTTGGTGCCTCGAAGCAGGCATGTCTTTACGGGGTCCATTACTCTAAAATGTCATCGAGGATCCTGCCCAGTTCCCTTGGGCAGAACAGGGTTTTGGTTCCCGGGTCGAGGTCGGCAGTCCTGTGCGTCTCATTCAACTCATTGATTAATAAGAGGGAGAGGCTGGCGTTTTGAAGACCTTCGGCTGTGTGTGCGGTAACCGGCTGCACTTCGAGAACAACCGCTGCCTGGTGTGCGAGCGGTCACTGGGCTTTCTGCCCGGACTCGGGGTTCTGACCGCGCTGGAGCCCGCGGCCAGCGGCAACTGGACGGCGCTGGCCGATGGCGGCCTCTACCGCCAGTGCGCGAACTACAGCCGCTACAATGTCTGCAACTGGATGGTGCCGGCGCAGGAGAACAATGCCTTCTGCGTGTCCTGTCGACTCAACCGGGTCATCCCGAATCTCAGCGAGGGCAACAACCTCACCCTCTGGGCCAGGATCGAGACCGCCAAGCGGCGTCTGCTCTATACCCTGCTGCAGCTGGGCCTGCCGGTGGTGGATCGCAGCAGCGATCCACAGCGGGGGCTGGCCTTCAAGTTCATGGAGGATCCCGAGCAGGACAATGAGTTCAGCAATGCCGTTACGCCCCAGCGGCAGGTCATCACGGGGCACAGTACCGGCATCATCACCATCAATATCATGGAGGCAGAGCCCAGCGAACGGGAACGGATGCGCGAGCGCATGAACGAACGCTACCGCACCCTGCTGGGCCATTTCCGGCACGAGATCGGCCATTATTACTGGGAGTTGCTGGTCCGGCGCGGCACCTGGCTGGATGAGTTTCATGCCCTGTTCGGTGATGAGCAGGCGGATTACCACAGCGCGTTGGAACGCTACTACGAGCAGGGGCCGCCGCCGGACTGGCAGCAGGACTATGTCAGCGCCTATGCCAGTGCCCATCCCTGGGAGGACTGGGCCGAGAGTTGGGCCCACTATCTGCATATGACCGATACCCTGGAAACGGCCCAGGACTACGGTTTCCGCATGGGCGCGGACACGGGAGAGCGGTTCGAGGATCTGGTCTCGGACTGGGCCTATCTTGGCGTTGCGCTCAACGCCCTGAACCGCAGCATGGGGCTGGAGGATGCCTATCCCTTCGTGCTCTCGGGCCGGGCGTTGGAGAAGCTGCGCTTCGTGCACCAGGTGGTGCAGGGGCAGTGTGGCGCCGCCTTTGCCTGAGGCGGGGACCGCAGATCATTTGCCGTCCTCCCAGTCGAAACGCGGCAGCCGGTTGAAGGCGCGTTTGAGGCCCTCGTTCCAGCGTTTCTGCAGCGTCTTGTAGAAGGGCGAGGCCAGCTTGAGGCTCATATGCCGCGGCTCTTCCAGGCTGTCAGCCGTATAGATGGCGAGTTCCATGGGTGGACCGACGGAGATGTTGCTGCGCATGGTCGAGTCCAGCGATACCAGCGCGCAGCGGGCAGCGTCCTCCGGGCTGGTCTCCTGGCCGATGATGCGGTCCAGGATGGGCTTGCCGTACTTGTTCTCGCCGATCTGCAGGTACGGGGTCTCCGGGGAGGCGCTGATGTAGTTGCCCTGGGGATAGACCAGGTAGATCTCCGGCGCCCGGCCGGCGATCTGGCCGCCCACGATGAAGCTTGCCTCCACATTGATCTTGGATTTTTCCACCGCCTTTTCGTGCAGATGCTGCTCGCGCTGGTTGAGCTTGCCCACATAGTGCGCGATCTCGTACAGGTGCTCAGCCGTGCGCAGATTGAACTCGGCCTCGTCCTCCAGGTGTTTGTTGATCAGGTTGATCACCGCCTGGGTCGTGGCGAGGCTGCCGGCGCTGAGCAGGATGCAGACGCGCTCGCCGGGCCAGACGAAGCGGTGCATCTTGCCGTAGGTGGTGACATAGTCCACTCCCGCGTTGGTGCGCGAGTCGGAGGCAAAGACCAGGCCCTTGTTCACTTTTATCGCAAGACAGTAGGTCACGTGTGCTTTCCTGGTGCAGGGTTGGGGCGGGTTTCGTTCGAATTATCGATACAATCCAACGGGCTTGCAATCGCTGTTTGCAGCGGGTTAATGTGATGCCGATCCCAATCGGAACAGCAGGATGCCATGGCGATACGTTGGGGAAGTTACAAGGTCAAGGGGCTCTATGACGAGCTGATCCGGGCCAGTGGCCGGCCCCGGCCCGCGGCCCAGGCCCTGTGCCAGTATCTGCGCGGTCTCAAGGACCAGGAGATCGAGGAGTACAAGGCCGCTGCCGAACTGGCCATCCACGTAATGGGCATCACCTTCACGGTCTACACCGAGGAGGAGGGTTCCATCGACCGGGCCTGGCCCTTCGATATCATCCCGCGGGTGATCGACAGGCACGAATGGCTCCGGGTGGAGGCCGGCCTCAAGCAGCGCGTGCATGCGCTGAACCTGTTCATCGACGACCTCTACCACAAGCAGCGCATCGTCAAGGACAAGGTCTTTCCCGCCGAACTGCTGGCCGATTCCAAGAACTTCCGCGAACAGTGCATCGGCATCAGGCCGCCGCGCGGCATCTGGGCGCACATCTGCGGCTCGGACCTGGTGCGCGACCGGGACGGCGCCTTCTATGTACTGGAAGACAACCTGCGCGTGCCTTCGGGCGTATCCTATATGCTCGAAAACCGCCTGGTAATGAAGCGCATCTTCCCCGAGTTGTTCGAGCAGTACAGCATCCTGCCGGTGGATGACTATCCCTCCCAACTCTACGACACCCTGGCCTCGCTGTCGCCGCGCCCGGGCGACGCACCCGAGATCGTGGTGCTCACGCCGGGGGTGTACAACTCGGCCTATTTCGAGCATGCCTACCTGGCCCAGCAGATGGGTGCCGAGCTGGTGGAGGGCCGCGACCTGGTGGTGGAGAAGGATGATTGCGTCTACATGCGCACCATCGAGGGACTGTCCCGGGTGGACGTGATCTACCGCCGCATCGATGATCTGTTCCTCGATCCCGAGGCCTTCGATCCGGATTCCATGCTGGGCGTGCCGGGCCTGATGCGGGCCTGGAAGGCGGGCAAGGTGGCCCTGGCCAACGCCCCCGGCGCCGGCGTGGCCGACGACAAGGTGGTCTACGCCTTCGTCCCCGAAATCATCAAGTATTATCTCGATGAAGATCCGCTGCTGCCCAACGTGCCGACCTACAAGTGCGTCAACAAGGATGAGCGCGACTACGTGGTCAACAACCTGGACAAGCTGGTGGTCAAGCCGGCCAACGAGTCCGGTGGCTACGGCATGCTGATCGGGCCCCAGGCCGATAACGAGGAGCGCGACAAGTTCGCCCGCCTGATCCGGCGTGACCCGCGCAACTATATCGCCCAGCCCATGCTGACCCTGTCCACGGCACCGACCCTGGTCGGCAACCGGGTCGAGCCGCGCCACCTGGATCTGCGGCCCTTCATCCTCAGCGGGCAGCAGACCCATGTGACGACAGGCGGATTGACCCGGGTCGCGCTGCGCAAGGGATCCACCGTGGTCAATTCCTCCCAGGGCGGCGGCAGCAAGGATACCTGGATCGTCGACACGGAGGCGTCCTCATGACCATGCTCTCCCGCGTCGCCGAGAACATCTACTGGATGGCGCGCTATATCGAGCGGGCCGAGAATACCGCGCGCCTGATCAACGTCAATACCAATCTGCTGCTCGATCTGCCCAGGCGGGTGCGGCTGGGCTGGGAGCCGATCATCGACATCATGGGTACGCGCGAGGTGTTCAACGCGCACTATCATGAGGCCGACGAGCGCAGCGTGATCCGCTTCCTGATCACCAACCTCAACAACCCCAGTTCCATACTGACCTCGCTCAGTCTGGCGCGGGAAAATGCCCGGACCATCCGTGACATCATTCCGCGCGAGGCCTGGGAGCAGGTCAATCAACTCTATCTCAGTGCCCGCGAGGATGCCGGCCAGTCGCTGGCCCAGCGCAATCGCTATGACTACCTGCGCCGGATCATCCTCGGCGCGCAGACCATCACCGGTCTGCTGGCCGGCACCATGACCCACGACGAGGGCTACGACTTCCTGCGCATGGGGCGCAACCTGGAACGTGCCGACATGACCACCCGCATCATCGACGTGCGTTCCGCCACCCTGCTGCCCGAGACGCATGAGGATCTGACCCCGTTCGAGAACATCCAGTGGATGTCGGTGCTGAAATCGCTTACCGCCTACCAGATGTACCGGCGCACCATGCGTATCCGGGTCCGCCGGCCGGACGTGCTGCGCTTCTTGTTGCAGGAACGGCGTTTTCCCCGTGCCTTTGTGCACACCAGCTGCGAGGTGGAGAACTGTCTGCAGAACCTGCCGCATAACGACAAGCCGCTCAAGGCGCTGGGCACGCTGCAGCGCAAGGTGCTGCGGGTGAAGCCGGAGAAGCTGGCGCAGGATGAACTGCATGGTCTGATCGATGACCTGCAGCTGGGGCTGGCGAAGGTGCATCAGCGCATCACTGAGACCTATTTCTGATTCCGGGCTTGTCTGCAGCAGCGGCCTTGCCCCCTGCAGGTGAACTGTCATCATCGGGTGTTGAGAATCCCCTCCGCCCAATCCAATACCCGTAACACCCGCGGGGTGAGCAGGCGCCGCGCCTGCCCGGCCGTGACCCAGCGGTACTCATGGTGTTCGGGCCGCCCGAGTTCGGGGTTGAACCCCAGGGTGATGTGCTCGGTCCCGGTGCGGGCCAGGTAGTAGCGGGCGATCTTCAGTGGCCGGCCGTAGGGCCGGGTCTCGATCCAGGGCTCGCCCCAGTCGAACTGCAGATCGGTGATGCCGCTTTCCTCTTTCACCTCGCGCATGGCAGCGGCCAGCGGGGTCTCGTCCGGCTCCACCTTGCCCTTGGGGAAATCCCAGTAGTTGTAGGCCCGCAGCAGCAGGTACAGCCGTTGATCCGCGTCGTTCCGGATTACAACCACGCCGGCGGATAGATAGGGCTTCATCGGGCGTCCTTGCGGTGTTGATTCAAGAGCGCCACGGAATACACGGAATGCACGGAAAATATGATTGTAAAAAAACTGAAGGGGCTCCGCCTGACTTGGGGCTCGTCATTCCAAGGCAGGCCGGAATCCATTGACCACGGCGGCTTCTGGATTCCGGCCTGCGCCGGAATGACGGGGAATCTCAAACAGCCCTCCGACTTGGCATCGATAGTGTCCGTGCTTTCCGTGTATTCCGTGGCGCTCTTTCTTTTTACACCAGCAGCCGCCGGCGTACCAGCACCACGGCCAGGTAGTAGCTGACCAGGGTATACGCAGCCAGCACGGAGAGGTGCAGGCCGACGTCGGTCACCGCCTGGCCGGCAACCAGCGGCCGGGTCAGGGCCACGGCATGGGTCAGGGGCAGCACCTGGACAATGCCCTGCATCAGCGCGGGCAGACTGTCGATGGGATAGAAGACCCCGCACAGCAGCATCATGGGCGTGACCACCAGTACGAAATAGTAGTTGAAGAAATCATAGTTGGAGGCCAGCGCGCTCATGATGATGGCCGGTCCGGCGAAGCACAGGCCGGTGAGAAACACCACCGGCAGGGCCAGCAGGGCCTGCCAGCCGTTGACCACTCCCAGCAGGCTGGCCACGGCCAGGATGGCGATGCCGCTGAACAGCGCCTTGGTGCCGCACCACAGCATTTCGCCGGCCAGGATGTCGTCGATCTCCAGCGGCGTCGCCAGCAGTGCCTCGTAGGTGCGCTGCGGCACCATGCGGGTGAACACCGAATACATGCCCTCGAAGCTGGCCGTGGTCATGGCCGAGGAGGCGATGATGCCCGAGGCGAGGAAAGTCAGATAGGGCATGTCCGCCATCTGGCCGATGAAGATGCCCAGCCCGTAGCCGAAGCCGAGCAGGTACAGCAGCGGCTCGCCGAAGTTCATCGCCACGGCCGGGCCGAGCAGTTTGCGCCACACGCGCAGGTTGCGCCTGAGCACGGTCAGGGCGTCGCGGCGCAGGCTGGGCAGTCGCCAGTCGAACATATCAGTCGCGCAGCTCCCGGCCGGTGAGTTTGAGAAAGACATCCTCCAGACCGGCGGGCCGGTGCATGAAGGTCAGCTCGGGGTCCGACTGCAACCGCTGCATCAGATCGCGTGAACTGTGGGTATAGCAGTACAGGCTGGTACCCATCTGTTCGATGCGGCAGTCCGGCTCCGGCTGCAGCCGCTCCAGCAGTTCGCCCCGGCCGCGGATCTCGATCACCTCCGGTTCCACGTGGCGCTGTATCAGTTCGTTCGCTGTGCCCTGGTCGAGGATGCGACCCTGGTCCATGATCACCAGTTCGTCGCACAGGCGCTCGGCCTCTTCCATGTAATGGGTGGTCAGCACCAGGGTGGTGCCGCGGCGGCGCAGTTCCATCAATCGGCCCCAGATGATGTGCCGGGCCTGGGGATCGAGGCCGGTGGTGGGTTCGTCCAGGATCACCAGTTCGGGATCATTGATCAGGGCCCGGGCAATGGTGAGACGACGTTTCATGCCGCCGGAGAGGGTCTCGGTCTTGGCACGGCGGCGCTCGGTCAGGGCGGCGAATTCCAGCAGGCGCTGAATGCGGGCCTCGGTGTCGGCCCCGCCCAGACCGAAATAGCTGGCGTAGACCTGCAGGTTTTCCTCCACGCTGAAATCCGGGTCCAGGTTGTCAGCCTGGGGCACGATGCCGACCCGACGCCGCACCTCGCGCGCCGCCGCCGGCAGGGGCAGATCGAATACCGTCAGTTCGCCCGCGCTCATGGGTGTGAGGCCCATCAGCATGCGCAGCGTGGTGGTCTTGCCGGCGCCGTTGGGTCCGAGAAAGCCGAAGCACCTGCCGCGTGGGATGCGGAAATCGATCGCGTCGACGGCACGGTGGTGATCGTAGAGCTTGGTCAGGCCGCGGGCCCGGACCAGGGGCGCGGCCGGCATGTCGGGTTGGGGAAGGGACATGGTCTGGATGGTCTCTGCCTGTGCATGAAGCCTCGTGAGCATACCGAATCCACCGAAACGGTGAAAGCTGTCGCAATACAGGGGCGGAAGCGGCATGTTAACCTCAGGGTTGTTGAACTGCTCCGGGTTGAAGTGCCGATGCCGACCAAGCTCCGCAAATCGCTGCTCAGCCTGTGCATCCTGCTCCTGCTGGGGCTGGCGCACGGCGGCTGGCTGGATGCGGCCGGGCGTGACTATACCGAGGCCGGCTTCAAGCGGGCACTGGTGACCTTCGGCATTGCCCGCGGGCTCAATGGCGTCATTTCGGTTGCCCAGGGCACCGAGGTGGCCTTCCAGCCGGCCGGGGTGGGGGTCAACTTCGCCCCGGGACAGATCCTGGACCCGGCCAATGATCTGATCGAGCGTTTCTCCTGGGTGATGCTGGTCAGTTCGACCTCGCTGGGCCTGCAGCGGGTGCTGCTGGACATGACCGCCTGGACCGGCACCACCTGGCTGGTCACCCTGGTGGCCGCACTGGGGTTGATCCTGCTCTGGTGGTGTCCGCGCCGGGCCGGCGACTGGCCGCAGCGTCTGCTGCAGCTGACGCTGCTGCTGCTGGTGATACGCTTCGCCATCCCGCTGATCGCACTGGCCGGCGAGGGCGTGTACGGCCTGTTTCTGCAGCCGCGCTATGCCGCCTCCACCATCGAGCTCGAACAGAGCACGGAACGGATCGGTCGCATCAACGAATCCACCCGTCAGCGGCTGGAGGAGGAGGGCGCGCCGGGCCTGCTGGAACGCGCCCAGCGCGCCTACGATTCGATGGTCGGCTCGCTGGACATCGAGGCGCGCACGGCGGAACTGCGCGCAACGGTGGCCCGGGTCAGTGAGCACACCATCGACCTGATCGTGGTGTTCGTGTTGCAGACCGTGATTCTGCCGCTGCTGTTCCTGTGGCTGCTGGTACGGCTGGTGAAGGGGCTCGGCCGCTGGCTGTGGACCGGTTCCGGGTGAGGCTCAGGATTCGGCATAGCGGATGCCGTTGACGTAATAGCGCCGCAGCCCCTGCGGGGTCTGCACCTCCACTTCGTCTTCCAGGGTCTTCTTGAGCAGCGCACGCGCCATGGGCGAGTCGATGCTGATCCAGCCGCGGGCCGGATCGAACTCGTCGCCGCCGACGATGCGATAGGTGTGTTCCCCGCCGGTCTCGTCCTCGAGCGTCACCCAGGCCCCGAAGAAGATGCGCTGCGGATCGCTCGGGGGCTGTCCCGCCACCCGCAGTTCGGGCAGGCGCTTCTGCAGATAACGGATGCGTCGGTCGATGCCGGCCAGTTCCTTCTTGCGGTAGATGTACTCGGCGTTCTCCGAACGGTCGCCCTCGGCCGCGGCCGCAGCAAGCGCCTTTGTCACCTCCGCGCGGCGCTGCCACAGGCCCTTGAGTTCGTCCTGCAGGCGGGCGAAACCGTCAGGCGTGATATAGGGCGTGCCTTTGGGCTGCGGTGGACGGTAACGTGACATGGCGGGCAGCGAAGAGTGAGGAGTGAAGAGATTGTAGCGGCTGCGGCCGGGGCTGTAACCCGGTCCGCTCTCCGGTACAATGTTCCGACATGAACCAGCCTGAAGTCGCACAACCCCTTTCCCTCGACGGTTCCATCGGCGAGGGCGGAGGGCAGGTGCTGCGCACCGCACTGTCCCTCTCGCTCTGTCTGCAGCGACCGTTTCACATCGACAATATCCGCATCGGCCGCAAACGCCCCGGACTGCAGCCGCAGCATCTGGCCGCAGTGCGTGCCGCCGCGGCGATCAGCGACGCCGTTGTCGACGGCGATGCACTCGGTTCGACCGCGCTGAGCTTCGCGCCGGGCCCGGTACGGGCCGGGGTCTATCACTTCGATATCGGTACCGCCGGCAGCACCGGGCTGCTGCTGCAGACCCTGCTGCCGGCGCTGATGCTGGGCGAGGATGACTCCACCCTCACGCTCGACGGCGGTACCCACAATCCCCTGGCCCCGACCTTCGAATACCTCAACCAAGCCTATCTGCCCATGATCAACCGCATGGGGCCGCAGATCCAGGCCGAACTGGTGCGCCCCGGCTTCTACCCCGAGGGCGGCGGCCGCATCCGGGTCCATATCCGACCGGCCGTGCATCTGTGGCCGCTGCAGATCCCGCGGCGCGGCAAGGTGCTGACCCTGGACGGTCAGGCCCTGGTCGCCAACCTGCCGCTGGAAATCGCCGAGCGGGAACTGGCCGTGCTCCAGTCCGGCCTGGCGGTGCATGCCGGCGGTCTGCAGGCCCATCGCGTCGAGGACTGCATCAGTACCGGCAACGCAGTCTGGGTGAGTGTCTACAGCGAACACATCACCGAGGTGTTCAGCGCGCTGGGCGAGAAGGGCGTGCCCGCCGAGACGGTTGCCCAGCGACTGGTGGATCAGGTGCGGACCTATCTGGACGAAGACGTTCCGGTCGGTCCCTGGCTGGCGGACCAGCTGCTGCTGCCAATGGCCCTGGCCGGCCAGGGCAGCTTCCGCAGCCTCGAGCCCAGCACTCATACCATCACTCAGATCGAGGTTATTGCCGCTTTCACCGGACGGCGTTTCCAGGTCCGGTCGGTGGACAAGGGGCACGTGTTGATCAGTCTGGAGTGACGTCCGGCAGGCCGTGATATATAGTTGGACCGCACTTGACTTCAACCGTGTCGTCCCCCGCCTTTCCGGGCAGGGCGTATATGGTTTTCTCCCTGATGTCCGGTCAATGACTGTATGAACGAGGAGGTCATATGTCTGGTACCTATACACTCAAGGCAGATCCCCTGAAACATCGTGACGAAGACACCGGCTATCGCATCGGCTGGAAATATAAATACAAGTTCGAACGCGGTGCGCTTGACGGCGAGATGACCTACGGCGAGGCCAGAAAGAAGGCCGCGGAGCTGCAGGCCAAGGAGCCGGAAAAGGTGTTCTACCCGGAAATCATCCGGGAGTGAAGCCCGCATCGGCCGCAACCGGCGCCGCCCCTCGGGGCGGCGTTTTTGGTTTGAATCGTGACACGAGGGGGTCCGGGATGCCGGCAGGGCCGGTTCCGGGTTATCCTGTACACAGGAGGTGCAGTATGCAGGATTCCAGCGTATATCCGAGCCGTGCCGGCGATCCCGAAATTCCTCCCGGCTTCCCGCCGGAGGAGCCGCCCACCGAGGTGCCGCCCGGCATTCCGCCGGACCAGCCGCCGGAGGAGCCGCCCGGAGGGCCGCCGGAGCTCCCGCCCGACAGCCCGACCGAGGTGCCGCCTCCGCCGCCGGCGGCCTGAACCGGAACGCCGCACCCGGATGGACAGCTATGAGGTACGCTTCGGCGGCGTGCGCCGCCTCTATGGCGAGGCCGCCTTCGCCCGCATGCCGGGGCTGCACCTGTGCGTGGTCGGGCTGGGCGGTGTGGGTTCCTGGGCCGTGGAGGCGCTGGCGCGCACCGGCGTGGGCCGGCTGACCCTGATCGACCATGACGACATCAGTCCCTCCAATGTCAACCGCCAGCTGCACAGCCTGAGCGACACGCTGGAGCGGTCCAAGGTGGAGGTGATGGCCGAGCGGGTGCGGCAGATCAATCCCTGGTGCAGGGTGGAAGTGGTCGATGATTTTCTCACCAGCCGCAACCTGTGGGAACTGCTGCCGCTCGGTTACGATTATGTCATCGATGCCATCGACAGCATCCGCTTCAAGGCGGACATGATCTACTTCTGCAAGCGCAACAGGATCCCCCTGATCACCACCGGCGGGGCTGGTGGATTGACCGATCCGACCGCCATCCGCATCGCCGACCTCACCCGCACCTGGAACGACGCCCTCGCGGCCAAGGTGCGTTCGCGGCTGCGCGCCGAGTATGGCTGGACCCGCAACCCGTCGCGCCGCTTCGGTGTCGAATGCGTCTTCTCCACCGAACAGGCGGTCTATCCCCGGGCCGATGGAACCGTGTGCACGGCCAAGCCCGGCATCCACGGTGTGCATCTGGACTGCGAAATGGGCTATGGCTCGTCGGTGGCAGTGACCGCCGGCTTCGGGTTTGCCGCTGCGGCCCGGGCGCTGGAACGCGCGCTCAGGCATGCCGGCGTCGCCAGTCGCGCCGGCAGCGTGTCGGCCGCCGGCGACGACTGAGCCGGTGGCGGTCATCTGGCGGACACGACGCGCCGGCGTCGACTATGAGGTGCGCAGTGCCGGGCGCACCCGCAGGCTCTACACCAACGGTGTGCTGCACACCCAGTACAATCCGCGCCAGGCCCTGACCGGCAGCGTGTGGGACCTGCTGCTGCTGCCGGCCCTGCTGCAGCCGCAGCGCCGCTTCGAACGGGTGCTGGTGCTGGGCGTGGGCGGCGGTGCCGTGATCAACCTGCTGCGCCGTCATGCCCGGTTCGCCGCCGTGACCGGAGTGGAGCTCGATGGCCTGCACCTGCAGCTGGCGCGGCGCTTTTTCGATCTGGACACTGAAGGCGTCGAGCTGGTGCAGGCCGATGCCCGTGACTGGCTGCTGCGATACGAGGGTGAGGCCTTCGACCTGATCATCGACGACCTGTTCATGGAAGTCGACCGGGAACCGGCCCGCGCGGTCAGTGCCACTCCGACCTGGTTGCGGCTGCTCGACTCCCACCTGACCCGTCGCGGGTTGCTGGTGATGAACTTCCCCGGCCGGCGCGACCTGCGCCAGTGCGGATTCACCGCCGCGCCGCGGCTGCGCGCCCGCTACCGTTCGGCGTTCGAATTCACCCATCCGCGGCTGGAAAACGCCGTCGGCGCCTGGCTCAAGTTCTCCGCCAGCAGCTGCGATCTCAGACGCACCCTGAAGACCCTGCCGGAACTGGACCCGGCCCGCAGCCGGTTGGAGTACCGGATCCGGCGGCTGGCGTAGGATGGGTGGAGGCGCATCGCGCCGTAACCCATCATTTTGCCGCGCCGCGATGGGTTGCGCTTCGCTTCACCCATCCTACTGTCTGTATCGGGAAATGACTCAGTGGTACTTCTCGGTGGTGATGTGCCCCGGCTCGCGCTTGCGATGACGCTTCATGCCGCGGCCTTCCAGCAGCTGCTGGGTATCCTGGATCATGTCCGAGTTGCCGCACAGCATCACATGGGCATCATCGGGTTTGAGTTCCAGGCCGATGTGCTTCTCCAGTTCGCCCGATTCCAGCGCGGCCGGGATGCGGACATGGAGCGCGCCGGGGTGTCTGGCGCGGGTGACGATGGGGACGAAATCCAGCTGATCGCCATGCTGTTCCAGCAGTTCGGTGATGGTGTCCTGATAGGCCAGGTCATCGGGCGTGCGCACCGAATGGCACAGCACCAGGCGCTCGAAGCGTGTCCAGGGCTCCTCGGTCTTGAGGATGGACAGGAAGGGGCCAAGCGCGGTGCCGGTGGCCAGCAGCCACAGGTGGCGGTGTTCGGGCAGCTGATCCAGGGTCATCATGCCGTTGACGGCGGAGTTCACCAGAAACTCGTCGCCCTTTTCCAGTTCGGCCAGGCGCGGCGACAGCGGACCCTCGGGAACGATGTTGAAATAGATCTCGTGGGTCGATTCATGCGGGGCATTGACCAGTGAATAGGGGCGGCCGACCCGTTCGCCGTCGATATCCAGTCCGACGCGCACGAACTGCCCGGCCTTGAACGCCGGCAGCGGCGCGTCGAAGCGCAGCGAGTAAAGCTCATCGCTCCACTGGACCTTCTCTCTCAATGTCGCCTTCAGCCAGTCGGCCATTGCACACCTCGCGTTTGTTTCAATGCATCTTTATAGGGGCTGTCCGGCGCGGACTCAACCCTGGAAAGACCGGGTGTTTCCGGCCAATCGCCCATTATACGGGACCGGCGGTTGCTCTGCAGGTGCAGGTCGGACCATGACGTAGGTCGGGTTAGCGCAGCGTAACCCGACATGCCACGGCCGGTGTCGGGTTACGCCTTGCAGGCTACCCCGGCCTGCATTCCTCAGGGCGAGGTTCAGCGGGACTTTCCCTTGATTGCATCCCAGCCCCCGAGGGCGCGTTCGCGCGAGGCCTTCAGGTCGACCAGCGGCCGGGGATAGGTCGCGCCGGGTTCCACGCCGGCTTCGGCGAGCACTGCTGCAGGCGCCTCCCAGGGCCGGGCCAGCCATTTGTCCGGCAGTGCGGCAAGTTCCGGCAGCCAACGGCGCAGATAGCTGCCGTCGGGGTCGAATTTCTGCGCCTGGGTGACAGGATTGAAGATGCGGAAGAAGGGGGCGGCGTCGGCGCCGCAGCCGGCGGTCCACTGCCAGCCCAATGTGTTGTTAGCCAGATCGGCGTCGACCAGGGTATCCCAGAACCAGCGCGCGCCTTCCCGCCAGTGAATGCCCAGATTCTTGGTCAGGAAGGAGGCGACCACCATGCGCACCCGGTTGTGCATCCACCCCGTGTGCCACAGTTCGCGCATGCCGGCGTCGACCAGCGGGATGCCGGTGCGGCCGCGTTGCCAGGCGCGCAGCGAATCGGGGTCATCGCGCCAGGGAAAGGCCTCGAAGCGACTGTCCAGCGGCCGTTCGGGGGTCTCCGGGAAGTGATAGAGCAGGTGGTGTGCGAACTCGCGCCAGGCCAGCTGGCGCAGGTACTGCTCCCCGGCGCCGACCAGGCCGGCGCTGCGCTGCGTGTGCGTGTGCTGGAGTACACGGGCCAGCACCTGGCGCGGTCCCAACTCGCCAAAATGCAGATGCGGCGACAGGCGTGAGGTGCCCTCATCATCGGGCCGGTCGCGCGCGTCCGGGTAGTCCGCCAGGCGTCGTTCCAGCAGGGTCCGCAGCCGGTTCTGCGCCCCGGCCTCGTCCGGCTGCCATGTATCATGCAGGCCGGTGTCCCAGTCGTGTTGCGGCAGCAGCCCGAGTGCCTCGAACTGCAGCGAACGCCCGCGTCGCCGGGGCAGACCGGGCAGCTGTGATGGGGTGCGTTGCGGGGCGAGCGACTCGAGCCGCGGCTGCAGGCTGCGCCAGAAAGGGGTGAACACGCGATAGGGACGGCCCTGCTGATTCAGGTGGTCCCAGGGCTCGATCAGCAGGGCGGCATTGAAGCTGTGGCAGCTGATGCCGCGCTGCTTCAGATCGGTCTTGATGTCGCGGTCGCGCCTGATGGCCGCGGGCTCAAAGCGTCGGTTCCAGTAGACGGCGGTCGCACCGCTGGCCTCGACCAGCTGCTGCAGGCAGGCGGCGGCTTCGCCCTGCATCAGGTGCAGCCGGCTGCCGCGTTCACGCAGTGCCGCATCCAGGGCGGACAGGCTGTGATGCAGCCACCAGCGACTGGCCGCGCCGAGGGCCCAGGGATCGGCATCGGTTTCCAGGATATAGACCGGGATCAGCCGGTCGGCATCGCGGCAGGCGGCGCGCAGCGCCGGATTGTCGGCCAGCCGCAGGTCCTGGCGGAACCAGAGGATGGCCGTGTCAGTGGAGGGTGATGCCGGCATCCCGCAGCACTTCCAGTGCCTCCTGTGCCACTTCGGCCACGCCGGGGTCGCTGTCCTCCAGCCGGGCCCTGAGGTAGGGCACCGCCTCGGGACTGGCGCTCATGCCCAGGTAATGACAGGCATCGTTGCGCACCAGCGCCTGCTCATGGCGCGTGAGTTCGCCCAGGTCCGCCACCCCGGCCTGCAGGGCCTCGCTGCCGGCCAGATCCTCCATCACTGCGCCGATGCCCAACCGGACCTGCAGTTCGGCCTCGGTATCGGCCAGCGGCACCAGCAGGCCCTTCAGTGCCGGCGGGTCGCGGCGGATGTGGTCGACCACCTGCTGGAGCTTGCCCTCCTTGAGCAGTTCCTGGAAATACTCGGCCAGCCCCTCGGTGCTGCCGGCGCGCTCGGCCCATTGCCTGAGTTCGGCCGGCGAGCGCAGGCCTTCGAGTTCGAACGGACCCAGCCGTACCCAGGGTACGGCGCGGATGCCCAGTTCCTCGGCCAGGTCGGGGCGCTGTTCCAGGTTGATCACTTCCAGCCGGCCGATGCGGCCCTGCTTGATCAGTTCGCTCAGGCCCTGCAGTACGGTGGGGCAGTGCGGGCAGCGGCTGCCCAGCACCATCAGGGCGTCGGGTGGGGAGACGGTGTTGTTCATGCGGCTATCCTGGTTGATGTCGGCATAACCCTACACCAGCCGGAAAGATGAGGACAGCCACGACACCACGACATCCATGGGGGAATGGTGGCCAGTGCCGGGGCTTTGCGTCAGACTTGGAACAAAGTGCAACAGGAGGGCAGACATGTTTGGGCTGAAGCGCAAGACCGGGATGCCCGCGCCGGAGGAGGCGCTGCCCGGACGCGAGGCGGCCATGCCGGTGCCCGAGAGGCATTACGTCACCGGCCACCCGCTGGTCCCGCCTTTCCCGGCAGGGATGGAACAGGCCATGTTCGGCATGGGCTGCTTCTGGGGAGCGGAAAAGGGCTTCTGGGAACTGGACGGGGTGTACAGCACCGCCGTGGGCTACGCCGGCGGCTATACGCCCAATCCCACCTACAGGGAGGTATGTTCCGGCATGACCGGGCATAACGAGGTGGTGCGGGTGGTGTTCGATCCGCGCCGCATCGACTATGCGGATCTGCTGCGGGTGTTCTGGGAAGGCCACGATCCCACCCAGGGCATGCGTCAGGGCAACGATGTCGGCACCCAGTACCGTTCCGGCATCTATACCCATGGCGAGGAGCAGCGGCGTCTGGCCGAGGCCTCCCGCGAAACCTATCAGGCCGCGCTGCATGCGCGCGGTCATGGCGAGATCACCACCGAGATCCTGCCGGCGCCGACCTTTTATTACGCCGAGGACTATCACCAGCAGTACCTGGCCAAGAATCCAGGTGGTTACTGCGGCCACGGCGGCACCGGCGTGGCCTGTCCCAGTCCCGCTCAGGTCGGACCGTGACCCGGCTGTACACCCTGGGTCACAGCAACCGCACCCTGGCGGAGTTGCTGGAACTGCTGCAGGCAGCCGGCGTCCGGACCCTGGTGGATGTGCGCGCCCGCCCGCGCTCCGGGCGCTTTCCGCATTTCAATGCCGACAGTCTGGAGCAGGGGCTGGCGGCGCAGGGCAGGGTGTATCGCTGGGCCGGCGGCGAGTTGGGCGGGATGCGCCGGGCACGCAGCGATTCGCCGCATGCCGCACTGGGCGAGGGCATGCGCGGTTATGCCGATCATATGAATACGCCGGCCTTCCGCCGGGCGGCGGCGGAACTGGTGGAACTGGCCGCGCAGGCGCCCACGGCCATCATGTGCGCCGAACGCGATCCGCTGCAGTGCCATCGTTCCCTGATCAGTGATTATTTAATGCATCAGGGCGTGGAGATCTGTCACCTGATCGCGCCGGGCACACAGCGCGGACACCAGCTGCGTCCGGAGGCGCGGCCGACTTCCGCCGGGCTGGTCTATGACCGCCATGCCCAGGGCGAACTGCTGTAATGGTCGATTTCATCGACATCGATCACGACCGCCTGGAGACCGTGGCCAGCTTCACCGATCCGCTGCAGGCGCACATCGCCCGCGGCCGGCTGGAGGCCGAGGGCGTGCCGGCCTATGTGATCCATGAAAACCATGTCTGGGCCGCCTGGTTCCTGTCCAATGCCCTGGGCGGGGTGAAGCTGCAGGTCGTGGAGGCCGATGCCCACCGGGCGCGAGAGATCCTGGCCGCCGATCGCGAAGGCGAGTATGCCGAGACGCTCGACCTGCCGGAAGACGAGGTTGCGCCGCCGGCCTGTCCGCACTGCGGTGCTGCGGATTCGTTCGCCCGGTTTTCCTGGCAGACCCTGCTGCTGGTGATCTTCAGTCTGGGCATCGTGGGCGTGATCTTTCCGCCGCGGCGCGACCTGCGCCAGTGCCGGGTGTGCGGCACCCGCTGGCGGCCGGAGCCGGATTGATCCGGCTCACTGCACCGTGTCGGGACGTTCGGCGTCGCGGCCACGGCGCAGCAGCCGCCAGATCAGGCCGTCGGGGCGATCCTCGCCGGTGAGCAGGTAGTTCAGCACATTGTAGTTCTGCACGCTCAGTTCCAGCTGCCGCCTGGCTTCGCTCACGCCGCACAGCAGCAGCCTGTCCCCGCGTTCGAGCTCGAATTCATCCTCCGGCAGCAGGAAGGTGTCGCCGCCGCGCTTGACCAGCAGGACCACCAGGGCCAGTCCCTGTTCGCAGTCCTGCGGGTCGCGGGTAATGCGGCACAGCGGTACCTGCCGGCCCTGCCCGAGCAGGTCGTGCAGCGCGCCGGCGTGTTCCGCGTCCAGATTCAGGGCCCAGAGTTCCGGGGCCCGGTCGGTGACCACGCCGGAGACGCGCGAGACCAGCAGGTTGGCCCAGTCCTCGTCCTTTTTCCGTGCGATGTCGAGAAAGTCCTGCAGCAGCGGGGTGATGATCCTTGAGAGGATGCCGCGTACGGTGATGGTGCTGGGCTGCATGATGAAATCCGGCGCGAAGGCGCCGAATATGTCGTCGCTGCGGCGTTCGTTCTGCCGGGCCACGGTGAACAGGTCCTCGTTGATATCCTTGGCGGTAATCAGGATGGACAGGTTGTTGCTGTCGTCGTCGGTGGCGGCAATGAGCCCCGCGGCCGACTCGATGCCGGCGGCGATCAGGGTTTCCGCCTCGGTGCCGCGGCCGATGACGGTACCCTCGGGCGGCTCGGTACGTCCGGGGTCGGCCTCGATGATGCGGGTCTCCACGTTCTCGACATCGAGTTCGCTGCGCAGTGCCTTGCCGAAACGGCCATAGCCGCACAGGATCCACTTACCGGGCGGCGGGGTGACGAAGTCCTTCAGCGGCGCATTGTGGATGCTGGTGATCCACTCGTAGATCAGGTACATGCTGGGTGAGTGGAACAGCATGGCGAAGCGGTCGCTGAAGGTCTCGAAGGGATTGATGATGAAGTCGGTGCCGAAGGAGGCCAGGTTGGCGGCCATGTCGCGGGTCTGGACCCGGCTGATCATCTGCTTGTCCGGGCTGAGCAGCTTGCAGGTGATGGCGATGCGCAGGTTGACGCGGTCGTCGTCGGTCACCGCGATCACGCCGCGGCAGTCGGGGTGGCGCAGTCCGGCCGCGGCCAGGGCCTCGGAGTCGCTGGCGTCGGCACGCAGCCCCGGCACGAACATCGGCAGGTCCTGCAGCTGCAGGGCGTCGATCCGTCCGCTGTCGATGTCGAGTACGCTGCAGCCGATGCCGCGTGCGGTCAGTTCCTCGACCAGCAGGGTGCCGGTGTCGTCATAGCCGCAGACGATATAAAAGGGTGTGTACAGCCGCTTGACCCGGCGGCGGAAGCCGCTGAATTCCAGCACCCGGCGAAAGGTGCGGTCCTGGATGATGGTGAGCAGCGAGCCGATCCCATAGAGCCAGCTGATCACCGTCAGATAGATGCTGAGCGTGGCCCAGCCGCGCTGCGCCGGCGTGAAGGCGTAAGGGATCTCGCCGAAACCGATGGTCGAGCCCATGAAGCTGACGAAATAGAAGGCATGGAAGAAATCCATGTGCCAGACGTTGCCGACATCGTCCTGCCCCGGGATCAGCATGAAGCCGAGCACCGAGATGGAATAGGCCGCCATGATGGCGATCAGCGGCCGGCGCATGCGTCGGAAGACCAGAAAGACGATCTGTTCCATGGCTCCGGCCTCAGCGGCGCAGCATCACGGTCTCGACGATCAGTATCACCACGGAGGCGAAGTTGGCCACCAGCGCACCGCCGGACAGCCCCACGATGTCGGCCATGACCTGCGGCGTCAGCCCGACCATGCTCACCTGCTCGGCATACCACCAGACCAGCGTCGCCGCGATGAGCTGCAGGTCGGCCACCAGACTGGTGGCGAGCAGCACCGCGCCGATGTGGGTCCGATCACCGAATTTGAGCACCGTGGCGACCAGGCTGACCACCAGGGCACCGAACAACTCATACTTGTTGTGGTGCAGGGGATTGGATATCTCACCCATGACGAAGCCGAAATTCAGGGTCAGGGCGAGCAGGATGAAGAAGGCGAACACGACTTTTTCGAGGTTCATCACGGTCTCCGGAAAGGGCGGTTAAATTTGTGTGATGCGCCTGAGCTGCCAGGGGTGTCGTCAAATGTATTTGTTTTGTGGCGGATTATCAATTCGTTAGTTATCGCGTTGCGCATGCGGCCGGGCTTGGTTATCGTTACCGGGAGAAAAATAACCAAGCCGGCGGGGGCAAAGCCAGACCGCCGGCGGGCAATGCCCGGGAACGCCCTATGACCATCCACACCGTCCTTGTCGTCGATGACTCGCCCTCGGCCCGCCTGGTGCTGACCAAGCAGCTGCGCAGCCTCGGCTATGAGGTGGAACAGGCCGGCTCCGGCGAGCAGGCGCTGACCGCCATCGCCCGGCAGCACCCCGATGCCGTGTTCATCGATCATGACCTGCGCGGGATCAGCGGCTTCGAGACCGCGTTGGAGATCGCCAGCCGGGCCGCCACGGCCGACATTCCGGTCGTGATGATGACCACCAACCTGTGCGAGGATTTCAGCGCCCGCGCCCGCGCCCACGGCGCGGTGGCGGTCATGGCCAAGGGGCCGGATGCCAGCGGCCTGGCGCAGCTGCTCGACGGGCTGCAGCAGGCTGACCATGTGTCCACGCTGTACGAGACCGGGGGTGGTGTCAGCGGACGTCCGGATTCCGCCACGGTCACCCGCATCGGGGAAGAGCTCAGGCGCGACATCCGTGAGCATCTGCAGCTGGCCGTGACCTCCGCCTGGATCGATGCCGAGCAGGGCGTGATCGAGGATATCCCGCGCCTGGTCCAGCGGCTGCGTCCGGCGGTGGAGCAGGCCCTGGGGGCGATGATCGACGAACTGGTGCAGGAACGCCTGGAACTGCACCTGCGCGGCGTCATGGAGGATTACACCCGCGAACTGACCCGCAGCATGGACGGTGCCTTCGCCCGGCTGCGCCGGGGCGGGGACGACAGACCGCCCCCGTCCCCGGCGACGCGCCTGGCCGGCACCGGCAAGGGACCGTCCGGCCCGGTCTGATCCCCCGTCCGCGCCGACGCCGATCCGGGTTACAATGGCCCCGATGCGGCAACCCCAGCGTGCAACCCCGATGTCCCCTACCCGTCACCTTGCCGTGACCCTGCCGACCCACGGCCACCCGGGAGGCTGAACCATGGCCATCCGCTACGACAGCCCGTTCAAGGGCCGCGGTGCGGGCAGCAACCCCGACAACCGCTTCGAGCAGTACAGCCGCGAGCGCGTCGATGACGGCTGGGACAGCCTGGCACAGACGGAGCAAGCCCCAGGCACCACGCTCGAGGTCGATAGCAGTCGTCGCGTGATCAGTTACAACCAGTCTCCGGACGTGCCCTTCGATCGTTCCATCAATCCCTATCGGGGCTGCGAGCATGGCTGTGTGTACTGTTTCGCCCGCCCCACCCACGCCTGGCTGGGCCTGTCACCGGGGCTGGACTTCGAGACCCGGCTCTACCACAAGCCCGATGCGCCCGAGCAGCTGCGCCGGGAACTGGGCCGACGCGGCTATACGCCCGCACCCATCGCCCTCGGCATCAATACCGATGCCTACCAGCCGGTCGAGCGCCGGCTCGGCCTGACCCGGCGCATCCTGGAGGTGCTGGCCGAGTGCCGGCATCCGCTGACCATCGTCACCAAGTCCGCTTTGATCGAACGGGACCTGGACCTGCTCGCACCGCTGGCCGCCGACAATCTGTGCCGGGTGGCGGTGTCCCTGACCACGCTCGACAGCCGGCTCAGTCGGCGGCTGGAGCCGCGCGCCGCCGCGCCGCACCGGCGGTTGCAGACCATCGCCCGCCTGAGCGCGGCGGGGGTGCCGGTCAGTGTGCTGGTCGCGCCCCTGATCCCGGTTCTGACCGATGCCGAACTGGAGGCCCTGCTGGAGGCGGCGCATGAGGCCGGGGCCTGTGACGCCGGCTATGTGCTGCTGCGGCTGCCGCACGAGGTGAGGGATCTGTTCAGCGACTGGCTGCAGATGCATGAACCCCTGAAGGCGGAGCATGTGCTCAACCGCATCCGCGACTGCCGCGGCGGGCGGGATTACGATGCGGCATTCGGCAGCCGCATGCGCGGCACCGGGATCTTTGCCGACCTGCTCGCGCAGCGGTTCGGAAAGGCGTATCGGCGATTGGACTTTCCCGGCGCGCCGTCGCTGGACTGCAGCCGCTTCCGGCCGCCGCGGGAGGAGACCCCGCAGCTGGGGCTGTTCGACTGATTCGCGGGTCAGGCCGTAGGATGGGTGGAGGCGCTTGTGCCGTAACCCATCGAACACCGCGCGCGATGGGTTGCGCTGCGCTCCACCCATCCTACGGCCTGCGGCCTCCGTTCAACCTAATGTGATGAATACACAGACAGGAGTCATACATGTCCAACCGCATCAGGGTCATCCCCAACGGCCCGCTGATCCTGTACGGCGATATCGAACTGCAGGACGGCCAGGGCAGGGTGCTGGAACGCAGTGCCGAGATCGGCCTGTGCCGCTGCGGACTGTCGCAACGCAAGCCCTGGTGCGACGGCAGCCACAAGCAGTCCGGATTTAGCGATGATGCCTGCTTCGAGGATGATCGCGCGCAGACACCGGATCAGGAACCCGCGCCGCTGACCGTGCAGGCCCGCGCCAATGCCATGTACATCGCCAGCGGCCCCATGACCCTCGAGGGCGCGCAGGGCAGCACCACCACCCGGACCCGGGCCGCCTTGTGCCGCTGCGGGCAGTCCCAGCGCAAGCCCTTCTGCGACGCCAGCCACAAGGCCTGCGGCTTCGAGGCCGACTGAGCCGCGTCCCCGCATGTTTCCACTCAAGGACGACAATCCGGCCGCGTTGCCGCCGATGATCACCGTGGCCCTGATCGCGGCCTGCGTGCTGGTGTTCTTCTGGCAGCTGTCGCTGGGCCAGGCCCAGCAGGCCGCGGTATTCGCGTTCGGCACGGTGCCGGCAGTACTGTTCGGCCTGGCCGAACTGCCGCCGGAACTGCAGCTGATTCCGGCCGAACTGACCCTGGTGACCAGCATGTTCATGCATGGCGGCTGGATGCACATCATCGGCAACATGCTCTACCTGTGGATTTTCGGCAACAATGTCGAGGATGCGATGGGACACGTGCGGTTCATCGTCTTCTACCTGGTCTGCGGACTGGCAGCGGTGCTGGCCCATGCCTTGCCCGGTCCTGAATCCACCGTGCCCATGATCGGGGCCAGCGGGGCCATTTCCGGCGTGCTCGGCGCCTACCTGCTGTTGTATCCGCATGCGCGGGTACTGGTGGCCATTCCCTTCGGTTTCATCATCCAGACCTTCTACCTGCCGGCGGTCGCGGTGCTGGGGCTGTGGTTCGTGATTCAGCTGTTGAACTCGGCCACCACGGCTGTCGAAGGCGGCGGTGTGGCCTGGGGCGCGCACATCGGCGGCTTCGTCGCCGGCATGCTGCTGGTGCCTCTGTTCAAACGCCGCGACGTGCCCCTGTGGCAGCGGCCGGGGCGCTGAAGCGTGCGCGGCTCGCCATTCCGAAGCGACCCGGCGCTGACCCGGCAGCTGATCGAGCGGCTGGGTCGTGTCCATGCCCGCCAGCGGCTGGGTCTGGAACAGGACTACGAGGCGCGGGTGTTCGGTCAGGGCCGCAACTTCTTCCACCTGGAGAACTGGTACTCGGTGCACGGCCTGATCCGCCTGCTGCTGCGGGCCAGCCTGCTGCACGGCCGCGGCCGGCGCAACGCCCGCCGCATCCGGGTCCGGCACAACCGCGTAGCCATCCCTCATCTGCCGCCGGCCTGCGCGGGGCTGCGGCTGCTGCACATCTCCGATCTGCATCTGGATATGGCCGAGGACATGCCGGCGGTGCTGAGCGAGACGGTGCGGGAACTGGACTACGACCTGTGCGTGCTGACGGGGGATTTCCGCGCCCGCACCCACGGCCCCTGCGAGGCGGCCCTGCATGGGCTGGAACGCCTGCGCACACACCTGGCCTCGCCGGTCTATGCCATCCTCGGCAACCATGACAGCATCCGCATGGTGCCGGGGATCGAGGCGCTGGATATTCACCTGCTGCTGAACGAATCGGTACGCTTCGCGCGGGGCGATGACGGTATTTATCTGGTCGGGGTCGACGATCCGCACTACTACCGGGCCGACAATCTGGAGAAGGCCGTGGGCGGGGTGCCCGAGGAGGCGGTCTCCATTCTGCTCGCGCATTCGCCGGAGCTCTACCGCCAGGCCAGCTGTCTCGGCTTCGATCTGATGCTGTGCGGCCACACCCACGGCGGCCAGATCTGCCTGCCCGGGGGGCGGCCGATACTGTGCAACGCCCGTGCCCCGCGTGCCCTGTGCCGCGGCGCCTGGCGCTACAACGGCATGCAGGGCTATACCTCGGCCGGCTCCGGCGCCTGCATCGTCGATGTGCGGCTCAATTGCCCGCCTGAGGTCACGCTCCACACCCTGATGCCGGCGCAGGTCGGAAGCAGTGCGTTGGAGGGGTGAAGGCGTGTAGCGGCGCAATCCATCAGGGGCCTGATCAGTGATGGGTTGTGCTGCGCTCCACCCATCCTGCGTGTCTGACGCCTCACTAATACGGCCGTTTGCGGATGCGCAGCCGGTAGAGCAGTTTCGACAGCAGCAACTCCAGGATCAGGAAGGCCACGACCAGCAGGGTGATGGTCAGCGCATCCAGTTGCAGGTGCTCACCTACCAGCAGCAGCGGCAGCAGGGCCTCGGGAATCTGGTCCAGCCCCAGGGCCTGGCTGCTTGCCGGTCGTCCAAGTCGGCGCTTCACAAAGCTGGACAGGGCGTCGCCGGCCATCGCCCCGAGGGCGAGCAGGCCGCCCAGCCAGGCCGGTTCGCCCAGCATCAGCGCCGCGACCGGGGTGAGGAGCAGGGCGCTGACAACGCCGCGCACGGTCTTGGATCCGCCCAGCAGCCGCTGCTGGTCGGACAACACCAGGCCGCCGTCGAGCGGCCAGTCGAAGCGCCGGCCCAGCAGTCGCTGGGCCAGGATCGGCGCGCCATTGGCCACCATCAGCAACAGCAGCAGAGCGAGGGAGGGGGGCAGGACGGAATCCATGCGGGACGATTGCAGCCTTCGTGGTTAAAGTCTGAGGACACTCTGATTGATTTCTTTTTGCGCATCCCGGCGCAGGCCGGGTTCCAGCGGAATCAGACACATGGATGCCGGTCTCCGCCGGCATGACGGATTAATCAGGACTTTCCTAAATGATTGTATATCAAGTCAAGTTTGTGTTGCCGTGGACGCTATAAAGGCGTAGGGGACGAGAATACAACAGATTCAGGGATGAACAGCCAGCCCATTTCACCGCAGCAACTGGAACGGATCCGGCCTTCCGACCTGCCGGCGCCGCCGCGCGAGGCGCTGCGGGTGGTACAGGCCTGCACCGATCCGGCCATCGACAACCCGCAGTTGGCCGAGTTGATCGAGCGTCTGCCCAAGCTCAGTGCCGAACTGCTGCGCCTGTCCAACTCCTCCTTCTTCGCCCTGCGCAGCCAGGTCAGGAGCATTGCCCATGCCGTATCCCTGCTGGGGCATCGCAACCTGCGCAATCTGTCCCTGTGTCTGGCCATGCGCGATGCGGTGGCCGCGGACGCGATGCCCGGCTTCGATCTGGAGGCCTTCTGGGAGGACGCACTGCGCCGTGGCGTGGCGGCCCGATTGCTGGCAGGCGAGGTCGGACTGGACGGCGACGAGGCCTTCACCGTCGGACTGCTGCAGGATTTCGGGCTGCTGATCGGATTCTACCTGCGTCCCGATCGCAGCCACGAATGGACCTGCCTGCGCCCGCTTGATCCCGAGGCGCGCCTGCAGGCAGAGCGTACCCTGTTCGGTATGACCCACACCCAACTCGGGCAGACCCTGGCGCGGCAGTGGGGATTGCCTGAAGAGTTGAACGAAGTCATCGGCCTGCATCACGCGCCGGTGCTGACGGAACTGGAACCGCATGTGCAGTCGCTGTGCCGGCTGGCGCGCAGCGCCGACTGGCTGGCGGCTGTCTATACCGCAGACGACAGCCGCGGCGTCATCCACCGCTGCCGCGAGTTGCTGCACGGCGACTGGGGCCTGGAGTCCGCCGTCACCGATGCATTGCTCGATCACATCAACCAGGCCATGGCCGAGGCCGCCCAGGCCCTGAACCTGCCGATTGCGCACCAGACCGGCCTGGACGAGGTCATGCGCGCGGCCAACCTGCGCCTGGCCGAGGACAATCTCAGCTTCCAGGAAATGACCCTGGAACTGGAACGCGCTCTGGATGAGCGCAACCACATGGCCCATGAACTGGAGCGGGAACTGACCCTGGCCCGCGAAGTGCAGTGCAGCCTGATGCCCCGGCGCGAGGTGCCGCGGGGTCGGGTTATCGGCGTCAATCATTCCGCCCGCCGGTTATCCGGCGATTTCTATGACTATTTCCCGACGCGTAATGACCAGATCTGGTTCGCCATCGCCGATGTTTCCGGCAAGGGCATGAACGCCGCCCTGCTCATGGCCAAGGCCAGCAGCCTGTTCCACTGCCTGGGCAAGGTGCTGGTGGATCCCTCCATGCTGCTGGCTACCCTCAACCGCGAGATTGCCGAAAGTGCCATCCGCGGCATGTTCGTGACCATGGTCATCGGTATCTACGATGTTCACAGCGGCCGGGGAAAACTGGCCAATGCCGGGCATCTGCCGGCGTTGCAGGCCGGGCCGGACGGGGCGATACGGGAATTCCCGGCCCTGGCGCCGCCGCTGGGCATACTGCCCGAGGGAAGGTTCCCCGCCGTGGAGTTCGACCTCACTGCCGGTGAGTTGTACCTGTTCACCGACGGCCTGATCGAGGCCGAGGTCCAGGGGGCGCCGCTGGAACTGGAGGGGCTGGCCGGGCTGATCCGGCGCGAGCGTCATCTGGAACTGGAACAGCGTTTGCATCGGATCATGGACGCGGTTATCCCCGCCAGCGGCAGTCCACGTGACGACCTGACCCTGCTGGCCGTGGATTTGACGACATCAGAATGAAACAGGCAACGCGATTGCTGCGGATCGAGTTCGATGCCCTGCCGGAGCGGCTGCAGCTGCTGCGCAGCCTGCTGCGCGAACTGGCGGCGGGCGCCGGTTTCACCCCGGAGCAGCGGGATGCCGTGGTGCTGGCGGTCAACGAGGCCTGCGCCAATGTCATCCAGCACGCCTATGCCGGGCGCGACCCCGGGCCGGTGGTGCTGGAGGCCTATGCACTGGAGGCCGGGCTGGCGTTCGAACTGATCGACTGGGGCCAGGGCGTGGCGCGCGGGCAGTTGCGGCCGCGGCCGCTGGAACAGCTGCGCCCGGGAGGGCTGGGGATGCACTTCATGCAGAGCATCCTGGACGGCATGGAGTACTCGCCCTCGCCCGAGGGCAACCGCATGCGCATGCGGGTCTACAGGGAGTCAGGACAGGGACGATGACACACGCCGAGGTGAATCTGGACCGGGGCTACGCCGTGGTCGCGCTGCAGGGCGAGATCGATCTGTACAGTTCGCCGCAGGCGCGCGAGCTGATCCTCGGCTGCCTGGAGGAGGGCCGACCCACCCTGGTGGATCTGTCCGCAGTGAGTTACATCGACAGTTCCGGCGTGGCCAGCCTGGTCGAAGGGCTGCAGAAGGCGCGTGAGGGCGGGCTGGCCTTTGCCCTGGTCGGCGTCAGCGAGGCGGCCATGAAGGTGCTGCAGCTGGCGCGGCTGGATACGGTGTTCGACGTCTATTCCGGCATCGATGCCTGTCCGGCGGTTTAGAAAGCATTATGGAGACAGATCTGATCAGCGAACTAATACCCGTCATTCCGGCGCAGGCCGGAATCCAGTCCCATAGATCGGATCAGCCCGAAGGGCGTAATCCGGCGCCGGGCCATGTCGGGTTACGCTGCGCTAACCCGACCTACGCTTTTTTTTTGGAATTTTCCGTGTCATTCCGTGTGGTTCCGTGGCCATTAACCAGAGATAGCCTGTGTATGCCCTGACCGAAAACCTGGGCCGGCGCGTGGCGCGCGGCATCGACGAGTTCGGCTATGCCGCGCTGCTGCTGGTCGAAAGCCTGTACTGGCTGGTCGCCGGGGCGCTGCGCGGCCAGCCGGTGCGGCTGCGCGCCGTGGTCACCGAGATGATGCGCATCGGTGTGGCGGCGATTCCCATCGTCGCCATTCTGGCCTTTGCCAACGGCGTGATGATGGCCCTGCAGGGGGTCTATACGCTCAAGGATTTCGGCGCCGAGTCCCAGGTCATCCCCGGACTGGCGCTGTCGATCACGCGCGAGTTCGGCGCGCTGATTGTCGGCATTGTGGTGGCGGGGCGTTCCGGTTCGGCCATCGCCGCGCGCATCGGTTCGATGCAGATGTCGCAGGAGATCGACGCCCTGCGGGTACTGGGCGTGAACCCGGTGCGCTACCTGGTCGCCCCCATCCTGCTGGCGATGCTGCTGATGGTGCCGGCGCTGACCATCCTGGCCAATCTCATGGCCCTGACCGGCGGCGGGCTGCTGTGTGTGCTCAAGCTGCACTTCAGCCTGGCCACCTACTGGGAGTCGGTGATTGCCTACCTGGAGGTGTCTGATGTCATGCAGGGCCTGGTCAAGAGCCTGGTGTTTGCGGTGCTGATCGCGCTGGTGGGCTGCACCAACGGTTTCATGGCCCGCGGCGGAGCGGACGGCATCGGTCATTCGACCACCCGTTCAGTGGTCTTGTGCATCGCCGCAATCGTCATTGCCGATATGCTCTTCACCCTGTTCCTGAGTCGCTGACATGGACGCGGCAGCGAAACCGGGCGCACGTGAACGCATTCAGCCGGGCCAGCCGGTGGTCGAGGTGCAGGGCCTGGGCGCACGCTATGGCGAGGTGAGCGTGCTGGAGGATGTCGACCTGGACATCAGCGCCGGCGAGATCCACGTGATCATGGGCGGCAGCGGCTCGGGCAAGTCCACCCTGCTGCGTCACCTGCTGGGGCTGAACCGCCCGGCCGCAGGCACGGTGCGGCTGTTCGGCCAGGACATCGGACGTCTCGGCGAGCGCGAACTGCTGGCGCTGCGCAAGCGCATCGGCGTGTCCTTCCAGGGCGGGGCCCTGTTCAGTTCCATGACGGTGGAGGACAACGTTGCCTTCCCGCTGCGCGAACACACCCGGCTGGATGAGAACACCGTCCGCATCATGACCCGCATGAAGCTGGAGGTGGTGAACCTGGCCGGCTTCGAGGACCTGCTGCCCAACCAGCTCTCCGGCGGCATGGTCAAGCGCGCGGCGCTGGCCCGGGCCATTGTGATGGACCCGCAGCTGTTGTTCTTCGACGAGCCCTCGGCGGGACTGGACCCGGTGGTCTCGGCCGAACTCGACGAGTTGATCATCCGCCTGCGCGATATCATGAAGATCACCATCGTGGTGGTAACGCACGAACTGGAGAGCGCGTTCAAGATCGCCGACCGCATCACCGTGCTGGACCGCGGCCGCATCCTGATGACCGACACCACCGAGGCGGTGCGGGCGACGGACCAGTGTCGTGTCCAGGCCCTGCTGCAGCGCCGGCCGGAGGCGCTGCAGCTCGACGCCGAGGATTACCTGCAACGACTGACCAGGCAGTGATCAATAAAAATGCGTAGAGACAATATCAATTATTTCCTGGTGGGGCTGTTCACCCTGATCAGCCTGACGGTGCTGCTCGTCGCGCTGTACAAGATCACCGGCCGGGTGGGCCAGGCCGAGCCCTATCACGTCTATTTTCACAACATCGCCGGTCTGGGCAAGGGCACCCACGTCACCTACGAGGGCTACCAGGTCGGGTATGTGGACCGGCTGGTGCCGGAACAGACCGGGCAGGGTACCCGCTACCGGGTGGAGGTGCTGGTCCGGCGCGATTGGCGCATTCCCGCAGACAGTCTGGCGAGGATCCATGCCACCGGCCTGCTGGGGGATACCGTGATCGAGATCGCGGAGGGCGGGAGCGAGCGTCACCTGGAACCGGGTGCAGCCATACCCAGTGCCCCGGCACAGGACGTGTTCGCCGTGCTCAACGAAGTGGCGGCCGAGGTCGGCGGGCTGACCCGCGACAGCCTGCGGCCGTTGCTGGACAACCTCAATACCCAGGTCAGCGGCATCGGGGGCGAGGTGCAGGCCCGGCTGCCGGGTATCCTCGGCGGGCTGGAGTCCATGGTCGGGCGGCTGGACAACAGCGCCGCGCGGCTGGAGTCCATTCTGGATGCCGACACCGAGACGCGGGTGGACAGCATCCTGGTCAACGTCGATGATATGAGCCGCGACCTGGCCGGTCTGAGCCGCGGCCTGCAGAGTTCGCAGCAGGCGCTGGATGCGCTGCTTGCGGATGCCCATGCCCTGGTGCGCGACAACGACGCCGATGTGCGCCGCAGCGTGGTCGGTCTGCGCCGCTCGGTAGAGGCCTCGGCCCGCGCCATCGACGCCATCATGCACGACCTGCGCCAGGCCAGCCGCAACATGAACGAGTTCAGCCGCCAGATCCGCGGCAATCCCGGCCTGCTGATCCGCAGCCGGCCGCAGGCGGAGGAGTAGGGATGCGCTGCACAGTCACAGTCTTCAGTCTGCTTATGGTGCTGCTGGTTGGCGGCTGCGCCGGTCCCGCCGCCGTGCCCGAGGACAGCTACTACCGTCTCGCGCGGCCCGATCCCGACAACCGCCTGAGCCGGCCATTGCTGACCGGCGGCCTGGTCGTCGCCGCGGTGCAGACGCCGGCCCTGTACCAGGACCGCGCCATTGTCTATCGCACCACCGGGCAGCCGCTGCAGCTGCGGCGCCATCACTATCATTACTGGAGCGAGCGCCCGCCGCGACTGTTGCAGGCGTATCTGACCGACTACCTCACTGCCGCCGGCCTGGCAGACCGGGTGCTGGAGGAGGACTATGCCGGCGAGGCACGCTACCGGCTGCGTGCCCGGCTCGAGCGCTTCGACCAGATACGGGCAGCGCGGGGTACAGGCGTGGAGGTGGCGCTGGAGCTCGAACTGCTCGACCACGAAACGGGCGAGCGCCTGGCGGCGAGCGAGTTGAGCCGGACCCTGTTCGCCGACGCCGGCGACGCCTCCATGCACACCACGGTGGGACTCTTTCACAGCGCTCTGGAACAGTTGAGCGCGGAGTGGCTGCAGCGGCTGACGGACGCGCGCCCCTGAGCACGCCGTGTCAGGGAACCACTGATCAACCTGGCAGTTGACAGGAAAATCACTGCCGGGCACGCGAAGTTCTGCAGTTTCGGGGTGCAGCCTGTGTGACAGCCCAGTGGCTGGAGTTCACCGGACGGGCAGTCCAGCCGGGGCTTGTCTTGCATCATTCCGGCGCAGGCCGAGCGCAGCGATTCATCCGGATAGCGCTGTCGTCCCTGGATCCCGGCCTGCGCCGGGATGACGATGGCGGGTATGACAACCGCAATTGATGCACTGACTGGGTTAATACAACGAATCCTGCGATTCCCTCGATGACGGGTTAATCAGAGGCGCCTCGCTCTATCATGCTGCAGACCATCCTGGAGATGTTCGTGATCGTCGCCCTGGGCGTGGGGGTGCGCCGCATCGGCCTGGGCGGCCTGCCGCCGGAGCAGCTGCGCCGCGGCATCACCGATGTGGTGTTCTATGTTCTGCTGCCGGCGCTGGTGCTGCTGACCCTGTGGCAGGCCGAGTTGGGCTGGTCCACCTTCAAGATCTCGGCCCTGGCGATCACCGGCGTGATCTCGGCGCTGGCGCTGAGCCGCCTGCTGTGCCGGCTGTGCGGTCTGTCACGACGCAAGAGCGCGGCCCTGATGCTGGCCGCCGCCTTTCCCAATGTCACCTACCTCGGGCTGCCGGTACTGGAGAACACCTTCGGCCCCCAGGCCCGCAGCATCGCCATCCAGTACGACCTGTTCGCCTGCACACCGCTGCTGCTGACCCTGGGCATCCTGGTCGCGCAGCGTTATGGCGACCGCGGTCCCGGCGGCGGCATGTTCACCCGATTGCTGAAGGTGCCGCCGCTGTGGGCGGCGCTGATCGCGGTGGCGCTGAACCTGGCTGCGGTGCCGGTGCCGGCGATGCTGGCCTCGGTGCTGGACAGCCTGGCCAGCGCGGTGGTGCCGCTGATGCTGCTGGCCCTGGGCATGGGCCTGTTCTGGCCGGCACGCGGCCAGCTGGAGGTGGTGGCCCTGGCCAATCCGGTCATCATCCAGCTGCTGCTGATGCCGCTGCTGGTCTTTGGTGGAACGGCCCTGCTCGGGCTGGAGGGCTGGGTGCGCACCGCCGTGGTGCTGGAGGCGGCCATGCCGAGCATGGTCATCGGCATCGTCCTGTGCGACCGCTACGGCCTGGACAGCGCTCTCTATGCCATGACCGTGACTGTTTCGACACTTTTGAGTCTGCTGACCCTGCCCCTGTGGTATCAATGGGCGTCGGGAGGGTTCTGATGGCGCCTCCGTACCCTTCTCCTGCTTGACCGGGGAACGATTCTTGCCTTGAATAACTGTTAGAGCACCTGCATCTTACTCTTATCAAGGTGTAGGTCGGGTTAGCGCAGCGTAACCCGACATGGCCGCGGAGGATGTCGGGTTACGCCTTCCAGGCTAACCCGACCTACGCAAATCAGGAAGGTGGCTGCAGCTATGGTCAGTGTGAGTCAGACGAGCGTTCAGGCGACGACCGGGCGGGAGGATCCCGATCCGGCGCAGTACCGTGCCGCCCTGACCCTCGGCTTCAGCGAGGAAGGCCGCGGCCTGATCGAACGGGCCGTGGACTATGCCGTCCGTGCCCATGCCGGACAGCGCCGGGCCTCGGGCGAGCCCTATCTCAGCCACGTGCTGGCGGTGGCCGAGATCGTCCATCAGCTGGGTCTGGATCACGAATCCGTCTGCGCCGCCATCCTGCACGACGTGGTCGAGGATACCCCGGTCACACTGGATGAGGTCCGTAGCGACTTTGGTCCCGCCATCGCCCGCCTGGTCGACGGGGTGACCAAGATGGGCCAGATCAGCCGCTACCGTGATGCCGCGCAGAAGGCGCAGGAACATGCCGAGAGTCTGCGCAAGCTGCTGCTGGCCATGGCCGAGGACATTCGCGTCATCCTGGTCAAACTGGCCGACCGGCTCCACAACATGCGCACCCTGCGTCACCTCGAGACCGCGAGTCAGCGGCGCATCGCCCGCGAGACGCTGGAACTGTACGCGCCGCTGGCCAACCGCCTGGGCATCGGTCAGATCAAGTGGGAGTTGGAAGACCTGTCGCTGCGCTACCTGGAACCCGGCGTCTACAAGGAGATCGCCACGCATCTGGACGAACGCCGCCTGGACCGCGAGCGCTACATCGACCATGTGGTGGTGAGCATCCGCAATGAACTGCAGGCCGCCGGCATCCAGGGCGAGGTCAGCGGGCGGGTCAAGCATATCTACAGCATCTGGCGCAAGATGCAGCGCAAGAACGTCGGCTTCAACGAGATCTTCGACGTGCGCGCCGTGCGCATTCTGGTCGAGCGGGTGGCGGATTGCTATGCCGCGCTGGGTGTGGTGCACAGCATGTGGCATCACATCCCACGCGAATTCGACGACTACATCGCCAACCCCAAGGAGAACAACTACCGCTCCCTGCATACGGCAGTGGTCGGGCCCGGCGGACGCACCCTGGAGATCCAGATCCGCACCCGCGAGATGCACGAGCACGCCGAACTCGGCGTGGCCGCCCACTGGCGCTACAAGGAAGGCGGGCGCTTCGACCAGAGTTTCGAGCAGAAGATCGCCTGGCTGCGCCAGCTCATCGAGTGGCGGGATGAGGAATCCACCGCCAGCGATTTCGTCGATCGGTTCAAATCCGAGACCGGCGACCGGGTCTACGTGCTCACGCCGCAGGGCCAGGTGGTCGATCTGCCCCAGGGCGCCACCCCGCTGGACTTCGCCTATCACATCCACACCGAGATCGGGCATCGCTGCCGCGGGGCCAAGATCGACGGCCAGATCGTGCCGCTGACCTACGAACTGCACAACGGCGAACAGGTGGAGATCCTCACCACCCGCAATGGTACCCCCAGCCGCGACTGGCTCAGTCCGCACCTGGGCTATCTCAAGTCCTCCCGGGCCCGCGCCAAGGTCCGCCACTGGTTCCACCAGCAGGACCGGGACAAGAACCTGGCCGCCGGGCGCGCGGTGCTGGAACGCGAGCTCGACCGGTTGGGACTGGACAACATGAACTGGGAGGAGTTGGCCCGGCGCCTGCGCTTCGACAATGTGCAGGATCTGCTGGTCGCCATCGGCAAGGGCGACATCGGCAGCACCCAGATCGTCAGCGCGGCCAATGATCTGTTTACCCGGGAAGAAGAGGCCATCCCGCTCAGCCGTCCCAGCAGCCGCGGCGAGGAGGGCGGTGATGTGCGCATCCTCGGGGTGGGCAACCTGCTCACCCATATGGCCCGCTGCTGTCATCCGGTGCCGCAGGACCCGATCGTGGGCTACATCACCCGTGGCCGCGGCGTGACCATCCACCGCCGTGACTGCCCCAACGTACTGCGCCTGTACCAGCATGAGCACGAACGCCTCATCGAGGTCAGCTGGGGCGGCAGCCAGCAGCGGGTCTATCCGGTCGATATCCAGATCCTGGCCTACGACCGCTCGGGGCTGCTGCGCGACATCACCTCGGTGCTGGCCACCGAAAAGATCAATGTGCTCGGAGTGAATACCGTCACCGACAAGCACGATCATGCCGCCAGGATGAAACTGAGCATCGAGATCAGTGACCTGGAGGAGCTCAGCCGGGTGCTTACCCGCATCGGCCAGCTGCCCAACGTGATCGAGGCCCGCCGCGAGCTCCAGCACTGACCCGAGGGGTCAGGGTCAAGCCCAGCCCGCTCACGCCGCTAAGAAGAAAAATGGCAGCCCCTGTCAGGTTCGGGGCCTAACTGCAGCGGAAATACGAGCGACTTCATGAGCGAACGCGCCTACCGGTTCATTCTCGGTACCACCCTGATCGTGCTCCTGTATCTGCAGCAGCCGCTGCCCATCTATATCTACATGGGCGTGCTGCTGTTCGAGGGGCTCACCAACTGGCGCATCCCCATCATCGTCTCCAGGCTGCGCTACGGTTCCGACTACCGCGATCCCTTCATGGGCAACTGTCCACGCTTCGGCTTCGATGCCGAGCGCATGCTGCGGCTGATAGTTTTCGTCCTGCTGCTGGCCAGCTATGTCGGGCTGCCGGAAGTCGCCTGGTTCTTTCCCTGGTTCATCGGTTTCATGCTGTTCATGGCCGGCATGACCAACATCTGTCCGATGGTGATGGGACTGCGCTGGCTGGGATTCCGCTGACCGCTGCCCCTCACGCTGCACCCGCAAGGAATCGATCCACCCATGTCTGACGAAGTCATTGTCTCCGACGACTGGACCCGCAACTGGCAGGCCAGCATCGCGGTCAAGATCACCGCCCTGGTGATGTGGGTGATCATCGTGGCGGTGTTCATCGTCGCGACCTGGCTGCTGCGCGACATGGAATCGCGGCTGCAGGCCGATTTCGAGGCCGAGGCCGACAGCATGGCCTATCAGGTGGCCACCCTGGTCAAGACCGGTTCAGACAGCGGCTACGCCGATCTGGCCGGCCGCCTGGCCGAACTGCAGCAGGACAGCGGCTTTTCCGCCATCGGGCTGCAGATCGGCAGACGCGATTACTTCGTCGGCGATGCCGGACAGGGCGGTGTGATCGAGCGGCATCTCCCGACGGCGCTGGCGCCCGGGCAGGACATCGATCTGGAGGTGTTCCACCCCGACCTGGACGGGCTGGTCGCGCAGCGGCGCAATCAGCTGGTGATCGGCATCTTCGCCACCCTGCTGGTGTTCGGTCTGTTCCTGACCTGGTCCATCCGCACCATCGTGCACCGGCCCCTGCAGCAGCTGGTCAGTGCCACCCGCGCCGTCTCCGAGGGCCGACGGGAGGTGCGTCTGGATATCTCGCGCGAGGACGAGTTCGGTTACCTGTCGCGGTTCTTCAACCAGATGCTGGACCGACTGATGGCGCAGCAGCGTGAACTCGAACAGGCCGCCGAGGAGGCGCGCTCGGTCAGTCGGGCCAAAAGCGCCTTCCTGGCCAACATGAGCCACGAACTGCGCACCCCGCTCAATGCCATCATCGGCTACAGCGAAATGCTGGAGGAGGAGGCCGGCGATCTGGGCGTGAAGGAACTCACCCCGGATCTGCACAAGATCAAATCCGCCGGTCGGCACTTGCTGTCATTGATCAACGACGTGCTTGATCTGTCCAAGATCGAAGCAGGCAAGATGGAAGTCAATCCGGTCATGTTCCGGCTGCGCGACCTGGTCAACGACGTGGTCGACAATATCCAGCCCATGATTTCGCACAACAGCAACCGTTTCGAGGTGCAGGTGCCGGAGTCCCCCGGCCGGATGTTTTCGGACGAGACCAAGCTGCGCCAGGTGCTGATGAACCTGCTGAGCAATGCGGCCAAGTTCACCGAGAACGGTGAGGTTCGCCTGGGCCTGGCGCGGCGTCGGGAAGGCGAGCAGGAATGGATCGATTTCACGGTCGAGGATACCGGCATCGGCATCCCGCCGGAGAAGCTCGACCGGCTGTTCCAGGAGTTCTCCCAGATCGATTCCTCCAGTACCCGCAAGTATGGCGGCACCGGCCTGGGCCTGGCGATCAGCCGCCGCATCTGCGAGAAGCTCGGCGGCAGTGTCGAGGTCGACAGTGAACCGGGCCGGGGCAGTCGCTTCACCCTCCGCCTGCCGGCGGATCTGAGCCGGCTGCAACCGGAATCCCCAGTGCGTCCGGAACTGTCCGAAAGCCCGCTCCCGGTGCCCGAGCCCATCACCGCTGTGCCGGTCGACTGCCAGGCCCTGGTGGTGGATGACAATGCCGCCAGCCGGGACCTGGTCAGGCGCACCCTGCAGGCGGAAGGCGTGGAGGTGATCGAGGCCCGCGACGGGCGCGAGGCCATCGGGCTGCTGGAATCGCTGCGCCCGCAGCTGATCTGTACCGATCTCATTCTGCCCAACATGAACGGCTTCGATTTCATCAAGTGGCTGCGCGGCAACCCCGCCACGGCGGCGTTGCCCCTGGTGGTGGTCTCTGCCATGGATATCAATGAGAACGACCGCCGTGAACTGGATCAGCACCGCGCGGCGGTGGTGCCCAAGGGGGTGAATCTCAGACAGCATCTGGTCGCGGTGCTGCATGGACTGGATCTGGCCGGCAAAGGCGATGCGGATGGCGAGACTGCTGCTGGTTGAAGACAATGAACTGAACCGTGACATGCTCAGCCGGCGCCTCGCCCGCCGCGGCCACGAGGTGCTGACGGCGGTCAGTGGCCGCGCCGGTGTGGAGATGGCCGGGGTCGAGCAACCGGAACTGATCCTGATGGATCTGAGCCTGCCGGATCTCGACGGCTGGGAGGCGACCCGACTGCTCAAGTGCGGGGTGCACACCGCCCACATCCCGATCGTGGTACTCACCGCGCATGCGATGGCCGAAGACCGGGAGCGGGCCTTTGCTGCCGGCTGCGACGACTACGATACCAAGCCGGTGGATTTCGCCCGCCTGACGCAGAAGATCGAGCGGCTGCTCCAGCCGGGCTGATTCCCCGCCGTCGATGTGAATGCGCGGGGCCTCAGATCCTGTAGGTCTGCGCGATGGCGTCGGCGGTCAGTATCCCTTCCACCCGCTTCAATCCCGGCGCGACCTGGCGCGTGATCAGCAGGGCCTCGGCCCCCGTGTCCTGCATCCTGGCATGGGCTTCCTGCAGACTGGCGAGGCGGTCGATCTCGGTCGTCTGCAGTCGCGTGCCCGGGATATCCATGAGATCGAATTCGGTTGCCTCCGGATCCCGGGTAAGGGCCTGCACGAGGTCCACGGCAGCCAGCAGCACGTCGGCCTGTTCCGGCTCCCGGATGACGATCCAGTGCAGACCCTCCTTCAGTTCCTCTCCGATGCGGTCGCGCTCGACCCGGCGCGGCAGCAGGGTGAAGGCGGTCTGCATCGCGGCCGTGACCCCGACGCGGCGCAGCGACTGATTGACCGGGTCGTTGCGATAATCCATGCCCAGGTTGCGCAGCATGGTGTGAAAGACCGATTCCCGGTGCGTGAACAGGCCCGCCGTGACGGTGGCGGAAACGACGGCAAGCATGCCGGGCAGGATGACATCGGGAGAACGCGTCAGCTCCAGGATGGCGATCAGCCCGGCCAGCGGTGCCTGCAGAATCGCCGCCATCATCGCGCCCATGCCGACCAGGACATACAGGCTGAGGGAATCCGAGGTACTGATCCCCGTCTCGATGCCGAGCAGGCCCAGCAGGCCGCCGCCGGCGGCACCGATCACGAGGGAGGGCCCGATCATGCCGCCGGGGATGCCGGCGCCGATGGTGAAGGTCGTGATCAGCAGTTTCAGAAGCAGGATCGACAACAGCAGCATGAGTCCGTAGTGGGCGTTGAAGGTGTCGGTGATGGTCTGATCCCCGATGCCCATGACCTGCGGCACCAGCATGCCGGCCAGACCGACGGCGCCGCCGGCGAGACTGAAGCGCAGCCAGACGGGCAGGGGGCTGTGCAGACGGGTGAACAGTTGCAGCAGGCGCAGAAAGGCGGCGCCGATCAAACCGATCAGGATCCCGGCTAACATGATATAAGGCAGTTCGGACAGGGAGCCCAGACTGATGGTGGGGACGATGAAGGCAATCTGATCGCCGAACACCAGGCGGCTGAGCATGGTGGCGCTGACGGTGGCCAGGATCACCGGAGTAAAACCGGCCACGGTGTATTCCAGCATCAGCACCTCCATGGCGAAGGCCACGCCGGCCAGCGGGGTGTTGAAGGAAGCGGCAATGCCGGCCGCCACGCCGCAGGCGGCGGTTACGCGCAGGCTGTTGTTGGGCAGTTGCAGCCATTGCGCCGGCAGATTGCTGCTGGCCGCACCGAGGTGGGCGCTGGGGCCCTCGCGGCCGATAGACTGGCCGCTGATGATGGCAAGCGTCCCGCCCAGAAACTGGGATACGGCATTGCGCCAGGGGATGCGCCCCTGGTGATATTCGAGCCGTTCCAGGACATGCAGGATTCCGACCCGGCGGGCATCCCGCGACAGCCACTGGAACATCAGACCGAGGACCAGGCCGCCGACCAGGGCAAGGTAGAGCCGATGCTCTGGCGCCAGCGCGGCGAAGTGCCCGGCCTGACCTGTGAGCAGTCCGGATTGCAGCCGTTCGGCAAGCAGGCGGAAGGCGATGATGGTCAGTCCCGCGAGTACGCCTGCAACAATCCCGAGCAGGGCCAGTTGCGGGACGGCATCGGGACGCGCCACGCTCAATCGATAACGTTCAAGCTGTTTGCTGATGGCCGCCCGCATGGAGGCATTATGGCCCGTTGCGGCTGCGATGTCCCGGGGCTGGATGAGGGGGAGGGTGAGGCGGGCGTGGATGGCGTCCCCGGCAGGAGTCGAACCTGCGACCTACGCCTTAGGAGGGCGTCGCTCTATCCAGCTGAGCTACGGAGACTGAGTACTCTTTCAACATGCTATTGCCGGCTACAGGGCGGGTATTGTAGCGGGGATCCTACCCGGACCCAAGTCAGCCATCGCCGCGGGTGCGGCGGCGGATCATCTCGCGCTCGAGCTGGGTGACGAATTTACGCAGCCGGCCCTTGTCCTCCGGGGCAAGCCGGCTGAAGCGGCCGCCCAGGCGCAGGCCCTGGTGCGATTCATCCGGCAGCACGAAGCGAACTTCCAGATCGGCCTGCAGGGGCTGCGGGTCCTGCGGCAGCTGGATGCGGCAGCCCGGGATGATCAGTCCCTTCCGGATCTCCTGGTCCGCATCGAGGCGGGCGCCCAGTCCGCCCATGGAGACATCGCACAGCTGGCCGTCGAGCAGGAGTTCCTCGCCGAGCGGCAGCAGCACACCGATCTCCATGTCCATGGCGACGTGCACACGGTAGTCGGCACGTCGCTGCATGTAGTACACGCACTCCGGCAGCGACGCCTGGTAGAAGCCCACGCCCTGCCGGTTGTGCGCCGGGCGGATATCGAGATTGAAATTCATCTCCACCCCCTCGTGCTGGCCGAATACCCGCAGCCTGCCGGCTTCCAGGGCCTTGCGATGGGCAGCCTCGTCATTGATTTCATCGAGCAGCAGGTAGTTGCGCTGGGGATTGAGATTGAGCAGCAGGCTGTTGAACGGGTGCTCCACGCCGGGGATCTTCACCCGCAGCAGGATCCTGTTTTCATGCAGCCGGCGCAGCAGTGCGATGATTTGCGGCGGGTGGGTGATCCTTTCGCTCTGGGAACGATAGGGGTCTTGTTGCCTGATTGCGTCCGCCATGGGGATGTCCGGCCCGCGTGTGGGAATTCAGGTCATGATACGGCAGCGATTCAGGCCTTGGCCAGTGGCCGGGTACCGGTGTGTGCGTTGTCGGTGTGGCCGCTGGCGGCGTAGGTGGCCGGATCGGGTGACTCGCCGCGCAGTACGGCAAGCGCCGAGCGGGTATGCCGGCGATGGATCTCGATGGCCGCGCCATTGTGACGGTTGCGTTCCTGGCACTGCTGCAGCGACTGCAGCAGCTGCGTCCAGCGGCCGGCCAGGTCGCCGCTGTGATCGCAGCGGGCGATACAGGTCTCGATACCGTCGCGGTCGCTGCCATAGCCGGCGCGGGCAAGCAGGGCGGCCAGGTCGCGCTCCATCCCTTCGAGTTCCTGCATGCGCTCGGCCTTGTCGCGGGCAGCCTGTTCCAATGCGGCGGTATCCTGGGCCTGCAGGGCCTCAAGCTCCGTCGCCAGGATCCGGTTGAGCGCGGTCAGGGTGTGCTGCTCGCGATCGAACAGCTGCGTCAGGGCCGATTTCAGTGCCTGCTGCATGACGCTTCCCGGGGCTTCAGAGTGCGCCTTCGAACTGCATCAGCTTCTCGGCGATGCGGTTGGCGTCGATTTCGTAGCTGCCGTTGGCGATGGCGTCCCGGATGGCGTTGACGCGGTTGCTGTCGACCTCGGGCAGTTCGGCGATGCGGTTCTCCAGATCCCGCAGCTGCTGCGCCTGGGGTGTGAGGCTGACAGTGTCGCGGCTGGATGCCGGATTGCCCTGGCTCTCGGCGGCCTTGTTCTCCGCCGTCCCCTGACCCGCCTGGGTGCCGGCGCCGGTGCCGACATTGCCGACCATCGAGCCGGATATATTGTTGATTTCAGTTGCCATTGTGGCCTCCTGCGTGCTGTTTTCCTGGGTTGATTCGGGTCTGACTGAAAACCGTATCGTCAAAACATTCAAGAACTTTAGCGCGATTTTTCCCCGCCGTCGCTAAAGCGTCACTTTTACGACGCCGCGCGACACGACCCAGCCCTCGATCACCCGCTGACTGTTCAGCGCCTTGACGCGGATGCGCTCGCCCCGGGTGCCGTCGCTCATGGCCTCGCCGCGCATCCGCACCTGGAAACGCTCGCTGCCGGTGAGCAGGGTGACGCGGTCACCCCGGTTGATCAGCCGCGGCGCGCTGAGCATGTTCGGGGTGATCACCGTGCCCGCGGGGATGGCGCGCCCGGCCAGCATGCCGGTGAGCTTGTCGGTGCGCTCGAAGTAGCCATAGCTCAGGCCGGACAGTTCCCGTTCGACCACCCTGAGCTGGGCCTCAGCGACGGCCTCGCCCCGCAGCAGCGGTTCCGAGGCCACCACCACCTGACCAAAAACACTAATCTTTCCGGAAACATAGATCTTCCATTCGGTCGGGCCCGGGCAGCGTACCCCGACGCTGGTGTTGCCGTTGAGGCGGGCGCCGGCAGGCAGAAAGGCCTCCAGCGGCGCCCCGCAGCGTTTGAGCCGGAGCCGGCTGTCCAGGCGGCCGATGCTGGCCTCGACCTTGCCGCTGTGAGCGGCGGCGGCCTGTTCCGCCAGGAACCGTTGTGCCGTCTCCACTATGCCCTGGTGGGGCTGAAATCCGGCCGGGGCGGCCCCGATCGTCTGGGCCGGTCCAAGTGCAATCATCAGTATCCAGGCACCCGCTTTCACCTGACGCTCCTGTGTGTCGAATCTCAACTGCCCCTGCACGATGCAATTGCTGTGCCGGAACCCGGCCTGGCTCAAGAAAGCCCGCCGCCGGGCCGCTACAGGGCGAGAACAGAAAGCCGCCCCCTTCGAAGGAGACCATTGCATGAGCACCGTACTGGCCAGCGTCGATCAGCGCACCCAGCTTGCCGGACACAACCGTCTGGAAGTCCTGATGTTTACCCTGGATGGACGGCAGCGCTTCGGCATCAACGTGTTCAAGATCCAGGAGGTGATCCAGTGCCCGGCGCTGACCGAGGTGCCGCAGTCCCACCGGGTGGTGCGGGGCGTGGCCCACCTGCGCGGCAAGACCATTCCGGTGCTGGACCTGGGGATGGCCATCGGGCGGCGGCCGCTGCAGGAGCCGCGCGAGGCCTTTGTCATCGTGACCGAGTTCAACCGCTCCACTCAGGGCTTTCTGGTGCGGATGGTCGACCGCATCGTCAATATGAACTGGGAACAGATCCTGCCGCCGCCCAACGGGGCCGGCAAGGACAGCTATCTGACGGCCGTGACCCGGGTCGATGACGAGCTGGTCGAGATCATCGATGTGGAGAAGGTGCTCGCCGAGGTCATCGGCATGGACGAGAACATTTCCGAGGAGGTGCTGGCCGGGGTCGGGGCGGTCGAGCACGAGTGCCGGCCGCATATCCTGGTGGCGGATGACTCCATGGTCGCGCGCAACCAGATCAAGCGCACCCTGGACCAGCTCAATATCGATGCCACCCTGGTCAGCGACGGCAGAAAGGCGCTGGAGCAGCTGCAGCAATGGGCCGAGCACGATCCCGACCGGCTGCGCGACCTGGCCATGGTCATCTCCGATGTGGAAATGCCCGAGATGGACGGCTATACCCTGACGACACGGATCCGCACCTCGCCGGAACTGGCGGGCCTGTACGTGCTGCTGCACACATCCCTCAGCGGGGTATTCAACCACGCCATGGTGGAGAAGGTCGGCGCCGATGAATTCATTGCCAAGTTCAAGCCCGACCTGCTGGCCACCTCGGTGCTCAAGCAGGTCAACCAGACCCGACAGGAAGTGGGCGGGAGCACCGCCGGCTGAACCGCCGGCCTGCCGAACTGACAATCTGCTGCGGGTGCTGCATGCCGCCGGATGCGGCAGCCGCCTGACAAGGAACTTCGCTTGAACACAGCAAAAATCCCCTCCCAGGATTTCGATGCCTTCCGCGCCTTTCTCGAGGAAAGCTCCGGCATCGTACTCGGCGAGAACAAGCATTACCTGGTGCTCAGCCGCCTGGGCCGGCTCATGCGCGAGGCCAATATCGACAGCCTGGGTGAACTGGTCGAGCAGATGCGCAAGCCCTTCAGCCGCGGGCTGAAGGAGCAGGTCATCGAGGCGATGACGACCAACGAGACCTTCTGGTTCCGCGACAGCTTCCCCTTCGACATCCTCAGCCAGACCATCCTGCCCGACCTGGCCTCACGCCGGGTGCGGGTGCCGCGGATCTGGTCGGCGGCCTGCTCCAGCGGTCAGGAGGCCTACTCCATCAGCATGACCATGCAGGAGTTCATGGCCGGGAACCCCGGCAAGCTCGGCGAGGCCGAGATCCTGGGCACGGACATCGCCCCCACCGTGATTCAGGAGGCGCAGGCCGGGCGTTACGACGGTCTGGCCGTGGCACGCGGCCTGTCCGAGGAGCGCAAGCAGAAGTACTTCACCCAGCAGGGGCTGCACTGGGTGGTGAAGGATGAGATCAAGCGCCGGGTGCGCTTCACCCTGGCCAACCTGCTGCAGAGCTACAACCCCCTGGGCCGCTTCGACGTGATCTTCTGCCGCAACGTATTGATCTATTTCTCCACCGAGTCCAAGCGTGACATCATCGCCCGCATGGCCCGCTGCCTGAATCCCGGCGGCTATCTTTTTCTCGGCTCGTCCGAGTCCATCACCCAGCACTCCGATGCCTTCGAACTGGTGCGCGCCCCGCGCGGCTCCGTATATAAACTGAAGGAAGACCTGGAGCGGGGACGCCTGGCCGGACGTTGACCGTAGGATGGGTGAAGGCGCGTAGCGCCGTAACCCATCGCGTTCGGCGGACAGATGGGTTGCGCTGTGCTCCACCCATCCTACCTTCGACCAATTAGACACCACTGCGCGTCCCGCGCCCCCGCGCCTCTGCGTTGAATATCCGCGCCGCCCTTTGCCGCCCGGCGGCGGAATATTGCCGCTTACCCTTGCCGCGGCCGCCCTCCCGAAAACGAAATCCCTGTAAAAACAAGCCTTCCGCCTGTGCTGGCACAGGCATTGCTAAGACATGGCCCAAACGAACTAAAGTTTGAGGTTGCCATGCCGATATCGCTCGATTCCCTGCTGGGGCCCATGCCGGAAGCGCTCAATCTGCGCGCCCGGCGCAACGAGCTGCTGGCCTCCAACATCGCCAACGCCGACACGCCCAACTACAAGGCGCGCGACATCGATTTCCGCGCCGTCATGCGCAACGCCGGCGACGAGCAGCTCAAGCTCGCCTCCACTCAGTCCGGTCATATCTCCACCAGCGCGGATACCTATGCCGGCATCCCGCTGAAATACCGCGTTCCCGCGCAGCCTTCCATGGACGGCAATACCGTCGATATGCAGCAGGAACAGGCGGAGTTCTCCAGCAACAGCGTCATGTACCAGACCACGCTGGAATTCCTCGGCCGCAAGTTCAGCGGCATCAAGTCCACGCTGAGAGGTGAATGATCATGTCTCTGTTCAAGGTCTTCGATATTGCCGGCTCGGCCATGAGTGCCCAGAACACCCGACTCAACACCACCGCCAGCAATCTGGCCAATGCCGAGACCGTCAGTTCGACCGAGGAGGGTGCCTATCGTGCCCGTCAGCCGGTCTTCGCCGCGATGATGAAAGGACTCTATGGCACCGGACCCGAGTCGGTGGGTGTCCAGGTCCGCGGCGTGGTGGAGAGCGATGCACCGGTGCAGATGCGCTACGCGCCCGACAACCCCATGGCCAACGAGGACGGTTATGTGTACCAGTCCAATGTGAACATGGTCGACGAGATGGTGAACATGATCTCCGCCTCGCGCAGTTATCAGAACAACGTGGAAGTGATCAATACCTCCAAACAGCTGCTGCTCGCCACGCTGAGAATGGGCGAGTGAGCAGGGCAGCCACCCAGGGAGTCAGTCAATGAATGACATATCCAGTCTGCAGGACATCTACACCGGCGCCGGTCTGCGTACCAGTGAGGAGGCCCGCCGGGCCGAGTCCAAGGTGAAGAACGATCTCGGCCAGGAGGATTTCCTGGATCTGATGGTCGCCCAGCTGCGCAACCAGGATCCGATGAAGCCCATGGAGGACGGTGAATTCCTCACCCAGATGGCCCAGTTCAGCACCTCCACCGGGATCCAGGAGCTCAAGGACTCGTTCAAGAGCTTCAGCGAGTCCATGCATTCCGGCCAGACGCTGCAGGCCGCCGGCCTGGTCGGCCGCTCGGTACTGGCACCGACCGGGGTCGGGCGCCTGGAGGCGGGCGGCAGCCTGAGCGGCAGCGTTGAACTGCCCGAAAGCAGCGGCAACATCGAAGTCCGCATCTTCAATCAATCCGGCGAACTGGTGCGCAGCATGGGGCTGGGCCAGCAGGCCGCCGGATCGGTGCCCTTCAAGTGGGACGGTCTGGATGACCAGGGCCAGGCCCTGCCCGCGGGGGATTACCTGATCGAGGCCTCGGCGGATACCGGCGAGGGCGCCGAAGCTGTCGAAACCCTGATCGCCACGGAAGTGGAAAACGTCACGATCAACCGCTCCGGCGGTCTGCTGCTCGGCCTCAACGGCGGCAGGACCCTGGAGTTGTCCGAAGTCCGCCAGATTCAGTAAAGGAGAATCGGCCATGCCTTTCAGTATCGCACTCAGTGGTTTGAATGCTGCCTCGTCCGACCTCGAGGTCACCGGCAACAATATCGCCAACTCCAGCACCAATGGCTTCAAATCCTCCCGCACCGAGTTCTCCGATGTCTTCGCCGTCAGCACCGGCGGCGTGAGCGCCACTGCCATCGGCAGCGGCGTGCGCCTGGCCAATGTGGCGCAGGAATTCGGCCAGGGCAATATCGACTTCACCAGCAGCACCCTGGACCTGGCCATCAACGGCGAGGGCTTCTTCGTGCTCTCCGACGGTGGCAGCCAGATCTATTCCCGCGCCGGTGCCTACAACATCGACCGCAATGGCTATGTGGTGAACTCCGCCGGTCAGCGGCTGCAGGTCTTCGACCCCATCGGGACCTCGGGTGATACCTTCAATACCGGCTCGCTGAGCGATCTGCAGGTCTCGCAGACCGAAGGCGCGCCGCAGGCCACCTCGGACATCGGCGTCAACATGAACCTGGATTCCAGCGATCCGGTGATTACCGCCCCGTTTGACCCGAATGACGCGACCACCTTCAATTTCTCGACCTCCTTCTCGGTGTTCGACTCCCAGGGTGTGGAGCACTCGGCCACGGTCTATTTCCAGAAGCAGGCCAGCAACGACTGGGATGCGCGTCTGTATCTCGACGGTACGGGGCCGGGCGACGTGGTTCAGGTCGGCGGCAGTGATACCTTCAATTTCACCTTCGACGATGCCGGCCAGCTGGTCTCCGGCAGCGGCGACCTCACCGGCACCGAGGTCGTCTTCGACGCCAAGAATCCCGGCAACGGCGCCGCCGATCTGAACTTCACCATGGATCTGGCCGAGGTGGTCCAGTATGGCGGCGGCTTTACCGTCAATTCCCTCAGCCAGGACGGTTTCGCCAAGGGCAAGCTGAGCGGGCTCAGCATCAGTGACGAGGGCGTCATTTCGGCCCGCTTCACCAACGGCCAGTCCAACGCCCTGGGCAAGGTGGCGCTGGCGAGCTTCCCCAACCCGGGCGAGCTGCGCCAGGTCGGCAACACCAACTGGGCCGAGACCTTCTCCTCCGGCCAGCCGCTGGTCGGCGAGCCGGGCACCGGCAGCCTGGGGGCGATCCAGTCCGGAGCGCTGGAGTCCTCGAACGTGGACATCGCCGCGGAATTGATCAAGCTGATCACCGCGCAGCGCAACTTCCAGGCCAATTCCCAGGTGATCAGCACTGCCGACACCATCACCCAGACCATCATCAATATCCGTTAATGAGGTAAGCCGGGATGGATAAACTGCTCTATGTGGCCGCCAGCGGCGCCCGCCAGGTGATGGAGGCCCAGGCGGTGAACGCCAACAACCTGGCCAATGCCACCACCACCGGTTTTCAGGCCGATCTGGCGGCGGCGCGCGCCTATCAGCTGCAGGGGCAGGTCTTTCCCAGCCGGGTCTATGCCGAGTCCCAACCGGGTGGAACCGATTTCAGCAAGGGTGCGGTTCAGCCCACCGGCCGCGACCTGGATGTCGCCGTCGACGGCCAGGGCTGGATCGCGGTGCAGGCGCCGGACGGCGGCGAGGCCTATACCCGCGCCGGCAATCTGCGCATCTCACCGACCGGGATGCTGGAGACCGGCGCCGGTTATCCGGTCATGGGCGAGGGCGGTCCCATGCTCCTGCCCGATGCGCAGAAGGTGGAGATTGCACCCGACGGCACCGTGTCCATGCTGCCAGTGGGGCAGGATGCCACGGTGCTGGCCGTGGTCGGCCGCATCAAGGTGGTCAATCCCGACCCCACCCAGCTGCAGAAGGACACCAATGGACTGCTGCGGATGAGTGACGGCGGTCAGGCGCCGGCCTCGAATGAGGTCAAGCTGGTCAGCGGTGCGCTGGAGAACAGCAACGTGAACATGGTCGATGCCATGACCACCATGATCGGCCTGTCGCGGCAGTTCGAGGCCAACATCAAGCTGATGGAGACGGCCCGCGAGAACGATTCGGCTTCGGCGCAGCTGATGCGAATGGGTTAATGAGGACTGAATTATGAACAAGGCAATGTGGGTTGCGATGACCGGGCTCGAGGCACAGCAGACCCGGATGAACAACATCTCGAATAATCTGGCCAACGTGAATACGACCGGCTTCAAGCGCGATCGGGCGGTGTTCGAGGATCTGCTCTACCAGAACATTCGCCAGGCAGGCGCGCAGTCATCGCAGGATACCCAGCTGCCCTCGGGGTTGATGCTCGGTACCGGCGTGCGCACCGTCGCCACCCAGAAGCTCCATACCCAGGGCAACGTGGTGCAGACCAACAATTCCTTCGACGTGGCCGTGCAGGGCCGGGGTTATCTGCAGGTGCTGATGCCGGATGGCAGCCTGGCCTACACCCGTGACGGCAGCCTGATGAAGAACAGCGACGGCCAGCTGGTGACCTCCAGCGGCTATCCGATCCAGCCGGCCATCACCATCGACGAGAACGCGCAGAGCGTCACCATCAGCTCCGACGGCGTGGTCAGTGTGCAACTCTCCGGCCAGGCCGCGCCGACCCAGGCCGGCACCATCCAGCTGGCGGATTTCGTCAATGCCACCGGCCTGCAGCCGATCGGTCAGAACCTGTTCATCGAGACCGCTTCCAGCGGCGCCCCCACGGTGAATGACCCGGGCACCAACGGCACCGGCACCCTGATCCAGGGCTCGCTTGAGACCTCGAATGTGAACATCGTCGAGGAACTGGTGAACATGATCGAGACCCAGCGCGCCTACGAGATGAACTCCAAGACCATCTCCTCGGTGGACCGCATGCTGCAGTACGTGAATCAGAATCTCTAAGGTGATTTTGAATCGTGAATATTGAGTCGTCATTGCGAGCGCAGCGCGGCAATCCCATAACGTCGATGCAGTCAGTCGGAGATTGCCGCGGCGCTGCGCGCCTCGCAATGACGTCGTTCCGGATATCCGGATGTGGAGGCTTGAAATGAAGTCATTGCACAAGCTTTTGCCCGTTTTGTGGCTGCTGGGCACAGTGCTCGCCGGCGGCTGCGCCACCCATCCTGGGCCGCGCGCGGATTACCGTCCGCCCATGCCGCAGCCGCAGACGCCGCCGCCTCAGACGCAGGGCACCATCTACCACTCGGGCACTGCCATGTATCTGTTCGAGGACATCAAGGCGCGGCGCGTCGGTGACATCATCACCATCGTGCTGGAGGAGCGCACCCAGGCCAGCAAGAACGCCAAGACCGAGACCGATAAGGAAACCTCGCTGGAATCCGAGACGCCCACGGCGCTGGGCGATACCTTCGGCAGGCTCGGCGCCTCGGTGGACAACAGCACCGAGTTCGACGGTGAGGGCAAGAGCAGCCAGAGCAACAGCCTGACCGGCAACATCACCGTCACCGTGGTGGACGTACACCCCAACGGCAACCTGGTGGTGCGCGGGGAGAAATGGCTGACCCTGAACCAGGGCGATGAATATATCCAGATTTCGGGCATCGTGCGTCCGGTCGACGTGCGCCCGGACAACACCGTGCCCTCAACCCGGGTGGCGGATGCGCGCATTACCTACAGCGGCCAGGGCTTTGTGCACGATTCGAACACCATGGGCTGGTTCGCCCAGTTCTTCAACAGTGTCTTCTGGCCGTTCTGAAAAAACAGTAAGGCCCTGTCATTGCGAGGAACGAAGTGACGCGGCAATCTCCAAATGGCTGGTTATACGTTATGAGATTGCCACGCTACGCTCGCAATGACGGCTGACTCAGTGCCATTCGATTGTGAAAGGGAAACAAACATCATGGTCCGCAACAGTAGAAAATCCAGCATCCGCTTCAGCGGCACGGGATTCCTCACAGTCCTGTTTCTGAGTCTCTTTGTGTCCGTCCCCGCCGCCGCCGAGCGCGTCAAGGACATCGCCACGGTGGCCGGGGTGCGCGACAACCAGCTGGTCGGCTACGGCATCGTGGTGGGGCTGGACGGCACCGGTGACAAGACCCCCTTCACCGTGCAGAGCGTGAAAAGCATGCTGGCCCAGTTCGGCGTCAAGGTGCCGGATGATCAGCGCATCTCGCTCAAGAACGCCGCGGCCGTGACCCTGAGCGCGGATCTGCCGCCCTTTGCCAAGAAAGGACAGAAGATCGACATCACCGTATCCTCCATCGGCGATGCGACCAGCCTGCGCGGCGGCACCCTGTTGATGTCGCCCCTGCGCGGCGCCGACGGTCAGGTCTACGCCATCGCCCAGGGCAACCTGGTGGTGGGCGGATTGAGCGCCGGCGGCAACGACGGCTCGCGCATCACGGTCAACGTACCCAGTGTCGGCCGCATTCCCAACGGTGCGACGGTCGAGCGCGAGGTGCTCAGCCCGTTCATGGAGGGTGACAGTCTGACCCTGAACCTGCATACCCCGGACTTCACTACCGCCAATCGTCTGGCCAGATCCATCAATGACCTGATCGGACCGGATTCGGCCCGCCCGATGGATGCCGGTGCGGTCAGCGTCAATGCCCCGCGTGACCGCTCCCAGCGGGTGGCCTTCGTCTCGCTGCTGGAGAACCTGGAGGTCAATCCGGGCGAGGCGCCGGCACGGGTGATCGTCAACTCACGCACCGGCACGGTGGTCATCGGCCAGCACGTGCGGGTGATGCCGGCCGCCGTGGCGCACGGCAATCTCACTGTCACCATCACCGAGGATCCCCAGGTCAGCCAGCCGGCGCCGCTGTCCGAGGGCGAGACGGTGGTGACACCGTCCACGACCGTCGCCGTGGAGGAAGAGGACAATCGCATGTTCCTGTTCGAGCCCGGCGTGACGCTGAACGACATCGTGGTGGCGGTCAACCGCGTGGGCGCAGCGCCCAGCGACCTGGTCGCCATCCTGGAGGCCCTCAAGCAGGCCGGCGCTCTGCGCGCCGAGTTGGTGGTGCTATGAATCATAAACACACCGTAGGATGGGTGAAGCGAAGCGCAACCCATCGGAACCGCTCCAAGCCGATGGGTTACGGCGCTGCGCGCCTGCACCCATCCTACGGGTGCACGGGGTGACGTGATGAACAAGGTCGCCGACGCCAATGCCTTCATGGATCTGCAGGGCCTGGCCGCGCTGAAGAGCCGGGCGGTGGAGTCCGGCGGCCGTGATATCGACACCCTGCGCCGGGTGGCGGGGCAGTTCGAGTCCCTGTTCGTACAGATGCTGCTCAAGAACATGCGCGCCACCAGCTTCGATGAGGGCGGCCTGCTCAACAACGATCAGATCAAGTTCTATCAGCAGATGTTCGATCAGCAGATCGCGGTCGAGGCCACCAAAGGCAAGGGCCTGGGCATTGCCGACATGCTGGTGCGCCAGCTCGGCGGTGAGCCCCGCTCGGCCGGCGAAACGGGTATGCAGGCACCGCCGCAGGTGCCGGCGGTCACGCGTGAGACCCTGTTTGGTCCGCAGGCGGCGGTCGCACCGGCTGAGAACAACCGCGGGCAGGACGCTCAACACCCTCACCCCGACCCTCTCCCGGCAGCGGGAGAGGGGGCCAAGGTGTCGCTGCGCGCTGAGTCTCTCGGTGAGCCCGGCAATCCGCGCGAGTTCATCCGCGCCCTGTGGCCGCATGCCCGGCGTGCCGCCGCCGCCCTCGGTGTCCCGCCGGAAGGCGTCCTGGCCCAGGCTGCACTGGAGACCGGCTGGGGCCGCCATGTCATGCAGCAGCCCGACGGACGCAGCAGCCACAACCTGTTCGGCATCAAGGCCGATGCCCGCTGGTCGGGTGAACAGGTGAGCAAACCGACCCTGGAATTCCGCGAAGGGGTCATGCAGCAGGAGCGGGCGGCCTTCCGCGCCTATGATTCCCTGGGCGCGGGTTTCGAGGACTATGCCCGTTTCCTGCAGGAACAGCCACGCTACCGCGAGGCCCTGCGGGCCGATTCGGCTGAGGCCTTCGCCGCGGCCCTGCAACAGGCCGGCTATGCCACCGATCCGCAGTACGCGCGCAAGATCAACGCAATCATGAACCATTCCGATTTCCGCCAGCAGGTGGCCGCGCTCAAGCAAGCGGAGGGCGGGCCGTTAGCCTCTGCAGGGGAATCGGGTGGCGCAGCCGGCCAGCTGCCGGATGCATCATCAGCCGCGCCCTCGCGCGCACAGGAGAGCTAACCCATGGCCAGCGGGATTCTCGGTACGGCCTCGTCGGCGCTGCTGTCGTTTCAGCGGGCGCTGGCGACCACCGGCCACAACATCGCCAACGTCAATACCGACGGCTTCAGCCGCCAGCGGGTGGACCTGAGCACCCAGACGCCGAACAGTTCCGGTGCCGGCTTCATCGGCAACGGGGTGCAGATCGACGGTGTCCAGCGCAGCTATGACGATTTCCTGGAACGCGAACTGCGCAGCAGCATCGGTGCGCGTGACAGTTCCCGTACCTACGCCGAGTTCGCCTCGGTGGTGGACAACCTGCTGGCGGATCCGAATTCGGGGCTGTCGCCGGCGCTGCAGAACTTCTTCGACTCCATCCAGCAGGTGGCGGACGATCCCACCGCCATCCCGGCGCGCGAACTGATGCTGAGCGAAGCCGAGTCGCTGGTGGCCAGTTTCCGCCACATCGACGGCGAACTCGACGGTCTGCGTGAGCGTATCGGCATCGAGTTCCGCAACCAGGTGGCCGAGATCAACGATCTCGCGGATTCCATCGCCAGTCTCAACGAGGACATCGCCCTGGCCTTCGGTTCAGGTACCGGGCAGCCGCCCAATGACCTGCTGGACCAGCGCGACCAGCTGGTACTCAAGCTGTCGGAGAAGATCGGCGTGACCACGCTGGAGCAGTCCGATCACACGCTCAATGTCTATATCGGCAATGGCCAGCCGCTGGTGGTGGGGCAGAAGGCGGGCAGTCTGAGCGTGCAGCGCAACAGCCTTGACAGTCAGCAGCTGGATATCGCTTTCTCCTTCGGCGGGGGCGGCTCGAGTCTGATCACGGACAAGATCAGCGGCGGCAGTCTGGGCGGTATCATCGAGTTCCGCAAACAGGTACTGGATCCGTCTCAGAACCGGTTGGGCCAGATCGCGGTTTCTCTCGCCGAGACCTTCAATGCCCAGCACCGTATCGGTCAGGACCTGGACGGCAATCCCGGCAGCAGCCTGCCGGATTTCTTCGCCGTTACCGATCCGAACGACCAGGTATTCTCCAATCTGACCAATGCGGGTTCCTCCAGCCTGGATGTCGCTTTCGATACGGCAACCATCGATCAGCTGACCGCGGATGAATTCCGCCTCAGCTACAATGGTGGTACCTGGACCCTGGAGAATCTCACCAGCGGGGCCACCGACACGATCACGCCGGGGACGACCTTCACCGGGCACGGCCTGAATATCGATCTCAGCGTTACCGGCACTGCGGTCGACGGTGACAGCTATCTGCTGCGGCCGACCCGCCAGGGCGGCAATGGCATCGCCGCCAATATCACCAATCCACGCGAAATCGCCGCGGCCGCGCCCGTGCGCATTGACGGCCAGACCAGCGGCACCGGCATCCCGACCAATACGGGCAGCGGCGAGTTCTCCTCAGGCACAGTCACCGGCAGCCTGCCGGCGCTACCCATCACCCTGACCTACGATGACACCACTATCCCCCCCTTCTTCAGTGGTGGTGGTTATTCATTCGACTATGATCCGACTTCTCAGTCGGGCGATACCTTCACCGCGGCCGATACCGGCATCAGCGGGCTGGAGTTCACCATCTCGGGTACCCCGGCCAACACCGACCAGTTCGTGATCAGCGCCAACAGCGGCGGCGGCGGCGACAACCGCAATGCCCTGGCCCTGGCCGGCCTGCAGACCGACAGGACCATGAACAACGCCTCCGCCAGCTTCCAGGACAGCTATGGCCAGATGATCGCCGATGTCGGCGTCAAGACCCGGCGCGCCCAGACCCTGGCCACCACCCAGAGCAATCTGGCCAACCAGGCCCAGGCGAGGCATGACGCGGTCTCGGCGGTCAACCTGGACGAGGAGGCCGCTGAACTGCTGCGCTGGCAGCAGGCCTATCAGGCCGCCGCCCAGGTGGTCACCATCTCCGACACCATCTTCCAGACGCTGCTGCAGGCGACAGGCAGGTAAGACGACATGCGCATCTCGACCTCACAACTCTATCTGCAGGGATTGCAGGCCATCCAGGATCAGCAGACCCAGCTGGCGCGGGTCAGCAACCAACTCGGTACCGGCCGGCGGATCATCTCGCCGGCCGACGACCCCGCGGCCAGCGCCTCCATCGTCGGTCTCAACGAGGACCTGCAGCGGCTGGAACGCTTCCAGACCAATGCCGATCGCGCCGAGTCGCGTCTGGGTCTCACCGAGACCACGCTCGATTCCGGCATCAGCGCCATGCAGCGGCTGCGTGAACTGGCCATTACCGGCCTCAACGGCAGCCAGAGTGCCGAAAGCCGTGCCGACATCGCCGCCGAGGCGCGCCAGCTGCTGGATCAGATGATCGCGCTGGGCAATACGCGTGACGCCAACGGCGAATACATCTTCGGCGGTTTCCAGAGCCAGACCCAACCCTTCACCCAGACCGCCGGCGTGGTCAGTTACAACGGCGATCAGGGCCAGCGTTTCCTGGCTGTGGGAGAGAATCGTCAGGTCGCGGTGACCGACAACGGTTCGGATATCTTCATGGCCGCCCCGGCCGACAACGCCCAGAGTGCCTTCACGGTGATTGCCGAGTTTGCCGCCGCCATGGAGAACAACACGCCCCAGGATCTCGATTCCCCGCCGCGCTCGGCGCATATCCTGGACGACATGGACGCGGTACTCGACAACATGAGCGGGGCTCGCAGCACCATCGGTGCGCGTCAGCGCGCCATCGACCTGCAGCGCGAGCAGAATGCCGACGCCATCCTGCGCATGGAACAGACCCGCTCGGGGCTGCAGGATCTGGATTTCGCCGAGGCCGCGACCAATCTCCAGCGCCACACCGCCGCGCTGGAGGCCGCACAGCTGAGCTTCACCCGTATCCAGGGACTGTCGCTGTTCAATTTCCTGAGATAATTGAAGAGCGCCACGGAATACACGGAAAACACGGACGAAAATAAAGAAACCTCCGATTGATTCGTCATTGCGAGGAGCGGAGTGACGTGGCAATCTCCAACCGATTGATACTACTGTACGAGATTGCCACGCTTCGTTTATGCCCTCTGGGTACTCGCAATGACGTAGCCGGCAGGTTGGGTTACGTTTTTCGCCGGGATAAAAATAAGAGGCCCGTAGGTCGGGTTAGCGAAGCGTAACCCGACAGGTACCGCGGAGCGTCGGGTTACGCCCTGCAGGCCAACCCGACCTACGGCCTGTTTAAGTCTGTCCGTGCTTTCCGTGTATTCCGTGGCGCTCTTGATCTGTTAAAGCCCGCCCAGCCGCCGACCGATAGCCATGCAGGCCCGCAAAAGGTCGGATATGGCACCGGATCCCAACACGACTGTCCTGCTGATCGAGGAATCGCCCACGCTGCGCTATGCGCTGGAGCGGCTGCTGCGCGACAGTGGTTTTGCCGTCGCCGCCGCGGAAACCTTCAGCGCGGGCCTGGAGCGGTTGAGCGCCGCGCCCGGCGCCGCCGGCATCGGGGTGGTGATCATCGGCTGGCCGGTGCATACCCGCCCGGAGGCCGACGATCTGTTCACCCTGCTGGAGGAGCCGGATCTCGCCGCCGTCCCGGTGCTGGTCATGGTCACCGACCCGGAACCCGCCACCCGGGCCTGGGTGGTGCGCCGCTCCCACACCGCCATGCTCGACTGGCGCCTGCATACCGAGGCGGCGGCGACCATCAATACGCTCAGGGCCGCGCGGGAAGCGGGCGAGGGCGTACTGGAACCGCCGCTGGCCGACCAGGGCGGGACCCGGGTCCTGTTCGTGGATGACTCACCCAGCGTGCGCGCCTACTACCGGAGGCTGCTGAGCGGGCAGGGGTATCGCCTGGAGATGGCTGCCAATGTCGACGAGGGCTTCGACAAGGCCCGCAGCCAGCCCTTCGATATCGCCATCATCGACTACTTCATGCCGGGGGCCAATGGCGACGTGCTGTGCCGCTGGCTGCGCGATGACCCGGCCACCCGCCACATCACCAGCGCCATCTTCACCAGCACCTATCTGGACCAGGTGATACAGGACTCGCTCAATGCCGGTGCGGCCGAGTGCATGTTCAAGGACGAGCACGACGCCCTGTTCCTGGCCCGGGTGGCGGCGATGAGCCGCAGTGTGGCCGGCCGCAGGTCGATCGAGGCCGAGCGCCAGCGCCTGCAGAGCATCCTCAACTCGGTGGGCGAGGGGGTCTACGGCGTGGACGCCGAAGGGCGGATCACCTTCGTCAATCCGGCCGCGCGCCTGATCCTGGGGTATGACGAGAACCGCGAGCTGCTCGGTCAGTCCGCCCATGAACTGTTCCATTACGCCGATCAGAACGGCACCCCCATCGCACCGCTGAGCGGCCTGCTGCAGTCGAGCTACGGCAGCCGCCAGATCCTGCGCAGCTGGGAGACCTGCTTCTGGACCCGCGAGGGCAGCTCGGTGCCCATCGAATGCACCGTCTATCCCCTCTACATGGCCCGGGAGCAGCAGGGCTCGGTGGTCGCCTTCCGGGATATCTCCGAGCGCAAGAACCTGGAGGAGCGGCTGCTGTGGCAGGCAACGCATGATGCGCTCACCGAACTGTTCAACCGGCGTTACTTCGAGGAACAGCTGGAAGCCGAATGTCAGTGGCAGCAGCGCCAGCGGGCCACCAGCGCGCTGCTGTACCTGGATCTGGATCACTTCAAGTACATCAACGATACCGAGGGCCATGCCGCCGGCGATGCGCTGCTGATCCAGGTGGGGCGCCGGCTGCTGGAACGCCTGCGCCGCACCGATACCCTGGCCCGGTTGGGCGGCGATGAGTTCGCCATCCTGCTGCGTAACATTGAGCCGGAAGAACTGCAGGAGGCCAGCGAAGCCTTCCGGGCCGCGGTGTCGGAGCAGGACTTCAACTATCACGGTAAGACATTCAAGGTCCGGGCCAGCATCGGTGCCGCCCTGATCGATGCCGGCACGCCGTCGCCCGGCGAGGCCCTGGCCGAGGCCGACATCGCCTGTCACGTGGCCAAGCAGCAGGGCGGCAACCGCAGCCATGTCTACGATCCGCATGACCGGCACAAGGATCTGATGGATCGGGAACTGGGCTGGTCCAACCGCCTGCGCGAGGCCCTGCGCGTGGACAACTTCCTGCTGCACTACCAGCCCATCATACCGCTCGGAGGACTGGATGGCGCACAGCTTGATTCGCTTCCGGATGGCAACCTGTGGAACTGGTTCGCCGGCCATCCGGCCTCCTGCCACGCCTGCTTCGAGGTGCTGCTGCGGCTGCGCGGACCGGATGGGGAGGCCATCGCCCCGGACAATTTCATCCCCACGGCGGAACGCTTCTACCTGATGCCGGAAATCGACGAATGGGTGCTGCGCAATGCCCTGCTCAAGCTGGGCGAAATGAACCGGGTGTTCCGCAAGGCCTGCTTCTCCATCAATGTCTCGGGGCATACCCTGTGCAACCGCGACTGGCCGGCCCGGGTGCAGCGGCTGATCGGCGAGCACGGCGTGGATCCGGGTTGCGTTACCTTCGAGGTGACCGAGACCGCCGCCATCTGCGACATGGGCGCGGCCCGGCGCGCCATCAACAGCATCCGCGATCTCGGCTGCCGTTTCTCGCTGGATGATTTCGGCACCGGTTTCAGTTCCTTCTCGCAGATGAAGCAGCTGCCGGTGGACTACATCAAGATCGACGGCATGTTCGTCCAGGCCATGGCCTCGGATCCCATCGACCAGGCCATGGTCCAGTCCATGAACGACATCGCCCACTGTCTGGGTCGTCAGACCGTGGCCGAGTACGTCAACAGCCGCGACATCCTGCAGCTGCTCATCGCCTGCGGCGTCGACCACGCCCAGGGCCACTACATCGCCCGCCCGCTCGAGGACCCGGCGATGGTGGGTGAGTGAGGATCAGGAGCGCCACGGAATACACGGAAAGCACAGATATTTGAAGTGGTCCCGTAGGATGGGTGGAGGCGCTGCGCGCCGCAACCCATCGCTCGGCCCGATGGGTTGCGCTGCGCTCCACCCATCCTACCCGGCTAACCCGACCTACGGTCCACGCCCAGATTATCCCTTTTTATGCCTTCCGTGTATTCCGTGGCGCTTTTACAATAAAAATTAACAGGTTTCGTGGATTTCGTGGCCATCCCCCCGCAGCGTCAAAAAACCCTAAAGATTCGTCCCCGCCGCCCGCTATGCCTGTTGGGAGCGGTGAATATTTCGAGCCTCGAAGTATATCCGCTAGTCAACAACCGAATCCCCGTGGCAAACACAGCGCCACCCGGGACAAGGAGATCGAATCATGGCACTTATCGTCAACACCAACATCGCCTCGCTGAACGCCCAGCGCAACCTGACCAATTCCCAGAACACCCAGGCATCGGCCCTGGAGCGCCTGTCCTCCGGCCTGCGCATCAACAGCGCCAAGGACGACGCCGCCGGCCTGGCCATTTCCGAGCGTTTCACCACCCAGGTGCGCGGCCTGACCCAGGCGGCGCGCAACGCCAATGACGGCATCTCCCTGGCCCAGACCGCCGAGGGTGCGCTGGGCGGCCTGACCGAGAGCCTGCAGCGTATCCGCGAACTGGCCATCCAGTCCGCCAACGCCACCAACAGCGACTCCGACCGCGCCGCGCTGCAGACCGAGGTCGCCGAACTGGTCGAGGAAATCAACCGCGTGGCCAACACCACCACCTTCAACGGCGTGAACCTGCTTGACGGCAGCTTCTCCGCGCAGGCCTTCCAGGTCGGCGCCAACGCCAACCAGACCGTGTCCATCGATACCATCACCGACGCCAACACCGATGTGCTGGGTCAGCAGAACACTGCCACCGTGTCCGGCAGCGGCGCTGTCTCCGGTGCACTCACCTCGGGTGATCTGACCATCAATGGCAATGCTGTGGCCGCGACCAGCCAGGATGCCGCCGCCATGGCCGCCGCCATCGAGGCCGCCGACTCCAGTGTCACCGCGACCGCGACCAATGAGCAGACCGGCGTCACCTTCAACGATGTGGTCGGCACCGCTGCCACCGCCGGCACCAATACCGCCTCCACCGCCATGACGGTGTCGGATTTCAGTACCGACACGGTGAGCTTCGATGTGGACGGCATTACCGTCACCCTGAATGCTGACTACACTGACCTGGATGGCGTCGAGGCCGAGATCCAGTCGCAGCTGGATACGGCATCTTCCGGTACCTATGCCGTCAGCCGTGACGTCTCCGACAACCTCATCATCGCCACCACCGCGACCGGCTCCGCTGCCACCGCGCCTGTGGTCAACAACTACAACGGCGACCTCGATGGCGGCGCCGGCACGGTGACGGATTTCGTGACCGGCACCACCTCGGATGGCGCCGACGCTGTCGCGCCTGACTTCACGCTCAGCATCGATGGCACCGCCCTGGACTTCTCCAGCGTCAATGGCGACGGCACCATCACCGCCAGTGAAGTGGCCGGCCTGATCAATGCCCTGGACGGCTATACCGCTTCGGGTTCCGGTACCACCCTGGACATCACCAAGGCTGACGGCAGCAACATCGCCGCGGTCGAGGGCGGCACCGATGCCGCGGGTGACCTGAACACCACCTTCTATGGCACGCTCGAACTGACCAGCAATGCCGACATCGAGATCGGCGGCAACGATCCGAGCCCGGCTGGTTTGTCCGCCGGCACCACCTCGGCTGCCGTGCAGGCCGGTACCGCGGTTGACAGCATCGACATCTCCACCGCCGCCGGTGCCCAGACCGCGATCGACATCGCTACCCGGGCCCTGAACGACATCAACAGCGCCCGCGCCGAACTCGGTGCCGTGCAGAACCGGTTCGAGGCGGTCATCGACAACATCGGGGTGACCAACGAGAACCTGACCGCCGCCCGTTCGCGCATCCTGGATGCCGACTTCGCGGCCGAAACCGCCGCCCTGACCCGCAGCCAGATCCTGCAGCAGGCCGGTGTCTCCGCGCTGGCCCAGGCCAACAGCCTGCCGCAGCTGGCCCTGTCGCTGCTGCAGTAAGGAGGTGAGTGAACCCGCCCGGGGCGTTGCCCCGGGTGTGGTTTCAACTCCGGTTTCAGAGGCATGCCGATTATGAACAGCGAATTGAGCATCGCGACATCCCTGATTCCCGCCCGTACCGAGATTGCCACGGTGCGCAAGCCCGCTGCCGCCCAGGAACTCAGCGTGGTCCCCGGCCAGGCCTTGCCGCCGGCAGACAACATGAGGCAAGGGGCCGCCGTCGAGGAGCAGGGGCGTGAGCCCGAACGGGCACCCGATGAGGCCGGTGCACTGCAGCAGGCAGTGACCCGGATGAATGATTTTGTCCAGAACCTGCAGCGCGATCTGCGCTTCGAGGTCGACGACGAACTGGGACGGACAGTGATTTCCGTCGTGGATTCAGAAACAAAGGAAGTGATTCGTCAGATCCCGCCGGAGACCGTGATCGAGCGCGCCCGACGCCTGCAGGCGCAGGAGGACGCAGCCGAGGGTCTGCTGTTCCGGGAGCAGGCCTGAGCTGGCCTGTTTATTGCTAACTGCGTAATAGCCACGGAAAACACGGAAAGCACGAAAGGGAACAACAGGGAAGCAGGCCATAGACGGGTAGGATGGGTGGAGCGCAGCGCAACCCATCGTGCCAGGCGATGGGTTACGGCGCACGGCGCCTCCACCCATCCTACGGGGCTACTTCAAATGTCCGTGCTTTCCGTGTTTTCCGTGGCCATGATCTAAGCAACAACGAGACAGCAGATGGCAGGCAGTATCACATCAACCGGGCTGGGTTCCGGCCTGGATATCGAAAGCCTGGTCAGCCAGCTGGTGGCCGCCGAGGGGCGGCCCGCCCGGCAACGGCTCGACCGCAACGAGGCCGAACTGCAGGCCCGGATCAGTGCCTACGGCACCCTCAAGGGTAGCTTCAGCGCCTTTCAATCCAGCCTCAACAGCCTGACCAGCCTGTCCGGTTTCCAGAGCAAGTCCGCCAGTTCCAGTGACAAGGCAGTGGCCACCGTCACCACCACCAATGCCGCAGCCGCCGGCAGCTATGACCTCGAGGTCTTCGACCTGGCCCGGACCCAGCGCCTGGTCAGCGATCCCGCCGCCGGGGCGGATTTCACCGCCCTCGATGACGTGGTCGGGACCGGCACCCTGAGCTTTTCCTTCGGCACGGTCGGTTACGACGAAGGCACCGACAGTGTCACCGGTTTCACCCGGGATTCCGACCGGGCCGTGCGTACGGTGGAGATCACCGATGGCAGCCTGACCGGCATCCGGGATGCGGTCAATGCCGCCGACATCGGGGTGAAGGCCTTCATCGTCTTCGACGGGACGAACTACCGTCTTGGCTTTGCCGCCGAGGATACCGGCGCGGCCAATGCCATGCAGATCAGCGTCAGCGACGCTGACGGCAACGATACCGACGCCGCCGGCCTGTCGCGGCTGAACTTCAATGAAACGACGAATTTCATGCTGCAGAACCAGGCCGCGCAGGATGCCAGCGCCAGTCTCAACGGCATTGCCATCACCAGTGCGAGCAACACCCTGGATACGGCGGTCGAGGGCGTAACCTTCAATCTGCTGGCCGCGGGCACCACTGCTGTGACGGTCAAGAGCGATCCCGGCGCCATCACCAAGAACGTCGAGGCCTTCGTCAATGGTTACAACCAGCTCTCCAGTACCATCAAGCAGCTGAGTTCCTATAACCCGGAGACCGGCCGCGCCGGTATCCTCAACGGCGATGCCACGCTGCGCGGACTGGAATCCCGACTCAATCGCGTGCTCGGCACACCGCTGGAGGGTGCCGACAGCAACTACCAGATCCTGGCCCAGATCGGCATTACCCGCACCGGCAGCAACGGCGGTCTGGAACTGGACAAGAGCAAGCTCGAGGCCGCGATCCGGGACAACCCGGAGGCCGTGACCGGCCTGTTTGCCGCTTTCGGCCAGTCCGCTGACAACGAAGTCGGATACCTGAGCGCGAGCGAGGATACCCGACCGGGCGACTACGCCGTGAACATTACCCAGTTGGCCACGCAGGGGCAGCTGAGCGGTTCCCAGGCCGCCGGCCTGACCATCACGGCCGGCAGCAACGACACCCTGGCGGTGAAGGTCGACGGCATCAGTGCCAGCCTCACCCTGGCCGCCGGCACCTATACCGCGGCGGAACTGGCCGCCCGGATTCAGTCCGGACTCAACGGCACCGAGGCCTTTCAGGACAACGGTGTGGCGGTCCGGGTCAGCGAGAACGGCGGGGTGCTTAGCATGGTCTCGGATCGCTACGGCTCGGCCTCGAAGATCGAAATCGCCGGCGGCAACGCCGCCACCGATCTGTTCGGCGCCGCGCCGACCAGCACCGACGGTGTCGATGTCGCCGGCAGCATCGGCGGTGTGGCGGCCACCGGTTCCGGCCGCATCCTGACCGGCGCCGGCGATGCCGCCGGACTGAAGCTGGAGATCACCGGCGGCGCGACCGGCGATCGCGGCACGCTCAACTTTACCCGTGGATTTGCCGATCAACTCAGTACATTGGTCAGCGGACTGCTGGATGATGACACCGGACTGTTCGATCCGCTGACCGAGAGCCTGCAGGATCGGGTTTCCCGGATCGAGGACGAACGTCTGGAGTTGAACCAGCGGCTGGCAAACCTCGAAGAACGCTACCGGGCCGAGTTCAACGCCATGGACCGCATCCTCGGCCAGTTGCAGGGTACCAGTGATTTTCTGACCCGCCAGCTGGAAACCATTCCGGTCATCGGACAGAACAACCGTAACAGAAGATAGTGAGCGACAGGGCGGTACGCCCGAGAGACTCATGCCAACAAGGCGCCGGGCACAGAGCCCGGCAGGCAGACAGTAAAACGGAGTGACATCCATGAGCTACCCCGGCACCCATGCAGGACTTCAGCAGTACCGCCAGGTCAACACCCAGGCCCGGGTGGAGTCGGCCAGCCCGCATCGGTTGATCCAGATGCTGATGCAGGGCGCCCTGGACCGCATCGCCACCGCCCGCGGGGCGATGGAGCGCGGCGAGATCGCCGCCAAGGGCGAGCAGATCAGCTGGGCCATCTCCATCGTCGGCGGCCTGCGCAGCAGCCTGGACCTGGAGACCGGCGGCGAACTGGCCGGCAATCTGCGTGACCTGTACGACTACATGGAACGCCAGCTGCTGCAGGCCAACATCCGCAACGAAGTGGCACTGCTCGACGAGGTCAGCGGGCTGATCCGGGAGATCAAGTCGGCCTGGGACCAGGTCGGCGACCAGCCGCCGCAGGCGGTAGGCGGCTGAGAAGAGCAAGAGCGCCACGGAATACACGGAAAACACGGACCTGATCTTGGCATCGCCGAGGCGCTATGCGCCCGGCAATGAATCTGCATCCGGTCATCCTGACGCTGGTCGATATGACCATGGGTTTCACCTGACTTACTTCCGTGTATTCCGTGGCGCTCTTAAAGAGGCTTAAGCAATGGAACATGATTTGGAACAACTGCTGGCACTGACCCGGACGCTGCAGGCCCGGGCCGAGGCCGGGGACTGGGACGCTGTCGAGCAGACCGGCAGCCGGCAGCGGCAACGGCTGGAGGGCTGGTTCGCGGCCCATGCCGCCAGCGGGCTGACGCAGCCGCAACGGCAACTGCTGGAGCAGATCCTGGAGTGCAACCGCCGGGTGGGGGAGTTGCTGCAGCGCAACCGGGACCGCCTCGGCGGCGAACTCCACAGCCTGAGACGCGGGCGCAGCGGCGCGGCCGCCTACGCGGCCAATTCCTGAAAGCCACAAAACCCAAATGCGCCACGGAAAACACGGAAAGCACGGACAGTAGTGAGTCTGAGGCGGAAGTGTTTTCAGGGATTTTCCGTCATTCCGCCTGCGCCGGAATGACGACGATTCAAGTCGAGCGGAGACCGGACAGCTTTTGTCGTCGCATTTTCCGTGCTTTCCGTGTAGTCCGTGACGCTCTTGATCTTTCCCGTCGGAATTTTGACATTTCTCCTGAACGGTGGTTTACTAGGCCCGGATTGTCCGGAAAGGGGTCCGGCAATCACTGACAAAGCCTGGTGCGTCGCTACGCCTCGAACTGCGCAACCGGGCGCAATAAACGGTTCGGGAGGAATCATTTCATGTCTGCTGATGGCAAGGTCCTCGTAATAGAAGCCGATGCCGGGCGCCGCCAGGATCTGCGCGCGGTGATCCAGTTCATTGAACACGAACCCGTCATGGTCGAAGACTGCGACCGCTGGGCGGAGGCCGTGGACAATGCCAGTGACCTGCTGGCGGTTCTGGTGGGCAAATGCAAATCAGACAATGCCTTGGAGAAACTCCTTAAGAGCATACATGACTTCGACGGCCACCTGCCGATCTTCCTGCTGGCCGAGAAGGGCAGGGAGCCGACCGTGGCCATCGACGCCGGTTCCTGCATCCTCGGCCGCATCGAGGTGCCGGTCCGCTATACCCAGCTGACCAATGCCATGCATCAGGCCGAGATCTACCGCGAGTCGCGCACCGAGGCCGGTCGCCAGCGCCCGGTGGATCTGTTCCGCAGCCTGGTCGGCAGCAGCCGCGCCATCCAGCAGGTGCGCAAGCACATCCAGCAGGTGGCCGATTCCGACGCCAACGTACTGATCCTGGGCGAGTCCGGCACCGGCAAGGAGGTCGTGGCGCGCAACATTCATTATTACTCTTCCCGCCGTGATCAACCCTTCGTCCCCATCAACTGCGGCGCCATCCCGCCCGATCTGCTGGAATCCGAGTTGTTCGGTCACGAGAAGGGCGCCTTCACCGGTGCGATCAGCGCCCGTCAGGGCCGGTTCGAAATGGCCGAGGGCGGCACCCTGTTTCTGGACGAGATCGGCGATATGAGCCTGCCCATGCAGGTCAAGCTGCTGCGGGTGCTGCAGGAGCGCACCTTCGAGCGCGTCGGCAGCAACAAGCCCATCGAGGCCAATGTGCGCGTGGTCGCGGCCACCCACCGCAACCTGGAGGAGAACATCAAGGACGGCAGCTTCCGCGAGGATCTGTTCTATCGCCTCAACGTCTTCCCCATCGAGATGCCGCCCCTGCGCGAACGGGTCGAGGACATCCCGCTGCTGGTCAACGAACTGATCCGCCGCATCGAGCACGAGAAGCGCGGCTCGGTGCGCCTGACCTCCGGCGCCGTCATGGCCCTGTGCCAGTACAACTGGCTGGGCAACGTGCGCGAACTGGCCAACCTGATCGAACGCATGGCCATCCTGCACCCCTTCGGCGTGGTGGACGTGGGTGATCTGCCCGAGAAGTTCCAGACCGAGGCCGCGCTGACCAGCGTGCGCGAGCAGCAGGAATCCGGACAGGCGCCGGCGTTCAGCGATGAACTGGTGCTGACGCCGCCCCCGATCGAGTACCAGGAACCACGCCTGCCGCGCAGCGGCATCGATCTGAAGGAACACCTGAGCAATCTGGAGCAGTCCTTCATCAAACAGGCCCTGGACGATGCCGGCGGCGTGGTCGCCCATGCCGCCAAGCGCCTGGGCATGCGCCGCACCACCCTGGTGGAGAAGCTGCGCAAGTACGGTCTGCAGCGCGGCGAGATGGCGTCCTGAATTTATAAAGATCAAGATCAGGAGCGCCACGGAATACACGGAAAGCACGGACAAGATCGATAAATGGTGACACAGGTCGGGTTATAACCCCGCAGGGCGTAAGCCAGACTTACCTTCTTTCGTCATTCCCGCACAGTCTTTCGTCATTCCCGCGCAGGCGGGAATCCAGCAACCGCGCGGTATCTGGATCCCCGTCTGCGCGGGGATGACGATCGCGGCTATTACAACAGCATTCATTTTCCGTGCTTTCCGTGTATTCCGTGGCGCTCTTTTGAATGATTTCCCCGTCGCTGTTTTGACGCCTCTTTCATCCAGCCTTTATAACCTACTGAATAAAAACAACTAGTCATTTCAGGCATGCATGTTGCAACCGTGTCGGCACAACGTCGAACGGACACCCGCATGGCCGCAGCATCCGCACAACCCGACCCGCAGCAACTCCAGGAGGCCTTCCAGGCCTTCAACCGCATGTCGTCCGCCCTGGAGCACAGCTACCGTGAGTTGGAGCAGCAGGTGGCGGGGCTCAACCGCGAACTGGCGGCCAGCCGCTCCGAGCGGCTGCAACTGGCCGACCGGCTGGAGACCCTGATCGCGGCCCTGCCGGGCGGGGTGCTGGTACTGGATGCCGACGACCGTGTCAGCGAATGCAACCCCATGGCCCGGGACCTGCTCGGCACGCCGCTGGTCGGCGCGACCTGGGACAGTATCCGCCGGCACTGCTTCGATGCACCCGGCAGCGACGGCCACGACATCCGCCTGTATGACGGCCGCTGGATCCGCATCTCCGAGCGGCCGCTGGATGCCGGCACCGGACGTATCCTCCTGATCAACGAAATCACTGAGACCCGCCGCCTGACCGAGGCGCTCAACCGCCAGCAGCGGCTGTCGGCCATGGGCGAGATGCTGGCCGGGCTGGCGCACCAGTTGCGCACGCCGCTGTCTGCCGCGCTGCTGTATGCCTCGCAGCTGAGTGGCATGGACAGTGCCGACCACCGGCCGCAGCAGCTGGGCGGGCGCATCGTCGAACGGCTGCGGCACCTGGAGCGCATGGTCAACGACATGCTGGCATTTGCCCGCGGCGGGCAGGGCGGGGAGGCGGAGGCGCTGCCGCTGGGCCGCCTGCTGCAGACCCTGGAACAGCAGCTGGAGCCGCAGCTGGCCGGAGTCGACTGGCACTGCGACTGCAGCGATCCGCAGGTGCCGGTGCAGGGCGACGAGACGGCCCTGGTGGGCGCATTGTCCAACCTGGTCATCAATGCCCGGCAAGCCGCGGTGCAGACACCTGTTATCCGGGTTACGGCAGAGCAGCAGGCCGATGGTGCCGTGCTGATCCGCGTCAGCGACAACGGGCCGGGTATCCCCGCCGACGTGTGCGAGCACATCTTCGAACCCTTCTTCACCACCCGCGCCAAAGGCACCGGGCTGGGTCTGGCCGTGGTCCGCGCCACGGTCGAGGCTCACCGCGGTGAGATCTCGGTCCTGTCCGAGGCCGGTGCCGGCACCACCTTCAGCCTGCGCCTGCCGCCGGCACCGCTGGCCGGGGCGCTGGCCAGCGGTGCGGCCGGTGCAGACATATCCAAGCAAGGAGTCCAAGCATGAATGAAGCCACGGTACTGATCGTCGAGGACGACACCGCCCTGCGCGACGCCCTGTGCGACACCCTGTCGGTGGCCGGCTACCGGGCGTCTGCGGCCGGCGACGGCCGCGCGGCGCTGGAGTTGCTGGCGCGCGAGTCCGTGGCCATGGTCGTCAGCGACGTGAACATGCCGGAACTGGACGGCCACCAGCTGCTGGCGCGCATCCGCGACAGCCAGCCCGGCCTGCCGGTGGTGCTGATGACGGCCTACGGCACGGTACAGAAGGCAGTCGAGGCCATGCGTGCCGGGGCCGCCGACTACCTGCTCAAGCCATTCGATGCCAACGCCCTGGTCGAGCTGGTCCGGCGCTATCTGCCCGAGGCCGCGGCGGCCGATGAGGGTGTGGTGGCGCAGGAGGCCCGCACCCGTGAACTGCTCGGGCTGGCCGAGCGGGTGGCCAACACCGACGCCACCGTGATGATCACCGGCGAGTCCGGCACCGGCAAGGAGGTGTTCGCCCGCTATGTGCACGAGCGCTCGCCGCGCCGCGACGGCCCCTTCGTGGCCATCAACTGCGCGGCCATCCCCGAGAACATGCTGGAGGCGGTGCTGTTCGGCTACGAGAAGGGCGCCTTCACCGGTGCCTACCAGGCCCGCGCCGGCAAGTTCGAACAGGCCAGCGGCGGCACCCTGCTGCTGGACGAGATCTCGGAAATGGATCTGGGCCTGCAGGCCAAGCTGCTGCGGGTGCTGCAGGAGCGCGAGGTCGAGCGCCTGGGCGGCAAGCAGCCGATCCCGCTGGACGTGCGGGTGCTGGCCACCTCCAACCGGGTGATGCGCGAGGAGGTTGCTGCCGGGCGTTTCCGCGAGGATCTGTTCTACCGGCTCAACGTGTTTCCCCTGCACCTGCTGCCGCTGCGCGAGCGTCCGCGCGACATCCTGCCCATCGCCCAGCGGCTGCTGGAGCGCCACACCCCGGCCGGCCGGGCCGTGCCGACCCTGTGTCCGGACGCCGAGCAGCGCCTGCTGGCCTATCACTGGCCGGGCAATGTGCGCGAACTGGAGAACGTGCTGCAGCGCGCCGTGATCCTGATGCGCGGCGACTGCATCGAGGTCGATGAACTGCACTTCGAGGCCGAGCAGATGAGCGTTCCGGCCGGCATCCAGGCCCCGCCGGCGGCGGCGCGCACGGGGTCGGCTGCCCCGGCGGCGCCGCAGACGGTCGAGGAGGATCTGAAGGAAGGGCTGCGCAATCGCGAGCATCGGCTGATCATCGAGGCGCTGGAGAGCGCCGGCAGCCGCAAGGCGGCCGCCGAACAGCTGGGCATCAGCCCGCGCACCCTGCGCTACAAGCTGGCGCGGATGCGGGATGCCGGCATCGCCATCCCGGGCTGAAGCTGGCCCGGTTTCTGCATTATTCCGGGACCAGGGCCGGGAAACCTGAATGTAGTCATCCGTAGCGGAGTCACAGGACATGAGTGAAATCGACGTCAATCAACTGCTCAATCAGATGCGGGTCATGGCCCAGGCCAGCCAGGCCGGCGCCGCCGGCGGCACCGGGTCCGCTGCCGGGCCCGAGGCCGCCGGGGGCGCGGAGGGTGTGGACTTTTCCGCCATGCTCAAGCAGTCCATCGATACCGTGAACCAGTATCAGCAGGCCTCCGGTGACATGTCCAAGGCCTTCGTCACCGGCGATCCGAACACCAACCTGAGTGATGTGATGATCGCCATGCAGAAGGCCAGCGTGTCCTTCGAGGCGATGAAGCAGGTGCGCAACAAGCTGGTCGAGGCCTACCAGCAGGTGATGAATCTGAGTGGTTGATTAATATTTGATTCGTCATTGCGAGGCGCGTAGCGCCGCGGCAATCTCCAACCGGCACAGCCTGATTTGCGAGATTGCCACGCTGCGCTCGCAATGACGGGAACCCGGACCCGATAACAGAGCGACGACAACAATGGCATTGGTACCCGCTGAATCGAACACCGGCTTCGCCGCCCTGCCGGCCTGGCGCCAGATGGCCTTCATGGTCGTGCTGGCCGCCGGCGTGGCGATCGGGGTGGCGGCCTTCTTCTGGCTGCGCGCCCCCACCTACAGCGTGCTCTACAGCAACCTGGCCGAGGCTGACGTCACCCAGGTGATGAACGCGCTGCAGCAGCACGGCATTCCGCACAGGATCGATCAGGGCACCGGCGCGCTGATGGTGCCGGCGGGCGAGGTGCACAATGCCCGCCTCAAACTGGCCGGCGAGGGGCTGCCCGAGAGCGGCGTGGCCGGGTTCGAGTTGCTCAAGGAGGAACAGGGGTTCGGGACCAGCCAGTTCATCGAGAACGCCCGCTACCAGCATGCCCTGGAAGGGGAGTTGTCCCGCACCGTGGCCGCACTGCGCAACGTCAAGGAGGCACGGGTGCATCTGGCCCTGCCCAAGCGCAGCGTATTCGTGCGCCGTCAGGAGGAGCCCACCGCCTCGGTGGTGGTGCATATGTATGCCGGGCGCAGCCTGGACGAGGGTCAGGTCGCCTCGGTGGTGCACCTGGTCGCCTCCAGCGTCCCGCACCTGAATCCCGGCAATGTCACCGTCGTGGACCAGAACGGCAACCTGCTCAACTCGAAGCAGGATTCCGAATTCGCCATGACCGGTACCCAGTTCACCTATAACAGGAAACTGGAGGAGACCTATACCCAGCGCATTCTCAGCCTGCTCGAACCCATGGTGGGCAACAACGGCGTGCGTGCCCAGGTCACGGCCGAGCTGGACTTCACCCGCACCGAGCGTACCGAGGAAACCTACAACCCGGATCTGCCGGCGCTGCGCAGTGAACAGGTCAGCGAGGAACAGATGGGGGCGGGCGGCGGCGCGGTCGGGGTGCCGGGCACCCTGGCCAACACCCCGCCGGGGCCGCAGGCCGAGGCTGCGGGCATGAGCCAGTCCAACAGCAGCCGGCGCAGTACCCGCAACTACGAGCTGGACAAGACCATCAGTCACACCAGGCTGGCCACCGGCACCATCCGCCAGCTGTCCATCGCCGTGGTGATCGACGACAAGCGGGTGCCGGGACCGGACGGCACGGCCACCCGCGAGCCTTGGACCCAGGAAGAACTGGACAAGTTCACCACCCTGGTGCGCGAGGCCGTGGGCTTCGATGCCCGCCGCGGCGACAGCGTGCAGGTGATCAACGCCGCCTTCCAGGAAGCGCCGGTGCCCGAGCCGCTGCCCGAGCCGTCGCTGTGGGAACAGGCCTGGGTCTGGGATGCGCTCAAGCAGACCGCCGGCGTGCTGGTGGTGCTGATCTTCTTCTTCGGCGTGCTGCGCCCGATCATGCGCAACCTGGCCGAGCGCGGCCGCTCTGAGCAGTCGGGTATGATGCCGGCCATGGAGGGCGCGGACATGAGCAGCCCCGAGGCGCTGGCCGCCGCGGCCGGGCAGGGCGCGCTGCCGCGGCCGGCCCAGGCCTACGAGGAGCAGATGGGCAACGCCCGCAACCTGGTCGCGCAGGATCCCAAGCGGGTTGCACAGGTGGTCAAGAACTGGGTGAAGGACGATGGCTGAGAATACCCCCACCAAGCTCAACGGCGCCGAACGCGCGGCGATCTTCCTGATGTCGCTGGGCGAGGAGAACGCCTCGCAGGTGCTCAAGCACATGGGCCCGAAGGAGGTCCAGCGCGTCGGTGCGGCCATGGCGACCATGACCAATGTCTCGCGCGAGCAGGTGGAGAACGTGCTCGGCGACTTCATGGAGACCTACGACAACCAGACCAACCTGGGCGTGGGCTCGGAGGAATACATCCGCAAGGTGCTGGTGGACGCCCTGGGCGAGGAGAAGGCCGGCACCATGGTCGACCGCATCCTGCTCGGCCACAACACCAAGGGCCTGGAATCACTGAAGTGGATGGACGCGCGCGCGGTGGCCGAACTGATCCGGTTGGAGCACCCCCAGATCATGGCCATCGTGCTGTCCTACCTGGACTCGGATCATGCCGCCGAGGTGATTGCCTTCCTGCCCGAACGGGTGCGGGTCGACGTACTGCTGCGCATCGCCACCCTGGACGGCATCCAGCCGGCCGCGCTGCAGGAACTGGACGAGATCATGGAACGCCAGTTCAGCGGCAATCAGAACACCATCCAGTCCTCGGGGGTGGGCGGCGTGAAGTCCACCGCCGACATTCTGAACTTCATCGACAGCTCGATGGAGGCCGAGATCATGGACATGATCAAGGACGCCGATGCCGAACTGGGCCAGCAGATCCAGGACCTGATGTTCGTGTTCGACAACCTGGTCGACGTCGACGACATGGGCGTGCAGGCGCTGCTGCGCGAGGTCTCCTCCGAGACGCTGATCATCGCGCTGAAGGGCGCCGACGAAGGGGTCAAGGAGAAGATCTTCAAGAACATGTCCAAACGCGCCTCCGAGATGCTGCGTGACGACCTGGAGGCCAAGGGCCCGGTACGCATCAGCGAGGTCGAGACCGCGCAGAAGGAGATCCTGGCCATCGCCCGGCGCATGGCCGAGGCCGGCGATATCAGTCTCGGCGGCAAGGGGGCGGAGGAATATGTATAAACGCAGATGCAGCAGGATGGGTGAAGCGAAGCGCAACCCATCGCCGGGCGGCATGATGATGGGTTACGGCGCGTTGCGCCTTCACCCATCCTACAGAACGTTTCGGGTACTTTTATGAGCACCAAGGTCATTCCCAGTGAACAACTTCAGGGCATCGAGGGCTGGTCCCTGCCGGACGTCTCCGACCCGCAGGCCCGCGAGGATGCCGGTACGCCCATGACGGCGCGCCAACTCGAGGAACTGCAGCGCGAGGCGCAGGCCGAGGGTTTCGAGCAGGGTCGCCGGGAAGGCCTGGCGGCCGGCCAGAAGGAGATCCGGGCGCGGGTGCACGAACTCGGTCACCTGATGCAGACCCTGGCCCGGCCGCTGGAACAGCTGGATGAGACGGTGGAGCATCAGCTGGTCGATCTGGTGGTACTGATCGCCCGCCAGCTGATCCGGCGCGAACTCAGGACCGAGCCGGGCGAGATCCTCGCCGTGATCCGCGAGGCCATGGCGCTGCTGCCGCTGGCCGCGACCAATGTGCGCCTGCACCTGCATCCGGAGGACGCCGAGCTGGTGCGCTCCAACCTGTCCCTGAGCAGCGAGGAGCAGACCTGGCGGGTGGTCGAGGATCCGGTCATTGCCCGCGGAGGCTGCAAGGTGATGTCGGATACCTCGCAGATCGATGCCACGCTCGAGAATCGGATCAATGCCGTGATCGCCCGCCTGCTCGGTGGCGAACGCGCCGACGACGAGGTGCAGTGAGATGTCGGCCGCGAATCCTGCCGTCGATCGCAATCCTCTGTGGCAGCAGCGCCTGGGTCGCTACAGCGAACGCCTGGGCGAGGGCGTGCCGCTGGTGGTCGAGGGCCGGCTGACGCGCATGGTCGGCCTGACCCTGGAGGCGGTCGGCTGCCAGACCGCCATCGGCGGGCGCTGCCTCATCGTCAATCCGGACGGCAGCGAGATCGAGGCCGAGGTGGTGGGCTTCGGCGGCGAGAAGCTCTATCTCATGCCCATCGGCGATCTGCAGGGGCTGGCGCCCAACGCCCGGGTGATTCCGACCAACCGGGCCTGTGAGGCGCCGGTGGGGCCGCATCTGCTCGGGCGGGTGCTAGACGGCGCCGGCCGGCCGCTGGACGGGCGCGGTCCCTTGCAGGTCGAGGAGCGCATGCCCATCACCGGCCGCTTGATCAACCCGCTGGCGCGTGCGCCCATCCGCGAGCCGCTGGATGTGGGCGTGCGCTCCATCAACTCGCTGCTTACCGTCGGCCGCGGCCAGCGCATGGGCCTGTTCGCCGGCTCCGGCGTGGGCAAGAGTGTGCTGCTGAGCATGATGACGCGCTATACCAACGCCGATGTCATTGTGGTGGGTCTGATCGGCGAGCGTGGCCGCGAAGTGGTGGAATTCGTGCAGAACAACCTGGGCGAGGAGGGCCTGGCCCGCTCGGTGGTGGTCGCCACCCCGGCCGACACCTCGCCGCTGATGCGCATGCACGGCGCCATGCTCGCCACCAGCATCGCCGAATATTACCGCGACCAGGGCATGCAGGTGCTGCTGCTGATGGATTCGCTCACCCGTTTCGCCCAGGCCCAGCGCGAGATTGCCCTGGCCATCGGCGAGCCGCCGGCGACCAAGGGGTATCCGCCCTCGGTGTTCGCCAAGCTGCCGCAGCTGGTCGAGCGCGCCGGCAACGGCAAGCCCGGCGGCGGTTCCATTACCGCCTTCTACACCGTGCTGGCCGAGGGCGATGACCAGAACGACCCCATCGCCGATGCCGCCCGTGCCATCCTCGACGGCCATATCGTGCTGTCACGCGAGCTGGGCGAATCCGGGCATTATCCGGCCATCGACATCGAGGCCTCCATCAGCCGCGCCATGACCGAGATCACCGACGACACCCACATGCAGACCGCGCGCCGCTTCAAGCAGATATACTCGACCTATCAGCGCAACCGGGATCTGATCAATGTCGGGGCTTACCAGAAGGGGTCGGATCCGCGGGTGGACGAGGCCATCCACTACCATCCACGGCTGATGCAGTTCCTGCGTCAGGGCATGCACGAGCGGGTCTCGCTGGTGGAAAGCCTGGACGACCTGGATCAGTTGCTCGGCAATGCCCTGGCCACGACCCAGTAGTCGTTGGGGACGATGTGTTACGCTACCGCTTCACCCACCCTGCGTGTTATGCCTGGCACACTGGTTGTAGGATGGGTGGAGGCGCGAGCGCCGTATCCCATCGCCTGGTCCCGCCACGATGGGTTGCGCTGCGCTTCACCCATCCTACGCGCTCAACAAAAAACGAATAAGATTCAATGACCCGCTCCAAACGCATCCAACCGGTCGTCGATGTCGCCGAACGCCGGGAACAGGAACAGGCCCGGCGCCTCGGGGCGGCCCAGCGCGAACTGGAACAGCAGCGTCAGCAACTCGATCAGCTGATCCTGTATCGCGATGAATATGCCCGCCAGTTCGAGCACAGCGGCAACACCGGTCTGTCCGTTGCCCGGCTGCAGGACTATCGCGTCTTTCTCTCCCGCCTCAATCTGGCCATCGATCAACAGCGTGAGCGCATCGCCCGGAGCCAACAGGCCTGCGAGGAACAGCGCCGGCACTGGCTGGCCTCGCGCACCCGGGCCCAGGCCCTGGACAAGGTGGCCGACCGCTACCGCGAAGAAGAACACCAGGCCCGCGAACGCCGGGCCCAGTCCGAAAGCGACGAGTTTGCCCTGCAGCGCCATCAGCGCAACAAGGACCGGGATCGGTCCTGAAGTGCAAGAGCGTCACGGAAAACACGGAATACACAGAAAGGTTTTAACCCAAAAGCTTCGATTTCATCGCCGGGCGCGTAGCGTCATGGCGATGACAAACCAAACTTCCGTGCTTTCCGTGTATTCCGTGGCGCTCTTGATCTGACCGGTTGGCACGTTGCTTGCTCCATGGAGGGGACAAGGTTTGATTAGCCAAGGAGAACTCACATGGCCGAACTGCCGGTAACACCCGTCAAGGTTCAGTCCGCCCCCGCCAAGGCCTCCGGCCAGGGCCCGGCGAGGCAGTCGGAAGCCGCTGATTCCGATAATAAATCCACCAGTTTTTCCAGCGAACTGAACAAGCGCATGGATGCCGGCAAGGCCGAGCGCGACACCGGGGCAAACGACAGCGGCAAGGCCGCTGCGGCAGGGCGGGGGGAAACCTCCGACCCCGCCGAGGGCAAGAACTTGCCGGTCGGGGACCGGGCCGGCCATGCCGGCACCGACGATGCCGAGTCCGGCGATGCGCAGAGGCAGGCCGGACTGGCCGGCGGCCTGCTGGCCGATGGCGAAGGCCGGACGGCTGCAACCGAGGCCGGTGAAGAAACCGAGGTTTCGCCGCTGGCCCTGGCCCAGATGCTGCTTGATGCGGCGCCCGCCAGGGGGGCTGAAGCGGCCGCCACCCGACCGGGCAGGGGCGAGGCCGGCGCTCGCCTGCTCACTCAGCCGGGCGCTCAACCGCAGCTTGCCCAGGGTGCGCAGGACGCCCTGCAGGAGGCCGAATTGTCGACTGATCTGTTCCGCCAGTTCCTGGCCCGCGGCGGTGAGCAGCGGTCGGAGACGGCCGCGGCCCAGCTGGCTCAACTCGCCGCACGCAACCCGGACGCGTCCGGCCTGCAGCGGCTGGCGTCGGCCGAGATCATGCCCAATCTCACCCCCTCCGCCCAGGGCATGGTGCAGACCGCCCAGCTGAACCCGACCGCCAGCCAGCCGGCCCTGCCCGGCACCCAGATCCCGCTGCCCATGCAGCATTCGCAGTGGGGCGATGCCCTGAGCGAGAAGGTGATGTGGGTGGCCAACCAGAAGCTGCAGGGGGCGGAGATCAAGCTCAACCCGCAGCACCTGGGCCCGATCGAGGTGCGAGTCTCGTTGAACAGTGATTCGGGCCAGTCGCAGGCCCAGGTGCACTTCACCGCCCAGCATGCAATGACGCGCGAGGCACTGGAAGCCGCCATGCCGCGGCTGCGTGAGATGTTCACTGCCAACGGCATGGATCTGGTCGACGTGAATGTCTCCGACCGCTCCTTCGCCGAACAGGACCAGGCATCGGCCCAGGCCCAGCAGCAGCAGTTCATGGCCGGCATGGGCGAGGCGGATGAGGGCGGTCAGAATCCGTCAGGAATGTCGGCAAAAATTACACAATTACCCACTGGAATGCTGGATCTGTTCGCCTGACTTCCGGTTGCAGAATGCAATCGGGCGACGGTCAATGCAGAGTGTGCAGGATGGAATAAATGTGATAACTTAAACGTATATCCATAATAACAACAACCCGAAGACCAGAAGATGGCCGGAAGCAAAAAGCAGCGGAACAAGACTGCGAATACGCATTCCACCCCGAACGCGCAAGCCGGTTCACGGGAACGCGAACTTCGCAAGGACTTCCACTATGTGCTGCAGATGGACAGTGCAGAGTCGGAAGTGCTCCTCCGTTATCAGACCCTGCTCAGCCAGGGCGCGGCGCAGTTCGCCGAGTCCTACTACAACTATCTGTTCGACAACCCCAGCATCGCTGAGATCCTCTATGCCTTCGAGAACGACGGCGGCGATGTCGGCGACCTGGTGCGCAGCCAACTCAACCAGCTGCTGCGCATCATCGGGCCGCTGGAAGACGGCGACCTGATCCGCATCGGCCACCTGCATCAGCAGCGCGGCGTCAAGCCGGTCTGGCTGATCGGCGCCTACCGGCTGTATCTCAATCATCTGCTCCAACTGATCGCGCACATGCCCGGGCTGGAGCCCGATGAGCGCAATGTCCTGGAGAGCGCGCTGGTCAAGCGCGTTTTTCTGTTCATGGGCCTGATGATCGAAGGTCATCTGGATCGCCTGCAGCAGACCCGGGAGGCCGAGCGCACGCAGCAGGACGGCGAGCTCGAACGCATGCAGCAGCTGCTGGCCAACATTCCGCAACAGGTCTGGTCCTATGATGTCACCGCGGCCCAGCTGCACTACCTCAACCCGGCCGCCAGGGCCCTGTGCAACGGCAACGGTAAGGGCGAGGGGCCGATCCCCTGCCTGATGGCCGTGCACGAGGATGATCGCAGCAAGGCTGAGGCCGCCTGGCAGCAGGCCCTGGACGGCCGCCCGGCCGAGGTCGAGGTGCGGCTGCAGGGGCGGGGGCAGGCTGAGAGCTGGCACCGGCTGTCCCTGTATCCCTTCAAGCAGCGGCGGCGGGTGGTGCGCATCGACGCCATGCTGGAGGATATCAACCGCCAGCATGAGACGCTGGAACGGTTGGAGCACCTGGCCACCACCGACGAACTGACCGAACTCGCCAACCGCACCCTGTGGCAGGACCGGGTCAACCAGGCCCTGGCCCAGGCCCGGCGCGAGGAGCATCAGGCCGTGGTGCTGATGCTGCTGGACCTGGATCATTTCAAGACCCTGAACGACACCTTGGGCCACCAGGCCGGGGACGAACTGCTGCGCCAGGTGGCCGAGCGTGTATGCGGCGTACTGCGTGATTCCGATACCCTGGCCCGGCTGGGCGGGGACGAGTTCGGCGTGCTGATGCCGGCAGTGGAGGATCCGGTCCGCGCCGGCGAACAGGTCGCCGGCAAGATCCTGGAGTGCTTCAAACGCCCCTATCACTACAATGATCAGCCGCTGTATTTCACCACCTCAATCGGCATAGCCCATGCGCCCCGCCACGGCGGTGACTTCGACACCCTGCTCAGCCGGGCCGACATCGCCATGTACGAGGCCAAGCGCAATGAACTGGGGTTTGCCTTCTTCGAGCCTGGCGCGGCCGCTGCCTCCAGCGCGCACCTGCAGTTCTCCACCCAGCTGCGTCACGCCCTGGAGCGCAACGAGTTCGAACTGCATTATCAGCCCAAGGTGGACATCGCCTCACATGAACTGTGCGGCGCCGAGGCGCTGCTGCGCTGGAAGCACCCGGAGCAGGGGCTGGTGCCGCCGGGCGGCTTCCTGGACATGGCCGAGCAGATCGGCCTGATGGTACCCATCACCAACTGGGTGCTGGTCACCGCCCTGCGCCAGTGCAAGGCCTGGCAGCAGGCCGGCGTCACCATCCCGGTCTCGGTCAATCTCTCCACCCGCACCTTCCAGACCCCGCGACTGCTGGAGCGCATCGAGTGGGCGCTGCAGGAGGCCGGTGTGTCCGGCGACTGCCTGGAAGTGGAGGTCACCGAACAGACCCTGATGAAGGATCTGGACCACGGCGCCGAACTGCTGCGCAGGCTGCACGATCTCGGCGTGCGCGTGGCCATCGACGACTTCGGCACCGGTTATTCCTCCGTCTCGCGGCTGCGTCACCTGCCGCTCGACACCCTCAAGATCGACCGTTCCTTCCTCTCCGAACAGGCCGCCCGCGAGGACGATCCCGTCATCGTGCGCTCCATCATCGACCTCGGCCACAACCTGGGCCTGCAGGTACTGGGCGAAGGCGTGGAGAACGACACCGCCTGGAACCTGCTCGAATCCCTCGGCTGCGATGCCGTACAGGGCTATCACGTCAGTCAGCCGCTGTCCGACCAGGGCTTCTCCAGCTGGATTCAGGGTGGTGGCTGGTCCAACCGAATTCAGTAATACCTCCAATGAGTTTCAGGGCGTGCATCTGCCCACCAATACTGCGAAGTGTTTGTTAAGAAATTTGAAAGTGCGTTATCGGCACAAAGCAGACGTCTAGTGGTAGGATCAGGTGGTGGCTGAGGATTAGTGCTCGCAGGGATTTTATCAATACAACCCTTTACGGATAAAAAGATGGAGCATCAATATCTTTATCGTGGTGTCAATCCAGAGTTGCACGCATGCACGAATGGCCAATTAATACCGAAAGAGATTGGTAAACCTTTTCAGAAATCGACATATTTTGGAGGTGATACGTATTTTGGGGATGGCAGTGTATACGGCGATTCGCCGCGAAATGCTGTAATACAACATCAGCGAGATAGTCGAAATTACCCAACATCAGGAGTTTCAACAACCCCGGTTTTCGAAAATGCGAAGCGATATGCAACACATGCTGGAAAATATGATTCTGGCTATGTCTATAAGATAGATACAGACTTACTACAATCCCATTGCGTTAGTTACTACGTCGTGGCAGAGCATGCCGCGAGCCCAGCTATACCAGATGATGAGGAAATAATCCTCGTGGCAAAAGACTTTGGCGCTCTGCCGCCCAGCATAGTGTTGGAAATCATTGAGGTTTAAGTATGGGTCATTGCGCCAATCGATCTTATTATTGGCGCCGTAATTCATATAATTGCTTACATAAGCAGTGTTAACGGGGGAAGTGCTATGGATGATGATTTGGCAGCCTTATATGAAGATAAAGACTTTATTAGCATCTATTTCACGATAACGTCACTCCCTCGCGTCGAATTTGGGATAAGAGGCCTAGCTGGTTCCGATAAAGATAAGTACCAGGATGAGTGGTACATCACTGGAGGTGTCGAAGGTACTTTCTCATTTTCCATGGATTCAAGAGTTGATGTCCCCAAGAAGTGGAAAGGCTGCAAAGTGAGTTTGGGAGTAAATAGGCTAGGTAGCGATCACAGGGCCGAATATGAAAAACACGGCTATATAGGATACGGCTCTTTCGAAGAGGAAGGTGTAAACATAAATCTTCATATAAAGCCGAAGCTTGCCAGAGATATACTAGATAAATTGACTATATTTAACGAAGAGGAAACTGAGCATAAGTTTCGCTGTGATATTGTTGATTTGAATCGCAGGAATAGTAACGATGATGCGGCACTAGACTTTCGTGTAGTCAGACTATATTGCTAGCTGGAGATGCAAGTACCGCATGGCCCGCTCTTGGTCGCGAAGCGACCACTCATGAGTTGAGCCATACTCCCGTTCCATCCATTTGTGATAGGAGGAACGGCCATGGAAATGCTCACTTACAATCCTCAGCCAGCTCCCTGGAACAAGGGTAAGCTCGTAGGCCAGAAGGCTCCTCTGAAAATCAGGGACATCTGGGCAATTCGCATCCGGCTGCAAATATCGCAGCGGCACCGCGACCTGGCACTATTCAACTTGGCGATCGACAGTAAATTGCGGGGCTGCGACCTGGTTAGGCTGTGCGTCCGGGATGTCTCGCACGGTGGCCGTATAGCAGCCCGTGCGATTATCATGCAGCAGAAGACCCAGCAGCCGGTCCGATTCGAGATCACCGAAGTGACGCGGGATGCCCTGACCAGGTGGATTGACAAGCGAGAATTGAGGTCGGACGATTTCCTGTTCCCAAGCCGTCGTCGAGGCTCCCCTCATATCACGACTCGCCAGTATGCGAGGATAGTCCATTCCTGGATCGATGAGATCGGGCTGGACCCGACCGACTACGGGACCCACTCGCTGAGGCGGACCAAGGTCACTCTGATCTACCGTCGGACGAGGAACCTCAGGGCGATACAGCTCCTGCTGGGGCACACCAAACTGGAGAGTACGGTCAGATATCTGGGTATCGAGGTTGACGACGCCCTTGAGATGGCGGAGCAGACCGAGGTCTAATGGACCCTAGCCGGAGACGGCCGCCGTCGAGGCGGTCGTTTTCCGGCACTAAGCGGACTTTCTTGGTCGTGCGAGGTAGAGATTTTCACCGGCTATTATATTTCGCTGAAATATACGCTTGGAAGGTGGACTTGGCAGCCTGTAATAGTTCGGGCGAAGCAAGCCAACCAAGGGAGTTCTATAGCTCCATACATGTTCATACCAGAACACAGTAAAAAAGTAAACTCCAGAATACGTTGAATCGGTAGTATTACATGATTGGAAGAATCCTAACTATTATTAACAATATTGTATTTCCTACAATGTACTGTTATGCAAAAAGAGTATAGGAATGTCCTTCGATATAGTTAAACGTGAAATATTTCGATTTCTGGAATCTAAGACACCAGAAGTACTGGCAATAAAAGGCGCATGGGGCGTTGGTAAGACATTTACGTGGAATAAGCTTCTTGCTGAAGCAAAAAACAATAATAAAATTGGCCATGAAAAATATTCATATGTTTCACTTTTTGGTGTGAATTCCCTTGAATCATTTAGGTATTCAATATTTGAGCAACAAATCAATATAAATCTCATAGGAACTGAGCCAAGTCTAGAAACCTTCAAAGAAAACTGGGCAGGCGTTTCTACTTCGTTTGGGAAAAAGCTAGCCAAATTGGCTGGTGATTTACCTTATCTAAATAAATTCTTCCCTACTGTAGAATCTATTACTTTTTTGGCTGTGAAAGACACACTCATTTGTATTGATGATTTTGAAAGGAAAGGAGACTCTCTTAAACCTAAAGATATATTAGGTGTTCTATCAGAATTAAAGGAAAGAAAAAACTGCAAGATTGTTTTGATACTTAATGACGAATCATTTGACGATGAAAAATTAGAAGAAGAGTATAAAAAGTATAAAGAAAAAGTAATTGATATAGAGATGCGCTTTGACCCTTTGGCAAGTGAAAGTGTAGATATTGCGTTAAACTCTGAAGCGAAAGAAAAGCTGATACTAAAGGAATATATCGAGAAACTGAAAATAAACAACATAAGAACGATCAAAAAGATTGAACGGCTATCTACTTTACTATCTGGTTTGCTCAATAAGTACGAGCCTGAAGTCTTAAAACAAACCATTCACACCCTTGTGCTTTATTCTTGGTGTATTTATCACAAAGGAGAAGATGTCCCGACTATTGAATATTTGCGAAATATTGGCTACAAGATGTTCGGGGTGGAAGACGAGAATCAAACGGAACAAGAAAAATTATGGAAATCAATTCTCACTGATTATGGATATCAAACAACCGACGAGCTTGATTTGGTTATTTTGGCGGCAGTAGAGTCTGGAGTTATTGACGAAGAAAATCTCCATATTGAGGCTGAAAAATTAAATAAGCAACATATTGCTGCTAAATCAGATTCGTCATTTGAGGAAGCATGGCGTCTTTACCATGACTGCTTTGATGATAACGAAGAGGAAGTGATTGACGCAATCTATAAAAGTTTCAAGAAAAATACAAAATATATTACACCGATAAACTTGAACGGTACGGTGAGGCTTTTTAGAGATCTTGGAAGAAGCAAACAGGCTGATGAGTTGATTAATCATTACATTGAGGTTCGAAAAGATGAAAAAAAGCTATTTGACCTCGATGGATACGCATTCGAAAGCGAGATAGACGATAAAAAAATAATAGATGAGTTTTCTAAGTTAAAAGACCAATATAAAGAACATAAAACAGTAAAAGAAGTACTAAGCTCCATATCTGGAAAGGATAGCTGGGGTGGCAATGATGCAGATGTCTTAGCAAATGCAACTGTAGATGAGTTCTATGATCTATTTAAAAACGAAAAAGGTCGTCACTTAGGCTCATGGATAAACACATGTCTGAAGTTTGGTCGTTTTACAAACGCATCTGATAGGGATAAAAAGATTGCTGAAAATGCAACAGAGGCACTATTAAGAATTGCAAAAGAGAGCAAAATAAACGCCAGGAGAGTGGCGAAATTTGGCATTAATACCGACGATAATAAATAAGACTAAAATGTATAGAAAACTTACCAAGCCGTCGCAAAAAGTCTGCGTAGCTTATGGGGGATGTTATATATCTTTTGGTGATACATGACTCAGATTGAAGATATGAAGAATGAAAAAGGGGCATGGCTTTTTGTGGTCCCTGTTAGTGGGCTAACACTTACAAAATCTGTTTCTGAAGAAATATCAATAGACAAAATAACATTCGTTAGCAGAAGCCGATTGCCGCGAGTGCGAAAGCGGCTCGGATTTCCTGTGACTGTTGGTGAGTTGAAAACCACAAAAATGTCAAGCGGTTTCTTTGAGGTATCCGATGTATGTGCCGTAGCCAAACTGGGTGGCATAGGTGCCGTACAAGAAAAGGCGTTTCTAGACGCCGCCAAGGATGAGCTAGCGATTTTGTCCCTCTCTCAACTAGGATATGCCCGCAGGCGCCATAATGCATGCTTATCTATATCCAGTGAGAATCGCCCCGGCTTCCTCGAATATTTCATGATGAATACAGTGAAGAGATCATGGGCGTTGCAGCACAGACTGTCGGGTCGGTTTAATACTCTAGTACTTGATAAGAAGTGGAAGAAATATCAGAAATTTAGCTTTTTTTACGAGCTACTGCGACTTTTGAATGGGCGGTACAATGTAACTTCTGGATGGAAACGAGATATTAGGAATGCGGCGGTTTTGGCGGGACAGAGCCAATCGTCTAGCGATCTTCCCCATGCGTTCCTCTGGAACATGATCGCTATTGAAACACTGCTAACGCATCAAGGCGATTCATATTCAGTCGCGTTGCCAAAGCGAGTCGAGGCATTTATTGGTTGGACAACCGACTGGTCTGTAAGAAACTTTGAATCAAAGATCGAAGAAGTATATAAAAAACGTTGCGCTTTTGTTCACGCAGGCAAATCCGACGGACTGCGAATCGAGGATGTCCTGTTCACCGATGTTCTGCTTGTGAATATATTTTACAATATTCTCAAGCATATAAGTATGTTTGAAACGAAAGAAAAGCTGATCGAGTTTTCACGAAAGGTAGAAGCGGAGCATGTCCTTGGCGCAAAACCTAACGTGAGACCCAAAACGGTATCCTTTATCAGCATGCGGTACTCAGACAAAGATTATGAAAATATATAACTATTCGCTCGACCTGACATAAACAACTCGTCGGTTTAGCCGGCTGGGCTTTACCGACAATGTCTGCTCTTGGTCGTGAACTGACAGGTTGGCGGGTATGGTAAGAGGGGTAACCGAAACGAGTAGTGCTAAATGTGGCTATGGTGTGATTGGTAAGGTTTGCGTGACATACCTGTCAGTTAAATTTATTGTCGGCATTATTTAATGCAATCACGATCGTACGAAAAAAACACAGAGTGGGTATTAATAATTCGAGCCTGGTATGATCCGGTTTCTTGTGGCTGATACATATTGCAAACAGTTTCACACCTAATATAGGTTAAAGTTTGTTGGTGCCAAATAATGAAAGTAAAATTAATATGTATATTACTGCTATTCATACATAGTACGTTAGTATGCGCAGAAGAAGGAATCGTAGTTGGAACTGTGGCTACAGTGAGCGTTGGCTCAAAAGGAAAGCCTGTGCCTGTTGCGTCTGTTAGTGTCTATAGAAATATAGATGAATGTGAAAGCTCTATGCGAATAGCGGCTTATCCAATATATAAGAAAGCATTAGATGAAGGACGATTTGTTTCTGTTTCTTTCTCCTGTCATCAAGAGAATGATTATGGGGCGTTTGAGATGGAGCCTGCAATATCAACTATCATTTCAGAGTAAAAAATACAGGATGATATGAATATATGCTTTTGCGTCCCTGAGACTAGGAACGCGTAGCGGGGCTTCCTGGAAAGCACGTAGTTGCATGTATCCTTTAATCGACTCATACCGATCTGTGATTTACGTATATAAAGCGCTCCTGGCAGGGGCTCGCGAAAACCATTCAAGCATTAGGCAATGACCCAGGGGGGGGGCAAATGCTTTCAAGAATATGCCTAGTATTCTTCCTAGTTTTAACCGGGATTTCCGCTGATGCATCAGAACCATCAACCTGGAATACAACCGAGATTAACAAAGATCCTTGGGTGTTGATAGATAGTGGTCGTTATGGAGAGCCAGCTATCCAGGCAACGAGTGTGGGGATCGGTCATGCCGCAATTGAAGTGGCTACAATGAGTATTGATTGCCATAGTGGAGAAATGATCCCAAATATACGTTACTCATTTGCAGCTAATAAAGGATTGAATCATCTGGATTGGTGGCAAGAAGTTAGTGAGTCAATTGTTGTTGAAGTGGGGTCAATGGATTTTGATTTTAGTCGTACCACATATAATGTTGGTTACCACCCATATATGATATCGGATGACGATAAAATACATAAATTCTTTAGCGCATTATCTAAAGCAAATGGTGATATCACAATAAAGGTAAAAGTTCCTGATAACGGGCAGGTACGCAAATTGAATCTATCGATTAAAAATTATCGCCAATTATACAACTCGCTATCTGCTCGTTGCAGTGAATAGCTACTTAGGCATATGTATGTACTAATATGTAGTAGTCGCGATCTGATCTGACAGTTACCGGCTCCGAGGAAGCCGTGGCTGTCAGGTCAAGTTCAGGCGATGAACTTTTCCTTCCAGATTTGTTTGCCATCCTCCCATGTCGCCATGGGCGTGCGTCCGCAGCACATCTTGCCCTGATGGGTGCGCTCATTATTGTAGTACGCCAGCCAGGTGTCCAGATCCGCCTGTAGGGATTCCAGGTTCGTGTAGATGTGCTTGCGGAACGTGACCTGGTAGAACTCCTGGAGAATGGTCTTGTGGAAGCGCTCGCAGATCCCGTTGGTCTGCGGGGAACGGGCCCGGGTGCGGGTGTGCTCGATGTCGTTGACCGCCAGGTAGAGCTGGTAGTCATGGCGATCGGCCTTGCCGCAGTATTCCGTCCCTCGGTCGGTCAGGATGCGCAGCAGCGGCAAGCCATGCTCTTCATAGAACGGCAGCACCCGGTCGTTGAGCAGATCCGCCGAGGTGATCGGCGTCTTGGTCGTGTAGAGCTTGGCGAAGGCCACCTTGGCGTAGGTGTCGACAAAGGTCTGTTGGTAGACCCGGCCCACGCCCTTGAGCGTGCCGACGTAGAAGGTGTCCTGGGAGCCGAGGTAGCCCGGATGGGCGGTCTCGATCTCGCCGCAGGCCACGTCGTCCTCTTTCTTCTTCTCCAGGGCGGCGACCTGAGCCTCGGTCAGCACGATGCCCTCCTGCGCCACCTTGGCCTCCAACGCCTTGAGCCGGTCGCGGAAGCAGGCCAGCTCGTGGCGCAGCCACACACAGCGCACGCCGCTGGGGGAGACAAAAATCCCACGCTTTCTCAACTCGTTACTGGCACGGACCTGGCCATGGGCCGGGGCCTCCAGGGCATACTCCACCACGGCGGCCTCTGTGGCCTCGTCGGTGCGGTTCTTGATGTTGGGCTTACGGCGGGACTGGTCGAACAGGCCCTCGACCCCGCCGTCCTCGACGGCGGCCTTGTAGCGGTAGAAGGTGTCGCGGGACAGGCCCATGACCTTGCAGGCGCGGGAGACGTTGCCCAGCTCCTCGGCCAGATTCAGCAGGCCCAGCTTGTGTTTGATGATTCTCTCGTTAGTATTGAGCATGAGGGTTACCTCTTTTGGTTCCGATGGTGAGTTCGCACTTCCATCAGAACCGGTAACCCTCACTTTTTCAAGTCAGGTGTCAGATCAAGTCGAAACTACTTCAACTAATATATGGTGCCGCGCATCCAATTTTGATTAGACTGTGTACAGTTATTCAAAGTCCGCTTCTGGTGTGCGCCGTGCAAAGGCGGCGTTATCCCCGTGGGTGAAAGTCCCACCCGGCGACCGCTCCAGCCGGAAGCAACCGGAGCAATTGTGGAGGCAACGAAATGGTTGAAGCCTCCGGTGAAGCGTGCCACGACATACGGTGGCAGCGCGAGTGTGCAGGCCGTAACGTGAGTGAACGTCGAGCAAGCCTCGAAAAGGACGTTGCGCAGGCCGACCCGGCGACCATATCGGGGAAGGCTGATACGACTGGGAATATTGAGCGAAGCAGGACCCCAGTCGCTGCGCCGGGGTAGTGGCGACAGCATGTACACAAGGGAAGCGCGCGCAACACGGGAAGCCCCTTGGCGTGGTACGGGAAGACCAACCGGACGCCCGTGAGGGACAGGCCGGGCGCCTTGGGGTGGCGGAAGGGCCCGTAGTACCGAGGAAGTCGGGTAATGCCGAGGGAGGGAAGGGGCCCTGGTTCAAGACGAATGCATGACGTAGTGAGGGACGTGGAGATTGGGCAACCTATCAACTCCGGCGAGTGTTCAGAAACTACAGAGGGCATTGCATGCGAAAGCGAAGGCTGAAGTCGGCTATCGCTTCTATGCCCTGTACGACAAGGTGTTCCGCGAAGACATCCTGGCGCATGCCTATGCGCTGTGCCGCTCCAATCGGGGCGCGCCGGGGGTAGACGGTCAGGACTTCGCGGACGTCGAGGCGTACGGGGTAGAGCGGTGGCTGGCGGAACTGGCGGAAGAACTCCGGGAGGAGCGCTACCGTCCGGAGGCCATCAAACGAGTGTATATTCCGAAAGCCAACGGCAAACTCCGGCCATTGGGCATCTCGACGCTACGGGACCGGGTCTGCATGACAGCAGCGATGCTGGTGCTCGAACCGATCTTCGAAGCGGATCTTCCACCGGAGATGTACGCCTACCGCCCGAAGCGCAATGCGCAGCAGGCGGTGGTCGAGGTGCAAGAGACGATGTTCCGAGGGCATCCGGATGTGGTGGACGCCGACCTGTCGGACTACTTCGGCAGCATTCCCCATGCAGAGCTACTGCAATCGCTGGCGCGTCGTATCGTTGATCGGCGCGTCCTGCATCTGCTCAAGCAATGGCTGGAGTGTCCAGTCGAAGAGGTCGACAAGCGCGGGCAGAACCACAGAACGACGGAGGCCAAGGACACCCGGCGCGGGATTCCACAGGGCGCTCCCATCTCACCACTGCTGGCCAATCTGTATATGCGCCGGTTCGTGCTGGCCTGGAAGAGGCTCAAGCTGGATCACCGCCTCGGGAGTCGCATCGTGATTTACGCCGATGACCTCGTGATCTTGTGCCAACGCGGCAAGGCCGAGGAGGCCCTGCGGTGGATGCGCACGATCATGGAACGGCTCAAGCTCACGGTGAATGAGGAAAAGACACGAATCTGCACGGTCCCGGACGGGGTGTTTGACTTTCTGGGGTACACGTTTGGGCGGCTGTATTCACCGAGGACGGGTAAAGCCTACCTCGGGATGCGGCCCTCGAAGAAGAGCATCACGCGCATGGTCCAACGGTTACATGCAATGACGACGCTCTCTCTGGCGTGGCTCGATACCACAGAGATGGTGAAGCGGTTAAATCGTACGCTGCGGGGCTGGGCGAACTACTTCAGTGTAGGCGCGCACAGCCAGGCATATCGGGCGCTCGACAGCTACACCGCTATGCGGTTACGCCGGTGGCTGCGCAACAAGTACAGGGTCAGGCGACGCAGGGGCGGGGCCTTTCCCCCCTCGCACCTCTACGGGTACTTCGGTCTCGTGCGCCTGACCCAACTTGGGCGCGGCGAGTCGTGGGTGAAGGCATGAGGTCTTGTCCGAGAGCCGGATGCGGGAAATCTGCATGTCCGGTTCGATGAGGAGGGTGTGGAAACGGAGTGATGGTTCGGCTATTGAGGCACCGCCAGACGAAAGGGGCGGCAACAGATAGGCTGGACCTTAGGCCACCGCGTCACATCCTTACTCTACCGAAAACTGACATTGAACCTTGCTATAGAAGAGTTGGGCGACTAGCTATCTTTCTTCATCATACTCTATTATAATGGCCCGTACGTAGCGCCATCCGGTCGGCGCATAGCTTCGCGGCCGTCTCCCTCCCCGAAAGACTTATCCTCGAACATTCAACCCAATCAAGACTCCACCCTGACCGGCCCCGCGGAACCTGCGGGTAGGCTGGACCCGGAGCAGATAAATATGTCATTTGAGACACTCGGCCTCATGGCCGAACTCCTGCGTGCCATCGATTCGCAGGGCTACACCACCCCGACCCCCATCCAGCGCCAGGCGGTGCCGGTGATATTGGAAGGCCGCGACGTGCTGGCCGGCGCCCAGACCGGCACCGGCAAGACCGCCGCCTTTACCCTGCCCATGCTGCAGCTGCTCAGCCAGCGCCCCCGCAAGGGCAGGGCGCCGCGCGCCCTGGTGCTCACACCCACCCGGGAGCTGGCGGCGCAGGTCGGCGAGAGCGTGGAGACCTACGGCGCACACCTGAAGCTGCGCTCCGCCATCATCTTCGGCGGGGTGGGGATCAATCCGCAGATCGAGGCCCTGAAGCGCGGCGTCGACATCCTGGTCGCCACGCCGGGCCGGCTGCTGGATCATGCCGGCCAGGGCACGGTGGATCTGTCCGCGATTGAGATCCTGGTGCTGGACGAAGCCGACCGCATGCTGGACATGGGCTTCATCCACGACATCCGCCGGGTGATGAAGCTGCTGCCCCAGAGGCGTCAGAACCTGCTGTTCTCTGCCACCTACTCCAACGAGATCAAGCGTCTGGCCGACGGCCTGCTGCACCGGCCGGCCCTGATCGAGGTGGCGCGCCGCAATACGGCCGCCGAGACCGTCACCCAGCATGTGTACCGGGTCGACAAGGACGGCAAGCGCGATCTGCTGATCCACCTCATCGATGCCGGGCAGTGGTCCCAGGTGCTGGTGTTCACCCGTACCAAGCACGGCGCCAACCGTCTGGCCGAGCAACTCAATCGGGCCGACATCGAAGCGGCCGCCATCCATGGCAACAAGAGCCAGAGTGCCCGCACCCGGGCCCTGGCCGGGTTCAAGGATGGCAGCGTGCGGGTGCTGGTGGCGACCGACATCGCCGCCCGCGGCCTGGACATCGACCGCCTGCCGCATGTGGTGAATTACGAACTGCCCAATGTGCCGGAAGACTATGTGCACCGTATCGGCCGTACCGGTCGGGCCGGTGAGGAGGGCGCGGCGATTTCACTGGTCGGCGCCGATGAAGCCAAGCTGCTCAAGGATATCGAGCGGGTGCTGAACAAGACCATCCCGGTGCTGCCCATGCCGACGTTCGAGCCGAAGGTGCTGAAAACGGCCCCCCGACCGGAGCAGAGGTCCAGGGCCACGCCCGGCAATAAGTCGAAGGTGAAGAAGAAGCCGGCCATCAGCCGTAACGCCGCGTCCCGATCCGGTGACAAGCCGGCGGACGGCCAGCGCAAGCGGCGCCGGCGCAATCGCCCGTCCCAGTCCCCCGGCGCTGCCCGGTAACAGTCTTTCCGCCCCGTGCGCCCCTGGACCCTGCTCGACACTGCGCAAGTCCCCGGCAACGGCGGCGAGTTGCAGCTGTATCAGCGCGGCGATGAATTCTCCATCAAGCTGGTGGCGCGGGGCGAGTTGATGAGCAGCCGCGTCCATGGCTCGGAGGAGGCGCTGGCGGCGCAGACCTGCGCGCGACTGGCGGACAGCCAGCGGGCACAGGTACTGATCGGCGGGCTGGGTATGGGGTTTACCCTGGCTGCGGCGCTGCAGGCGTTGGGCACGCAGTCCCGGGTCGTGGTCGCGGAACTCGTCCCGGCGGTGGTGGCCTGGAACCGCGGTCCGCTGGGGCATCTGGCCGGGCATCCGCTGGACGATGCGCGGGTGCGTGTGCACGAGGGCGATATCGCCCGACTGCTGCAGGCCGGGCCGCGGGCCTGGGATGCCATTGTGCTGGATGTGGACAATGGCCCCGAGGGCCTGACCCGTCGGGAGAACGACTGGCTCTATGATACGGAGGGGCTGACGGCGGCCTGTGCTGCCTTGCGCCCCGGCGGTGTGCTGGCCGTGTGGTCGGCCGGCCAGGCGCCGGAGTTTCTGCCGCGGCTGCGCAAGGTGGGCTTCGAGGCGGAGGAGGTACGGGTGCGCGCCCATGGCGGAAAGGGGGCGCGGCACGTCCTCTGGTTCGGCCGGCGGGTGGATTGATCCGCCCACCGGTTGGATATACTTGCACATACATGAATCAGGCAATGCAGAGGCAGGACCGATGGGCAATTCATTCGGCGACCAGTTGCTCAAGGCCGGGCTGGTGGACAAGTCCCGGCTCGAGAAGGCGAACAAGTCCAAACGCAAGCAGCAGAAGCTGAAACAGAAGCAGAAGGTCGAGGTGGTCGACGAGGCCGCCGTGGCCGCCGAGGCGGCACGCAAGGCTGCGGCGGAAGCGGCGGAACGCGATCGTGAGCTCAACCGCCAGCGCAAGGCGGCCGCCGAGCGCCGGGCAACCCAGGCCCAGGTCCGGCAGCTGGTGGAACAGAACCGGCTGGCGGATGCCGAGGGGGAGGTTGCCTACAACTTCCAGGACGGTACCCTGATCAAGACGCTGCATGTCACCGAGTCCGTCCGCGACCGGCTGGCGCGCGGCCAGCTGGTCATCGTCCGCTTCGATGCGGGCTACGCGCTGGTCCCGGCGGGGGTGGCGGAGAAGGTCGGGCAGCGCGATGCCGCCTGCATCGTCAGCCGGGCCGGGGATCGGCCGCAGGAGGACGCCGACGACCCCTATGCGGAGTACCAGGTGCCCGATGACCTGATGTGGTAGCTGTCACTTCGGGAGCACCGTCCCGGGCCCTGATCACCTGAAGTTCCGGCTGCCGCCTGCCCGCAACGCGGGCATCGGGTGCAACCGTCCCATTTGCTTCCCCGCTCATTCCACTTCCCCTGACCCGGTGCCGGGAAACCGGCTGAAGGCGCGACAGAATAACGTCAAGTCTCTGTCGACCCCGGATTTTCCATTTCCAACCAATTGAATATAAATAACTAATTTTTCTTCCTGGCCGTGGCACAGGACTTGCTTTTGCCTGTGCAGACATTCACAGGCACAAGGTACCGGCATGGCAGAAGAAGATCTCGATCTGGACGTGGATACCGCGGAGGCGGAATCCGGCGGCGGGCTGAAAATCGTCATCATCGCCGCTGTCGTGGTGCTGCTGCTCTCCAGTGCCGTGCTGGCCGGACTCTATTTCATGGGCATGCTGGGTGGGAACGAGCCGGCCGCCGAGCCGCAGGCGGCTGCCGCAGATGGGGCCGCGGCTGAAGCCGCCCCGCCTGCAACCAGCGGCGGCCCGCTCATCTACCAGCCGCTGGAACCTCCTTTCGTCGTGAATTTCGGCCGCGAAGCCGACGTGCGTTTCATGCAGATCACCATCCAGGTGGCCGACCGTAATCCGGCTGTCATCGAACAGGTCAAGGAACACAACCCGGCCATCCGCAATGGCCTGGTGATGCTGTTCAGCAGCCAGGATCCCGAGGTGCTCAATACCCGTGAGGGCAAGGAGCAGCTGCGCCAGGACGCGCTGGAGGAAGTGCGCAGCGTGCTCGAGCAGATGACCGGCCGGGGTCGGCTGGAAAATCTGTACTTCACCAGCTTTGTCATGCAATAGGGGTACTGCGTGAACGATCTGCTCTCACAGGAAGAAATCGACGCGCTCCTGCACGGGGTCGGCAGCGGTGATATCGAGACCGAATCCGACGACGGCGGCGGTGACGGCGAGGCACAGAACTACGACTTCACCAGCCAGGACCGCATTGTCCGCGGGCGCATGCCCACGCTGGAGATGATCAACGAGCGCTTCGCCCGTTATTTCCGCATTTCGCTGTTCAACATGCTGCGCCGCCAGGGCGAGATCTCGGTCGGCGGCGTGCAGATGCTCAAGTTCGGCGAGTACATCCACAGCCTGTTCGTGCCGACCAGCCTGAATCTGGTCAAGATCAATCCGCTGCGCGGCACCGCCCTGTTTGTGTTCGATCCCAAGCTGGTGTTCAGCGCCGTGGACAACTACTTCGGCGGCGACGGGCGTTTCCACACCAAGATCGAGGGCCGCGAGTTCACGCCCACCGAACAGCGCGTCATCCAGCGCATGCTGGACCGCGCCTTCGACGATCTGTTTCAGGCCTGGCGCCCGGTGCTGCCGGTCGAGTTCGAGTATCAGACCCACGAGGTCAATCCGCAGTTCGCCAACATCGTCAGCCCCACCGAGGTGGTGGTGGTCTCCACCTTCCACATCGAACTGGAAGGCGGCGGCGGCGCGCTGCATATCACCCTGCCGTATTCCATGGTCGAGCCCATTCGCGATCTGCTGGATGCCGGCGTGCAGAGCGACCGCAGCGACGTGGACGAGCGCTGGCGCATCGCCATCAAGGAAGAGATGAAGGATGCCGAGGTCGAGCTGTCCTCGCAGCTGGCCGAGACCACCATCACCTTCCGCGAGCTGATGGAAATGCAGATTGGGGACGTGATTCCCATCGACATGCCGGAGACCATTCTGCTGCGTTCGCAGGACATCCCGCTGTTCCGCGGCCGGCTGGGCAGCGCCAATGGCAACAAGGCAGTCAAGATCATCGACAAGGTGAACCAGAACGCGATGGTTCCCCTATCCAATGTAATTGAAAAGAACTGAGTGCGTGACGGGAGACAGTAATGAGTGACGATCAGGAAAACCTGGACCAGGATGCGATGGCCGACGAGTGGGCCGCCGCCCTGGCCGAACAGGACGACACCGGCGGCGGTGACGGCCAGGCCGAAGTTGCGGCTCAGGTGTCCAAGCCGGAACTCGATCAGTTCGAGAGCGCCACGGTGCCGGCCGGCAGCGATGAAGCCAATCTCGATCTGATCCTGGACATCCCGGTCACCATCGCGATGGAAATCGGCCGCACCCGGATCAGTATCCGCAACCTGCTGCAGCTCAACCAGGGGTCGGTGGTGGAACTGGACCGGCTGGCGGGGGAGCCGATGGACGTGCTGGTCAACGGCACCCTGGTGGCGCACGGCGAGGTGGTGGTGGTCAACGAGAAGTTCGGTATCCGCCTGACCGACGTGGTCAGTCCGGCGGAACGGGTGAAGAAGCTGAAATGATGTCGTTTCCCGCACGCATCACGGTGACGCTGGCGCTGCTGTGGCCGCTGACGCTGCAGGCATCCGAGGGCCGGCAGGCCGCCGAGTCCCTGAACGATCCCATGGCCTGGTCCAACCTGCTGCAGGTCCTGCTGGGCCTGGTGGCGGTGATCGTCCTCATGTTGATCTTTGCCTGGCTGATGCGGCGCATGTCCGGTTTCCAGGGCGGCGTGCCCGGGGCCATGCGCGTGCTCGGCGGCCTGTCCATGGGCGCGCGCGAGAAGGTGGTGCTGATCCAGGTCGGCGAGACCCAGCTGGTGCTGGGCGTGGCGCCGGGTCGGGTCCAGACCCTGCATGTGCTGGAGGAGAAGATCGAGACCCCGGTGCGCGAGGGCGCCGGCATGAACAGCTTCGCCCGCAATCTGCAGCAGGCACTGAGCCGGGGAGACAGGTCATGAGACTGCGCGGCCTGATCAGCCTGCTGCTGCTGTTGCTGCCGGTGGCCTCGCTGGCCGAACCGGGCATTGCGGCCTTCCGCATGGAGAACAATCCGGACGGCAGCGAGACCTATTCCATCAGTATCCAGGTGCTCGCCATCATGACGGCGATCACCTTCCTGCCGGCGGCGCTGATGATGATGACCTCCTTCACCCGCATCCTGATCGTGCTGTCCATCCTGCGCCAGGCGCTGGGCACCATGCAGACGCCTTCGACCCAGATCCTGATCGGTCTGTCGCTGTTCCTGACCTTCTTCATCATGGTGCCGGTGTTCGACGAGGTCTACACCGAGGCGGTCAAGCCCTATCTCAACGAGGAACTGGCGCCGGACGAGGCGCTGGCACGCGCCGCCGAGCCGTTCCATGCCTTCATGCTGGCGCAGACGCGCGAATCCGATCTGGAGACCTTCTCCGACATTGCCCGGGCCGAGCCGGTCGAACGCGCCGAGGACATTCCCTTCTCGCTGCTGCTGCCCTCGTTCGTCACCAGCGAACTGAAGACGGCCTTCCAGATCGGGTTTCTGATCATGATCCCGTTCCTGGTCATCGATCTGGTCATCGCCAGCCTGCTGATGTCCATGGGCATGATGATGCTCTCGCCCATGATCATATCGCTGCCGTTCAAGATCATGCTGTTCGTGCTGGTCGATGGCTGGTCGCTGATCATGGGCACGCTCGCCTCCAGTTTCTACATTGCGAGTTAGGAGCCACGCATGACACCCGATACCGTCATCACCATCGGCGAGCAGGCCATGTACATCACCGTGCTGCTGGCCGGGCCGCTGCTGATCGCCTCGCTGGCGGTGGGCCTGGTCATCGCCATGTTCCAGGCCGCGACCCAGATCAACGAGATGACGCTCACCTTCATCCCCAAGCTGGCCGCGATCGTGCTGGTGCTGCTGCTGGCCGGGCCCTGGCTGCTGCGCAGCCTGCTCGATTTCACCATCAACCTGTATACCAGCATCCCCGGCCTGATCGGCTGAGGCGCAACCATGGCTACGCCGCTGCTCCTCACCACCAGTCAGATTGCCGGATGGGTCGGCGAGTTCATGTGGCCCTTCATGCGCATCGGCATGATGCTGATGGTGATGCCGGTGTTCGGCGGTCGGCTGGTGCCGGCGCGGGTGCGGATCCTGACTGCCGTGGTGATCGCCGCTATCCTGGTGCCGGTGATCCCGCCGGTGCCGGCGGTGGACCCGCTCAGCGCCGAGTCGGTGGCGATCTCGGCCCAGCAGCTGGCCATCGGCATGGTGATGGGATTCATGCTGCAGCTGGTCTTCGGGGCCCTGGTCATCGGCGGCCACGCCATCGCCATGAGCATGGGCCTGGGCTTCGCCTCCATGGTCGACCCCCAGAATGGCGTGAATGTACCGGTGATCGGCCAGTACTACGTCACCCTGGCCACGCTGCTGTTCCTGGTGCTGGACGGGCACCTGATCCTGATCAGCGTACTGGCCGAGAGTTTCCACCAGTTGCCCATCGCCGCCCACGGTCTGACGCGCGACACCTTCCTGACCCTGGCCCACTGGGGCACACAGATGTTCGCCGGCGGGGTGTTGATTGCAGTGCCGGCGTTGATTGCGCTGATGCTGACCAACATCGCCTTCGGTGTGGTCTCGCGCGCCGCGCCGCAGCTCAATATCTTCGGCGTGGGCTTCCCGGTAACGCTGACCTTCGGCTTCGTGGTCATCTACCTGACCCTGTCCAACCTGGTGCCGCAGTTCCAGGTGCTGCTGCATGACGCCTTCACCCTGCTGGGCAGTCTGGGGGCGGACTGATGGCGGAGAACGAGAACGGACAGGAACGCACTGAAGAGCCGACCACCAAACGGCTTGATGATGCCCGCCGCAAGGGCCAGATTCCGCGTTCACGCGAACTCAATACCCTGACCATGCTGATGCTGGGCGCACTGACCTTCCTGATCATCGGCGAGACCATGATCGATCAGTTCTCCCAGCTCATGCACATGGGGCTGTCGTTCGAACGGCGCGACGTATTCAACGTCGAGGCCATGTTCCAGGCCATGAAGGTCGCGCTCGGCACGGGACTGACCCTGGTACTGCCGTTTCTGCTGGTGAGCCTGCTGGCGGCGATCGCCTCCTCCATCGCCCTGGGCGGCCTGTCCTTCAGCCTGGAGGCAATGACCCCCAAGCTGGAGAAGCTCGATCCCATCAAGGGGATGAAGCGCCTGCTCGGGGTCAAGGGCCTGGTGGAACTGGGCAAGGCCGTGGGCAAGCTGCTGCTGGTCACCCTGGTTGCGCTGATTCTGTTCAACGCCTTTTTCGACGAGATGCTCTACCTGGGCCGGCAGACCCCGAAACAGGCCATGGCCAACGGCGGCGAGATCCTGCTCTGGTGTTTTCTGTTTCTCAGCCTGGGGCTGATCTTCGTCGCCGCCATCGATGTGCCGTTCCAGCTCTGGGATCACAAGCGCCAGCTCAAGATGACCAGGCAGGAGGTCAAGGACGAGATGAAGGACACCGAGGGCAAGCCCGAGGTGAAGCGACGCATCAAGCAGGCCCAGTACGAGATCGCCTCGCGCCGCATGATGGAGGCCGTGCCGGAGGCCGACGTGGTCATCACCAACCCGACCCATTTCGCCGTGGCCCTGAAGTACGACGATTCGGCCATGCGGGCGCCGCGCGTGGTGGCCAAGGGCCGCGGAGTGGTGGCCGCCGAGATCCGCAAGCGCGCGCTGGAGCACAACGTGGCCCTGTTCCAGGCGCCGCCGCTGGCGCGTGCGCTCTATTTCAGCACCGATCTCGACCGGGAGATCCCGGCCGGGCTGTATTACGCCGTCGCCCAGGTGCTCGCCTATGTGTTCCAGCTGCGCACCGCGACCGCCTACGGCGGCGCGCGGCCGCCGAAGCCGGGCGATATCGAGGTGCCGGACGAGTATTACCATCCGCCGGCGGAGTGATGGGGGCCGTGGATTCCGTCATTGCGAGGCGCGCAGCGCCGTGGCAATCCCGTACCTCAAACGGTGCATTACGAGATTGCCACGCTGCGCTCGCAATGACGAATGATTGGACAAATTGGTAAGAAGGTTGCATAGCCTTCTGTCAACGACTGAAACCGGACGCAGCGAGACGCAATGGAACAGGTACTGAACACGATGAAGGAACTGGGCCGCAACGGCCTGGGCGCGCCGGTGCTGCTGGTGCTGATGCTGGCCATGGTGGTGGTGCCGCTGCCGCCGCTGGGGCTGGACATGCTGTTCACCTTCAACATCTCGCTGTCGCTGATCGTGCTGATGGTCACCATCTATGCCATGCGGCCGCTGGATTTCGGTATCTTTCCCACAGTGCTGCTGATCGCCACCCTGATGCGTCTGGCGCTCAACATCGCCTCCACCCGCGTGGTGCTGCTGGAAGGTCACACCGGCACCGATGCCGCCGGCAAGGTCATCGAGGCCTTCGGCGAGTTCGTCATCGGCGGCAACTACGCCGTCGGTCTGGTGGTGTTCGCCATCCTGGTGATCATCAACTTCGTGGTGGTGACCAAGGGCGCGGGGCGCGTCTCCGAAGTCAGCGCCCGCTTCACCCTGGACGCCATGCCCGGCAAGCAGATGGCCATCGACGCCGATCTCAATGCCGGCCTGATCAGTCAGGACGAGGCCCGCAACAAGCGCGAGGAGATCACCGCCGAGGCCGATTTCTACGGCTCCATGGACGGTGCCAGCAAGTTCGTCCGCGGGGATGCCATCGCCGGCATCCTGATCCTGTTCATCAACATCCTCGGCGGCCTGGGTATCGGCATGCTCCAGCACGACATGGCTTTCGCTGACGCCATGCGCAACTACACCCTGCTGACCATCGGCGACGGCCTGGTCGCGCAGATCCCCTCGCTGGTGCTGTCCACCGCCACCGCCATCATCGTCACCCGGGTCAACAGCTCGCAGAACATGAGCAGCCAGGTGCTTTCGCAGCTGTTCGAGAATCCGGCCTCGCTGGGTGTGACCTCCGCCGTGATCGGTCTGCTGGGCCTGATCCCGGGCATGCCCAACTTCGCCTTCCTCACCCTGGCGGCCATCGGCGGCGCCGCCACCTGGTGGCTGAGCCAGCGCCGGCGCCAGCCGGTGGTCGAGGAGGCCCCGCCTGAGCAGCCCGAGTCGCCGCCAGAGGCGCGCGACCTGAGTTGGGACGATGTCGCCCCGGTGGACATCATCGGTCTGGAAGTGGGCTATCGCCTGATCCCGCTGGTGGATCGCAATCAGGGCGGGCAGCTCATGGACCGCATCAAGGGCGTGCGCAAGAAGCTGTCGCAGGAACTGGGCTTCCTGATCCAGCCCGTGCATATCCGCGACAACCTGGATCTGGGCCCCAGCGCCTATCGCATTACGCTCAACGGCGTACCGGTGGGCGAGGGCGATATCCAGCCCGAACGCGAACTGGCCATCAACCCGGGCCAGGTCTACGGCAGTGTGCCCGGCACCGCCACCACCGAGCCGGCCTTCGGTCTGGAGGCGGTGTGGATCGACCCGGATCAGCACGACAACGCCCAGACCCTGGGCTACACCGTGGTCGACGCCAGCACCGTGGTGGCCACCCACCTCAGCAGCCTGCTGCAGCAGCATGCCAGCGAACTGCTCGGTCATGAGGAGGTGCAGCAGCTGCTCGACACCCTGGCCCGGACCTCGCCCAAGCTGGTCGAGGACCTGGTGCCCAATACCCTGCCGCTGGGCACGGTGGTCAAGGTGCTGCAGAACCTGCTCGAGGAGCGCATCCCCATCCGTGACATGCGCAGCATCGCCGAGACGCTGGCGGAGCATGCCGGCCGGACCCAGGATGCCGGTAATTTGACAGCGTCGGTGCGGGTCGCCCTGGGTCGTTCCATCGTCCAGCATATCAATGGATTGCAGCATGAACTTCCAGTCATTGCGCTGGATCCTTCGCTGGAACAGATATTGCTACAGTCCCTTCAGGGCACCCAGGAAGGGGGCGCCGGCTTCGAGCCGGGACTGGCAGAACACCTGCACCAGGCCCTGGCCAACCGGACCCAGCAGCAGGAGATGAACGGTCAGCCGGCCGTGCTGCTGGTGGCACCGCCGGTGCGCAACTGGCTGGCGCGACTGTTCCGGCACAGCATCCCGGGCCTGCATGTGCTGGCCTATGACGAGGTGCCGGACAACAAGCAGATCAAGGTGGTTGCCACCGTGGGCCAGGCCCCGGCGGGACTGCAGCAGCAGGCGGCACCGGCCTGATACCGGTTCGGCACAGAGACTTAAAGCGGGCGTGAGGACACCAACATGAAGATAAAACGATTCTTCGCTCAGGACATGCGGCATGCCATCCGCAAGGTGCGCGAGGAGTTGGGCGCGGATGCCGTCATCCTGTCCAACCGCAAGCTGGATCAGGGGATTGAGATCATCGCCGCCATCGACTACGACGAATCGCTGGTCGGCGGCGGTGCCGACGCGGTGCCCGAGGCCGCTGCGGCACAACCTGGCGCCCCGGCACCCGAGACGGCCGGAACCTATGACGCCCGCGCCCGCTACAGCGAGGCACCCGCTCAAGCGCCGGCTGACGCACCGGCGCCGCCGGCCCCGGCGACCGCCGGTTCCCGCTCTCAGGCCCGCAACCCGCTGGCCGACATCGAATGGGATCACGATCCGGCCATCATCGAGATGCGGCGCGAGATTCAGGAGATGCGCGGCCTGCTGGAGAATCAGCTGGCGCACCTGGCCTGGGGCGAACTTAACCGCCGGCGCCCGGCCGAGGCCGGTATCCTGCGCCGGCTGAGTGCGCTGGGCCTGCCGTCCGCACTGTGCACCGAACTGGCTCAGGCCGCCGGCGAGACCGCCGACCCGGAGCAGGGCTGGCGCCGGGCGCTCGCACTGCTGGCCCAGCGCCTGCCGGTGACCGACGACGACATTCTAAGCCAGGGCGGCATCGTCGCCCTGGTCGGCTCCACCGGCGTGGGCAAGACCACCACCGTGGCCAAGCTGGCCGCCCGCTATGCCCTGCGCCACGGCCCGCGCAGCGTGGCCCTGGTGACCACCGACAGCTATCGCATCGGGGCCCATGAGCAGCTGTTCACCTACGGCCGCATCCTGGGCGTACCGGTGCAGGTGGCGGGCGATCACAACGAACTGCACAACGCCCTGCAGAGCCTGCGCGACAAGCGTCTGGTACTGATCGATACCGCCGGCATGAGCCAGCGCGATCTGCGCCTGAGCGAGCAGTTCACCACCCTGCGCGAGGCCGGTCTGCCGATCCGCAGTTACCTGGTCATGTCGGCCACCACCCAGGCCGGGGTGCTGGAGGAGGCGGTGCGCGCCTTCAATCAGGGCCGGCTGGATGGCTGCATCCTGACCAAGGTCGACGAGGCCGCCGCCCTCGGCGGCGCAATTTCCATTATCGCCGGGCACCAGTTGCCGCTCGCCTATGTCGGCGACGGTCAGCGCGTGCCCGAGGATCTACACCCCGCACGGGCCCAGAACCTGGTCAACCGTGCGCTTTCCCTCCAACAACAAGCCGGACAGGAAACCCATGACGATACCCTTGCAGAACGTTTCGGCGCTATCGCAGCCAGCGGCCGTGTCTAGAATGGATCAGGCGGCCGGACTGCGCAGTATGACTCAGCCCAAACCGGTTCGGGTGATTGCGGTGACCAGCGGCAAAGGCGGCGTGGGCAAGACCAATGTCTCGGTCAACCTCGCCGTGGCCCTGGCGGACAGCGGCCGGAACGTGATGCTGATGGATGCCGACCTGGGTCTGGCCAACGTCGATGTCATGCTCGGGCTGCATCCCGAATACGATCTTTCCCATGTCATCGACGGCAGCCGTACCCTGGAAGAGGTCATCGTGCCCGGCCCGGCCGGGCTGCAGATCGTGCCGGCGGCCAGCGGTACCCAGCAGATGGCCCAGCTCAGCCCGGCCGAGCATGCCGGCGTGATCCGCGCCTTCAGCGAACTGAGCCAGCCGCTGGATACCCTGATCGTGGATACCGCCGCCGGCATCGCCGACAGCGTGGTCAGCTTCGTGCGCGCCTCGCAGGAGGTGATCGTGGTGGTGTGCGACGAACCGGCCTCGATCACCGACGCCTATGCCCTGATCAAGGTGCTCAACCGCGACCACGGCGCCCAGCGCTTCCGGGTGCTGGCCAACATGGCGCACAGCGCCCAGGAGGGTCGCGACCTGTTCAACAAGATCTCGCGGGTGACCGAGCGCTACCTCGACGTCACCCTCGAGTTCATGGGGGCGGTGCCCTACGACGATTATCTGCGCAAGGCCATCAAGCGCCAGAAGCCGGTGGTGGACGCCTACCCGCGTTCGCGCGCCGCGATGGCCTTCAAGAATCTCGCCCAGAAGGCTGACAACTGGCCGATCCCGACCGGGGCGGCCGGCCATCTGGAGTTCTTTGTGGAACGATTGATTACCTCCAGCAGTGGACAGATGGAGGTCCTGCCATGAACGGAGCCGCCATGTACGCAACAACACAGGAACGTGGACAGGACGAGCTGGTCACCCAGCATGCGCCCCTGGTCAAACGGATCGCCTATCACCTGATGAGCCGGCTGCCGCCCAGCGTGCAGGCCGACGACCTGATCCAGGCCGGCATGATCGGCCTGCTGGAGGCGGCCAAGAACTATGACCCCTCGCAGGGCGCGAGCTTCGAGACCTATGCCGGTATCCGTATCCGCGGCGCCATGCTCGACGAGATCCGCCGCACCGACTGGACCCCGCGCTCGGTCCATCGCAAGGCGCGCCAGGTGGCCGAGGCGGTGCGCGAGATCGAGAACGCCATGGGCCGCGATGCCCGCGATCACGAGGTGGCCCAGGCGCTGGGCATCGGTCTGGACGAGTATCACCGCATCCTGCAGGACGCGACCGGCGCGCGCATGTTCAGTTTCGAGGACCCGGGCGCGCTCGGCGACGAGCAGGAAGTGCGCGGGCTGGAGCAGCCCAACGAGCCGCTGGACAACCTGCAGCACGAGGATTTCCAGGGCGCGCTGGCCGACGCCATCGCCGGCCTGCCGGAGCGCGAGCGCCTGGTGATGTCGCTGTACTACGACGAGGAACTGAACCTGCGCGAGATCGGCGAGGTGCTGGGGGTGTCCGAGTCGCGCGTGTGCCAGATCCACGGCCAGGCCCTGATCCGGCTGCGCGCCCGCATGGGTGAGTGGGTTCAGAGTTGACGGCGCAGCGCGCCCGTCATTGCGATGCCCAGACCCGAAGGGTGGGGTACCCATGATGAAGCCCGAAGGGATTCTATGGGGCGTGGCAATCTCCAAACGGCTCAGGCTGCGTTAAGAGATTGCCGCGCTGCGCTCGCAATGACGATGTCACTAAGCAAATCGCCATACCGGCCGCTATGGCCAACAGGATGAAAACGGGCTGAATGCCGCGGCGGCGGCAGCCGCCGGCAGCAACTGGACGACTATCGGGAGGTCGTGTTGGACAAGAACATGAAGATCTTGATCGTGGACGATTTTTCCACGATGCGACGGATCATCAAGAACCTGCTTCGGGATCTTGGGTACAACAATACCCACGAGGCGGACGATGGCACCACCGGGCTGCCCATGCTGCAGTCGGGCGATTATGAATTCCTGATCACCGACTGGAACATGCCGGGCATGACCGGCATCGATCTGCTCAAGGCCGTGCGCGCCGATCCCAAGCTCGCCAGCCTCCCGGTGCTGATGGTGACGGCCGAGGCCAAGAAGGAGCAGATCGTCGAGGCCGCCCAGGCCGGCGTGAACGGCTATATCGTCAAGCCCTTCACCGCCGTGACGCTCAAGGAGAAGATCGAGAAGATCTTCGAGCGTCTCGGTACTTCGGCCTGAGCAGATCGGCGGGGAATATAAATGACAGAACAGAACATGATGGCCGATCCGGAAACCATCGCCATGGCCCGCGAACTGGTCAGCGAGCTGGAGGCCGGCAACGAACTGGCGGTCAACGACCTGCTGGATACCCTGTCGCGCAAGCGGGAAGAGGGGTTGTTCGTGGAGTTGGGCAAACTGACCCGCGAACTGCACGAGGCGCTTAACAACTTTCAGATCGACTCGCGCATCGCGAGTCTGACCGAGTCCGACATCCCGGATGCCAAGGAACGGCTCAATCACGTCATCAGCATGACCGAGGAATCGGCGCACAAGACGCTCAACGCCGTCGATCAGAGCCTGCCGATCGCCGAGGAACTGCAGCAGCGCGCCACCGATCTGCATGACAAGTGGAGCCGGTTCCGGCAGAAGAATATGGAGTTGGAGGAGTTTCGCGCCCTGGTCCCGGAGATCGACAGCTTCCTCGAACTGACCCATCGCCATGCCGGCACGCTCAACGCCAGTCTCTCGGAAGTAATGATGGCGCAGGGGTTCCAGGATCTTACCGGCCAGATCATCCGCCGGGTGATCAACCTGGTCACCGAGGTGGAGGACAACCTGGTCCACCTGATCCGTATCTCCGGCCAGCATTTCAAGGACACCGTTCCCGAGGAGGCCGACAGGGACAAGGACATGTCCAGGGGCTATGGCCCGCAGGTGCCCGGAGTGGATGCCGGCACGGAGGTGGTCAACAGCCAGGATGACGTGGATGAACTGCTCTCCAGCCTGGGCTTTTGAGCCGCCAGTGCAAGGACAGGAAGGCTGAAGGAATATTGCTATGAGTCTCGATCCCAACGACGACATACTCCAGGACTTCCTGGTCGAGGCGGGCGAACTGCTGGAACAGCTCAATGAGCAGCTGATCCAGCTCGAGCGCAGTCCCCAGGACAAGGACCTGCTCAATGCGGTGTTCCGCAGCTTCCACACCATCAAGGGCGGGGCGAGTTTCCTCGGTCTGGATAACCTGGTCACCATCTGCCACACCTCGGAGGATGTGTTCAACATCCTGCGCAACGGCGAGCGCGTCGCCGACGCCACCCTGATGGATGCCGTGCTCAAGGCCGTGGACGTGGTCAACGGCATGTTCGCCGAGATCCAGGGCGGTGAGGAGCCGGGCGCCGCCGACCCGGCGCTGGTCACGCTGCTCAACTCCTATGCCAAGCCCCAGTCCGAGGATGCCGCGCCGTCGACGCCCGCAGCCCCGGCCGGCGTCAGTGATGCCGGGGGCGATGCCGCGGACGATGAGTTCGAGGCCATGCTCGATGCCGCCCGTGCCGGTTCCGAGGCCGGGTCTGACACGACCGCTGCTGCCGAACAGGCGGCCGGTGAGCAGAGCGCCGGCGGCGACGAGATCAGTGAAGAGGAATTCGAGGCCCTGCTGGACCAGCTGCACGGCGCCAAAGGCGCGCCGGGCAAGGGCGAAAGCCAGGCACCGGCTGCGCCCCCTGCGGCTGCCGCCAGTGCTGACGGTGAAGCTGCGCCTGCCGGCGGCGGGGAACTGATTACCGACGATGAATTCGAGGCCCTGCTGGATCAGCTGCATGGCCAGGGCGCCGCCCCTGCCGGCGGTGGCGATGCCGCCGTGGCCAGCGCCCCGGCGGCTGCCGCCCCGGCAGCGAAACAGGAGCGCCCGGCACCTGCCGCGAAGGCCGAGGAGCGTTCCGCGCCGGCCAAGGCCCCGGCGCCCCAGGCCGAGACCTCGGTGCGCGTGGACACCCGCCGCCTGGACGAGATCATGAATCTGGTCGGCGAACTGGTGCTGGTGCGCAACCGCCTGGCCACGCTCAAACAGAACCTGGGCCAGGAAAAGGCCGCCAGCAACGAGGAGATCAGCAAGGCCGTGGCCAATCTGGACGTGGTCACCGCCGATCTGCAGACCTCGGTGATGAAGACCCGCATGCAGCCGATCAAGAAGGTGTTCGGCCGCTTCCCGCGCGTGGTGCGCGACCTGGCCCGGGCCATGGAGAAGGAAATCAATCTGGAGATGCAGGGCGAGGAGACGGATCTCGACAAGAACCTGGTCGAGGCCCTGGCCGATCCGCTGGTGCACCTGGTGCGCAACGCCGTGGACCACGGCATCGAATCGCCAGAGGAGCGCGAGGCCGCCGGCAAGCCTCGCGCCGGCACCGTGATCCTGGCCGCCGAGCAGGAGGGTGACCACATCCTGCTGTCCATCGAGGACGACGGCAAGGGTATGGACCCCGACGCGCTGCGGCGCAAGGCGGTGGAGAAGGGCCTGATGGACGAGGAGGCGGCCGCCCGGCTGGACGACCACGAGGCCTACAATCTGATCTTCGCCCCCGGTTTCTCCACCAAGACCGAGATCTCCGATATCTCCGGCCGCGGCGTGGGCATGGACGTCGTCAAGACCCGCATCGGCCAGCTCAACGGCAGCGTGGAGATCGACTCGCGCCTGGGCCGCGGCTCGCGCCTGAGCATCCGGGTTCCGCTTACCCTGGCCATCATGCCGACCCTGATGGTGGTGCTGGGCGACCAGCCCTTCGCCCTGCCGTTGGCCAGCGTGATCGAGATCTTCGATCTGGACATCAAGCAGACCAACGTGGTCGACGGCCAGCTGGTGGTGCGCATGCGCGAGAAGGCCATCCCGCTGTTCTACCTGCGTACCTGGCTGGTCAAGGACTGTTACAGCCTGAGTGAAGAGGAGAAGGGCCAGGGGCATGTGGTGCTGGTCAACGTCGGCAGCCAGCGGGTCGGTTTTGTCGTCGATGAACTCATCGGTCAGGAGGAAGTGGTGATCAAGCCGCTGACCGCCATGCTCAACGGTATGCCCGGCTTTGCCGGTGCGACCATCACCGGCGACGGCCGCATCGCCCTGATCCTGGATGTGCCCAGTCTGATGCGCAAATACGCCAGCCGGTTCTGAGTCCGGGGAGGCACAGGGTGTCGCTCGCCAACAAGGAAAATACCGCTTCCCGCCTGCGCGTCCTGGTGGTGGACGACTCGGGTTTCTTCCGCCGCCGCATCGTGGAGATCCTGGAGGGGGATGCCAAGCTCGAGGTCGTCGGCACTGCCGCCAACGGCCAGGAGGCCGTGCGCCAGGTGCTGGCGCTCAAGCCCGACGTGGTCACCATGGACATCGAGATGCCGGTGATGGACGGCATCACGGCGGTGCGGCGCATCATGGCGCTGCGGCCCACCGCCGTGCTGATGTTCTCCTCGCTCACTTACGAGGGCGCCCAGGCCACCCTGAATGCGCTCGAGGCCGGTGCGCTGGATTTTCTGCCCAAGCGCTTCGACGAATTCTCCCGGGACAAGGAAGAGGCCAAGCGCACCCTGCGCAACCGGGTGCGGGCCATCGGCCTGGAGGGGCTGCGCATGCAGCAGGCCCCGGCGGCACGCCCGGCCGTCGCCCGCCCGGCGGCGCCGGCCGCGCCGCGGCTGCAGCCTGCGGCGCGCAAGGGCGACTTCCGGCTGATCGCCATCGGCAGTTCGACCGGCGGGCCGGTGGCATTGCAGCAGGTGCTGGGTCGTCTGCCCGCGAGTTTTCCGCTGCCGCTGCTGCTGATCCAGCACATGCCCGCCAGCTTCACCCCGGCCTTCGCCGAGCGGTTGAACCAGCAGTGCAGTATCCAGGTCAAGGAGGCCGAGGACGGCGAGGCGCTGCAGCCGGGCGTGGCCTATCTCGCCCCGGGCGGCCGGCAGCTGGCAGTGGAGAGCCAGGGACCGCGGGTCTGCCTGCGGGTCTATGACGACCCGGCTCAGCATTACCGGCCCTGCGTGGACCTGGCCTTCGAATCCGTGGCCCGGGTCTTTCACGCCAGGGCGCTGGCGATCGTGCTGACCGGCATGGGTGCCGACGGTCGCGAGGGCGCGCGCGCGCTGAAGCAGGGCGGGGCCAGCGTCTGGACCCAGGACGAGGCGAGTTGCGTTATCTACGGCATGCCGGGCGCAGTGGCCGATGCCGGCCTGGCCGACGAGGTACTGTCGCTGGGACAGATCGGTCCGCATCTTGCAAGTTCTGTATAAGGCAAGGGTCGACCTTGCGCCATCGTCATCCCGGCGCAGGCCGGGATCCAGATACCGCAGTGGTTGATGGATTCCGGCCTGCGCCGGAATGACGGAAGAATTCAAAGGTCGGATGACCGTCAACCGGGTTTTCCGAAATTCCGGCAACTGGAAACCAGGGCAATGAAAAAGATCTGGGCCGTCGCCAATCAGAAGGGCGGGGTGGGCAAGACCACCACCGCCGTCACCCTGGCCGGACAGCTGTCCGGCGAGGGCGAGCGGGTATTGCTCATCGATCTGGACCCGCATGGCTCGCTGACCACCTATTTCGGGCAGGACCCGGACGGCATCGAGTTGTCGGTCTACACCCTGTTCAAGGATCGCGCCGACAAGCGCCCCGAGCCGCGCTACGACCAGGTGCTGCTCGAGACCGGGTTCGAGAATCTTTCCCTGCTGCCGGCATCGACCGCCCTGGCCACCCTGGACCGGCAGCTCGGCGCGGAGGAGGGCATGGGCCTGGTCATCGCCCGCGCCCTGCAGGACCTGGACGCGCGTTTCGATTACGTGTTCATGGACTGTCCGCCCATGCTGGGGGTGCTGATGGTCAATGCGCTGGCCGCCTGCGATCAGCTGCTCATCCCGGTGCAGTGCGAGTTCCTGGCCCTGAAGGGGCTGGAGCGCATGCTGCATACCCTCAAGATGATCGCCCGCGCCCGCGGCGAGAGCCCGGCGCACCTGATCGTGCCGACCATGTACGACCGCCGCACCCGTGCCTCGGGCGAGGCGCTGGAGGTACTGCGCCAGCGTTATCCCGAGCGGTTGTGGTCGGAGGTGATACCGGTCGACACCCAGTTCCGCGAGGCCAGCAAGGCCGGCAAACCGTTGTCATTGTCCCAGCGCAGCGCCCGCGGCGCCCGCGCCTATGTCCGGCTGCTGGATCATCTGCTGCAGCGCGACGGCGAGGCGGCCGTTCCCCATCCCCCGGTACAGGACCAGGCATGGGCATGAAACCATCCACCCAGAGCCGGGTCCGGACCCGTACGGCGGAAGAGAACCTGGTCATGCTCGACCAGCAACTCGCGCTCGGGGCCTATCTGAACGCGCTGCTGACCCCGGCGCCCGAAGTCGAAACCGCACCCGAGCCGCAACCGCAGCCCGAGGCCCGCGCCGTGCCGGCGCCGGCTCCCGCTGCGCCGGCCGCACCTTCACCCGCACCGGCCGCGCCGGAGGTCGAGCCGGCGCCCGTTCCGGAAGTCGCAGCGCAACCCGCTGCAGCGGCGCACCCCGACTGGGCCGGGGGCGAGTTCCAGTGTCTGCTGTTCCAGGTCGCCGGCCTGACCCTGGCGGTGCCGCTGGCCCGTCTCAGCGGAGTGGCGACCTGGGACGATGCGGCCCTGACCGAAATGCCCAATCACAGTCCCTTGTTCCTGGGCCTGCGTGAGTATCATGGCCTGCGGGCCCGGCTGGTCGACGTGGCCGCCATCGTCCTGCCGCCGGCGCAGTATGCGCAGCTGGCGCCGGCGGACAGCGGCCGCCTGGGCAAGGTGGTGATGATCGACGACAACCGCTGGGGCCTGGCCTGTGACGCGGTCGGCGACGTGATCACACTCAGCCGCGACGACGTGAAGTGGCGGACCGGGAACGGCAGGCGGCCCTGGCTGGCCGGAACCGTCATCGAGCACATGTGCGCCCTGCTGGATACCGATGCCCTGGCGGGCATGCTGACCGAGGAAGGGCCGGAGACGGCCTGATTGCGGGGTGTGGCCACGAAGACGCACGGAATTACTCGGAAAAAAATGAACGCCAGGGGTGCTCCGGGGCACCCTTGCCGTCATTCCCGCGCAGGCGGGAACCCTTAAACCGCCGCGGCTGCTGGATCCCCGCCTGCGCGGGGATGACGTGATTGAAGGTAAGGTTGGCTGTGGCTGGCACGATTTCTGCAAATTCAAGTTATGGGTCAATTGTGACGACTGAAGATTGACAGCCCCGGTCCCGCCCGGGGGAATCCGAATCAGAGGCGAACCATGAACCAGGCAGCTCAGAGCGTTGACGACAAGCATTTCCAGTGTGTGACCTTCCGCCTGGCGGATGAGGTCTATGGCATCAATGTGATGCTGGTCCAGGAGGTCCTGCGCTGGACTGAGATCGCCCCCGTGCCCGGCGCGCCGGACTATGTGCTGGGGATTATCAACCTGCGCGGCAATGTGGTCACCGTCATCGACACCCGCCTGCGGCTGGGACTGCCGCCGCGCGAACCCGACGACTCCTCGCGCATCGTGATCATCGAGGCCGAGCGCCAGGTGGTCGGCATCCTGGTCGATTCCGTGGCCGAGGTGATGGATCTGAACAGCGCCGAAATCGACTCGGCCCCCAACGTGGGCAATGACGAGAGCTCCAAGTACATCCAGGGCGTTGCCAGCCGCGATGGCAACCTGCTCATCCTGATCGATCTGAACAAGCTGCTGACCGATGAGGAATGGATGGAGCTGATGGCCTTGTAATTGAAACCTGCATATCTCACCGGGCGGCCAACGGCTGATGCGCTGAGTGGTGCAACCTGGGATGGAGTCAGACGTGATGAGCCAAGGACAAGCGATAACAGGGGAAGGACGCCGTTGGCCTATCGCGGTTCAGGCTTGTCTTCGCGCCCGTAGACTTGCTCTTCAGTCAAGAGGTAGTGTTGACTACCTCTTTCCTTCCAGAGCTGCGTCTCCGAACACGGATCCTGCGCCTGCTCCCGCGATCCCGGCAAGATATGCAGGTTAAGGTGAAAGAAGATGGCGGACATTGGAAGGCTTCCATCTCCGTCGCCGTTCGAACGGGTGCAGCCCGGCGAGCGGATCAAGGAACGTGACGGCTCGGGCAAGCGCCGCGACAAGAACGCAAACCGTTCGCGGGACAAACAGAACAGGCGTCGCGACGGCGACGACGGACACCGGATAGACGAATACGCATGAACATCGAAATCGGCATCGGCATTCTCGCGCTGCTCTGGGCGGTCTCCCTGATCGGGCTGATCCGTGCCCAGCGGCGCCAGCGACGTGAACTGCAGACCCTGCAGGAACGGCTGGCCGGGCGGGAATCCGACCTGAGCGCGCTGCAGGGTGATCTGGCCGCCCTGACCCGCGCCTCGGTCGGTGCCGGCGAGCATCTGGTGCAGGTCGAGAACCGGGTCCGCCGGTTGAGCGAGCGTCAGAGCCAGACCGAAATGCGCGCGGGCGGCGACCGGCCCTACCAGCAGGCCATCCAGCTGGTGCAGGGCGGGGCCGATGCCGAGGCGCTGATCCGCCAGTGCGGTCTGACCCGCGGCGAGGCCGATCTGCTCGTGATGCTGCACGGCGTGGCCCGCGCCGGCTGAACTCGCTCATACCTCTCCTGCCGGGTTCAGCAACGCCTGTACGTCATTCCGGCGCAGGTCGGAATCCAGTTCCGTAGGTCGGGTTAGCCTGATAGGGCGTAACCCGACATCATCTGCAGCACTGTCGGGTTACGCTTCGCTAACCCGACCTACGTGACTGCCTCTCAGGCCGCCGTGTCGTCCAGCTTGAACAGCTGCCAGCCCGGATGGCGGCCGCGGTAGGTGCGCTTGAGCGCATAGCCGCCCTGCAGCTTGCCGCCTTCCAGCCAGATCTGCACCAGCCCGTCCTGCACCGACTGGCGCATGGAGCGTCCGTCGCTGCGCAGGTTGCGGTAATGGCCGGTATCCCACACCAGTACTGCGGGGTCCGGCGTGTCCGGTGCGGGCAGGGGGCCGCGGAACACACTCTGGTCGAGCGGCTGATCTCCGGTCTGGATGGCGAGGCGGCGGTCGTCGGGTTCGGTGGACACCCCTTTGGGCACGGCCCAGGAGACCATGACGTCGCCGATCTCCAGCCGCAGGTCATAGTGCCAGGGACTGCCGGGATGGCGCTGGACGATGAAGCGGTGCAGACCGGAGGCGCCCGGCTCGCCGGGGGAGGTGGCGGGAGCCTGTGGGGAAAGCTCGGTCCTGAGCGGCTTGTTCCTCATGCGGCGGCCCCCCGTCAGTGAGTCAAGCGGCTGCATGCCCGGGGCATGCGCGAGAGGGCGGATTCTTTCATCCACTGCCCGCCTTGTCCAGTGTGAATGCAGGCGCCGGCCTGCAGACCGCGATAAGCGCGGCCTTCCCCGCACGCTGCCTGACAACTATTGGGGTGCCTTGCCGCTGATGTAATAGGCGAAGGCGATGATCTCGGCCACGGCCAGATACAGCGCCGGCGGGATCTCTTCACCCAGTTCCAGTTTCGACAGCAACTCCACCATGGGGGCGTTCTCCTGCAGCGGCACCTCATGCTCGCGCGCCAGGGCGATGATCTGCTCGGCCAGTTCGCCAGTGCCCTTGGCAGTGACCCGCGGCGCCCGCTCCCCGTCGTACTGCAGGGCCACAGCCAGTTCCGGTTTCGGTGTGGTGTCGTCCCGGCTCATGCCTGGTCGTCCAGGATGGGGCCGCGAGGTGGCGGTGCCGGTGGTTCGCGCAGACGGCCGCGCTTGACGTCCAGGTCCTGTACCACCAGTCCGGATTGCTCCAGCCGGGCGCGCAGCCGGGGCAGGTGTTCGCTCAGCCGGCGCAGGGGCTCGCCCTGTTCACTCAGGAAGCGGGTGCTGATTTGGCGTTCCCCGCTCAGACTGACGCGGGCCTGCACCGGCCCCAGTCCGGGCAGGTCGAAGGCCAGCATTACGGTCCAGCCGGCGCCGTTCCGGGCAGTCTCGCTGTCGCTGCGGCCGCCCTCGCGGCGCAGGCGCAGGCCCCAGACATCAATCGCATCCTCGCCACGGCGCACCGGCAGTTCCACCAGCCATTCCGGTGGCTGCTGGCGTTCCTGCGGCAGCGAGGCCAGCTGGTTGAGCTTGACCCGTGACAGGGCCGATTCCACCTGCTGCAGCAAGCCCCCGCGCTGCAGCAGCTGGGCCAGGTCCAGCCGCAGCGTGCGGCCGTCGACCCCGGCCTGCGGCCGCGGCGGCATGCCGGGACGCAGGGATGCCAGGCTGTCCAGAGCCGGCAGCGGCGCAGCCTTGCCGGCCGCCGCGGCCAGGGCCGCGGCCAGGGCCGGCGCACCCGGCGCCAGCGGCGCTGCCGGGGGCGCCGGACTGGCGGCAGCGGAGCGGGCGGAACCGGTCGTGGCGGCGGCCTGGCGCAGCCCGGCGGCCAGCTGCAGCAGACCGGCCTTGAAATCCCCCTGGACGGCGGTCTGCGCCGGCTGTGGCGATTGCCCGGCGGGCGCGCGGGCATTGCCGGCCTGAGCGGCGGCGCGGGCCAGTTTGCCTTCCAGGAACAGGCCGTTGTTGGTCAGGGCCTGGCGCAGGCCCTCGGGGGTGCCGACCCGACCCGGGTCGGGCAGCTGCTGGAGGACGCTGCGCACCAGCCGGGAGAGTTGCGGTGCGCTGCGGGCAGCATCGGGCAGCGCCGCCAGCTGGTTCAGCAGTGTCAGGGCCTGGGGCAGCGGCCGCTGGGCCGGCAGCGCCTGGCGCAGGGCCTGGCTGACCGTGTCCTGACGCAGGGTGTCGAGCAGGCGCAGTACCGGCAGGTCGCGGCTAAGGCTGACCACTTCCAGGCGCAGCGGCTGGCCCGGACTGAGTTGCAGGTTGCCAGTGCGCGCCTGGACCAGCTGGCGTCCGATCTGCAGCGGGGTCTGGCCCTGGCTGGATTCGCGCACCACCAGGCCCTGCAGCACCTGGCCGACCCGCCAGGTCGCGGCCGTGGCGGCGGCCTTCGTTCCCGACGGGGCCGGGGGCAGGGGCGGGAGTCCGGGGCCGGTGGGTTGCATAAGTCGATTCCTTGAAGCCTGTCTCAATATATCGGCCGGCGGCCCGCTAAATTGGGGAGCAGGCCCTGGAACAGAGAGTAAGCCTACCCCGATGACAGCGTCCACCGAACAGTTCTGGTTCACCCGCCGTGCCGGCCAGGTGCGGGGCCCCTATCAGGGGGGCGAAATCAGCCGTTATATCCTGCTCGGCCGGCTGCGGGAGGCCGACGAAATCAGCCCCGACCGCCATCACTGGCGGCAGCTGGGGGATCATCCTGAACTGATTCCCGAGCTGATGCGGGACGCGGACAGCGAGGCCGGACGCCGGCGGCTGGCCGCGGCCCGGGCTGCGGCCGATGAGCGCATCACTGCCGGACGTCACCCCAGGCGGCTGGATCCGCCCTGCATCGAGCGCCGCAATGGCCAGCGTCGGGCCCTCATGCCGCTGGTGCATCCACAGGCCGGGGCCGTACGCCGGCCGCTGGCGACCGCGGCCCTGATGTTCGGGCTGACCGGACTGGCACTGCTGCTGGTTTGAGCCGCCGCTGGGCGGCTTGCTAAGATAAAGAGCCAAAGAGCGCCACGGAATACACGGACAACCCCTGACTGCAGGCATTGTCATCGGCTGGCGCGAAGCGCCATGCCCAATGACAATAAGATTTCCGTGCTTTCCGTGTATTCCGTGGCGCATTTGATTTTTCCCACTACCCAATCCTGTAACCATGGACAAGACCCCCAATCCCCAGGGCAAGGGCCTGGTGCCGGTGCTCGAGAGCCTGGCGGCGAGCCGGGCCGCCATCGCGGTGCCGCCCAAACGCATCGACCAGATCTCCAGTGAACTGTTCACTTCCCTGTTCGTGCTGGAAAGCGATTTCAAGTTCCGGCCGGTGGTCGGTCACAGCTACTGGCTCTACCGCAAGGGCGAGCGTTTCTGGTTGTCCATGCTGGCCCCGCATGAGTGGTCGGCCGCCGCCCACGGGCAGGTAATCGGCGAATGCACCCTGCAGGATGACATCACCTGGACCCTGACCCTGGACGCGGCCGCGGCTCAGGACACGGCCCTGCTGCGCCTGATCGAGGCGAAGAAGCTGGCCTTCGAACAGCGGCTGGAGAATGCCGGGACGGTCGATGAGGCCCTGCCGGTGTTCGATGCATCCCTGCCTTTCTATCAGCGGGTGTGCGCCTCCGCGCTGGCGGCCTCGCTGCGGGTATCCATGCAGAAAAGCGGCATCGAGGGTCTGAGCTACGACGAGGCCCGCGGTCTGCTGGCCGCCCCCGAGGCCGATACCCGCGATTGACATACGGGACTGATCGGTCCAGTATTCTTCGCATGCCCGCCGGAAGACCCCTTGAATTCGATCCCGACGCCGCCCTGGAGGCGGCGATGCAGCTGTTCTGGCGCCAGGGCTATGAAGCCACCTCGCTGCAGGATCTGCTGCGCGAGATGCGGCTGTCCAAAAGCAGTTTCTATCAGGCCTTCGGCAGCAAACATGCGTTGTTCGGCCGCTGCATCGATCACTACCGCGACAGTCTGGCGCGCGGTATGCAGCAGCAGCTGGAGGCCGCGCCGCGGGCATGGGACTTCATTGCCGGCATGCTCGACTCGGTGGCCGGGGAGGTGCAGGGCGAGGATGCCCGCCGTGGCTGCCTGGTTATGAATACCGCCAGCGAGTTCGGGCAGAGCGATGCCGAAGTGGCCGCGCGGGTCAAGGCCGGAACCGCACGCTTTCGCAAGGTTTTCCTGCAGGCCGTCAAGCGGGCGCAGGCCGAGGGCGACATCCCCGCCGAGCGGGATGCCGGCCTGCTGGCCGACTATCTGGTCACCAACATGAGCGGGCTGCGCAGTCTGACCAAGGCCGGCGCCAGCGCTGCCGCGATCCGGCGCATTGCCGGCGTGACCCTGTCGGCACTGCGCTGAAAAAATTTTCGCCAAATATGGACTGAACGGTCCATATTACTCAGGGGCCGGAATCGATGGCTGCAGTTACCGCGCAGGCGGTGATCCAGCAGCCTCGACGGTTCATGGATTCCCGCTTGCGCGGGAATGACCATGCCTGGTTAATCCGTCATGCCGGCTTCGCCGGTATGACAAAAGGGAATCAATCAGAGTTTTCTTGAAGCAACCCAACATGGAGATCCGTCATGAGCTATACCCTCCACGACAGGCAAACTGCGCCGGAAGCCTCGCGCGGGATCCTGGAGCAGGCCGAACAGGCCTACGGTTTCGTGCCCAACCTGTTCGGAGTGCTGGCCGAGTCGCCGGCCGCGCTGCGGGCCTATGCGGCCGTTACCGATATCCTCCAGCACGCCGGGCTGGACCCGGTGGAGCAGCAGGTGGTGATGCTCACGGTCAGTGCCGACAACGGCTGTACCTATTGTGTCGGGGCGCACTCGGCGCTGGCGCAGAGGGTGAAGATGGACCCGGCAGTGCTGGAAGCCCTGCGTGCGCAAGGCGAACTGCCCGATGCGAAGCTGGAGGCACTGCGCCGCTTCACCCTGGCGGTCATGTCGCACCGCGGCTGGGTACCGGAGGCGGAGTTGGAGGCCTTCCGCGACGCCGGTTATGGGCAGCGGGAGGTGCTGGATGTAATTACCATCGTTGCACTCAAGACGTTGAGCAACTACACCAACCACATCGCCGCAACCCCGCTGGATGAGGCCTTCGCGGGCCAGGCGTGGGAGCCGGCGCGGGCGACGGGCTGAGGCGCGGCGCAACGTCGGTTCAGCCGAAGCTTTCGGTGGTGTAGCGGCTGATCCGCAGCCGGTCCGACCAGTAATCGGCCGGCAGTCCGGCCTTGCGCTTGAGTTCGGCCAGAAAGTCGGCCGGTTCCGGCAGGGAGGCCCAGACCGTGGGCAGGAAGGTGCCGCGGCGGCCATCCTCCTCCAGAATCAGGCCGTCGATGCCCGGCCGCAGCTGGCGCAGCAGGTCGGCCTCGTGGCTGAACTCCAGCGGCTCGCTCGGGCCGAGCACGGAAATGGACACTTCCAGGTCCGGATATTCACCCCGGGTCAGCGGCGGGAAGCGCGGATCCCGGAACGCCGCCGCGTAGGCGTTGTGGCTGATTTCCTCGACCAGCGGCTGGCGCGGCTCCAGGCTGCCGATGCAGCCGCGCAGGGCGGCGTCACGATGCAGGGTGACGAAGGCCGCCCCGGGTTCGCGCAGGTCAGGATCGAAGCTCTGCGGGTCCACCGGCAGCGGCCGGCCATGATCCAGCCCGTGACGGATGGAGGCCCGGGCCAGGTCGATCAGGGCGCGGCGCTGCTCCGCGCTGAAGCGGGATTCAGTCGATGGCATAGGCGCCGTATCCGACCACCTGGTTGCGCGGTCCGGCGGTATCCCCCGAGTTGCGCAGGTCCAGGGTGTGGGCGTGCAGGCCGCGGGCGCGGGCGGCGAGCAGCAGCCCGCCGACCGGGGTGCGGCCGCAGGCGTGGTCGTAGTCGATGCGTTCCGGCGCCAGCGCCTCGATGGCGACCGAGGTGGCCCGGTCCAGGGCGCGGGCGGTGTCGTAGTCGTGATAATGGCTGAGGTCCGAACTGATCACGATCAGGGTTTCGTCCCCGCCCCAGAGGTGGTCCAGCACCTCTCTCACCTCGGCATAGCCGGCATCCCCCACCACCAGCGGGATCAGCTTGAACTCACCCAGCACGGTCTGCAGAAAGGGCAGCTGCACCTCCAGGCTGTGTTCCCAGGCGTGGGCGTCGTCACGGATCTGTACCTGGGGAAATCCGCTCAGCCCGGCGATGGCCTCGGTATCCAGCGGGATGTCACCCAGCGGCGTGCGGAAGGCCTCGCTGCTCGGCGCAGCCAGCCCCTGGAAGGGCACCCGGTGCGAGGGCCCGAGCAGCACCACCCGCCGGATGCGGTCACGGACGGGCGCCAGCCGGCCGTAGACGCTGGCGGCCACCGGGCCGGAGTACACATAGCCGGCATGAGGCGCGATGATTGCCTTGGGGGCGGGGCCGGTGGCGGCGGCTTCGTCCAGCAGTGTCTGGATCTGCCGGCGCAGCGTGGCCGGGTCATCGGGATAGAACATGCCGGCGACGGCGGGTTCTCGGAGCTTGGGCATCGGAATTTCCTCCCCGGCAACCGGTTTGATGCAGATCATCGCATTCGCCCCGGCGAAAGCGCATGGTTGCATTCCGTTCGCGCGGACACCATCTACAATAATAGTAGAAACGATACGCATCCGGATGCAAGGATCAAAATGTCGGAACAATTACAGGACGGCGTGGTAAAGACCCGCTACTGGCACCGCCTGGAAGACGGCCGGGTACAATGCGATCTGTGCCCGCGCTACTGCAAACTCAAGGAGGGCCAGCGCGGTTTGTGCTTCGTGCGCGCCAATCAGGGCGGCGAGGTGGTGCTGACCACCTATGGCCGCTCCAGCGGCTACTGCATCGATCCGATCGAGAAGAAGCCGTTGAACCACTTCCTGCCGGGGACCCCGGTGCTGTCCTTCGGCACCGCCGGCTGCAACCTGGCCTGCAAGTTCTGCCAGAACTGGGATATCAGCAAGTCGCGCGAGATCGACACCCTGGCCGACCAGGCCAGCCCCGAGACCATTGCCCGGGCGGCGGAGGAACTGGGCTGCCGCAGCGTGGCCTATACCTACAACGATCCGGTGATATTCCACGAATACGCCATCGACGTGGCCCGGGCCTGCCACGAGCGCGGGATCAAATCGGTGGCCGTGACTGCCGGCTATGTCACCGCCGAGCCGCGACGGGAGTTCTACCAGTACATGGACGCGGCCAACGTTGACCTCAAGGCCTTCACCGAGGATTTCTACTGGAAGATCACCGGCGGCCACCTGCAGCCGGTGCTCGATACCCTGCTGTATCTCAAGCAGGAGACGGATGTCTGGTTCGAGCTCACCACGCTGCTGATACCCGATCACAATGACTCCGATCGGGAACTCGACGAGATGACCCGCTGGGTGGTGGAAAACCTGGGCCCGGATGTACCCATGCACTTCACTGCCTTTCATCCGGACTGGAAGATGCAGGACGTACCGCCCACGCCGCTGGAGACCCTGACACGGGCGCGGCGTATCGCCATGAACAACGGCGTGCGCTATGCCTACACCGGCAATGTGCATGACAGGGAGGGCGAGAGCACCTACTGCCACAGTTGCGGCAACCGGCTGATCGGACGCGACTGGTATGTGCTGAGTGACTGGAACATCACCCCCGAAGGGAACTGCAATCAGTGCGGCACGAAGGTGGCGGGCGTGTTCGAGGCCGGGCCGGGTCACTGGGGCTCGCGTCGCCAGCCGGTACGGCTGGCCGATTATGCCTGAGTCAGACTGAGACAGAGTGTAGGATGGGTGGAGGCGGATCGCGCCGTAACCCATCGTCAACCCGGGCATGATGGGTTGCGCTTCGCTTCACCCATCCTACGGAAGGCCTGCAGTCCAGCCGACTGGAGAGTGGATTGATCAGCTACAGATGCCCGCGCAACCCCACCGAGACCACCGCATAGGTGACGATCGCCATCCCCGCCGTGGCGATCAATGCCTGGCGGCGCCAGCCGTACAGATACAGCAGCACCACGATGGTCCAGCCCATCAGCAGCGGCCAGTAGCGAACCTCACCCGTGAACACGCGCCCCCCCTTCGGTCGGCTTGGATATGACGCTATTGTGAACCTTCCTGCAGTCGTTCGCACATCAGTCCCCGGCTGGGCGTGGTGATGGCCTGGTTGTATATCCCGGTGAGTTCGCTGATGACCTTGCCGTACCTGACCCGGCTTTCCATGCGCACCGGCAGATGACGGGCATCGTCAGTGAGCCAGAGATACATTTCGCCGCTGCGCTTGAATACCCCCTCGCTTTGCAGGCGCGGGTGGATCTTGACCGTCGGGGTGTCGTCGCCGAGCAGGGTGTCCAGGCGCTCGCGCCCGAGCACGTCGATGCTGAGGGTATAGTGCCGGTCCTTGTCCACCACCGGCAGATGGTAGGTCTCGCCGGGGTGCAGCGGCAGGGCGCGGGTGGTAAAGAAGGCAGACACCATGTCCAGGGTGCCGGGAGCGACTTCGAAGGCCTGCGTGGTCGTGGCCAGATGATCGGTCAGCCGTACCCGGCCGGGTTCCAGGAAATCCAATGTCAGGGCGTTGCGGTGCCGGCCCTCGTGTTGTCGGAACCGGTAGCCCAGTGATTGCAGACCGCGGTCGGTGCGCAGGCTTTCGACCCGGATCAGGTCGCGCACCCGGTAGACCAGGTCGACGGCGGCGTTGGAGCAGGCCTCGAGCCGGAAGCGCGCGCGCCCGGGCGCAGGGCTGCGGGCCTCGAGGATGGCCATGCCGGCCGGAACGAACAGCCAGTGGATGCTGAAGTGCAGGCGTTCGTAGCTCCCGTCCCAGCCGCGGGATTCCGCGCGAGCGGCTGTAATACACAGGCAGCATAGCAGCAGGCAGAGGAATGCCGGTTTCATGCGAACGTTCCGGTTTGAATCGATTGGGTCAAAGATCAAGAGCGCCACGGAATACACGGAAAGCACGGAAATAAAAACGAGAAACCTGGTTGTTGCCGTTCGGCCCTCTCGTCATCCCCGCGCAGGCGGGGATCCAGGTGACCGCTGCGGCTTCTGGATCACTCGCGCTTCGCTCGCCCTTCTACCCATAGGGCATAAAGGGCCGTCCTGCGGACGTTCAACGCGCTCCGCGCTTTTGTCCTGCCTGCGCGGGAATGACGGGAAAATACGGGGAAACAACAACCTGTTTCATACTTTTAGTTTTTTTCCGTGTATTCCGTGGCGCTCTTGAACTCTACTCCCGCACCAGGATCAGCCCGGCCAGCGGCGGCAGGGTCAGTTCGATGGAATACGGATGTCCCATCCAGGGGGTGGCCTCGGCGCTCATGCCGTCCTCGCCCAGGTTGCTGCCGCCGTAGAAGGTCGAATCGGAATTCAGCCGCACCCGGTACCAGCCGGGCTCGGGCACGCCCAGCCGGTAGCGTTCGCGCACCAGCGGGGTGAAATTGAGTACCACCACGGCGAAGGCCTCGCCGGCGCGGCGCTGGTAGCTGATCACCGACTGGTCGGCGTCGTGACAGTCGATCCAGTCGAAGCCGTCGGCGCTGAACTCGTGGGTATGCAGGGCGGGCAGTTCGCGGTACAGATGATTGAGGTCGCGTACCAGCGCCTGCACGCCGGCATGCGGTGGGTAGTCGAGCGCGTTCCATTCCAGCGGGGCGTCGAATTTCCATTCCGAGCGCTGACCGAACTCCTGACCCATGAACAGCAGCTTCTTGCCCGGATAGCTCCACATGTAGGTGTAGAGCAGGCGCAGGTTGGCGAACTGCTGCCACTCGTCGCCGGGCAGCTTGTGCAGCATGGAGCCCTTGCCGTGCACCACCTCGTCATGGGAGAAGGGCAGGACGAAGTTCTCGGTGAAGGCATAGAGCAGGCCGAAGGTGAGCTGGTCGTGATGGAAGTGGCGGTGCACCGGATCCTTACTCATGTAGAGCAGGGTGTCGTGCATCCAGCCCATGTTCCACTTCATGGAAAAGCCCAGGCCGCCCACCCACACCGGGCGTGTGACCTGCGGCCAGGCGGTGGATTCCTCGGCGATCATCAGGGTGCCCGGGTGCTGGCCATGGGTGATCTGGTTGAGCTCGCGCAGGAAGTCGATCGCCTCCAGGTTCTCGTTGCCGCCGTAGATGTTGGGGATCCAGTCGCCTTCCTCGCGCGAGTAGTTCAGGTACAGCATGGAGGCGACGGCGTCGACCCGCAGGCCGTCGATGTGGAATTCCTCCAGCCAGTAGACGGCGCTGGCCAGCAGGAAGTTCTTCACCTCGTTGCGGCCGTAGTTGAAGATGTAGGTGCCCCAGTCGCGGTGCTCGCCGCGGCGCGGGTCCGCGTGTTCGTACAGGGGGCTGCCGTCGAAGCGGGCCAGGGCGGTCTCGTCCTTGGGGAAGTGCCCCGGGGCCCAGTCGAGGATCACCCCGATGCCGTGCTGGTGGCAGCGGTCGACGAAGGCGCGGAAGCCGTCCGGCTCGCCGAAACGGCTGGTGGGTGCGAAGTAACCGGTGGTCTGGTAGCCCCAGGAGGCATCCAGCGGATGCTCGGTGACGGGCAGCAGTTCGATATGGGTAAAGCCCTGCTCGACCACGTAGGGGATCAGCCGCTCGGCCAGCGTCTCGTAGCTGAGAAAGCCGCCGTCCTCGCTGCGCTGCCAGGAGGCCAGGTGGGCCTCGTAGATGGCCATGGGCGCGGCCTGCCAGTCGGCTTGGCGACGCTGCTGCATCCAGTCCCCGTCGCCCCAGGCATAGCCGCTGGTCTCCAAAGCCCGGGCGGCGGTGCCGGGACGCAGTTCGAAGGCCTGGCCGTAGGGGTCGGTCCTGACGTGGATGCTGCCGCGTTCGCGGTTGCGGATTTCGTACTTGTACAGGGCGCCGGGCGCCAGGTCGGGGATGAACAGTTCCCAGACCCCGCTGCCCCCGCGCGCCCGCATGGGATGACGGCGGCCGTCCCAGCGGTTGAAATCGCCGATGACGCTGACGCGCTCGGCATTGGGCGCCCAGACCGCGAAGCGCAGTCCGTGGATGCCGTCGACCTCGTGCGGATGGGCGCCGAGGAAACGATAGGCATGCCAGTGGCGGCCCTCGCCGAACAGGTGCAGGTCGAAATCGCCCAGCTGGGGGGCGAAGCAGTAGGGATCGTACGCCAGGTGTTCCTGCCCGCCGGCGTCCCGCCAGGCGATGCGGTAATGGGCCGGCAGGCTGCCGGGCGCACCGCGCCAGAGGAAAAAACCTTCCCGGTCCAGCGGCTGCAGCGGGGCATCCGCCTCGACCAGCCGGGCGGCGGCGGCGCCGGGGAGGTAGGCCAGAACCCGTGCCTGTTCACCCTCGCCATGCCGCCCGAGCACGGCAAAGGGGTCGTGATGCCGGGCTTCGGCGATGCGGGCAAGTTCGGCGGCGGACGGGAGTCCCGCAGACCGTGTGATATCGATGGTGTTCACCTGCAGCTACACTTGATTCAGTGACAGGGGCGCGGGGTGACGGATGTCATTATTCCCACTTAGATTCGATGTTAACATGGAACCAGCTGGATCGGGGTATGTCGTATCCGGGCGGGCGGAGTTGCCCATGTGGCCGCCTCGCCGGATACGGCCGCACAGGACGAATAACAAGGAGAGATTATGTACACCGCGCCCACGCGTCGTTTTGTCAGCCGTCTGACGCGCAATACGCTGGCCCTGATCCTGGCCGGCGGCCGCGGCTCGCGCCTGAAGTTCCTCACCCTCTGGCGGGCCAAGCCGGCCGTACCCTTCGGTGGCAAGTTCCGCATCATCGATTTTCCCTTGTCCAACTGCATGAATTCCGGCATCCGCAGCGTCGGCGTCCTGACCCAGTACAAGGCCCATTCCCTGATCCAGCATATCTACCGCGGCTGGAACTTCCTGCGCGGCGAGTTCGGCGAGTTCGTCGAACTGCTGCCCGCGCAGCAGCGCATCGAGACCTCCTGGTACCAGGGCACGGCCGACGCCGTCTATCAGAACCTGGACATCCTGCGCGCCCATTCCCCGGATTATGTGCTGATCCTGGCCGGCGACCATGTCTACAAGATGGATTACGGCCCCATGATCGCCGAGCACGTCGAGCGCAAGGCCGACATGACGGTGGGCTGTCTGGAGGTGAGCCTGGAGGAGGCCAGATCCTTCGGCGTGATGTCCATCGACGAGGCCGGCTGGATCAAGGACTTTACGGAAAAGCCAGAGCACCCTGATCCCATGCCGGATCAGCCCGAGCGGGCGATGGCCTCGATGGGCATTTATGTCTTCAATACCCGGTTTCTCTTTGAGCAGCTGATCCGTGATGCTGATGCCGATGATTCCGAACACGATTTCGGCAAGAACATCATTCCCTATGTCATCGACAAGTACCGGGTGCTGGCGTATCCGTTCCGGGATCCGACCAGCGGCAAGCAGGGCTACTGGCGCGACGTGGGCACGGTGGACGCCTTCTGGGAAGCCAACCTGGAACTGTGCGGTATCACCCCCGAACTCAATCTCTACGACGAGGACTGGCCCATCTGGACCTACCAGGAACAGCTGCCGCCGGCCAAGTTCGTGTTCGACGACGAGGACCGGCGCGGCATGGCGGTCGATTCCATGGTCTCGGGGGGCTGCATCATCTCCGGGGCGAAGGTGCGTCACTCGCTGCTGTTCTCCAATGTCAAGGTCCACACCGGCGCGATGCTGCAGGACGCCGTGGTGCTGCCCGATGTGGATGTGGGCAAGGGGGCACGCATCACCCGGGCTGTCGTGGACAAGGGCTGCAACATTCCGCCCGGAATGGTGATCGGGGAGGATCCCCAGGCCGATGCCGAACGCTTTTATGTCTCGCCGAAAGGCGTGGTTCTGGTGACGCCCGACATGCTCGGGCAGGAGCTGCATCATGTCAGATAAGGCACCGATCAATGTGGTCATCTGCTGGCACATGCACCAGCCGCAGTATCACGATCTGGGCAGCGGCCGCTATTTCCAGCCCTGGACCTACCTGCACGCCATCAAGGACTATGTCGACATGGCCGCGCACCTGGAGCAGGTGCCCGCGGCGCGCGCCGTGGTCAATTTCGCCCCCATCCTGCTGGAGCAGCTCGACGACTACCGGCGCCAGGTCGCCGCCTTCAATGACGGTACGGCCATGAGCATCAGCGATCCGCTGCTCGAGGCCCTGGGTTCGACCGTCCTTCCGGCCGACGACGAGGCCCGCATGCAGCTGATCCATGCCTGTCTGCGGGCCAACCAGGAGCGCCTGATCGACCGCTTCCCGGCCTACAAGCTGCTGGCCAGGGTCGCCCGCTGGATGCTCAAGCATCCGGCCGCGCTGGGTTATCTGGATGACCAGTTCCTGATCGACCTGCTGGTCTGGTACCACCTGGCCTGGACCGGCGAGACGGTGCGGCGCCAGGATCTGCGCATCCAGCGGCTGCAGGACAAGGGCCATCATTTCAGTCTGCAGGATCGGCGCGAACTGATGCAGGTCATCGGCGAGATCCTCGACGGCCTGCTGCCGCGCTACCGGGCACTGGCCGAGGCCGGCCGGTTGGAGCTTGCCTTCAGCCCCTATGCCCATCCCATCGTGCCGCTGCTGCTGGAGATGGAGTCGGCGCGCCAGGCGATGCCCGAGGCGCCGCTGCCCGACGGCCAGGGCTACCCCGGCGGCGAGGCGCGTGCCGTCTGGCATATCCGCAAGGGGAAGGAGGTGTTCGAACGCTTCTTCGGCTTCGTTCCCGCCGGCTGCTGGCCGTCAGAGGGCGGTGTCAGTGACGCCACCCTGCGGCTGCTGGAGCAGGAGGGCATCCGCTGGGCCGCCACCGGCGAGTCGGTTCTGCGCAACAGCCTGCAGCACGATGACCAGCACAGGGAGGACACCCGGGAGACGGCCCTGTTCCAGCCCTGGCGTCTGCCCGACGGCGAGTTGGCCTGTTTCTTCCGTGACGACGGCCTGTCGGATGCCGTCGGTTTCAATTATTCCGACTGGCATGCCGATGATGCCGTGGCCAACCTGGTCCATCACCTGGAGAACATCGCAGCCGCCTCCCCGGATCCGCAGCGGCATGTGGTCAGCATCATTCTCGATGGAGAGAACGCCTGGGAATATTATCCGGAGAACGGTTTCTACTTTCTCCATGCGCTCTACTCGCAGCTGGCGGCGCATCCCGACATCAACCTGACCACCTTCAGCGACTGTCTGGAGCGCGATGTCGAGGTCAGCGAACTGCAATCCCTGGTGGCGGGCAGCTGGGTCTACGGCAGTTTCTCCACCTGGATCGGCGATCCGGACAAGAACCGCGGCTGGGACATGCTGATCGAGGCCAAGGAGGCGGTGGACCGGGTGCTGGCCGGGGGCGGGCCGAGTCCGGAGCAGCGGGAGAAGATCGAGCTGCAACTGGCGATCTGCGAGGGTTCCGACTGGTTCTGGTGGTTCGGCGACTACAATCCCTCGGACTCGGTGCAGGACTTCGACTCCCTGTTCCGGCTGCAGCTGGCCAACCTCTACCAGCTGCTGGGCGAGACGCCGCCGGAGTACCTGGCCCATGCCTTTTCCTTCGGTGCACGCGACGGCGAGGGCCCGGCCCGCGGCGGGGTGATGCGCCAGGGCCAGCAGTAACGCCGACGTCCGGGCATGAGACAGATACAGCATCCCATCGAAACGCGCCGCCGCGCCGGCGTGCTGCTGCATCCGACCTCGCTGCCCGGCGGCAGCGGTTCCGGCGACCTGGGCCCGGCGGCCTTTCACTTCATCGACTTCATGGTCGACTGCGGCCTGTCGGTGTGGCAGGTGCTGCCGCTGGGGCCGACCCATGAGGACCGTTCACCCTACCAGACCACTTCGGTGCATGCCGGGGCGCCGGAGTTGATCAGCCTGGAACTGCTGTATCGCTGGGGCTGGCTGGACGCGGCGCCCGAGGCCGATCCCGTCGATCCCGAAGCCTATCGGTTCGCATGCCTGCGTCAGGCCCGCGCGGGTTTTATGCGCCATGCCCGCGATGCCGACCGGGAGGCGCTGCGCGAGTTCGTTGATGGCCACGCCTCCTGGCTGCCCGACTTTTCCTGCTATCAGGCCATTAAAGACACCCGGGGCGGGGCGGCCTGGTTGGACTGGCCGGGGCCGCTGCGTGATCGTGAACCGCGGGCATTGGAACAGTTTCGCGCCGAGCACCGGGAGGCCATCGACCAGATCGTGTTCGAGCAGTTTGTCTTCTTTCGCCAGTGGCACGATCTGCGCCGCTATGCCAACGAGCGGGATATCCTGCTGTTCGGCGATATTCCCATTTTCGTTGCTCACGACAGCGCCGATGTCTGGGCCAACCGCGAGGGGTTCCTGCTGCAGGAAGACGGTTACCCGAGAGTGGTGGCCGGCGTGCCGCCGGATTATTTCTCCGCGACCGGACAGCGCTGGGGCAATCCGCTGTATGACTGGGAACAGATGGCTGCGACCGGCTACAGTTGGTGGTGGGAACGCATCCATACCCAGCGGGATCTGTTCGACCTGATCCGTATCGATCATTTCCGCGGCTTCGAAGCCTACTGGGAGATCCCGGCCGCGGCCGAGACCGCCATCGATGGCCGCTGGGTGGAAGGGCCGGGGGCGGAGTTCTTCGAGCACATGCTGGCGCGCTTCGGCGACCTGCCGCTGGTGGCCGAGGACCTGGGCACCATCGACGCGGCGGTGGAGCGGCTGCGTGACGATTTCCATCTGCCGGGAATGAAGATCCTGCAGTTCGCCTTCGGCGGCGGCGCGGATAATCCCTACCTGCCGCACAACCATGTTCCGCTCAGTCTGGTCTACACCGGTACTCACGACAACGACACCACCCTGGGCTGGTACGCCAGTCTGGATGAGAACGCGCATGAACATCTGGCCGCTTATCTCGGGCCGGAGGCAACGGACATGCCCTGGGCGCTGAATCGGGCGGCGATAGCCTCGGTGGCCCATTTGAGTGTGATTCCGCTGCAGGACTGGCTGGGTCTGGACGGCGCGCACCGCATGAATCAGCCCGGTGTGCGCGAAGGCAACTGGCAGTGGCGCTTCGAGTGGGACTGGATCGACGCGGAACTGCCGGGGCGCATCCGCGCGCTGCTGGAACTCTACGGCCGGGCCTGAGGGCAAGGATGGGTGAGGGCGCACTGCGCCGAACCCCGTCAGCCTGGCTCGGTGCGATGGGTTGCGCTGCGCTCCACCCATCCTACCCGATTACGGCCAGACCTGAAGGTAGGATGGGTGAAGGCGCCCTGCGCCGCAACCCATCAGCGGATCCTGATGCGATGGGTTGCGCTTCGCTGCACCCATCCTGCACGATTACAACCAGATCATCCGGCCCACCTCCAACGGATGACTGAGCAGCCAGTGCGAGGGATAGAGCCGGATCTTGTAGAACTGCAGCCCGGCCAGCGGCGGCTTGAAGTTCAGGCTGAACACGGACTCGCCCTGCTGGTTGGCACCTGCCGGCTCGAACTCGTAGCAGGCATAGGAGCTGAACTCGCCGTGCTCGTCCTCGGTGCCCACCACGCATTCGACCTTGATGTCGATGGGGGCCAGGCCGTTGAGATTGACCGCCACCTTGATGTCGCAGGTCTCGCCGGAGGCGATGGCTTCGGCCGCCGCGTCGACGCGGCGTGCGGCCACCTTGTCCCAGCGTGACAGGATCTTCTGCTTCCAGGCCGCGAGATCGCGCGCGCCCTTGAACTCCTCTTCCGCGAGCTTGCGGCACTGGCGCGCGGCCGGGGCGTAGAAGTCGCGCACATAGTCCATCACCATGCGCTGGGAATTGAACTGCGGCATGATGGACTTGATCGAGGCCTTGGACATCCGCACCCAGCCTTCGGAATAGCCGTGGCCGTTGCGGGCGTAGTAGAGCGGAATGACCTGGTGTTCCAGCAGGTCCAGCAACTCGTTGCTTTCCTCCTGGTCGCGATAGGCGGCGTCGTACTGGGGTCCGTGCGGTGTGATGGCCCAGCCGTTCTCACCGTTGTAGCCCTCGCCCCACCAGCCGTCGAGCACGCTCAGGTTGATCACGCCGTTGATGCCGGCCTTCTGGCCCGAGGTGCCGCTGGCCTCCATCGGATACTCGGGGGTGTTCAACCAGACATCCACCCCGGTGACCAGTTTGCGTGCCAGCGCCATATCGTAGCCTTCGACCATGACGATGCGCCCGGCGAACTCCGGCCGGCGCGAGAACTCGTTGATCACCTGGATCAGGTGCTGGCCCGGCTGATCGTTGGGGTGTGCCTTGCCGGCGAACAGCAGCACCATCGGGCGCTGCGGATCGTTGAGCAGGCGCGCCAGCCGCTCGGGATCGGAGAACAGCAGGGCGGCGCGCTTGTAGGTGGCGAAGCGCCGGGCAAAGCCGATGGTGAGGATATCCGTTTCCTGCGGCAGCAGGTACTGGGTCAGCCGATCGATCTGGGCGTCGGACAGGCCGTTGCGCTTGTGCTGGATGGTCATGCGCCGGCGCACGTCGCTCATCAGTTCCGACTTCATGCTCTGGCGCAGGCTCCAGAAGCTGTGGTCGGGAATGGCGTCGATGCGTTCCCAGTAGTCCACGTTGAGCAGTTCGTTGCGCCAGCCGCGGCCGAAGCGCATATCGTAGAGATTGGCCCAGTCGCTGGCCAGGAAGGTCGGGACATGGACGCCGTTGGTGACGTAGCGCACCGGGCTTTCCGCCGGCGGCACCTGGGGCCAGATGTAGCTTTCCATGTGTGAGGCCACGCCGCCGTGAATGCGGCTGACCCCGTTGTGGAACCGCGAGGCGCGCAGCGCCAGCGCGGTCTGGTTGAAGCCGTGGTGGTTGTTGGGGCTGTCGCCGAGGGCGAGAAACTCGTCCAGATTCAGGCCCAGGTCCTTCACATAGTCGCTGAAGTAGGTCTTCATCAACTGATGATCGAAGATGTCGTGCCCGGCCGGCACCGGCGTATGGGTGGTGAACACGGTGCCGGCAGCGACCTGTTCCAGTGCGCTGTGGAAATCCATGTCGTTCTGACGGGTCATCTCCCGGCAGCGTTCCAGTACCTGGAAGGCGGCATGGCCCTCGTTGATGTGCCAGACCGTCGGGTGCAGATCCAGGGCGCGCAGCGCGCGCACCCCGCCGATGCCCAGCACGATCTCCTGCTGGATGCGGGTGGTGATGTCGCCGCCGTAGAGCTGGTAGGTGATGGCGCGGTCGGCCTCCTGGTTCTCCGGCAGGTCGGAGTCGAGCAGATACAGGGTGATGTGACCGGCCTTGGCCTCCCACACCTTGAGCATCACCCGCCGCCCCGGCAGATCGACGAACACATGCAGCTCCTGGGCGTTGACCAGGGCCGGGCGCAGCGGCAGGTTCTCGAACCGGGTCGGGGTGTAGTGGGCGATCTGGTTGCCGTGGGCGTCGATGGTCTGGTTGAAGTAGCCCTGGCGGTAGAGCATGCCCACCGCCACGAAGGGGATGCCCAGGTCGCTGGCGGCCTTGCAGTGATCGCCGGCCAGGATGCCCAGGCCGCCGGAGTAGATGGGCAGCGACTCATGCAGCCCGAACTCGGCGCAGAAATAGGCCACCAGTTCGTTCTGTTCCGGATCCAGGTACTTTTTGATCTCCTTGCGCGGTGCCTCGCTGTTGTAGCTGTCGTAGGCCGACAGGGTGCGGGCATAGTCCTCCATGTACACCCGGTCCTCGGCGGCGGCGTCCAGGCGCTCCTGGGCCACCCGGCGCAGGAACAGCTTGGGGTTGTGGCCGCAGTCATCCCACAGCTGCGGATCCAGCCGGTAGTACAGGCCGCGCACCGGCCGGTCCCAGCTGTAGAACAGATCGTCGGCGAGCTCCTGCAACCGCGCCAGGCGTTTGGGCAGGGTGGGTTGGACTTCGATCGAGTAGCGCGTTCCAGCCATGGCTTGGTATCAGTTCCTGTATCGGTCGGGGACGATGGGCTGCACCGAAGTGGCGCAAAAAGGCGTCGCTCCGGTGACGATTATTGGGTAAGTGCAGCAACTATGCCAGATCCGCATCGGGTCAGGGTTGGCAAGGGGGGTGTGGTGCCGGGAGAGAGACTCGAACTCTCACAGTGTTGCCACCGGGGGATTTTGAGTCCCCTGCGTCTACCAATTCCGCCATCCCGGCAGGGCGTCCGGCGCTAGCCGGAAGGGCGTAGTATACGGCATCGGCCAGTCGGGGCAACACGGCCTGAAGCCGGGCTGCGGGCATACAGACCGTGCTGCTGTCGGTCTGGAGAACGACGGGCTGTGGTACCATGCCGCGCCATGCAACGCAGTGATTTCCACTACCTTCTCCCCAGCCAGCTGATCGCGCAGTCGCCATTGGCCGAGCGCGGCGGCAGTCGCCTGCTCGTCCTCGATGGCGCCAGCGGCCGCTGCCGGGATGCCGGTTTTGCCGGGTTGCCGGACTATCTGCGCCCGGGCGACCTGCTGGTGATCAATGACACCCGGGTCATCCCGGCCCGGCTGCACGGCACCAAGGCCAGCGGCGGCCGGGTGGAGGTGCTGATCGAGCGCGTGGTTGACGCCCGCACCGCCCTGGCCCATGTGCGGGCCAGCAAGTCGCCGAAACCGGGCGGACGGCTGCAGCTGGAAGCGGGGCTGGAGGTCGAGGTGCTGGACCGGGAGGGCGAACTGTTCCGGTTGCGCTTCCCGACCGGGCGCACGGTGATGGAGTGGCTGGAGGTCCATGGCCATGTGCCGCTGCCGCCCTATATCCAGCGGCCCGATGCCGCCGAGGACCGCGAGCGTTACCAGACCCTGTTCGCGCGGGTGCCCGGCGCGGTGGCCGCGCCCACGGCCGGGCTGCACTTCGATGCGGCGATGCTGGAGCGCCTGGCCAGGGCCGGGGTGGAGACCGCGCGGGTCACGCTGCATGTGGGGGCCGGGACCTTCCAGCCGGTGCGGGTCGACGATCTCAGTCGCCACCACATGCATGCCGAGTATGTCGAGGTCGGGCAGGAGGCGGTCGACCAGGTGCGGGCAGCGCATGCGCGCGGCGCCCGGGTGCTGGCCGTGGGCACCACTGTGGTGCGCAGCCTGGAGGCCGCGGCCGCGAGCGGGCAGCTGCAGCCCTTCGCCGGCGATACCCGGCTGTTCATCACGCCGGGCTATGAATTCAAGGTCGTGGATCTGCTGCTGACCAATTTTCACCTGCCGGAGTCGACCCTGCTGATGCTGGTATGCGCCTTCGCCGGCTATGAGCCCGTGATGCAGGCCTACCGCCATGCGGTCGAGGCGGAGTACCGTTTCTTCAGCTACGGCGATGCGATGCTGCTCAGCCGGGAGGGGCTGGCGCTGGAGCATTCAAAAAGATGAGCTGCGAAGGACACAGAGAAGAACAACGCCCGTCATTGCGAGCGCAAGCGAAGCAATCTCTTTCCGTAGCGCGGAACGCCGAACGAGATTGCCGCGGCACTTCGTGCCTCGCAATGACGGATGAATCAGGAATTTTCTCTTCGTGCCCCTGTGTCCTTTGTGGCGAAGATTTTCATGAGCCGAATCAGGTAATCCGATGCAGTTTGAACTGATCGCAACCGACGGCCAGGCCCGCCGCGGCCGGCTGACCTTCGACCGCGGCACGGTGGAGACACCGGCCTTCATGCCCGTGGGCACCTACGGCACGGTCAAGGCGATGACCCCGGAGGAGGTCAGCGATACAGGCGCCGAGATCATTCTCGGCAATACCTTCCACCTGATGCTGCGCCCCGGCACCGAGATCATCCGCCGGCACGGCGACCTGCACGACTTCATGCACTGGGACGGGCCGATTCTGACCGACTCCGGCGGCTTCCAGGTGTTCAGCCTGGGCGAGATGAGAAAGATCACCGAGCAGGGTGTTCAGTTCCAGTCGCCGGTCGACGGCAGCAAGGTGTTCCTGGGGCCGGAGGAGTCCATGCGGGTGCAGCGCGAGCTGGGGGCCGATATCGTCATGATCTTCGACGAATGCACCCCCTACCCGGCGGACGAGAAGCAGGCGCGTGAATCCATGGAACTGTCGCTGCGCTGGGCCGAGCGCTCGCGCGCGGCGCACGGCGACAACCCGGCTGCGCTGTTCGGCATCGTTCAGGGCGGCATGTACCCGGAACTGCGCGCGCAGTCCCTGGCCGGGCTGCAGGGCATCGGCTTCGACGGTTATGCCATCGGCGGCCTGTCGGTGGGGGAGACCGAGGCCGAACGCATCCGTATCCTCGACGCGCTGGCCCCGATCCTGCCGACCGACCGGCCGCGGTATCTGATGGGGGTGGGTCGGCCGGAGGATATCGTCGAGGCGGTGCGGCGCGGGGTGGACATGTTCGACTGCGTACTGCCCACCCGCAATGCCCGCAACGGCTACCTGTTCACCCACCGCGGCACGGTCAAGATCCGCAACAGCGCCAGCCGCCGCGACACCGGCCCGCTGGACCCGGACTGCGGCTGCTACACCTGCCGCAACTACAGCCGCGCCTACCTGCATCACCTGGACAAGTGCAACGAGATCCTCGGCAGTCGTCTGAACACCATCCACAATCTGTATTATTATCAGACACTCATGCGTGGCCTGCGGGAGGCCGTCGCGGCCGGTGAACTGGCGGCCTACGTGGCCGATTTCTACGCCAGACGCGACCCGGCGGCGCCATCTATGGCATAATGCGCGCGGTTTTGTCCCCTTTGGGGGGGCGCAGCCGATTCATAACCGCAACAGGGATTTACAGATGGATACTCTGCTCGATTTCTTCATCAGCCCGGCCTGGGCCCAGGAGGCCCCGGCGGGTCAGCCCGATCCCCTGATGAGCTTTCTGCCGCTGATCCTGATCTTCGTGGTGTTCTGGTTCCTGCTCATCCGTCCGCAGCAGAAGAAGGTCAAGGAACACAAGGCCATGGTCGAGGCCCTGGGCAAGGGCGACGAGGTGGTCACCAACGGCGGCGTACTTGGCAGGATCACCGAGGTGGGCGACAACTTCGTCACCCTGAAGATCGCCGACAATGTCGAGATCAAGGTGCAGCGTCATGCCGTGGCCTCGCTGATGCCCAAGGGCACTGTCAAGGACGCCTGATCCGGTGCCGTGTCGGAACTGTCAACTTAGAAAAATCCGGATCAGTGCCTGATAATCATTTCCCCAGGTTGTCATTCCGGCGCTGGCCGGAATCCATGGACCGCAGTGGTTTCCGGATCCCGGCACTCACCGGGATGACGAGGGGCTCCAGGCACTTATACAAGTCTCAATAATACAACTGCGCTGCAAGCAGTTCCCGAGGATGACCCTGTTCCATGATTAACCGCTATCCGCTCTGGAAGTATCTGCTGATACTGGTCATCGCCCTGGTGGGCGTGATCTACGCCCTGCCGAATCTCTATGGCGAGGATCCGGCGATCCAGGTTTCCGCAAGCCGCAGCGAGCAGGTGGATGCGGGCATTGCCGATCTGGTGCGCACCACGCTCAGGGAGGAGGGCATCGAGCCCAAATCGGTTGAGGTGCTCGATGAGCGGCTGCTGGTGCGCTTCCGCCGCACCGAGGAGCAGCTGGAGGCGGCCGATCTGGTGCAGGTGGCGCTGGGCGGTGATTTCGTCGTAGCGTTGAATCTGGCCAGCGCGGAACCGGAATGGCTGACCGCGCTCAATGCCAAGCCCATGTACCTGGGGCTGGATCTGCGCGGCGGTGTCCACTTCCTGTTGGAAGTGGACATGGAGGCGGCCGTGGCCCAGGCCGAGCAGCGTTATGTCGACGATTTCCGCGGCTTCCTGCGCCGGCTCGACGACCCCATCCGCTACATCACCATCGGGCGCAAGGACGATACGATCGTCGCGCGCTTCCGCACGGCCGGGGAGCAGCAGGCCGCGCTGAGCGAACTCGAGGACGAGTTCGGCGATCTGGACTTCACCGCCGAAACCAGCGGCGAGGACCACCAGGTGGTGGCTCGCATTCCCGAGGCCCAGCTGCGCGAAATCCGCAATTTCGCCCTGCAGCAGAACATCACCACCCTGCGCAACCGCGTCAACGAACTGGGCGTGGCCGAGCCGGTGATCCAGCAGCAGGGCGACCGGCGCATCGTGGTGCAGCTGCCGGGCGTGCAGGACACCGCCCGGGCCAAGGAGATCCTGGGCGCGACCGCCACCCTGGAATTCCGGCTGGTGGACGAGAAGCACGATCCCTACGATGCCGCCGAGACCGGCCGTGCGCCGATCGGCACCGAACTCTACCGCACCCGCGACGGCCAGCCGGTGCTGCTGGAACGCCGCGTGATCGTCACCGGCGACCGCATCACCAACGCCTCCTCGGGCTTCGATCAGGATACCGGCGGCTCGGCCGTGTTCATCAATCTGGACGGCGCCGGCGCCAACCAGATGCAGGCCGCCACCCGCGACAACATCGGCCGGCCGATGGCGGTGCTGTTCATCGAGAACAAGGTCGATACCCGCGAGGTCGACGGCGAACTGGTCAAGGAAAAGCGCACCATCAAGGAAGTGATCAATATCGCCACCATTCGCGACCAGCTCAGCCGCCGCTTCCAGATCACCGGCCTGGACAGTACCAACGAGGCACGCGACCTGGCCCTGCTGCTGCGCGCCGGCGCGCTGGCCGCCCCCATCGAGATCATCGAGGAACGCACCGTCGGCCCCAGCATGGGCCGCGAGAACGTCGAGCAGGGGCAGCTGTCGGTGCTGATCGGCTTTGTCTGTGTGCTGATCTTCATGGCCATCTACTACAAGGCATTCGGCCTGGTCGCCAACGTGGCCCTGACGCTCAACCTGGTGCTGATCGTGGCCGTGTTGTCCATGCTGCAGGCCACCCTGACCCTGCCGGGTATCGCCGGCATCGTGCTCACCGTGGGCATGGCGGTGGACGCCAACGTGCTCATCTACGAGCGCATCCGCGAGGAGATCCGCAACGGCAACAGCCCGCAGTCAAGCATCCACTCTGGCTACGAGAAGGCCTTCTCGACCATCGCCGATGCCAACATCACCACCCTGATCGCGGCCATCGTGCTGTTCAGCTTCGGCACCGGACCGGTGAAGGGCTTCGCCGTGACCCTGTCCATCGGCATCGTGACCTCAATGTTCACGGCCATCATGGGCACCCGGGCGCTGGTCAACCTGGTCTACGGCGGCCGCCGGCTGCAGAAACTCTCCATATAAGGCATTGCCATGCGACTGTTGAGCGGACAGACAAAGATCGATTTCATGGGCAAGCGCAAGCTGGCCTTTGCCTTCTCGCTGCTGCTGATCCTGGTGGCCATCGGCTCGCTCGCCACCCGCGGGCTGAGTCTCGGGATCGACTTCACCGGCGGCACCCTGGTCGAGGTCGGTTATCCCCAGCCCCAGGAACTGGAGCCGATCCGCAGCGTGCTGCAGGAGGGCGGTTTCGAGGCCGCGCAGGTGCAGTACTTCGGCTCCTCGCGCGAGGTGCTGATCCGGCTGGCCCCGCGCGCGGAGAGCCAGGCCGAGCTGAGCAGCCGGCTGCTGGGTCTGCTGCAGCAGCACAATGCGGGGGTGGAGATGCGCCGGGTGGAGTTCGTCGGCGCCCAGGTCGGCGAGGAACTGATCGAGAAGGGGGGGCTGGCCATGCTCTATGCCCTGATCGGCATCCTGGTCTACGTCACCCTGCGCTTCGAGTACCGCTTCTCGGTCGGCGCGGTGGTCGCGCTGATCCATGACGTGACCATCACCCTGGGCATGTTCTCGGTCACGCAGATGGAGTTCGATCTCACCGTGCTGGCCGCACTGCTGGCCATCATCGGCTACTCGCTCAACGACACCATCGTGGTGTTCGACCGCATCCGCGAGAACTTCCGCAAGATCCGCAAGCAGAGCCCGACCGGGGTGGTGAACACCTCCATCAACCAGACCCTGTCGCGCACCCTGATGACCTCGCTGACCACCCTGCTGGTGGTGGTCGCCCTGTTCGTGCTGGGCGGCGAGGTCATCCATGCCTTCGCCTTCGCGCTGCTGGTGGGCATCCTCGTCGGTACCTATTCCTCCATCTATGTCGCCAGTACCGTGGCCCTGCTGCTCGGGGTGAGCAAGCAGGACCTGATGCCGGTCAAGAAGGAAGGCGCGCAGGTCGACGACCAGCCGTAGGGCCTTTTGCCATAAGAAAAACACACAAGATAGCCACGGAAAACACGGAAAGCACGGACAAAAAATTTTAGTTCTCCGGCGCCGCGCGTAGCGCGTGCGCCGGCAAGCAATCGTCCGTGTTTTCCGTGTATTCCGTGGCTATTTTTTCAGGCCGCGGCGTGCAGTTCCCGCCGGGCCGAGGCGATCACGCCTGAGCCCGAACGCAGCAGAAAGATCACCAGCGCGAGTGCCACCAGTGTGTCCGGCCAACCGGTGCCGGTGAGCCAGACCCCGCCGGCGGCGGCGAACACCGACAGGTTGGACACGATGTCGTTGCGCGAGCATTCCCACACCGAACTCATGTTCACGTCCTCGTGACGGTGACGCCAGAGCAGGTACAGGCACAGGGAGTTGGCTGCCAGCCCCAGCAGGCTGAAGGCGCCCATGACCTCGAACAGGGGCAGACCGGGAACGAAGATGCGATAGACAACCTGGACCAGCACCACGCCGCCCGCCAGCACGATCAGCCAGCCCTTGAACAGCGCCACCCGTGCCTTGGTTGCCGCCCCGCGGCTGACGGCATACAGGCTCAGGCCGTAGGTCAGCGCGTCACCCAGGTTGTCCAGGCTGTCAGCCAGCAGTGCCGATGAGCCGCCATACAGGGCGGCGCCCGCGATCACCAGGAACATCAGCGCATTGATGCCGAGCACGATCCGCAGCGTGCGGCGCTGCCGTGTCTGTCGGGCATCCAGGGAACAATCGTTGTCGCAGCAGCCACTCATCGTGCAGGACGGTCAGGCAAGCGGCAGGCATCCCTGCCGGGTGTGGCCGCAGGTTGGCAGAAGGGTGGGGCGGTTGCAATCCGTCCCGGGGACGATGCCCGGCTCAGCGCGCCTTGCGCACCTCGTCCATGGGGTCGTGTTCGTCCAGGCCGGGCAGGATCTTGCTGCACAGGGTGCTGCTGCGATTCTGGCACTTGTCCTCGTCGGCACCGCGGATGGTCAACGCGGCCCAGACCGAGGCCAGTATCCACAGGCCCAGTCCGAGCAGGGCGGTCTGGCCGCCGCTGCCCTCGGTCGGCCCGCCCCAGATCAGGCCATAGAGAATGCCGACGATGCCGGCGATCCAGAATACGCCGATGGGTGCGGCGCAGCAGCCGGCACAGCCGTAACGGCAGGCGGCAAAGGGTGGGGTGAACAGCACCAGCAGTGTTTTTTTCATCGTGTCCCCTCGCGTTGCGTGGATTTATATGCTGATCCCGTGTCATGCACGGGAATTGATATCCACTTGCAACCTGTATAACACAAAAAACCCGCAGGCGAAACGGGCATATAAAACATGGGGTTATTGCGATGACAGGGCGATGGCCCTGCTGAGGGGACGACTCAGGCGCTGCGGCGGAAGGGCAGTATGCAGGGGGCGTTTACCGGTTCGGCCGTCGCAGCCTGGGCCTCCACGGCGGGCGGCTCGATGGACAGGATCTCCATGCCGCAGTCGCTGAAAGCCAGTGCCTCGCTGGTGTAGATCTCCTCCATGCCGGCCAACATGTCGCGCAGGGTCAGTTCCAGTTCCAGGTTCCGGGGATCGGTATGGTAGCGGGGGGAGACGGAGACTTTCATCGCGGCCGGTTTCCATTGTCTGCGGGACTTGTCCCTCAGATCGGCCCGAGCGGGCGGAACTTGAATGTTTCAAGAGCGCCACGGAATACACGGAAAGCACGGACATGATTGAATCAAGGCTGAGCAATCCGTAGGTCGGGTTAGCGCAGCGTAACCCGACAGGTACGGCGCCAGTGTCGGGTTACGCCCTGCGGGCTAACCCGACCTACGGGTTGCCATCATCGAAATATCATTGTTCCGTGCTTTCCGTGTATTCCGTGGCGCTCTTAAGCTCTTATGCCCCCGGCCTCAGCCCATTTCAGGGGTCAGATGCGGCCGGAGCTTCTTGACGATGGCGGCGAAGACCTTGGGGTTGCCCGCGACCACATTGCCGCTCTGCATGAACCGGTGCCCGCCGGTGAAGTCGCCGACGATGCCGCCGGCCTCCTGGATCAGCAGCACGCCGGCGGCCATGTCCCAGGGATTGAGCTTGAGTTCCCAGAAACCGTCCAGGCGGCCGGCGGCGACATAGGCCAGGTCCAGCGCGGCCGAGCCCGGTCGGCGGATGCCGGAGGTCTCCAGCAGCAGGTCGCGGAACATCCCCAGATAGGCCTCCAGATGTTCGTGGGTCTTGAACGGAAAGCCGGTGCCGAGCAGGGCGCCTTCCAGGCCCTTGCGCTGGGCCACGCGCAGGCGGCGGTTGTTGAGCTGGGCACCGCTGCCGCGGCTGGCGGTGAACAGCTCCTGACGCAGGGGGTCGTAGACCACGCCCTGTTCCAGCCGGCCCTTGTGGCTCAGGGCAATGGAGACCGCAAACTGGGGAAAGCCGTGCAGGAAGTTGGTGGTGCCGTCCAGCGGGTCGATGATCCACTGGTATTCGTCATTGCTGCCGGCCTGGGTTCCGGACTCCTCGGCCAGGATGCCGTGGTCGGGATAGGCCTTGCGCAGGATGCGGATGATGGCGTCCTCGGCCCGGCGGTCGACCTCGGAGACGTAGTCGTTGCGCTCCTTGCTGGCGACGTTGAGCTCATCCAGGCGGTCGACGTAGCGAACAATAATATCGCCGGCGGCGCGCGCTGCGCGCGTCGCGATGTTGAGCATGGGATGCATAACTGCCGGGCCTGTTGCGTGCGGTTTCGATGTGGCGGCACAGGATACCAGATTTTTACCGCAACTGCCCGAGCGCCTCGCCCATGCGCAGGTGCCGGCCGGGGCGGAGGTCGGCGGTCCAGTCGATCCGTCCCGGGGGAGACAGGAGGATGACGGTCGAGCCCATGTTGAAGCGGCCCATCTCGGCCCCGCGCGCCAGTTCCACCGGCGGGTTGTCCGGGGCCGGCTTGGTACGGATGCGGTGGCCGTGCGGCGGTGTGACCACGCCGGCCCAGACGGTCTCGATGCAGGCCACGAACAGGGCGCCGACCAGGATCATGGCCAGCGGACCGGCCGGGGTGTCGAACAGGCACACCAGACGCTCGTTGCGGGCGAACAGGCGCGGGACGCTGCGCACCGTGTAGGGGGCGACACTGAACAGGCGACCCGGGACGTAGATCGTCCTCAGCAGACGCCCCTCGAGTGGCATGTGGATGCGGTGATAGTCGCGCGGTGACAGATACAGGGTGGCGAAGTCGCCATCGGCGAAGGTCCGGGCCAGTTCGATGTCGCCGCCCAGCAGGGTCTCCAGGGTGAAGCGACGGCCCTTGGCCTGGAGCAGCCGGTTGACCTCGATGCGCCCGGCCTGGCTGACGGTGCCGTCGACCGGGGAGATCAGGGTGGCGTCGTCGCCCGCCAGCGGCCGGGCGTCGGGACGCAGGGCGCGGGTGAAGAAGGCGTTGAAGCTGGGATAGGCGTACGGGTCGGGCTGGACCGCGTCCCGGATGTCGATGCGGAAGTGATGCCGCATGCGGTTGATGATCAGGTTCTTCACCCAGGGCGTGCGCACCCGGGTCAGGCGCAGCATCAGCCGTGACAGCGCGTGGTGCGGCAGCAGGTACTGGGGCAGGGCGCGCAGATGGTCCCAGGCGCCGGCCTGACGGTCGATGTCCCTGGCCATCAGTCGTGATGATGGTGCGTGTGGTCGGCGTCCCGGCCGCCCGGCAGGCGGACCGTGGCACGGACATTCAGGACCTGGCCCGCCGCATCGTGCAGACTCAACTCCACCGGGTCACCGGGCTGCAGCGGGGCGAGCGGATCGAACAGCATCAGGTGGTAGCCCCCCGGGGTCAGTTCCAGCCGGCCGCCGGCCGGTACCCGCAGCGCCTCCTGCGGGATCATGCGTGCCATGCCATCCTCGATCCGGCTCAGGTGCAGTTCCACCCGCGCGAAGGCCGGGCTGGTGACGCGCACGATCTCGCGCTCGCGGGCGCCGCTGTTGTAAAGGGTCATGTAGCCGGCCATGACCCGTGCCGTGGGCGGCCCGGCGCGAACCCACGGATCCTCCACCCGCAGTTGATCGGCCTGGACGGCGGCGACAGGGGCCAGCAGGCACAGCAGAACCAGGGAGTGCAGCAGCGACTTCATGAACTTTCCTTGAAATAACGGGCCAACTCGCGGTAGTCCGCAGCCATGGTGTCGGGGTTGTGCGGCGATGTGAAAATCGCCTCCAGCCGACCGTCGGGATTGAGCAGCAGGATCGAGGCCGTGTGATCGACCAGATAATTGTCCGGATTGTCGGGGTTGGGCACCTTTACCGCCAGGCTGCTGAGTTGGCTGCTGAGCTGGTCAAGCTGGTCCTGCGGGCCGGTCACCCCGATGAAGTCGGGATTGAAGTAGGGCACGAAGCGGGCCAGCTGTGCCGGCGTGTCGCGCTCGGGGTCGGCGGTCACGAACACCACCTGCGGCGGTTCCACGGCCGGTTCGGCGGCCGCCACCGCTTCCAGTGTGCGTTTCAGGTCCAGCATGGCGGTGGGGCAGACATCCGGGCAGTGGGTATAGCCGAAGAAGACGAAACTCCACTGGCCCTGGAAGCGTGCCAGGGTAAAGGGCCGTTCATGATGATCGACCAGCGCAAAGTCCGCGATCGGCCGCGGCTGCGGCAGGCGGGTGACCTGGTCGCTGAGCCGGGGCGGGGCGGGCGGCGCGAACTGCTGCCAGCCCAGGTACAGGCCGCCGGCCAGCACGGCCAGGAGCAGCAACAGGAACAGCGGGCGGTGGTGCAGTGCAGGATTGGAGTCGGACATGGCAGGAATTATCCCACAGCGGCCCCAAAAGGGAACAGGCGCAGTGAGAAATGCCGTTCGCCATGGGGTATCATCGCGGCCTGATCGAGACACCGGGAGGTCCGGCATGGACAACGCCGAATCCATTATCACCACCCTCACCCGGGTGCGTGACTACATCCGCTGGGCTGCCAGCCGCTTCGAGGAGCACGAGTTGTGCTTCGGCCACGGGACCGACAACGCCCTGGACGAGGCCGCCTACCTGGTGCTCAACGCCCTGCGGCTGCCGCCTGACCTGCCGCCGGCCTACCTGGATGCGGTGCTGGCGGAGGATGAGCGCCACCGGGTCCTGGAGCTGCTGCGCAAGCGTTACCTCGAACGCATCCCGGTGCCCTACCTGGTGGAGCAGGCCTGGTTCGCCGGCCTGTCCTTCCACGTCGACGAACGGGTACTGATTCCGCGCTCACCCATCGCCGAGTTGATCGAGACCGGTTTCGAGCCCTGGATTCCGGCCGAGTCGGTCGAACGGGTCCTGGACCTGTGCACCGGCAGCGGCTGCATTGCCATCGCCAGCGCCCATTACCTCGAGGATGCCCGGGTCGATGCCGCCGACCTGTCGGCCGAGGCACTCGAGGTCGCGCGCATCAACGTCGAACGCCATCACCTGCAGGACCGCGTGCGGGTGATCCAGTCCGACCTCTTCGCCGCCCTGGAGGGCGAGGTCTACGATGTCATCGTCAGCAACCCCCCCTATGTGGATGCCGAGGAGATGGCCGGCCTGCCGCTGGAATACCGCCACGAGCCGGCCCTGGGCCTGAGCGGCGGCGAGACCGGTCTGGACCTGGTGCTGCGGATCCTGCGCGAGGCGCGCCGGCACCTGACCGACCAGGGCATCCTGATCGTCGAGGTCGGCAACAGCGAACCGGCGCTGATCGAGATCCTGCCGCAGGTCCCCTTCACCTGGCTGGAATTCGAACGCGGCGGCCAGGGCGTGTTCCTGCTCGACGCCGCCCAGTTGCAGGCGCACCAGGCCGACTTCGACGCGCTGGTGGGCTCGGACTGAAAAAAACCTCAACGCAGAGGCGCGAAGGCGCAGAGACCGCAAAGAAACCCTTTCGAAAGTAAAACCATTCCAACAGGCGGCTTGTGGTTGGCATGAAATATTCGAGAACTCTGCGTCCTCTGCATCTTTGCGCCTCTGCGTTGATCCGGGTTTTTCCGTCGCAGGAGATTTGATCAAGGTCATCCCACACCGCAACCGGGATCGTCTACACTTGCCGCCATGGAACAGACACTCGAATTCGACTCCGAACTGATCCGCCGCTACGACACCAGCGGGCCGCGCTATACCTCCTACCCGACGGCGGTGCAATTCACCGAGGCCTTCACCGAGGCCGATTTCAAACGCTGGGCCGCGGCCACCAATGCCGAGCGGCCGAAGCCGCCGCTGTCGCTGTACTTCCACATCCCCTTCTGCGACACGGTCTGCTTCTACTGCGCCTGCAACAAGATCATCACCAAGAACCGCAAGCATGCCGTGCCCTATCTGGAACACCTGTTCCGGGAGATCGCCCTGCAGGGGGAATTGTTCGACGCCGACCGCCCGGTGCAGCAGCTGCACTGGGGCGGGGGCACGCCCACTTTCATCAGTCACGAGCAGATGCGGGACCTGATGCGCGCCACCGGCGAGCACTTCCGGCTGCTGGATGACGACAGCGGCGAGTACTCCATCGAGATCGACCCGCGCGAGGCCGACGCCGAGACCATCGCCGTGCTGCGCGAGCTGGGCTTCAACCGCATCAGCCTGGGGGTGCAGGACTTCGACCCGACGGTGCAGAAGGCGGTCAACCGCATCCAGAGCGAGGAAGAGACCCGCGCCGTACTGGAGGCCGCCCGCGCCGAGGGCTTCCGTTCCACCAGCGTGGACCTGATCTATGGTCTGCCGCATCAGAGCGTGGCCAGTTTCGCTGCCACGCTGGACAAGGTGATCGACATGGACCCGGCGCGGCTGTCGGTGTTCAACTACGCCCACCTGCCGGAGATGTTCAAGACCCAGCGCCAGATCAATGCCGGGGAGCTGCCCTCGTCCGAGGAGAAGCTCGCCATCCTCGGCCACACCATCGAGCGGCTGGGGCAGGCGGGTTATGTCTTCATCGGCATGGACCATTTCGCCAAGCCCGACGACGAGCTGGCCGTGGCCCAGCGCAACGGCACCCTGTACCGCAACTTCCAGGGCTACTCCACCCACGCCGAGTGCGACCTGGTGGCCATGGGCGCGACCTCCATCAGCATGGTCGGCGACAGCTACAGCCAGAATCTCAAGGATCTGGAGGAGTACGCCGCGCGCATCGATGCCGGCCACCTGCCGGTGTTCCGCGGGGTGGAGCTGGACGCCGACGACAAGCTGCGCCGGGCCGTCATCACCCAGCTGATCTGCCACTTCGAGCTGGATTTCGCCGCGGTGGAACGCGACCACGGCATCGATTTCCGTGATTACTTCGCGGCGGAACTGGAGGGGATGGGGGATTTTGTCCGCGACGGCCTGATCGAACTGGATGCGGCCGCTATCCGGGTCCTGCCGCGCGGCCGGCTGCTCATCCGCAACATCTGCATGCAGTTTGACCGCTACCTGCGCGAAAGCCGCGGTGGGCGCTATTCCAAGGTGATCTGAACAGTCCCGCCTCGATGGGTTGCGCTGCGCTTCACCCATCCTACGGGTGGCGTCTGCGTAGGATGGGTGGAGGCGCCTGCGCTGTAACCCATCACATGGACAGGGTCTGATGGGCTACGCTGCGTTCCGCCCATCCTACGGCGTGGAGCACTATACGCGGTTTCAGTCCGCCAGACGGTACACCACCCCCGCCGGCGACATCACCTCGCCCCGCCTCAGCTGGTCCAGCGGATAGCCGTCATCGACATAGCGGGCCAGGCGGTCGAATACGAAATGCCCTTCCGGCGCATCGATCGATGCAAAGATGGGCTCCCCCATGTAGCTGCCGATACGCTCGCCGTAGTGCGCATGCTTGTAGGTCACTGTGTGCCTCCCTCGAATCGGTGGGTCATCTTGTTTTTGTTGCATATGGGCTATCGACCCGGTTGCGGGTGGCTTTAGAGTAAACCCCCTTGATGGCCACGAATCCCACGAACAGGAACTGACTGTAAATGCCCAGTGCTTGAGTCGCAGGGGAGTTGCCCGGGCATTTCCCCGTCACATTTTTCGTGGATTTCGTGGGTTTCGTGGCCGGAATGGATTGCCTGCTCATTCAAAACCCGAGACGCCGCCCGCACTTGCCGTTACAATAACCGCCATGTCCGGAAACAGCATTGGCAAACTCTTCACCGTCACCAGCTTCGGCGAGAGCCATGGGCCCGCGCTGGGCGCCATCGTGGACGGCTGTCCGCCCGGGCTGGAACTGTCCGAGGCCGACCTGCAGCATGATCTGGACCGGCGCAAGCCCGGTACCTCGCGCCACACCACCCAGCGTCGCGAGGCCGATGCGGTGCGCATCCTCTCCGGGGTGTTCGAGGGCAGGACCACGGGCACGCCCATCGGCCTGCTGATCGAGAACACCGATCAGCGGTCCAAGGACTACTCCGGCATCATGGACCGGTTCCGTCCGGGGCATGCCGACTACACCTACCAGCAGAAGTACGGCATCCGCGACTACCGCGGCGGCGGCCGTTCCTCTGCCCGCGAGACCGCCATGCGGGTGGCGGCCGGCGGCATCGCCAAGCGCTACCTGCGCAGCCGCTACGGCATCGAGATCCGCGGCCATCTCAGTCAGCTGGGCGAGAATGTTCCGCGCGCCTTCGACTGGAACGCTGTCGAGACCAATCCCTTCTTCTGGCCCGATGCGGACATGGTGCCGGAGTTGGAGGCCTACATGGATGCCCTGCGCAAGTCAGGGGATTCAGTGGGGGCCAAGGTCACGGTGGTGGCCGCCAACGTCCCGCCCGGCCTGGGCGAACCGGTGTTCGACCGGCTGGACGCCGATATCGCCCATGCCCTGATGAGCATCAATGCCGTCAAGGGCGTGGAGATCGGCGCGGGCTTCGCCAGCGTGGCGCAGAAGGGCACCGAACATCGCGACGAGATCACCCCCGAGGGGTTTCTCAGCAACCACGCCGGCGGCGTGCTGGGCGGGATTTCCTCCGGCCAGGACATCGTCGCCAGCATTGCATTGAAGCCCACTTCCAGTCTGCGTCTGCCGGGCCGGTCAGTGAATGTGCACGGCGAGCCGATCGAGGTGGTGACCACCGGCCGTCACGATCCCTGCGTGGGTATCCGCGCCACCCCGATTGCCGAGGCCATGCTGGCGATCGTGCTCATGGATCACGCCCTGCGCCACCGGGCCCAGAATGCCGACGTGACCTCGGAGACGCCGCGCATTCCGGCCGGTCGGAGCGAGTGAGACCGCCGCGGGCGTGTTGATGGATCCCCAGTCCCTGCAGCGCATCCTCTACGTGGAGGACGAGCCCGACATCCAGGCCGTGGCCCGGCTGGCGCTGGAGCAGGTCGGCGGTTTCCAGGTCGAAGTGTGCAGCAGTGGAGACGAGGCGCTGGCGCGTGCTGCGGCCTGGGGGCCGGACCTGATCCTGCTCGACGTGATGCTGCCCGGCATGGACGGTCCGGAAACCCTGCGCCGGCTGCGCGAGCAGCCCGACACCCGCGATATCCCGGTGGCGTTCATGACCGCGCGGGTACAGGCGCGGGAACTGGAGCACTACCGCAGCCTGGGCGCGATCGGTCTGCTGCCCAAGCCTTTCGACCCCATGACCCTGGCCGACCAGCTCCGCACACTCTGGATCGAGGCCTGATTTCCGGCCCCCTGCGACGGGGGGTGATTTGGGTATAATGCCCGTCCATGCCCGTCAGCCCACCACAGGACCGCAGTCGCCAGTGACGCCACGGACCGGACACTACTGGCAGCTCTCCAGCTTCTACCTGTTCTACTTCGCCTCGCTGGGCGCGCTGGTGCCCTACTGGGGGCTGTATCTGAAGTCGCTCGGCTTCAGCGCCACCGAGATCGGTGAACTGATGGCCATCCTCATGGCCACCAAGCTGATCGCACCCAACATCTGGGGCTGGATCGCCGACCACACCGGCCGGCGCATGGGCATCATCCGCACGGCCTCGCTTGTGTCCATCGTCTGCTTTGCCGGCATATTTCTGGGGTCGTCCTTCCAGTGGCTGGCGCTGGTGATGATCGCCTTCAGCTTCTTCTGGAACGCCTCGCTGCCGCAGTTCGAGGCGGTGACCCTGTCACACCTGGGGGCGGCCTCCCACCGTTACAGCATGATCCGGTTGTGGGGGTCGGTCGGCTTCATCCTGAGCGTGGTCCTGCTCGGCCGGCTGCTCGACAGCCAGGGGATCGGGATCATGCCGCTGGTGGTGATGGGGCTGTTCGTGGCGATCTGGCTGTCCAGCCTGGTCACGCGCGACGCCAGCGGTCGAACCCATGCCGATGAATCCACCAGCCTGCGGCGGATTCTCAAGCGCGGTGACGTACTCGCCCTGCTGGTGATCTGTTTTCTCATGCAGGCCAGCCACGGGCCCTATTACACCTTCTTCACCCTCTACCTGGAGGACTACGGCTACAGCCACAGCGTAATCGGCCAGCTGTGGGCGCTGGGGGTGATCGCCGAGATCGGGGTGTTCCTGATGATTCATCGCTGGCTGCCGCGCATCGGTGCCTGGCGGCTGCTGTTCGTCGGCCTGCAGTTGACCACACTGCGCTGGCTCCTGATCGCCTTCTTCCCCGAGCGACTCGGCATCATCCTGTTCGCCCAGACCCTGCATGCGGCCAGCTTCGGCCTCTACCATGCCGTGGCGATCCATCTGATTCACCAGTACTTCACCGGCCGCAGTCAGGGTCGCGGCCAGGCCCTGTACAGCAGTCTCAGCTTCGGTGCCGGCGGGGCGGTGGGGAGCCTGGCCGCAGGCTATCTGTGGGACGGGGTCAGCGCCCAGTCCACCTATATCGCCGCCGCCGGCATGAGCCTGCTGGCGGTGCTGATCAGCTATGCCGTACTGCGCACCACCTGGCGCGAGGCGGACATCACCTGAGCGACTGGAGTCAGCAGCGGATACTCATGGGTAAAAATGACCGTGTCATTGCGAGCGTAGCGAAGCAATCTCGTTCGGAAGCAGTAAACCGACGGAGATTATTCGCTGCGCTCACCCCTTCGGGGCCGCCCTACGGGCGTTCTTCGCTCGCAAGCTCGCTTGTGCCGCGGCGCTGCGCGCCTCGCAACGACGAAAAATATACTCTCGTTTAAGACTCGTCACGCGATCGTGACTTCATCCGACAGATACACGTCCTGGATGGCGTTGAGCAGCTTCACCCCCTCGGCCACCGGTTTCTGAAAGGCCTTGCGCCCGGAGATCAGGCCCATGCCGCCGGCCCGCTTGTTGATCACGGCGGTGCGCACGGCCTGGTGCAGATCGTCCTTGCCGGAGGGACCGCCGGAGTTGATCATGCCCACCCGGCCCATGTAGCAGTTGGCTACCTGGTAGCGCACCAGGTCGATGGGGTGTTCGCTGGTCAGTTCGTCATAGACCTTCGGGTGGGTCTTGCCGAAGTCCAGCGCCGTGTAGCCGCCGTTGCCCAGGGCCTGCTTCTGCTTGATGATGTCGGCCTCGATGGTCGCCGCCAGGTGATTGGCCTGGCCGGTGAGGTCGGCCGCGGTGTGGTAGTCGGTACCCTCGTGCTTGAAGGCGCTGTTGCGCAGGTAGGCCCAGAGCACGCACACCAGGCCCAGTTCGTGGGCATGGGCGAAGGCTTCGCTCACCTCCAGGATCTGGCGCCGGGATTCCTCCGAACCGAAGTACACCGTGGCGCCCACCGCCACCGCGCCCAGTTCGAAGGCCTGGTCGACCTGGGCGAACAGGGTCTGATCGTACTGATTCGGATAGCTGAGCAGTTCGTTGTGGTTGAGCTTCACGATGAAGGGGATTTTGTGGGCGTATTTCCTGGCCACCGCGCCCAGCACACCGAGCGTGGAGGCCACACCGTTGCAGCCGCCCTCGATGGCCAGTTCGACGATGTGCTCCGGGTCGAAGAAGTCCGGGTTGGGGGCAAATGAGGCGCCGGCCGAGTGCTCCACGCCCTGGTCCACCGGCAGCAGCGACAGGTAGCCGGTGCCGCCCAGGCGACCCTGATTGAACAGGCTCTGCAGGTTGCGCAGCACGCGCGGGTTGCGGTCGCTGAGGCTGACGATGCGGTCGACAAAATCCGGTCCCGGGACATGCAGCCGCTCGCGCGGGATGCCGGTGCAGCGGTAGGTGAGCAGGGATTCGGCCTCTTCGGCCAGGATGTCCTGGATATTGGTACTCATTTCGATCCTCCTTGTCGACGCGTGCAGTCACGGCATTGTGGCATGCCCTGGCGCCGGTTGTCGCTGACGTGGATCAATCGCGACGGCCGCACGGATTTCACGACGACGGCCGCCCGGTGTCTGCCCGCAGTGGACTGACCAGCCGATGCAGGTCCTCCAGGGGTGCCGGCCGGGAGAAATGATACCCCTGGGCGTAATCGATCCCGATCTCCTGCAGCCGTTCCAGAATATCGGCGTTCTCCACGAACTCGGCGATGGTCTGTTGACCCAGCAGGTGACCGATATCGTTGATGGACCGGACCATGGCGTAATCGATCGGGTCCGAGGCGATGTTCTGAATGAAGATGCCATCGATCTTCAGGAAATCCACCGGCAGGGTCTTGAGATAGCCGAAGGAGGACATGCCGGTGCCGAAGTCATCCAGCGCGAAACGGCAGCCGATCGCCTGCATGCGCGACATGAATTCCTGGGCGACGATGAGATTGCCGATGGCGGTGGTCTCGGTGATCTCGAAGCAGAGCTTGCTGCCGTCCATGCCGCACTCGCCGAACAGCTGGAGCACGAAATCGGCGAAGCCGCTGTCATTGAGGGTTTCGCCCGACAGGTTGACCGATACCACTCCGACCTGCCCCAGGATTTCGGGATGGCGGGCGAACCAGTGACAGGTGCGGGAGACCACCCAGCGGTCCACCGTGGGCATCAGGTTGTAACGTTCGGCGGCGGGGATGAAGGCCGAGGGCGGGATCAACCGCCCGGTTTCGTCCTGCAGTCGTACCAGTATTTCCAGATGCTGCCCGGCGTCCCGGGCGTTGATCGGCTCGATGGTCTGGAAATACAGTGCCAGGCGGTCCTCGGCAATGGCCTGGTTGATGCGGCTGATCCAGTTCACCTCGCCGTAGTGTTGGTTGAGCAGGGAATCGTTTTCGTCATAGCGGTAGATACGGTTGCGGCCGTTGTGCTTGGCGGCATAGCAGGCTGCGTCGGCCAGGCTCAGCAGCTTCTGCTGATTCAGGTTGTCGGCTGTGATGGGCGCCAGTCCGATACTCGTTGTGATATTGAAACGCTGGTTGTCCCAGATGAATATGAAGCTTTCGATGGCGCGGCGGATTTTTTCGGCGATGGGCTCGGCTTCCGCCAGGCTGCAGTCGGCGAGGATGATGGTGAACTCGTCCCCGCCGAGCCGGGCCAGGATATCGTGGCGGCGGATTTCCCCGGAGAGGATGTGGCCCACGCGGCGCAGCAGTTCATCGCCGGCGGTATGGCCGCAGGTGTCGTTGACCAGCTTGAACTGATCCAGATCCAGGAACAGCAGGGCGTGTTCCTTGTGGTCCAGTTTGGCGCTGTTGATGAACTCCTGCAGCTGGCGGTTGAACTCGACCCGGTTGCGCAGTCCGGTCAGGTCGTCATGGCTTGCCTTGTACAGCAGTTCCTGCTGCAGGATCTGCTCACGGGTGACGTCGTGGGCGACGATGATCAGACCGTTGATGTTCCCTGCAGCGTCGCGGATCGGGGCGGCGGACTGTTCGATGAAGATGCGCTCGCCCTGGCGGTTGACGATCGGCTGCTCGCTGCGGGGCATGACGGCACCGCCCTTCAGACACTGGGCCTCGAGCAGTTCCCATAGCTGTCTCTGGTCCTGTTCGCCATGATAGATCTCGCCGATATGCTGACCCTGGACTTGGTCCTGATGCCAGCCCAGCAGGGTCTCGCCGGCCGGGTTGAGATACTCCACCCGGCCGGCGTTGTCGGTGGTGATCACGGCATCGCCGATGGAATGAAGCATGGTCTCCAGATGGGTTTTCTGCCGGTCCAGTTGTTCGAGGGCATCCCGCAGCCGGTCATAACTGTTCCTGAGGTCGGACTGCATGTCCTGGAAGGTCGAGGCCAGTTCGCCGATCTCATTCTTCTGGGTGGTGATGCTGGCGGGTATCGGCTTCAGGTCGTTCAGCGAACTGGAAGCGATGGTCCGGGTCAGGACGTGGATCGGATCGGTGGTGCGTCGGGCGATGGCATACAGTGCCAGACCGAACAGCAGCAGCGCGACCAGCAGCGGTGCCAGCAGGTTGCTGGCGAGATTGGGCAGCAGTGCCAGGCCGTGACTCTGGTAATAGGCGACATGGGCCGTTCCGAGAAAGCCTGCACCGAGTTCGATCGGCTGGACGATCTCGGTGACGGAACGTTCGTCGTAGCGGGTCTCGATCTGCTGCATTGCGGCCGGCCGCTGCAGCGTGATGCGTTTGCCGACGAAACTGAAATTGGTATGCGCCAGGATCAGGCCGCCGTCATTGGCGATATAGGCGTAGGCGTAATCGTCGCCCGGAATGGCGGCATGGACCCAGTTCTCCAGCAGGGTGTAGTCGCGGGTCAGGATGGCGTCCATGCTGCCGCTGGCCAGGGTGCGGGCGTGCGAGGCGGCCTGCAGTGCCCGGAAGGATTCGATGGTGCGGTTGGATTCCGTGATCACGGCTGCGGTCAGCCCGGCCGCAATCACCAGCAGGAGCAGGGCGATCGGGGTAATGAGCCTGAGAAACAGGTTGTAGCGGTATTTCTGCGTCACGGTGCCGGCGTGTACTGCATCAGGTTGCGGGTCAGCGTTTCGAGCGCCGGGTCGTACTCGATGAAATCCCGTACCTTGATGTCAGCCAGCGGTTGCAGGGCGGCACGCCCTGACTCGGTCTGGGAGAGTTTCAGCAGCGCGCGGCGCCAGGCCTCGATGGGTTCCGGCCCGAGCCGGGTGGAAGCCGCGACCAGCGGCTCCGGGAAGGGGCGGGTGCTGTCGATGATGCTCAGTTCCTTGAAATTGAGTTTGTGCTCCAGAATCTTGTAACTGACTGCGCACATGGTGGTGGCGGCGGCATCACCCAGCAGGACCGCATAGACGGATTTCTTGAGATCGCCGGTGAATACCAGATCCAGGTCGGTGTGGATGTCCATCCCGAAATCCCTCAGATAGGCGCGCGGCGCCAGGTAGGCGCCGGCCCCGAGCGGGCTGATCAGCGCCAGTTTGCGCCCGCGCAGATCGTCCACACTGCGGATGCCGCTGTCAGCGCGGACGATGAAGCTGCCCTGGCTGGTGGTCATCCCGTCGAGGTTGCGCATCTGGGCCACGGCAGCGAGCTTGCCTTTGCCCTTGAGCAGGTAGAACAGATAGGAATTGAGATAGACGAAATCGATCTCGTTGTGCCCAAGCAGCTTTTCCACCTGATCGATGCCCTTGGGGAAGACGAGTTCGATCTCCGCATCAAGTTCCTGCGACAGGTGTTGGCGCAGGGGTTCCCAGACCGCATGCAGGCGCGAAGGGGAGGCGGGGTTGACGATGGCCAACTGGTAGCCGGGGGCTGCCGCCGCGGGTCGGCAGGCCAGCATGGCCAGGCCGAGCACAATGAGCAGAAAACGCATACCTGTGAACCTCATGGGCAGCTGAACACACAACCATGCAAGTCAGTATAGCCCCCGTCACGCTGAGGCGTGATCAGGGGTCGCGGTGACGGCTGACGGCCGCGCGCATGGCCCGCGCGGCATTGGACAGGGTACGCTCACGATGGTGAATGATGCCCAGCCGCCGATGCGGAGCCAGTCCTGGGACCGTCAGGGCACTGAGCTGGTCGTCCAGCATGCTGTCCGGCAGCAGGCTCCAGCCCAGCCCGACCGCCACCAGCATCTTGATGGTCTCCAGGTAGTTAGTCGACAGTTCGGCCTCAATCCTGAGACCGCGGCGGGCGAATCCGGATTCGATGATCTGGCGAGTGAAGGTTTCCGGGCCCGGCAGGATCGCCGGGGTTGCCGCCAGCCGGGCCATGTCCACCCGGTCCCGGCCGGTCAGAGGATGGTCACGACCGACCACCACCGACAGGGGATCGTCCCAGACCGGCTCCAGGGCCAGTGCAGGCGGCGGTTCGACCGGGAGCGTGACCACGCCCAGTTCCAGTTCGCCGCTGACCACGGCCGCACACACCGCCTCCGAGTCGAGGAAACGCAGTTCCAGCCGCACCTCCGGGTAGTGCTCGATGAACTCGCGCAGTACCGGCGGCAGGCGGTGCAGACCGATGTGATGGCTGGTGCCGAGGTAGAGCCGCCCCTCGACCCGGCCGGAGAGGTTGGCGATGGCGCGCTGGCTGTCCTCGATATCGAGCAGAATGCGCCGGGCGCGCGGCAGCAGGGCCTCGCCGGCCTCGGACAGCAGCACCCGGTGGCCGATGCGGTCGAACAGCCGCACCTTCATCGCTGCTTCCAGGGCGGCGACGCGCTTGCTCACCGCCGGCTGAGTCAGGTGCAGCTCGGCCGCCGCCGCGGAGAAGGATTCATGTTCTGCTACGGCCAGAAAGGCGCGCAGACCGGCGATATCCAGTGACATATATTCATTCCAAATAGGAATAGTTTACATGAATAATATGAATTTGTGTTATCTCATATTCCTGCCTAGACTCGGCCTCATCACAGGAGAAAGATGGCCATGACAGGCAAGACAGTCTACGACAAGCTCTGGGATGCGCATGTGGTGCGGCAGGACGCGGACGGCACGGCGCTCCTCTATATCGATCGCCACCTCATTCACGAAGTCACCTCACCGCAGGCGTTCGAAGGCCTGCGGCTGGCCGGGCGCAAACCCTGGCGTACCGGCTCGGTGCTGGCGGTGCCGGATCACAACGTCCCGACCACCAACCGCAGCGGCGGCATCAGTGACCCGGTCTCGCGCATCCAGGTCGAGACCCTGGACAGCAACTGTGCCGAATACGGCATCCAGGAATTCCGCATGAACGACCCGCGCCAGGGCATCGTCCATGTGATCGGGCCGGAGCAGGGCGCGACCCTGCCGGGCATGACCGTGGTCTGCGGCGATTCGCACACCTCCACCCACGGTGCCTTCGGTGCCCTGGCCTTCGGCATCGGCACCTCGGAGGTCGAGCATGTGCTGGCCACCCAGTGCCTGATCCAGACCAAGGCGAAGAACCTGCTGATCCGCGTCGACGGCCGGCTGCCAGCCGGGGTGACCGCCAAGGACGTCGTGCTGGCCATCATCGGCCGCATCGGCACCGCCGGCGGCACCGGCCACACCATTGAGTTCGGCGGCGAGGCCATCCACAGCCTGTCGGTCGAGGGCCGCATGACGGTATGCAACATGGCCATCGAGGCCGGTGCCCGCGCCGGGCTGGTGTCGGTGGACGATGCCACCATCGACTACATGCGCGGGCGCACCTTTGCGCCGAAGGGCGAGTTGTGGGACCGGGCCGTGGCGGCCTGGCGCGAGTTGGTCTCGGACGAGGACGCTGTATTCGATCAGACCCTGGTGCTGGATGCCGCCGGGCTGGTGCCGCAGGTTACCTGGGGCACCTCGCCCGAGATGGTGGTCGGCATCGACGCCGTGGTGCCGGACCCGGCGCAGGCCGACAGTGCGGTCAAGCGCAGCGGCATGGAAAAGGCCCTGGTCTACATGGATCTCAAGCCGGGCACCCCGATCCAGGATATTCAACTCGACCGCGTCTTCATCGGTTCCTGCACCAACTCCCGCATCGAGGACCTGCGCGAGGCCGCCGCCGCCATCCGCGGCGGCAAGGTGGCCGCCAACATCAAGCAGGCGCTGGTGGTGCCGGGCTCCGGGCTGGTCAAGCAGCAGGCCGAGGCCGAGGGTCTGGACAAGGTATTCCTCGAGGCCGGCTTCGAATGGCGCGAGCCGGGCTGCTCCATGTGCCTGGCCATGAACGCCGACCGGCTGGAGCCGGGCGAGCGCTGCGCCTCGACCTCCAACCGCAACTTCGAGGGCCGCCAGGGCCAGGGCGGACGCACCCACCTGGTCAGCCCGGCCATGGCCGCCGCCGCGGCGGTGCACGGGCACTTCGTGGATATCCGAACATGAGATCAAGAGCGCCACGGAAAACAACAGACAAATTTCGTAATGGCCACGGAATACACGGAAAACACGGAAAATGTTTTGTTCTCCGGCGCCGCGCGTAGCGCGTGCGCCGGCAGGCAATTGTCCGTGTTTTCCGTGTATTCCGTGGCGCTCTTATAAAGAGGTTTGGCACCATGGAAAAATTTGAAACCCTGACCGCGATCGCCGCGCCGCTGGACCGCTCCAACGTGGACACGGACGCGATCATCCCCAAGCAGTTTCTGAAATCGATCAAGCGCACCGGCTTCGGGCCGAACCTGTTCGACGAGTGGCGCTATCTGGATCACGGCGAGCCTGGAAAGGACAACAGCAACCGGCCGCTGAATCCGGACTTCGTCCTCAATCAGGACAGATACAAGGGTGCGCGCATCCTGCTGGCGCGGGAGAACTTCGGCTGCGGCTCCTCGCGCGAGCACGCGGTCTGGGCGCTGCTGGACTACGGCTTCCGGGTGGTGGTCGCGCCGAGCTACGCCGACATCTTCTTCAACAACTGCTTCAAGAACGGCATCCTGCCCATCATCCTGCCGGGGGAGACCGTGGACCGGCTGTTCCGCGAGACCGAGGCGCAGCCGGGCTACGAGTTGACCGTGGATCTGGCCGGGCAGAAGGTGATCACCCCGAACGGGGATGAATTCGGCTTCGAGGTCGATGCCTTCCGCAAGCACTGCCTGCTGGAGGGTCTGGACGACATCGGCCTGACCCTGCAGCATGCCGACGAGATCTGCGCCTATGAAGAGCGGCGCAGACAGGAGGCGCCCTGGTTGTTTCAATCATAAGAGCGCCACGGAATACACGGAAAACACGGACAATTGCCTGCCGGCGCGCGCGCTATGCGCGGCGCCGGAGAACAAAATCTCTGTCCGTGCTTTCCGTGTTTTCCGTGGCCATTACGAACGTGGCCAACACAGGAAATAGATCATGAAGAAACTGCTGGTACTGCCGGGCGACGGCATCGGCCCGGAGATCGTCGCCGAGGCGATGAAGGTCATCGACCATCTCAGGACCGCCGCCGGGCTGGAACTTGAGATCGAGGAAGGGCTGGTCGGCGGCGCGGCCTATGAGGCCGCCGGCACGCCGCTGCCCGATGCGACCCTGGACAGGGCGAAAGCCGCCGACGCCATCCTGCTGGGCGCGGTCGGCGGGCCCAGGTGGGAGCCGCTGGAGATCGCCCTGCGCCCGGAGAAGGGCCTGCTGGGCCTGCGCGCCGGGCTGGGGCTGTTCGCCAATCTGCGCCCGGCCATCCTGTATCCGCAGCTGGCCGAGGCCTCCAGCCTCAAGCCGGAAGTGGTCGCCGGGCTGGACATCATGATCGTGCGCGAACTGACCGGCGGCATCTATTTCGGTCAGCCGCGCGGTGTGCGCGAGCTGGAGAACGGCGAGCGCGAGGGCTTCAATACCCTGGTCTATTCCGAGTCCGAGATCCGGCGCATCGCCCGGGTGGCCTTCGATATCGCCGCCAAACGTACCGGCCGGGTCTGTTCCGTGGACAAGGCCAATGTGCTCGAGTGCACAGAATTGTGGCGTGAAGTGGTGACGGCGGAGGCTGCCGGCCGGCCCGATATTGAACTCTCCCACATGTATGTCGACAATGCCGCCATGCAGCTGGTGCGGGCGCCCAAGCAGTTCGACGTCATCGTCACCACCAACATGTTCGGCGATATCCTCTCCGATGAGGCGGCCATGCTGACCGGTTCCATCGGCATGCTGCCCTCGGCCTCGCTCAACGAGCAGGGCCAGGGCATGTACGAGCCGATCCACGGTTCGGCGCCGGACATCGCCGGTCAGAATATCGCCAATCCGCTGGCGACCATCCTGTCGGTGGCCATGATGCTGCGCTTCAGCCTGGACCGGGGCGATCTGGCTGATGCCATCGAGACCGCCGTGGGCCGGGTGCTGGACCAGGGCCTGCGCACCGCCGACATCATGCAGGACGGCAAGCAGCAGGTGGGCACGGCCGAGATGGGCGATGCCGTGGTCGCGGAGTTGAATTGAATACAAACAATAGCCACGGAATACACGGAAAACACGGATGATTGTTTGCCGGCGCACGCGCTGCGCGCGGCGCCGGAGAACAAAAACATTTTTCCGTGCTTTCCGTGTATTCCGTGGCTATCAGGTATTTTTAGGAGTCAAAACATGAGCAAGACATTCGATGTCGCTGTCGTCGGTGCCACCGGTGCCGTTGGCGAGGTGATGCTGGAGATACTGGCCGAGCGCAAGTTCCCGGTGGGTGAGGTGTATGCCCTGGCCAGCAGCCGCTCGGCCGGCAGCAAGGTGCGGTTCGGCGACAAGCACCTCACCGTGCAGGACCTGGCGGAGTTCGATTTCTCGCAGGTGCAGATCGGCCTGTTCTCGCCCGGCGCCTCGGTGTCGAAGGAGTATGCGCCCAAGGCGGCGGCCGCCGGCTGTGTGGTGGTCGACAACACCTCCCAGTTCCGCTATGACGACGACATCCCGCTGGTGGTGCCCGAGGTGAATCCCGAAGCCGTGGCCGGTTATACCAATCGCGGCATCATCGCCAATCCCAATTGCTCCACCATACAGATGCTGGTCGCGCTCAAGCCCCTGCATGACGCCGCCCGTATCGAGCGCATCAATGTCGCCACCTACCAGGCCGTCTCCGGCACCGGCAAGGAGGCGATCGAGGAACTGGCGACCCAGACCGCGCAGCTGCTCAACGGCAAGGACATCGAGGCGAAGGTCTATCCCAAGCAGATCGCCTTCAACTGCCTGCCGCACATCGATGCCTTCATGGACAACGGCTACACCAAGGAAGAGATGAAGATGGTGTGGGAGACCCGCAAAATCATGGGCGATGAGAACATCCAGGTGAATCCCACCGCGGTGCGGGTGCCGGTCTTCTATGGCCACTCCGAGGCGGTGCACATCGAGACCCGCGACAAGCTCACCGCCGCCCGGGCCCGCGAACTGCTGGGCAAGGCGCCGGGCATCGTGGTGCTGGACGAACACACCGACGGCGGTTATCCCACCGCGGTCACTGAAGGGGCCAATCACGACCCGGTCTATGTCGGGCGTATCCGTGAGGATATCTCGCATCCGCGCGGTTTAGATTTGTGGGTGGTCGCCGATAATGTGCGCAAGGGTGCCGCCCTGAACAGCATCCAGATCGCGGAGTTGTTGGTCAGAGACCACCTCTAGGCTATAGTGGGGCGGACTCAAGAAATTCCGAGAAAGAACGACTAGTTGCAGGATACTTCTCCAAAACACCAAAACGACGGGATCCAGCACAGGACGGGTCCTCGGGCACATGAGAGGAAGCAAAATGGTTAGGAAAACGGCCTTAGTCACGGCCATGCTGGGCGCCTTCGCCAGTCATGCCTACGCCCTGGGACTGGGTGAAATCAAGCTAAACTCCGCCCTGCATCAGCCTCTGGACGCCGAGATCACCCTGTTGTCGGCCACGCCGGAGGAGGTCGATCAACTCAAGGTCCGGCTGGCTTCGCCCGAGGCCTATGCACAGGCCGGGGTCGAACGCATCTACCTGCACACCCGGCTGAAGTTCGCTGTCACCACCCGGCCCGACGGCACCGCCGTGATCAAGGTCACCAGTCAGGAGCCGGTGCGCGAGCCCTACCTCGATTTCATGGTGCAGGCCAGTTGGGCCAGCGGACAGCTGGTGCGCGAGTACACCATGCTGATCGATCCGCCCGCACTTATGCCCGCCGAGGCCCCGGCGCCGGCAGCCACCGCGCCGACCACTGCCCGCCAGGCCGTCCCGGCGCCGGCGCCTTCCCGGCCTGCCGACTCAGGCCGCCGGGAAGCGACCTTCACCGGTTCCGAGTACGGACCGGTGCAGCGCAACGACACTTTGTGGAACATCGCCGAGAAGGTACGTCCCGATGCCGGGGTGAGCATGCAGCAGACCATGCTCGGCCTGGTGCGTGCCAACCCGGAGGCTTTCCAGCACGGCAACGTCAACAGTCTCAAGGCCGGACATGTTCTGCGCGTACCGTCGCGGGAGGAGTTTACCTCCATCAGCCAGGCCGAGGCCCGGACCGAGGTCAGCCGGCATCACCGGCTGTGGCGCGAGGGTCGCAGTGACGAGACAGCCGCCGCACCGGCCGTCGGCAAGGTCGAGCGCGAGGCACCGGCCGCGGAAACAGCGGAGCCGGCGGTGTCCGCCGACGAGGCCGGCCCGGCCGCGACCGCAGGCGCTGATGCCCAACTCAAGCTGGTCACTCCCGATGCAGCCGATGCCGCCGCCGCTGCCGACGGTGCCGGGGGCGAGGCAGGCGCGGGCACCGAAGTGGAGCAGGTGCGTACGGAACTGGCACTGGCCGTGGAGGAACTCGAAGCTCAGCGTCAGCAGAACCAGGACCTCAATGAGCGGCTGGCCGACCTGGAGCAGCAGATCGCCCAATTGCATCGTCTGGTCCAGCTCAGTGATGACGAACTGGCCCGGATGCAGGGCTCGCTGGCCGGCGAAGAGGCAGTTGCCGCTGACGCGGGAGAGGAATCCCCCGTGCCTGCGCAGGAACAGATGACGGATGAAACCGCGGCTGCCGCGGCGCCGGATGAACTGGTCGCCGGGACCGAGCCGGTGGAACCCGCGCCGGCTGACGCGGCACCGGAGGCCCAGGCCGAACCCGCGCCGCCCGCCCTGCAGGAGGATATCCGCCAGCCCGCCCCGGCCCCGGCCGAAGAAGGCCTGCTCAGCCGTTTCCTGACCAATCCTCTGTGGCAGGCCGGCGCCGGTGCCGTTGCCCTGCTGCTGTTGATCCTGGCCTGGCTCGGGGCACGCAAGCGCCGCATGGCCACAACCGAGTTCAAGGAAAGCATTCTGGCCGAGCCCGGGGATAAGGGCGGCGCGGGAAGTGCATCCGCGGCGACTGCCGTCGGTGCCGCTGCCGGCGGAGCCGAGGCGGCGGCGGCCGAGCCGCAGGAAGAGGCGCCGGCGCCGGCGGCCTCCGGGGGGCCGCAGTCCGACTCCTCGCTGTTCACGGATTTTTCCGTCAGCGATATGGGTACCCTGCAGAACGAGGCCGAGGCCGATCCCATCGCCGAGGCGGACGTCTACCTTGCCTACGGCCGCTACCAGCAGGCCGAGGAACTGATCCGGGGTGCGCTGGACAACGATCCCGACAACGCCGACTACCGGCTCAAGCTGCTGGAAGTCTTCCATGCCGCCCGGAACCAGAGTGCCTTCGATACCGAGGCCGAGGCCTTGCTGGCCCGGTTGGAGAACCAGGAGGATCCCGCCTGGCAGCGGGTGGTGGAGATGGGACGCGAACTCAACCCCGGCAACAGCCTGTATCTGGCAGGCGGTGCCGCGGTCGAGGCGCCCGCGCCAGCCGAGCCGGAACTGACCGACCTCGGTGGTATGGACACGAGCGATACCGGCCTGGACGAAGCCGGGACGGCCACTGCCGAATCCGAGGCGGGAGCCGAGGAGGACAACTCGCTCGATTTCGATCTGGGCGAGTTGGAGAGCTTCGCTCCCGGAGACAGGGCTGAAACGGAAGGAGTCGAACCTGCCGAGGAGAAGGTGCCGGGTCTGGCCGACGATGACGAAAACATGCTTGAGTTCGATCTCAGCGAGACTGACGAGGCGGCCGCGCCGGTCGGTGAAGCCGAGGAGGAAGTCGAAGTCGGCGAGGGTGAACTGCAGGCCGGCGATGAGGTCTCCACCAAGCTCGACCTTGCCCGTGCCTATATCGAGATGGGCGATCCGGAAGGTGCACGCAGCATCCTGGAAGAAGTTATGGAAGAGGGCAACCAGGCCCAGAAGTCCGAGGCGGAGACACTGATGAAGGAAGTCGTCTGACGCCGACGGCGGGTCACTGTAGATAGCAAAGCCCGGCACCCGCCGGGCTTTGTTCTTTTCCAGCCTCTGCAGCCGGACTGCACCGGCGGCGGAGCGGAAATTGTGATGCCGCCCCTTGCATTCCCCGGCAACAGCTACGAAACTCTGCGCGCTTCACCCCATAAATGAATAAACAAGGAGAGTCACCCATGAACAGTAAGAATATGCTCAGCGTGCTGATGATCGCCCTCGGCCTGAGCCTGGCCGGCTGCGGCGAGAGCCAGGGTCCGGCGGAAGAGGCCGGTGAGAAGATCGACGAGTCCATGGAAGCCACCACTGAAAAGCTCAAGGAAGCCGGCGAGGAAATGGGCGATGCCATGGAAGAGGCCGGCGACAAGGTGGAAGAAGCCACCGAAAACTGACGGGCTTTGTTTGCCGATTTCCAAACCCGGCCCCGGCCGGGTTTTTCATGCCGGGATCAGTGGCTGTCGGCTTTGGCTGGCGTGCATCCCGATGCCGCGTATGACCTGACAACCTATGAGAATGTATCGAGTGCGGCCTGCATGTCTTTTTCCTCCACCGGCAATGTCAGCACCGCATGCAGCGTAAACAGTTCGGCCAGCCGCGGTACATACTGCGCCTCCGGCTTTTCCACCAGTACGATCACTTTCGCCTCCGGAGCATATTTCTGCAGGCTGTACAGAAAGACATCCAGGTTGCAGACATTGACGCCTGCGTAGTTGTTGCCGTAGCCGTAGAAGAACTCCGCCACGACCCAGTCGGGCGGAGTGCGCTTCAGTTCGTTGATGGCCTTGCGCTGGGAGTTGAGTCTTATCTGCTCGAGCCCGAGGCGGCGATACAACTGCGAGAAGTCCGGGTGCGCCGGCGATTCGATGATGGAGTAGAGGGTTTTTCTGCCGGCGGTCATCGGTTTCAGGGCCTGCGACGCAGGACCCAGATCTCCAGCAGCGACCACTCCTCACCGGGGTAGTTCTCCTGCTCCAGCGGCGACATGCGGCGGTGGCGGGTGGCCATGCTGCCGACGAACTCCAGGCGCTCCAGCAACAGGCGCTTGGTCTCGTCCGCCTTGTCCAGGCTGAAGGGATTGAGGAAGTTGACCAGCATGTAGCCCTCACGCGGAGCGCGGGCGAAGGCGTCGATCAGCGCCTTGATGACATCGGTTTCGAGATAGACCAGCGAGGCGGTGGAGATCACCACGTCGGCGTTTTCCATCGCCGCATCCACCGCCTGTTTCGCCTCGGCGGAAGGGGCGTTGAGATCGGCGACCACGGTGTCGTCGAACAGGCCGCAACTCTGGCCGTAGGCCATGGCGTTGCCGGAGATGTCGATGCCGGTGGTATGGGCCGGGAAGCGGCGCTCGGCCTCGATCCTCCGGCAGGCGTCGGTGTCACGCCAGTTGTGGCGGATGGCCTCGTAGTCCATGCCGTAGACGGTGGCCATGGTGGTGTTGCCGAAGCAGGCGCACAGGTCGACATAGCGCACCGTCTCGCCGCGGCCGGCCTTTTCCTGCACCCAGGGCAGGATCAGACGGTCGAACATCCGGCGGTTGAAGTCGTCCGAGATATAGTCCAGCGCATCCAGAATGCGCTCCTTGAAGGGAACGGGGGTCTCGGCAACGTAGATATCGTCAAAATGCTGTTTCTTCTCGTCGGTCTTGATCTTCGACTGGCTCATGCTTCGTCTCAGTTGCTTCGGAATAGCGTGATCTTCCCGATCCTGCGGCTGGAAATCAACCTGGGGGAATAATGGCCCAGGGAGGGTCGGTGCGGGTAGAATTCCTTCATGTCCATCGCCTCCCCGTCCCCTGCCATCCGTATTCTGTCGTTGCTGGCATTCGCTGCCGGGCTGGCGCATGCCCGCGGGCCGGCGCTGCTGCTGGGTCTGGCCGGCCTGGCGGCGTTCGTGCTGCTGTCCTGGCCGGCGCGCGGTTCGCTGCGCATCCCCGGGGCCGGACAGGCGCTGCGACGGCTGCGCTGGCTGCTGCTCGCACTGGTGTTCGTCTACGGCTGGCTCACACCGGGTGAGGCGCTGATCCCGGTACTGGGGACCTTGTCGCCGAGTTGGCAGGGACTGGCCGCAGGTGGGGTGCGGGCGGTGATTCTGCTGGGGATGGTGCTGGCGGTCTATCTGCTGCTCACCACGACGCCGCGGGAACAGCTGTTGACCGGGCTGGCCTGGCTCACCCGGCCGCTGCAGCGCCTCGGGCTGGATGCCCGCCGGCTGAATGTGCGCATCGTGCTCACCCTGCAGCGGGTGCCGCAGGCGCAGGAGCTGATCCGGACATGGCAGGCGGAACTGCCGCCGCTGCGCCAGTGGCGTGCCTTCGCCGCGGCGCTGCCGGGTCTGTGGCAGCGGGTGCTGAAGGCGGCGGAAAATGACCCGCCGGTGGCGCTGGAGATCCCGGTGCAGGCGCGCCCGGCCTGGTGGGAATGGGCCTGGCCGGCCGGGATCGCGCTGGTCATGCTCATGCCCTGGTGGGTCGGAGTGGAATGAATGGCATGAGCGCCCTCAAGCCTCTGGTTGCATTTTCCCGCCCCGGTTCGCAGACAGCGCCACAGGGACTTCTCTGTGTCTCTGCGCCTTTGCGTTCTCCGCGTTCCCGTCGCTGCCGTGGAGAGAAACCCTGATGCGCATCGCCCTGGGCATCGAATACGACGGCAGCGCCTTCAACGGCTGGCAGCGCCAGAGCCACGCCCCCAGCGTACAGGCCGCGCTGGAACAGGCCCTGTCGAAGGTGGCGGATCATCCGGTGAGCGTGGTCTGTGCCGGGCGTACCGACACCGGTGTGCATGCCACTGCCCAGGTCGTGCACTTCGATACCCATGCCGGGCGCAGTATGCGCTCCTGGCTGCTGGGCGGTAATTCCAATCTGCCGCCGGAGGTCGCGATCACCTGGGTGCGGCCGATCAGCGAGGATTTCCACGCCCGGTTCAAGGCCACGGCACGCCAGTACCGCTACCTCATCCTCAACCGCGGTCATCGCCCGGCCCTGCTGCGCAAGCGGGTGTGCTGGGAGCATCGTCCATTGGATGTCGAGGCCATGCAGGCCGCCGCCCGTCCGCTGCTGGGCGAGCACGATTTCTCCGCCTTCCGGGCCCTGGCCTGCCAGGCCAGACACCCGGTGCGTACCCTGCACCGGCTGGAGTTGCAGCGCCGGGGCGACCTGATCCTGCTCGACATCGAGGCCAATGCCTTCCTGCACCATATGGTGCGCAACATCGCCGGCAGCCTGATTGCGGTGGGTCGGGGCGAGCAGCCGGTGGACTGGCTGGCCGGACTGCTGGCCGGCCGCGACCGCTCGCGCAGCGGCATCACGGCGCCGGCCGGTGGATTGTATTTCGTGCGGGTGGCGTATCCGCCGGAATTCGGCCTGCCCGCCGAGGCGGTATTTCCCGGGATCGGTTGAGCCACCGGGATTCTGATACAGCCACGGAACCACACGGAAAACGCGGAAAAATACCATGGCCACTGAGCCTTCCCGTGTCTTCGGTGTGTTTGCCTGGCCATCCTCACTCCTCACTCAAAAAGCTGCAATTCCCCTGCAGTTGTGACAGGATTGCGGGTTTCACCCCAGCGAGAATCCGGTAGCCTGTGCATGCGCGTGCGCGTTAAAATCTGCGGTATCACCCGGTCCGACGACGGTGTGGCCGCTGCGGCCGCCGGCGCCGATGCCATCGGGCTGGTGTTCTATGAGCGCAGCCCGCGCGCGGTTGACATCGAGCAGGCCCGGGCTGTCATCGCGGCGCTGCCGCCATTCGTGTGCAAGGTGGGCTTGTTCGTGGATGCCGCTGCCGAGACGGTGCGTGCGCACCTCGAGGCACTGCCGCTGGACCTGTTGCAGTTCCACGGCGACGAGACGCCGGAGTTCTGTGATGGCCTGGGGCATCCCTACATCAAGGCCCTGCGCATGCACCCGGAGATGGATGTGGCTGCGGCGATGCAGGCCTGGCGCGGGGCCGCCGGCATTCTGCTGGATGCCTGGCACCCGGCCGTGCCGGGCGGCAGCGGCGAGCGCTTCGACTGGGCCCGCATTCCGCCCGAGCGGCCGCGACCGCTGATCCTGGCCGGGGGGCTGGATGCCGGCAATGTGGAGCAGGCCGTGCGCAGCACCCGTCCCTATGCCGTGGATGTCAGCAGCGGCGTGGAGCAGGACAAGGGGATCAAAGATCCGGCGAAGATCGCCGCCTTCATCCAAGGAGTCAACCGTGTCAACACCGACTGAGGCCATGGCGCCGCTGCACTTCACCGACCTGCCCGATGCCAACGGGCACTTCGGGCCCTATGGCGGGCGCTTCGTTGCCGAGACCCTGATGGAGCCCATCGAGGAGTTACGCCAGGCCTACGAGACGCTGAAGAACGATCCCGATTTCCAGGCCGAACTGGACCGCGACCTGCATTACTATGTCGGCCGGCCCTCGCCGCTGTATCACGCCGAGCGCTGGAGCCGGCACCTGGGCGGGGCGCAGATCTACCTCAAGCGCGAGGATCTCAACCACACCGGCGCGCACAAGATCAACAACACCGTCGGCCAGGCCCTGCTGGCCCGCCACATGGGCAAGACCCGCATCATCGGCGAGACCGGCGCCGGCCAGCACGGCGTGGCCACCGCCACCGTCGCCGCGCGGCTGGGCATGGAATGCGTCATCTACATGGGCGCCGAGGACATGAAGCGCCAGTCCAGCAACGTCTACCGCATGCGCCTGCTGGGTGCCGAGGTGGTGGGCGTGGAATCCGGCTCGAAGACCCTCAAGGATGCACTCAACGAGGCCATGCGCGACTGGGTCACCAATGTCGACAACACCTTCTATATCATCGGCACCGTCGCCGGGCCGCATCCCTATCCGGCCATGGTGCGCGACTTCCAGGCCGTGATCGGCCGTGAGGCGCGCCAACAGATCCAGGCGCAGGCCGGCCGGCTGCCGGATGCCCTGATCGCCTGCGTCGGCGGCGGCTCCAACGCCATCGGGCTGTTCCATCCCTTCCTCGATGACAGGGACGTGGCCCTGTACGGGGTCGAGGGCGGCGGCGACGGCTTAGACTCCGGTCGCCATGCCGCGCCCCTGTGCGCCGGCCGTCCGGGCGTGCTGCACGGCAACCGCACCTACCTGATGGAAGACAACGACGGCCTGATCACCGAAACCCATTCCATCTCCGCCGGCCTGGACTACCCCGGTGTGGGCCCCGAGCATGCCTGGCTCAAGGACAGCGGCCGTGCCCGTTATGTGGCCGTCACCGACAGCGAGGCGCTGCAGGGCTTCCACGATCTGACCCGCATGGAAGGCATCATCCCGGCGCTGGAATCCAGTCATGCCCTGGCCTATGCCACCAAGCTGGCGCCGACCATGGCGCAGGACCAGATCATCATCGTCAATCTGTCCGGGCGCGGTGACAAGGACATACACACCGTCGCGGCGCACGAGGGGATCGAGGTATGAGCCGCATCGAGGGCCGCTTCGAGGCGTTGCGCCAGACCGGCAGGAAGGCGCTGATCCCCTATATCACCGCCGGTGACCCCGACCCCGACAGCACCGTGCCGTTGATGCATGCCATGGTCGAGGCCGGCGCCGACATCATCGAACTGGGCGTCCCCTTTTCCGACCCCATGGCCGACGGGCCGGTCATCCAGGCCGCCTGCGAGCGGGCGTTGAAGCATCATGTGAGCCTGCGCCGGGTACTGGAAATGGTGGCCGGGTTCCGCCGTGACAACGATGAGACACCGGTGCTGCTGATGGGCTATCTCAATCCCATCGAGGCCATGGGCTACGCCGGCTTCGCCGCCGCCGCGCAGCAGGCGGGGGTGGACGGGGTGCTGACCGTGGATCTGCCGCCGGAGGAGGCGGGGGAACTGGCCGGCGAACTCAAGGGCCATGGCATCGATCCCATCTTCCTGCTCTCGCCCACCACCACCGATGCGCGCGTGGCGCGCATCGCCGAGCAGGCCAGCGGTTTTCTGTACTATGTCTCGTTCAAGGGCGTGACCGGCGCCACCCGGCTGGACGTGGACGCGGTGGCCGAGAAGGTCGGCCATCTCAAATCCATCGCCGCGCTGCCCATCGGGGTGGGTTTCGGCATCCGCGATGCCGAATCGGCCGCACGGGTGAGTCGGGCCGCGGATGCCGTAATCGTCGGCAGTGCGCTGGTGCGCCACATCGCCGAGGCGAGCGGGCATCCCGACGTCATCAGGGAGAAGGTGGCCGAAGAACTGCGCGCCATGCGCGCTGCCATGGACGCTACGCAGCCGGCTGCTGCCGTCTCGTGAAGCCGGGGATTGCGTGACCCCGCCGGTCCCGGGCGCCGTCCGCACCTCTGACAACTGGATATCGAGAGTTATACATGAGCTGGTTCGAGAAACTGATGCCCACGCGCATCCGCACAGAAGGCGGTAACAAGCGTACCGTGCCGGAAGGGCTGTGGACCAAGTGTGACGCCTGCAGTTCGGTGATCTACCGTGCCGAGCTGGAGCGCAACCTGGAGGTCTGCCCCAAGTGCGGCCATCACATGCGCATCCGTGCCCGCCGGCGGCTGCAGGCCTTCCTGGACGAGGCCGGGCGCGAGGAGTTGTTTGCCGGTATCGAACCCGTCGATATCCTGAAATTCCGCGACAGCAAGAAGTACCGCGACCGGCTCAACCAGGCGCAGAAATCCACTGGTGAGTCCGATGCGCTGATCGTCATGCAGGGTCAGGTGCAGGGGCTGCCGTTGGTCGCCAGCGCCTTCGACTTCGCCTTCATGGGCGGTTCCATGGGTTCGGTGGTGGGCGAGCGCTTCGTGCGCGCCGTGAACCACTGCCTGGACAACGAACTGCCGCTGGTGTGCTTCTCCGCCAGCGGCGGCGCCCGCATGCAGGAGGCACTGTTCTCACTGATGCAGATGGCCAAGACCAGTGCCGCGCTGGGACGCATGCGGCAGGCCGGACTGCCCTTCATCTCGGTGCTGACCGACCCGACCATGGGCGGCGTGTCCGCCAGCCTGGCCATGCTGGGCGACGTGCACATTGCCGAACCCAATGCGCTGATCGGCTTCGCCGGCCCGCGCGTGATCGAGCAGACCGTGCGCGAGACCCTGCCGGAAGGCTTTCAGCGCAGCGAATTCCTGCTGGAGCATGGGGCGATCGACATGATCGTTGACCGGCGCGAGATGCGCGACAGGGTCGCCCGGTTACTGGCCATCTTTATGCATCGCAGTGCATCCTAGAATCTCCTGCATCAGCCGCTTCCACCCCTGAATGAAAGTCTTACGTCATTGCGAGGCGCGTAGCGACGTGGCAATCCCGCAACGGATGAGGCGGTGTTACGAGATTGCCGCGCTGCGCTCAAGCCAGCCCCCAGAGCTCCATTACGGGTACCCCACCCTCCGGGGCCAGGCACCGCAGTGACGCGCTTCGACTCCCTCGCCGACTGGCTGCGCTGGCAGGAGACCCTGCACCCCCGCGAGATCGAACTCGGACTCGACCGGGTGCGCGCCGTGGCCGATCGCCTGGACCTGCTGCAACCGGCATGTCCGGTGGTTACCGTGGGCGGGACCAACGGCAAGGGCTCGACGCTGGCATATCTCGAGGCCATCTACAGTCACGCCGGTTATCGCACCGGGCTCTATACCTCGCCTCACCTGATCCGCTACAACGAACGTATCCGCATTGAACAATGCGAGGCCGCGGATGCCGACATCATGGCCGCGTTCGCGGCCGTCGATGCGGCGCGCGGCGACATCAGCCTGACCTATTTCGAGTTCGGCACCCTGGCCGCGCTGTGGCTGTTCGCGCGGGCACAGGTCGATGTCACGCTGCTGGAAGTCGGCCTCGGCGGGCGCCTGGATGCGGTCAATATCCTGGACGCCGATGTCGCTGTCGTCACCTCCATCGGTCTGGATCACATGGACTGGCTGGGCGAGACACGCGACCTGATCGCACGCGAGAAGGCCGGCATTTTCCGCGCCGGTCGTCCTGCGATCTGCGGCGACCCCGACCCGCCAGCCGATCTGGCCGCGGCCGCGGCCGAGTGCGCTGCTCACTGGTATGCCCTGGACCGGGCCTTCGGCAGCCGCCGCTCCCGCGACGGTTACTGGGATTGGTGGTCGCTGCAGTGCACCTGGCAGGAACTGCCGCTGCCGGCGCTGGGCGGGGGCGTGCAGCTGCACAATGCCGCTGCCGCGCTCATGGCCGTGGAATGCCTGCAGTCGCGACTGCCGGTAGCGCGTGCGGCCATTGCCGGGGGGCTGGCTACGGCCGTACTGGCCGGCCGCTGCCAGCACCTGACGCAGGACGGCATCGAGCTGGTGCTGGACGTGGCGCATAACGCCGAGGCCGCAGCGGCGCTGGCGGACTGGCTGGCGGTGCATCCGGCCGCAGGCCGTACCCGGGCGGTCTATGCCGGACTCGCGGACAAGGATGTACGCAGCGTGCTTGCGCCTTTGTTGCCGAAGGTGGATTGCTGGTATGTTGGCAGTCTGTCCGGGTCACGGGCCCGTCACGCCGACAGTGTACTGCCGCTGCTGGTGGAGGCCGACGCGGCGGCCGCCGGCTATGATGACGTGGCTGCAGCCTGGCACGCGGCGCGGGCCGACAGCCGGCCGGACGACCGGATCCTGGTATTCGGTTCCTTCCTGACCGTGGGGGAGGTACTGAAGCTGCTTGAATCATTGAAGGGGTAAGGCATGGATGAAAAACTCAAACAGCGTCTGGTGGGCGCGGCGGTCATCGTGGCGCTGGCGGCCATCTTCATCCCGATGATCCTGGAAGGACCGGATGACGGCATGGGGCCGATCGGCAGTAATCTGCCGCCGGCACCGGAATACAAGGTCAAGGACCGGCTGGAGCCGCTGGTGCTGCCGCCGCCGCCGGCCGAATCCGATTCCGCGCCCGCAGCAGCCGAGGTCCCGGAGGCGCCCGAGGCGGCCCTGCCCGAGACCGCTGCGCCCGCACCGGTCGAGCCGGAACCTGAGCCGACGCCTGAACCCGAGCCAGCGCCCGAACCCGCGCCTGCGGCCGAGCCGGCGCCGGCCCCGTCGTCCGCCGCCGCACCGACGCCGGCCAGCGGCTGGGTGGTGCAGGTGGCCAGTTTCAGTCAGCAGGCCAATGCCGAACGGCTGCGGGATCAACTGCAGGCCAGGGGATACAAGGCCTTCGTCGAGTCGGCCAGCACCGGTGCGGGTACCACCTGGCGGGTGCGGGTCGGCCCGGTGCCGGAGCGCCCTGCCGCCGAGAAACTCCAGGGCGAAATTGCCAAGGTCTTTGATCTGAAAGGACTGGTCGCAGAATACCCCTGATTTGCTAGAATGCGCGGATGCGAACAGCGGTTTCTGAGCGCCGGCGGCCCCGCCGCCCGGCACAATCCGGTATTTGCCTGAGGCGGGGTGACAGCCGGTGCTGACCTGGGTGGATGTGGTCATGCTGGTGGTGGTCGCCGTGTCGGCCGGCATCAGCCTGTGGCGCGGCTTTGTCAGAGAGGCCATGTCGCTGGCCGTGTGGGTGGCCGCCATCTGGATCGCGCTGGCCTTTGCCCCCGAGTTCTCCGGCTGGCTGACGCGCTGGGTGGATACGCCTTCCATCCGCCATGCCCTGGCCTTCGTCGCCCTGCTGGTGATCGTGCTGCTGCTGGGCGCGCTGGTCAGCTACCTGGTCAGCCAGCTGGTGAAGAAGACCGGCCTGTCCGGCACCGACCGCATGCTCGGCGTCGTGTTCGGCGTGGTGCGCGGCGTGGTGATCGTCGCCGTGCTGGTGCTGCTGGGTGGGCTGACCATGCTGCCGCAGGATCCCTGGTGGAACGACTCGGTACTGATGCCGCATGCCGAGACCCTGGCCCTGTGGCTGCGACAGTTCCTGCCGCCGGACATCGCCGACAACATTCAGTTCTGAGGTGAGAGCGTCACATGTGTGGAATCATCGGTATCGTCGCCCGGGAACGGGTGAACCAGGCCCTCTATGACGGGCTCACGGTGCTGCAGCACCGGGGCCAGGACGCAGCCGGCATCATGACCTGTGATGACCATCGGCTGTACCTGCGCAAGGACAACGGTCTGGTCCGCGACGTGTTTCATACCCGCCACATGCTGCGTCTGCTCGGCAACATGGGCATCGGCCATGTGCGCTATCCGACGGCTGGCTGCGAGTCCAGTGCCGAGGCCCAGCCCTTCTATGTCAACTCGCCCTATGGCATCAGCCTGGCGCACAACGGCAATCTGACCAATGCCGAACAACTCAAGCGCTATCTGTTCGAGGACGACCTGCGCCACATCAACACCGACTCGGACTCCGAGATCCTGCTCAACGTCTTCGCCCACGAACTGCACAGCCAGGGGCGGCTGAAGATCGACGAGAACGACGTATTCGAGGCCGTGCGCGGCGTGCACCGCCGCTGCAGGGGCGCCTATGCCGCCGTGGCCATGATCACCGGCTACGGCGTGGTGGCCTTCCGCGACCCCTACGGTATCCGCCCGCTGGTCTACGGCAAGCGCGAAACCGAGCGGGGCGTGGAGTACATGGTCGCCTCGGAGAGCGTGGCCCTGGACGTGCTCGGCTACGAGGTCATCGCCGACGTCGCGCCCGGCGAGGCCGTGTTCATCACCCTGGATGGACAGCTGTTCACCCGCCAGTGCGCCGAGAAGACCGACTATGCCACCTGTATCTTCGAGTATGTCTATCTGGCCCGGCCCGACTCCATCATCGACGACGTCTCTGTCTACAAGGCGCGGCTGCGCATGGGCGACAGGCTGGCGGCCAAGATCCAGCGTGAATGGACCGATCATGACATCGACGTGGTCATCCCGATTCCGGATACCAGTCGCACCTCGGCGCTGAACATGGCCAACACCCTGGGGGTGAAATACCGCGAGGGCTTCATCAAGAACCGCTACATCGGCCGCACCTTCATCATGCCGGGGCAGCAACAGCGCAGGAAATCCGTGCGTCAGAAGCTCAATGCCATCGAGCTGGAGTTCAAGGGCAAGAACGTGCTGCTGGTGGACGACTCCATCGTGCGCGGCACCACCTCCAAGCAGATCATCCAGATGGCGCGCGAAGCCGGCGCCAACAAGGTCTATTTCGCCTCGGCCTCACCGGCGGTGCGCTTTCCCAACGTCTATGGCATCGACATGCCGACGGTTGACGAGCTGGTTGCTCACGGCCGCAGCGACGAGGAAGTCGCGCGCGAGATCGGCGCCGACCGGCTGGTGTTCCAGGACCTGGACGACCTGATCCGGGCCGTGAACAAGACCAACCCACGGCTGACGCGGTTCGACTGCTCGGTGTTCAATGGTGAGTATGTCACCGGCGATGTCACCCCGGAGTACCTGGAGAACCTGCAGTGCCGGCGCAATGACATGGCCAAGCAGGAACGCCGCGACGCCGATGACGCCGAGGTGATCGAAATGCGCAATACCAGTTGAAATGCGGGGACAGTACGGAATGACGCTTGCTAGGTCATCATTGCGAGCGAAGCGTGGCAATCTCGTACAGCAGAATCAACCGGTTGGAGATTGCCACGTCACTTCGTTCCTCGCAATGACGAGCGTTATCTGGCTTGAGTAAGCGCGTAGGTCGGGTTAGCCCGATAGGGCGTAACCCGACGCAGACATATGTCGGGTTACGCTGCGCTAACCCGACCTACGGATGTGATCTTGCAGGGCACGCCCATGAACAATAATGACAACGACAAGGATAAGGATAAGGACAGGGATTACGGCCTGGCCACACTGGCGGTGCGTGCCGGCCAGGTGCGCACGCCGGAGGGCGAGCATGCCGAAGCCATCTTTCCGACCTCCAGCTACGTCTTCGGCAGCGCCCGCGAGGCCGCGGCCCGCTTCGCCGGGGAGGAGCCGGGCAACATCTACTCGCGTTTCACCAATCCCACGGTGCGCACCTTCCAGGATCGGCTGGCGGCCATGGAGGGCGGGGAGGCCTGTGTGGCGACGGCCTCGGGCATGGCGGCCATCCTGGCCACCTGTCTCGGTCTGCTGCGGGCCGGCGATCACATCGTCTCCTCGCGCAGCATCTTCGGCACCACCACGGTGTTGTTCAACAATTATCTGGCCCGCTGCGGCATCGAGACGAGCTATGTCGAACTCTCGGACAACGCCGCCTGGGAGGCCGCCATCCGGCCCGAGACCCGGATGCTGTTTCTGGAGACGCCCTCCAACCCGCTCACTGAACTGGGGGACGTGCGTGCGCTGGCCGACATCGCCCATGCCCATGATTGCCTGCTGGTAGTGGACAACTGCTTCTGCACGCCCATTCTGCAGCGCCCGCTCGATCAGGGCGCGGACATCGTCATTCATTCGGCCACCAAGTACCTGGATGGTCAGGGTCGCTGCATCGGCGGTGCCGTGGTGGGCGATGCCGAGCGGGTGGGGCAGGAGGTGTTCGGGTTTCTGCGCACCGCCGGGCCGACCATGAGCCCGTTCAACGCCTGGGTGTTCCTGAAGGGGCTGGAGACGCTCAAGGTGAGGATGCAGGCCCACTGCACCAATGCCGCTGAGTTGGCGCGCTGGCTGGAGACACATCCGGCCATCGAACGGGTCTACTATCCGGGGCTGGAATCCCATCCCCAGCACGCGCTGGCGCGCGCGCAGCAGCAGGACTTCGGCGGCATCGTGAGCTTCGATGTGAAGGGTGGTCGCGAGGCGGCCTGGCAGGTGATCGATGCCACCGAGTTGCTGTCCATCACCGCCAACCTGGGCGACACCAAGTCCACCATCACCCATCCGGCGACCACCACCCACGGCCGTCTCACCCCCGAGGCGCGGCATGACGCCGGCATCGGCGACGGTCTGATCCGGGTGGCAGTGGGGCTGGAGGAGATCGCCGACATCCAGGCCGATCTGGCCCGCGGGCTGGATGCAGTGGCCGGGTAGGATGGGTGGAGGCGCGCAGCGTCGTAACCCATCGTCATGACGGATTGTGATGGGTTGCGCTTCGCTTCACCCATCCTACGCTAAGCGTTTCAGACCGATCTGTGAAGTCGATCAGCCCTTGCCGTTGCCGTTTCCGTTGGCCCGGGTGATCTTGCCCACACCCCAGTGCTTGATGTCGTTGTAGGAGAAGGGGGTGTCGGGTTGCAGCCGGGCGCCCGGGATGACGTATTCGATATTGACCGTGCAACTGCCTTCCTCGATGTTGCACATGGGATCGCCGGTATAGCGCGGGAGCACCAGCAACTGGTCGATCCGCTCGCCGTTCAACTCCAGCGGGGCGGCCGGCTCCAGCAGATAATAGAAGGCGCCGTTGCCGCCGCGCAGCGTGCCGACGCCGGACAGTGGCATGGGGTTGGTGCCGGTGTAATCGTAGGGTTCATACACTTCGAGCCGATGTTCCTGCGCTGCCATGGCCCTGCCTCCCCGTGATCCGATTTTTCTGCAGATTGCACCAGGCCGGTGCGGCTGTCAAAGCGCTTCGACAGGGGGCGGTGGCAGCGCGGATTCAATTCCTTTAAAGTACTTTAATAATATTTTTTAAAATATTGAATAAAAGGGATAAAGATATCAGAACACATTTGCTCGAATGCTACCGGGCCGGGCTGGAGCGGGTCTGCGGCGAGGGCGTAACACGGCGCTGGCTGGACGGGTTCGAGGCGACGGCCCCGGTGCGGCTGGTGGCGATCGGCAAGGCCGCCGAGGCCATGCTGGACGGCGCGGTGGCGGCCCTGGGTGGGCGTCTGGCCGCGGCCCTGTCCATTACCAAACATGGCTACAGCGGCAGCGGGCACTGCGCCGATCCGCGCATCGAATGCCGCGAGGCCGGCCATCCGCTGCCCGATGCCGCCAGTCTGGCGGCGGGCGCGCGGCTGCTGACCTTCATTGCCGAGGCGCCGGCCGAACAGACGTGGGTGTTCCTGATTTCAGGCGGCACCTCCAGCCTGGTCGAAGTGCCGGCCGCCGGTGTGAGCCTGGAGGATCTGGTGGCGCTCAATGACTGGCTGCTGGGCAGCGGCCTGGACATCACGGCCATGAACCGGGTGCGCGCATCCGTTTCCCGGATCAAGGGCGGCCGACTGGCCGCCCATCTGCGCGGGCGGCGCGTGGCCTGCGGCCTGATCAGTGACGTGCCGGACGACGACCCGGCCAGCATCGGCTCGGGCCTGCTGGTGCCGCCGCCGGCCGCGGGTATGAGGCTGGAGGACATCGCGCTGCCGGAGGCGCTGCGCGGCCGGTTGCCGGCCACGCCGCCGGCCATGGCCGGGGAGGGGGATTTCGCCGGCATTGACTGCCGCATCCTGGCTCGGTTGGACGCTGCGCTGGCGGCGGTGGTCGAGACTGCCCGGGGGCAGGGACTGCCGGTACATCGGCATTCCGAACGTCTGAGGGGGGAGGCCGCCGACACCGGCCGCCGCCTGGCGCGGGAACTGTGTTCAGGGCCGCCGGGGCTGCATGTCTGGGGCGGCGAGACCAGGGTCCGACTGCCGGCCTCACCGGGGGCGGGTGGACGCAACCAGCACCTGGCCCTGGCGGCGGCGCTCGAACTGGCCGGCCATCCCGACTGCCTGCTGCTGGCCGCGGGCACCGACGGCAGCGACGGGCCGACTGACGCCGCCGGCGCGCTGGTCGATGGCTGGACGGTCGAGCGGGGTGAAATCGAGGGCCTGGATGCGCACGCGGCCCTGACCGCCGCCGATGCCGGCACCTTTCTGCAGGCCAGCGGCGATCTGATCGTCACCGGCCCCACCGGGACCAACGTCATGGACCTGGTGATCGGTTGGAAGGGGGCCGCCGCCGGCTGACTCATCAGTGCGTGCCGCAGCAATTCGCGTCGCCGCCACGGAGGGGTCCGCGTCGTGACGGATTGCACCCTGCTTGTTGATATAATGCCGGCATGCCCGATGCCTGTCTGATCACCGCCGCCCGCGCCTGTCTGGCCGAGTCCGATCCCGCCGCCAAGTGCCGTCTGAGCCGGGACGCCTTCGACGCCCTGCAGGCCGGCCGCCTGGCCGTGGAGCCGGCGGCGGCGGGACAGGCGCAGGATGCACCCGGTCGGCCCTCGCGACCCGAACTGGTGCCGCCGCGCGACCTGCCGCGGCGTCGGCTGGGCAGTCCCGAAGGCCAGGCCGCCCTCGTGCATGCCATCGCCCACATCGAGTTCAATGCCATCAACCTGGCCTGGGACGCGGTGGCCCGCTTTGCCGGCATGCCACCGGATTATTACCGTGACTGGGCCCGGGTCGCCGCCGAGGAGGCATACCATTTCGGTCTGCTGCGCGAGCGGCTGCAGGAACTGGGGTATGACTATGGCGATTTTCCGGCCCACAACGGCCTCTGGTCCATGGCGCTGGCAACCGCGCACGACGTGCTGGTGCGCATGGCGCTGGTGCCGAGGGTGCTGGAGGCGCGCGGGCTGGATGTCACGCCCGGCATGATGCAGCGCCTGCGCGAGGCCGGCGACGAACGCACCGTGGCGCTGCTGGAAATCATTTTGCACGACGAGATCGGGCATGTTGAAATCGGTACCCGCTGGTACCGTTACTGCTGCGCCCGGTGCGGGGTCGAGCCCGAGGCCCGGTTCCAGGCCCTGATCCGTGAATACATCCCCGGCGGGGTGCGCGGCCCCTTTCATCTCGAGGCGCGCCGGCAGGCCGGTTTCAGCGACACGGAACTGGCCGGGCTGGAGGCGCTGGACAGGATCTTCACATGAAACGAACTGTATTTCTCTGTGGCATGCTCGCCGGTCTTCTGTGGCAGCTCCCGGCCGGCGCCGGGACCACTCACAACGCCACCATTCTGCACTACCAGGAAAGCGAGCAGGGCATTGCGCCCTATCCGGTGCGCATCCTGGTCACCCCGGCCTTTCTGCGTCTGGACGACGGTGAGGATGGGGGTAATTTCCTGCTGGTCGACCGCGCGGCGGGCGTGCTCCACAACGTCAATCATCAGAGCCGGAATATCCTGACCATCGCCGACAGCGAGATCACGGCGGTCGAGGGTTCGCCACAGATCGAGGTGCGGGTCCGCAAGGATGCCGAGGCGCCGAGCATCGGCGGCGAGTCGGTCAGCCGGGTCGATGTCATCGCCGACAATGAACTGTGCATGACCGCCCATGTGGTGCCGGCCCTGCTGCCCGATGTCACCGCCGCGCTGCGCCAGTACCAGCAGATCCTGGCCGCGCGTCAGTTCCGCGACCTGGAGCTGACGCCCGAGTCCATGCGCAGCCCCTGTTTCTATGCCAACTATGTGCACGGCGCGACCCGCTACCTGGACGAGGGCCTGCCGGTACAGTGGGCGCATGAGGGCGGGCGGACCCAGGTGCTGGTCAACTACGAACAGGACCGGACCGTCCCGGCTTCATTGTTTACACTGCCCGAAGATTACCAGCGGGTGGAGTTGGAATGACTCTGACTGCTCCTGCGGCTCTGTCCGACGCTGGTCGGGTTGGCGCAGCGTAACCCGACGGGTCGCAATGGTGCCGGGTTACGCATTTCAGGCTTACGCCTGCCTGCGTCACTACAGATCACGCAGCGCCGCCAGCCCCTCCCGGCTGCCGCGATGGCCGGGATCCAGCGCCAGCGCCCGCTCGTAGGCCGCCTTTGCCCGGCGCAGCGACGCCACATCGCGCTGTTCATGGCCGGTCTTGTGATGAATCAGTCCCTGCAGGTAGAAGGCATAGGCATTGCCTGAATCGTATTCGAGCGCGGCCTCCAGCACCTTCAGGGCGCCGTCCCGATCGCCGTTGCGCTCCAATCGATGGGCCCAGCGATTGTACTGACCGCTGGCGGCCTCGCGGATGGCCTGGGCGAAGCGGGCCGGCGACCACTCCCCGGAGCGTTTGAAGGGGGAGAGCTTCACCGGCCTTTCCCCGCTGGCCGGCACCAGCACATGGAAGGATGGGAATCCCGACCCGCCATACTGCCTGAACAGCTTGTTCTCGCTCGCCCCCTTTTCCGGCTCCAGTTCCACCTTCTGCATCCCCGACAGGGTGCTGCGCACCTCGCCCTCGCGCAGATAGCGCGTATTCAGCTTGCGGCACCAGCCGCACCAGTCGGCATGGAAATACACCACCAGCGGCGCGCTGGAGCGCTCGGCAGCAGCGTGCGCCCGCGAATGCCCCAGGTAGCCATGGCGCCAGTCGGACCAGGAGGGGGGTTGGGCAATTGCTGAATTGGCGATCAGAAGCAGAAAGACCAGGGCCATGTATTTGTTTGTGATTTTCATGGGCAAGGGTGTGTGCTTTATTGTTAATTGAACGCAGCCGTGCGTCCGCATCGTGGTTCTGTGTGCCTGAAACAGCGGTTATTCAAACAAAGTCAGCAGTTCCCGGCCTGCCGGAGAAGCCTTCAATACGCTGCCCTGGTCATACCAGTCGCCCAGCACGATGCGCCGGGCAGGGCGGCCGTCGAGCTCGAATTCGTGCACGGCGGGACGGTGGGTGTGGCCGTGGATCAGGGTCTGCACGCCGGCCTCGCGCATGGCCGTGATGACGGCCTCCGGATTGACGTCCATGATCTCGGGCCGCTTGGCGGCGGTCTGTTCGCGGCTGGTCTCGCGCAGACCGGCGGCCATGCGGCGGCGCTCGGCCAGGGGCAGGGCCAGGAATTGCCGCTGCCAGTCGGGATCGCGCACCTGGCGGCGGAACGCCTGGTATTCCAGGTCATCGGTGCAGAGGGTGTCCCCGTGCATCAGCAGGGTCGGGGTGCCGTAGAGGTCGATGCGGGCGGGGTCGTCGATGAGCCGGGCGCCGCAGCCTTCGGCGAAGGCGGGGCCGAGCAGGAAGTCACGGTTGCCGTGCATGATGTTCAGCACGATGCCGCGTTCGCTCACCAAGCGCAGCCGGTCGCTGATCGCCTGACAGGCCGCTGCGTCCTCGTCGTCGCCGATCCAGGCCTCGAACAGATCGCCGAGGATATACAGGGCCTCGGTCTGGCTGGCGTCCAGTGCGTCCAGAAAGCGGGTGAACAGCGCCAGGATCTCCGGGCGCTGCGGATCCAGATGCAGGTCGGAGATGAACAGGGTGTTCATGTGGGAGAGGGGAGCGGCCGCCGCACGGCGGCCGCGTGGAGCCTATTCCTCGACGGTGACCTTCTCGATCACCACGTCTTCCTGCGGCACGTCCTGGTGACCGCCCTTGCTGCCGGTGGCGACCTGCTCGATGGCATGCACCACGTCCAGGCCCTCGGTCACTCTGCCGAACACGCAGTAGCCCCAGCCCTGCGGCGTGGGCGAGGTGAAGTTGAGGAAGTCGTTGTCCTTCACATTGATGAAGAACTGTGCCGAGGCCGAATGCGGGTCCGGGGTGCGGGCCATGGCGATGGCGCCCTCGACGTTCTTCAGGCCGTTGTCGGCCTCGTTCTTGATCGGGGGACGGGTCTGCTTCTGGGTCATGCCGGGCTCGAAGCCGCCGCCCTGGATCATGAAACCGGGGATGACGCGGTGGAAGATGGTGCCGTCGTAGAAGCCGGCACGGGCGTATTCCAGGAAGTTCTCCACGGTCACGGGGGCCTTGTCGGCGTCGAGTTCGAGGACGATGTCGCCCATGGTGGTCTGCATGCGTACGGTCACGGGTTCGGCTCCTTGGTCGGGTGCGGCGTGAAGGTTGAAGCCGGCGAGCAGCAGCAGGGCCGGCCAGAATCGGAACAGTCGTTTCAGCATGATGGCGTGCTCGTTGCGGCGGTTGGAAGGGGGATGATAACGGCTTTCCCGGCGGGGCAAAACCCGGAACAGCCAGGGAGGCCTGCGGAAACGGACCCGTGGCGGGGCTAGATTACTGGTGCCGGTCGGGGAACCGGGTATCTGGCACCTGGAACCTCATATAGGCTATGATTCCGCCCGCATGAGCCAGCCCGCCGTCAAAACCCGTTTCGCGCCCAGCCCCACGGGAGAGATGCACCTGGGCAATGCCCGCACCGCCCTGTTCAATGCCCTGCTGGCGCGGCATCACGGGGGTGTCTTCCTGCTGCGCATCGAGGACACGGATCGCGAGCGCAGTCGTCCCGAGCACAGTGAACAGCTGCAGCGCGATCTGCGCTGGCTGGGCCTGGACTGGCAGGAAGGGCCGGGGGTAGGGGGCGAAGCGGGGCCGTATGCCCAGTCCGAGCGGGCCGGGATCTATGAACATTATTACGAACAGCTGATTGCGGCCGACCTGGCCTACCCCTGTTATTGCAGCGAACAGGAGCTTGCCATCGCGCGCAAGGCGCAGCAGGCCGCCGGCCAGCCGCCGCGCTACCCCGGCACCTGTGCCCGGCTCAGTGCCGACGAACGCGCGCGCCGCGCGGGGGAGGGTCGCCAGCCGACCCTGCGCTTCCGGGTGCCGCCGGGAGAGGCCATCGAATTCAATGACAGCGTGCGAGGGGCGCAGCGGTTTCGCAGCGAGGAGATCGGTGATTTCATCATCCGCCGCGCCGACGGCAGCGCGGCCTTTTTCTTCAGCAATGCCATCGACGATGCCCTGATGGGTGTGACGCATGTGCTGCGCGGCGAGGATCACCTGACCAATACGCCGCGCCAGCTCATGCTCCTCGCCGCGCTGGACCTGCCGGCACCGGCCTATGGCCACATTGCCATGATCGTCGGCGAGGATGGCACCCCCCTGTCCAAGCGCCACGGCAGCCAGAGCCTGCGTGAATTGCACGCGACCGGCTATCTGCCCGAGGCCCTGTGCAATCACCTGGCCCGGCTCGGGCATAGCTGCGAACGGGATGGCTATCTGAGCCTCGAAGAGCTGGCGGCGGACTTCTCGGTGGAACGCCTGGGCCGGGCCCCGGCACGGCACGACCCGCAGCAGCTGCTGCACTGGCAGAAGGAGGCCATTCAGCACGCCACCGATGCCGAGCTGTGGGAGTGGTTGCACAGTCACAGATTCATGCACGGCAGAACGCTGGCCGATTTCGTTCCCCGGGATCAGGCTATCGCCTTCGTGCAGGCGATCCGCGACAATATCGAGCTGCCGGTCGATGCCTTCGTCTGGGCTGCCAACCTGTTCGCCGAGACGGACAAGTATGACCCGGACGCCCGGCAGGTGATCGAGGCCGCCGGCCGGGCTTTCTTCGAGGCCGCCGCTGCCGGAATCAACGCCGGCCACGAGGACTTCAGGGCCTACAGCAAAGCCCTCGGCCAGACGGCCGGTGTGAAGGGCAAACAGCTGTTCATGCCGCTGCGCGCGGCGATGACCGGCGAGCTGTACGACCCCGAACACGGCGGCGTCTGGCGCAACGGCCCCGAACTGGCCCGGCTGTGGGATCTGCTGGGCAAGTCCCGCATCCAGCGCCGCCTGCGCCGGGCCGCGGCTCTGTGCAATCACGACTGACATCGGACCAACAGGAACCAGCATGCTGCAGATCTATAACAGCCTGACCCGTGAGAAAGAGGTGTTCACGCCCATCGAGCCGGGCAGGGTACGGATGTATGTCTGCGGCATGACCGTCTACGACTACTGTCACCTGGGCCACGCCCGGGTGCTGGTGGTGTTCGATGTGATCGCGCGTTATCTGCGCGAGCTGGGTTACGAGCTGACCTACGTGCGCAACATCACCGACATCGACGACAAGATCATCCAGCGCGCCAACGAGAAGGGCGAGTCCATCCAGGCCCTCACCGGGCGTTTCATCGAGGCCATGCACGAGGACAGCGCCGCGCTGGGCGTGCTGCCGCCGGATCAGGAGCCGCGCGCGACCACGTCGATGCAGGGCATCATCGACATGATCGTCACCCTGGTGGACCGGGGCTACGCCTATCAGGCCGGCAACGGCGACGTTTATTATGATGTCAGCCGGTTCGAGCCCTACGGCCGCCTGTCCGGCGAGAAGCCGGATTCGCTGCGCGCCGGTGCCCGCATCGACGTGGACGAGGCCAAGACCGATCCGCTGGACTTCGTGCTATGGAAGGCGGCCAAGCCGAACGAGCCGAGCTGGGATTCCCCCTGGGGGCCGGGCCGGCCGGGCTGGCACATCGAGTGCTCGGCCATGTCCACCGAATGCCTGGGCGCGCATTTCGACATCCACGGCGGCGGCATGGACCTCAAGTTCCCGCATCACGAGAACGAGATCGCCCAGTCCGAGGCGGCCACCGACTGCCACTTCGTCAACTACTGGATCCACAACGGCTTCGTCCAGGTCGACGAGGAGAAGATGTCCAAGTCGCTGGGCAACTTCTTCACCGTGCGCGAGGTGCTGTCACAGTTCCAGGCCGAGGTGGTGCGATTCTTCATCCTCAGCAGCCACTACCGCAGTCCGCTGAACTACACCGAGGACAATCTGCACAAGGCCCGGGGCGCCCTGGACCGGCTGTATACCGCCCTGCGCGGCGTCAGCCCGGCCGGCGGGCCGGACGCACAGGCAGTGGCGGATTTTCGTGCCCGTATGGACGACGATTTCAACACCCCCGAGGCCATCGCCCAGCTGTTCGAACTGGCGCGTGAGCTCAATCGGGCCAAGCGCGAGGCCCCCGAACGCGCCGCCGTGCTGGCTGCCACCCTGCGTCACCTGGGCGGGGTGATCGGTCTGCTGCAGGCCGATCCGGAGGACTACCTGCGCGGGGCCGGCGCGACGGGGGAGGACGAACTGGATGCCGGGCAGATCGAGGCACTGATCGAGCAGCGCCGCCGGGCCCGGGCGGAGAAGGACTGGGCCGAATCCGACCGCATCCGAGATGAACTCAAGGCCCGGGGTGTGCTGCTCGAGGATGGCCCTGAAGGCACCAGCTGGCGCCGCGCCTGATCCGGGCGGCGATTGCCACGACAGTGTCCGGTTGCGCGCTCCCCGCCCCCGTTCTGATTTAGACCCGTTCCATCAAGATTTCCCGGCCCCCGCCGCTATACAAAGATAGAAGCTTTATACCAAAAAAACATAAAGTTACATTCACAGGGCCCAGCCGGGAATCGGCCGGGCATTGAGCAGGCGGAGGCACATGACCGATCGAAGCTATCGTGCACTGCTGGGCACGCTGCTGCTGGTGGCGCTGTACTTCGAGTTCCAGGGGCTGATCCTGGCGCTCATCGTGGTGATGCTGCTGGAAGGGGTGACCAACCTGCGGCTGCCGCTGGTGCTGGGGCGCCTGGCCGGCAATGACGGCAGCGGCGCGTCCGAGTGCGATGACTTCGCGGCCAGCCAGCATCGCTGCCGGCTGCCCTTCGATGCCGAGCGGGCCTGGCGCATCGTGGTCTCGCTGTTCCTGATCCTGTCGGTTTTCGTGTTCGCCGAAATGCTGTGGTTCTTTCCCTGGTTCATGGGATTCGCCATCCTGGGGGCGGGGATCAGCGGGGTGTGTCCGGTGCTGATTTCGCTCAAATACGCGGGTTTTCGTTGAGCCGTCTGCCGCTGTCCGCTTCGCTGTACAGGTCCGCGCCCACCCGGCTTTCCGGAGCGCAGTCGTGCCCACGATCTGAGAGGCCGCGATAGAGACCATGCAGGATACGACTCAACAACTGCGCGCGCGCCTTCCCACCAAGATTACCGGTATCGTGTTCTGGGGCACGGTCTTTGTCGGCCTGATTCTGACCCTGTTCCAGATGCGCACGCTGGAGGAGGACATCCGCGGTCGCCATGCCCTGCAGAGCAACCGCTTCACCGAGGCGGTGGCCGACCTGCTGGTCCGGCAGGAGGCGGCTTCGCCGGAGGTCTTGTCACCCCGCATCGATACGCTGATCGATGCGCACGGCCTGCTGGGTGCCGAGATCGTTCTGGAGAACCGGCTGCTGCGGTTCGGCCGCATCAGCGGCGAGTCCCACTACCATGAACAGACCCTGCAGACCCCGGACGGCATCCCCGTCAGCAGCGGATTGCAGCGTGTGGTGATGTACCTGCCGTCGGTCGAGGCCGAGGTCGCACGCCTGCGCAAGGAACTGCTCATCACCATGGGCGTTCTGTTCTCCGCCTTCGGCTTCATCCTCCAGTGGATACTCCAGCGTCTGCTGACTCAGCCCTTCCTCGGCATGGTGACCACGGCCCAGCGCTTCACCGTCGGCGACGAGCAGGCACGCTTCGACGAGACCCGTCAGGACGAGTTCGGTTTTCTCGGCAAGTTCTTCAACAAGGCGCTGGATTACCTGCTGGTGCAGCAGGACGAACTCAAGGATGCGCTGGCGCGGGTGCGCGAGTCGGAATCGGCCCTGTACCACGAAAAGGAGCGGGTCGAGGTCACGCTGCATTCCATCGGCGATGCCGTGATCACCACCGACGAGGCCGGCTGCATCGAGTATCTGAATCCGGTGGCCGAGCGTCTGACCGGCTACCAGTTGCACGAGGTGCAGGGCAAGGTGCTCAGCGAAATCATGCAGCTGATCAATGAGAACACCCGCCAACCGGTGGAAAACCCCGTGGATCAGTGCCTGAAGTGCGGCGAGATCCTGGAGTTGGCCGATCATACCGTGCTGGTGCGTGCCGACGGCGAGGAGGTGGCGATTGCCGACTCTGCAGCCCCGATCCGTGACCGCAGTGGCGGGATCATCGGCGCGGTGATGGTGTTCCACGACGTCGGCCATGCCCGCAAGCTGGCGCGCCAGCTGTCCTATCAGGCCACTCACGATGCGCTGACCGGTCTGTACAACCGCCGCGAGTTCGAGCAGCGGTTGAAGGAGGCCATCGAGGAGTCGCGTCTGCGCGGGGACGAGCACGCTTTGTGCTACCTCGATCTCGATCAGTTCAAGCTGGTCAACGACACCTGCGGCCATATCGCCGGCGATGAGCTGCTGCGCCAGATCGCCGTCCTGCTGCAATCACGCATCCGCGATGCCGACATTCTCGCCCGTCTCGGCGGCGATGAATTCGGCGTACTGCTGATGCACTGTACGCTGGAACAGGCACGGCGGGTTGCCGAGGATCTGCGCAAGACGGTGCGCGACTTCCGTTTCGTGCATGAGGAACACAGCTTCGAGATCGGGGTGAGCATCGGCGTGGTCACGGTCAATGCCTCGATTCACAACATGACCGAGATCTACAGTGCTGCCGATGTTGCCTGTTATGCCGCCAAGGACAGCGGCCGCAACCGCATCCACGTCTACAAGCCCGACGACCACGAACTCAAGCGCCGTCAGGGCGAGATGCGCTGGGTGGCCCGCATTCGCAAGGCCATCGAGGAAGACCGTTTCGTGCTCTATTCCCAGGTCATCGAGCCGGTCAGCGATCCCTCGTTGCCGGTGCATTACGAGATCCTGCTGCGCATCTGCGACGAAAGCGGCGAGGAGGTTCCGCCCATGGCCTTCATTCCCGCCGCCGAGCGCTACAACATGATGCCCGAGGTCGACCGCTGGGTGATCGACCGGGTGCTGGATACCGCCGCGACCATTGAGCGCGGACCGCTGCGCGAGGCGGTCTGGACCATCAATATCTCGGGTCGTTCGCTGGGTGAGGATGAATTCCTGCGCTATCTGCTGCGCCGCATCGCCGACTCCCCCGTGCCCGCCAGCCGTTTCTGCTTCGAGATCACCGAGACCGCGGCCATCGCCAATCTGCGCCGGGCCGCGCGCTTCATCAAGCAACTCAAGACGCTGGGCTGCCGCTTCGCGCTGGATGATTTCGGCAGCGGACTGAGTTCGTTCGCCTATCTCAAGAACCTGGAAGTGGATTACCTGAAGATCGACGGCAGCTTCGTGCGCGATATGGTGGAGGATCCCATCGATCATGCCATGGTTGAGGCCATCAACAATGTCGGCCATGTAATGAACATCCAGACCATTGCCGAGTTCGTCGAGAACGACGCCATCCGTGCATCGCTGCAGGCGCTGGGTGTGAATTATGCGCAGGGCTATGGTATCGGCCGGCCGCGGCCCCTGGACGAATTGCTGGCCTCGCGCGGGCTCAGCCAGGTGGCGGCACGCGACTGCGGCTGAATCTGCGCGGCGCTCATCTTCACGTCGGGTACCGATGGGTTACGCTGCGCTTCACCCATCCTACAAAACCTGCGACGTAACCCATCTTCATGCCGGTTAACGATGGGGTGCACTACGCTCCACCCATCCTACGGCGGTGAAGGAGAAACAACTCAGTCGCTGTCGTGGAACCGCTCGGCGGCGAGCAGGGTGTTCTGCAGCAGGGTGGCGACGGTCATCGGCCCCACGCCGCCCGGCACCGGGGTGATCCAGGCGGCGCGTTCGCAGGCCGCATCGAAGGTGACATCGCCGATCAGTTTGCCGTCCTCGGTGCGGTTGATGCCCACATCGATCACGGTCGCCCCCGGCTTGATCCATTCCCCCTGTACCAGCCCCGGCTTGCCCACGGCCACCACCAGGATGTCGGCCTGGCCGACGTGCCAGTCCAGGTGCTGCGTGAAGCGGTGACAGGTGGTGACGGTGCAGCCCGCCAGCAGCAGTTCCAGCCCCATCGGCCGACCCACGTGGTTGGATGCGCCCACCACCACGGCCCGACGGCCATAGAAACCCTCATTGATCTCGCGCAGCAGGGTCATCACGCCATAGGGTGTGCAGGGCCGCATGATGGGGATGCGCAGGGCCAGGCGGCCGAGGTTGTAGGGGTGGAAGCCGTCGACATCCTTGTCCGGGCGGATGCGCTCGACCACGGTCTCGGTGTCGATGTGCGGGGGCAGGGGCAGCTGGACCAGGATGCCGTCGATCTCGGGATCGGCGTTCAGGCGGTCGATCAGGGCCAGCAACTCGGCCTCGGTGGTCGACTCCGGCAGGTCGTGGCCCTGGGACAGCACGCCGGCCTCCTCGCAGGCCCGGCGCTTGTTGCGCACGTAGACCTGGGAGGCCGGGTCGGTGCCGACCAGCACCACGGCCAGGCCCGGGCGGCGCTTGCCGGCGGCCAGTCGGGCATCGATCCGCGACTTGATGTCGCCGCGAACGCTTGCCGCAATCGCCTTGCCGTCGATCAACTGCGCAGCCATCGGTGTGTCCTTGTTCAACCAGCCGGGAAAGCCGGGCATTCTCGCACGCGCTCGCGCGTGCCATCAAGGCAGAGTCCTGCCCTGGCGCGGTCGGCGAATTGACGCCAATGGTGGGGGCGGCGTATTATCTGCGCCCTTGCCCCGGCCGGGATTCAGTCAGTGGAGGCAGGCCCGCCGGGCCGGACTCGCGATACAGGCCGGGAGAGCCGGCTTACCGGGGTATAGCGCAGTCTGGTAGCGCGCCTGCTTTGGGAGCAGGATGTCGGGGGTTCAAATCCCTCTACCCCGACCAACAGCGCCCCGGTAGCTCAGTCGGATAGAGCAAGGGCCTTCTAAGCCCTAGGTCGGGGGTTCGATTCCCTCCCGGGGTACCATCTGCCACACCCGTGTGGTGGTGCAGGGCCGCCGATTCCGTTGTCGGACCGGGGCCAGATCAATGGTGGGCGTAGCTCAGTTGGTAGAGCACAGGATTGTGACTCCTGCGGTCGTGGGTTCAACTCCCATCGTCCACCCCAATATCAGACCGGCCGATACCGGCCGGAACGATTAAAAAGTTCATTGAAAGACTGGTCGGGGCGCGTGCGCGCCGGTATAATTCCAGCGGAATTTGGGCCGTTAGCTCAGTTGGTAGAGCAGGTGACTCTTAATCACTTGGTCCGGGGTTCGAGTCCCTGACGGCCCACCATTTTCCCTTCCCCCGACACGCAGCGTGTCGTCCCGCACGGAAATTTTCCGTATTCTCATCAATATTTATAGGGTTCGCGCGGCCTGCCCGGCACGCTATAATCCGCGGTCTGAGGGTAACAGCACCGGGATCCGTTCCGGGGCTGTCTGCGCGAAAGTGGCGGAACTGGTAGACGCGCTGGATTTAGGTTCCAGTGGGGCAACCCGTGAGAGTTCGAGTCTCTCCTTTCGCACCAGATGGGCGGAACGTGACGTCCCGCAAAGAAGGCAGGCTCGCAGAGCCGGGATCTGAGAGACACTGCCCCCGGTCCGGTACGGCCCGGGAGGCAGGTTGATAATAGAGGTAAAAAATGCAGGTTTCAGTCGAGAATTCAGGGCCGCTCGAACGGCGGATGAAGGTTGAGGTGCCGGCCGAGCGGCTGGATCAGGAGATCGAGAGTCGCCTCAAGTCGCTGGCACGGACGGCACGCATCTCCGGTTTCCGCCCCGGCAAGGTGCCGTTCAAGGTGGTGCGCCAGCGCTACGGCCGTCAGGTGCAGATGGAGGTGGCCAGCGAGTTGATGAACTCCAGCTACCAGGAGGCCCTGAACCAGGAGGGGCTGCGTCCGGCCGGCGGGCCGCGCATCGAACCCGGCGAGATCGAGCCGGGCCGGAACCTGGAATTCACCGCTGTGTTCGAGGTGTATCCCGAGGTTGAACTGGCCTCGCTCGAAGGGGTGGAGATCGAGAAGCCCGCCACCGAGATCGACGCTGCCGACATCGACGCGATGCTGGACAAGCTGCGCCGTCAGCGTGCGACCTGGGAGCCGGTCGAGCGCGCCGCCGGGCAGGGCGATCAGGTGGTGATCGATTTCAGGGGCACCCTGGACGGCGAGCCGTTCGAGGGCGGCGAGGGCAGCGACATGACGATCGAGATCGGCTCCGGCCGCATGATCGCCGGATTCGAGGACGGACTCGTCGGCCTCAAGCCGGGCGAGGAGAAGCAGCTCGATCTGACCTTCCCCGAGGATTATCACAGCGAGGCGCTCGCCGGCAAGGCAGTCAGGTTCGACGTCAAGGTCAAGCAGGTTTCGGCGCAGAAGCTGCCCGAGATCGATGAGGACTTCGCCGCCGCGCTTGGTGTGACCGAGGGCGGGGTCGAGGGCCTGCGTGAGGAAGTGCGCAAGAACATGGAGCGCGAACTGGAGAATGCCCGCAAGGCGGTGCTCAAGGATCGGGCCTTCGAGGCGCTGATCGAGAAGAACCCGATCGAGGTGCCCGCCGCGCTGATCGAGGAGGAGACCGACCGCCTGGCACAGGACATGCAGATGCAATTGGGCCAGCAGGGCCAGAATTTCAACCTGCCGCGCGAACTGTTTCAGGACAAGGCCAAACGCCGGGTGCTGCTGGGCCTGCTCATCGGCGAGGTGGTCAAGGCCAACAACATCCAGGTCGATCAGGACCGGATGCGCAGCCTGATCGAGACCATCGCCGCCGGCTACGAGGACCCCCAGGAGGTCATCCAGTGGTACTACGGCAACCAGGAGGCCATGTCCAGCGCCCAGACCCTGGTGCTTGAGGAGCAGGTCATGGACTGGATCCTGGAGCAGGCGAAAGTCGTTGAAAAGCCTTATTCTTTCGAGGAACTGATCGAACTCAGACAGGCTGCGAACAGCTAAAGGAAATCTTCCACATGACCGATACGACTATGAACGGCGGCGCCCAGCATGCACGGGCGCTGAATCTGGTGCCGATGGTGATCGAGCAGACGGCGCGGGGGGAACGCGCCTATGACATCTACTCGCGTCTGCTCAAGGAGCGGGTGGTCTTCATCGTCGGCCCGGTCGAGGACTACATGGCCAACGTGGTGGTCGCACAGCTGCTGTTTCTGGAATCGGAAAACCCCGACAAGGATATCCACATTTATATCAATTCTCCGGGTGGTTCGGTCTCGGCGGGCTTGGCGATCTACGACACCATGCAGTTCATCAAGAACGATGTCAGCACCATGTGCATCGGCCAGGCGGCCAGCATGGGCGCGGTGCTGCTGGCCGGAGGCGCCAAGGGCAAGCGCTACTGCCTGCCGCATTCCCGGGTCATGATCCACCAGCCGCTGGGCGGCTTCCAGGGGCAGGCCAGCGACATCGATATTCATGCCCGCGAGATCCTGCTGGTGCGAGAGCGTCTGAACAGCATCCTGGCCGACCATACCGGCCAGCCGATCGAGCAGATCCAGCAGGATACCGACCGGGACCGCTTCATGAGCGCCGAACAGGCCCGTGACTACGGCCTGATCGACGAAGTGCTGGAGCGCCGTGCCAGCGAGGACTGAGGCAGCGGAAAAACCCTGAACTGGCGCAGGGATTGCTTGTCATACCGGGCAAGAAGGTGTTGAATGGTCCCTGTGAGATGCACTGAACGACGCCGTGGGCGTATAGAGGGTCGAATATGAGCAACGATCGAACCGGCAAGGGGGATGATGGCAAGCTGCTGTACTGTTCCTTCTGCGGGAAGAGTCAGCATGAAGTGCGCAAGCTGATTGCCGGGCCGTCCGTCTTCATCTGCGACGAATGTGTCGAGCTGTGCAACGACATCATTCGCGAGGAGATGCAGGAGAAATCCACGACGGGCGGCAGCAAGCTGCCCAAGCCCAAGGAGATCGATGAGGTCCTCGACGAGTACGTCATCGGTCAGGAACGGGCCAAGAAGGTGCTCTCGGTCGCCGTCTACAACCATTACAAGCGCATGGAGGCCCGCCAGCGCAAGGACGAGGTGGAACTGTCCAAGAGCAACATCCTGCTCATCGGTCCCACCGGTTCGGGCAAGACCCTGCTTGCCGAGACCCTGGCGCGCCTGCTCAACGTCCCCTTCACCATCGCCGATGCCACCACGCTCACCGAGGCGGGCTATGTCGGCGAGGATGTCGAGAACATCATTCAGAAGCTGCTGCAGAAGTGCGACTACGACGTGGACAAGGCCCAGACCGGCATCGTCTACATCGACGAGATCGACAAGATCTCACGCAAGTCTGACAATCCGTCCATCACTCGCGACGTCTCGGGCGAGGGTGTGCAGCAGGCCCTGCTGAAGCTGATCGAGGGCACCATCGCCTCGGTGCCGCCCCAGGGCGGACGCAAGCATCCGCAGCAGGAGTTCCTGCAGGTCGACACCGGCAACATCCTGTTCATCTGCGGCGGCGCCTTCGCCGGCCTGGACAAGGTGATCCGGGACCGTTCCGAGAAGGGCGGCATCGGCTTTTCCGCCACGGTCAAGAGCAAGGACACCCGTCGCAACGTCGGCGAGATCCTCTCCGACGTGGAACCGGAGGATCTGATCCACTACGGCCTGATCCCGGAATTCGTCGGTCGTCTGCCGGTGGTGGCCACCCTGGAGGAACTGGACGAGGACGCGTTGATCCGCATCCTGACCGAGCCCAAGAACGCCATCACCAAGCAGTACCACAAGCTGTTTGACATGGAAGGCGTGGAGATCGAGTTCCGTGAGGATGCCCTGCGGGCCGTGGCGCGCAAGGCCATGGAGCGCAAGACCGGTGCCCGCGGTCTGCGCACCATCCTGGAGAGCGTGCTGCTCGATATCATGTACGACCTGCCGTCGATGGAAAACGTCAGCAAGGTCGTCATCGACGAGAGCGTCATCACCGGTGACTCCGAGCCCTACATCGTCTACGACTCCTCCGAGCAGCGCGCGGTCTCCGACTGAGACCGCCTGACCCTTGCGCGGTGCCGGGCTTCCGGCGCCGCGTCATTCACCCGCAGTCACCAGGGCACGTCTGAAAGTGGCTCAAAAGGCACACATTTTCGACTCTGCCGCTGCCCCATCCGGGGCCAATCACCCATTTCCCTGTCTGGCGCGAATATTGCGTAATTCCCTGTGAGCGCCGGGATTGAATACATCCCCCGCCGGCCGCATATTGATCCAGACGGCCAGGAAGGCCACCCGGGCAAAGGGACGTGACGACACACTCCGATGAGAGGAACTCCAGCATGGAGCAAGACGACAAGACAACCGAGATGAGCGAATCCACCACTACCGCGATTCCCGTGCTGCCGCTGCGCGACGTCGTGGTCTATCCGCACATGGTGATTCCGCTGTTCGTGGGCCGCGAGAAATCGATCAAGGCGCTGGATCTGGCCATGCAGAGCGACAAGAAGATCCTGCTGGTCGCTCAGAAGAGCGCCGAGGTCGATGATCCCCAGGTCGACGATATCCACGAGATCGGGACCCTGTCGAGCATCCTGCAGCTGCTGAAGCTGCCCGACGGCACCGTCAAGGTGCTGGTCGAGGGCGCCGAACGCGCCCGGGTGAAGTCCTTTGTCGAAACCGACGAATATTTCTCCGCCGCGATCGATCGGGTCGGCGATACCATCAAGGACGAACGCGAGGTCGAGGTCCTGATGCGTTCGCTCATGACCCTGTTCGATCAGTATGTGAAATTGAACAAGAAGGTGCCGCCGGAGATCCTCAGTTCCCTGTCCGGGATCGAGGATGCCAGCCGCCTGGCCGATACCATCGCCGCCCACATGTCGCTCAAGCTCGAGGAGAAGCAGAAGATCCTCGAGATCGATTCCGTGCGCGAGCGCCTCGAGCATCTGATGGGGCTGATCGAGGGCGAAATCGACATCATGCAGATCGAGAAGCGCATCCGCGGCCGCGTCAAGCAGCAGATGGAGAAGAGCCAGCGCGAGTACTATCTCAACGAGCAGATGAAGGCCATCCAGAAGGAGCTGGGTGAACTGGAGGACGCGCCCAACGAGATCGAGGACCTGCAGCGCAAGATCGAAAAGGCGGGCATGAGCAAGGAAGCCCGCGAGAAGGCCGAGGCCGAACTGAACAAGCTCAAGCTGATGTCGCCGATGTCAGCCGAAGCCACGGTCGTGCGCAACTACATCGACTGGCTGGTCTCGGTGCCGTGGAAGAAGAAGACCAAGATCCGTCATGACCTGGCCAATGCCGAGAAGATCCTGGATGAGGATCACTACGGCCTGGAGAAGGTCAAGGAACGCATCCTTGAATACCTCGCCGTACAGCAGCGCGTGCGCAAGCTGAAAGGCCCGATCCTGTGCCTGGTGGGCCCGCCCGGTGTCGGCAAGACCTCGCTCGGCCGCTCCATCGCCCGCGCCACCAATCGCAAGTTCGTGCGCACCTCGCTGGGCGGCGTGCGCGACGAGGCCGAGATCCGCGGCCACCGGCGGACCTACATCGGTTCGCTGCCGGGCAAGGTGGTGCAGAACATGTCCAAGGTCGGCGTGCGCAACCCGCTGTACCTGCTGGATGAGATCGACAAGATGTCGATGGACTTCCGCGGCGATCCCAGTTCGGCACTGCTGGAGGTGCTGGATCCCGAGCAGAACAACACCTTCGCCGATCACTACCTGGAGGTCGACTTCGACCTGTCGGACGTGATGTTCGTGGCCACGGCCAATTCGCTGAACATCCCGGGGCCGCTGCTCGACCGCATGGAGGTGATCCGCATCCCCGGCTACACCGAGGACGAGAAGATCAACATCGCCAGGCGTTATCTGCTGCCCAAGCAGATCAAGGCCAACGGTCTCAAGGAGAACGAGATCAAGGTCAGCGAGGCGGCCCTGCGCGACGCGGTGCGCTACTACACCCGCGAGGCCGGAGTGCGTAACCTGGAGCGTGAGGTGGCCAAGATCTGCCGCAAGGTGGTCAAGGAACTGCTGCTCAAGGGCGATGGCGACAAGACCGTCAGTGTCACGCCGAAGAACCTGGACAAGTACCTGGGCGTGCGCCGGTTCCGCTACGGCCGGGCCGAGGAGAACGATCAGGTTGGTCAGGTCACCGGTCTGGCCTGGACCGAGGTCGGCGGCGAACTGCTGACCATCGAGTCAGCGGTCGTGCCGGGCAAGGGTCGCTGGACCCATACCGGTCAGCTCGGCGACGTGATGAAGGAGTCCATCCAGGCCGCCACCACGGTGGTGCGCAGCCGCTGCGACATGCTGGACATCGATCCCGAGTTCTACCACAAATTCGATATCCACGTGCACGTGCCCGAGGGCGCCACGCCCAAGGACGGTCCCAGTGCCGGTATCGGCATGTGCACCGCGCTGGTCTCGGCGCTGACCGAGATCCCGGTGCGGGCCGATGTCGCCATGACCGGCGAGATCACCCTGCGGGGCGAGGTACTGCCGATCGGCGGTCTGAAGGAGAAGCTCCTGGCCGCACACCGCGGCGGTATCACCACGGTGCTGATTCCCGAGGAAAACAAGAAGGACCTGGCGGAGATTCCGAAAAACGTCAAGGACAAACTGGAGATCATTCCGGTCAAGTGGATCGACGAGGTGTTGGAAGTGGCGCTGCATCACATGCCGACTCCGCGCACCTCCGAGACGGAAGCCGAGCAGGAAACGCTGCCGGAAAAGAAAAAGTCCAAGAGCAAGCCCAAGGGCTCGCGTGTCAGGGCACATTAACTCCGGTAGATAAGTCAATGTAAAACGAAGCGCGTTGTCTTTTTGACGACGCGCTTCTCTTTTGCGCCTGCACAACAGACCGAACGCCGCAGCGGAAAACGGGAATACCTTTATTGACAGTTCCGAAGCGGCCTTGTATAAAAGCCGCGTGCCACGATATTTGTAATCTCATATCGACTATATCCGACTCCGGCATATCCGATTACGGATTGCGAGTCTAAGTCCGGATTTCTTACCGCGGATCGTCGCGAGGGCGTCGATGCAGTTGTAGATGCAGGGCGCACGCAGTGCAGGACGGCGCCGGCGTAGCTGACACTACGTCAAGCCGGCTGGAGCGAGTACGCGCTGCAGATACAACTGCATCGGCGGTCGCAGTAGATTAGCGGTGAGAAATGCGGGCTAAAACTGGCCGCTCTCGATTTCTTTCTCATCACATCCCAAATCCAAGGGGGAATGGTAGATTATGAATAAAGCTGAACTGATTGACGCCGTTGCCGATGCCGCGAACCTGTCCAAGGCCGATGCCACCCGCGCGGTTGATGCCGTGCTGGATTCCGTGACAGGTGCCCTGAAGAAGGGGGAGCAGGTCAGCCTGGTCGGCTTCGGTACCTTCGAGGTTCGCGAGCGCGCCGCCCGCCAGGGCCGCAATCCGCAGACCGGCGCGACCATCCAGATTGCCGCCTCCAAGGCGCCCGCATTCAAGGCTGGAAAAGCGCTGAAGGATGCCGTAAACTAAGCACTTCGTTTCGCCCTATTTTGCATTCTCAGCGACACGAGAAACGGCGAGATGCAAGGCGCACGCGCGCCGGAAGGGGATCCCCTTTCAAGTGTGTGCAACGCAGCAGATGGCCGTTTCTCGTGTCGCCCGAAGGGAGCCCTCCCAATCAACCAAGGCTGTGTTACAGCCCTTGGAAAGGGATGAGCCATTCCCTGCGGACTGTGCCTTGCCTTGGTTGATTGGGAGGGCTCTGAGAAAGCAAAATAGGGCGAACCGGAGTGCCATCTGCTTTTGAGGGTGCTTAGCTCAGCCGGGAGAGCATCGCCCTTACAAGGCGAGGGTCGGGGGTTCGATCCCCTCAGCACCCACCAAACTGCGGACCGGTAGTTCAGCTGGTTAGAATGCCGGCCTGTCACGCCGGAGGTCGCGGGTTCGAGTCCCGTCCGGTCCGCCACTACATCGAAGGGCGCCTTGCGAGGCGCCCTTTTTGTTTGTACAGTTGCCCACTTCGTGTGCCGCTTTATAAGCCTGAAAATCATTGATGGCCACGGAATACACGGAAAGCACGGAAATACAAGGGCAGAAACTTAGATAGCGGCTCTGTCTGGCCCGCTGCATGTCGTTCCGGCGCAGACCGGAAAAACGCGTAGCGTGTTGAACGCCCGCAGCGAGTAATCCAGAAACCGACGTGGTTGGATTCCCTCTTTCACGGGAACGACGTAGAGGCCTGATCGCAGCGATTTATACTGCCCTTTGCGCAAACCAGTATGGTTCCACCTCCATGCCGGCTTCGACGCCAGGGGCATGACGGAGTGCTAATTTTTTTCAGTGTTTTCCGTGTATTCCGTGGCTATTATGTTTTTTTGGATAATCAATCCGGGAATACATCATGCTGCAAGCCATTCGCGACCGCGTTACCGGCATCATCGCCTGGGTCATCGTCGGCCTGATCTCCGTCACCTTTGCCCTGTGGGGGGTGGACTCCTATCTGCGCGGCGGTGCCCAGACCTACGCGGCCAAGGTCAATGATACCGAGATCAGCACCGACCAGTACCGTCTGGGGCTGCGCCAGCAGGCCAATCGCATGCAGGCCATGCTGGGCGAACGCTTCGATCGTGCCATCCTGAGTACCCCGGAGTTCAAGCGTGCCGTACTCGACCGCCTGGTCGAGGAGGAACTCCTGCTGCAGGCTGCCGATGATTACGGCCTGAGCATCAGTGACAGCTATCTTGCCGCCCGCATCCATGCCGACAGCAGCTTCCAGGTCGACGGCGAATTCGATCCCGAACGCTACAAGAACCTGTTGTCCCAGCAGGGCATGTCGCCATCGCTGTACGAGCACCAGCTGCGCCGCTCGCTGCTGATCAACCAACTGGTCAACAGTGTCTCCACCTCCAGCATCGTCACGGATGCGGCCGTCACCCAGGGGCTGCGCCTGCAGAACCAGATGCGCGAGATTGCCTTCCTGCGCCTGTCGCTGGCACCGCGGCTCGAGCAGGTCGAGGTCAGCGAGGAGGCGATTGCCGCCTATTACGAGAACAACAGCGGGCAGTTCGTGGAACCGCAACGGGTTCGATTGAGCTATATCGAACTCACGCTGGAAGGTCTGCGTGAGGAGATCAGTATCGACGAGACCCGTCTGCGCGAACTGTACGAGGCAGAAAAGGAACGTCTTGCCGGCGACGAACAGCTGCGTGCGCGGCATATCCTGATCGAACTGCCCGAGGATGCCGGCGCGGCAGCCGAGGCCGCGGCGCGCGACCGTGCCCGTGCCATCCGTCAGCAGCTGCAGGAAGGCGCCGATTTTGCCGAACTGGCCAGGGCCGAATCCGACGATCCCGGTTCCGCCGCCCAGGGCGGGGATCTGGGTTTCTTCAGCCGCGGCTTCATGGTGCCCGAGTTCGAGACGGCGGCCTTTGCGCTGGAACCGGGTCAGATCAGCGAACCGGTACGCACGCCCTTCGGTTTTCACGTCATCGAGGTGACCGACGTGCGTGCCAAGGAGGTGCCGGGCTTCGAGGAAATGCGCGATGAACTGTACCGTCGCGCCACCCAGGACGAGGCCGAGCAGCGCTTCTATGACATCGCCGACCGGCTGTCGCAGCTGACCTTCGAGATTCCGGATTCACTGCAGCCTGCCGCCGACGAACTGGGCCTGGAGATCCGGACCAGCGACTGGATCACCGAGACCGGTGGCGCCGGTATCGGGCAGTACGAGCAGGTGCTGGCTGCCGCCTTCAGCGAGGACGTGCTGGATCAGCGCAACAACAGCCAGCCGCTGGAGGTCGAACCCAATCATGTGCTGGTGGTGCGGGTGGCCGAACACCAGCCGTCGCAGCCGCAGCCGCTGGAAGCGGTCAGGGATGATATCCGTCAGCGCCTGGCGCGCGAGCAGGCCGCCGAGCAGCTGCAGGAGCGGGGCGAGGCCCTGCTGGGGCAGCTGGAAGGCGGCGAGGCCGATCTGGAGTCTCTGGCCTCGCAGCCGGATGTCGACCTGGAGACGCCGGGCGCGATCCGGCGTGGCGATCCCCGGGTGGATCCGACTATTGCCGCCCGGGCCTTCAAGCTGCCGCGCCATGCCGACGGCAGCGTGACCCGCGAGGGATTCGCCGACAGCAGCGGCAACTATATCGTGCTGGAGTTGCGGGACGTGCAGGAGCCCGACCTGCAGGCGGTGGGCGCAAACGAGCGTCAGGGATTCCGGCGTAATCTGCTGCAGCTGTACGGCTCGGTCGAGGCCCAGGCGCTGGTCGAGCAGCTCAAGGCCGGGGCCGAGATCGAACTCAACGAGCAGCTGATCGAAGACTGATCGCCTGAATGCCGACCCGCCTCGCCCTGCACTGGCAGATCCTCATCGCCCTGATCCTGGCGGTGATCGCCGGGCAGCTCAGCGGCACGGAGGCCGGCATCGCCGGCGTCAGCTTCTACGCCGTCTATGATTTTCTGGGCACGCTGTTTCTCAATGCCCTGAAGATGCTGATCGTGCCGCTGATCACGGCCTCGATCATCTCCGGCATCGCCGGAGTGGGGCAGGGCGGCAGCCTCGGCCGGCTCGGCGGCCGCACCCTCCTGTACTATCTCGCCTCCAGCCTGATCGCCATCCTCATCGGCCTGGCCCTGGTCAATCTCATCACTCCCGGGATCGTTGACGGCGAACCGGCACGCGACATCATCGGCCTGCAGGCCGCGGATGCAGAACTGGAGCAGGTGACCGGCAGGGGTGCCGGGGATATTGCCGATGTATTCCTGCGCATGGTCCCACCCAACGTCATCGATGCCGCCACCAACAACGGCCAGATGCTGGGTGTGATCTTCTTCAGCCTGCTGTTCGGGTATTTCATGGCCCGCATCGAGGAGCCCTATGCCGAGAGCCTGTATACCTTCTGGCAGGGCGTCTATGAGGTGATGATGCGCATCACCGACCTGGTGATGCGCTTTGCCCCGATCGGGGTGTTCGCCCTGGTGGCCCGGGTCATGGCCGATACCGGTCTGGGGGCCTTCGTGCCGCTGCTCAGCTTCGCCCTGACCGTACTGGCGGCGCTGGCGCTGCATGCCTTCGTGGCCCTGCCGCTGATCCTGATGCTCATTGCCCGAGTGCGCCCGGGCCGGCACTACCGGGCCGTGGCGCCGGCCATGCTGACCGCCTTCTCCACCGCTTCCTCCTCGGCCACCCTGCCCATTACCATGGAGTGCGTGCAGGACAATGCGAAGGTCTCACGGCGGACCAGCAGCTTCGTGCTGCCGCTGGGCGCGACCGTGAACATGGACGGCACCGCCCTCTATGAATGCGTCGCCGCCATCTTCATTGCCCAGGCCTACGGACTGGATCTGAGTTTCGCCCAGCAGTTCACCATTGTGGTGATCGCGCTGCTGACCTCGGTCGGTGTGGCCGGCATCCCCGCCGCCAGCCTGGTCGCCATCACCATCATCCTCGCCGCCATCGGCCTGCCGGCCGAGGCCATCGGCCTGATCCTGGCCGTGGACCGCATCCTGGATATGTGCCGCACCAGCGTGAACGTGTTCAGCGATTCCTGCGCCGCGGTGGTGATCGGCCGGCTGGAAGGGGAGGAGGGGATTCTTGCGGATGAGGACGGTCAGGCACGGCGGGCATAACGCAGAGGACGCGGAGGCGCAAAGATAAAAATGCCGTTAAGGAAACTCTGAAAATTACTCTTTCCGTCATTCCCGCGAAGGCGGGAATCCAGTATTGCGCAGGATAGTCAGACGCTGGATCCCCGCCTTCGCGGGGATGACGCAGCTGAAGCAAGTACCTTTATCTTTGAAAAACTCTGCGCCTTCGCGTCTCTGCGTCCTCTGCGTTGAAGCCGAAATTGTTCACAACCCCTCTATTCCATCTCCGGCGCGCCGACGATGTTGTAGCCGCCGTCGACATAGGTGATCTCGCCGGTGATGCCGCTGGCCAGGTCCGAGCACAGGAAGGCGGCGGCGTTGCCGACCTCCTCGATGCTGACATTGCGCCGCAGCGGGGCGTTCTGCTCGCCATACTCCAGCAGCTTGCGGAAGTTGCCGATGCCGGAGGCGGCCAGGGTGCGGATCGGGCCGGCCGAGACGGCATTCACCCGGGTGCCTTCCGGGCCCAGGCTGTAGGCCAGAAAGCGCACGTTGGCCTCCAGGCTGGCCTTGGCCAGACCCATGACGTTGTAGCTGGGCATGGCGCGCACCGCCCCCAGGTAGCTCAGGGTGAGCAGGGCGCCGTTGCGGCCGGCCATCAGCGGACGCGCCGCCTTGGCCAGGGCGGCGAAGCTGTAGGAACTGATGTCATGGGCGGTGGCAAAGTTGTCGCGGGTCACGCTGTCGACGAAGCTGCCTTCCAGCGCCTCCTTGGGGGCAAAGGCCACGGAATGGACCAGGATATCCAGGCCGTCCCAGCGCTTGCCCAGTTCGGTGAAGACCTTGTCGATCTGCTCATCCGAACTCACGTCCAGCGGCAGGGTGATGTCCGAGCCCAGTTCGCCAGCCATTTTCTCGACCCGGCCCTGGAGCTTTTCGTTCTGGTAGGTAAAGGCCAGTTCCGCGCCTTCACGCTGCATGGCCTGGGCGATGCCCCAGGCGATGGAGCGGTTGCTGGCCAGGCCGACGATGAGTGCGCGTTTTCCGGCGAGAAATCCCATAACCCTGTCCTTCGTATGTCCATGTGGGAAACCCGGTAAGGTACCGAAAAACGCCGGTCACGGAAAGGGCGGTCATGCCGGAGGCAAAATCGCTTGCTGCATCCGGTTGGCACATCGCTATAATGCAAGTCCATGACAATACCGATAAAACAGCTCGGTGGCCTGCTCGCACTCTGCTGGCTGCTACTGTCCGGCTGCGATGAGCAGCCCTGGAACAGTCCCTATCCCGCCGGCGAGCAGGCCGAGAACATTCTCTACTCTTCCTTCGAGGAACGTCCCAAGCACCTGGACCCGGCCCGTTCCTACAGTTCCAACGAGGTGGTGTTCCTGGGCCAGATCTATGAGCCGCCGCTGCAGTACCACTATCTCAAGCGTCCCTACGAGCTGATCCCGCGCTCGGCCGAGACCGTTCCCGAACCCGTGTATCTGGATGCTGCAGGCAATGAGTTGCCCGCGGATGCGCCGGCCGGGGACGTGGCCTACAGTGAATACCGCATCAGAATCCGGCCGGGGATACGCTATCAACCGCACCCGGCCTTTGCCGCAAATGAGGCAGGCGAGTACCTCTACCATGAACTGAGCCCGGGCGAGATGGAAGGCCGTCACGCCCTGCAGGATTTCCCGCATACCGGGAGCCGGGAACTGGTGGCGTCGGATTTCGTCTACCAGATCAAGCGCCTTGCCCACCCGGCGCTGCATTCGCCGATCCTGGGCCTGATGAGCGAGTACATCGTGGGTCTGGCCGACTATGCCGACACCTTGGGGCGGGTCTGGAATGAACTCAAGCAGAGCAACGGGAACAATGACGGTCTCTATCTCGACCTGCGCGAACATCCGCTGCCGGGAGTCGAGGCCATCGACCGCTATACCTATCGCATCCGCATCAAGGGACGCTATCCGCAGATGGTCTACTGGCTGGCCATGCCCTTCTTTGCGCCGGTGCCGTGGGAGGTGGACTATTTCTTCTCCCAGCCCGGTATGAAGTCACGCAACCTGACACTCGACTGGTATCCGGTGGGCACCGGCCCCTACCGCCTGACCGTGAACAACCCGAACCTGGAAATGGTGCTGGAGCGCAATCCCAATTTCCGCGGCGAGACCTATCCTGCCGAGGGCGAGCCCGGCGACCGCGAGGCGGGGCTGCTGCAGGACACCGGCAAGCCCATTCCCTTTATCGATAAGGCAGTGTTCAAGCTGGAGAAGGAACAGATTCCCTACTGGAACAAGTTCCTGCAGGGATATTACGACAGTTCCGGCATCAGTTCCGACAGTTTCGACCAGGCCATCAAGGTGGGCGAGGGCGGCGAGGTCGGGCTTACGCAGGACATGCAGGAAAAGGGCATCAGGCTGCAGACTGCGGTGGCTACCTCCATCTTCTACATGGGCTTCAACATGCTTGACCCGGTGGTGGGCGGTGACAGCGAACGCGCCCGCAAACTGCGCCGCGCCATTGCCATCGCCATGGATTACGAGGAGTTCATTTCCATCTTCCTCAATGGCCGCGGCGTACCGGCGCAGGGGCCGATCCCGCCGGGGATTTTCGGCCATCGTGACGGCGAGGCCGGCATCAATCCCCATGTCTATGACTGGATCGACGGCGAGCCGCAGCGCAGACCGATCGAGGCGGCCAGACGCCTGCTGGCCGAGGCCGGCTATCCCGGCGGGCGCGACGCCGAAACCGGCAGCCCACTGGTGCTGTATTTCGACACCACCGGCGGCGGGCCGGACGACAAGGCGCGCATGGACTGGCTGCGCAAGCAGTTCGATAAACTTGATATTCAGCTGGTGATCCGCGCCACCGACTACAACCGCTTCCAGGACAAGATGCGCAACGGCACGGCGCAGATCTTCCAGTGGGGCTGGAATGCCGATTACCCGGATCCGGAGAACTTCCTGTTCCTGCTCTATGGCGAGAACAGCAAGGCGGAGAAGAACGGCGAGAATGCGGCCAATTACCGCAACGGGGAATTCGACCGGCTGTTCGAACGGATGAAGAACATGGACAATGGTCCGCAGCGTCAGGCGCTGATCGACGATATGCTGGCCATTGCCCGCCGTGACGGTCCCTGGCTCTGGGGCTTTTATCCCAAGAGCTTCAGTCTGCATCATGCCTGGCTGAAGAACAACAAACCCAATCTGATGGCGCGCAACACACTCAAGTACAAGCGTATTGACACCGAACTGCGCCAGCGTCTGCGACGGGAGTGGAACTCGCCGATGCTGTGGCCGCTGGTATTGGCTGGCATCCTGCTCGTCGCGGCAACCGTGCCGGCTGTGATCGGCTACCGCCGGCGCATGTACATGCGCGGAAGGCAGGACTGATGCTGGCCTACATTTTCCGCCGCGTCCTCTACGCCCTGCCGATATTGATCGGGGTCAACCTGATCACCTTCGCCCTGTTCTTCGTGGTCAACACCCCCGACGACATGGCGCGCATGCACCTGGGCATGAAGCGGGTCACGCCTGAGGCGATCGAATCCTGGAAGGCCGAGCACGGCTATGACCGGCCGCTGCTGTACAATGCGGCGGCGGACGGGGTCGATAGCCTGACCGATACCATCTTCTTTGAGAAGTCGGTCAAGCTGTTCGCTTTCCAGTTCGGTCAGTCCGACAGCGGCCGTGACATCGGCCATGATATCCGCCAGCGCATGTGGCCGAGCCTGCTGATCGCCCTGCCGACCCTGCTGATCGGGCTGGCGGTCTATCTGAGCTTCGCGCTGCTGCTGGCCTTTTTCCGCGGCAGCTACATCGACATCGGCGGCGTGGTGTTGTGCATTGTCCTGATGTCGATCTCGGCGCTGTTCTATATCATCGGCGGTCAGTATCTGGTGGGCAAGATGCTGCACCTGGTGCCGATTTCCGGTTTCGATACCGGCTGGCAGGCGCTCAAGTTCACCATTCTCCCGGTGCTGATCGGCGTGGTCGCCGCCATCGGCAGCAATGGCCGCTTCTACCGTGCCATCTTCCTGGAGGAACTGGGCCGCGACTATGTCCGTACGGCGCGCGCCAAGGGCACCAGCGAGCCGCGCCTGATGTTCCGCCACGTGCTCAAGAACGCCATGATCCCGGTGCTGACCAACATCGTGGTCATCCTGCCGCTGCTGTTCATGGGCAGTCTGATCATGGAGTCCTTCTTCGGTATCCCGGGCCTGGGCAGCTACACCATCGATGCCATCCAGAATCAGGATTTCGCCATCGTGCGTTCCATGGTCTTCCTAGGCTCGGTGCTCTACATCCTCGGCCTGCTGCTGACCGATATCTCCTACACCCTGGTCGACCCGAGGATACGCCTGTCATGAAGCCGGTGATCCTCTGGACCGATGCGCTGATCTGGCTGCTGGTGGCGGTCATCGTCTTCACGGGTCTCTACATGCGCCGCAAGCCCCACCTGCGCGAGCCCTGGCAGCGGGTGATCCGCAGCCGCATGGGCATGTCCGCGCTGGTGGTGCTGTTGGCCTTCGTTCTGATCGGGCTGCTGGACTCGCTGCATTTCCGCGAGGCCCTTCCGGACCAGGCGGCGGGCGAGGAGGTGCATTATTCCGGCGAGGTGCTGAGCCTGTTCGACAAACTGGTCGGACCGCTGCGTACCCAGGTGGAGAAGACCTATTCGGCGCCGTTCTCGGCCTGGCTGTACATGAAGGAGATGATCGAGCGCCCCGACGGCAGCCAGGTCCGGGATTACCCGCGGCTGGAATATGGCGCGGCGCACCTGGCCGACCCGGTAAACGAGCGGGGACCGGACATCGCCCGCCGTCTCGGGCTGGCCACGCTGCAGACCCTGGCTGGCATGGGGCTGGTGCTGCTCATCACCTCCGCCCTGGTGGCCAGGCGCTACCGGCAGGGACTGGGCCCGGCACTGGGCAGAAGCCTGCGCGGCGGCACGGCGCTGCCGCTGCCCACACTCCTGCTGACCCTGGGTGCGCTGCTCTGGCTGTTGTTCGCCAGCATCAACCTGGCCGGGGCCTACCACGTTTTCGGCACTGACAAGGTGGGGCAGGATGTCTTCTATCAGGCCCTGAAAAGCGTCCGCACCGGATTGGTCATCGGTACCCTGACCACTCTCATCATGCTGCCCTTCGCCGTCCTGCTCGGGATCATGGCCGGCTATTTCCGCGGCTGGGTGGATGATGTCATCCAGTATCTCTACACCACGCTGAATTCCATCCCCGGGGTGCTGCTGATCGCCGCCGCGGTGCTGATGATGCAGGTCTACATGGATACCCATCCGGAGTTGTTCGAGACCATGGCCGAGCGGGCCGACCTGCGACTGCTGTTCCTGTGCATCATACTCGGCGTGACCAGTTGGACCGGTCTGTGCCGCATGCTGCGCGGAGAAACCCTGAAACTGCGCGAATTGGACTATATCCAGGCCGCCACCGCCTTCGGCGTGCCGAATTTCGTGGTCATCCTGCGCCACATCCTGCCCAATGTGATGCACATCGTGCTGATCGCCGTGGTGCTGGACTTCAGCGGCCTGGTGCTGGCCGAGGCGGTACTGTCCTATGTCGGCGTCGGCGTGGATCCGACCATGAACAGCTGGGGCAACATGATCAACCGCGCCCGCCTGGAGATGGCGCGCGAACCCATGGTCTGGTGGTCGCTGTTGGCCGCCTTCATTTTCATGTTCACCCTGGTGCTGGCGGCGAACCTGTTTTCCGATGTGGTCCGCGATGCCTTCGACCCGCGGCTGCGGGAGCAGCGTGGGTGATGTCCGGGGCCTGGTGACGGGAACGCAATGGGCACGAAGGAAACAAAGACACTGCTTTACTTGATTTCATCGCAAAATTCACGAAGCCGTCATTCCCGCGCAGGCGGGAATCCAGATGCCGCTGCGGTTACTGGATTACTCGCTTCGCTCGCCCTTCGGGCCGCCCTGCGGGCGTTCAACGCGCTCCGCGCTTTTGTCCGGCCTGCGCCGGGATGACGGGGAGACGGAAAACGGGCTTTATGTATTCTGATGTCCTTTGTGCACTTTGTGGTAATGGAAATCCTTTCACTACTGGGTAAATAATGTCCGACAAGCTGCTCACAGTCCGGGATCTGCAGGTGCGCTTCGGCGCGGGCGAGGGCGCGGTGCGCGCCGTCGACGGGATCAGCCTGGAGATCGATCGCGGCGAGACCCTGGCGCTGCTGGGTGAATCCGGCTGCGGCAAATCCATGACCGCGCTGGCGCTGCTGCGGCTGCTGCCGCAGCCGGCCGGGCACATCGCCGGCGGGCAGGTGCTGCTGGAGGGGCAGGATCTGCTGGCGCTGCCCGAGGTGGGCATGCGCCGCATCCGCGGCGGGCGCATCGCCATGATCTTCCAGGAGCCCATGACCTCGCTCAACCCGGTGATGACGGTCGGCCGTCAGATCGGCGAGGTGCTGGCCGCGCACAAGGGTCTGCAGGGACGGGCGGCGACGGCCCGGGCCGTCGAGCTGCTGGACCTGGTCGGGATCCCCGATCCCGCCCGCCGGGTGGACGAATACCCGCATCAGCTCTCCGGCGGCATGAAGCAGCGGGTGATGATCGCCATGGCGCTGGCCGGCGAGCCGGACCTGCTGATCGCCGACGAGCCGACCACGGCACTGGATGTCACCATCCAGGCCCAGGTGCTGGAGCTGATGCGCGATATCCAGCGTGAGACCGGTATGGCCATGCTGCTGATCACCCATGACCTGGGCGTGGTCGCCGGGATGGCCGACCGGGTGGCGGTGATGTATGCCGGCCAGATCGTCGAGCAGGCCGACCGCAGGGCCTTCTTCGAGGAACCGCGCCATCCCTACAGCCGCAAGCTGTTCGCCGCCCTGCCGGATATGGACAAGCGCGACCGGCCGCTGACCGTGATTCCCGGCACCGTGCCGCCCCTGAACCAGCGTTTCCATGCCTGCCGCTTTGCCGAGCGTTGTGAATCCGCCTGGCAGACCTGCCGCGAGCTCGAGCCCGCCTGGCTGGAGGATACCGGCGGGCGGGGAGTGCGCTGCCATCTGTACGATCCGAACCATCCACATCCGGCCGCGGCCGCAGCCGTCGCCGCGTCCGAAAAGCTGGGCAAGCGCACGGCCGCGCCGCGCGAGCTCCTTGACGTGAGCGGACTCAAGGTGCATTTCCCCATCCACAAGGGGCTGTTCAAGCGCACGGTCGGGCATGTCTATGCCGTGGACGATGTCGATATCCGTATCCCCAGCGGCTGCACCCTGGCGCTGGTGGGCGAGTCGGGCTGCGGCAAGACCACGGTGGGCAAGTCCATTCTGCAGCTGCTGCGTCCCACCGCCGGCAGCGTGCGGTTCGACGGCGACGAACTGACCCGGCTGCGCGGCGAGGCGTTGCGCCGCCGGCGCCGCGAATTCCAGATCATCTTCCAGGATCCCTTCTCCTCCATGAACCCACGCATGCAGGTCGGGGAGATCATCGAGGAAGGCATGGTGGCGCAGGGCCTGCTGCCGGATACGGCTGCGCGCGAGCGGCGAGTGGCTGAACTGCTGGATCAGGTCGGGCTGCGCCCCGAACATGCCCGACGCTATCCGCACGAGTTCTCGGGTGGCCAGCGTCAGCGCATCTGCGTGGCGCGCGCCCTGGCGGTGGAACCTCGGCTGATCATCTGCGACGAGCCCACCAGCGCGCTGGACGTCTCGGTCCAGGCGCAGATCCTGAATCTGCTCAAGCGACTGCAGCTGGAACTTGACCTGGCCTACCTGTTCATCACCCATAACATCTCAGTGGTGGCCTATCTCGCCGACCGCGTGGCCGTGATGTACCTGGGCCGCATCGTGGAGGAGGGGCCGGTCGACCGGGTGCTGACCGATCCGCAGCACCCCTACACCCAGGCGCTGCTCTCGGCTGTACCGACCCTCGATGCCGGCGGCGGGCGCGAGGTGATCCGGCTGGAAGGCGATATTCCCTCGCCCTCGAATCCGCCGGCCGGCTGTCATTTCCACCCCCGCTGTCCGCAGGCCATGGAACGCTGCCGCCGGGCCTATCCCGAGCGCTTCGAGCGGGGATCGGAGCACTGGGCCCGCTGCTGGCTGCTGGAATAGTCGCAACCCGGCGCCGGTGGTATATACACTACGGATGTGCGCGAACCGGCGCACAAGCAGGGCTGTCTCTGTCACACGATCGCGCAGTACCCGACATGCACAGAGTTGATTGATGTCGTTGAACCCGGAGAAGCATTGTGTTTGAAATCTGGAAACGTCTGGTGCTGCCGGTACTGCTGGCCGGCTTCAGCCTGTCCGCCCTGGCCGCGGAGACCCATGATCGGCTTCTGCTGCGATTGCAGGAGGGCGTCGATGAGACCGCATTCCTGCAGCGGATCGGCGAGCGTTTCGCGCGCGATTTCGTCATTCAGCGCCGTCTCGGACATACCCTGGTGCTGAATTTCACTCCCGCCCTGCCACGCACCGCGGCTGCGGATCTGGCAGTGCAGGTCGATTCACTGCCGGAGGTGATGTATGCACAGCTGCCGGGCGGCCGCCTGCAGCCGCAGTTCGTGCCCAACGATGCCCTCTATCCCAATCAGTGGCATCTGTTCGATACCTACGGCATCAATGCCCAGGAGGCCTGGGATCGCACGCGCGGCAGCAGCAGCGTGGTCATCGCCCAGGTCGACACCGGCATCCTCGGCCACGAGGATCTGGACAGCGGCCGCGTGCTACCCGGATACGACTTCGTCTCCGACCCCTTCATGGCCAATGACGGCGACGGCATGGACGCCGACCCCACCGACCCCGGCGACGCGGTGGCCCAGGATGAATGCGGCAACGGCAACGATGCGGCAGACAGTTCCTGGCACGGCCTGCTGGTGGCCGGCATCATGCTGGCGACGGCCGACAACACCCTGGGCGTGGTCGGCGTGGATCATCGCGCCCGGCTGCTGCCGGTGCGTGCCTTCGGCAGGTGCGGCGGGGACTTCGTCGACATCCTCACCGGCATGAGCTGGGCGGCCGGGCTGCCGGTCACGGACGAGGCGGACAACCCGATCCCCGACAATCCCAACCCGGCCGATGTGATCAATCTCAGCTTTGCCGGCAGCGGCTCCTGCGATCCCGTCATCCAGGACATCATCGACCAGATCCGGGCCCGCGGCGTGGTGCTGGTGGCGGCGGCCGGCAACGAGGGCATGCCGGATATGAGCAGTGTGCTGCCGGCCAACTGTACGGGGGTGATCGCGGTGGCGGCCACCACCCGCACCGGCGATCGGGCCGGGTATTCGAATTACGGCGCGGAGATCGAGATTTCCGCCCCCGGCGGGGAGGGATTCGAATCGATCCTGACCCTTCACAACACGGGCGATATCACAGCGGAGTTCGATGATTACGCGGCCTTCAACGGTACCAGCATGGCCGCGGCGCAGGTCAGTGCGGCGGTGGCACTGATGCGCGCCGTGGATGGCGATGTTTCACCCGCGACCGTGACCAGCCTGCTGATCAACTCGGCGCAGCCCTTCCCCGGGGGCAGCACCTGCGCCACGACGATCTGCGGGGCCGGCATCCTGGATCTGGATGCCGCCCTGCAGCAGGTCGCGCAGTCCGGCTCGGCCGCCGTGGACAGCGGCGGCGGGGGCTGCATGCTCGCAGGACAGGATCGCCATGACCTCGGGCTGACACTGCTGCTGACGCTGCTGCTGGTGGGCCGTCTGGCCGGGCGGCGTGCCTCCAATCCGTAACGTCGCTGTGTGTATTCCCCCGGCCCGGGGTGCTAGAATCCCGAGCCTTTGAGTCAATTATTCCAGCAGTCGAGGTCACCATGACGCAGTCCTTTCATCCCCCCGTTCGTACCCTGATGGGTCCCGGTCCGTCCGATGTGAACCCGCGCATCCTGGAGGCCATGAGCCGGCCCACCATCGGCCATCTGGATCCGATGTTCGTACAGATGATGGACGAGATGAAGGGCCTGCTGCGCTATGCCTTCCAGACCGACTATGACCTGGCCATGCCGGTCTCCGCGCCCGGTTCGGCCGGTATGGAGACCTGTTTCGTCAACCTGGTCGAGCCGGGCGACAAGGTCATCGTGTGCCAGAATGGCGTGTTCGGCGGCCGCATGAAGGAGAACGTCGAACGCTGCGGCGCCACCCCCGTGATGGTGGAAGACGAGTGGGGCCGGGCGGTGGACGTGCACAAGGTCGAGGACGCGCTCAAGGCCAATCCGGATGCGAAGATCCTGGCCTTCGTTCACGCCGAAACTTCCACCGGCGCCATGTCGGACGCCAAGGCCCTGGCCGAACTGGCCCGCCGGCATGACTGTCTGACCATCGTCGATACCGTCACCTCGCTGGGCGGCTGCGAGCTCAAGGTCGGGGAGTGGGGGCTGGACGCCGTCTATTCCGGCACTCAGAAATGCCTGTCCTGCGTGCCGGGCCTGTCGCCGGTCACCTTCAGCGAGCGCGCCCTGGAGGTGGTGAAGAACCGCCGGCACAAGGTGCAGAGCTGGTTCCTGGATCTGAACCTGGTGCTGGGCTACTGGGGCTCGGGCGGCAAACGTGCCTATCATCACACCGCACCGGTCAACACCCTGTATGCCCTGCACGAGGCCCTGGTGCTGCTGCAGGAGGAGGGCATCGAGAATGCCTGGACCCGCCACCGCAAGCATCATGAGGCGCTCAAGGCCGGTTTCGAGGCCATGGGACTGAACTTCGTGGTCCCGGAAGGCGAGCGCCTGCCCCAGCTCAATGCCGTCACCATTCCCGAGGGGGTGGAAGACGCCGCCGTGCGCACGCGCCTGCTGACGGAGTACAACCTGGAGATCGGCGCCGGCCTGGGGGCCCTGGCCGGCAAGGTCTGGCGGGTGGGGCTGATGGGCTTTGCCTGCAACCGCACCAACGTGCTGACCTGCCTGGGCGCGATGGATGCCGTGCTCAGCGATATGGGCGCGAAGATCGACGCCGGCAGGGCGGTCGAGGCGGCCATGGCCTGTTACCGTGGGCAGGACTGACACCGCGAGAGGCACTGGCCTACAGGCGCCGGCGCCGGCTGCCGACGGCGGGATCCGCGGCCGCGTGATCTGTGAGCCATTCATTTGACAAGCCGGTCGGGCAGGCTGTTACAGTGACAGGCTGTAATCGACCATGAGGTAGAGCATGATGGCATTTGTTTCCGATTTCAGTCAGTCACTGCGCAAACTGCTGCCGGCCCTGGCCGCGGGCGTGGTGCTGGCGGGGGCGCTGGGCAGCGCCGGTGTGCGCGCCGAGTCACCGGCTCCGGGCGCGCAGCAACAGCAACAGCAACTCAGCCCGGAACAGACTCAGCAGGTGCAGCGTTTCCAGCAACTGCAGGCCGAACTGCAGGGACTGCAGCAGCAACTCGGCGCGATCCAGGAGAAGACCCTGGAGGCACGGCCCGAACTGGCGCAGCAGCAGGAGGATTTCGAGCAGCTGGTGATGGAGCAGATGCGCGCCAACGGCCATCAGCCCGAGCAGGAATTCGAACAGATCCAGGCCCTGCAGGAAAAGGTCCAGGACCAGAACCTGTCCGAAGATCAGCGCCGCGGTCACTACGACGAATATCGCCAGGCGGTGATGGAATTCCAGCAGGCCCAGCAGCAGGTCATGCAGCAGGAACAGGTGCAGTCGGCCCGCCAGGAACTGAACCAGGCCATGCTGACCGCGATGAAATCCGAGGATTCCAGGACCGAGTCGCTGCTGCAGGATATGCAGAACAAGCAGCAGCAGATGATGGAGATCCGCAACTCGGTCATGGGCGGGCAGTAAGCACGCAACTCCCCGTCCCGGCATGGACCGGTCGACTGAGACCGCCTCGGGACGCCACCAGGCCGATTTCCGGCCGGCCTGGTGGCTGCCATCGCCACATCTGCAGACCCTGTGGCCGGTGCTGGCGCGCCGGCCCCGGCGCCTTGCGCTGGCCCGCGAGCGAGTCGAACTCGCCGATGGCGATTTCATCGATCTGGCCGCCTGCGGTCCGGAATCCGGACCGGGGGTGCTGATCATCCACGGGCTGGAAGGCTCGCTGAGCTCCCACTACGCCACCCCCCTCCTGCATGCCCTGGCCGCGGCCGGCTGCCGCGCCCGGTTCATGCACCTGCGCGGCTGCAGTGAGGAGCCGAACCGCCTGGCCCGCAGTTACCATTCCGGCGCCAGCGACGATCTGCGCGAGGTGCTGGCCTGGCTGCGCGCGCGTGATTGCGCGCCACGGGCCGCGGTGGGCTTCTCCCTGGGCGGAAACCTGCTGCTCAAGCACCTGGGCGAAAGCGGCGCGGACAGTGGTCTGGAGTGCGCCGTGGCCGTGTCGGTCCCCTTCCGGCTGGAGGCTGCGGTACAGCGAATGAATAAAGGGATTTCAAGGATATATGGAAGATATCTCCTCAATCGCTTGAAATTCTCCTATCGCCGCCGCTGCCGGCACCGGGCGGCAGTGCTGGAGGTGGATCTGGATGGCATCGACAGTATCCGCGCCTTCGACGACCGCATCACCGCCCCGCTCAACGGCTTTGCCGATGCCGCTGACTACTACCGTCGCTGCAGCGCTGCCGGCTTTGTCGGTGCCATCGTCACACCGACCCTGATCCTGCATGCCCGTGACGACCCCTTCATGTATCCCGATACGGTGCCGGACCCCGGCGATCTGGGGCCGGGCGTGACCCTGGCGCTGTCCGCGCACGGCGGTCATGTCGGCTTCGTCGCCGGACGCTTCCCCTGGCGGCCGGTCTACTGGGCCGAGCAGCGTATCCTGGCCTGGTTGCGCCCACGTCTGCTGCTGCCCTGAGGCTTACTTCTCCAGCCGCTCGAGCAGGTGCTCGAGCTTCTGCGCCACCACGTCCCAGACCGCCATCGGCCCGGCCTGACGGATCTCGTCCTTTTCCCACTGCTCCTGTGGCGTCTGCCTGAGTGTTTCGACCTTGCCCGCCAGCGCCTGGCGCTGGTCCCGGATTTCGGCCAGTTCTGCATGTGTGGCAGGTGTGACGCCCTTGCTTCCGGCCCGGGCCATGAGTTCGTCAATGCGCTTGAGCCGTGCCTCGTACTCCCGGATGTGCTGTTCGATCAGCTGGTCGGTGTGGTTCATGTGTCTTCCCTCTGCCTGTCAGCACGCTGCCTGACCGGAAGTATTGTTCGAGACGGGCCGATTTCAAGCCCCCGTCCGGCGGCGGGTTGAATCCGACAGCCGCCGACTCCAGTCTGGAAACTCGACTATGCTTGACATGCATTTCAATCACGGAGGTGGACATGATGGATGCGGCTCAATGGGAAACCGCCCGACTCGATCCAACCGCGGTCTTTCGCCGTCCCCGCGAACTGATGGCGCGGGCCGATCTGAGCGATGCACAGAAGATCGAACTCCTGCGGCGTTGGGAATACGATGCCCGCGAACTGGAGATCGCCGAGGAGGAGAACATGCCGGCGCCCGGCGAGTCTGATGATCTGCTGGACGAGATACTGGACTGCCTGCGCCAACTGGAGGCGGGTGCAAGTTAGCGGGATTTTCCCCGGCCGATGGATCAGGCACAATGCCCTGACATGGATCCAGCCGGCGGGGGTATATGAACAGGACAATCCTGGCGATTGTGGTGGTATTGGTGGTGCTGGGCGCACTGTATTTCTGGCAGCAACCGCCGCCGCAGACGCTCACCCCCGCTCCCGAACCTGCCCGCTCCATACAGGAAGCCGAACCCCCGGCTCCAGAGTACCCGGTGCCGGAGCCGTCGTCGGCCCTGGATGCCGGTGACGGCGGCGGGATGGAGCCGCCGCCGGGGGCCGCGCCGGCGCCGGGACCGGAGCCCGCGCCGCCACTGCCCGCACTCGGCGAGAGCGATCCGCTGGCCGCCCAGGCCCTGCAGACCGTATTCACCGCCGGCGATGCCCTGGGATTGTTCAATATCGACGGTTTCATCCGGCGTCTGGTGGTGACCGTCGACAATCTGCCGCGGACCAGGTTGCCACTGAAGCAGCTGGCGGTACAGACCGCGCCGGAGCGGTTTCTGGTCCGGGCCGGCGCGGGCGAGGATGAATATTTCATCCGGCCGGAGAACTACCGCCGCTACATCCCCCATGTCCGTCTGCTGGAATCCCTGGATACCGCGACCTTCGCCGGGCTCTATATCCGCTATTACCCGCTGTTCCAGGCCGCCTACGAGGAACTCGGCTATCCCGACGCCTACTTCAACGACCGCCTGGTGGAAGTGATCGATCACCTGCTGGCCACGCCCGAGGTCAGCGACCCGATCCGGCTGGCGCGCCCGCATGTGTTGTATCAGTACGCCGATCCCGAACTGGAGGCGCTGTCAGCCGGGCAGAAGACACTGATCCGTATCGGACCGGACAATGCCCGCCGGGTGAAGGTGAAACTGCGCGAGATCCGTGCGCGCCTGACCCGGCTCGAGATCGAGTGAATCAGCGCATGTAGGCGTAGCCTTCCTCCTGCTGCAGGCGCACGATCTCGGCATCCGCCATCGGCACCATCTGCACGAAGCCGTGTATATCCTTCGGGGCATAGCCGTGGCCCCGCGCGGCAATGCGGCACATGCGGAACTCGATGATTCCGCCGACCGTCAGGCTCTGGGCGCGGCGCATCAGTTCCCGGTAGCGGTCGTGATTCTCCAGGGCGAAGAAGTCGATCTCGCCGCCGTGCAGGACCAGCACGATGGAGGCATCGAACGGATCGGCGCCGTAGACATTATTCAGATAACTGGCACGATCGAGCACACCCTCGAACTGTTCCATGCTGCCGGCGCTGACATCGTAGAGCACCTTGTGCGGTGCATACTCGATCTCGAGCTGGTTATCGGCCGCCGTGCCCCAGGGGGCATTGTCGCCGGCGGCGACGGCGAGGTTGCAGATCAGCAGGAGGGGAAACAGGATCAGGGCGCGCATGTGAGCTCCTTGTGCGGATGGGTCGTCAGACCCCGCATATTACCGCTCCCCGGAATTCAATGCATGCCCCGCATTTCCCACGCCGGAAAAAACAAACCCCGCACCTTAGCGCGGGGTCTGCATGCTCATTGCCGCTGCAGCGAGCTCAGCCCTGGGCCACGACGTTCGCGGCCTGCGGTCCCTTGGGCCCCTGTTCGACATCGAAGGTCACGGACTGACCCTCGAGCAGGGTCTTGAAGCCCTTGCCCTGGATCGCCGAGAAATGCACGAAGACATCCGAACCGCCGTCCTCGGGAGTAATGAAGCCGAAGCCCTTGGATTCGTTGAACCACTTCACAGTACCTGTAGCCATGAAACATACCTCTAGCACTTGACTGACGATGATGACAGATTGCATGCGAGGAAGACGGCGTGGGGAGGGCGCAAGCCAGACACCTGAGTTCATGCAATCAATTTCAGTTTACCCCAGCATCCGCATATGTACAGTAAAAAAGCGCCGGTTTTGTCATGTTGCTGTCATCCGCTCCGGATGTGCATTCAGGGCAGCTGAAAGCCGCCGCCGGGCATGCCGCCGCCGAATCCGCCTCCGGGACCGCCCATGCCCTCACCGCCACCTTTGGGAAGGACAATGGAGGAAGCCGCCTCGCGGCGCATCTCCTCGAGTTCCTGCATGGTGCGTTCCACGGCCTGCTCGGTCGCCTCGCTGAACTTGTCCACGGCCTCAGCCAGGGTGGCGGCAGGGATCTCGAAGTTCAATGGCAGAGCCCCGGCAGGGGTCATCAGTTGTGCCTGTCCCACATAGACCACTGTGCGTCCGGGATCGGTGGCGCCCTCGGCGGTGACGGGAGTCAGCACCCGGATACTGCCCACCCGGCGGTCGGTGATCACTTCCTCGCGATACAGATCGGCGGCGTCCATCTGCGGGCTGTCGAGGCTTTCATCCTGTTGCATGGTCGCTTATCCTCATGGATGGTTTCAGTTGGACAACAGCCTAGCAGATTTGCACGCCAGGCTGGGAGGGGAACATGCCGATCGATCCCGAAGACACCGACCGCGACGGGCTGCTGCAGCGCAGGGAGGCCCTGCGTGAGCGTCTCGATGCGATAAAGCAGGATTATGCCGCCGGCCTGGATCCCGATTCGGGGGAGCGTGCGCAGCAACTGGAGAACGCCGAAGTGCTGGCGGCCATCGCCCGCAGCACCGCCGAGGAACTGGAGGAGGTCGAGCGCCTGTTGCAGGGGCTGCCGGCAGAAGGGGGGCCGCGGAAGGACTGAGTCCGGCCGCAGCTGTGCCATGGACCTGCAGATCACGCCCGAGCTGACATTGCCGGAGGAGGAACTCGAGATCAGCGCGGTGCGGGCCCAGGGCGCCGGCGGCCAGAACGTGAACAAACTGGCCACGGCCATTCATCTGCGCTTCGATATCCCCGCCTCCTCGCTGCCCGAGACCTGCAAACAGCGGTTGCTCGCCCGCCGCGACCGCCGCATAACCCGCGACGGGGTGCTCGTGATCAAGGCCCAGGCCGCACGCACCCAGGAGCGCAACCGTGCCCAGGCCCTGGAGCGCCTGCGCGAGTTGATTCGCAGCGCGCTCACGCCGCCGAAACGGCGAATCCCCACCAAGCCCTCGCGCAGTGCGCGCCAGCGCCGGCTGGAAGCCAAGAAACGCCGGGGCCAGGACAAGGCGCTGCGGCGCAAACTGGATGTTTAACTATCCTCAATGCATGCCTGCATGCGGGCGCCTGTTGCGCGGACTGCAATAACCCTGTCTTTTCTGCGCCTGCGTTTGCAGCCGCCATGGCGTCATGGCACTCTCCGGGACAGTCCCGGCGTCGTGATTCCCGCACGGCGCTGCAGGAAACGACTGAAGGAACGGGCATGAGTCAGACCCTGACGCAGGAACGCGATGCCGGCAGCAGCCTCCCCCTGCTTGATCGGCAACAGGCACGGCACGACTATGGCGCGGTACGGGCCATTACCGAAACCCTGTGCCGGCCGCTGCAGCCGGAAGACTGTCTGCTGCAGAGCATTACCGAGACCAGCCCGCCCAAGTGGCACCTGGCGCACGTGAGCTGGTTCTTCGAGACCTTCCTGCTGCAGGAATACCTGCCCGCCTACCGGCCCTTCAATCCGCGCTTCCGCTACCTGTTCAATTCCTATTACGAGCAACTCGACGGCTACCACCCGCGGGCGCGGCGCGGGCTGTTGTCGCGCCCGGACCTGGACACGGTGTATCGCTACCGGGCCTGGGTCGATGAACACATGCAGGCCCTGATCGATCAGGCGGAGGCAGAACACTGGCCGGATATCGCGCTGCGGCTGGCCATCGGGCTCAACCACGAGCAGCAGCACCAGGAACTGATTCTGACCGATCTCAAGCACAACTTCTGGGTCAATCCGCTGCTGCCGGCCTATCGCGAGGAGCTGCCGCGGTCCGAAGGCCGCGCCGCGCCGCTGGACTGGCATGAATATCCGGGCGGCGTGCAGGAGATCGGCTGCGGCGGCGACGGCTACGCCTTCGACAACGAACGGCCCCGGCATCGGGTCTACATCGCGCCCTGGCGCCTGGCCAGCCGGCCGGTGATCAACGCCGAATACCTCGCCTTCATGGATGCCGGCGGCTATCGCCGGCCCGAACTGTGGCTGTCCGACGGTTGGGCGACGGTGCAGCGTCTGGGCTGGCGGGCGCCGCTGTACTGGCTGCAGCAGGATGGCGACTGGTGGCAGTACACGCTCGGCGGCCTCAGACCGCTCAATCCCGATGAGACGGTCTGTCACGTGAGCTACTACGAGGCCGATGCCTTTGCCCGCTGGGCCGGAAAGCGCCTGCCCGGCGAGCAGGAATGGGAGGTCGCCGCGGCGCAGCGGCCCGTGGCCGGCAACCTGCGCGAGGCCGGCCGGCTGCATCCGGGCATCGCCACGGCGCCGGGTCTGCAGCAACTCTACGGCGATGTGTGGGAATGGACCTCCAGTCCCTACACGGCCTATCCCGGCTACCGGGCCCCGGCCGGCGCACTGGGTGAATACAACGGCAAGTTCATGTGCAATCAGCAGGTGCTGCGCGGCGGCTCCTGCGTCACACCGGCAGACCATGTCCGACCCAGTTATCGCAATTTCTTCTATCCCCATGACCGCTGGCAGTTCATGGGGCTGAGACTGGCGGAGGATGCGGAATGAATCCGCCGCACGAATCTGCCGTGCAATTCCATGATATGCACCCGCCGGCAGAGGATCTGCGCGCGGAGGTGCTGCATGGCCTGGCACAGCGCCCGCGGCGTATTCCGCCCAAGTTCTTCTATGACCAGCGCGGCTCGGAGTTGTTCGAGGCCATCACCGATACCCCGGAGTATTATCCCACCCGCACCGAACTTGGTTTGCTGGAGGCGCACGGCGAGGCGATGGCGGAACTGCTCGGCCGCGGCGGTGTGCTGTTGGAACTGGGCTCGGGCAGCAGCCGCAAGATCCGGCTGCTGCTCGACGCCCTGCGGCCGGCACTCTACATGCCGCTGGACATCTCACGAGAGTTCCTGCTGCTGTCCGCCGGTGAACTGGCCCGTGACTATCCCGCTATCCGGGTGCACGCCGCCTGCGTGGATTATTCACAGGGCCTGGCGCTGCCCGCACTGCCGGAAGGGCTGCCGCGCGCGGCTTTCTTCCCCGGCTCCAGCATCGGCAACTTCGAGCCGGACCAGGCCCGGCAGCTGCTCGCGCATGTCACCCGCGCCCTGGGTCCGGGCGGCCGGCTGCTGATCGGCGTGGACCTGCAGAAGGACCCGGCCATCCTCAACGCCGCCTATAACGATGCTGCCGGTGTGACCGCTGCCTTCAACCGCAACCTGCTGGTGCGCATCAACCGCGAGCTGGGCGCGGATTTCGACCTGGCGCACTTTCACCACCGGGCCTTCTACGCCCCCGGGCACGGTCGGGTCGAGATGCACCTGATCAGCGACTGCCTGCAGCAGGTGCGGCTGGACGGTCAACGTTTCCGGTTCGAGGCCGGCGAGGGCATCCATACCGAATGCTCCTACAAGTACAGCGTGGATGGTTTTCAGACCCTGGCGGCCCGGGCCGGTTTCGCGCCGCTGGCGGTCTGGACCGATCGCGATCAGTTGTTCAGCGTACACTGCCTGGAGGTGGCCGCCTGAGCGGCGCCGATCCCGATCGGGTAGAATGAGGCGGATGGACCCGCAGCCCCACACCCGCGACGATCCGGCCGAGGCGGCCCGCCGCGTCCTGCGTGACACCTTCGGTTACACCGATTTCCGTCCTCACCAGCAGCGCATCATCGAGCAGCTCACCGTCGGCGAGGACGCCTTCGTACTCATGCCCACCGGTGGCGGCAAGTCCCTGTGCTACCAGATCCCGGCCCTGCTGCGATCCGGCACGGCGCTGGTGGTCTCGCCCCTGATCTCACTGATGCAGGATCAGATCGCCGCCCTGCAGGCCAACGGCGTGGCCGCGGCCGGCTACAACTCGAACCTGGACAGTGACAGCGCCCGCCAGGTGTTGGCACGTCTGCACGCCGGTGAGCTGGACCTGCTCTATGTCAGCCCGGAACGGCTGCTGAGCGAGGGCTTCCTGGAACGCCTGCAGGAGATCCCGCTGGCCCTGATCGCCATCGACGAAGCCCATTGCGTGTCCCAGTGGGGGCATGATTTCCGGCCTGAATATGCCCGCCTGGGCGGGCTGGCCGAGCATTTTCCGGACGTGCCGCGCATCGCGCTGACGGCCACCGCTGATGTCCAGACCCGCGCCGATATCCTGCGGGTGCTCAGACTGACAGGCGCACGCGAGCACGTCACCGGTTTCGACCGGCCCAACATCCGCTACACCGTGCTGGAGAAGCACAAGCCCTTCGAGCAGCTGCTGGCCTTTCTGGAGACGCGTCCGGAGCAGGCCGGCATCGTCTATGCCCTGAGCCGCAAGCGGGTCGACGAGGTGGCGCAGCGGCTGGCCGAGCGCGGTCTGCGCGCCGCCGCCTACCACGCCGGCCTGCCGGGCGAGCAGCGTCGCCGGGTGCAGGAGGACTTCCTGCGCGACCGGCTCGACCTGGTGGTTGCCACGGTAGCCTTCGGCATGGGCATCGACAAGCCCAATGTGCGCTTCGTCGTCCATTACGACCTGCCGCGCAACATCGAGGGCTATTATCAGGAGACCGGGCGGGCAGGGCGCGACGGCCTGCCGGCCGAGGCGCTGCTGCTGCACGGCCAGCAGGACATCGTCACCGCCCGCCGGCTGGTGGACAATACCGAGGATCCCGACCAGCGCCGCATCGAGCTGCACAAGCTCAATGCCATGGTGGACTTCGCCGAAAGCGGCGTGTGCCGCCGGCGTATCCTGCTGCACTACTTCGACCAGAGCCTGGAGCGGGACTGCGGCAACTGCGATGTCTGCCTGGATCCGCCCGAGCGCTTCGATGCCACGGTGCCGGCGCAGATGGCTCTGTCGTGCGTGTACCGGGTCGGCCAGCGCTTCGGTATCAAGCATGTGGTCGATGTATTGCGCGGACTGGACAACGAACGCATCCGCCGACTCGGTCATGACCGTCTCTCCACCTACGGCATCGGCAGCGAGACCAGCGAACAGGACTGGGTGTCCATCGTGCGCCAGCTGATCCACCTGGGCTACCTGACCCAGGACGTCGCCAACTACTCGGTATTGAAACTCACCGAACGTGCCCGGCCGCTGCTGCGCGGTGAGCGGAACCTGGAACTGGCCCGGCCGCGGGTGCGCGAACGCAGCCGCAAGCGTCCGCGTGCCGCCGCCGCGGAAGGTCCCTATGACGAGGCCCTGTTCGAGGAACTGCGCGCCCTGCGCAAACGCCTGGCCGAGGCCCAGGGCGTGCCGCCCTACATCATCTTCGGCGACGCCAGCCTGATCCAGATGGCGCGCGCCAGACCCCGTGACGCCGAGGCGCTGCTGGCCATCAGCGGCGTCGGCCAGACCAAGTTCGAGCGTTACGGCAGCGACTTCCTGCAGACGATCAGCGCCTGGTGTGAGGCGCAGACGTCATAAGAAAATATGATCACCGGTCATTCAATCATTCATTCGCCGGGCATTGTCAGCCGGCTGTTCTGAACTAGGCTTGGGGTAACGGGCGTATCTGTCTGTCCGCACACTTACTGGAGGTGGACGATGAGACGACTCTATTTTCTCCTGCCTGACCTGGAAGTGACTCACAAGGCGGTCGAGGAGCTGCTGCTGCAGCGAATCGACGATCGTCATATACATGTCATGGCCCGGGACGACAGCGAACTGGGTGACCTGCCCCGCGCCTCGCTGGCCCAGCGCAGCGACTTCATTCCCGGCATTGAACGCGGCATCACCTTCGGCGGAGCGACCGGCATCGTCGCCGGACTGGTGGCCCTGCTGATGCCGGAGGTGGTGATCACCGGCGGGGCGATCCTCGCCATGGGCCTGGTCGGTGCCGGCATGGGCGCCTGGGCGGGCGGCATGATCGGCCTGGATGTGCCCAACAGCCAGATGCGGCGCTTCGAACAGCCGCTGGCGCAGGGACAGATCCTGCTGATGGTGGATGTCCCCAAGGGCCGGGTGCACGAGATCGAGGCATCGGTGCGCAAGCATCATCCCGAGGCCGGCTACGGCGGTACCGAGCCCACCATTCCCGCCTTTCCCTGACCCGGCTGCCCAGCACATAAAAAAGGTTCATCGCACATTTCCGGGGAAGGCAAGCCAACCCGCCCAGCCGGCAGGCCGTGGCCTATGGCCGTCATCCCGGCGCAGGCCGGGATCCAGATGCCGCGGCGGTCTGGATTGCGGCCTTGGCCGCAATGACGGATGCAGGCCTGTTTGTCTGCGCGCATGGGCCTCGGCTCTTGAGCACCCCGCAAATCTGCCAAGAACCATAAAAAAGGCCCCGCCATGGCGGGGCCCTGCCCGGGGTGCAGCCGAGCCGGGATCAGCGTTCCAGGGTGCGCGGATCCTTCGGTGCCATCAGTCCGTTGCGGGAGGCATACCAGGCCGCGACGGCCTCGATGTCGGCCTCGGACAGGCCGGCGGCCATGGGTGCCATGATGGCGTTTTTGCGCTCGCCGCTCTGATACTGGGCCAGGGAGTAGGCCAGGTAGTCGGCGTGCTGACCGGCCAGGCGCGGGTACATGGGATTGTCGCTGTTGCCGTCCACGCCGTGGCAGGCCTGACACTGCTGTTCGGCAATCTGCCGTCCGCGTTCCAGGTCGCCGCCGGCCTGCACGGCGCCCGCCGCGGTCAGCAGGCAGGCGGATGCAATATATGACAGGGCTTTCATCGGTTCACTCCTCGGTGCAATCGGTGTCAGTTCCCAAGCTGGGAGAAATAGGCGGCGATATCCTGCATGTCCTGCTCGCTCAGCGACGCGGCCTGGGCATGCATGGTGCCATGCGGGCGCTGGCCGTCCTGATAGGCCTTCAGCGCGTCGACGATGTACTGCGCGTGCTGGCCGCCGAGTTTCGGCACATGGAAGGTCGGGTAGGCATTGTTGTAGCTGGGGACGCCGTGGCAGCCCATGCAGGTGAAGGCCTTGTCCTTGCCGGCGACCGGATCGCCCGCGGCGGCCGCACCCAGCGGCAGGCAGCCGGCGGCAGCCAGCATCAGCAGCCCTGATAGATGCTTTGTCTTCATAGTCCTCGCTCTCGTGGTTACGGGTTGGTGGTTTGTGTTTATTTGTGTGAGGCTCGGACCGGGCGCGCCGGGAGGGCGTCTTGTTCTGGTTTCGGTTCCGGCCGGTTTTCGCCCGATTATAAACAAAATCGTCTCAATATCACGCTTTTGCACGGCGATGATAACAGGTGCTTGTAGCCCCATAACCCAGGTTTTGGGTCGCGTTATACGCCCGCCGCGCTGAGCACCCCCTGCACGACGAACCAGATCGTGAGGATGAACGCCAGGGTCGCCACCAGTCCCACTGCGATGTAGACCAGGGGGCGGCCGCGGGTGAAGTCCTCCTCGTGCCGGCTGCTGCCCTGCACGCCGAAGAAACTCGCCAGTACGCTGAACACCACGCGGCGCAGGGGCGGTGACGGCGGTGTGTGATCGGATGAATCCGGCATGGAACTCCCCCTCGGGTTGATGTCTGCGCCCCAGTCTATCGACTTTGACCGGTGCATGTAAGGCCGATCGGCCTCCGGCCTGCCCGCAGCCGGGGCAGGGCTGTATACTGTGCCCTTCGTTGTGCAGCCCGGACCGATTCCGACCGTGACTTCGCCCCTGCCCGCCAGCCCGCCCCGGCCCAACCTGTTTCTGATCGGGGCGATGAAATCCGGTACCACCAGCCTGCATGCGCTGCTCGCCATGCATCCCCAGGTGTTCATGTGCGAGCCGAAGGAGCCGTGCTATTTCCTGGACCCGGACCAGCTCAGGCGCTACTGGCCGGAGATGTGGGAGCGCCGCTACTGGGAGAGCGAGGCGGCCTACCTGAAGCTGTTTGCCGCGGCCGGCGATGTCCCCGTCATCGGCGAATCCAGTACCGACTACAGCAAGCTGCCGCGGTTTGCCGGCGTGGTGGAGAGGATCCGGGCCTTCAATCCGCAGGCGCGCTTCATCTACATCATGCGCGATCCGGTCGAGCGCACCCTGAGCCATTACTGGCATATGGTCACGCACCGGGCCGAGCGCCGGGATATGCTCATGGCGCTGCGCGAGGAGCCGCACTACCTCGAGGTCAGCCATTACGCCCGCCAGCTGCGGCCCTATCTCGACGCCTTCACGGGAGAGCGCATTCTCACCCTGACCTTCGAGGCGCTGCAGTCGGATCCGCTCACTACGGTGCAGCAGGTATTCGCCTGGCTGGGCGTGGACCCCGATTTCGTGCCGCCGGATCCGGCCAAGCGCGAAAACGTCACTGCCGAACGCGTCCAGCAGGTCAGCGGCAGGGGGTTGCTGCACCGGCTGCGCCACTCCCGGTTGTGGGACCGGGTCGGCCCCTGGGTCCCGGCGGGCGTGCGCAGGCTCGGTGTCAGGCTGTCCCAGAAGGAGGTCGATCGCGCCGACGTCGACCGCCGGGCGGCCGTGGACTACCTGCGTCCGATCCAGCGTGAACAGACCGAGGAACTCCGCCGACTGCTCGGCTGCGACTTCCCCGAGTGGAAGACCCTTTACGGCTGAGCCGAGCGCATGCCCATGCCCGACCATTCCCCCCGGTTCTCGGTCATCATCCCCGCCTACAACAGCGAGGCGACCATTGCTGCCGCCATCGATTCCGTGTTGGCGCAGAGCTGGCCGGCACACGAGCTGATCATCGTCGACGACGGCTCCAGCGACGCTACCGCCGACCGCATCCTGGCCTATGGCGAACGGGTCCGCTACATCCATCAGTCCAACGCCGGCGTATCCGCCGCCCGCAATCATGGCATCCGCGCCGCGAGCGGCGACTGGCTCGCCTTTCTGGATGCCGACGATCTGTACCTGCCCGACCGCCTGAGGTGGCATGCCGAATGGATACAACGCAATCCGGGGCTGGATTTCTACGTCGGCAACTTCGAACACCGCGATGAGACCGGCAGGCCGCTCGGCACCGGCATGGCAGGCACCGCGGTCGGTCAGCGGCTGCTGGAGCAGGCCGGCGGCCGGCGTGAAGTCATCATGGAAGGCGAGGATATCCTGCAGTTCATCGAGCACCAGTTCTCCGACGTCCGCTGCCTGAGCGTACCCAAGCCGCTGATGGAGGCGGTCGGCGGTTTCCCTGCGGGCATTGCGGTGGGCGAGGACGTCTATTGCATCGTCCAGCTGTGTGCCCGCGCCCGGGCCGTCGGCGTGATCACCGCGCCGATGGCGGTATACACCGTACATGACACCGGGGCGATCCGTTCCGACAGCCTGCGGGCGCAGGCCGAATCCGTGGTCACCTTCACCCGGCTGCGGTCAGATCTGCGGGATGCGGATCCCGGTGTGGGCCGGGCGCTCAGGGCCCTGGTGCGGCGGGTACGGCGCGACTGGGCCACGGCGCTGCTGCGCCAGGGGCGGCGCGCGGAGGCGATCAGGGCGATCCTGCCGGAGTTGATCGAATCCCCCGGTCCGACGGCACTGCGTGACCTGCTGTCGGTGCTGCGCGGCGTCAAAGGCCGGGCGTAGGAGGGGTGAAGCGCAGCGCAACCCATCGCAATCGGCATGATGGGTTACGCTGCGCTTCACCCCTCCTGCTTCACGCAGGCCTCGTAGATCATGGCCGTGTACAGCCGCGCAGCGCGGCGCACTTCCTCCAGCGCCACATGCTCGCCGCGGGTGTGGGCGACCTCCAGCCGGCCCGGGCCGCAGATCACCGGCACCGCGCCGCTCTGGTGGAACAGGCTGCCGTCGGAATGCGAGCGGAAGGCCACCGGCTCCCAGGCCAGTCCGCAGGCGCCATAGGCTGCGCTCAACGGCGTCAGCAGGGGATGGTCGGCAGGATTGGCGTAGCCGGGGCCCCAGAAGATGTTCTCGTACTCCAGCCGGCAGGTCGGGTGCGTCTCGCGGGCGCGCAGCATCGCCATCTCGATCAGACCGTCGACCTCGGTCCGGTCCACTCCCGGCGGGGCATGGATGTCGATGGCGGCCTCGCAGTCCTCGGCTACCACGAACTGATCGGCGCCGCCGCGGATTTCGCGCGGATTGATGGTGAGCTGGCGCGCGAACTCGGCCTCGCTGCCGACCTGGAGCAGCTGCTGCATCCATTCCAGCATGGCGTGGATGGCGCTGGCGCCGACCTCGGGCAGTGCGGCATGGGCGCGGGTGCCGCGCGCACTCAGCCGGCACTCGTAGTAGCTGTAGTGATTGATGCAGGGCGTGAGTCCGGTGGGTTCGCCGATGACCACCAGCGGCGCGGTATGGGCCTGCAGCAGGGCCTCGGCGCCGTCGCCGTATTCCTCCTCGCCCACCACCAGGGCGATGCACAGCCCGTGTTTGAATTCCGCGCCGGCCTCGTGCAGCGCGGTCACCGCCTCGACGATGGCGGCGCAGCCGGACTTCATGTCGGCCGTGCCGAGGCCGTGCAGGACGTCATCCTCGCGGCGCAGGGCCTGCTCCTCCTCGTCGATCATGGGTACGGTGTCGACATGCCCGACCCACATGAAGGCCGGCGGGGTCGGGCCGAGCTGGACGATCAGATTGGCGCGGGCATCGCCCATGGTGCCGCCTGGGGTTTCCACCGGCTGACGCAGGTAGCTGATGCCGGCCTGCGCCAGCTGCGAGGCAAACACCTCCATGGCCGGCTCCTCGGCGAAGGAGGGGCTGTACTGGGCCACGGCCTCGGTCAGCAGTTCGACCAGGCGGTCATCGTTGATCTGTTCCAGTATGTCTTTCAGTGACTGCGTCATGATCCAGGGTCTCGCTGTCCGGTGGCGGCTTCAGTCCAGGCCTTCATCGCGCAGGCGCTGATAATCGGGGTGACTGGTCAGGTTCTTGCTCAGGTAGACGTGCTTGTCCTCGTTGCCGAAGCCGTGACGGTGGAAGAAGGCGATGGCGGCCGCGTTGGCCGCGTCGGTGTCCACGATCATCATGCGGGCGCCGGTCCGGATGAAGGTCTCGGTCAGGGCGTCGACCAGCTGCGAGGCGATGCCGCTGCGCTTGAGGTCGGGCTCCACCGCCAGCCACATCAGGTAGCCGTAGGTCCAGGCGCTCTTGCGCTTGTTGATCAGGGTGCCGAGCGCGAAGCCGACCACCCGGTCGTCACGCTCGGCAACCAGGCAGTACTCGCCATCAGAGGAGAACAGCCCGACCGCCTCGTACTCGTCCCAGGTCCGGTACAGGCTGGGCCATTTGTCGGCGGTGAACACACGCTCGCCCAGGGCGTAGACGGTGGAGAGATCCTCGAGTTCCATTTCCCGGATATGGAGGGCGGCGGCGGGATCGGTGGACATGGTCATGATGCCTTTGTTGCGGTTCGAAGTGACAGTCGCAGCCTACCTGAGGGCCGCAGTTCTGTCAGCATGGATGTTCCGGCTGGCCAGGTGGACACGCCCGCTCCCGCGATGCTGGAGGATGCTTCAGGTTCCCTCCTGCCAGGAGCTCAGGTAGTCGCGCTGTTCCCCGGTCAGGTTGTCGATGTCGATGCCCATGGCCGCCAGCTTGAGCCGGGCGACCTCGCGGTCGATCTCCGCGGGAACCGGATGCACCTGCGCTGCCAGTTCGCGCCCGTGTTGCGCCAGGTGCACCACTGCCAGCAGCTGGTTGGCGAAGCTCATGTCCATGACCGCCGAGGGGTGACCTTCGGCCGCGGCCAGGTTGACCAGCCGGCCCTCGGCCAGCAGGCACAGGCGCCGGCCGTCGGCCAGCAAGAATTCCTCGACCGAGGCCCGCGGCCGCCGCCGCTCGACCGCCAGGGCCTCCAGTGCGGGGATGTTGATCTCCACGTTGAAGTGGCCCGAGTTGGCCAGTACGCAGCCGTCCTTCATGCGTTCGAAGTGAGTCCGGTCCACCACGTGTTTGTCACCGGTGGCAGTGACGATGAAATCGGCGATCGCCGCCGCCTCCCGCAGCGGCAGGACGCGGAAGCCGTCCATGGCCGCTTCCAGCGCCCGCAACGGCTCGACCTCGGTGACGATCACATGCGCGCCATGGCCCTTTGCCCGCATGGCGATGCCGCGGCCGCACCAGCCGTAGCCGCACACCACGAAGGTCTTGCCGGCGAGCAGGATGTTGGTGGCCCGGATCAGTCCGTCCAGGGTGCTCTGGCCGGTGCCGTAGCGGTTGTCGAACAGGTGCTTGGTCTGGGCGTCGTTGACCGCGATCACCGGGTAGCTCAGCGCGCCCTCGGCGGCCATCGCCCGCAGCCGGATGACGCCGGTGGTGGTTTCCTCGGTGCCGCCGAGCATGGTGTCGATCAGGTCCCGTCGGCGTTTGTGGATCTCGCTGACCAGGTCGGCGCCATCGTCCAGGGTGATGACGGGGCGGTGATCGAGCGCGGCATTGATATGGCCATAGTAGGTCTCGGTGGACTCGCCGCGGATGGCGAACACCGGGATGCCGTGATCCCCGGCCAGGGCGGCGGCCACGTCGTCCTGGGTGCTCAGCGGATTGCTGGCGCACAGCACGACCTCGGCGCCGGCGGCCTGCAGGGCCAGGGCCAGGTTGGCGGTCTCGGTGGTGATGTGCAGGCAGCCGCTGATGTGCAGCCCGGCCAGGGGGCGCTCGCGGCCCAGGCGTTCACTCAGCTGGCGCAGCACCGGCATTTCCCGGGCGGCCCAGGCGATGCGCTCGCGGCCGCCGGCGGCCAGGTCGGGGTTCTTGATATCTGCCATGTATGACACCATGGTGGGTTGGAAATAATGACGGATTGTCCATTTTTTTCTAAGGTTAAGATAGTATGTACTGCGTCAGGTGTCTGTCCGGAGACACGACACGCGCCTGAATTGGCCAGCTAGCGGAAGGGGATGACATTGGATATCGAGGCGATACGAAAAAGCTACAAGCGTTACGCCGCCGGCTACGATCTGCTGTTCGGCGGGGTATTTCACGCCGGACGTACCACCCTGGTCCAGCGCATGGACCTGCAACCGGGCGACCGGGTGCTGGAGGTGGGCGTGGGCACGGGGCTGTCGCTGCCGATGTATCCCGCCGACGTGGAGATCGTCGGCATCGATCTCTCGCCCGAGATGCTGGAGCGGGCCGAACGGCGCTGCCGGCGCCTGGGCATGCAGTCCCGGGTCCGGCTGGAACTGATGGATGCCGAGGACATGAGCTTCGATGATGCCAGCTTCGACAAGGTGGCCGCCATGTACGTCGCCACCGTCTCGCCCCGGCCGGCGCGCCTGATCGAGGAGATGGGGCGGGTATGCAAGCCCGGGGGCGATCTGTTCATTCTCAACCACTTCTCCAGTGCCAACCCGGTGCTCGGCGGCATCGAGCGGCTGCTGGCGCCGTTGTCGCGGCGCCTGGGCTGGCGGCCGGATTTCTCGCTGGAGGAATTCCTGTGGGAGACCCGCCTCGATCTGGTGGAACGTATTCCGGTGAACCTGTTCGGCTACTGGATGCTGTTGCATGCGCGCAACCGCATGGATATGCCGATGTCGATGGCCGCGCCCCTGTCACAGACCGCGGCACGGGCCGAGTAGACCCCGGCGGCGGCGGAGCGGAGCAACGGCGAGGACTTGCACCGGCAGCGGATTTTGGGTAAACCCGGAAGGAAACGATGTCGAGGAGTCGATATGTTGAACAAGCGGGATCAGGCTCAGGATTCTTACCCAGCCGGCAACGGGACCCCTGAACGTCCCCGTATCACTCAGGTGGACAACGCCGGCGAGAGTGCGCGCCAGTCCGGCAACTGGCTGGTGCGACGCCTGTTCGACCTGGCCGGACAGCCGCCAGTGGCGGTCCGGCTGTGGGACGGCTCCGAGTATGCCTCCAGCCGGACCGAACCGGTCGCCCGTCTGCACATCCATGACCGTCGTGCCCTGCAGAAGCTGCTGGGCAACCCCCATTACGAGTTCGGCGAGCTCTACAGCGCCGGGCGCATCGAGGTGGAGGGCAACCTGGCCGAGTTTCTGGATGTGGTCTATCGCCATCTGCACAAGGTCCGCCGCGACGGCCTGCGCGGTCGGCTGGTGCGCCTGCTGGCCCGGCGTCAGGGCAATACCGAGGACCGCGCCCGCCAGAACATCACCCATCACTACGACATCGGCAACGACTTCTACCGGCTGTGGCTGGATGAGAACATGGTCTACACCTGTGCCTATTATCCGCATTCCGAAGCCGGTCTGGAGCTGGCGCAGACCGCTAAGCTGGACCATGTCTGCCGCAAGCTGCGGCTGCAGCCCGGCGACCGGGTGGCCGAGGCCGGCTGCGGCTGGGGCGCGCTGGCACTGCACATGGCGCGCCACTACGGTGTCCACGTCAAGGCCTACAATATCTCCCGCGAACAGCTGGCCTTTGCCCGCGAGCGGGCCCGCGCCGAAGGGCTGGACGACCGGGTCGAATTCATCGAGGACGACTACCGTGCCATCCAGGGCGAATTCGACGCCTTTGTCTCGGTGGGCATGCTGGAACACGTGGGCGTGGACAACTACGGCGCCCTGGGCGAGACCATCGATCGGGTGCTGGCGCCCCATGGCCGCGGCCTGATCCACACCATCGGCCGTGACGCTCCCGGCCCCATGAACGAATGGATCGAACGGCGCATCTTCCCCGGCGCCTATCCTCCCAGCCTGAGCGAGATCACCGAAATACTCGAACCCTGGGGGCTGTCGGTGCTGGACGTGGAGAACATCCGTCTGCACTACGCCCGCACCCTGGAGCACTGGCTGGAGCGTTACGATGCCAACGCCGACCGCGTGCGCGACATGTTCGATGACACCTTCGTCCGCGCCTGGCGGCTGTACCTGGCCGGCTCCATCGCCGCCTTCACCAGCGGCGCCCTGCAGCTGTTCCAGGTGGTGTTCAACCGCCACGGCAGCAACGAACTGCCCTGGACCCGCGACTATATCTACCGGGAGCCGGCATGAGCGGGGAACGCTGCGACGCCCTGATCGTCGGCGGCGGTCCGTCCGGGGCGACCTGCGCCCGCGAGTTGCGCCGCGCCGGGCTGGATGTCGTCATCCTGGACAAGAAGACCTTCCCGCGGGACAAGGTGTGCGCCGGCTGGGTCACACCGCTGGTGCTCCAGACCCTGGAGATCGATCGCGACGACTATGCCGACGGCCGGGTACTGCAGCCGATCAGCAGTTTCCGCAGCGGCATGATCGGCGGTGATGCGGTGGAGGTCGACTATGCGGAGGTGGTCAGCTATGGCATCCGCCGCTGCGAGTTCGACGATTATCTGCTCCGGCGCAGCGATGCCCGACTGTTGCTCGGCGAGCCACTGAAGCAAATGGAGCGCCGCGAGGGTGAATGGCTCATCAACGACCGTCTGCGCACGCCGCTGGTGATCGGAGCCGGCGGCCACTTCTGCCCGGTGGCGAAACAACTCGGCGCCCGCGTCGGCAGCGGTGAGCCGGTGGTCGCGGCCAAGGAGATCGAGTTCGAGATGACGCCGGCGCAGCGTCAGGCCTGTCGGGTCGATGCGCGCCGGCCGGAGTTGTACTTCTGCAGTGACCTCAAGGGCTACGGCTGGATCTTCCGCAAGGGGGATTACCTGAATATCGGCCTGGGCCGTGAGGACAATCACCGGCTGTCCGAGCACATCGACGCCTTCATGGACTGGCTCAAGGCCAGCGGGCGCATTCCCGCGGACATCGATCATCGCTTCAAGGGTCATGCCTACCTGCTCTATGCCCACGGCAACCGGCCGCTCATCGACGACGGTGTGCTGCTGATCGGCGACGCCGCCGGCCTGGCCTATCCCCAGAGCGGGGAGGGCATCCGGCCGGCGATCGAGTCCGCCGTGCTGGCCGCGCAGACCCTGCGCGAGGCCGACGGCGATTACAGCGTCGCCCGTCTCGCGCCCTATCGCCAGCGGCTGGAGGCCCGTTTCGGACCGCTGGAGACGAATGACTACAGCATGATCCCCGACGGCCTGCGTCAGCGTCTGGCCGCGCCGCTGCTGAAGAACCGCTGGTTTACCCGCCACGTGGTGCTGGATCGCTGGTTCCTCCATGTGCATCAGCCGCCGCTGCGCACGGCGGCCTGAGCCAGGCCCTATCCCGCATGGCTCGTCCCGAGCCAGAATCCCAGACTCCGGCGAATGAACTCATCCACCGGGATGTAATACGACCCGTCGCAGGAAAAGGTCAGCCCCACCATGCCGTTGATCAGGTTCAGCGAGCCCGAGCGCAGATAGATGTTGGTGTCCAGGGTGCGCAGTGCCCGGAACTGTTCGAACACCGCCTCGATCCGGTCCGCCGCGACACTGGCCCGTTGCGAATAGCTGCAGGGCGGATAGGCGAGGCAGATCTCCGGGTCCAGGATCTCCTCCACTCCGTGCACGCGATAGGACCAGGGATCGTTCAGCAGCCAGAGCGTGACCCGGGAACTGGAGTAGTGCAGCTTGAGATGAAAGACGCCGTGTCCCTGCATCAGCGTCTGTGCCATCGCGTGGGTGGCCTGAATGTGTTCATCCAGGAAACTCTGCGTGCGTTCCTGAGCGAAGATCCCGCCGCGGATGGCCGGATCGCCCCTGAATTGCTGCTGCCGGCGGAGCAGCGCGGTGACGGGTGTGGTCAACGGCAGGTCGCGCAGCCGGAAGTCCGCCAGCACGAAGCCCAGCAGCCGCTCATCCGCGCTCACTGCCTGCACGGCGGTGATGCAGGGCTCGTGGTCGAGCCGGTCGAGATAGATGTTCGACAACACGAAGCCGCGGTAGGGCAGGGTGGATTCCAGGTAGGGGCGGTCGGCCAGGTCCTGCTCGCGTTTGTCCGAATCGATGCGGCCATGACCGACGTTGGAGGACACCTGCTTCAGATCCGGTGCGATGGCATAGAGATGATTGCAGTAGGGCAGTGATTCCAGAGCCTGATGCAGACACCGATCCAGCGCGTCGTTGTCATCCCATACCGGCCTGCAGCAATCGGCCAGCTGATTCAGGGGCGCATCAATCAATGCCGCTATGGCGCGTTTCTTGGCCGAGACCTCCTGCCTCAATTCGTCCATGGTGTCTGGCTTCTCCCCGCCGCCGTGACAATCTGCATTTGTCAGGCACTATTCGTGCCTGATCCCGACTGTGGGGAAAAACAGGGGCCTGCAGTACTCGGTGTGTGGAGGCCGGGACGGTAGAGGTGCAATCAGGGCGTGGTATGCGCCCTGATTGTGCAGGGAATGACGTTTATCGCTGTTCAGGCCGGCCGGTGCGCCCGGCCGCCTCTGTCGCTGAGGCAGGCATCAGTGATGCAGCGGATGCCAGGGCCGGCCCATCGGATCCCGGTTCAGCAGCGCCCACACCACCAGCCCCGCCATGATCACGGCAAGCACCAGCGGTACTGTGTAGATCAGGCCGTCCTCGTAGCCGTTGAAGTTGAGAAAACGCTGGTTGGCGACCAGTCCGGCATGAATCAGCACCAGGGCGGCGCCGGGGACGGTCAGGGCGGAGCCGCGCAGATGCGGGAAGGTCATGGCGTAGACGATATAGGGTACCAGGCCGGCCAGGATCACGCTGACCCAGAGTTCATGGCCCATGGCCGGTTGCGGCGCCAGGCCGGAGATGAACGCCAGCACCGCGCCTGCGGCCAGCATCCAGTAGGCGAAAACACGATAACCGGGGGTGTGCTCCATGACAGCCTCCTCGCGGGGGACCCGCTTTGCGCTTGCAGTCTCACGAGTATAGAAGCCCTCGGCAACAGGGAAGTTCCATAACCCCACGCGGTATCGGTTTATCGCCGACCCTGTTCCCTGTAGTTTGGTCAATTGATCGTCATTGCGAGGCGCGAAGCGCCGCGGCAATCTCTTGCCGATCGAGTCTGCGTTGGGGGCTTGCCACGCCCCGCCCGCGATGACGTTGTGCTCTGAAAACGGGTAAAATCCGACTCTCAATACCCACTCCACCAACCGGACACCGACGTGGCAAAACCCGCCATCTGCGTGCGCGGCGCGCGCCAGAACAACCTCAAGCATCTCGACCTCGACCTGCCTCTGAACGAGTTCATTGTCGTCACCGGCGTGAGCGGCTCGGGCAAGTCCTCGCTCGCCTTCGACACCGTCTATGCCGAGGGCCAGCGCCGCTATGTGGAGACCTTCTCGCCCTATGCGCGCCAGTTCCTGGACCGCATGGACAAGCCCGGCGCCGACCGCATCGACGGCATCCCGCCGGCGATCGCCATCGACCAGACCAACCCGGTGCGCACCTCGCGCTCCACGGTCGGCACCATGACCGAGCTGAACGATCACCTCAAGCTGCTGTTCGCCCGCGCCGCGCAGCTGTACTGCCGCGGCTGCGGTGCCCGGGTGCGCCGCGACACGCCGCAGAGCATTGCCGACAGCCTGCTGCAGCGCGCGGATGCCTCGGCCCCGCGCGCCAGCATCAGCTTCACCATTCAGGTTCCGGACAACTTCAGCCTGGAGGAGGTCGAGGGCCTGCTCGGCCAGCAGGGCTATACCCGCATCCAGCGTCTTGAGGGCAAACGCCTGGAGGTGGTGCAGGATAGGCTGCGGCTGGAGCCCGCAAAACGCGAGCGTCTCACCGAGGCGCTGGAGGCCGCGCTCAAGCACGGCCATGGGCATGTGAACATCCAGCCGCTGGATGACGCGGGTAATGCACAGACCGCCTGGCGCTATTCCAGTGAACTGCACTGCGCCGACTGCGACATCCACTATGCGCCGGTGATCCCCAACAGCTTCTCCTTCAACTCCCCGGTCGGCGCCTGCGAGACCTGCCGCGGTTTCGGCCGCACCCAGGGCATCGACTACAACCTGGTCATCCCCGATCCCGCGCGCAGCCTGGCCGACGGCGCGATCAAGCCCTGGCAGACCGACAGCTACATCGAGGCCCAGGGTGATCTGATGCGCTTCGCGCACAGGCGCGGCATCCCCACCGATATCCCCTGGCAGGAGCTGACCGAGGAGCAGCAGTGCTGGGTGATCGAGGGCGAGGGCGACTGGGACGAAGGTGTCTGGTACGGCGTGCAGCGCTTCTTCGCCTGGCTGGAGACCAAAAGCTACAAGATGCACATCCGGGTGCTGCTGTCGCGCTACCGGGCCTACAACGAATGCCCTGCCTGCCGCGGCGCCCGGCTCAAGCCCGAGCCGCTGCTGTGGCGGCTGGGCACGCGGGACAATGCCGATAATGCACTGCCCCCTGATCAGCGCTTTTATCCGCCCGGCATGCAGGTTCCCAGAGACACTCAAATGAAGCCGTCATCCCGGCGCAGGCCGGGATCCAGCATCCGCGGAAGCGTGGATTACTCGCTTCGCTCGCCCTTCGGGCCGCCCTCTGGGCGTTCAACGCGCTCCGCGCTTTTGTCCGGCCTGCGCCGGGATGACGGAAAAGGAAATGATCGAGGGGATTCCGAAGTAACATTCGAACAACTGCCCGGCCTGACCATCCACGACCTGATGCTGCTGCCCCTGGACCGCGCCCTGCGCCTGTTCGAGCAGCTGGAACTGCCAAAGCCGCTGGACGAGGCCACCGAACTGCTGCTGGCCGAGATCCGTTCGCGCCTGGGCTACCTGGTCGAGGTCGGCCTCGGGTATCTCGCCCTGGATCGGCAGTCACGCACCCTCAGCGGTGGCGAGGTGCAGCGCATCAACCTCACCACCGCGCTTGGCACCTCGCTGGTCAATACCCTGTTCGTGCTGGACGAGCCCAGCATCGGCCTGCACCCGCGCGACATCGACCGCATGACCGGCGTACTGCGCCGGCTGCGCGATGCCGGCAACACCCTGCTGGTGGTCGAGCACGACCCGCAGATCATGCTCGCCGCCGACCGCATCCTGGACATGGGCCCGGGGCCGGGCGAGCGCGGCGGCGAGGCGGTGTTCTTCGGCACGCCGAAACAGTTGCTGCGCAACAGGCGTTCGCTCACCGCGCAATACCTGCGCGGCGAGAAGTCCGTCGTGGATGACGAGGACGCCGCGTCGCCGCCGGAGCCGGACGGCCCCTGCATCGAGGTGCAGGGCGCCGCCGCGCATAATCTGAAACAGATCGACGTGCGCCTGCCGCTCAACCGGCTGGTGTGCGTGACCGGCGTGTCCGGCTCGGGCAAGTCCACCCTGATGCAGACCGTGCTCTACAACGGCCTGCGCAAGCTCAAGGGCAGCCCGGTGGACCCGCCCGGCGAGCACCGGGCCATCAGCGGCCATGAGCATATCGATGCAGTGGTGCTGGTGGACCAGTCCGCCATCGGCAAGACCACCCGCTCCAACCCGGCCAGCTATGTCGGGGCCTGGAACGCCATCCGCGAACGCTTCGCTGCTCATCCCGAGGCGCGCGAGCGCGGCTACAAACCCGGCACCTTCAGCTTCAACTCCGGCGACGGCCGCTGCCCCACCTGCGGCGGCAACGGTTTTGAACACGTGGAGATGCAGTTCCTGAGCGACGTCTACATCCGCTGCCCCGACTGCGACGGCAGCCGCTACCGCCCCCAGGTGCTGGAGATCCGGCTGCCGCCGCCGGCCGGAAGCCGGGAAGGCGCGGTCTCGGTGGCCGATGTGCTGGCCATGACCGTGACCGAGGCGCTGGACTTCTTCGCCGGGGACGCCGCCGTGCAGCAGGCGCTGGAGCCGCTGGCCGCCGTGGGGCTGGACTATCTCACCCTGGGCCAGCCGGTGCCGACCCTGTCCGGCGGCGAGGCCCAGCGCCTGAAGCTCGCCGGCCATCTGGCCAAGACCGGCGGCAAGGCGAAGGGCAGGGGCAGGAACAAGAGCAAAGGTACACCGCGCACCCTGTTCCTGTTCGACGAGCCCACCACCGGCCTGCACTTCGACGATATCCACAAGCTGCTGCAGGCCTTCCGCCGGCTGCAGGCCGAGGGCCACTCGCTGGTGGTGATCGAACACAACCTGGATGTGATCGGCGCCGCCGACTGGGTGATCGACATCGGTCCCGAGGGCGGGGAGGGCGGCGGCGAGCTGGTGTTCGCCGGGACGCCGCAGGCGTTAATGAGGACCGCTGACCTCAATGCTCCGTCATCCCCGCGCAGGCGGGGATCCACAGACTGCGGAAGCCTGGATCCCCGCCTGCGCGGGGATGACGGGAAAGGACGGGTGGCCAGCCACACCGGTCTCGCCTTGTGCGACTATGCCGCCGGCCTCGACCAGGCCCGCGCCCCGGCCGACCTCGAAACCACGGCGAACAAGGCAGCGCCCGCCGCCTCCCGCCACATCGAGGTCCGCCACGCCCGCGAACACAACCTGAAGAACGTCACCGTCGACATCCCGCGCGGGAAGTTCTCCGTCATCACCGGCGTGTCCGGCTCGGGCAAGTCCACGCTTGCCTTCGACATCCTGTTCAACGAGGGCCAGCGCCGCTACCTGGAATCGCTCAACGCCTATGCCCGCCAGTTCGTGCAGCCGGCGGCGCGTGCCGACGTGGATGCCATCCTCGGCATCCCGCCCACCGTGGCCATCGAGCAGCGCACCAGCCGCGGCGGGCGCAAGTCCACCGTGGCCACGCTCACCGAGATCCATCACTTCCTGCGCCTGCTGTTCGTCAAGCTCGGCACCCAGTACTGCCCCGACTGCATGATCCCGGTGGAGCCGCAGACCCCGGCCTCCATCCTGGCCCGGGTGATGCGCGACTACCGCAACAGATCGGTCAGCGTGCTGGCCCCAATGGTCGTGGCCCGCAAGGGTTTCTACACCGATCTGGCCAAATGGGCGCTGGCGCGCGGCTATGAACACCTGCGCGTCGACGGCGAACTCACTCCGACCGCCGACTGGCCGCGCCTGGACCGCTACAGGGAACACGACATCGAACTGCCGGTGGGCGAGGTGAAGGTGGCGCCCAAACAGGAAGGCCGACTGCGCGAACTGATCCGGCTCGGCCTGGACCTGGGCAAGGGTATCATCCAGCTGCTGCCCGACAGCGGCCCCGGCAGCAGCAGGGGCGTGACCTTCTCCATCCACCGCGCCTGCCCCGGCTGCGGCCGCAGTTTCGACGAACTGGACCCGCGACTGTTCTCTTACAACTCCAAGCACGGCTGGTGCCAGGCCTGCTACGGTACCGGCCTGCGATTACAGGGCTTCGACGAGGAGCAGACCGGCGAGGAGACCTGGTGGAACGACTGGTGGGAAGGCGAGGCGGCCGTCTGCCCCGCCTGCGAGGGCCAGCGGCTCAATCCCGTGGCGCTGGCGGTCTACTACCGTGACAGCTCCATCGCCGAGCTGGCCGGCCTGACCGTCAGTGAGGCCGGCAAGCATTTCGATAAGCTGCGCCCGAAGGGCCGGGAGGCAGAGATCGCCCGTGACATCCTGCCCGAGCTGCGCAGCCGGCTGGGTTTTCTGCAGGACGTGGGCCTGGGCTATCTCACCCTGGACCGCGCCGCGCCGACCCTGTCCGGCGGCGAGGCCCAGCGCATCCGCCTGGCCGCCCAGCTCGGCTCCAACCTGCGCGGCGTGTGCTACATCCTGGACGAGCCCACCATTGGCCTGCACCCGCGCGATAATCAGATGCTGCTGGACACCCTCGGTCGGCTGGAGGGCAAGGGCAACACCATCGTGGTGGTGGAGCACGACGAGGACACCATCCGCCGCGCCGAGCATGTCATCGACCTCGGCCCCGGCGCCGGGGTGCAGGGCGGCGAGGTGGTCGCCGCCGGCACCGTCAATCAGCTGATGAAGAATCCGGCCTCGCTCACCGGCAGGTTCCTCGCCCATCCGCTCAGGCACCCGCTGAGTGAACGCCGCCCGGTGCGTATCAAGGGCCGGGGAGCCGACGCCTTCATCGCGATCCAGGGCGCGCGCCTGCACAACCTGAAGAACCTGGATGTGCGCTTCCCCGTGGGCCGGCTGATCGGCGTATCCGGTGTCTCCGGCTCCGGCAAGTCCACCCTGGTGCGCGAGGTGCTGCAGACCAACCTGCACGCCCTGCTGCAGCGCGGCAAAGCCAAAGGCAAAAAGACTCCGGCACTGATCGGCTGCAGGGATATACAGGGCATCGAGCATCTCAAGCGTGTGCTCGAGGTGGACCAGACCCCCATCGGCAAGACCCCGCGCTCCTGCCCGGCTACCTACATCGGCTTCTGGGACGATATCCGCAAGCTGTTCGCCGGCACCCCCGAGGCGCGCCTGCGCGGATATGGCCCGGGCCGCTTCTCCTTCAACGTGAAGGGCGGGCGCTGCGAGGCCTGCGAGGGGCAGGGTTTCAAGAAGGTGGAGATGAGCTTCCTGCCGGACGTGAAGGTGCCCTGCGAGGTGTGCAACGGCGCCCGCTTCAACCGGGAAACACTGGAAGTCCTGTACAAGGACAGAAGCATCGGCGAGGTGCTGGCCATGGACGTGCGCGAGGCGGTGGAGTTCTTCCGGGCCCATCCGAAGATCCACCGCGCCCTGCAGCTGCTGGACGACGTCGGCCTGGGCTATCTCACCCTGGGCCAGCAGAGCCCGACCCTGTCCGGCGGCGAGGCCCAGCGCATCAAGCTGGTCAGCGAACTGGCCAAGGCCAGGACCGACGCGGCCGAACCGGCCGCCCGCCCCGGCACCCTCTACATCCTGGACGAGCCCACCGTCGGCCTGCACATGGCCGACGTGGAAAAACTCATCCAGGTCCTGCACCGCCTGGTCGGCGCCGGCCACACCGTGGTGGTGATCGAACACAACCTGGATGTGCTCGCCGAAGCCGACTGGCTCATCGACATGGGCCCCGAAGGCGGCGAGGGCGGCGGCCGCGTCGTTGCCCAAGGCACACCTGAATCCCTCATTGCCAGCAGGAAATCCCACACTGCCCGCTTCCTCAAGGATTTTCTGGGTGGATAAGCCATTTCACAACTCCTCCAGAACCTGTACCCTCTGCGGCCGGGCCGTGCCCCTGACCTTCCACCACCTCATCCCGCGCAAGGTCCACCGCCGCAATCACTTCGTCAGGCACTACAGCCGGAATCAGCTCGCCGCGGGCATCCATGTCTGCCGGCTCTGTCACAATGGCATCCACAATGCCCACGACGAGATGACGCTGGCGAAGGAACTGAACACCCTGGAGAAGTTGCAGCGGGACGACCAGATCAGGCGACACGTGCAGTGGGTGGCGAAGCAGAAAACATAACCGATCAGCATCAGGCCGTCATTGCGGGGAGCGCGGCGACATGGCAATCTCCGATTTGCCGAAATCGGTCGCTATCGAGCTGCGGGCCTGGTGGCGGATCATCGGGATTGCGTTTTACCCGTCGCGCCCTGTTTCTTTTCAACCGACACCATTGAACCGGATATACAGGTAGATCATCACATCACCATGAGCATGAAGCTGACACAAAAACGCTTTCTGAAAGGCACCCGGGAATTCGAGATAATCGATGATGCCATTCATGTGCGGATAAAGACGCCATTCAATAAGGAAAAATTGACGGTGTCGCTGTCGATGTTGAACCCCAACCCCGTCGTCAACCAGGCATGTCTTGAGTTTCATGGTCGCGATACAAACGAGCCGGTGCTGTCGCTTTTGCTGAACCAGCCGAACCCCGAGGAATTCGATGCCTTTGTCGAGGCGCTGAAGCGGCGGGTGCTGGAAGAATACAGCGTTGCCGCCGGGGTAAAGGCAGCTTCTCATTCCGGCGAATTCGATGGAAACCATCATCATGAGCCGCAGGAATTCGAGGAATCCCATGATATTCGACTGCGGGTCAAGGTGCAGGCTGTTGATGCAGAGAGGATTGAACACGCGATCCAGATGCTGGAAACCTATCTGGACGCCGACGATATCAAACCCCTGCTCTATGCCCTGGAGGCACTGAAAGCAGAGCCTCGGAATGAATCGTGTCTGGTGCAGGTGGCGGCCGCGTTCAATGACCTGAAGGGGACGCAGGGTGCAGTACTGACGTATGCGCCATATCTCAGCATCCTGTTTTCCGATAATCCATTCGAATAAGGCGGATCGAGGGAGGCAGTCAGGCTGCGGCAATCGTGCAGGCACATGGGCCTGCGGTTTTCATGACGGCTTATCCAGTTCCGGATAATGCCGGAAGATCCCATCCTCGTTGAAAGCCAGCCGCCGCTGCGTGGTGAGATAGGCCGCCGGATTCGCTCGTCCGGCCACCCGGTCATGCAGGGCGACCAGGCCGGGGATATCCGGCTCGATCCCCGCCATCAGTTTCGGAAAGGCATAGCGCAGACCGGCCACGAGCTGGAACATGGACAGATCCACGTAGCTGAGACTGCGGCCGAGCATCCAGCCGCGTTGGCCGCCGTTGTGCTGGAGTACGCCCTCGAAATAGCCCAGCAGTTCCGGGGCGCGTTCCTCCCGGAAGTATTTCGCCCGGCGCCGTGACTCGGGCTTCTGATCCTCGTAGTAGAGATTGGCGCCGATGGGATGGTGGGTGTCGTGGATATCCACCAGAAAATCCTCCACGGTCAGCTGCAGCTGGTGTGCCCACAGCCGGCCGGCCTCTGAATCGGGCGCCAGGCCCAGCCGCGGCCCCAGGTAGTGCAGGATATTGGCGGTCTGAGCGATGACCAGCCTGCCGGCCCGCAGAAAGGGCGGGGCGAAGGGCGGGTGTTTCAACTCCGGGCTCTGCATCAGGTCCAGCATCCTCTGCATGCCGGCGGCGCCCTCGCGGGCCACATCGACATAGTCGGCGCCGGCTGTCTCCAGTGCCAGCCGCACGAATTCACCGCGGCCCTGGATGGCGGGCCAGTAGAAGAGTTCGTAGCGCATGCTGTCTCCTTGAATCCGACTGGGTGGCATCCATGAATATAGATCAGCCGCGATCCGGTTCTATACTTTCCTTAATCCCGGCAACAGTCAGGGGGGCATGCCACGCGGCCATTCTTGTTATTGCCGTACCCTTCGTGCCAGCCGTCTGCAATGGGCAGTAACGGCCTGTTTCATTCGGAGTCAATTTATCGAATCCTGTCCACACTCTGCCATGCCAGCCTGCCAGGCCGGTAATAAACAGCGAAATTCCCAATAAGGAGGTGCCCAATGTCTGAAAGCAAATGCCCGGTGATGCACGGTGGCGCAACGGAGATCGGCATGTCGAACATGGACTGGTGGCCCAGGGCGCTGAACCTCGACATCCTGCATCAGCACGACCGCAAGACGAACCCGATGGGGGCAGACTTCAACTATCGGGATGAGGTCAGAAAACTCGATTTTGACGCCCTCAGGAAAGACCTGCATGCCCTGATGACCGACAGCCAGGACTGGTGGCCGGCGGACTGGGGTCACTATGGCGGCCTGATGATCCGCATGTCCTGGCACGCGGCCGGCTCCTACCGTATGCAGGATGGCCGCGGGGGTGCCGGTGCCGGCAACCAGCGCTTTGCGCCGCTAAACTCCTGGCCGGACAACGCCAACCTGGACAAGGCCCGGCGTCTGCTCTGGCCGATCAAGAAGAAATATGGCAACAAGCTGAGTTGGGCCGATTTGATCGCCTATGCCGGCACCATCGCCTATGAGTCCATGGGCCTGAAGACCTTCGGGTTCGGTTTTGGCCGAGAGGACATCTGGCACCCGGAAAAGGACACCTACTGGGGCTCGGAGAAGGAATGGCTCGCCCCCAGCGATAATCCTCACAGCCGCTATTCCGGCGAGCGCGATCTGGAAAACCCGCTGGCCGCGGTGATGATGGGGCTGATCTACGTCAACCCCGAGGGTGTGGACGGCAATCCTGACCCGCTGAAGACCGCCCATGACGTTCGCGTTACCTTTGAGCGCATGGCCATGAACGACGAGGAAACCGTTGCCCTGACCGCCGGCGGCCATACCGTGGGTAAAACCCACGGCAACGGCGATGCGGCGCTGCTGGGTCCGGAACCCGAGGCCGCCGATGTGGAAGAGCAGGGCCTGGGCTGGAACAACCACACCCGGCGCGGCATCGGGCGCGACACGGTCACCAGCGGCATCGAGGGGGCCTGGACGTCCGACCCCACCCGGTTCGACATGGGCTACTTCGATATGCTGCTCGATCATGAGTGGCAATCGGTGAAGAGTCCTGCCGGCGCCTGGCAGTGGGAACCGGTCGACATCAAGGAAGAAGACATGCCCGTAGATGTGGAAGACCCTTCGATCCGCTGCAAACCGATCATGACCGATGCCGATATGGCGATGAAGATGGACCCGGTCTACCGCGGGATCATGGAGAAATTCCGCGCGGATCCCGCTGCGTTCAACGATGCCTTCGCGCGGGCCTGGTTCAAACTGACGCACCGCGACATGGGGCCGAAGGCGCGCTATATCGGTCCCGATGTGCCCGATGAAGATCTGATCTGGCAGGATCCGGTGCCGGCGGGCAGGACGGACTACGATATCCAGGCCGTGAAGGACAGGATCGCCGCCTGCGGTCTGAGCATCAGCGACATGGTTGCCACTGCCTGGGACAGCGCCAGAACCTTCCGCGGTTCCGACAACCGCGGCGGTGCCAACGGCGCGCGTATCCGCCTGGCCCCGATGAAGGACTGGGAAGGTAATGAGCCCCAGCGCCTGAGCAGGGTGCTGGATGTGCTCGAACCGATAGCGGCCGACAGTGGCGCCAGCCTGGCGGATGTCATCGTCCTCGCGGGTAACGTTGGCATTGAGCAGGCGGCAAAGGCTGCCGGCTTCGATATCAGCGTTCCCTTCGCATCCGGCCGTGGCGATGCCACCGACGCGATGACCGATGCCGAATCGTTCGAACCGCTGGAACCCCTCCACGACGGTTACCGCAACTGGCTCAAGCAGGACTATGTCGTCAGCGCCGAGGAAATGATGCTCGATCGCACCCAGCTGATGGGCCTGACCGCGCCGGAGATGACCGTGCTGGTGGGTGGTATGCGGGTGCTCGGCACCAATCACGGCGGCAGCCGACACGGTGTGTTCACCGATCGCGAAGGGGTTCTGACAAACGACTTCTTCGTCAATCTGACCGATATGAGTTACGCCTGGAAGCCGGCCGGCAATGACCTGTATGAAGTTCGAGACAGCAGCACGGATCAGGTCAAATGGACGGCCACGCGGATGGACCTTGTGTTCGGCTCCAACTCGATCCTGCGCGCCTATGCCGAGGTCTATGCGCAGGACGACAACCAGGAGAAGTTCGTCCGGGACTTCGTCGCGGCCTGGACCAAGGTGATGAATGCAGACCGCTTCGACCTGGCCTGAGTCCGCCCCGGTGCAGCCCGGTCATCAGAATGCCCCGATGCCCGCCGCCCCTGAATGTAGAAGCCTCGGAATCCGCTTCTATACTTGAATCAACCCCGGGATGGCGCCGAGGAGGCGGTGAGCATGAAATATGTCGTCAGCCTGTATCTGCTGCTGTGCAGCATTCCCCTGCATGCCGCGATCACCGAGCCGGGCTGCGCGCAACTCCTGTCGTGGGCGGCGCAGCATGATCAGAAGCAGCAATGGCAGGTCACTCCCCGTTATCAGTTTCCCGGCATCAGCCGCGATGAGGTCCTGGTGCCGGTGTTCGGCGAGTCGGTAACCCGCTGGTCGATGGAGGATTTCCGCAATCTCAGCCAGTGGATGCGCACGTGCCGCCAGCAGTTTCTGCAGGACGGCGACCCTGCCGCTGCCCGGACCCTGGCGACCGCCAGCGGGGCCATGATGCGGCTGACCGGCTATGTCCAGCAGTTTGACCGTAGTCGCGGCGAGGCGGAGCAGGCCGTCGCCAGTCTCCTGGCCGCACCCGAATCGCAAGGCAGGGCAGCGGCGATCGAACTGGCGCAGCAGGCCCTGCGGGGAACCAACATCCGGCGTGAACTGCGCAATGTGCCGCGCGAGTTCATGCGGCCGCTGATGGGGCTGACCAATATCCACGGCCTGCTGCCGCAGCGGGATATCGAGGCCCTGCAGGCGCAGCTGGGCAGCGGCGAGGGCGTTGCCGGGACCAGTGCTGACAGGGTGCCGGGCGGGGCGGATGTCGAAGCGCAGAAGGACGCGCAGAGCCGTGCGGTCGCATCGCAGTCGCCGGATCGCCGGGCGACGCCGCCGACGACGACAACGGAGCAGGCAGAGACCTCTGCGCCGGCTGAGTCCCGGGTCGCCGCTTCCCAGTCTCTCGACGTGCCGGATATCTCGCAGATCGAGTTGCTGCCGCCGCCGTTGCAGGGCGGCGCCGATGTCACGCAGACGCGGCTGGTGGGCGTTCGCCTCGGCATGCCACTGGAGGCCGCGATCGAGGCGGTGCAGCAGGCGGGGTTCCGGCTCAAGGACAAGGGCGGCAATCTGCACAAGCTGGGGGTGTACCAGTACTGGCTGGATTTCGCCGAACTGGAGAAGGGCGAGACCGAACCCTTTCCCGGCACAATGACGCCGGCGGAATCCCGGGCCTACCAGACCCGGCTCGGCATCCAGAGCGTGCAGTCAGGCAAGGTTTCGCTGGTGGCCTACGAGGGGCGGGTGGGCAGGATCAGCGTCAGCGCGAGCACCTTCGATGGCCCTGATGCTGTGAAAGCCTATGTGCTCGAGCGCCTGGGTGAACCGCACAAGCTGGAGGGATATCCCGACGTTCGCTGGTACATGGTCTGGCATCAGGACCGGGACAAGCAGACCCTCGACGACACCCAGTTGCGCATCGAGGCCAAACAGATGCAGTACACCGACCTTGTGCGCAATGTTAACGTGCCCTATACACAGATCAGCTATTCCACCTGGCTGTGCGGGACCCTGCCCAAGTGCATGGAATGACCATGCCGCAGGCGCGGATACCGCTGAGTTGACATGAATCGACACCAATAAGGAGGAAGCATGCGCATTGCACGCGAAGACATACCGGTGCGGATCGACGTCCCGGGGGCGACGGCACGCCAGCAGGCCGATTTCGGCGATGTCTCCGGCTACGGCCGGATGGGGGCGGAGTATTTCTCCTTCGGTGCCGGCACCGATATCACCGAACTGCTGCACGGGCTGGAAGGCGATGCCTGCCAGTCCCCGCACTGGGGCTACGTGGTGGACGGCCGCATCACGGCGATCTACCAGAACGGCGAGGAGGAAACCTCGGCGACCGGAGATCTGTTCTACTGGCCGCCCGGCCACAGCGTGCGCGCCGAGGAGGACACCGACATCGTCATGTTCAGCCCGCAGGAGGAGCACGGCCGGGTTATCGACCATGTGCTGAGCAGGCTCGGCGGCTGAACCCGGTGGGGGCGCAGGTGTCCGAAGGGCAGGGAAGCTTCGGATGCACGGTGACAAACGCTGTTGATTCGGTTTTAATCCCCGCTCACTGTCTCCTGTCGGAACGTCATCAGGGATTGATGCAATGAAGAAAAGAATCGTGATCTGCGCCGACGGTACCTGGAACCGTCCGGAGAAGGACCTCGCCCAGGACTTTCCCACCAATGTGTTGAAACTCGCCCGGGCCATCGCGCCCGTCGGCACCGATGGCGTGCCGCAGCAGGTGTTCTACGACTGGGGCGTGGGCTCCTACTACGACCCGGTCGTCGGCGGGGCCACCGGCAAGGGCCTGCACAAGAACATCATGGATGATTACCGCTATATCGTGCAGAACTACAAGCCCGGTGACGAACTGTATCTGTTCGGTTTCAGCCGCGGCGCCTATACCGTGCGCTGCCTGTGCGGCCTGATCAACAATGTCGGCATCGTCACCCGGCCGGTGGCGCACCTGATTCAGCAGGCCTTCGATCACTACAAGAATCCGGCCCGGGCCTACAAGCCCGACGGTGAGAAATCGATCGAGTTCCGGGAGGCGCATTCCCACCCCTCCCGGGAGGTGGAGTTCGTCGGCGTCTGGGACACGGTGGGGGCGATGGGTATCCCGATCTCCTTCCTGGGCCTGTTCGACGACAGGGACGAATTTTACGACACCAAGCTCGGCCGCAATGTCCGCGTGGCCCGCCACGCCATGGCGATCGACGAGCGTCGCATCGATTTCATGCCCACGGTCTGGGAACCGCGCGCCGATATCGACATCCGGCAGGTGTGGTTTGCCGGCGCGCACAGCAATGTCGGCGGCAGCTACAAGCCGGATGCGGACGGCAGGGTGTTGTCCGATGTCCCGCTGGTGTGGATGGTGAACGAGGCCACCCAGGCCGGCCTCAGCGTCGAACCCCACCTGGGCGAGCAGATCCACGGCAGCCCGTTCGCCACGGTGCACGATTCCCGGCGCAAGTTCTACCGGCTGCGGCAGGAATACCTGCGTCCCATCGACCACGGCAAGGGTGAGGTGCTGATCCACAGTTCGGTGCGCCAGCGCTACGAGGGTGACCCCGACTACCGGCCGCAGAACCTGGTGGAGTACCTGGACGAGTTCGGTTGGCCGGATGAGATGGCTGAATGAGCCTGCCTGGTCCCGGCGTGTAGCCTTCGGCGGTGACGGAGATATCCCTGAAATCGCCGTTTGTCCCGTGTCAGTAACTGATACGACACCTCCGGATTATTTCCGGCATCTGAACATATAATATATTTTTCAAATATTATTATATGGTTCAGTTCAAGTAATTTCTCAAGGGGTCGCTAACCGGGCATCAGCAACTGAAGAGGTATACTGTCTGCAGCTTTGCTGTGTTATTCGGGATGTACGAATAGCCTGGAACCCGAGGCTTCCAGTCGGGCTTTGATGTCCACATAAGCCAACAGACTATACACAGTGGTGAAAAATGAATAAAAACCGTCTATTCCTTCCGTGTTTGTATCTGCTTGCTGGCTGCGGTGGTGGTGGGGGCGATGCCTCCGGTCCGTCAACCGGCTATTTCGTTGACTCTCCGGTTGCAGGCGTAGGTTATAGCACCGCAACCCAGTCCGGCCTGACCGGCGCCGACGGCAGCTTTCTCTACCTGCCGGGTGAGGAGATCACCTTCACCCTTGGCGCTGTCGTGCTGGGTGGTGGTCAGGCCAGAGCCACCATGACACCTTTTGATCTGTTTCCCGATGCGAGCGTGCCGGACAGCCAACAGGCGATCTATTCCCTATTGCGGCAGATCCCGGAAAATAGCGGCCCGCGAATCAGGCTACCTGAAGGGGCAACCCTGGAGCAGCTGGTGCCCGGCGCCATCCAGGCGATCAACCAGCTGGTGCTCCTGCAGGCACTGGACAGTGATGGCAATCCCGAGAACGGGATATCCATCGAATCCGGTATGTTGGAACTGCTAGAGCATACCGAGATCGACTTCGCGCAGTCACCGAATGATTTCCACCGGGATTCCGAACTCGAACACGTTGTCCAGATGGGGGTGGGCGCCGGTCTGCTTGCGAGCACGCGGATTCCCTCTCCCGCTCAGGCTCTGGCCCATTTCTCCGCCGCCCAGGGGGTGGGCTTCACTGCTGCCCGTCCTGTTGCCTATGAGGAGGATGATGATAATGACGGCGTGGCAGACAAGCGGGAAGAGTATGAATATGACGAGGATGGCCGTCTCGTTATAGAACGCGATGACAATGACGGCGACGGTGTCTTCGACACCATTATGAATACCACCTATGCCGAGAACGGCCGGATTCTGGAACGCGATCGCGGGGACTGGAAGATGGCCTACCAATATGATGCTCAGGACCGCCTGGTGAGAACGGCCGAGGATTATGAAGGCGATGGCATAGACGATCAGTGTCGCTTCTACGTCTGGGGTGAGGACGGTAAGCTGGAAAGTGAAAGTCGCGATGACGGTTGTGACGGAACTGCGCAAAGAGCAGAGGATTTTGCCTATGACGCCTTCGGCAATCTGATCCGTGAGCGTCTTGACTCGAACGGTGACGGTGTCTGGGATCGCATCGAGGTGTACGAGTTCTCGGACAGCGACCATCCGCGCACCCGGACCGGAGAACGTATTGATACGGATGCGGACGGGGACTGGAACTTCATCGGAGCAGTCATACTGACAGCGGCCGGGGCTACCAGTGTTTACAAGCACGATTCAGGCGCTGATGGGGCCTGGGATTATATTGCTAATTATTTCTATGACGATGCCGGGTACGCTACAGGTCTGGAGGAGGACAATGATGGCGATGGACAGGTGGATCGTATCGCCCGGTATGATTACGATGCCCTGGGTAACCTGATGAAGTTCGCGGACGATACTGATGCCGACGGCGTGGCCGAGCGGATTGATGAATATGCGTATGCCAATGCTTCTTATCCCCGGGGCGTGACCGGCTACACTGAGGATCATGACGGTGATGGCGTGGCTGATGAGATCGATAGCTACATCTACGATGCCCAGGGGCGGCGGGTGCGAGAGGAGTATGACGGGAATGCCGACGGTGTGCTGGAGACGGTCGAGTTTTATATATACGATGCGGCTGGCAACTTCATCGAGGAGTCGGAGGACCGCGATGCCGATGGCGACAAGGATTATATCCTGACCCGCACCTATGACGCGAACGGTATGCAGTTGACGGAGAGCCAGGACTTCGATGGAGATGGCGTGGTCGATCGTGTGTATTCGTGGGAATACGAAGCCGGAACCGCGGTGAATCTGGTGTTCGAATTACAGGATCAGGCGGAAAGGTGATTGTGTCGATCGTGATTGCCGTATGCAAGGCCCTGGACTGGGAAGTGGTGAATCTGACATGGCTCATTCCCGCTCCAGGGCCAGGCTGGTTCAGTACTGATCGTCGGGCGAATCGATCCGGGCATAGACCCGGCTCCCGCCGTCCTTCTGCAGCAGCAATACTTCATAGGGCATGAACTTGTCACCGACCTCCATGCCGGGGCTGCCCACCGGCATGGCCGGGACGCTCAGGCCTTTGGCGTCTGCCGGCGGATCGGCGAGGAAGCGGGCCACGATCCGGGCCGGGACATGGCCTTCGAAGATGTAGCCGGTCTGCTCGCCCACGGCGGTGTGGCAGGACCGGTAGGCGGGCCAGATATCGTGCTCGCGCTTGATCCGGCCGAGATCGGCCACGTCGATCGGGGTGACGGCGAAGCCGTTGGCTTCCATGTGATCGATCCACTTGCCGCAGCAGCCGCAGGTCGGGCTCTTGTGCACCACCAGCCGGTCCAGTTGTTCGGCCAGTGCCGGATGGAAGGCGAGGGCGGTGGTCAGGGCCAGGGCGGCGAGGGTTCGGATGGGTGTCGACATATTGGGTTTCCTTTCAGCTTTCTGATCAGCCAGCGAAGCTGGCGTCATCCGGTTGCGTCTGTGACGGTACTGCCCCGGTCGTTATTCCAGGCCGCCGCGGTGACTGGATTACTCGCTGCGCTCGCCCTACTACCCTGAAGGGCATAAAGGGCCGCCCTTCGGGCGTTCAACACGCTGCGCGCTTTTGTCCTGCCTGCCCAGGAATCACGCAAGCGAAGGCCTCAGCCTGAACGGCCGGGTATGGCTCGATGCATTCACGCGGTCGCCGCCAGCTGCGCATCGAGTCCGGCACGGATGCGCTGCTTGAGCGCGGCCAGGTCGCGGCAGGCAGCGATGGCCTGGCGGTCCAGCAGCAGTTCGGGGCCGTCGCCGGTATCCAGCAGCACGGCCGGCGGTTGCAATTCCGCCCCGCCGTGGCGGGCCCGGTATTCATCCCGGTGCAGGAATTCCTGCTCGAGCGGCAGCGATTCCAGGAAGGCCACCCACTCCTTGCGGATCCGGAAATGCCCGTGGGTCAGGGTGCACAGGTCGCAGGAATAGGTCTGCGGCGACAGGATCTTGTGCGCGATGTCGGTGGCGGTGTTGAACAGGCCGCTGTCGGCGTTGTAGACGAAGATCAGTTTGTCGGCTGAGTGATGCATGGCCGCCTCCGCTGGCTGTCATTACCGGATTGGACCACGAAATCAGTGCCGGGTTTCCTCCACCGGCAGACCGGCACTGCGCCATTCGGGATAGCCTTCCTCCAGCCGCCGGGCCTGGTAGCCGCGCCGGCGCAACTCGGCCACGGCGTCGTAGGAGAGCACGCAGTAGGGACCGCGGCAGTAGGCGATGACTTCCCGGTCAGCGGGGAGGGCGGCGAGTTGCTTTTCCAGCGAGTCCAGGGGGATATTGACCGCGCCTGGAAGATGGCCGGCCGCATATTCCTCCTCGGGCCGTACATCCAGCACAGTGACCTCGCCGCGTTTCAGCCGCTTCATGAGTTCCTGTGCCGCGACCGGTTCCATGCTGTCCTTGACGGTGAGATAGGTATCGACCAGCTGGTCGATCTCGGCCAGGTGGCGGTTGGCCACACGGCGCATGGCGTCCAGCAGCGCGACCACGTCCTCGCCGGAGAGCCTGTAGTAGATGCGCTGGCCTTCACGGCGGGTTTCCACCAGCCCGGCCTGGCGCAGTTGCTGCAGGTGCTGCGAGGTGTTGGCCACGCTGAGACCCGCGACCTGCGCCAGTGCCTCCACGCTGCGCTCGCCCTGGCCCAGGTATTCAATCAGGGCCAGGCGGTGGGCGTTGCCCAGGACCTTGCCGACGCGGGCGAACTGGGTGAACAGGGCATGTTTGACGTTGAAGCTCATTGACGCGATCCCGGGTGGCGTATATTGTATTCAATAGATCAATTGAATAATATTACCAGAATATCTCCGGCGCCGGCCGGATGCAAGCGAGAGGATCGGACCATGGCAGGCGAAAGCTGGATACTGGCCTACGAGGCGCAGATACGCCTCGGGTTCTTCGTCGGTGTGTTCGCTTTGATGGCGCTGTGGGAAATTCTGGCCCCGCGGCGCATGCCCGGCCACAGCAAATCGGTGCGCTGGTCCAACAATCTGGGTCTGGTGGTGCTCAACACGGTGCTGTTGCGGCTGGTGTTCCCGGCCGCGGCCGTGGGCATGGCGGCCTTCGCCCAGGCCCAGGGCTGGGGCATGTTCAATTATCTGGAGGTTCCCTTCTGGCTGGCAGTGCTGGCCTCGGTGGTGGCGCTGGATTTCTTCATCTGGCTGCAGCATGTGATGGTGCATGCCGTCCCGGCGCTGTGGCGCCTGCACCGGGTGCATCATGCCGATCTGGACTATGACGTCACCACCGGCCTGCGCTTCCATCCGCTGGAGATCCTGCTGTCCATGCTGATCAAGTTCGGCGTGATCGTCGTGCTGGGTCCGCCGGTCCTGGCCGTGGTGCTGTTCGAGGTGCTGCTCAACGCCACCTCCATGTTCAATCACGGCAATGTGCGCATCCCGGTTGCGCTGGACCGGGCACTGCGCTGGTTCGTGGTTACGCCGGACATGCACCGGGTGCATCATTCGATCGAGGACGACGAGACCAACAGCAACTTCGGCTTCAACCTGCCCTGGTGGGACCGGCTGCTGGGCACCTACCGCGACCAGCCGCGCGCCGGCCACGAGGGCATGACCATCGGTATCCGCACCTTCCGCGAGGACAAATGGTGCAGCTGGCTGCCGGGGCTGCTGAGCATTCCCTTCAGCCGCGGCACTGCCGGCTATGCCATCAACCGGCGCAAGTGGGGGGAGGGCGAATGAAGTCCACCGGCCGTCTCCTGCTGCTGGCGTTGCTGGCAGCCGGCATTGCCCTGGCAGTGATCTACCGCGACCGCTTCGATGTGGCCGCGCTGGAGGCCTGGATCGGCGAGGCCGGAGCGGTCGCGCCGCTGGCCTTCATGGCCCTGTATGCCATCGCCGCGGTGCTGTTCCTGCCCGGCTCGGTGATGACCCTGGCCGGCGGCGCCCTGTTCGGGCCGGTGCTGGGCACCTTCTACAACCTGACCGGCGCCACCCTGGGCGCGGCCCTGGCCTTCCTGGTGGCACGCTACCTGGCCTCGGACTGGGTGGCGCGGCGCACCGGCGGCCGGCTGAAGCAGTTGATCCAGGGCGTGGAGGCCGAGGGCTGGCGCTTCGTCGCCTTCGTGCGCCTGGTGCCGCTGTTTCCCTTCAACCTGCTCAACTACGCCCTGGGGCTGACCCGCATCCGGTTCCTGCATTACCTCATTGCCACCTGGATCTGCATGCTGCCGGGCGCGCTGGCCTATACCTACCTCGGCTATGCCGGGCGCGAGGCGGTGGCCGGCGGCGAGGGCCTGATCCAGAAGGGGCTGCTGGCACTGGCGCTGCTGGCGGTGGTGGCCTTCCTGCCGCGGCTGATCGCCATCATCCGCAAGGGCAAACTGCTGCCCACGGATGAACTCAAGCGACGGCTGGATGCCGGAGAGGATCTGCTGCTGCTGGATGTGCGCAAACCGGAGGATTATCACGGTGAGCTGGGCCACATCTCCGGTGCGGTGAATATCCCGCTGGAGGAACTGCCGCAGCGTCTGGATGAGCTCGGTGAGTACCAGGAGCGCCCGGTGGCGACCGTGTGTCGCACCGACCGCATGTCGGCCGCCGCGGCCCGGCTGCTGGTCCAGCAGGGGTTTGCCGATGTGCATGTGGTGCGCAAGGGCATGGTGAGCTGGAATCAGCAGGGTTATCCTGTGGAGAAATGACGGTGTTTCATCAAACTGCGGGGGCACTATTCCGCTCGACTCGCTGTCCAACGCACGACACCAACAGCCCCAAGGAGTCCGACCGGCATGCACGCCACCCTGCCATTACTGCGCGAAACCGATTTCCCGACCATCCGCCGCGGCCCGCTGCAGACCCTGCAGGCCAATCTCGGCTACAAGTGCAACCAGAGCTGTCTGCACTGTCATGTGAATGCCGGTCCCACCCGCAGCGAGATGATGGACGGTACCACTCTGCAGATGGTGGTGGCCTTCCTGCAGGCCAGCGGCGTGCGGCAGCTGGATCTGACCGGCGGCGCACCCGAACTGCATCCCCGCTTCCGCGAACTGGTCAGTGTGGCACGCGCGCTGGAGGTGGAGGTCATCGACCGTTGCAATCTCACCATTCTGGAGGAACCCGGCCAGGAGGGGCTGGCCGAATTCCTGGCCGAACACCGGGTCGGCATCATCGCCTCCCTGCCCTGTTATCTGGAAGAGAACGTGGAAAGCCAGCGCGGCAAGGGCGTGTATGCCGCCAGCATCCGCGGCCTGCAGCGGTTGAACGCCCTGGGCTACGGGCAGCCCGACAGCGGGCTGGAACTCAATCTGATGTACAACCCGGTCGGTCCCTGGCTGCCACCGCCGCAGGCCGGTCTGGAGGCCGATTACCGGCGCGAACTGGCTGAACGCGAGGGCGTGGTATTCAACCGCCTGTATGCGCTGACCAACATGCCCATCGCCCGCTTCGGCAGCACCCTGATCTCGCATGACGGGTTCGAGGATTACATGGCCCTGCTCAAGTCGGCGCACTGTCCGGACAACCTGAATACGGTGATGTGCCGGAGTCTGATCAGCGTCGACTGGCAGGGTTACGTCTACGACTGCGATTTCAACCAGATGCTCGCGCTCGCCCTGGGAGACGATCGCCCGACCCATCTGTCCGAACTGATCGGCCGGGACCTGGACGGCCGCCCCATTGCCGTGGCCGATCACTGCTATGGCTGCACGGCGGGGCAGGGCAGCAGCTGCGGCGGAGCGCTGGGTGGCTGAACGGCTGTCCATCATCATCCCGGCCCTGAACGAGGCCGGGGGTATCGTCGGTCTGCTCGATGCGCTGCAGCCGCTGCGCGGGCAGGGCCATGAGGTCATACTGGTCGACGGCGGCAGTCAGGATGCCACGCTCGAACTGGCCCGCCCGTATATCGATGCGGCGCTGCAGAGCGCCCCGGGCCGGGCGCGGCAGATGAACGCCGGCGCGCGGGCGGCGGGCGGCGATATTCTCTGGTTCGTGCATGCGGATACCCGGCTCGGTCATGGGCATGCCGCGGCGCTGCTGCAGGCAATGCAAGCCGATCCGGACCGGGCGTGGGGACGATTCGATGTGCGCATCAACGGCCGTGCCCCTCTGCTGGGGTGGGTGGCCCGGATGATGAATCTGCGCTCGCGCCTGACCGGCATCGCCACCGGCGATCAGGGCATCTTCGTGCGACGCGCTGCGTTTCTGGACATCGGCGGCTATGCCGATCAGCCGCTGATGGAGGACGTCGAACTGAGCCGGGCGCTTAAACGCATCAGTCCGCCGCTGTGCCTGCGTCAGTGCATCGAAACCTCCGGCCGGCGCTGGGAGCAGGGCGGAGTGGTCCGCACCATCCTGCTGATGTGGAGCCTGCGTCTGGGTTATTTCCTGGGCCTGGCGCCCGAGCGCCTGGCCCGGCTTTACACTTGAGGATATGGCTGCGAAACCCACTGAATCCACAAAGGAAGCTCTGATCAATCCGTCATGCCGGCGAAGGCCGGCATCCAGGTGTCTGATGCCTCTGGATCCCGGCCTTAGCCGGGATGACGAAGAAGGAATCAATCAGAAGTTTCCTCGAGGAATACGGTTCGTGGATTTCCCGGGTTTGGTGGTCAGTCAGGCGAGTCGCCCGGAATGAATCGTACAGCCAGATACCCGGATGCCCGCCTGCTGCTGTTCGCACGCAGCCCGGTGCGCGGCCGGGTCAAGCGCCGCCTGGCGGCCGAGATGGGCGAACAGGCGGCCTTTGACATTCATTGCGCCATGACCGCGTACCTGGCCGGCATGGCAGGCGGGGCTGCCCTGATGCCGGCCTGCCTGTATGCCTGGCCCGATGTCGATTCACCCTGGCTGCAGAACCTGGCCGCACGTCATGCCCTGCAGCTCCGGGCGCAGCAGGGCAGTGACCTGGGCGAGCGCATGGGCAATGCCCTGGCGGCCGAACTGCGACACGCCGATTTCGCGATCCTGATCGGCAGCGACTGCCCCGGTATCGATCCGGCCTATATTGAAGCTGCCGCCGCGCGGCTGCAGGCGGGCGTGCCCTGGGTGTTCGGACCGGCCATCGACGGTGGCTACGGTCTGGTGGGTACCTGCCGTGCCGATCCGGCGCCCTTCCGGAATATCGACTGGGGTACGGCAGAAGTCATGGCCCAGACCCGCGACCGCTGCCGCGCAGCCGGCCTGGCGTGGGAGGAGTTGGATGCATTGTATGATATCGATACCCGTGAGGACTGGCTGCGGCTGCAGCGCGACAGGCCGGAATTGTGCGGAAATCTGATCCGGTAACGGAGTAACGTAGGATGGGTGAAGCAAGGCGTAACCCATCATTGCGCAGACGGCCAACGATGGGTTGACCCAATCTGCATTCTGTTAATACCGAACGGGAGTAATGGCCATGAGCGAACAACGATCCGATGATATCCGCAACGCCGTGCGCAGCAGCTATGCCGCCGTGGCCGAGGCCAGCGAGGCCGGCGACTGCTGCGGGGTGGAGTCGAGCTGCTGCGGGGTGTCCGACGATGCCGCCATCAATGCCCTGATCTCGACCCGACTGGGTTACAGTCAGGCCGACCTCGAGAGCGTGCCGGAAGGCGCGGACATGGGCCTGGGCTGCGGCAACCCGCGTGCCATTGCCAGCCTGCAGCCGGGCGAGACGGTACTGGACCTGGGCAGCGGCGGCGGCTTCGATGCCTTTCTGGCCGCGGCCGAGGTCGGTGCCTCCGGCCGGGTGATCGGCGTGGACATGACGCCCGAGATGCTGGCCAAGGCGCGCGCCAATGCCCGCAAGGGCAACTATTCGCAGGTCGAATTCCGGCTGGGGGAGATCGAGCACCTGCCGGTGAGCGATGCCAGCGTCGATGTCATCATCTCCAACTGCGTGATCAACCTGTCACCGGACAAGGCACAGGTCTTTCGCGAGGCCTTCCGGGTGCTGAGGCCGGGCGGGCGTCTGGCCATCTCCGACGTGGTGGCCGGTACCGAACTGCCGGAGGCGATGCAACAGGACCTGCAGCTGCACTCGGCCTGTGTGTCCGGTGCCTCCACCGCCGCGGAACTGACCGCGATACTGGCGGCGGCGGGTTTCGCCGACATCCGCATCGAGCCGAAGGACGCGTCGCGCGAGTTCATCCGCGACTGGTTGCCCGGCAGCAGGGTGGAGGACTATGTGCTGTCCGCGACCATCGAGGCAGTCAAGCCCCAGGCCGGACAGGTGAAGGGATCTTGAAAATCACAGGCCGATCCCCATCTGATCGGCATGGAGTTATCGACAGCGGATTTTCGCCATGCCTGAAGCACTGCATCTCGTCTGTCCGCATTGCCAATCGGTCAATCGCATCCCGTCCATGCGCCTGGGCGAGGGGCCCAAATGCGGTAAATGCCACCGGCCGCTGTTCACCGGCGAACCGGTCGACTTGACCCAGGCCGGATTCCAGAAGCAGTTCGAACGCAGCGACATCCCGCTGCTGGTCGATTTCTGGGCCCCCTGGTGCGGGCCGTGCAAGATGATGGCGCCGCAGTTCACCCAGGCCGCGCGGCAGCTCGAACCGCAGCTGCGGCTGGCCAAGGTCAACACCGAGGTCGAGCAGTCACTGGCCGCGCATTTCGGCATCCGCAGCATTCCCACCCTGGCCCTGTTCGCCCGGGGCCGCGAACTGGCCCGCCAGCCCGGCGCGATGGGCGCGGCCGATATCGTGCGCTGGGTGAAACACCACCTCCCCCGCTGAAAGCTGATCGCTGCCCCGGTCGGTTCTGTCCCGCCGGACCGGTCCGATCGCCGGGTTTCATTCCGAAACGCGGATCAAATTCCACAAATCCCGGCCGTTACATGACATGCAGACGCCCTGTATGATGCATTTCCAGCGGGGCGTGGCGGACACTGCCGGGCACCCAGGCCGGCTCTCCGCGCTGGCAGTTAATGAACTGATTTTTATGGAAATCATGTCCGCCAGGGACAGAGCACCGGCGAGCGACAAGATATGCAGAGTCCGCCAACCGACCAGCGTCGCTTCAGCCGCAGCCGCAGTGCCCTGCGGGTGACCTTCTATTACGCCCTGTTCGGCATTGCCTGGATCCTGTCCAGCGACTGGCTGGTGCGCCTGATCGCCGTGGATGCAGACATGCTGCACAGTCTGCAGAACCTCAAGGGGCTGGCCTATGTGCTGCTGTCTGCACTCCTGATCTATGCCCTGATCCGGCACGAGAACCGCAATACCGTCAGCGTGCTCCAGGCGCTCACCACCGAGCGCGAGCGCCTGGCCGGGATCATCGAGGGCACCCGGGTCGGGACCTGGGAGTGGCACATCCCCAGCGGCCGGACCGTGTTCAACGAGCGCTGGGCGGAGCTGATCGGCTACCGCCTGGATGAGTTGATGCCCACCACCACCAGGACCTGGGAAGACCGCGTCCACCCCGAAGACCTGCCGCGGGCGCGCAATGCCCTGCAACGCCATCTGCGCGGCGAACTGGATTACTACGATATCGAACACCGGATGCGCCACCGGGACGGCCACTGGATCTGGATTCATGACCGTGGCCGGGTGCTGGAGTGGGACGACCAGGGCCAGCCGCTGCGCATGCTCGGCACCCACACCGATGTCAGCCGGCGCAAGCGCAACGAGGCCGAGATCGCCCATACCAACCGGCTGTATGCCACCCTCAGCGAGACCAATCAGGCGATCGTGCGCTTCAGCAACCAGGATGAGTTGTTCCGGCAGGTGTGCGATATCGCGGCGAAGTACGGCGGCTTCCGACTGGCCTGGATCGGCCTGCCCGATGCCGACGGCTGGTTGCAGGTGGCTGCCGCCAGCGGGGAACTGGATTATCTCCAGGGATTGCAGGTCTCGGTCGATGCCGGCCGGCCCGAAGGCGGCGGCCCCAGCGGCTGCGCCTTCCGCGAACGCCGACATCAGATCAACAACAACTTCAGCGCCAACCGGGATACCCGGCCCTGGCTGCAGCGGGCTGAGCAGGTCGGTTTCGGGGCCTCTGCCGCCTTTCCCCTGGTCTGCGAGGGCGAGGTCTTCGGGGTGTTCAACATCTACGCCGACACGCCCGGTTATTTCAAGGAACGCGAAATAACACTGCTCGACGAGATGGCGGCCGACATCGGCTTCGGGGTGGAGAACCACCGCCGCCGGCTGCGCCAGATCCGCAGCGAGGCGCGTTTCCATGCCATTGCCGACGGCTTCCCCGACGCCATCGTGCTGGCCGATCCCGAACGGCGCATCGAGTGGATCAACCCGGGATTCGAGCAGACCTTCGGCTACCGGCTGGAGGAACTGCAGGGACAACCGACCCGGATGCTTTATGCCGACGAAAACGATTTCAGTGAGCAGGGGCGGCTGCACTACCACAGCGGGGCGCACACGAGACAATCCCCTTACGAGATGGTGTACCGGAAACAGGATGGCACGGAGTTCGTCGGCGAGACCATCGGCACACCGCTGCGCAGCGAGGCGGGCGAGCTGCTCGGCTACGCCGGCGTGATCCGCGATGTGACCGAGCGCCGCCGCACGGAGGACCGGCTGCGCATCGCCGCGGCCGCCTTCGAGGTCGAGAACGGCATCATGATCACGGACCGGGATCTGCGCATCGAGCAGGTCAACCAGGCCTTCACCCGCATTACCGGCTATACGGCGGAGGAGGCGATCGGCGCCACGCCTGAACTCCTCAAATCCGGCCGCCACAGCGCACGCTTCTACGAGCGGATGTGGCGCGATATCCTCCGTCAGGGCTACTGGCAGGGCGAGGTCTGGAACCGCAAGAAGGACGGCGAGATCTATCCGGGATGGCTGACCATCAGCGTGGTGCATGACACGGCCGGTGAGGTGACCCACTACATCGGTTCGTTCACCGACATTTCGGACCGCAAGGCGGCCGAGCAGCGCATCCATCAGCTGGCTTTCTATGATCCGCTGACCCAGCTCGCCAACCGACGCCTGTTCCTCGACCGGCTCGAACACGCCCGGGCCACCAGCGAACGCAGCCGACAGCACGGGGCGGTTCTGATCCTCGACCTGGATCACTTCAAGCTGCTCAACGACACTCAGGGGCACCATGCCGGTGACGAACTGCTGATCGAGGTCGGTCGACGCATCCGGCGCCAGGTACGGGACTCCGATACCGTGGCGCGGCTGGGCGGCGATGAATTCGTGGTGCTGCTGGAAGCGCTGGCCGAGGACCGTGATCAGGCCGCGGGCTATGTCAGCGAGGTCGCGTCCAAGATCCATGAAAGCCTGATCCAGCCCTACAGCCTGGCCGGAATCAGTGACTACCGGCTCACCGCCAGCCTGGGCGTGACCCTGTTCCAGGGGCGGGAGTCGAGCCAGGAGGAACTGCTCAAGCAGGCCGACGTCGCCCTCTATGAGGGCAAGTCGGCCGGGCGCAATGCCATCCGCTTCTTCAATCCCGACATGCAGCACAAGGTCGAGCAGCGCGCCAGCATGGAGACGGCGCTGTCCCGGGCGCTGGAACAGCGTGAGTTCGAGTTGTACTACCAGCCGCAGATCGACCGCGAGGGTGGGCTGCTGGGCGCCGAGGTGCTGCTGCGCTGGATCCCGGAACCGGGCAAGCGGGTCTCCCCGGCCGAGTTCATTCCACTGGCCGAGGATACCGGGCTGATCGTGCCGCTCGGCTACTGGGTGCTGGAAACCGCCTGTCTGCAGCTGCGAGCCTGGCAGCTGCAGTGCCAGGAGCGGGATTTCAGCCTGGCGGTGAATATCAGCGCGCGGCAGTTCCACCAGCATGACTTCATCCGCCGGCTGCAGGAGATCATCGAGCGCAGCGGCGCGGATCCGCGCGGACTGAAGCTGGAGCTCACCGAGTCCGTGGTCCTGGACGACATCGCCGGCGTGATCGACAAGATCGACGGCCTGCGCCGGCTCGGTCTGGGCTTTTCCATGGATGATTTCGGTACCGGCTACTCATCGTTGTCCTATCTCAAGCGCCTGCCCCTGGACCAGCTCAAGATCGACACCTCCTTCGTTCGCGACCTGGCGCATTCGGCCAACGATCTGGCCATCGTGCGCGCCATCATCGCCATGGGGCACTCGCTCAACCTGCACGTCATCGCCGAGGGTGTGGAGACCGCCGAGCAGAAGGTGTACCTGGAGCGCTACGGCTGCGATGCCTACCAGGGCTATCTGTTCGGCCGTCCCATGGCTGCCAGCGAGTTCGAGTCTCGCTTCATCGTTGCTGCCGCACGGATGGATTAGCCCGGCGCCACACCCTCCCCGTGTCTTCACTGTCATAATTCTGTAATATGCGCCTGTGTCCCGACCGTTCCTGGGAGCAGGCGTTTGAAAGCAAATACCAAAGTCGCTGCCATACGCAGTCCTGAATACTTCCGGCTGACCGCCGGCCTGGTCTTCATGATCGGCGTGTTCGCCTTCGGCATCTGGCACGCCGGGCATCTGCCCACGCTGAGCGGCACCGGCCTGCTGCTGCTGGTCGCCTCGGCCATCGTCGGCGCCTACATGGCCATGAACATCGGCGCCAACGACGTGGCCAACAACATGGGCCCGGCGGTGGGTTCGAAGGCCGTGAGCATGGGCTGGGCGATTGTGATCGCGGCTGTGTTCGAGGCCTTGGGCGCGATCATCGCCGGCGGCGAGGTGGTCAGTACCATCAAGGGCGGCATCATCGATCCGGCCCAGATCCCCCAGGTGTCCGATTTCGCCTGGCTGATGCTGGCCGCGCTGCTGGGCGCGGCCCTGTGGCTGAACCTGGCCACCGCCCTGGGCGCGCCGGTCTCCACCACTCATTCCATCATCGGTGCGGTCATGGGCGCCGGCGTAGCGGCCGGCGGCTGGGGCCTGGTCAACTGGGTCACCATCGGCAAGATCGTGGCCAGCTGGGTGATTTCGCCGCTGCTGGGCGGCGTGATCGCCGTGGCCATCCTGTATTTCATCAAGCGCAGCATCACCTACCGGCGTGACATGAGTCAGGCCGCGGGACGCATCATGCCCTGGCTGGTGGCCCTGATGGCCTGGGCCTTCACCACCTTCATGCTGATCAAGGGCCTCGGCGCGATCCTGCGTCTGCCCATCGGCCAGGCCGTGGGTGTTGGCCTGGTGGTGGCCGCTGTGGTATTTGCCCTGATTCGCACGCCGCTGCGCCGGGCGGCCGCGGCCGGCAGCAATGACAAGAAGGCGGTCAACCAGCTGTTCACCTGGCCGCTGGTGTTCGCCGCCGCGCTGCTGAGTTTTGCCCATGGGGCGAACGACGTGGCCAACGCCATCGGCCCGCTGGCGGCCATCTACGAGACCATTCGCACCGGCGAGGTGGCGGGCAAGGCGCCGGCGCCGCTGTGGATTCTGGTGCTGGGCGCGCTTGGCCTGGCGGCGGGGCTGGCGCTGTACGGATCCAAACTGATCCGGACCGTGGGCAAGGAGATCACCGAACTGGACCGCATGCGTGCCTTCGCCATTGCGCTGTCCGCCACCCTGACCGTGATCCTGGCCGCCCAACTCGGTATGCCGGTCTCCACTACCCATGTCACCATCGGTGCCCTGTTCGGCGTGGGCTTCCTGCGCGAGTACCTCAAGACCAACTACGCCAAGATGGAGAAGATCATCCATGCCGGCCACAAGGGCAGCGACCTGGACGCGGTCGAAGCCTATATGAAGGCCTTTGAGATGGCCCCGGTGGCCGAGAAGCGGGTGATGCTGGCGGAGATGAAGCGCCGCGCCAAGGCCAATGATCCGGACGCACTGGTCTTTGCCAAGAAGGAACGCAAGGCGATGAAGAAGGCCTACAAGAGCGAACTGGTGAAGCGCTCCATGGTGCTGCGCATCGTCGCCGCCTGGGTCATCACCGTGCCGGCCACCGCGGTGCTGGCCGCACTGCTCTTCCGGATCACCACCTGGTGGGATCCGGGGCTCTAGCCCGCGACAGATTCGTCCGGGCCGCCCCGATGCTTCAGTCCGGCAAAGGGCTCACTTCCGCAGCCGGCTGAACACATAATCATGATCGCGCTGCGAGGTGTGGCACTGGAAGCAGGCCGTGTCGGCCTCCTTTCCCACCGCACGTCGCCCACGGTCGCCCTCGGCGAAGCCCTCGAAGCCCCAGCCGCCGGTTTCGGCATAGCGTTCGCTGTCCTTGTGCATCACCCCCAGCACCTTGCGTGATCCCTCGGTGACCGCATTCCCCCCGTGCTCGGCCTCGAGCAGATCGAACACGATGACCGCGCCGTCCGGGAAGCTGCCTGCCTGATAGCCCTCCAGTGCCGCATCGTTGGCGTACAGATGATGGATGCCGCCGAAGGCCTCGTACAGGTCATGACCTTCCTCGATCACCATGCTCTTGACGTGGTGCCAGTCGCGGTAGTCCTCGGGATAGGGCACGCCATTGTCGTCCGCGAGGATGGGGGCTGAACTGATTCCGGCCAGGATGGCGAGTGAGAGTGCAGTACGGATCATGATAATCCCTCCTTTATATATAATAAACAATTAACTATAGTATTAATTTAATACAGATTATATGAATCGAGTCGATACAAAATGAAGTATTGACCCGACGCGCCTGCTTGTCAATAAATGCTTTGAGGCGATACATTATGAGTATGAACCTCTCTGCCTTACTGCTCGAACGCCTGGGTGCATTGATCCATCAATCCGTGCGTGAGGACGCCGCCCGTCACGGCCTGCTGCCCATCCATGTGCAGGTGCTCGGCTACCTGGCCCAGGCCAACCGCTACAGCGATCTGCCCATTGCCATCGCCGAATACTTCGGTATTACCCGCGGCACCGTGTCCCAGTCCCTGGCGGTACTGGAGCGCAAGGGCCTGCTGGTCAAGCGGCCGGACCCGAAACACGGCCGACGCATCCACCTGGAACTGACCCGGGCGGGCAGGGCGGTGCTCGAGCGCAGCTGGGCGCAGCGGCTGGATGCGGCACTGGCCGCGGCCGATGCCGGAGGCGAGGCGCTCGAGATCGGGCTGCGGTCGCTGCTGGCAGAACTGCAGCGCCTCAATGGCCAGCGGGCCTTCGGTATCTGTCGTCAGTGTGTGCATTTCCAGGGCAGCCCGGAGAATGCCAGCTGCGGCCTGACCGGTGAGCCCCTTGCCGAAGAGCAGACCGGGCGGTTGTGTCGTGAGTGGTCGCAGGCGGGTGGACAGGAAAGCTAGACCGGGGCGGTCAGCGCGACAGACGCATGTCCGTACAGGAGTGATGAACCGCCCCGGGTTTCGCGGAGGCTGTTTGGTTTAAGTCAGGGCGCGATTGCCTCCTGACTGGCGAGTTGCCGGTAATAGAACGCTACGGTTTCCATATGCGTCGCAACCGTTTCCGCCAGGGCGCCCGTTCAGGCTTTTGACGCGACGATGATCATTGCGACGAACACACCGCCGGCCAGGGCAACCAGGCTGTATCGCCTGTGCTCCTGTTCCGCCCGGGGCAGCAGGTGGGTGGCGCCGACATAGACCAGGGCGCCGGCGGACAGCGACAGCAGGGCGCCCAGCATATCCCGGTCAATCGCGCTGATGAAGGGATAGGAGACCAGCATGCCCAGCGGCGTGGTTGCCGCAGCCGCCAGGAACGCCAGGAGCACGGCCCTGCGCTCGGCGATGCCGCCGCGTACGAGTAGCAGATAGGTGATGATGCCTTCCGGAAATTCGTGCAGCACCATCCCCAGGGTCGCCAGGTAGCCCGTGAGGATGCTGACAGTGAAGGTGATGGAGTAGATAAAGCCGTCAATGAGGGAGTGCAAACCGATGCCGAGCATGGGGATCAGGCCGATGGCATAGTCCTTCCGCTCGGGATCGCGTTCGCAGACGAAGGCAGTGACGAATCGATTGAACAGGTGCAGTCCCAGGAACCCGGCCAGCAGCCAGAAGGGTGCCTGAGGATTCATTGAGAAGGACTTCGGGATGATGTGCAGAAAGGAAGCTGATACCAGCACCCCCGCCGCGAAGCACATGAAGTAGGTGGTGTTGCGATGTCCCCAGGCGGTGAAGCGCCGGATGGTATAGATGCCCAGGCTCGTCACCAGGGCGGCAAGGCTGCTTGCGATCAGGGCAGTCCAGAAGCTGTTTTCCATCACTGGCCTTTATCGTGCCGGGCTGCGGCGGCAAATCAAAAAGCCGCCCCGGATCGGGGCGGCTTGGTTGTGGCGGATCAGATCGCCTTCTTGCAGAAGTACCAGTCGGTGCATTCGTAGCCTTCGTTCATGCGCTTCTCGGCATCATCCGCGGTTCCGGGCGGCGGCACGATGACCTTATCGCCCGGCTGCCAGCCTTCCGGCGTGGCGACCTTGTTCTGGTCCGAGGTCTGCAGGGCCGAGACCAGGCGCACGAACTCCGGAATCGAACGACCGTTGGTCATCGGGTAGTAGACCATGGCGCGCAGGATGCCCTTGTCGTCGATGATGAAGGTCGCCCGCACCGCGGAGGTGTCGGCCGCCCCCGGGTGGATCATGCCGTAGGCCTTCGCCACCTTCATGCTCAGGTCCTCGATGATCGGGAACGGGATCTCGACTCCGAACTTCTCCTTGATATTGCGCACCCAGGCCACGTGCGAGTAGTAGCTGTCGATGGACAGGCCGAGCAGGTCGCAGTTGAGCTTCTGGAACTCCGGGTAGGCCTGGGCAAAGGCCATGAACTCGGTGGTGCAGACCGGGGTGAAGTCGGCCGGGTGCGAGAACAGCACCAGCCACTTGCCCTTGTAATCGGACAGCTTCTTCACGCCGTGGGTGGTCTTGGCCTCGAAGTCCGGGGCCGGTTCGTTTATGTGGGGCATGCCGTAGGACTGGGTTTCGGTGTCATTGCTCATGAGGGGTCTCCTTGTCTGAATTACTGCATGATTCGTTGAACACGGTTGCTACTATAGAGCGGCCGTGAACTTCTGTTAAATCGATTGTTACAATTTACCTGATAGGCGATACCTATTGCTGTCGCCTCGTCGACATCCGCTGCGGCCGTGGCTTCTGTTCCGGCTATGTCCCTGGCCGTTGCCGGTTGCTGCGCAGCGGCGGAAGGCCGGCAGATGACGCTGCTGCGAGGCCGCCTGCAGATTGCGCAGCACCGCAAGTATGTCCTCGCGGTGGGTGGTCTGCAGCAGGCGCTCGTACATTTCGCCATTGGCGATCTCGGCGGCCACGCCCGCGGCACAGGCCTCCTGCAGGCTGGCGTAGCGTTCCACCCGGCCCGGCCAGGGATTGGCGGGCACCGGCAGGCCATGGTCCAGGAACAGGGAGCGTACGGCCTCGATGTGACGCGCCTCGGCCTCGCGAATGTTGCTGAACGGCCTGACCTCGCCGAAATCCCGGATCACCTGGTCGTAGGTCGCCCAGGCGCGATACTCATCGTCGAGTGCCTCGTGGAGGGTGCGGATTTCGGCTTCGGTCAGGATATCCATGAATACAGGATAGGCGATGCAGCCCGCAGATGCGCTGACCTGCGTCAGCTGAACGCCTGCCGAGACGAATTACTGGAAGGCCTGCCCGGGTTTCGCGCCCAGGGCCCTGACGATGCGCGCCAGCGGACAGAAGCCGGTGAAGGCCGACTGCAGCAGATTGGCGCCCACGAAGGCGGTCAGCCACAGCCAGTACGGACTGTGCAACTGGGCCAGGACAAGGCTGAGCAGCACCATTGCACCGGCGAAGGCAAGCACGATACGGTCGATTGACATCCTGTTTCTCCCTGCTTAAGACAGCCATCCGGATCCGCCATGCCGATCCGGTAGGCCGAGATATAGTCCATATCCGAGGCTTGTCAGGAGGGGGCAGTGCCGGCTGGTGCAGATGCCGCTTGTTCCGGGGGTGTTCAGCCACCCGCGATGATGATCGCCAGCGCAGCTGCGTAAATGGTCAGGATCAGCGCACTCTCGAAGCCGATCCGGCCGATGCCATAGGTCTCGCGCCGCACCAGCCCCAGCAGCAGAATGCCGGTCATCAGGATGCTGACCAGGCCCCAGGTCATCTGCACCGGCGCCATGTCGTGATAGATGGGCCCGCCGGGGTAGCCCGCGTCGGCGGCGGCCACGACCAGCATGTTGAAGCAGTTGGTACCGAAGATGTTGCTTACCGCCAGCGTGAGCGCGCCGGCCCGGATGGCCGCGATGGTGGTGACCAGTTCGGGCGTGGAGGTGGCCACCGCGGTGAACAGGCCGCCGACCAGGGTTTCGGACAACCCGGACTGATCGCTGATGACCTTGGCGGCCTCCATCAGGACCCAGCCGGCCAGGCCGGTCACCGCGGCCAGGACGATGAAGCTGAGCCAGGCCAGGCTCAGTCCGCCGCGGCGGTGATGTACCGGTTTGTCCGGCACGGTCTGGCGGGTGTGCCGCGGGAACCACATGGGACGTTCCTCTGACCGCATGACCAGATGCAGGCCGAACAGGTAGGCGGCCACGATAATGGGGGTGACCGGATGCACACCGCCCAGGGCCACCGGTGGCGTGGCGATCGCGAGCAGCGGCAGGGTCAGCAGCACGATCAGCAGTGCCGCCAGCATCAGGGTGGTGGGGGAGGCGGCCGCGTGTTCCAGGTTGGCCTTGCGGTAGACCACGTCCGCAATGCCGAGAAACACCAGATTCACCGCCATGCTGCCCATGACATTGCTCATGGCCAGGTCGGGCCGGGCGTCCAGCGCCGCGCTCAGGGTGGCGGCGAAGTCAGGCAGCGAGGTCACGCCCGCGAGCAGGAAGATGCCGAACAGGGCCTCGCCGAGACCGGTGCGGTCGGCCAGCTCGTCGGCTACCCGCGCCAGCCGGCTGCCGGCGGTGACGATGACCAGGGCGGCGGCGCTGAAGGCAATGATGCTGATGGTCAGGGATTCGAACATCGGTGTCCCGGGTTTATCCGGCCTGAAGCGATGCAGGTCGGGTTGCGCCCTGCGGGCTGCCCCGACCTGCCGGGCTCCCGTAGGATGGATGGAGCGAAGCGCAACCCAATCTTTGACTCGTCGCGCGACTGACCCGATGGGTTGCGGCGCCATGCGCCTTCACCCATCCTACAATCCTGATTCGGTAGGATGGGTGGAGCGAAGCGCAACCCATCATTGGCGCTACAGCAGACCATACGCCAGCCAGCCGGTATACCCAATATAACAGGCCAGCAGGACGCCGCCTTCGAAGCGGTTGATCCGGCCCGGCCCCCGGAAACCGTAGCCGAACACGAACAACGACAGCGTCAGGGCACCCATCACGAGCATGTCGCGGGAAAACACCTCCGGTCCGGCCGCCAGCGGGGCGATGGCGCCGGCGATGCCGACCACGGCCAGGGTGTTGAACAGGTTGGAGCCGATGATGTTGCCCAGTGCCAGGTCATGCTCGCCCTTGCGCGCCGCGATGATGGAGGAGGCCAGCTCCGGCAGCGAGGTGCCGATGGCGACTACCGTCAGGCCGATGACGAGATCGCTCACGCCGAGCTGCTGGGCGATGGTCACTGCGCCCCAGACCAGCAGGCGGGAACTGGCGATCAGCACCAGCAGGCCGAGGCCCAGCCACAGCAACGCCCGTGACAGGGGCATGGGATGGGCGGCCAGTTCCTGATCCATTTCAGCACCCAGCGCGTCGCTGCGCCCGCGCAGCCCCTGGCGGATGCTCCAGCCCATGATGAGGACGAACACCGCCAGCAGGCCCAGGGCGTCCGTCCGGCTTACGCTGCCGTCATGAAGCTGCCAGGCGGCCAGGGCGGTCACGGCGGCGAGCAGCGGCAGCTCCTTGCGCAGCACCTGCGAATGTACGGCGATGGGACTGAGCAGGGCGGTGATGCCGAGGATCAGCGCGATGTTGGTGATGTTGGAACCGTAGGCATTGCCGAGCGCGATGCCCGGATTGCCCTGGGCCGCGGCCAGGCCCGAGACGACCATCTCCGGAGCCGAGGTGCCGAAGCCGACCACCACCATGCCGATCAGCAGCGCCGGCATGCCGAAGTGCCGGGCCAGGGCCGCGGCGCCGGCGACGAAGCGATCGGCGCTCCAGATCAGCAGGGCGAAACCGGCGATGACGGCGAGCAGGGGGGTAGTCATACAGGGTCACTCAAGGGCGTCATCCCCGCGTAGGCGGGGATCCAGCAACCACGGCGGCTAATGGATTCCCGCCTGCGCGGGAATGACGGTGTCTGCAGTCCAGGCTGCATCATAACAGCTGCCGTCTCGGCGACAACTCCATCCGGGCTAGTGCACCCACCGAGGCTGAAATATAATGCGCGCTGCACCGGGTCCGCCCCACCATTCACCCGTAATCAGGAATGCCCTCAATGTCCGATCCCAGCATCATCTACACCGAGACCGACGAAGCCCCGGCCCTGGCGACCCATTCCTTCCTGCCCATGGTGCAGGCCTTCACATCGGCGGCCGGCATCCGGGTCGAGACCCGCGATATTTCGCTGGCCGGACGCATCATCGCCGCCTTCCCCGAGCGGCTGACCGAGACCCAGCGCCGTCCCGATGCCCTGGCCGAACTGGGCGAACTGGCAAAGACGCCGGAAGCCAGCATCATCAAGCTGCCCAACATCAGTGCCTCCATCCCCCAGCTCAATGCCGCCATCCGCGAACTGCAGGCGCAGGGCTTTGAGCTGCCGGACTATCCCCACGAGCCGGCCACGGCGGAGGAGGAGCAGATCAAGGCCCGTTACGCGAAGGTGCTGGGCAGCGCGGTCAATCCGGTGCTGCGCGAGGGCAACTCGGACCGGCGTGTGGCCGGGGCGGTGAAGGAATATGCGCGCCGCCATCCGCACCGCATGGGCGAATGGTCCGCGGACTCGAAGACCCGCGTGGCCTCGATGGAGAGTGGGGATTTCCACGGCAGCGAACAGTCCGCGGTCATCGACACCGCCGGCGGGGTGAAGATCGAACTGGTGGCAGAAGACGGCGGCACGCAGCTGCTGAAGGAGAAGGTCGCAGTGGGCGCGGGCGAGGTCATCGACGCCTCGGTCATGAACTGTGGCACCCTGCGTGAGTTCTTCGAACAGGCTACCGAACAGGCGAAACGGGACGGCGTGCTGCTGTCGCTGCATCTCAAGGCCACCATGATGAAGGTTTCCGATCCCATCATCTTCGGTCACGCTGTGAGCGTTTATTTCAGGGAAGTCTTCAATAAGCACGCCGACACCTTCAAACAGCTCGGCGTCGATCCACGCTACGGCATGGCGGACCTGTATACCCGACTGCAGGAACTGCCTGAAGACCAGCGCCAGGCCGTCGAGGACGACATCCAGGAGGTGTATGAAAGCCGGCCCGAGCTGGCCATGGTCGATTCCAGTCGCGGCATCACCAACCTGCATGTGCCCAGCGACGTCATCATCGATGCCTCCATGCCCGCGGCCATCCGCGCCGGCGGGAAGATGTGGGGACCGGACGACGGTCAGCATGACACCCTGGCCATGATCCCGGACCGCAACTATGCCGGCGTCTACCAGGCCACCATCGACTTCTGCAAACAGCACGGCGCCTTCGATCCCGCCACCATGGGCAGTGTCAGCAATGTGGGCCTGATGGCGCAGAAGGCCGAGGAGTACGGCTCGCATGACAAGACCTTCGAGATCCCGGCCGCCGGCACGGTGCGTGTGATCGATACGCAGGGCAGGGTGCTGCTCGAGCATGCGGTCGAGGCCGGCGACATCTGGCGCATGTGCCAGACGAAGGACCTGCCCATCCGCGACTGGGTCAAGCTGGCCGTGACCCGCGCCCGGCTCACCGGGCAACCGGCGGTGTTCTGGCTGGACCCGGAGCGCGCCCACGACGCCAACCTGATCGCCAGGGTCGAGGCGTATCTTCAGGAGCACGACACCGACGGGCTGGAGATCCGCATCATGACGCCGGCCGAGGCCACCCGCTACACCCTGGAGCGGATGCGGCGCGGCGAGGACACCATCTCGGTCACCGGCAACGTGCTGCGCGACTATCTCACCGACCTTTTCCCCATCCTGGAGTTGGGCACCAGCGCCAAGATGCTTTCCATCGTGCCGCTGCTGGCCGGCGGCGGCCTGTACGAGACCGGCGCCGGCGGCTCTGCGCCCAAGCACGTGCAGCAACTGCTCGAGCAGAATCACCTGCGCTGGGATTCGCTGGGCGAGTTCCTGGCCCTGGCGGTGGCGCTGGAGGAGTACGGCCGCAAGCAGGACAACGCCCGCGCCGGTGTGATCGCCCGGGCCCTGCATCAGGCCAACAGCGATTACCTCAACAACAACAAGTCGCCCTCGCGCAAGGTCGGCGAACCGGACACCCGGGCCAGTCATTATTACCTGACCCTGTACTGGGCCCGGGCGCTGGCAGCGCAGGACGAGGATGCAGGACTGAAGAAAATCTTTTCGCCGGTGGCGCAGCGGCTGCAGGAAGCCGAGCAGACGATTCTCGATGAGCTGAACGCAGTGCAGGGAACGCCGGCGGATCTGGGAGGTTACTACCATCCGGACCGGGAAAGGACTGCGCAGGTGATGCGGCCGAGTGCCACCCTCAATGCCGTGATCGACGGCCTGAGCGGGAGTTGACGGGGTCTGGGCTCCGGCCGGAAAGCCATCGACCATGAAAAAGGCGCCACCCTGAGGTGGCGCCTTTTTGTTTGCCGGAACTGCCGTGTCAGCCGGAGTGTGCAGCGCGACGGCGCAGTCCGAGCCAGACCAGTCCCGCCAGGGCCACGCCGGGCAGCAGCGGGTCGAACCCGGTTCCGGTCCCGGCCAGGGTGCAGCCGCCACCACCGCCGCCGCTGGAAGGCGCGGGGGCCGGCTCTGCATTATCGACCTCTGTCGGTACGGCCGTGGTGAACTTGGCCAGAGTCTCGGTATCGCTCACGATCTGGTTCCAGACCCCATACAGCTTGTTGCCGTCTGGCCGCACCTGCAGCTGGGACTCGAAGGCGCTTTCGGTCTCCTCGTCCACCAGCGGCCCGCCGAACAGGCCCTGCGCCACGGACAGTTGTGTCACCGGCTCGAAGGTGGCGCCGCCATCCGTGGTACGGGTGATGGACAGGCCCAGTTCCTCCGGCTCCTCGGGTGCCCACGGCGAGACGTTGGTCTGTGAGCCCCAGGCGACATAGAAGACATCGCTGTTGCGGCACTCGGTCGCTTCGGTGGCGCAGCTGTCTCCATCCGGCGGAGTGCCGACCAGGCGCGGCTCGCGCGCGATGACCTCGGTGTCGGTGATCTGACTGATCTGCTGCGGGGCCGACCAGGTCCCGGCACCTGCCGTGCTGTCCCAACTGAACTTGCGGATCCAGAAGTTGTAGTTGTCCATGTTGAGATAGGTCAGCAGCGCTAGGTTCTCCGTATAATTGTAGCCCAGCCAGAGACTGTTGCCGCGCAGCAGGCCGCGATGGGCCAGGGCGTTCTCGGTGAACTGGTCTTCGGTGTCATCCAGCAGATTGTCGTGGCTGCCGGCGGCGACATCCTTGGTCTGGCTGGAAATGTTCTCCGCCCGGACATGCCCGTTGTCGAACAGGGTCTGGGTGGTGGCGTAGTCGGACACCGCGCAGCCGGGAGATACAGCCGGCTGCATGTTGGCCGGAGCAATACCGTCGATGCCGCGGCGGAACATGATGTCCGACGGACCGCCCTGGGTGTTAATGCCTTCCTTCCAGAAGATGCCGATCTGCATGCCGCCCGCGCCCGCATCCGTCGGGCTCTGGGTGACGAAGCGTACCCGCCGGGCGTTCTTGGTGGGATCGCTCAGGATGCAGCCCGCCTCGCCCGTCGGCGGCGTGGTGGCGGGGAAGGTCAGGTAGCGGATGAACTTGCCTTCATCCAGGCCCTGAGAGCCCTTGGTCTCCTCCCAGCCCATGATCACCGCGCTGCCGACCGAGCCCAGATTGGAGCGCGAGGCACCGGCCTGGCCTTTCTCGATCAGGCCGTCGTCCACGGGCGTGTTGGCGCCATCAAAGACGATGGGCAGGCTGCCCTCGGTGCCGAAGCTGGTGCCGTCGTGGTTGTCCGTGACCCGCACCGGGGCGTTCCAGGCCCCGAGGGTCGTGCCGCCGGTGACCGTGGTCCAGCTGTACCAGATGTCGGTGCCGCCGCTGACATTGGCGCCGGAGGCGCCGTCACCGGGGCCTTCCGCCTCACCGAGCTCGAGGCCGGTGGGATCCTCCTGCCAGGTGACGGCCCAGAAGGCCGTGGTGCCGCGGTTCACGTCCTGCTTGGCAGCGCGCTCACCCGTACTGAGCTGGACGGCGGGCTGCCAGGTCTGGCCATAGTCTTCGGAATGAGCGACCCAGGTGCAGGTGAAGGGGATGATGCGACTGTCGCGCTCGATGTAGAGCCGGGCGCGCTGGTCACCGCCGGGGCAGTAGTGGCTGACCCAGCTGACTACGGTCACCCCATTGGGGTTGATGAAGCCGTTGGGCTTCTCCGCATCGCCATAGAAGGCTTCAGGGCCGTTGCCGCGCCAGTTGGTACTGATGCTGGTCTGGGTGGCGGACTGGGAGATGTTGACCGGGGCGGTCCAGTGCGCGTCCTCCAGACAGGAGTTGGCGAGGCTGTCGCAGGTGCGCACGAACAGGTCGCGGGGCGGGCGCTCGTCCTGGGCCTTGAGGTCGTAGACCTGGAAGTCGGCCTCCAGGACCCCACCCGGCGGGCTGACGTAATCGCCGTAGACGGCGACCAGCATGCCGTTGCGGTGGCGGAACAGCTTCGACTTGTTGGCGCCGGTGCCCAGCGCGGCACCCGGACCGGCGGGTTCGGCGCTGGAAATGGTGATCGGATCTTCGACGGCCAGCTGGGTCAGGGCATAAGCGGCCGTGGTGGCCAGCACTGCGCTGACGGCCAGGGTCAGGGTGGTTTTTCTGTGTGCCATGCTGAAACGCTCCTAGCGTTGGTGTAGTGATGTGCGCAAACAGATATAACAGAATTTCAGCGACTGTAACTGCGCTATATCAATTCTTGAATCTGTTTTTCAATTTGGTTTTGAACGACTGAATGAGTTTGCTTTATCGAAGCTGCTTCTAAGGATAGATGCTGGTCTATGGGAAACGGTTCGAGGCCAGTCATGCAGGAAGATGTTTCGGCTTTTTGACATTTCTGATCCACAGGGAAAATTGATATATCACAACCTTTTTCGGTCTGGAAATCTTTACAATGCTCATATCGAGGGTGATTCCGCATAAGTGAAACAGGCGGGATGCATCATTGGTTTTCTGATAGGGATTTGCAGGTAGCACGATAATGTATTCGCACACCAGTCGGATCGGCACTGCCGGGCTGCTTGTTCTTCTCCTGCTCCAGTTGACTGCGTGCGGTGGTGGCGGCGATGACGCCTCCAGCGGCGGGATGACACCTGATGCCGATCTGCACCTCGGCACCTTCATCGATTCGGCCGTCTCGGGGCTTGGTTTCATCAGTCCCTCCGGCAACGGGCTGACCGATGATGATGGACAATTCAGTTATGCGGCCGGCGAGACCGTGCGTTTTGCCGTGGGTGAGGTGGTGCTGGGCGAGGCGAGGGGCGCGGCCGTGCTCAACCCGCTGGACCTGGTTCCCGACAGTGGTGGCATCAACGACCCACGGGTCCTGGCAATAGCCAGTTTCCTGCAGACGGCGGACAGTGACGCCAATCCCGACAACGGTATCCAGGTGCATGCGCCTCTGGCCGGGCGGTTATGCGATGAACTGGGAGTGGAAGAACTGGAACTGGCGCAACTCGAAGATCCGGTTGCCTTCGCGCAGGCACTGCAGGCCGCGGCCGCGGCGGAAGGGCTGAGCTACGTCGACCCCGCCACGGCCGGGGTCCACCTGAGCGCCAGCCTGACCACACTGATGGCGCATGACTCCGCCTTCAACCCGAACTGGGGTACCGCCGGCGTCTTCACCGGAGCGCAGCGTTGTGCCCAGTGCCACGAGGCCCGTGCCGGCGAGGCACCGTTGCGCCTGCCCGCCGGGGATCCCCAGGGCGAGGATATTAGTCCCTTTACCGACTGGCGCCACAGCATGATGGCGCACAGCTTCGACGACCCCTATTTCCAAGCGGTGTTGCAGGAGGAGGCCGAACACGAATTCCCGGCCTTTGCCGGCCTGATCGAGGATCGCTGCCTGACCTGCCATACGCCCATGGGCCGCAGCCATGCGCGCAAGACCGATACCGGGCTGGACCCGGACGGGTTGTATCGCCTTTCCCAGGCCCGGTCCGACCCGCATGCCCGGGAAGGGGTCAGTTGCACCCTGTGCCACCAGGTCAGGGCGACCGCAGTGGATACGCAGGGGCAACCCGTGGTGGGCGCGGATGCCTTCAGCGGCAACTACCAGATCGGCGACAGCCGCATCATCTACGGCCCCTTCGACAATGTGCGCCAGGCGCCGATGCAGAACCAGGTCAATTACACACCGCAGTATGGACACCAGATGACCGACTCCGGCCACTGCGCCACCTGCCATACCGTGCGTACACCGGTGATGGATGTCGAGACCGGCGCACCGGCGGAACCGGCACGCGAATTCCTGGAGCAGTCGCCCTATCAGGAATGGGAAAACAGCGTGTTCCGCCGCGATGCCGCCAGCCGGCGCGAGTGCCAGGACTGCCACATGCCGCCGCCGGACAACTACGAGACCGCCATCGCCACGCGGCCGACCAACCTAGACGAACGCAGCCCCTACTACCGCCACCGCTTTTTCGGCGGCAACACCCACATGCTGGAAATGCTCCTGGCCTTCCGCGAGGTGCTGGGCATCGAGGGCAGCACCAGCGTGGCGGGGTTCGAGGACAAGATCGCCGCGACCCGCGCCTTCCTGCAGCAGGAAAGCCTCAGTGCCACCATTGCCCGGATGGAGGATGTGGCCGGGACGCTGGTGCTGGACGTGGAGCTGGTCAACCTCAGCGGCCACAAGCTCCCGACGGCCTATCCCAGCCGCCGGATGTGGCTGCATGTGACGGTGGAGGATGGCAACGGCGATGTCATCTTCGAGTCCGGGCGGCCCGGAGCCGACGGGCGTCTGGCCATCGATGCCGAGGCCACCGGAGCGGAGTGCCAGGCGGTGATCAAGCCGGCGGGATTCAGCAATGCCGGCTGCTTCGAACCGCACCGCGATGTCATCACCGACCCGGCGCAGGTGGCGGTATACGAAGCCGTGCTGGGCGACACCAACGGCCATGTCAATCATGTACTGCTGTATGCCGACCGCCTGCTCAAGGACAACCGGCTGCCGCCGCGGGGCTTCCGTCGCAGCGAGGCCGCGGCGGGCACGGAAATCATTCTCGGCGGGATATCCGACAGCGACTTCAACCTCGAGGACGCCGCGGGCGGCAGCGGTGCCGACACAGTCCATTACCGTATCCCGCTGGGCACCACCACGGGCCCCTATACCGCACAGGTGCGCGTGCTCTACCAGTCCATCCGCCCCAGCTTCGTGGCGGGTCTGCACGGTGACGGCGACCGGGTGGAGCGCTTCCGCACGATGTACAGAATGCGGCCGCCCCCGGTGGAGGCGCTGGCGGACATGGAACAGCAACTGCCTTGAGTGTGCGGTGCACGTCGGGCGGCAATCTCTTCCGACAACCCTGAGTGTCGTCTAACCTGCGTTCTCATTCAGTAAGGGCCAAGGGGGGGATGACAGTTACCTGCGCAAGCACGCCCGTCATTGCGAGGAACGAAGTGACGCGGCAATCTCCTGCCGGCTGATACTGTGGTGTGGGATTGCCACGCTGCGTTTATGCCCTTTGGGTGCTCGCGATGACAGCTAAGTCACTACCACGCGATTCCGCCCTTCCCCCTTGGCCCTGTACAGCGCCTCGTCGGCGCGCTTGACCAGGCTGTCGAGGCTGTCGCCGGGCTGGTACTGGGTGACCCCGAGGCTGATGGTGACGCGGCCGGCGCCGGTGAACAGTGTTCCGGCGATGCGTCGTCGCAGTCCCTCTGCGGCCCGGCCCGCGCCCTCGATCCCGGTTTCGGGCAACAGGACGATGAACTCCTCACCGCCCCAGCGTGCCGGGATGTCGGTGTCCCGGACCTGCTCCCTGACGATGGCGGCCAGTTCGCTCAGCACGGCGTCGCCGACATCATGGCCGTGGCGGTCGTTGATGCGCTTGAAGTGATCGATATCGAACATGATCACGGCAAAGGGCCGCTGGTAACGGTTGGTGCGCTCGATCTCCTGGAGCAGCAGTTCCTCGAACTTGCGCCGGTTGTTCAGGCCGGTCAGTACGTCGTGACTGGCCTGATGCTCCAGTTCCCCGGCCAGGCGCTTGCGCGCCAGCGCTGCGCCGATGAGATCCGCGCTCACCTGCAGCGGTCTGATCTCGGCGGGTCGCAGGCTCGGCCGCGGTTCGGGGAAGGACAGGATCAGTATGCCTTCCAGCGTACCGTCTCGCAGTATGGGCAGGCACAGCACCGATTGCGCGCCGCCGGCCTCCAGCAGCGAGTATTCGATGCTGTCCCTGCCGGCCCGGTCGCGGCTGACGATCACGGCCTCGCCGCGAATGAGCCGGGTCTGATAGGGCGCGACCACCACGGCCGGGATATGGAAGTCGGCCTCCAGTGGCCCAGTGCCGGGGGCGCACCACTGCAGAAACAGATTGAAGCCGCCGGTCTCGTCACTGTAATCCAGCAGGCTGCAGCGGCTGGCTGCCATATTCTCGCCCAGCCGGGTGATGGCGTTGGTAATACCGTCACCGGTGCCTCCCACGCCGCAGTTGAGCAGCCGGAGCGAGATTTCGCGTACCTGTCCCTCCATTTCCAATTGCCGCACCAGCTTCGCCTCGGCCCGTTTGCGGGCCGTGATATCGACCGCGGTGGAGACAATCCGCTCGCGGCCGCCCACCGGCACCAGCCGCAGAAAGACGTCTTCCCAGATCTCGCTGCCGTCGAGGCGCCGGGTACGCCATTCGAAGCGCTGCGGCCCTGCCTCGCGTGTGCGCTGGAACAGTTCCCTGGCCTCCTGCAGCGAATAGGGCGGTTCCGACCAGATGGCGCGGCTCACGAAGGCCGCATGGTTCAGCGCCTCGACACTGTCCACGCCGTAGCTGGCCAGGGCCTTTTCACTGGCCTGCAGGACTTCCATGCTGTCCGGATCATGGACCATGACCGATACGGCGGCATTGTCGAACAGGGCCTGGTACTGTCGGCCGCGTTCCTCCAGTTCCCGGGTGCGGGTCCTGAGCCGGGCCGCGAGCAGGGTGCGTTCGCTGCGCAGGGTACGCAGATATACGGCCAGGAAGATTGCGGCCAGCAGCAGTCCCAGTGCGAACTGCAGGGGCACCACCCAGGGCGGCGTGACCTCGACGGTTTCGGTCAGTGGGGGAGGGGTCTGGGATTCGGCGGCTGGAGCAACAGCATGGGATGCGGCCGTCAGCAGGCACAGCGACACGCATGCTGTGGTGAATCTTGTCATCATGTTATTCATGGTGTTTATCCATCCTAACCGCTGTGCCGGCGGCAGGCCAGAATGCGGCCTGCAATGCACACTGCTTTTGTGGATAATGGGCCGGATACGTCTGTCCGCACAGACTGGTTCCCCGATCCGGCGCCGTGCTAAGGTCGCCCCGGCTTTCATCAAGGCAGTTTCATGACTCAGAACACCCTCTACTGGCACGACTACGAAACCTTCGGTCTGGATCCCAGGCGCGACCGCCCGGTGCAGTTCGCCGGCATCCGCACCGACGAAGAACTGAACATCATCGGCGAACCGCTCAATATTCTCGCCCGGCCGGCACCGGACAGCCTGCCGCACCCGATCTCCTCGCTCATCACCGGCATCACCCCGCAGCAGGTATTTCTCAATCTTGTCACGAACGATCGATTGAGTTTTCTGGCTCGAAGCTGTTTCAAGGATAGATGCTGGCCTATGGAAAGCAGCTTGAGTGCAGCTGCGCAGGACAATGTTTCGGCTTTTTTGCCTTCCTGATCGGAAGGGGAATTGATATATCGCAACCTTTTTCGGTCTGGGAATCCTTACAATCCTCATATCGGGGATGATTCCGGACAAGTGAAGCAGGCGGGATGCATCATCGTTTTCTGATAAGGATTTGCAGGTAACACGAAAATGTATTCACACACCCGTCGGATCGGTTCTGCCGGGATGTTTGTTCTTCTCCTGCTCCAGTTGGCTGCGTGCGGTGGAGGCGGCGGCGATGACGCCTCCAGCGGAGGGACGTCGCCCGATGCCGACCTGCACGTCGGCACCTTCATCGATTCGGCCGTCTCGGGACTTGGTTTCACCAGCCCCTCTGGTGCCGGGGTGACCGATGACGCTGGGCAATTCAATTATGCTGCCAACGAGACCGTGCGCTTCGCCGTGGGCGAGGTGGTGCTGGGCGAGGCGGTGGGCGCGACCGTCCTCAGCCCGCTGGACCTGGTTCCCGATAGTGCTGGTATCGACGACCCAAGGGTGCTGTATGCCGACCGCCTGCTCAAGGACAACCGGCTGCCGCCGCGCGGCTTTCGCCGCAGCGAGGCCGCAGCGGGGACGGAAATCATTCTCGGCGGAGTGTCCGACAGCGACTTCAACCTCGAGGACGCCGCTGGCGGCAGCGGCGCCGACGCAGTTCATTACCGAATCCCGCTGGCGGACAGTGTCGGTCCCTACACCGCCCGGGTGCGCGTGCTCTACCAGTCCATCCGTCCCAGTTTCGTGGCCGGGCTGCATGGTGATGGCGACCGGGTGGAGCGCTTTCGCACCATGTACCGGATGTTGCCGCCGACGGTGGAGCAACTGGCCAGTACCCAGCAGGTACAGAACTGAGTGCTGAAGGCAGACCGCTGATTTTCTTGACGAAAGGCTGTCATTCCGCTCGCCCGGGGCAGGAGGGCGGAGTCCATCCGCCTTGTCCACTGCATGGTGTCCGGGATCGGTGCATCTATTGATTTACGTAAGTGTGAGTCGTGCAACAGGGATCTATCTTGCCTTCATGAGGTTTAATCCTGGGCCGGATAGTCGGAACCGGGTGGCTGTGGTTCTTGTACGACCTTTATATTGACCATTGAAATCCAGCTAGATGTGATGGAAGCTGATTTCAGCCTCTCTCTGCCAACTTATTTCAATCCGGAGGAATCAATGAATTGCGGGCGGAAAATTAATGTAAAGCGTTACATGGCAGGAATGTCCAGATGGAGTGTTGTTGCCGGAGGCGCACTCTGTGCGGGGCTGATCGCCGGTGCGGCGGTTTCCCAGGAACCAACCCCGTCAACCTACACCGATGTTTCGGTGCCGCAGATGACGGGTTGGAATGAGGTGAACCGGTTGACGGTCCTGCCCGGCATCGACGGCTATACCGGTGCTTCCCCCCGTACCCATATCTACACCAGTCAGGCCGCCAAAGAGGCGGCGGAGACCGCCTTCCAGGCCGACCCGGACGCAGCGGATATCGAGGATACCCTCTGGATAAACAGTCCCGCAGCGGTTTACTTCGAACTCGATGACGGCAGCGGCCGCCCCCCTGGTATCCAGGTAGTCACGGACGATCTGGATTTCCCGACCAACAACTGCATCATGGCATCCGGCGAGCGGGAGTCCGCTGATTTCCCGGGTACCATTGTCCCGAAGTTGTGTAGTGATCCGCCAAGCAGCTCCAAGCGCTATTTCCTGGAGATCCGGAAGGCGGATGTTCCGGTGGATCTGGTGTTCGACGTTGGCATGAAGGATATCCGCTACAAGGGCGTTAAGGATCCCGAGGACGATGGTGGTGAGGCGTTGGAGGCCTTTCGTGAGGAGTATGGCATCGGCCGTATCTACCGCGTTATCCAGAAGGTCATCAATAACTCCGATGAGCGCTGGGTTGGCGTGAATGTTGAGGTGGGCCACGGTGTTGGCAGCGCATTCGAGCGCTTCAATTTCGCCGAGGATGGCATCGCCTTCGAGCTCAGGAATCTCGTGCCCAGGGAATTCTTTGAAGGTGAAACCGGTGCGCCGGACATCGAGGTCTGGGACCCTACCCGATATGCCACCTACTCACCAAAACTGTTCGATGACGGGTCACGTGAGCGTTTTGACCCCGGCTTTTTCGATGATGAGGCTGGCGGTTTGTTCCCACCTCAGGCCACCAGCGGTGATCCGGAAAAAACGCCGTTCATCTTCAGTGGTACTGATGCGAAGCTTGATGGCTCCGGTTCCTATGGCGCGATCACGTTGAACCATTTCAGTATGGTTGATACCCAGGCTGTGGGCAGTGGTATTCCTCAAGGTGTATTTGGTTACGTATTGTCTGATTCTCTGGCTCCGTACGTTATTGCCCGATACGATGACGGCGACCCGGAAGCTGAATCGGATGCCGTTGAAGCCTGGTGGGACGGTGCGGATTGGCGCTATGGTCTGGCGGGAAGTGCTGACGGACTGACCGGCCCCTTCGAAACCGTACCCGATGCGCAGCTGACCGGCTGGGCCAGCAAACTGCTCGGGCTCGAGCCTACCGAGGGAGACACCGTCCGTTACGACAGTATCCTCGGTGATGACTTCGCGACTCAGAATATGGATGTCTACATCTATATCAGCGACGGCATTCTGGACGAAGCCGGTGAGCCGAAGTTCGACAACATCACCCTGCGGGTGACAGGTGTTTCGGTGGACGCCGCCGGCCTTGCCGGGCAGTTGGGTACCGCTGAACCCGCCTGGATCGACAATGCTGGAGAAAACAACTTTGAGAGTCTGTTGAGTTACCTGATCACGGATGAACCGGCTGCTCTGAATGATCTGGAGACTATGTACGAAAATGATCCCACTGATGCCAATTTCGATCCGGCTTCCATTCCCCTGAACATCGACGTGCTTGCCAATGATGTGTTCAATGGCGAGCTCATCAAAGACAGCGGTGATGTGACTGTTGACAGTGTTCAGATTACAGTGTCGCCTGATGCTGCCGTGGGTACGGCCGTGGTCAATACCAGCGGTGCATTCCCGACCATTGACTTCACGCCTGCAGTGGGCTTCACCGGGCTTGCTACCTTCAAGTACACGGTGACCGTCAGCGGTACGGATAGCGGAGGGGGCGCGATAAGCAATGTAGTCTCCAACGAGGCAACGGTAGCCGTCCGGGTGAACGCATTCCCCGACCCGGAAGCCCCGGTCGCGGCCAATGACTCGGCGGTTACCTTCAAGGACACGTCGGTAACCATTGATGTGCTGGCCAATGACACCCTGCCGACCGGTACCCCGGACGTGAAGGTTCTCGATGAGCCTCTGGCCGGCAGCGTGGTTGTCCAGAACAACGAGTTAGTCTATACGCCGGCTACGGGATTCGTTGGATTGGACCGGTTCACCTATACAGTGACTGTCAATGGCAAAACCTCCAATGCCGCGCTGATCACCGTGCGTGTGGACGACCCGGAGGATATCACCGAGGATGAATCATCATCCGGTAATGGCGGTGGCGGTTGCACCCTCGCCGTCAACGGCCGGTTCGATCCGACTCTGCCGCTGATACTGGCGGCAATGCTGGGCGTCGCCGGCTGGCGCCGGTTCCGGACCCGGTGAAACGCGGCCGGTCATCCCGGCCGCCGCTCCGGTGGCCGGACTGACCGGTTTCAATTCGAGTAATCATCACGGGCCGGGTGGGGCGCTATGCTCCACCCGGTTTCTTTTGGGTCGGCGATGACGTGTCTGATTCGCCTTGTCCGCCGCTGTTTTGCAGTGCTTTACCAAGCCTGCAGCGTATCGCGCAGGACGCGCCCCGGCACGTCTGTAATTGCCATGGATTTTCATGGATAATCCTGCACCCATGACAATCCGACGAACACCCCGTCCGCTGCGTACCGGGACATCGGCTTTTCAAGGCAATTTCATGACCCAGAACACGCTTTACTGGCACGATTACGAAACCTTCGGTCTGGATCCCAGGCGCGACCGCCCGGTGCAGTTCGCCGGCATCCGCACCGACGAAGAACTGAACATCATCGGCGAACCGCTCAATATTCTCGCCCGGCCGGCACCGGACAGCCTGCCGCACCCGATCTCCTCGCTCATCACCGGCATCACCCCGCAGCAGGCACTGGAGCAGGGCCTGCCCGAGGCGGAGTTCATCGCCCGCATCCTGGCCGAACTCGCGCAGCCCGGCACCTGCGGCGTGGGTTACAACTCCATGCGCTTCGATGACGAGGTCACCCGCAATACCCTCTACCGGAACCTCTACGATCCCTATGGCCGCGAGTGGCAGAACGGCAACTCGCGCTGGGATCTGATCGACGTGGTGCGTGCCTGTCATGACCTGCGACCGGAGGGCATCGTCTGGCCGCAACGCGAGGATGCCGCCCGCCCCAGCTACAAGCTGGAGGAACTCACGGTCGCCAACGGCATCGCCCATGAACAGGCGCACGATGCCCTGGCCGATGTTCATGCCACCCTGGCCATGGCGCAGCTGATCCGGAACAAACAGCCGAAGCTGTATGACTTTCTCTATCAGCTGCGGCGCAAGCAGGCAGTACTCAAGTACATCGATCTCAAGGAGATGACACCTATCCTGCACACCTCGGGCATGTACGGCAGCGACCACGGCAATACCCGCATGGTGGTACCCGTCGCCGCTCACCCGGTGAACAAGAACAGCATCATCGTATTCGATCTGTCGCAGGATCCCTCGCTGCTGCTCGATCATGGAGTGAAGACGCTGACCGAGCGCCTGTATACCGCCAGCGAGGATCTGCCCGAGGGGGTGGAGCGGCCCGCGCTCAAGCAGCTGCTGGTGAACAAGTGCCCGGTGATCGCACCCACCTCGACCCTGACCGGCGAGGCCGCGGCACGGCTCAACATCGACCTCATGGCCTGCCGCCGGAACCGCCAGCGGCTGCTGGACGCGCGTAAGGAGGTACAGAAGAAGCTGGCGAAGATCTTCGAACCGCGCGAGTTCGAGCCTGTCAGTGATCCCGATCTGATGATCTATGCCGGCGGCTTCTTCGACGACAAGGACAAGGCCCTGATGGAGCGGGTCCACCAGACGCCACCCGATCAGCTTGATGGTCAGGGCTGGAACTTCAGCGATGAACGTCTGGGCGAGATGCTGTTTCGCTATCGTGCCCGCAATTATCCCGAAACACTCGGGCCCGAGGACCAGGACCGTTGGCTGGCGCATTGCCGTGCCCGTCTGCTGGAGGGCGAGGCGGGGCATCTGAGTTTCAGCGGCTTTCGCGAGGAACTGGATCAGCTGCGCGCCGAACTGACAGATGATGCCGGCAAGCAGGCGCTGCTCGACGAGGTGGCGGCCTTCGGTCGGGAACTCGAACGCTTCGTCCAGGGCCGGGTCTGAGGCCGGCGGTTCGCGCCGACTTCCCATAATCGTAATTCATGGGAGGGCAAAGTAAATTTAATATGCTATTTTTGATCGATTTTACCCATAGTCATCCGGCGTGGTCGCTGTTAAAATGCGCGGCTTAGTGTGGATTCCTTCGCTGATACAGGTGGGGCGGACTACACTTTGCGGATCCGGACTTTTCTGCCTGGAATGCCAGGCGGCGGCAGGCAGAGCAGCCGACCAGGAAATGAAAACAGTTATCATTTGGGGCGCTCTCTGACCGCCGCGATGGTTCCACGGCACGTGCGCAGCGTCGCTGCAGCGTTTTTCGGATCACATCGGGTTACGGAATCGGCATGGCCGAGGCCGTCAATGCCTGCAGATGACAACATACAGCTGGGCCTGTAATCAGAAATACTTATGGTCCCAGAAATCTTAACTTGTTGTAATGGCGTTTAAATCCATTCACACTCCGGGCCACAGAAACATAAGCTGAGGAGACTCGAGTCCATGATCGCGAACAACCCCTTCGCCGAACTTGCGCAAGTTTCGGCATTTATTTCTCCTTCCATCATGCAGGGGTACGTCATCCTGATGGTCATTCTGGTTGCCGTCGGCACCATTCTTGACATGATGCACAAGAAGAGTGCCCAGTACTTCTTCGAGAATGCCAAGCAGGCAGAGAAAAGTGCCAAGCGCACCCTGAGCGGAGGCGAGAAGGCCTCGCTCGCGATGCAGACTGTCGCCAGCGAAGTCCTGACCTCGTCGGAGTTCAAGAATCCCCGTCGTCGTGCCTCGCACCTGCTCACCATGTGGGGTTTCATCGTCTTTGTCGTCAGCACCGCCGTCCTGATCTTCGGCTATGCAACGTCGGCCGAGGCCGGCATCTGGCCGCTGCTGTGGCACCTGGGCGCGCTGTCTCTCGCCGTCGGCGGTTACTGGTTCTGGTTCGCCATCCGTGTCGATCTCTTCTCTGAAGGCGTGAAGTGGTACAACTTCAACGGTCGCGGCGACATCTTCATTGTCGGCCTGCTCGCCACCTCGACCTTCGCACTGCTCTGGTCCTTCACCATGGGCGGCGGCGCAGTGAATACGCTGTTCTTCGTGCTGTTCATCGCCAGCGCCACGGTACTGTTCGGCAGCGTCTACTGGTCCAAGTTCGCGCACATGTTCTTCAAGCCTGCTGCGGCTTACCAGAAGAAGTGCATCAAGGCGGACGGTTCGCGTGAGAATCTGCCTGATGACTATGATCTGTCGGATCCCGCCGTCCAGAAACGGTATCCTGATATCCCGGAATACATGGGCAGCAACCCGCCCAATATGGGGCTCGGTATCAACCGCGAACCCCCTCGTCACTACTAATTAATTTTCAAAAGTAAGGAGTATTTCATGCCAACTTTTGTATATATGACTCGTTGTGACGGTTGTGGTCATTGTGTCGATATCTGCCCGTCAGACATCATGCACATCGACAAGGTCACCCGTCGCGCCTACAACATCGAACCCAATATGTGCTGGGAGTGCTACTCCTGCGTCAAGGCCTGCCCGCATCAGGCAATCGACGTTCGGGGCTATGCAGACTTCGCCCCGCTGGGTCACTCGGTCCGAGTGAAGCGTGACGAGGAGAAGGGCGTTATCGCCTGGCGCATCAAGTTCCGCAACGGCCAGAAAGACATCGATCTGCTGGCGCCCATCACGACCAAGCCCTGGGGAACCTGTATCCCTCAGCTTGCCGATGTGTCGGCGCCTACACAGGAGCAGCGCGACAGCCAGCTGCTGTTCAACGAACCCAAATACATACGGCTCGACGATGGTGATATACACACCCTCAAGTCAAATGGCCTGAAAATGAAAGCAGGGGTGTACTACTGATGGCTTACGAAACAATCGTTGAAGACAATATCGATATCCTGGTCTGCGGCGCAGGCCTCGGTGGTACCGGTGCTGCATGGGAAGCCAGGTACTGGGGACAGAACAAGAAGATCGTCATCGCCGAGAAGGCGAACATCGATCGTTCCGGTGCTGTAGCGCAGGGGCTGTACGCCATCAACTGCTACATGGGAACCCGTTTCGGGGAGAACAACCCGGAAGATCACGTCCGCTATGCGCGCATCGACCTGATGGGCATGGTGCGTGAGGATCTGCTGTTCGACATGGCGCGTCACGTGGACTCCGCCGTGCACCAGTTCGAAGAGTGGGGTCTGCCCCTGATGCGCGATCCCAAGACCGGTGCCTATCAGCGTGAAGGCCGTTGGCAGATCATGATTCACGGTGAGTCCTATAAGCCGATCGTCGCGGAAGCCGCGAAGAAGTCGGCCGACAAGGTGTTCAACCGTATCTGCGTCACCCATCTGCTGATGGACGAGTCCAAGGACAACCGTGTCGCTGGTGCTGTCGGATTCAACGTCCGCACCGGTAACTACCACGTGTTCAAGTCCAAGACCGTTATCGTCGCCGCCGGTGGCGCCTCCAACATCTACAAGCCGCGTTCAGTCGGTGAGGGTGCCGGCCGTGTCTGGTACGCCCCCTGGTCCTCGGGTTCGGCCTACGGCCTGCTGATCGGCGCCGGCGCCAAGATGACCCAGATGGAGAACCGCATCGTACTGGCTCGCTTCAAGGACGGTTACGGTCCGGTGGGTGCCTACTTCCTGCACCTCAAGACCTACACCCAGAACTGCCTGGGTGAAGAGTACGAATCCAAGTGGTGGCCGCAGCTGCAGGAGATGGTCGGCAAGGAATATCTGGATCCGGAAGCGTCTCACCGGACCCACCGCCCGATCCCGACCTGCCTGCGTAACCATGCGCTGATCAGCGAGGTCAACGCCGGTCGTGGTCCGATTCACATGGTGACCATGGAAGCCTTCCAGGACCCGCATCTGGAAGAAATCGGCTGGCACAACTTCCTGGGTATGACCGTCGGTCAGGCAGTGCTCTGGGCGGCCACCGACGTGGATCCGAAGAACGAGAACCCGGAACTGACGACCTCCGAGCCCTATGTCATGGGTTCGCACGCCACCGGTTGCGGCGCCTGGTGCTCAGGTCCGGAAGATATCTCTCCGGAGGAGTACTTCTGGGGCTATAACCGCATGACCACGGTCGAAGGTTTGTTCGGTGCCGGTGACGCCGTCGGCGGTACTCCGCACGCGTTCTCCTCGGGTTCCTTCACCGAAGGCCGTCTGGCCGCCAAGGCTGCCTGCAGGTACATCGACGACGGTAAGGCTGAAGGTATCGTCGTGTCCGAGAAGCAGATCGAAGATCGCAGGAAAGAGATCTACAAGCCGATGGAGCATTACCGTATCTACCGCAACGAGATCACCGCGGGTACGGTCAATCCCAACTACATCAATCCGCGTCAGGGCCTGGATCGCCTGCAGAAGCTGATGGATGAGTATGCCGGCGGCGTAACGGTCAACTACATGACCAACGAGAAGCTGCTGCACATCGGCCTCAAGAAGCTCAAGATTCTGGAAGAGGATCTTGAGAAGATCGCTGCAGAGGATGTCCATGAACTGCTGCGTGCATGGGAGCTGAAGCATCGTCTTCTCACCTCCGAGGCCGTCATGCAGCATACCCTGTTCCGTAAGGAAACCCGCTGGCCCGGCTACTACTACCGCGGCGACGCACTCAAGGTGGATGACGAGAACTGGCACGTGTTGACCGTTTCCCGTCGCGACCCGAAGACCGGGGAATACACCATGGAGAAGGCGCCTTGTTATCACCTGGTGGGTGAGGACGAGTAGTCACACATACGACAGGGATGTAATGCGAGGGATCTCTACGAACGGTAGAGATCCCTCGGTTTTCCGGCCGGACCTGAAAAGATCAACAGCTGTTGATCTTTTTTCGTTATTACGGCGACAACGATCTATTGACTCGGTGGACAGATGAATATGACGACTGAAGCATCCACAGAAGGACAGGACTTCAAAAATATCCTGGACCATACCGATGAGGAACTGCAGGCGATCGCTCATCCCATGTGGGAAGAACTGATCGAGTATTCGAACAAGGGACAGTACGGTAAATTCATCAAGAAGTTTTCCTACAACCTGCTGTTCGGCCTGAACGAAGTCGAGGTGGGCAAGCAGTTTGTCAAGAGTGCACTGACGCGCAGCCTGGATCCGAATTATGACTTCCTGGGCTTTATCCGCCGCGGCGAGCATGTCACATGTCTGTACCGTGTCAGAAGCACCAAGAAGGAAGGTGAGTGGCTGGGGCGTATGGTGCTCGGCTACGAGGACGGCGAAGTCAGAATTTTCGGTGCCTCCATCTTCTAGAATGTTACCAGCTTTATCGAGACCATCATGACCGAGATCAGCAAGGACATCATCACGGACGGTAAATACGTCGAACTTAAATACAAGGTCATCGACGTCAAGACCGACAGTGTTTTAACCGAAATCGAGTACCCTCTGGGCTACGTGCAGGGCGTCAATGAGGTACTGGCCCCGGCCGTCATGCAGAAGCTGGAAGGCAGGGCGGCAGGCGACACGATCGAGGTGCCGATCGACTGCAATCAGCTCTACGGCCCCAGAGATGAATCCCTGGTCATTACCGAAAACATCAATAACGTCCCTGAGGAGTACCGCGAGGTCGGTACGGCCATCCTGATGGAGAATGACAGGGGGCAGACCAAGAGCTTCCTGGTGACGCGTATCGCCGGCGATTACATTACCATCGACGGCAACAATCCCCTGTGTGGTCGGCAGGTGATTTTCAAGCTCGAGGTCCTGACAGTCCGCGACGCGACTGAGGAAGAGATCGAGTTCGGCGGCAAGGTGGAAAAGGGGCCGGATCTGGCCGGGGCCGGCAAGCAGGTGCCGATCTGAAGTCGTCTATGGCTGCCTGATCGGTTGCCGGGGGACGGTAGAGATTGAGGAAGTGAAAGAACGAGTGGCCGCGCGCCCGTAAGGGGGCGCGCGGCGCTTCGTTTCAGGGGCGCTTCGGGGTCTGGTATGCCTGCTCTTTCTGGAACGATTCCCAGATGGTGTCGTAGCCCACGTAACCCTTTTCATTCGGCTCTTTCTGACGGGTGATCAGAAAACGGGACTTGCCTTCGGGAACCTTGGGTCGGGTCTTGGGTGCGTCGCTCATAATTCATCTCCTCTGGGCAGTAGAAACGGCAGTTGAATAAACCACTTATCTCAAACTCCCAATTCTACCGCAGCATGCATCATTTGCCAATGTCTACAGTGCGTATCCTGCCGGCAATTCCAGCCCACTGATATTCAGCGAAAGCAAAAGGGCCACCCTTTCGGGTGGCCCTTTGTGTTTGGTGGAGGCGGCGAGAATATTCGGCCTGCGGCCTCACCCGCAAGGGGCCGCCGGCGCGTCCGGCACGCCGGCGTTCTGCGACACCTTCCGGTGTCTTGTCGAACTCGCTCCGCTCGTACTTTGATTCCCGCGTCGTTAACGCAAAACGCCACCCGCAGGGGGTGGCGTTTCACGTTAATGGTGGAGGCGGCGAGAATCGAACTCGCGTCCGCAGGTCCTCCGCCATCGGCTCTACATGCTTATCCGCGCCTTTGTATTTAACTGCCGGCTACCCGACGGGCAGGGAAGACCAACAGCGATTCCGGTTGGAGTTTAACGAATCTGCCCCGGACGAGCTTCATCGCGATCCTGTGAGAATCGACGCCTGAATGTCCCGTCTACCCGAAGGTATAAAGGACTCTGGACGCACAGGCACGGCTCCAGTCAGACGGCATTCTACCGGTTTTTAAGCGGCGAGTGCGTAGTTGTCGTCGTTGGCAACTATGATTGTACAGATGGATTTACGAGGGAATCTGTATCCTCGGCATGCACCTCAGGTTTTGTAACCCACGTCGAAACCAGGTCGCCCCCGATTTCGGTGTGTCTTCCCTAATATGCGGCCAATCAGCGGGTTTTTCAAGGCCGGATCTGCCGCATTCAGAACATAAGACAGGGGTTTGCCGGGAAAGTTCCCTTACCTGGCACCGGATTTCATGATCCGCTGCTTCTCCCGGGCCCAGTCGCGCTCCTTGATGGCGGCGCGCTTGTCGTGGGCCTTCTTGCCCTTGGCCAGGCCGATCTCCAGCTTGGCCCGGCCGCGCTTCCAGTACATGGCCAGCGGTATCAGGGCGTAGCCCTTGCGCTCCACGGCGCCGATCAGCTTGTCCAGTTCCTCGCGGTGCAGCAGCAGCTTGCGGGTGCGGGTGGGATCCGGATGGATGTGGGTGGAGGCGGTCAGCAGCGGGGTGATCAGGCAGCCGAAGAGAAAGGCCTCGCCGTCCTTGACGATGACATAGCTCTCGGTCAGCTGCACCTTGCCGGCACGCAGGCTCTTCACCTCCCAGCCCTCCAGGGCCAGGCCGGCCTCGAAGCGCTCCTCGATGTGATAGTCGTGGCGCGCCTTCTTGTTCAGGGCGATGGTGCTGCTGCCGCTGCCTGTTTTGTTGGATTTACTCTTGGCCATGACGCGCATTATACGGGCAGGCGCGGGCGCCGGCCATGAGAATCATAGCCCGGTCTATTGTGTAAGCGGCCGTTTTTCCGGACAATTGCCGGAAACAATACATCCAAGGGGGAAGTCCATGCCTGCACGCCGTACGTCGATCCACGGAGAGTGGTCATCGCGCCTGGCCTTCATTCTGGCCGCGACCGGTTCGGCAGTGGGACTGGGCAACATCTGGCGCTTCCCCTACGTGACCGGCGAGAGCGGCGGCGGTGCCTTCGTGATCCTCTATCTGGTCTGCGTGGCCGCCATCGGCCTGCCGGTGATGATGGCCGAAATCATGCTGGGCCGGCGCGGCCGCCAGAGCCCGATCAACACCATGCGTACCCTGGCCCGGGAAGAGGGGCGCAGCCCGGCCTGGCAGTACGTGGGCTGGCTGGGCATGGCGGCGGGTTTCCTGATCCTGTCCTTCTACAGCGTGATCGCCGGCTGGACTCTGGCCTATGCGCTGCGCTCCGTCAGCGGCGTGTTCAACGGGGCGACCGCGGAGGGTGTGGCGGCCATCTTCGAAGAATTCATCAGCGATCCCGAGCGGCTGCTGGCCTGGCATACCATCTTCATGGTGATGACCACCATCGTGGTCTCGCGCGGGGTGAAAAGCGGCCTGGAGCAGGCGGTGCGCTACCTGATGCCGGCGCTGTTCGTGCTGCTGGTGGTGATGGTCGGCTATGCCATGAACACCGGCCAGTTCGAGCAGGCGGTGAACTACCTGTTCACGCCCGATTTCAGCAAGATCACCAGCGGCGTGGTACTGAACGCCATGGGCCAGGCCTTCTTCAGCCTCAGCCTGGGCATGGGCGCGATCATGATCTACGGCTCCTACCTCTCGCACACAGCCTCCATCCCGCGCACGGCGGCCATCATTGCCCTGATGGACACCCTGGTGGCGATCCTGGCCGGGCTGGCCATCTTCCCGCTGGTGTTCGAGTACGGACTCGCGCCCTCGGCCGGGCCGGGGCTGATCTTCCAGACCCTGCCCATCGCCTTTGGCCAGATGCCGGGCGGAGCGCTGGTCGGTTTCCTGTTCTTCGTGCTGCTGGTGTTCGCGGCCTGGACCTCGGCCATCTCCCTGGTCGAGCCGGTGGTGGCCTGGCTGGTGGAGAACCGCGGCATGCAGCGGGTCAAGGCCGCGGCGCTGACCGGACTGATGGCCTGGCTGTGCGGCATCCTGGCGCTGCTGTCACTCAACCTGTGGTCGGGCGATGCGCGCTTCACCTTCTTCGGCAAGGGCTTCCTGGATCTGTTCGACTGGGTGACCTCCAATGTGATGCTGCCATTGGGCGGGCTGCTGATCTCGGTGTTCGCGGCCTGGATCATGACCCGCGAGTCCAGCCGCGGCGAACTGGGTCTGGCCAACGGCATGGGCTATACCCTGTGGCGGGTGCTGGTGCGCTATGTCACACCGGTGGCGATCGGACTGATTCTGCTGAACAAAACAGGTATCCTTACACCCTGAGCACAAGCAGATTCAGCCGTTCGCATGACAACCTCCATTCAACGCAGTGCCCTGGTGCCCTATACCCCGGCCGAGATGTTCGCCCTGGTCAGCGATATCGACACCTATGCCGATTTCCTGCCCTGGTGCAGCGCCTCGCGGGTGCTGGAGCGTCCGGACGAGGACCAGCTCAAGGCCCGGGTCGAGATCAGCAAAGGCGGCCTCCACAAGGCCTTCACCACCCATAACCGCCACCAGCAGGACAAGTGCATCGAGATGCGGCTGGTGGAGGGCCCGTTCAAGCGTCTGGAGGGGTTCTGGCAGTTCGACCCCATGGGTGAGACCGCCTGCAAGGTGTCGCTGGACCTGGAGTTCGAGTTCGCCAACCGGATGCTGTCGATGATGGTGGGGCCGGTGTTCAACCAGATCGCCAATACCCTGGTGGATGCCTTCCATGAACGCGCACGGCAGGTCTATGGAAAGCGCTGACCGCATCCAGGTGGAGGTGGCCTATGCCCGCCCGGACCAGCAGGTGATTCTGCCGCTGGAGGTGGCGCGCGGGACCACGCTGCGCCAGGCCATCGAGCAGTCCGGCATCCTGGAACAGTTCCCCGAGATCGACCTGGAACAGCAGCAGCTGGGTATTTTCGGCAAGCTCAACAAGCCGGACACCGAACTGCGCGAGGGCGACCGGGTGGAGATCTACCGATCGCTGATCGCCGATCCCAAGGAGGTGCGCAAACAGCGCGCGGCGGCGGGCAAGAAGATGAAGAAGGGCGGCGGGGATCTGGACAAGGAAGGGTGATTTTCATATCCCCTGACCCTGGCCTTCTCCCGCCAGGGGAGGTGGGATGGAAGTTCGCAGACCGGGCTAAGCGCAGCGTTCCAGGCAATCCCGGTGGCTGCCGGAAACGGGCCTGGCGGTCCTCATTCCAGCCTGCGACCTATCCACCGTCATTCCCGCGCAGGCGGGAATCCATGGGCCGCGGCGGTTTCCGGGTCCCGGCCTGCGCCGGGATGACGGTGTTATACCCTTGAGCAGGCGCCATCAGGACTTCGCCTGTTTTGCTAGCGCGGCAGTTCGTCGTCCTGGCTGAAGGTGATCCACTGCCACAGGCGCGACAGCAGCCCGCGCGGCTTGCGCTGCTGCGGCGGTACCGTGACCGTGGTGCTCTGCGGCGGTTCGGCGCCGGGGGCATCGGGATCCGGCCGCAGGTCGCCGGTGATCTCGCTCAACCGGTCGTTCTCGAACCGCAGGCTCACGTGGTAGCTCTCGCGTTCACCCCGACCCGGCTGCATCCAGTAGACATAATCCCAGCGGTCGGCGTGGAAGGTGTCGTCGACCATCGGCGTGCCCAGGATCAGCTGGACCTGGCGCTTGTCCATGCCCGGCTCCAGCCGGTTCAGGTCGTACTGTTCGACCACGTTGCCCTGCTGGACGTCGACGCGGTGCACGAACGGCAGGCGCTCGACGCCGGCGCAGCCACTGATCAGCAGGCTTGTCAAAACGGTTGAAGAAATGAGAAGCTTTCGCATAAGTATCAAAAATACCGGTCACGTCTGGGCGTTGTGCGCGGCATGATAACCCAATTGTGGCGGCGATTCACGGACACGGCATGAGGACAGCCAGGTGGAATCACAGGATCTGCGCAAAGTCGGTTTGAAGGTCACCCTGCCCAGGATGAAGATCCTGGAAATTCTGGAACAGAACGAGCAGCGTCACCTCAGTGCCGAGGATGTCTACAAGGCCCTGCTGGAGGCCGGAGAGGATATCGGCCTGGCCACGGTCTACCGGGTTCTGACCCAGTTCGAGACCGCCGGCCTGGTCACGCGCCATCACTTCGAGGGCGGGCATTCGGTGTTCGAGTTGTCCCAGGGCGAGCATCATGACCATATCCTGTGCGTCAAATGCGGCCGGGTGGACGAGTTCGTCGACGAGGTCATCGAGGAACGCCAGCACAAGATCGCCGAGAAGGCCGGTTACGAAATGACCGACCACAGCCTGTACATCTACGGGGTGTGCGAGAAGTGCCGCAAGGAGGGCTAAACTCCTTGCTCCCTCGTCATTGCGAGCAACGCGAAGCAATCTCCTAACGGTGGCGGTAGCCCGAACGAGATTGCCACGGCGCTTCGCGCCTCGCAATGACGAGGATTGTTATTTCCGCTGCGCCGTTTTCTTCTTTCCCTTCTTTTTCTTCGCTTCTCCCTGCTGCGCCCGCGCGATCATCTCCTCGGCGTGCCGGCGGGTGGAATCGGTGATCTCCATCCCCCCCAGCATGCGGGCGATCTCGTCGCTGCGCTCGGTGTCGCTGAGCGCACGGATGCGGGTGCGGGTGCTGTCGTCGCCGGTGAGCTTGTGCACCTGGTAGTGCTGGTGGGCCTGGGCGGCGACCTGCGGCAGATGGGTCACGCACAGCACCTGGCTGCGTTCGCCCAGGCCGCGCAGCTGGCGGCCCACCACCTCTGCAATGGCGCCGCCGATGCCGCTGTCGACCTCATCGAATACCAGCGTGGGGGTCGTGGCGGCATCCTTGGCCACCACCTGGATGGCGAGGCTGATGCGGGAGAGTTCGCCGCCTGAAGCGACCCTGGCCAGGGCTTGCGGCGGCTGGCCCGGGTTGGCGCTGACCCGGAACTCGATCCGGTCCAGGCCATGTCGGGTCGGCTGCTCGTCCTCGAGCGCTTCGACCTGCACCTCGAAGCGCCCACCCGGCATGCCCAGTTCCTGCATCCCCTCGGTAATGGCCCGGCCCAGATCGGCGGCCGCCTTGCGCCGCTGCCTGCGCACCCCCAGGGCCTGCTCGCGCCAGGCCTGCTCCAGTGCGGTGATTTCCTGTGCCATGGCGTCGCGGTTCTGGTCGGCCTGTTCCAGGCGGGCCAGTTCGGTGCGGGTATCCTCCAGCAGCTGTGGCAGCGCCGCCGGCTCGATCCGGTGCTTGCGTGCCAGCTGCTGCAGGGCGGCGATGCGGCTCTCCAGATACTGCAGCCGCTCCGGGTCCAGCTCCAGCCGGTCCAGGAAGCGGCGCAGTTCGTCGGCCGCCTCGCGTGTCTGGACCTGAGCCGTGCCCAGCAGTTCCAGTACGCCTTTCAGCCGGTCATCGACGGTCTCGAAGCGTTCCAGCGCATCCACGCCCTGGCTGAGCAGGCCGTCGGCGCTGAGTTCGTCGTCATAGAGCCAGCCCAGGGTCTGGTTGCAGCGTTCGATCAGTTCGCCGGCATGCGCCAGGCGCCGGTGCTCGGCCTCGATCGCCTCCCACTCGCCGGGGGCGGGCGCCAGGCGTTCGAGCTCATCGAGGTGGAAGCGCAGCAGGTCCAGCCGATCGTCGCGCTGACGGGCGGCGTCCTGCAGTTCATCCAGGGCCTGTCTGCGCTCGCGCCACTGGCGGTAGGCCGCGGCCAGCCGACTGATGGCGTCGGTGTGGCCGGCGTAGCTGTCCAGCAGCCTGCGCTGGGTGTCGCGCTGCATGAGCGACTGGTGTTCGTGCTGGCCGTGGATATCGACCAGACGGTCGCCGATGGCCCTGAGTTGCTGTACCGGCACCGGGCTGCCGTTGATATAGGCGCGCGAGCGGCCCTCGCGCAGAATCACCCGGCGCAGCTGGCATTCGCCGCCGGCGGCGAGATCCATTTCCTCCAGCGTCTGCTGGAGTGCAGGCAGGGCGCCGAGGTCGAACAGCACCGCCACCTCGGCCCGGTCGCAGCCGTGGCGGATGACGCCGGTGTCGGCACGGTCGCCCAGTGCCAGGCCCAGGGCGTCGATCAGGATGGACTTGCCCGCACCGGTCTCGCCGGTCAGCACGGTCATGCCGGCACGGAAATCGAGTTCCAGTTCGTCGACGATGACAAAGTCGCGGATGTGGATGTGGGTCAGCATAGGCGTCACAGAAGAGTGCTCAGCGTTCGTCATTGCGAGCGCAGCGCGGCAATCCCTTTACGTCGGCTGTAACGTCTGGAGATTGCTTCGTCACTTTGTTCCTCGCAATGACGTGATTCTTTCACTGGGTGATTGCAAACACTCACGAATGCACGCCCCAGCCGAACTTGCGCTGCAGGATGCCGAAATAATCATAGCCCGGCGTATGGATCAGGCGCAGCTGGTGTTCGTGTCGGCATACCCGTACCCGATCGCCTGGCATCAGGGTGAAATTGACCTGGCCGTCGCAGGTGACCTGGGCCTGGGTATCGTCCCCGTGCAGACCGATATCGATGATGGCGGCATCGTCGATGACAATGGGGCGGTTGTTCAGGCTGTGCGGACAGATGGGCACCAGACCGAAGGCATCCAGCCGCGGGTGCAGGATGGGCCCGCCGCCGGACAGGGCATAGGCGGTCGATCCGGTGGGGGTGCACACGATCAGACCATCGGCGCGCTGGGTGCTGAGCAGGTTGCCGTCGATGTGCACCTCCAGTTCGATCATGCGGGCGATATCCCACTTGTGCACCACCACGTCGTTCAGTGCATCGCTTGCGTTAACCACCTGGTCCCCGCGCAGGACGCGGGCATGCAGCAGGGTGCGGGATTCCTCGCGGTACTGGCCGCTGAGGATCCGGTCCAGATCATCCGTCATGTCCTCGGGCAGGATGTCGGTCATGAAGCCCAGCCGTCCCAGGTTGATGCCGATCAGGGCCACGCCGGCCGGGGCCAGGTCGCGGGCGGCGTTGAGCATGGTGCCGTCGCCCCCGACCACGATGGCCAGGTCGCAGGCGCCGGCCAGGGCCGGGCGCTCCAGCAGCGGCAGGTCGCCGGTGTCGATGCGTTCGCGCATGTCGGCCTCCAGCAGGATCTCCAGCCCGCGTCCGCGCAGGTAGGTGATGAGCCGGTGCAGGGTGTCGCGCACCCGCGGGTCGCCGGTTTTGCTGATCAGGCCGATCCGGGAAAATTCGTTGTGCATTGCTTCCCCCTTGAATGCTGGCGACAGTAGCACGAGCACCCCGCCAGCGGCAATGCTCGCCGGCGCCAACATCCTAATCATGTTGAAATTTTCGCCATTGTCCCGGCTTGACCCGGGCGCAGCGGGTTGCTAGCCTGTCAAGGACTTAGCACTCCTTTTCATTGAGTGCTAAGATCGAATCCAACCCTAGCCACCCCCTGACCACACATGAGCAGGCAGCCTCCCACCGAGTTGATGAACGAACGCGCCCAGCACCTGCTGCGGGTGCTGATCGACCGTTATATCCGTGAGGGTGAGCCGGTCGGCTCGCGTACCCTGGCGCGGGACTCGCGTCTGGACCTGAGTCCGGCCACGGTGCGCAACGTCATGTCCGACCTGGAGGAGATGGGCTTCGTTGCCGCACCGCATACCTCGGCCGGCCGCATCCCGACGGTGCAGGGCTACCGCCTGTTCGTCGACAGCCTGCTCAACATCCAGCCGCTGGACTCGGTGCAGGTCGAGCAGCTGCGCCAGGAACTGTGGGCCGAGGAGACCGATTCCGGGCGCCTGATCGAGACCGCCTCCAACCTGCTCTCGGACATCACCCGGATGGCCGGGGTGGTGACCCTGCCGCGGCGCGAGCACGTCGCGCTGCGGCGGATCGACTTCCTGCCGCTGTCGCAGAACCGGATCCTGGTGATCCTGGTGATCAACGAGAAGGAGGTCCAGAACCGCATCATCCAGACCGAGCGCACCTTCAGCGCCTCGGAACTGGAGACCATTTCCAATTTCCTCAATGCCCACTTCGCCGGCAAGGACATCCACGCAGTGCGCACCCACCTGATCGACGAGATGCAGCAGGCGCGCCAGGACATGAACGACCTGATGATGTCGGTGGTCTCGGTGGCCGAAAAGGTGTTCTCCGGCGAGGACAGCGACGAGGAGGACTATGTCCTGGCCGGCCAGACCAACCTGATGCAGTTCCGCGAGCTGTCCGACGTGGAGAAGCTGCGCGAGTTGTTCGAGGCCTTCAACCGCAAACGTGACATCCTGCACCTGCTGGATAAGTGCATCTGCGCCAACGGGGTGCAGCTGTTCATCGGTGAGGAGTCCGGTTACCAGGTGCTGGACGAGTGCAGCCTGGTGACCGCCCCCTATTCGGTCGAGGGCGAGGTCATCGGGGTGCTGGGCGTGATCGGGCCCACCCGCATGGCCTACGACCGCATCATCCCCATCGTCGACGCCACCGCCCGTCTCCTGGGCGCGGCCTTGAATTCCAGGAACTGATCCCCAAATAGGACGCAAAGCCCGCGCAGCGAGGCATTTTGCCCCTCCCTTGTGTGAGTACCCGAGGGGCATAGAAGGGCTGCGCTGAGGGGCCCGCAGTTTCGGCAGACGGCGTGGCTGTCGTCGGCATCCTAATTTAATGTAGAATTTCACGAATATTATTTAACAATCTGAATTACGGAGATTATTTATGTCCGACCAGGAGAAGGTGACGACCGAGGCCAATGCGGACGCAGGCGACGAGGAGGCACCTGCGGCCGCGGCGCCGGGCGACGCCGGGGCCCGGCCCGAGGAGATGCAGGCCCTGCTCGAGGATGCCCGCAACAAGGCCGACGAACACTGGAATCAGTGCATCCGCCTGCAGGCCGAACTGGACAACCTGCGCAAGCGCGCCGAGCGCGACGTGGCCAATGCCCACAAGTTCGCCCTGGAGAAATTCGCCAACGACCTGCTGCCGGTCAGGGACAGCCTGGAGATGGGTATAGCCGCCGCCGGCGAGGGCAACGAGGTCGACCCGGTCAAGCTGAGGGAGGGTTCCGAGCTCACCCTGAAGATGCTGGCCGACAGCATGGCCCGGTTCGGGATCCAGCAGATCGATCCCCAGGGCCAGAAGTTCAATCCCGAATACCACGAGGCCATGTCGATGCAGGAACGCAGCGATGTCGAGCCCAACACCGTGGTCACCGTCATCCAGAAGGGCTACACCCTCAACGACCGGCTGATCCGCCCGGCCATGGTGATGGTGTCGCGGGCCCCGGCCCAGGATTCGCCGCAAATCGATGAACGTGCTTGAAACGACGGGAATCGCCCACATCTAGTGGGGCATACATCGGATAACTGAGCAATCAGGGAACACAGACAAGATCCATTTGGAGAACAGCTATGGGAAAAATCATCGGAATCGATCTGGGCACCACCAACTCCTGCGTGGCGGTGATGGAGGGCGGCAAGGCCCGCGTCATCGAGAACAGCGAGGGTGACCGCACCACGCCGTCCATTGTCGCCTATGCCGAGGACGGCGAGGTCCTGGTCGGCCAGGCGGCCAAACGCCAGGCGGTGACCAACCCGACCAATACCCTGTTCGCCATCAAGCGCCTGATCGGCCGCCGCTTCCAGGACGACGAGGTCCAGAAGGACATCGATCTGGTCCCCTACAAGATCATGAAGGCCGACAACGGCGACGCCTGGGTCGAGGTCAAGGGCAAGAAGATGGCCCCGCCCGAGGTTTCCGCGCGCGTGCTGCAGAAGATGAAGAAGACCGCCGAGGACTACCTGGGCGAAGCCGTGACCGAGGCAGTCATCACCGTGCCGGCCTATTTCAATGATTCCCAGCGCCAGGCCACCAAGGACGCCGGCAAGATCGCCGGTCTGGAGGTCAAGCGCATCATCAACGAGCCGACCGCGGCCGCGCTGGCCTATGGCATGGACAAGGCCCAGGGCGATCGCAAGATCGCGGTCTACGACCTGGGCGGCGGCACCTTCGATATCTCCATCATCGAGATCGCCGACGTCGATGGCGAGCACCAGTTCGAGGTGCTGTCCACCAACGGCGACACCTTCCTCGGCGGCGAGGACTTCGACAAGCGCCTGATCGACTACCTGGCCGAGCAGTTCAAGAAGGACAGCGGCATCGACCTGCGCGGCGACGCGTTGGCCATGCAGCGTCTCAAGGAGGCCGCCGAGAAGGCCAAGATCGAACTGTCTTCCAGCCAGCAGACCGACATCAACCTGCCGTACATCACGGCGGATGCCTCGGGACCCAAGCACCTCAACGTCAAGGTGACCCGGGCCAAGTTCGAGTCGCTGGTCGAGGATCTGATCGCCCGCACCATCGAGCCGTGCAGGAAGGCACTGCAGGATGCCGGCGAGTCGGTCGGCGATATCAATGACGTCATCCTGGTCGGCGGCATGACCCGCATGCCCAAGGTGCAGGAGGCGGTGAAGGACTTCTTCGGCAAGGAGCCGCGCAAGGACGTCAACCCGGACGAGGCCGTGGCCGTGGGCGCGGCCATCCAGGGCGGCGTGCTGGGCGGCGAGGTCAAGGACGTGCTGCTGCTCGACGTCACCCCGCTGTCGCTGGGCATCGAGACCCTGGGCGGCGTGATGACCAAGCTGATCGAGCGCAACACCACCATCCCGACCAAGGCCACGCAGGTGTTCTCCACCGCCGACGACAACCAGACCGCGGTGACCGTGCACGTGCTGCAGGGCGAGCGTGACCGCGCCGCCGACAACAAGTCGCTGGGCCGCTTCGACCTGAGCGACATCCCGCCGGCGCCGCGCGGCGTGCCGCAGATCGAGGTCGCCTTCGACATCGACGCCAACGGCATCCTCAACGTCTCGGCCAAGGACAAGGGCACCGGTAAGGAACAGAACATCGTCATCAAGGCCTCCAGCGGTCTCAACGACGACGAGATCGACCGCATGGTCAAGGACGCCGAGGCGCACAAGGAAGAGGACCGCAGGTTCCACGAGATGGTCGATGCCCGCAACCAGGCCGACAACATGATCCATGCGACCCGCAAGTCGCTGAAGGATCTCGGCGACAAGGTCACGGACGAGGAGAAGACCGAGGTCGAGAACGCGATCAAGGCGGTCGAGGAGGTCATGAACGGCGACGACAAGGAGGCCATCGAGCAGAAGACCGCCGCACTGGCCGAGGTCTCTGGTAAACTCGCTCAGCGTGTCTACCAGGAGCAGGGCGGTCAGGCCGGCGCGGCCGGCGCCGAGGCCGCGGGCGAGCAGGCCCAGGGCGGCGCTGAGTCCGGCGACGATGTGGTCGACGCCGAGTTCGAAGAGGTCAAGGAAGACAACAAGTAATCCCCGGGTTAAGGGGTAATGGGACTGGAGAGTCGAGACCTTGGTTGTGTCGGCTCACCGGTCCCGTTTGTGTTTGTTTCCCCGAGAGGGGATGCTGAAATATTCGGGTTTTGCATTATGAGTGACAGCCACGACTTTCCGGCCGTCATTCCGGCGCAGGCCGGAATCCAGGTGCTGCAGCGATTACTGGAACCCGGCCTGCGTCGGGGTGACAGGGATTTTCTGTTCCCGGACTCCAAACTTCGAGTCTCTGAATAATGGCAAAAAAAGATTTCTACGAAATTCTGGGTGTGCAGAAGAACGCCAGCGAGGCCGATATCAAGAAGGCCTATCGGCGCATGGCCCAGAAGTTTCATCCCGATCGCAATCCCGACGACGAGGAGGCGCTGAATCGCTTCAAGGAGGTCAAGGAGGCCTACGAGGTTCTGAGCGATGCACGCAAGCGTGCCGCCTATGACCAGTTCGGCCACGCCGGCGTCGATCCCAACATGGGCGGCGGTGCGGGCGGCGGCTTCGGCGGCGGCGGTGCCTCCTTCTCCGATATCTTCGGCGACGTGTTCGGCGACATCTTCGGCGGCGGCGCCGGTCGCGGCCCCGGCGGCCAGCGGGTCTACCGCGGCGCCGACCTGCGCTACAACCTGGATCTGACCCTGGAGGAGGCCGTCGCCGGCACCACGGTCAAGATCCGGGTGCCGGCCATGGTCGGCTGCACGGTGTGCGGCGGCAACGGGGCCAAGCCGGGCAGCAAGCCCGAGACCTGCACCACCTGCGGCGGCGTCGGCCAGGTGCGCATGCAGCAGGGCTTCTTCTCGGTGCAGCAGACCTGCCCGCGCTGTCACGGCAGCGGCTCCATCGTCAGCGACCCCTGCACCGCCTGCCAGGGCCACGGCCGGGTGCAGGAGAACAAGACCCTGTCGGTGAAGGTGCCGCCCGGTGTCGACACCGGCGACCGCATCCGCCTGGCCGGCGAGGGCGAGGCCGGGGAGAACGGGGGGCCGCCCGGCGATCTGTATGTCCAGATCCGGGTCAAGGAACATCCCATCTTCACCCGTGACGACAACCACCTGTTCTGCGAGGTGCCGATCCCGTTCGTCACCGCGGCGCTGGGCGGTGAACTCGAGGTGCCGACCCTGGAAGGCAAGGTCAAGCTCAAGATCCCGACCGAGACTCAGTCCGGCAAGCTGTTCCGGCTGCGCGGCAAGGGCGTGAAGCCGGTACGCGGCGGTCCCGTGGGCGATCTGATGTGCCGGGTTATGGTGGAGACACCGGTCAATCTCAACGAAAAGCAGAAGCAGATGCTGCGCGATTTCGAGTCCACCATGGACGAGAAGGGCGACAGCCACCACAACCCGCAGTCGCACTCCTGGCTGGACGGGGTGAAGAAGTTCTTCGAGGGCATCAAACTGTAAGTTGTCATTGCGAGCGCATGCGAAGCAATCTCTGAAATCAACCGCGGCGGTAGCGTCGCGAGATTGCTTCGCCTGACCCATAGAAACCCTTCGGGTTTCATCATGGGTACCCCACCCTTCGGGTCTGGGCATCGCAACTGACGGAAGGATCCAGGTGGTTAAATGACAACAAGAATCGCAATCGCCGGCGCCGCCGGCCGCATGGGCCGGCACCTGATCGAGTCCGCCCACAACACCGAAGGCACGCAGCCCACGGTCGCCCTGGAGGCGCCCGGCCACGCCAGCCTGGGCTCGGATGCCGGCGTGCTGGCCGGCGTCGGTGAACTCGGGGTGAACGTGACCGACGACCTGGTCGCGCAGGCGGAGCGCTTCGATGTCCTGATCGACTTCACCATTCCCGAGGCGACCCTGGCCAATGTCCGTGCCTGCCGCGCGGCCGGCCGGGCCATCGTCATCGGCACCACCGGCCTGAGCGATGATCAGAAATCCGAACTGGCCGGGGCCGCCCGGGACATCCCCGTTGTCTTCGCCCCCAACATGAGCGTCGGGGTGAATCTCTGTCTCAAGCTGCTGGACCTGGCCGCCCGGGTGCTGGGCGATACGGTCGACATCGAGGTCATCGAGGCCCATCACCGACACAAGATCGACGCCCCCTCCGGCACCGCCCTGCGCATGGGGGAGGTGGTGGCCGAAGCATTGGGGCGGGATCTGAAGGAATGCGCCGTCTACGGCCGCGAGGGCCGCACCGGCGAGCGCGACCGCCGCACCATCGGCTTCGAGACCATCCGCGCCGGCGACATCGTCGGCGAGCACACTGTCATGTTCGCGGGCGAAGGCGAACGGGTGGAGATCACCCACAAGGCCTCCAGCCGCATGACCTTCGCCAGCGGTGCGGTGCGCGCCGCGGCCTGGCTGGCCGACCGCCCGGCCGGGCTGTACGACATGCAGGACGTGCTGGGATTGAAGGACTGAGTTCCGTTCAGTGATGGGAACGCAGAGGACGCAGAGACGCTAAGGCGCAGAGTTGTTATATTTTTTTTCAAGATCTTTGCGCCTCTGTGCCTCTGCGTCCTCTGCGTGCATCCCGCCACTGTCCGCACACCACACCGGGGCGGGAAATAACCCCACTCGATTAGACAGTTGAGAGGGCATCGGCTAAAATGTGGTCTCAATTCCAGCCGGCTGTTCTGGTCCGGTGACTGCAACACGAAATGATTGCCAGCGGGAGGCTCGGGGAGTGCTCCCGCTTTCCATATCCACGCCACAGGAACGGAGGCTTCCTTGAGGAAACCCGCCATACTGGTTCTCGAAGACGGCAGTGTCTTCCGGGGCGAATCCATTGGCGCCGACGGCCAGACCGTGGGCGAGGTGGTCTTCAACACCGCCATGACCGGCTATCAGGAAATCCTGACCGACCCTTCCTATTCCCGCCAGATCGTCACGCTGACCTATCCCCACATCGGCAACACCGGGATCAATGACGAGGACGAGGAATCGGCGCGCATCCAGAGCGCCGGGCTGGTGGTGCGCGACCTGCCGACCCGCTACAGCAACTGGCGTGCGCAGCGCTCACTGGGCGATTATCTGCGTGAGAGCGGCGTGGTCGGCATCGCCGACATCGACACCCGGCGACTGACCCGCATCCTGCGCGAGAAGGGCGCCCAGAACGGCTGCATCATCGCCGGTGACCAGCCCGACGAGGCCGCCGCCCTGGAGGCGGCGAAGGGCTTCCCGGGGCTGAAGGGGATGGACCTGGCGCGCGAGGTCACCACTGCCGAGCGCTACGAATGGGCCCAGGGCACCTGGAGCCTGGAGGACGGTCTGCCGGCCCCGGCCGCGGATCTGCCGCATCATGTGGTGGCCTATGATTTCGGCGTCAAGCGCAACATCCTGCGCATGCTGGCCGACCGCGGCTGCCGCCTGACGGTGGTGCCGGCGCAGACCCCGGCCGCCGAGGTGATGGCGCTCAAGCCCGACGGCGTGTTCCTGTCCAACGGCCCCGGTGATCCCGAGCCCTGCGACTATGCCATCGGCGCCATCCGCGAGCTGCTCGACGCCGATGTGCCGCTGTTCGGCATCTGCCTCGGCCACCAGCTGCTGGCCCTGGCCAGCGGGGCGAAGACGACCAAGATGAAGTTCGGCCACCACGGCGCCAATCATCCGGTGCAGGATCTCGAGGCCGGTACGGTCATGATCAGCAGCCAGAACCACGGCTTCGCGGTCGACGACCAGACCCTGCCGGACAATCTCAAGGCGACCCATCGCTCCCTGTTCGACGGCAGCCTGCAGGGCATCCAGCGCACCGACAAGCCGGCGTTCAGTTTCCAGGGCCACCCGGAGGCCAGTCCCGGCCCGCACGACGTTGCTCCACTGTTCGATCATTTCATTGAACTGATTGAATCGAACCGCCAAGGCGCCAAGTGATTACACAACGGTCAGGAATATTGGCTATTGCACCAAAGACGCCGTCATCCCCGCGCAGGCGGGGATCCAGTAACCGCGGCGGTATATGGATTCCCGCCTGCGCGGGAATGACGCTGCGCCGGCTGACGAACACGATTTTTAACCCTATATGTCCTTGGCGTACTTGGCGCCTTGGCGGTTGATTTGAACTATGCCCAAACGTACCGACATAGAAAGCATTCTCATCCTCGGCGCCGGCCCCATCGTGATCGGCCAGGCCTGCGAGTTCGACTACTCCGGGGCCCAGGCCTGCAAGGCCCTGCGCGAGGAGGGCTACCGGGTCATCCTGGTCAATTCCAATCCGGCCACCATCATGACCGACCCGGAGATGTCCGGTGCCACCTACATCGAGGCGGTGGACTGGCGCACGGTGGAGAAGATCATCGAAAAGGAGCGTCCGGACGCCCTGCTGCCCACCATGGGCGGGCAGACGGCGCTCAACTGCGCCCTGGACCTGGACCGCGAAGGCATCCTGGAGAAGTACGGCGTGGAGATGATCGGCGCCAGCAAGGACGCCATCGACAAGGCCGAGGACCGCGACCGCTTCCGTCAGGCCATGCGCAGAATCGGCCTGGACTTCCCGACCTCGGAGATGGCCCACAGCATGGAAGAGGCCATGCAGGTGCAGGAGAAGATCGGCTTCCCGACCATCATCCGGCCCTCCTTCACCCTGGGCGGCAGCGGCGGCGGCATCGCCTACAACAAGGAAGAGTTCATTGAGATCTGCGAGCGCGGCCTGGATCTGTCCCCGACCAACGAGCTGCTGATCGAGGAATCCGCGCTCGGCTGGAAGGAATACGAGATGGAGGTGGTGCGGGACAGGAAGGACAACTGCATCATCGTCTGCTCAATCGAGAATCTGGATCCCATGGGCATCCATACCGGCGACTCCATCACCGTCGCCCCGGCGCAGACGCTCACCGACAAGGAATACCAGATCATGCGCGACGCCTCCCTGGCGGTGCTGCGCGAGATCGGGGTGGAGACCGGCGGCTCCAATGTGCAGTTCGCCATCAATCCCGACAACGGCCGCATGATCATCATCGAGATGAATCCGCGCGTGTCGCGCTCCTCGGCGCTGGCCTCCAAGGCGACCGGCTTCCCCATCGCCAAGGTCGCCGCCAAGCTGGCCGTGGGCTACACCCTGGACGAACTGCAGAACGAGATCACCGGCGGCGCGACCCCGGCCTCGTTCGAGCCGTCCATCGACTATGTGGTGACCAAGATCCCGCGCTTCACCTTCGAGAAGTTTCCCCAGGCCCAGGCCTATCTCACCACCCAGATGAAGTCGGTGGGCGAGGTCATGGCCATCGGGCGCAACTTCCAGGAGTCGTTCCAGAAGGCGTTGCGCGGCCTGGAGACCGGCATCGACGGCCTGAGCGAGAAACTCGATCTGGCGCACGAGGACACCAAGGACAGGCTGCGCAGCGAACTCAAGCAGCCCGGTCCGGAACGCATCCTGTACCTGGGCGACGCCTTCCGCTTCGGCATGTCGCTGGACGAGGTGCATGAATACACCGCCATCGATCCCTGGTTCCTGGAGCAGATCGAGGAGATCATTCAGCTGGAAGCGATGGTGCAGGACAAGGGCATCGACGGCCTCGACCGCGATACCCTGTGGCGGCTCAAGCGCAAGGGCTTCGCCGACAGCCGGCTGGCGCATCTGGCCCGGGTGAAGGAATCCGCGGTGCGCGAACTGCGCCACCAGCACGGTCTGCGCCCGGCGTTCAAGCGGGTGGATACCTGCGCCGCCGAGTTCGCCACCGGCACCGCCTACATGTACTCCACCTACGAGGAGGAGTGCGAGGCCGAGCCGACGGACAGGAAGAAGATCATGGTGCTGGGCGGCGGCCCCAACCGCATCGGCCAGGGCATCGAGTTCGACTACTGCTGCGTGCACGCCGCCTTCGCCATGCGCGAGGACGGCTACGAGACCATCATGGTCAACTGCAACCCGGAGACGGTCTCCACCGACTACGACACCTCTGACCGGCTGTACTTCGAGCCGCTGACCCTGGAGGACGTGCTGGAGATCATCGAGAAGGAGCAGCCCGAGGGCGTGATCGTGCAGTACGGCGGCCAGACGCCGCTCAAGCTGGCGCGCGACCTGGAAGCAGCCGGCGCGCCCATCATCGGCACCTCGCCGGATTCCATCGATCTGGCCGAGGACCGTGAGCGCTTCCAGGACATGATCAACCGGCTCGGCCTCAAGCAGCCGCCCAACCGCACCGCGCGCACCGAGGAAGAGGCGCTCCGGCTGGCTGCCGAGATCGGCTATCCGCTGGTGGTGCGCCCGTCCTACGTACTGGGCGGCCGGGCCATGGAGATCGTCTATCAGGAGGAGGACCTGGCCCGCTATATGAACGACGCGGTCAAGGTCTCCAACGACTCCCCCGTGCTGCTGGACCGCTTCCTGGACGATGCCGTGGAGGTGGACGTGGACGCCATCTGCGACGGCAAGGATGTGCTCATCGGCGGCATCATGGAACACATCGAGCAGGCCGGCGTGCACTCGGGCGACTCCGCCTGTTCGCTGCCGCCCTATACCCTGAGCCTGGAAGCCCAGGAGCGCATGCGCGAACAGGTCGCAGCCATGGCGCGCGAGCTGAAGGTGATCGGCCTGATGAACACCCAGTTCGCCATCAAGGGCGAGGAGATCTACATCATCGAGGTCAATCCGCGCGCCTCGCGCACCGTGCCCTATGTCTCCAAGGTCACCGGCAGGCCGCTGGCCAAGATCGCCGCCCGCTGCATGGCCGGCCGCTCGCTGGCCGATCAGGACGCGCTGGTGGAGACCGTGCCGACCTATTTCTCGGTCAAGGAGGCGGTGTTCCCCTTCATCAAGTTCCCGGGCGTGGATCCGATCCTCGGCCCGGAGATGAAGTCCACCGGCGAGGTCATGGGTGTGGGCCGCACCTTCGGCGCGGCCTTCGGCCGGGCCCAGCTCGGCGCCGGCGTGGTGCTGCCGCGCAGCGGCAAGATCTTCATCAGTGTGCGCGATACCGACAAGCCCGACGTGGTGGCGCTCGCCAGGGGCTTCGCCGACAAGGGCTTCTCCCTGGTGGCCACCCGCGGTACGGCCCGCGAGATCACCGCCGCCGGCATCAACTGCGAGATCGTCAACAAGGTGATCGAGGGCCGGCCGCACATCGTGGACATGATCAAGAATGACCAGATCAGCTACGTGGTCAACACCACCGAGGGCAAGCAGGCCATCGCCGACTCCTTTACCATCCGCCGCACGGCGTTGCATCATAAGGTGCATGTCAGCACGACCATGGCCCATGCCGAGGCCATCGTCATGGCGTTGGACGCCATCGACAATGCCGAGGTCAACCGGCTGCAGGATCTGCACAGGGAACTGGGGATGATCGAATGAGCAAGGTGCCACTGACCAAACGCGGTGCCGAGAAGCTGCGTGAGGAACTCAAGCAACTCAAGAACGTGGAGCGCCCCCGGGTGATCGAGGCCATCGCCGAGGCGCGTTCGCACGGTGACCTCAAGGAGAACGCCGAGTATCACGCCGCGCGCGAGCAGCAGAGTTTCATCGAGGGCCGGATCAAGGAGATCGAGGGCAAGCTCAGCCACGCCCAGGTGATCGATGTCACCAGCATGGAAAATACCGGCAAGGTGATCTTCGGTACCACCGTGGACCTGGCCGACGAGGACAGCGGCGAGGAATTCTCCTACCGGATCGTCGGCGAGGACGAGGCCGACATCAAGTCCGGTCTGCTGTCGGTCAATTCGCCCATCGCCCGGGCACTGATCGGCAAGCAGGAAGGCGATGTGGTCACCGTCTCCACCCCCGGCGGCGAGCGCAACTACGAGATCCTCGAAGTGCGGTATGTCTGAGATCTAGTGCGGCCCGCTGCTGCGCGTGACAGCCAATCCCTCCGCTCCCATGCAGGCCAAGATCGCCATCGCCGAACGCATCATCCTGACCCTGTGGGTCGGCGGCCTGTGGATGATCGGCTACCTGGCCGTGCCGCTCCTGTTTCATCAACTCGATGACACCCGCCTGGCCGGGCAGCTGGCGGGAGAGATGTTCCGGGCGCTGAACTGGTTCGGGCTGGCGGCGGGTGCGCTGCTGCTGATATCGAACCGGATGCAGGCGCGCCCGGGACTGGACTGGCGGGCGCTAACCCTGGTGTTGATGCTGGCGCTGATTCTGGTCAATGCCTTCGCCATCAGTCCGCTGATGCAGGAGCTCAAGGCCGGCGGTCTGGTGGCGGGCAGCGAGGCGGCGGCACGCTTTGGCCGTCTGCACGGACTGTCGTCCTTTCTCTATCTGATCCAGTCGCTGCTGGGGCTGGGGCTGGTTGTGTTCGGCATACGGCGCGGATAGGGGATTACTTCCCCAGTTCCACCCGCGGGCGCTGGGGATTGCGGCGGAACACCAGCGCGGTGTTGCCGACCCGCTGAACCAGCCGCAGTTTCAGCCGCTGGCACAGTTCCTCCAGCAACTGGTCGCGCAGTTCGCGATCGCCGACATTGAGCTTGATCTTCATCAGCTCGTGGTGCGCGACCGAGGAATCGATCTCCTCGATCACGCTTTCGGTCAGCCCCCTGCCGGCGACGGTGACCACGGGCTTGAGCTTGTGGCCGAGGCCGCGCAGATGGCGCAGCTGGGACTGGGTGAGATGCATGGACTGTCTGCCTGTGTCGGATTCTATGTCTGGGGCGGCATTATAGCCGCGGACGCATACGGATGAACATGGATGCATGCGGCATCCGCCAATTTCGAGGGCTTTGCTGTCGATACCCCGGTCCATGAACCCTGTGCCTGGAACCTGTAGTCATGTCCCGCACCAAGAGCAGCCGCCGCTGGCTGAAGGAACATTTCGACGATGAATACGTGCTGCGCGCCCAGCGCGAGGGCTGGCGCTCGCGCGCCGTCTACAAACTGCAGGAACTGGACGAGAAGTACCGTCTGTTCAAGCCGGGTATGACGGTGGTGGACCTGGGGGCGGCGCCCGGGGCCTGGTCGCAGTATGCCGTGCAGAAAGTGGGGAAAACGGGCCGGGTCGTGGCCATGGACCTCCTGCCCGTCGAACCCATCGCCGGCGTGGATTTTCTGCAGGGCGATTTTCGCGATGACGAGGTGTATGCGCGGTTTCTGGAACTGGTCGGAAACACGCCGGTGGACCTTGTAATGTCGGACATCGCCCCCAATATCTCCGGGATGGAGGCCGTGGATCAGCCCCGTGCAATGTATCTGGTTGAACTGGCAGTCGATTTCGCCGAGCAGACGCTGCGCGAAGGCGGCACCTTCCTGGCCAAGGTGTTCCAGGGCGAAGGGTTCGATGAACTTGTGCGCGGATTGCGGGGTCGATACAGCAAGGTGATCGTGCGCAAGCCGAAGGCTTCACGGCCGCGTTCGCGCGAGGTCTATCTGCTGGCCGCAGGCCGGAAACTGTAGTAAGGTCGAACTCATTGTTTTATGGCCCGATTAACCCGGGTGGCTGCCGGGGTTTTGCGCGGGCCCAGCTGACTTGAATCGAGGTAATCCGCATTGAACGACATGGCCAAGAATCTTCTGCTGTGGGTCGTCATCGCCGTGGTCCTGATGGCGGTGTTCAACAATTTCGGCCCGCCGACCCAGCAGACCAACAGCATCGGCTATTCTGAATTCATCGCCCAGGTGAAATCCGGCCAGGTCCAGAACGTGGTCATCCAGAACCATACCGTCAAGGGCAAGCTCGCCAGCGGCGAGAGCTTCACCACCTACGCCCCCGATGATCCCAAGCTGATCGACGACCTGCTGGCCAACAACGTCACCGTCGAGGCCAAGCCTCCGGAGCAGCAGGGCGTGCTGACCCAGATCTTCATTTCCTGGTTCCCCATGCTGCTGCTGATCGCGGTGTGGATCTTCTTCATGCGCCAGATGCAGGGCGGTGCGGGCGGCCGCGGGGCCATGTCCTTCGGCAAGAGCCGGGCGCGCATGCTGGGCGAGGATCAGATCAAGGTCACCTTCAGCGATGTCGCCGGCGTGGAGGAGGCCAAGGAAGAGGTTGAGGAGCTGGTCGAGTTCCTGCGCGACCCGGGCAAGTTCCAGAAGCTCGGCGGCAAGATTCCCAAGGGCGTGCTGATGGTCGGCTCGCCGGGCACCGGCAAGACGCTGCTGGCCAAGGCCATCGCCGGCGAGGCCAAGGTGCCGTTCTTCACCATCTCCGGTTCCGACTTCGTCGAGATGTTCGTCGGCGTGGGCGCCTCGCGCGTGCGCGACATGTTCGAGCAGGCCAAGAAGCACGCCCCCTGCATCATCTTCATCGATGAGATCGATGCCGTGGGCCGTCACCGCGGCGCCGGTCTGGGCGGCGGCCACGACGAGCGCGAGCAGACGCTCAACCAGCTGCTGGTGGAAATGGACGGCTTCGAGGGCAACGAGGGCGTGATCGTCATCGCCGCCACCAACCGGCCCGACGTGCTCGACCCGGCGCTGCTGCGCCCCGGCCGCTTCGACCGCCAGGTGGTGGTGCCGCTGCCCGATGTGCGCGGCCGCGCCCAGATCCTGCAGGTGCACATGCGCAAGGTGCCCGCGGCCGACGACGTCGAGCCCATGATCATCGCCCGCGGCACCCCGGGTTTCTCCGGCGCCGATCTGGCCAACCTGGTCAACGAGGCCTCGCTGTTCGCCGCCCGCGCCAACAAGCGCGTGGTGGACATGGAGGACTTCGAGAAGGCCAAGGACAAGATCATGATGGGCGCCGAACGCCGCTCCATGGTGATGAGCGAGGAGGAGAAGCGCCTGACCGCCTATCACGAGGCCGGCCACGCCATCGTCGGCCGTCTGGTGCCGGAGCACGACCCGGTGCACAAGGTCTCGATCATCCCGCGCGGACGCGCCCTGGGCGTGACCCTGTTCCTGCCCGAGGATGACCGCCACAGCTTTACCAAGCAGCGCCTGGAGAGCCAGATCTCCAGCCTGTTCGGCGGCCGCCTGGCCGAGTTTCTCATCTTCGGCGCCGACAAGGTTACCACCGGCGCCTCCAATGACATCCAGCGTGCGACCGAGCTGGCGCGCAACATGGTCACCCGCTGGGGTCTGTCCGATCGGCTGGGACCGCTGTCCTATGGCGAGGAGGAGAACGAGGTCTTTCTGGGCCATTCGGTCACCCAGCACAAGAACATCTCCGATGACACGGCGCATGCCATCGACATGGAGATCCGTTCCATCATCGACAACAACTACAAGCGGGCCGAGTCCATCCTGACCGAGAACATGGACATCCTCCATGCCATGGCCCAGGCGCTGATCAAGTACGAGACCATCGACGCCAACCAGATCGACGATCTGATGGCACGGCGCGAGGTGCGTCCGCCGCGTGAATGGTCGGACAACCCGCCGCCCTCAGCGGGTACGGGTACGGCCACCGGCGACGAGCCGGAGAAGGGCCGCAAGGACAGCGGCGGCCCGATCGGCGATCCCGCCGGCCAGCACTGAGGCCCCTGCCACCCGCATCACGCCCCGCTTTGGCGGGGCGTTTCATTTTAACTGCATAAATCTTTTCAACGCAGAGGCGTTTATGCCCTTCGGGTGCGAAGTCGCAGAGAGTGCAATGAATTCATGTAGAATTATATTTTTTATAACTTTGCGCCCTCTGCGTCCCTGCGTCTTTGCGTTGAATAAATTATTGGTAAACTTTCATGCAGCTTGAGTGCGGAAACCGCCGGCTGGACCTGAGCCGGCCGCGGGTGATGGGGGTTCTGAACGTCACGCCCGATTCCTTCTCCGACGGCGGCGCGTTTCTGGCCGCCGGACAGGCCGTGGCCCGGGCCCGGGAGATGGTCGCCGAGGGCGCGGACATCATCGACATCGGCGGCGAATCCACCCGCCCGGGGGCCGATCCGGTCAGCATCGAGGATGAACTGACGCGGGTGATCCCGGTCATCGAGGCCCTGCACGGACAGGTCGATGCCCTGCTGTCGGTCGATACCAGCAAGCCGGAGGTGATGCGGGCCGCGGTGGCCGCCGGGGCGGACATCATCAACGATGTCTGTGCCCTGCAGGCCCCGGGCGCCCTGGAAGCGGCCGCCGAGGGCGGGGCGGCGGTGTGCCTGATGCATATGCAGGGTGAGCCACGCACCATGCAGGCAGATCCCCGCTATGAGAACGTGGTCACGGACGTGGCCGGATTTCTGCGCCAACGTGTTGCGGCCGCGGAGGCCGCGGGCATGGCCCGCGCGCGGCTGCTGGTCGATCCGGGCTTCGGTTTCGGCAAATCGCTGGCGCATAATCTCAGTCTGCTAAAGCACCTGCCCGACCTGGTCGATTCAGGGGTACCGGTACTGGTCGGGCTGTCGCGCAAGTCTATGATCGGCAAGCTGCTCGACCTGCCGGTGGAGCAGCGCCTGCAGCCCAGCGTGGCGCTGGCCGTGATCGCCGTGATGCAGGGGGCGCGCATCGTGCGGGTGCACGATGTGGCGCCCACGGTGCAGGCGCTGGCGATGTGCGCCGCCGTCGAGCAGGCCGAATAACAAGGAGCAGGGGATGTCACGCAAGTATTTTGGTACCGACGGAATCCGGGGGCGGGTCGGCGAGGCGCCGATCACCGCCGAGTTCATGCTCAAGCTGGGCTGGGCCGTGGGCCGGGTGCTGGGCCGCGACGGCTGCGACAGCGTGCTGATCGGCAAGGATACGCGTATCTCCGGCTACATGTTCGAGTCCGCCCTGGAGGCGGGCCTGTCGGCGGCCGGCATGGACATCCGCCTGCTCGGGCCCATGCCCACCCCGGCCATCGCCTATCTCACCCGCACCCTGCACTGCTGTGCGGGCATCGTCATCAGCGCCTCGCACAATGCCTACTACGACAATGGGGTGAAATTCTTCTCCGCCGAGGGCACCAAGCTGCCGGACGCCATCGAACTGGAGATCGAGGCCCAGCTGGACAAGCCCATGGCCACGGTCAGTTCCGACCGGCTGGGCAAGGCCGAGCGGGTCAGCGACGCCTCCGGTCGCTACATCGAGTTCTGCAAGAGCACTGTGCCCATGAGCATGAGCCTGCGCGGGCTCAGGCTGGTGGTCGACTGCGCCAACGGCGCCACCTACCATGTCGCGCCGGCGGTGTTCGACGAACTGGGTGCGGACGTCATCGCCATCGGCGATACACCGGACGGCCTGAACATCAACCGTGACTGCGGTTCCACCCGGCCCGAGCAGCTGATCCGCACCGTGCGGGAGGAGGGGGCGGACCTGGGCATCGCCTTCGACGGCGACGGCGACCGGGTGATCATGGTCGACCATACCGGCACGGAGCTCGACGGCGATGAACTGCTCTACATCATCGCCCGGTCACGCCACGAGGCCGGCAATCTCAATGGCGGCGTGGTCGGCACCCTGATGACCAATCTCGGCATGGAACACGCCCTGCAGGCCATCGGCATCCCGCTGCAGCGCGCCCGTGTCGGCGACCGCTATGTACTGGAACTGCTGCAGCAGCAGGGCTGGGTGCTGGGCGGCGAGTCTTCCGGCCACATCATCTGCCTGGACCGTACCAGCACCGGCGACGGTATCGTCTCGGCCCTGCAGGTGCTCTACGAAATGGTGCGCAGCGGCCGCGCCCTGGCCGAACTGCGCGCGGACCTGACCAAGTACCCGCAGCACATGATCAATGTGCCCATCAGTCACAAGGCCAATCCCGATCATTCGGAAGCGGTACAGTCCGCGGTGCGGGCGGCCGAGGCCCGTCTGGCCGAACGCGGCCGGGTGCTGCTGCGGCCCTCTGGCACCGAACCGGTCATCCGCGTGATGGTCGAGGGCGAGGACCCCGAACTGGTGGCGCACGAGGCCCGGGTCCTGGCCGAGGTGGTTGCCGATGTCCTGGGCAAGGCCCGGGCGAGTTGAGTCTCGGCCAGGGCCGCGAAACCCGCTGATTCCGCCGCGATGGCAGGTCCGTAGCCCGCGTTTTTAATTGATTTTCTCCCGGTCTGTCGCTAAGCTAGCGCCCCGTTTTGTCAGGTAAAGGTATCGGAGGCACGGCATGCGGCAACCGCTGGTGGCAGGGAACTGGAAGATGAACGGCAACCTCGACAGCATCACCACGCTGGTCGAGGGCATCAAGGCCGGTCTGGGCGAGGTCAGGACCGCCGAGGTCGCCGTCTGCCCGCCGTTCGTCTACATTCCGCAGGTTGTGCAGATGCTGTCCGACACCCCGGTGGCCGTCGGCTCCCAGGACATCAGCGACGAGGAGTCCGGCGCCTTCACCGGCGAGGTGGCCGGCCCGATGCTGCGCGACGTCGGCTGCAGCTATGCCATCGTGGGCCACTCCGAGCGCCGCAGTATCTATGGCGAGAGCGATGAGTTCACCGCCCGCAAGTTCGCCGCCGCCCGCCGGTTCGGCCTCACCCCGATTTTGTGCGTGGGCGAACTGCTGGAGGAGCGCGAGGCCGGCACCACCGAAGCCGTGGTCGGACGCCAGCTGGATGCCGTCATCGAACTCGAGGGTATCGCCGCCCTGGGCGAGGCCGTCATCGCCTACGAGCCGGTCTGGGCCATCGGCACCGGCAAGACCGCCAGCCCGGAACAGGCCCAGGAGGTGCACGCCTTCATCCGCGCCAAGCTGGCCGGACTGGATGCCGGTGTGGCTGACAAGATCCGGATTCTCTATGGCGGCAGCGTGAAGGCCGCCAATGCCGCCGAACTGTTCGCCATGGCAGACATCGACGGCGGCCTGATCGGCGGCGCTTCCCTGCAGGCCGGGGAATTCCTCGGCATCTGCACCGCGCCGGATAAGATTTGATTCAGGAATATTGATGTATACCATTCTTATTATTGTCCAGGTGTTGATTGCCATTGGGCTGGTCGTACTGATCCTGCTCCAGCATGGCAAGGGCGCCGATGCCGGCGCGGCCTTCGGCAGCGGGGCCTCCTCAACGGTATTCGGTTCCCAGGGCTCGGCGTCCTTTCTGACCCGGATCACCGCCGTGCTGGCGACCCTGTTCTTCCTCAACAGCCTCGCCCTGTCCACGGGTTTCGTGATGGGCGAGCGCGAACCTTCCAGCGTGGCAGAGCAGGTCAGCCCCGTCCCTGCCGCCGGGGAGGCAGCCCCTGAGGATCTGCCCCCGATGGAACAGTCGCAGCCGCAGGAAAGCGCGCCGGCCGATGTCCCGGCCATGGACATGCCCGCGCAGGGAGAGCAGACGGCCGACGATCTGCCGCAGTAACAATGCCGTTTGCGGACGGCGCAGCAATCATTGCCGAAGTGGTGGAATTGGTAGACACGCTATCTTGAGGGGGTAGTGGCGCAAGCCGTGCCGGTTCGAGTCCGGCCTTCGGCACCATATAATCCATGTTGATGAATCGTGACAGGCCCCGTTTATGCGGGGCCTGCTGCGTTGCGGGCCGTACATGGCGGAGCAGCGCTGACATATCCTTGTGACAAAACCTGCTGCCAACTGACGGGATTTATTACAAACCGCCCCGACTTATGCCAGCCAAAATTAATTTTTTGGTATAACTGGTTAATATTGAAAATATTTTCGGCGTTTTCCTTGCTTGACACTCCTGGGTAATCTGCCTAGACTGCCTAGCCATTCTTTTGTAACGGCGCATGCATGGCGCTGGCCTCCCGGGTCGGTGCTACTGCGGTAACAACAACAGACAATCGCGTCGGCAAGCAAAAAGTTGAGACAGTCGGAGGCAGGCGATGCTGGAAAACTATCTACCGATACTCGTCTTTATCGGTATCGGTGTCGTGATCGGTGCCATCGCCATCGCGGTCGGTTTCCTGCTCGGTCCCCACAAGCCTGACAGCGAGAAGAATTCCCCCTACGAGTGTGGCTTCGAGGCCTTCGAGGACTCACGCATGAAGTTCGACGTGCGCTACTACCTGGTTGCCATCCTGTTCATCATCTTCGACCTGGAAATCGCCTTCCTGTTTCCCTGGGCCATCGTACTTGAGGACATCGGCCTGTTCGGTTTCCTCGCCATGGCGGTGTTTCTCGGCATCCTGGTCATCGGCTTCATTTATGAATGGAAGAAGGGGGCGCTGGAGTGGGAATAGGCGGTTATGGGTGGCTTGATTCGATGAGGCGGGTGCAATCATGAGCATCGAAGGCATTCTCAAGCAGGGCGTGGTCACCACCACGGCGGACGCGCTCATCAACTGGGCCCGTACCGGCTCGCTCTGGCCCATGACCTTCGGTCTGGCCTGCTGCGCGGTGGAGATGATGCAGGCCGGTGCCTCGCGCTACGACCTGGACCGTTTCGGCGTGGTGTTCCGGCCCAGTCCGCGCCAGTCGGACGTGATGATCGTGGCCGGCACCCTGGTCAACAAGATGGCCCCGGCCCTGCGCAAGGTCTACGACCAGATGTCGGAGCCGCGCTGGGTGATCTCCATGGGCTCCTGCGCCAATGGCGGCGGCTATTACCACTATTCCTATTCCGTCACCCGTGGCTGCGACCGCATCGTGCCGGTGGACATCTATGTGCCGGGCTGTCCGCCCACGGCCGAGGCGTTGCTCTACGGCATCATTCAGCTGCAGAACAAGATCAAGCGGACCAACACGATCGCGCGCTGAGCGCGATCCATGACGAGTGCATGGCATGGCCGGACGCATCGAGACATTGAAACAGCAGATCGACGAACGCTTCGGCGATCGGCTGGAGTCATCCATCCTCGATCTGGATGAATTGACGCTGGAGGTCGCCCCCGGAGATCTGCTCGAGGTCTGCGCCGCGCTGCGCGACGAGGCGGACTTGCGGTTTGAGCAGCTGATCGACGTCTGCGGCGTGGACTATCTCGGCTATGGCGATGCCGAGTGGGAGACCCGCGAGGCAAGCGGCCACGGCTTCAGCCGTGGCGTCGATGCCTCCACCGCCGGACGGCTGGCCTTCCTGCACCAGGAACTGTCGGTCGATACCGTCGAGGATTCGGGGGGGCGGCGCTTCGCCGCCGTCTACCAACTGCTGTCGGTGAGCAAGAATCAGCGCCTGCGAGTGCGCTGCTTCGCTCCCGACGACGGCCTGCCGGTGATCCCGTCCGTGATCGACATCTGGAGCAGCGCCAACTGGTTCGAGCGCGAGGCCTTCGATCTGTACGGCATCATTTTCGAGGGCCACCCGGACCTGCGCCGGATCCTCACCGACTACGGCTTCATCGGTCATCCCTTCCGCAAGGATTTCCCGCTCAGCGGCAACGTCGAGGTGCGCTACGACGCCGAGAAGCAGCGGGTGGTCTACGAGCCGGTCAGCATCGAACCGCGGGTGCTGGTGCCGAAGGTGATCCGCTCCGAGGTGCGGCGGCGCGGTGAGGAAGAGGCGGAGCCGCCTCAGGATGCGGAGCAGGCATGAATCAGATGCTAAACCGCCAAGACGCCAAGGACGCCATGTATTGCGCACCGCCAAGGCGCCAGGTGCGCCAAGAAACAACATATGTAAATGTTGTTTCTGCGGTAGCAAGGCGCGTGACAGTATGCTCCGGATTTGTAGGATTTATTCTTTATGGATTTTTTCTGGCGCCCTTGGCGTCTTGGCGGTTAGACGAATTTCTTGGCGCCCTTGGCGTCTTGGCGGTTGACGAAAACCATGCCTGAGATACGCAACTACACCTTGAACTTCGGTCCCCAGCACCCGGCCGCGCACGGCGTGCTGCGGCTGGTGCTGGAGATGGACGGTGAGGTCATCGAACGGGCCGATCCGCACATCGGACTGCTGCATCGCGCCACCGAGAAGCTGGCCGAGAGCAAGCCCTACAACCAGAGCATCGGCTACATGGACCGGCTCGATTACGTGTCCATGATGTGCAACGAGCATGGTTACGTGCTGGCCATCGAAAAGCTGCTCGGCATCGAGGCGCCGGAACGGGCCCAGTATATCCGGGTGATGTTCGACGAGGTCACCCGCATCCTCAACCACCTGTTGTGGATCGGGGCGCACGCGCTGGATATCGGCGCCATGACCATGTTCCTCTATGCCTTCCGCGAGCGCGAGGACCTGATGGACTGCTACGAGGCGGTCTCCGGCGCGCGCATGCATGCGACCTACTACCGTCCGGGCGGGGTGTACCGCGACCTGCCGGATCGCATGCCGCAGTACCAGGTCTCCAAGTGGCACAGTGAGGCCGAAGTCAGGAAGATGAACGAGACCCGCCAGGGCTCGCTGCTGGACTTCCTCGAGGATTTCACCGAGCGTTTCCCGAAGTGCGTGGATGAGTACGAGACCCTGCTTACCGACAACCGTATCTGGAAGCAGCGTACGGTCGGCATCGGCGTAGTCTCGCCCGAGCGTGCTCTGCAACTGGGCTTCACCGGTCCGATGCTGCGCGGCTCCGGCATCGAGTGGGATCTGCGCAAGAAGCAGCCCTATGAAGTCTATGACCGGATGGATTTCGATATCCCGGTGGGTGTGCGCGGCGACTCCTATGACCGCTACCTGGTGCGCATCGAGGAGATGCGCCAGTCCAATCACATCATCCGCCAGTGCATCCGATGGCTGCGCGAGAATCCCGGTCCGGTGATCATCGACGACTACAAGATCATCCCGCCGCACCGCGAGGAGATGAAGGCGGACATGGAGGCCCTGATTCATCACTTCAAGCTGTTTACGGAAGGGTTCTGCGTGCCGGCGGGCGAGGCCTATGCCGCCATCGAACATCCCAAGGGCGAGTTCGGCGTCTATATGATCTCCGACGGTGCCAACAAGCCGTTCCGGGTCAAGATCCGTGCCCCCGGTTTCGCGCACCTGGCCGGATTGGATGAAATGGCCCGCGGGCACATGCTGGCCGACGTGGTGGCCATCATCGGCACCCAGGACATCGTGTTCGGTGAAATTGACCGGTGAGACAGAGATATGTTCAACGCAGAGACGCAGCCTTGTAGGTCGGATTAGCGCAGCGTAATCCGACAACCACGGCGGAAACGTCGGGTTACGCCCTATCGGGCTAACCCGACCTACAATGCTACAGATGCTTTTATGACTGTGACTGAAACCAACAAAGCGGAATACGAAATCCCCCCAGAGATCAGGGCGGAGATCGACCACTGGCTGGCGAAATACCCGCCGGACCAGAAGCGCTCCGCGGTGCTCTCTGCGCTGCATGCGGTACAGGCGCGCGAGGGCTGGATCCGGCCCGAACACATGGACGCAGTGGCGGCCTATCTGGACATGGCGCCGGTGTCGGTCTACGAAGTGGCCAGCTTCTATTCCATGATCGAGACCCGTGAGGTGGGCCGCAACACGGTGGCCATCTGCGCCAACATCTCCTGCATGCTGTGCGGCGCCGATGACCTGATCGCCCATGTGGAGCAGAAGCTTGGCATCCGGCGCGGTGAGTCCACCCCGGACGGGCGTATCTACCTGAAGCTGGAAGAGGAATGCCTGGCGGCCTGCGCCGGGGGCCCGATGATGGCGGTGAACGGGCATTATCACGAGAATCTGACGGTCGAGAAGATCGACCGGATTCTGGATGAACTCGAATGATGAATGGCCACGGAATACACGGAAAGCACGGACAGGCACCAGAAATGCAGAAAAGCATGACTGCATATGGCAGATCCGTGTTTTTCGCGGGGATAGAGATCTGATTATGGTCAACCAGGTTTGTTTCACGACGCTGCAATTCGACGAGCCCTGGACGCTGGAGAACTATCTCAGGGTCGGGGGTTACGAGGCGCTGCAGAAGATCCTCCGCGAGAAGACCCCGCCCGAGGACGTGATCGAGCAGATCAAGCAATCCGCCCTGCGCGGACGCGGCGGCGCCGGCTTCCCCACCGGGGTGAAGTGGAGCTTCATGCCCCGCAATGCCCCGGTGCAGAAATACATCGTCTGCAATTCGGACGAATCCGAGCCCGGCACCTGCAAGGATCGCGATATCCTGCGCTACAACCCGCATTCCCTGATCGAGGGCATGGCGATCGCCGGCTACTGCATCGGCGCCAGTGTGGGCTACAACTACATGCGCGGCGAGTTCCATCACGAACCCTACGAGCGCTTCGAGGCCGCATTGAAGGAAGCCTATGAGGCGGGTTATCTCGGCCGGGGCATTCTCGGTTCGGACTTCGACTTCGATCTCTATTCCCATATCGGCGCCGGTGCCTATATCTGCGGCGAGGAGACCGCACTGCTGGAATCCCTGGAGGGCAAGAAGGGCCAGCCGCGCTTCAAGCCGCCGTTCCCGGCCAACTTCGGCCTCTACGGCCGGCCGACCACCATCAACAACACCGAGAGCCTGGCCTCGGTGCCGGCCATCGTGCGCAACGGCGCGGAGTGGTTCCTGAACCTGGGCAAGCCCAACAACGGTGGCGAGAAGCTGTTCAGCGTCTCCGGCCATGTGAACAGACCCGGCAACTACGAGGTGCCGTTGGGCATCCCCTTCAACGATCTGCTGGAAATGGCCGGCGGCGTGCGCACCGGGCACGCACTCAAGGCGGTGATCCCGGGCGGCTCCTCCATGCCGGTGCTGCCGGCGGAGATCATCACCCAGTGCACCATGGATTACGACTCGCTGGCCCAGCACGGCTCGGCCCTGGGCTCGGGCGGCATGATCGTGATGGATGACTCCACCTGCATGGTCAAGGCGCTGCTGCGTATCTCGCGCTTCTACTATGCCGAGTCCTGCGGCCAGTGCACGCCCTGCCGCGAAGGCACCGGCTGGATGCACCGGGTGATTCAGCGGATCTACGCGGGCAAGGGCCGGCCGGAGGACCTGGAACTTCTGGACGCCGCTGCCGGCCAGATCGAGGGCCGCACCATCTGTGCCTTCGGCGACGCCGCGGCCTGGCCGGTGCAGAGTTTTCTCAAGCATTTCCGCCATGAGTTCGCCTACATGATTGAACACAAGCGCTCCATGGTCACCGACACCGCGGGAGAGGCGGCATGAGCGCGAAGCCCGAGATACCGCCCGAGGACGCCATCAACGTCGAGATCAACGGTGAGACCTATCCGGCGCGCAAGGGCCAGATGATCATCGAGATCACCGATGAACACGGCATCACCGTGCCGCGCTTCTGCTACCACAAGAAGCTGCCCATCGCCGCCAACTGCCGCATGTGCCTGGTGCAGGTGGAGAAGGCGCCCAAGCCGCTGCCGGCCTGTGCCACCCCGGTTGCCGACGGCATGAAGATCTGGACCGACTCCGACTACGCCCGCGAGGCGCAGAAGTCGGTGATGGAGTTCCTGCTGATCAATCATCCGCTGGACTGCCCGATCTGCGATCAGGGCGGAGAGTGCGAACTGCAGGACGTCGCCCTGGGCTACGGCCGCAGCGTGTCGCGCTTCACCGAGAAGAAGCGCGTGGTCAAGGATGAGGATCTGGGCTCACTGATCGCCACCGATATGACCCGCTGCATCCACTGCACCCGCTGTGTGCGTTTCCTGGATGTCATCGGCGGCTTCAAGGAACTCGGCGGCGTGGGCCGCGGCGAGAACATGGCCATCCGCGCCTATGTGGGGCAGGGTGTCAGTTCCGAGATGTCGGGCAATGTCATCGACGTCTGCCCGGTGGGGGCGCTGACCTCCAAGCCGTTCCGTTTCCGCGCCCGGGCCTGGGAACTTACCCAGCACGCCAGTGTGGCACCCCACGACTGCGTCGGTTCCAATCTCTATCTGCATGCCCGCCGCGGCGATGTGCTCCGCGTGGTGCCGCGTGAGAACGAGGAGATAAACGAGGTCTGGCTGTCTGATCGTGACCGCTTCGGCTACGCGGGCCTGAACAGTCCGGAGCGCCTGGAACGGCCCATGATCAGGCGCGACGGCGAATGGCAGGAGACCGACTGGGAGACCGCCCTGCAGGCAGTCGCCGATATGCTGCGGGTCTACAGCGGCGAACGCGCCGCGCAGCTCGGGATGCTGGTTTCGCCGACGGCCACAGTGGAAGAGATGTATCTGCTCAACCGCCTGGGTGAACAGCTCGAGTGCAGTAATATCGATCACCGCCTGCGCCAGAGCGATTTCAGCGACCAGGATCGCCTGCCCCTGTTCCCCTGGCTGGGCCAGCGCATCGAGGAGTTGGAGCAACAGCAGGCGGTGCTGTTGGTCGGTTCCAATGTCCGCAAGGAGCAGCCGATTCTCGGCCATCGCCTGCGCAAGGCCTGTCTCAATGGCGCCGGCATTATGGCCATCAATCCGGTCGATTATGATTTCAATTTCGATCTGGTGGAAAAACTGATCCATGCCCCGCATGCGATGGTCGATGACCTGGCCGGTGTGGCCGCTGCCCTGCTGACCCTCAAACAGGAGGCGGCCCCGTCCGAACTGCATGGCGTGATCGCCCAGGCCAGCCCGGCCGAAGTCCATCAGCGCATCGCCGAACGCCTGAGTGAGGCTCGGCCGGCCACCGTCATGCTGGGCTCGACTGCCGCTGCACATCCTTCGGCCAATGCCCTGCGGGCGCTGGCGGGCTTCATCTGTGAACTGAGCGGCGCGACCCTGAGCCTGCTCTCGGACGGCGGCAACGGCGCCGGAGGCTGGCTCGCCGGGGTGCTGCCGCACCGCGGTCCGGCCGGCAGTGACCGTGACAGCACCGGTCTCGATGCGCGGGGCATGCTGGAGACGCCGCGCTCGGCCTATGTGCTGTACGGCTGCGAGCCGGAGTTCGATTTTGCCGATGCGCAGCAGGCCCGCGGGGCGTTCGCTCAGGCCGAGACAGTGGTTGCCTTCACGGCCTATGTCTCCGACAGCCTGCGCGAATGCGCACGGGTGCTCCTGCCGATCAGCCCCTACAGCGAGACCTCGGGTACCTACGTCAACGTGGAAGGGCGCTGGCAGAGCTTCGCCGGTGCTGTGGCGCCGCGCGGTCAGGCCCGGCCGGGCTGGAAGGTCGTGCGGGTACTGGGCAATCTGCTGGGGTTGAAGGACTTCGACTACATGTCTTCCGAGGAAGTGCGCGACGAATTGCGCAGCCAGGCGGCAGACCGCCGGCCGCGCAACGAGCGGGTGCCGGGCGAGATGGTGCTGGCACCAGCGCCGGACGGCCTGCAGCGCATCGGCGATGTGCCCATCTATGCCGTCGACGGCATTGTGCGGCGGGCGCCCGCGCTGCAGGCGGCGACCGACGGTGGCGACGCCCAACTGCGACTCAACCCTGCGCAGGCCGCGAGGCTGAATCTCGGCTCCGCCACCCAGGTCAGGGTGGAGCAGGGCGAGGCGCAGGCCGTACTGCAGCTGGTGCTGGATGAGCAGGTGCCCGAGGGTGCAGCCTGGATTCCGGCCGGCTGTCCGGCTACGCGCGAGCTGGGGGCGAATTTCGGCGGCGTTAAACTGAACTGGGTGTGATCGGTTAATGATGGAAGCAATCAAGGAAGTCAGCTGGATCCTGTTCCTCATCGGCGGCATCGTCACGCCGCTGATGCTGTGCGTGGCCTATCTGACCTTCGCCGAACGCAAGATCATCGGTGCGATCCAGGTCCGCATCGGCCCCAACCGGGTCGGTCCCGGCGGCTGGCTGCAGCCGATTGCCGATGCGGTGAAACTGTTGTTCAAGGAGATCATTCTCCCCACCCATGCCAACCGCTTCCTGTTCGTGATCGCGCCCATTCTGTCCATCGGACCGGCGCTGGCGGCCTGGGCGGTCATTCCCTTCGACAACGGCATGGTGCTGGCCGATATCGATGCCGGCCTGCTGTACGTACTGGCGCTGACCTCGGTAGGAGTCTACGGCGTGATCATCGCCGGTTGGGCCTCCAACTCCAAATACGCCTTCCTCGGTGCCATGCGCTCGGCGGCCCAGATCGTGGCCTACGAAATCGCCATGGGTTTTGCCCTGGTCGGGGTACTGATGGCCGGCGGCAGCCTCAATCTCAACGACATCGTGCTGGCCCAGAGCGGCAGCATCCTGCACTGGTTCTGGCTGCCGCTGCTGCCGCTGTTTCTGATCTATTTCATCTCCGGCGTGGCCGAGACCAACCGCGCGCCCTTCGACGTGGCCGAGGGCGAGTCCGAGATCGTGGCCGGCTTCCACGTCGAGTACTCCGGCATGGCCTTCGCGGTGTTCTTCCTGGCCGAGTACGCCAACATGATCCTGATCTCGGCGCTGGCCGCGCTGCTGTTCATGGGCGGCTGGCTGTCGCCGTTCCAGCCGCTGCCGGTCATCGGCGAACCGAGCATCATCTGGTTCCTGGCCAAGACGGCCGTGTTCCTGTTCTTCTTCCTGTGGTTCCGCGCCACCTTTCCCCGCTACCGCTACGACCAGATCATGCGGCTGGGCTGGAAGGTGTTCATTCCCATCACCATCATCTGGTTGCTGGTGGAGGGGGCGGCGATCGTCGCCGGCGTCGGGCCCTGGTTCGATTGATATGAATGGTGACCTGATATGCAAGCCCTGAAACAGTACGTCAAGAGTCTGTTCCTGTGGGAACTCCTGATGGGCCTGCGACTGACCGGGCGCTATCTGTTCGCGCGCAAGATCACGGTCCAGTACCCGGAGGAGAAGACTCCGCAGTCGCCGCGCTTCCGCGGCCTGCATGCCCTGCGCCGCTATCCCAACGGCGAGGAGCGCTGCATCGCCTGCAAACTGTGCGAGGCGGTCTGTCCGGCGCTGGCCATCACCATCGAGGCCGCGCCGCGCGAGGACGGTACCCGGCGCACCACCCGCTACGACATTGATCTGTTCAAGTGCATCTTCTGCGGTTTCTGCGAAGAGTCCTGCCCGGTGGATTCCATCGTCGAGACGCGCATTTTCGAATACCACTTCGAGAACCGCGGCGAGCAGATCATGACCAAGGAAAAGCTGCTGGCCATCGGCGACAAGTACGAGGACCAGATTGCCGCCGATCGGACGGCGGACGCGTTGTATCGGTGACAGGCGTTGAAACGCGAAGGCGAATAAGGCGCGCGAAGGTAACAATAAGGCAATAAACCCACTATGACATTCGAGAAGTTCATCTTTTATGTATTCGCCGCGATCCTGGTGTTCGCGGCGGTACGCGTGATCACGGTGCGCAACCCGGTGCATGCCGCGCTGCACCTGGTGCTGGCCTTCTTCACCACCGCGGGCCTGTGGCTGCTGCTGGAGGCGGAGTTCCTCGCCATCACCCTGGTGCTGGTCTATGTCGGCGCGGTGATGGTGCTGTTCCTGTTCGTGGTCATGATGCTGGATATCAATGTCGCACCGCTCAAGGAAGGCTTCGCCCGCTATCTGCCGGTGGCGTTGCCGGTGGCGATCCTGATGCTGGTCGAGATGCTGCTCGTCGTCGGCTCCCACTACTTCAGCGACGAGCGCATGCCGGCGCCGTCGCGCCATGGTGCCGATTACAGCAATACCCGCGAACTGGGCAGCGTGCTCTATACCGATTATGTGTATCCGTTCGAAATCGCCGCGGTGATCCTGTTGGTCGCAATCGTCGCCGCCATCGCGCTGACCCTGCGTCGGCGGCCGGATACCAAGTACCTCAATCCTGCCGATCAGATCAAGGTCCGGCGCGAGGACCGGGTGCGGGTGGTGAAGATGAAATCGGAATCCAGGGATTGATTGGCTTGCAGACGCAGATGCGGCGTGTACGGATGGACCTGGCCCTGTTTGAGGCGGGGGCTCCGGAGATGGCTGTCAGCTGAATTTGAATGATCAGCATATGCAAGACGGCATCAAAAAGTTATGCAGCAAACAATGACTTCGAGCGCCTTGGCGCGCCTTAGCGGTTTAATGGTCTGAATACGAAAAATGATTGAATTATCTGACTATCTGGTTCTGGGGGCGATCCTGTTCAGCCTGAGCGTGGCGGGGATCTTCCTCAACCGCAAAAACGTCATCATCCTGCTCATGGCCATCGAGTTGATGCTGCTGGCGGTGAACATGAACTTCGTTGCCTTCTCGTATTTCCTCGGCGACACGGCAGGGCAGGTGTTCGTATTCTTCATTCTCACCGTGGCGGCTGCGGAGGCGGCAATCGGGCTGGCCATCCTGGTGGTGCTGTTCCGCAATCGTCAGACCATCAATGTCGATGACCTCGACAGCATGAAGGGGTAGGGCATGGAACTCGTTTATCTCGCCATACCGCTCGCACCGCTCATCGGGGCCATCCTGGCCGGGCTGTTCGGCGGCCGGTTGGGCCGTGCCGGCGCCCACAGTGTGACCATCGGCGGTGTGGGCATCGCCTTCCTGCTGTCGCTGGTCGTGCTCAAGCATCATGTCATCGACGGTGCCGCTGCCTTCAACGACAGCGTCTATACCTGGATGGTTTCCGACGGCATCCGCTTCGAGATCGGCTTTCTGGTCGACAACCTGACCGTGCTGATGATCAATGTCGTCACCTTCGTCTCGCTGATGGTGCACATCTACACCATCGGCTACATGGCCGACGACGCCCACAACTGGCCCAGGGAAAGCCTGGCGGGGCGCAACAGCTACCAGCGTTTCTTCAGCTATATCGCCCTGTTCACCTTCGCCATGCTGATGCTGGTGATGTCCAACAATTTCCTGCAGCTGTTCTTCGGCTGGGAGGCGGTCGGGCTGGTCTCCTATCTGCTGATCGGCTTCTGGTCGAACCGGCCGAGCGCCATCTTCGCCAACCTCAAGGCGTTCCTGGTAAACCGCGTGGGCGATTTCGGTTTCCTGCTGGGTATCGCCGCCATCCTGATGTATTTCAACAGTCTGGATTACTGGGATGTATTCGCCGCTGCGCCGGCGCTGGCCGACGTCAATATCGAGATCTTCGACGGCCATGCCTGGTCACTGATGTCGGTGATCTGCATCCTGCTGTTCATCGGTGCCATGGGCAAGTCGGCCCAGGTGCCGCTGCACGTGTGGCTGCCCGATTCCATGGAAGGTCCGACACCCATTTCGGCCCTGATCCATGCCGCCACCATGGTCACGGCCGGCATCTTCATGGTGGCGCGCATGTCGCCCCTGTTCGAACTGTCCGAGGCGGCATTGAGCTTCGTGCTGGTGATCGGCGCCATTACCGCTCTGTTCATGGGCTTTCTGGGCCTGGTGCAGAACGACATCAAGCGGGTGGTCGCCTATTCCACCCTGTCGCAGCTCGGCTACATGACGGTCGCGCTCGGCGCCTCGGCCTATGCCGCCGGCATCTTCCATCTCATGACCCACGCCTTCTTCAAGGCGCTGCTGTTCCTGGGGGCGGGGTCGGTCATCATCGCCATGCACCACGACCAGGACATGCGCAATATGGGGGGGCTGCGCAGGTACATGCCCATTACCTGGCTGACCTCGCTGATCGGTTCGCTGGCGCTGATCGGCACGCCGTTCTTCTCGGGCTATTTTTCCAAGGACAGCATCATCGAGGCGGTTCACCTGTCCCAGATCCCCGGCTCTGATTTTGCCTATGTTGCCGTGCTGGCCGGGGTATTCGTCACCGCCCTGTACAGCTTCCGCATGTATTTCCTGGTGTTTCACGGCAAGCCGCGGATGGACTCGCATACCCGCGAGCACCTGCACGAGACACCCTGGGTGGTGACCCTGCCGCTGGTGCTGCTGGCTATTCCCTCCATCTTTGCCGGCTACTGGATGGAACCGATTCTGTTCGGGAGCTATTTCGACGGGGTGATCCATGTGGCGCCCGCGCATGATGGCCTCGCGCAACTGGGCGAACATTTCCACGGCACCGTCGCTTTCGCGCTGCATGCGTTCGCCAATCCGGCCTTCTACCTGGCGCTGGCCGGGGTGCTGACGGCCTGGTACATCTATATGATCAATCCCGGGCTCGCCGACCGCGCGCAGCGCAATTTTTCCTGGCTCCACCGGCTGCTGGTCAACAAATACTATGCCGACGATTTCAACCAGACCGTGTTCGCGGGCGGGACACGCGGCATCGGCCATGCCCTGTGGCACCTGGGTGACCGCATCATCATCGACGGCCTGATCGTCAACGGCAGTGCCCGCGTGGTGGGCTGGGTTGCCGCCTTCACGCGCCATGTGCAGACCGGTTACCTGTACCACTATGCCTTCGCCATGATCCTGGGCCTGCTGGCCCTGATCAGCTGGACGGTATTCATGCGCTGAGTGCCGGCCGCCGGCAGAAGAAGAATCAAGGAAACCTGAATGTTGTCAGAACTGCCATTACTGAGCCTGTTGATCTGGGTGCCCATCCTGGGCGGCATTGCCGTGCTCGCGGCCGGCGACCGGGAACCCTGGGGTGCGCGGAGCCTGGCGCTGGTCGCATCACTGCTGACCTTCCTGCTCAGCATCCCCCTGTTCACCGGTTTCGAGACCGGTACGGCGGCGATGCAGTTCGAAGAGCTCAGGCCCTGGATCCCGGCCTTCAACGTCAATTATCACCTGGGCGTGGACGGGATCTCGGTCCCCCTGATCATCCTCACCACCTTCACCACCGTACTGGTGGTGCTGGCCGGCTGGGAGGTCATCCAGAAGCGCGTGGCCCAGTACATGGCCGCCTTCCTGATCATGGAAGGCCTGATGATCGGTGTGTTCGCGGCTCTCGATGCGGTGCTGTTCTATGTGTTCTGGGAAGGCATGCTGATCCCGATGTTCCTCATTATCGGTATCTGGGGCGGGCCGCGCCGGGTCTATGCCACCATCAAGTTCTTCCTCTATACCTTCTTCGGCTCGGTATTCATGCTGGTCGCCCTGATCTACATGTACATCCAGTCCGGCAGCTTCGGTATTCTGGATTTCCACCTGCTGCCGCTGGGTATAACCGAGCAGATCCTGATCTTCATCGCCTTTCTGCTGGCCTTCGCGGTCAAGGTGCCGATGTGGCCGGTGCATACCTGGCTGCCGGATGCGCACGTCGAGGCGCCCACCGGCGGTTCGGTGATCCTGGCGGCCATCATGCTCAAGATCGGCGGCTACGGTTTCCTGCGCTTCAGTCTGCCGATCACGCCTGATGCCAGCCAGCAACTGGACTGGCTCATCATCGGTCTGTCGCTGATCGCGGTGGTCTATATCGGCTTTGTCGCCATCGTGCAGCAGGACATGAAGAAGCTAATCGCCTATTCCTCCATCGCCCACATGGGCTTCGCCACCCTGGGCTTCTTCCTGATCTTTGGCATTCTCGAGAACACCGGCACGGTACAGGGCGCGTTGCTGGGACTGGAAGGCGGCATGGTGCAGATGATATCGCACGGCTTTATTTCCGGGGCGCTGTTTCTGTGCGTGGGCGTGCTCTATGACCGTATGCACTCGCGCGAGATTGCCGACTACGGCGGGGTGGTGAATACCATGCCGATCTTCGGCGGTTTCATGGTGCTGTTCGCCATGGCCAACTCCGGTCTGCCGGGCACCTCCGGCTTCATCGGGGAGTTCATGGTGATCCTGGCGAGCTTCAAGGCGAATTTCTGGTACGCCTTCCTGGCGGCCACCACCCTGATCCTGGGCGCGGCCTACAGTCTGTGGCTGGTCAAGCGGGTGGTGTTCGGCGAGGTGGGTAACAAGCGGGTCGCCGAGCTGCAGGACGTGAACCGGCGTGAATTTTTCATCCTCGGGGTGCTGGCCGCGGCCGTGCTCCTGTTGGGCCTGTGGCCGGCGCCGCTGGTGGATTTGATGCATGCCACGCTGGAGAACCTGCTGGCGCATGTGATGGTGTCGAAGCTGTAATAAACGCTTCAACCGCAAACGCGAACAAGCACGCAAAGTATATTGTGTAACGATGATGCCGATGTCATGCGGCCATTCTGACTGGAACAGGGTATGCCAATAGAACCAATGGATTTTCAACTGCTGCTGCCGGAGATTTTCGTGCTCAGCATGGCCTGCATCGTGCTGGTGCTGGACCTGTTCATCCATGAGCGCAACCGGGTTATCACCTATGGCCTGTCGCAGCTGACCCTGTTCGGCGCCCTGGCGCTGGTGATTGCGCTGGCGGACGGCGAATCGCGTACGGCCATGTTCGGCACCTACGTGGCTGATCCGATGGCGTCGCTGGCCAAGGCCTTTGTGATGATCGTGGTATTCGCGGTATTCCTTTATTCCAAGGATTATCTGCGCCAACGCGACCTGTTCAAGGGCGAGTATTACGTGCTCGGCCTGTTTGGCGTACTGGGCATGATGATCATGATTTCCGCCCACAGTTATCTGACTCTGTATCTGGGCCTGGAACTGCTCTCGCTGTCACTCTATGCCATGGTGGCCCTGCACCGCGATTCCGGCGTCGCCTCCGAGGCGGCGATGAAGTATTTCGTTCTCGGCGCGCTGGCATCCGGCATGCTGCTTTACGGCATGTCGCTGCTCTATGGCATCACCGGCAGTCTGAACATCGCCGAGGTGGCCTCCAATATCCGTGCCATGGCGGAACTGGACCTGGCGCTGATCTTCGCCCTGTCGTTCGTCGTCCTGGGTCTGGCCTTCAAGCTGGGAGCCGTGCCGTTCCATATGTGGATTCCGGATGTCTACCATGGAGCGCCAACCTGTGTGACTCTCTTTATCGGCAGTGCACCCAAGATCGCCGCCTTCGCCATGGCGATGCGCCTGCTGGCCGAGTCCCTGGGCGGGGTGCAGGCCGACTGGAGCGGGATGCTGGCCATCCTGGCGGTGCTGTCCCTGGCCGTGGGCAATATCATTGCCATCGCCCAGGCCAATCTCAAACGCATGCTGGCCTATTCGACCATCTCGCATGTGGGCTTTCTGCTGCTGGGCATTCTCTCCGGTACGGTGGAGGGCTATGCCTCGGCGCTGTTCTACGCCATCACCTACGCCATCATGGCAGCGGCGGCCTTCGGGATGATCATCCTGCTCAGCCGCAGCGGTTTCGAGGCCGACGCCCTGGAGGACTTCAAGGGCCTGAATACCCGCAGCCCCTGGCATGCCTTTCTGATGCTGCTGGTGATGTTCTCCATGGCGGGTGTGCCGCCGACCGTGGGTTTCTACGCCAAGCTGGCCGTGATTCAGGCGGTGGTTGGTGTCGACCTGCTGTGGCTGGCGTTGGCCGCGGTGTTCTTCTCCATCATCGGTGCCTTCTACTACCTGCGGGTGGTCAAGCTGATGTATTTCGATGAGCCGGTGGATACCCAGCCGCTGCAATACGGGACCGACATGCATGTGGCCATCAGCGTCAATGGTCTGGCCATACTCCTGCTGGGGTTGTTTCCCGGTGCTCTGATGGGTGCCTGCATGGCCGCAATGGCGGGCTGACAGGGTCTGCCGCGGGCCGCCGGTTTCCGGTACAATCTCCCACAGCGCAAATAGCCTGCCGGAACCCGCATGTCTGATATTCATTTCTCCTGGCTGCTCATCCTGGTCGCCTTCCTGGCGGCAAATCTCCCCTGGCTGACAGAACGCCGATTCTTCCTGCTGCCCGCAGGACCCCAGACCAAGCCGGCCTGGTTCTGTTTAATGGAGTGGCTGGTGCTGTATTTTGTTGCCGGGGGCATCGCCCTGGGACTGGAACAGAAGAGCACCGGGGGTATCCACGTCCAGGACTGGGAATTCTACGTGGTGACCCTGTGCCTGTTCATGGTGTTCGCGCTGCCGGGTTTCATCTACCGCTATGACCTGAAGGCGCATCTGGAAAAGGCCAGGCGCAGGCGGCGATAATCTGCGGCGGGCTTGCAAAGCATCGGCCTTGTCATTAGAATGCGTTGTCTCTGTTGCGGGGTGGAGCAGTCTGGCAGCTCGTCGGGCTCATAACCCGAAGGTCGCAGGTTCAAATCCTGCCCCCGCTACCACTTTCCCTTTCTTGCCCGTTCTGGTTCCGCCGCACAGCTGCGGCCGGCAGCCGTCTGTTCAGTCCTCGGGAAAATCGATCTGAATCGCAGGGCTCGGGCTGACGATATGCACCGTGGCGTCGGCCTCTCGCAACGGCTCGATGAGTTCGGCGAGCGCCGCCAGGACGCCGACTTGTGCAGCCCGCTCCACCAGTTCGTGGCCGCCGTCCAGGTCAAGCGATTCCGCCCGGCTTCCCGCGGGTGCCAGGTGACTGCACAGGGCGAAGTGCGTATCGGGCGGCAACTGCAGTTCCAGCGGGGTCCGCTGGTCGATCAATCCCAGCGTTTCCCGAATTGTCTCCTTGCCTTCCCAGATAAGTATGGCGGGGTGAGCGGGCATGTGTGTCCTCTCCCTGTCTATTGCTTCAGATCCGCGATCAGGGCGTCCAGCCCGTTGCGGCTGATTTGGGCCGAAAATTCCTTGCGATAGGTGAGTGCCAGGCTGATGCCGTCGATGGCCAGGTCCGCGATTTTCCAGCTCGCTGCGGTTTTGACCATGGTGTAGTCGACCTGGGCAGTGCCTCCCTTGGGCAGGGAAATGCGACTGCGTACCGTCACCTGATCGCTGCCGTTCGGATTGCGCAGGGGAGGGTAGCTGACCTCGTCGGCGTGCGCGAGAATCTCGTCGGTATAGGTGATCATGGAACTGACGTAGGTGCGCATCAGGTGCTGCCTGAAACCTTCCATGAAGGCCGCCCGCTGCGCTTCGCTGGCGCTGCGCCAGTGCTTGCCCAGCACCCAGCGTGCGATGCGCTCGAAATCGATATGGGGCACCACGATCTGGTCGGCCAGCCGATAGGCGATGGCGTCGTCCTGGCGAATGGCCTCGCGCTGCTCGCGCAGGGCATCGACCATCCTGTTGGATACGCGGATTACCAGTTCGCGCGGATCCTGCTCGTTCCGGAGTTCGGCCTCGGCGGCACCCGCCGGTGCCTGGTACAGCAGCAGACCAGCGAGCAGTATGATGAGAGTACCCGGATATTTCATGGCGGCAGCAAGCCCTGTCATGGATGTTTCATCCCCTCGTGATTCCAATACTGCGTGGCCAGTGTACCTGTCCCGGGCCGGACTGGATAGCGCCCGCGAGCGTCCGGCGGGACGCTTGCAATCACCCGGACAGCGGTTATCTTTCTGGTAGTCCTGCCGCATCCATCCCCGCGGCAGTGCCAACGGGCCCTGACAGGAGCCGACATGTCCATCCCCGCGTACGCAACTATTGAAACCCGCCCGCTGGCGGGCGTGGAACTGGGCCGTCTGGATGCCTACTGGCGGGCGGCGAATTATCTGTCGGTCGGCCAGATCTATCTGCTCGACAACCCCCTGCTGGCCCGCAGCCTGGAACTGAAGGACGTCAAGCCGCGCCTGCTCGGCCACTGGGGGACGACACCCGGGTTGAATTTCATCTATCTGCACTGCAACCGAGTCATCCAGCGCGATGATCTGGACATGATCTTCATCACAGGACCGGGTCACGGCGGCCCGGCGCTGGTGGCCAACACCTGGCTGGAGGGCAGCTACAGCGAGTTCTATCCCAATGTCACTCCGGATGCCGACGGCATGCGCAAGCTGTTCCGCCAGTTCTCCTTTCCGGGCGGCATTCCCAGTCATGTCGCGCCCGAGATACCCGGCTCGATCCACGAAGGCGGCGAGCTGGGCTATTCCCTGTCCCACGCCTTCGGCGCGGTGTTCGACAACCCGGAGCTCATCGCCTGCTGCGTGGTGGGCGACGGCGAGGCTGAAACCGGCCCGCTGGCCGCGGCCTGGCATTCAACCAAGTTCCTCAATCCCGCCCGCGACGGCGCCGTGCTGCCGGTGCTGCACCTGAACGGCTACAAGATCGCCAATCCCAGCCTGTTCGCCCGCATGGAACGCGACGAGCTTGCCAGCCTGTTCACCGGCTATGGCTACGAGCCTTTGTTTGTCGAGGGCTGCGAGCCGGAGCCGATGCATCAGTCCATGGCCGCCGCCATGGACGCGGCCGTGGAGCGGATCCGGCAGATCCGCCAGCAGGCCCGCGCCGACGGCGAGCGGAGGCGCCCATACTGGCCCCTGATCATTCTGCGCAGTCCCAAGGGCTGGACCGGGCCGAAGGAGGTCGAGGGCAGGAAGGTCGAGGATTTCTGGCGTGCCCACCAGGTGCCTATCACCGGTCTGGACCGGCATCCGGAACGCCTGCAGCTGCTCGAGGACTGGATGCTGAGCTACCGGCCGCGGGAACTGTTCACGGAGCAGGGCGAACTGCTGCCGGAACTGGCCGCACTGGCGCCGGCCGGCGAGCGGCGCATGGGGGCCAACCCCCATGCCAACGGCGGCAGCCTGCTGCGGGACCTGAGCCTGCCGGATTACCGGGATTATGCCGTGATGGTGGAGGAACCCGGCCGGACCCGGGCCGAGGCCACCCGGGTGATGGGACAGCTGCTGCGGGACGTGATGCGCGCCAACCGCAAGCGCGCCAACTTCCGCGTCTTCGGCCCCGACGAGACCAGTTCCAACCGGCTGGATGCCCTGTTCGAGGAAACCGCCCGCACCTGGATGGAGCCGCGCCTGCCGGAGGACGAGCATCTCGCGCCCGACGGGCGGGTGATGGAGATCCTGAGCGAGCATACCTGCCAGGGCTGGCTGGAAGGCTATCTGCTCACCGGCCGCCACGGTCTGTTCTCCTGCTACGAGGCCTTCATCCACATTGTCGATTCCATGTTCAACCAGCACGCCAAGTGGCTCAAGGTTGCCGGCAGCGAGATCCCCTGGCGCCGCCCCATCGCCTCACTGAATTATCTGCTCACCTCCCATGTCTGGCGCCAGGACCACAACGGTTTCTCGCACCAGGACCCGGGCTTCATCGACCATGTGGTCAACAAGAAGGCCGATGTCATCCGCGTGTACCTGCCGCCGGATGCCAACACGCTGCTCCATGTCACCGACACGTGCCTGCGTTCACGCAATTTCATCAACGTGATCGTCGCCGGCAAACAGCCACAGCCGCAGTGGCTGGACATGGACGCCGCCATCAAGCACTGCAGCGCCGGCGTGGGTATCTGGCAGTGGGCCAGCAACGATCAGGGCGCCGAACCGGACGTGGTCATGGCCTGCGCCGGCGATGTGCCCACGCTGGAGACCCTGGCGGCGGTGGCCTATCTGCGCGAGCTGGTGCCGGACCTGAAGATCCGCGTGATCAACGTGGTGGACCTGATGACGCTGCAGCATCACACCGAGCATCCCCACGGCCTGAACGACCGGGAATTCGACACCCTGTTCACCACCGACAAGCCGGTCATCTTCGCCTATCACGGCTATCCCTGGCTGATCCACCGGCTGACCTACCGCCGCACCAATCACGCCAACCTGCACGTGCGCGGCTACAAGGAGGAGGGCACCACTACCACGCCCTTCGACATGGCGGTGCGCAACGACATCGACCGGTTTCACCTGGCCAGTGACGTGATCGACCGGGTGCCGCGGCTGGGCTATCTGGCCGCCCATGCCAGGCAGGTGATCCGCGACAAGCTGATCGAGCACCGGGAATACATCCGGCGTTACGGCCAGGACCTGCCCGAGGTGCTGGAGTGGGAGTGGCCGTATTGACGGGGATGCAAGAGACAGATTGCAGGATGCAAGTCTTGTAGGTTGGGTTAGCCCGCAGGGCGTAACCCAACATGCTGCGGGTTGTCAGGTTGCGCTACGCTAACCCGACCTGCGTGCTGCTTTCATTGATGCAAGGAACCTCTGATTGATTCGTCATGCCCGCCTGCGCGGGAATGACGGAAAGGGTAATAATCAGAGTTTTCTTCGTGTATTTGTGTTCATTCGCGGTTCATATTCCCTGGTCCAGCAACTCCGCCGCCTGTCGCGCCATCAACGCACCCTCGTCGACGGGCATGACCCACACTTCTACCCGGCTGTCGTCGGCGCTGATGCGCCGGCGTTCACCCTGTGCGGCTGAATTGAGGTCCGGACCCAGCCGGATGTCCAGATACTCCAGTCCATCCAGGATGCCGGCGCGCACCGGCGCGGCGTTCTCGCCCACGCCGCCGCCGAACAGGACGGCATCCACGCCGCCCAGCACGCCGGTGTAGGCGGCGAGGTACTTGCGGGCGCGATAGCAGAACAGTTCCACTGCCAGACGGGATCGGGCGTCGTCCGCCTCCAGCAGGGTCTTCATATCGCCGCTGCGGCCCGAGACGCCGAGCAGGCCGCTGTCGTGATTGAGCAGGGATTCCAGGCCGGCGTCCGACAGGCCCAGACTGCGCTTGAGATGGAACAGCAGACCGGGGTCGATATCGCCGCAGCGTGTGCGCATCATCAGGCCCTCCAGCGGGGTGAAGCCCATGGAGGTATCGAGTGCCCGGCCGTCCAGCGAAGCGGTGACGGAACAGCCGCCGCCGAGCTGCAGCGAAATGACCCGTCGCGGCATGGATGCCTCGCTGTGGCAGGCGGACAGTCCGGCCAGCATGGACTGGTGCGCGAGTCCGTGAAAGCCGTAACGGCGCAGCCCCTGCTCCGCGCTGATCCCATGCGGCAGCGGGTAGGTCGCGGCCACGGCCGGCAGGTCGTGATAGAAGCCGGTGTCGAAGCAGGCGATGTGCGGCAGTTCCGGCTCGAGCTGCGCACGCACCCGGCGCAGCAGGTCCAGGGCGTGCGGATTGTGCAGCGGCGCCAGTTCGCCGGCCTGTTCGATGGCCTGTTCGACCCGGGCCGAGATGCGGGCCGGCTGCCACAGCTGCGGGCCGCCGTGCACCACCCGGTGGACCGCGGCGTCCACCGGCAGGGGGATTGCCGCCAGCAGGCTGTCCAGCTGTTGCCCCAGCTGCTCGGGCGGCTGCTCCCGGTGATCCTGCCACAGGCAGTGCGCGGTTCCGGCCTCGATCCGGTACAGGGCGCTGCGCAGCGAGGAACTGCCGGCATTGAAGGCCAGTATCCGACTCATGCTGCTGGCGTGCGCCGCTGCCGGCGGCTCAGGTAGCGGCGGATGATCCATTTCTCCAGTTCCACGATCACCACCACGCTCAGTGCAATGAGCAGGATCCGACCCCAGGTGCCCGGATCGATGGGGGCGGTGCCGAAGAGGTACTGCATCGGGGGCAGATAGGTGAAGGCCAGTTGCAGCAGGATCAGCACGCCCACGGCGATCAGCACATAGCGATTGCCGGTCAGCCCCTCCCAGTTGAGCGAAGGCGCCAGCAGATAGCGGGCGCAGAACAGATAGAAGATCTCGAAGCTGACCAGGGTGTTGACCGCGATGGTGCGGGCGGTGTCGATCGGCACGCCGGCATTGCGTTCCAGGATGAACAGGCCGAAGCTGCCGCTGACCAGGATCACCGACACCAGCAGGATGCGCCAGATGAGAAAGCCTGTGAGCAGCGGCTCGCGCGCATCCCGCGGCGGCCGCTGCATGACGTCCTTCTCCGCCGGCTCGAAGGCCAGGGCCAGGGCCAGCGTCACGGCCGTGACCATATTCACCCACAGGATCTGTACCGGCGTGATCGGCAGCATGTAGCCGCCCAGGATGGCGGCGATGATGGCCAGGGCCTGGCCGCCGTTGGTGGGCAGAATGAACAGGATGGATTTCTTCAGGTTGTCGTAGACGGTGCGGCCTTCCTCCACGGCATGGGCGATGGAGGCGAAATTGTCGTCGGCCAGGACCATCTCGGAGGCCTCCTTGGAGACCTCGGTGCCCTTCATGCCCATGGCGATACCGACGTCGGCCCGTTTCAGGGCCGGGGCGTCGTTCACACCGTCGCCGGTCATGGCCACCACCGCACCGTCGGCCTGCAGCGTGGAGACCAGGCGCAGCTTGTGCTCCGGGCTGGTGCGCGCGAACACGCTGGCTTCAATCGCTGTCCGCTGCAGCTGGGCGTCGTCGTACTGATCCAGGTCCGCGCCGCTGATCGCCTGGATGTCGTCGCCGATCCCCATCTGTTCGCCGATGCTCTTCGCCGTGACGGCATGATCGCCGGTGATCATCTTCACCCTGATGCCCGCGCTGCGGCAGGTCCGGATGGCGCGGATGGCGTCCTCGCGCGGCGGGTCGATCAGGCCGACCACCCCGAGCAGGGTGAGGCCGCCGTCGACGTCCTCGAAGCGCAACTCGCGCTGCTCGGGCGCGGCGCCGCGGTACGCCAGTGCCAGCAGCCGCTGGCCGCGTGCGGCCATGGCGTGCGTGCGGCGGGCCCACTCGTCGTGGTCCAGCGGGATGTCCTCACCCCGGACCCGCTGGCAGGTGCACATCTCCAGCACCCGCTCCGGCGCGCCCTTGAGATAGATGAAGGCGTGGCCGGCGTGGTCGTGGTGCAGGGTCGCCATGAACTTGCGCATGGATTCAAACGGGATCACGTCGGTGCGCGGCCACTGTTCATGCTGATACGCCGGATCCAGCCCGCCCTTGCGGCCGAGGGTGAGCAGGGCGCCATCGGTGGGATCGCCGTGAATGTGCCAGCCCTGTTCGTCCCGGGTCAGGCTGCTGTCGTTGCACAGGATGCCGGCCCGCATGAGTTCCCTGAGCTCGGCCTCGGCGTCGGGGTCGACCGTCGCCTCGTCCAGACTGAAGCCGCCGTGCGGGTCGTAACCCGAGCCGCTGACCTCGAAGCGTTTGTTGTCGCAGACGATCTCCTGGACCATCATCTCGTTGTGGGTGAGCGTTCCGGTCTTGTCGGAGCAGATCACCGTGACCGAGCCCAGGGTCTCGACCGCCGGCAGCCGGCGGATGATGGCATTGCGCCGGGCCATGCGCTGCACGCCGATGGCCAGGGTGATGGTCATGATGGCCGGCAGGCCCTCCGGGATGGCGGCCACGGCCAGGCCGACCGCGGCCAGGAACATGTCGGCGGCGGAATAGGCCTGGAAGCCGACGCCGTAGACGAAGGTGGCCGTGGCCAGCACCAGGATGGCGCCGGTCAGCCAGCGCGCGAACTGCGCCATCTGCCGCAGCAGGGGCGTGGTCAGCGATTCGACCTGTCCCAGCATGCCGCTGATGCGGCCGATCTCGGTCCGCTCGCCGGTGGCGACCACCAGGCCCTGACCGTGGCCGTAGGTGACCAGGGTGCCGGAATAGGCCATGCAGCTGCGGTCGCCCAGCACCGCTGTCTCCGCCACCGCCCCGGTGTTCTTTTCCACCGCCTCCGATTCGCCGGTGAGGATCGCCTCGTCGATGCGCAGGTCCTTGACCTTGAACAGGCGTACATCGGCCGGGACCTTGTCGCCGGACTGCAGGCTGATGATGTCGCCGGGCACGACCTCGGTGGCGGGCAGGGTGATGAAGGCATTGCCGCGTTTGACCATGGCCTGCTGCGACAGCATGCGCCGGATGGCATCCAGGGCCTTTTCCGCCTTGCCTTCCTGGATGTGGCCGATCAGGGCGTTGATGAGCACCACCCCCAGGATCACGCCGCTGTCCACCCAGTGCTGCAGCAGCAGGGTGACCAGGGCCGCCGCCAGCAGCACATAGATCAGCAGATTGTGGAACTGCAGCAGAAAGCGTTGCACCCGGCTCTGCTTCTCGGGCGGGCGCAGCTCGTTGCGGCCGTATTCCTCCAGTCGTGTCTGCGCCGTCTGCGCGTCCAGACCGGCGGGGTCAGAGCGGAAATGTTCGAAGGCGGCCTGCGGCTCGCGGGCATGCCAGTCGGTGGTGGGGGAGGCGGGCTCGGCCATGCGTGGATAGGTTCCCTGCTGACGGAATGGAGTCATTCCGCATGCAGTCTAACCAATATAATACGGGCGGTGAACCGTCGGCTTCCGCGCCCCGGACGGAGCTCGACGCCGGGCGGAGTCAGGGCTTGCGGTGCCGATGCGCCCAGCGCGACAGCAGCAGCGCCGCCACGGCGAGTATGGCCACCACTGCGACGAACACGACCAGGGTGCGCGGCGTGGGATTGCGGATAATGGCCAGGATGCGATCGATCAGCAGGGCGATCGCCAGCATGCCCGGCGTCATGCCGAGCAGCGTGCCGAGCAGATAGTCCCTGAAAGTGACATGGGAGGCGCCGGCCACCAGGTTGATGATGCTGAAGGGGGCGACCGGGACCACCCGCAGCAGAAACACGGTCAGGATACCGCGCTCCCCGAGTCGGGCGCTGACCCGGTTGATGCGGTCCCCGGCCAACTGGCGGATGCCGCGCCGGCCCAGGTGGGCACCGACGGCGTAGCCGGATGCGGCGTTGGCGATCACGCCCAGCAGGGCATAGACAAAGCCGGCCAGGGCGCCGTAGGTCAGTATGGTCGCCACGATCAGGGCCGTAATCGGCATGATCAGCAGACCGCCGATCACGAACAGCACGATCACCACCAGCGGCCCGTAGCCGAAGTTGCGCACCGCCTCCAGCGTACCGAGCAGGCGCTGCGGATCGGCCCACTCCGACAGCGGTGTCAGGCGCCAGGCCAGGACCAGTGCCAGCAGCACCAGGCCCAGGATCAGCCAGCGATGGGAATGGCGTAGCGGCATGCGGCCTCGCAGGCGAATTCGGGCGGCTCAGTATACAGGCCCGGGCCATCAATATCTTCTATGCCTGCTAAAGAATTGCTCATGGATTGAACCTGCCGGGCGAGTCGCGCACAATTGCCGCCCACGCCGGGCGCCTGCCCGGGGAAACGATTCGACAGGTTGAAGGAGGAATTCCGTGAAGCTGATTCTTTTGGGCGCGCCCGGTGCGGGCAAGGGCACGGTCGCCAAGATGCTGACCGCCATCGACGGTTCGGTGCAGATCTCCACTGGCGACATCCTGCGCGCCGCCGTGAAGGAGGGCACCGAGTTGGGCAAGCAGGCCGAGGCCTACATGAAGGCGGGCGACCTGGTCCCGGATGAACTCATCATGGGTATCATGGAACAGCGCCTGCAGGAACCGGACTGCGCCAACGGCTTTCTGCTCGATGGCTTCCCGCGCACCATTCCCCAGGCCGAGCAGCTCAAGGCGCTGATGGACAAGCTGGGGATCAAGCTGGACATGGCCGTCAATCTGGAAGTGCCGCGCGAGGTCATCCTCGATCGTCTGACCACCCGCCGCACCTGCACCGGCTGCGGTGCCATCTACAACGTCAAGAGCGCGCCGCCCAAGGTCGAAGGCGTGTGCGACAAGTGCGGTGGCAGCGTAGTGCAGCGTGACGACGAGACCGAGGAGGCCATTTCCAACCGCCTCGACGTCTACAACGAGAAGACCGCCCCGCTGGTCGAGTTCTACCGCAACGAAGGCCTGCTGCTGGATGTGAACGCCACTTCCAGCGATGAGGTGGTCAAGACCATCAAGGCCAGGCTCGCCGGCTGATTCCCGCTTCCGGCTGTCTCAAAACCCCCGCCCTGATGCGGGGGTTTTTGTTTCCCGAGGTGCCCGCGATACCGCATCCAGTATAATCCGGCCCATGTCCGTGCGCCGGTTTTTCATCCTCCTGCTCCTGATGCTGTGTCCGCAACTGCTGCCGGCCGCGGAAATCGATATACGTATCGAGGGCCTGGAACAGGACAGCCTGCGCGCCAACGTCCTGGCACTGCTGTCGCTGACCACACTGAAGGACCGCGAGGCACCCTCCGAGGTGCGGGTGCGGCGCTATTTCAACCTGGCCGAACGGGAGATCCGGACCGCGCTGGAACCCTTCGGTTATTACCGTCCGCGGATCGAGTCCCGTTTGCGGCGTACCGAGGCGGGCTGGCAGGCCAGCTTCGGCATCGATCCGGGCGAACCGGTCCGGGTGCGTGAACTGGCGCTGGAACTGCAGGGGCCGGGCCGCGAAGCACAGGATCTGCAGGCGCTGATCGATGACCCGCTGCTCGGCCTGGGCGAGGTGGCCGTGCATGCCCGCTACGAGGCCTTGAAGAAATCCCTGCTCGGCAAGGCACTGGAACTGGGTTATCTGGACGCCGCCTATACCCGTCACGAGTTGCGCATCGATCCGGCCGCCGGCAGCGCGACGGTGCTGCTGCAGCTGGACACCGGCCGGCGCTATCGCTTCGGTGAGATCAGCTTCGAGGCGGCCGGGCTGCGCGAAACCCTGTTGCGCCGGTATCTCAGCTTTGCTCCGGGTGAGCCCTATTCGGACCGCAAGCTGCTCGAGTTGCAGCGTGCCCTGCTCGACAGTGACTACTTCGAATCGGTCAGTGTAGTCGATCAGCGCGAGGCCGCGCAGGATTACGCCATTCCGATCGAAGTCCGCCTGGAGCCGCGCAAGCGCCACCGTTATACCGCGGGCATCGGTTTCGGTACCGATACAGGCGTGCGTGGCAAGCTGGGCTGGGAGGTGCGACGCATCAACAGCCGCGGCCACACCCTGTCCAGCGAACTGCGGGCCTCCGAGATCCGTCAGGGGGCGCATGTCGAATACGGTATTCCGGTGCGCAATCCACGCACCGACCGTCTGAGCTTCGCCGCCGCGGTCCAGCAGGAGGACAGCGCAACGATCGAGAGTGACTCCCGCACCCTGGCGGCGAATCTGAGCCGGGTCCGGGGACGACTGCGCGAGAATCTGTCGCTGACCTTCCTGGATGAGGATTTCCGCCTGGGCGATCAGAAGGGCAGTACCCGGTTGCTGATGCCCGGCGTGGCCTGGACCTACATCAAGGCCGACGATCCCCTGATCACCCGGCATGGTTGGCGGGCACAGCTGGAACTGCGCGGGGCGACCCCGGAAATCATCTCCGAGACCCGCTTCCTGCAACTCGTCGTCGGCGCCAAGTACATCCTTCCCCTCGGTTCACGCGGACGCATTCTCACCCGCGGCCAGCTCGGCACCACCTGGATGTCGGACTTCGATGTGCTGCCGGCCTCGGTACGTTTCTTCGCCGGCGGCGACCGCAGCGTGCGCGGTTTCGATTATCAGAAGCTGGGTCCGACCGATGCCAGCGGAGAAGTGGTCGGCGGCCGGCACCTGCTGATCGGCAGCCTGGAATACGAGCACAGAATCAAGGGCAAGTGGCGTGCCGCGGTGTTCGTCGATACCGGCAACGCCTTCGACGATTTCGGTGATGAACTGGAAACCGGCGCCGGCATCGGCGTGCGCTGGGAATCACCCGTGGGCCTGCTGCGCGTCGACATCGCTTCGGCGGTCAGCCGTCCGGACAACCCGCTGCGTCTGCACATCACCCTGGGGCCGGACCTGTGACGGTGCTGAAACGCCTCGGCGGGTCAGTGGGCATTGTGCTGCTGCTACTGCTGCTTATGCTGCTGTGGCTGCTGCTCACCGGCAGCGGCCTGCGCACCGGTCTGGCGCTGACGGCCCGGCTGGTGCCGGGCGAGTTGAGCTGGGAAAGCGCCGAAGGCCGGCTGGCCGGACCACTCGAAATCCGCGGGCTGCATTTCAGCGGCGCGGCCGGGGACTATCGCCTGCAGCAGCTCGAACTCGACTGGTCGCCCAGGGCCCTGGCCGAGCCGACCCTGTGGGTGGAACGCCTGCACCTGCAGGGACTGCAGCTGGCACCGGCGGCCTCCGGCGATGCGGAACCCTCGGCGCCGGCGCAGCCCGGCCTGCCCGACATCCGGCTGCCGCTGCGCCTCGTGCTGCGGGATGTGCGGCTGGAGGATATCGAATTCCTCCCTCCCGACGGCGGCGCCCGGCAGATCGAGCGACTGCAGCTTGCCCTGGAGGCGAGCGGCCGCAGCCTGGAGTTGCAGCAGCTGGAACTGGCGCTGGCCGGCGTGACGGCGCAGCTCAACGGCAGCATCGCCCTGGCCCCTGACGCGTCGAGCCGGCTTGCCTTCGACTGGATGCTGCGACGGCCGGACCTGCCGGTCTATGCCGGGACCGGCACACTGCGCGGCAATCTGGAAACGCTGACGCTCGAGCATCAACTGCAACAGCCGGCCGCGGCGCAGTTGTCACTGCAGCTGGATCAACCGCTGCAGGCATTGCAATGGTCGCTGGAACTGTCGCTGCCGCTGACCCGGCTGGAGCGTTTCGCCGCCGGTCTGCCGCCGCAGTCACTGGAACTGTCGCTGCAGGCGAGCGGTGATCTCGCTACGGCCCGGCTCCAGGCCAGCCTGAACACGGACCATCCGCAACTGCAGGGCGAGCCGCTGACCCTGCAGGCACGGCTGAGTCAGGAGGCCTGGAACCGGTTCCGTCTGGAGGCGAGCGAACTGCAACTGGCCGCAAGCCGGCTGCAGGTCACTGGCGACTGGGCGCTGGACAGCGGCTCCGGCCGGTTGGCGCTGGTCTGGCCGGCCCTGCACTGGCCGCCGGCAGCCCCCGCGTTCAGCGCCGCCGACGGTCGGCTGGTCTGGGAGGGCGGCATCCGGGACTTCGTGCTGGATGCACAGTCGGCGCTGACCGGGACAGACCTGCCGCAGATGCAGCTCGAACTGCACGGCCGCGGCGATGTCGCGGGCTTGCGGCTGGAGCAGTTCAGGGCCGAACTGCTGGCCGGCGTGGTGGAAGGCGCCGGCCGGTTCGGCTGGCGCGACGGCCTGGACTGGGAACTGGACCTGGACGTGCGGGAGATTGATCCCGGTCGGCAGTGGCCGGACTGGCCGGGGCAGCTCGCGGCGGGCCTGCAGACCCGGGGCGCCGTCCAGTCCGGGACCGTCACGGCCGCTGTGCAGCTGCAGCAGCTGGACGGGCGGCTGCGTGGACTGCCCATCGCGGGCGCGGGCGGTTTCCGGCTCGATCCCGACGGCTGGCGCTTTGACGCGCTGGCGCTGCGCACCGGCGCGAACCGGCTGACCCTGAACGGCGGCCCGGGCCAGGCTGACGGGCTGCTGTGGGCGCTGGATTTCCCGGAACTGGCGGATACGCTGCCGCATGTGCATGGCACGCTGCAGGGGCAGGGCCGGCTGCACGGCGCCTGGCCCCGGAGCCGGCTGGTCGGCGAACTGCGGCTGAAATCGATCGACTGGGCCGATCTGGAAATCGAGCAGGCCGACCTCGGTTTCGATGCCGGCCTGGGCAGTCCGGAGGCGCCGCTGCAGCTGAGCCTGAACGGCAGCGGCTGGCAATGGCAGGCGCGCGAGCTGGCCGGCGTTACCGGTGAACTCACCGGCAGCCTGGCCGACCATCGGTTGCAGCTCACGGCCGACGGCCCCTCGCACGGGCTGCAGCTCGCGCTTGCCGGCGGCTGGCGCGAGCCGGACTGGAGCGGGCGCATCACCCGGTTCGACTGGAACCTGCCCGAGACCGGCGCCTGGACCCTGCAGAATGAACTGGCCCTGAGGCTGGGGCCGGAAACCGCCCGACTCGAGACCGCCTGCTGGCAGCAGGACTCGGCCGAACTGTGCCTGGAAGGCAATGCTGCCCGCGCCTATGCCGACTGGCAGGCGGACCTGCGCCTGGAGCGCCTGCCGCTGAACCGGCTGCAGCCCTGGCTGCCGGTGGGGGTGGAGTTCGATTCGGCCCTGTCGGCCCGGGCCACGGCCCGCCGCAGCGGCGACGGCCTGCGCAGCGAGGGTCGGATCAGCCTGCCCGAGGGTACGGTGGCCTGGGACGCGGGCGAGGCCCGGGAGCGGTTGCCGCACGGTGCGGGTGAACTGGACTGGCAGCTCGATACCGCCGGACTGCAGGCCCGGGCCCGCCTCGGTCTGCTGGAACAGGATGAGTTGAACGCGCAGCTGAGCCTGCCGGGCTTCCGCCCGGGGGTGGCGCCGGCGACGCAGACCGTCACCGGCAGTCTGCGCGGCGACATCCGCCGGCTCGAGGTCATCGAACTGTTCGTCCCCGCCGTGACCCGGGTCCAGGGGTGGCTGGACATCGACAGCCGGATCACGGGGAGCCTGGCCGCCCCGGAACTGCGACTCGGCGCGCGGCTGCAGGAGGCCGCCCTGTGGGTCCCGGCGGCCGGCATCCATGTCGAGGACATCGCGGTGGAGTTGGCCTCGGCTGCCGACGGACAGCTGCGATTGCGGGGCGGGGCGCGTTCCGGCGCGGGCCGCATCGGGCTCGACGGCACTCTGGATCTGACCCGGTTGCCGGACTGGCGGTTGCAGCTTGACGTTCAGGGCGAGGACTTCCTGGTGCTGGATATTCCGGAGGCGCGGTTGCCGGTCTCACCTGATCTGGAACTGAAGGTGCAGCCGCCGCGAATCGATCTTGCTGGCCGTGTCCACATCCCCGAGGCGCGGCTGGCACCGCGTGATTTCAGCGGCGCGGTCGGACCGTCGCGCGACGTGGTTGTGGTCACAGACGAGGCACAGCAGACGCCGCGCTGGTCGGTACATACGCGGGTGACGCTGAGTCTGGGTGAGGCGGTCATGTTCGAGGGCTACGGCCTGACCGGCCGCCTCGCTGGCCGGATCGAGTTGATCGACGAGCCGGGCCAGCTGACCCGCGCCCGGGGTGAACTGCAGGTGGTCGACGGCAGTTATGCGGCCTACGGCCAGACGCTCGACATCACCCAGGGCCGGGTCATCTACAGCGGGGGACCGGTGGACAATCCGGCGCTGGACGCCACCGCCGTGCGCCAGATCGACGAGGTCACCGCCGGCCTGCGGCTCGGAGGCTTCCTGCAGGATCCGCAGCTGGAACTGTTTTCGCGTCCGGCCATGGCCGAGGGCGATGTCCTGTCCTATCTGATGCTGGGCCGGCCCATGGCCGGGGCGAGCGGCGCCGAGGGTCAGCTGTTGATGCGGGCCGCCACCGCCATGGGGGTGAAGGGCGGTAACGCCCTGGCCGGGCAGATCGGCGAGACCCTGGGGCTGGACGAGGTCAGCGTCAGCGGCGGCGGCAGCGGGGGGACGGCGGAGGACACCTCGCTGGTGCTGGGCAAGTATCTCTCGCCGCGATTGTACGTGAACTACAGCGTGGGCCTGTTCGAGCACCTGAGCACGCTGAACCTGCGCTATGAACTCAGCCGGCGCTGGTCCCTGGAAAGCGAGCTCGGGGTGGAGTCCGGGGTGGACCTGCTGTTCAACATCGAACGCTGATCCTTGACGTTAGGAGAGAGCAACGCAGAGGGCGCGGAGACGCAAAGGTCATAAAATAAAGGGTAGGCCGGGATAAGCCAGCATTTCCGGCAGACGTAGGTTGGGCTTCATTCCATTTCATAATGCTCAGCGTCTCAGCGCCTCTGCGCCCTCTGCGTTTATAGCATCAGTTTCAGCAGTGACCGCTGCCCCCCGGCTGGATATCAGCCATTGTCGTCCAGAATCCCGCCCGGCCCCAACCAGATGCCCAGATACAGTCGGGCCAGTTCCGGGTCGGGCTGGAACAGCACCTGCCGGCCGTTGTGGTCGAGTGTCAGGCCGCTGTCCCGGAGGCGGCACAGACGGTAGCGGTCGCCGGCCCGGATATCGACATAGGCCGCGTGCAACCGCGCCAGTCCGTCACTGAACGCCTGCAGTCGAGGCGTCGGGTGCTGCCGTTCCAGGATATGGTGTGCCGCCTCGATCAGGATTTCCCGCTCCAGGTCGCGATGGTAGCGGGCCTCGATGCAGGTGCTGGCATCGGCGGCCAGCAGCTGCGGCAGCGGCTGTGGCGCGGGGGCGTAGACACCGAGACTGTAGACCCGGAACAGGCCGGCATAACGGATGGTATCCTGCCGGATCAGTGACAGGCGATCCTCCCCGACCTCGACCGCGACCGGCAATGGCGCCTCCGCCTGCGCCGGTGTCGCCAGGGCCAGCAGCAGACCGGCCAGCCAGGTCCGGAGACGACACAGATATAACATGGCGACAGTTTTCATGGTGCGGTCGTCCCGGGATCGGTCTTCACGAACACCAGGGTGACCTCGCCCAGCCGGATACCCCATTTGCGCATGGTGGCCCGGTTGATCATCACCCGCTCGTCCTGCAGGAACATCCAGTCGTCGAAGTGCACGACATAGTGTTTCCCGCCCACTTCCAGCCGCAGTTTGTATTCCCAGTTCAGCGCATTGCCGTACTGGGCCCCGCGGGCGACCCCGACCACGTCGTCGGCCCGGCCCTCGTAATGGTGTTCATCCAGCCGGTGAATGCGCCAGATGCGTTGCTGGCGCTCGCCGTCGGCATAGACGAAGTCCTCCTGCAGCACCAGTTCGTCGCCTTCCATACGGCCGTCGATGTCGACGCGGAAGCGGCGCTTCACTTCACCGCGCCGGTTCTGGAACATGCCCCAGGCCTGCAGTTCGCCCCGGAAGTATTCCTCCAGCACCAGCGGCGGCTGCTGACCCTGGTAGTCCTGCGCCTGCATGTGACTACAGCCGGCGCTCAGCAGCAGGCTGCAGGCGATCAGAATCAGTACGGGCAATCTTGTCATCGGTCTCCTCCCGGGAACGGGCGCTGTCGCGCAGGGTGAGCAAATTGGTCTCGGTCAACGGCAGCCGCCACACCAGCCAGGTGGCGTAGAGCTTGATGATCACCGGCAACAGGGCATAGAGCAGCGTCAGCCACAGCGCCTGCACCGTTGTCGTGGGCTGTCCCGATTCGAATCCGGACAGCGACAGCAGGGGGAAGGCGATGCCCACGGCCACCGCCAGCGCCAGCTTGGTGAGCAGGCTCCACAGACCGAAGAGGGTGCCGGTGCGGTGCTGACCGGACACCAGCCGCTGCTGTTCGGCGACATCGGCCTGGATCGAGGCCGGCAGCGCCATGTCGATGCCCAGGCTGGCGCCGGTGAGCAGGCAGATGAGGGTGAAGGCGGCGACGTCCCCCGGCCCCAGCACGAGCACGCCGAGGAAGGCGAGACTGGCCAGCAGCATGGACAGGGCCCAGGTGCGGGCCTTGCCCAGGCGGCGCGCCAGCGCCTGCCACAGGGGCAGGGCGACCAGGCCGCTGAAGAAGTAGGCGCCGAGAAACAGCGGCAGCGAAGCCCCGGCCTGCAGCACCGTTTCCACATACAGAATGATCAGCGAGGCGGGGATGGCGTTGGCCATGCTGTTGCTGAAGAAGGCCAGCGACAGCCGCCGCAGCAGGGGATCCTCCATCAGTGCCCGCAGATAACCGGGCGCGGTGGCCCGTCGCGGTCCCGGTGCCGGTGTGCCCGCCAGCGTGACCAGCACCGCCGTCGGCAGCAGGAGGTACAGCAGCCAGGCCGCGTTCTGCATCAACCGGGCCAGCTGATCCGTGTGTCCGGTCAGCAGGGGCAGGGCGATCATCAGCATCGTGCCGAGGATGGTGAAGGCCTCGCGCGCGACGGTCACGCTGGTGCGCGCATGATAGGCCTGGGTCAGCTCGGCCCCCCAGGCCAGGTAGGGCACGGTGATCAGGGTCCAGCCGGTGTAACTGACCAGGCTCCACAGGAACAGGTAGGCGCCGCCGACATCGGCCGGCGGCATGAACAGACGGCTGATGCCGAACAGCAGCAGCAGGGTGCCGGCCAGCATCAGCGGCCGCAGCAGGCGCGAACCCTGGGAACTGCGGTCGCACCAGTAGCCGATCAATGGATCGGTGAACACATCCAGCGAGCGCGCCAGCAGGATGGCAATGCCCGCCGCCGCCAGTCCCACCTCCGGCAGGCCGGCGTAGAATGCGGGCAGGAACACGTACAGCGGCAGCCCGAGCGCGGCCAGCGGCAGCCCAGTCACGCCGTAGGCCAGCAGGGTGCGCTGCCAGTGTGGCAGGGTCAGGGGCACGGCGGCCGGATCAGGGTGGTCTGCATCAGATCGATGCGTCCGGTCATGAAGCCGGCCTCGCAATAGGCCAGGTAGTAGTGCCAGAGGCGGACGAACCGATCGTCGAAGCCCTGTTCCCGGACCCGGTTGCGGTTGAGCATGAAGCGGTGGTCCCAGTGGCGCAGGGTGCGGGCATAGTCCTCGCCCCGGAACTCGCAGCGGCTGATCTGGAACCCGGCGCGGGCGGCGTGGGCGGCGAACACCGGTACCGAGGGCAGCATGCCGCCGGGGAAGATGTATTTCTGGATGAAGTCGGCGCGCCGCGCATAGCGCGCGAAGACGGCCGGGTCGATGGTGATGACCTGCAGGGCCGCACGGCCGCCGGGGCGCAGGCAGTTGAACACTGAAGTGAAGAAATCCGGCCAGTACTCGGTGCCGACGGCCTCGAACATCTCGATCGAAACCACATGATCGAAGCGGCCGCGTACATCCCGGTAGTCCTGCAGCCGCAGTTCGACGCGCGTGTCCAGACCGGCGGCCGCGATGCGCGCGCGGGCATACTCATACTGGGCCGGCGACAGGGTGATGCCGGTGACGCGGTGGCCGCGGCGGGCGGCGTACTCGGCAAAGCCGCCCCAGCCACAGCCGATCTCGAGGATGTGATCGCCGGGTGCGGCGTGCAGCGAGTCCAGCAACTCGGCGTACTTGCGCGTCTGGGCCGCCTCCAGCGCCTCGTCGGGCCGGGCGAAGCGGGCACCGGAGTAGGTCATGCCGGGGTCGAGCCAGAGCCGGTAGAAGTCGTTGCCCAGGTCGTAGTGCCGGCGGATGTTGCGGCGGCTGCCGCGCCGGGTGTTGGCGCGCAGCCGGTGCTGCAGCCGGTCCAGCCCCGCCAGCGCCTGGCGCCCCGGGAAGGCCGCGCGCATGTGGCGTTCATTGAGCGCCAGGACCTGCAGGGTGTCCGCCAGCCGGGTGCTGGACCAGTCGCCGCGCAGATAGGCCTGTGCCAGGCCCATGCCGGCATTGGCGATCAGCCGCAGGCTGAAACGCGCGGGATGCTGCAGTCGCATCACGCCAGCCGGTCCTTCCTGCTCACCGATGAAATCGAACCGGCGGCCGTCGGCCAGTTCCAGACGCAGGGAACCGATGCGGATGGCGCGCAGCAGGGGCAGCAGCAGCCGCAATGCGACGGGAAGCTGTTGCAGCTGCGGTTCGAGACGCAGCACCTTTTCTGTGGTCATGAACTGAACTCCTTGCGGGGCGGTGAGGGTTTGGGATGGAAGGGCACCCGTCGCAGCCACAGCTTCAGGGCCTGCCAGTGGATCATGGCCATGATCTTGAAGGTCATCAGCGGCATGCGCAGGGCGAGTGCCAGCCAGGTGCGGTCGCTGAGCGGGCGGCGTCGGCCGGTCTGCACCGCGGCCAGCAGCAGCCGGCCCTGCTGATATTCCCGGATGACGTACTGCAGACGCGCGTCCGGGCGCGACAGCCGGAAGTGGTAGCGCGCCTGCATGTCGATGAAGGGCGAGACATGAAACCGCTTGTCGTGCTCGCCCGTGACCGGCCAGGCGAGCTGCGCTCCCTGTGCATGCAGGATGTAGGTATGGGACTCGCCGAAGGTGTTGTGCACCTCGCACAGGATGGCGATCAGTCCGCCGTCGGCGGCTTCGACATACCACAGGCTGAGCGGATTGAAGCCATAGCCCAGCAGCCGGGGGAAGCACAGCAGGTGGATGCGGGTGCCGGCAGACGGCAGACCGGCAGCGTCCAGCAGGCGTTCGGCCCAGGCGCGCAGGCTGCTGCCATCGCGCGGACCGTGATCGCGGTCGTGGAAACTGAACAGATTGAAGCGATTGTGCGAGAACAGCCAACAGTGCGCGGCCGCCGCGTCGATGCGATCGATGTCGATGTAGAGACTGAACACCCGGTAGCGGAACCGGTAGGCCGCGGGAAAACAACGTCGGTGCATGACCTCGCCCGCATAGATGCACCCCGCCGCGGTCGCCATGTCAGGCCGCGCCTCGACGATCGAGCCCGGTCACCCAGGGCGGCTGCACATCCAGCCGGTCGGCGACCTCCACCGCCGAGCGCAGGGCGTCCTCATGAAAGCCGTAGCCGAAGTAGGAGCCGCACAGCCACAGGCCGTCACGGCCCTGCAGCGATTGCAGTTGCGGCTGCCGGCGCAGGGCCTCGCTGTCATATACCGGATGGTGATAGACCATGCGGGCATGCACGGTTTCCGGCGCCGGCTCCTGCAGCGGGTTGAGGGTGACGAAATACGGCTGCGGGTTGTCGAGTCGCTGCAGCCGGTTCATCCAGTAGGTCACGCAGACTGCGCGGCTGCCGGAGGTGTCAACTTCGGAGCGGTAGTTCCAGGCCGACCAGACCCGGCGCAGCCGCGGCATCAGGCGACTGTCGCTGTGCAGCACCGCCTGGTTCTCCTGATAGCGGAAGCCGGCCAGCGGCGCACGCGCGGCGCGCAACCCGGGGGAGAGCATGGCCCAGGCCTCGTCGGCGTGACAGGCCAGCACGACCTGATCGAAGTTGCCGAGTTCGCCGTCGGCGGTGTGCAGGGACCAGCGCCCGTCATCGCCGCGCCGGATCTGTTCCACCGGGCAGTCCCGCACGGCCCGTTGCCCGAGATCCCGCAGCATGGCCTTGACGTAGAGATAACTGCCGCCGCTCACCGTGCGCCACTGCGGCCGGTTGCGCAGGCTGAGCAGGCCGTGATTGGCGAAGAAACGACCGAAGCTGTGCATGGGATAGGCCAGCATGGCCTCCACCGGGCAGGACCAGATCGCCGCCGCCATCGGCAGCAGATAGTGGTCACGCAGTTCTCGGCTGTAGCCGTGCCGCTCCAGGAAACCGCCCAGGGTCAGGGACGAGGGCTGCTGCAGCTGGCGGGTGGCCCGGCGGTTGAAGTCGAGGATCTCGCGCAGCATGCGCAGATGGCGCGGATCGGTCAGGCTGCCGGGGCGGGCGAACAGCGTCTGCAGACTGCTGCCGGCGTATTCGATGCTGCCGGCGTCGATGGACGCCGAGAAGGACATGTCCGTGGGCTGGGTGTCCACCCCCAGCCAGTCGAACAGCCGGGTCAGGAGGGGGTAGTTCGGCTCATTGTAGACAATGAAACCGGTGTCCACGGGCACGCTGCCCGCCTTGCTGTCCACCTCCACGGTATGGGTGTGGCCACCGATGTAGGCATTGCGCTCCACCAGGGTGACATCGTAGCGCTCCCGCAGCAGCCAGGCTGTGCTCAGACCCGCCACACCGGCGCCGATCACCGCAATCCGATCCTTCATTGCACTTGCACCTGTACAAATATTTGACTGAATACGAAGTCTTTGTACAAGTATTGTACAGATATTGCCGGGATGCAACGGATTCAGGGGCGGGGAAATGTCACGTTTTCAACACAATCGGTATTCAGCCTTCTGCTTGTTGTTTATGTGGTGATTTTCCTGGCGGAGACGCTCAGGTGCCGGAGTGGAGCCCGGCGCGGATGCTGCGCAGTGCCGGCAGGGCATCGGTGCCGACCGGCACCGCGCCGGCAGCGGCCAGTTCACGGGCATGGGTGACCGCATACTGACCGCCGATGAACAGGGGAATGTCCAATGCCCCGATCAGGGCCGGGAGTTCCTGCTCGACGACCTTCTTCGACGGGCGTGTGGACATGGACAGGATCACGCCTTCTGCTGCGGTCGCGTCGGCCACCGCGGTCAGTTCCGACAGCGGCATGTCCGGTCCCAGCATGACCAGCCGCAGGCCGTGACTGACCGCGGTGACCGCGAACAGCAGCATACCCAGCTCATGGTGCTCACCCGAGGGACTGCACAGGATCAGTCGCGGACCATGGCTCTGCAGGTTGCTGTGATGCAGCCGGGCGCCTAGCTTCTTGCGCAGGTAGGCGGTGAAGAAATGTTCCTGGGCAATGCCGGTATCCGATTGCTTCCAGCAGTTGCCCAGATGCTGCAACAGTGGGCGGATGAGCAGGGTATTGACGGTATCGATGGGGTAGAGGCCGAGGATTTCCTGGTACGCCTGTTCCAGGGTGCGTTCGTCAAAGCGGCCGATCGCCTCAAGCATCCGGGCGCGGTGCGTCTCCCAGATGTCGGCGTTGTCCTCGCGTATGCCGGCCGCTTCGGGAGCGCCCTGTTTGAGGCTGCGTACCACCTGGCTGATGGACTGACCCTCGTTCAGCAGTGTCGTCACCTGCTGGATGAGACGGATGTCATCGTCGCTGTAGAGGCGATGTCCGCTGTCGGTACGGTGCGGTTGCAACAGGCCGTAACGGCGCTCCCAGGCGCGCAGGGTGACGGGGTTGACGCCGGTGATCTCGGCCACATTGCGGATTGGGTAGTAGTGCGCTTGGGTTTCCATGCCGTGTCCCGTGCCGGTTGACTTGTACAATACTTGTACGATAATTATACACCAGTTTTGCGCAGTGCCAAGGAGCGACCGGCATGGCCAACACCTGTTCGACAATCTGGCTGCTGGGCGCCAGTTCCGGCATTGGGGCGGAACTGGCGCCGGGGCTGCTGGCCCGCTGCGAGCGGCTGGTGATCTCGGCGCGGCGGCGCGAGCGCCTGGAGGCGGTGCGGGACACGCTGTCGGAGCGGGGCGGGGATGTCCGGGTGCTGCCGGTGGACGTGGTCGAGGCTGATGCCGTCGCTGCGGCCGCGCAGGACATCGCGCACCAGGTCGGCGTACCCGACCTGGTCATCTACAATGTGGGCGACTACGAACCCGCCGGCATGGATCAGCTCGACCCTGCCGTGTTCGAGCGCATCACCCGTATCAATTACCTCGGCGCGGTCAACTGCCTGGCCGCCGTGGTACCGATGATGCGCGCCAGCGGCGGTGGCCGCATCCTGATCAATGCCAGCCTGTCGGGCTATGCGGGACTGCCGCATGCCGCGGCCTACGGCCCGACCAAGGCGGCCCTGATCAATCTGGCCGAATCGCTGCACCCGGAACTGGCCCGGGCGGGAATCCATCTCGGCGTCATCAATCACGGTTTCGTCAGAACGCGTCTGACTGAAAAGAACGAATTCACCATGCCACAGCTGCTGGAACCGGCCACCGCCGCGGCAGCCATCCTTGAACATCTCGACGACCCGGGCTTCGAGATCCGGTTTCCGCGGCGTCTGGCCTTGATGCTGGGCCTGCTGCGGATGCTGCCGTATCGTCTGTTCTTCGCGCTGACGCGCAGGCTGGTGTAGACATGGCACAGGACATCGAGCACCTGACTGCTGCCCTGGCTGAGTTCTATGCGGAGCTTGCCCCGGCCGATCTGGAGCGTGTGGACGAGTTCTACGCCCCGGACGCCCACTTCCGGGATCCCTTCAACGACGTGCGTGGCACACCGGCGATCCGCGCGATCTACCGGCACATGTTCGCACAGCTGGATAACCCCCGCTTCGAGGTCCTGCATTGGGCCTGCCGGGACGACTGGGCCTGTATCCTGTGGCGGTTCCGCTTTTCCGCCCGCCGCCTGGCCGGCGGACGGCCGCTCGAGGTCGAGGGCATGTCCCGCGTCCGTTTCGACGCTGCCGGACGCGTGGCGGCCCATCACGATTACTGGGATCCGGCTGCCATCTATCGCCACATACCCGTGCTGCGTGGGCTGCTGGCCCTGCTGCAGCGCCGGTTGAGCGCAACCACCTGAGAGGCATCACGATGCTGGAACGCATGTCACTGCTGCGCAACGATCCCGACGACGCCCGCCGCCTGTTCGAGCGGGCGAGGACGGGCGATGTGGATGCCCAGTATGCGCTGGGCCTGAGCTACGCCGAGGGTCGGGGCGTGGCGATCAACGAAGCCAAGTCCTACTTCTGGCTCAGCCAGGCCTGCGCTCAGGGTGATGCCGAGGCGAACATCCTGCGCAACATCGTCGCGCGCGACATGTCGGAGACGGATTTCCAGCAGGCCCGGCGCCTGTGCGACACGCCCGATTACATTCGGCGGATCGAATTCTGAGCCGGTTTGGCGGGTATGTGCAGATGGTGCGACTCAAGCGCGGAGAACGCAAAGTCGCAGAGGTTTTATGATTTATAGTCCTTTGCGCCTCTGTGTCTCTGCGCCCTCTGCGTTGATATCACATCTGTCAGAAGACCACATTCAGCATGGTCAGCGACACCACCAGGAACAGCACCGTCATGATGCCGCCGGCGCGCATGAAGTCCGGCACCCGGTAGCCGCCCGGCCCCATGATCAGGGCATTGACCTGGTGGGTGGGGATGAGGAAGGAGTTGGAGGTGGCGATGGCCACGGTCAGGGCGTAGATGGCCGGATCGGCGCCGACCTGGACGGCGATATTGACCGCCAGCGGCACCAGCAGCACGGTGGCGCCGACGTTGGACATCACCAGGGTGAAGAAGGTCGCCAGCACGGCGATGGCGGCCTGGATGATCCAGGGCGCGGCCTCGCCGACCCGGGCCACCACCTCCTCGGCGATGTAGCGGGCGGTGCCGCTGGTCTCCACTGCCAGCCCCAGCGGGATCAGCGAAGCGAGCAGGAACACCGTCTTCCAGCTCACCGCGCGGTAGGCCTCGTCGATCGACAGCACGCCGGAGAGCACCATACCCATGGCCCCGGTCAACAGCGCCACCGACAGCCGCAGGTCGGTGAACAGGACCAGTCCCAGCGTGATGGCAAAGAACAGCAGGGCGTGCGGCACCTTGTGCGGACGTTCCTCCTCGTGCGGATACTCGGTGGTGACGATAACGAAGTTGCGATCCCGCTCCAGTCGCGCCAGATCCGCCCAGGTGGTGTGTACCACCAGGGTGTCGCCGGACTCAAACGCAATGTCGCGTACGCCTTCGCCTTCGCGGCTCAGGGTCTTGCCGCCGCGGTGGATGGCCAGCAGTGACAGGCCGTAGGTCTTGCGCAGCCACAGCTCCCGGGCAGATTGACCGATCAGTTTGGAGCCGGGCGGAATGACGATCTCGGCGATACCCGCCTTGGTCGGCACCAGCACCTCGCTGAAACGGTCCAGATCCGCCCGCACCCGCAGTTGATGCTTGCCGGCAAAACTGTCCAGCGCCTCGCGCGTGCCGAGCAGGGCCAACCGGGTGCCGGGTTCGATGCCCAGGCTGCGGTCCACGCCGGCGGCGCCGACGCGAATGCCGTCGCCCTTGTCGAGGGCGATCACCCTTACCCGGTAGTCGTGTTCCATCTGGTCCAGGTCGTGTCCCACCAGCGGGCAGTTGGCGGGCACCTCTGCCTCCACGATGTCGTAGCCCACGCCGTAGACTTCCTGGAAATAGCGCTTGGTGTCCTCGCCGCGACTGCGACCTTCCTCGCCGGCAGCGCTGTCCGAGGGCAGCACGAAGCGTCCGGCCAGGATGAAATAGAGCACGCCGGTGGTGACCAGGGCGATGCCGATGGGGGTGATGGCGAACAGCCCGAAGGTCTCCATCTGCTGGTCCGGCGGCAGGCCCTTGTTGGAGGTGAGCAGCAGGTCGTTGAGCAGGATCACCGGACTGGAGCCGACCATGGTCATGGTGCCGCCGAGGATGGCGCAGAAGCCCATGGGCATGAGCAGACGCGACATGGGCAGGCCGGTGCGGGCCGAGATGCGTGAGACCACCGGCAGGAACAGAGCGGCCGCGCCCACATTCTGCATGAAGCTGGAAATGATCCCGACCGTGCCCGAGATCAGCGGGATCACGCGGGCCTCGGTGGAACCGCCGACGCGCAGGATGAAGCCGGCCACCTGGGTCATGATGCCGGTGCGGTCCAGGCCTGCCCCGATGATCATGACCGCGATGATGGAGATGACCGCATTACTGGCAAAGCCGGTGAACAGCTTATTCGGGTCGACCAGGCCCTGCTCCAGACCCATCAGGGGGGCGAACAGTGAACTCAGACCCAGCAGTACCATGACGCAGACGGCGGCCACGTCCACACCGACCACTTCGAAGGCGAACAGAAAGATGGTCAGCAGCAGGAAGGCGCAGACCCAGGCGATTTCCACCGAGGGCACCGCGCCGGCGATATAGACACCCGCCGCCAGGAACAGGACAGCGGCGATGATCTGTTTCTTGTTCAGACTGAGGCTTTCACTCACGTTCACACCTTGGGATTGGGCTGGTTAGGCGCCGGCGACCGGGGTGGAGCCTGCGCAAAGGTGCGTAATTCTACCAGCCGGAACGTGGAATGACAGATGTGGCGCCTGTTCGGGATCAGCGGCAGGGCCGGTGCAGGGCCAGAAAGCACTGCACCGTGTGCCGCACCACCCGATCGATCTCGGCCTGCGGGATCGCTTCCTCAAGGACCAGGGCGCGGGTGCGCAGCGAGCCGAGCAGGGCGCCGGTGAACTGCTGGGCGGCCAGGTCAGGGTCCTCGATGTCGAGCATTCCGCGCTCGCACAGGGTCTGCAGGTATTCGGCCAGCCGCCGGTTGCCGCGTTCGGGGCCGGATTCGTAATAGAGCCGGCCGACCCGCGGCAGGCGCCGGCTCTCGGCCACGATCAGCCGGTGCAGGGCCAGGGCCGAGGGTTCCAGCAGGCTGTCGAGCAGGAGGGTGGCGAATCGGGTCAGGATCCGCTCGATGCCGTCCTCGTCGGGTGAGGAGGACAGCAGTGTGTCCAGCAGTTCACTGCAGCGCTGGGTGATGATGGCCCGGAACAGGGCCTCCTTGTTGCCGAACTGGTTGTAGATGGTCTGCTTCGATACCCCTGCCGCGCGGGCGATGCGTTCCATGCTGGCCTGGTCGTAGCCCTGTTCCAGGAATATCTGCGTGGCCGCCTGGATGATGGCCAGCTGCTTTTCGGTGGCGGCCGGTGGAGAGCACTGGAGGGCAGGGGTACGGGACATCGGGAGACACAATCGAGTGGGCAATGAAGTTGGCAGGAATTTTTACAGATTTGGACTGGACCGTCCAGTCCAAGTCGTCCAGAATACGCGTTCATGCGTGGCCGCCCCGGCCGCCGCGCCCTGTAATGGAAATGAGGTGATGCCGTGATCAAGCGACTGATCATCGTCCTGCTGTTGCTGGCCGTCCTGTTCGGCGGCATCTTCGGCTGGAAATACCTGCAGATGCAGAAAATGATCGAGCAGGCGACCCAGCCGCCGCCGCCGGCGACCGTGGCCGCCGCCGAGGTCGAGCGTCAGCGCTGGCAGCCGAAGTTGCAGGCCGTGGGCAGCCTGACGGCATCCCAGGGCATCGACCTGACCCTGGAGCTTGCCGGCGTGGTGGAGTCGCTGGGGTTCGATTCGGGCCAGGCGGCCGTGGCCGACCAGGTCCTGCTGCAACTCGATGCCAGCGTGGACCGCGCTGTGCTCGAGGGGCTGGTGGCACAGCGCAAACTGGCGCAACTGCAGTTCGAGCGCAACCAGCGACTGCGGCGCGAGAACAGCGTCTCCCAGTCCGACCTGGACGCGGCCCGCGCCAGCCTGGACGAGGCCACCGCCGCGGTTGCCGCCCAGCGGGCGCGGCTGGACAAGATGACCCTGCGCGCGCCCTTTGCCGGCCGCCTGGGTATCCGCCGGATCGACCCGGGCCAGTACCTCACCCCCGGAGATCCGGTGGTGAGTCTGCAGGCGCTGGATCCGGTCTACGCCGATTTCAGTCTGCCGGAACGCTACCTGGACGATCTCGAACCCGGTCAGACCGTGACCCTCGCGGTGCAGGCCTATCCCGATGCGACCTTCGAGGGCACACTCAGCGCGCTCGAGTCGCGCATCGATCAGGGTTCGCGCCAGATCCGGGTGCGCGCCACCCTGCCCAATCCCGATCAGCGCCTGCGTCCCGGCATGTTCGCCGAGGTTGAGGTCTGGCTGCCCGAGATCGAGGAGGTGCTGACCCTGCCGCGCCAGGCCGTGGTCTACAACCCCTACGGCAGCAGCGTGTTTCTGATCCAGGAACAGGAGGACGGCAGCCTGACCGTCCAGACCCGCCAGGTGCAGACCGGCGAGGTGCGCGACGGCCGCATCAGCATCACCCGCGGTCTGGAAGCCGGTGACCGGGTGGTCAGCGCCGGCCAGGTCAAACTGCGCAACGGCCAGGCCGTGACCATCGACAATTCGGCCGAAATGACCGGTGAGTTCGGTAAATGAAGCGCTTCACCGATATCTTCGTCCATCGTCCGGTGCTGGCCAGCGTGGTCAGCCTGCTGATCCTGGTCATCGGCCTGCGCTCACTCGGGCTGCTCGAGGTACGCCAGTATCCCGAGACCGAGAACACCGTGGTCACCGTGACCACCACCTATCCCGGCGCGAGTTCCGAACTGGTCAAGGGCTTCATCACCACCCCGCTGCAGCAGGCCATTGCCGAGGCCAACGGCATTGACTATCTGTTCGCCCGCAGTACCCAGGGGAGTTCGGTGATCGAGGCCCACATGGAGCTGAACTACGACGCCAACGCCGCTGTGGCCGAGATCCAGGCCAAGGTGGCCAGCCAGCGCAATGTGCTCCCGGCCGAGGCCGAGGACCCGGTGATCGATTCCACCACCGGCGACACCACCGCGCTGATGTACATGGCCTACTACAGCGAAGAGATGTCACCCTCGCAGATCACCGACTATCTGCTGCGGGTTGTGCAGCCCAAGCTGCAGGCGCTGCCGGGCGTGGCCAAGGCGGAACTGCTCGGCAACAAGATATTCGCCATGCGCATCTGGCTGGATCCGCAGCGCATGGCCGCGCTCGGGGTTTCGGCCCGGACGGTCGCCGAGGTGCTGCGCGAGAACAACTACCTGGCGGCGGTCGGTCAGTCCAAGGGCGCCTATGTGGCCATCGATCTGGGCGCCAACACCGACATCAGCCGGGCGCAGGACTTCCGCGATCTGGTGGTGCGTTCCGAGGACGGCAGCCTGGTGCGGCTGGGCGACATCGCCGTCCCCGAACTGGGTGCCGAGGACTACGATTCGACCAACTGGTACAAGGGCAAGCCGGCCATCTTCATCGGCATCGAACAGGCGCCCGGGGCCAACCCGCTGGATGTGGCCCGCCTGGTGCGTGATGTCATGCCGGAGATCCGCAGTCAGATGCCCGAGGGCCTGCAGGCCCACATCCCCTACGATGCCAGTGTCTTCATCGAGGATTCCATCAACGAGGTGTTCAAGACCATCGGCGAGGCGGTGCTGATCGTACTGGTGGTCATCTACCTGACCCTGGGCTCGATCCGGGCGGCCATCGTCCCGGCCATCGCCGTGCCACTGTCGCTGATCGGCGCCGGCATCATCATGCTGATGCTGGGCTTTTCGGTGAACCTGCTGACCCTGCTGGCGCTGGTGCTGGCCATCGGCCTGGTGGTCGACGATGCCATCATCGTGGTGGAGAACGTGCACCGCCACATCGAGGAGGGGTCGGGTCGGATCGAAGCCGCACTCAAGGGGGCGCGCGAGCTGGCCCTGCCCATCATCGCCATGACCACCACCCTGGTGGCGGTGTACGCACCGATCGGCTTCATGGGCGGACTGGTGGGCACCCTGTTCACCGAGTTCGCCTTCGCCCTGGCCGGGGCGGTGCTCATTTCCGGCGTGGTCGCGTTGACGCTCTCGCCCATGGTCTCCTCGCGTGTGCTCAAGCCCCACGGCCAGTCCGGGCGCTTCGAACAGCGCGTGGAGCGCTTCTTTAACTGGCTGGCCGACAGCTACCAGCGCAGCCTGCACGGTGCCCTGAGTTATCTGCCGGTGGTGCTGACCTTCGCCGGCGTGATCCTGGCGAGCATCTATTTCATGTTCGTCACCACGCCCAACGAACTGGCGCCCACCGAGGACCAGAGCATCCTGTTCTTCCAGGCCCGTGCCCCCCAGACCGCCACGCTGGAGTACAACGAGATCTACACCCGCCAGATCCTGGAGGCCTTCGAGTCCGTTCCGGAGTATCACGAGAGCTTCCTGATCCTCGGCTTCGGGCGCGACGCCAGCACCGTGTTCGGCGGCTTCAAGATGGAACCCCCGACCCGGCGCGAGCGCTCGCAGATGCAGGTCCAGCCGGAGGTGCAGGGCAAGCTGGCGGGCATCGCCGGGTTCCAGACCGCGGTCTTCCCGCGGCCCAGCCTGCCCGGCTCGGGCGGCGGCCTGCCGGTGCAGTTCGTCATCACCACCGATGCCGGCTACGAGCAGCTGGACCAGGTGGCCGATACGCTGATCGGCCGGGCCATGCAATCGGGCGATTTCATCTTCCTGCAGAAGACGGTGGAGTTCAGCCGGCCACGCGTCAACCTGGTCATCGACCGCGACCGGGCGGCGGACCTGGGCATCCGCATGCAGGACATCGCCGCCAATCTCGGCTCCATGCTCGGCGGCGGCTATGTCAATCGCTTCAATCTGGAGGGGCGCAGCTACAAGGTCATCCCCCAGGTGGCGCGCGAGTTCCGCCTCGAGCCGGAGGACCTAAAGCAGTACTACATACCCACGGCCTCCGGCGACATGGTGCCGCTGGCCTCCTTTGCCAGCCTGAGCGAGCAGGTCGAGCCCAGTCAGCGCACCCAGCACCAGCAGCTCAATGCCGTGACCGTGCAGGGCGTGATGGCCGGCGGCGTGACCCTGGGCGATGCGCTGAACCGTCTCGAGACCATCGCCGCCGAGGAATTCCCGCGCAACTTCGGCTGGGACTACACCGGCATGTCGCGCCAGTTCACCCAGCAGGGCAGCGCGCTGATCCTGACCTTCTTCATGTCCATCCTGGTGATCTACCTGGTGTTGGCCGCCCAGTTCGAGAGCTGGCGTGATCCGGTGATCATCCTGGTGTCGGTGCCCATGTCCATTGCCGGCGCCCTGATCTTCATGACCCTGGGTGTGGGCGGGGCGACGGTGAACATCTACACCCAGGTGGGTCTGATTACCCTGATCGGCCTGATCGCCAAGAACGGCATCCTGATCGTGGAATTTGCCAACCAGCTGCAGATCCGCGACAAGCTGTCGCGGCGCGCGGCGGTGGAGCAGGCCGCCGCCATCCGCCTGCGGCCCATCATCATGACCACCCTGGCCATGGTCATGGCCATGCTGCCGCTGCTGTTCGCCACCGGTCCCGGTGCGGTCAGCCGCCTGCACATCGGCCTGGTGATCGCCACCGGCCTGGGCATCGGCACCCTGTTCACCCTGTACGTGGTGCCGGCGGTCTACCTGCTGCTGGCGCGCGACCACCAGGCCGCGGCGAAAAAGGAGGCCGCCGAGACGTTGCCGGATGAGCAGCCGCAGGAATCGTAGGATGGGTGGAGCGACGCGCAACCCATCGCAGTGCGGTTGAAATTGATGGGTTGCGGCGCAGGCGCCTCCACCCATCCTACGCTTGAAAACAGCCAAAACCGCTCCACAAAAAAACGGCCCGTCGAATGACGGGCCGTTTTTTATCACGGGATGTCAGAACGCGCTCAACGCCCGTCCCACCACTGGTCCCATTTGGGGCTGATCAGACTGCGCCATTTCGGACCCAGGCGCTCCTTCAGGTGCGCCGCCATCGCCTTGCGATCGGGGGCGCTCGGCAGGCGCTTGACGTCCTGGCCGGTTTCCTCGAACCGCTTCCTGACCAGGGTGCGGAAGGCTGTCTTGTAACCGTGCTTGGCGATCGACAGGCTGCGGGTCTTGAGGCCGGTGTCCTTGCGGTACCACTGGGCCTTCCAGGTCGCATGGTAGTAACCGTCCTTCTCGTGCAGCTGCAGACCTACACCCACAACGCCGGTGAAGTTGCGCGGATCGGTTTCGCGATAGTTGGCATAGGGCCCGGCCGCGCGCAGCTTGCGCGGAATCACGTTGTACTTGCGCACCAGCTGGTTGCGGTAGCGGATGGCGGCCTTTTTGGCCTTGTCGAACGAGCCATACTGGGCCAGGGAAAAGAACGCCGGTTCGAGCAGCTCACCATTCTTGACGATGCGTACCCAGACACCCTTGGAGTTGTGGTAGTCGGCGATGGTGAGGTAGGTGTCTCCGAGTTGCTTGATGACGGTATTGATTGAAGGCATGGATTTGTCGGCCTCTTGAATTGATTTGACAACTGCAAAATATTCTTTCTGTCTCCATCCCTGTGCCCCGTGCGCACCCGCATCGGGATCAATTTATTGTTGTTAGAGTGAAAGCGCTCAATTATAACAGGATATGGGTAATGATGTAACTTGCGCTCATGTCATGCGTGTCGCATGCATGGGTGGAGGGATGTGCCGTCGACGCGGCCGCTGTGACCGGACATGTCGCCGCCGTGTCGCCGGGCGTGGGGACGGTGTATCCACGACGCCCCCGCCCGGGGCGGCCGTCAGGATCCATAACGCCATGATTGTATTGGTATAAACCGCACCGGCTGGGGTCGTGCCCGACGCCCGGGCCGGGATGATTATCCTAAGCTGTTGTCTTGCAAGTCATTGCAGAGACTTTTATAATCCGCGTTGGTTGTCGAGCCTGGCAGCCGGGATTGAGGTGAAAGGTGGCCCCGTTCTCGGGGTCTTTTCATATCCGCGCCTGCTATCTTGTATTCAGGAACAGGCCGGCACCTGGAGTGGGCCGTAGGCCCATTTTTTGTTTGCGACAGCGGCGTGCCGGTTGAACGGTGCGGACAGGGCAAGGCGACCACGGCGAAAAGATGCGCAATGATCCGTTCAAGCTGCGGGAACTGCTGGAACCTGCGGTGCGCGCACTGGGTTACGAGCTGGTGGGGATCGAGTATCACCCCAGCGGCAAACACAGCGTGCTGCGTATATATATAGACAGTGAGGCCGGCATTACGCTGGACGACTGCACCGCGGTGAGTCATCAGGTCAGCGGCATCCTCGACGTGGAGGATCCGGTGCCGGGCCAGTACAGCCTGGAGATTTCCTCCCCGGGGCTTGACCGGCCGCTGTTCCAGGCCGCGGACTTTGAGCGCTTCCGGGGCAACAGGGTAAAGCTGCGTACGCGTCTGCCGGTGGGCGGGCAGCGCAAGTTCACCGGCCTGCTGCAGGGACTGCGGCAGGAGGATGTCGTCATCGTCGACGACGAGGGCAATGAAGTGTGCCTGCCGCTGGATCAGATCGAGCAGGCACGATTGGTCCCTGAATTTCAGGGGTAATTTTTTCGACTCGGGTAGCCAGTCGGAGACAGGCAGTCATGAGCAAAGACATTTTAATGGTGGTCGACGCCGTCTCGAACGAGAAGGGCGTCGATAAAGAAATCATCTTCCAGGCCATCGAAGCGGCGCTGGCGTCCGCCACGAAGAAGCGTCACGGCGGCGGCATCGATGCGCGCGTGGCAATCGACCGCAGGACGGGGGACTACGAGACCTTCCGCCGCTGGCTGGTCGTCGACGACGAGGATGAGAATTTCGAATCCCCCGACTACCAGGTGCTCTACACCCGCGCGCAGCAGCTGCAGCCGGGCATCGAGGTGGGCGACTATATAGAAGAGCCGATCGAGTCCGAGGAATTCGGCCGCATCGCCGCCCAGACCGCCAAGCAGGTCATCGTGCAGAAGGTGCGCGAGGCCGAGCGGGCGCAGGTGGTGGAGGCCTACGAGGACAAGAAGGGCACGTTGGTCAACGGCACCGTCAAGCGGGTCGAGCGTGGCAATGTCCACCTGGATCTGGGCGAGGGCGTGGAGGCCTTCATCCCGCGCGAGTGGATGATCCCGCGCGAGTCGGTTCGCCCGGGTGACCGCCTGCGCGGTTTCCTGGTCGACGTGCGTTCCGAGCCGCGCGGCCCGCAGCTGTTCGTCAGCCGCGTCGCGCCGCAGTTTCTGATCGAACTGTTCACCATCGAGGTGCCGGAGATCGGCCAGGAACTGATCGAAATCCTGGGCGCGGCACGCGATCCCGGCCTGCGCGCCAAGATCGCCGTGCGTTCGCTGGATCCGCGCATCGATCCGGTCGGCGCCTGTGTGGGCATGCGCGGCTCGCGCGTGCAGGCCGTGTCCAATGAACTGGCCGGAGAGCGCGTCGACATCATTCTCTGGGACGAGAACCCGGCCCAGTTCGTCATCAACGCCATGTCGCCGGCCGAGGTGGTCTCCATCGTGGTCGATGAGGATACCCACAGCATGGACATCGCGGTGGCGGAGGAGCAACTCTCGCAGGCCATCGGCCGCGGCGGCCAGAACGTGCGCCTGGCCAGCCAGCTCTCCGGCTGGGAGCTCAACGTGATGACGGTGGAAGACGCCGAGCAGAAGAGCGAGCAGGAGGCTCAGCAGCTGCAGCAGATGTTCATGGAGCAGCTGGACGTCGACGAGGAGATCGCCGCCATCCTGGTGCAGGAGGGCTTTTCCAGCATCGACGAGATCGCCTATGTGCCGGCCTCGGAGCTGGTTCAGGTCGAGGAGTTCGACGAGGATATCGTCGAGGAACTGCGCGGGCGTGCCCGTGACGTGCTCCTGACCAAGGCGATCCAGAGCGAGGAGCAGATGCCGGACACCGAGCCGGCCCAGGATCTGCTCGAGTTGGAGGGCATGGACCAGGACCTGGCCTACAAGCTGGCGGCCAAGGGTGTATGCACCCAGGAGGACCTGGCCGAGCTGGCCGTCGACGAGTTGCAGGAAATCGCAGAGGAAATGGACGAAGATCGCGCCGGCGCCCTGATCATGGCCGCGCGCGCACCCTGGTTCGCGGAAGAGCAGCAGGGTTAACCAGGCAATAGAACCGCGCGCAGCGCGCTCTCTGTCCCCCTCTCCCTCAGGGAGAGGGTGGGGTGAGGGAGCCGGTCATGGCGCCATGACCGTTCGGGAGAAGAGAGAAATTATGTCGGAAGTCACAGTCAAACAATTCGCTGAAGTCGTCGGGATTCCGGTCGACCGCCTGCTCACCCAACTCGGCAATGCCGGGATCAGTGTGGGTGGCGCGGACGACACCATCTCCGATGACGAGAAGATGGAATTGTTGGCCTATCTGCGCAAGAGCCACGGCAAGCTGGGCAAGCAGGAAGAGTCCGGGCCGAAAAAGATCACGCTCAAGCGCAAGACGCACAGTGAACTGAAGGTGCCCTCGGCCCAGGGTCGCACGACCACGACCAAGACGGTCACGGTCGAGGTGCGCAAGAAACGCACCTACGTCAAGCGCAGCGACATCCTGGAGGAAGAGGAGAAGCGGCTCCAGGCCGAGGCCGAGGAACGCGCCCGTCAGGAGGCCGAGGAGGCCGCCGCACGCAAGGCCGAGGAAGAACGCAAGGCGAAGGAGGAAGCCGAGCGCCAGGCCCGTGAGGAGGCCGAACGCAAGCAGGCCGAGGAAGCGGCCGCGCGCGAGGCCGAGGCTCAACGCATCGTCGAGGAGCAGGCGCGCCAGCAGGCCGCCGAGGCCAAGCCGGGCGCCGCGCCGGAAGCCGACAAGGGCAAGGGCAAGAAGCAGCCCAAGCACAAGCGCCATGCCGAGGCGGCCACGGATGAAGACCGCAAGCAGAGCCGCAAGTACGGCCGCGAGGAATTGCACGTCTCCGCCGACAAGAGCGGCAAGCGGCGCAAGAAATCGCGCCAGAGGTCGGTTTCGCTCAGCAGTTCCGACAAGCACGGCTTCGAGAAGCCGACCGCGCCGATCGTGCGCGAGGTCGGCATCCCCGAGAGCATCACGGTCGCGGAACTGGCGCAGAAGATGTCGGTCAAGGCCGCCGAGCTGATCAAGGTGCTGATGAAGATGGGCGTGATGGCGACCATCAACGAAGTGCTGGACCAGGAAACCGCGCAGCTCATCGTCGAGGAGATGGGCCACAAGCCCAAGCTGCTCAGTGAGAACGAGATCGAGGAGGAACTGGTCCAGACCGAGGTCGAGGGCGAACGGGTTTCCCGCGCCCCGGTCGTGACCATCATGGGCCACGTCGATCACGGCAAGACCTCGCTGCTCGACTACATCCGCCGTACCAAGGTGGCCGCGGGCGAGGCCGGCGGGATCACCCAGCACATCGGTGCCTATCACGTCGACACCGACAAGGGCAGCATCTCCTTCCTGGATACACCGGGCCATGCGGCCTTTACCGCCATGCGCGCGCGTGGTGCCCAGATCACCGACATCGTCATCCTGGTGGTGGCGGCCGATGACGGCGTCATGCCGCAGACCGAAGAGGCGATCCAGCACGCCAGGGCCGCCGGCGTGCCGCTGGTGGTGGCGGTGAACAAGATCGACAAGCCCGAGGCCGATCCGGACCGGGTCAAGAACGAACTTGCCCAGCACGAGGTCATCCCCGAGGACTGGGGCGGTGACACCCAGTTCGTCAACGTCTCGGCCCATACCGGCGAGGGCGTAGACCAGCTGCTCGAGGCGGTGCTGCTGCAGGCCGAAGTGATGGAACTCAAGGCGGTCATCGACTGCCCGGCCAATGGCGTGATCATCGAATCCAGCCTTGACCGCGGGCGCGGTCCGGTCGCCACCGTGCTGGTGCGCAACGGCATTCTGCACAAGGGCGACGTGATCCTGAGCGGCAGTGAGTATGGCCGCGTGCGTGCCATGTTCGACGAGAAGGGTGAGCAGATCGAAGAGGCCGGTCCGACCATTCCGGCGCTGGTGCTGGGTTTGTCCGGCACCCCCAACGCCGGCGATGATGTCATGGTGGTCAAGGACGAGCGCAAGGCGCGCGAAGTGGCCAGCTTCCGCCAGGACAAGTCCCGCGACACCCGCCTGGCCCGCCAGAAGCAGGCGCGTCTGGACGAGGTCTTCAATCAGATGAGCGAGGGCGAGGTCAGCGACGTCAACCTGGTGCTCAAGGCCGACGTTCAGGGCAGCCTGGAGGCGCTACGCGATGCCTTGACCAAACTGTCCAACGACGAGGTCCGGGTCAAGGTGGTCTCCGGGGGCGTCGGCGGCATCAACGAGTCCGACGTCAACCTGGCCGCCGCCTCCGGCGCCATCATGATCGGCTTCAATGTCCGTGCCGATGCCGCCGCCCGCAGGCTGGTCGAGGAGCAGGGCGTCGACCTGCACTATTACAGTGTCATCTACGACGCTATCGACGAGGTCAAGAAGGCCATCAGCGGACTGCTTTCGCCCGAGATCCGCGAGGAGATCATCGGCCTGGCCGAGGTCAAGGACGTGTTCCGTTCCTCCAAGTTCGGTGCCATCGCCGGTTCCATGGTGGTCGAGGGTGTGGTCCGGCGCAGCGCGCCCATCCGCGTGCTGCGCGACAACGTGGTCGTCTACGAGGGCGAGCTGGAGTCCCTGCGCCGCCACAAGGACGATGTCAGCGAGGTGCGGGCCGGCACCGAGTGCGGCATCGGCGTGAAGGACTACAATGATGTCAAGCCCGGCGACCAGATCGAGGTCTTCGAGCGTACCGAGGTGAGCCGCACGGTCTGATCCGTCCGCGGCCGCCGCCGGTGCCCGTTGTACGCCTATGCCCAAAGACTATCCACGAACCCGCCGTGTCGGCGAACAGATCCAGCGAGAACTGGCCATGCTCGTGCGCGAGGAGATCAAGGATCCGCGCCTGGGTATCACCACCGTCTCGGCAGTCCATGTGTCGCGCGATTTCAGCCATGCCAAGGTCTACATAACGGTACTGGGTGATGCCGAGGTGCAGCGTCAGTCGCTGGAGGTGCTGCGACGGGCCGCCGGTTTCCTGCGTCGGGAACTGGGCCGGCGCATGCTGACCCGCACCGTTCCCGAACTGCATTTCGTCTATGACGAGTCCATCGAACGCGGCAGCCGCCTGGATGCGCTGATCGAGCAGGCCGTGACCGAGGACAAGGCCCGGCACCGGGACTAGCAGGGCCTGTGGGAAATCGCCACGTAATCCACCAAAGTAGCGTAGGTCGGATCAGCCCGCAGGGCGTAATCCGACGTTGGCCGCAGAAATGTCGGGTTACGCTGCGCTAACCCGACCTACGATCAAGTTTCATGAATCATTCACAGCCGAGGTAGAGACAACGATGGCGCGTCATCGTCCCAAGGGCAGAAACGTCAACGGCATCCTGTTGCTGGACAAGCCCACCGGTATCACATCCAACGAGGCGTTGCAGAGCGTCAAACGACTGTTCAAGGCCCGCAAGGCCGGGCATACCGGCAGCCTGGATCCGCTTGCCAGCGGCCTGCTGCCCATCTGTCTGGGCGAGGCGACCAAGGCCTCAGGCTTTCTGCTGGATGCCGACAAGCACTATCAGGTGCGCTGCAAGCTGGGCGAGAAGACCGCCACCGGCGATGCCGAGGGCGAGGTGACCGAGACCCGGCCGGTCGAGGGCATCGACGCTGCCCGCCTTGAGTCAGTGCTGGCCGGCTTCCGCGGCGAGATCGTCCAGATTCCGCCCATGTACTCGGCCGTCAAGCACCAGGGGCAGCGGCTGTACAAGCTGGCCCGTCAGGGGGTGGAGGTCGAACGTGAACCCCGGCATGTGACCATTCACAAGCTGATCCTCGAATCGATGGATCTGCCCTTCTTCGACCTCGATGTCCACTGCACCAAGGGCACCTATGTGCGCACCCTGGCCGAGGATATCGGTGAGGCGCTCGGCTGCGGCGCCCACGTCGCCGCCCTGAGGCGCCTGGGCGTGGGGCCGTATGACAGCGAAAAAATGGTGACTTTGGAAAAGCTTAAGGAACTGTCTGAAGATGGTTTCGAGGATCTGGACGCGCTCCTGCTACCGATCGAGAGCGCCCTGGCCCAGTGGCCGGATGTCCGGCTCAATGACGATGCCGCCTACTATGTGCGTCAGGGCCAGCCGGTGCAGGTGCCGCATGCCCCCACCAGCGGATGGGTGCGCATGTACCAGAATGGCGACCGCTTCCTCGGCATGGGCCAGATCCTGGATGACGGCCGGGTCGCCCCCCGCCGCTTGATGGGTGCCCGCTGAACTGCCCTCCGGAGTGGGCTAAGTTTCTGCCGCGATTGGAACTTGTGGCCCCTCTGGGGGGAAGTTACAATACGCGGCTTCGATACATCCGTATTTTTGGGAGAGAGTAAACAGATGTCATCACTGTCGGCTGAACAGAAGAGCGAAATCGTCAAGGATTTCCAGCAGGCGCCGGAAGATACCGGTTCGCCCGAGGTGCAGGTTGCGCTGCTGTCCGCGCGCATCACCCACCTGCAGGACCACTTCTCCGCTCACAAGCAGGATCACCATTCCCGCCGCGGTCTGCTGCGCATGGTCAATCAGCGCCGCAAGCTGCTGGATTACCTCAAGCGCAAGGACACCAAGCGTTACCAGGACCTGATCAGTCGTCTGGGTCTGCGTCGCTGACCGTCCACTGGAACAACAGCGCGATACCAGCGAACAACCGCCAAAACAGGATCTGCCCGTGAGTTTAGTCAAAAAGAGCTTTCAGTTCGGTGAGCACAACGTAACCCTGGAGACCGGCGAGATCGCCCGCCAGGCCACCGGGGCCGTGATGGTCAACATGGACGAGACCGTGGTGCTGGTCACCGTGGTCGGCAACAAGAAGGCGATGGAAGGGCGCGACTTCTTCCCGCTGACGGTGGACTACCAGGAACGTACCTATTCGGCGGGCAAGATCCCGGGCGGTTTCTTCCGGCGCGAGGGCAGGCCGAGCGAGAACGAGACCCTGGTATCCCGCCTCATTGACCGCCCGATCCGTCCGCTCTTTCCCAAAGATTTCACCAACGAAGTCCAGGTCGTCGCCACTGTTCTCTCCCTGAATCCCGAAGTCGACCCGGATATACCTTCCCTGATCGGCACCTCCGCCGCGCTCAGCATCTCCGGTCTGCCCTTCAACGGCCCCATCGGTGCCGCCCGGGTCGGCTACATCGACGGCAACTACGTACTCAACCCGACCCATAGCCAGCTGGAAGAGTCCCAACTCGACCTGGTGGTGGCCGGCACGGCCAATGCCGTGCTGATGGTCGAGTCCGAAGCCAGGGAGTTGTCCGAGGAGACCATGCTCGGGGCGGTCATGTACGGCCACGAACAGTTCCAGGCGGCCATCAACGCCATCAATGAGCTGAAGGCCGAGGCCGGCAAGCCGGTCTGGGAACTGACCGCGGCCGCTACCGATACCGACGTGGCCGATGCCGTGGCCGCCGCCGGCAGGGAGGCGCTGACCGAGGCCTACCAGATCGCCGAGAAAATGGATCGCTACGGCCGTCTGGATGCCGTGCGCGAGGAGATCGTCCAGAAGCTGTGCGGCGAGGGTGCCGATCCGGCCTTCGATGAGGCCGCCGTGCAGTCCGCCATCGAGAAGCTGGAAAAACGCATCGTACGTGATCGCATCCTGGCGGGTGAGAAGCGCATCGACGGCCGCGACACCAAGACTGTACGCCCGATCACCATCCGCACCGGCGTGCTGCCCCGCGTTCACGGCTCGGCCCTGTTCACCCGCGGCGAGACCCAGGCCCTGGTGGTCACCACCCTGGGCACGGCTCGCGACGCCCAGATCATCGACGCCATTCAGGGCGAGCGCCGTGAGCACTTCATGCTGCATTACAATTTTCCGCCTTACTGCGTGGGCGAGACCGGCCGCGTGGGCTCGCCCAAGCGCCGCGAGATCGGCCACGGCCGGCTGGCCAAGCGCGGCGTGGCCGCGGTGATGCCGCCCCAGGAAGGCTTCCCCTACAGCATCCGCGTGGTCTCCGAGATCACCGAATCCAACGGCTCCAGTTCCATGGCCAGCGTGTGCGGCAGCAGCCTGGCGATGATGGACGCCGGGGTGCCGATCAAGGCGCCGGTGGCGGGTGTGGCCATGGGCCTGATCAAGGAAGGTGACAACTATGCCGTGCTGACCGACATCATGGGCGACGAGGATCATCTCGGCGACATGGACTTCAAGGTGGCCGGCACCAGCGATGGCGTGACCGCGCTGCAGATGGACATCAAGATCGACGGCATCACACGCGAGATCATGGAGGTGGCGCTGGAACAGGCCCATCAGGGCCGGCTGCACATCCTGGGCGAGATGAACAAGGTCATCTCCGCGCCGCGCGAGGACATGTCCAAGTTCGCGCCGCGCTACATCACCATGAAGATCAACCCGGACAAGATCCGCGACGTGATCGGCAAGGGCGGTGCCACCATCCGCGCCATCACCGAGGAGACCGGCACCAGCGTCGACATCGACGACAATGGCAACGTGAAGATCGCCTCCATCGATGCCACCGCCGGTGAGGAAGCGCGCAAGCGCATCGAACAGCTGACCGCCGACGTCGAGGTGGGCAAGATCTACGAGGGCAAGGTGGTCAAGCTGATGGACTTCGGCGCATTCGTGACCATCCTGCCCGGCAAGGACGGCCTGGTGCACATCTCCCAGATCTGCGAGGAGCGCGTGCAGAACGTCAGCGACAAGCTGAGTGAGGGCGACGTGGTCAGGGTCAAGGTGCTGGAAGTGGACAAGCAGGGCCGCATCCGCCTGAGCATGAAGGCCGTCAACGAGTAATATAAGCGGGACTGCGTCATTGCGCAGCGCATGACAGCGCCGCGGCTATCTCCCAACGGTGTATTCGAAATATCGGAGTTGACGCGCTTTGTCTGAATGACGTCGGTAAGGCGATCGCTGTCTCAGGAAAGGGGGCCTTCAGGTCCCCTTTTTCTGTGTGAACCGGGGTAACAAAAATGCAGACTGATACCCATGTATTCCTGATCGGTATCCTGTGCGCCCTGATCTTTCTCGGGTTCTCCTGGGTGCTGAACCGGCGCTTGATGCGCGGCCCCTTTCGTATCGATGCACTGGAAGTCGGCTTGTATGCCGCTACCGTGTTTCTTGTTGCGGTAACTTGCGAAATTCTGGTTAATTCCGGTTATGAAGCCCTGGTTGGCCGCAAACTGTGGGAATACCGGATCCTCCCCCTGTATGACGGCGACATCTCCCTGCTGGCATTCATCATCTGGCCTGTCTATGGTGTGCATCTGTATTTTTTTCGGCAGGTGCTGGCAAAACGCTTGCCGAAGCAATTCAACAGAGACCGCATCTATGCGATCGTGATAGGCCTTGACGCCCCCCTGTTCTACGAAGTCTGCGGCAATCTTCTGTTTCTCCTGCTTCTGGGCGAATACTACGCCTACTATCTTCCGGGCGAATTATTCCACCTGACATCGGTTCAGGTCATTCCGATATATATGGTATTCATTTATCTGGGGATGAAGATTCTGGATTGGTTCATGCGGGTTCGGTTCTACCGGTGGCCCTGGATTGTGTATTTAATGGGGCTGGTGGTGGTATCCAGTGCCTATGCCTGGTAGGGCGAAAACGCAGCAATAATAAATGCGGCTGAGCGATCAGCCGCATTTTCGGTTCCCCGCGAACCGCCGGGATCAGTTCATCCGGGTGTGCATCGTCTGGATGTATGAATACAGCGGCCGGGCCGGCGCATCATGCTGTACCTTGATCAGGTTCTTGTCCAGATCATGGCGCTTGTAGCCTACGTTGCGCTGTTCCCACACCAGGTTTCCGGAACTGGCGTCGAAGACCTTGATCAGACCGCCGGCACAGGCCACGGCGACGCGGCGGCTGTCAGGCGAGACATCGGTGGCGCAGCGCTTGCCCTCGGTGCGGGCGTCGGTTACCTGCAGTTCCCGCTCTTCGCCGGTCTGGACGTCCACCACGAAGACCTTGTCGGCCTTGCCGTAGGAGCGCGGCAGACCCTTCTCGTCGAAAGTGATGAAGGAGCGCTTGGGCTTGACCAGCACGAAATAGTTGAGATCGGGTGAGACACTGACAGAGGAAGTGCGGCCCTTGTTGACGGCCGAATTCTCACTCCAGGCCAGCTCTTTCTCGTTACCGGTTTCGATGTCATAGATGAAGTGCAGGGACACCAGACGGGTGGCCTCTTCATTGAAGTAAAGGGTGCTGAACTGGCGTGGTACCTGATACACCGCATCGGGATATTCCTCGATGACGCGCTTGTCCTGATCTTTCAGGTCGAGTACGGCGAACTGGTCGCGACCCACGTAGGCGACACGCTCGCCGTGATTCGCCACGCCGATGGCGTAGATCCCCGAGTCCAGCTTTTCCACTGTGCGTTTGATGCTCATGTCCTGCAGGTCGACGATATGCAGGGTGGAATCGTACTGGGCGATGGGCACCGGACGGTCGTTTTCGGACTTACAGGTGTTGACGACGACGGCGGCATAACGGCCGTTGTCAGAGGCGGCGACGGGGCCGACGAATTCATAGGCGTTTTCCGCATCGCAGCCGCTGGCCTGACGCTTGGCACTCAAGGGGATGCGGGCCGGCTGCCTGCTGTCAAGATTGAAATAACCGCCGATCAGATCCGGCAGCTGTACGTCGGTGCGATCCTGGATCCGGCCCAGCGAGCTCGGCAGCAGTACCACCTTGCCGTCCGGATAGTTGCCGGAGACGACGATGTCCTTGAAGCTGTGGATGTTCCAGCGGCGTTTGCCGACCCGGCCGTGCTGCTCACCGAAGATGGTCTGTATATCCGCCTGCTGACCGAAGGCCTTGACCAGCTTGCCGCTGCTTACATCCCACAGCTTGATGCCGCCACTGAAATTCTCGTCATATTCGAGGCTGTTGCCGCCGGAGCCACCCGTCACCAGATGCCTGCCATCGGCGGAGAACTGTACGGCATAAATGTCCTCGGCGCCGGCATGGGCCTGATTGAGGCTGAGATGGCTGACGAAGGCGAAGCTGACAATAAAGAGAGATTTCAGGCCATTCATAATAAAAGCTCGCTCTGGTCGAGGGGCCCGTGGGTCCCGTGTGCGTTGAGTTCCGGTTGTTGTTGTGCTCGGCACTGACACTTCCTTCAGGTTGTCCCGGCCGGGGCGATTTGAGCGCCAAATCCTTGACATCTGATTCTAGTTCAGGTAGCGGCATTTCTCCTGACGACTTGAACACAGGACAGGCAGGGCGCTGCAACGCCCCTGTTGCAGGCGCCGCAGAGTTAGGATTAATTTCTAATAAACAGAGTGTTATGTTTTTTCCACCCTGCAGCCGTTCCGATCCGGGCAGGACCACGGGCAGGGCAGGGATGGTGGGAGAGGGCGAGCGGGGGCGGCTGCAGCTGAGCCTGGAGGTCAGTCCGGACAGGCATCAAAATTTCGTCGGGCAGGCCCCGGACGGGGATCAGGCCAGCACGGTCTCGATCATACGGCGCAGCGTCTCGACATCGAAGGGCTTGTCGAATACGGCCGATACGCCGCTCTGCTGCAGTGCGGCGATACGGCTTTCATCGGTGCGTGAACTGACCATGAGTACCGGCACGCCCGGCTGGCTGCTCTGGTTGCGGATGTAATCGACCAGTGCCTGGCCGTCCATCTCGGGCATGTAATAGTCGCTGATGATCAGGTCGTAGAAATTGTGGTCGATGAGTTCGCGTGCCTCGCGGCCGTTGGCGGCCTCGTCGATTTTTTCGATGCCGAGCCGCTCAAGAATGTGCCGCATGAAGCGCCGGCCGGTCTGCATGTCGTCGACCAGGAGGAGATTGAGCTCCTCGGCACTGTAGTGTCCCAGTTGCAGTGTGCCAGGCTCCAGGTAGTCCAGGGTGGAGTAGAGTGCGCGCTTGAGCTGTTCCTGGTCGAAGGGCTTGGGCAGGATGGCGGTCACACCGGCCTGGCGCAGCGGTTCCAGGTAGCGAAACCCGGTCTCGCTGGAGATGAGGATGAAGCCGATCTCTTCCGCAGCGGACAGTCCACGCATCTCCTGCAGCAGTTCGGTGCCGGTCCGGTCGGCCAGATGCATGGCGCTGACGACGAGATCGGGGCGTTTTGCCTGGATCTGGGTAAGCGCCTCGCCGGCCGTGCCTGCGCAACTCAGGTGTTCGATACCGAAATCCTGAAGCCAGTCGCGAACGATGCGTTGCTGGGTGGTGGATGGCTCGACCAGCAGTACATACAGCTGGGTAATATCCATGCAGCGGCCCTTTCCGGGTGGTTGATCTGTCAGCTACTGATTGGCGCGGTTTGCGGTCAACTCGTCGACCACGCCCGGATCGGCCAGGGTGGAGGTATCCCCCAGCGTGTCCAGTTCATTGGCGGCGATCTTGCGCAGGATGCGGCGCATGATCTTGCCCGAACGGGTCTTGGGCAGGGCCGGCGCCCATTGAATGACATCAGGCTTGGCGATGGGGCCGATTTCCTCGCGGACCAGGTCCACCAGTTCCTGACGCAGTTCGTCACTGGGCTCGATATCCTTGACCAGGGTGACATAGGCGTAGATGCCCTGACCCTTGACATCGTGGGGATAACCGACCACCGCGGCCTCGGCTACCGCCTTGTGCAGCACCAGTGCGCTTTCCACCTCGGCTGTGCCCAGCCGGTGGCCAGAGACATTGAGCACATCGTCCACCCGGCCGGTGATCCAGTAGTCGCCGTCGGCGTCGCGGCGGGCACCGTCGCCGGAGAAGTAGTAGCCCGGAAAGGCCTTGAAATAGGTGTCGATGAAGCGCTGGTGGTCACCGTAGACGGTGCGCATCTGGCCGGGCCAGGGGCGGGTGATGACCAGGCTGCCCTCACATTCGCCTTCGAGCAGTTTACCCTCGTTGTCGACGATACCCGGCACGACGCCGAAGAAGGGGCGGGTGGCCGAGCCGGGTTTCATCGGGATGGCACCGGGCAGGGAGGTGATCATGTGGCCGCCGGTCTCGGTCTGCCACCAGGTATCCACGATCGGGCAGCGGCCGTCGCCCACCACGTTGTAATACCATTCCCAGGCCTCCGGGTTGATGGGTTCGCCCACGGTCCCGAGCAGCTTGAGCGAACTGCGCTCAGTTGCCTGCACCGGCGCCTCGCCCTCGCGCATCAGGGCGCGGATGGCGGTTGGCGCGGTATAGAAGGTGTTGACCCGGTGCTTGTCCACCACCTGCCAGAAACGCGAGGCATCCGGCCAGGTGGGAACACCTTCGAATACGAGGCTGATGGCGCCATTGGCCAGCGGACCGTAGACGATGTAGGAATGGCCCGTGATCCACCCCACATCGGCGGTGCACCAGTAGATATCGCCGTCATGGTAATCGAAGGTGTACTTGTGGGTGATGGCGCAATAGAGCAGGTAGCCGCCGGTGGTATGAAGCACGCCCTTGGGCTTGCCGGTGGAACCCGAGGTATAGAGGATGAACAGCGGATCCTCGGCATCCATTTCCTCGGCCGGACAGTCGGCGGAGGCCTCGGCCACTTCCTCGTGGTACCAGACGTCACGTTCCGGATGCCAGTCCACATTGCCGCCGGTACGCTTGACGGTGAATACCGTGTGCACATCGGGGCATGCGTTGAGCGCCTTGTCGGCGTTGGCCTTGAGCGGCACGTGGCGCCCGCCGCGCACACCCTCGTCGGCGGTCACAACGACCCGGCAGTCCGAATCCAGAATGCGGTCCTTGAGCGATTCCGGCGAGAAGCCGCCGAAGACCACCGAATGCACCGCCCCGATGCGCGCACAGGCGAGCATGGCGATGCAGGCCTCGGGGATCATGGGCATGTAGATGCAGACACGGTCGCCCTTTTTCACTCCCCGCGATTTGAGCGCATTGGCGAACCTGCACACGGCTGTGTGGAGTTCGCGATAGCTCAGCGTCTTGTCCATGGCGGGATCGTCGCCTTCCCAGATCAGGGCGGTCTGGTTGCCGCGGCTGTCCAGGTGGCGGTCAAGGCAGTTGTAGCAGGCATTGAGCCTGCCGCCCTCGAACCAGCGGATATGCGCCTGGTGATAGTCCCATTCCAACACCTTGTCCCAGGGCTTGAACCAGGTCAGGAACTGTTCGGCCTGTTCGGACCAGAAGCCCTCGGGATCCTCGATCGAACGGCGGTACATGCTGTCGTACTGCGCCGTGTCGATCAGGGCGTTGGCCGCGAAGTCGTCCGGAACGGGATGGACCTTGATATCCGACATAGAGCCTCCTGGTGCCGATGGGTTGCCTGCGCCGGCCGCTTGATCAGGGCGCGGCGGCCGCTTCCAGTCCCGCGCGCGACGGGCAGGCCACCATTCTAGCCCAGAGCGGCCGTACATGTGGAGTCATGGCGGTGAGGCTGCACGACAACGCGAACACGCAGCCGGAATAAAAACCGGCTGCCGGATCTCTAGTGAGGGAGTGCCGGCAACATCGAAAACAGATTCATCTACACCGCGTCAGGAGGAACGAGATCATGAAACACATCATTGCCGCCGTGCTGGCCGGCCTGTTGGGGATGCTTTCCACAGCAGGCCTGGCCGGGGACTATGAAAAGCAGAAGGTGGTCTATCACATCAATTATGATGATCCAAAGCTGCAGACAGCTGCCATGCGCAATATCCAGAACCACATCAATGCGGTTGGCGCTGAAAATCTGGATGTGCGTGTCGTGATGCACGGCAATGGCCTGAGTCTGCTGCTGACCCCCGAAGCCGGCGAACGGCTGGAAAAGTTCAGAATCGGCAACGCCGATCAGAAGATGGCAGCGCGTATCGATGGGTTGCGCGGCCAGGGGGTGAAATTCAACGTCTGCAACAACACCGTGCGCGGACGCAACGTGGATATTGCCGCCGATCTGCATTACGTCAACGAAGAGGATATCGTGCCCAGCGGCGTGGCCGAGGTATCACATCTGCAGCAACAGGGTTTTACCTATATCAAACCCTGAGCGGTGGGCTGCCGGTCCGACGCCCGGATCAGATCTGATCCGGCGCCGGCTTTGTCAGGATTCCCCTGAGCCTGTCCACCTGCCAGTGATTCAGGGCCCAGTCCCAGAAACTGCTCAGCGACGCTGCCCGCAGCCGCTCAGGCGGGCTGAGTTCCAGAAAGGCGGCGGCCCGCCACAGCATTTCCACGGGATCGGCGTCCTCCAGTCCCGGCGCATGGGTCTGTTTGCTCAGCTTGTCACCCGCGGCATTGACCGCGACGGGAACGTGCATGTAGTTGGGCCGCGGCAGGCCGAGTTGGGTCTGCAGCCAGCACTGGCGCGGCGTCGAGCCCAGCAGGTCACTGCCGCGCACCACATCGGTAATGCCCTGGTCGGCGTCGTCGATGACCACGGCGAGCTGGTAGGCAAACAGGCCATCGGCACGGCGGATGACGAAGTCACCCAACTCCCGGCCGAGGTTCTGGCAGATGCGCCCCTGCAGCCGGTCCTGCAGGCCGATTTCCGCATCCGCAACCCGCAGCCTCACCGCCCGCGGCCTTTTGCCTGACGGCAGGCCCTCGCGGCAGGTTCCCGGATAGATCGGCCCCTCGGCACCGAAACGGGCGTCCTGCAGGATGTCCTGTCGGCTGCAGCCGCAGTGAAAGGCCTGCCCGCCGGCGAGCAGCCGCTCGAGTTCCGCCTGATAGACCTCGCTGCGCCGGCTCTGATACCAGACCGGCCCGTCCCATTCGAAACCGAACCGGTCAAGGGTGTGCAGGATGCTGTCGGCCGCCCCCGGCATCTCGCGCGGCGGATCCAGGTCCTCCATGCGCACCAGCCAGTGTCCGCTCCGGCTGCGGGCATCCAGATAACTCGCCATGGCGGCGATCAGGGAGCCGATATGCAGCGGCCCGGTGGGAGAGGGTGCGAAGCGGCCGCGATAGGGGATGTGGTTCATGGGGGGATTCTATCCAACCCATGCGAAGGGAGGGAACTGACGCCGGGCCGCTCCGGTCCGTCCCTGTCCGGACGGAACAGGGACGATTCCGGAACCAGCATACGCGCCTGCGGACCTATTTGCCCATGTGCTTCTCGCGGATCTCGTCGAGGGTCTTGCAGTCGATGCACAGCGTCGCAGTGGGACGGGCCTCCAGTCGGCGGATGCCGATCTCGATGCCGCAGGATTCGCAGTAGCCGTACTCGTCATGATCCAGCTTGTCCAGCGCCTCGTCGATCTTCTTGATCAGTTTGCGCTCGCGGTCGCGGGTGCGCAGCTCGAGACTGAACTCGGATTCCTGGGTCGCACGGTCGTTGGGGTCGGGGAAGTTGGCCGCCTCGTCCTGCATGTGATGCACGGTCCGGTCGACCTCTTCCATCAGTTCACGTTTCCAGGCCCAGAGCAGGTCGCGGAAGTGCGACTTCTGGTCCTCGTTCATGTACTCCTCGCCGGCCGCTTCCTGGTAGGGCGCGATCTCTTCGATCAGCGTGGTACCCTTGCCGCCGACCTTGTCTGCCGCGGGCGCCTTTCTGGCTGCCGGTTTTTTCGCCGCAGCCTTCTTCACCGCGGCCTTTTTCTTCACCGTGGCTTTCTTTGCCGTCGTCTTCTTGCCTGCGCTCTTTTTGGCAGCCGTTTTCCCGGCGGCAGCTTTCTTGACCGCTGCTTTTTTCTTCACCGCGGCCTTCTTGGCGGGCGCGGCCTTTTTCTTGACTGCGGTTTTCGCTGCCTTCTTTGCAACCGCCTTCTTCTTGGCGGTGGCCTTTTTCTTGGTAGCCATCCAGCTCTCCTACATGGATCGGTGACTGCGGATTGTCCCGGTTCAACGCCGACGGACCGTCACGGCGAAAAACTACAAGCGGGTAAGTTTCGGGATACAGGGAGCCCGAGTCAAGCCCGCAGACGGGCGATTTTCCCGCCTGCAGGGCCGTGACGATGAAAACCGGCCCCGGCTCGGGTAAGCTTGGCCGCCTTCATATCCTGGAGAAGCCCATTCGATGACGGAATTACAGGCATTGCTGTTTGATGTGGACGGAACCCTGGCCGAGACCGAGGAGGTCCACCGTGAGGCCTTCAACGCCGCGTTCGCCGCGGCCGGACTGGACTGGCACTGGGATCAGGCCACCTATGGTGATCTGCTGGGCGTGACCGGCGGGCGCGAGCGTATCCGTTTCTTCCTGGAGAAATACCGGCCTGCCTTCAGTCCGCCCGCCGACCTGGATGCCTGGATCGCCGATCTGCACAAGGCCAAGACCCGCATCTATACCGAACGTGTTGCCGGGGGCGGGGTGCCGCTGCGCCCCGGGGTGCGGCGGCTGCTGGAGGAGGCCCGCGCCGCCGGACTGCGGCTGGCCATCGCCACCACGACCACACCGGATAACGTCATCGCTCTGCTCAAGGCGAGTCTCGCACCGGATGCGGAGGACTGGTTCGAGTTGATCGCGGCGGGTGGCATCGTTCCCAGCAAGAAGCCCGCCCCGGATATCTATCACTATACCCTCGAGGCCATGCAACTGAGCCCGCAGGCCTGTCTGGCCCTGGAGGACTCGCACAACGGCCTGATTTCGGCACTGGCGGCCGACATCCCCACCCTGATCACGGTCAGCCATTACACCCGGGGGCAGGATTTCAGCGGCGCCGCCCTGGTGGTGGATCAGCTGGGCGAACCCGGTCAGCCGTTCCGGCTGCTGGCAGGCGAGGCGGGCGAGGCCGACTGTGTCGATGTCGCCCTGCTGCGGCGACTGCACCGCGCCTGCCGGAGCGCTGCGCCGGGACGCGCCGAGGCCCCCTGATGCCGCCGCGGGCCGCACGCCTGGGGGACATCCGCCCGTTTCATGTCATGCGCCTGCTGGAGCGAGCGCGTGAACTGGAGGCGAGCGGTCGGAATATCGTGCATCTGGAGATCGGTGAGCCGGATTTCGCCACGCCGCAGCCGATTGTCGCAGCCGGGCGTCAGGCCCTGGAGGGCGGACGGGTGCACTATACGCCCGCCCGCGGGCTGGCCACGCTGCGGCAGGCAGTGAGCGGGTATTATCGCGAGCGCTACGGCGTCGACGTCGATCCGAACCGCATCCTGATCACGCCGGGTGCCTCGGGTGCGCTGCAACTGGCATTGGCGGCGCTGGTCGATCCGGGCATGGGCGTGATGCTCTCCGACCCCGGTTATCCCTGCAACCGCAACCTGGTGCGGCTGGTCGAGGGCGTGGTGCGGGCGGTGCCGGTGGGGGCGGCCGATGGCTATCAGCTCACCCCGGAACTGGCTGCGGCACATTGGCGCGCCGACACGGCCGCACTGCTGGTCGCCACGCCGGCCAATCCTTCCGGTACGCTGCTGTCGCGTGCCGCCCTGGCGGAACTGGCCGAACTGTGCCGGAACCGCGGCGCGGCCCTGATCGTGGACGAGATCTACCAGGGCCTGACCTATGACGCCGAGGACATCACCGCGCTCGCGTTCGGCGAGGACATCTTCGTCATCAACAGTTTCTCCAAATTCTTCGGCATGACCGGCTGGCGCCTGGGCTGGCTGGTCGTCCCGGCCGATTATGCCGCCGACCTGGACGTACTGGCGCAGAATCTGTTTCTGGCGGCCGGGACCCTCTCCCAGCACGCCGCACTCGCCGCCTTCTCACCCGAGACGCGGGCAATCCTGGAACAGCGCCGGGAGACCTTCCGACAACGGCGCGATTTCCTGCTGCCCGCGCTGCGTGAACTGGGTTTCGATATTCCAGTCACCCCCGAAGGTGCCTTCTATCTCTATGCCAACTGCAGGGCATTGACCGGGAACAGCTTCGAATTCTCGCAGCGGCTGCTGGAGGAGGCCGGCGTGGCCCTCACGCCCGGGATCGACTTCGGCGATCACCGCGCCGGTGAGCATGTGCGCTTCGCCTACACCACCTCGCTGGAGGCGCTGGAGGAGGGGGTTGAGCGGCTGCGGCGGTTTCTCTGCGGACAGGCGTAGGATGGGTGGAGGCGCTTCGCGCCGCAACCCATCATGGTCCCTGGCCCGGCCCTGCGATGATGGGTTGCGCTGCGCTCCACCCATCCTACTCCGCCTGATCCAGATCTTTCATCCCCTTCACCCACAACGCCGTCGCCCCCGCCACCGCCGCCGGCATGGCGATGAAGTTCAGCACCGGGATCATGGTCATCAGCATCGCCCCGGTGCCGAAGCCGAGGGTCAGCAGTCGCCGCTCGCGGGCGCGCGCCCGCTGCGCCTTGAACAGCAGGCCATGGTTGCCGAGCGGCGGATCCAGGTATTCCAGGGCCAGCATCCAGGCGCTGAACAGGGCCCACAGAAAGGGCGCGAACAGGTTGAGCCCGGGGATCAGGAAGGTCAGCCCCACCGGGATGGCCCAGAGCACGAAATACAGCAGCTTCTGCACCTCCGCCAGCAGGGTGGCCGGCAGTTCCTTCAGCAACTGTTTCCAACTCTCGCCACCGGGCAGGGGCTGATCGGTCAGGTGCTTCTCCACCGCCTCGGCCAGCAGGCCGTTGAAGGGGGCGGCGATCAGGTTGGCCACCAGGGTGAAGCTGTAGAAGATGATCAACAGGGCGCTGATGGCCAGCAGCGGCCACAGCAGGTACTGCAGCCAGTCCAGCCAGGCCGGCAGCCAGCCCGTCACCATTGCCATCAACTGCTGAAACCAGCCATAGGCCGCGTAGAGCAGTCCGGCGAACAGCAGCAGATTGACCAGCAGCGGCACCAGCACGAAGCGGCGCAGGCGCGGACGCTGGATCAGGCGCAGGCCTTCGAGCATGAAGGCGAAGCCGCGGGGGAAGTCGGTCATGGTGTCGCTCCGTTTACAGTCCCTGTGCCAGCCGGGCACTGCCGTAGGCGGCCTCCTGCTGCGGGGCCAGGCTCACCTGACATTGCAGCAGTCGCGCCCGGATGGCCCGCCAGGGTGCATTGCCCGCCCCGCCGCCACTGCTCAGCACCTGCGTCGGCCAGGGGGCGCCCAGGTCGCGCAGTCGCCGATAGCCGCTGCGTTCGATGCGCGCCAGCCCTTCCAGTATGCCCTGGAAGAATTTCAGATCCGACGTCGGCCGCGGATGCAGCTTGGGCATGCGTCCGGGATCGTTCCAGGGGAAACGCTCGCCGGGGGCGGGGAGAGGATAGTATTCGAGACAGGTGGGGCGATCGGGTCGCAGGCGCGGGGTCAATGCAGCCAGATCGGCTTCGCTGAAGTGCTGCCGCAGCACTGCGCCGCCGGCATTGGACGCGCCGCCCGCCAGCCAGAGTTGACCCAGCCGGTGGCTGTAGATGCCATAGTCCGGGGCGAATACCGGCTGCGGGGACAGCACCTTGAGCACAAGGGTCGAGCCCAGCACTGTCACTGCCTGGCCGGGACGGCTGGCGCCGGTGGCGATCACGGCGGCCGTGCTGTCGGTGGTGCCGGCGCATATGGTCGCCGCCGTCGGAAATCCCCAGCGTCGGGCCAGGTCCGGCAGCAGCGGCCTCAGCGGCGTCCCGGCGGGCTGGATCGCCGGCAGCAGCCCGGCGTCCAACCCCAGCCGCTGCAGCCATTCCGGCCAGCGCCGCCGCACCGGATCGTAGCCCAGTTTCAGCGCGTTGTTCTCGTCGCCCTGATCGAAACGCCCGCTCAGCCGCCCTGCAATCCACTCGGCCTGGTGCAGGGCGCGTGCTCCCTGCACTGGATACCGCTCACGCAGCCACAGCAGCTTGGCCAGGCTCGAACTGGCGCTGTGCACCGGAGCCTCGGGCGGTGCGGCGGCGGCGATGTGTGCCAGCGGGTCGGCCGCACGGGCATCGTTGTACATCAGGGCCGGGGTCAGTGGTGTGCCGTCGGGGGCGCACAGCAGCAGGGTGGCGGCGGTGCCGTCCACGGCGACCCGCTCGACCCGCGCGAGGGCGCTGCGGGCCGCGAGTTCATCGAGTACCCGCTCCAGGGCCTGCCACCACTGGCCGGGATCCTGTGACACAGCCGTGCCGGCGCGCTGCGGCGCGGGCAGGCCGGTCCGCGCCTCGGCCAGGATGCTGCCATCAGAATCGATTGCGCAGGCGCGCACACCTGAGGTGCCGAAGTCGATGCCCAGGGCATGGGGCATCGGATCAGGGCAGGCTGACGGGCGGGGCGGGCTGCCAGTACTCGGCGCGGTATTCGGCCACCACGGTGGTATAGATGCCGCCGCGCACGTTGAACTCGGCGGTGAGTCGCATGAAGCGCGGCTGGATGGCCGCCACCAGATCGTCGAGGATGCGATTGGTCACCGCCTCGTGGAAGGCGCCCTCGTCACGGAAGGACCAGACATAGAGCTTGAGTGATTTCAGCTCGACGCATTTGTGCTCGGGCACGTATTCCAGGTCCAGGGTGGCGAAGTCCGGCTGGCCGGTCTTGGGGCACAGACAGGTGAACTCGGGCACCCGGATGCGGATGGTGTAGTCGCGTTCGGGCTGTGGGTTATCGAAGGTTTCGAGGTCTTTGCTGGGCTGGGACGGCATGGGTCGGGGTACGGAATCGGGTTGCTGTGGCCGGAGCCTGGCTCCGGGGTGATCAGGGCTCGACGGTGCACGGTTCCGGCCCCGACGATTGTGGTAGGATACCGCACTTGCGCGGCGGGGCTCCAGACTGTTTGCCCGCCATTCCGTGCTGATGCCGCCACCGTCGGGAAGGAGTCCCGGACCGTGCCGGGTCAGCTTGTATCCAGAATCCTGAATCCTGTATCTTGCCCCGATGCGTCTGACCAAAATAAAACTGGCCGGTTTCAAGTCCTTCGTCGACCCCACCACCATCCATATCCCGACCAACCTGGTCGGCATCGTCGGCCCCAACGGCTGCGGCAAATCCAACACCATCGACGCCGTGCGCTGGGTCATGGGCGAATCCTCGGCCAAGCATTTGCGCGGCGACTCCATGGCGGATGTCATCTTCAACGGCTCCAACGCCCGCAAGCCGGTGGGGCATGCCAGCGTCGAACTGATCTTCGACAACAGCGAGGGCAAGGTCACCGGCCAGTACGCGCACTACAACGAGATCTCGATCAAGCGTCAGGTCTCGCGCGACGGCCAGTCCAACTACTATCTCAACGGCACCCGCTGCCGGCGTCGCGACATCACCGATATCTTCCTCGGCACCGGCCTGGGGCCGCGCAGCTACTCCATCATCGAACAGGGTATGATCTCGCGCCTGATCGAGGCCAAGCCGGAGGAACTGCGTATCTTCCTGGAAGAGGCCGCCGGTATCTCCAAGTACAAGGAGCGCCGCCGCGAGACCGAGAACCGGATCCGGCATACGCATGAAAACCTGGATAGACTCAATGACTTGCGTGAGGAAATTGAGAAATATCTGGATAAGCTGCAGCGCCAGGCGCGCACCGCCGAACGCTACAAGGAGCTCAAGCAGCAGGAACGCCGGCTGCGGGCGGAACTGCTGACGCTGAAGTACTCGGCCCTGCATCATGAATTCGCCGACAAGGAGCGCGCCATCAAGGAGCAGGAGACGGCCCTGGAAGGCGTGGTCGCCGAGCAGCGTCACATCGAGGCCGAGATCGAGAAATCGCGTGAAGCCCTGGTCGAGGCCAACGAGACCTTCAACGAGGTGCAGGGCCGCTATTATGGCCTGGGTGCCGAGATCGCCCGGCTGGAACAGGCCATCCAGCACAGCAAGGAAAGCCGCCAGCGCCAGCAGGAGGAACTGAAGAAGGCCGAGCAGGCCTGGAACGAGGTCGAGGCCCACATCAGCGTCGACAGCAGGCGCCTGGAGGAGTTGGACGCCGAACTCACCGAAAAGCAGCCGGTACTGGAACAGCTTCAGGCCAGGGCGGAGACATCGCGCGAGGCACTGCAGCAGGCCGAGCAGGCGATGCAGCAGTGGCAGACCGAGTGGGAAGACTTCAACCAGCGTGCCGCCGAGCCGCAGCAGACGGCCCAGGTGGAGCGCGCCCGCATCGATCAGCTGGAGCGCCAACTGACCCAGTACGAACAGCGCCTTTCCCGGATTGAGGAAGAGAAAAACCGTCTTGATGACAGTCAGTTACAGCATGAAATTGATGCTATTTCGAGCCAAGAGGCGGAGCATGCCGGGGCGGTCGAAACGAAACAAGCGGAACTCGATTCAGCGCGCAGCCGAATCAACGAGCTAAGAGAACAACTTCAAGGTCGTCAGCAGGAGTTGGAATCCCTGCACAGCCGTCAGCAGGAGACCCGCGGCCGGCTGGTGTCGCTGGAGGCGCTGCAGAAGGCGGCCCTGGGCAAGGAGGGCGGTGCGGTCGCGGCCTGGCTGGAGTCGCGCGGCCTGCATGAGGCGCCACGCCTGGCCGAGCAGCTGCAGGTCGAGCCCGGCTGGGAGCGCGCGGTCGAGACGGTGCTGGGGGCTTATCTGGAGGCCGTGTGCGTGGACGACCTTGCCCGACCGGCCCAGGCGCTGGAGGAATTGGGCGAAGGTTCCCTGACGCTGTTCGACACCTCGGTGAACACCGGCTCCGCGCCCGCCGGTGACCGGGCCCTGGTGGCCAGGGTCAGTGCGCCCTGGGCCCTGGATGGCCTGTTCGATGGGGTGCAGGCCGTGGACAGTCTCCCCGAGGCCCTGGCGCTGCGCTCGCAGCTTGGTCCGGATCAGTCGGTCATCACCCGTGACGGCATCTGGCTGGGCGCGCGCTGGCTGCGCCTGAGCCGGGATCAGGATGCCCAGGCGGGTGTCCTGGAAAGAGAAAAGGAAATCAATGAGCTGTCAAAGACTCTTGAGACTCTGGTTGAGGAAATAGAGCACAAGCAGACCGCTCTGCAGCAGGCCCGCGACGAACTGCACGGCCTGGAACAGCAGCGCGACGAACTGCAGACCGGGGTCAACCAGGCGCACCGCGCCCACAGCGATCTGCGCGCCCAGTTGAGTTCCAAGCGCTCGCGCCAGGAACAGATCCACAATCGGCGCGAAGCCCTGGACAAGGAAGCCGGCGAGATCCGCGGCCAGCAGCAGAACGACACCGACACCCACGGCTCGGCCCGCAGCCGCCTGCACGAGGCCATGGCGCAGATGGATACCCTGGCGCGCGAACGCGAGCAGCGCGAGGCCGACCGCGAGCGTTACCGCCAAGCCCTGCAGACGGCGCGCCAGCAGGCCCAGACCGACCGTGACGAGGCCCATGGCCTGGCGATCCAGGTCGAGTCCATGCGCACCGCGCTCAAGAGCACCCGCGAGAACCTGGAACGCATGCAGGGCCAGCAGACCCACCTGCGCCAGCGCACCGAGGAACTGCAGCAGGCCATCGCCGCCGGCGAGGCGCCGCTGCGCGAGCAGGAGCAGGAACTGGAACGGCTGCTGGCGCAGCGCAGCGAGGTGGAGAAGGAACTGCAGGCCGCCCGCCGCTCCGTGGAGGAGATCGAGCACAACCTGCGCAGCCGGGAGCAGAACCGCCAGCGCAAGGAACAGGACAGCCAGCGCCTGCGCGAGGAACTGGGCCAGCAGCGCATGGCCTGGCAGGAACTCAAGACCCGCAGCCAGACCCTGCTGGAGCAACTGAACGAGACCGGCTACGAGCTGGAAACCCTCAGGCAGGAGTTGTCGGAGCAGGCCAGCATCGAAGCCTGGTCAGACGAGCTGGAGAAGCTCGAGACCCGCATCCAGCGGCTGGGGCCGATCAACCTGGCGGCAATCGAGGAATTCGAGGAGCAGTCCAAGCGCAAGGAGTATCTGGATGCCCAGCACAAGGATCTGACCGATGCGCTGGAGACGCTGGAGAATGCCATTCGCAAGATCGACCGCGAGACCCGCACCCGGTTCAAGGAGACCTTCGACAAGGTCAACACCGGACTGCAGGCCATGTTCCCGCGCCTGTTCGGCGGCGGTCACGCCTACCTGGAATTGACCGGCGAGGATCTGCTGGATACCGGTGTGGCGGTCATGGCCCGGCCGCCGGGCAAGCGCAACAGCACCATCCACCTGCTCTCCGGCGGCGAGAAGGCGCTGACCGCCGTGGCGCTGGTGTTCGCCATCTTCGAACTCAACCCCTCGCCCTTCTGCATGCTCGACGAGGTGGATGCGCCGCTGGACGACGCCAATGTCGGGCGCTTCTGCGACATGGTGCGGGAGATGGCCGAGCGGGTGCAGTTCATCTTCATCACCCACAACAAGATCACCATGGAGTTGTCGAACCAGCTGATTGGCGTGACCATGAACGAGCCGGGCGTCTCGCGCCTGGTGGCGGTCGACATCGACGAGGCCGCGCAGATGGCGGCCATGTGAGTCCGGAAGGGGTAGTGCATGGAATCCTTGCGCTGGATACTGCTGGGGGTGGGAGTGCTGGTGATCGGAGGCGTCTACCTCTGGTCGCGTCGCCCCGCCTGGCCGCCGCGGGTCGAGCCCCGGGTCGAACCCGACACCCAGCCGGAACCCGGTGATTTCGATATCGGCGGCGATTCCGCGCTGGAATCCGAAACCTTCAGCCAGGTCGAGCCGCCCCCGGCGGAGTCGGAACCCCGGGCCTGGCCGGATGCGATCGACCAGGAACTGGAGGAACTGAGCGCGGCCATCAAGGAAGAACGTCAGGGCGGCCCGGCGGCACCGGCGCACCCGCCCGACGCGGTGGAGAAGATCATCGTCTTCTATCTCATTGCCCCGCGCGGCGAGCCCTTCAGCGGCAACGACATGGACCGCGCCTTCACCGAACTGGGGCTGGAGTACGGCGACATGCAGATCTATCACCGCATGGCGCCCGGCAGCTTCCGCCGACCGGTGTTCAGCATCGCCAATCTCACCGAGCCCGGCACCTTCGATCCCGCCGCGCTGGGGCACTTCACCACCCCGGGCCTGAGCCTGTTCCTGCAGCTGCCGGCCCCCATCGATTCGCTCAAGGCCTTTGACGACCTGGACGACACTGCGCACAGGCTTGCCGACATCCTCGGCGGCGAGTTGCGCGACGAGACCCGCAGTCCCCTGAGTCGCCAGCGCATCGACAACCTGCGCGAGGAGGTGGCCGAGTTCGAGCGCCGGCAGAAACTCAAGCACGCCGGCCGATGAGCGCCTCGAACAAGCTGCGGGAACGGGTCGAGCGGCTGCGCGAGCAGATTCGTCACCACAACTATCTCTACTATGCCCTCGACGCCCCCGAGATCTCTGACGCCGAATACGACGCTCTCCTGCGCGAACTGCAGGAACTGGAGTCCGAACACCCCGAACTGGTCACCGCGGATTCGCCCACCCAGCGGGTCGGCGCCGAACCGGTGGCCGCCTTCGGCACGGTGCGCCACGAACTGCCCATGCTGTCGTTGGACAACGCCTTCTCCGACCAGGAACTCGAGGACTTCGATCGCCGCATCCATGAGCGCCTGAAAACCGAGGAGGCGATCGAATACGCCGCCGAGCCCAAGCTGGACGGGCTGGCCGTGAGCCTGCTGTACGAAAAGGGCCGTCTGGTGCGCGGCGCGACCCGCGGCGACGGCGCCACCGGCGAGGACATCACCGCCAACGTGCGCACCATCGCCTCCATCCCCCTGAAGCTGGTCGGCAGGGATTATCCGGAACGCCTGGAGGTACGGGGCGAGGTCTACATGACCCACGCCGGCTTCAGGCGGCTCAACGAAGCGGCGGAACGGGAAGGCGGCAAGACCTTCGTCAACCCCCGCAATGCCGCGGCCGGCAGCCTGCGCCAGCTCGATCCGAAGGTCACGGCGAAGCGGCCGCTGGAATTCTTCTGCTATGGCGCCGGACGGGTCGAGGGTGCCGAACTGCCCGACCGCCACATCGATGTGCTGGAGCAGCTGAAGGCCTGGGGTCAGCGCATCTATCCCGAGATCCGCCGGGTCAAGGGGCTGGATGGCTGTCACGAGTACTATCAGGATATGGAGCGCCGGCGCGAATCCCTGGACTTCGATATCGACGGCGTCGTGTTCAAGGTCGATCGCCGCGACCTGCAGGAACGGCTCGGTTTCGTTTCCCGCGCCCCGCGCTGGGCCATTGCCCGCAAGTTCCCGGCCCAGGAGGTCAACACTGTGCTGCGCGAGGTGGAATGGCAGGTCGGGCGCACCGGCGTACTGACGCCGGTGGCGCGGCTGGAGCCGGTATTCGTCGGCGGGGTGACGGTCACCAACGCCACCCTGCACAACCCGGACGAGATCGAGCGCAAGGATATCCGCCTGGGCGATACCGTGGTGGTGCGTCGCGCCGGTGACGTGATTCCGCAGGTGGTTGCCGTGGTCAAGGCCAGACGCCCCAGGGGTGCGAAGCGCATCAGCCTGCCGAAGCGATGCCCTGTGTGTCACTCCGATGTGGTGCGCGACGAGGGCGCCGCCGCCCTGCGCTGCAGTGGCGGACTGCATTGCCCGGCCCAGCGCAAGGCCGGACTGATCCACTTCGCCTCGCGCCGCGCCATGGACATCGACGGCCTGGGCGACAAACTGATCGAGCAGCTGGTCGAGCGCGACCTGGTGCAGGATGCCGCCGATCTGTATGCGCTTACACAGGCGCAGCTCGCCGGCCTGGATCGCATGGCCGAGAAGTCGGCGCAGAACCTGATCCAGGCCCTGGACAGGAGCAAGACGGTCTCGTTGCCGCGCTTCATCCATGCACTGGGTATCCCAGAGGTCGGAGAAGCCACCGCCAAGGGCCTGGCCGCGCACTTCGGCAGTCTGGATGGCTTGATGGAGGCCGACGAAGCGGCACTGCAGGAGGTGCCGGATGTCGGCCCGGTGGTGGCGCGCGAGATCGCCACCTTCTTCAACCAGAAGCATAACCGCCAGGTGATCGACAAACTGCGCCGCCACGGGATCGAACCGCCGGCGCAGAAGATCAAGCGCCGGGCAGAACTGCCGATCAAGGGGCAGACCTGGGTGTTGACCGGCGCGCTCGAGTCCATGACCCGTGACCAGGCGAAGGAGCGGCTGGAGGCGCTGGGCGCGAAGGTGACCGGCAGCGTGTCGAAGAAAACCGACTATGTCGTCGCCGGCAGCGAGGCGGGCTCCAAACTCACGAAGGCCGAGCAGTTGGGGGTCGAGGTGCTGGCTGAGGCCGCCTTCCTGAAACGGCTGGAGGAACTGGAACAGGGCAGGTGAGCACACCGCGCCTGCGCATCTCCGCACGCGAAGGGGCAGCGGCGGTTCGTGCCGTGCGGATCGCTCCCCGGCCGCTGGCAGCCTCCGGCCTCTGCCCGGGCCCGGAACCCGTTGCACCCCCCGGATGATCCTGCCATTGGCCCGCCAGGGCCGGGGGCGCATAATATGTAGGATGACGATCAGGGCCGGGATGCCCGCCACGCATGAATGGAACCGGACGAATAATGACAAGTACAGCACAGGGGCGCACCACTCCGCTCGGCGGCAAGTTCGGCAAGCTGATGGAAAGCTGCCGGCGCATGACCCGCTCGCATCTCGCGCCGCTCATCCACGCCCTGCTCGAGCAGGCGGAAATCGCATTGCTGGAAGCCGCCGACAAGGCCGGTGACAACCAGAAGCAGCTGCAGTATTTCGACACCATGAACCTGGTCAAGCGTAACCAGGACCGGCTCGCCGAGCGCTACCTGCAGGCGGTCGATGCCGGCTTCGAGAATTTCATCCAGGGACGGTTGCCGGCCACCGGCGGCAGCGGCCTGGCCGGCCTGAAGATGCAGCAGCTGGCACTGGTGGACAAGCAGGCCATCGAATACGAACTGCCGGTCAGGAACCTCGTCGCCAAGGCCAATGCCGCCTATGCCGATGCCCTCTACGGCCTCGACCAGCGCCTGGCCGTCGTCAATGGCGGTGACCGGGTGGCGGAGCCGGTCCAGCCCGGCGGACCGGTGCAGCTGGCCCAGGCCTTTGCCGACGCGCTGCAGGATATCGAGATGGAAAAACCCGTCCTGCTGATCCTGTTCGCACTCTATGACCGCCATGTCATCCGCGAACTGCAGGCCTATTACGAGGAATACAACCGGCGGCTGGTCGGCGCCGGCATCCTGCCCAACCTGCGCTACGAGATCCGCAAGCATCATGATGCCCGACAGGCGCGGCCGACAGCGCCGCCCGCAGCCAGCGAGGCGCAGGGTGGCCGCGGCGCCGACAGCGGTTTCTCGGTGGTGGACGCCCCGGCGGGTGCCGCCGGCGAGGAGAGCATGCACCCACCTGCCAGCCGCGGGTCGGCCGGTCACGGCGGGTCCGGCGGCGGCACGGGCAATGCGATGCTTTCCGATGAGGAACTGGATCTGCTCACCGATCTGCGCCGTGGCGTGGCCTCGCATCGCGGCGAGGCAGAACCGGACAGCCGGCAGCTGCCGCCGGAACAGCGCGAATCCAGCCGCCGCCGCATCGTGCAGTCGGCCCAGAGCATCCAGGAGACCTATGCCGAGGGGGGTGGCGCGGCCCAGGATCTGGACCAGCTGATCACCAACCTGGAAGTGGATGCCGATCTGCTCGGCCATCTGCAGACGGTCATCGACACCGAGCGGCGCCAGATCGAAAGCGCAGTGGACCAGGCGGCGCTGGATCCCGAGGACGCCGACATCATCGACCTGGTCGGACTGCTGTTCGAGCGCATGCTGGCCGAGGAGCGTCTACCCAATGCGGTCAAGGCGCTGCTCAGTCGGCTGCACACGCCTTATCTCAAGATCGGACTGCTGGACAAGGCTTTCTTCATGCGCAACGAGCATCCGGCGCGGCGGCTGCTGGACCGGATGGTCGATGCCGGCGCCCACTGGGTGGTCGAAGATGATCTGCAGCGCGGTATCTTTCCCTGCCTGCGCGAAACCGTGGAGCGGATCATGCAGGACTACGCGCAGGACCCACAGCTGTTCCAGGACCTGGAGCAGGGGCTTGGTTCGCACATCGAGGAACTCGAACACAAGACCGGGATCATCGAGAGCCGCGCCGTGGAGGCGGCCAACGGCCAGGAGCGGCTGGGGCAGGCACGGCGGCGCGCGCACGCCGAGATCGCCCGCATCGTCGCCGAACGCCATCTGCCCGAGGAGGCCGCCGTTCATCTGACCCAGGTCTGGGCGGAGAAGCTGATGTTCATCCTCCTGCGCGAGCATGACGGCGAGGCCAACCCGGCCTGGAAGCTGGCCACCCGGGTGCTGCAGGATATCGTCGACAGTATCGAACCTCCCGAATCCGAGGCCGAGTGCGAACGCCGTCGGGCACGGCTGCCGCGAATGCAGACGGCGATCCGCGACTCGCTGGGTGAACTGAGCGAATACGGGCGCAAGGATACGCCGGAACTGATGAAACGCATCCAGGCCTGGCAGGAGGCGGCCTGCGATCCCCAGGCCGCTCCCGCAACCACGCCGGTCCGGCTGGAGGTGCTGGATCTCACCCTGCCCGAGCAGGCCGGGACGGACTCGCCCGAAACCCGGCTCTCGGCCCTGGAACAGACCCATGCCGAGCACCTGGAGCAGATCGATTACGGCACCTGGTTCCAGTTCATCGAACCGGACAGCCGGCCGCGGCGACTGCGTCTGGCCTGGTACAGCAAGCTCAGCAAACGCTACCTGTTCGTCGATCCCATGGGGGTGAAGGCCGCCGAGTATTCGCGCGACCAGTTGGCGCGGCGGTTGGCCGCGGACACCGCCCGGATCGTGCAGCAGGACACCCGGGCCTTCGTCGACCGGGTCATGGATACGGTCCTGTCCTGGATCGCCGATAAGAACCCGACCAATCGATGAAATCTGGCTGACGGAGCCGTTAATGGAAGAGAAACGCCAACATGCCCGCAAGGCCGTTCCCGCCGGGGTCCGGGTCCGTGACCTGAATACCGGCCAGGAACTCGGCACCCTGCTGAACCTCTCGACCAGCGGCATGATGATCTTCTGCGAGCAGCCGCTGCCGGCCAATGCCGTCTACCAGTGCGAACTGGAACTCGGCGCTGCCGCCCGGAGCGGGGAACCCCTGCGCCTCGGGGTGGAATCCCTCTGGTGCCAGGCCTCGGAACAACCGGGCGCCTGGTGGGCCGGACTGCGGATCATCGATATCGAGCCCGGCCACAGCGCCAGTCTGGAACGCTATCTGGACGAACTCTGAAATGCATGCGCGTGCGCAGGCATGTTCGCGCTATGCTGTCGGATATGAAAGGCTTCCTGCTGTTTTCCCTGTTCCTGCTGTCGCCGCTGTTGGGGCACGCTCAGGATTTCCCCCTGCCGCCCCGGGACGTGGATCTGGTCGGGCGGGTCCAGGTGATCGAGGCTGTCCATGAGGATACCCTCCTGGATATCGCCCGCCGACATCAACTCGGCCATGACGAGATCCTGCTGGCCAATCCCGGCGTGGAGCGCTGGCTGCCGGGAGACGGCACTGCGGTTACCCTGCCGACCCGTTTCATCCTGCCGGCCGGCGAGCGCGAAGGGCTGGTACTGAATGTGCCCGAAATGCGCCTTTACTATTATCCACCGGCAGCCGGCGGTGAAAGGCGGGTAGTGCGGACCTGGCCGGTCAGCGTCGGGCGCATGGACTGGAACACCCCGCTGGGCAGCTGGAAGATCATCCGCAAACAGACCGATCCGGCCTGGTATCCGCCCGCTTCGATCCGCGAGGAGGCCGCGGCCCGCGGCGAGCCCCTGCCGGAGGTGGTGCCGGCGGGGCCCGACAACCCGCTCGGCCAGCATGCGCTGCGCCTGAGCGTGCCGGGCTATCTCATCCACGGCACCAACAAGCCCTGGGGCATCGGTATGCGGGTCACGCACGGCTGTATCCGCATGTACCCGGAGGATGTTGCCGTCCTGTACGAGCAGGTGCCGGTCGGCACGCCGGTGCGAATCGTCAACCAGACGGTGAAGGCGGGGTGGCTGCTGGGAACCCTGTACCTGGAGGTGCATCCCCCGCTGGAGGAGGATCGGCCCGGGCGTGATCAGCTGCTGTCCATCGCCCTGGATGCCATCGAAGCGGCGACTGAGGGGCGCCCGCCGGTGCGCCTGAGCGGCAGGCGGATCAAACAGGCGGTGGAGAATCCGAGCGGCTATCCGGTCGCGGTCTCGCTCCCGGAATGAGGCGCCGCCCTGCGCAGGTCGGCAGGGCGGCGGTTCGTCTTACTTGTACATGGACTTCTTGAACATGCGGTCGATCTTGGCGTCGGTCTCCTCGGCCCTGGCCTTGGCGGCGGCCGCGTCGTCCTGGGCCTCTTCGGCCAGGGTGCGGGCGGCGGCCGCATCGCTCCGGGCCGCGGCGGCCTCGGCGGCGGCGGCGTCCGCGGTACTCTGCGCCCGTTCGATATCGGAACGCAGCTGATCGATTTCGCCGGTGCTGGCGCAGCCGCCGAGGGCGAAGGCGCCGAGGAGCAGGATGGCGCCGGTTCGTGTTGTCTGTTTCATTGTCGCGTCTCCCTGTGACGAGGGGTGGGTGAAAGAAACCTTCTTTGGTGAACGGGTCTCACATCGCAGTATATCCAAGCCCCGTGGCTATTCAATGACCACCCTCACGCCTTTGTCGATCCATTGAGCCAGATCATCCACCTGCTCGTTGGTCAGGGCGATGCAGCCCTCGGTCCAGTTGAAATCGGCATGCACCGCAGGGTCGCCATCCCCCAGCCCGTGAATACCGATGTAACCGCCCAGGGCCGTATGCTGCGGCGGCTCGATGCCCCGGTGCAGGGCCTGGCGGATGCGCTCGAACTGCGTCGCCGTGATGCGGCCCGCCTGCAGCCCGGCGCGGGCATGGGCGAGGTTGGGATAATCCAGGCCGTAGAAGCGGTGGAAGTCGGTGCGCGGGGCGATGCGTACGATGCGGAACTCGCCCAGCGGGGTCATGCCGTCGCCGCCGCGCTTGGCCCTGGTGGTGCCGTAACGGCCGATGGCGATATTGTCATAGGTGCGCAGCCGCTCACCGTTGCGCATCACGTGGAGTTCCAGCCGGCCGGTATCCACCCGCAGCCAGACCGGCGGCCGCTCCGGCGCTTCGGCCGCGGCCGGGCCGGACAGCAGCAGGCAGAGCAGCCCCGCGCAGCAGCGCCTAAGCCGGCTCACCCGGGGCATCCAGTTCGGCGGCCAGGGCCGCGTCGTCGATCGCCGCCCCCAGAAAGTCCGCCAGGCTGCGCAGGTCCTTCTCGGCATTGTCCAGGCAGGAGGTGCCGCCGGGCGAGGGCGTCATGTTGAAGATCGCGCCCCGGCCGGTGTCGATCTTGGCCTCGCCCATCAACAGCTTCGCGTTGGGCTTGTCGATCAGCTGCGGGCGGATGCCGCCGAAACGGCGGGCAAAGCTGAGATCGCCATAGCGCAGAGCCGGGACGATCTTGCGCACGTCGCGCAGGAACAGCCCCTTGCGCAGCACCGGCACCTCGAACAGCAGGTTCTTGGCCATGTAGTGGCGGATATCGCGCACCTTGAGCAGATCCCACAGCACCTGCGCCACCCGGCGGTCGAAGCGCAGCACCCGCAGGAAATCCGGCAGGGTGCGGTAGTTGTAGCGCTCCAGGATGGGCAGGATCAGCGCGGTGGGGCCGAAGCGGGTCTTGCCCGGCACCATGACGTCGGGATCGCCGTGGATGGCGGCAAAGGGCAGCTTGTCGTTCTGCACGGTATAGACCTTGCCGTTGAGGATCTGGGGGGTGAAGTAATAGCTGCCGGCCACCGGCAGGCAGGAATACTCCAGCCCATAGCCCAGGTCCTGGGCCAGCTTGAGGCTGTGGCCGCCGGCACAGACCACCAGCGCGCGGGTGCGGTAGCAGGCCTGGCCGCTGTCCACCCGCAGGCCGTTGTCTTCGATGACGATCTGCGTGACCGGCTCGTTGTAATGCACATCCACCTGCTTGCCGGGCACGGCCTGGGCCTGGCGCAGGAAGGAACGCGATACGGCGCCGAAATCCACCGCCGTGTATTCATCGGTCGAGCCCAGCGCCAGCAGCGGTTCCGGACGCAGGTGCCCGTCGGCCCCGGTGGCCACCGCCGGTTCGATGCGGGCGATGTCCTGCTTCTCCAGCAGCCGCAGCGCGGGATAGTGCGGGCTGAGGCTGTCGAAGCGCTTGCGCAGCGCCGCACACTCGGTCTCGCCGACGCCCAGCACCATCTTGGGATACTTGAAGATCAGATGCTCGCGGTCCGGCTGGCGCAGGCAGTAGTTGGCCAGCTTGCGCGCGGCCTGCTGCACCTTGAGCGCCTTGTCCAGGCTGTAGTTGGTCTCGATGTCGCCGCAGTGCAGGGTCTGGCTGTTGTTGCTGGACAGGGTGTTGACCTGCGCCGGGGCGGCGTACTTCTCCAGGATGCCGATGCGCTCGATATCGCTGTAGCGGGCCGCCAGGTACAGCAGCGCGGTGCCGGAGATGCCGGCGCCGATGATGAGCAAGTCGTACTGGGTGGTAGGCATGCCGGGAAAATCCTGTGGTCAAGAAATGCTTCGACCGCCAATGGTAGCGGAATTTTACCGTGCATCATACACGCTGTGCTTAACAGAAGAATGGATATGACCGGATGCGGTCAATTCGGAGCAACGCTATCCTGCCACCAGGTTTCACAGCGAATGATCCCTACCGAACTATCTCCGGCGTAACCAGGATATTTCTCCACTATATTTTCGAATTTTGGATGTTAAGTACAGATTGCTTTGGCCTGCGTTGTTTCCCATTTCTGGGGTGCCTTAATTGATAATAATTTTCTTCAATAAGTCAGACTGATGCCCTATATTAATCGGCCAATTCTACTATGCTTACATCGCTCGGATACTGAAATTTCAATGAATATTAATATTCTATGAATAAATTTATATCATTATTGAGCTTAATGGAGTCATATAACATGTATTGACATTCAATATTAAAGTTGCTAGAAATTAACATAACAAAATAATGTAGCGCCGATGAAAAAAACGGTCCGCGCTATTACGAAATAATAAAAATGGAGCCAAACGTATGTCTACATGGATGTGTATTCAGTGGCCTGTCCGCCAAGCTACGGCTAACCGGCTATTTTCTTACCAATTAGCCTGCCATTATTCTGTTTATTGCCCTCCCTGTAGTAAAGGATCAAGCGACGCAGTCGGCTTATATCTACAACGCATCAGATTTCTTGCAGTGGCGCCGGAGACCATTAGTCTTCCTAGTGGCTCATTATGCGTTAACGGAAAGTGGATGGGGAATCCGGTATGAATACCAGTGTTAGTGTTCCATATGCTTGGATATGGTTACTTCTGATATCCTTCCTTAACGGTTGTGCCAGTATGCAACCCCTATCGAATTACGCTCGTTCAGGCGATACAGTCGTAATTTCTTTGGGAGGCACCCGCAGCAACGCGATGGTTTCGATATTAGATAAAAGCGCGATCAACGTAACGATCACCGATACCTCTGGCAACACCTACCCGGTCAAGCTGCGTAATTTATTCCGCCTCTACAGCGATCCGACAAGTGCCTACAGTTTCCGTTCCGGCTCTCCTTTCTTTACTTGGGATCAATACGTTCGCCCGCATCAGGGTGTCTGGATGGCAGTCATTGATCTTGTCGACCCAGAGAACGGATCACTTCCACCACTTGCTATCGGAACCGCCAGCCTAAGCGTCAGTTCGCCAGAACTTAATCCCGCTAATCCTGAGACCATATACAATGACGGCGACTTGAGTAATATCCCGATCGAGATTCTGTCAGGCACGGGAACACCCAATCCGATGAATCAAGAATGGAATACTTTTCCAGCGCCACTGAATAGCCTCGAGCCACAGCCGCAGTTGCAAGTAAGTGTTTCTGGGACTCCAAGCACTCTGATAGGCGGTGCGAGTTTCACCTTTAGCTATGTCACAGAAAGATTCACGATCAATAGCTTTGATGGTAAGTCTCCACGAGTGGTTGCAACAAGTCCTGACCCCAATATCCAGCTGAGTTCCATTCATATAAACCAGGGGGATGGAACGACTTTAATCAAAGCAATAATCATCAATCCTCACGGTTTCAATGTAAACGACAGTGCATCCGGGATTATTAATGGGCGTAGCTTGCTAAGCAGTCTTGAGATCAGCGTCATGTGGGATAGAACCAATACAAAAACGCCAATTACTGAATCGAATTGGCAGGATGCAATACAATTTATTGGTGGAGAGTTCTATGACATCGATGGAAGTCTGATGCCAGAACTGACGCCGACAATGGAAGTCAAGCTATAACCCGGGCTATTTATGGGTGCAGATGCCTAGATGTGGACTGGAAACGCAAAATGACTGTGACCGTAACCCCATTCAGATCTTTATTTTTTCGTGGTTCTAAAATATACCAATATGCTTATAGGCTGAGACTTGCAGTCATTATTGTGGCCGGTTTCAATGTTCTTCATATGGACACTCCTCAGGCCGGCGAGTTGATTGCTGGGGACCTGGCGCCGCGTGATAACCCAGACGGAGAGATCAATGGTAGAGATATAGTGGTTCTTCAGAGAATCATTCTGGGCGACATAGATCCTACGCCTACTGAACGACTGGTGGCGGATGTCGGACCACTCACTGGCGCAGATGGCGTTCTCAATGTTGCAGATGTTCTCATATTAACGCGTGCTGTTTTTGGTGAAATTGAATTAGCCCCCATTGTTGACAACGGAGCACCAGAAAATGCGGATGTTTCCAAAATTACAGTCCTGGAAGATGGAGAAGGTGAAGTTACCGTTACTGGTGACAATAATGCGGTAGAAGGCCATGCGGAAATCAGTCTGGTGAACTATGAAACCGGTGAAAGGGTGGTAACACAGGCAGATGAAGAAGGTGGGTTTTCTGCAAGCATTGGTGGCGTCAGTGGAGAAGTGATTGCCGTTATAGTGACGGATGCAGCCGGAAATAAGAGCGGGCAGGCCGGTGTAGCAGTTGGCGATTTTTTGAGCGTGAATATAACGAGCCCTGCATCGGGAAGCACGATTGATGCAGATAGTGTCTTGGTATCCGGAACCTACACTGGCCCATCCGACACCGCAATCACCATAAATGGTGTATCTGCATGCACAATTAATAATTCCTTCTATGCTAATGGTGTTTCACTTGATGATGGAACGAATGAGCTACGTGCTACAGCCAGAATAGTGGATAATGTGGGGGCCGAGAAATCAGTTTACGTTTACAGTTCAGGCCCGTCCCAGCTACGCGTCAGCACTACGCCAGCATGCGGCATTGCGCCTCAGGAAGTAGTGTTTTCCATTACCAATGATACGACTGTTCAAATCGATTCGATAGAATTTGATGCCAATGCTGATGGAGCCATGGATGCCGTCCTGACCGACGATGTGGATGAAATCCGTCACACCTATATAAATCCCGGTGTATATCAATCGGTAGCTACATTCCATTACGCGAACGGTGAAAGATACGACATTGAAAATATGATTGTTGTGCGTCCAGTTTCGGATATCGATGCGAAACTGCGTGCTGTCTATTCTCGTATGCTTGATCGGCTTAGAGTCGGAGCAATAGAAGGCGCAATGACTCATATAACCTCGACCATGCGAAACAAGTACAGTTCGACATTTCATTCATCACAGGACAAACTGGCCAATATCATCGATCAACTTGGGGTGCTTCACGGAGGTGCTATCGGAGAAAATATCGCCCAATATATCGTATTGCGAAGTGAAGGAGGAAAAGATGTCGGATTCTCTGTGTTTTTTGTTCGTGGCGCAGATGGTGTCTGGCGGATCGGTGAAATGTAGGCCAGGAAACAATAAAACATGTTTGCCATGCATTAACGATTGAAACAGGGTGCAATCTTTTCCGGCACAGCCACTTCACCATCCGGGGCGCCCGCGAGGCGCAGTGGCGTGCTCTGACCGGACAGGATCGCTACGGCAACACCGCCATCGGCCCCGGGGGCACCGACGTTGATGAATCAGTGCGCAAGGCCTACTGGGCAACCACCTTCCGCGCCCTGGGCGATGTCCTGCACCTGATCCAGGACATGGCCCAGCCCCAGCACACCCGCAACGATTTGCACAACACCGACTACGGCCATGGCGAGAGGGTGTATGAGAAGTACACCAATGCGCGGGTGCTGAGGCAGGCGCTTACATGCGTCAATGCCGGTGATCGCATGCCGTCAGCAATCGATTATGGTGGCTTTCAACTGGAAATATAAGGCATAGAGTATGAGTGTAGTTGATGGAAATATGTGGCGTGCAATGGTCATGTTCGCGCTTCTTTGGCCACTGCTGTCCTGTGCTGCATCGGGTGGGCCTGTGGAAGGAGTGGTCGTCGTTGCTGAGACTGGGAAACCGATAGAGGGTGCGATTGTCGTGGCGCGGTGGACCGCGCAACTCAACCAGATCGCCGACTCCTCGACCATGTGCTACCACGTTGAGACAACGACGACAGACTCTGAGGGGCGCTATCTGATCGAGCGGTGGAGGTCCAGTCATCCCCCTATGTTGCAGCAGTTGTTTATGTTTGATCGCGAGGTACATGTAACGGTCTATGCAAAAGGGTATCGCATGCCCAATAGATTAAAAAAAGATAGGGTAACGATGGTTCCGCATGGCGTTGGAGGTATCAAGCGCTTGTCGTATTTGAAAAAACTTAGCAACGCCACTCATTGTGGTGAGGCTGTAGATAGCAAGATGAATCTGCTCTTGTTTAAACAATCTCTGTACGATGAGGCGCGCGAATTAGCATCCTCACGGGAAGGTAATGATATTGTCGAGACACTTCTATTTGGGGTGGAGAGCTTGAGTGTTGGCAGTGATAAGGCGCTAGAAAATATGCAGATTAGAAGGAAAAATGAATGACAAGACCTCTATTCTATCTGTCTTTTATCATAGTTATTTGGATTCATGATTCAGCTCTTGCGTATGAACTGGAGACGCATGGAGCTTTATCTAAAAAATCGTACGAACGCTCGGTCGTTGCTCATGACGGGGCTCTATTTAATGTGATCGGCATCAATAAAAGTGACCTCAATCCCTTTGGAGCAGATTACTATGATGTTTCTGGCTCTCTGGTTCGTGCGCGGCAACAACACGATTTTGAAAGGGAAAATATGCCTAATGAGGGTAAAGAATACTTGGCAGTTCAAGGCTGGCTCCTCCGCGGCGCCATCCGCGAAGACGACATGCCCTGGCCTATCGGCGCCAACCCTCAGGACGATCCCGACGGCCAGATCTTCCGCGTCCTGCGCCATTTCTACGACCCGGTCAATGACCGGGGCCTGAGAGTCCTCTGGAAGGAGTTCACCCCGGCCACGGACTGGGCCACTGGCAGTGTCGACACCTTCGATATGCCCAACGTCGTCGACATCGACCGCCGCAACCACTTCACCATCCTCGACGCCCGCGAGGCGCAATGGCGGGCGCTGACCGGTCAGGACCGCTACGGCAGCACCGCCATCGGCCCCGGGGGCACCGACGCCGATGAATCTGTGCGCAAGGCCTACTGGGCAACCACCTTCCGCGCCCTGGGCGATGTCCTGCACCTGATCCAGGACATGGCCCAGCCCCAGCATACCCGCAACGATCTGCACAACACCGACTACGGCCATGGCGAGACGGTGTATGAGAAGTACACCAATGCGCGTGTGCTGGGGCAGGCGCTGACATGCGTCAATGGAAACAGCCGGATACGGCAGGCGTGATTTTGATCACGAATTAATAGGCAAAGAGTATGAGCTTTCTTGTTAGAAATATATGGCGTGCAATTTCCGTATTAGCGCTTCTTTGGCCTTTGCTGTCCTGCGCAGCATCGGGTGGGCCTGTTGAAGGTATGGTCGTTGATGAGGAAACAGGGAAACCAATAGAAGGTGCAATCGTCGTAGCCCGTTGGACTGCGCAGCTCAATCAGATCGCGGATTCCTCGACCATATGCTATCACGTGGAAACGACGACAACAGATTCTGAGGGGCGCTATCGGATAGAGCGGTGGAGATCCGATCATCCCCCAATGTTTCAGCAGTTGTTTATGTTTGATCGCGAGGTGTATGTGACTGCTTATGCAGACGGATACCGAATGGCAGATCGACATCCGAAAGACAAAAAGATGATGATTCCATTCGTTGGTTCGACTGTCGAAAGACTAAAATATCTTTCGTTGATCGCTGTAAGTTGCAGCCATAAGAAAAAGGTAGAGGTTAAACTTCTCCCTCTTTATAAGGCTTTATATGACGAAGCATCCGATATCGCAAAAACGCCAGAAGAGAAAAGAATGGCTCTGTATCGTTTGCGAGATATCGAACGATTAGAGCTTGGATCAGAGCAAGCATGGGAAAAATACAGAGAACGAGAGAAGAAAATTGATCAATAAAATTAAAAAACTAGTCATATTATTAGTAATAGTTCACCCCTTGGCAGCGAGAGGCTATGAATTGGCTACCCATGGCCGATTAACATATGCGTCTTATAAGCGCTCATTTATTGGGTATGATATAACTCTAGCAAAAGATTTCGGTATTCAAGATATCAATACATTTGGACTCGTATATTATGATACAAAAAGTGGTCTAATAAGAGAACGGGAAATAAATGATTTTGAGCAAAGCAAACGCCGTTTTCCAGAAGAGGTTGACCCGATTTCAATCTCAGGTTGGTTCCTACGCGGTGCCATCCGCGAAGACGATGTCCCATGGCCGTTTGGTGAAAACCCCCAGGACGACCCCGACGGCCAGATCTTCCGCGTACTGCGCCATTTCTACGACCCGGTCAACGACCGGGGCCTCAGGATCCTATGGAAGGACTTCACCCCGGCCACCGACTGGGCCACCGGCAGCGTCGACACCTTCGATATGCCCAACGTCGTCGACATCGATCGCCGCAATCACTTCACCATCCTCGACGCCCGCGAGGCGCAATGGCGGGCGCTGACCGGTCAGGACCGCTACGGCAGCACCGCCATCGGCCCCGGGGGCACCGACGCCGATGAATCTGTGCGCAAGGCCTACTGGGCAACCACCTTCCGCGCCCTGGGCGATGTCCTGCACCTGATCCAGGACATGGCCCAGCCCCAGCACACCCGCAACGATTTGCACAACACCGACTACGGCCATGGTGAGACGGTGTATGAGAAGTACACCAATGCGCGTGTGCTGGGGCAGGGGCTGACATGCGTCAATGGTAACAGTCGGACACCGCCGGCGATCGACTATGGTGATTATCCCATTCCCCGGTTCACGCGCTACAGTGACATTTTCAGCACCGAGCCCGGCGGGGACGTCATGGCCGGACTGGGGCTGGCCGATTACAGCAATCGCGGCTTTTTCAGCGCTGGGACCAATCTGGGTAATACCGCTTACGTGCATCCTGTGGGCGATCCAGAACTGTATGAGCGCGAACGTCTGAGTATGACGGACCCCTGCCTGCCGGTCGGTGCGGAGACCGATATTCTGCGAGGGACTGTACCCGATCATATGCATGTACCGGATTATCATGTCGCCCTGTCATCCCGCGGTCTCTGGGATGTTTCCACATGGGAAGACCCGGTGGCGGAGGAAATTCGCTATACGCTGGGCGAGACCGCGTACGATGAAATGGCTGATCTGCTGATTCCGCGCGCGGTGGCATATGGTGCGGGATTCCTGAATTACTTCTTCCGCGGAAGGCTGGAGGTGCAGGTCGAGAATTTTTCCGGGTCCGACGTCAGTGTCCGTTTTCGCAATGTTTCCACGGAAGACACGGTATTCAGTGACAACGGTGACAGTCAGCTGATTGCAACCTACCGCTATCGGGAGGGCCAGGACTGGGGCTTCGGAACGGCCGAAGCATCCGTCAATCTAGCGGCGGGCGACGATGTGGCGCCTGGCGCGACCAGCGCCAATACCTATACTTTCACCTTTGACCCCGCGATCCCCGATAGTGCGGCAGAAATCGAACTGCGGCTGGTGTATCGAGGCCGGCTTGGCAACGAAGCCGATGCCATCGCGGTCGGGATGAGTGAAGTGACCTCACCAGGCTTTATATTTTTCCCTTCACCGGAGGCGGCAGACGGTTTAACCACACTGCGCTTGCTCCACAAGGAAGACGGTGAGTGGCGGATGCCGGCGGGTGAGTACGAGGCCGACGGTAATATCGATTGGAAGGGCTGGTATGTCGATGGCAAGCCCACTCGTGTGCTGACCTGGTATGGAACGCCGAGTCGGTATTTCCCGCCTGGAAACAATTCCTCTTCCGTGTTCGATACGGAAATCTATCAAAATGGTGTCTTGTATGCGATTGCGCCGAATCGCGTGTTGGGCGCCGCCCTGATGCGCGAAGACGACGGCAGCGAGTGGCTGATTGCCATCTGCTCGGATGGGGCGACGGATGTGGTTTACCGAAAGCCGAATGTCCAGGATATATCGGATGCTTTATACGACCCGGATACCGCACCTAATGGCTGGCAGGTTATGGGGATGTTCCCTGGTATTGACGGCTACCTTCCCGATGTACCGTGGTTCTTCAACGGAGATGGAACCGAGGCGCAGACGATACGTGGGTATAACAGCGATGATTTGACGAGATTGAAAATAACCCTTTCAGGCGGAAGTGCGCAGCGTCAGAATCTGGGCAACCTGGAGAAACCGATACAGGAGCATGAGGAAAGCTGGAGAGTCTCTTGCAGCGGAGAAGTAGAGATGCCATCCACCTGCGGTGGTGGATTCAAACGCTGTGGCTATACAAAGGAGGTTAAATATCATCATATAGATGAGATTCAAAGTCCCGCCAGAAAATATGTTGTTGCAGTTGACTATCTTGACAATCAGGAACTGCTTCTTTATGCCTTTGTGGAAGGGTATTGGACAAATGAAGAAATCAGTAGATCCTATACAAAAATAAACTATCTATATTATCCGGATGGGCGCTCCCGTGGAAAACGCAAAGAGGAGGATGAGAAATACACTCATACGGTTACGCGGGACGATGAAATCGTATTGTCTCTGCAGGGCAATGAGCTTCATTATAAATATAAGAATGCGCGGGCGTATTCATTTAACTTCGATGCAGAGTACGCCGGGGAGTCCTACAACGATGAGCCTGATCCACCTCCGGAGCGAGATTTTGCCCATTCTACACAAAACGAGCATGAGCTTCGTCACGAAATGTGGTTCATTTCTTATGCGGACCTCAGGGCAGGCGTGGTTATATCTCGAGACACAATCGAGACTATTGAGGGAGAGGGGTCCGGAGACACGTTGAGCACAGAGCAACATAGCTATTACTCATATAGCAATGTCGACTACATAGAAGATACGATTATAAAGCATGGCGATAAACACATACCAACAGAGAAGAATAATCATGGATATACAACGGCTGGCGAAGTATATCCGACGATCTCTTTCGGTGAGAATATTCAGAGATGTAGATCAGATGCTTTCGAGGTGGACGACTCCACTGGGGTTAACAGCTCAAACATTCGATTTTGGGATAGTCTTGCTTATGAAGTGACTCGTCCGATTGGCGCAGCAGTCGATCGCAGCGGGCATTTGCTGCTTTCTTTTCTCTACAATAACAATACTTATTCTCCTGTGAATACCTCGCTGGAAAGCAACAGGCGTTTGAATTACCTTACTGGTGGGGATTTGATACAATTCGCAGTAGGTGCGACAGATGAATTGTCGTTTGATCCTGTAAGTGTTTACTAGGGCCTGTTAATAACACGGATCAAATTGGACTGTGCTGCGCTGAAGATTATTGCTTTGCAGGATTGGGCTCATTCAATCAAGATTACAGTGACAGGATTCCAAGGACTGTATATCTGATTTCCTGCATATTGCTTAAAGTATCTTGGGATTAAGCAGCTCGATCCAGTGCCTTACCGGCTGCTCGCATCCGGTCTGCAGATGCAGCTGGCAGCCGACGTTGGCGGTGGCGATGAGCTCGGGCCGCCCGGCATTCAGCGCGGCCAGCTTGTTGTCGCGCAGCTGTTCGGCCAGGTCGGGCTGTGTGATGGAGTAGGTGCCGGCCGAGCCGCAGCACAGGTGCCTGTCCGCCACCGGCGTGAGCTGATAGCCCAGCCGGGCGAGGATGCCCTCGACGATCTCCGGCAGCTGCTGGCCATGCTGCAGGGTGCAGGGCGGATGATAGGCCACCCGGCGGCCGCCGCCGTCAATGTCCAATGCCCCGATATCCTCCTGTTGCAACACCTCGGCCGGATCCTTTGCCAGTTCACTGACCCGGACCGCTTTCTCGGCATAGGCCGGATCGTCGGCCAGCAGCTTGCCGTATTCCTTGACGAAGACCCCGCAGCCGCTGGCGGTGACCAGGATCGCCTCGGGAGCTATAACCGAATCTGGTGTATGAGCGGAGATTGAAGAAGGCGGCGTACCCTGCTGAAATCGGTTTTGCCCAACTGATGAACAGCAGAGGAGGTACGCCACCATGGGGAAAGATAGCGTAGTCGGGTTTCGTGCGCCAGAGGCGATCGAGGATCCGCTGACGGAGCTGTTGAGGACCGGTGCACGGCAGTTGATCCAGCAGGCCATCGAGGCGGAGCTGGCCGAGCTGCTGGCGCAGTACGAGGGAGCAGTGGATGACCAGGGCCGGCGGGCGGTGGTCCGCAACGGGTATCTGCCGGAGCGTGAGATTCTGACCGGCGTGGGACCGGTGTCGGTGAAGGTGCCGAAGGTCCGCAGCCGGGGTGAAGAGGCCGTTGTGTTCCGCTCCGCGCTGGTGCCGCCGTACGTGAGGAAGGCCCGGCGTGTGGAGGCGGCGCTGCCGTGGCTGTACCTGAAGGGGGTGGCCACGGGGCAGATGCAGGCGGCGCTGGAGGTTTTGGTCGGCGCAGAGGCGCGCGGGCTGTCGGCGCCGGTGATCAGCCGGCTGAAGCGCGAGTGGGAGGCGGAATACGCCGCCTGGCGCAGGCAGGATCTGGGCCGGGACCGCTGGGTGTATCTGTGGGCCGACGGCATCTACTGCGGGCTAAGGGCCGAGCGCCAGAAGCTCTGTGTGCTGGTGGTCATCGGCGTCAACGAGCGGGGCGAGAAGCACTTTCTGGCCATCGAGGATGGCGTCCGGGAGTCGGCCCAGAGCTGGCGGGAGGTGCTGCTGGAGATGAAGAAGCGCGGTCTCGAAGTGCCACCGAAGCTGGCCGTGGGAGACGGCGCCCTGGGCTTCTGGGCGGCGCTCGATGAGGTGTATCCCGAGACCCGCCCTCAGCGCTGCTGGGTGCACAAGACGGCGAACGTGCTGAACTACCTGCCCAAGGGTGTACAGCCCAAGGTGAAGCAGGCGCTGCAGGAGATCTGGATGGCCGAGGACCGGGAGTCGGCGCACAAGGCCTTCGACCACTTTGTGCAGACGTACCAAGCCAAGTACCCGAAGGCGGTCGCTTGCCTTGAGAAGGATCGGGAGACCTTGCTGGCCTTCTACGATTTTCCGGCCGAGCACTGGGTGCACATCCGGACGACGAACCCGATTGAATCGACCTTTGCCACCATTCGCCACCGGACGGACCGGACCAAGGGCTGCGTGAGCCGAAATACGATGCTGGCGATGATCTACAAGCTGGGGATGAGCGCAGAGAGGCGTTGGCGCAGAATCCGTGGGTTCAACTACCTGGCGAAGGTCATCGAGGGTGTGAAGTTCAGAGATGGAGTCGAAGTGGACAGCGACATCGACGACAGCAGGAGCGCCGCCTGATCACGCCGTACACCAGAATTGACTATAGCTCTCGCCTCGGCGCCCTGTTCGATGTCCGCCCACCAGGCATCGATGTTGCGCCGCATCATGGCGCGTGCCTCGTCGGCGGCGGCGAAGTGATGGCTCATGGCGCCGCAGCAGCCCGCCGCCGGTGCTTCGATGAGCTGAATGCCGAGCCGGTCCAGCACCCGGGCGGTGACCGCATTGGTGGCCGGGGTCGCGACCGACTGCACGCAGCCGGCCAGGGCCAGCATGCGGCGCGAATGGGTGACGGTCGGCCAGGCGGGCACGGCCTGTGCCGGCGGCAGCTTGTGCCGCAGTCCGGACGGCAGCAGCCGGGCGAAGCCCCGGCCGAGTCCGAGCAGGGGGCGGAAGCGTCTGGGATAAGGCAGAACCAGGCGCAGGGCGCGTTGCAGCAGCCGCTCAGCGGCAGGCCGCGGCAGCCGCCGGTCCAGCTCCTCGCGACCGATGTCGAGCAGGCGGTGATAGTTCACCCCCGAGGGGCAGGTAGTCTCGCAGGCGCGGCAGGTCAGGCAGCGGTCCAGGTGCAGGCGGGTATGGCTGCCGGGCTCGTTGCCCTCCAGCATCTGCTTGATGAGATAGATGCGGCCGCGCGGACTGTCCAGTTCGTCGCCCAGCAACTGATAGGTCGGGCAGGTGGCGGTGCAGAAGCCGCAGTGCACACAGCTGCGCAGGATGCGATCGGCCTCCTGGCCGGCGGCGGTGGCGAGCAGGGTTTCGGGCAGGCGCGTCTGCATCAGAGTTCCGGGTACATGCGGCCGGGATTGAGAATGCCCTGCGGGTCCAGCGAACGCTTGATGCGTTGGTGCAGGGCCAGCATGGGCGGTGGCAGCGGATGAAAGCGCGCTGTCGCCTCATCACCGTGACGATACAGGGTGGCGTGGCCGCCGGCCTCGGCTGCCTGACGGCGGATGCGCTCGGCCGGCTGGCGGCTGGCCAGCCAGCGCAGACCGCCGCCCCAGTCGATCAGTTGGGCCGCGTCCAGGCCCAGCGGCGGACTCGCCGGTGCCACCGCGCAGCGCCACAGTGGTGCCTGATGGCGGAAGAAGCTCAGTTCCTGCTCGCGCAGTCGGCGCCAGAAGCGGTCGGGATCGGGATGCGCCTCGCCGCCGAGCTTCCGGCTCGCCGCCTTCACCGCGGTCTCGGCGCCGCTCAGACGCAGGTACAGATGATCGCCGTCGTAGCAGGCGCCCGACAGGGGCAGGGGATCGCCGCCCCAGTCGTTCATCAGTTCGATGGCCTCGGCCTCGCTGCGTTCCTGCACCAGGGTCTGTTCCGTCTCGGGCCGCGGCAGCACCTTGAGGCTGGCTTCGAGGATCACGCCCAGGGTGCCGTGGGCGCCGACCTGCAGCCGCGAGAGATCGTAACCGGCGACGTTCTTCATCACCTCGCCGCCAAAGTGCAGGTCCTCGCCGCGGCCATTGAGCAGCCGGCAGCCCAGCATGAAATCACGCGCCGCCCCGGCCCAGGGCCGGCGCGGGCCGGACAGGCCGGCGGCCAGGGTGCCGCCCAGCGTGGCGGTGTCACCGTAATGCGGCGGCTCGAAGGCCAGCATCTGGCCCTCGGCGGCGAGCAGGTCCTCGATCTCGCGCAACGGCGTGCCGGCGCGGGCGGTGATGACCAGTTCGCTCGGCTCGTAGTGCAGGACACCGCTGTGATCGTGCAGCGACAGGGCTTCGCCCCTGACCGGATGGCCGAGAAAGGCCTTGGTGTTGCCGCCATGGAGGTGGAGTGGCATGCCGCTGTCGGCGGCAGTCCGCACCCGCTCTGCCAGTTCGACCGTCATGTCGCACATCAGAAGCGCTCCAGTTCCGGGTGCGGCAGCTGGCCCTGATGCACATGCATGGCGCCGAACTCGGCGCAGCGGTGCAGGGTGGGCACGGCCTTGCCGGGATTGAGCAGGCCGGCCGGATCGAAGGCCGCTTTGATGGCGTGGAACTGCGCCAGCTCCAGCGGCCGGAACTGGACGCACATCTGGTCGATCTTCTCCATGCCCACGCCATGCTCGCCGGTGATGGTGCCGCCGACCTCGACGCACAACTCCAGGATGCGGCCGCCGAATTCTTCGGTGCGTTCGAGCTCGCCCGGGTTGTTGGCATCGTAGAGGATGAGCGGATGCAGGTTGCCGTCGCCGGCGTGAAAGACGTTGGCCACGGCGAGGTCGTACTCACGTGACAATTCGCCGATGCGGGTGAGCACCTCGGCCAGGCGGCTGCGCGGGATGGTGCCATCCATGCAGTAGTAGTCCGGCGAGATCCGGCCCACGGCCGGGAAGGCGGCCTTGCGCCCCTGCCAGAAGCGGGCGCGCTCGGCCTCGTCGGTGGCGGTACGTACTTCCACCGCACCATGCGTCTGCAACAGCCGGCGCACCTGGCTGATATGTTCGGAGACCTCCTCGTTGGTGCCGTCCAGTTCGCACAGCAGGATGGCCTCGACCTCGGGATAGCCGGCATGCACGAAGTCCTCGGCGGCGCGGATGGCCAGCCGGTCCATCATCTCCAGTCCGGCCGGAATGATGCCGGCGGCAATGATCGCGCCGACCGCATGGCCGGCCCGGGCGACGTCGTCGAAGGCGGCCAGGATGACCTGGGCGCGTTCGGGAATCGGCAGCAGCTTGACGGTGACCTCGGTGATGACCCCGAGCATGCCCTCCGAGCCGGTCATCAGCGCCAGCAGGTCGTAACCGGGCGCATCGGGTGCGGCATTGCCGATGCGCAGCCGCTCGCCGTCGATGGTGAGTATTTCCAGTTCGACCAGGTTGTGCACGGTCAGGCCGTACTTGAGGCAGTGCACGCCGCCGGAATTCTCCGCCACATTGCCGCCGATGCTGCAGGCGATCTGGGAGGAGGGATCGGGCGCATAGTAGAGACCATAGGGTTTCGCCGCCTCGGAAATGGCCAGGTTGCGCACCCCGGGCTGGACCCGCGCGGTGCGGTTGCGCGGGTCGATGTCGAGGATGCGGTTGAATTTCGCCAGGCTGAGCAGGATCCCCTCGGTGTGGGGCAGGGCACCGCCCGACAGGCCGGTGCCGGCACCGCGCGCCACCACCGGGATGGCATGTCTGCTGGCATAGCCGAGCACGGCCCGGACCTGCTCCACCGTCTCCGGCAGCGCCACTGCCAGCGGCAGTTGCCGGTAGGCGGACAGGCCGTCGCACTCGTAGGGATGCAGGTCCTCGGGCAGGTGCAGCAGACCGGCATCGCCCAGCAGCGCCTGCAGATCGGCGATGATGCGGGCGCGGGAAGGACGTTCAACTGTGCTGGCGGCTGTGGACATCGGCTCTGCTGATCCGGTCGGGATACATGCAACTTTAACATTTATATCCGGGAGATTAACCTTCGGCGGTCCGGGTTATTGCCGGGCCGCAGGCTTGCCCCGGCATGCGCGGCGCCGGACAATGCATCATCATTTCACTGAGCGGACACAGGACGTCACATGGACCCTCAATTCTGGCTCGAGCGCTGGGACAACAACCAGATCGGTTTTCATCAGGACGAGATCAACACGCACCTGCAGCGTTTCTGGCCGCAACTCGGCCTGGCGCCGGACAGTCATGTGTTCGTGCCGCTGGCCGGCAAGACGCTGGACCTGCTGTGGCTGGCCGCTCAGGGCCACCGGGTGACCGGGGTCGAGATCAGCGAACGGGCCGTGCGCGCCTTCTTCGACGAGAACGACCTGACGCCGCAGGTCCGTGACACGGACGGCTTCCGCCTGTGGCAGGCCGGTGAGATCACCCTCATGGAAGGCGACTATTTCGATCTGATGCCGGAGGAACTCGGCCCGCTGGATGCCGTGTTCGACCGTGCTTCACTCATTGCCCTGCCGCCGGCCATGCGTCCGGGCTATGCCCGCCAGCTGCAACGGCTGGCCCCGGCCTGTCCCGTGCTGCTGGTCACACTGGACTATGATCAGGACGAAATGGACGGACCGCCCTTCGCCGTCAGTGCCGGGGAGGTCGAACAACTCTACGCGGCCAGCCACCGGATCAGTCCGCTGGACGTGCTGGATGTGCTGGCCGAAAACGCCCGCTTCCGCGAACGCGGTCTGACCCGGTTGGAGGAGCGCGTCTATCGGCTGGCGCCCCTCGCCTGACAGCCGGCCTCTGCGCTTTTCTCACGAAAACAGCCCGTTGTATTGCCTTTCTGCTAAGTTCTGACAGCTAACGGCCGTTATAGGCATTAGTCCCGTCCGCAGCGACGGCCGGCTGGATCCGGCCGCTGCTGGAAAGGGTCGAATAGTCTGTAAAACATGGTGTTACGTCAGGGATAGAGAAAGGATCGAGATTATGGAGCGCAGCCTGAGCGGCCGTCCGGCCGCTGCCCCGTCCCCGTTCCGCCGCCGCGCCGGCGCCCTGCTGCTGGCGGCTGGTCTGTGGCTGCTGGCGATGACGGCCTCGGCCGCCGACAGCGATTTCGTGGCCGCCGGGTCGAGCGCCGGCGTCGATGCAGTGTTGATCATCGACAGTTCCGGCAGCATGAAGGAGACCGATCCCCGGCGCATGCGGGTTCCCGCCGCGCGCATGTTCATCTCCCTGCTGGGCGATGACGACCGGGTGGGGGTGATCAGCTTCAGCGACAAGGGCTACCCGGTCGCCCACCTCACACCGGCCACCGAGGCCAATCACCGGCAGCTGTTCGCGGCCGTCGACAAGGTCTCCGCCCTCGGCGCCTATACCAACCTGCATGCCGCACTGGAAACCGGCCGCCGGATGCTGGACGCGGCGGACGGCGAGGATCGGCGGCGCCTGCTGCTGCTGATGTCCGACGGCAGGATGGACACGGGCGACTTCGACCAGGACCAGGCGCTCACCCGTGCCATCGAAGAGGACATGATCGGCGAATTGCGCGCAGCCGGCATCGAGGTCTACACCCTGGCCTTCACCGAGGCCTCGGACATGCCCCTGCTGCGTACCATCGCCAGCGGCACTGACGGCATTTCACGCCTGGCCTCGAATGACCGCGAACTGCACCGCGTCTTCAGTACCCTGTTCGAGAGTGCGAAGAAACCCGACATGCTGCCGATCGAGGGCGGCGAATTCCTGGTCGACGACGCCATCGAGGAGGTCACCGTGGTGGCCTCGAAGCACACGCCGGGCTCCGAGATCAAGTTGATCATGCCCGATGCGCGTGTCATCCGGCCCGAGGTCGCAGGCCCGGCCGTGCGCTGGCATGAATCCGACGGCTTCGACATGATCACCATCGACCAGCCGCCGGCCGGTACCTGGCGGCTGGTCTCCGACGGCGCCGACAACCGCGCCTACGTGGTGACCGACATGCGTCTGGAAGGCCGGCTCGATGTCACTGAGCCCGCCATCGGTGAACAGATGCAGGCCCGGGCCTGGCTGGAGCAGGGCGGCGAGCCGATCACGGCGGCCGAGATCCTCGATCACACCACCTTCCGGATGGAGATCATTCCGCCCGAAGGGGAGTCGCGGCACCTGTCGCTCGCTGCCGATGCAGCAGCCGATCCGGGCCGTTTCCTGCAGGACTTCGAATTCACCCGGCCGGGCTCGCATCGCATCCGGCTGATTGCCAGCGGCCAGACGTTCACGCGGGAGAAATCCCTGTTCGTGGAGGTGCCGCCGTTGCCGGAAGGGGCAACGTCGTCGACGCCTGAACCGGAAGCCGCAGTCGAGCCCGAATCCGAGCCCGCCGTCGAGGCAGAGCCCGAGCCTGCCGCCGAGCCCGAACCCGAGCCTGAACCTGAATCTCAGGCCGAGCCGGAACCGGAACCGGAGCCGGAGGCCGGAATCCCGCCGGCCCTGCAGGAGGAGATCATCGATCCGGCACCCGAAGCGGAAGACAAGGCGGAGACACAGACCGGGCCCGGCCTGGGCCTGATTCTGGGTCTGTTCGTCCTGGCCAATGTCATCATTGGCGCGGCGATCGGCGGTTTCATCTGGTGGCGCAGACGCCGTCGCCGCAAGGCCGCCGCCCGCGGCGAGGCGGATACCGAGTCAGACACAGACGCGGACGAACAGGACGAGGGTCCTGCAAAGGACTGACTGATCGCAACAGGCCGATGCCATGATACAACTGCACATATACGGCATGCTCGCCATCCTGGAGGTCCTGCTGCTGGTCTCCGTCGTGGCCGGCTGGCTGTATGTGCGCAACCGCCGGAACAACCGCACCATTGCCCACCTCACTGCCTCGCTGCAGCAGCGCGGCGAACCGGCCACCGCGTCCGAGCCACCGGTTGCAGATGCAGCGTCCACACACGCCGCCGCCGTTGACCAGAGCCGGAGCTTTTCCGATTTCCTGCGTGAGGAGTTGGATGCCTCCAGCGTCATGCTGGGCTCGGATGCAGCGCCGGAGTCCGGCAGCGCAGCCGACCCCGAGTCCGATTCCGCTGACGAGCAGGCGCAGGTGCGCCAGATGCTGGCTGCGCGCCACCAGTTCCTGCAACTGGAACTGGATACCCAGGACATGCGCCAGGATCCGCAGGCGCGGCGCCGGCATATCGTGGAGCAGATGCATAGCCTGCTGGCGACCTTCACCCCGGCCGCAGTCGGGACGGCGGAAACGGAGCCCGTCAGCGAACCGGATGCCGACAGCGACGCACTGGCACGCGAACAGCAGTTGGAAAGCCAGCTGTCGCACCTGCGCACCGTGGTCGGCAACCAGCAGGACGTGATGCGCGAACTGCGCCAGCTGCTGGAGCAGGAAATGGGCGAGTCCGAGGAGATGCGCGAGATCATCGCCAGGCTCCAGGACGCCGAGGCCAGCAGTCTCGAACTCGAACGTTCGCTCGAAGTGATGGGCAAGTCGACAGCATCGGGAACGGAGGCGGGCGGTTATCAGTCCAGTCCGGATTCCGACATGCTGCGTAATCTGGTCGGCAGCCAGCAGCAGACCATCAGCCGGCTGCAGACCATGCTCAAACAGTCCGTCGGCGAAAAGGAAACCTCGGTGGAGTTGCGCGACGCCATGGAAAAGATCCAGCGCTCGAACCAGGAACTGGGCACCTGCGTCATGGTGCTCGAGGACGAGAACAGCATGCTGCGTGACCAGATCCAGTCGCTGCAGTCGCAGCTGGATGACTTTCTGGGGGTGCAGGATACGACCGCCGACGCCGAGCGCGAGTCGCAGCCCGGGGCCGGTGTCGAAGCGGCGCAGGAAGAAGACGTGCTGAATGCAGAGTCGGAGGCCGCAGCAACGGCAAGCGAGCCGAGCCCCGATCCCGAACCCGTCGATGACACGCAGGTGCAGACGCACGCAGATCCCGATATCGCAGCGATGGCGGCCGGGGACGGGATCGAGACCGTTGACGCGGATGAGAGATTGAATGACATGGATGCCGCGCCCGCAACCGCTGCTGAACCGCAGGCAGAGCCCGAAACGGCAGCGGTCGAGGATATCGACGCCCTGCTGGAAGCCACCGCGTCCACAGCCGACGAACCGCCGCCGGAACGGGTGCCGGGGCAGGGTACGCAGAGCGATGCGGCAGGCGACACCGGCGCATCCGACGCGGATGATGACCACGCCGGTATCAATACCCTGAAGGACATCGATCTCGACAGCGACGGGGACGCGACGCTGAGCGATGAGGACATCGATGCCCTGCTGTCGGGTCGGAAACAGAACTGAGTCTCAGCCCCGGCGTGTCAATCTGGCAATCGGATTGCGCCTGACGTACCCTTGCCCGCTGTTGCAAGACGGATATCAGGCATGGCCAGCCGCCGCAAGAAAACAGCCTCCCGCAAAGGTTCCGCATCCCGATCCCGCAAGAAGCGCCCGCAGCGCAGTTTTCCCTGGTTCCGGCTTCTGCTGGTCGTGCTGGTGGCGGCGGCGGGGTATGGCGTCTATCTGGATGCAACCATCCGGGCCAAGTTCGAGGGCCAGCGCTGGGCGCTGCCGGCGCGTGTCTATGCCCAGCCGCTGGAACTGTATGCCGGTCTGGAACTGAGCCCGGCGCGGTTCGCCGCCGCGTTGGAACGCGTGGGTTACCAACAGGTGCCGGCCCTGCGTCATCCGGGCGAGTTCTCGCGCGACCGCGACCGGTTTCACCTGCATACCCAGCGCTTCCGGTTCTGGGATGCCGAAGAGCCGGCGCGGCGCCTGCGCATCGATTTCGACGGCGGGCGCATCAGTGCCATCAATGAACTGGCCGGCGGCCGGGCGGTGCCGATCGTCCGCCTGGAACCCGAGCAGATCGCGAGCATCTATCCCACCCACGGCGAGGACCGTATCCTGGTCGGTCTGGAGGCGGTGCCGGAGTTCCTCACCACCGCCCTGATCGTGACCGAGGACCGCGGTTTCCATGAGCACAGCGGCATCTCGCTGCGCGGCATCGCCCGCGCCCTGTTCGCCAATATCCGCGCCGGCGGGGTGGTGCAGGGCGGCAGCACCCTGACCCAGCAGCTGGTGAAGAACTTCTTCCTCACCCGGGAACGGACCCTGGTGCGCAAGGGCAACGAGGCCCTGATGGCGCTGCTGCTGGAACTGCATTACGGCAAGGACGAAATCCTCGAGGCCTATCTCAACGAGGTCTATCTGGGCCAGGACGGGGCGCGCAGCATTCACGGCTTCGGCCTGGCCAGTCGCTTCTATTTCGGTCGCGCGCTGGAGGCGCTGGCCCCGGAGCAGATGGCGTTGCTGGTGGGAATGGTCAAGGGGCCGTCCTATTACGACCCGCGCCGCCATCCCGCGCGGGCGCGCGAGCGCCGCAACCTGGTGCTGGATCTGCTGGCCGAGCAGGGCCGGCTCGAACCCGCCGAGGCCGCCCGGCTCAAGGCCCGGCCGCTCGGCGTGGTGGAGAAGCGCCGGCTCGCCAGCAACGCCCATCCCGCCTTCCTGGAACTGGTGCGCCGCCAGCTGCAGCGTGACTACCGCGAGGAGGATCTGCGTTCCGAGGGGCTGCGCATCTTCACCACCCTGGATCCGCTGCTGCAACGTACGGTCGAGGCCCAGGCCGAAGCCCGCTTGGGGCAGCTGGAACGCGGCTACCGGATCGAGTCCGGGGCCCTGCAGACCGCAGTGATCGTGACCCGCTACCAGAACGGCGAGGTGCTGGCCCTGCTCGGCGACCGCGATCCGCACGCCGCCGGCTTCAACCGGGCACTGGAGGCACGGCGCCAGGTGGGGTCCCTGATCAAGCCCTTCGTCTACCTGAGCGCGCTGGATTCACGCGCCTACAGCCTGGCCAGCCGGTTGCAGGATGCCCCCCTCACCCTGGACATGCCGGTGGGCGATGCCTGGCAGCCGCGCAACTACGACAAGCAGTTCCGCGGCGAGGTGCTGCTGATCGATGCCCTGGTGGAATCACTGAACGTACCCACCGCCCGGATGGGGCTGGACATCGGGCTGGAACCGATCATCCAGACCCTGCGGCGGATGGGCTATCCGGACGACATCCGGCCGCTGCCCTCGCTGCTGCTGGGTGCGCTGGAACTGACCCCGCTGGAAGTCACCCAGCTGTATCAGGGCCTGGCGGCCAATGGTTTCCGCTCGCCGCTGCAGGCGATCCGCGAAGTGGTCGATGCCGAGGGCCTGCCGCTGCAGCGCTATCCGCTGGAGGTACAGCGGGTGGCCGATCCGGCCGCCGTATCATTGGTGCAGTACGCCCTGCGCGAGGTGGCCAGGCGCGGGACCGCGAAGGCCCTGGGCGCGCGCTTCGGCGCGGACACGGGCCTGGCGGGCAAGACCGGCACTACCGACGATTTGCGCGACAGCTGGTTCGCCGGCTACGACGACGACCGCCTGATGGTGGTCTGGGTCGGGCGCGACGACAACCGCAGCATGGGGCTGACCGGCAGCCAGGGCGCGCTGCAGCTGTGGAGCGAGATCATGGCGCGCAGCGGGGTGTTGCCCTCGATCTACACCCCGGCGGCCGGGGTGAGTCTGGTCGAAATCGACCCGGCCAGCGGACTGCGGGCCGACCGTGGCTGCGAGGATCGGGTACAATGGCCCTTCATCGAGGGCACCGCGCCCGAAACCCTGGCGCCCTGCGCCCATGGCGACAACTCCGGCCCCGGCAACTGGTTCAGGCAATGGTTCGATTGACACAAATCCTGCTGCGTTTTCTGCCGCTGAGCGCTCTGCTGCTCGCGGCCTGCGCCACCGCGCCGCCGGGCGAGCGTGCCCCGGTGATCGACGCCGGCAGTCCGGCGGAATCGGATATCGGCGGCGCTGTGCCAAGCTCACCCCGCAGCGTGGATCAGGCCCCCACGACCGTGGAGGTAATACCGTTGGAGCGCGCCGCCCCGCCGGCCGGCAGCCCGGCCGTGGCCAGCCTGCTCGGTCAGGCCGAGGCGGCCAGCCGCGAGCGTGACTGGTCGGCGGCGGCCGTGTCACTGGAACGCGGTCTGCGCATCGAGCCGCGCAATCCGGTGCTGTGGAACCGTCTGGCCGAGGTCCGGCTGCAGCAGGGCCAGTTCCGCCAGGCCGAACAACTGGCGGCCAAATCGAACAGCCTCGCCGGCGGCGATCGCCTGCTGCAGACGCGCAACTGGCGCCTGATCGCCCGGGCCCGACGCCAGCTGGGGGACGAACCCGGCGCGGTGGAGGCCGAACGCCGGGCAGAAGCCTTTCGCTAACCGGCTGTCAACGTTGTAGAATGCCCACATTCTTCTGCTCTCCCTCGATGGGAGGGGTGAGGGAGGGTGAGTTTGACTGGGACTGCCTGCTCGCCCCCTGCGGCCTCCCCGTCGAGGGGAGGAGGAAGCGTCTACCGGGCAGAACGCGGCACAGCCCGGTTCAACTGGAGCGACCGGGCATCATGGCCGAACCGGAATCAAACCCTAACGACAGGCCGGCCGAGGACGAGAACCCCTACGCCGTCGACAAGCTGATCTCCCAGGCCCGGCGACTGGCCGCCGACTACTGGCGCGCCACCGGTAAGCCGTTGCCCGGCATCAGCGCCGAGATCGCTGAGAACGACGCCGCCCGATTGCTCGATCTGGAACTGGCCGAGGACCGCCAGGCCGGCTTTGATGCCGTCGGCCGCGGTGCGCGCCAGGGCCGCCGCATCCAGATCAAGTGCCGCACCATCTTCGATGAGAGCAAGTCCGGCCACCGCCTTGGCCAGCTCAAGCTGGACAGGGACTGGGACAGCGTGGTGCTGGTACTGATGGACGACAGCTACGAGCCTACCGAGATCTACGAGGCCGACCGCGATGTCATCATCGAGACCATCGACGCGGCCGCCGCCAGCAAACGCAGCAAGCGCGGTCCCTTGTCCATCGCCCGTTTCAAGGCCATCGGCCGCCTGGTCTGGACCCGGGAGGAGGGCGTCCTCGAGAATGACGAGGGCTGAGGGCGGCATCAACGCAGAAGACACAGGGTGGAATTAATCGGATCACCGTCATTCCGGCGCAGGCCCGTAGGTCGGGTTAGCGTAGCGTAACCCGACACAGCCCGGTACGAGTCGGATTACGCCCTGCGGGCTAATCCGACCTACTTGTTGACTCACCAGAACCATATCCTATCGTGACCGAACTCGACTCGACAGCCTCCGAACTCCTCGGCAGTACCGGCCCCTTCGCCGAACTGGTCAGCGGCTTCAATGTGCGCGAACCGCAGCTGCGCATGGCGGCAGCCGTGGAGCAGGCCATCGACGCCCGCGAGCAGCTGGTGGTCGAGGCCGGCACCGGCACCGGCAAGACCTACGCCTACCTGGTGCCGGTGCTGCACAGCGGCAAGCGCGCCATTCTCTCGACCGGCACCCGCCATCTGCAGGATCAGCTGTTCCACAGCGACCTGCCGCGGGTGTGCGAGGCGCTGGGCGTGCAGCCGAAGCTCGCCCTGCTCAAGGGCCGATCGAATTACCTGTGTCTGCACCGACTGCAACTCACCCTGGAGGAAGGGCGCTTCGCCCGCCGCCGCCAGGCGGCCGAGGTGCAGGCCATCAACGACTGGTCCGGCCGCACCCGTACCGGTGATGTCAGCGAGTTGAGCGATGTCCCCGAGGATGCGCCGGTCTGGCCGCGCGTAACCTCCACGGCCGACAACTGCCTGGGCAGCGACTGTCCGTCCTACCGTGACTGCTTCGTACTCAAGGCCCGGCGCCGCGCCCAGGAGGCCGAGGTGGTGGTGGTCAACCATCATCTGCTCAGTGCCGACATGGCGCTCAAGGAGGAAGGCTTCGGCGAACTGCTGCCCGGCGCCGAGGTAGTGGTGATCGACGAGGCGCATCAACTCCCCGAGACCGCTGCGCAGTTCTTCGGGCTGAGCCTGGGCAGCCGTCAGCTGCAGCAGCTGGCCCGCGATGCAAAGGCCGAGCACCTGCGCGAGGCAGGCGACATGCAGAACCTGCCCGACAGTGCCGATGCGCTGGACAAGGCCGCCGCCGACCTGCGTCTGGCCTTCGGTCAGGGCAACCGCCGCCTGCCCTGGAAGGATATCCGCCACAAGCCGGAGGTGGAGTCCGCGCTGGCGGATCTCAGGTCGGTGCTGGAGCAGCTGCGTACCTGGCTGGAGACCGCCGCGCCGCGCGGCAAGGGCCTGGAAGGCTGCTGGCACCGGGCCGAGCAGCTTGCCCACAAGCTGGCCCGCGTCTGCGCTGAGGCTGACGGCGAGTACGTCCAATGGCTGGAAACCTATACCCGCAGCTTCGCCATCCATCTCACGCCATTGAACGTGGCCGGCATCTTTCAGCAGCAACTGGCGCGGCTGCCGGCGACCTGGGTCTTCACTTCCGCGACCCTGGCCGTGGGACAGGACTTTCATCATTTCACCGGCCAGCTGGGCCTGCATGAGCCGCACACCCTGCAGCTTGAAAGCCCGTTCGATTTTCAGTCCAACAGCCTGCTGTATGTGCCGCCGGCGCTGCCCGAACCCAACAGTCCCAGCTACACCGGCGCCGTGATGGATCACGCCGAGCACCTGATCGAGGCCAGCGGCGGCCGCGCCTTCCTGTTGTTCACCAGCCATCGCGCCCTGCAGGCGGCGGCCGACCGGCTGCAGGAATCCGAGTACCCGGTACTGGTGCAGGGCCAGATGCCCAAGCGCGAACTGCTGCGCCGCTTCCGCGAGCTCGGCAACGCAGTGCTGCTCGGCACCAGCAGCTTCTGGGAAGGAGTGGACGTGCGCGGCGAGGCCCTGTCACTGGTGCTGATCGACAAGCTGCCCTTCGCCGCTCCCGGCGATCCGGTGGTGCAGGCCCGCATCGATCGGCTGCGCGAGGCCGGCGGCAATCCCTTCATGGAGTTTCAGGTACCGGCCGCGGTCATCACCCTCAAGCAGGGTGTGGGCCGCTTGATCCGCGACGCCGCCGACCGCGGCGTACTGGTGCTGTGCGACCCGCGCCTGCTCAACAAGCCCTACGGCCGGGTGTTCCGCCGCAGCCTGCCGCCCATGCCGCTCACGCGCGAGCTGCGTGAGGTCGAGGCCTTCTTCGCTGCAGGCATGACCGACAAGGGAGAGCAGGCCCGCGCATGACCGCCGCCGTCGATCGCATCCTGGCCCTGGATACGGCCACCGAGGCCTGCAGTGCCGCCCTGTATGTGCAGGGAGATATCACCTCGCGCTGCCTGGTGGACCCGCGCGGCCATGCGCGCAACCTGCTGCCGATGATCGAGGTGCTGCTGAGCGAGGCCGGTCTGAAACTGCAGCAGCTCGACGCCATTGCCTTCGGCCGCGGTCCCGGCAGCTTCACCGGCCTGCGCATCGCCGCCGGCATTACCCAGGGCCTGGCCTTTGCCGCCGGATTGCCCGTCATCCCGGTCTCGACCCTTGCCACCCTGGCACAGGGCGCCGACAACGACGCGGTGCTCGCCGCCATCGACGCCCGCATGCACGAGGTCTACTGGGCCGCTTTTAGCCGCGACCGCGACGGCGTCATGCAGCCGGTCGTGGAGGAGGCCGTGTGCCCGCCGGACCGCGTGACCTGTCCCGGCAGAGGCGAATGGCAGGCCCGCGGCAGCGGCTGGAAGGCCTACGGTGACGCCCTGAACAACCACTGCACCGGGCGCATCGTCCAGTACGAACCCGAGGCCCTGCCGCACGCCGCCGACATGATTCCCCTGGCCCTGCAACTGTACCGGCAGGGCCGGAGCGTCAGCGCCGGGCAGGCGGTGCCGGTCTACCTGCGCGACCAGGTGGTGCAGACCGCGAAGCTGGAATCGAAGTAATAAACGCCTTTGCGTTGAGATTTTAATGATTCAAGGAACAGTCATGGATCTAACCGTCCTGGAGGAAACCCGACAGATCGTCAGTGACAACACCCATGGCGGCGCTTCACTGCTGTTGTTTGCCCTGCTCAAGACACTGTCCGCCGAGAACGGTCAGTATCTCTACCTGCTGAACAAGCTGAAGGACATGACGCCCGAGACCCGCCGGCTCGCCTACCGACTGATGGAACTGATGGCGCAGGGGGGCAACGAGACCGGGGAGTGGAAGACCACAGTTGCCGAGATCGAGGAGATGATCCGCAAGGGTTGAGTCGCTGTCATCGCCACCTGCATGAAGGAGTCATTCGAGGAGTCGCCATGAAACCACTACAGCTTATTGCCCTGTTCTCACTGATGACCTGTACTGTCGTTGCCGGCTGTACCCATACCCGGCAGGCGCAATTGCTCAGTGTGTATAAATATGATGGCTCGGTGCAGTGTGAGGACGGCGGAATAACTGTCGAGAATATGCGGCGTGAGCTGGTCAATGCCGGGGTGGAGGTGATCTGCGGACAGAAGGCTCGGGACGGCAGGGCCTACCCCGCCATGTGCGGGGCGGCGACCGGCCGGATCAATGTCTACACCATCGACGCGACGGATCTTGATGCCGCCGAGGCACAGGGCTTCAAGTCGGTCGAGACGCTGCCCGACGCCCGGATTCCGCCCTGCGAATAGCCGGTTTCGCGGTTATGCCGCTACCGCCTTCTGAATCAGCGGCACCAGCGCCTCAGGCAGCTGGATGCCGCCGGTCAGGGCGAATTCCTGTGCCCGCGGCGACATCTTGCGCCAGGTGCGCTGGATGATGGTGATCCACTTCTCCTCATCGTATTCAGGGTGCTTGCCGGCGAACTCTTCCATGTAGTGTTCGATGAAGACGAGGGCGGCGATGTCCTCCACCATCTGGGTGTCCGGGTTGCGCTTGAGCGCCTTCTTGCCCACGGCCTGCTTGACGCGGTCGACGAAGGCCTCGTCGTAGCCGGCCTGTTCCAGCAGGGCGCCGACGGTTTCGGCATGGAAATCATAGAGGGCGGTGCGCCACTGATGGTAGCCCTTGCGGTCCATCGGGTAATCGCTGCGAGGCGATTTCCAGCGCTGGATATGCTGCGCGCGCACGGCCAGTTTGGCGGCGGCGTCGGCCTGCGGGTCGAAACGCTCGATCATGTCGCTCATGCGATGACCGTAGAGCAGTTCCTTGGGCCAGCTTTCACCGTCGACGGTTTCCTGGTTGGGGTCTTCGCGATTGGCGGCGTCGATCAGTTCGACGGCGCGGTCGAATTTAGCGGTATCTGACATGCAGGAATTCCTTGTTGTGATACCCGCAGAGTTTACCCCAGGCCCTGCGTTTCCAGCCAGCCGGACTTCTTCCTCGCTCCTCACTCCTCACCCCATAAAAAAACCCGCGCAGATGCGCGGGTTGTTGTATTAAGGGAGTGAGCGACGGAATCAGATGAACAGGCAGACGTCGGACTCGCGCGCCACCGGCATGAAGTAGGTCGCGCCGACATAATCCAGGCCGTCGATGAACTCGCTGGAATCGAAGCCGAACACGTCCACCGTCATCTGGCAGGCGGACATCTTCACCTCGGCCTCGATGCACAATTCGCGCAGTTCCTCGACCGTGGCCACGCCCTTGTTCTTGAAGGTCTTCTTCATCAGGGAGGTGGCGACCTTCTCGAAGCCCGGGATGCCGGCCATGATCAGGTTGGGCATCGGCCAGGTGATGTTCTGGAACCACTTGGGACCGAAGGGCATCTTCATCGGCATGGCCGGGTTGCCCAGCGGGCTGACCTCGGAGGGGATCTCCTTCTTCAACAGCAACAGGCCGTAGAAGGTGAAGAAGATGTGGGTGTCCCAGCCCAGGGCCGCGGCCGTGGAGGCCAGGATGAAGGGCGGATAGGCCCAGTCCAGGGTGCCCTTGGTGGCGATGATCGCCATGCTCGGGGTCTTGCTCTGTTCGATGGCCTGGAGCTTCTGCGGCAACAGTTCGTCGAGCTTCTGGTTCAGCCACTGGTCCATCTGTGCATTCGGTTCAGTCATGTGAGGTCTCCTCGATCGGTCATGTACAGGGTCCCTTTATTGCCGTCATGTTGTCTTGTGCGCGGGACGGCACGCGCCGGCTTCAATAGCCGAATTCACCCACCCAATCACCGGAACGGTGATCGATGCTCACCCATTTCGGGATAAAGGCATCGGCTCGCTTCGCCGGCATGGTCCTGACCGGCGGCTCGCCTTCCACGGTATCGATATTGCAGACTTCGGCGACGATGGGGCGGAACAGCAGGCTGAGGCCGGGATAAAGCTCGACCGGTTCCAGTACCGACTCCGGTGCGGTATCCGCCTGGTGAAAGCGTAGACGCTTGCGCAGCAGACAGCTGAAAAACAACTCCATCTCCACCACCATCGCGGCGCCGAGCGCCTCAGCCGCCCGGCGGGCACGGGGTGTCAGGGTCGCGGTGATGGGTCTGCCCCGGAGGAAAACGGTAAAACTGCCTTCCGGCAAGGGCCGGGCCATGTCCCGGGCGGGGCGGGTCTGGATGGGTGTGCCGGTCATCAAAGGCCTCCTTCGCCGGTATGGGCCTGGAAAACAAACCAGTTGGTATGTAAAATAGACCCTCACCTGAGGAAAAGTCAAGTAAATGAGTATGTATTTATAAGCTACTGTTCTTGCAGGCATTGAAAACGATGGGACAAAAGAGGGGACGCCAGAGATCGCGCCCCGTATCATGGTCAGACTTATGTCAACCGAAGAACGCCACCGCACCCGCAATCCGGACGCCACCCGCCGGCGCATCCTGGAATCCGCCTATCAGGAGGTCTACCGTCACGGCTACCAGGGCACGCGTCTGGATGACGTGCTCAAGGCCACCGGGCTGACCAAGGGTGCGCTGTATCATCATTTCCCCAACAAGCAGGCCCTGGGCTACGCGGTGGTCGAGGATGTGATCCGCGGGATCATCAGCGACATCTGGCGCAAGCCGCTGGAGCAGGCCGAGGATCCACTGAGCAGCATCATTCATACCATCAGGCACATGGATCGCCTGGCCGGGGATCAGATCACCACCCTGGGCTGTCCGCTCAACAACCTGGCCCAGGAGATGTCGCCGCTGGACGAGGGCTTCCGCCGGCGCATCGACGCGGTGTACCAGGACTGGCGTGCCTGGTTGGCACGGGCGCTGGAGCGCGGCCGCGCCCGGGGCCGGATCCGGGCCGACGTGGACTGCGAACAGGTCGCCACCTTCATTGTGGCCGCCTTGACCGGCTGCATCGGCATCGCCAAGAATGCGCAGAGCAAGGAACCGCTCAATCACTGCGGCGCCGGCCTGATCAGCTATCTGGAGTCGCTGCGCGCCTGAGACCGCCGCCGATACCACACCAACGAGAATAATAACCGGATGATTACCCGACTGGCCGAACGGATCCTGCGTCTGCGCTGGCTGCTGATCCCGCTGCTGCTTGTGCTGACGCTGCTGGCCGGTGCAGGTGCGGGGAAACTGCACTTCACCAACGACTATCAGATCTTCTTCAGCAAGGAAAATCCCCAGCTGCTCGCCTTCGAGCGGCTGCAGGACACCTACACCCAGAACGACAACATCCTGTTCGTGCTGGCGCCCGAAGACAGTGAGGTATTCACCCGCGACACCCTGGCCGCGGTCGAGTGGCTGACCGAGCAGGCCTGGCAGATCCCCTATTCACTGCGGGTCGACTCCATCAGCAATTTCCAGCACACCTACGCCGAGGCCGACGATCTGGTGGTGGAAAACCTGGTCAGCAACGCCGCCGATCTGGACCCGGCAGAGATCGAGCGCATCCGCCGAGTCGCCCTGAGTGAACCGCTGCTGGTCAACCGTCTGATCGCCCCCGATGCCGAGGTTACCGGCGTGAACGTGGTGCTGCAGCTGCCGGGCGAAAACCTGACCGAGGAAACCCCCGAGGCGGTCGCGCACGCCCGGGACCTGGTCGAGCGCTTCCAGGCGCGCTACCCCGGCATCGAGGTCTACACCACCGGCATGGTGATGATGAACAACGCCTTCTCCGAGGAGACGCGGCACGATATGGCGACCCTGGTGCCGGCCATGTTCGCGTTGATCTTCGTGATCCTGCTGCTGTTGCTGCGTTCACTTACCGCCAGCCTTGCCACCTTCGTCGCTATCGGCCTGTCGATCCTCACCGCCATGGGACTGGCCGGCTGGCTTGGCATCACCCTGTCGCCGCCATCGGCCTTTGCGCCGCAGATCATCATGACCCTGGCCCTGGCGAACTGCGTGCACGTGCTGGTCAATTTCCTGCACAACATGCGACTGGGTCACGCCCGCCGTCAGGCCATGCTGGAGAGTCTGCGCATCAACATCCAGCCTATCTTCCTGACCAGTCTGACCACCGCGATCGGCTTTCTCAGCATGAATTTCTCGGATGCGCCGCCGTTCCGGGATCTGGGCAACATCGTTGCCATGGGCATGGGCGCGGCCTTTGTGGCCTCGATCTTCCTGCTGCCCGCACTGATGCTGGTGCTGCCGCTGCGGGTACGTCCGCAGCCTGAGACCCGGCGCGTGGCGATGGACCGGCTGGCCGAGTTCTGTATCCGCCGCAAGCGCCCGCTGCTGTGGGGCATGAGCGCTCTGATCCTGCTGCTGATCGCCTTCATTCCCAGAAATGAACTCAATGACGAATTCGTCAAGTATTTCGATCCGTCCATCGAGTTCCGCGCCCACACCGATTTCGCTGTCGAGCATCTCACCGGCATGTACACCATCGAGTATTCGCTGCCGGCGGGCGAGCCGGGCGGCATCGCCGATCCGGGTTTCCTGAGTCGGGTCGAGGCCTTCGCCGACTGGTACCGGCAGCAACCGCAGGTGATGCACGTCAATACCTATACCGAAATCATGAAGCGCTTGAATATGAACCTGCATGGCGACGATCCGGATTGGTACCGTCTGCCACGGGAGCGCGAGCTGGCGGCCCAGTATCTGCTGCTCTACGAGATGTCACTGCCCTACGGACTGGATCTGAACAACCAGATCAACGTCGACAAGTCGTCCACGCGGCTGACCGTGACCGTGGAGTCAATGTCGTCCAACGATCTGCTGGCGCTCGAGGCGCGGGCCCAGGCCTGGCTGCAGGAGCACGCCCCGGAACAGGTAACGGAGGGGGCCAGTCCCACGGTGATGTTCGCGCATATCGGCAAGCGCAATATCCAGAGCATGCTGGGCGGCACCACGCTGGCCCTGGTGCTGATCTCTATGATCCTGATCCTGGCGCTGCGTTCGCTGCGCATCGGCCTGATCAGCCTGATCCCCAACCTGGTCCCGGCGGCCATGGCCTTCGGCCTGTGGGGGCTGCTGGTCGGGCAGGTGGGGCTGGCGCTGTCGGTGGTCACCGGCATGACGCTGGGCATCGTGGTGGACGATACGGTGCATTTTCTGAGCAAGTATCTGCGGGCGCGGCGCGAACAGCACCTGTCCAGCGAGCACGCCGTGCGCTATGCCTTCCACACGGTCGGTACGGCGCTGTGGATGACCACGCTGATACTGGCGGCCGGCTTTCTGGTGCTGGCGCAGTCCGCCTTCGAGGTCAACGCCGGGATGGGTATGCTCAGTGCCATGACCATCCTGCTGGCACTGCTGGCCGATTTCCTGCTGCTGCCGCCGCTGCTGATGGCGCTGGATCGACGGCGCAATTACTGATCCGGCCCGGTCCCTGCCTGCGGGTCATCCCCTGTCTTCCACCGGCAATACCGACCCAATCTTGATTCAAATCAAGCTTTGCAGCGTCATGACACGCCTGACAGGCAGTTCCGCTTCCCTGGCATAGATTCTGCTCTATCCTGTCTGTCAGAATGCATTCACATTGCAGGAGAACAGTAATGGCACATATTGTCATCATCGGCGCCAGCACCGGCGGCATGCCCGCCGCCTACGAGATCAAGGAAGCCCTGGGCAGCGACCACAGGGTGACCGTCATCAACGCCACGCCGGATTTTCATTTCGTACCCTCCAATCCCTGGGTGGCCGTGGGCTGGCGCAGCCGTGCCGACATCAGCTTCGACATCAAGCCCAGGCTGGAGAACAAGGGTATCGATTTCATCCCGGTCGCGGTCAGCGAGATCAAGCCGGACGACAACAAGCTGGTCCTGACCGACGGCCAGGCCATCGACTACGACTACCTGGTGATCGCCACCGGTCCCAAACTGGCCTTCGACGAGATCGAGGGATTGGGGCCGGATGGCTTTACCGAGTCGGTCTGCACCGTCGGGCACGCGGAGAAGGCCTATGGCGGCTGGCAGAAATTCGTGCATGAACCGGGGCCGATCGTGGTCGGCGCGGTGCAGGGCGCTTCCTGTTTCGGGCCGGCCTATGAATTCGCCTTCATCATGGACGCGGATCTGCGCAACCGTAAACTACGCGACAAGGTCCCCATGACCTTCGTGACCTCAGAGCCCTACATCGGCCATCTCGGCCTGGGCGGGGTGGGCGATTCCAAGGGCATGATGGAATCCGAGCTGCGCCAGCGTCATATCAACTGGATCACCAACGCCAAGGTCGACCGGATCGAAGCCGGAAAGATGTACGTCTCCGAACACAATGCCGATGGCGAGGTGATCAAGCAGCACGAACTGCCGTTTAACTATTCCATGATGCTTCCGGCCTTCAAGGGCGTGGATGCCGTTGCCGCCCTGGGCGAGGAACTGGTCAACCCGCGCGGCTTCATCAAGGTCGACGAGTACCAGCGCAACCCCAAATGGCACAACATCTATTCCGTGGGCGTATGCATCGCCATCCCACCGGTGGAAGCCACGCCGGTGCCGACCGGCACACCCAAGACCGGCTACATGATCGAGTCCATGGTCACGGCCGTGGCCCACAACATAAAGAATGACCTGGAGAGCAAGCCCGTGGACCGGGAGGCGACCTGGAACGCCATCTGCCTGGCCGACATGGGCGATACCGGCGTGGCCTTCGTGGCCATGCCGCAGATCCCGCCTCGCAACGTCTCCTGGATGAAGAAGGGCAAATGGGTGCACTACGCCAAGGTCGCCTTCGAAAAATACTTTCTGTCCAAGATGAAGCGCGGCTCGACCGAGCCGGTGTACGAGAAGTACGTGCTGAAGGCGATAGGCATCGCCAAGCTCAAATAGGAAGGAAGACGCACTCATGGCCGCCTTCGCGGCCTGAGTGTCATAACATGTCATGTTCGGAGGATTGTATCCGAACGTGACTTTTGCTGTCATTGGACGACACTGTCATGAACAATTCTGACTTGATACGGGAAGCCCCATGTCAAACCGAATCCGTCCCAGCTGTGAGCAGATCATCGATATCATGCCGAACCCCTTCGTGGTCATCGATGGCGATTTCAATATCGTCGCGGCCAATCGAAGCTACCGCGAGCGCTACGGTGTCGAGTCCGACCAGATAGTCGGTCGCAAGTGTCACCAGGTCTCACACCATTCCGATGAGCCCTGCAGCCACCATGGCGAGCACTGCCCGCTGGAGGAAGTCTTCAATCGGCGCCAGGCAACCCAGGTCATGCACATCCACTATGATGGCAACGGACGCGAGGAATACGTCCAGCTGCATGCCAGCCCCCTGCTGGATGACGACGGCCGGGTGCGCTATATCGGCGAAACCATTTTCCCGGTTGCGGCACCGGATGCGACCACCGATACCCTGCTGGTCGGCCGTTCAAGGCCGCTGCTGCGCATGACCAGTCTGCTGCAGCGGGTCGCCCCCACCCAGACCACGGCGCTGCTGCTGGGCGAAAGCGGGGTGGGCAAGGAGGAGGTGGCCAAGTACATCCACCATTATTCCCGTCGCGCCAACGGCGCCTTCATCGTGGTGGATTGCGGGGCGCTGGGCGAGAGCCTGATCGAGAGTGAGTTGTTCGGATACGAGAAGGGCGCCTTCACCGGCGCGGCCCAGCGCAAGAAGGGGCTGTTCGAGGCCGCCAACGGCGGTACCCTGTTCACCGACGAGGTGGGCGAACTGCCGCTGCCCCTGCAGACCAAACTTCTGCGGGTACTGGAAAGCGGGCAGATCCGGCGTATCGGGGGTACCGACTACATCGATGTGGACGTGCGCATCATCACCGCCACCAACCGCGATCTTCAGCGCATGGTCGCTGCCGGCGAGTTCCGCCAGGATCTGTATTATCGTCTGTCCGCCTTCCCGGTCTATGTCCCGACCCTGCGTGAACGCAAGGACGACATCCCGCAGCTGGCCGAGCACTTCCTCGCCGGCATGGAAGGGGCGGACCGTCACCTGCCGTTGTCCGCAGAGGTGATCGAGGCACTGCTGGATCATGATTATCCGGGCAATGTGCGCGAACTGCGCAATATCATCGAGCGGGCCGCCATCCTGGCCGCCGACGACATGATCCGGCCCGAGCACATCGTGTTCGAGGATACCCAGACGCCCATCGACACCCAGGTGCCCTCACACCGTACCGACACGCTGCTCTCGCGGCGCAGTGGCCGGCTCAGCGCGCAGGACGTGATGTCGGCCCTGGATCGAGCCAACGGCCACCGCGCCCGGGCCGCCGGGCTGCTGGGCGTGAGCGAACGCACCCTGTATCGCTACATCAGCAAGCTCAAGCTCGATATCAGCCATCCAGCACCCTGATCGGCAGTGGCCGACGCTGACATCCTGTCAGCCTCTGCCGTCATCCGGCAGCCGCTGTCAGACACCGACAGGTGCGGGCGCAAAAAATAAAAAGAGCGGCCACTGGCCGCTCCGTGAGGAACTCCGGCAACGCCGGGGTTACTTGGCCTTGCCCCCGACGGTGGTCAGACCCAGGATCTCCCAGTTCTGCATGCCGCCGCGATACCACTTGATCTTGTGCGCCGGGTAGCCGAACTTGAGCAGGGACTGGATGTTGTTCGGGGACTGGCCGCACCACATGCCGTTGCAGAACATCACCAGCGTCTTCACATTGCTGAAGTCCCACAGGCCTTCCTGCTTGCGCGCGCCGAACTGGTTTTCCAGGATATCCTCGATGGTGAAGGGATCGGAGCGGCTGGCATTGAGCTGGGTCCAGGGGATATTGACCGAGCCGGGGATGGTGCCGCGCTCGATCCAGTCCGGCGTGCGTGAATCGATGACCAGGATGCTGTCGTCGCCGTTCTCCTTGCGCTGCAGATAGTCCAGCATCTCGGTCTCGGCGATGGTCTCTACGCCCGGCGCCAGTTGCATCGGCTGAATGCAGAAGGGCGGGCACTTGCGCGAGGTCTTGGAAAAGGCCGGATCGACCGTGTTCTTCTCGTTCTGATTGCGCATGATGGTGACCTTCTTGCCCTGATGGGTCACGGTCACGCTGGGAAGATCGGGCGTGATCTTGACGGCAAGCTCGTCATCGGCGGCCAGGGCCGGTGCGCTCAGGCACAGGCCCAGCAGGATGCTCGATACAGTGGTACGGATGCGATTCATCGCGTCTCTCCTCTCTGGTGTGTTATGCGTTGGTGGTTCGATTGCGCACCTGCCGGTGCACGGATGGATACGGTTGACCGCGTCAGCAATCGGGATCTTCGGGAATGACGGGTTCCTCGGTTCCGCCGTTGCCGTCATCGCCATCGGCGTCCTCTGCCGCCAGGGCAGGGTGGGCCGTGATCAGCGCCAGCAGGATAATGCTCCAGTAAGGCATCTCAGACTCTCCTCCATGGTGGCATTCATTCCGAGGCGGGACGGTCAGGGTTCGGCCGTATGCTCCCGCATCAGTGCCACTCGGTTCAAATAAGCCTCGCGGGCTATCTGAACGTCTTGCAGGAAGAGTGCCAACTCATCCAGGCGCAGCGCCTGGGGGCCGTCGACCAGGGCCTTTTCCGGCACCGGGTGGAAATCCACCAGCACCATGTTGGCCCCGGCGATCACGCCCTGGGCGGTGACGTGCATGGCATCGAGCAGCCGGTCGGGCGCGCGGTCGCGGCTGCCGACGGAATGGGAGGGATCGATGCACACAGGCAGGCGGCTGAGACGTTTGACCACCGGCACGTGGGCGAAGTCGACAAAGTTGCGGTGCGGATCGCCCATGTTGGTCTTCATGCCGCGCAGGCCGAACACGATCCGGCTGTTGCCCTCGCTGGCAAGATACTCGGCCGCGTTGAGCGATTCCTCCAGGGTGATGCCGAAGCCGCGCTTGAGCAGTACCGGCATCTCGGACTGGCGACCGACCGCTTTGAGCAGTTCGAAGTTCTGGGTGTTGCGGGTGCCGATCTGCAGCATCACGCCGGTCGGGTGCCCGGTCTGATCCAGGGCCTCGTGGATCTCGCGGACATGGTTTTCATGGGTGACCTCCATGGCGATGACACGGATGCCGTACTTGCCGGCCAGTTCGAACACATAGGGCAGACAGCTCTTGCCGTGGCCCTGGAAGGCGTAGGGACTGGTGCGCGGCTTGTAGGCGCCCATGCGGGTGCAGACCTGGCCGTGCTCCTGCAGCGCCTGCATCATCATCTCGACGTGCTTCGGCGTATCGACGGCGCACAGTCCGGCGAAGACATGCAGCTCGTGCTGGCTGAAGGTCACGCCCTTGTAGGTGAATTCCAGCGAACGCTCGTTGTCGTGATGGCGACCGATGATACGATACTCCTCAGAGATGCGCACCACCCGTTCCACCGTCGGCAGGGTGGACATCTCGTCGACCGCCAGGGCGCTGGTATTGCCGATGAGATAGATCTCGGTCAGCGTTTGCTCGGCGCCCACCACCCGGTGCGTGCGGGTCTGGATGTTGGGCAGCTGCTCGAGGAAGTTCATCAGCTGCCGGTAGGCATCGGAATCGGGATCGGTGTTGGGTTCGAGGATGAGGATCATGAGACGAAGTCCTGTGAGATTATTGGGATTCACGGACATTGTAGGTTGGGTTAGGCGCGACAGCGCCGTAACCCAACGCATGCGGTCTGGATGTTGGGTTACGCCCTTCGGGCTAACCCAACCTACAATGCCGCCGGGATTGTTGTCACTCTTATGGCCTGTATACTAACGACAAATACCGATTCCAGGCCAGCGATACCATGAGCATCCATTATCCCGGCCCGGCCAGCGCCGCATTTGAACAGGACTGGCGGCGCTTCGACCGCGAGCACCTCTGGCACCCCTACAGTTCGCTGACGCAGCCGATCACCGCCTATCCGGTGGCCTCTGCCAGTGGCACCCGCATCCGGCTCGAGGACGGCCGCGAGCTGATCGACGGCATGGCCAGCTGGTGGTCAGCCATCCACGGCTACAATCATCCGGTACTCAACGCCGCCGTCCGCGACCAGCTCGACGCCATGGCGCACGTCATGTTCGGCGGCCTGACCCACCGGCCCGCGGCGCGTCTGGGTGCCACCCTGCTCGACATCACCCCGGAGCCGCTGCAGCATGTCTTCTTCGCCGATTCCGGCTCGGTGTCGGTGGAGGTCGCCATCAAGATGGCGCTGCAGTACTGGTTCGCGCAGGGGCATAACCAGCGCAACAAGCTGCTGACCATCCGTGCCGGTTATCACGGCGATACCTTCGGCGCCATGTCGGTGTGCGATCCGGTCGGCGGCATGCACCATCTGTTCACCGGTGTGCTGCCGCAGCATCTGTTCGCCCGCATGCCGGACTGCCGCAATGACGAGGAGTGGCGCGAGTCCCAGATCGTGGAATTGAAACAGCATCTGGAGCACGCCGGCCACGAGATCGCGGCGGTGATCCTCGAACCCGTCGTGCAGGGGGCGGGCGGCATGCGCTTCTACTGTCCCGAATTCCTGCGCCGGGCGCGCGCCCTGTGCGATGCCCACGACGTGCTGCTGATCTTCGACGAGATCGCCACCGGTTTCGGCCGTACCGGCGAGTTGTTCGCCATGCACCACGCCGATGTGGTGCCCGATATCCTGTGCCTGGGCAAGGCCCTGACCGGCGGCTACATGACCCTGGCCGCGACCCTGTGCAACGCGCGGGTGGCCGAGGGCATCAGCAATCACGACCCCGGCGTATTCATGCACGGGCCCACCTTCATGGCCAACCCGCTGGCCTGCAGCGTGGCGCAGGCCTCGCTGGAGTTGCTGCTGGAATCGGATTGGAAGACGAATATCGCCCGCATCGAGTCCGCGCTGGAAACCGGTCTCTCCCCCTGCCGGGAACTGGAACAGGTGCGCGACGTGCGGGTGCTGGGCGCGATCGGGGTGGTGGAGCTGATCCATCCGGTGGACATGCACACGCTGCCCGAGGCCTTCGTCCAGCGCGGGGTCTGGGTGCGCCCCTTCCGCAACCTGGTGTATGTGATGCCGCCCTACATCATCAGTGATGACGAACTGGCGACCCTGACCGGGGCGATGTGCGAGGTGGTGCGGGAGTGTTGCTGAGTAGTTCAGGCCCAGGCGGTGTGTAACGCAGAGGACGCGGAAACACGGAGGCGCAGAGTCTGATGGGGAAAAGCAAGGACCGTCATTGCGAGGAACGAAGTGACGTGGCAATCTCCAATCGGTTGCTATTGCCGCATGAGATTGCCACGCTGCGCTCGCAATGACGGGTCATATTTTTCCTTATGTAAGCGTCTTTAGCCTTGATATTCCTTAGCGCCTCCGCGCCTTAGCGCCCTCCGCGTTGCCAGCGCCACACCCCAGTCAACATCGCCAACTCAATCCCGATACCGCTTCACCATATCTCCATAGGCATCGATGCGCCGATCGCGCAGATAGGGCCAGAGCCGGCGCACCTGCTCGCTGCGGGCCAGGTCGATGTCGACGACCAGGGTCTCGGTCTCCCCGCCGGCGCGGGCCAGGATCTCGCCCTGGGGGCCGGCGACGAAGCTGCCGCCCCAGAACCGGCTGCCGGCGGTCTGGCCGGAGGGGTCGGGCTCGAAGCCGACCCGGTTGCAGGCCAGCACCGGAAGATTGTTGGCCACGGCGTGGGCGCGCTGGACCGTCTCCCAGGCCTCGCGCTGGCGCTGTTGCTCCTCGGGGGTGTCGTCCGGGTCCCAGCCGATGGCGGTGGGGTAGAGCAGCAGTTCGGCGCCGGCCAGGGCCATCAGGCGCGCGGCCTCGGGATACCACTGGTCCCAGCACACCAGCACCCCCAGCCGGCCGACGGCGGTGTCGATGGGGGTGAAGCCGAGATCGCCCGGGGTGAAGTAGAACTTTTCGTAATAGCCGGGATCGTCCGGGATGTGCATCTTGCGATAGCGTCCCGCCAGCCGGCCGTCGGCGTCCAGCACCACCGCGGTGTTGTGGTACAGGCCGGCGGCGCGGCGCTCGAACAGGGAGGCGACGATCACCACGCCGAGCTCGGCGGCCACAGCGCCAAGCCGATCGCTGCTCGGGCCGGGAATGGGTTCGGCCAGGTCGAAGTGGCGCGTCTCCTCGGTGACGCAGAAGTAGCGGCTGTTGTGCAATTCCTGCAGCAGCACCAACCTGGCCCCGCGCCCGGCGGCCTCGCGTACCCCCGCGAGCATGGTTTCCAGGTTGGCAGCGGTGTCTTCGCCGCAGCCGCGCTGCACCAATCCCACTGTCAGGGTCCGTGTCATACCGGTTCCTTCACGTCGCCCAGCACCCCGCGCGGCAGTTGCATGGTGACACAATGCAGGCTGCCGTACTGGCGGATCAAGGGACGGCAGTCCAATGCGACCAGCTCGCGGTCGGGGAAGGCGGCGGCCAGACGCTCGCATGCCAGCGCGTCCTGCGGATCACCGTACACCGGCACCAGCACGGCCTGGTTGAGAATCAGGAAATTGGCATAGGTCGCGGGCAGGCGCCGGCCTTCGTCGTCCCGGATCGGCGCCGGCAGGGGCAGGGGAATGAGCGTGTAGGGTTTGCCATCCGGCCGCCTGAGGGCCTCGAGTTCGCGCTGCATCTCCTGCAGCGGCACGTAATGATGATCGGCCGGGTCCTCGCACTGCACATGGGCGATGGTGTGTTCGTCGCAGAAGCGGGCGAGGGTGTCGATGTGGCCGTCGGTGTCGTCGCCCTCCAGTACGCCGTGTTCCAGCCACAGGATGCGCTCCACACCCAGGTGCCCGCGCAGCCGCTGTTCGAGTTCGAAGCGGTCCAGTCCGGGATTGCGTCCGGGGCTGAGCAGACAGGACACCGTCGTCAGCAGGCTGCCGGCGCCGTCGACCTCGATGCTGCCGCCCTCGAGCACCAGATCGACCGGTTCCCGCGGGGTGGCGCCGAAGGCCCCGGCCTCGGCCAGGCGGGCGGTGATGCGGTTGTCGAGTTCGGCGGGGTACTTGCCGCCCCAGCCGTTGAAGTTGAAGTCCAGCAGTACCGGCCGGCCGGAACGCTGCACCGTGATCGGTCCGTGGTCACGGGCCCAGCTGTCGTTGGAGGCGGCCACATAGAGCTCGACCCGGTTGAGGTCGGCGCAGGAGTGCATCAGCAGATCGGCGACGTGGGCGCGGTGGTCGTCGTCATGGCAGGCGATCAGCGCGGTCTCGCGCTGCGCGATCTCGCAGGCCAGACGCGCGAACAGGGCGTCGACCTGGTCGATGTGGGCGGCCCAGTCGCCGTGATAATGCGGCCAGGTCAGCATGACCGCATCCTGCGGGGCCCATTCGGGCGGGAGGTAGGGACGGGTCATGCGGGGCAGGGTGAGGTCAGGGCTGGTCGCGGTGCACCACCGCGTGGATGACGCGGTCGTGCTCGAAATAGACAGTGAAATCCGGATAGTCCCAGCGGGTGATGGGCGGCTCGCCGATGGCGGCATGCGCCTCGCGCGGCGCCCCGAACCGGCTGCGCACGCTGTCCATCGAACTGCTCCGGGACGGGGTCTGCACCGAGGCGCTCTCTTCGACGGCCTTGATCAGCAGGACCTCGGCCCGGGCGGGCAGGGCCAGCAGCGTCAGGGCCAGGATGGCGAACAGGGGCGAAAACCGGTACATGGTTGAATCTCCTTGCAAAGCAGGCTTGGCGGCAACTATATCACGGCCCCTGTGGAATGCGAATCAGGCAGCATGCCGGTCCGCGGGCGGCGGTAAAGTCCCGCCCGCTGGTGCCGACATAGCTGGCATGAGCCGTTCCCGGATTCGCCATTGCTGGTTTATCGCCCTGGGACTGGGGCTGGGCATACCGGCCGCCCCGGCGCAGATCCCTGCCCAACACTATCAGGCGGATTTCGAGACCGCAGACTGGCGGGTGCAGGCTGACGGACGCGCCTGCGCACTGAGCCATGAGGTGCCGGGCTTCGGCTCGGTCCGCTTCGTCCAGCGCTGGGCCGAGCCGCTGCGCTTCCAGGTGCAGGTGCCGATGGCGATCACCGACTATACCGCCGTCACCATCCGCTCGATCCCCGCCCCCTGGCAGCACCATGCCCAGGGCCGTGATATCGGTCGGGTGCCGGTCGCCGGCACCATGCAGCCGCTGGATCTGCGCGGTGCCACGGTGCGCACCCTGCTGCACGAACTGGAGCAGGGGCACTTCACGCGGCTGGACTGGCAGCCTGTCCAGGCCGCGGCCGAACCCCTGGCGGTGACGGTCTCGGCGGTGCGGTTGCGCCAGGCCCTGCCGGCGTTCCAGCGCTGCCTGGCCGGCATCATGCAACTCGATTTCATGCCGAGCGGCGAATACAGCGTGACCTTCGACAGCAATTCGACCCGCCTGGGCTATCTGGCCCGACGCGCGCTGGAACCGGCGGTGCAGCGTTACAAGGCCGGCCGCGGCATCACGCGTGTGGTGGTCGCCGGACACAGCGACCGCAGCGGCACGGCCATGGCCAACGAGAGGATCTCCCTGGCGCGTGCCCGCGCGGTGCGCGACTACCTCACCCGGCGCGGCATTCCCGCCAGCCGCATCGAGGTGCGCGGCTACGGCGAGCGCTGGCAGCCCGATCCCGGTAATCCGGCCGGCAACCGCCGCGCCACGGTCTGGCTGGTGGAGAAATAACCCCACGCCGAGCCGGCAACTGCGGGACCGTCCGCTGCCCTGAACACCCGCGCGATTCGCAATCACACGGAAGTGTGGTTTAATCCGCGCATGTTTCGCCCCTACGAAATCTTCATCGGGCTGCGCTATACCCGCGCCAAGCGTCGCAACCACTTCATCTCCTTCATCTCGCTGGTTTCCATCCTCGGCATCGCGCTGGGCGTAACCGCGCTGATCACGGTGCTGTCGGTGATGAACGGCTTCGAGAACGAATTGCGCACCCGCATCCTGGGCATGGCCTCGCACGCCACCATCAGCACCGCCGGCGGCGGCATCGACGACTGGGAAGGCATTGCGCGTCAGGTGACGCAGCATCCCGAGGTGATCGGCGCCGCGCCCTTTGTTCGCGGCGAGGCCATGCTGGCGTTGAACGAGCGGGTCAGCGGGGCCATGCTGCGCGGCATCCTCCCGGACCGGGAGGGGGCGGTCTCGGACGTGGGCGAACACATGAAGCTGGGCCGGCTCGGGGATCTGCGGGCCGGCGAGTACGGCATCGTGCTGGGCAGCGAGCTGGCCTACAGCCTGGGGGTGCAGGTGGGCGATCGTGTCACCGTCATCAGTCCGCAGGCCACCGTCACCGTCGCCGGGGCGCTGCCGCGGCTGCGCCGTTTCACCGTGGTCGGCCTGTTCGAGGTGGGCATGTACGAATACGACCGCGGCGTGGCCCTGGTGCATATGCAGGATGCGGCGAGGCTGTTCCGACTCGACGGCCAGGCCAGCGGGCTTCGGCTGCAGCTGCGCGACCTGTTCGAGGTCAAGCGGGTGGTCGCCGAGTTGAGCCAGGAACTGCCGGTACGCTACCGGCTGTCCGACTGGACCCGCGAACATTACAACTTCTTCCGCGCCATCCAGACCGAGAAGCGGGTCATGTTCGTGATCCTGGCCCTGATCGTCGCGGTGGCGGCGTTCAATATCGTCTCCACCCTGGTGATGGTGGTCACGGACAAGCAGGCCGACATCGCCATCCTGCGCACCCTGGGCGCGACCCCGGCCTCGGTGATGGCGGTGTTCACCATTCAGGGACTGGTCATCGGCATCTTCGGCACCCTGCTGGGCATGGCCGGCGGCATCGCCCTGGCATTGAACGTGGAGACCCTGGTGCCGGCCATCGAGCGCCTGTTCCAGGTCGAGTTCCTGCCGGCCGATGTCTACTACATCAGCAACCTGCCCTCGGATCTGAACTGGAACGACGTCTGGCGCATCAGTTCAGTGGCCTTCGTGCTGAGCCTGCTCGCCACCCTGTATCCGGCCTGGCGGGCCTCGCGCACCCAGCCGGCGGAGGCATTGCGCTATGAATGACGCAGGCATGCCGGTGGTCGAGTGCCGCAATCTGGGCAATACCTTCATCCAGGGGCAGTACCGGGTGGAAGTGCTGCGCGGGGTGGATCTCACGGTGGCGCCGGGGGAACGCCTGGCGGTGGTCGGCGCCTCGGGCAGTGGCAAGAGCACGCTGCTGCATCTGCTCGGCGGACTGGATATCCCCAGCGCCGGCGAGATCCGGGTCGACGGCCGGCTGATCAACACGCTGAGCGACCGCGACCGCGGCCTGCTGCGCAACCGGGCGCTGGGTTTCGTCTACCAGTTCCATCATCTGCTGCCGGAGTTCAGTGCGCTGGAGAATGTCGCCATGCCGCTGTTGATCCGCGGCGAGCCGGTACACAGTGCGCGCGACCAGGCCGCCCGGCTGCTGACCCAGGTCGGGCTGGGCGGGCGGCTGCGGCACAAGCCGGGCGAACTGTCCGGCGGCGAGCGTCAGCGCGCGGCGCTGGCCCGGGCGCTGGTCACGCGGCCGCGCTGCGTGCTGGCCGACGAGCCGACCGGGAACCTGGACCGGGCCACCGCCGAGGAGGTCTACAGCCTGATGCTGGAACTGAACCAGGAATTCGACATCAGCTTCGTGATCGTCACTCATGACCCGTCGCTGGCCGCGCGCATGGACCGGGTGGTGGAACTGGTCGACGGGAAGATCAGTTACGAGGGAGAGTAGGATGGGTGGAGCGCAGCGCAACCCATCATGACGCGGTGAAACGATGGGTTGCGGCGCACCGCGCCTTCACCCATCCTACGAGAGTTCCCTCGGCACCGGCATCTTTTTGCGCCGATAGCGGCGAATGACATACAGGCGCCACAACAAGCGCACGCAGACATAGCCCAGGGCCGCCGCCAGCACGCCGGCGATCAGGCTGCCGAGCAGCAGCGGTTGCCACACACTGCCCAGGGTGTGCAGGGCGTCCCAGGTCAGGGTGAAATCCAGTTTCACCGGCGGCTCGCCCAGCAGCCAGGTACCCAGCCGATAGGTGGAATAGAATACCGGCGGCATGGTCAGCGGATTGGTGGTGAAGATCAGCACCACCGTTGCCGGCAGATTGACCCGCAGCCAGATCGCCAGCAGGGGACCGAGCAGCAGCTGGCCGGGGATCGGCAGCAGGGCGCAGAACAGGCCCAGCGCCACGCCGCCCGAGATCGAGCGCCGGTTCAGGTGCCACAGGTTCGGGTCATGCAGCCGGTGGCCGAAGCGGCGCAGCTGCGGATGATCGCGCAGCTTGACCGCGTCCGGCAGATATTTTCTTATCAGGTGTCTGGGCATGTCCTCTGCACCCGACCGGCAGGGAGGCCGGCCGCATCAATAATTCCTTGCAACGTGTTCAGGGACGAACATGTATCGCTACGCCATCGCCTTTCTCGGCGGCACCCTGTGCCTGCCCCTGTGCTTCAGCCGTCTGCCCGACCCGGTGTGGGGCTGGGCGCTCGGCGCACTCCTGCTGTTCAGCCTGGTGCGACGCCGGTTCCAGCTGGCCGCCGTCCTGGCCGGCCTGGCCGGCTTCTGGTGGCAGGCAGCGGTGCAACTGCAGTCCCAGCTGCCGCCGGCGCTCGAAGGCGAAGATATCATCCTGGTCGGCACGATCGATGACATCCCGGCCCGCGGGCCGCGGGTGCTGCGGTTTCCCTTCCGCGTCGAGGGACGCGAAGACGCGCCTCTCCCTATAGCGTTCCCGCGGCGCCTGCGCTTGAGCTGGTACGACCCGCAGCAACTGCCGCGGGTGGGGGAACGCTGGCGACTGCGGGTGCGGCTGAAGGCCCCCTGGAGTTTCCGCAACCCCGGCGGCTTCGATTACGAGGCCTGGCTGTTCCGCCAGCGCATCGGCGCCACCGGCTATGTGCGGGATCAGGCCGGCGAACGCCTGGGCGGACCGGCCTGGTACCGGCCGGTGGCCTGGCGTCAGGGTGTCCACGCGGCCCTGGAGGAACGGATGCGGTCGCGTCCGGGCGGGGCGGTGGTCCTGGCGCTGGCGCTGGGCGCCCGCCACGGGCTGACGGATGCGCAGTGGGAACTGTACCGGCTGACCGGCACCAGTCACCTGATGGCCATTTCGGGGCTGCACGTGGGGCTGGTCGCCGGGCTCTGCTTCGGCCTGGTCCGGCTGCTCTGGGCGGCCAGTCCGGCGCTGGTGAGGCGGCTGGCCGCGCCCCGGGCCGCAACCCTGGCGGCCATGAGCGGGGCCCTGGGCTATGCCGCCCTGGCCGGTTTCTCCATCCCCACCCAGCGGGCGCTGATCATGGTCTGGCTGGTCTGTGCCGCCCTCTGGCTGCAGCGTCAGCTGCATCCGCTGAATACCCTCGGGCTGGCCCTGATCCTGGTGCTGCTGCACGACCCGCTGGCGGTGCTGGGCAGCGGGTTCTGGCTGTCGTTCGGGGCGGTGCTGCTGCTGGTGCTGTTCCATCTGTGCCTGCGCCAGGCCGGGCCGGCCGCCACTCCCGCAGGGCGTTTCCGGCGCCTGGTCCAGGCCCAGCTGCTGCTCAGTCTCGGGCTGATGCCGCTGACCGTCCTCAACTTCCATACCGTCGCCTGGCTCTCCCCGCTGGCCAACCTGATCGCCATTCCCTGGGTCAGTCTGCTGGTGGTGCCCCTGACCCTGCTCGGTGTCGCGTTGTTCGCGCTGGCGCCCGGGCTGGGCGAGGCCCTGTGGGATCTGGCCGGGCTGGCCTACAGCGGCCTGGAATGGCTGCTGGTCCGGCTGGCGGCCCTGCCGCTGGCCGACCTGCATCTGGCCCGGCCAATGTGGGCAGTGGTCGCCGCCCTGGCCGGCATTCTCGGTCTGCTGCTCTGGCGCGGGCAGCCCCGGCACCGGTGGGCATTGCTGCTGTTGTTCCTGCCGCTGCTGCTGTATCCGACCCCGCGGCCGCCGCTGGGCACGGCCTGGGTGGACGTGCTGGACGTGGGTCAGGGCCTGGCCGTCGTGGTGCGTACCCGCAGCCACACGCTGGTCTACGACACCGGCCCCCGCTTCACCTCCGGACTGGACACCGGTGCCGCCGTGGTCGCGCCCTTCCTGCGCACGGTGGGGCGTACGGATGTCGACGCCCTCATCGTCAGTCATGGCGACAACGATCACAGCGGCGGTGCGCCCGCGCTGATCGCCGCCTTCGATCCGGTGCGGATACTCTACAGCGATCCGCCCGCGCCGGCCCCGCGGGCCAGGCCCTGCCGCGACGGCCAGGCCTGGAACTGGGATGGCGTGGACTTCCGCCTGCTGCATCCGGCCGACGCCGGCAGCGACCGCAACGATGCCTCCTGCGTGCTGCTGGTCGAGTCGGCGGCCGGCGCCCGACTACTGCTGCCGGGCGATATCGAGGCCGGAGCGGAATATGCGCTGCTGCGCCGGCACGCTGCCAGCCTGCGGGCCGAGGTGCTGGTGAGTCCGCACCACGGCAGCCGCACCTCGTCGACGCCGGCTCTGGTCCGGAGCGTGGCGCCGGGTCTGGTGATCCATCCGGCCGGGCGCGGCAATCGGTACGGCTTTCCGCATCCCGACGTCACCGCGCGCTATGCGGCAGTGGGCGCACGCCAGCCGATCAGCGGCTGCAGCGGCGCGCTGCAGCTGCATCTGGACGCGGCGGGCGAGGTACCGGCGCCGCCGGGTTACCGCGAACGCGCCCGTCGCCTGTGGCATCGGCCGGATCCGGGTTGTGCTCCAGCCCCCTCACCCTGACCCTCTCCCACCAGGGAAAAGGGGAGGTCTCGGAGACGGCCGAGCGAGACAGCATTGGTTTCCTTCTCCCCTCAGCGGGAGGGGGCCGGGGGGAGGGGGCAAGAGTGATGCATGAGCAGGCCCGAACCCGTATCATACGACGGGTTTACGGAAACCTTGCGAGGGATGCCACGTGCTGGAACTGGTCAAAGCCGGCGGCTGGCTGATGCTGCCCATCATCGCCTGTTCGGTCATCGCCCTGGCGATCATCGGCGAACGTCTGTGGATGCTGCGCATGCGCCGGGTGGTACCGCGGCATCTGGTCGCCCAGGTCTGGACCTGGATCCGCGACCAGCAGCTGGACAATGTCCATATCCATTCCCTGCGCACCGGCTCACCCATGGGCCGGGTGCTGGCCGCCGGGCTGGTCAACCGCCACCATGACCGCGACGTCATGCTGGAGGCAATCCAGGACACCGGCCGCCACGCCGCCCTGGAACTGGAGCGCTACCTCAACAGCCTGGGCACCATCGCCGCCATCACCCCGCTGCTGGGCCTGCTCGGCACCGTGATCGGCATGATCAAGGTGTTCTCGGTCATCACCACCCAGGGTGTGGGCGATCCCGGCGTGCTCGCCGGCGGCATCTCCGAGGCGTTGATCACCACCGCCGCCGGCCTGACCGTGGCCATCCCCAGCCTGATGTTCTATCGCTACTTCCGCGGCAAGGTCGACATGCTGGTGGTGCGCATGGAGGAGGAATCCATGAAGCTGGTCGAGGTGATGCAGGGCGAGCGCGAGGCCGACATCGAAGGCGGGGAAGCGGCATGAAGCTGCGCACCCGCGAGCGGGCCGAGCCCGATGTCAATCTCACGCCGCTGATCGACGTCGTCTTCCTGCTGCTGATCTTCTTCATGATCTCGACCACCTTCGAGCGCGAGGCCCAGCTCAAGGTGGATCTGCCCGAGGCCAGCACCGAGGCGGCCGAGGCCCCGCCCGAGCGGCTGGAGGTCACCATCAAGGGCAGCGGCGATATCTACATCAACGATCAGCAGGTGGTGAACAACAAGCCCGAGACCATCAAGCGCGCCATCGAGGAACTGCTCGGCGACAAGCGCGATCTGCCCATGATCATCCGCGCCGACAGCGACAGCGCCCTGCAGTACGCCGTGACGCTCATGGACATCGCCCGCCAGCTCGAGATCAGGCAGGTGTCGCTGGCCACCGTGCAGACCGACGCCGGGCAGTGATGGCGGCTTCGGCCTGGGCCGACTACCGGCGGCTGCTGGCCTATGTCCGGCCCTACTGGAAGCCGTTCCTGCTCGCCAGTCTGGTGATGGCGGTCTACGGCTCCACCGACGCCATGTTCGCCGCCCTGATGAAGCCCATGCTGGACGAGGGCTTCGTTGCCCGCGATCCGGACATGATACGGCTGGTGCCGCTGCTGCTGATCCTGCTGTTCGTGTTCCGCGGTCTGACCGGCTTCGCCGCCAACTATGGCATGAACTGGATCGGCCGCCGGGTGATCGAGACCTTGCGCGGCGAGCTGTTCCGCAAGCTGGTGCGCCTGCCCGTGGCCTTCTACGACCGCAGCACCACCGGCGATCTGGTCGCGCGGCTGATCTATCACGTCGAGCAGGTCGCCCAGGCCAGCACCAACGCCGTCACCATCCTCATCCGCGACAGCTTCACCGTGCTGTTTCTGCTCGGCTGGATGTTTCTCATCAACGGCTGGCTGGCGCTGCTGTTCGTCATCATCGGCCCGGTGATGGCCGTGCTCATCCGCAGCGTCAGCCGCCGCCTGCGTGAGGTGAACCGCCGCATCCAGAACTCCATGGGCGATGTCACCCACCTGGCCGAGGAGGCCGTGGCCGGCCAGCGGGTGGTCAAGGCCTTCGGCGGCGAGGCCACGGAAATCGCCGCCTTCGATGCCGTGAACAGGAAGAACCGCTCCCTGCAGATGAAGATGATCGCCACCAGCACGCTCAGCGTGCAGCTGGTGCAACTGCTGGGCGCGATCACCTTCGCCCTGGTGATCTGGCTGGCCACCCGGCACCCGGCCGCGGGTACGATCAGCGCCGGCGACTTCGTCTCCTTCATCACCGCCATGATGCTGCTGATGCCGCCGCTCAAGCGCCTGGCCAGCGTCAACGCCAGCCTGCAGCGCGGCATCGCCGCCGCCTCCAGCCTGTTCGGCCTGCTCGATGCCGAACCCGAGGCGGACACCGGCACCCATGCCTGCCGCCGGGCGCAGGGGCGGCTGGCATTCGAGGACGTGCGCTTTCGCTACGATGCCGACCAGCCGCCGGTGCTGGACGGCGTGAGCTTCACCATCGAACCCGGCCAGACCGTGGCCGTGGTCGGCCGCTCGGGCAGCGGCAAATCAACGCTCGCCAATCTGATCCCGCGCTTCTACGAACCCGAGTCCGGCCGCATCCGCCTCGACGGCGTGGACCTGCACGACTACCGCCTGGCCGACCTGCGCCGCCAGATCGCCCTGGTCGGCCAGGAGGTGGTGCTGTTCAACGACACCGTCGCCCGCAACATCGCCTACGGCCAGTGCCAGGACGCGCCGCGCGCGGCCATTGAACGCGCCGCCGAACTGGCCAGCGCCATGGACTTCATCCGCGAACTGCCGCAGGGCCTGGACACCCCGGTGGGCGAACACGGCCTGCTGCTCTCCGGCGGCCAGCGCCAGCGCATCGCCATCGCCCGCGCCCTGCTCAAGGACGCGCCGATCCTGATCCTGGACGAGGCCACCTCGGCCCTGGACAGTGAATCCGAACGCGCCATCCAGGCCGCGCTGGAACGGCTGATGCAGGGCCGCACCACCCTGGTCATCGCCCATCGCCTGTCCACGGTGGAGCGGGCCGACTGCATCCTGGTGCTGGACCAGGGGCGGGTGGTGGAGGCCGGCCGCCACGCGGAACTGCTGGCGCGCGAGGGGCACTACGCCAGCCTGTACCGGCTGCAGTTCAGTGACCGCGGCATTCCCCCCGCATGATCTGGAACCGCCTCTGGTACGAAGGCCATCCCCTGGCGCTGGCGCTGACCCCGCTGGCGCTGCTGTACTGCGCGGCGGTATGGCTGCGCCGCCAGGCCTACCGCCTGGGCCTGCGGCGCGTACACCGGATGGGCGTGCCGGTAATCGTGGTCGGCAATATCACCGCCGGCGGCACCGGCAAGACCCCGCTGATCGCCTGGCTCGCCGCCCGGCTGCGTGAGCAGGGCTACCGGCCCGGCATCATCGCCCGCGGCTACGGCGGCAGGGCCCGCCACTGGCCGCAGCAGGTGCGCCCCGACAGCGACCCGCGCACGGTCGGTGACGAACCCGTGCTGCTGGCCCGGCGCACCGGCTGTCCCATGGCCGTCGGCCCGGACCGCGTCGCCGCCGCCCGCGCGCTGCTGCAGCACAGCGACTGCGACATCCTGATCAGCGACGACGGTCTGCAACACTATGCCCTGGCCCGCGACATCGAGATCGCCGTGGTCGACGGCGACCGCCGCTACGGCAACGGCCTGTGCCTGCCCGCCGGCCCGCTGCGCGAACCCCGCTCGCGGCTGCAGGAAGTGAATCTGATCGTCTGCCACGGCACCCCCGGCCGCGGCGAGTTCGGCATGCACTATGTCGCAGGGCAACTGATCAATGTGCACGACCACGAGCAGCGTCTCGATCCCGACCAACTCCGCGGCCGGCAAGTAGATGCAGTCGCCGGCATCGGCCACCCCGAGCGCTTCTACCGCCTGCTGGAACGCCAGGGCCTGAACTGCCGCAAACAACGCAGCTTCCGCGATCATCACGCCTACAGCGAGACCGACTTCGACTTCGCCGACGCCCACACCCCCGTCGTCATGACCGAAAAGGACGCCGTCAAATGCGAACGCCTGGCCCGGGACAACCTCTGGTACCTGCCCATCCAGGCCGAACTCGACCCGCGCCTGGAAACCCGCCTGCAGCGTCTGCTCCCTCAGTCCCGTCATCCCCGCGAAGGCGGGGATCCAGTGACCACAGCGGTATCTGGATCCCGGCCTACGCCGGGATGACGTTGAGAGGCAACACAACCGCGCTCTATACAACCATCAGAACGCCTTAGACGAACCCCCTGAATGCGTTACACTATCCCCACGCAATAACCACCCCCGGACACACCCATGGACAAAAAACTCCTCGACATCCTCGTCTGCCCCCTGTGCAAGGCCCCCCTGGTCTACCTCAAGGCCGAACAGGAACTCATCTGCCGCGGAGACCGCCTGGCCTATCCCATCCGCGACGACATCCCGGTCCTGCTTGCCGACGAGGCCCGCGAACTCGGCCCGGAAGAAGAGGTCCCCGAAGGCCCCAAGACGGCATGAGCTTCAAGGTCGTCATCCCGGCGCGCTACGCCTCCAGCCGCCTTCCGGGCAAGCCGCTGCTGGAGATCGCCGGGCGCCCCATGCTCGAACACGTCTACCGCCGCGCCTGCGAAAGCGGGGCAGGGGAGGTCATCGTCGCCACCGACGACGACCGCATCCGCGAAGCCGCCGAAGCCTTCGGCGCCGGCGTCGCCATGACCGCCGCCGACCATCCTTCCGGCACCGACCGCATCGCCGAAGTCGCCGAGGTCCGCGACTGGCCCGCCGACACCATCGTCGTCAATCTCCAGGGCGACGAACCGCTCATGCCCCCCATCCTGATCCGCACCGTCGCCGACGATCTCGAGGCCCACACCGGCGCCGACATCGCCACCCTGTGCGCCCCCATCGACTGCGCCGAGGACTTCTTCGACCCCCATATCGTGAAAGTGGTGCGCGACCGCCGCGGCTACGCCCTGTACTTCAGCCGCGCCCCCATCCCCTGGGACCGCGACGAGTTCGCCACCGGCAGCAGGACCCTGCCCGAGGGCGTGCCCCACCTGCGCCACATCGGCATGTACTCCTACCGCGCCGGCTTCCTGCAGCACTACCGCCAGCTGGAACCCGCGCCCATCGAGAACAGCGAGATGCTGGAACAGCTGCGGGCGCTGTGGCACGGTGTACGTATCCATGTCGCTGATGCGCCGGAGACGCCGGGGCATGGGGTGGATACGCAGGCTGATCTGGAACGGGTAGCGGGACTGCTGGCAGCGGAGTGAACGCCGGCGTTGAATCAGTGGCGAAAACCGAGTTGGAGTGAGTGAAACCCCTTTACACGCGGTCGCGATTATTGGCTGCAACACCAAAAACGCCGTCATCCCCGCGCAGGCGGGGATCCAGTATCTCCGACAGGAGAGATGCCTTACAAGATCGATCCATTGTGAGGTAATCATGCATTGGGATGTCACAAAAGTACGCCCACTGGACGACTACCAGATTTATGTCGAGTTGGAGGACGGTCGCAAGGACATATTCGACCTCAAGCCGTATCTGGATCATGGAGTGTTCAGAGAACTCAGGGATAAGGAGTATTTTTCCAGAGTCGGCATCGTGCTAGGGGCGGTCACTTGGCCGCATGAGCAGGATATTGCGCCAGAGACACTGATTTCAGGATTGAAGCCAGTAGAGCATAAACAAAACTTTGGCCAAACATGAATCGAATCGAGAAATATACTCTGACCCCAGATATCCCGGATATCGCAGGCTTGATGAAGCGTAATCAAATCAGTGCATGAATTAAATTGATGACTTATACCAAAGAAGAAGTAAAGGAGGGGAAGGGATGATAGCAGTGGGAGTAAATCAGGAAACGGGTGAGACATACAAAGTAGATTCTGACGAAATCGACCGTGAATATATTGAATCAATGTCGACATTTAGAAAAGCAGATACTGATATTAAGAAACAAATCGATAACCTGGATATATCGGCAGATGCAAAATCGTTGCTCTATGCATTTTCAAGCGCCACGATAAAGGCTGGCGAGTACATCGTTAAGATAGGAAGAAAAATCATAGACTATGTATGCAGGATATTGGACGAATTTCCGAACACATCATTCGGCATGGTATTTGGCGCTATTGCGGGCTTTCTGGTCTCGTCAATTCCGCTTCTCGGTGTTGTGCTGGGGCCTTTAGTGGCACCGATTTTAATGGCGTTCGGCCTGTTTGGCGGATTGATGGAGGATTTGAAGGACAAGGCATTAGCAAGAAAAATCTCGGAGATTAATGGCAAATTCACTCCTCTGCGTGCGTAGGGAATCGTCGTGGAGCAAAAAGATAATAATCAATGGTTCCATGGTATAGATACAATCATTGATGAACCGCTAAAATTCAAGGCAAGGCTTTCTATCGGTGAGAACGCTTACGCGTCACTCAGGGTAAAGAACAAGGTGATAGAAATCTGGGATGCACTTGGTGCGGCATCTACAGGTGCAGCCATTGCGCAATCATCAGCCGTGGCATCAACTTTTTTTGCACCAAGCTGGTTTCTTTCTGCTTTAGGGGTTGGAGCGGCGGCGACTCCCATCGGATGGGTTGTTGCGGCGGGATTGTTTACAGGCGGCGCCTGGGTGGGAATCAGTCGGTATGTAAAGAACAATACCAGCAGTCGCGTCACAGTCATTCCTCAATTCATTAATACACCGATGGACGTTCTGGCGCTTGCCTTATTTGACCTTATCGCGCCTTTGGCCCTGAGAGTGGCAATCATTGATGGTGAAATTGACGAGTCAGAGAAAATATCGATAACTAACAGTTTTATTAATGATTGGGGGTATAACGAAGAGTTTGTCAATGAGGGGCTTTTATTCATTGAATCCAATATATCTGAATTTTCTATAGCAGAGCTCGCGAGCAGTCTGGCGGAATACAAGAAGGAAAATCCTGATTGCAGTTACGATGATATGTCAAAAGAAATTTTGCATCTTCTCAGGGAAGTGATCGAGGCAGATGGGAGGCTTGATGAAAGGGAGGATATGGCGATTGAGCGTATTGAGCGAGTCTTCAAGGAAGTTAATAAACTAAAATTTAAATCGAGGATAAAATCAATCCTCGAAAAGCTTGGCACCAAAAAATTCCATCGAGCACGTCCGGATCATTAAATATTAACGGGTACATAGAATCCGGGAATCCGGGGACAGTATATTTATTTATAGCCATAGGCCATCCCTGGCCATCATGAGAGTGTATGGATTGAGTATACTGTCCCCGGAATCCGTCGGAAACATGGGCATCCAAAGAAGCTTAAGTAAGCGCCATTCGGGTCAATACTCATTTCCAGATAATATGCCGCGATGAATTCTTCTGAAATCAAACGTGGCGGGGTCAGGTCTTGCATTGCAACACGCGAATGCTTGATTGCAAGACCTGACCCCGTTAGTAAGACCTGACCCCGTTAGTAGCGTTAGTAGCAGTAGCGTAACTACAAAAATAAAAAAATAAAGGGGTCAGTACCCTTTTATTCTAAACTCTGATGGATGGCCTTTAATAAAGGGGTCGGCACCCTTTTCATACAGAAATGGGAACTAACTCCTTAAACGTTGCATATTCCCTTTCAAAAGACTTAGGAAGTGACATGATAAGATTATTAGCTTTAATTGCAATTGTATCAATTTTAGGCGGTTGCGCATCAAGCCCAATCAAAATGGGGAACTATACACATAGTCAGAAAGTAAATTACCCAGAGAAAGGTGTCTCGGTCATAAAAGGCTTGGGTGATCGCCTTGTTGCCAAAGGCACAAAAACTACAGGCCCTGCTCTGCAAGTGACACAGCCAATTCAATTTAATAAAGAAGAAAATGAATCATCCATTATGACCTGCGCATTAACAGTTATGCCTGGCTCTTATTTTAAGAGGGGAATATATTATAAGGACAATAGCAATGCTGATTGCTATGGGCCTGTAAATTACCAGGTAACTCTTGCAGATGGCACTACAAACTGGAACTGTCAAGGCCGGACCTTTGTTGGGGATATATGCTCACGCAACGATGGTAGTTATATTTTAGTAAACTCAATGGCAAGCTTCCCATTAAAGCAAGATTTTCAATATTTAAATAAGGGTGAGAAAGCTGTGCAGTACCAAGATAATTTCATACAAGAGCTCATTTATAATGGAAGGGTCGGTAATAATTTAAAATTTATATATAGAGAATTTTCAAACGACACCATCAGGCCGGCTTTTAGCCAAGATGTTCAATATGATTTAAATGAGTCAAACATAATTGGATTTAAAGGGCTTCGCTTGAAAGTAATTAATGCAACAAATACAGAGATAGAGTACATTCTTCTCAACAATTTCTAAAACGATCATACAAGATGCATCGAACTAAATCCGATGGCAGCTGAATGTTGCGTTAACTGCCGGTGTTCTGGTCGATACGATACGTTAACCCTATAGCCATAAATAATGCGAAATAATGGGGTAAATAATGGGATCAGTACCCTTTTCACGTAGCAGGGTCAGGTCTTGTATTGCAACACGCGAATGCTTGATTGCAAGACCTCACCCCGTTGTTAACGGGTAATACATATTTTATGCTGAAGATGGTGAACACCCATTAAAACCCAACCCCTCTTCAAGGTCTGTATATTTACACAACAGGAAACAGATGGTGCCGAAGCAGATTAGAAGGGAGGGCGGTAGCGTCAATTATCTTTTGCTATTTGTGATCATTCTGATAGCAGTAGTCATTGGCAACCTGGCATCGGACTGGATCGAGCTGAAGTGGGTTGAATATCAAACGGCGCAGGCAATGTCTTCACTCAATGACGAAATGAAGGGTGCAGCACAAGAATGGCACCAGCGCAAGCTTCGTCATCAACGCCAGACGCAGGAAGAAAGAAAACGGAGCGCTACAGGGGTGAAGCTGGAAAGAGCATGCACCGATTGGACGCGGGCGGACGAGGAATACAATTCATATACCACGCAGACTGGTCGCGAGAAGCACTGCACAAACTATCGCAAGTTTATTCAATCGGGCATAATCCCGCGATCTAAGTGAATAATGGGGCAGCGCCCTTCATATCCCGGAATTCCTGAAAAAAGATATTTTGATGACCATGAACGGAAATGATCCTGACAGCCTGTACAAGACCTTATTGGAGTCGACCAAGGCCATCCCCTGGAAGATCAACTGGCAGACCAAGGAGTTCGAGTACATCGGGCCCCAGATCGAGAAGTTGCTGGGCTGGACTCAGGACAGCTGGGCCACCGCGCAGGACTGGATCGATCGGATTCATCCGGAAGACCGCGAGGAGACCGCGAACCTGTGCGTCTCCCAGTCCGAGCATGGCATCGATCATGAGGCCGATTACCGCGCCCTGACGGCCGACGGCGGCTATGTGTGGGTGCGCGACGTGGTGCATGTCATCCGCGAGAACGGCGTCACCACCGCCCTGGTCGGCTTCATCTTCGACATTTCCGAGCGCAAACGGATGGAAGACGTGCTGGTCAGGCTGAACAAGCAGCTGGAGTCGCTTTCGTTCAATGATGCGCTGACCGGCGTCGCCAACCGGCGGATGTACGATCAGACCATGGCAGCGGAGTGGGCCCGCGCGCAGCGGCATCAGGAGCCCCTGTCGCTGATCGTCCTGGATATCGACCATTTCAAGGCATACAACGACTGCCACGGTCATGTCACGGGCGATGACTGCCTGAAGACCGTCGCAAGCCTTCTGGAGGGGGTATCGTCACGCTCCACGGACCTGCTGGCCCGTTACGGCGGTGAGGAGTTCGTGCTGTTATTGCCCGATACCGATGCGCACGCGGCCCGGGCGATCGCGGAACGCTGCCGGCAGGCCGTTGAGGACAAGCAGATCCCGGTCGAGAACGGCATTGTGACGATCAGTGCGGGCGTCAGCACCCTGGTGCCGGCGGCCGACACGGATCCGTCGATGATTCTGGAGGCGGCGGACAGGATGCTCTATCTTGCCAAACAGCGCGGGCGTAACCGGGTCGAATGCAGCGCTCCGCCCGGCGATGAGGCCGCCGCCAGGCTTGGTGTAATTGACGGCGCCAAATGAAACGATCAACGCGACCGGATGTGAAGTTTGCATAGCAAATACTTCCAACTGCAGCTGTCCACCTCCGCCGGAATCTCCCTGCACGATGTCACACCGCAGATCCGCGACTGCCTGGCCGACAGCGGCATCGGCAACGGCTTTGTCACCGTCACCTCCCGGCACACCACCACCGCCCTGACCATCAACGAGAACGAGGCGCGGCTGCTGGAGGATGTGAAGGCCTTCTTCACCCGCCTGGTCCCGCCGGGGGATGAATACCTGCATAACGATATCCAGCTGCGGGACTGTCCGCCGGACGAGCCGGAGAATGCGCATTCGCATCTGGTGGCGATGCTGCTGGGCAGTTCGGAGGTGGTGCCGGTGAGTGAGGGGCGGCTGGTGCTGGGGCAGTATCAGTCTGTGCTGCTGGTAGAGCTGGATGGACCGCGGGAGCGGACGGTGGCGGTGCAGGTGGTGGGGGAGTGAGGCGACATCAGGTAAAATTCTACCGTCATTGCGAGTACCCAGAGGGCATAAACGGAGCGTGGCAATCTCACACGGCAGACTCAGCTGTTTGGAGATTGCCGCGTCACTTCGTTCCTCGCAATGACAAGGATATAAGGACGCAATGACGGGGTAGGCGGGGTGTCTTACTTCTCCTGCAGCGCCTCGAACAGCAACTCGATGTCCGGGTTCGGGTTGCGCTCGCGGTCGTAGAGGGGGATGGTGCGGGTCTGGGCGACGCGGCGGGTGGCGTCGCCGAACTGGTTGGCCTGGATGGTCTTGTCCATGCCCAGGCATTCGACCACGACACAGGCTTCATCCTCCAGCACTTCCATGATGCGGCAGGCGCGGTCCTGCACCTGCACCACCTGGCCAATGGCGTTGCGCAGGCGCTGCAGGTCGTCGTTCGATTCGTGCTCGGATTCACTGTTCATTCCCGGATATTCAGCCATTCTTTCCGCCGATGCAACTGCCCGGTGCGGCCTGCCTTCCCGAGGGTAAGTTATTGTTTTAGAATATGCGAATCTGGATTTACAGCAGTAACGGAATGAGACGACAGGTATGAGTGATCAGAACAAGGTGCGGGTGTTGTTCGTGTGCATGGGCAACATCTGCCGCTCGCCCACGGCGCAGGGCGTATTCGAGAAGGTGGTCGAGGAGGCCGGTCTGGGGCACCGGATCGAGATCCATTCCGCCGGGACCCATGCCTATCATGTGGGTGAACCGCCGGATACACGCGCCCAGGAGGCCGCCAGCAAACGCGGTTATGACCTGTCCGCGCAGCGTGCGCGCAAGGTGCAGGTCGAGGACTTCATCGAATTCGACTATGTGCTGGCCATGGATCGCAGCAACTATGCCGATCTGCAGGAACTGGTGCTGCCGGATTACGAACAGCGCCTGAAGCTGTTTCTGGAATTTGCCCGGGAACTGCAGGACACGGATGTGCCGGATCCCTACTATGGCGGCAGGCAGGGCTTCGAGCGGGTGCTGGACCTGATCGAGGCGGCCTCGCAGGGGCTGCTCGAACACATCCGCATCGAGCACAAGCTCTAGCAATCAGGTAGGTCGGGTTAGCCCGTCAGGGCGTAACCCGATATGAGCCGTGCCAGGCCTGTGGGTTACGCTTCGCTAATCCGACCTACAGTACTCGAACACATCCGCATCGAGCACAAGCTGTAGGATGGGTGAAGGCGCGTGGCGCCGTAACCCATCATCGTGTCATACCGGGCGATGATGGGTTGCGCTTCGCTCCACCCATCCTACGACTCTGCAACTGCTATTCCTTGTTGCCCACCACCTTGGCCGGGTCGTTCGACGCCGGGGCATCGCCCGCGGGCCTGTCGGCCTTCGGAGCCTGGGCCGGCTGCTCCGGCTTGGGCGCGGACTGCTGCTCCGGCTTGGCTGCGGGCTGTTCCGGTTTCGGGACCGGTTGTTCCGCCTTCGCTGCAGCAGGCTGTTCCGGCTTCGGGGCGGGCTTGTCCTGGGCGACGGGCGGGGCTGCGGTGTCACTGCCGGAGCCTTCACCCCGGGCGGGCTTGTCGGCCTTTTCCGCCGGCGGCCGCTCCTGGGATGACTTCATCTCCACGACCTGACCGCCGCCGCCCTGACCCTGATTCTGGCCGCCGGCATCCTGCCTGGACTGATCGTCGCCGCCCTTGCCGCCAGCAGCCGGGGCTGATGCGCGGTTGTCCTTGTCCTCGGACTGGCCGTCGCCCTGGGCCTGCTGCTGGCCGCTCTCACCACGCTGGCGGTTGCTGCTCGAACGGCGTCGACCGCTGCCGCCGCGCCGGCCGCGCCGGCCGCCACGACTGCCGCGGGACTCCCGGGCCTGGCCCGACTCGGCACCGCCCTCGGCCTGGGGTTTGGCCTCGCTTTTGGCTTCGGGCTTCGCTTCCGGCTTGGCTTCGGCCCGCGGTTCTTCGCTCCTGGGCTTGCCCTTGCTCTTGTCCTGGGCCGGCTTCTCGCCGCCGGCTTCCTGCGGCTGGCGTTTGGGCTTGTTACGCCCACCGCCACTGCGGCCGCCGGCGCTTCGGCTGCGACCGCCGCCGTTGCGGCCGCCGCGGCTGTCCTGACGTCCCTTGCCGCCGTCACCGGCGCCCTTGCGCGGTTTCTCCTGCGCCTCGGTCTCCTCGGCGGGTTCCGGGGTGCCGAACAGGTTCGACCACAACCGCTTGAGCAGACCGGGCTGACCACCGCCGGCCGCCGGGCGGGCCGGGGCCTCAGCAGCGGGCGGCGGCACCGGGGAGGAGGGCACCAGCATCTTCACGGCCGGCTCTTCCGCCCGGCGGGTCACGGTCTCGCCGCCGGTCTCGGCAACTTCCAGGCTTTCTTCCGGGATCAATTCGAAGCTGGACACGGCCTGCTCGCCCTTGACCTCGTCGGTGCGCACGCGTCGGACCTCGTAGTTCGGCGTCTCCAGCGACGGGGTGGGGATGAGCATGACGTTGACCTTGTAGCGCTGCTCGATCTCGTACAGCGACTTGCGCTTCTCGTTGAGCAGGAAGGTCGCCACCTCGACCGGCACCAGCGCCACCACGCGCGCGGTCTTCTCCTTCATGGCGTTTTCCTCGACGATGCGCAGCACCGACAGGGCCAGGGATTCCACCCCGCGCACCGTGCCGTGGCCGTTGCAGCGCGGGCAGACGATCTGGCTGGACTCGCCCAGCGAGGGCCGCAGGCGCTGGCGCGACATCTCCAGCAGGCCGAAGCGCGAGATGCGTCCGACCTGGACCCGGGCGCGGTCCATCTTCAGCGCTTCCTTGAGGCGGTTCTCCACCTCGCGCTGATGCTTGGCCGCGGACATGTCGATGAAGTCGATGACGATCAGCCCGCCCAGGTCGCGGATGCGCAGCTGGCGGGCGACCTCGTCGGCCGCCTCCAGGTTGGTGTTGAGCGCGGTCTCCTCGATGTCGCTGCCCTTGGTGGCGCGCGCCGAGTTGATGTCGATGGACAGCAGCGCCTCGGTGTGGTCGATGACGATGGAGCCGCCCGAGGGCAGGGTGACGTCACGCTGGAAGGCCGACTCGATCTGGCTCTCGATCTGGTAGCGCGAGAACAGCGGCACCGGATCGTCGTAGCGCTTGAGCTTGTGCAGGTTGTGCGGCATGACGAGTTCCATGAACTCGCGCGCCCGCTGAAACACCTGGGCGTCGTCGATCATGATCTCGCCGATGTCCGAGCGCAGGTAGTCGCGCAGGGCCCGGATGATGACGTTGCTCTCCTGATAGATCAGGAACGGGGCCTGGCCCTCGTTGGCGGCGCCCTCGATCGCACTCCAGAGCTGGAGCAGGTAGTCCAGGTCCCACTGCAACTCCTCGGTGGAGCGGCCCACGCCGGCGGTGCGCACGATCAGGCCCATGCCGTCGGGGATGTTCAGCTCGGACATGATGTCGCGCACCTGGCTGCGGTCGTCGCCCTCGATGCGGCGCGACACGCCCCCGGCGCGCGGGTTGTTCGGCATCAGTACCAGGTAGCGCCCGGCCAGGCTGATGAAGGTGGTCAGCGCCGCACCCTTCTGGCCGCGCTCCTCCTTCTCCACCTGCACCACCAGCTCCTGACCTTCCCTGACCGCATCCTTGATGCTGGGGCGGCCGTCGCCGGACAGGGCTTGTTCGGAGAAGTAGCTGCGGGCGATTTCCTTGAGCGGCAGAAAGCCGTGGCGGTCGGCGCCGTAATCGACGAAGGCCGCTTCCAGACTGGGCTCTACACGGGTGATCTTACCCTTGTAGATATTGGATTTTTTCTGCTCGCGGGAGGGGACCTCGATGTCGAGATCGTAGAGTTTCTGGCCATCGACCATGGCCACGCGCAACTCTTCGGGCTGAGTTGCATTGACTAGCATTCTTTTCATAGGTCTGTTCTCGCCGTTGCTCGACCCGTTTCAGGTCCGACCGCGCGGCGCGGCGCACAGGTGCCGCCGTCCAGGTGCGGTCCAGCAGCGGCTGCAGCCAGGGAGTCAGGCCCAGCAGCACCAGCAGTGCTGCCCGGGTCCGGTCCGTGAGGCCGGTCGTGCTTGACATGAAACAGGGAACAATCAAATTCATTGTGAAATAAAACCGTATTGCTCGTATCAACGACCGGGAGATACAACGGCGGGCGGCCAGACTTGACCGCAGGGGCTGTATCGCCCGGGGTGGCGTTGCGGCATGCGTGCGACCTGTTTGCTGTTGACAACTTGTCGGCGCGTGCTGCGCAGTCGCCTGCAAATCCGGTCCGCCGTGACGTGATGTCGCCGGCCAACCGGGCAAATCGACCTCCCAACTATATCAACGGCTTCCCCTCAAATCAATTGGTTAGCGTAAATATTTCCATTCTGCACGGGTGCCCGCGGCTGCTATGATAGCCGCCCATGAATACCGGCAAATCACAGGTTCAGGTGCGGGAAATCGGCCCCGAGGAGGCCGGTCAGCGCATCGATAACTATCTGCTGCGCATACTGAAAGGCGTACCGAAGAGTCGCATCTACCGGCTGCTGCGCAAGGGCGAGGTCCGGGTCAACAAAGGCCGGATCCGCGCGGATTACCGGCTGGCGGCGGGAGACCGGGTCCGGATTCCGCCCGTGAGCACGGCGGCGGAGAAGCCCGGTCCCGGACCCGCCCCCGGCCGGCTGCTGACCGACCGCATCCTCTATGAGGATGATCGCCTGCTGGTCGTGGACAAGCCCGCCGGCATGGCGGTGCACGGCGGCAGCGGTCTGAGCTTCGGCGTGATCGAGGCCCTGCGCGGCAGCCGGCCGGAGGCGAAGTTCCTGGAACTGGTGCACCGGCTGGACCGCGAGACCTCCGGCTGCCTGATCCTGGCCAAGCGCCGCAGCGCTCTGCGGGCCCTGCACGAACAGCTGCGCGAGAACCGCATGGACAAGCGCTACTTCGCCCTGCTCCGGGGGCGGCTGGCGGCAGGACGCCAGCGGGTGGAGGCGCCGCTGCGCCGCAACCAGCTGCGCGGCGGCGAGCGCATGGTCCAGGTCGCGGAGGACGGCAAGCCGGCACGCACCGATTTCACTCTGGTGGAGGCCTGGCCCGGCGCCAGCCTGGTCGAGGCGGTACTGCACACCGGCCGCACCCATCAGATCCGGGTGCATGCCGCCCACCTCGGCCATCCCCTGGCCGGCGACGACAAGTACGGAGATCCGGACTTCAACCGGGTACTGAAGGCGCGCGGCCTGAACCGGCTGTTCCTGCACGCCCACTTCATCGCCTTCGACCACCCGGCCACGGGCGAGCGGGTTCAGGTCAGTGCGCCGCTGGACGCTGACCTGCGCGGGGTATTGGAAAGGCTGCACAGCGACCCCATTGAACAGAGCCCCGACGGGAACCGCGGGACAGCCTGACGCGCATTTGTCATGCGATCCGGGTAGAATGCGCGCCCCGGGAAGGAATCAGATATCTGATCCGCATTTTCATAATTAATAATCTGCTTTATAAAAACATCGCAAGCACAGGGAATCATGGATAATTGTCTTAATGAGCTGAAGCTCCTGGTATTCGACTGGGATGGGACCCTGATGGATTCCGAGGCCCAGATCGTCAGCTGCATGCAGGCTGCCGCCGCCGACCTCGCGCTGCCGGAACGCCGTCCGGAGGAAATCCGCGACATCATCGGTCTGGGCCTGAAGGAGGCCGTGACCCGCCTCTACCCCGATGATGGCGAGACCCTGGTGGAGGCGCTGTCCGACCGCTATCGCCAGCACTGGCTGGGCCAGCTCGAGACCAGCACCCTGTTCCCGGGCGTGGTCGAGACCCTGCAGCTGCTCAAGGAGGAGGGCTTCCTGCTGGCGGTGGCCACCGGCAAGGGCCGCGCCGGGCTGGACCGGTCCCTGGCCATGACCGGCCTGGACACGGTTTTTCACACCACCCGCTGTGCCGACGAGACCCGCTCCAAACCGCATCCGCAGATGCTGCATGAAATCATGCAGGAACTCGGGGCCACCAGCGTACAGACCGCCATGATCGGCGACACCGAGTACGACCTGGCCATGGCCCGCAATGCCAAAGCCCATCCGGTTGCGGTATCGTACGGGGTACATGAATGGGAACGGCTGCAGCGCCATGCCCCGGTGGTGTGCCTGGAACAGTTCACCGATATCAACGACTGGCTGGCCGAACTGCGGCAGCAACCGCCGCCCCTGACCGCCAACCAGACGGCATAGGACAGGGCAGATGAGCGACGACAACTGGGTGGAACCGCCGGGCGGCGATAAGTCTGAACGGAATCAGCCGTCGCGGGAGCGCGGCCCGGATGCGAACTGGGAGCGCGACCTGCTCAACCGTCTGGCCTTCGCCTCGCTCACCGAGCAGCGCCGCGCCCGACGCTGGGGCATCCTGTTCAAGATCCTGATCTTCGTCTATCTGTTCGGCCTGCTGTTCCTGGCCCGCACCGATCAGTGGGATGCCACCAGCGTCACCCAGCACCAGCACACAGCCCTGGTGGATCTGAGCGGCGTGATCGCCGCCGGCAGCCCGGCCAATGCCGACACCCTGGCCCGGGGGCTGCGCCGGGCCTTCGAGGCCAGGAAGTCGGCCGGCGTGATCCTGCGCATCAACAGCCCCGGCGGCAGCCCGGTGCAGGCGGCCTACATCAACAACGAGATCGCCCGGCTGCGCGAGCAGTACCCGGACAAGCCCATCTATGCCGTGGTGAGCGACATCTGCGCCTCCGGCGGCTATTACGTCGCCGCCGCCACCGACAAGATCTTCGTCAACGAATCCAGCATCATCGGCTCCATCGGCGTGCGCATGGACAGCTTCGGCTTCGTCGATGCCATCGACAAGCTGGGCATCGAACGCCGCCTGCTCACCGCCGGCGAGAACAAGGCCTTCCTCGATCCCTTCCTGCCCGCGCGCGAGGCGGACGTCGAGCACGTCGAGGCCCTGCTCGACGAGGTCCATCAGCAGTTCATCGATACCGTCAGGAAAGGCCGCGGTGATCGCCTGGTGAATGATCCGGCCATCTTCTCCGGCCTGATCTGGACCGGCGCCCGCGGCGTCGAACTCGGACTGGCCGACGGCTTCGGCAGCGCCGGCCAGGTGGCGCGCGACGTGATCGGCGCCGAGGAGATCATCGACTACACCCCGCGCCCGGACTTCTTCGAGCGCTTCGCCCGCCAGATCGGCGCCTCCCTCGGCCAGTCCCTGGGCACCACACTCGGGCTGGACGGGGCACGGCTGGAATAGCAACGCCGTCCCGACCCATCCCCGAACCGCGCTTACCCAGACCCTCCACGTCGTTCCCGCGCAGGCGGGAACCCGGTGTCAGGCGAAATCGCCGAACACTGGATTCCCGCCTGCGCGGGGATGACGCAACAATATTTGCGGCTGGCCGAAGCATCAAACCGCAAAGGCGCCGAAGGCTGGGAATTTCCCTTTCGTCATCCCGGCGCAGGCCGGACAAAAGCGCGCAGCGCGTTGAACGCCCGGAGGGCGGCCCGAAGGGCGAGCGCAGCGAGTAATCCAGAAACCACTGCAGTAACGCAGGTCGGGTTGCGTTTCAGAGCGGATGCCCCAGCAGGCCGAGCACGCCGACCGCGATCAGATAGATCGCCACGACTATGTTCAGCAGGCGCGGCTGGACCAGAATCAGGATGCCCGCCACCAGGGCGATGAGCGGCGCGAGTTCGATATGCAGGGTCATGCGTACCTCCTTGGCTCGAATATTCGGTGAAGCAGGCCGGGGCAATCTGAAAGGCCTAACCCGACCTGCGTTACAGATTAACCCCGTCATTGCCACGCTTCGCTCGCAATGACGGATATCTTTATCAAGGCAACCCCACTCCTTCCTCCGCCAGCATATCCACCAGCCGGATCAACGGCAGCCCGACCAGGGCATTGGGATCATCGCCCTGCATGCGCCGGAACAGGGTGACGCCAAGCGCCTCGGAACGAAAACTGCCGGCGCAGTTGTAGGGCTGCTCCTGTTCCAGATAACGCTCGATCTGTTCAGCGCTGAGATCGCGGAATTCGACGGAGTAGGGCACGACGTCGAGCTGAACGCGGTCCGATTCACTGTTATACAGACACAGCCCGGTAAGAAAGGTCACCTCGCGGCCGGACAGACGCGACAGCTGTTCGCGGGCGCGTTCATGGCTGCCCGGCTTGCCGAGGATTTCCTCGTCGACCACGGCGACCTGGTCCGAGCCGATGATCAGCGCCTGCGGCCAGACTGCGGCCACGGCGCGGGCCTTGGCCTCGGACAGCCGGGCGACCAGGTCGCGCGGCGACTCGCCGGGGCGGGCGGATTCATCGATGTCCGGGCTGTGACACTCGAAGGGCAGGCCCAGCCTGGCCAGCAGTTCGCGGCGAAACGGCGAGCTGGAGCCGAGCACCAGCGTGTGTTCAGGGGATGCAGGGTTCGACATCAGGCAGGCTCGATTTCCAGCAGGGTTTCATCGGGATTGACGCGGTCGCCCTTGGCGATGTGGATAACACTCACCTTACCGGCGATGGGGGCCTGGATCTCGGTTTCCATCTTCATGGCCTCGGCCACCAGCAGCGGATCGCCGGCATTGACGGCGGCACCGACCTCGACCAGCACGTCGATCACGGTGCCCGGCATGGAAGTGGTGACATGGCCGGGCTGGGTGGCGCGGGGCCGGTTGCTGCCCCTGGGCTGTTTCGGCCGCGGGGCACCGCCCTCGTCGTATTCCAGTTCCTCCAGCGATTCCAGCAGGATCTCCTCGGGCACGCCGTCCACGCTGAGATAGAAGGGGCGCTTCTCCTGGCTCTTGTGGCCGGCGCCGGTCACCCGGATATGGTAGGTCTCGCCGTGCAGGGTGACGTTGAATTCGGTTGGCCGGCCCATATCACCGTTGCCCGGGGGCGGCTCCAGCGGTTCGGGGACAAGGGTTCCGTTGTTGCGATGCTCCAGGAACTCACGGCCGATCTCGGGGAACATGGCATAGGTCAGGACGTCCTCTTCCGACTGCGCCAGTTCGCCGATCTCCCCGCGCAGGTTGTCCATCTCGGGAGTCAGCAGGTCGGCCGGACGCACATCGATCACGTCCTCATTGCCGATGGCCTGCTGACGCAGCATGGCGTTTACCTCGCCGGGCGCGCGGCCGTAGCGCCCCTGCAGATACAGCTTCACCTCGTTGGTGATGCTCTTGTAGCGCGCGCCGGTGAGCACGTTCATCACCGCCTGGGTGCCCACGATCTGCGAAGTCGGGGTGACCAGCGGCGGGTAGCCCAGGTCCTCGCGCACCCGCGGGATCTCGGCAAGGACCTCGTTCATCCGCCCCAGTTCGCCCTGTTCGCGCAGCTGGCTGTAGAGGTTGGAGATCATGCCGCCCGGCACCTGGTAGATCTGCACCCGGGTGTCCAGACCGGTGAAATCGCTCTCGAACTGGTGGTACTTCTTTCTCACCTCACGAAAATAGAAGCCGATTTCCTGCAGGGCGTTGAGATCCAGCCCGGTGTCGTACTCGGTGCCGGCGAACGCGGCAACCATGCTCTCGGTGGGCGGATGGCTGGCCCCGCCGGCGAACGCGGAGATGGCGGTGTCGATGTGCTCGCAGCCGTTCTCCACCGCCTTGAGTTGGCACATCTCGGCCACGCCGGCAGTGGCGTGCATGTGCAGGTGCAGCGGGATATCCACGGCCTGTTCGAGACGGCGCACCAGTTCGCCGGCGACCATCGGGGTGAGCAGGCCGGCCATGTCCTTGATGGCGATGCTGTCGCAGCCCAGCTGTTCGAGCTCGCGCGCCATCGCCGTGAAGGTCTCGATGCCGTGCACCGGGCTGGTGGTGTAGGAGATCGTTCCCTGGGCATGTTTGCCGGTGGCCTTCACCGCGCGGATGGCGGTTTCCAGGTTGCGGGTGTCGTTGAGTGCGTCGAAGATGCGGAACACGTCGATGCCGCCCGCGGCGGCGCGCTCGACGAAGGCCGTGACCACGTCGTCCGAATAGTGGCGGTAGCCGAGCAGGTTCTGCCCGCGCAGCAGCATCTGCAACCGCGCCTTGGGCAGGGCCTCGCGCAGCTGGCGCAGGCGCGCCCAGGGATCCTCCTTGAGATAGCGCAGACAGGCATCGAAGGTGGCTCCGCCCCAGACCTCCAGCGACCAGTAGCCGGCCGCATCCAGCTGTGGGCAGATGGGCAGCATGTCCGCGGTACGCATGCGCGTGGCGATCAGCGACTGGTGGCCGTCGCGCAGCACGAGTTCGGTGATGTGGGTCCTGGGCATATTCTGCGTGGTCCTGTTGCTCGTGCCGGGGAATGGGTGCAAGCGCCCGCAGGGCTGTTTCCCGGAACCCGGGGCATGCCTGTTCCCGGGCCGGTCGTCCGAGCGGACGGTCGTCTGTGATATTTGTTTCCCGGAATCTTACTGAAACGGCTACGGCTTCTCCACCGCCGAATGCTCGAGGCGCTGGTTCAGCCCCCGACGCCCGGGATATCCGGAATCGGAGCGGTTGTAGGCAGGGACGCAGGGATGCGGGCGATGGCAGAGGTATCTGGCCCCTGCCATCGCCAGTTCACGCGGTGGTTCACAAAGTCCGCAGGAAGGCGGTGAGCGCCTTCTTCTCATCACCGGTGAGCTGCACACCCGTGACCAGATTGAAGAATTCCACCGTATCCTCCAGGGTCATCAGTCTCCCGTCATGCAGATAAGGGGGGGAATCCTTGATGCCGCGCAGGGTGAAGCTCTTGATCGGCCCTTCGGCAGTGATCCACTGACCATTGATCAGCTTCGCGTCATAAAAGCGCTCGACCTTCAGGTCATGCATTTTGTTGTCGAGATAGAAGGGCGGTTGGTGGCATTCCACACAGCGCGCCTTGCCATGGAACAACTGTTCGCCCTTGATCTCGAGATCCGTCGCCTTGGACTTATCCAGTCGCCCGAAGACGTCGAGCTTCGGAGCCGGCGGGAAGTCGAACAGGTTCTGCATCTGCGCCATCAACGCCACCTGGCTGCTGCGATCGGGCAGATTCACGCCCTTCTTGGCCCCGATCACATGATCGCCGTCAAAATAGGCGGTGCGCTGCTCGAATTCGGTGAAGTCCTCTATCGAACGCAGGGAGCGTTTCGATCCATGGATCTGCTGGTTGAACATGCCGCGCAGACTGACGGTGTCGATGCGGAAGCGGGCGGTCTGCGGGCGGGTATCCGGATTCAGGTGAAAGGTGGCATTGGTGTGGCCGTTGGCATGGCAGTCCAGGCAGGACACGCCCAGACTGGGACGCTTGACCTTGCGGTCCTCGGTCTGGTTGAACTGCTGCTGGGGAAAGGGGGTCAGCAGCAGCCGCAGGCCTTCCATCTGCACCGGAGTGAGGATACCGTGCATGATCTCGTAATAGTTGTCGATGGACAGCAGCTTGCCCTGCGACACATCACCCAATTCCGGCCGCGTGGTGAGAAAGATCGGCGGCGGGAACTCGGGGGTGAGATGATCGGGCAGATCGAAGCGGGTGTCGAAGCGCTCCAGGTTGCGATCTTCCAGTTCGCGGATGCGTTCGATCTGGGCATCGGGAAACACCATGCCGCCGGTTTCGTGCTTGGAATGCGGCAAAGGCAGGAAACCCTTGGGGAACAGCCCCTTCTCGCGGATCTCCGCCGGCGACATGGCGGCGAGATCCTCCCAACTCACCCCCTCGGGGAGCTTGACCCGCGCCCCCTCCTGGACCGGCTTGCGCCCGCCCGACATCATCACATCGGAGGGACGGTCGCTCAAATCATAACGGCGCTCCAGAAGCTTGTTATGCCGCTCTTCATACTTCGGGCGCGCGTCGACGTCGGCTTTCATCATCGCCTCGAAACCTTTGTCGGGAACGACCGGCATATAGGTCTCGGCGATCGGGTCCACGCCCTCGGCAAGCCCCATTTTCTCATGTGGTTCATACCCGGCCCATGCCGGGGCGAGGGTCAGGCTCGCCAGCGCCGCAGCGTAGCCGAACCGACCCATGAATCGCTCCAGTCTCATGATGCACCTCCCTTTGATGGTTGGATGGAACCGCCAATGGTTCCCCGCATCTTAATCCGTTCCAGCGGAATAAAACTGCATGGGTAAGAATAGATAGTGGAGGGGGAGGTGCAAGCTCAGGAGGGAGAAACCGGACAGATGCCTTCGGGTTTCAGCAACCAGGACGGATGCTGTATCACTTCTGTTACAGGACAGTGGCCACAGGCGCGGCGGCAGGATACCGCCTGGTCGGATTCCCTGGCTTGGCAGCAGGCCGCCAACTCGTTGCAGTGACGTTGCCTGAATTCAGAAACCGGCGTGCGCGGCCACGGCCGCGGCGATCACGGCCGCCATTTCGCGGGTGGGACGGTGGACGCTGTAGCGGGTCAGTTCGGGGTGGGCCTCGACGAAGCCGGTGTCGAAGCGTCCGGCGCGGAATTCGGGGGTGCGCAGGATCTCGAGGAAATAGGGGATGGTGGTCTTGACCCCGTAGACCCCGATGTCGTGCAGCGCGCGTTCGGCCCGGTTCAGCAGCCCCTCCCAGTCCCTGGCCCAGACTGTCAGCTTGGCGCACATGGAATCGTAATAGGGCGGGATGTGGTAGCCGGTGTAGATGGCGGCATCCGTACGCACCCCCGGGCCGCCCGGGGCGAAGTAACGGGTGATGCGGCCGAAGCTGGGCAGGAAGTCGTTCTGCGGGTCCTCGGCGTTGATACGGAATTCCATGGCATAGCCGCGGCGCTGGATATCGGCCTGGCCATAGCGCAGCGGCAGACCGGCGGCAACGCGGATCTGCTCCTGCACGATGTCCACCCCGGTGATCTCCTCGGTTACCGTGTGTTCGACCTGCAGCCGGGTGTTCATTTCCATGAAGTAGAAGTTGTCCTCGCCCTCCATCAGGAATTCCACCGTGCCGGCGTTCTGGTAGCCCACCGCGCGGGCCGCCTTCACGGCATACTCGCCGATGCGCTCGCGCTGGGACGGGGTGAGTTGGGGCGAAGGGGCGATCTCGATCAGTTTCTGGTGCCGGCGCTGGATGGAGCAGTCGCGCTCGAACAGGTGGATGACGTTGCCCTGGCCGTCGGCCAGGATCTGCACCTCGATGTGGCGCGGATTCACCACGCACTTCTCCAGAAACACGTCGGCGCTGCCGAAGGCCTTCTGCGCCTCGGACAGCACCCGGTCGTAGTTGCGCCTGAGGGCTTCGGGGCTGTCGCAGCGGCGGATGCCGCGGCCGCCGCCGCCGGAGGTGGCCTTGAGCATCACCGGGTAACCGATCTCGCCGGCCAGTTCCAGGGCGGCCTCCAGACTGTCCAGATTGCCCTCGCTGCCGGGGACCACCGGCACCCCGGCGGCCTGCATGCTGCGCCGCGCCTCGGTCTTGTCGCCCATGCGCCGGATCACGCCGGCGTCCGGGCCGATGAAGCGGATGCCGCGCCGGGCGCAGATCTCGGCCAGTTCGGCGTTTTCCGACAGGAAGCCGTAACCGGGATGCAGGGCGTCGCAGCCGCTGGCGTGGGCAAGGTTCACGATCCGGTGGGCGTTCAGATAGCCGGCCACGGAGTCGGGGCCGATGTTGTAGGCCTCGTCGGCCTTCTTTACATGCAGGGCATGGCGGTCGGCGTCGGTGAAGATGGCGGCCGAGCGGATGCCCAGTTCCCGGCAGGCGCGCACGATGCGCACCGCGATCTCTCCCCGGTTGGCGATGAGTACCTTTTTTATCACGTTGATTTCGCGGGGTCTGTCCTGTGAGTGGAGCTGAACCCGGCATCGGCCGGGCACTGTGTCAGCGACTTCTACGGAAAAGCCCCGGGGCTGTCAATGCCAGAGGCCGCTGCGAAACCGTGTTTCAGTTCGCCTTTTTTGTTTTGACACAGGCGCTTGGAGCCATTATGATGCGCCGCTTATGCAACCGCGCCTGCCGGACTGGATCGACCCGGCGGCCCTGATTCGCCAGGGTCGTATTCTCGAAGGGACGCTGCCCGTAGCGCGTTTCGCGCGGCTGGCCGATCAGTTGCATGACAGCGACGGCGAGATCAGGGTGGAATTGCACTTCGGCCGCTTCGATGCCGGTGTCGAGGGCATCAAGGGGCGTATCACGGGTGAGTTGCACCTGACCTGTCAGCGCTGCCTGGGGCGGATGGACTTTCCGGTGGAGCAGGAGATCAGGCTCGGCCTGGTCGAATCGGAGGCCATGATCGAGCGTCTGCCCGAGGGCTTCGAGCCCCTGCTGGCGACGGAAGACAGGCTGGCCCTGACCGAACTCATCGAGGATGAACTGCTGCTGGCGGTGGCCGATTTTCCCAAGCATGCGGAATCGGAATGCCGGACGCAGGCGACTGATCAGGATTCCGCGGAGCGGGAGATCGCTGACACGGAACATGGCGACAACCCCTTCGCCGCATTGACGGATTTGAAGAAACACTAGGCACTTATTGCAGGAGCGACACCATGGCTGTCCAACAGAATCGCAAGACCCCCTCCAAGCGCGGCATGCGCCGTTCCCATGACGCCCTGAAGGGCAAGGCCCTGTCGATCGAGCCGACCACGGGCGAGACGCATCTGCGTCATCACATCAGCCCCGACGGCTACTATCGCGGCCGCAAGGTCATCGATCGCGACCTCGACTGAAACCGATCGGCCCGACCCCGCGGCGCGCGGCAGCCGGTCGGCTCGCGCGCCGCGCGCGTTTCTGCACCCGGGCCGGGACCCAGCAACGGACAACGACACGCGTGACGGATAGGGTAGTCATCTCGCTGGATGCCATGGGAGGCGACATCGGCCCCGGGGCCGTGGTGCCTGCAGCAGTCCAGGCGCTGTCGTCCAGTCCCGCGCTGGAACTCATCCTGGTCGGCGATCAGACCGTCCTCGAGACCCATCTCCAGGCCCATCGCCAGTTGCTGGAATCCGGCCGGCTGCGCCTCCACCACGCCAGCGAGGTGGTGGGCATGGACGAGTTGCCCTCGCGGGCGCTGCGTTTCAAGAAGGATTCGTCCATGCGCGTGGCCATCAACCTGGTCAAGGACGGCACCGCCCAGGCCGCGGTCAGCGCCGGCAACACCGGCGCGCTCATGGCCACGGCGCGTTACCTGCTCAAGACCCTGCCGGGCATCGACCGGCCCGCCATCCTCACTGCCATTCCCTCGATCCAGGGCCGCACCCTGATGCTGGACCTGGGCGCCAATGTCGACTGCACCGCCGAACACCTGTTCCAGTTCGCCGTCATGGGTTCGGTGCTCGCCCATGCCGTGGAGGGCATCGAGGCGCCGCGCGTCGGCCTGCTCAATATCGGCGAGGAGGAGATCAAGGGCAACGACCAGGTCAAGGAAGCCGCGCGCCTGCTGCATGACAGCTCGCTCAACTACATCGGCTTCGTCGAGGGCGATGCCGTCTATACCGGCGATGTGGATGTAGTGGTCTGCGACGGCTTCATCGGCAATGTGGCGCTCAAGACCAGCGAGGGCGTGGCGAAGATGATCGCCCAGTTCATGCGCGAGGAGTTCAAACGCAATCCGCTGACCCGGCTGGCCGGGCTGGTCGCGCTGCCGGTGCTGCGCGCCTTCCGGCGCCGGGTCGATCCGCGCAACTACAACGGCGCCAGCCTGCTGGGCCTGCGCGGCATTGTGATCAAGAGCCATGGCAGCGCCGATGCCCAGGCCTTTGCCCACGCCATCGAGGTGGCGGTCAAGGAGGTCGACAAGGCGGTCCCCGACCGCATCGACCATCAACTGGAAGCCCAATTGACTGAAAGGCAGGCGGTGTGACCTACGCACGCATCACAGGCACCGGCAGCTATCTGCCCGAGAAGGTGCTGACCAATCACGACCTGGAGCAGATGGTCGAGACCAACGACCAGTGGATCCGGGAACGCACCGGCATCGAGAAGCGTCACATCGCCGCCGACAACCAGACCACCTGCGATCTGGCCGAGCAGGCCGCCCGCCGGGCACTGGAAGCCGCCGGACGCAGCACCGACGACATCGATCTCATCATCGTCGCCACCACCACGCCGGACCGGGTCTTTCCCAGCACCGCCTGCCTGGTGCAGCAGCGCCTGGACATCCACGGCTGCGCGGCCTTCGACGTCCAGGCCGTTTGCACCGGCTTCGTCTACGCCCTGGGCGTGGCCGACAAGTTCATCCGCACCGGGGCGGCGAAATGCGCCCTGGTGATCGGTGCCGAGACGCTGTCACGCATCATCGACTGGACCGACCGCAGCACCTGCGTGCTGTTCGGCGACGGCGCCGGGGCGGTGATCCTCGAGGCGAGCGAAGCGCCGGGGATCCTGTCCACGCATCTGCACGCCGACGGCAACTATGAGAGCCTGCTGACGGTCAACGTGGGCGTCTCCACCCACTTCGATGCCGTGGCAAAGGGCGAGGCCTACATCCATATGAAGGGCAACGAGGTGTTCCGCATGGCCGTGAACACCCTCGGTCGCATCGTCGACGAGACGCTGGAAGCGAATCGGATGACCCAGGCCGACGTCGACTGGCTGATCCCGCACCAGGCCAACATCCGCATCATCAACGCCACCGCGCGCAAACTGAACATGCCGCCGGAACGCGTGGTGGTGACGGTCGACCAGCACGGCAACACCTCGGCCGCCTCGGTGCCGATGGCGCTGGACGTGGCCGTGCGCGACGGCCGCATCCAGCGCGGCGAAACGCTGCTGATGGAGGCCTTCGGCGGCGGCTTCACCTGGGGTTCGGCGCTGCTGAAATTTTGAATTGTGAACCACGTAGGTCGGGTCAGCCCGTAAGAACGTAACCCGACGACACTCCGGCCGTATTCGTTGGGTTACGGGCTATCGCGCCTGACCCAACCTACAGCTTGTAGGTCGGGTTGGCCCGAAGGGCGTAACCCGACAGACACCAGGCATTGAAGTAAATGGATAACGCATGACTGACTTCGATTACACACTGGCCTACGTCTTCCCCGGCCAGGGCTCGCAGAGCGTGGGCATGCTGGCCGAACTGGCCGCCACCCATCCCGTGGTGGGAGAGACCTTCGCCGAGGCCTCCGATGTGCTCGGCTATGACCTGTGGCAGCTCAGCCAGGACGGCCCGGCGGAGCAGCTCAACCAGACCGACCGGACCCAGCCGGCCATGCTCGCCGCCGGGGTGGCGGTGTGGCGGGTGCTGGCGCAGGCCACCGACAAGCGCCCGGCCATGCTCGCCGGCCACAGCCTGGGCGAATACAGCGCCCTGGTGTGCGCCGGGGTGCTGGAATTTGCCGCCGCGGTGAAACTGGTCGAGAGCCGTGCCCGGTTCATGCAGGAGGCCGTGCCGGCCGGAGCGGGCGCCATGGCGGCCATCCTCGGCCTGGATGACGATGCCGTGCGCGAGGTCTGCCGGCAGGCCGCCGAGGGTGAGGTGGTCGAACCGGTCAATTTCAACGCCCCCGGCCAGGTGGTCATTGCCGGTGGCGCGGCCGCCGTCGAGCGGGCCGTGACCCAGGCCAAGGCGGCCGGGGCCAGGCGCGCCGTGCCGCTGCCGGTCAGCGTGCCCTCGCACTGCAGCCTGATGCAGCCGGCGGCCGAGGCCCTGTCCGCCGAACTGGCCCGCACCGACCTGCGCCCGCCCAGCATCGACGTCATCCATAACGTCGATGTGCACGCCCACAGCGATGTCAATGAGATCCGCGAACTGCTCGCGCGCCAGCTGCACAACCCGGTACGCTGGGTCGAGACCGTCCTGCACATGCAGGCCGAAGGCGTGACCCGGCTGATCGAATGCGGGCCCGGCAAGGTACTGGCCGGACTGAACAAGCGCATCGCGAAGGAAATGACGGCGCTGCCGGTGTACGATCCGACCAGCCTGGAAGCGGCGCTGGAACAGATCTGAGGTATGGCCACGCAAGCATGCAATCCTGTTGTAGGTCGGGTTAGCCCGAAGGGCGTAACCCGACGTATCCGCCGTGAGTGTCGGGTTACGCTGCGCTAACCCGACCTACGGCTTGGGGTGGTCATCACAGCTTTTGAATGCAATGCAGGAACAAGGTGATTTGACATGAGTCTGGACAAACACATCGCCCTGGTCACCGGCGCCAGCCGCGGCATCGGCCAGGCCATCGCCCTGACCCTGGGCCGGCGCGGCGCCACCGTGATCGGCACCGCCACCAGCGAGGGCGGCGCCGATGCCATCAGCCAGACCTTCTCCGCAGAGAACATCGAGGGCGCCGGCCGGGTGCTGGACGTCACCGACGCCGGCGGCGTGGATGCCCTGGTCAAGTCCATCGGAGACGAGTTCGGCACCCCCACCATTCTGGTCAACAACGCCGGCATCACCCGCGACAACCTGCTCATGCGCATGAAGCCGGAGGAGTGGGATGCGGTCATCGACGCCAATCTCAATTCCGTCTTCCGCCTGTCCCGGGCCTGCCTGCGCGGCATGATGAAGGCCCGGCAGGGCCGGATCATCAACATCGCCTCGGTGGTCGGTGTGAGCGGCAACCCGGGCCAGGCCAACTATGCCGCGGCCAAGGCCGGCATGATCGGTTTTGCCAAGTCCCTGGCCCGCGAGGTCGGTTCACGCGGCATCACCGTCAATACGGTGGCGCCCGGCTTCATCGACACCGACATGACCCGGGCCCTGCCCGAGGACCAGCGCCAGGCACTGCTGAGCAACATCCCGCTGGCCCGGCTCGGCGCGGTGGAAGACATTGCCAATGCCGTCGCATTTCTCGCCTCCGACGAAGCCGGCTACATCACGGGCGAGACACTGCATGTCAACGGCGGCATGTACATGGCCTGACCGTTTTTATAGAAAGTTTTTGTATTACGCTGTTATCTGGAAAGTTGTATCTTGAACCGGCAGGGCGCTGCGGCGAGGGTCCGCGGGCTGTTCAGACGGGATTTCCGCTGGATTAGCCCCAGGCTTTTCACTACAATACCGCCCGCAGTTTGCTGCCTGAAGTCTCGGAGGAAAGATTCACATGAGCAATATTGAAGAACGGGTTAAGAAGATTGTTGTCGAACAGCTGGGTGTGAAGGAAGATGAAGTCACCACGGGTGCTTCCTTCGTAGACGATCTGGGCGCAGATTCCCTGGATACCGTCGAACTGGTGATGGCCCTGGAAGAGGAATTCGAATGCGAAATCCCCGACGAGGAAGCCGAGAAGATCACCACCGTGCAGCAGGCGATCGACTACATCAACGCCAACCTGGGCTGAGCGCTCAGGCTGCAATTCAGCGCCGCTGCCACCCTGGTGGCTGCGGCCTTTTAGTATTTGCGAATCCCGAAACCCCGCAGGGAATACCCGGAGGCTGAATCCGGCCGAAGGACCATCGGGGTAGACCGATCCCATCTCCAAGAGGCGCTATCTTGTCACGTCGTCGCGTAGTCATCACCGGCCTGGGTGCCATCGCACCCGTCGGCCTGTCCGTGGATGAGGCCTGGGCCAGCATCAAGGCAGGGCAGGGCGGTATCCGCCCCATCACCAGCTTCGACACCTCGGCCTTCTCGGTGCGCTTCGGCGGAACGGTCGAGGGCTTCGAGATCACGGACTACCTGCCGTCCAAGGAAGCCCGCAAGATGGATCCCTTCATCCATTACGGCATGGCGGCAGGCATCCAGGCGATCCGCGACGCCGGTCTGGACGGTGCCTCCGACGAGGAGGGCCGCTTCGGCGTGGCCATCGGCTCGGGCATCGGCGGCCTGTGCACCATCGAGAAGAATCACGCCCTGCTGCTGGAGAGCGGTCCGCGCAAGATCTCGCCCTTTTTCGTACCCAGCAGCATCATCAACATGATTTCGGGCAACCTGTCCATCCTGCACGGCTTCCGCGGCCCCAACATCGCCATGGTCACCGCCTGCACCACCGGCACCCACAACATCGGCCAGGCTGCGCGCTATATCCAGTACGGCGAGGCCGATGTGATGGTCGCCGGCGGTGCCGAGATGGCGAGCACCCCGCTGGGGCTGGGCGGGTTTGCCGCCGCCCGCGCCCTGTCCACCCGCAATGACGATCCGGCCACGGCCAGCCGCCCCTGGGACAAGGACCGCGACGGCTTCGTACTGGGCGACGGCGCCGGGGTGCTGGTACTGGAGGAGCTCGAGCATGCCCGCAGCCGCGGGGCGAAGATCTACGCCGAGCTGATCGGCTACGGCATGAGCGGCGACGCCCATCACATGACCCAACCCGCCGAGGGCGGGGAGGGTGCCGTACGCTGCATGCGCGCCGCGCTCAAGGATGCCGGCATCGAGCCCGCCGCCATCGACTACATCAACGCCCACGGCACCTCCACCCCGGCCGGCGACAAGGCCGAGACCGACGCCATCAAGACCACCTTCGGCGAGCATGCCCACCGACTGGCCGTCAGCTCCACCAAGTCCATGACCGGGCACCTGCTGGGCGCGGCCGGGGGTGTTGAAGCGGTGTTCACCGCGCTGTCGCTGCGCGACCAGATCGCACCGCCCACCATCAACTACAGCACGCCGGATCCGGAGTGCGATCTCGACTATGTACCCAACACCGCGCGCGCGATGCAGATCGATATCGCCCTGTCCAATTCCTTCGGATTCGGCGGAACCAACGGCACCATCGTGATGCGCCGCTTCACCGACTGAGAGTCGGGTCCGCGGGCCGGACGCCATGACGGTTGCGCAATCGCTTTCTTCCGCCACGCTGCCCGCCGGCTTCGACCTGCTGGCGCTGCACGAGGCCTTTCCCGAGCGTTATCCCTTCCTGCTGGAAAGCGCCCTCAGCGGCACGCAGGGGCGCTATGACATCCTGTTCGCCTTTCCGGGCGAGACCCTGACGCTGCAGGCCCCGGGGCAATTGCAGGGCCCGGCCGCCGAATCCGCCAGCGGCTTTCTCCCGGCACTGGATGCCTGGTGGCGGGAAGCGGGCGGCCGCGACGACACGGCCGGTCTGCCCTTCAACGGCGGCTGGTTCCTGTTGCTGGGCTACGAACTGGCCCAGGAGGTCGAGCCGGTACTGCAACTCAGCCGAGCGCCGCACATGCCCTTCATCGCCACCGCCGTGCGCTGCCCGGCGGCGGTGATCGCCGACCGGCGCGACGGCAGCCTCCAGCTGGTAAGCGAATCCGATCCCGGCCTGGTACGGGTGATGCGCGAGGATATCGAACAGGCCGCCGCCCGCCCGCCGCCGGCCGCCGTGCCGCTGACGCTGTCGGGACAGACCGAGGAGGCCCCGCAGCATTATCTCGATGCGGTGGAACGCACTCTCGGCTACATTCGTGACGGCGATGTATTCCAGGTCAACCTGTCGCGTCTGTGGACCGCGGAGCTCGGCCAGCCGGTCACCCCCGCCGCACTCTACCGACGTCTGCGCGACCGCAATCCCGGCCCCTTCAACGGCCTGGCGGTATTCCCCGACTACGCCGTGATCAGCTCCTCGCCGGAACGTCTGGTGGAGGTGCGCGGCCGCCGGGTGAGCACGCGGCCCATCGCCGGCACCCGGCCGCGCGGACAGGGGGAGCAGGACCGTGAACTGTCGGACGAGTTGCTCGGCCACCCCAAGGAACGTGCCGAGCACATCATGCTCATCGATCTGGAACGCAATGACCTGGGGCGGGTCTGCCGGCCCGGCAGCATCGAGGTCGACGAGTTGATGCAGCTGGAGTCCTATGCCCATGTGCATCATATCGTCTCCAACATCCAGGGCGAGCTGCGCCCGGAGATCACGCCGGGCGAGGTGATCCGGGCGGTCTATCCCGGCGGCACCATCACCGGCTGTCCCAAGGTGCGCTGCATGCAGATCATCGCCGAACTCGAGGCCGGGGGGCGCGGCGCCTATACCGGCGCCATGGGTTATCTGAACCGCAATGGCGACATGGACCTGAACATCCTCATCCGTACCATCGAGCAGCGGGACCGCAGGCTGTATTGGCGCGCCGGCGCCGGCATCGTCTCGGATTCCAGGCCACAGCAGGAACTGGAGGAAACCCGCGCCAAGGCCCGCGGCCTGGTGCTGGCGCTGGAAAACACGCCCGAGGACGCGGCATGAGCGGAATCGAGTCGGCCTGGATCAACGGCGAGGCGCAGACGCGGATCGATGTACATGACCGCGGACTGCAGTTCGGCGACGGCCTGTTCGAAACCCTGGCCGTCATCGATGGCCGCATCATGCACTGGGAACGCCACCGGGCACGGCTCATGCGCGGCTGCCAGCGTCTGGGACTGCCCGAACCGCCCCGGGAACAACTCGAGCGGGAGCTGCAGACGGCCGCCGCCGACCAGCCGCGGGCGGTGCTGAAACTGCTGTACACCTGCGGTTGTTCGCTGCGCGGCTATGCCCGCCCGGACGACATCCGAGCGCAGCGTGTCCTGCTGCGCTCGGCCTGGCCGGCGGGGCTGGAAAGGCACAGTCCCGCCGGCCTGCGTATAATCTGGTGCCGGCACCGGCTGGCCAGCCAGCCGCGGCTCGCCGGCATCAAGCATCTCAACCGGCTGGACCAGGTCCTCGCCCGCGCCGAGTGGCAGGACCCGGAGATCAACGAGGGCCTGTTGCGTGACCAGGACGGTCACGTCATCGAGGGTGTTGCCAGCAATCTGTTCCTGGTACGCAACGGCGTGCTCCACACCCCACGGCTGGACAACTGCGGCGTGGCGGGCGTGATGCGCGAGCATCTGATGGCAAGCGCGCGCGCGGCAGGCATCGAAGTAATGGAAAGCTGTATGGACGAGAATGACGTGACCGGCGCGGATGAACTGTTCCTGTGCAACAGCCTGATGGGAATGCGCCCGGTCGCCCGGCTTGCCGGGCAGCGTTATGAAACCGGCCCCGTAACCCGGCGCCTGCTGTCGCTGATGAATCCGGAATCTGCATAACACGCATGGCTGTCAACGCGGGAAAATCCGTTCTCCATCGGCCGCTGGTGCTGATGCTGCTGACGCTCGCGATCGCCGTCGCCGGGGCAATCGGCTGGCTGTATCTGGACTACCAGCGGTTCCTGCGCACGCCGCTGGCACTGGACAGCGAGGGCCGGAACCTGGAGGTCAGGCCGGGCCAGAGCCTGTCCGGCCTGGCCTGGCAGCTGCACGAGGAGGGCCTGCTGGCGCATCCGCGTTATCTCGCCCTGCTGGGACGGATCAGCGGCGAGGCCGGGCGCATCCAGGCCGGGGAGTTCCATATCCCCGCCGGGGCCACACCGGGCCAGCTGCTGCAGATACTCACCAGCGGGCGGGTGGTGCAGTATCCGGTTACCCTGATCGCGGGCTGGACCATCCAGCAGCTGCGTGCCCACCTGGCCGAGCAGCCGTTTCTCGACCACACCCTGGATGGCGTTGATGATGCCGAACTGATGCAGCGCCTGGAGCGGCCCGGACAGCACCCCGAGGGCTGGTTTCTGCCCGACACCTACCATTTCCCGCGCGGTACCCGTGATATTGTAGTCCTGCGCCGCGCCCTCCAGGCCATGGAGCGGCACCTGGAGCAGAATTGGGAGCGCCGTCGTCCGGACCTGCCGCTGGATTCGCCCTACGAGGCATTGATTCTGGCCTCGATCGTGGAAAAGGAAACCGGTATCCCCGAGGAACGGGCCCGCATCGCCGGCGTTTTCGTCCGACGGCTGGAGCGGGGCATGCGGCTGCAGACCGACCCCACGGTGATCTACGGCATGGGCGATGCCTTCGACGGCAACATCCGGCGCCGTGATCTGCGCACCGACACCCCGTACAATACCTATACCCGCGGGGGGCTGCCGCCCACACCCATCGCCCTGCCCAGTGCCGAGGCGGTCACGGCCGTGATGCACCCGGCCGCAGGCGAGGCCTTGTATTTTGTTTCCCGCGGCGATGGCAGTCATGTCTTTTCCGCCACGTTGCAAGAACACAACCGGGCGGTACGCCGCTATCAGCTGAACCGTCCCTGAGCGCCGCCCGAGCTTCAGAGTTGATTGAGAGCATGCAGACCATACTGATCAAGTTGTGCCTGATGTTGTGCCTGGCGACTCCCGCCGGCGTGCTGCGCGCCGAATCCGCTGCAACCGGAGGTGAGGCGGCAACCGAAGCGGCCCCGGTCGACGAAACGAACGGCATTGAGCAGGAGGCACTCGACCCCTACGTCATCACGCCGCAACAGAAGGCGCGCCTGGATGCCGAGCGCGAATCCGGCCGCCGTCACGCCGACCCCGATGCCGCGGCGGCACGGGATGCGGCACCCGCGCAGACGGACACGGCGCCGGCCGCGGAATCCAGGGGTGAATCGGCACAGCCCGCTGTCCGCCCCGAACTGCACCCGCTGATCCGTTCCTTCCTCGAATCGCGCTACGGCCAGGAGCACTGCAGCGCGCCCAGCTACTGCGAGAACCTGGTCGAACTGCAATGCGTGAAGGACGGTGATGGTCCCATCTACTACTACAACAACGACAACGGCAGGCTGCTGATGACCTGCGGGCGTGCCTGCCTCGATCCCGACCCCTACGACGAGCGCGACTGCAAGAAGTGTCCTTATATCCCCTGGGTGGATTGCCAGGAACGGGCCTGGCGCGAGGAGCAGGAGCGGTTGCGCCGCGCCCGGGAGGAGGAAATCGCGCAGCTCGAAGCCGAGGCGAGCGAACGACAGGCGCGCGAGACGGAAATCCTCAAACAGATCGATGCCATCGAACAGGACTGCAATGCGCGCATTCGGGAACTGCAGCGCGAACTCGACTCACTGCAATGAGCGCCAGGGGATAAACCATGAGCGATGAACACACCGTTACCATTACCGATAACCGCACCGGAAAGTCCGTCGAGCTGCCGGTGAGCAAGGGCACCCACGGTGCACAGGTTTTCAGCCTCCAGGGCCTGCACGAAGGCCTGGGCATGTTCACCTATGACCCCGGCTATGCCGCCACGGCCAGCTGCCGCAGCAGCATCACCTACATCGACGGCGACGAGGGTACCCTGTTGTACCGCGGCTATCCCATCGAGCAGCTGGCCGAACACAGCGATTACCTTGAGGTCTGCTACTTGCTGCTCTACGGCGAGCTGCCGCAGCCGGCCGAGATGAATAAATTCCGTGAGATCATCAACCGCCACAGCATGGTCAACGAGGGCCTGCTGCGCTTCTATGACGGTTTCCGCTACGACGCCCATCCCATGGCCATCATGGTCGGAGTGGTTGGGGCGCTGTCGGCCTTCTATCACGACTCCACCGACGTGACCGACCCCTACCACCGCGAAATCTCCGCGCATCGGATGATCGCCAAGATGCCCACCCTGGCCGCGGCCAGCTACAAACACTCGGTCGGCCAGCCGATCATCTATCCGGACAACAGCCTGGGCTATGTCGACAACTTCCTGCGCATGATGTTCGCCGTGCCCTCCGAGCCCTACGAGGTCAATCCCGTGGCCTCGCGTGCGCTGGACCTGATGATGATCCTGCACGCCGATCACGAGCAGAACGCCAGTGCCTCCACCGTGCGCCTGGCCAGCAGTTCCGGCGCCAACCCCTTCGCAAGTGTGGCCGCCGGCATCGCCTCGCTGTGGGGACCGGCCCATGGCGGCGCCAACGAGGCGGTGGTGCAGATGCTGGAGTCGATCGAGTCGGTGAAGCAGGTCCCCGAACTGGTGGCCCGGGCCAAGGACAAATCCGACAGCTTCCGGCTGATGGGCTTCGGCCACCGCATCTACAAGCAGTATGACCCTCGCGCCAAGATCATCCGCCAGTCCTGCCATGACCTGCTGAATGAGCTGGGCTCGACCCGCGACCAGCCGCTGTTCGAGATCGCCCTGGAACTGGAGCGGATCGCGCTGGAGGACGATTACTTCAAGGAACGCAACCTCTATCCCAATGTCGATTTCTATTCCGGCATCATCCTGCGCGCCCTGGGCATCCCGCTCAGCATGTTCACCGTGATGTTCGTGATGTCACGCACCGTGGGCTGGATCGCCCAATGGATGGAGATGATGGACGATCCGGAACAGCGCATCGGCCGGCCGCGCCAACTCTATGTGGGGCATTCCCGGCGCGATTACACCCCCATCGACCAACGCGGGGATTGAATCGACCGGGCGGGGAACTTGATGCGAATCAAGGTGACAGGACGGTAGGCGGGGCTAATCTCTGGCTCACACTCAGAGACTACCGGAGATCTCCGCATGAACCTGCGTCGCTGGCTGCGGCCCTTTCTGCACCTCAACATCCTGGCCGGGCTGCTGGCCTTCGCCGGGCTGGCCCTGTACCAGGCCCTCGGCGGCATGGCCGGCGCCACTCCCCTGAACCTGGCGGTAACGGCCCTGTTCTACAGCTACCTGTTCTGGCTGGCCGAGATCTTCAGCCGTCCCGCGACGGCAACCGACGGGCGCCGTTCAGGTTCTGTTTAACCTGGCCCTGCTAGGCTCACTGGAACTCGGGCAGAAATTAATTTCATCCATGGATAAAATCGTTGTATCAATAAGTTATCTTTGAAACCCGGCCTATTCGGAGTATATTTGACGGATTCGCATCCGGTGTCTTGACCCCAAACTACAGGAGAATACCGAAATGAAGAAGCTGATCATCACAGCCCTGGCGGGCGCAATGGCAGCAAGCAGCGGACTGGCGCTGGCCGAGCGCGGCGGCAAGGAAATCTATGACAGCAAGTGCTTTGCCTGCCACAGCACCGGTGCCGCCGGTGCCCCCAAGGTCGGCGACGCCGCCGCCTGGGCCCCGCGCATCGAGCAGGGCATGGACACCCTGATGAAGCACGCAAAGGAAGGCCTGAATGCCATGCCGCCCATGGGCACCTGCATGGACTGCAGCGACGCCGAAATGCAAGCGGCTGTGGAGTACATCATCGAGCAGTCCCAGTAAGACCGATCCACAGTCTTACGGATCCGGAACCGGGCCTCGTGCCCGGTTTTGTATTTTTTAACCCCCTTTCAACGCAGAGGCACGGAGGCACAGCGGACGCAAAGATATAGCAATATTTGCAAGACGCCATCTACGTCGCAGGTCGGGTTAGCCCGAAGGGCGTAACCCGACATCCAGGCCGTATTCGTTGGGTTACGGCGCATCGCGCCTAACCCAACCTACAGAACTCTGCGTTCTCTGCGGCTTTGCGCCTCTGCGTTGAGATTTTTTCACGCTGCAACCCGCCCACGGATTCCATACAATAGGCGCATGATCGTCCTGTTCAACAAGCCCTTCCGGGTCCTGTCCCAGTTCCGCCGCGAGGGCGGGAAATCCAGCCTGCAGGACTACATCCCCGTCAAGGGCGTCTACCCGGCCGGTCGACTCGACTACGACAGCGAGGGCCTGCTGCTGCTGACCGACGAGGGTCGGCTGCAGCACCAGCTTTCCCATCCCAAGTTCGGCAAGGCCAAGGGCTATTGGGTGCAGGTCGAAGGCATACCGGAGGAAGCCGCGCTGGAACAGTTGCGCCAGGGCGTGGAACTCAAGGACGGCCCGACCCGGCCCGCCCGGGTCGAACGCATCGATTCCCCCGCGGTCTGGGACCGCGACCCACCCATCCGCCAGCGCAAGTCGATTCCGACCTGCTGGCTGCGCCTGCTGATCGAGGAGGGGCGCAATCGCCAGGTGCGACGCATGACCGCCCATATCGGCCATCCCACCCTGCGCCTGATCCGCTATCGCATCGGCCGCTGGACCCTGGGTGAACTGGCGCCCGGCCAGTACCGCTGCGTCGGCAAGCCCACGACCGGAACGGCTGGCAGGCGGGCACGTGCCGCATCCGGAACCGCACAACGAGGCCGGTCATGAAGGGTCGATTCATCACATTGGAAGGCGGGGAGGGAGTCGGTAAAACAACCAATATCAGATATATAGAATCTTTAATTAATGCAAAGAATAAAGTATTGGTCAGCACCCGCGAACCCGGTGGAACACCGCTGGCCGAGGCCGTGCGCGGCCTGTTGCTGGATCCCGCCCACCAGGGCATGCATCCGGACTGCGAGTTGCTGCTGATGTTCGCTGCCCGCGCCGAGCATCTGGACAAGGTGATCCGCCCGGCGCTGGAACGTGGCGACTGGGTCCTGTGCGACCGCTTTACCGACGCCACCTACGCCTATCAGGGCTACGGCCGCGGACTCTCACTGGAACGGATCGCCGAACTGGAACAGCTGGTGCAGGGCGGGTTGCGCCCCGATCTGACCCTGCTGCTGGACGTTCCTGTAGAGATTGGCATGGAACGCGCCGGTAACCGCAGCGATCCGGACCGGTTTGAGCAGGAAAATCTGGAATTCTTCGAGCGTATCCGCCAAGGTTATCTGAACCGGGCCCGAGCCGAGCCGGAACGCTTTGCGGTCATCGACGCCGGACAGGATCTGGAAACCGTTCAGGCCGGGATTCGTCTGGCGCTGGAACGGTTGCTGGATGCTGACTGAGGCAATGGATTCCGGTCTGCGCCGGAATGACGGGAACAGGCAATCGCCGCTGAGCGTATTGTATAAAATACTTCACAATTTATCTTTAACACTTTATTAATGAAAGAAATATACCCCTGGAATCTGTCCGCGTGGCAACAACTGCAGGCCCAACGCCAGGCCAACCGGCTGGCCCACGCCTACCTGTTCCACGGGCCGGCGGGAGTCGGCAAGCAGGATCTGGCCGAGGCCTTCGCCGCCAGCCTGCTGTGCCAGCAACCGGCCGCCGACGGGAGCGCCTGCGGTCACTGCAGCGCCTGCCAGCAGTTCGAGGCCGGCACGCATCCGGACAACCTGATCCTCGTCCCGGAGCCGGGCAAGACCCAGATCCAGATCGACCCGGTGCGTGAGCTCTGCGCCCGGCTCGGGCTGAAAAGCCACCAGGGCGGCTTCAAGGTGGCACGCATCGAGGGTGCTCACCGGCTCAACAGGTCCGCGGCCAACAGCCTGCTCAAGACCCTGGAGGAACCGACCGATAACACGGTACTGGTGCTGATCACGGATCAGCCCTCGCGGCTGCTGGCCACCATCCGCAGTCGCTGTCAGGGACTGCGGCTGGCTGCGCCTCCGGCGGCCGGGGCCCGCGGCTGGCTGGCAACCCGCGTCGGCGACCATGATGCGGATCTGCTGCTGGCCCTGGCCAACGGCGCCCCGCTGACCGCGCTGGCCCTGACCGAGGGCGAGCATCTGGCCCGGCGCCAGGCCTGGTTCGATCAGTGGCAGGCGCTGATCGACGGCCGCGAGGATGCGGTCGCGGTGGCCGCCGACTGGTCCGGTGCCGACAACAACGCACCGCTGGAATGGATGAGTCAGTGGCTGATGGATCTGATACGCCTGCAGCAGGGCGAGCACGCGATACGCAATCTCGACCTGCTTGAACCCATGCAGGATATGGCCGAGGATATGGACCCGGTCACCCTGCACAATCTACTGGAGCAGGTCTGGCAGGCCCTGCAGATGACGGCGACCCCGGTCAACCGGCAGTCGCTGTTCGAGGACCTGCTGATCGCCTGGACGGCAGCGGGCAGACCCCGCAGGAGACGCAAACACGCATGAAACCCGGACGGCAAGGCATACTTTCACTGAGCATCAAGGACAAGGGCGCGCTGTACGCAGCCTACATGCCGTTCGTCAGGAACGGCGGCCTGTTCATCCCCACCAACAAAAGCTACCAGCTCGGCGACGAGGTGTTCATGCTGCTCACCCTGATGGACGAGGGCGAAAAGCTGCCGGTGGCGGGACGCATCATCTGGATCACCCCCAAGGGCGCCCAGGGCAGCCGGGCGGCCGGCATCGGCGTGCAGTTCAGCGACCAGGACGGCGGCAGCTGCCGCAACAAGATCGAGACCTATCTCGCCGGCGCGCTCAAGGCCGAACGCCCGACCCACACCATGTAGCCCGAGCCAAGCAGCAACGGGCCGACCGAATCCCCGTCATTGCGAGCGTAGCGTGGCAATCTCATACGGCGGGATTAGCCGGGTGGAGATTATTCGCTGTGCTCACCCCTTCGGGGCCGCCCTGCGGGCGTTCTGCGCTCACAAGCTCGCTTGTGCCGCGACACTTCGTTCCTCGCAATGACAGCCAGTTTTCGGCCTCCATCCTGCACCCTCACTACGATTGCGGTTTTGCCGCATCTCGGACTTAGCAACCACCCCCAAAATCCGTAGACTACACGCCCAGTCACATACCGCCGGACGGATACTGGAACCATGCTGATCGACTCCCACTGCCATCTCGACCGCCTCGACCTGAGCCGCTATCCCGGGGGCCTGCACCAGGCCCTGGACGAGGCCCGCGCCCATCAGGTCGGGCGCTTCCTGTGCATCTCCATCAGTCTCGAGGCCTATCCGGCCATGCGCGAGCTGATCGAGCCCGAGCCGGACGTGAGCGTCTCGGTCGGCGTGCACCCGACCGACGAGGTGCCGCAGGAGCCGACCGTGGAGGCTATCCTGGCCCATACCGACGACCCGCGCGTGGTTGCCATCGGCGAGACCGGCCTGGACTATTACTATGTAAAGGAGACGGCCGAACAGGAGATCCAGCGCAGCCGCTTCGCCACCCACATCGAGGCCGCGCGTGCCTGCCACAAGCCGCTGATCGTGCACACCCGGGATGCCCGCGAGGACACCCTCGCCCTGCTGCGCGAAGGCCATGCCGAGGAGCCCGGCGGCATCCTGCACTGCTTCACCGAAACCTGGGAAATGGCCCGTGCCGCCCTCGACCTGGGCTTCTACATCTCCTTTTCCGGCATCGTCACCTTCCGCAACGCCGAGGCCCTGCGCGAGGTGGCGCGCAAGGTGCCGTCCGACCGCATCCTGATCGAGACCGATTCCCCCTACCTGGCCCCGGTGCCCAAGCGCGGCAAGCCCAACGAGCCGGCCTATGTGCGCTTCGTGGCCGAATCCCTGGCCGAGACGCGCGGTGAACCGGTCGAGGAACTGATCGCGGCCTCCACCGAGAACTTCTTCCGGCTGTTTCCCTCCACCCGGGAGTCGTACCGGATCACCGCCTGATCCCACAGCTTCCCGCGGCTCACATCCTGTTAAAGTTTCCCCCGCCGTTTCCGCTAACGCCTTTACCGCCTGCGCATGAGCGCGGGTACCTGCTTGCACGGACGCCCTGAACGCAGAACAACACCAAGAGAGGGCGGAAATGGAACGACGCAGTCACGACCGTACCGCAACCTGCATCGACGTGGAAATCCGGCATCTGCACGGCTGCTGCCGCGGCCATATCCGCGACCTCGGCGGCTGCAGCATGTTCGTGGAGATCGAGGGCGGCAACTATCCCGCCACCGGCTCGCTGGTACAGCTCAATTTCGGCATCGATACCGGTTGGTGCCGGATCTCGCGCCAGGCCGGCGGCGAGGTAGCCCGTTGGGACGAACTGGGCGTGGCCATCCGCTTCGACACCGGTGACGGTATCAGCTGCGCCGTGATCGAGGAGATCCTCTACTACCAGCAGACGGCGCAGCGGCAGGATCGCCCGCTGACGGCGACCGACGCGGCCTGAGAAATGGCAGACCGGGGCAGAGGTCAAGCCCGCTGATAACGCGCGCCGCTCACCGTCATTCCCGCGCAGGCGGGAATCCATAACCGCCGAGGTGCCTGGATCCCCGCCTGCGCGGGGATGACGGGATGAACTGCAACCAGGCTCACACCGGCCGCGGCTTCCCATCATCGTCCAGCGCCACATAGACCAGATTGGCCTCGGTGACTTTCAGCCGGGCAATGCCTGCCCGGGAATCCCGTTCCACGACCACCTCCACGTGCACCGTAATGGAAGTGGTACCCACCTTCATCACCTCGGCATAACAGCTGACCAGATCGCCGACCAGCACCGGCTGATGGAACTGCAGCGAGTCCACCGCCACCGTGGCCACGCGGCCGCCGGCCCGGCGGTAGGCCGCGATGCTGCCGGCCACGTCCACCTGGGCCATGATCCAGCCGCCGAAGATGTCGCCGGCGGCATTGGTGTCCTGGGGAGAGGCCACCAGCCGCAGGGCTGGCTGGCGGTCATCGGCATCAGAATCGTTCATACAAGCTCAATGTCCTGCGTACATGCGGTCGATGTCCCCGGCCGCCTCTGCCGCCACCTTGTCGCGGCGCAGCTTCAGCGTCGGTGTCAGCAGGCCGGACTCGATGGTCCAGGCCTCCCGGTAGCAGGTGATGCCATGGATCTGGGCATAACCGGGGAAGGTCTTGATCTGTTCCCTGACGCGGGCCTCGGCGAGGGATTTGAACGGCTCGGTATTCAGCACGCCGGGCGTATCCGGGTCCACGTTCAGGCGTTTGAGTTCCAGCTGAGCCTGATCCGGGTTGACCACGATCAGCGCCGTCAGGAAGGGATGGCCATCGCCCAGGACCATGACCTGATCGAACAACGGATCCATGGAGATGGCCATCTCCATGTCCCCGGGCGGCACCTTCTCGCCGTTGGACAGGACGATGATCTCCTTGCAGCGGCCGGTAATCCAGACCCGGTCGCGCGCGTCCATGCGCACCTTGTCGCCGGTGTGCAGCCAGCCGTCGTCATCGATCATGGCCGCGGTCGCCTCCGGGTTGTCCCAGTAGCCCAACATCACGCCGGGACTGCGCACCAGCAGTTCGTCGCCTGCACCCAGCCGCACCTCGACATCGGGCAGCGGCAGGCCGGCGCTGTCGGGCACGTTGTCCTCCAGGGTGCTGGCACACAGCACCGGGCTGGTCTCGGTCAACCCGTAGCCCTGCAGCAGATTCAGCCCCAGCCCGACGAACAGCCGTGAGACCCGCGGCGGCAGGGCCGCGCCGCCGCTGATGGCAAGGCGCATGCGCCCGCCCAGTTTCTGCATCACCTTGCGCGCCACCAGCGCATCGAGCAGCGGCCAGGCCAGCAGGGCGGGGGACCAGCCGGTCCGGCCCTGGCGGTATTCGAACCGGCGCCAGCCCACCGTGACCGCGCTGTTGAACAGCGCCCGCGCGACCGGCGACTTCTCCTCCAGCTGGGCCTGGATCCTGTTGTACACGCGCTCGAAGATGCGCGGCACCGAGATCAGCACCGTGGGCCGGATCGCCAGCAGGTCCTCGGCCAGTTCGGGAATGGAGCGGTTGTAGGCCACCGCCGCGCCGCACATCATGCTCAAATAATAACCCACGGTGCGTTCGAAGGTATGCGACAGCGGCAGGAAGGACAGGAACAGATCGTCGGGGTAGACCGCTGCCATGCGCTGCGAGGCATGGGCGTTCCACAGGATGTTGACATGGCTGAGCATCACGCCCTTGGGCCGGCCGGTGGTACCCGAGGTGTAGACGATGGTGGCAAGCGTATCGGGATCGAGCGGCGCGACCTGCACCGCCTCGGCCGGGTCGGCATCGGTTTCCGGTCCGAGCCAGTCCTCCAGGCACCGCAGCCGCGGTTCATGGCCCGGGTCGCGGCAGCGCCGCACGCTGAGGATACGCAGCAGAAAGCCCAGCTCACCGCGCACCGGCTTGAGCAGATCCCAGTGCTCGTCGTCGCCGATCAGCAGCAGCTTCACCCCGGCGTTCTGCAGGATATAGGCGATGTTCTCGGCCCGGTCCTGGGTATAGAGGGGCACCATCACCAGCCCCAGCCCCGAGGCGGCGATATCGAACTGCACCCACTCGGGGGCGTTGCGCAGCATCAGGGCGACGCGGTCGCCGGGCTCCAGGCCCTCGCGACGCAGGGCCGCCTGCCAGCGCGCAATCCGTCGCGCCATGGCGTTCCAGCTCAGGCTTTTCCAGCTGCCGCTGTCGGGGTCATGGTAGCGGTAGGCCTCGGCGTCGCCGGAACGCCGCACCCGCTCCCGGAACAGGCCGGCCAGGGTACCGGCTTCCTCCGGCGTGATGACATCGCGTTCTTTCATCTGAGTCAATCCGTCTCCTGTCGCTGCTCCCACCAGGGATCGGGGGCGAAGCGCCCGCCGTGGCGGGCCTCCAGATCGTGCAACTCTACCAGAATGGCCCCGGCGCTCCGATCGTCGGCATAGTGCATGGGGCCGCCGCGGAAGGGGGCGAAGCCGGTGCCGAAGATCATGCCGGCATCGAGCAGATCGCCGTCCTCGACCACACCCTCGCGCAGACAGGCGGCGGCCTCGTTGAGCAGCCGCAGCACCAGACGCGATTCGATATCCGTTGGTGCAGCACTGCCGCTGTCCCGGGTCTTGATCTGTTTGCCCTTGTGATAACGGTAGAAGCCGCGGCCCGACTTCTTCCCCAGATGGCCGTCCGCGACCAGTTGCTCCAGCCGCGCCGGCATGGCCAGGCCGAAGGCCTCGCCCAGAATGCGCGCCACGTGCAGGCAGATATCCAGGCCCACCGTGTCGGCCAGGGTGATGGGTCCCATGGGCATGCCGAAGGCCTCGGCGGCGGCATCGATGCGCGCCGGCGGCACGCCTTCCTCCACCAGTTCCACCGCCTCCAGCAGATAGGGCATGAGGATGCGGTTGACCAGGAAGCCCGGTTTGCTTGCCACCGGCAGCGGCAGGCGGTCGATGGCGCGGGTGAAGGCCAGGGCGCGGTCGATCACCTCCGGCGCGGTCTTCTCGCCGCGCACCACCTCGACCAGCTGCATGCGCGCCACCGGGTTGAAGAAGTGCAGACCAACCAGCCGCTGCGGCCGCGCCATCACTGACGCCAGTTCCTCCAACGGGATGCTGGAGGTATTGGTGGCGAGCAGCGCATCCGACTTCATCCGCGGCTCGATCGCCTGATAGAGCTGCTGCTTGGCCTCGCGGTCCTCGAAGATGGCCTCGATCACCACATCGGCATGCTCGACATGCTGCCCCCGATGGTCAGGGATCAACCGGTCCAGGGCGGCGGTGATCTCGCGCTGTATCTTCAGGCGCTTGCGGAACAGTTTCCCGGCGCGGCCGATGGCCGGGGCGATGCGCGCGGGGGACTGGTCCTGCAGGGTCACGCGCCAGCCCTGCAGGGCGCACCAGGCGGCGATGTCGCCGCCCATCACCCCGGCGCCGATGACATGCACGTGGGTGGGATCCGATTTATTCCCCTTGGCCAGTCCCTTGAGCCGTTCCTGCAGGAAGAAGACCCGCACCAGGTTCTGCGCCGTGTCGCCCCGGATCAGGTCGGCGACCGATTCGGCCTCGGCGGCGAACATGCTCCGGCGGTCGTCGCCGTGCTTCACGCACAGATCGAGCAGGGCATAGGGGGCCGGGTAATGCTCGGGCCGGGCCTTCGCCGCCACCTTGCGCCGCATGAAGGCCGCCAGCAGCGGGCGCGTCAGTCGGTGATTGGCGGCGCGCTTCCACCAGGCCAGGCGGGGCAGGGCGCGGGCCTCCTGCAGCAGGGTGCGCGCGGCGGTCTCGGCATGGCGTTCGGGCACGGCATGCTGCACCAGCCCCAGCCGCCGGGCCTGACGGGCGGAAACACCGCGCCCGGTCAGCATCAGGTCCAGTGCGGCCGGGGCGCCGATGGCGGCGATGGAACGCACACTGCCGCCGAAGCCGGGATGGATGCCGAGGCGCACCTCGGGCAGACCGAGCCGGGTGTTGGGCACATCCACCGCGATGCGGTAACGGCAGGCCAGCGCCAGCTCCAGCCCGCCGCCCAGGCAGAAACCGCGCATCAATGCCAGCGTGGGGCAGGGCAGGGCCTCCAGCCGGTCGCAGGCGGCCTGGCCGCGGCGGATCAGTTCCAGCGCCTGGTCGCGGGATTCCAGATCGGTGAAGGCGCGCACATCGGCGCCGGCGATGAAGCCGTTGGGTTTGGCCGAGCGGATGACCAGACCGGCGGGCGGCGACTGTTCCAGCTGCTCCAGGGCCTGATTGAATTCCTCCAGCACCTGTTCAGTGAGTACATTGGTGCCGGCGTCGTGCCGATCCAGCATCAGCCAGGCAATGCCGGCGGCATCGGTCTCGAGCCTCCAGTCCTGCCAGCTCATGCCTGCACCTCCGGACGTTCCAGCAGCAGGGCGCCGCCCTGGCCGCCGCCGATGCACAGCGAGGCCACGCCACGCCGGGCCTGCTCACGCTCCAGCACCTGCAGCAGGTGCAGCACGATGCGCGTCCCGCTGGCGCCGACCGGATGGCCGAGACTGACACCGCCGCCGTCGATGTTGAGCCGCTCGCGCGGGATGGCATCGAAGGCATGGTCGAGTCCGAGTTGCTCCCGGCAGTAGTCCGTATCCTGCCAGGCCGCCAGACATGCCAGCACCTGGGCGGCGAAGGCCTCGTTGATCTCCCAGTAGTCGATATCCTGCGTTGTCAGTTCATGGCGCTGCAGCAGCGGGGCCATGGCATGCACCGGGCCCAGGCCCATCTGCCCCGGGTCCAGGCCGGCCCAGTGGCTGTCGACGATGCGGGCGCGCGGGGTGAGGCCGTGGCGCTCCACCGCGGCTTCCGAGGCCAGGATCAGCCAGGCCGCGCCATCGGTGACCTGGGCGCTGTTGCCGGCGGTGACACTGCCGAAGGGGCGGTCGAACACCGGCCGCAATGCTGCGAGTTGTTCCAGTGTGGTGTCGCGGCGCAGGCCGTCGTCCTCACACCAGTATCGGCCGTCGGGCGCATACAGCGGCTCGACCTCGTCCATATGCCCGGCATCATAAGCCGCGCCCAGCCGCTGATGACTGTGCAGGGCGTACTCGTCCATCGCCTCGCGGCTGATACCGAAGCGGTGCGCCAGCACCTCCGCGGTCTGGCCCATGGAAAGGCCCACCACCGGATCGGTCAGTCCGCGCAGCAGACCGATCACCGGTTTCAGGTGACCGGGGCGCAGCCGTGCCAGCTGTTTTGCGCGCGCGCCCAGGGAACGCGCCCGCATCCAGCCGCCCAGCCAGGCCACCATGGCGTGGCTCCAGAGCACCGGCGCGTGGCTCATGGCCTCGATGCCGCCGGCCAGCACCAGTTCGGAGCGGCCCAGGGCGATGTTGCGCAGGCCGGTGTCCAGCGCCTGCAGGCCCGAGGCGCAGTTGCGCTGCACGGTGAAGGCCGGCACCCGTTCGCCGCAGCCAAGCCGGAGCGCAACCACGCGGGCGATGTTGGCCTCGTCCGGGCCGGGCATGACGCAGCCGGCGATGACTTCATCGAGCATATCCGGGGCAAACGGCTGCCGCAGCAGCAGGGAGCGCCCCGAATGCACGGCCAGATCGGCGGCCGCGAAGGGGCCGGGTGCGTTGCGGGCCTTGAGAAAGGGGGTGCGCAGTCCGTCGACAATATAGACCGGTGTCATCCTGCCTCCGCCTGGGTTGTGGGTATTGGTGTCCGGATACGGTCAGGGTTGTGGCCCAAGTCTGCCGGGTCGAAGGCATCGACCGCAATGACCTCGTGCCGCGCGGCGACGGCCGCGCGCACCCTGTCCGCGTCCGCTGCAGTGATCACACCCGCAGCGAGCGCGGCCTCCAGCCGCTGCTCCGGATCGCCGCTGTCCACCCGGCCCGCCTGCATCGCCGCGCGGATGCGCCGCAGCACCGGCTCGGCCTGCACACTCAGGGTCAGGGCGGTTTCCAACCGGTTCAGGGTCGCGTCAGGAGCCTCGGGCAGGAACAGCCCGGCGGTCAGCCGATCGCGTGCTTCGCCGGGACGCAGCAGCAGCGCCACCACCTGATCACACAGGGCATCGGAAGGCGGAGCGTAACTGCGGCCCAGCGGGAACAGCCACAGCTTCAGCAATCGGCCCAACCAGCGGTTGGGAAGGTTGTCGCACAATGCCAGCAGCGCCTCCTGGGCGCGATGGGCGCATTCGCGCCAGGCCCATTCCACCAGCGGCCGGTCGGCCTCCGGACAGCCCTGGGCGTGGAACTGCTTGAGCGCAGCACTGCCGAGATAAAGGTTGCTCAGCACGTCGCCCAACCGGGCCGAGAGGCGTTCGCGGCGCTTGAGGCTGCCGCCGAGGGTGAACATGGCCAGATCGGCACTGAGGGCGAAGGCCGTGCTCAGGCGGGTGAGCTGGCGATAGGCGACCACGGGCTCACCCCGCGGGCGGAAACCCAGCCGCTGCAATCGGGCGCCGGTCAGACCGTACCAGAGACAGCGCACGGCATTGCCCAGGCCCCAGCGCAGATGCGCGGTCAGGGCGCGGTCGAAGGCGAGCAGACCGGCCTCGGCGTCCGGATCCTGCACCGCCTCAAGTTCGCGCAGCACATAGGGATGGCTGCGCAGCGCGCCCTGGCCGAAGATGATCATGCTGCGGGTAAGGATGTTGGCACCCTCCACCGTGATGCTGATGGGCACGGCCTGATACACCCGGCCGAGGAGATTGCGCGGGCCGAGACAGATGCCACTGCCGCCCTGGATGTCCATGGCATGGTTGACCGTCTCGCGCATGCGTTCGGTCAGGTGATACTTGACGATGGCCGACACCACCGCCGGCTGTTCGCCGTTATCCAGCGCGCTGCAGGTGAAACCGCGCGCCGCATCCATGAGATAAGTGTTGCCGCCGATGCGGGCCAACGCCTCGGCCACGCCCTCGAAGCGACCGATGGGCAGGCGGAACTGTTTGCGCACCGCGGCATAGGCACCGGTGGCGCGCGAACAGAGCTTGCCCGCACCGGTGGCCAGCGCCGGCAGCGAGATGGAACGGCCGTCGGCCAGGCATTCCATCAGCATGCGCCAGCCCTGGCCCAGGCCGTCGCGGCCGCCGATGACCTGGTCGATCGGAATGAAGACATCATGGCCACGGTTGGGACCGTTCTGGAACGCCGAATTGAGCGGGTAGTGGCGCCGGCCGATCTCCACCCCGGGCGTGTCGGTGGGAATCAGGGCCAGGGTAATGCCGAGATCCGGCTCACTGCCCAGATGGCCATCGGGATCGTAGAGATGAAAGGCCAGGCCCAGCAGGGTCGCCACCGGCCCCAGGGTGATGTAGCGCTTGTCCCAGTTCAACCGGATGCCGAGCACCCGTTCGCCATTGAGTTCGCCGAAGCACACCACGCCGGTATCCGGAAGGGAGGCGGCATCCGAACCGGCCTCGGGACCGGTCAGGGCGAAGCAGGGCACCTCCTCGCCGCGGGCCAGGCGCGGCAGGTAATGGTCCTTCTGTTCAGCCGTACCGTAGTGCAGCAGCAGCTTTGCCGGGCCCAGCGAGTTGGGCACCATCACCGTGACCGCCGCGGTCAGGCTGCGGCTGGCAATCTTCATCACCACCCGGGAGTGGGCCTGGGCGCTGAACTCCAGCCCGCCGTAGCGGCGCGGGATGATCATGCCGAACAAGCCCTGCTGCTTGATGAAGTCCCAGACCTCGGGGGCGAGATCCGCGTCCTCGTGGGTGATGCGCCAGTCGTCCAGCTGCCGGCACAGGGCCTCGACCGGACCGTCGAGAAAGGCCTGCTCGTGTTCGCTAAGTTCAGAGACGGGATAGCGGTGCAGGGCGTTCCAATCGGGCCGGCCGCTGAACAACTCGCCGTCCCAGCCCACGGTGCCGGCCTCCAGCGCCTCGCGCTCGGTCTGCGACAGGGGCGGCAGCACCCGTTTGAAGGTTCGGAACAAGGGCCGCATCAACAAGCGGCGGCGCCAGTCGGGTAGCCCTGTGAGCAGCGCCAGCCCAATCAGTGCCGCTGCCAGGATCCACAGCATTGTGCCCTGCATTGAAAACCTCCCGTCACCAGAGTAGAGAAATCTGGCAGTCAGCCGCGATCGACCTCCACGGAAACCGCTTCGCCCTCGTTCACGGAGTTCGGCGGCGGCGGGGTGCCCTGCGGATACTGTCTGGCCACGTTCAGATCAAGCAGACGGACCATGCGATCGCGCCGGTCCCGGCAGATGTACTCCTCCTCCCAGGGCAGGTCGCGATACAGGGCCCGGTCCTTGAGACCCGGACAGGGATACTTGATGATCTCGAAATAGGGCGAGTAGTCGAAATCCCGCGGCGTATACAGGCGCGCATTGCGCTTGTACAGCCGCAACTCACCGTCCTCGCGCCGCTGCATCACGGGCAGCACGGGAAAATGCACGTCATTGAAGGCCGCCGCCAGCATGGAGGAGCAGACCGTACGGGTGGGGATGCCGGCGTTGTGCTCGAACAGCGACGAGCGCCACTGCCGCGGCAGCACGCCGTAGGGGAACAGGAAGCGCGCCAGGTCCAGCAGTTGGCGGATGTCGTACTCGCAGCCCAGGTGGCTGACCGCAAAGCGGATCACCCTTTGGGCATCACTCCGGGACAACCCCGTGGGCCGGCAGATGCGCAGATGATCGCGGCGATACTTGTGCAGCGGATGGACAACGGTGCCTTCGCCCAGCAGGGCCTCGATCACCAGCGGGTCGTTGGGATCGCCGTCGTAGAGATAGGAGACGTGCTCGCGCACACTGGGATCGTCGATATCGGCCAGCCGGCCGATGTAGAGCGCGGAATGGGTCCAGGGACTCTGGGTGAGATTCTTGATGACATTGCTGACCCGGGCGCGGCCCTCGACCAGCAGCACATCGGCGGGGCGGATCTCGTAGCTGAGGCGTTCGAAATCACACAGCGGGGTCTGCTCGGCGGACGATTCGTGCGTCAGCCAGCGGGTGATGCGTGCGGCGATCCAGGCCTTCAGTCCTCGCGCCATTGCGCTGCTCCCGGCCGTGCCTTGTGCCTGTGGTTCTGACCCCTCTAACCGCTGAAGGTTGCCTTACCTTAAATATAGCGGCCCGGGCGGAACAAAACTGAACACGCCGAAATCCACTGCATATTATATTGTTATGTCCGTCACACTATGCAGGTTGGGCTGAGCAACGCGAAACCCAACCTGCATAATCAGGGCGTTACAGCAAGCCGAGAAAACGCTCGATGACGCTCATGGGCGTATAGGCATGCGGCGACACCCGGATGCCGCCGGCGCGCTGGGCGCACTGCACCCCGGCCGCGCGCAGGCGCTGGAACAGGTCGTCCACCGGCTCCTGCAGGGGCCGGAAGGTGACAATGCCGGCCAGGCGGTCCGGCTGGGTGCGGGTGATCAGGGCATAGCGATCGGGCTGCGCCTGCAGCGCCGAGACGATTTGCTGCGAGCGCTGCAGCACCGCCGTGCCGACCCGATCCATGCCGATTTCCTCCAGCAGCGACAGGCTGGCCTCCAGCGCATAGATACCCAGCATGTTGGGACTGCCGCATTCGAACCGGCGGGCATCGGAGGCCACCTGCCAGTCGGGATTGTCGAAGTTGCCGGGCTCGGCCAGCATGTGCCAGCCGTACTCCAGCGGCTGCAATGTCTGCAGCAGTTCGCGACGGCAGTAGAACAGCGCCAGCCCCTCCGGCGCCAGCATCCACTTGTGCCCGTCGGCGACCACGAAATCCGCCCGCGCCGCACGCACATCGAAGGGCAGGGCGCCGATCTGCTGAATGGCATCGACGCAGAACAGCACCTCGGCCTCCTCGCAGTGCCGGCCGATGCGACGCAGATCCAGCCGCAGCCCGGTGCCGTACTGCACCGCGCTGATGGCCACCAGGCGGGTGCGCTCATCGACCCCTTCGATCACCGCCTGTTCCGGGTCTTCGCCCGAGACATCGGCATAGCGGACCTCGACGCCGCGCGGCCTGAGCGACTCCCAGACCACCCGGTTGGAGGGGAACTCCTGGTTACTGATGACCACATTGTCGCCGGCCTGCCAGTCCAGCCCGGCGGCGATGAAGGACAGGCCCTCGGAGGTGTTCTTCAGCAGCGCGATCTCGTCGACGCCGCGCGCACCGATCAGGCGCTGCAGCCGCTCGCGCAGTCGCTGTTCGGTCTGCTGCCATTGCGGGTAATGGCGCGAGCCTTCGTGGAAGTTTTCATCGGCAAAGGCGCGGACGGCCGCCGCCGTGCGCCGCGGCCAGGGCGAGACTGCGGCATGGTTGAGATAGATCAGGTCCGACGCCAGTTCGAATTCGTCTTCCAGTGCTTCGATCCGCATGCTGTTTTCCGCAGGTCCCACAGAGGTGATCAGCTTGCCATGGCGCTCATCGACAGGCAAACGAGTCCTTCAGGTTCGTCATCCGGCGGGGAAGGGTACAGGGTGTGATATAGTCTGCTTCACGGTTCGTGATGCACAATCGTCCCCGCCGGAAGCTGTAATGCAAACACCGACATTGAGGGGGAAGACGGGCCATTCCATCACCTTTGCCACTGGCACAACGCAATGAAGCTTCTTGTCGTCGAAGACAATCCGGATCTGGTGGCGAACCTGACCGAATTCCTGGAAGGGGGCGGGCACACGGTGGACATCGCCTATAACGGTTATACCGCGCTGGGCTTCGCGCTGGACAATGACTACGATGCCATTGTGCTCGATCTCATGCTGCCGGGCATCGACGGACTGGAGGTATGCAACAATCTGCGCACCGCCAACCGCCGGACCCCCATCATCATGCTTACCGCCCGTGACAGTCTGGAGGACAAGCTGGACGGCTTTGCCAGCGGCGCGGACGATTATCTGATCAAACCGTTCTCGATGCTGGAGCTTCAGGCGCGGCTGCAGGCCCTGCAGCGACGCAACCCCCACGGCGAACCCCGCGGCGAGCGCCTCGAAGTGGCAGATCTTATCCTCGATACCGCAAGCTGGCAGGCGACCCGGGCCGGCCGGCCGCTTGACCTGCCGCCCATTGCACTCAAGCTGCTGCATCTGTTGATGGAACGCTCGCCGAACGTGGTCAGCCGCCGGGAGCTGGAGCGCAGCATCTGGGGGGATTCGCCCCCGGACAGCGACGCGCTGCGCAGCCACCTGCACCAGCTGCGCTCGATCATCGACCGGCCGTTTCCACAACCGCTGCTGCACACCGTGCGCGGCTTCGGCTACCGGCTCGCGGCCGAGTAGGGCCTGTTAACACTAATCCCATCGTCTCTGTTGTGCCTGAAAAAGCGCCAATCAAGGCGCGAGGAGCGCAGTTTGGTGATTCCAAATAAGCGAGGAGCAACGACGAGTGGCGCTTTTTCAGGCGCAACCCGCAGGGCTGGGGCTGATTTTCCGCCCAGCGGCGTTATCATTCGCTCATGTAGAATCACTACACTTCGCTCATTCTGCCTTGCTGGACGGAAAATCAGCCCCAGCAGAGGCGATGGGATTAGTGTTAACAGGCCCTAGGATGATCTACAGGCTCGGACTGCGGCTGCGCGTGATGGTCGGCTTCGCCCTGATCGGCGGCAGCGTCAGCCTGGCACTCGGCAGCTGGGTCTACATCACGGTCCGGGACCTGGACCGGCGTCTGATCGACGAGGCGCTGACCGCCGAGATCGACGACTATCGGGCCCGACTCGAGCGCAATCCCGATTCACTGCCGCCCATGACCGCCACGGTCCGCGGCTACCTGGTCCGCGGGGACCGGCCCGACAACCGGCCGCCGGAACTGCGTGGACTGCCCTCGGGACGCTCGGAGGTGAGCGTGGACGGGATTCCCTACTATGCCGCGGTGGTGCGGGATGGCGATATGCAGCTCATCATGCTGCACAACCGCACCCAGGTCGAACGGCGGGAAGGCCTGCTGCTGCTGGTGCTGAGCAGCGGTATTCTCGGCACCACTCTGCTCGCCGCCGGCGGCGGCTGGTGGCTCGCCGGCCGTGTGATCGCCCCGGTGCGGGAACTGGCCACACGGGTGCGCGAACGTTCACCGGACGATCTGCATTCCCCCTTCGCCGAGGGCCTGGCACACGACGAGGTCGCCGAGCTTGCGCATGCCTTCGAGCGCTACCTGGAGCGGATGCGCGCCTTTGTCGAGCGCGAACGGGCCTTTTCCGCCGATGCCAGCCATGAGCTGCGCACGCCGCTGGCCGTGATCCAGGGTGCAGTGGAAGTATTGCAGGGCCGCCCCGACCAGGACGAACGCACCCGTAAGCAGCTGGAGCGGATCGCGCGCACGGTGCATGGCATGAGCGATCTGACCACCACGCTGCTGATGCTGGCGCGGGAACAACGCACGGACGATGCCAGCCATTCCGAATGCCAGGTCGGCGAGGTGGCACAGGAAGTCGTCAGGCAGCATGGCTATCTGCTCACATCCAAGCCGGTATCGCTGTCGGTGGACATCCGCGAGCCGCTCACCCTCGATGTCGAACGCCCGTTGCTTGCGATTGCAATCGGCAATCTGGTCCGCAATGCCTTCACCTATACCGAGAACGGTAGTGTCAGCATCACACTCGAGGGCGGCGTGCTCAGTGTGGCCGATACCGGCCCCGGCGTCCCGTCGCAGGACCTGGACTGTCTGTTCGAACACAGCGGGCGTTCGCGCCGCGCCACCCGCGGCGCCGGCATCGGCCTGCCGCTGGTCAAGCACATTGCCGACCGTCAGGGCTGGGCCATCTCGGTGCGCAACCGCCCCGAAGGCGGGGCCCTGTTCAGCCTGAACCTCAACCCGCCCCACGCAGGCGCGGGCACGTCGGGCCCCGCTTCCGCCTGACGATCCCGGCAGGGCAGGGGACAGCTGCACCCCGGTCCCGTCGCGTCTTCACGTTCTCTTCACCTTTGCTTTACGTTCCCTTGATCCCCGCCTTGCTATCGTGGCGTCCATGCTGAATCGGCCCGTGCCGGACCGTTTCGCCACCGGTCTTCGTAGCTTTCCACGAACCCGACATCGAGAGGCAGCCTGCCATGCCTGGAGTACTGCTTGCCCTGGCCATCTGTGGCGCCCTGTGCGGAGCCGCTGTCTCGCGCAGCATGCGGATGCAACACAGGGAAGAGGACGACACCGCGAGAAGACCGGAACCGCGCTGGGGCGCCGATGGCGGCGCACTGCCGCACGCCGGCGCCTCCGCGACTGACGACGGGGCCACTCCGGTGGCTGACGGCGGCAGCTTTCCCCGGCATGTGATCACCGGCGCCGGCTGCAGAACCGCAACTTCAGACAGGAGCCTTCATGAGCAGTATCCCCGCCCGGACAGAGGCACTACAGCCGCAATCCACCGCTGACAGCGCCAGGGCCTGCCCGCTGTGGCTGATCCGAATTCTTCCCTTTCTGCGCTGGTGGCACCGGGTCAATCCCCAGACCCTGCGTGCCGATTTCATCGCCGGACTGACCGGCGCGATCGTGGTGCTGCCGCAGGGCGTGGCGTTTGCCTCCATTGCCGGCATGCCTCCGGAATACGGTCTCTATGCCGGCATCGTGCCGGCCATCGTGGCAGCCCTGTGGGGCTCGTCATGGCACCTGGTCTCGGGACCGACCACCGCCGCCTCCATCGTGGTGTTCTCCAGCCTGAGCGTGTTCGCCGAACCGGCGACCGCCGAATATGTCAGTCTTGCGCTTACACTTACATTGATGGTGGGTGCATTGCAGATCACCATGGGCGTGGCGCGGCTGGGCACGCTGATCAATTACATCTCCCACTCGGTCGTGGTCGGTTTCACCGCAGGCGCGGCGCTGCTGATTGCGTCCAAGCAGATCAAGCATTTCTTCGGCCTGGAGATGCCGCGGGGGCTGCACCTGCATGAGACACTGCACCACCTGGTGCTGCATCTGCAGGACATCGACCCCTATGTGGCGGGTGTCGGCGTGATCACACTGCTGAGCGGTCTGGTGGTAAAGCAACGCTGGCCGCGGATCCCCTACATGATCGCCGCCATGGTAATCGGCAGCCTCGCCGGTGTGGCCTTCTCGCGCTGGGGCGGGGCGGTTCTGGGCCAGATCCCGACCGTCGGGGCGCTGCCCGCCGGCCTGCCGCCACTGTCGGCACCCAGATTCGATCTCGCCACACTCAAGGATCTCGCCCCCGCGGCATTGGCCGTGACCCTGTTCGCCCTGACCGAGGCGGTGTCCATTGCCCGATCGCTGGCCGCCCGCGCTCATCAGCGCCTGGACGGGAATCAGGAGTTCATCGGCCAGGGACTGTCGAACATCGCCGGCAGTTTCTTCTCCGGCTACGTGGCGACCGGTTCCTTCAATCGCAGCGGACTGAACTTCCAGGCCGGGGCCAGAACTCCGCTCGCCGCAGTCTTCGCCGGTGGTTTGCTGGCAGGCGTTATCGTACTGGTGGCTCCACTGGCCGCCTACCTGCCCAACGCGGCCATGGCCGCCATTCTGTTCCTGGTGGCCTGGGGACTGATCGATTTCCATCATATCCGTCAGATCATCCGGACCAGCCGTCAGGAAACGGCGGTGCTGGCCGTCACCTTCTTCTCGACCCTGCTGCTGGAACTGGAGTTCGCCATTCTCGCCGGTGTGCTGCTGTCGCTGGCGCTGTACATCAACCGCACCTCACGCCCGCGACTGGTTCCGCGGGTGCCGAACCCGGACACGCCCAGGCGGGATTTCGTCAGCGATGACTCATTGCCGGAATGCCCGCAGCTCAAACTTGCCCGCCTGGACGGTTCCCTGTTCTTCGGGGCCGTGAATCATGTCGCCGATTCGCTGGCGCGCTTCACCGACGAGTCGCCCAGGCAGCGGCATGTCGCCATCTCGGCCACCGGCATCAACTTCATCGACATGGCCGGTGCGGAACTGCTGGCGCAGGAGGCCAGGCAACGGCGCGAGGCCGGGGGTGGTCTGTACCTGATTCGTCTGAAACCGGAGGTGCGTTCAGTGCTGGAACGTGGCGGCTATCTCGATGAGATCGGGAAAGAAAACATCTTTCCCGGCAAGACCGTGGCCATCAACACGGTGGTCGACCGACTCGACCCCGATGTCTGCCGTAACTGCAGTAGGCGGATCTTCCGTGAATGTTCGGCGCAACCCGGTGCCGATGCCCACAATCAGGAATGAATATCAGATGAACCAGAAAACCGTAATTGCATCCGTGGATCTCGACCGCAAGGCTGAAACGACCCTGCGTCGAGCCGCCAATCTGGCCCGGCTCTGCCAGGCGACCCTGCTGGTCGTTCATGTCGTGGATGAATTCTGCGTCGAATCCGGCTATTCCCCTTTTGTCAGCCCGAGCGAGGTCCGCCGGGAGACGGCACGCACAACAGACGCCTGGCTGCGCGGACTGCTGCAGCATATCGGGGTGGAGCAGGCCGAAGTCAGCGTCGTCACAGGGGATCTGCAGACTCAGATCATTCTCCTGGCGCAGGAACGACATGCTGCCTATGTGGTGACAGGACAGTCCCGCTGGGGCTTGCTGGGCAAACTTTCCGGACTCGAACAGCGCCTGCACTCCATGAGCCCGCACTGCCAGTTGTTCGGTGCAGGAACAACACCGACGAATAGCAGCATACCAGGCCTCGACATGCCACTGCGGGGCGGTGCCTGATGCGGTCCGGTACTTCATGCACTGAGCAGACTCCATGAAGCCGGGCGCCTTCGCGATCGCCGGCGCGACAATCAGCATAACCCCGACATCGGCCCTTGCCGTAACCGGGACGAGAGTTCATGACCTCACCACCCATCCCATCGGGTATATCGCCATCGCGATCTTTGTTCTGGCCTATCTACTGGTGATGTCGGAAGAGTTCACCGGGTTGCGCAAATCAAAGCCGGTAATCCTGGCCGCCGGTGTAATCTGGGCAATGATCGCCTGGATTCATGCCGCGGATGGCCTGTCTCATCAGGTCGAACAGGCAATTCGTCACAACCTGCTCGAGTATGCCGAACTTATGCTGTTTCTGCTGGTAGCGATGACCTATGTCAACGCCATGGAGGAACGGCAGGTGTTCGATGCATTGCGTTCCTGGCTGCAGGGCCGCGGCCTGGGACTGCGCAGGCTGTTCTGGCTCACCGGCTGGCTGGCCTTCCTGATATCACCACTGGCGGACAACCTGACCACCGCGCTGCTGATGTGCGCCGTGGTGATGGCGGTCGGCGGCGACAATCCGCGCTTCATCTCCCTTTCCTGCATCAACATCGTGGTGGCGGCCAATGCCGGCGGCGCCTTCAGCCCTTTTGGTGATATCACCACATTGATGGTCTGGCAGAAGGGAATGCTCGAATTCAATACCTTTTTCGCGCTGTTCGTGCCGGCACTGGTCAATTTCCTGGTTCCGGCCATCCTGATGCACTTTGCCGTCCCAGACGATCAGCCACGCGTCGTCAATGACAAGGTCAGCATGAAACGCGGTGGCAGACGCATCATTGCGCTGTTCCTGCTGACCATCGTGACAGCCGTAAGCTTTCATAATCTTCTCGATATTCCTCCTGTAATCGGAATGCTGACCGGTCTGGCCTATCTGCAGTTCATGGGATTCTATCTCCAGAAGACAGCGCATCGGGATCACCCGGGGGGGATCGACGACGAGACCCATGAAGGCCAGATGGGAGAGGTCGTGGCATTCGATGTATTCGAGAAGATCGCGCGTGCCGAGTGGGATACGCTGTTGTTCTTCTATGGCGTAGTGCTGTGTGTGGGCGGACTCGGGTTTCTCGGCTATCTCGCCCTCGCTTCGGAGGTCATGTACCTCCAATGGGGCGCAACGCCGGCCAATATTGCCGTGGGCCTGCTGTCGGCAGTCGTGGACAACATTCCGGTCATGCTGGCCGTACTGACCATGCAACCGGACATGCCGACCGGACAGTGGCTGCTGGTTACACTGACGGCCGGTGTAGGCGGCAGCCTGCTGTCGGTGGGTTCCGCCGCCGGTGTGGCACTGATGGGACAGGCTCGGGGTTATTACACCTTCTTCAGCCACCTCAGATGGACGCCGGCCATCGCGCTCGGATATGCCACCAGCGTCGGCGTCCACAGCTGGATCAATGCTGGATATTACTGAACCCGGCCAGCCTGCCCATGCCAAATACTTCGCATAATGTATAACATTAGCTGATTCTGATGTTCCATCAGTAAACCCCTTTTGGGCAATATGCCCACATTTGTGATGAAAAAAAACACTGCGAGTCCCATCGACGGCATAACTTCGATCTAACACGCCGAAAAGGCTACGCATTTCCGGCTGCGTGGAACCAATAGTCCGGATATGAGATTTTCCGCCCAGGTCTCCGGTCTCGCTCCTGTCCAGTCGCTCGGGAAAGCGGGCGTCCTGCCCTGGCTCCGGCATCCTGCCTTCGCAAAACCAAAAGCCCGAAGAGACGCGCAGCGCCCCCACGGTCCCGGCCTGACGGCCGGGATACCGTTGTGGGGGCGACGTAAGAGCAGGGCGGGTCAGGCCGGGCATGACGGCAGCTCCTTCGGCACGGTGCACTGGATCAGGGTGTTGATCGGCACCGTCACGCAGCTGAACTCCAGCGACAGGGTCTGGTGAAAGGTGTGTTCCAGGGTGGCCTGCCACTGCCCATCGAAAAGCACATACACCACGACGCCAGAGGTGCCGACCGGCCAGGCTTCAAGGTCATACTGCAAGCCGGTGTTATCACCCGGATCGATGCCCAGGCCCCGCGTGGGCCAGGGCTGGACCACCTCGAACGGCTGGTCCACCAGGTCCATCAACCGGCCCGGGTGCGCCGTCAGGGTCGCCAGTGCCTCGGAGGCCGTGGCCTTACCGAACCAGCTACCGCCGGGATGGGTCGGGACCACCGGCGGCAGGGCAACCCCTGCGGTCCGGAGAACCTGAAGGTGGGTGTAGAAGGTCGAGCGGGAGACCCGGCGGCGGGCTTCCTCGATGCCGAGGGTCTGGATCAGGGTCCAGGTCAGAAAGGCTTGCTGCCCCCGTTTCGGGTTCTCGGCATGGGCCTGACAGGCGGCCAGAACGCCCGCGTGCAGGTGGGTGGGGTGGACGGTCTCAAGCATGATCCACCCCCGGATTTTCCACCCCGGTGGACAAAGTGGCCGTGTTACAGGTACGGCCACGAGGCCAGTCAATCAGCAAAGGGTTAGCGCCCTGAGTCGCACGGATGAGACAAAGTGCCCGTGTTACAGGTACCGGGCACCCTCGGCGAGCCGGTCGAGGGTTGGCTTGACGGTCTCGGCGGACTTGCCCTTGCGCCGGTACTCGGCGAGCAGCTGGTAGAGGAACGGCAGCGCCATCAGATTGCCGGGGCCGAAGCCGTGCCGCGCGTAGCCCGGCGGGAACAGGAAGCCGTTGTGCATCTCCCAGCCGTCCCAGCCGGGCCAAGGGAAGTAGCCCGCGTGAATGGCCATCAACCGGACGGCGGTCGGGTTGGCCTTGCGATCGCTGCGCCAGCGCCGGTAAGTCGCGGGAGACACCAGGCAGGCCGCGGCGGCTTGCTCGTGGCTGAACCCGCACAGGATTTGCAGCGCCCCGAGGGTGGTCAGATCGCCCGCGTACCCATCGGCCAGGTACTCCGTTACGGCATCCATTTTTCCCGTCCTTGGGCGGCATCACCCCCTCCTGGATACTTCGCATAATGTATAACATTAGCTGATTCTGATGTTCCATCAGTAAACCCCTTTTGGGCAATATGCCCACATTTGTGATGAAAAAAAACACTGCGAGTCCCATCGACGGCATAACTTCGATCTAACACGCCGAAAAGGCTACGCATTTCCGGCTGCGTGGAACCAATAGTCCGGATATGAGATTTTCCGCCCAGGTCTCCGGTCTCGCTCCTGTCCAGTCGCTCGGGAAAGCGGGCGTCCTGCCCTGGCTCCGGCATCCTGCCTTCGCAAAACCAAAAGCCCGAAGAGACGCGCAGCGCCCCCACGGTCCCGGCCTGACGGCCGGGATACCGTTGTGGGGGCGACGTAAGAGCAGGGCGGGTCAGGCCGGGCATGACGGCAGCTCCTTCGGCACGGTGCACTGGATCAGGGTGTTGATCGGCACCGTCACGCAGCTGAACTCCAGCGACAGGGTCTGGTGAAAGGTGTGTTCCAGGGTGGCCTGCCACTGCCCATCGAAAAGCACATACACCACGACGCCAGAGGTGCCGACCGGCCAGGCTTCAAGGTCATACTGCAAGCCGGTGTTATCACCCGGATCGATGCCCAGGCCCCGCGTGGGCCAGGGCTGGACCACCTCGAACGGCTGGTCCACCAGGTCCATCAACCGGCCCGGGTGCGCCGTCAGGGTCGCCAGTGCCTCGGAGGCCGTGGCCTTACCGAACCAGCTACCGCCGGGATGGGTCGGGACCACCGGCGGCAGGGCAACCCCTGCGGTCCGGAGAACCTGAAGGTGGGTGTAGAAGGTCGAGCGGGAGACCCGGCGGCGGGCTTCCTCGATGCCGAGGGTCTGGATCAGGGTCCAGGTCAGAAAGGCTTGCTGCCCCCGTTTCGGGTTCTCGGCATGGGCCTGACAGGCGGCCAGAACGCCCGCGTGCAGGTGGGTGGGGTGGACGGTCTCAAGCATGATCCACCCCCGGATTTTCCACCCCGGTGGACAAAGTGGCCGTGTTACAGGTACGGCCACGAGGCCAGTCAATCAGCAAAGGGTTAGCGCCCTGAGTCGCACGGATGAGACAAAGTGCCCGTGTTACAGGTACCGGGCACCCTCGGCGAGCCGGTCGAGGGTTGGCTTGACGGTCTCGGCGGACTTGCCCTTGCGCCGGTACTCGGCGAGCAGCTGGTAGAGGAACGGCAGCGCCATCAGATTGCCGGGGCCGAAGCCGTGCCGCGCGTAGCCCGGCGGGAACAGGAAGCCGTTGTGCATCTCCCAGCCGTCCCAGCCGGGCCAAGGGAAGTAGCCCGCGTGAATGGCCATCAACCGGACGGCGGTCGGGTTGGCCTTGCGATCGCTGCGCCAGCGCCGGTAAGTCGCGGGAGACACCAGGCAGGCCGCGGCGGCTTGCTCGTGGCTGAACCCGCACAGGATTTGCAGCGCCCCGAGGGTGGTCAGATCGCCCGCGTACCCATCGGCCAGGTACTCCGTTACGGCATCCATTTTTCCCGTCCTTGGGCGGCATCACCCCCTCCTGGATACTTCGCATAATGTATATTATGTTAAATAATAATACCGGTCACTCAATCCGGGCGCGCGCCCTCGTCTCGGAGCTATCCCCAGAAACATTGGAGATGAATTGTTCATTCGTTTTCCGTGGGCCTGGAAACCCCGGTGAACTTGAAAATGAGCTTGCTCAGGTAGCGTTCGGTCGGCCGGAACACATACGCTGCGGCGGCGGGCATTATCGCGAAGAAGAACCGCTCTTCAGTATCCTGCGCGACGAACAGCACCAGCAGCACGACAATGACGAGCGTAATCAGTGCATATATCACCCAGGCCATCCTGAGATGGGATTGATATCTGTCGTTTTGCATGTTTTTCACCTGGTTCCCTTCAACTCATCCAGCACCTGATTGTATACCGCCAGATCCGAGGGCTGAAACAGCACACATCGAATCTGCTTCAGCTGTGTCAGTGTTTGTGCTTCATCTGCCATGACGCCCAGTGCAATCCTGGTCGCCGCTTCCAGCGGGTAACCGAACACACCGGTGGAGATGGCCGGAAAGGCAATCGATTCGATCCCGTTCTGCTCCGCCAGCTGCAGTGCCCGGCGATAGCAGCCGGCAAGCAGTTCATCGGCGGGCTCATCCACACCGTAGACCGGTCCCAGGCAGTGGATCACATACTTGTTCGGGAGGTTGTGCGCACTGGTGATCACGGCCTGACCGGGTTTGATGGGCGCCAGCGGCCGGCACTCCTCGTCCAGACCCGGACCGGCGGCGCGGTGGATGGCGCCGGCCACGCCGCCGCCGGGGCGCAGCTGGGCGTTGGCGGCATTGACGACGGCGTCCATGTCGGCCTGGCTGGCGATGTCGCCCAGGGTGCACTCGATAGTGACGTTGTTGATGGTGCGGTGGGTCATGGTTTCCTCCTTATGTCCCCCCTCCTTGATCCTCCCTCATCAAGGGAGGCTAGCGCTTCTGGCGGGCCTGCATCAGGGCGGCGTATTCCTCGGGAGCGATGAGCTGGCGGATATCGACGAAGCTGCCGCTGTCGAATGTCTTCAGTCTGCCCACGACCTCCAGCACCCGTTCCGCCGCCGCGCGCGGGCCGGGCATGGTATCGGTGCCGCGGGCGGCGCGGATCCGGCCCAGGGCCGGGTATTCCTCTGGGTCGGGTTCAACGCAGAGATAGTCCATCATGGCGGTGTCGATCAGGCCGGGGGCGATGGCCGCGAGATGGGTCTCCGGAAACTCATGGGAATACAGCCGCAGCAGCATGTTGAGTGCGGCCTTGGAGATGGCGTAGCCGTTCCAGCCCTTGTTGCCCAGCACGGCCGCACCCGAGGATATGCCCACGATCTGGTCGACTGCAATACCGGAATCCAGCAGCCAGTCCAGGATGATCTTGTTGGCCCAGACGTTGATGTCCATGTTGCGGCCCAGTTCAGCCAGGGAGGTGTCGTGCATGGGTTTGATCCCGCCCAGGATACCGGCGTTCAGGATGACCAGGTCCAGGCGCTCAACGCCGGCCAGCAGCTGTTCCAGGGCCGCCGGCACCGTCGCGAATTCACCCAGATCGCACTGGACGTCATGTACCCCCTCCAGGTCACAGCCGCGGCGGCTGCAGCCGTAGACCTCCCAGCCCCGGGCCAGGGCCGCTTCGCTGAAACCACGGCCGAGGCCGCTGCTGTTGCCGGTGATGAACAACCTCATACAGACTCCTGTTGTGCATGGTGCATACGATGATTCTGTCCTTATGACATTGGCACTCGCAAGCACTATTTGTTGCCATAATAAGAACAATATTTTGATAAACAGGTGATTAATTCATATTTTCACAATAGTTATACTCTCTGTCAGATGAACCGGGAGAAGCGACATGCTCCGTAACACCTCAACAGGCTATGGCTGGATCAGCATCCTGCTGCACTGGCTGGTGGCGCTCGTCATAATCGGACTGTTCGCGCTGGGATTGTGGATGACGGATCTGACCTATTACGATCCCTGGTACCGCGAGGCGCCGGCCATTCACAAATCCGTCGGGATACTGCTGTTCCTGGCAATCCTGCTGCGCCTGGCCTGGCGCTGGTGCAACCCGCGGCCTGTCCCGTTGTCCAACCACAAGCCCTGGGAGCGGCGGCTGGCACACTGGACCCATGTGCTGCTCTATGCCCTGCCCCTGCTGGTGATGGTCAGCGGTTATCTGATCTCCACCGCCGAGGGCCGGCCGGTGGAGGTGTTCGACTGGTTCAGCGTTCCAGCCACATTCAGCGGTTACGAACAGCAGGAGGACATCGCCGGCGAGATCCACGAGATCCTGGCCTTCATCCTGATCGGCCTGGCCTCTGTGCATGCCCTGGCCGCGCTCAAGCACCATTTCATCGACCGAGACCGGACCCTGCGGCGCATGCTGCGAAGCCGGAATGACATGAGCTGAAAGGCTGAAAACCTGCAATTCATCATCCCGGCGCAGGCCGGGATGACGATGATCACACCCTTCTCACCAACACAAGGAGATGCACCATGAAAACCCGGACCCTGACAGCCGCCCTCCTCGCCAGTGTTCTCAGCCTGCCCGGCCTGGCCGCAGCGGCGGACTATGTCATCGACACCAAGGATTCGCATGCCTTCATCCAGTTCCGCATCCCGCACCTGGGTTACAGCATGCTGCTCGGCCGCTTCAACGAGTTCGAGGGCCGCTTCAGCTATGACGAGGACAAGCCCGAGGCCTCCAGTGTCGAGGTGGTGATCCAGACCGCCAGCATCGACTCCAACCATGCCGAGCGCGACAAGCACCTGCGCGGCGAGGACTTCCTGGAGGTCGGGAAATACCCCGAGGCCCGCTTCGTCAGCACCGGCTTCACCGAGCATGGCGACGGTACCGCCACGCTGGAGGGCGAACTGACCCTGCACGGCGTCACCCGGCCCATCACCATCGAGGTCGAGCACATGGGGCACGGCCCGGATCCCTGGGGCGGCTACCGCCGCGGCTTCACCGGCACCACCACCCTGAAACTGGCCGAATTCGACATCGACTACGACCTGGGTCCGGCCTCGCGCGAGGTGGAACTGTTCCTGTCGGTGGAGGGGATTCGCCAGGACTGATTTACCCGTCCCCTTATCCTGGCCCTTTTATGCCCCCTGGGTACTCCCCCACGGGGAAGAGAGGACTCGGCATCGGGCCGGCAGAACTGCCGGCCCGATTTTTTTGTCTGTGGGATCAGGCATAATGGCCGCATGACAGGCACCAAGACCACGGTCGGCTGGCGCGAGTGGGTGGCCCTGCCCGAGTTGGGCGTTCCCTATCTCAAGGCCAAGATCGACACCGGCGCACGCACCTCGGCCCTGCATACCTTCCTGATCGAGCCCTTCGACGAGGACGGTGTGCGCAAGGTCCGCATCGGCCTGCATCCGCATCAGGGCCGCAGCGATATCGAGCATTTCACCGTGGCCGAGGTCATCGACGAACGCTGGGTGAGTGACTCCGGCGGGCACCGGGAAAAACGCTATGTGATCCGCACCGAGCTGCGGCTGGGCGCGACGACCTGGCCGATTGAGGTGACCCTGACCAACCGTGATAACATGCGTTTTCGCATGCTGCTGGGACGAACCGCCATGGCCGGAAGGCTTGTGGTGGATCCACAGTCTTCCTACCTGGCGGGTGAAAAACCCCCCGCCGGCAAACACCGACACGCACAGGATTCCGGATGAACATCGCCATACTCTCCCGCCGCGCCTCGCTCTACTCCACCCGGCGTCTGGTCGAGGCCGCCAAGGAGCGCGGCCACGAAGTGCGGGTGATCGATACCCTGCGCTGCTACATGAACATCGCCTCGCACAAGCCGGAGGTGCATTACAAGGGCGAGAATCTGAGCGGCTTCGACGCCGTCATTCCGCGCATCGGTGCCTCGATTACCTTCTACGGCACCGCCGTGCTGCGTCAGTTCGAGATGATGGGCACCTTCCCGGTCAACGAGTCCGTCGCCATCACCCGCGCCCGTGACAAGCTGCGCTCGCTGCAGCTGCTCTCGCGCCGCGGCATCGGTCTGCCGATCACCGGCTTCGCCCATTCGCCCGATGACGTCGAAGACCTGATCAAGATGGTCGGCGGCGCCCCGCTGGTAATCAAACTGCTGGAAGGCACCCAGGGCATCGGCGTGGTGCTGGCCGAGACCCGTCAGGCCGCGGAGAGCGTGATCGAGGCCTTCATGGGGCTGCGCACCAACATCATGGTGCAGGAATACATCGGCGAAGCCAGAGGCTCCGACATCCGCTGCTTCGTCATCGGCGACAAGGTGGTCGCGGCCATGAAGCGTCAGGCCAAGGAGGGCGAATTCCGCTCCAACCTGCATCGGGGCGGCTCCGCCACCCTGATCAAGATCACCCCCGAGGAGCGTTCCACCGCGGTGCGCGCGGCCAGGATCATGGGGCTGAACGTGGCCGGTGTGGACATCCTGCGTTCCAATCACGGCCCGGTGGTCATGGAGGTCAACTCCTCGCCCGGCCTGGAGGGCATCGAAAGCGCCACCGGCAAGGACATCGCCGGGATGATCATCCAGTTCATCGAGAAGAACGCCAAGTTCGGCAAGACGGGCACCAAGGGCAAGGGCTGAGGACAGGGCCTGGCATGCAAGCCGATCCACTCCACATCAACGGCCGGAGCATTGCGCCCGGCACCCGCACCACGCTGGAGCTGCCCATCACCCGGCTCTACACGCACACGCCCATCACCATGCCGGTGCAGATCGTGCGCGGCAACAAGGCCGGGCCGCACCTGTTCGTCAGTGCCGCCATCCACGGCGACGAACTCAACGGTGTGGAGATCATCCGCCGGGTACTGCGCTCGGCGGCGCTGAAGCGCCTGCGCGGCACCCTGATCGCCGTGCCCATCGTCAATGTGCAGGGTTTTCTGCAGCACTCGCGCGAACTGCCCGATCAACGCGATCTCAACCGGGTCTTCCCCGGCTCCGAAAAGGGCTCGCTGGCGGCACGCCTGGCACACACCTTCATGGAGGAGATCGTCGGCAATTCCACCCACGGCATCGACCTGCACACGGGTGCGCGCCACCGCTTCAACCTGCCGCACATCCGCGCCAACATGCACCTGCCTGATACCGAGGCCATGGCCAAGGCCTTCGGCACGCCGGTGGTGCTCAACGCCGACATCCGCGACGGTTCGCTGCGTCAGGCCGCCACCGAGGCCGAGATCCCCACCCTGCTCTACGAGGCCGGCGAGGCACTGCGCTTCGACGAGGTGTCCATTCGCGCCGGTGTGCGCGGTGTGATCAATGTCATGCATTACCTGGGCATGCTGCCGCCGTCGAGTCGGAAAAAGAAACGTCCCCGGGCCGAACCGGTGATCGCCGAGTCCAGCGCCTGGGTGCGCGCCCCCGGCAGCGGCATCCTGCGCCCGCTGATCGGCCTGGGTGCGCGGGTGCGCAAGGGCGACGTGCTCGGCATCGTCTCGGACCCCTTCGGCAGCCAGGAACGCGAAATCAAGTCCACCTACGCCGGGATCGTGATCGGCCGGACCCATCTGCCCATGGCCTATGAGGGCGAAGCGCTGTTTCACATTGCCCGCTTCGAGACGGTCGAGGACGTCGCCGCCCAGGTCGAAGCCTTCCAGGCCACTTACCAGATGGAAGAGTCTCATCCCGGCACGGCGACGTTCAATGACGAACCCGAGCCTTCATCCAACGAGTGACCTGTCGCCATGGCCGTGCGCAAGGTGAAACCGATCCGAAGCTTCAATTTCAAACCCGGCCGCGTACTTGCCGGGAAATATGAAGTGGTCAGTTCGCTCGGCTCCGGCTGGGAAGGCGAGGTGTATCTGGTGGTGGAGAAGGACACCGGCATCGAACGCGCGGCCAAGTTCTTCTACCCGCAGCGCAACCCGAATAACCGCAGCCTGCTCTTCTATGCCAAGAAACTGCACAAGCTGCGCAACTGTCCGATCCTGATCCAGTACCATACCCAGGACAGCGTCACCCTTCAGCGTCAGCCGGTCAAGTTCATCGTCTCGGATTATGTCGAGGGCGAGCTGTTGTCCAATTTCATAGAGGAACAGCCAGGCCAGCGACTGGATTATTTCCAGGGCCTGCATCTTCTCTATACCCTGGCCCAGGGCATCGAGAGCATTCATCACATGGGCGAGTATCACGGCGACCTGCATACCGATAACATCATCGTGCAGCGCGCGGGACTCGCATTCGAAGTCAAGCTGGTGGACATGTACCACTGGGGACCGCCGACGGCACAGAACATCCGCCAGGACGTATTCGATCTTGTCCGTATTCTCTATGATGTCCTCGGCGGTCAGCGCCACTACGCCCGCCAGCCGCAGCCGGTGAAATCGGTCATCAACGGCCTGAAACGCACTTTGATATTGAAAAAATTCAAAACTGCGGGACAATTGAGAGAATATCTTGAAAATCTGTCCTGGTAACGACAACCAATAACATGAAAAAAAGGATTGAGCTGGATCAGCCGCTGTTGATTGAACAGCAGAACGAGGAACGTTTCTTTCACATCACTGCGAACTCGCTGGAAGTCATCGCCTACAGCGCGGTATCACCGGAGAAGGAGACGCCGAACGAAGACTGTCTGGCAATCATCCCGCTGGATGGCAGAGAGTGTATCCTCGCTATTGCCGACGGCGCCGGCGGCACCCGCCAGGGCGGTGACGCCTCCCGGCTCGCGGTCGCCGCTCTCGAGCAGGTGCTGCGCGAGAAATCACCGGAACAGGACGTCCGCGCCTGCGTGCTCAATGCCTACGAGCTGGCCAATACCCGCATCATGGAACTCGGTGTCGGCGCCAGCACCACCCTGACCGTGATCGAATATGCCGACGGCCGCATCCGTCCCTATCATGCCGGCGATACCATGATCATGCATGTCGGCCTGCGCGGCCGCATCAAGTACCAGACCGTCCCCCACTCCCCCACCGGCTACGCCGTCGAGGCCGGGCTGCTGGAAGAGGATGCGGCACTGCATCACGAAGATCGTCACCTGGTGACCAATATCCTCGGCCACGAGGATCTGCGGGTGGAAATCGGCTCCTTTGTCGACATGGCCCGTCACGATACCATCGTCATCGGCAGCGACGGGCTCTATGACAACCTGTACAAGGAGGAGATCATCGAGCGCATCCGCAAGGGCCCGTTGAACCACGCCGCGCGCCGGCTGGCCGCCGACGTGCGCGAACGCATGCTCACCGAGAGGCGCCGCCAGCCCAGCAAGGCGGATGACCTGAGTTTCATGCTGATCCGGCGGAAACCAGCAACACCTCAACGCAGAGGCGCAAAGGCGCAGAGTACGCAAGGCAAAGATCATGGTTAAACAGCGTCATTCCCGCGTAGGCGGGAATCCATAACCCGCTGTGGCGTCTGGATCCCCGCCTACGCGGGGATGACGCTACTCTTAGTGTTACAGGCAATATTTCGCAGCTTTGTTTCCGTCACGTCCCTTGTGATGCACATAAATAAAAAAGCCGCCCGGAGGCGGCTTTCGTCTTTCAGGCCGGACAGCCCTCAGCCATTCAGGCTCTGATAGTAGTCCATCAGGATCTTGGCCACCTCGGGGCGGGAGAACTCCTTCGGCGGCGCCTCGCCCTTACCCAGCATCTCGCGCACCTTGGTGCCGGACAGCAGGACGAAGTCTTCCTTGGAATGGTCCGGCGCCTCGCACATCATGACGACCTTGTTGAGCTTCTTCGAATAGGCAGTGTGATCGGCCTTGAAGATCTCGATCTCCAGCGCGCCCGCAGGGACCTCCTCGTCGAAGATGGTCTGGGCGTCGAAGGGACCATAGTAGTCGCCCACGCCGGCGTGGTCGCGGCCGATGATGAAATGGGTCGCGCCCATGTTCTGGCGGAAATAGGCGTGCAGCACCGCCTCGCGCGGGCCGGCGTAGAGCATGTCGAAGCCGTAGCCGGTGATCATGGCGCTGTTGGGCGGGAAGTACAGTTCCACCATCTTGCGGATGGCGGCGTCGCGCACCGGGGCCGGGATGTCACCGGGCTTGAGCTTGCCCAGCAGCATGTGGATGACCAGACCGTCGCAGCCCAGGCGGTCCATGGCCATGCGACACAGTTCCTCGTGTGCGCGGTGCATGGGGTTGCGGGTCTGGAAGGCAACGACCTTTTTCCAGCCGCGTTCCTGGATCTCGTTGCGGATCTCGACCGCGGTACGGAAGGTATCGGGGAAGTCCGTCTGGAAATAGCTGAAATTGAGCACCTGGATGGGACCGGAAATGGCATAGCGGCCCTGGGAATTGAAGGCGGCCACACCGGGGTGTTCCGTATCGGTGGTGCGGTAGACCTTCTCGGTCATCAGCTTCATCTGCTCGTCGCTGACCTCTTCGATCGCTTCGATGTCCTGCACGGCGATCACGGGCTGGCCCTCGACATTGGGATCGCGCAGGGCGATGCGCTTGGCATCCTTGATGGCAGAGATGTCCTCGACCAGGTTGAGGATAGGCACCGGGAAGAACTGGCCCGAGGTGGTCTGCATCGACTCCGCGCAGCTGACTGCGTCAGCGACGTTCATGTAACCCGTCAGCGGGGTGAAGTAGCCGCCGCCCATCATGACCGCGTTGCCGGCAGCCGCCGAGCTGATCACGATGGAGGGCAGGCTTTCGGCCTCGTGCATCAGGGCGTCATGCTTGTCCGAATCGTAGACGAACAGCGGCTTGAGGGTGTCGGATCCTATCGGCTTGATCATTGTCTTCTCTCCTGGTGCTTGCTGCTCCCGAATGCACGGGCAATCAATTTGAAATCAGAGGCTTATAAATTCCCTGCGGGGTTTTTATGAATTCCGCCAATCATAACATGGATGGTTGCGGCTGCAGGCGGGAGCACAGGAAATCCCCCGCTTTTGTGCCATCAAATTTTTTCTGTCTGTATAAATGCTTTGTATGCGCCGTGACGCCGGCCGGACCGGCATCACAGGTGGCTGAACGGAGGGTTATTTTTCCGCTGACAGGAAGGCGATCCAGCCGGGGTCGGCCTCGCCCTGGGTGGCGGGCTGGAAGTTGCCGTCGCCCTCGTTGGTCTCCTCATCCGTGCCTTCCCAGTACACGGTCACACGTTTGAAGCCGGCCTCCTTCAGCAGTTCCTGCAACTCGGGCAGGGTCCACAGACGCCAGTGGTAGGTGAAGGCCTTGTCCATCCGGGAACCATCGGGAAAGCTGAAATGGATATGGCAGGTCATCGCCCCGGTGATGGGGTCGTAGAAATCCTGATCCCAGATATAGGTGAAATCGTCGTGCTCGGTCTCTTCCTCCAGTTCCTGGAAGGCCTCGTAGCCGCCGAAGGCATCCATGATCAGCACACCGTCGTCGGTCAGGGCCTCGCGCACCCGCTCGAAATAGCCGCGCAGGGCCTCCCGGGTCTTGAAGCCCTGGTAGCTGAAGTTCATGGCGATGATCAGGTCCGGGGCCTGCTCGGTTCTGACTTCCAGCACGTCGGCCTCGGCCAGCTGCACCCGTTCCCGCTGTTCGGGTTCGAGCTGCGACAGGTTATGCTCGCGCGCCCAGTCCAGCACCTCGGTGTCCAGGTCCACCCCGACGGCCCGGTTGTGCGGATCGCGTCTGACCCACTCGCAGCACATCTGTGCCGTGCCGCAGAAATCCTCGCGCAGCAGATGGGGCTGGCGTCCGCGCAGACGCTCGAAGGTACCGTTGATGAATTCGAACTCGAACTCGGTGTCCTGTACTGAGTCCTGATACAGGATGTGACGATCGGCCTGGCTGGCCAGCGCGGGCTTGTTCGTCCCGGCGCCCCTGCCCTTCTTGTGTTTCCTGCTCGATTTGGATGCTTTCATGGGCGTGCTTTATGCCACAGTGCCGTGAGGAGGTAAAGTTTTATCCTGTCATGCAGGATTCAGGGAAGTGAATCCTGCGGCGGCTGATGCGACAATACCCCATCAATGCACGCGGGTGCTGAACGATGGCGGAAATCCATACCCTGTTGAACCTCCTGCTGGCACTTGCCCTGGGCCTGCTGATCGGCGCCGAGCGCGGCTGGGAGCGGCGCACCGCCGAGGAAGGCACGCGTCTGGCCGGCATCCGCACCTTCGGTCTGATCGGGTTGCTGGGGGCGCTGTGGGCGTTGCTGGCGAATGAACTGGGTGAAGTGCTGCTCGGCTTTGCCTTCGTGGCCTTCACCGGCCTGCTCATCATCAGCCACAGCCGTCAGGTCAGGGCCGACAGAGACTACGGGATTACCACCCTGGTCGCCGCCCTGCTCACCTTCGTCATCGGCGCCCTGGCCATGCGCGGGCAGCAGGCGGCCGCGGCCAGCGCAGCCGTGGTAACGGCCTTTCTGCTCAGTCTCAAACCCCTGCTGCATGCCTGGATCCGCAGGATCGAGGAACCCGAACTGCTGGCCACCCTCAAGCTGCTGCTGATCTCAGTGGTCCTGCTGCCGGTTCTGCCCAACCGAGGTTACGGACCCTGGTCCGCGCTCAACCCGTATGAGCTGTGGTGGCTGGTGGTGCTTATCGCCGGCATCTCCTTTTTCGGCTATATCGCCATGCGCATATTCGGCGCCGGCAAGGGGACACTGCTGACAGGATTTCTGGGCGGCATAACCTCCTCCACTGCAACAACGCTGCATTTCTCCCGTCTGCAGGGGAAGGGCCTGCCGCCGCCCATGCTGGCGGCCGGTATCCTGATTGCTTCGGCGACCATGTTTCCACGTATGCTGCTGGAGATCGTCATTCTCAATCGATCCCTGGCCGCCCCCATGCTGGTGCCGCTGCTGGTCATGCTGGCCGTGGCGCTGGTGGGCGTGTTCTGGCTGTGGCGGCTGGCGGCGAGGAAGCGGGACAAACCGATCGAGACCCCGCTGAGCAATCCCTTCCAACTGCTTCCGGCATTGAAATTCGCCCTGCTGCTGGCACTGGTCATGCTGGCCACCGAGGCTCTGCATGCCTGGCTGGGTCAGCGCGGGTTGTACATCGCCGCCGGTATCAGCGGAGTGGCCGACGTGGATGCCATTACCCTGACCATTGCCCGCATGCCCGGCATCGAGGCCAATTCACAGGCGGCGGTTGGCGCCATGACGCTGGCTGCGGTCGTCAACACCCTGTTCAAGGGCGTCCTGGCCGCGGTGATCGGCGGTGCCGTACTGGCGAAGTATGTGCTGCCGCCGATGCTGGCGGTCGGGCTGGCGGGGGGGATGACTATCCTGCTGCTGTGATACCAGCGAGTAGGATGGGTGGAGCGCAGCGCAAACCCATCGTTCCCCACCTGCAGATGGGTTGCGGCGCAAGCGCCTCCAGCCATCCTACACGCTGTTATTTCCCTCGCCGCGGCCGGGCGACATGGATGGCACGGTCGTGCACGGCCAGGGCGGCCTCGTGGAAGGACTCCGACAGGGTCGGATGGGCAAACACAGTGAGCATGACGTCTTCGGCGCTGGCCTGCATTTCCAGGGCCAGCACGGCCTGAGCAACCAACTCCGAGGCATGCGGACCGATCATGTGCGCCCCCAGCAGGCGGTCGGTTTCGGCATCGGCCAGCAATTTGATGAAGCCATCGGTCTGACCGGCGGCACGGGCACGGCCGCTGGCAGCGAAGGGAAAGACACCGCTGCGGTACTCAATCCCCTCTGTCTTCAGGGCCTGCTCGGTCTTGCCCACCCAGGCGATCTCGGGCTGGGTATAGATGACCGACGGGACGGCATCGTAGTTCAGGGAAGCGTGATGCCCGGCGATCAGTTCGGCCACCATCACACCTTCTTCCGAGCCCTTGTGTGCCAGCATCGGGCCGCGCACGGCATCACCGATGGCATAGACCGTGGGCAGGTTGGTGCGGCATTGCTCATTGACATGGATGAACCCCCACTCGTCCAGCAGCAGTTGGCTCTCATCACTGGCCAGGCCCTCGGTATTGGGACGCCGCCCGACCGCCACGATCAGCCGATCGACCTGTTCCTGCTCCCTGCCCTTCGCGTCCTCGTATTCGATATGCACCTTGCTGCGTTTGATCTCGCACTCGGTGACGCGCGCCCCCAGGCGGATATCCAGTCCCTGCTTGCGGAACTGGCGCAGCGCCTCCCTGCCGAGCTGCGCATCGGTCATGGACAGGAACTGTTCCTGGGCCTCGAGCAGGATCACTTCGCTGCCCAGGCGCTGCCAGACGCTGCCCAGTTCCAGCCCGATCACGCCGGCACCGATCACGCCCAGTCGCCTGGGCACGCTGTCGAAGGCCAGCGCCCCGGCGGAGTCGACGATCCGGTCGTCGGTCAGCGGGATATGATCGATTTCCACCGGCGCGGAGCCGGGCGCCAGAATCACATGGCCGGCCTCCAGCGTCTGCGCTTTACCGTCGGCCGGGGTAACCTCGACCTGTGTGCCCGACACCAGCCGGCCCCGGCCGGCCAGCCAGGTGATGGTATTGGACTTGAACAACTGCTCGATGCCCTGGGTGAGTTCCTGCACCACCTTGTCCTTGCGAGCCATCATGGCGGGCAGATCCAGTGCCACGCCCTTGCAGGTCACGCCGTGCGTGGCCAGTTCCTGCTGCGCCCGGACATAGAGTTCGGAGGATTCCAACAGGGCCTTGGAGGGAATGCAGCCGACATTCAGACAGGTCCCGCCCAGGGCCGGCCTGCCCTGCGGATTGACCCACTCGTCCACGCAGGCTGTGGCAAGCCCCAGCTGGGCACAGCGGATCGCGGCCACATAGCCTGCCGGTCCGGCGCCGATCACCACCACATCGTATTTGTCCGTCATGCGCTCTTCTCCCCTGACATGCCGTCAGGTATCCAGTCAGACATCCAGCAGCAGGCGTGCCGGATCCTCGATCATATCCTTGATGGTGACCAGAAACTGCACCGCCTCGCGGCCGTCGATCAGGCGATGATCGTAGCTCAGTGCCAGGTACATCATGGGCCGGACGACCACTTCGCCGTTCTCCGCCACCGGACGCTCCTGGATCCTGTGCATGCCGAGAATGCCGCTCTGGGGCGGATTGATGATGGGGGTGGACAGCATGGAGCCGAACACGCCGCCGTTGGTGATGGTGAAGGTGCCTCCCGTGATCTCATCCAGTTCCAGCCGCCCTTGCTGCGCCCGTTGGGCAAAGTCCAGGATGCGCCCTTCGATCTCGGCCAGGCCGAGCGCGTCGGCATCGCGCAGGATGGGCACCACCAGGCCGCGCGGCGAACTGACCGCGATGCCGATGTCGAAATAACCGTGGTAGACGACATCGTTGCCGTCGATGGAGGCATTGACCTCCGGGAACCGCCGCAGCGCCTCCACGGCCGCTTTGACGAAAAAGGACATGAACCCGAGTTTCACGCCGTGACGCGTCTCGAAGGCCTCGCGATAGCGCTGGCGCAGCTGCATGACCGGCTGCATGTCGACCTCGTTGAACGTCGTCAGGATGGCGGCATTGTGCTGCGCCTCAAGCAGGCGCTCCGCCACCCGTGCGCGCAGGCGGGTCATGGGCACGCGCTTCTCCTCGCGTCCTCCGGCCCCGGCAGTGGCTGCCGCCGGTTCCGGCGGCGGTGCGGGCGTCTTCTGCGGGCGGGTCTGCGCAGCCTCCTGTCGGGCCTGATCGGCCGTCGTCGTCTCACTGCCGTGTGCGAGGTGCTGTTCCACATCCTCCTTGAGGATGCGTCCGTCCTTACCCGTGCCGGTCACCTGCGAGGCTGCAATGCCGTGTTGTTCCAGCAGCCGTCGCGCCGAGGGTGAGACCGGCGGGTTCGCGCTGCGGTTCTCGCTGTCCGCCTCCGTTCCGGCGGCTGGCGGCGAGGCAGCGCTGGCGTCCGCCGCTCCACCCTCGCGCAGGCGGCCGATGACCTGGCCGGAGGTCACCACCTCACCCTCGCCCTGCTCAATACCCTCGAGCACACCGGCGGCCGGCGCGGGGACCTCGAAGACCACCTTGTCGGTCTCGATCTCCACCAGGGTCTCGTCACGCGCAACCGCTTCGCCGGGCCGCTTGTTCCAGCGCAGCACAGTGCCGTCGGCGACCGATTCGGGGAAGCTGGGAACCTTGATTTCGACTGACATGGGCGTGTTCCTGTTATTGACTGTTCACTGGCCTGTACCTGTACTCTCCAGCCCCAGCGCCTCGGCCACCAGCCGGTGCTGCTGCTGCACATGCAGCCAGTTGTAGCCGACCGCAGGGGCAGCGGAAAAAGGCCGGCCGGCATACTCCAGCGGCGCGTCACAGGGCAGGGAGGCATACAGATGATGCTGGGTGGAATACCAGGCGCCCTGGTTCTTGGGCTCCTCCTGGCACCAGATATAGGTTTCCACGTTGGGGTACTGCTCCAGGATCCGGCGCAGAATGCCTTCCGGGAAGGGATAGAGCCGCTCCAGGCGGATGATGGCGACATCGTTCAGTTCCACCTCGCGGCGCTTCTCCAGCAGGTCGTAGTAAACCTTGCCGCTGCACAGGATCACCCGGTTGACCGCCGCGGGGTCGAGTTCGTCGAGCTCCGGAATGACGGCATGGAATCCGCCCTCGGTCAGATCCTCCAGCCGGCTGACCGCGAGGCGGTGACGCAGCAGGCTCTTCGGCGTCATGACCACCAGCGGCTTGCGGCAGGTGTTGAGCATCTGCTGGCGCAACAGGTGAAAGATCTGCGCCGGCGTGGTCGGCACGCAGACCTGGATATTCTGCTCCGCGCACAGCTGCAGGTAGCGCTCCAGGCGGGCCGAGGAATGCTCCGGGCCCTGCCCTTCGTAGCCGTGCGGCAGGAACATCACCAGTCCGCACAGTCGGTTCCATTTCTGCTCGCCGGCACTGATGAACTGATCGATCACCACCTGCGCGTTGTTGGCGAAATCGCCGAACTGGGCCTCCCAGATCACCAGGGTGCCGGGATCAGTGGTGGCATAGCCGTACTCAAACGCCAGCACGGCCTCCTCCGAGAGCAGCGAGTTGATGACCAGGAAATTGGCCTGGTCCGCGCTGATATTGCGCAACGGCACATAGGGCGTGCCGTCGACCTGGTTGCTGATCACGGCATGCCGGTGAAAGAAGGTGCCGCGCCCGCTGTCCTGTCCGGACAGGCGCACCGGATAACCCTCGGTCAGCAGCGAGGCGTAGGCCATGGTTTCGGCATAGCCCCAGTCGATGGACAGGGCCCCGGCGGTCATCTTGCGCCGGTTCTCCATGATCTTGCCCACGTTGGAATGGATCTCGAATCCCTCGGGCAGACGCGACAGACCCTGCCAGAGCTGCTTGAGGCGGGCAGCGTCGATGGCCGTGTTCACTTCAGTGGTACAGGACTGACCGATGTAGGGCTTCCAGTCGACCGCATGCGGGTACGGCGACTGCTCGGCGGGGATGAGCTCCTTCACCACACTGCGCCCGGCATCGAGCGCGTCCCGGTACGCCTGCAGCATCTGTTCGGGAGCATCCGGCTCGATCAGGCCTGCGTCGATCAGGGTCTGGGCATACAGGCCGCGTGCCGAGGGCTTGTGCTTGATCGACTGGTACATCAGGGGCTGGGTGGCGGTGGGTTCGTCGGCCTCGCTGTGGCCGTGGCGGCGGTAGCAGACCAGGTCGATGACCACATCCTTGTGGTAGGTCATGCGATAGTCCAGCGCGATCCGGGTCACGAACAGCACTGCCTCGGGATCGTCGCCGTTGACGTGAAGGATGGGGGCATTGACCATCTTGGCAATGTCGGTGCAGTACTGGGTCGAGCGGGCATCGCGCTGGTATGAGGTGGTGAAGCCGATCTGGTTGTTGACCACCAGGTGCACCGTGCCCTTGGTGGAATAGCCGCGCGACTGCGACATGTTGAAGGTTTCCATCACCACGCCCTGCCCGGCAAAGGCGGCGTCGCCGTGGATCAGTACCGGCACCACGCTGGTGCCCTCCGTATCCCGGCGCCGGTCCTGGCGTGCCCGCACCGAACCCTCGACCACCGGGTCGACGATCTCCAGATGCGAAGGATTGAAGGCCAGATTGATGTGCACCGGGCCGCCCCGGGTCTGGATGTCCGAGGAAAAGCCGAGGTGGTACTTCACGTCGCCCGACCCGCTGCCCTCGTGTCCGGCCCTGCCCTCGAATTCCTGGAACAGTTCGGCCGGGGTCTTGCCCATGATGTTGACCAGCACGTTGAGCCGGCCGCGGTGCGCCATGCCGATGACCAGTTCCTTCACCCCGTGGACGCCGCCGCGCTGGATCAACTCGTCCAGGATGGGGATCAGGCTGTCGCCGCCCTCCAGCGAGAAGCGCTTCTGGCCCACATAACGATTGTGCAGGTAGCGCTCCAGTCCCTCGGCGGCAGTCAGCCGGTCGAGGATGCGCTGGCGGGTCTCGTCGGAGAAGCGCGGCGGCCCGGCGCAGGATTCCAGGCGCTGCTGCAGCCAGCGCTTCTCGCCGGTCTCGGTGATATGCATGTACTCGGCGCCGATATGACCGGCATAGGTACAGTCGAGCAGTTCCAGTATCTCGCGCAGGCTGGCCCGCTCCACCCCGGCCAGAGAGCCGGTATCGAAGATCCGGTCCAGGTCGGCCTCGGTCAGTCCGTGATGGGCGGGTTCGAGCTCCGGGATGTGCGGCCGTTCGCGCAGGCCCAGCGGGTCGATGTCAGCGATCTGATGGGCGCGGAAGCGATGGGCATTGATCAGCTGCAGCACCCGGATCTGTTTTTCCTCGTGGGAAGCCGCGGCAGCCGGCGCGCCGCGGCTGGAAGGCCGGCGCGCGAGTGAGCGGAACTGTTCCCGCACCGGGGTGTGCGAGGCCTCGTGCTGGCGGGCATCCACGGCAGGCAGGGTATCGAAGAAGGTACGCCAGTGCTCCTCGACCTGGGCCGGATCCTCCAGGTAACGGTCATAGAGCGCATCCAGATAGTCGCCGTTGTGGCCGCTCAACTGGGAGTCCGCCCACAGACGCTGCATGCTTTTGAGTTTGACTCTGTCTTCCATGGAATGGATCTGGCCGTGTTTGCGGAAAAGAAGGCAATTCCTGCGCCAATCCGCTTCAAACTCAAGTTTGAGACATCAACCGACTGGAATCCACTCCCTGCAGCCGCGATCAGGGTCCACGCCCACGTGGAACAAGTACGGTTTCATGCCATGGTGACTTGTTTTTGACGAAAAATCGTCATAAACCCGCGGCCGCTTCCCACCCACCGGGTTGTCCCCTCATACGTCATTCCCTACTCTTGATCAGGATTCCGCGATACAGACAAAGGCACGACTGATGGATCTGATCAACCTGCTGCTGGAGAGATTCGACTGGGAAGTCCTGATCCTCACCAGTCTGCGAATCCTTCTCATCCTGGTCCTGATGTGGGGGCTGATGCTGCTGGCCCGGCTCGGCCTGCGCCGGCTGGAACAGCGGCTGGTCCGACGTGGCCAGGATGCCGATGAGAGCCTGACCGAGGCAAGCAAGCGGGCCGAGACCCTGATCCGGCTGCTGCGCCAGGGCATCCGCATCGTGATCTGGGTCGTTGCCCTGCTGATCATCCTGCGCGAGCTCGGCGTGGACATCGCCCCTATTCTCGCCAGTGCCGGCATCGTCGGCCTGGCCGTGGGCTTCGGCGCCCAGAACCTGGTGCGCGACGTCATCGCCGGCTTTTTCATCATCCTGGAGAATCAGGTGCGGCTGGGTGACGTGGCCATCATCAACGGCACCGGCGGCCTGGTCGAGGCCATCAATTTCCGCACCCTGGTGCTGCGCGATCTCTCCGGTACCGTGCACGTCTTTCCCAACGGCACCATCACCACACTGTCCAATATGACCCGCGAGTGGTCCGGCTATGTGTTCGACATCGGCGTGGCCTACAAGGAGGACGTGGATACCGTCATTGGCATCATCCGGGAGGTCGGCGAGGAATTGGCCGCGGACGAGCACTTCGGCGCCCTCATTGTCGAACCCATCGAGGTGTTCGGGCTGGACAACTTTGCCGACTCGGCCGTGGTCATCAAGGGCCGGCTCAAGACCCGGCCCATCCAGCAGTGGGCAGTGGGCCGGGAATTCCGCCGCCGGCTGAAATACGCCTTTGATGCCCGCGGCATCGAGATCCCCTTCCCGCACCGTACCCTGTACGTGAACGACACCGACCGGGAGTTGCTCCAGGCCCTGGCCCACGCCGGCCGGGCGCAGGACACAGAGCAACCCCGTAGGTCGGATTAGCCCGCAGGGCGTAATCCGACATCCTGCCAGCCTGTCGGGTTACGCTGCGCTATCCCGACCCGCCCGACTTCCTCCCCCTCGATGGGGGAGGATTGAGGAGGGAGTGCATCAAATCAGCCGTACCAGGGCATGCACTCGGCCTCGGCGGCAGGCAGACGTGAGGCCCGTTGCCGGGCGCTCTCCCAGCCCTGCTCCAGACCCTGCCGCCAGTCGCGTACGAATTCCTCGATGGATTCGGCGAAATCCGGGTCCGGCTCGGCCCGGTTGATGCTGCAATGGACGGTAATGCGCCCTTCGCTGCCGGCGTTCTCCACCGTCAGCGTCCATTGCAGGGCATTGGGACACCCCGGCAGAGAGAAGCGGATGCCGTCCCGTATCACCTCCCGATGCACCCGGAACCGTCCCCACAGGCAGCTGATCTCGCCACGCTCGCCACTGTGCTCGAGCACCTCGGCGATGCCCGCGCACCATTGCGGCAGGGTTTCGATGCGGACGAACCGCTGCAGTTCCGGCGCACTCAACCGTGCCCGGGCATAGGCAAAGGCTTCCACTGACAACCTCCCGGCCTGTTCATGGCGCCCATAAGACTGCCTGATGCGCCAATAAGATTATTGCGGTTAATAGATAAGTACATTATAATATTTGTCAGTTATTCATTACGGATGCTTATCATTTATCCGAAAGAATACACTATTTATTCATAACTTTAAGGATGAAACTTAAATTAATGTCACAAGAGGACCTGTATCTCTTTATCGTTGGACAGACCGACAATAACACACCCCTGCGGCCGCATAACTGGGCCGAGCGCTTCGCCGGCAACCTGGCCAGTTTCGGCCGCGACCGGCGGCTGCGCTATTCGGATGCCCTGGCACCGGTCATGGTCGACGGCATCAAGTGCCTGCGGGTGGCCAAGGCACTGGCCGACTCGCAGCCGGGGCTGGTCGATGACATCCTGCGCTTTGCCGACCTCCACGGCCTGACGGTCCGCAACCGGAGCGAACCGGAACTGGCACTGGCAAGCTGAACCGGCCCGCAACGCCACCACCGCCGGCGCGGGGACAGCAATGTCCCTGCCCGCTGAAACTCCCCCAAGGGGATAGCGACGGCATACCCCATGAGGCCAACTTCTGACCATTCGGAGCCGGTGCTACTATTGCAGGGGCGCAGGTAGCACCGGGGATGCCCGATGCCGCGCTGCGGGCGTCTTCCTGCGAGTTGGAGCGAATCACCATGGGCAGTGCCAACGACATCCCGGTAGAACTGGTCGAGGAGATCCGCGGCAAGGCCCTGCATGCGCCGCGCCCGCGCGATCTCAGCCCGGAGCAGCGCGACGCCCTGATCGAGCGCATCCGGGGCCTGCTCGAGGCCAACAACGCCGTGCTCATCACTCATTATTATGTCGATGAGCAGCTGCAGATGCTGACCGACGCCACCGGCGGCTATGTCGGCGATTCGCTGGGCATGGCCGATTACGGCAACAAGCATGCCGCCACCACCCTGGTGGTGATCGGGGTGCGCTTCATGGGCGAGACCGCCAAGATCCTCAATCCCGAGAAACGGGTGCTGATGCCCGACCTGGGTGCGGAGTGCTCACTCGACCTGAGTTGCCCCATCGACGCCTTCAGCGCCTTCTGCGACCAGCACCCGGACCGCACCGTGGTGGTCTATACCAACACCAGCGCCGAGGTGAAGGCCCGCGCCGATTGGGTGGTGACCTCCTCCAACGCCGTCGACATCGTCGCCCACCTGCACGCCAGGGGCGAGAAGATCATCTTTGCGCCCGACCGTCATCTGGGCCGCTACGTGCAGCAGAAGACCGGTGCCGACATCCTCAACTGGCAGGGTTTCTGCGTGGTGCATGACGAGTTCAAGGCCAGCGAGCTCAAGCGCCTGATGGCTGAGCATCCCGAGGCCGAGCTGATCGCCCATCCCGAATCCCCGGCCGAGGTGCTGGACATGGCCGATGCCATTGGCTCGACCACCCAGCTGATCAAGGCGGCGCAGGCATCCAAGGCGAAGACGCTGATCGTGGCCACCGACATGGGCATCTTCCACAAGATGCACGAGGCCGCCCCGGACAAGCAGCTGATCGCTGTCCCCACCGGCGGCGAAAGCGCCACCTGCGTCAGCTGCGCCCATTGTCCCTGGATGGCCATGAACAGCCTGGAAAACCTCGCCGCAGTGCTGGAAAACGGCAGCGGCCACGAAATCCACATCGACGAGACAGTGCGCCGCAGGGCCCTCGTCCCCATCGAGCGCATGCTCGAATTCTCCCGCGCCCAGGGCAAGGTCTGAGCCTCAGCCCCGGCTTCCTGCGGTCCCGGCGTGCCACCTGGCCTCCGGCGTCGAAGCCTCACTTCCGAGCCATGCGCCGGCGCATCCCGTTCTGCATCACGTATGACGGCGGTCGGCTTGCCTGCGCCGGTCCCGGTTTCGGCTGAACCCGGCGGCTGAAGTCGGAACAGATACCCCGGTCTGGCCCGACAGACCGCCGTCGGGCGTCCGTTGCCGGGCCATCGGCCTCATGCAGCACCTATGTGCTGGCCGCGGCGCTGACACTGGGGCTGGTGATATGGCTGTGGCAGCCGCTGGACAGGATGATCTGGACGGTCGCCGATCCACTGGCACGCGCCGCCATGTGGGGGCTGTTCGCCTTCGGCTGGCTGTACCTGGTGGCCGCGACCTACGTTACCGATCACTATGACCTGTTCGGCCTGCGCCAGGCCTGGCTGCATCTGCGCGGCAGGCAGTACAGGCCGGTGCCGTTCGTGCGCAAGTGGATGTACCGCTACAGTCGTCATCCCATGATGCTGGGCATCCTGATCGGAATCTGGGCCACGCCGGAGATGAGCGCGGGCCACCTGGCGCTGGCCCTGGGGCTGACCGGCTATATCGCCCTGGGTGTAATGCTCGAGGAGCGCGAGCTCGCCGGACACTTCGGCGAGCCCTATCGACGCTACCGGCGCGAGGTGGGTGCGCTGCTGCCCTGGGTCTAACTCTGCTGCGACTTGCCGCCGATGGCATCCAGCATCGGCTTGATCAGGTCCATCGGCACCGGGAAGACGATGGTCGAGTTCTGCTCGCCGGCGATGTCGGTCAGGGTCTGCAGATAGCGCAGCTGGATCGAGCCGGGCTGGCTGGCCAGTACCTTGTAGGCCTCGGCCAGCTTTTCCGAGGCCTGCATCTCGCCCTCGGCGTGGATCACCTTGGCCCGGCGCACCCGCTCGGCCTCGGCCTGCTTGGCAATGGAGCGGATCATGCTCTCGTCCAGGTCCACGTGCTTGATCTCCACGTTCGAGACCTTGATGCCCCAGGCATCGGTCTGGGAATCCAGCAGTTCCTGGATATCGTTGTTGAGCTTGTCGCGCTCCGACAGCATCTCGTCCAGGTCGTGCTTGCCCAGCACCGAGCGCAGCGTGGTCTGGGCCAGCTGGCTGGTGGCGGAATAGTAGTCCTCGACCTGGATGATGGCACGTTCAGAGTCGATCACCCGGAAGTAGAGCACCGCATTGACCTTCACCGAGACGTTGTCCTGGGAGATGACGTCCTGGCTGGGCACATCCATCACCACGATGCGCAAATCCACCCGCACCATCTGCTGGATGAAGGGGATGACGATGATCAGACCCGGCCCTTTCACTTTCCAGAACCGGCCGAGCATGAAGATCACGCCGCGCTCGTATTCGCGCAGGATGCGGAACATGGAAAACACCAGTGCCAGGACCAGTGCGGCGATGGTGACGATCGTAATCGGCATACCAGGACTCCTTCAGCGTGACAACGCCAGATTGAGAGTTGCAGTACCGTCCATGGATCAATCTTCCTCGAGCGGTTCGATTTCCAGCAGCAGTTCATCCATGCCGGTGACACGTACCCGCTGGCCCTGGCGCACCGGCCGAACGGCCCGGGCGCGCCAGTTCTCACCATGCACATGCACCCAGCCGCGGTCGCTGAAATCCTCGCGCGCCGTGCCCAGGGCACCGATCATCTGCTCCTGACCGCTGACGACAGGCCGCTCCCGCGCCTTGACCACCATGCCCAGCACGAAAATGAAGAAGGCGGCGCTGGTCACGCTCACCGTGGCGATCAGCGCCGGCGAGATGCCGTAGCCGGGCGCGTCGGTGTCGATCAGCATGATGGAACCGATGACGAAGGCGATCAGCCCGCCGATGCCCAGCGCCCCGAAACTGGGCACGAAGGCCTCGGCCGACATGAAGATGATGCCGAGGATGATCAGGCCCAGCCCGGCATAGTTCACCGGCAGGACCTGCAGCGCGAACAGGGCCAGGATCAGCGAGATGGCGCCGACCACGCCGGGGACGATGAAGCCCGGGTTGTAGAATTCCAGCAACAGCCCGTAGAAGCCGAGCAGGATGAGGATATAGGCAATGTTGGGGTCGGCGATCACCGCCAGCAGGCGGGTGCGCCAGTCGGGTTCGATGGTCTCGATCTGCATGTCCCGGGTGGCCAGGGTGCGCGTCTCGCCCTGGATCTCGAACTCGTAGCCATCGAGCGCCTGCATCAGTTCGGTCAGATTGGCGGCCACCAGATCGATCACATCCCGCTCCAGCGCCTCCTCTGCCGCCAGGCTGGCCGCCTCACGCACCGCCTGCTCGGCCCAGTCGGCATTGCGCCCGCGCAGCTGCGCCAGCGAGCGGATATAGGCCACGGCGTCGTTGACCGCCTTACGCTGCTTGGCATCGCCCGGCTCCGCCGCTGCCTGCTCGCCTTCCTGGGCAGCGTCCTGATCGGGCTGGCCCGGCGGTTTCGGCATGCCGCCGCCGTCGTCGATCAGGTTCACCGGCGTGGCCGCACCCAGGTTGGTGCCCGGCGCCATGGCGGCAATATGGCTGGCATACAGGATATAGGTGCCGGCGCTGGCCGCCCGCGCCCCGCGCGGGGCCACGAAGCTCGCCACCGGCACCGAGGAATTGAGGATGGCCTTGATGATGGAACGCATGGAGGTATCCAGTCCGCCCGGGGTGTCCAGGCGCAGGATCACCAGTTCGGCGCCTTCGGCTTCGGCACTGGCCAGCCCCCGTTCAATGAAATCCGCCGTCACCGGGCCGATGCCGCCCTCGATGTCCAGCAGTACGGCCGCGCCCTGGGCCTGCACTGCCGACGTCAGCGCCAGCAGCGCCGCCGCCAGCCACAACCGTATCGATGTCATTCCTGTGTCCTGTCGGAGTCCGCCGGGGTCATTGCTCGAACACGACCGCATCCGGATCGGCGCCGAGCTCGCTCAGGGCCTGATTGACTGTCTCGGTGAAGCCCGGCGGACCGCAGACATAGAAGTTCTGCCCGAAGTCGCTGATCCGTGTCTGCAGCAGCGCCTTGTCGATGCGCTGGTCGGCATAGCCCGGCGCACTTTCCTGGGTGCAGGTGAACCATCCATGCTCGCCGAAATAGTGCCGCAGTTCGCGTTCGCAGATCACATCCGCCGGCGTCTTGTTGGAGAACAGCAACTGACTCCGACCGAGTTCACCGCGTGCAGCCAGGTCGCGCAGAATCGCGAGAAAAGGCGTGATGCCGGCACCGGCGGCGATGAACACCCCCGGGCCCTTGTAGCGGATGGTACCGAAGGACCCGGACAGCAGCAGTCGGCTGCCGGGTTTGATGTCGCGCAGATGCTGTGTCATGCCCTGATGGTCGGGATAACTCTTGATGGTGAATTCCAGCACCCGGTCATCCTTGATAGCGGTCGGGGTGAAGGGGCGCCCCTCCTCCCGCCAGTCGGGTTCATCGACGGCCAACTCCACCCCCTGACCCGGCGCGTACTCGAGCCCCTCGGGCCATTCCACGATGTAGCGTTTCACATCATGCGTAACGAACCCGGTCATGAGCAGTGTGGTGGAGTAATCCATCGCTGCGGCTCCTGTAGCTGTCGCTGGCCTTACCCATACTAGGAACTCTAGCCCGGATTGGACAAGCCGCAAGTTTTCAACTTGCGGTATAAATTGGGAAAACAGCAGGTTATGGCGGGAAATTGCCAAGCCGTTTCCTGCCTTCTCCTCAGGGTTGTGGTGCGGCCGGGCCGATTGCCTGAGTTTATGAGATTCCCGGCAAGGTCATAAACAGATATTTTTTGTCCTGCTCCGGCACGCCAACTATGGTTCAGGGATTGAATCACGCAGTCGAGACCACACTGCATCAGCCAAGGAGATGTCTCAATGAACACTGCCTCTCTACGCGAAACCGCCCGCGCCATGGTTGTACCCGGCAAGGGGATCCTGGCCATGGACGAGAGCACCCCTACCTGCGGCAAACGCCTGGAGGCCGTGGGCGTCGAGAACACGGAGGAGAACCGCATCGCCTACCGCAGCCTGTTACTGGGCACACCGGGACTCGGCGACTACATCAGCGGTGCCATCCTCTATGACGAGACCCTGCGCCAGCAGAGCACCGAGGGTGTGAGTTTCCCGCAACTGCTGCAGCAGCAGGGCATCATGCCCGGTATCAAGGTCGACACCGGGGCGAAGGAACTGGCCCTGCATGCCGGTGAGAAGGTCACCGAGGGGCTGGACGGCCTGCGCGAACGGCTGGAGGAATACCGGGGCTTCGGCGCGCGCTTCTGCAAATGGCGTGCAGTGATCACCATCGGCGAGTTCAAGCCCAGCATCGCCTGCCTGCAGGCCAACGCCCATGCCCTGGCCCGCTACGCCGCCCTGTGCCAGGAGGCCGGGCTGGTACCGATCATCGAGCCCGAGGTGCTGATCAACGGCGCGCATACCATCGAGACCAGCTACGATGTCACGGTCGAGACCCAGCGTCGCGTGTTCGATCAACTCTATCGCCAGGACGTGGACTTCGCCGGCATGGTGCTCAAGCCCAGCATGGTGATCTCCGGCACCGACTGCCCACAGCGCGCCCCGGTGGAGGAAGTCGCCGAACAGACCCTGCGCTGTCTGCAGCAGACCGTGCCCGCGGCTGTGCCCGGCATCGCCTTTCTGTCCGGCGGCCAGGGCGACGAAGAGGCCACCCGCCATCTCAATGCCATGAACCTGCTGGCACGCGAACGTGCCCTGCCCTGGCGACTGACGTTTTCCTTTGCACGCGCCCTGCAGAATCCGGCATTGAAGATCTGGCAGGGCGACCCGGCCAATCTCGACCCGGCGCGCAAGGCACTGCTGGCCCGGGCCAGGCTGAATGCGCTGGCAAGCAGCGGCGAGTACAACGAGGCACTGGAGCAGCAGGTGGCGGCCTGATCAATCAGCCACAAACCGCTCCTTTGCGAAAAAAACCCGCCTCACCGGCGGGTTCGTTCATCGGATCATCGATGGCAGATCAATCGTATACCGGGATCAGTGCATAGCCGTTGTTCTGGTAGCCCATCAGGCTGATGAAGCCGCTGCGTACCGGCTCAATGCCCGGCAGCAGGGTGTCGTTGTCCACGTTGAAGGCGGCAGTCGCACCATTGCAGGCCTCCATACGCACCCCCATCTCCTGCAGTCTGGTGATGCGCTTGGCGATGCTCTCCAACGCCGGGCCATAGTCCGCCTGCGTCTCCAATGTCGGCTCGGTGTTGATGAACTTCACCGAATGGGAGATGAAAACCATCACCAGGTCCGACTCCACACCTTCCTTGTCGAGATTGTCGATGTTGGTGATGATGGCCCCGAGATAGAAATCCAGCGCGTTCGCACTCGATTTCCGCACATCGTAGACAGCCCTGACCTGCTCGAGATCGCCGATTGCCGTGCGGTTGTCCAGTTCTGCCCCGGCCATGGAGACGACCGGAAGCAGGCCACCGATGAACAGGAGAATGGTCATGAACAGGCCGTCGCGCATCGGTTGGATCATTGCCTGGCTCCTTGTTGACTGTGGACGATAGGCGAGTGATTTTGAACTGGTGCCCGGGGCCGGACTTGAACCGGCACGGGGTTGCCCCCGAGGGATTTTAAGTCCCTTGCGTCTACCAATTTCGCCACCCGGGCCGGGCATGACGTCTGGCATTGTACAGATAATCAGATGATGCAGAAGGAAGGAAAATTGGAGGCTGGGCCCGGAGTCGAACCGAGGTACACGGATTTGCAGTCCGCTGCATAGCCACTCTGCCACCCAGCCAGGGTGTGGTACGTCTGAAAGTGAAAAAACCCCGGCCGCCTGGACCACGACCGGGGTTTCCCCGATGGAATTTGGAGCGGGAAACGAGATTCGAACTCGCGACCCCAACCTTGGCAAGGTTGTGCTCTACCAACTGAGCTATTCCCGCCCGAGAAGGTGCGTATTCTATCCTATCGCGCCCGGCTGTCAAGCCGCTAAGGAGTTGAATTCAGGACTAAGTATCCATATCGGATTTTACCAGCAGCGGCCAGGCCGCACGCAGGTAGAGAATCATCGACCACAGGGTCAGGATAGCGGCGATATAGAGGCAGATCATGCCGACGATGGCCGTGGGAAAACCGGCGATCGGCTCGCGATAGAGCAGCAGCAGCAGGGCGATCATCTGGGCCGTGGTCTTGATCTTGCCGATCACCGAGACGGCCACCCGGGCCCGCTCGCCGATCTCGGCCATCCATTCGCGCAGCGCGGAGATGGTGATCTCCCGGCCGATGATCACGGCGGCGGGGATGGCCATGAGCACGCCCGGCATCCCCGTCACCGGCACCCGCTCGATCAGCAGTACCAGGGCCGTGGCCACCATCAGCTTGTCCGCCACCGGATCCAGAAATGCGCCGAAGGCCGAGGTCTCCTCCCAGCGCCGGGCCAGGTAGCCGTCCAGCCAGTCGGTCAGGGCGGCGATGCCGAAAATGGCAGTGACCGCCACATGCGCCCAGCCGAACGGGAGATAGAACACCAGCACGAAGACCGGGATCAGGGCCAGGCGCAGCAGGGTGAGAAGATTTGGCAGGTTATAATTCATAAATATCAATATAATATTGTCATTTATTCAACCAGATTCACAGGATAATCGGCAGCGGGATCAGCCAGCCCCCTCACCCCTGCCCCTCTCCCCATTGGGGAGAGGGGGAAAGGGTACCCCATGTCGAAGCCTCAGTCCTCGCCGCCGTGAAAGGCGGCGTAGATCTGCCGGGCCAGTTCGCGGCTGATCCCCTTGACCCGGGCCAGGTCCTCGACCCCGGCACGCTCCACCTCGCGCAGCCCGCCGAACTGGCGCAGCAACTGCTGCCGCCGCTTGGGTCCCACACCGGGAATCCCCTCCAGCGGCGAGCTGGTGCGAGCCTTGCCCCGGCGGTGGCGGTGGCCGGTGATGGCGAAGCGATGAGCCTCGTCGCGCACCTGCTGGATCAGGTGAAAGGCGCGCGAGTCCGCCGGCGGGTGCAACTCGCCCCGGCCCGGGACGATCAGGGTCTCATGTCCCGGCCGGCGTTCCGGCCCCTTGGCCACGCCGACGATCAGCACGCCCTGCACCTGCAACTCCTCCAGCACCTTCACCGCCATGCCGACCTGGCCCTTGCCGCCGTCGATGAGCAGGATGTCGGGCAATTTGCCCTCCCCCTCCTGCAGCCGCAGATAGCGTCGCTGCAGGGCCTGGGCCATGGCGGCGTAGTCGTCGCCGGGCTCGATGCCCTCGATATTGAAGCGCCGGTAGTCGGATTTGAGCGGCCCCTCGGCGTTGAACACCACGCAGGAGGCCACGGTGGCCTCGCCACGGGTATGGCTGATATCGAAGCATTCGATGCGTTCCGGCGGCTCCTCCAGGTTGAGCAGCTGCTGCAGATCCTCCATGCGCTGCTGCATGCCGCTGCGGCTGGCCAGCCGCGCCTGCAGGGCGTGCTCGGCATTGCGCTCGGCCATGGCCAGCCAGCGGGCGCGCTCGCCGCGCACCCGGTGGCGCAGCTCGACCCGGTGGCCGGCGCGCTCGGCCAGCACGGTCTCGATGAGTTCACGATCTTCCGGTTCGGCGTTGAGCAGAATGGTCTGCGGGACCTCGTGTTCGAGGTAGTACTGCACCAGGAAGGCGTGCAGCACCTCGTCCAGGCCGGCCTGGTCGGGCGCGCGCGGGAAGAACACCTTGTTGCCCAGGTTGCGCCCGGCGCGGATGTAGAACACCTGCACGCACACCAGCCCGCCCTGTTGCACCGCGGCGACGATGTCCAGATCGCCGCGCTCGCCGCTGACGTACTGGCGCTCCTGCACCCGGCGCAGGCTGGCGATCTGGTCGCGATAGCGCGCCGCCTGCTCGTATTCCAGCGCCTCTGCCGCCGCCTCCATGCGCTGGGCCAGTTCGTCGATGAGTTCGGTGTTCTTCCCCTCCAGGAAACGGATGGTCAGATCAACGTCCTCGGCATAGTCCCCAGGGCTGATATAGCCCACGCAGGGGGCGGTGCAACGCTTGATCTGGTACTGCAGGCAGGGCCGGGTACGGTTGGCGAAGAAGCTGTCCTCGCACTGGCGCACCCGGAACACCTTCTGCAGCAGATGCAGGCTCTCGCGCACCGCCGAGGCATTCGGATAGGGGCCGAAGTAGCGGCCTTTGCCGCGCTTTGCGCCGCGATGCACCGTGATGCGCGGATAGTCCTGATCGGTGGAGATGTAGATATAAGGATAGCTCTTGTCGTCGCGCAGCAGCACGTTGTAGCGCGGCTGGTGCGCCTTGATCAGGGTGTGTTCGAGGATCAGGGCCTCGCTTTCGGTATGAGTGACGGTGACCTCGATATCCGCCATCTGTCCCATCAGGGCAACGGTCTTGATCGGCAGGCCCGACTTGCGGAAATAACTGGCCAGGCGGCGCTTGAGGTTGCGTGCCTTGCCGACATACAGCACCTCGCCGTTCGCATCCAGCATGCGGTACACACCCGGCCGCGGTGTGAGGGTGCGCAGAAAGCCCTGCGCATCAAATGGACGGCTGGCGCGGGTTTCGTTCATCCGCAATCAGGCGGGCAACAGGCCACGGGCGCGGGCGACCACGGCCTGGAACATGGATTCGGTCAGGCGCCGGGTCTGGGTGTTGTAACGACTGCAGTGGTAGGAGTCCAGCAGCCAGCGGCCGTCATCCAGTCGGTGTTCCGCGGCATGGGCGAAACGATAGGCACTGAGCTTGCAGCCGAGCGCACGCAGTACCGCATCGTGGGCGATCCTGCCCAGCGCCAGTACCACAGCCCCGGCCGGCAGATCCTTGAGTTCGGCCGCAAGATAGCCGTTGCAGGCGCGGATCTCCGTGGTCTGGGGTTTGTTCTGCGGCGGCAGGCACTTGACCGCGTTGGTGATGCGGCAGTCACGCAGTTGCAGACCGTCGTCGCGGGCACGCGACTCCGGCGCGCTGGCAAAGCCCAGGTCGTAGAGGGTCCGGTAGAGCAGAATGCCGGCGTAGTCACCGGTGAAGGGGCGCCCGGTGGCATTGGCGCCGTGCATGCCCGGCGCCAGACCGACGATCAACAGGCGTGCGGCCGCGTCGCCAAAGGGGGCAACCGGGGCGGCGTGATAATCGGGATGCTCGGCCTTCACGCCGTCGAGGAACTGCGCCAGCCGCGGGCAGGCCCGGCAGCCGCTGTCGAAATGGGTCTGGGTCGTCATGCAAGCGGGTAATCTGCGGAAGCTGGGAACAGCCGCATTATCCCAGAAAACCGACCGGACGTCAGACCGCGTGCCGGCTCAGAGCCTGGGTCGGGTGCCGGCCGATTCGATCTCGATCACCCCGTGGCTGACCGCCAGGCGCATCAGTTCGATGTCGTTGTCCACGCCGAGCTTCTCGTAGAGCCGGTAGCGATAGGTATTGACCGTCTTCGGACTCAGGCACAGGCGATCGGAGATCTCCTGGATGCCGCGCCCCTGGGTGACCATCATCATCACCTGGATCTCACGCTGGGACAGCTTCTCGAATGGCGAGCGCCCGCCGTTGTTGAGCTTGGACAGCGCGATCTGCTGGGCCACCTCGGCGCACAGATAGCGCTCACCCTGCATCACGCTCAGGATTGCCTGGGTGATCTCCTCGACCGCGCATGACTTGGTGAGATAGCCCAGCGCGCCGGCCTCGAGCATGCGCGATGGGAAGGGTTCGTCGGTATGCACCGTGACCACGATCACGCGGATCTCCGGGTGGATCTGGATCAGCTTGCGCAGGGTTTCCAGCCCGCCGATGCCGGGCATGTTTACATCCAGGATGACCATATCGGGGCGCGCATCGCGAACCACCTCGATCGCCTCCTCCCCGGTGCTTGCCTCCCCGATCACCCGTACATTGGGATCATCCTCGAGGATACGGCGTATCCCTGCCCGCACCAGGTCATGATCATCCACCAGCAACAACGAAATCATATCCTCCTCCCTGTGATTGATTGTTGTTCTGCCAGGTTCGTCATTCATGAATGTACAATACTGATTATGCGCATTTAATACCAGCATGCAATGTCGGTTGGACAACTGTTGTTGCAACTGCTTGACACCCTGCAGCCAATGGCCGATCCGCTTGCCGATCAAACACCTGCAGTCAACGGCAGGTGCATCACGGCAGGCACTGTTGCAAGGTCATTACACCTCCAGCTCGTCGCCGCTTCTTACCTCACCTCGCAGCCCTCTCCCAATATCAGAAAAAACAGTCAGTTGCATGGATTCAGCCGCCATGGCACAGGCCTTGCTCTTGCGTCCGCGTACAACTCTCAACAGCAAAGGAGCAGGACATGAAAAACCTATTCAGACCGGCACTGGTGACGGCCTCTGCCGCAGCCCTGGTGTTGAGTTACGCAGCCGGGGTGCAGGCGAACCCCAAGAACAAGTTCGGCAACGACAACGACGCCCATGTGACGTCGACCGCGACCGCCACTGCCAACGGCGGCGACGGCGGCTACGTCTATGGCGGTGACGGCGGTGAAGGCGGAGATGCCACTGCCGATTCCGCCACCGGCGGCGCAGGCGGTGCCGGCGGCGCGGCCGATACGGCCGGCGCCGGCGGGATGGGCGGTACTGCCACGGCCAACAGCGAATCCTTCAATTCCGACATCGAGGTGATCTCCTATCAGACCATGACCTCCACTGTCACCGGCGCTCCGATCCGGATTCTGGGCGGCACCGGCGGCCATGGCGGCGACGGCAGCGACGGCGCACTGGGTGTCGGCGCCTCAGTCGGCCTGGCCGGCGGCGGCGGCGACGGTGACGACGGCGGCGACGGCGGCCTCGGCGTCGGCGCCTCGGTCGGTCTTGCCGGAAGTGCGGCTGACGGCGGCGACGGTGACGATGGCGGCGACGGCGGCTACGGCGGCAGCGGTCATGCCGACTCCACGGCCAGCACCGGTTCCAGCTATGCCGGCAGCAACAGCGCCGACGGCGGCGATGCCAGCAGTGGCGAGGGCGGCGAAGGCACTGCCACCAACACCGCCGGCAATGGCGGCACCTCCGGCGGCAACAGTGCCAGCGGCGGCACTGCCACAGCCGGCAATGCCAGCGGGGCCGGCGGCGGCGGCGGGGCCGGCGGGGCCGGCGGCAGCGGCGGTGACGGCGGCACCGGCGGCAGCGCCACGGCCGGCGCGGCCACGGGCAGCGGCGGGGCCGGCGGGGCCGGCGGCAGCGGCGGTGACGGCGGCATGGCCACAGCCGGTGCAGCTACGGGTACCGGCGGCGCAGGCGGGGCCGGCGGCAACGGTGGCGAAGGCACCGGCGGCGCGCTGACCACAGGTTCAGTCGCGGTGAACACCGGCGCGGGCACCTTCGGCGGCATTGCCAATATCAACGTCTCCTCCGGCCTGTACAACTCCACCCTGGGCGGCGTCTCGGTGGCGGCTCACTCCGACGTAAGCATCGGCAACTGATACCAACAGGAGAATGATTATGTTGAACACACTCAAACCGATGTTGGTAACCGCCTCCGCCCTGGCCCTGGTCATGGCCTGGGGCGGCGCGCATGCCAATCCCAAAAACGTATTGTCCGAGAGCAGCAGCGCCTCGGCGGACTCGAGCGCGACAGCCACCGCCAATGGCGGCCAGGGCGGCGACGCGGTCGCGGGTAACGGCGGCGACGGCGGCAACGCCGATGCCGGCGAGGATGGCGAAACCAGCGCCACCGTCCAGGGCGGTGCCGGCGGCAACGGCGGCAACGCCAGCATGGCCGGCGTCGGCGGCGCAGGAGGCACGGCCGAGGCCTACAGCGAATCCTTCAACAACAGCGTGGAAGTGATTTCGTATCAGGTCATGAGTTCCGAAGTCACCGGAGCGCCCGTCCGTATCCTGGGCGGCACCGGCGGTGACGGCGGTCATGGCGACGCCGGCGGCGCCGGCGTGGGCATCTCGGCCGCGCTGGCCGGCGGCGGCGGTGACGGCGATGACGGCGGCGATGACGGCGGCGATGGCGGTGCCGGGGTCGGGGTATCCCTGGGGCTGTCGGCCAGCGGCGCCGAAGGCGGCGATGGCGACGACGGCGGTCATGCCGGTGACGGCGGCTACGGTGAAGGCTATTCCTCTGCCTCCAGCGCCGACGCCAGTTCCGGCGGCAACACCGCCGATGGCGGCAATGCCACCGACGGCAGCGAAAACACCGCCGGCGCCGGTGGTGATGCCGGCAGCAATACCGCCACCGGCAGTAATGCCACCTCGGCCGACGCCTCAGGTGCCGGTGGAGCCGGCGGCACCGGCGGGGCCGGTGGCAACGGCGGGGCCGGCGGGACCGGCGGCGGCGCCAGCGCCGGGGATGCCAGCGGGACCGGCGGGGCCGGCGGCGGCGGCGGCAACGGCGGCATTGGCGGTATGGCCACGGCCGGCGATGCGGCCGGGACCGGCGGCGCCGGTGGCAATGGCGGTGCCGGCGGTGCCGGTCACGGCGGTGCGCTGACCACCGGGGCCGTCAGCGTCGACACCGGCGCAGGCACCTTCGGCGGCATTGCCAACATCAATGTCTCCTCCGGCCTGTACAACTCCACCCTGGGCGGCGTTTCGGTGGCTGCCCACTCGGGTGTGAGCATCGGCAACGGGCCCTGAGGCATAAGGTCCGCTTCGGGTCTGCGCGGGGACGGCAGATCGTCCCCGCGCACCTGCACGCCAACCGCACGGGATGAGAGGGACACGCCCATGTGCCACCCCAGTCGAGAATTCAAACTCAGCAGCGCACTGGTCATGCTGCCGGTCTGGACCATCCTCGTCTTCGCCAGCCAGTCTGTCCACGCCGATGATGCGGCCACACCGGGACCCGACCAGTTCGCACAGCTTGCCCCGCTGGACAGCGCGGGGCTGGATGCACTGCGCGGACGCGACGGCGACAGTCATATCTCGCTCACCAGCAACCAGGACCTCAAGGCCACCGTCAACGGCAGCCTGATCGAGGCCGGCACCATGACCAGCGGCTCGGTTACCATCGCCGAGCGGGCCCTGGACAACTTCGGCGGCATCGGCCTGTTCAATATCGTCACCGGCAGCAACAATGCCGTGGATGCTGCCATCGGCGTGAACTTCAACCTGCAGTGACAGGCATGCGTCTCCATCCCTGCCCTGCTCTGCTGCTGGCACTGTCTGCCGCCCTGGTCGCGCCCGGCAGCGCCGCGGGCCAGCTGCGCCTGCATGCCTTTCCCGGCGCCTTTTCCCTGCCGGTGGAAAGCCAGATCGAAGCACGCTGGCAGACGGTGGTCAGGCAACAATACGATTTCAGCTGCGGCTCGGCCGCCGTGGCCACCCTGCTCACGTATCACTACACCTCGCCGGCAGGTGAGGATCAGGTGTTCCAGGAGATGTATGCGGCCGGCGACCAGGCCAAGATCCGCACCGAGGGCTTTTCCATGCTGGATATGAAACGCTACCTGGACCGCCGCGGCCTGCAGACCGATGGCTTTCGCATGGACCTGGACAAACTGGCTGCACTGGGCGTGCCGGGGATCGTACTGGTCAATACCCGCGGCTATCGCCACTTCGTGGTGGTACGGGGGGTGCAGTCCGGCCGGGTGCTGCTGGCCGACCCGGCCGCGGGCAACGTCGCCATTTCGCGTTCTGAATTCGAGCGGATCTGGAACGGGGTGGTGCTGGCCGCGCGCGGCCGTCTGGACATCGCCCGGACCCATTTCAACCTGGAACGCGACTGGCGCGACTGGCCGCGGGCCCCCATCCATGCCCCGACACGCCAGGCGGGCATGAGCCCGTTGCTTCTCAACCTGCCCGGCCGGCTCGAACTGGGCCGCTGACAGGCGCGATCGACATGTTCAATCCCACCCCGGCCACATACCGCAGTCTGCACAGCACCGCCCTCCTGCTGGCCCTCACGCTTGCCGCAGGCACGAGTCATGCGCATGACCCTTTCCCCGACCAGGTTCTCGCGGCTGCCGACCTGGCTGCACTGCGCGGCGGTTTCTCCCTGCGCGGCCTGGAGATGGAATTCGGCGCCTCCCTGCGCAGTTTCCAGGACGGACGCCTGCTCATGGAAACCCTGGTCAATGTCACGGACCGCGGCACGCGCACCACCACGACCATTCCGCGGGCACTCGACACCCTGTCCCCCGGGCCGGACACGGCAGCGCGGACCGGCAGCCGCCCACCGGCGGCAGACCGCGGCATCGAGCTCAACGGCCTGGGCAATGCCGGGCGTGTTGTGGTGAACGATGCCCGCGGCGTGACCGCCTCCATCCATGAGGTGACCCGCCAGCGCATCCTCGGCGTCCTGGTCGGCCGTGCCACCGATACGGCCCTGCGCCAGGAGGCGCAGGTGGACGTCACCATCCGCAACTTCAGCCAGTTCCAGCAGACGGTTCGTCAGGCCATCCTCAATAACCACCTGGGACGCAGTTCCGCGCCCCTGCAATAAGGACTGTTCAGCCCGTTTGGGGTCAGAAGGTATAGGGCAGGCGCAGGGTCATGACCACATCCGGGGCATCGGCGGTCACACCCAGTTCCAGGTTGAGGTTCACCGCGGCGCGTTCGGTCAGCTGGAAACCGTAGCCGAGGAGCATGGCGCCGACGTCCAGACTGGAGGTCGACAGCTTCACGCCGTTGATCTCCGTGTCGGTCTCCTGGATGAAGTCATGCTTGTAGCCGAGGGTGAAAGAGGCCCGCGGATTGATGGCATAGCCCATGCCGAAGCTCAGGCGCACCGCATCGCCGGGGTCGACCTTGCCGATGGTCTGCTGGCCGAAGGTCTTGTTCACATCGTCCTCGATATGCCAGAGATAACCCAGGTTGGCGAAGAACACGGCGGGATCGGAGGGATACAGCAGGGTCAGACTCGGTTCCAGGGCATGAAAACCCGAGCCTGTTGCCAGTTCGGTCTCGATGCCGTCGCCGTTGCGGTTGACATCGAACGGTCCCCGGCCGGTCACGGACTTGTAGCGCAGGTTGCCGACATAGTACATATTGCCCGGCCAGCGCCAGTCTAACTGGTAGTGCAGCGCAAGCTCCAGATCACCGATACTGTCACCGTCCAGGGTGCGGCTGAAGGCCTCGCCCTCCACATCCGGGATGGTCGCCACCCGCCGGTCCTTGCGATAGACATAGGGCAGCTTCGCCTCCAGTTCCAGCCGGTCGGTCAGACCATAACGGCCGGTCAGGGAAACGGCCAGGTAATCCCGGTCCACGTCCACCGCTTCCAGCAGCCCGATCTGGAAGGCCTCCAGGATTTCCACCCCGATGAAGGTCAGACGGTTGATCTGGGAATTGGAGAACTGCAGCCCCGGCTCCAGGATCAGCTGACCCCGGGGTGTGAGGACACCGCCCAGCTCGGGGATGGCGCGCACCTCGGGCGGCTCCGACGTGCTCGCCGGCGGTGCCGTCCCGACCGGTTGCGCAGGCGGCGCAGAGGCTGCCTGCACCGCCGGGGCCGCCGCGGCGGGTCCGGCGCCACGCCGGTCCTCGAGTGCGGTCGCGGGCAGGGCCTGCCGGTTCAGGCTGTCGAGTGCCCGGCGCTGCTGCTGCAGACGCCGCTCCTGCGCAGCGATGGTGGCTGCCTGGCGCTCCAGCTGGCGTTGCTGCTGGTCCAGCAGCCGTTCCATGCGTTCCAGCCGCTGCGCCAGGGAGTCCGCCTCGTCAGCGAACCCGGACATGGCCAGGACCAGGCCCAGCGCCAGGAGACTCAACCGCGCCCCGTACTGCATGACCAGCCTCCCGGTTCGAGTGACGCCTCGCCATTGATGCGCAGTTCCCTGATCCCCTCTGCGGGCGGCGGCTCCCGAGGCTGCCCGATCGCGATCCGGTGCTTGTCCAGCAACCGGTACAGGGTGACGCGGGAAATCCCCAGGGAGCGTGCCGCCTCGGAGAGATTGTTGCGTGCCAGACGCAGACTGGTGCGGATCGCCCGGCTCTCGGCTTCGGCCCGCACCTGCTGCAGGGAAGGCACCATCCGGCGGCCGTTGCGCCGATCCAGCCCCAGGTCGGCGGGTGTGATCAACCTGCCCTCGGCCATCACGATCGCCCGCCGCACCCGGTTGATCAGTTCCCGCACATTGCCGGGCCAGTCGTGGCGCAGCAGGCACTGCAGGGCCTGCTCGCTGAACCCCTTGACCTGCACTCCGCGTTCCCGGCCGAAGCGCTCGAACTGCTGCCAGGCCAGGGCCTCGATATCCTCGGTCCGCTCCCGCAGCGGCGGTACCTGCAACCGCAGCACATTCAGCCGGTAGTACAGGTCTTCGCGAAACCGCCCCTGATCCACGGCCAGTTCCAGGTCCTGGTGGGTGGCGGCAATGACGCGCGCATCGATGCGCACCGGCTGGGTGCCGCCAACCCGGTCCACCGTGCCTTCCTGCAGGAAGCGCAGCAGACTGGTCTGCTGCTCCAGCGGCAGGTCGCCGATTTCGTCCAGGAACAGGGTCCCGCCCGCTGCCGACTCGATGCGCCCGATCTTGCGCCGGACGGCCCCGGTAAAGGCCCCCTTCTCATGCCCGAACAGTTCCGACTGCACCAGGCTGGCCGGAAGAGCGGCACAATTGACCGCCACCAGCGGTCCGCTGGCGCGCAGGGAGCGGCGATGGATCGCAAGTGCCGTAAGTTCCTTGCCGGAACCGGATTCGCCGGTAATCAGGACCGGCGCCTCGACCTGCCCGATCTTGTCGAGTTGCCGGAACAGCTGCCGCATGCACGCGCTGTTGCCGACCATGCCGCCTGCGGTGACCGCATCGCCTGCAGCCGCCGCATGCGCGCTGGCACGGATGGCAGCCACGCCGGCGGCGTGCCCCAGGCTGTCCAGCAGGCGTCTGGAATCGACCGGGAAGGTATGAAAATCGAAGACGCCATCGGCCAGCAGCCGGGACAGGGCATCGGAGCGGACATCCTCCGGTTGAACCAGCGCCAGCCACTGGGTCTGTGTCTGGCTGTCGAGCAGCAACTGCTCGAAGTCCCGACAAGCGCGGGATTCGCTGGCATTGAGCCACGCCAGGCCCACCGGGCAGTGGCGGCTGGCGAGGCGCTGACGGGCTTCGTCCAGACTGCCGGCCAGCGAGATCCGCCAGCCGGCCTGTCCGAGTTGAAGGGCCAGATCCGTCCCGACGCGAACCGGATCCCAGAACAGCAGATTACGGGGTTCACTGGCCACGCGTCACCTCCTTGATGACAGGACCGTCGAAGCACACGTACGCCGTGAGACTGTCTGCAGGATTGACAGACGCCACCCCCTGCATGACTGGCCGCCATGCGCGCTGGCCCGCTGAACTGCGGGCATGGGGTATCTTCTGCTGTCCGGGGCTGGGATCGTCCCGGGCCAGGGCACGGCGGCTACACCTCCCTGCCGTCTGACGGAGAATCAGCTCCTGGCTGATACGCCTTGGGAAGCATAGACAGGACTGTTGAACTGTCAAGCGGCAGCGCGTTTCAACAGCCGCCGCCGGGCATGTACGCCAAAGCCTACAAACAGTCCAGGTCAACCGTGGCGCTGGGATGCCTTTCCTAACATGATTTGTAAAATGAGCGGCCGAACCGGAAGGTTCACTGCGCTCCGGAAGGATCGAAGAACTCGATTTTCATTTCATTCATGAAGGGACGATCAAAGACCAGATCCAGGTGCATGCCGGCAGGCTTGTGCTCTGCCTTGATCTGCTGCAATTCCGGGATCCGTTCGGCCAGATAGGCGCAGGTGGCAGCGGCCATGGGTTCGTTGCCGTCCTCGACCGCCTGGATCAGTTGCAGCGCCACGAACTGGGCCCGCTGCAGTGAGTTCGGTGAGTCCTGGCGGCCGGCAGGAAGCTGGATGCCCTGATCCATCTTCAGATCCATGCGATCCAGCGCCAGCTGTTGCTTGTGCGGCAGGGGTTTGGTGCGGTCATATTCGAGTTGTGACAGACCGTCGATCACCACGACCATTTTTTCAGCCATAGGAAGACCAGGAAACGATGGATGCTGAAATTGGCGGAGGGGGTGTCGGCCTCTCCGGTGTCTCAGTGTGTCGCAATATATCGCATTCATCCCTATATTTACAGCGTTTCGTGAAATTCCCTTGTCTCGCGCCGCCTCACGCCGTAATATCAAATTGCATATTTTTTGAGGGGTAGCCTGTGGGACACCCGAAATCGGCCCCTACCGGGTAGGTGGTGGGATAGGAGACGCCAGCATGCCGAGAAAAGCCCGAGAGCTGTCTGCCATTCAGGTCAAGCAACTGACCCGCCCTGGCCTGCGTCCCGTCGGTGGCGTGGCTGGTCTGTGTCTACAGATCACACCATCAGGGGCACGCAGTTGGGTCCTGCGGGCAACGGTCGGCAGCAAGCGCCGTGACATCGGCCTGGGGGGCTATCCTGATGTCCCTCTGGCCCAAGCCCGCGAGAAGGCCCGAGAGATGCGCGAGCAGATCCGGGAGGGCGTTGACCCGGTATTGCAGCGCAAGGCTGCCAGGGATGCCCTGATAGCCGCACAGGCCAAGGTCATCACCTTCGATGAAGCCGCCCGGCGATTCATCAAGGCCAAGGCCCAGGAGTTCCGCAACCCCAAGCATACCGCCCAATGGGAGACCACCCTGCAGGCCTACGCCAGCCCCGTGATAGGCCGCCTCCCCGTCGATGCCGTCACCCTGCCCCATATCGTGCAGATACTTGAGCCGATATGGACGGAGAAAACCGAGACGGCCACCCGGCTGCGGGGGCGCATTGAGTCGGTCCTGTCATGGGCGACCGTCTCCGGGTTCCGGTCGGGAGACAACCCCGCCCGCTGGCGCGGCAATCTGGACGCAGTTCTGCCCAAGCCCGGCAAGCTGAAAAACGTTCAGCACTTCCGCGCCCTGCCTTGGGCCGAGGCCCCCGCCTTCATGGCCGCCCTGCGGGAACGTGAGGGGGTCGGTTCTCGGGCGCTGGAGTTCCTGATACTCACCGCCGGCCGCTCTGGAGAGGTCCGCGGGGCGACCTGGGAGGAAATCGACCTGGAGGCCCGGACGTGGACCGTACCGGCCGAACGGATGAAGGCGCAGCGCGAGCATGTGGTGCCGCTCTGTCCCGATGCCGTGAAGCTGCTGAAGGCCCTGCCCGTGCATGAGGATTGCCCCTATGTGTTCCCCTCCCCCCGTGGCAAGCAGCTCAGTGACGCCACCCTGTCCAAGGTCATGAAGCTGATGGGCGTGGAAGGCACCCCGCACGGGTTCCGCTCTACCTTCCGCGACTGGTGCGCCGAGCATACGAACTACCCGCGAGAGGTCGCAGAGAAGGCCCTGGCGCACACCATTTCCGATGCTGTCGAAGCGGCCTATCGGCGCGGCAACCTGATGAAGAAACGCACCCGGCTGATGGCTGAATGGTGCAGGTTCCTTAACAAGCCCGCCGTTACTGGTGAGGTACGGCCGATCCGGGAGGCGAAAGCATGAAAAAACAGAAAACAAAAGCTGAGCTAATCGAGGAAAACGAAAAGCTGCGTCAGCGAGTTGATGAGCTTTATGAGTCATGGCAGCACGCCAAGGGGCAGGCGCAATATTTCGCGCAGCTCTATCGTGAGGCGGACCAAGAATCTCAGGAAGTCCAGCAAATACATGATAGGGACACCACGCAGCACGTCGGCCGCATCAACAGCTATCTGGGTGAACTGGTTCGGCGCAATAAGGGCGTTGACAGAATCAACAAAGATACCGAGCAAAAGCGTGAGCGTGCCCGGGCGCTCTATACCGGCTACCGCGGCCGGAAACTCAATAAACAGAATGCCCGAGATCTGACAAACGACAAGCTTCAGGCAGAGTTTGGGGAAGGATACGACGACGACCACATGCGAAAAAAACTGTTCAAAGACCTCGACTAACCTAACCTGGGCATCATCTGTCGCCCTCTGGGCATCAACTGTTACCCTGCCTCTACGCTGTATCGCATGCCATCGTGTAATCACGCACTACACGGAGGCATACCCCGATGCGATACATCACAGATCGACAGATAGCCGACCGCCTGGCTGTCTCTCGCGCAACCATCTGGCGCTGGTCTCAGGCCGGCAAATTCCCCAAACCTGTAAAACTTGCTCCCGGCACAACCCGCTGGCGGCTGTCGGACGTCGAACGCTGGGAACTGGAGCGCAGCGTTAAGGGGGCCGCATGACCCCCACCGCCGACGACATCCGCCGCGCCATTGAGAACACCACCCGCGCCCCGAGGAACAAAGCCCCCGAGGCCGAACGCGCCCTGCGCCAGCAGCCCCAGCCGGCCGAGCGGGAGGCGCTGGAACGGCGGCTGCGGGGCACGCCATGACTGCCCACGATTGGCCGCGCCTGGTTGAGCAGATACTGGCCCGGCTGGAGAAAGTGCGACCGATGGGCGCTGACCGCTGGATGGCCTGCTGCCCCGCGCATGATGACAAATCGCCCTCCCTGAGCATTCGCAACACCGGCGACCGGGTGCTGGTTTTCTGCTTTGCCGGCTGCTGCCCCGAGGACATTCTGACCGCCGTCGGGCTGACCTGGCGTGATCTTTTCGCCAGCGACTGGCAGGCAGACAACGCCCGCGGGGTTGCCTTGGCTGGCCGGCACTATTCGCAGAAGCCCCTGGACCCCGTGGAACTTGACCGGCGGGTATTGCGAGTTGCGAGGGCTGACATTGCCGCCGGCAAGACCCTGTCCACCGAGGACCGCGCGCGCGTGGAGCTGGCCCTGGAGCGGCTGGGGGTGGACGGATGACGCCCGAGGAACTGCTGCTGCAGGAGATCGAGCGGCATCAGCCGGACAGATGCCTGACCCCGATCAATCCCGCACTCAGCGACCCTATACCACCGATCCGGCACATCCTGGACCCATTACTGCCCCGTGGCGTGGTCACCCTTCTGGGTGGGCATGGTGGCGCAGGCAAATCGCAGCTGGCCCTGATACTCGCCGCACACGCCGCCTGTGGCCGTGCCTGGGCTGGCCGCGACATGATCCAGGCCCGCGCCTTGTATGTCTCCCATGAGGATCACCCGGATCTTGCCCGACTGCGGTCGCGGCGGATTGCCAGCGAGTACGAACTGCCGCACGAAGCCATCGAGGCCAACCTGCGGATCATCGACGCCACCGAGGCCGCGCTGGCCTATGAGGCGGCAGAAGGTGGGCTGCGGCGGTTGGTCATGACTGACGCATATCACGAGCTGCGCGAGCTGGCGGCAGGATATGGACTGATCCTGATCGACAACGCCTCAGATGCCTATGAGGGCAACGAGAATGACCGGCGCATGGTGCGGGCATTTGTCCGCTCCCTGGGCCGCATTGCCCGCGAGCAGGATGCAGCCGTGGTGCTTCTGGCCCATATCGACAAGGCCGCCGCCAAATGGGGCGGAAACGGCAACACCTACTCCGGGAGCACTGCCTGGCACAACAGCGCTCGCTCCCGCCTGGCCCTGGTGGACACGGACGGCCGCCTGGAGCTGCGACACGAAAAGGCCAACCTGACCCAACGGGCTGAGCCGATCCGCCTGGACTGGACAGCTGAGGGCGTGCTGGTGCCGGCTGGGGCTGCTGACGTTACCGGGCGCGATGCCGATGACGATGCTGCAGTCCTGGAGGCCATTGCCGCCGCGATCGAAAGCGGGGCCGATGTATCGACAGCACGAACCGGCCCTGCCAACACCTTCCTGCTATTGAGCACCTTCCCGGACCTGCCAGAGGATCTGCGCAGCGCGGCGGGAAAGAAAAGATTCTGGGCAGCCATCAGCCGCCTGGAGCGGTCGGGGCGCATCGTTGTTGACGAATACCGGGACCACCGCCGCCACCCCAAACGCCGATACCTGTGCGCCAGTTCAGGTGCGCGCGCTCTCCCCCACACCCCCTGTGAACAAGAGCAGCGCAGGGCGCGCTCAGGTCCACAGGTTAGCGCGGGTTCCGAGAATTTGAGCAAACCCGCGCAACCCGCGCAGTACAGGAGTGCAAAGAATGGCGAATGACAAACCTACCTGCGGCACCTGCACCCACCGCGTCCGTGGCTGGTGCAAGACCCACAAGGCCAAGGTCGGCCCCCGGCTGCGTGCCTGCGCCGATTATCAGGACAAGGCCCGCGCCCTGCCGCTGGAGACCGTGCGCGAGCTGCTGGAGACCTGCGGGGTGGCAGACCTGGTGGAGACCCTGGAGGAACTGGAGGACGGGCAGCGCGGCGTGCGGCTTGTTCCTGGGCTGGACCAGAACCTACGCGAGCGCGTGCTGGAGCTGGTCGGCGTCAGCGTGACCCCGCCCCAGAGGCTGACACTGCCGGAGAAGGCAGAGCAGCAGCCGGCCCCGGGGCGGCAAGCAGGCGGGCGTGCGGCATGATTACCTTAAATATCAGAATGTTACGGGTCCCCCTGGGGTTCTGCAATGCGGGTGCAAGCGCGAGCGCGGTTTTCGACAATTTTTGCGGCTCAAAGAATTAATGACCATGTTAATCATTCGCATTCGCTTTTTAGGTTTATGACCCATATCGCGGCACCGCCGCACCAACTGAGGAAACAACGATGACGCAGATCGACGAAAAGGTAATTGAAGAAATCACGCACGAGATCATGACCCGCATCCAGTTCCGGCGCTGGCCTGCCCCAGAGGTCGCAATAGCCCTGGCCCGGGCAGCCGGTGCGCTCGCTGGACGGGCGGCCAGCGGCGAAGAGACTTTGACGGCATCAGTGTCCGGCCTGGCCGCTGTGCTGGGGGATCAGGCTGCGCACGATTTCGCCGACCGGAACACGACGAGCCATTGAACGACCCGCAACAAAACCTGCGCCGACTTCGCGCCGCTCTCCAGGGCGGCGTACCCGTCCCGCTTGATGTGGCCGACTGGCTGCTGACCGGATTGGATCGTGCCGGTGGTGGCGAGGATCTGGGCACGGCGCTGGGGCTGGTACCGGCAGGCAGGTCAGCACGGCGAGCCGCTGCAACGTCTGTTCTGTGGCAACTGTTTTGCAGGCAGTCCCCATCGTCACCGTGGCCCCGATGCGAGCGGATGGCCGCGCTGTTCCTAGACTACTACCGCACCGGCTACGCACCGGATGATGACGTACTGGCCATGCTGCGGCGGCTGTTCGCGCTAGAGCATCCACCAATGTCAACACGCGCCATCTACAGGCGACTATGGCGCAGTTGACTGACAGGAATCGACCACATTGTCAGTAGACGCGCTGCGCCATCTTGGCATCATGACAACCATGATCGAAATTTATATTTACGACGACATCGGTGAAGGGCTGGCCCGCGATCTGGCCGCGCAACTGGATCAGGCGAAAGGCCAGGACGTGCTGCTGCGGATCAACTCCCCCGGTGGCTCAGTATCCGAGGCCCTGGCCGTTGTCAGTGCAATGCGTCGGCATGGTCTCGTGGATACTGTGATTGATGGCCTGGCCGCATCCAGTGCTTCTGTTATCTCTGTCGCCGGCCGCCGTCGCACCATTGCGGAAAACGCCCTGCTGATGGTGCATGCGCCCTGGGTTGTGACCGAGGGCAATGCCGACGAACTGCGCCGCACCGCTGACGTGGTGGAAAAACATGGCGAGCAGTTGCTGGATATCTATGCCCGCGCCACCGGCAAGCCGCGTGCAACGGTACAGAAATGGCTGACCGCTGAAACCTGGTTCGATGCTTCCGAGGCCCTGGCCGCCGGCCTGGTCGATGAGATTGCAGAACCCTTGGCCATTGCCGCGAGCATGCGGCGGCAGATTCAAAACATGGGCTTCGAGCGCCCGCCCCAACTTGATGAGGTTGACGAAATGACCACGAAAAAGACGACCACCCCCGAACCCGAAGCCAAGGGCAAGCCCGACCTGAAAGCCGTGGACCGTGACGGCGTTCTGGCAATGGAGCGCGAGCGCCGCAACAGTATCCGCGCATCCTTCACCCCCTTCCTGGACCGGCCCGGCGTACAGGCGCTGTATGAACATGTGATGGACGACCCCGGCGTGACTGCTGAAACGGCCGGCCAGCAGCTCCTGGCGAAGCTGGGCGAGACTGCCGAGCCGGTGGCCTCAATTCCCCGCGTCAGCATGGGCGAGAACCGCCATCATAGCGATTTCAAGGCCGCTGCTGTCGATGCCATGCTGATCCGTGGCGGTATCCGGATCAATGAACCACACCCGGCCGCGCAGGACTTCCGGGGTTATTCCATCGTCGACATGGCCCGCGCCCGGCTTTCCCAGATTGGCAAGTCCACCACCGGCATGAGCCGCGCCGACACCATCCAGGCCGCGCTCACCACGTCCGATCTGCCGGACCTGCTGGCGAACGTCGCGAGCAAGTCAGTCATGAACGGGTTCAACGCCGAACATGCTGTCACCCACGGCGAATGGACGATGGAGAGCACGCTGCCGGATTTCAAGGAAGCCAAGCGCGTTGCGTTGAGCGAGGCCCCGGGCCTGCTGGAAGTCAAGGAGCGAGGCGAGTTTCTGGACGGCGGCATGACCGATGCAGCCGAGTCCATCCAGCTCAAGACTTATGGCCGCATCATTTCCCTGTCGCGGCAGATGCTGGTCAATGACGATCTAGGCGAGCTGACCCAAGTCCCGCAGGCGATGGGCATGGCCGCCCGCAGGACTGAATCCGATATCGTGTACACCCTGTTGACTGGAAATCCGACCATGCGGGATAGCAAGGCCCTGTTCCATGCCGACCATGACAACTATGTCGCCAGCGGTTCTGGCGCGGCCCCTGGAATAGCGACACTGGGCGCAGCGCGTGCAGCGATGAAGATGCAGAAAGGCCTGGCCGGCGAGAGCTTTTTGAACATCGAGCCCAGGTACCTGATTGTGCCTGTGGAGCTGGAGACGGCGGCCTTCTCTCTGATGGCGTCCATCGTGCCGCTGTCTATCGATGAGGCTGTGCCGGAGTGGATCAAAAACCTGACCGTCATCAGCGACCCGCGCCTGGATGAGGTCAGCACCACCGCCTGGTATCTGGCCGCTGACCCGCTGCTGCATTCCACCATCGACGTTGCGCGGCTGGATGGCGAGCCGGTGTTCCTGGACACGCAGAATGGCTTTTCAACGGATGATGTGAGGATGAAAGTTCGCATCGACACCGGAGCCGCTGCTGTGGACTGGCGCGGTCTGTATCTCAACGAAGGCGCATAATCTGCTGCCGGCTGGGGCGGGCACCCTGGTCGGACCGGAGCGCGGCCGCCGGACCTGGTGAAAAGGGTCGCACTTATTCTAAAGGGTGAAGCATGGCTGACCGTCTCGACAAACTGGTCCTGCAAATTACCTCCGACAGCACGCAGCTCAAGCGTGACCTGTCCGGGGTCAATCAGAATATTGACCAGTTCAGCCAGCGCGCATCCCGCTCCCTGAATGCTTTCAAGAGTGCGGCCATCGCCGCCTTCGGCGTTTTTTCCGTGTCTCAGGTTGCCGGTGTGGTCAATGGCTACATCGAGCAGGCCCGCAGCCTGGATGCCTACTCCAAGGCGCTCGGAATCAATGTTGAGCAGCTACAAGCCTGGCAGTTCGCCGCACAGGACGTGAACATCCAGGGCGAGAAGGTCGCCGATATCTTCAAGGACGTGTCCGAGAAGATCGGCGACGCCTTCGCCAATAATGCCGGGGAGGCTGTCGAGGCGCTGGACCGGCTTGGCCTTTCCGCCGCCGATCTGGCGCGGCTGTCGCCTGACCAGCAACTACTGGCCATTGCGCGTGAGCTGGACAATCTCGGGACTCAGGGCGAAAAGGTCCAGGTGCTTGAGTCTCTGGCCAGCGATGCCTCTCTGCTGCTGCCGCTGCTGGATGACAATGCTGTTAAGTTCCGGGAACTGTCAGGCGAGTTGCAGAACTTCGGGACCGTTCTCGATCAGGATGCGATTGACAAATCCAAGGAGCTGGACAGGGAGATGCGGAAACTCAGCGCATCTGCAGAATCACTGAAAATTGAGATACTTTCGGGATTGGTCCCTGCGCTGGGGCAGTATGCGGAGGCCATCAACGAACGTGGCGTGCTGGGCGGCATCGGGGCCGTATTGTTTACCGATGACTTTGCCAACGATGCAGCGAAGCTCAGAAATGCAAGGGAAGAGTTGGAGCTTCTGGAAACCAGGCTCAGCAATGTGCCTGAAAACAGCCAAATATGGGATTTTTATCTCGGCAAGATAGAGAAAGTGAAAACCGAGATCGCCGGCATCGAAACCCGGATATTCGCGGGTGACACTGACATCCCTGGCTATAGATTACCTGACAAGCCACCTGGCGGCGGTGATCGTGGCAGCGCGACACCTCCGCCGGTCAGCACCCCAAGCCCGTCTGCGTCCGTCTCCGATCCCTTCAAGGACTTCGATGAAATGGTCAAGCGCTCGGGCGAGGCCGTGTCCTCTGAGAATGCCGAATATCAGCGGTGGGTCGAATCCATGGAGCAGGCTGCACAGGCGCTGCGTGAGACGATCAACCCGATGGAAGCGGTTGAGTCCGAGCTGACTAAGATCGAGCGATTGAAGGAAGGCGGCTTTATTGGCTGGGACACCTATGCAGAGGCCGTATTCAACGCCATGGAAGGGATCGAGAGCCGGACAGAAGAAGCGACCGAGGAAATGTCGGTATTCGCCGAACAGGCCGCCCGGAACATGCAGGACAGCCTGGCGGACTTCCTGTTCGATCCCTTCGATGAAGGGCTGGAAGGGATGCTGCAGGGCTTCTCCGATACACTGCGGCGGATGGCGGCCGAGACGGCGGCGGCGGATATCTTCGAATCCATAGGCGGCACCGAAGGCGTCGGCAGCTTCCTGGGCGACATCATCGGCGGGCTTAATATTCCAGGCTTCGCCGACGGCACCAGCTTTGCCCCTGGCGGCCTGGCCGTGGTGGGCGAGCGCGGTCCCGAGCTGGTCAACCTGCCGAGAGGTTCCCAGGTCATCCCGAATGACAGGGCCGGTGGCGACAATATCTCGATTTCCGTGCCGGTGACCATCTATGGCAGCCCCTCCGAGAAGGACCGGCGCAGCGCGACCCAGATCGGCAACGATGTCGGGCGTCAGATCCAGCGCAGCATGCGTCGCAACGGCTGACTTGACTTCATAGCTTCCCGGCGTATGCTGGGGATGCGGGGCTTCAACACCCCAACCATAGGCGGACGCCGCACCTGTCAGACATGCGGCGACTTCCTGAAAGTGTTACGCCGGGCGGCGCACGCCATGCAAGACCCGAAAGGGAAAAACGTGCGGCCGTGCCTATGGACGGTGTTGAACCGCCCGGCACCTATACTCTTCAACGAAACACATAGGAGATCAACATGAGCAACGAAACCGACCGCAAAACCGTATCCCGTGACCATGCCATGATGGCCTTGCATGAGGCCGTATCACGGATGAACGCGGCACTGTATCAGGCCGCACAAGAACCGGATGCCGCCATCGGCGAGCAATTCGAAGTCCGCGACATGGTAGTAGAAGCGGGAAACAACGCGGCAGCTGTGGCGCTGGAGATCTTATCGGACTTGAATATCCTTGGCTATGACCGCGACCCAGACCTGACGTATAAGGGATGCTACAAGGATTGGCTGGCATGGATGAACGACTCAGGGCCTGCCATCAAGGTCCAGGGCCTCGATGATGAGGTCATGGCCCTGGCCGCTGCCTTGCAGCAGCTCAAGGACGCTGGTGATATTGCCTACGAAGAGGCCGTCCGCGAGATTCGCGAGGGCATCAGCAACCCGGTCGACACGGATCAGGAGCAGGCATACCAGCGTATCCGCAACCTGATTGATCCACCCCAGGCTGATGGGGCACCGGAAACCCAGTAACCCCTGCTCTCTTTCACCCTGCACTTGCCCCGCCCCGGCGGGGCTTTTTTGTGCCCGCAAAAGACAACGCCGCCCGGGGGCGGCGCTGTGGCCCTGGCGGCAGGCGCGCATGTGGGCGGCCGTGCGTGGGGCATTTCCTGTTTGTTGGGTATGCTGTAGGGTATGAACTATATCGCCACATAACCTACTGATTATAAATAACATATGGCGGAGGGGGTGGGATTCGAACCCACGGAGGTCGTTAAACCTCGCCGGTTTTCAAGACCGGTGCTTTCAACCGCTCAGCCACCCCTCCGGTTGAACCTGATTGTACACTGCTGTCGTTGTCCCACTGCCAGGGAAGCCCGGCGCAACACTCCGGCATCGAGCCGGAGCGTCCCGCGAGGGGGTGGGATTATTCGGGCGCGCTGGCGCGCCCTCACCCCTTGCGGGGCCGCCACCGCTGCGCGGCGGCGTTGTCTCGTGCCTGACGGCACTCGGCTCGAACCCACGGAGGTCGTTAAACCTCGCCGGTTTTCAAGACCGGTGCTTTCAACCGCTCAGCCACCCCTCCGGCTGAACCTGATTGTACACTGCTGCTCTTGTCACACTGCCAGGGAACCCCGGCGCGACACTCCGGCTCGGCCGGGTTGCCGCCCGGAAGACAGCGACCGGACTGCAGGCGCCGCATTATGCCCCCCATGACAGCCGAAGCCAAGGTTTTTTCTATGGAAATCGCCCCATGCAATCGACTGCAGGCGCTTGTCCCGCCACCACCATATCGGTATGCTGAACTTTAGATTGAGTCAAGCTGTCATAGTGGTAGCCAATCCACAGGAGGACGAACCGACAATGAATACCCCTGAACAGATGATGGCCCGCTCGCAGACGGCGACGCTGGCCACCAACAAGCTGCTGCGCAACACCTTCACCATGCTGTCCATGACCCTGATCTTCAGTGCCGTCATGGCCAGCGTCTCGATCGTGATGTCGGCCGGCTTCGGCCTCTCCCTGGTCGCCATGCTGGTGGCCTTCGGCCTGCTCTGGTTTGCCCTGCCGCGCACCGAGAATTCCGCTGCCGGCATCGGCGTGGTATTCGCCTTCACCGGCCTGATGGGCTTCAGCCTGGGGCCGATACTGAGCCACTATCTGGCGCTGCCCAACGGCGGCCAGTTGATCGCCACCGCCCTGGGCGGCACCGGGGTGATCTTCATGGGCCTGTCCGGCTACGCCATGACCACCAAACGCGATTTCAGCTTCATGGCGGGCTTCCTGTTCGTGGGCCTGATCGTGGTCATGATCGCCGCCATCGCCAACATCTTCCTGGCGATCCCGGCCATGTCGCTGGCCATCTCCGCCGCGGTGGTGCTGCTGATGAGCGGCCTGATCCTGTTCGACGTCAGCCGCATCGTCAACGGCGGCGAGACCAATTACCTGCGCGCGACCGTGGCGCTGTATCTGGACATACACAACCTGTTCATACACCTGCTGCACCTGCTGGCCGCCTTCAGCGGGCGCGAATAGCCCGGCCGCCGGCATCGGCTGAAGCACGTCCAGGCCACGGTCTCCACCGTGGCCTGTTTTTTTGGGAGAGAGAACCGCATGGAAATGTGGATGAAGATCGCGGTGGCGGCCCTGCTCGGGGTGATGGTCTGGAGGCTGTGGCCGGCGGCCAATCACTGGCTCAAACACGGCCCGCGCGGCAGCAGTCAGGACTGGCAGGCGGCACTGCTGCCGATCCTGGCAGTGGTGGCCTTTATCGTGCTGCTGATCCTGATGGTGCGGGGTTAGACCGCCGTGGCACTGGTGACCTCGAAATCCTCGAAGCTGTTCTTCAGCCAGCGGTAGGCCGTGTGCCGCGCCCAGCGGGTCAAGGCCTCATCGTTGTCGCGTTTCTGGAACACCCCCACCACCAGACCGATTTTGACGGTGTCCGGCGTATAGTGTTCGACCAGTTCGTTGTAGGCATTGAGCTGGGTCGGGCGCACCCCGGGCATGGTGAAGGCCACGGTCTGCACCGACAGGAAATTAAGGCTGGCGAAGATGGGCCGCAGCTTGCGGTGGATCTCCTCGCGCACCAGATTGGCGACGAACCAGCTGGTGTGCGAGACGGCCTCGAGCAGTTCCGGATCCAGACCGCCGTTGTTCTCGAAGAAATCCAGTGCCGGGTAATAGCCCAGTTCGTGTTCGCGCGCATAGGCCACCACCTGATCGGCCAGTTCGGTACCGATCACGTAGGGCGAGGACGGCAGGTGACGCTCGAACACATGTTCCGGCAACCGGACCCTTATGTTGAGCGCGATCTTGTTGAGTTGGATGGACACGGCGCTCAGCGCTTGCCCCGCAGCACCTGGAGATGGTCGAACAGGGGCGTGGTGACGGGTTCGATCTTGCGCCGCATCACGCTGCCGATGGCATCGGTGCGGGCGAAGATGGGCGCGACCAGCCGTTCGCCGACCCCGGCGAACACGCACAATGCCTGGACGGCATCGGCATGCTCAGGCACAGCTTCCAGCAGTTCGGCCAGCGGCGCATCCCCGCTGGCGGCCGGGTCCCGTCTGCGGGTTTCGGCCTGCATCAGCACGGCATCGATCTCGCACAGACGTTCGCCCGGCGCGGCCACCGGGCTGAAATAGTCCTTCAGCGCCTCGAACAACTCCACCACCACGTCCTGATTGTTGGGCTTGCGCAGCACGGTCTCGACCGTGCGCAGATAGGCCTGTCCGGCCGGGCTGTAGATCCGGTCCAGCAGCCGCGCGGCCGGGTTGCCCTGCTCCAGCAGCAAGGCCAGCGCGGGCCGCAGCGCCTCCAGGGCCGGATGCGGGGGCTGCTCCGCAGGCAGCGCATCCGGAACAGTCTGCAGAAAACCGACATAGTAGGTGTTCTTGTGGCGGGCACGCTCCCAGATCCGACTGCGGGCTTCGTCATCGATCAGCCCCGGCTGCAGGATCAGGCGCACGCTCTCGATCATGTCCTGGGGATTCTCCTCGAACGGCAGGAACTCGATCAGGAACGCGGCCAGTTCCCGCCCCAGATCGCTGGCGGCCACGCAGTCGCGGGCCAGCATCTTGCGGGCATTGTCGGCGCTGGGCATGGCCCACCAGGCCCGTCGGGCCAGGTCCTCGGTCAGGCCCCGGGCGTGGACCACGGCCACCACGGCCTCCGGCTCCCCCAGCATCAGCAGCTTGTCGAGGTTGTTGTCACGGGTCTGGCCCATGCGGGTCCAGCGTTTGAGATAGACCGGATAGCCGCCCGGCGAGCCCAGCACCTGGGTCGACAGCAACTCCTTGACCTGCTTGACGTACGATTCATCCCGACAGTTCGGATTGAGTCTGACCGCCGTCTCCCCCTGGGGCGAGAGGCCGTAGACAGTCATGGAGGATTCGTCGATGCGGACCGCCTCCAACTCGTTGGCCAGCATGACATTGAGGCGCAGGGCGTCTACCGAAGAAAGTTCCATTTTATATACAGCTGATTATAAGCATATCTTAATGTTGAACAGCAGGATTTTGGCCGCGCTCAGACGGCGTCGTCAAACCCGGCCAGTTTATAGAGCCGCCGGGCCTCTTCAAGATCCTGCTCCACCCCGTTGCCCTGCTCGTACATCATGGCCAGGGTCGTCAGCGAGCCCGCCATGCCCTGATCAGCGGCCATCTGGAACCATCTGGCCGCTTCCTCACCGTTTTTCTCGACACATTCGCCTTCGAGGTACATGAACCCCAGGCCGTGTTGCGCCAGGGCGTGGCCCTGCTCGGCGGCGGCGCGCATCCATTTATAGGCCAGTTCGTCATTGCGGGTCATGCCCAGGCCATTCTGATAAATGATCGCCAGCCGGTGCTGGGCCTCGGCGTTGCCCTGCTGGGCGAAAGGGCTCAGCATCTGTGCGGCGCGGGCAAAGTGCTTGGCCTCGAACGCCGCCATGGCGCTGCTGAAATCGACGTCGTCTTCGAATGACATGGTGCCTCCAGAGGGTGCTCTCATTCAGTGCAAACGAATAGTTTACCAAAATAATAAGGATTTAGAAAAGATGCGCCGCCTCTGCCTGAGGCTTGATTTTCCGGTAAATTCGCTCCTGCCGGCCCCGGCCGAGGCATCCCTCTATGGGGATATACGTCGCGCCCTGACTTGTCTGTATACTCCCCCACCCTGAAGTACTAGGGCCTGCTCTATGCTGGCGCGCCGATCCTGAATCCTCTGCAACCGCACGATTCCCTGGCGTCGGCTGCGGATGCGGTCCGGCAGACGCTCGCTTCGGGCACTGCGCCGACGCATTTTGACGCGGCAATCCGTTACCCCATCAGGGATGACGACTGTCGCAAAATAGTGGAAAATACACGGCTAACCGAGATCGAGATCAGTTCGAAGATCAGAGAAGGAGAAGCAAGCATGAACCCGCATCAGGCATACTATGACGCAGTGACCAAGATGGAAGAGGCTGGCGTCGACAGCGAATTCATCCAGGGCTGGCAGAGTGGCTACTGGCTGAACCCGGAGCGCGAAGAGCAGCGCATCACCGACGCCTACAAGGCCGGCTATGAGAAGGGCAAGGAAAAGGATCCGACCGGCTTCGAGGAGTGGGTCAAGAAGTAAGCCCCGCTCCAGCCCGACCCGAGACCCGCGATCACTGCCTCCACCCGGCAGTGATCGTGGGTTTTTTTATGGTTCGAAGTCCTGCACTGAAGAATGATTATTCAGATTAATTACATTGACTTGAATATCATTTTGAATGTCACGCCTCATTCAGGACCCAGCCGTCCGCTGTTGACCCGCCCGTTGCGGATAAGGTGTAGTTGATTACAAACAGAGCAGTTTCATTACAACAATAAAATCCTGGAGGGGAACTCATGTCAGATTCAGCAGCGCGTCTGATGCGGACGCTGATGTTGCTGTGTGCGTTCGGATCACCGGCCACCTTTGCCGCCGCCCCTCCCGCTCCCCCGGCCTCTCCTGATAGCCGGGGCTACGTTGTTCGGTTTCAGCCGGATGTCCTGCCCGACCGGGCGGCACGGCAACTCGAACAGGTCATCGGGGCCAGGCCGAGATACCTCTACCACCATGCCATCAAGGGCATGGGCATCGACCTGCCCGCCGCCGCCGCTGAACGCCTGCGGCACCATCCCCTGGTTGCCGATGTGGAACAGGCGCGCAGCTTCGAGCTGCATGCCCAGCAGCTGCCCACGGGGATCGACCGCATCAACGCCGAACTTCATCCCGGCGCCGGCATCGACGGCAGCGAGTCCCTGGTGGATGTCGACATCGCCATCATCGACACCGGCGTGGAACTGAATCACTCCGACCTCAATGTCTACCAGTATGCCTACTGCTATCAGAAGACCCCGCGCTCGGGCACCTGCAATACGGGCGACAGCCGCGCCAATGATGTGCAGGGCCACGGCACCCATGTCGCCGGCATCGCCGCGGCCCGCGACAATGGTATCGGCGTGGTCGGGGTCGCGCCGGGCGCGCGCATCTGGGCCCTGAATGTCTTCGGCACCGATCCCGGTGCAGGCACGGGGCTGCTGGAAATCATCGCCGCCCTGGACTACGTGATTGCCAACGCCGCCCAGATCGAGGTTGTGAACATGAGCCTCGGCTTCACCCATGACGGCACCGGCAGCCGCAACTTCAATGAGGCCATCGACAACACCCTCGCTGCCGGCATAACCGTGGTGACCTCTGCCGGCAACGATGCCATCGATGTCATGTACACCAGCCCCGCCGATCATCCGGATGTCATCACGGTGTCCGCCCTGGCCGATGGCGACGGGCGGATCGGCGCCCGGGCAAGCCTGGGCTTCACCTACACGACCGTCGATGGCAAATGCACTGAAAAGCAGGACGACTCCTTCGCCTGCTTCAGCAATTACGGCACCGGCGTGGACATCATGGCCCCCGGGGTGGAAATCCATTCCACCTATCTCGATGACGACTATGAGTATCTGCATGGCACCAGCATGGCCAGCCCGCATGTGGCCGGCGCTGCGGCCCTGTACCTCGCAGCCAATCCCGGCGCCGGCCCGGCCGACGTCAAGGCGGCCCTGATCGCCATGGGCGATCCCGCACCCTGCGGGGCTTCCCTGTCGCTGTGCGGGGATGATCCCGACGGCATTCAGGAACCGCTGGTCCTGCTCGCCCCGCATCCCGACACGGATGCCGACACGGTGCTGGATGACCTGGACAACTGTCCGGACGCCCATAACCCGGACCAGGCGGATCGGGATGGCGATGGCATCGGTGATGCCTGTGACAGCGACCGCGACGGCGACGGCATCGACAACGGGAGCGACAATTGCCCGGACACGGCCAATGCCGGGCAACTGGACCAGGATGGGGATGGGATCGGTGATGCCTGCGACAACTGCATCCTGCACGCCAATGCACCACAGCGGGATACGGACGGGGACGGCTACGGCAATCGCTGCGATGCGGATTTCAACAACGATGGCGCAGTGAACTTCTCGGATCTGGCCTATCTGAAATCAGCGTTCTTCAGCACCGACCCGCACGCGGACCTCAACGGTGACGGGGCCGTGAATTTCGCTGATCTGGCAATTCTGAAATCATTCTTCTTCAGCACCCCCGGTCCCAGCGCACTCGATCCATGAGCGTTCGGAATTATTTACACTTTCTCCACTGCCCCTTGCTCACCCATAGCACGTGGCCTGATTTTATCTTATGGATTTTCAGCGTATTAGGGGATTCTCGGGCTGAACACAACTGAACAAACCGCGCATGAGACGTCGAGATTCTTTTCATTCAGAGTAACCAAACTCAGTTTGATATTGCAGCCTCATGATAATAAAGCATCTTTTTTATCTGGCGTGATGCTTGCTATAGAATTTGCCAGAATAAAACTGAAGGGTAATCCAATGAAACTTTCTGCCAAAACATCCATTCGGTTTCTGTCCATGCTGGCAGCCCTGTTCACTGCAACGGCCAATGCCGCGTCCATCAGCCTGTCTCCCCAGACCACGCAGGCCGCGCCCGGTGACAGCCTGTCGTTTGATCTGCTCATCGATTTCTCGGGCGATCCGACGTTTGGCGGCGCAATTGATTTCTTCTTTGACAACAGCCTGCTGAGTTTCCAGGGATTCACAACCGCCACCACAACCCTCGTACTTGACCCTGCCTATCACCGCTCGCCGGACCCGGTCAGCAGCGGACTGGAAGGACTGGCTTTCGGGAGCGATTCGGGTCTGGAAGCGGGGATTGTAGGAACCCTGACCTTCCAGGCACTTGCGGCGGGCGATACAGCATTGACGATGGCGGTCACGACCGATCCGTTAAAGGGCGGTGATTTCTATTCAGCCGTCACGTACCAACAACAAGCCGTGACTTTCCTCGGTTCCCAGGTCGAGGTTTCCGCCGTCCCCGTCCCCGCTGCCGTTTGGCTGTTCGGCAGTGGTCTGATCGGCCTGGCGGGCATTGCCCGCCGCCGCAGCGCCTGAGGCATCAGCCTCAGGCCGTTTCCTCTCTGGGCAATTCCGGCAGCAGACTGGTGATGGCCCGTTTCATCGTCTTCATGAAAAACGGCACCTCGATGTCGATGACCTGAGTGGTCACCCACTTGCGCTGATGCTCACCCAGCACCCGCGTCACCGCGTCGCCGAAATAACGTGACATCTGGAAACTCGGTTCGAAGTCGAAGAACCCGAACTCGGCATAGCCGTCCATGCGGTCATTGAGCAGTTCGATGAAGGGGGCGCGATAGTCGCCCGGGCCGCCGAGGTCGCGGCCGTTGTCCTGCACATAGTCGGCCAGTTTCTTCGCCAGGGCATTGATGAAGATCGCCCGCTCTTCCTCGTCCATCTTGTTGTAGACGATCCGGTCCACCGCATGCAGCAGGAAGGCCAGGTATTCCTCGATCACCGTCAGGCGCTGCATCTGGGTGTCGGTCTGGAAACCCTCGTTCTCCAGATTCAGCAGCGACTGCATGCACATCCGCCACAGGGTAAAGCTCAGCGCACTGGCCGTTTCCTCGATGGTGCGCTGCTTGTCCTGGTTGTTCCAACGGGTCTTGATACGCACGGAATAATTCCCCTGATTTACTGATTTATTTCAATAGGGTGAGCCATCTTATTGAAGCGAATTCCAGCCTGGATTGGCTTTGCATCCGCCCCGGCCCATGCTAGGATGCCAATAGTATACCATTTTACTCGGGATTTCACGGCAATCCGCCTCTGAGTGCCCTACTCTTGTTGGCGGAGGTCCCGTTGCAGAGGATGTTGAAATGCAGGACGAGTGGCGCAGCCTGAGAGACTCGGTACAGCACAACTGTCACATTTCCGATGCCGCGCACGCCGGAGACTACACCCTGTGCGTCTACCTGATGAAGATGCGTGAATTCTACCGCTGGGAGATGGGCTATGCCTACGCCGATTCCCTGCCCCATGAAGAGGTCGGCGACTGGCTGCGGGCGCGGGAACAGTTGTGGGAAGATCTCGAGGAGAGTGATTTCGTCCACCTTCCGGTCGGGGATCAGGCCATCGACCCGCTGGAGGCCGAGACGGTCAACACCCGACTGCTCCCCGAAGGACTGGTCTATTCGGCCGGTTACGGCCAGCGGGCCAAACCGCATTTTTTCCTCGGCCGGCTGGACCGGCACGAAGACACGGAAGAATACCGGCTGATCGTCGCCGGCGAGGAATTCGCCCGCGATCTCACTTCGCCCCCGGCCATGTCCCTGAACGGCACCATCTTCATCCGCCGCCAGGCCCTGCGCCAGATGATCTGGGAGAAGATGGAGGAATGGCGCTGGAACCGGCTGGACAATCCCATGGGCCGGGCCATCCGCTGCTACGACTTCGACACCGACCCCGACGGCGCCCTGGACGCCATGGCTGAGGGTCAGATCGATACCCTCATCCTGCACGAGATCGGCGAGGTCCAGTGCGGCCGCGAACTGGGCCCGGAGTGGGAGGAGATGCTGGCCAGCTTCCCGCGCTCCAAGGCCGAGATCCAGGCGCGCGCTGTGCGCGACAACCTGGCAGATGCCCTGTCCACCCTGCCCCGGCTGCTGGACAAGGCGGATTCGGCCAGCCTGCATTTCTACTTCGCCACCCTGACCAACATGCGCAAGAGCCTCATGCCCAGCCTGGTCGAGGCCTATCAGACCTGGCACCGGGAGGGCAACGATTCGGTGTTGAAACAGATCATCCAGCGCAGTCAGTCACACTGGCAGCGGGTGGCCGAGACCGTATTGGATGACTTCCGCCGCCACGGCCGCGATTCCATGCAGCGCATTCCCGACTTGATCGAGACCAACGCGCTGTAAGAGAATTGCCTCCTTTCCATTCCCGGTCGATTCAATGATGTCCCATGACAGCCCGCAGCGTGCGCCGCTGCGCACCCTCACCGAAATCCAGCCCAATTCCTTCATCTTCGAGCAGCCCAATGCCCTGCCCGACTTCATCTGCCAGGACATCATCCAGCGCTTCGAAGCGCATCAGGAGGAGCAGTACAGGGGCCGCATCGGCCAGACGGCGAACGAGGACGCCGGGGTGAAGAAGACCACCGACCTGGTGGTCAGCGGCAAGCCGCACTGGAAGGACGTGGACAACAATCTGTTCCGATCGCTGGGCATTGCCCTGCGCGAGTTCCGCGAGGCCTTTCCCTACTTCAAAGGCCCGTTCAAGGACATGGGCTACGGCATCCAGCGCTATGTGCCGGGCGAGTACTATCACTGGCACATCGACGGCGGCAGTCACGAGTTCAGTCAGCGCCAGCTGGTCGCCCTGTGGTATCTCAACGACGTGCCCGGACCCGGCGGCGAGACCGAGTTCCTGTTCCAGCAGGTCAAGGTGCGCCCCGAACAGGGCAAGCTGATCCTGTTCCCCCCTTTCTGGACCCACGAACACCGCGCCGTGGAACTGCATGAAGGCGTCAAATACATCGCCACCACCTGGGTGGTATTCGCCTGAGTGTCCCCCGACTTTCGTGTGAGCCGTCCCGTCAGCGACGCCGACTTCGAGCGCTATTTCGCCCTGCGCTGGCAGCTGCTGCGTGCACCCTGGGAGCAGCCGCGCGGCAGCGAGCGGGATGAGTTCGAAGACGTCGCCTTCCATCTGCAGGTGCAGGACCGCAGCGGCCGTCTGATCGGTATCGGGCGCCTGCACTGTATCGATGACACGCGGGGTCAGATCCGTTACATGGCCGTGGTCGATGCCTGGCGCGGCCGCGGCGTCGGCACGGCCCTGCTGCAGGCGCTCGAACAGCAGGCGCGGGACTGGGATCTGGGCGAAATCCGGCTGCATGCACGGCAGGCCGCGGTCGACTTCTATACCCATCACGGCTATGCAGTGGTCGCGCCCTCGCACACCCTGTTCGGCAGCATCCCGCACTTTCTCATGCGCAAACCGCTGCCATGACCCCGTTCGAACTGACCCTGCTCGTTCTGCTCGCCTTTGCCGGCAGCTTCATCCAGGCCCTGACCGGCTTTGCCCTGGGCCTGATCGTCATGGGCCTGGCCAGTCTGCTGGGACTGGCATCCATTCCCTTTCTGGCCGCGGTGGTGAGCATGATCTCGATGGCCAACGGTGCCTGGGTCCTGGGCCGGCATCCCCGTGCCATCGACTGGCCGCAGCTGGGCTGGATGACCCTGGGGCTGGCACCCATGATCGCGCTGGGCATGGCCCTGCTGGCCTGGATGAACACGGCCACGCCGGTGCTGCTGCAGCAATTGCTGGGGGCGGTGATCCTGGCCGCGGCGCTGGTGCTGTTCTTCCGCCCGCATCCCCTGCCCCGCCCCTCGGGGGCGGCGGCCGGGCTGATCAGCGGCGCCGCCGGCGGGCTGCTGGGCGGTCTGTTCAGCACGGCGGGACCGCCGATCGTGTTCCACATCTACCGCCAGCCCTGGGACATGGCGCGCATCCGCTCGACCCTGCTGGCGATCTTCTTCCTCAGTACGCTGCTGCGCCTCATCGTGCAGATCCTGCGCGGCGAATTCGAGCCGGCCATGCTGGAGGCCGCGGCCTGGTGCCTGTTTCCGGTGCTGCTGGCCGCCCAGTTCGGTGCCCGTCTGACCCGGCATGTCCCCATTGTCCAGATGCGCCGGCTGGCGTTTGCCCTGCTGGCGATCTCCGGGCTCGGGCTGCTGCTGGTACGCGGCTGAGGCGCGCCCGTTTCACTCACTGATACGGTCACGCCCCGCGTGCTTGGCGCGGTAAAGCGCGGCATCCACGGCATTGAGCAGTTGGTCCCGGCCCTGCCCCGGCGCCAGGGCGGTCAGGCCGATGGACACAGTCACCCCGGGCAACGAACGGCCCTGGAAGTCCAGCACCGGATACTCGCGCACCGCCTGGCGCAACTGCTCGGCAATCCCGTGGGCAGCGGCGATATCGACCCCCGGGAACAGCGCGACGAACTCCTCGCCGCCGAAGCGGGCCGTGGTGTCGGCCACCCGCAGCCCACTCCGGATCGCCTGGGCCACGGCTTGCAGCGCACAGTCGCCCGCCAGGTGGCCGTGGGTATCGTTGTAGTGCTTGAAGTGATCCACATCGAGCATCAGGATTGACAACGCCTCGCCGCTGATACTGCAGCGCTGGATCTGCCGATCCAGCATCTCGCACAGCCAGCGCCGGTTGTGCATGCCGGTAAGCGGGTCCACCCGGGCATCGTGCTCGAAGGCACGCTGCATGCGCAGGCTCTCCAGGATCACCTCGTTGTCGTAGCGCAGCCGGCTGGACAGGGTGCGCATGAGGTTGCGCGCCACTACCGGAGCCATGCCGATCAGTTCCCACAGGGTAGCGGATTCGATCACCAGCAATTTGCAGTCGCTATCCGCCACCACCCGGGCCGAGGGCTGACCGCCATCGATCACGGACATCTCCCCGACGCACTGGCCTTCCATCAGGTAGGCCAGCGCCTGGTCTTCCTGGCCGGGATTGCGGACCTGGGCAAAACCGGAAATGATGATATAGACCGCATCGTTGCGGCGGGCCGGATCGAGCAGGGTCTGGCCGGCGAAGACCCGGACGATCTCGCAGCGTTCATTGACCCAGTGCAGCACATTGAGCGGCACCCCCTCGAACAGGGGCATGGTCGCAATCAGGTTGATATTCTTCGTGGTATTTTCTGCCTGCATATCCGGTATCCAGCATGTATCTGATGCTAGTTTGTCAGATTGCACGCAGTATTCTGTGGACCAGGGCACAAATCCCCGGCCGCGAAATGACCGCAAAAGGCAGGCGGGACCGAGGCGGGCGGCGGCCGGGATTTCGGATCAGTCCGGGCAGATGGCGCCCTGCTCGCGGGCCAGGGCATGGATGGCTGCAGCGGCCGGATAACCCGGCGCACCGTTCTGGAGAAAGGCCTGCCATTCGGCGTACAGACCCGCCATTTCGGGGTCGCTGCCCTGGCAGCCCAGTACCGTGATCACCGCCCCGCCGAGCCGCCAGGGGCCTTCGCCACGGATGCCGCCGCGAGCCAGATGAATGGCCCGCGCGGCCGGACGATGCAGATGCCAGAAGGGCTCGAAATACAGGAGGCCCTCGGGATGGGCAAAGCGTTCCACCATGATATGGCGGATGCCGTCGGGGTGACGGATCAGCAGCGGCGCGGTGACCTGCAGCAGTTCGGCCATGGCTCAGGCCAGATCGAAATCATGCTCGGTCATGTCACCTTCGAGATTGAGATGCACGGTTCTGATGCCGGGCATGCGCTTGAGCAGGTAGGCGGACATCATTACGCCAAGACTCTCATTGTGGCTTTCCAGTGCCGTGAGCAGCTTGTCGGCGACGATCTGGCAGCGCATGTAGACATCGGGATTGTCCACCCAGGTGCGGCTCATCTGATAGCCGCGGCTCATGTCCTCGTCCATGCGGCTGAAGAATTCTTCAGCCTCATCGAGCAGATGCTCGGGCACATCGATGGAATAGGTTTGTTCCCCTGCGTGAACATTCAGTATCATGGTCGACCTCTTGTGACTGGAGTCCCTGAACATGTTGTTGACGCTCTCCGGCGTGCTCGCCACCGAACAGCTGCAGCAGATCCGCACCCTGATGGCCGGTGCCCGGTTCCAGGATGGCCGGCTGTCCGCCGGGCGGGAAGCGAACCGGGTGAAACACAACGAAGAGATGGTTCAGGAGCAGGAACTATACACCAGGCTGAATAACATTGTGATGGGCTCCCTCGTGCAGCATGCGGTTTATCAACAGGCCGTACTGCCGCACCGCGTGGCCGCGCCCTTCTATGCGCGCTATGTCCCGGGCATGGATTACGGCGATCACGTCGACGACCCGGTCATGGGACCCATGGGGCAGCGCTACCGCTCGGATGTCTCCACCACTGTCTTTCTGAGCTCACCCGAAGACTATGAAGGCGGCGAACTGGTGATCCGCTCCAGCTTCGGCGAACAGCGGATCAAACTCGCGGCCGGCGATGCGGTCGTCTACCCCTCCTCCAGCACCCATCATGTGGCCCCGGTCAGCGCCGGGGAACGGCTGGTGGCGGTGACCTGGGCCCAGAGCCTGGTCCGGGACCCGGGTCGCCGCGAACTGCTCTACTCTCTGGCCCGGGCGCGCGACCTGCTGCTGGAGAAATCGCCCGACGAGCAGGAGACCACCCTGGTCAGCAACAGTTACACCAATCTGGTACGGATGTGGGCAGAGGTCTGAACCCCGCGGAGCCGGGCAATCCCCGGACATAAAAAAAGCCCCACCAGGTGAGGCTTTTTTCTGCAGTGCCGGGAGTCAGGCCTTGGAGCCGACTTCCTTGTGCGCCTGATCGACCACGGACATCGCCAGGTCGCGGTATTCCTTGCGGAAGCCGTCCAGGTCATGGCCGGACTCGGGTGCGTAGTAGTCCTTGGGATCGAGCCCGTTCTGGTGCTCGTATGCCATGAATTTCTTCTGCATTTCAATCATTTTCTTGATCGCTTCAGCCTTGTCGCTCATCGTACTCGCCTCCGGCTAGTGGGCCATAATCGTCGATTTTCAGGTGCTGGGCGGGACTATACCGTCACGGTCGGCCCGCAACTATATCCCAAATGGGCAAGGGGCTCCAGCGCTCAGTATCCGCCCTTGCGGCGGCTCTCCGGCAGCCCGGCGACCTTGCCGCCCTGCTTGGAGGGCATTTTCGGGAACAGCGCGTACATGTCCTTGCTGGTGGGCTTGGTGCCCCACTTGCTGGCCATCTCCTTGAGGATGGTGCGGTCGTTGGGCTGGTTCTGATTGTTGTTGAAGTATTCGTCACGCAGGTAGTGGATGATATCCCAGTGCTGATCGCTCAGCTGACCGATGCCGCCCTCGGCGTCGGCGATCACCTGCGCCAGATCCTCGGTCCACTCGTTGGGATCGTTGAGATAGCCGTTTTCGTTGGTTTCAATGGTCTTGCCGTTGAGTTCGTAAGCCATGACTCTTCCTCTGGTTCAAAGCCAATCACGGATCGGAAAATCACAAAGTCGCGGAATATACCCTGAAACGGGCAGTTTTGTAAATTAGCAAGTACTGATTGAAAGCGCCGCGGCCGTTGCCGCGGCGTACAGGCGTCAGTTGGTATCCTTCACCGCCTTGATGCCCTTGTGCGGAATGAACAGGCCGCAGCCGATCTTGCGGCCCTCGCCGATACCCTTCTGCTGCAGCATCACGGCCGACTCCGGCTCCAGATCGGCGATCATCAGGCTGCGCGTGTGCAGGATGCCGTCGGGGGTCTGAAAGGCATGGCTCTTGCCGGCCATCAGCTTGCGCACGGGGATGCCGAGCGACTTGATCCGGGCCGCCGCCCATTCCAGGAACTCCGCCTCCGACAGTCCGGGATCGGTCTTGACGTGACGGGAAAACAGCGTGGGCAGGGGGCTGAGCATCCTGAGGCTGGACTCGCCGACTTCCAGGGAATAGCCGTCGATGTCGAGAATCTGTCCCACCAGGGCCTCGGCATCCGCCTGGCGCGCCTTCGGGATACGCAGGCTCATGCGCGCGCGCCGCGACAGATGCAGCAACTCGTTGCTCACGTCCTCGGGCCGGTACCAGCCGTTTCCGGACTCGGCGCCGTGAATGAGGTGGATACCGGCAGCCTCCTCCTCCTCCAGCCAGGGCAGCGCCTCGAGCAGGGCGCTGGACAGGGCATGGGCGTGATCCAGCGGCAGCGTACGGGCCGTGATCCGGTAATTGATATCGATAATATCGTCCGGGACCTGGTAGGGCTTGTCCTCGTCCCGCTCTTCCTGCCAGAACATCATCTTTTACCACCTGATTTGAGCATCATGAAATTTCCAATATACCGGTATAACAGCAGTATTCATGCTGCTAACCGGATTTAAGCCATTATCTTCTGTTGGCCTGGGCAAAGGCTGCCTCGAGTCGATCCTCCCAGTCCACCGGCGTATCCTGGAACGGCGGCTTCACGTCCATGCGAAAGAACATCTCGCCCTGAGCAGCACGCTCCTGGATCTTCTCACACAGTTGATCGAAGGAATCCATCTCGTGTTCCTGCAGCAGGATCTCACTCAACCACAACATCAGTGCCTCCTCACGTGGCCGGCGACACGGTCGCCGCCGGCCGGATCTCGTCTATGGCCATGGGCTCAGGCCGGTGGGAACACCTCCTGCAGGGCGGTGCCCGCCACCCGGTCGTAATAGCGGGCCCTGTACAGCAGGCGCCCGCGGTCCGGATCGGGATCGTCCCGAAATCCTGAGCGGTTATGTAGGGTATTATTGCAGATTATGCCCTGCCCCGACACCAGCCGATGGTGATAGACGTAGGGACAGTCCCCGCTCCAGAGCTCCTGCAGGAAGGCCGCCGCGGCCCGGGTATCGGGATCGTCCCGCCAGACGATGTTGCGGGTACGGGCGCTGTATCGCATGTGCAGGGCGCCGGTTGCCGGATCGACGGAGAATACCGGCCCGCTGTGCGCCGGTCGGATGGTCCGGCCCTGCGACACGTTGGCCGGGATGGTCATGGCGGTCGGCGCCATCAGGGCCCGGATCCAGGCCGGATTGGCATCACGTATCAATATATATGCAAGTTCGTGATCCAGGAACGCACTCTCCCCGCCTGCGGCCGCCGGACGCACGCAGTGCATGACAATTCCCCGGATCTGCTGATCCGGGGAATTGTAATAGCCGTCGGTATGCCAACTCAGGCGCCGGTCGGTGTAGGGAATGTACTCGCCCTTGGCGCCGTCGCTGGAGACCTGCAACGAGGTGATGCTGTCAGCATCGGCGCACAGATTGCCGTCCAGCCGCTCCAGACCGAACTGTCGGCCCAGGGCGCGGATCGCGTGCTTGTCGGTGATGGCCGGATCGAACTGGTACAGCACCAGATTGACCCGCTGCAGACGATCCAGCATGGCCGCGTGCTCGGCGGGCGTCAGCCGCCGGGGATCGGCCAGCGACACCACCAGTTCGGCCGACGCCGGCAGGCGTGCCAGCTTGAGCTCGCGCCAGACCGCGTAGGCCGCCGCAGCCTCGGGATCGAAGGGGTTGCCCGGCAGTGAGGTCGCGGCAGTCATCTCGGGGGAGGCGGATATACCCATGGTCAAACGATTCTCCGGGGCATTCGGAACGCGGCTATTCTAGGGTGGGCAGGATGCTAAAAACCAGCCGTCTGTCCGGCTCGCGGCAGGCTCGGCGGCAGCTTGAGCGGGACGATTTTGTAAGTATATAATTAAACATTGATTATTTAAAATTCCCCGACAGAGAGCCTGCCAATATCCTGTCGTGGACCGGAATGGGGGACATTGCACACCTACTCCATTTGGGATAGTCTACTGCGGCCCAAACACCCCATGGGTAGGGTATTCACTTCGCGCTCAGGTACATAGACTTCCCAGCACGGAAAATCGGAGTGCTCAAGAAGGGTATCAGCACGCACGATTTGCACGCGGCCCGTGAGAAGCGGTCCGCGATCGACGTGGTACTCAAATAGAATTTAGATGTTGTAGTGGAACGGGTGCCGGCGGTGTTGTTCAAGGCGCCCGAAATGCACAACCAGCCATTCCAAACTCAAGGAGACCGACATGGCCGATAAGCACCATGAAACTCCGATGCTTGACGAACTGGAAAACGGCCCGTGGCCGAGCTTCATTTCCGGTATCAAGCGTCTGCGCGACACCCATGACAGCGACCGTATTCGCGGCATGGCCAACTCCCTGCTTGGTCAGCTCGAGCATTCTTATGAGACCCGCAAGGGCTACTGGAAAGGCGGTACGGTTTCCGTGTTCGGTTACGGCGGCGGCATCATCCCGCGTTTCTCCGAAGTCGGTCACGCCTTCCAGGAATCCAAGGAATTCCATACCCTGCGTGTGCAGCCGCCCGCAGGCAACATGTACACCACCGACATGCTGCGCCAGCTGGCCGACAGCTGGGAGAAGCACGGTTCCGGCCTGGTGACCTTCCACGGCCAGACCGGCAACATCATGTTCATCGGCACCAACACCGATGGCACCCAGCACTTCTTCGACGAGATCAATGACTACGGCTGGGACCTGGGTGGTGCCGGTCCGTGCGTGCGTACCGGCATGTCCTGCGTCGGTGCCGCCCGCTGCGAGATGTCCTGCGCCAACGAGCAGGTCATCCACCGCAAACTGCTGAACAACTTCACCGACGACGTGCACCGTCCGGCCCTGCCGTACAAGTTCAAGTTCAAGGTCTCCGGCTGCCCGAACGACTGCCAGAACGCCATCGAGCGTTCCGACTTCGCCATCATCGGCACCTGGCGCGACGAGATGCAGATCGACCAGGACGAAGTCAAGAACTACGTCGAGGCCAAGGGTCGCCAGTACATCATCGACAACGTCATCTCCCGTTGCCCGACCAACTGCATCAGCCTGAACGACGACGACACCATCACCGTCGACGATCACAACTGCGTACGCTGCATGCACTGCCTGAACGTCATGCCGAAGGCCCTGCACCCCGGCAACGACAAGGGCGTCACCATCCTGATCGGCGGCAAGCGCACCCTCAAGATCGGCGATCTGATGGGCACCGTCGTGGTTCCGTTCATGAAGCTGGAGAACGAGGAAGACTACGAGCGCATCACCGAGATGGGTGAGGAAATCATCGACTTCTGGGCCGAGAACGGTCTGGAGCACGAGCGCTGCGGCGAGATGATCGAGCGTATCGGCCTGGTCAACTTCCTCGAGGGCATCGGCATCGATCCCGACCCGAACATGGTTGCCTATCCGCGCCAGGTCTCCTACGTCCGCATGGACGGCTGGGACGAGGAAGCCGAGAAGTGGTTCCAGCGCAAGCAGGAACAGAAGGCTGCCAGCTGAGCAGGTCTCCAGTCTGCAATGGACCGGGGGCGCATCCCGCCCCCGGATCAAAACCGAGTTGTATTAATTTAAGTTCAGGAGAAGTCCATGGCACTTGAAGACATGCGCCAGCCGATCGAATCCGGCTGCCCTGACGGCTTCCAGTACACCCACCCGGTCATGATGAAGAACTATGGCCAGTGGAAGTGGCACGATCACCCGCGTCCGGGCGTGCTGCGTCACGTCGCCTACAGCGGCGACACCATCTGGACCGTCAAGGCCGGCACCCAGCGTATCCTCGACGTTTTCACCCTGCGCAAGCTGTGCGACATCGGCGATCAGTACGCCGACGGCTATGTCCGTTTCACCCTGCGCTCCAACATCGAGTACATGGTCACCGACGAGGCCAAGGTCGAGCCGCTGATCAAGGCACTGGAAGACGCCGGTTTCATCGTCGGCGGCACCGCCAACTCCGTATCCATGATCTCGCACACCCAGGGCTGGCTGCACTGCGACATCCCCGGCACCGACGCCTCCGGCGTGGTCAAGGCGATGATGGACGAGCTCATCGACGAGTTCCGCAACTGCAACATGCCCAACCGTGTGCACCTGACCACTTCCTGCTGCCAGATCAACTGCGGCGGTCAGGGCGACATCGCCATCAACGTCCAGCACACCAAGCCGCCGAAGATCAATCACGACCTGGTCTCCAACGTCTGCGAGCGTCCCTCCGTGGTTGCCCGCTGCCCGGTGGCAGCCATTCGTCCGGCCATGGTCAACGGCAAGCCCTCGCTGGAAGTTGACGAGAAGAAGTGCATCTGCTGCGGCGCCTGCTATCCGCCCTGCCCCCCGATGCAGATCAACGATGCCGAGCACACCAAGCTCGCCATCTGGGTGGGCGGCAATCACTCCAACGCCCGCGGCAAGCCGACCTTCCAGAAGCTGGTCGCTGCCGGCATCCCCAACAACCCGCCGCGCTGGCCCGAGGCAACCGCCATCGTCAAGCGCATCCTGAACGCCTACAAGGAAGGCGCCAAGGACTGGGAGCGCATCAACGACTGGATCGAGCGCATCGGCTGGCCCCGCTTCTTCGAGGTCACCGGCCTGCCGTTCACCAAGTACCACATCGACAACTGGAGAGGTGCGCGCAACAGCCTGAACGCCTCCACCCACATCCGCTTCTGAGCGGTCGGGTAGACAGGCTGTGCCAGTCGGTCAGGGTGCGGTTAGTGCACGGCGCTAACCGCACCACTTTAATCAGCTGACCGAATTGGATGTGCAACGAGTAGCGAAGGACGGAAGTAGATGAAACTCGCGGTAATGGTAAACGAAGGCCCCTATCAGCATCAGAGCGCGGACAGCGCCCTGCAGTTCACCAGGGCTGCGCTGGAAAAGGGCCATGAGGTGTTTCGTGTGTTCTTCTACCACGACGGTGTGAACAACGGCACACGGTTCGGCGTACCGCCCCAGGACGATCGCAACATCACCGTGCAGTGGTCCGAACTGGCCGAGAAACACAACATCGACCTGGTCGTATGTGTGGCCGCAGCCCAGCGCCGCGGCATCCTCGACGAGAACGAAGCCAAGCGTCACGGCAAGGACGGCGACAACATCGCCAACGGCTTCCGGATTTCGGGTCTGGGTCAGCTGATCGAGGCCGGCATCCAGTGCGACCGTCTGGTCGTGTTCGGTGATTGAGAGTTACTGACTAGAAGGTTTCAGAACTATGGAAAACGAGGGCGGTATCAAGAAGTTCATGTATGTGAACCGTAAGGCACCTTACGGGACCATTTACGCACTCGAATCCCTGGAGGTGGTCCTGATCGGCGCCGCTTTCGATCAGGATGTCAGCCTGGCATTCCTGGACGACGGTGTCTATCAGCTGGCCAAGGGCCAGGACACCAAGGACATCGGCATGAAGAACTTCTCGCCGATCTACAAGGTTCTCGGGGATTACGACATCAACAAGCTGTATGTCGAGAAGGAATCACTCGAAGCCCGCGGTCTCAGCCTCGACGACCTGCAGGAAATCACGTACGAGGACGAGGATGATGACTGGGAAGAAAAGCCCTCCATCCGTGTGGTCAGCGCCGACGAGCTGCGCGACCTGATGGATGAGCAGGACGTCGTTCTCAGTTTCTAATCAAGGGAGATTCAGTGATGGCAATGCTGCATACAGTCAACAAATCACCTTTCGAGAATCGCTCCCTGGATTCCTGCCTCGGCCGCATCAAGGACGGCGCCGCCGTGCTGCTGTTCGAGGACGCGGTCTATGGCGCGATGAAAGGCACCGCCGTTGCGGGCAAGGTTCAGTCCGCAATGGAGAAGAGCAAAGTCTACGTGTTAGGTCCTGATCTCAGGGCACGTGGTATGAGTGAGGATCAGGTCCTGGACGGTATCAACGTCGTCGATTACGGCGGATTCGTTGACCTGGTCACTGAACATGACAATGTTCAGGCCTGGCTCTAACGTCTTTTTTTCATTTTTGCTCCAACAGCACGAGGAGATCGATCATGGCAATCGAAGTAAACGGCAAGACCTTTGAGACCGATGAAGAGGGTTACCTGGCCAACCTGAACGACTGGGAGCCCGAAGTGGCGACCGCCATGGCCAAGGAAGACGGCACCGACCTGACCGAGAACCACTGGGAAGTGATCAACTTCCTGCGCGAGTACTATGAAGAGTACCAGATCGCTCCTGCAGTGCGCGTTCTGACCAAGGCCATCGGCAAGAAGCTGGGCAAGGAAAAGGGCAACAGCAAGTACCTCTACGAACTGTTCCCGTACGGCCCGGCCAAGCAGGCCTGCAAGTACGCTGGTCTGCCGAAGCCGACCGGCTGCGTCTGATCACGACACATTCGTGATTGCCGGGGGAGGTATTCCCTCCCCCATCATTACTACAGAATTGCAACAGTGAGGAGACGACGGTGTCGTTTGTGAGTATCGCTTACACCGCGCTGTTTTATGCCGCAGCGATCGTTTTTCTGGTTGGGGTGGGCGCGCGGATTTACCGCTACGCCAAGACACCGGCACCGCTGAAGATCCCCACCACGCCGGCACCCACGACCACGGGCGGCGTTGTTCTGCGCATGTTCCGCGAAGTCGTTTTCTTCCAGAGCCTGTTCCGCTCCAACAAGTGGATCTGGCTGTTCGGCTGGATCTTTCACTTCTCACTGTTACTGGTGCTGCTGCGCCACATCCGTTATTTCCAGGATCAGGTCTGGCTCTGGGTCACCCTGATCCAGCCCTTCGGTAAATACGCCGCCTTCGGCATGATCATCGGCCTGCTCGGCCTGTGGGCACGGCGCATCCTGGTTGACCGTGTGCGCTACATCAGCGCGCCGTCCGACCACCTGATGCTGGCCCTGCTGGTCGGCATCGGCCTCAGCGGCATGATGATGACCTTCGTCTCGCACACCGACATCGTGTCAGTCAAGGCGTTCTTCCTGGGTATGATGCGTTTCTCGCCGCAGGAACTGCCGACCGATCCGGCCCTGCTGATTCATCTGTTCCTGGTGGCAATGCTGCTGATCGTGTTCCCCATCAGCAAACTGCTGCACGCCCCCGGTGTATTCTTCAGCCCGACCCGAAATCAGGTCGACAACCCGCGCGAAAAGCGGCACCTGGCCCCCTGGGCCGCCGAGCTGGAAAAATAATCGCAGAGACTGTGACACCTTTGCGGCAGTAGACTTAGGAGCGAACCGTGGCTGATTTTGACGTACCCAAATTCAGAGAAATCCCCATCATCCCGAAGCTGCAGGAAGGGACGATGGAGCACAGCAAGCCGTATGTCGCCAAGGCCGACTTCCAGCAGCCGCTTGGCTATCCCGGCGAACTGCTGGACAACTGGAAGGAGGTCGCCATCGACAAGATGGGCGAACTGCTCGGTAAATACCGTTCCTTCCAGGTGTTTCTGGACGCCTGCGTCAAGTGCGGCGCCTGCACCGACAAGTGCCACTACTACCTCGGCACGACCGACCCCAAGAACATGCCGGTCGGCCGTCAGGACCTGCTGCGCAAGGTCTACCGTCGCTACTTCACCTTCGCGGGCAAGTACTTTCCCAAGCTGGTCGGCGCCCAGGACCTGACCGAGGAAGTGCTGGACGACTGGTACAGCTATTTCCATCAGTGCTCGCAGTGCCGGCGCTGCTCCGTGTTCTGCCCCTACGGCATCGACACCGCCGAGATCTCCATGGCCGCGCGCGAGATCATGGACGCGGTCGGCAAGGGCCAGAAGTACTGCAACGAGATCATCGGCAAGGTATTCAAGGTCGGCAACAACCTCGGCCTGCCGCAGCCCGCACTCGAGAATACGCTGGAGGGGATCGAAGAGGATGTCGAGGATGACACCGGCGTCAAGGTGCGCTACCCGCTGGACGAGAAAGGCGCCGAGGTCCTGCTGGTCACGCCGTCAGCCGACTTCTTCGCCGAACCCCACGTCGACGGCCTGATCGGCTACGGCAAGGTCTTCCACGAGGCCGGCATCAGCTGGACCCTGAGCTCGCACGCCTCCGAGGCGGCCAACTTCGGCATGTTCATCGGCTCCTACGAGAACATGAAGCGCGTGTCCATGCGCATCCGCGAGGCCGCGCTGGATCTGGGCGTGAAGCGCATCATCTTCGGCGAGTGCGGCCATGCCTGGCGCGTGGCCTACAGCTTCCTCAACACCCTGGCCGGGCCGTTCGACTTCCTTGATCCGAACTACCCGGTACCGCAGCATATCTGCGAGTTCACGCACGATCTGATCAAGCAGGGCAAGCTGAACCTGGACAAGTCGCGCAACGATGACATGATCCTGACCTACCACGACTCCTGCAATGTCTCCCGTGCCTCGCGCATGGGTGACATGCCCGGCGGTCAGTTCACCATTCCGCGCGACATCATCAGGGCCAGCTGCAACAACTACTACGATATGTCCGCTGACACCATCTATGACAGCACCTACTGCTGCGGCGGCGGCGGCGGTCTGCTGACCGATGATTTGATGGAGTTGCGCGTCAAGGGCGCGCTGCCCCGCATGGAAGCGCTCAAGAAAGTTGTGGACGAACACGGCGTCACGCACATGGCCGCGATCTGCGCCATCTGCAAGAGCCAGTTCGCGAAGGTAATGCCGTACTACGGCTTCACCCTCGACCAGATCGTCAGTGTCCACCAGCTGGTCAGCAACGCGCTGATTCTGACCGGCCAGAAATCGGACGATGACGAGGACGAAGGTGACGAGGATTGATTTGCTTGCAGTAATTCGGACGTATAATTTTTAATCTCTAGATACGAATACCGGCATACCGGGTTCACCTAGATCAGGAGAACAGGCATGGCAACTTCCCAAGACGATATGAAACTCACTTTCCGCAAGTTCGAGGACGGCGAACACACCTGGAGCAGCATGCACGACAAGATTTTCGTCGCCGACGAATCTCACAAGTGCCCTGTTTACGTCCACCGTACGCCGCCCTGCCAGGGAAGCTGTCCGTCGGGTGAAGACATCCGCGGCTGGCTGCAGATCGTGCGCGGCATCGAGAAGCCGCCCCAGGATGTCAGCATGCATGAATACGCCTTCCGGCGTCTGACCGAATCCAACCCCTTCCCCGCCATGATGGGCCGTGTCTGCCCGGCCCCGTGTCAGGATGGCTGCAACCGCAACGAGGTCGAGGATTTCGTCGGCATCAATGCCGTCGAGCAGTACATCGGCGACAGTGCAGTCACGAACGACTTCAAGTATGAAGCCCCGGCGCTCAAGACCGAGAAGAAGGTCGCCATCATCGGCGGCGGCCCGGCCGGCATGTCCGCGGCCTATCACCTGCGCCGCCGCGGTATCGCCAGCTGCATCTTCGATGATCACGACAAGCTCGGCGGCATGATGGAGTACGGCATCCCCGGTTACCGTATCCCGCGCACCCACCTGACCCACGAGATCAACCGCATCGTCGAGATGGGCGACATCGAGGTCCGCACCAACACCCGCGTGGGCAAGGACGTGACCGTCGAGGAACTGGAGAAGGAATTCGACGCCATCCTGTGGGCCATCGGCTGCAAGACCGGCCGCGGCCTGCCCGTCGAGGGCTGGGAAGGCACCCCGAACTGCGTCTCCGGTGTCGCCTTCCTCGAGGCCTACAACAAGGGCGACCTGCAGGTCACCGCCGACAAGGTGGTCTGCGTGGGTGGTGGTGACACCTCCATTGACGTGGTCTCCGTGGCCCGCCGCCTGGGCAAGATCTCCACCATCAACGAGAAGGAGCGTCCGGAAGAGGTCATCCACGGCTACACCGCTCACGACGCCGCCCTGACCGCGGCGCGCGAAGGCGCCGAGGTCACCCTGACCGCGCTGTTCCCGAAGGAAGAGATGACCGCCACCGAGCACGAGGTGCGTGATGCCCTGCACGAGGGTGTCACCATTCTCAACGAGGTCATGCCCATCGCCCTGGTCAAGGACGACAGCGGCCGCGCCACCGCGCTGCGCATGGCCAAGTGCGAGATCAAGGATGGCCGTCCGACCCCGGTCGAAGGCACCGAGTTCGACATCGAGGCCGACCTGATCGTGTCCGCCATCGGTCAGGGCGGTGACCTGGTCGGTCTGGAGGACTTCGACAATGGCCGCGGCCTGATGGATTCGGATCAGTTCTACCAGATCCCGAACCGTCCGGGTCACTTCGTCGCCGGCGACATCATCCGCCCGCACCTGCTGACCACCGCCATCGGCCAGGCCTCCATCGCGGCCGAGAGCATCGAGCACTATCTGAAGAACGAGTCGCAGGTCAAGCGTCCGAAGGTCGACAAGCACCACTTCAACCTGCTGTCCAAGCTGAACGAAGCGCACCTGTCGCCCATCGAGTTCCACGCAAACGAGGGTGATCTGCGCGGCACCTCCAGCGCCAAGTACGCGGTGCACAACTACGAGGACCGTGCCAGCTCCGAAATCATCCCGCACGACAAGCTGTTCCTGGGGCATTTCGGCTACGAGCCGCGTCTCAAGCGCAAGGAACACGGTCCGGGCGCCGAGGAAGTGCTGGGTCACTTCGAGGAACGCTACGACTGCTACACCGATGAAGAGGCCAAGGCCGAGGCCGACCGCTGCATGAGCTGCGGCATGTGCTTCGAGTGCGACAACTGCGTCATCTACTGCCCGCAGGACGCCGTCTATCGCGTCAAGAAGGATGAGGCGACCACCGGCCGCTACGTCGCTACCGACTACGATCGCTGCATCGGCTGCCACATCTGCTCGGATGTCTGCCCCACCGGCTACATCGATATGGCGATGGGTGAGTAAGTCGATCCCTACAGCAGCAGTTTAGGAGCGGACATGACGCGGTTGTTTCAATCCCTGCAGTCACTGGCTCTCGCAACCGGGATGGCCTTTCTGGCCATCCCGCTGCTTGCCAGCGCCGAGGTACCCCGGCCGGACATCCCCGAGGCCAATGCCCGCTACAGCGAGGCCCAGGGCTGTGTCGAGCCGACCGAGGAGATGCGCAAGAACCACATGGAGTACATCCTCCACCAGCGCGACGAGACCATGCGCCGGGGCGTACGCACCAAGCAGTACAGCCTGGAGGAATGCATCAACTGCCATGTCCCGAAACCTGAATCGGGTAAGGTTGTGCGCAGCGACAGCAAGGAGCATTTCTGCAGCAGCTGTCACAGCTATGCCGCGGTGAAGATCGACTGCTTCTCCTGTCATCGGGATACGCCGATGCCGGATGCCGATACCACCATGCATCGGCTGGGCAGCGGCAAGGCCCATCACTTCACCGGGACAGAAGCCGAACTGACCGCGGATGCTCTGCGGGCAGTAACGGAGGAAGGACTGCAATGAGCGAGCATGTAGACACCTCACGCCGCCGCTTCCTCGGCGGGACTGCCGGTGCCGCCGCCGGCATCAGCATTGCCCCCGGCGTGTTTCTCAACCAGGTCGCGCAGGCCAAGCCCGCCGATCAGCCCGTCTCCAGTGACAATCGCTGGGGCATGCTGATCGATACCAACAAGTGCGGCGACGGTTGCGATGCGTGCGTGCGCGGCTGCATGGAGGAAAACGGCTGGGGCGATATCCACAACAGCGAGCCGCACTCCTCGCCCGAGCAGAAGGCGCAGTGGATCCGCATTGTCGAACTGCGCGATACCAGCACGGGCTACGCCCATCAGCTGCCGCTGATGTGCCAGCACTGCAAACATCCGCCCTGCGTGGACGTCTGCCCGACCGGTGCCTCCATGAAACGCGCCGACGGCATCGTGCTGGTCGACAAGCATATCTGCATCGGCTGCCGTTACTGCATGATGGCCTGCCCCTATAAGGCGCGTTCCTTCATCCACGAGGATCTGCAGGATCAGCTGGTCGTCGCTCCGCGCGGCAAGGGCACGGTGGAAAGCTGCACCCTGTGCGTTCATCGTGTCGACAAGGACGGGGCCGATGCCGTACCCGCCTGTGCCGAGGCCTGTGCCGCCGAAGGTCACGACGCCTTCGTCTTCGGGGATATGAACGATCCGAACAGCGAGATATCGCGTCAACTGGCACTGCACGGCGGCACCCAGATCCGTGCCGACCTGGGACTCGACCTGGGTGTACGCTATCGCGGCATCTGAACCCTCCTCCAAGACGCACAAGCATAAGAGCCAGGATCCATGAAGAAGACAATCCATTTCAGAGAAGTAACGAACAATGGAACGGGCTACTGGGGCCTGATCGGCATCCTCGGCCTGATCGTGGCCATCGGCCTGGGTGCCGCCTATTACATGGAACACCATGGCCATTATGTCACGGGGATGAACAACCAGATCGTGTGGGGCACCCCGCACGTCTTCGCTGTTTTCCTCATTGTTGCCGCCTCCGGGGCCCTGAATGTCGCCTCCATCGGTTCCGTATTCGGCAAGGCGCCGTACAAGCCGCTGGCCCCCCTCTCCGGCCTGCTTGCCATCGCCCTGCTTGTCGGTGGTCTGGCCATTCTGGTGCTCGATCTCGGCCGTCCGGACCGTCTGATCGTCGCCATGACCTATTACAACTTCAAATCGATCTTCGCCTGGAACATCATTCTGTACAACGGCTTCATCGCCATCGTCGCCGTGTATCTGTGGATGCTGATGGACCCGTCCAAGAAGCAGTACTCATCCACGGTCGGCCTGTTCGCCTTCCTGTGGCGCCTGATCCTCACCACCGGTACCGGCTCGATCTTCGGTTTCATCGTTGCCCGCCAGGCCTACGACGCCGCCATCATGGCGCCGCTGTTCGTGGTCATGTCCTTCTCCTTCGGCCTGGCCATCTACCTGCTGGTGCTGATGGCGGCGATGAGGTGGACCGAGCGTCCCCTCGGCGATGCCCTGGTGCGCCGCCTGAAGAACCTGCTCGGCGTATTCGTCGCCGGCGTGCTGTATTTCGTGCTGGCCTACCACCTCACCAACCTCTATGCCACCGAGCATCACGCCTACGAGCATTTTCTCCTGCTCGGCGGCGGCATCTACACCCAGCTGTTCTGGATCGGCCAGATCCTGATCGGCAGCCTGGTCCCTCTGGCCATGCTGTATCACCCGAGTCTTGGCAAATCACGCGCCGCCATCGGCTGGGCCTGTGTCCTGATCATCCTCGGGGGGCTGGCGCAGATGTACACCATCATCATCGGCGGCCAGGCCTACCCACTGGTCCTGTTCCCCGGGATGGAGGTCAGCAGCAGTTTCTACGACGGCGTGGTGGCCGAGTACAGCCCCGCCCTGCCCGAGTTCCTGCTTGGCATCGGCGGCTTCGGCATTGCCCTGATCGCCGTGGCGCTGGCCGTCAAGGTCCTGCCCTTCATGCCGCAGAAGCTGGATGATGCCAGCGCCGATCCGCACCATGCCGGAAGCACCGCCGACGCCGCGGCCGGCAAAGCGGCCTGATCGCCGGATCTCCACCTCCATGCTGACAGAACGCGCGCAGCCGTCGCCGGTTGCGCGCGTTCCGTGTTTCTGAATCCATGCCCCGTTTCTATATCAGTGCCGCACACAAGTCCTCGGGCAAAACCACCCTGTCCCTGGGCCTCGCGGCGGCGCTGGCGCAGCAGGGCTTGAAGGTCCAGACCTTCAAGAAGGGACCGGACTACATCGACCCCATGTGGCTGCATGAGGCGAGCGGCCGCCCCTGCTACAACCTCGATTTCAACACCATGCAGCCGGACGAGATCCAGGCGCTGGTGGCTGCTCATCTACAGGGTGCGGACATCGGCCTGATCGAGGGCAACAAGGGTCTGTTCGACGGCATGGCGCTGGACCTGAGCAACAGCAATGCCGCGCTGGCACGCCTGCTGGAAACCCCGGTCGTGCTGGTGATCGACGTCCAGGGCATGACCCGCGGCATCGCCCCCCTGCTGCTGGGCTACCAGCAGTTCGATCCGCAGTTGCGCATCGGCGGCGTGATCCTGAACAAGGTGGCCGGCAGTCGCCACGAAACCAAGCTCCGCGAGACCGTTGAGCACTACACCGACATCCCGGTGATCGGTGCCGTGCACCGCAACCCGGCCCTGCGCATCGATGAGCGTCACCTGGGCCTGGTACCGAGCAACGAGGCCTCCGGCGCCCGCGTCCTGATCGACGGCATTGCCGCCCGGATCCGGGACGAAGTCGACCTGTCCCTGCTGCGCGGGATTGCGGCCGCAGCACCCGCACTGCCGTCCGCCTCGATCCAACCGGCGGCTGCACCGTCCCGGATAAAGGTTCGCATCGGCATTGCCCGCGACGCCGCCTTCGGCTTCTACTACCCCGATGACCTGGAGGCACTGGAAGCGGCCGGCGCCACCCTGGTCCCGATCGATACCCTCAGCGATACCGCACTGCCGGCCATCGACGGTCTGTTCATCGGCGGCGGCTTTCCGGAGACCTGCATGGACCGGCTCGCGGCCAACACGGAACTGCGCCATGCCATCCATGCCGCCATCGAGGCGGGACTGCCCGCCTATGCCGAGTGCGGCGGCCTGATGTATCTGACCCGCAGCCTGCACTGGAACGAGCGGCGGGCGGAAATGGTCGGCATCATCCCGGCCGACACCGTCATGCATCCCCGCCCACAGGGCCGCGGCTACATCGTGCTGGAAGAGGAACACCCTGCACATCCCTGGCAGGGCACCCCCCCCACCGGGGCTGTCGCCGCCCACGAATTCCACTATTCAAGGCTGGAAAATTTCAACACCGACAGCGCGACCTTCGCCTACCGGGTGCTGCGCGGCAGCGGCATCGACGGCCGGCACGACGGGTATGTCTACAAGAACCTGCTGGCCTGCTATGCCCACCTGAGGGACACCAGTCAGTATCACTGGACCGCACGGTTCGTCGACTTTGTCCGTCGCTGCAAAAACCCCACGTAACACAGGTGATGGCGACGCCGCCCCGGCAGCTGTCATAAAATAGCCTGTGAAATTCACGCATTAATCATTGCGAGGTGTCATCCATGATCACCATTACCCCCGCCGCCGCCAAACAGATCAGAGAATCGGCCAAGCAGTCGCGCATGGAGGGCATGGCCCTGCGCATCGCCGCCGACCGCCAGTCCGACGGCAGCATCCACTACGGCATGGGTTTCGATGACCTGAATCGGGATGACGACACCCGCTATACCGCGGAAGGCATCGAACTGGTCATCGCCCCCACCAGCCGCGCCCTGCTGGACGGCACCGTGGTGGACTTCGTCGAGATAGAACCCGGCCAGTTCGAATTCATTTTCATGAACCCCAATGATGCCAATTACAAGCCGCCGGAAGACGCCGGCTGAGGCTTCCCGGCGCCCATTGCGGAACCGGCGCGGAGGGTTCCCGGCGGATGTCTGCCGGCGGTGAAGGTGGTATAGTGGGTGATTCAAGTCCGTTGTTTTCGCCCCGTCTTCCAGCACCATGGCATTGATTTTAGAGGCAGTACGTCACTGAGGTCGGATGAGCCAGGAATCCCTCGAACAGACCGAAACCCGGCGCCAGCGGGAGCCGCACGCGGAGACCTCCGGCGGCGGCATTTCACTGCGCAACCGGGTACTCAACCCCCTGCTCATGCCCATGCTCGGGCTGGGGCTGACCTTCCTGCTCTCGCTCGCTCATCTGTGGCTGGCCGAACCCGGCAGCGGCTTTTACATCCTCCAGACACTTCTGGCCGTGCTGGGTCTGGTGCTCGTGATCACAGGCATCATCCTGATCCGGCATGAACTCCTGCAGCCACTGCAGGAAATCCGCTCCTGGGCGACAATGATGCTGAATAACCAGCTCTCCAGCCGGATCCCGGTCCCGACCCAGGGTCTGTTCACGGATCTGATGCACGACATCAACCAACTCAGCGATCGTTTCCAGAGCCTGGAACTGGACATGGAAACCCAGGTTCGCAAGCAGACCCGCCACATCAAGCAGAAGACCCGATCGCTGGAGATCCTCTACGACGTCGCGGCCAGCATCAACAGTTCCCGCGATCTGGATGACCTGCTGACCCGCTTCCTGCACACCCTCAAGGAGGTGGTACAGGCCCGTGCCGCGACGGTGAGACTGCAGGGCAAGGACAACCAGATGCGTCTGGTCGCCAGTCTGGGACTGAGCGAGGACATCGTGCGCAAGGAACAGTACCTGCCCTCCGATCGCTGCCTGTGCGGCCAGGCCGCCACCGAGGGGTCGGTGCAGATGCATACCAGCCTGCGCACCTGCAACCGACTGGTCGGCAGCGATTTCTTCGACAATCAGGAAATCGAGATGATTGCCGTGCCGCTGCAGTACCGTGGCCGCACCCTGGGGGTGTACAACCTGTTCGTGGACAAGAGCAACAAGCTGGACAACGGCGTGGATCGCGAGTTGCTGGTCAGCATCGGCCGTCATCTCGGCATGGCGATCGAGAAGGCCGGCGTTGACGAGGAAGCCAACCGCCTGTCCATCATCGAGGAGCGCACCCGCATCGCCCACGAACTGCATGACTCGCTGGCACAGACCCTGGCCAGCCTGCGCTTCCAGGTCCGGGTTCTGGACGAAACCCTGCACCAGGGTGATGAATCCGCCCTGTGGGCCGAACTGGAGCGCATCGAGAACAGCCTGGATGAGGCCTACACCGAATTGCGCGGACTGATCGACCATTTCAGCGCGCCCATCGACCGCCGCGGTCTCATACCGGCGGTGGAGAAGGTTATCCAGCGTTTCCGCAATGAATCCGATATTCAGATCTTCCTGCAGCAGGAATGGGGCAATCGCGAACTGCCCGACGACATGGAAATCCAGGTGCTGCGCATCATTCAGGAGGCGCTGGCCAACGTGCGCAAGCACAGCCAGGCACACGTGGTGCGCGTACTGATGCGCGGCGATGCGGTCGGCAACTATACCGTGCTGATCGAAGACGACGGGGTCGGCATGGCCAGACCCAACAAAAGCGGCGGCCCGGGCGAACATGTGGGCCTGTCCATCATGGAGGAGCGCGCCCAGCGGCTCGGTGGACGCATCCGTATCGAATCCGAGCAGGGCGAAGGCACGCGCATCCAGGTAATGTTCAAGGCACCGCCCTCGACCCAGGTCAATCTGCAGGAAGTCAACATCCCGGTGGAAAATATCTCCCGATGAGTCTGCGCGTCATACTGATTGATGATCACACCCTGTTCCGGGTCGGCCTGCAGGGCCTGCTCTCCCACCGCGGCATCGAGATCGTTGCCGCAGTGGGCGACGGCAAGGAAGGCATCCGGCTGGCCGAGGAACTCAAGCCGGATGTCGTGCTGCTGGACATGCGCATGCCTGACATGGATGGACTCGGGGTTCTGCGGCAACTGCGCCAGAGCGGACTGAAAATGCCCATCGTCATGCTCACGACCAGCAGCAACGAACAGGATCTGGTCGAATCCCTGCGCAATGGTGCCCAGGGTTATCTGATCAAGGATATCGAACCTGACGACCTGGTCGTCGCCCTGCGCGAGATCGTTGCCGGCAAGACCGTGGTCGCCCCCGACCTGGCGCCGGTGCTGGCCAAGGTGGTCCAGGGTGAGAGCATCAGCACCCATGACGCCAGCACCAGCCCCTTCGATGAGCTCACACCGCGCGAGAGCGAGATCCTCGGCCTGCTCGCGGAGGGCCAGAGTAACAAGGCGATCGCCCGCAACCTCGGCATCTCCGACGGCACCGTGAAGCTGCATGTCAAGGCAATCCTGCGCAAGCTGGGCGTCCACTCCCGGGTCGAGGCCGCCGTGATCGCAGTCGAACAGGGCCTGCGCTCCACCCGCGAGGATCTCGGCGGGCGCGAGGCCGAGTAAGCGCATAAGATTCCAAGCGGAGCACGCAATGAAGAAATACACCGATCTCATCGAGCAAGCCACCTCCCAGATCCAGGAAGTCTTTCCCTGGGACATGGAGGAACTGGAGCAGCACAAGGACAACATTCTGACGATCGACACCCGCGAGCCCCATGAATACGAAGCCATGCGCATCGAGGGTTCGCTCAACGTACCGCGCGGAATCCTGGAAACCGCCTGTGAATGGGGCTTCGACGAAACCGTCCCCGAACTGGTGGAGGCGCGCCACCGCCCGGTGGTCGTGGTGTGCCGCTCGGGCAACCGCAGCGCGCTGGCGGCCGTGACCATGCAGCAGCTCGGCTACGAGGATGTCTACTCCCTCAAGACCGGTCTGCGCGGCTGGAACGACTACGAACTGCCGCTGGTCGACAGCCAGGGCAACCGGGTCGACCCGGATGATGCCGAAGAGTACTTCACGCCCCATCTCAAACCCGAGCAGCTGCCACCGGAGCAGCGCTGAAGCCGCAGCCCGACTGGCACCACCCGCACCACAGCCGCCTGGATTGCAGTATGAACTACAGCAGTAGCGATGATGCCCGATGGCTGCAGAAACACAGCGACGCCTCCCTGCGCCGCCTGCTGCCGCGCATCGAGGAACGCTACCGGGCCCGCACCGATCCTGCCGAATGGGCCGCCTACGTTGATCGACTGAAGACCTACTTCCCCAGACTGTTCAAGCGCCTGCACGGGCTGTATGGCCAGCACTACGACTTCTTCTATCACTTGGAGAGCATCCTGGCCTCGGCCACTGAGATGTGGCTCGAACGCCCCGCCGAGCTCAAGGCACTGGACGCCATGCGCGAACTGGATCCGCACTGGTACCAGTCCAACCGCATGGTCGGCGCCATGTGCTACGTGGATCTGTTCGCCGGCGATCTCGAGCGGTTGCGGGGTCGCATTCCCTATCTCACTGAACTCGGCATCAGCTACCTCCATCTGATGCCAGTATTCAAAGTGCCGCAGGGCGACAACGACGGCGGCTACGCCGTGAGCAGCTACCGCGGGATCGAGCCCCGCCTGGGCGAGATGGAGGACCTGCGCGAACTGGCGACCGAACTGCGCCATCACGGCATTTCGCTGGTGCTGGATTTCGTCTACAACCACACCTCGGATGAGCACGAGTGGGCCCAGCAGGCACTGCGCGGCGACGAGGAATATCAGGATTATTACCGCATGTTTCCCGACCGAAGCATGCCGGACGCCTTCGAACGCAGCATGGGCGAGATCTTTCCCGAGGACCATCCGGGCGCCTTCACTTACCGCAACCGGATCAAGCGGTGGGTCTGGACCACCTTCAACACCTTTCAGTGGGATCTCAACTACGAGAACCCGGTGGTATTCAACCGCATGCTGGAAGAGATGCTGTTCCTCGCCAACCAGGGCGTCGAGATACTGCGCCTGGACGCAGTGGCCTTCCTGTGGAAGCGTCTGGGCACGGACTGCCAGAACCTTCCCGAGGCGCACTGGATCATTCAGGCCTTCAACGCGCTGGTCAGCATCGCCGCCCCGGCGATGGTATTCAAATCCGAGGCCATCGTTCATCCCGACGAGGTCAGCAAGTACATCAGCCCCGAGGAATGTCCACTCTCCTACAACCCACAGCTGATGGCCCTGCTGTGGGACGCGCTTGCGACCCGCGACGTCAGGCTGCTGCACTATGCGATGGAACGCCGCTTCGCCATCCCCGAGGGCTGCGCCTGGGTCAACTATGTACGCTGCCATGACGACATCGGCTGGGCCTTCTGCGACCGGGACGTAGCAGCGGTGGGCTTCGATCCGCGCGCACACCGGGATTTTCTCACCCGTTTCTATACCAACCGCTTTGAAGGCAGTTTCGCCCGTGGCGCTCCCTTCCAGGAAAATCCCGCCACCGGCGACGCCCGCGTCTCGGGCACCTGCGCCTCGCTGTGCGGACTGGAAAAAGCGCTCGAGGAAGACGACGCAAACGAACAGGATCTGGCTGTACGACGCATCCTGCTGTTGCACGGAGTGATCATCACCATCGGTGGCATCCCGCTGATCTACCTGGGCGATGAGATCGGCATGCTCAACGATTACAGCTACGACGAGGATCCGGGCAAGGTGGGTGACTCACGCTGGCTGCACCGCTCCACCTTCGACTGGGAGCGGGCAGAACAACGCCGCAACACCTCCACCACCGTCGGTCGTATCTACCAGGGGATCCTGCGTCTGATTCAGCTGCGCCAGCAGAATGATGCCTTCCGTCGTACCGAAACCGAGATCGTCAACACCGGCAACCGGCACGTATTCGGCTTTTTCCGCAATCATGAACAGCACAGCCTGTTCGTACTGGCCAACTTCAGCGAGCGCGAGCAGCGGCTGGAGGCGCGCTACCTGCGCATGATGGGTATGCGCAAGTCGATGGTGGACCTGTTCGCCGGTCGCACCATCATTGCCGCCCAGGAACTGGTGCTGGAGCCCTACCAGCTGATGGTCCTGTCGCGGCTGCATTGAAGGAGGCCGGGCAGCCGCCCGCAAAAGCAGACAACGCCATGAACGACAAGACCAACAAGCACCGTATCGTCATCGTAGGCGGCGGCGCCGGCGGACTGGAACTGGCCACCCGGCTGGGCAGGAAACTCGGCCGCCGCGGACGCGCCGACATCACCCTGGTGGACGCCAGTCGCACGCATATCTGGAAGCCCCTGCTGCATGAGGTCGCGGCCGGCACCTTCGACTCCTACGAGAATCAGCTGGAATATCTGGCCCAGGGGGCCAAGAACGGCTTTCACTTCCGGCTCGGCCGGATGGAGGGTCTGGACCGGGAAAAAAAGGAAATTCAGGTCGCCCCGACCTACAGCAGCGACGGAGAAGAGATCATCCCGCAGCGCACCTTCGGCTACGACACCCTGGTGATCGCCGTGGGCAGCGTGAGCAACGATTTCGGCATTCCCGGCGTCAAGCAGCACTGCCTGTTCCTGGATACCAAGACCCAGGCCGAGCAGTTCCAGACCCGACTGCTGGAATCCTATATCCATGCCCATGCCCAGAACCGGCCGCTGGAACTCAGTCAACTCGACGTGGTGATCGCCGGCGGCGGCGCCACCGGCATCGAGCTGGCCGCGCAGCTGCACAAGGTATCACGGCTGTTCCGGGCCTACGGGCTGGAGACCATCACCCCGAACGCGATCCAGATCAGCATCGTGGAGGCGGCCGAGCGCATCCTGCCCGGCCTGCCCGAACGCCTGTCCCAGGCCACGCACGCCGAACTGAACCGGCTGGGTATCGATGTCATCACCGGTCAGCGGGTCACCGAGGTCACCGATCAGGGCGTGCGGACCGACAGTGATCAGTTCATCCCAGCAGCGATCAGGGTATGGGCCGCAGGCATCAAGGCGCCGGATTTCCTGCAGGACATTGCCGGACTGGAAACCAACCGCGGCAACCAGCTGGTGGTCCGCCCCACTCTGCAGACCACGCGTGATGACGCCATTTTCGCCCTCGGCGACTGCGCCGCCTGTCCCTGGCCGGAAAAGGACAGCCTGGTGCCGCCACGCGCGCAGGCCGCACACCAGCAGGCCTCGCACCTGTACCGGGTACTGCAGCAGCGCCTCAACGGCGAGCCGCTGTCGGAATATCACTATCGGGATTACGGCTCGCTGGTCTCGCTCGGCCGCTACAGTACGGTGGGCAATCTGATGGGGAACCTGACCGGTTCCGTGATGGTGGAAGGCTTTATCGCGCGGATGGTGTACCTGTCACTGTACAAGCTGCACCAGCTGGCGCTGTTCGGGTTCTACCGCACCACCATGCTGAGCATCTCGCACCTGTTCCGCGCGAGCGTGCATCCGGAGATCAAGCTGCACTAGTGCTGGGCACTGAGCCGCCGGCGTGCCGCAGCCGCCAGCCCGACCAGGCCGGAACCGAACAGCAGCAGTGCGCCCGGCACCGGAACGGCTGCCGGCGGGACCAGTCCGTCGGTCTCCATGGTCAGGAAGCCCAGCCCGCCCCGGGTCTCGGGGAAATAGCGCCCGAACAGGCCCACCTGCAGGTCCGCGCTCTCCAGACCGAGCAGCAGGCTGGTGTAGTCGACGGCCAGTGCGAAACGGATCGCCAGCGACTCGTGCACGGCCTCCGTACCCGCGTTGATACCGCTTACCGTGGCCGGGCCGCTGATACCGAAGTCATAGGCGGGATCACGTTTCGCCGGATGCAGGGTACCGGGCCTGGCCAGCCCCTCCATCAGGTCCACCCGGCCCACGCTGCCGCTCTCGATGGCATTCAGGCCGGAGAAATAGCCATCACCGAAGAAATAGATATGCGGCAGCACCACCGAGGCCTCCGGGCCGATGTTGGCAAAGGTGAAAGTCACCTCGTCGGCTGCGCTCTGGCTGACATCGATACGGAACTGGGACTCGCCGATGGCGCAGCCTACATCCACGTTGGGTCGGGTGGCAACGCAGACCGGATCGAGGGAGACGGCCTGCAGCAGACCGGGAAGCAGCAGCAGCAGCAGACTGAGAAAACCGGTTTTGAAACGGGACATGGAACTACCTGTCGTTGGCATATGAGTCATCCAGCGATGTAATGCAATCACCAGGCCAGGTTTCTAACTTCCTAATATCGTATATATTTCCCTGAACCCTGTCTCAGCCGCTTTGAAAAATGTAACTAATTTCGACAAAGCGATTTCCGGGAAAATATCGCCTCTATAATTTATTTTAATATCATTAAGATAAATTAATTAAAAAATCATAATTTTAGACTACAGCATTTTATATGAGGTTTTTTTGTAAGATATTGCTTACATATTCGGATAATTTTACATGCATGGATGCGGCTCAACGCATCGCTGCGGGCAGGGTGGATCGGCAGGTGGGCGCGGAGTGATGATAACGGCCGGCCGGTCCCGTCTGACCACGGGACCGGACGTGCCCTGAAGCAGGATCAGTCGTAGTGCTTGTGGTAACTGCGGCGGGTACCCGCGCGCTGCACGATCACACCGGAGATCTGGTGCAGGCCATCGATCTCAAGGGTGTCGTAACTGGAACGCATGGGCTTGAGGTAATAGCGGTCGTCCTGGACCAGCAACTGGCGGAAGATCAGGTCGTCCCCCTGCAGCCTGGCCAGCACGAAGCAGCCGTTCTGCACCACGCCGGAGGGGTCGATGATGATGATGCAACCCTTGGCGAACTCGGGTTCCATACTGTCGTCGAGTACCTGCAGTGCAAACAGTTCCGCCTCGCCGCAGGAACCGGAATCGATCTGTATGTCGAGGGATTCGCTCATCGCTCACCTCCTGCCTGTACGGCATTGCTTGCAGTGGACCTCAACTGCGCCCGGCCTGGCCGTGCGAGCTGAAGACGGTGCCGGGAGTATGCTCCTCGGCCTGATACCACTCGAGTTTCTCATGCAGCTTGACCACCTCGCCGACGATGGTCAGGGTCGGCGCCCGTACCTCGGCCTGACGCACGATCTCGGGCAGGGTGCGGACCGTGCCGATGAGCACGCGCTGGTTGGGCGTGGTGCCCTGCTCCACCAGCGCAGCCGGCATGTCCGGTGACATGCCGTGCTCGACCAGCCGCTGGCTGATCACGGAAATGCCGGTCAGTCCCATGTAGAAGACCACGGTCTGGCGCGGCTGCACCAGGGCCGGCCAGTTCAGATCCAGATCCCCGGCCTTGAGATGCCCGGTCACGAAGGTCACCGACTGGGCGTAATCGCGATGCGTCAACGGAATCCCGGAATAGCTGGCACAACCGGCGGCAGCGGTGATTCCGGGCACCACCTGAAACGGCACGCCCTCCTGGGCCAGGGTCTCGATCTCCTCGCCGCCGCGGCCGAAAATGAAGGGGTCTCCGCCCTTGAGCCGCAGCACCCGCTTGCCCTGCCTGGCATGCTCGACCAGCAGCTGGTTGATGCCTTCCTGCGGTACGGCGTGGTTGTCCTTCTCCTTGCCGACATAGTAGCGCTCGGCATCGCGGCGGGTCATGTCCAGGATCGGCCCGGCCACCAGCCGGTCGTAGATGACCACATCGGCCTGCTGCATCAGCCGTACTGCGCGGAAGGTCAGCAGGTCGGGGTCGCCCGGCCCGGCGCCGACCAGGTAGACCTCGCCCATCTCGCGGCCGGCCGACTTGCCGGCCAGGGCATCCTCGAGCGCCTGGCGGGCCTCGTCGTCGCGTCCGGCGAACACCATTTCGGCGATCGGTCCCTGCAGTACCTCCTCCCAGAAATGGCGGCGTTTGCCCTCGTCCGGGATCGCAGACCGCGCCCTGTCACGATAGGCCTCGGCCATGGCCGCCAGCCGACCGTAGGTGGAGGGAATCAGGGTCTCCAGGCGGGCGCGCAGCTGGCGCGCCAGCACCGGGGAGGCACCGCCCGTGGACACGCTCACCAGTACCGGCGTCCGGTCCATGATGGAGGGAACGATGAAGCTGCACAGTTCGGCATTGTCGACCACATTGACCGGGATGCCGCGGGCCTGACACAACCCGGAGATGTGCGCATTGACGGCACTGTCATCGGTCGCGGCAATGACCAGGTGTTTGCCGTCGAGGTCCGAGTCCTCGAACAGCCCCTGCCGCCACTGGACCGCCCCGCCGTCGGCCTGGCGCTGCAGTTCCGCTGTCAGGGCCGGGGCAACCAGGTGCACCTGCCCCTGCGCCCGCTGCAGCAGGGCCACCTTGCGCTGGGCCACTCCGCCCCCGCCGACCACCAGACAGGGTTTGTCGGCCAGGGTCAGGTAAATCGGTAAATAGTCCATCGATGCTGATCCAACGTGGGAGACAAGGCCGCGTTCAGGCACGCAACGCGGCGGGCAAAGCCGGGTTGCGCGCGCAGCCCGGACCGGGCGCAACTATAATAGTTTAGATACTGTTTTACAAGAGATTTCCAGAAAGACAGGAAGGGTTTTCAGCGCTGCGGGGGATCCCGTACTCAGGGGAAGCGCTTGCGGAAGCTGCCCATCAGGCTGTAGCCGTTGTCCTCGCCGGCCAGACCGAAGCCGGAACGGTCGATCAGGCGGATGCCCAGGCCGTAGCTGTCGAAGTTGCCCTCGGCGGCAATGCTGAGATCCGGATAGCCGTGTTCGAAGCCCACCCCCTGGCGATAGCTCTGCCCCATCTGCAGGGACAGGGACAGGCGCTCACTCACCGGCGCCTTCCAGCCCGCCTGATAGTAGAAACTGCGATCGCCGTCCACGCTCTGCGGCTCATCCAGATACCAGACCTGGCCACTGAACCCCTGGTAGCGGAAGCCGAGAAAGGCGTCATGATAATCGTGTCGGGACAGGCCCAGCGGTTCTACTGCGCGCTCCCGGCCGTGAGCCATGCCGGCATCCAGCGCCAGACCGTTGTCCAGGGTGTGGGACAGCTGCAGGCCCTGCGGGGCGGTATGAGCGGTGGCGCCGACTGCGGCGTTGGCACGGTTGTAGCGGGCGAGCGGGTCACGCGCCAGGGCGGAGTCAGCCGTGGAAAAGGCCCAGCCTTCGTAACCCGACGCGGCATCCGCGGCCAGCGCCGGGAAGGCACAGGCCTGGGCACCCAGGAGGGTGCCCAGGGCCAGGGTCCGGAAGAACTGGTTGCCGTTGGCTGGCATGGCGGTCGTACGCGGCTGTGAGGCTCGATCAAATGGAATAATTTGACGCTAACATAGCACAGCGCGTTCCACCGATACAGGGTTCACACTTCCCGCCGGCGGCCAGGTCAGAGACCCTTTGAGACTGTACTGACTAAGCAACTGAATTGTCTCACAGGTCGGCGCCGGCCACGGGGCGGGCCGGTGACCGGGCGGACTCAGTTCGTACCGGTATCGTCGCCCAGGCTGCGGGCGGCGATTTCGTAGAGATCCCGCGATACCCCGCCGGCGTCGCGCATCTTCTCCAACTCGGTCCGCATCCCGGCCTGGCGTGTCGGATTGTAGCGACGCCAGTCGGTGAAGGCCGCGGCCAGACGCGAGGCCACCTGGGGGTTGCGGCCATCGAGGGTACGGATCTGCTCACCGATGAAGCGGTAACCTGCACCTGAGGCCTGGTGGAACCCCACCGGATTGCCCTGGGCGAAGGCCCGCAGCAGCGCATAGACCTTGTTGGGATTGCTCAGACTGAAGGCCGGATGGCCGGTCAGGGCCTGGACCCGCTCCAGGGTATCCGCACGGTCGGCGGTCGCCTGCAGGCTGAGCCACTTGTCCACTACCAGGGTGTCCTGCTGCCAGCGGCTGTAGAAATCCTCCAGAACCGCCTCTCGCTGCGGGCAGTCACTGTTGACCAGCGCCTGCAGCGCGGCCAGCGAGTCGGTCATGTTGCCGGCCTGCTCATACTGGCGCAGGGCCAGCTGGTAGGCGGAGTCGTCCTCGCAGGCGATGAGATAGTTCAGGCACAGGTTGCGCAGTCGGCGCCGGCCGGCCGAGGCGGCATCCGGGCTGTAGGCACCGGTCTCGGTCAGCTGCTCATAGCAGGCCTCCAGGTCCGGGCGCAGCGCCCGGGACAGGGTCAGGCGCAGGGCCTGGCGGGCGGCATGCAGCTGTTCCGGTTCGATCGGATCGACGAATTCGGCCAGATAGCCCTCGGCCGGCAGGGTCAGGGCCAGGGCACGCAGGGCCGGATCCAGGGCCGTGTCGGCCAGGGTCCGCCGGGCCGCCTCGATCAGGGGCCGGGCGGTGTCGGCATCCAGGGCCTGCGGTGGATGTGTCAGCAGCAGGCGCCGGGCCAGGGTCTGGCCGGCCTCCCAGCGGCAGAAGGGATCACTCTCATGGGCCGAGAGCAATGCCAGTTCCGCATCGGTGTAGTCCAGCGCCAGCTTGACCGGCGCGGAGAAACCGCGCAGCAGCACCGGCACCGGCTCGGCCGGAATGTCCTGGAAGACGAAGGTCTCCTCCTCCCGGCACAACTCCAGTACCCGCGATTCGCCGCCGGCTGCAGCCTCGCCGTACAGCCGCAGCGGCAGCGCCCTGCCCTCTCGGTCGCACAGCCCCATGGCCACCGGGATGTGGAAGGGCTGCTTGTCCGACTGTCCCGGCGTGGGCGGGCAGTGCTGGCGCAGGGTCAGGGCACAGGTACGGGCCTGCGGGTCGTAGTGACGCTCCACCTCGAGTTCGGGTGTGCCGGCCTGGTCGTACCAGCGCCGGAACTGCTGCAGGCTGACACCGGTGGCCGCCTCCATGGCATTGACGAAGTCATCCGTGGTCACGGCCTGACCATCATGGCGTTCAAAGTACAGATCGCAGCCGCGGCGAAAACCCTCGGCGCCAAGCAGGGTGTGCAGCATCCGCACCACCTCGGCGCCCTTGTTGTAGACGGTCACGGTATAGAAGTTGTCGATGGCAACATAGTGATCCGGCTTGACCGGGTGTGCCATGGGACCGGCATCCTCGCGGAACTGGTGGGTGCGCAGAATGTTGACGTCGCCGATACGCTGCACGCCGCGCGAGTTCATGTCGGATGAGAACTCCTGGTCGCGGAACACGGTGAAGCCTTCCTTGAGACTCAGCTGGAACCAGTCCCGGCAGGTCACCCGGTTGCCTGACCAGTTGTGGAAATACTCATGGCCGATGACACTCTCGATATTCTGATAATCGGCATCGGTCGCCGTATCCGGGCGCGCCAGCACATAACGCGAATTGAAGACATTGAGGCCCTTGTTCTCCATTGCGCCCATGTTGAAATCATCGACGGCAACGATCATGTAGCGATCAAGATCATATTCCCGGCCGTAGACCTCCTCGTCCCAGCGCATGGCGTGCTTGAGCGAGGCCATGGCATGATCGCACTTGTCCAGATTGTGCTTCTGCACATAGATATAGAGATCGACCTCGCGCCCGGAACGGGTCACGAAACGGTCCTGGATCCAGCCCAGGTCGCCGGCCACCAGGGCGAACAGGTAACAGGGCTTGGGGAAGGGATCCTGCCAGGTGACATAGTGACGGCCGTCCTCCAGCTCGCCGCTGGCGATCGGGTTGCCGTTGGACAGCAGCACCGGAGTGGCGGCCTTGTCCGCGCGCAGGGTGGTGGTGAAGCGCGCCATCACATCCGGCCGGTCCGGATAGAAGGTGATACGGCGAAAGCCTTCGGCCTCGCACTGGGTGCAGAAGTTGCCGCTGGAGGTATAGAGCCCGGAGAGTTCGGTGTTGGCGCTCGGGTTGATGCGGGTCTCGATCTCCAGCACTCCGGTCTCGGGCAGCCCCCGGACCTCGAGACCAGCTTCATCCAGGCGATAGCGGTCTGCCGTCAGCGGCTCGCCGTCCAGGGCAATGCCCAGCAGTTCCAGCGCCTCGCCGTCGAGGTGCAGGGGCGTGTCCGGCCCGGTCTCCGGCGCCCGGCGAAACTGCAGCCGGGAACGCACCCGGGTCGCCTGCGGGTCCAGGTCGAACTCCAGTTCCACCGCCTCGATCTGCCAGGCCGGTGGCTGATAGTCCTTGAGATAGACAGTGGCGGGCTTCGGGGTGCTGGCTTTGCGGTCCATGGCGGGCGATTCCGGGTTGCTGTGTCACAGGACCCTTTATTCTGCCCGAATCGACGGGCTGTGGCATCCCATCCCGCCGGATCACGATGGCGACGGAACACACGGAATGCACGGACAAATTGAAATCTTATGGCATCGTAGGTCGGGTTAGCGCAGCGTAACCCGACACTCACGGCGGAAACGTCGGGTTACGCCCTGTCGGGCTAACCCGACCTACGATGCTCATACAATGATAAGCCTGTCCGTGCTTTCCGTGTTTTCCGTGGCCATAAAAAAACCCTCCCTTTACAGGGAGGGTAAAGCTACACCCCTCGAAGAAAACGGTGTAAGCAGGTTTACGGCGATTACCGTAAATTCTTTAGTGTTGTTGGTATGACCAACAGATTCAGCCGTCGATGCAGCCCTGCGGCTCGGGCAGGCCGGCGATGCGCGAGCCCTGGCGCGAGGGTCCCTTGGGAAACAGCTTGTAGAGATAGTCCGCGCCGGCCTTTTCCGGACCGACCTCCTCGCGCATATGCCGCATCAGGATCTTGACCATCGGGCTGATGCCATATTCGAAATAGAACCCGCGCAGGAAATTGAGGATCTCCCAGTGCTCCGCGGTCAGTTCGATGCCCTCCTTCTGGGCCATGTGGGCCGCAACCCGTTCATTCCAGCGGTGCAGATCGACCAGGTTGCCCGTGGGGGTGACCTCGTGGCGTTCGCCGTCGAAGTTGAAACTGCCCACGAAGTGGCCGGCCGCCCTGGACTGCTTGACCCTGGGATTGTCGGCGGCCCGGTTGGCGGCATAGGTACGCCGCTCCAGTTCAGCATCCAGATGCGGCATCGGCACGCCGGCGAGTTTGGAACCCTGCACCAGCACGTCGCCGGGAAACAGCGAATCCAGGCGTTCATCACGGGCCAACTCCGCGTGGCCCTCGCGCAGCAGGGCGCGCTTGAGCAGCTTGCGGACCGGCGAAACGTTGTATTCCTCATAATAGGCGCGCATCAGGTTGATCACGTCCCAGTGATCCTGGCTCAGGCTCACCCCCATGGCAGCGGCCATGGCTGCAGCGACCTCCGGAGTCCAGTCATCGAGGTTGTGCAGCCGTCCGTCCGGCATGAGCGGGACGGTCCTGCCGCCGACCTCCATCACGGCACCAGTGGAAAACTGGACGACATTCGAGGCTTGTGGCATGTCAGCACCTTTATCAATCTCTGTGTTGCAGGTTCAGCCTGGCTTGGCGTTGTCAGGCGGGAACATGGGCCGGTCGACTGCCGCGGCAACCATCCCCCTCATATCCGCTTTAGCGGTCCCCGACAGACGATCTTGAATCCTGCGATGGCAATTCAGGTTAAAATTCATTATGTTAGATATTTCTAATATTGTGGCGGCGCGCCGGCGTCTGGCCGTTGCCGGCACCAGCGGCTATCCTGACGGGCACCAGCAGACAGCCGCATCCCCATGAGAAAGGAAATTGCAATACACTGCGATCAGCGCATCCAGACGCTCCTGCTCGAGGCCCTGGAGAACTATGTCGATGTCGCTTTCCCGCCCCACAGTTCCGACTGTGCCCAGGTCGCACGCAGCGCGCTGCAGGATGCAATCGCCGGCCTGCGCACGGAGTTCGCCAGCCAGGGCCAGGCCAGCTACAACAAGCGACTGCGCGCCATGTTCCGGAAAGGCATCAAGCTGCATTATCAGTTGCAGGAGGCCGACAGCGGACGCTCGCATGCCGCCGAACGGGAATTATCGCTGGCCGTGGTCGGCGGTGAACCTGCCGGCGCCGCAGAGTTGGAACGCGCTCGCAGTCAGGACGCCGGACCGACGGCTTGAGGCGCAGTGCTGTCGGGGGGATAATTCCGCCGCTGCGGCGTGGCAACGGGATTGCCCCGCCGGGGCGCATCTACGCTAACGACAGCCATTGACGGCATCTGCCTGCATCAGCCGATCGCAATTCAGACCCTGTAACCAACCGCATCGACCTATGACCACAACGCCCCTGTTCAGTCGCGAGCCCGGCGCCCACGAGCGTCACCTGCGCCGGCGCTATGAAAACCCCCTCTTCCCTCCCGAGCGCCGCCGGATCGGCGACCGGGACGTGCTGGCTGCCCGTCGACGTGATCAGCAGCACCTCGAAGCCTTTCTGGAACGTTTTCACCAGGTGGTGCAGCGAGCAGTGAATCTCGACGCCAATGTCCAGAGCGACGTTATTCTGGAACTCAAGGAGGAACTGGATCGCTGCTACGAGGAGGCTGCCGGACTGGCGGGGGACCAGGCCCGCATCAAGGAGGCCATCGTAAAGCTGGTCGGCACCATCATGCGGGCCGTGCGACAGGGGGCGGAACACGACGCCGTGGCGCTGCGCAAGCTTGACGAAGAGGATCAGGCCCGCAGCCTGCACTACGAACTGCTGGAGGAGCCGCTGGTCGCCGACCTGCTCAATCCCGAAGACGTCATCCCTGAGGGCGATCTCATACCTGCATTGCTTGGCTGTGAACCCGCCGTGCTGGAGAAGGTGCTGACCCTGTTCAGCCCCGAGCAGATGACGGTGATGATCCGGGATGCGCGCAGCCTGCTGGAAAACACAACGTTGGAAGCCGGCGTCCTGGCGCTGGCCACGACCAACCTGGTGCGGATGGAAGCCGCGGCCACCGAACAGGCCGGCACCCATACCGTCAATTAGGAAGCGGCCGATCGCCGGTGTATAATTACCGGTCTGGCTGAGGCTGGCCGAAATAACAAACCGCACAAGGAACGAAGCCATGGGAATTCTGCGTCGTCGAAGCGTGGACGACCGGCGCTCCGGGCGTGACCGGCGCTGGACCGACGCTGCCGTCTGCAAGGGACTGAATCAGGACGTCTACCGCTTCCCCGACTGGTCGGAACAACTCATCCAGTTCCTCACCCGCTACCTGTTCTTCAGCCTCGGCATCCTGTTTTTCAATTTCACCCAGAACATCGAACCGGTCTGGCTCAGCCGCCTCGAACTCAATATCGCCTTCGGCGTATACTTCATCATCAACACCCTGAATTTCCTGCACGCCAGCCGTCACCCCATCTGTCCGGCCCGCTATCACTTCGCCATGTGGGTGGACATCGCCATCACCGCCATCTCGGTACTGAACGACCCCTACGCCATCCCGCCCTCCCTGCTGGTATTCATCATGGTGGTGCTCGGCAATGGCATGCGCTACGGCATGCGCCTGTTCGGCGAGGCGGTAATCGGATGCTTCGGCGCCGTGATGCTGGTATTCACCCTGCGTTACTCCAACATGGGCGAGCTGTTCACGCCGGGCATGCTGTTCCTGAACCTGTTCGGCGGCATCATCCTTGTCTACGCCTACATCCTGATGGGACGTATCGAGCAGTCGCGCCGCCAACTCGAACACAACAGCCGCATTGACCCCCTCACCGGTCTCATGAACCGGGGCGCACTTATGGAGCTTTCCGACGGACTATTCCAGAAGCTTGGCGGCGGCCCGCACCGCGCCGTGGTCATGTTCGCCGACATGGACAAATTCAAACAGGTCAACGATACCTATGGTCACGGTACCGGCGACGAGGTCCTGCGCAGGGTTGCCGAAATCATGCGCGGTTCGCTGCGAGGTACCGATCTCGCCGCCCGCATCGGCGGTGACGAGTTCGTGCTGGTACTCACCGACATCACCCTGGACGAAGCTGAGTTGGTCGCCACCCGCATCCAGGAACAGATCGCGCAGTATGCCTGTGACCATCGACTGCCCTGCAGCGTGACCATTGCCCTCGGCGAAGCCCCGACGCATGGCCGCAGCCTCGATGCGATTCTCGACCACGTCGACCGCGCCCTGTACAAATGCAAGCGCACCCGCAACTGCACCGGCATCATGCGCGCCGACCTGGTGCAACCGGAGCAGGTGCCGGCGTGAGTTGTACGCTCGGGCTGCTGCGTCACGCCAAGTCCGACTGGGAAACGGGACGTGCGGATATGGACCGGCCGTTGAACCAGCGCGGCAGCAGGGACGCACCCCGCATCGGCCGCTGGCTGCGCAGCCGGGGTTCATGGCGGCCGCAGTTGATCCTGAGTTCAACCGCAGTACGGGCGCGGCAGACCATCGCGGCCGTGATCGAACAGGCGGGGCTGGAGGATGTTGAACTGCGCTGGGAAGATGGCCTCTATCTGGCCAGCCGCAGGGCGTTGCTTGAGCAGGTGCGCGCCCTGCCCCCAGCCTGCAACAGCGTGCTGCTGGTCGGTCATAATCCAGGGCTGGAAGAACTACTGGAGGATCTGAGCCGGACGCCGGTGCCAATCACAGACAGCGGCAAGGTATTCACCACCGCCAATCTGGCGCTGCTGCAACTGGACAGTGAATGGAAGAATGCCGATCGCGGCAGCGCTGAACTGCTGGAACTGGTGCGGCCGCGGGATCTGGAGTGATTCGGGTTGATTATCCGGCTGCTGCGTTATACACACCCCCGGCACATCCTCATCCCCCAGGCCGGATCACCTCCACCCCCCCCATGTAGGATCGCAGCGCCTCCGGCACAGTGACGCTGCCGTCGGCCTGCTGATGGTTCTCCAGGATCGCCACCAGGGTGCGGCCCACCGCCAGGCCGGAGCCGTTGAGGGTATGCAGCAACTCCGGCTTGCCGGTATCCGGGTTGCGCCAGCGGGCCTGCATGCGCCGCGCCTGGAAGTCCTCGAAGTTGCTGCAGGAGGAGATCTCGCGGTACTTCGCCTGTCCCGGCAGCCACACCTCGATGTCGTAGGTCTTGGCGGCGGAGAAGCCGATATCGCCGGTGCACAGGGTCACCACACGGTAGGGCAGTTCCAGCCGCTGCAGGATGGTCTCGGCATGACCGGTCAGGGCTTCCAGCGCCTCGTAGGACTGCCCCGGCGGCACCATCTGCACCAACTCCACCTTCTCGAACTGATGCTGGCGGATCATGCCGCGGGTGTCGCGGCCATAGGAGCCGGCCTCGCTGCGGAAACAGGGCGTGTGGCAGGTAAAGCGCAGCGGCAGCTGCTCCGCGATCTCGCCGCGCAGGATATTGGTCACCGGGACCTCGGCGGTGGGGATGAGATAGAACCGCGGGTCGCTGGTGGTGGCGAACAGGTCCTCCTCGAACTTGGGCAGCTGGCCGGTGCCGCGCAGGCTGTCGGCGTTGACCAGGTAGGGCACATAGACCTCCTGGTAGCCGTGCTCGCGGGTGTGCACGTCCAGCATGAACTGGATCAGGGCGCGGTGCAGCCGGGCCATGTCGCCGCGCATGAGGGTGAAGCGCGCCCCGGCGATCTTGACCGCAGTGTCGAAGTCCAGACCGTTGCCGCCGGTGCCGACGTCGACATGGTCGCGCGGCTCGAAGTCGAACTCCCGCGGCTCGCCCCAGCGACGTACTTCGACGTTGTCATCCTCGCTGTCACCGCCCGGCACCGAGGCATGCGGAATATTCGGGATGGCCATGAGAATGTCGTTGAGCTCGCCCTGCAGGGTTTCGAGCCTGGCCTTGGCGGCATCGAGCTGATCGCCCAGCCCGGCCACCTCGTCCAGCAGCGGCTGGATGTCCTCGCCCTGGGCCTTGGCCTTGCCGATGGCCTTGGAACGACGGTTGCGTTCGGCCTGCAGCTGTTCCGTATCCACCTGCAGCGACTTGCGCTCCGCCTCAAGGGCGCGCAGCCGCTCGACATCCAGGGTGAAGCCGCGCCGCGCCAGTTGCTGCGCGGTCTGTTCCAGCTCGGTTCTCAATAACTTCGGATCCAGCATGGTTTGCCTTTGGTTGTATGATCTCAACGTAGGTCGGGTTAGCCCGCCAGGGCGTAACCCGACACCGTCCATCGCAACTGTCGGGTTACGCTATCGCTAACCCGACCTACGCCAGCGTTTGAGTTATTCGTGTACCGTGGCCGGCCAGGTCACGACATGACCCGGTGCGATCTGATCTTTCTGGTGTTCCAGTATCCGTTCGACCTTCTCCGGCGTGTCGAAGAACTCGATCACCAGCGGCAGGTCCAGCGCCAGGTCCACCAGCCGCGCCTCGTGCATCTGCCCCGAGGGACCGAAACCGCTGACGGCCCGGAACACGGTCACCCCGCGCACCTCTTCCTCGTCGTGCAGCCGCCGGACCAGGTGGCTGTGTCGTTCCTCGACATCCGTCATATAGATACGTACGAAGGTAACTTCGACCTGCTTCATAACTGCCTCCCGAGCGCCATGCCGAGACCCGCTGCCCCGATGCACAGCAGTACGCTCAGCATCACGTTTGCCGCCGCCCGTCCCAGTTCGCCGGCCTGCATCAGGTTCAGGGTTTCCAGCGAAAAGGTGGAAAAGGTAGTGAAGGCCCCCAACAGCCCGACCAGCCAGAAGGCGCGCAGCGCTGGAGCAACCGCCAGCCGCTCGACCAGCAGGATGAACAGCAGCCCCATCAGCAGGCTGCCGAGCACATTGACCACCAGGGTGCCCCAGGGAAACTCCCGTCCCCACCAGTGATGGACACCGGTGGAAATTCCATAGCGCAGCACCGAGCCCAGCGCGCCGCCCAGGGCAATGGCCAGCCATTGGCTCATGACACGTGGGATCCTGTCAGTGTTGTTTGTGGCATGGGCGGCCATGTTACACCAGTTAAGCGTTTTTTATAAAAGAGCGCCACGGAATACACGGAAAGCACTGAAAATATGATTATGGTGTTGGCAATATCTGACAGTTCTCCCGTCATTCCAGCGTATGCCGGAATGACGTTATTGAACGATGCAGGATCCCAGGACAGCAATAATGAATTTGTCCGTGTTTTCCGTGTATTCCGTGGCGCTCTTCGCTCTTCAATCAGACTCATCCTTCGCCCGCCGGTCCAACTCGCGCAGGTGGGCCAGCTTGTCGCGGATCTTCAACTCCAGCCCGCGCGGCACCGGATCATAGTAATGCGGCCGCGGCATGCCTTCGGGGAAATAATCCTCGCCGGCGGCATAGGCCTCGGGCTCGTCGTGGGCATAGCGGTATTCGCGCCCGTAGCCCAGTTCCTTCATCAGCTTGGTCGGCGCGTTGCGCAGGTGAATGGGCACCTCCAGCGAGCCGTATCTGCCGATCTCGCGGCGGGCGGCGTTGTAGGCCATGTAGACGGCGTTGCTCTTCGGCGCGCAGGCCAGGTACAGCACCGCCTGAGCCAGGGCCAGTTCGCCCTCGGGACTGCCCAGGCGTTCCTGCACGTCCCAGCAATTCAGGCACAACTCCAGGGCGCGCGGATCGGCGTTGCCGATGTCCTCCGAGGCCATGCGCACAATGCGCCGCGCCAGGTACAGCGGGTCGCAGCCGCCGTCGAGCATCCGCACCAACCAGTAGAGTGCGGCGTCCGGTGCCGAGCCGCGCACCGACTTGTGCAGCGCCGAGATCTGGTCATAGAAGGCCTCGCCGCCCTTGTCGAACTGGCGCAGCCCGCCCGAGGCCACCTCGTTGACGACGGCCTCGGGGATCACCATGGCGCCGTCCTGCTCGACGGCCAGGTCGGCGGCGATCTCCAGCAGGTTGAGCACCCGCCGGGCATCGCCGTCGGCGGCCCGGCACAGGCGGTCGCGCAGTTCCGGGGCGAGTTCGATCCGGCGTTCACCCAGGCCGCGTTCGGTGTCTTCCAGCGCCTCGTCCAGGATCCGGCGCAGGGTCTCCGGCTCCAGGCGCTTGAGCACATAGGTACGTGCGCGCGACAGCAGGGCGTTGTTCAATTCGAACGAAGGATTCTCGGTGGTCGCACCGACGAACAGCACGGTGCCGTCCTCGACATGCGGCAGGAAGGCATCCTGCTGCGACTTGTTGAAGCGGTGCACCTCGTCGACGAACAGGATGGTCGGGCGGTTGTAGGCCTCGCGCAGCTGGCGGGCATGCTCGACCGCCTGGCGGATGTCCTTCACCCCGGCCAGCACCGCCGACAGGGTCATGAACTCGGCCCCGGCGGTGCGCGCCAGCAGCCGCGCCAGGGTGGTCTTGCCGGTGCCGGGCGGACCCCAGAAGATCATCGAATGCAGACGCCCGGCCTCGATGGCCGCGCGCAGCGGCTTGCCCGGCCCGAGCAGATGCTCCTGGCCGATGAACTCGTCCAGCGTGCGCGGCCGCATGCGGTCGGCCAGGGGGCGGTAGGCTTGTTCGCTGTCCTGCATGGGCGGTTATTCCTGGAAGATCGAAATAGCCACGGAAAACACGGAAAGCACGGACAGATTTTTATTATTGCTGTCGAAGTAACCTGCACGCGCGTATGCCGTCATTCCGGCGCATGCCGGAATCCACAGACCGCAGCGGTTTCTGGATTCCGGCATGCGCCGGAATGACGGGAATTCGGTCAGATAACTGGTAAATCCATGACCATGTTTTTCCGTGCTTTCCGTGTTTTGCGTGGCCATAGCGCTCTTAGACAGCTCTTCAACCCTCTCCGCCCAGCACATCCGTGCCCGGCGGCGGATCGAAGCGGAACAGTTCGGGGTCGAGTTCGACATTGCGCTGCGCGTTGGTGAAGCGGATATCGGTACGCTGGCCGAAGCTGTCGTGCAGAATCATGCGGCGCAGCATGCCGTCGGCGAAGCCCAGGTGAATGGCCTCAAACTGGCTGTCTGCATCGCGCGGCATGAGCTCGACCCAGGCGATGTCGCCCTCCCCGCCCACGACGGCGATCTGAAAGACCTCGGCCGGGTCCTCCACGCTGCTCAGCAGCACCGCCGGGGTACCCATCAACACCTCCTCCTGGGGCTTGCGCGTGGCCTGCTCCAGGTCGGCGTCGTAGGTCCAGAGGGTACGGCCGTCGCCCAGGATGACCTGGGTGTAGGGCTCGGCATAGTTCCAGCGGAACCGGCCGGGGCGCTGGATGAAGACCTCGCCAGAGCCTTCCTGCACCCGGTCGCCGTGGCGGTCCAGGACCTCCTGGGTGAAATCGGCCCGGAAGCTGCGCAGGCCGTCGAAGAAGGCGGTGAACACCGCCGGCGGCTCGGCTCGCGCGGAGCTGAACAGCAGAAACAGGAATGCAGCGAGAAGCCAGACGGTTCGGTTCAATACGCTAGACATGCTGTGACCTCTCAATCCTGGGGCGGCGGCGGCGCGAGCACCTCGCGCGAGCCGTTGGCCTCCAGCGGCCCGACGATGCCGGCCGCTTCCATGGCCTCGATCATGCGTGCGGCGCGGTTGTAGCCGATCTTGAGCCGGCGCTGCACGCCGGAGATGGAGGCCCGCCGGGTCTCGGTGACGATCTGCACCGCCTGGTCGTAGAGCGGGTCGGACTCGCTGTCCTCGCCGCCGATGGGTGCCTCGCCCGGCAGTTCGCCACCGGGTACGTTGTCCTGCAGGATCTCCTCGATATAGTCGGGCGCGCCGCTGCCCTGCAGATGATTCACCACCTTGTGCACTTCCTGGTCGGAGACGAAGGCGCCGTGCACACGCATTGGCAGGCCGGTGCCGGGCGGCAGGTAGAGCATGTCGCCGTGGCCCAGCAGCTGCTCGGCACCCATCTGGTCGAGAATGGTGCGCGAGTCCACCTTGCTCGAGACCTGGAAGGCGATGCGGGTCGGAATATTGGCCTTGATCAGGCCGGTGATGACGTCCACCGAGGGCCGCTGGGTGGCCAGGATCAGGTGCACGCCGGCGGCGCGTGCCTTCTGCGCCAGCCGGGCGATGAGCTCCTCCACCTTCTTGCCGACCACCATCATCATGTCGGCCAGCTCGTCGACGATGACCACGATGTAGGGCAGCTTGTCCAGGGTGGGATGCTCGGTCTCGTCCATGTGCTCTTCCGGCTTCCACAGCGGATCGGGAATGGGCTCGCCGCGGTCGATGGCCTCTTTGACCTTGCGGTTGTAGTTGAGGATGTTGCGCACCCCGAGCGCGGCCATCAGCTTGTAGCGCCGCTCCATCTCGGCCACGCACCAGCGCAGCGCGTTCTGCGCCTCCTTCATGTCGGTCACGACCGGCGTGAGCAGGTGCGGAATGCCCTCGTAGATGGACAGCTCCAGCATCTTGGGGTCGATCATGATCAGGCGCACATCCTGCGGCAGGGTCTTGTACAGGATGCTGAGGATCATGGCATTGATGGCCACCGACTTGCCCGAGCCGGTGGTGCCCGCCACCAGCAGGTGCGGCATGCGCGCCAGGTCGGCCACGATGGGCTGGCCGCTGATGTCCTTGCCCAGCGCCAGGGTCAGCGGCGAGCTGGAATCGTCGTAGGCGCTGGATTTGACGATCTCGCTCAGGGTGACGATCTCGCGGTGCTCGTTGGGGATCTCCAGCCCCACCACCGACTTGCCCGGGATGATCTCCACCACCCGCACGCTGATGGTCGACAGGGCCCGGGCCAGGTCCTTGGCCAGGTTGGTGATCTGGCTGACCTTCACCCCGGTGCCGGGCTGCAGCTCGAAGCGGGTGATGACCGGGCCGGGGCTGACCGCGACCACCTCGACCTCGATGCCGAAGTCGGCCAGCTTCATCTCCACCAGCCGCGACATGGCCTGCAGGGCCTCCTCGGAATAGCCGCCGACCTTCTTCTGCGGCTCGTCCAGCAGCGCCAGCGGCGGCAGCTCGGAATTGGGCGGCGGGTCGAACAATGGAACCTGGCGTTCCTTCTCCTCGCGCTCGCTGGACTCCACCGTCTTGATCACCGGCTCGATCCTGACCGGCTTGCGTTTCTCGACCTTCTTCTTCTCGGTCCGGACCACCTCTTCGCGCTCGCGCACCGCCTTGCGGCTTTCGAGGTAATCCTTCGCCTGGCGCAGCTTCTGCCGGGCCAGGCTCAACCCCTCCAGCACCAGCCGCCCGGTCTGGTCCATGAGGGCGAACCAGGACAGGCCGGTGAACAGGGTCACCCCGGCCAGGAACAGGGCCAGCAGCAGCAGGGTCGCGCCCAGAAAACTGAAAGGCCCGGCCAGGCCGCCGCCGATGAAGTTGCCGAGGATGCCGCCGGCGCTGAGAGGCAGTGCGCCTTGGGCGATGGCGAAGTGCAGACTGGCCAGACCGCAGCCGGCCGCCACGGTGAGCAGGAAGCCGGCCCAGCGGATGCCCAGCACCCGGTAGTCGATCTCGTCGCGGCCGTCACGGCCGCGGAAGATCAGCCAGCCGCTGAAGGCGATCATCACCGGGAACAGGTAGGCCAGGTAACCGATCAGGTAGAGCAGCACGTCGGCGAACCAGGCACCGACCGCGCCGCCCAGGTTCCGGACGTCGCCGCGCGGCCCGCTGTGCGACCAGCCGGGATCGTCGTGGTGATAGGTCAGCAGCGCGAACAGAAAATAGAGCGCGATCGCCGCCAGCACGATGAGCGCACCCTCACGCACACCGCGACTGACATGGTGTCGCAGCGGGACCGGGTTCGCCTTCTTGCGTTTTGCCTGGGCCAAGATGAGAAATCTTTGTAGGTTTATCGTCTAACTATATTGACTTAAAAGGAAATCGGCCGCAACCAAAATCATAGAAATTATTGGAAACACAGCGGCTGCCCAACCTGAGATCGTCATCCCGGCGAATGCCGGGATCCAGACACCGCAGCGGTCTCTGGATTACTCGCTGCGCTCGCCCTCCGGGCCGCCCTGCGGGCCTTCAACGCGCAAGCGCTTTTGTCCCGCCGAAGCCTGTGCCGGCGCAGGCCGGTACGGGAATGACGGCCTCTTCAGGGATGTGGCCGGCACTCTCGACCGCTGCGTACTATGTATTTCTTTAATTTTCATCCGGTTGTCAGGTCAATGTTTCCCGCCCAGTGCGGCCTTGACCGCCGGGTGAACCACGTCCCCGGCATGGATGTTGATGCCGGCCGCCAGGCCCGGGGCGGTGGTCCAGTTCTGCTCCCCGGCCAGCAACAGGGCGTAGGGCAGCACCGCCGCCGACAGCGCCTGGGAGGCACTGCGCGGCACCGCCCCGGGCATGTTGGTCACGCCGAAGTGCACAATGCCGTTCCAGTCATAGGTGGGTGCGCTGTAGTCGGTCGGATGGATGGTCTCGATGCAGCCGCCCTGGTCGACGGAGATGTCCACCACCGCGCCGCCGGGCGCCATCCGTTCCACCATCGACGCCGGCACCACATGCGGGGCGCGGGCGCCGGGAATGAGCACCGCCCCGATCAGCAGGTCGCTGGCCGCCACCGCCTCGGCCACAGCGTCCTGGTAGGGATACAGGGCGGTGACATTGGGCCCGAGTTCGCGCATGGCCTCCAGCCGTTCGCGCTTCTTGTCGAACACCGTCACTTCTGCACCCATGGCGGCCGCAAAGGCGGCGGCATTGCCCCCGGCAAAACCGCCGCCGATGACGGTCACCCGGCCGCGTTCCGCTGCCGGCAGTCCGCCCAGCAGCATCCCCTTCCCGCCCTGGGGAGTATGCAGCAGGGTGGCGCCGATCTGCACTGCCAGGCGGCCGGCGATGTCGCTCATGGGGGCGAGCAGCGGCAGACCGCCGGCGCGGGTCACGGTCTCGAAGCCGATGGCGGTCAGACCGATGGCCTGCAGTTGCCGGGCCAGTTGCACCTCGGCGGCCAGATGCAGGTAGCAGAACAGCAGATGATCCGCACGCAGGTGCTCGAGATCCCCCGCCACCGGCTCCTTGACCTTGATGATCAGTTCGCCATGGCTATAGACCGCCTCGGCATCGGGCAGGACTTCCACGCCGGCGGCGCGGAATTCATCGTCGGTATAGCCGGACTGCAGCCCGGCGCCGGCCTCGACCGCCACCGCATGGCCGGCCTGGACCAGGTCGGCGCAGGCCGCCGGGATCAGCCCGACCCGACCCTCGAGCGTCTTGATCTCCTTCGGTATCCCGATGCGCATGCCCTCTCCTTTACCCCCCCGATCAAAGCCCGTACCATTACGGCGCGTCGTGCATACGGCGAAGATTCCCAGGTCCCTGGCCCCTGCCAGTCAATGCGGAGCCATTATACATGAGCGAACCCAAGCACTGTCGTCTACTGATTCTCGGATCCGGCCCGGCCGGCTACACCGCCGCGATCTATGCCGCGCGCGCCAATCTCAACCCCGTCCTCATCACGGGCCTCGAGCAGGGCGGCCAGCTGATGACGACCACCGAGGTGGAAAACTGGCCCGGCGGCGCCGCGGATCTGCAGGGACCGCAACTGATGGACGAGATGCGCCAGCACACCGAGCGCTTCGACGCCGAAATCGTCTTCGATCACATCAACAGCGTCGACCTCAAGCAGCGCCCGTTTCAGCTCAAGGGCGATTCCGGCAACTACACCTGCGACGCCCTCATCATCGCCACCGGCGCTTCGGCCATGTACCTGGGCCTGGATTCAGAAGAGGCGTTCAAGGGCCGGGGCGTATCGGCCTGCGCGACCTGCGACGGCTTCTTCTACCGCGACAAGAAGGTGGCTGTCATCGGCGGCGGCAACACCGCCGTGGAAGAGGCCCTGTATCTGGCCAACATCGCCTCGCACGTGACCCTGGTGCACCGCCGTGATGCCCTGCGTGCCGAGAAGATCCTGCAGGACCGGCTGTTCGCCAAGGAGAAGGAAGGCAAGGTCGGCATCGAATGGAACCATGTGCTCGATGAGGTGCTGGGCGACGACGCCGGCGTGACCGGCATGCGCCTGAAGAACACCCAGGACGACTCCACGAAGGAGATCGATGTCCACGGCGTGTTCATCGCCATCGGCCACAAGCCCAACACCGACATGTTCGAAGGCCAGCTGGACATGGCGCACGGCTACATCAAGGTGAAGAGCGGCACCGAGGGCAACGCCACCGCCGCCAGCGTGGAAGGCGTGTTCGCCGCCGGCGATGTCATGGATCACGTCTACCGCCAGGCCATCACCTCCGCCGGTACCGGCTGCATGGCCGCGCTGGACGCAGAGAAGTATCTCGACAACCTGGACCAGAACGCCAGTCATTATTGATATGCCTTGGCTCAACGCAAAGGCGCTAAGGACGCAGAGAATCCTATAAGATTGATACGTCATTGCGAGGAGCGAAGCGACGTGGCAATCTCCCACTGATCCTGTCTGCGTTAAAAGATTGTCGCGCTGCGCTCGCAATGACGGATACAGATGAAATTCCTCTGCGCCCTTTGCATTAATGCCGCGAGTTCACAAGTAACAGCCGGTTATTAAAGCCCGCCATTGGTGGGCTTTTTTGCACCCTCGTTCCGGGTACACTCTGCCCCATGCAGATCCGTATCAGCCACAGCCTCGACGAGGTCCCCGCCGCCGACTGGAACCGCCTCAATCCGGACGGTAACCCCTTCCTTCGCCACGAGTTCCTCGCCGCGCTGGAACACCACGACTGCGTGGGCCGGACCTTCGGCTGGTTGCCGCATCACCTGCTCGCCTTTGACGACCAGCGCCGGCTGGTCGGGGCCGTGCCCTTGTACTTGAAGACCAACTCCTATGGCGAATTCGTCTTCGACTGGGCCTGGGCCGACGCCAGCGAGCGTGCCGGCATGCCCTGGTACCCCAAGGCGGTGGCGGCCGTACCCTATACCCCCGTCACCGGGCGGCGGCTGCTGATCAATCCGACGCTGTCCGATCCCGAACCGGTGCGCCGCGGGCTGATCGAAGCCGCCGGGGTACTGGCCCGCGAGCAGGGCCTGTCGTCGCTGCACTGGCTGTTTCCCGATGCGAGCGACACCGACAGCCTGGAGGATGCCGGTTTTCTGCTGCGAATGGGCTGCCAGTACCACTGGACCCAGCCGGGCTACCGCGACTTCGACGATTTTCTCGACAGCTTCAGCGCCCATAAGCGCAAGAAGCTGAAACGCGAACGGCGGCGGGTCATCGAGGCGGGTATCGAGCACCGCATCGTCCACGGCCACGAGGCCGATGAGGCCGACTGGCGGACCCTGCATCGCTTCTATCAATCCACCTTCGACAAGAAGTGGGGCACGGCCACCCTGAATCTGCCCTTCTTCCGCGAACTCGGCGCCGCCATGGGCGAGCAGGTGGTGCTGATCTTTGCCGGCATCGACGGTCGGCCGGTGGCCGGGGCCCTGTGCTTTCGCAGCCAGGGCGCGTTGTATGGCCGGCATTGGGGCTGCGAGGCCGACTACCATAGCCTTCACTTCGAGACCTGCTACTATCAGGGCATCGACTACTGCATCCGGGAGGGCCTGAGCCTGTTCGAGCCCGGTGCCCAGGGCGAACACAAGGTCAGCCGGGGATTCCTGCCCACGCCGACCTGGTCGGCGCACTGGATCGCCCAGCCACGGCTGCGGGAGGCGATCGCGGATTTCCTGTCACGGGAGCAGCGGGCCATGCGCGACTACATCCACACCCTCAACGCGGAACACCTGCCCTACAAGGCCGACCGGCTGCCGCCGGCCGCCCGTCACGTGCGTCGCATCGACTGAGACTGCGATGACCCGGCGTCAATCCGCCCCCTACTGGCTCAACCCGGCCAACCCGCGCGCCCCCTTTCCCCCGGTGGAACTGGCGCTGCGCGAGCCGGACGGACTGCTGGCCGTGGGCGGCGGCCTGGAACCCGAGCGCCTGCTCAACGCCTACCGCCATGGCATCTTCCCCTGGTACAGCGAGGGCCAACCCATCCTCTGGTGGTCGCCGGACCCGCGCACGGTCCTGTTTCCGGAACAACTCAAGGTTTCGCGCAGCCTGGCCAAGACCTTGCGGCAGCGGCGTTTCGAGGTCAGTCTGGACACGGATTTCGCGGGCGTGATCCGCGGCTGTGCCGAGCCGCGCCGGGACGAGCCCGGCACCTGGATCACCACCGAGATCCGCCAGGCCTACGAGCGTCTGCACGGGATGGGTCTGGCCCACTCGGTAGAGACCTGGCAGGACGGCCAGCTGGTCGGTGGGCTGTACGGCGTGGCCCTGGGCCGGGTCTTTTTCGGCGAGTCCATGTTCAGCCGCACCAGCGACGCCTCCAAGGTCGCCTTCGTGCATCTGGTGCGCCAACTCGCGGCCTGGGACTTTGCCCTGATCGACTGTCAGGTCCATACCCGCCACCTTGCCAGCCTTGGCGCGGTCGATATCCCCCGGCGCGACTTCATCCAGCGGCTCGAGGCGGCCCTGCAGTACCCGCACCGGCGCGGACCCTGGCGGTTTGACAGCCCTGAGGGGGTTGCCTAACCTGCAGGCAGGGTCACCATGACCGCGTTGCAGCACAGCCCCGCATGAACCGTCCCACCGACATCCAACTCTATGTCACCCCGCCGCAGCAATGCAGCTATCTGCCAGATCGGGAGGCGGTCAGTATCTTCGTCGAGCCGGGGACCGCGGACAATCCCATCTACAGCCACCTCATCCGGCACGGCTTCCGTCGCAGCGGCGAGCACATCTACCGCCCGGCCTGTCCCGGCTGCCAGGCCTGTGTATCGGTACGCATCCCGGTGGCCCGCTTCACGCCCTCACGGCGCGACCGGCGCTGCCGCAAACGCAATCAGGATCTGGTGGGGCACTGGCTGAAGGGGCACTATGCCCCGGAATATTTCGAGCTCTATCAGCGTTACCTGGCTGCCCGCCATCCCGGCGGCGGAATGGATAAAACCTCCCCGACCCAGTTTCGCCAGTTTCTGCTCAGCCGCTGGAGCCAGACCCTGTTTCTCGAACTGCGGCTGGATGAGCAGCTGATGGCCGTAGCCTGCACCGATCTGGTCGATGACGGTCTGTCGGCGGTCTATACCTTCTTCGAACCCGGCGCCGAGTCCCGCGGTCTGGGCAACTACGCCATCCTGCAGCAGATCGATCTGGCCAGGCGCCTGCATCTGGACTGGGTGTATCTGGGCTACTGGATTGAAAATTCACCTAAAATGGCCTACAAACGCCGATTCCGGCCGCTCCAGGGCTACCAGGGCGACCGCTGGCGGGAATTGTCTGACCAGCCTTAAGAGCGCCACGGAATACACGGAAAGCACGGAAAAAAATCAATAACATTGCATTGGCGCTATGCGCCAAGTGGTCAGGAGAGCGGGTTTTGAATCCTGTTTGTCCGTGTTTTCCGTGTATTGCGTGGCGCTCTTGAGTGATTCCGTGTTTTCCGTGGCTATTTCTGTTTTACGTGGCACGCTGAGCCGCTATAATGCGCCATTCGCCAAGTCACTGAATTGAAGGTTTATGGCCAAAGAAGACCACATTGAAATGGAAGGCCGGGTGCTGGAGACCCTGCCCAACACCATGTTCCGCGTCGAACTCGAGAACGGCCACGTCGTCACTGCCCACATCTCGGGCAAGATGCGCAAGCACTACATCCGTATCCTGACCGGCGACAAGGTCACGGTGCAGCTGACCCCCTACGATCTGAGCAAGGGCCGCATCGTCTACCGTTCCCGCTGATCCCGCCCTCTCCTGCATCAATCCGCGTTTGCCCCAGCCCATAAAAAAACCGCCCAACCGGGACGGTCGGGCGGTGATGTTCGTGCGGCCGGCGGGGATCAGGCTTCCTCTTCCTCCGGAATCTCGATCTCGAGTTCGCCGTCCCTGAGGTGCACATGCACCTCGCCGCCCTTGACCAGGCGACCGAACAGCAGCTCCTCGGCCAGCGGCTTCTTGATGTACTCCTGCACCACCCGCGCCATCGGGCGGGCGCCCATCTTCGGATCGTAGCCCTTCTCGGCCAGCCACAGCCGCGCCTCGTCATCAACGTGCAGGGACACGCCCTTGTCCTGCAGCTGCGCTTCCAGCTCGAAGATGAACTTGTTGACCACCTGCGCGACCATGGTGGGATCCAGTGACTTGAACTGGATGATCCCGTCCAGACGATTGCGGAACTCCGGCGTGAACAGGCGCTTTATCGCCTCCATGCCGTCGGTGGTGTGATCCTGCCGGGTAAAGCCGATCGAACGCCGGTCCATATCCTGCGCCCCCGCATTGGTGGTCATAACGATGATCACGTTGCGGAAATCCACCTTGCGGCCGTTGTTGTCGGTGAGCGTGCCGTGGTCCATCACCTGCAGCAGCAGATTGAACACTTCCGGATGGGCCTTTTCGATCTCGTCGAGCAGCACCACCGAATGTGGGTGTTTGAGTACCTCATCGGTCAGCAGACCGCCCTGGTCGAAACCGACATAGCCCGGCGGCGCGCCGATCAGCCGCGAGACCGTGTGGCGTTCCATGTATTCGGACATATCGAAACGAATCAGTTCGATCCCCAGGTGCAGCGCCAGCTGTCGGGTAACCTCGGTCTTGCCCACTCCGGTAGGACCGGCAAACAGATAGGAACCGACCGGCTTGCGTTCGTCACGCAGACCGGAACGCGCCATCTTGATCGAGGCCGCGAGTGATTCCACAGCCTCGTCCTGGCCGAAGATGACCAGTTTGAGATCGCGCGCCAGGTTGCGGAGCTTGTCCTTGTCAGTGGTGGACACACTCTTCGGCGGAATCCGTGCGATCTTCGAGACGATCATTTCGATATCGTTCACGCCGATGGTCTTCTTGCGCCTGGACGGCGGCTGCAGGCGCTGATTGGCGCCGGCCTCGTCGATGATATCGATGGCCTTGTCCGGCAGGTGGCGGTCGGTGATGTAGCGGTCGGACAACTCGGCAGCCGCATGCAGCGCCTTGGAGGAATACTTCACCTCGTGGTGCTGCTCGAACACCGGCTTCAGGCCCTTGAGTATCTGCACCGTCTCGTTGACCGTGGGCTCGCGTACGTCGATCTTCTGGAACCTGCGGGCCAGGGCGCGGTCCTTCTCGAAGATACCGCGGTATTCCTGGTAGGTGGTCGAACCGATGCACTTGAGCTCGCCGTTGGCCAGCATCGGCTTGATCAGGTTGGAGGCATCCATCACCCCGCCGGAGGCGGCACCCGCCCCGATGATGGTGTGGATCTCGTCGATGAACAGCACCGCACCCGGTTCCTTGCGCAACTGGGCCAGTACCGCCTTGAGGCGCTTTTCGAAATCACCGCGATACTTGGTGCCGGCCACCAGCGCCCCCAGATCCAGCGCGTAGATAACACTGTCCTTGAGCACCTCGGGCACCTGGCCATCGACGATCATGCGCGCCAGACCTTCGGCCAGAGCGGTCTTGCCCACGCCGGCCTCGCCCACGTAGAGCGGGTTGTTCTTGCGCCGTCGGCACAGGATCTGCACGGTGCGCTCGATCTCTTCGGCGCGACCGATGAGCGGATCGATCTTGCCCTGGCGGGCAAGTTCGTTGAGATTGGTGGCAAAGGTCTCCAGCGGGTTGCTCTTGCCGCCCGCCTCGCCGGCTGCCTCGGCCTCCTCGCCGGCCTGGCCGCCCAGTTCCTCCTGGTCGCCGACCTTGGAGATGCCATGAGAGATGTAGTTGACCACGTCCAGCCGGGTGACGTCCTGCTTGTTGAGGAAGTAGACCGCCTGGGATTCCTGCTCGCTGAAAATGGCCACCAGCACATTGGCGCCGGTGACTTCCTTGTTGCCCGAAGACTGCACGTGGAACACCGCACGTTGCAGCACCCGCTGAAACCCGAGGGTGGGCTGGGTCTCGCGGTTGTCGTGCTCGGGCAGCCGCGGGGTAGTCTCCTCGATGAAGGCTTCCAGTTCCTGCTTGAGCTTCCCGGTATCGGCGGCGCAGGCGCGCAGGACCTCGGCGGCGGCGGGGTTGTCCAGCAAGGCGAGCAGCAGGTGCTCGACCGTCATGAATTCATGCCGTTTTTCCCGGGCCTCCTTGAAGGCCAGGTTGAGGGTGAATTCCAGTTCCTTGCTCAGCATAGAATCGTACCTCTGTAACCGCCTCAGGCCTCCTCCAGAGTACACAGGAGCGGGTGTTGATGTTGCCGCGAAAAATCGTTGACCTGGTATACCTTGGTCTCGGCAATTTCATGGGTGTAGACCCCGCAGATGCCCTTTCCACGCGTATGCACGTGCAGCATGATCTGGGTGGCCTTCTCGCGCGACATGGAAAAGAAGGTTTCCAGTACTTCGACCACGAACTCCATGGGAGTGTAATCGTCGTTCAGCAGTACGACCTTGTACAGCGGCGGCTTCTTTAGCTTGGGCTTGTCCTCCTGGACAGCGAGCCCGTCATCCTGGTTCGGTTGCTTGGGTTCCTGGCTCATGGCAGTGATCTTACGCGAAATCATTCCGTCCTGTCGCGGCGCTACAGTCATCAATATATAGGGATCGTGAGGCGGATTTAAACCCTTTGATAAGTGATTGAATTCACTTTTCGCCCGGCGTCGGCCAAGGGGGGTCACCGTTGCCTGGACCGCCCGGGAATACTTGACTATTTTAGTCAAGAGTATAAAGTTGCCCGTGTCGGATCCGGTGATGCGACAGGAGGAGTCTCCCGGCGAACGCTTCGGCGTTGCGGAGCACAGAACAAACCACACACAGCAATAAGCGGTCGTGAACCGCAGCGGTAAACGAGGTAAGTACGTATGGCAATCGGTACAGTGAAGTGGTTCAGTAATGCCAAAGGCTATGGCTTTATTGAACCCGAAGGCGGCGGTGAGGATGTGTTCGCCCATTTCACCGTGATAGAGGCGGAAGGATACCGCACCCTCAAGGAAGGACAGAAGGTGGAATACGAATACAAGGAAGGCCCGAAGGGTCTGCTCGCCACCCGCATCGACCCTTCAATCAGCTAGGATCTGTCCTGGCCCTGCATGCGCGCGATCACCGCGTCGCCAAAGGCGCTGCAGCCCAGTTCGGTCGCCCCTTCCCGTTCCCGGGCCAGATCGCCGGTCACCTGACCCGCGGCAATGGCACCGGCCAGTCCGGTGACGACACAGTCGGCCGCGTCCTGCCAGCCGATATGACGCAGCAGCATTTCCGCGGACAGGATCAGTGAACTGGGATTGGCCCGGTCCTGCCCGGCAATGTCGGGGGCGGTGCCGTGCGTGGCTTCGAACAGTGCCACCGTGTCCGACAGGTTGGCGCCGGGCGCGATACCGATGCCGCCGACCTGGGCCGCAGCGGCATCCGAAATGTAATCCCCGTTGAGATTGAGTGTGGCGATGACGTCGCAGCGTTCCGGTTGCAGCAGCAGCTGCTGCAGGAAGGCATCGGCGATGACGTCATCGATGATGATCTCCCGGCCCGTCTGCGGACTGGGAAATGACAGCCAGGGGCCGCCGTCCTTATCACCGGCACCAAACTCGCGCCGGGCCAGTGCATAACCCCAGTCCCGGAAGGCGCCCTCGGTGAATTTCATGATATTGCCCTTGTGGACGAGGGTCACCCGGCCCCGATCCTGGTCGACGGCGTACTGGATGGCCTTGCGCACCAGGCGTTCAGTGCCCTCGCGCGAAACCGGCTTGATGCCGATGCCGGAACTGTCCGGGAAGCGGATCTGACTCACGTCGAGTTCCTGCTGCAGAAACGCCAGCAGTTTCTTCACTTCCGGCGTACCTTCCGCCCACTCGATGCCGGTATAGATGTCCTCCGAGTTCTCCCGGAAGATCACCATGTCGCTCTTCTCCGGATGCCGGACCGGACTCGGCGTTCCCGGGTAGTAGCGCACCGGCCGCAGGCAGACATACAGATCCAGCTGCTGGCGCAGGGCGACATTGATGGAACGGATGCCGCCCCCCACCGGGGTGGTCAGCGGCCCCTTGATGGCAATGGCATGATCGCGAATGGCCGCAACCGTCTCGTCCGGCAGCCAGGTGTTCTCGCCATAGATCGCATTGGATTTCTCACCGGCGTAGATCTCCATCCAGGCCAGCCGGCGCTTGCCGCCATAGGCCTTGTCCACCGCCGCATCCACTACCCGGCGCATGACTGGCGTGATGTCCACGCCGATGCCGTCGCCCTCGATGAAGGGAATCACCGGGTGATCGGGCACCGTGAGGGAGTAGTCCGCGTTGACCCGGATGCGTTCACCCGCGGCGGGGACCTCGATCTTCTGATACGCCATGCTGTTGCACTCCTGCCGCACATCGACACGGTGCCAGTTTAGCATGATGTTCAAGGGGCGACTCCATCAGAGCACCCGTCATTGCGAGCACCCGAAGGGCATAAACGAAGCGTGGCAATCCCGTACGGCAGGCTCAGCCGTAAGGAGATTGCCGTGGCGCGTCGCCATAGAATCCCTTCGGGCTTCATTAGGGCAACCCCATCCTCCGGGCACGGGCACCGTAATGACGGGGCATACAAACAAAAACCCCCGCACTGGGCGGGGGTCGTTGTCCTGCACTGTCGTGCAGAGGATCTTGCCAGACGCTTCAGATTTCGCCGCCGGCGGCCTGGATCAGGGCCTCCTCGATGGCGTTCGGCGCGCACATGATGTTGAAGAAGGTGGCACCGGTCTCACTGGCGATCATCGGCAGATGCGGCCAGCTGATGGCGATGCGGAAGCGGGCATACAGGGCATACACATCACCGCCTGAGACCAGGATCTCGTAAGGCAGGTGACCGGTGGAACGCAGCTGATCCTTGTCCACGCGGCTCATGATGTACTCGTCACCGGAGCAGCCTTCGCTGAGGCCCACGCCGAACACAGTCTCTTCCTTGCCGGGGATGTCGATGCGATAGACCTTGGTGGCGCCGCCGCGGGCACTGGCCAGGCCTTCCTCGACAGCCTTGATGGCCTCCTCATGGCTGTCGTACTGAGCCAGTTCGGACGGATCGTCGAAGTACTCCATACCGAACATGTAATGATACTTGCGCAGGTCCTTGGAGCTCAGTTGCTCTTCACCGGTACCGAACTCGGTCTGCTTGCCCAGGGCGTCCTTGAGCTTGGCCGCGGCGTTGGTCAGGCTGGACTCGTCATCCAGGCGGTAGGCATTACCGTAGTACTCGGGATTGGTGTAGGAAACCTGGATCTCCTCGCCCACCTGGGTCAGGGTGACGCGCTGACCTGCCGCGTAGCCGCCGAACTCGGAGCTGGCCGCGGCCTGCTTCAGTTCGTCGTTGGTGATGGCCAGAATCAGAGCACCCTCGTAGGGGGTGTAGGAACCGACGATCTCGAAGCCCGCCGAGGTCACCTTGGACTTGACCTCATCGGCCACGGCATTGATGTCACCGCTGGTGGTATAGGCCAGGCTGAACGGCTTCAACTCCTCGGCCGACACTGCACTGCTGGCGGTGAAGGCGAACACTGCACCTGCAAGACAGATTTTCTTGATTGCATTGATCATTGTGCAACTCCTCCGTTACATGATTTATTCTGGAAATGTCGGAACTCTGCCCGATCGGTTTTATCTTCCCGCCGTGCCGGCAGTTCCCTGGCCGGATCCCGACGGTGATGGGCAATAGTAATCCATCGAGCCGCTTTTGATGTCAAGCGAAAAAGACAAAAAATCGACGCCTGTGCAGATTAGCCTTTACAACCGACTGAAACCAAAATTTTATTAGTATTCACTAATCTTTTAACATTACATCGGCTCCGGCATCCCCGACCGGCCCCAGAACCCACTGGAGTTGCACTGCATTAATGACCTGGAAACCGCATGTCACCGTCGCCGCCGTCATCGAACACAGCGGTTACTTCCTCTGTGTGGAGGAGACCATCGAGGGTCGGTCACGGCTGAACCAGCCGGCCGGTCACCTGGAGCCGGGCGAATCCCTGACCGATGCGATCATCCGCGAGGTTCGCGAGGAAACCACGCGCGCTTTCACCCCCGAAGCGCTGGTCGGGGTGTACCTGTGGCGCGCGGGACCACGACACCCCACCTTCCTGCGGGTGACCTTCACCGGCTATGTGGATGAATCCGATCCGGCGTTGCAGACGGATACCGAGATCGACGCCAACGTCTGGCTCAGTCCGGACAACATCCGCACGCGGCGCCGGGAGTGGCGCAGCCCGCTGGTGATGCAGTGCATCGACGACTATCTGGCCGGGCAGCGCTATCCCCTGTCACTGCTGCGCAGCCTGGTGGACGCAACACCGTGACGCGACCGGTGGACACACGCGTGATCGTGGGCCTGTCCGGCGGCGTGGACTCGGCCGTCGCCGCCCTGCGGTTGCTGGAACAGGGATTTCAGGTCGAAGGCCTGTTCATGAAGAACTGGGACGAGGACGATGCCGACGGCCACTGCCCCGCGGCCGAAGACCTGGCCGATGCCGAAGCCGTGGCCGAACGCCTGGGCATGAAACTGCACAAGGTGAATTTCTCGGCCGAGTACTGGGACCGGGTGTTCGAGTATTTCCTGGCCGAGTATCGCGCCGGACGCACACCCAATCCGGACGTACTCTGCAATCGCGAGATCAAGTTCCGTGCCTTCCTGGACTACGCCCTCTCACTGGGCGCCGACGGCATAGCCACCGGTCATTACGCCCGCATCGATTCCACGGCGGGCGGGGTGCGCCTGCTCAAGGGTGTGGATGACAACAAGGATCAGTCCTATTTTCTTTATCTGCTGACGCAGGCACAACTCAGCCACAGCCGCTTCCCGCTGGGCGGGATGCACAAGGATGAGGTCCGTGCCCGCGCCCGCCAGGCCGGCTTCCCCAATCACGCCAAGAAGGACAGCACCGGCATCTGCTTCATCGGCGAGCGCCGCTTCAATACCTTCCTGAAGCAATACCTGCCGGCACAGCCGGGGGAGATCGTGGATGAAGCCGGCCACATACTCGGCGAGCACCAGGGCCTGATGTATCACACCATCGGCCAGCGCCAGGGGCTGGGCATCGGCGGCCGGGCCGACAGCAGCGGCGCGCCCTGGTACGTGGCCGACAAGGATCTGGAGCACAACCGCCTGCTCGTGGTCCAGGGCGGCAACCACCCGCGGCTGCTGCACACCGGACTCACCCTGACTCGTCTGCACTGGATCAACGGGTCCGCGCCGCAGCAGCCGCTCGCATGCAGCGCCAGGATCCGCTACCGTCAGAGCGATCAGCCATGCCTGCTCGAACCGCGCGGCGCTCAGCACTGGCAGGTGCGCTTCGACTCGGCCCAACGGGCCGTCACGCCGGGACAGGCGGTGGTGTTCTATCAGGGCGAGGAATGCCTGGGCGGCGGGACCATAGAGGCAGGATTCAACCCGTAGGTTGGGCCGAGCTATAGTGTCAATCCGGACTTGATCATCACTCAACACGGTCCGCATACTTGGCACCAGCCAACCACCACCAGCCGTCATGAGCCAATCCCTGTCCGATCGCTGTCTCGCCCTTGCCGGCGTCTTCCAGTCCGCCCTGCTGGTACGCGAGTACGCCCACAACGGCCGCGCCGACAGTGCCGAGCGCGAAACCCTGATACGCAGCCTGCTGATCACCGACCCGGCCAGCACCGCCGAGGTCTACGGCGGCGTCGAACCGCTGCGGCGCGGGCTGGAGGGCCTGATCCAGCGCCTCGGCGGCGGCCGCGGCGCCGCGCCGGAGATGGAAACCACACGCTACGCCATCGCCCTGCTGCATCTCGCTCACAAGCTGCAGCGCCGTCGGGATCTGATGGATATCCTGGCCGAGGGCATTACCCAGGCCAAACACCAGGCAGAGTATTTTTCCCCCGCCCACGAGAACGTGATCGCCGCGCTGGCCGATCTGTATCAGCAGACCGTGAGCACCCTCACACCGCGCATCATGGTTCAGGGCGAGGCCGCTGTGCTGGGCAACCCTGACAACCAGAACTGGATCCGCGCCCTGCTGCTGGCCGGGATTCGTTCCGCCGTGCTGTGGGAACAGTCCGGCGGCCGGCGCTGGCAGCTGCTGGTACGGCGCAAGGCGCTGCTGCAGGCGGCACGTTCGCTGCTGGAGACCACCGGCACCGCCGTCTAGGCCACAGAGGCAACGGGACGGTAGCGGATGCGATTGCGGCCGTCGTGTTTGGCCTGGTAGAGGTACTTGTCGGCGACGGAAATCAGGCTGTCCAGATTGGGATGTTCAACATCGCGCTCGGCAACTCCGAAGCTGGCAGTGACCGTGATGATGTCATCACCCCACCGCAGGCGGACGGCCTCGATGGCCTGACGCAGCCGCTCCGCCAGCGCAGCCGCTTCCTCCAGCCCGGTTTCGGGCAGCAGCAGGATGAACTCCTCCCCACCCCAGCGCGCCGCCACGTCCTGTTGGCGGATGGTGTCGATGATCACCTCCGCCACCGTGATCAACACCTTGTCGCCGTAGGCATGGCCATAGCTGTCGTTGATGCGCTTGAAGCAGTCGATATCCAGCAGCACCACGGCCAGCGGATGCCCCTGGCGATGGGCGATATTCCAGACGGGCCGGGCCTCGTCGGTGAAGGCACGACGGTTTTTCATCCCGGTCAGCGGGTCCTGCCGCGCCAGCTGCTCGGCCAGCAGACGTTCGGACTGGCCGACCCGGAACTGATAGGTCAGTGCCAGCGCCAGCAGGGTGGCATCCAGCAGCATGCCGATATCGACGGCGCGGTAGGTCCAGACACTGGTGGGAATGTAGCCCCAGACCGCCAGTGCCGTGGTTGCCGCGCCGGCCATGGCCGCGACCGCCGCCAGCAGGAAGTAACGGGCCGCGCGCATGCCGCCGCGTACGGCCAGCAGGCCCAGCGACAGCATGATCAGGGTGAACAGGGTGACAAAGCTGAACGCCACCAGCAGGGCGAAATACTGGCTGCTGAACAGCGCGGCCAGCCCCAGCAGCCCGACGCCGGCGCCGATATAGGCCAGCACCGCGCGATGCACACGCGGAAAGTTGCAGCGCGTCTCCAGGAAGCTCAGGGCGAAGGCCAGCCCCGCCACTCCGTAGAGCACCATCAGCACCGGATTGGACCACTGCGCCCAGCCCGGGCTGTCCGGCCACAGCCAGCGGAAACCGTGCCCGGTATAGGCGATGTTCATCAGCAGGAATGCGCCCAGATAGAGCGAGTACAGGCCATAGCGCGGCACGCCCAGACCGGCATAGAGCATCAGGTTGTAGATCAGCAGCGCCAGCAGAAAACCGTACAACACTCCATAGCTGTACTGCTGCAGCGTGGCATGGCTGCGGGCCTGCTCGGGCGCGTGCAGGTACAGCGGTATCAGCATCGGATCCGGGGTCTGCACCCTGATGAAGACCTCTGACCTGCCCGGGACGAAACTGTGCTGGAATACGAAATGGCGACTGTCCACACTGCGATGCGCAAACGGCAGACTGTCGCCCGCCTGATCCATCGCCAGGGTCCGGCCATCCTGGCGGACATAGAATTCGACCCGATCCAGCCAGGTGGTCTCCACCGACAACTGCCGTCGCAACGGTTCGCCGGTGTCGTTGACCACCCTGAAATGCAGCCACACCGGCCGCGCGCCGATGCCGTAGTTCAGGATCGGGACAGCAGCGGGCCTGAAGCTGCCCGCAGCGAGCGCCGCAACCGCCTGCTGCAGTACCAGCCGGTCACCGGTTTCCTGGTAATAGCTGACGGAGGCGCCGATCGGCCCCTCGTGGACAGCCGTCAGTGACAGCGGCGCAGCGGCCGGTGCCAGGCCGGGGATCAGGGTCAGCAGCAGGGCGAAATACCGCAGCCACGGCCATGGCCGAACCCGCCGGGCAGGGTTGCGCTCGTGCGCCCGCGGCCCTGCGTCGCGTGGCGCGGCATCGTAATCATTCATCTGCGTCATTGATGGGGGTGGTAACGTCGGTCAGTTTCCCTGGCGGGCGCCCGTTCAATCATAGCGGCGGAGGCCCCGGCAGCTTGACCGACAGGGATCGCGTTAGGCACGCATATAATAATAACCAATCACATTAATTTTGCTCTGTATCATACTGTTGTTAAATATATTATTTAACCCTTGCTTTCGAGATCCACAGGCATGTCGTTGTTTCGGCTTGCATTTCCGACTACTCAGCCGGCGCCAAATCCGACATAATGGCGTGCTTGCCGGAAACCCGTTTTCCCCCGGCCCGGCTTCGCCCCCGAATCAGAACCAGACAGGAGTCAGCATGGCCAACAGCTTCGGCGCCCGCGCCTCCCTCACCGTCGGCGACAACACCCTCGAGATCTACCGGCTGGACGCCCTCGAGGACCGCTTTTCCGTCTCCCGCCTGCCCTTCTCGCTGAAGATCCTGCTGGAGAACCTGCTGCGCTTCGAGGACGACAGGACCGTCAGCGCCGCCGACATCGAGGCCCTGGCCCAGTGGGATCCGCAGGGCGAGCCCGAGCGCGAGATCGCCTACCGCCCGGCGCGGGTGCTGATGCAGGACTTCACCGGCGTGCCCGCCGTGGTGGATCTGGCCGCCATGCGCGACGCCATGCAGGCGCTGGGCGGCGACCCGGACAGGATCAACCCGCTGCAGCCGGCGGAGCTGGTCATCGACCACTCGGTGCAGATCGATGCCTTCGGCAACAAGGACGCCATGGACATCAACGCCAGGCTGGAGTATCAGCGCAACCGCGAGCGCTACAGCTTCCTCAAGTGGGGCCAGAAGGCCTTCTCCAACTTCAAGGTGGTGCCGCCCGACACCGGCATCGTGCACCAGGTGAACATCGAGTACCTGGCCCGCGTCGTCTTCGCCAAGGACAACGACGGCGTGCTGCAGGCCTACCCCGACACCCTGGTCGGCACCGACTCCCACACCACCATGGTCAACGGTCTGGGCGTGCTGGGCTGGGGCGTGGGCGGCATCGAGGCCGAGGCCGCCATGCTGGGCCAGCCGGTGTCCATGCTGATCCCGCAGGTGGTGGGCTTCAAACTGACCGGCGCCCTGCCCGAGGGCGCGACCGCCACCGACCTGGTGCTGACCGTGGTCGAGATGCTGCGCCGCCACGGCGTGGTGGGCAAGTTCGTCGAGTTCTACGGCGACGGCCTGCAGCACCTGTCGCTGGCCGACCGCGCCACCATCGCCAACATGGCCCCCGAGTACGGGGCGACCTGCGGCATCTTTCCCATCGATGAAGAAACCCTGAACTACCTGCGCCTGACCGGCCGCGACGACGACCAGGTCGCCCTGGTGGAGGCCTATGCCAGGGAACAGGGCATGTTCCACACCGCGGACACCCCGGATGCCGAATACAGTTCCACCCTGGAGCTGGACATGGGCACCGTGGTGCCCAGCATCGCCGGGCCCAAGCGGCCGCAGGACCGCATCGCGCTGACCGAATCGAAGGCGAAGTTCGAGCAGGCCCTGAAGCAACTCCAGGAGGAACGCAACCTGAGCAGCAGGCCGGCGAAGGGCAGCATCGACGGCCGCGAGTTCGAGCTCGACGACGGCTCGGTGGTGATCGCCTCCATCACCTCCTGCACCAACACCTCCAACCCCTCGGTCATGCTGGGCGCCGGCCTGGTGGCCAAGAAGGCGCTGGAGCGCGGCGTCACGGTCAAGCCCTGGGTGAAGACCTCGCTCGCCCCCGGCTCCCAGGTGGTCACCGAATACCTCAACCAGGCCGGGCTGATGGATGACCTGGAGGCGCTGGGCTTCCACGTCATCGGCTACGGCTGTGCGACCTGCATCGGCAACTCCGGGCCGCTGCCGGAGCCGGTCTCCAAGGCCATCGCCGAGGGTGATCTGTCGGTGTGCTCGGTGCTGTCCGGCAACCGCAACTTCGAGGGCCGGGTGCATGCCGAGGTGCGCATGAACTACCTGGCCTCGCCGCCGCTGGTGGTCGCCTACGCCATCGCCGGCACCATGGACATCGACCTGTTCAACGACCCCATCGCCACGGATAAGGACGGCAACCCGGTCACGCTCAAGGACCTCTGGCCCACCCAGAAGGAGATCAGCGACATCGTCGCCAGCAGCGTGAACCGCGACGAGTTCACCCAGGTCTACGACGACATCTACAAGGGCGAGGCACGCTGGGCCGAGCTGGCCTCCCCCGAGGGCCAGCTGTTCGGCTGGGACGACGACTCCACCTACATCCAGAAGCCGCCCTACTTCGAAGGCATGAGCAAGACGCCCGGCGAGGTGAAGGACATCCAGGACGCCCGGGTGCTGGCCCTGCTGGGCGACTCGGTCACCACCGACCACATCTCGCCCGCCGGCGCCATCAAGGCCGACACCCCGGCCGGGAAATTCCTGCTCGAGCACGGGGTGCAGCAGAGTGACTTCAACTCGCTGGGCTCGCGCCGCGGCAACCACGAGGTGATGATGCGCGGCACCTTCGCCAACATCCGCCTGCGCAACCTGCTTGCCCCCGGCACCGAGGGCGGCGTGACCATTCACGTGCCCAGTGGCGAGAAGATGTCCATCTATGACGCCGCCATGAAGTATCAGGCCGAGGGCACCCCCAGCCTGGTCATCGCCGGCAAGGAATACGGCTCCGGCTCCTCGCGCGACTGGGCCGCCAAGGGCCCCAGCCTGCTGGGCGTGCACGCCGTGCTGGCCGAGAGCTACGAGCGCATCCACCGCACCAACCTGGTGTGCATGGGCGTGCTGCCGCTGCAGTTCATGGACGGCGAGAACGTCGCCGCCCACGGTCTGACCGGCCACGAGAGCTACAGCATCGAGGGCCTGGGTGACGGCTCGGCCAAGACCGTGACCGTGCGCGCCACCACCGAGGACGGCCACGAGAAGACCTTCACCGCCCGCGTACGCATCGACACCCCACAGGAGGTCGAGTACTACCGCCACGGCGGCATCCTGCACTATGTGCTGCGCCAGCTGGCGGGTTGAGATAAACCCTTTAAACGCGGGGGCGCGGAGACGCAGAGAAAGTTCAAAAGTAGTCGTCATTGCGAGCGCAGCGTGGCAATCTCCTGACACCGGCTGCATCAGCAAGGGATTGCCGCGGCGCTACGCGCCTCGCAATGACAAATGAATTGCGAAGCCCTCTGCGCCTCCGCGCCTCTGCGTTGAATAGCTTCAAATAGGTAAACAACCATGGACCTGACATCGCTCACCGCCGTCTCCCCCATCGACGGCCGCTACGGCCGCAAGACCGAGGCGCTGCGCCCCATCTTCAGCGAATACGGCCTGATCAAGCACCGGGTGCTGGTCGAGGTGCGCTGGCTGCAGGCCCTGGCCGCGCACCCGGCCATCGCGGAGGTTCCGGCCTTCGGCGAGCACGCCGACAATGTGCTCAACGGCATCGTCGACAACTTCAGCGAGGAGGATGCGCAGCGGGTCAAGAACATCGAGCGCACCACCAACCACGACGTCAAGGCGGTGGAGTACTTCCTCAAGGAGAAGATCGCCGGCAACCAGGAACTGGAGGCGGTCAGCGAGTTCATCCACTTCGCCTGCACCTCCGAGGACATCAACAACCTGGCCTACGCCCTGATGCTGCGCGAGGGCCGCGCCCAGGTGCTGCTGCCGCAGCTGGACAGCGTCATCGACGCCATCGCCCGCCTGGCCGAGGCGCACGCCGGGGTGCCGATGCTCTCGCGCACCCACGGCCAGCCCGCCTCGCCCACCACCCTGGGCAAGGAGATGGCCAATGTGGTCCATCGGCTGCAGCGCCAGCGCGGCCAGCTCACCGCGGTGCCCATGCTGGGCAAGATCAACGGCGCGGTGGGCAACTACAACGCCCACCTGATCACCTATCCCGAGGTCGACTGGCCGGCCTTCGCCGAGGCCTTCATCACCGAAAAACTCGGCCTGGACTGGAACGCCTACACCATCCAGATCGAACCGCACGACTACATCGCCGAGCTGTTCGACGTGCTGGGCCGGATCAACACCATCCTGATCGACTTCGCCCGCGACGTCTGGGGCTACATCTCGCTGGGCTACTTCAAGCAGAAGACCGTCGCCGGCGAGGTGGGCTCCTCGACCATGCCGCACAAGGTCAACCCCATCGACTTCGAGAACGCCGAAGGCAACCTGGGGCTGGCCAACGCCATCTTCGACCACCTGGCCGCCAAGCTGCCCGTCTCGCGCTGGCAGCGTGACCTCACCGACTCCACCGTGCTGCGCAACCTGGGCGTGGGCATCGCCCACAGCGTCATCGCCTGCGACTCGCTCACCCGCGGCATCGGCAAGCTGGAGGCCAACCCGACGCGCCTGGCCGAGGATCTGGATGCCACCTGGGAAGTCCTGGCCGAGGCCGTGCAGACCGTCATGCGCCGCTACGGCATCGAGAAGCCCTACGAGAAGCTCAAGGAACTCACCCGCGGCAAGGGCATCGACGCCGAGTCGATGAAGCGTTTCATCGACAGCCTCGACATCCCCGCCGAGGCGAAGGAGCGGCTGAAGTCTCTCACCCCTGCCACCTACACCGGCAACGCCGCCGAGCAGGCCCGAAACATCAGGTAGGTCGGGTCAGCCCGGTGGGCGTAACCCGACATCCCTCCGGCGACGTGTCGGGTTACGCTGCGCTAACCCGACCTACAATCGCCCGTTTTTCCTGCCGTTCCCAAACGCCCCCGATTCCGGCACCATATCCCCATGACCGACGCCGCCGCCCCCGAAACCGGCTTTCTCATCGCCCGCGCCGACTGGGAAACCGATGCCACCGCCATCCGCGCCATCCGCACGACCGTGTTCGTCGAGGAACAGGATATCGATCCTGAACTGGAGTTCGACGGCGCGGATCCACTCTGCGTCCATTACCTCGCCTACGCCATCGACGGCCGCCCCATCGCCACCGCGCGCATGGCCGCCGACGGCCGCATCGGCCGCATGGCCGTACTGCCCGACTACCGCAACCAGGGCGTGGGCAGCGCCCTGCTGTTGAGCCTGATCGAACTGGCCGGCGAGCATGAACTGGACGAGGTCTATGTGCACGCCCAGGCGAGCGCCGCCACCTTCTATCACCAGCACGGCTTCATCGCCACCGGCGAGCCGTTCGCGGAGGCCGGCATCACCCACTACAGCATGTCCCGTTTCTGCGAGACCTTCCCGACCCGCGAGGACGAGTAAAGACACCATGTCCGACTTCGCCGAAGCCCTTGCCCGCCTGAATCCCGAACTCGGTCAGACCGAAGGTGAGTTCACCCTCAGGACCCGAGACGACAACCGCCTGGCCGTGGACACCCTGCTCCCGCTGGCGCATCGACGCATCGAGATCTTCACCCGCGACCTCGACCCCCAGCTCTACGACCGCAGCCCCGTGATCGAGGCCATGACGCAGTTCGCCCTGCGTCACCGCAACTGCCGCATCCGCATCCTCACCCACGACGCGGAGCCGGCCGTGAAGGCCGGCAATCGGCTGATCGAACTCTGCCGGCGCCTGAGCAGCTACGCCGAGATCCGCCGCAGCCACGAGGACTACCGCGAACGCAGCGACAGCTTCCTGCTGGTGGACGATTACGGTTTACTGGAACGCAAGCTCGCCAGCCGCTTCGAGGGTCGGGTGAGTTTCAAGCTGCCACTGGAGGTGCGCCGCCTGCGCAGCGAGTTCGACGAGATCTGGGAGCGCAGCAGCGCTGATCCGGAACTGCGGCGGCTGCATCTTTAATTGTGCGGCCTCAGCGGCCCAGGGCGCGGGCGTGGTAGGCAAGGTGCTCGCCGATGAAGCTGGCGATGAAATGGTAGCTGTGATCATAGTCCGGCTGGCGCCGCAACCTGAGCGGAAAACCCCGCTCGGCACAGGCCTGCTCCAGTGCCTCGGGCAGCAGCTGCTCGGCCAGGAACTCATCGGCCGTACCCTGATCGATCAGCAGCTCGATCGGCTCGGCCCCGGCCCGGACCAGACAGGTGGCGTCATAGGCCTCCCAGTCCCGGCGGTCCTCGCCCAGGTAGGCACTGAAGCAGCCCTCGCCCCAGCCGCAGCGCACCGGGTGGCAGATGGGGGCGAAGGCGGAGACGGAGCGGTAGAGGCCGGGCTCGCGCAGGGCGCAGACCAGGGCCCCGTGCCCGCCCATGGAGTGGCCGCTGATGCTGCGCAGCCCCGGCACCAGCGGCAGCGCGCCCTCGACCAGGGCCGGCAGCTCGCGGGTGACGTAGTGGTACATCCGGTAGTGGCGCGACCAGGGTGCGCGGGTGGCATCGACGTAGAAGCCCGCGCCCTGCCCCTGGTCGTAACGCTCCGGCGCGTCGGGCACCTCTTCGCCGCGCGGACTGGTGTCCGGAATCACCAGGGCAAGCCCCAGTTCGGCGGCATAGCGCTGGGCGCCGGCCTTGACCCGGAAATTGTCGTCGGTGCAGGTCAGGCCCGACAGCCAGTACAGACTGGGCACCGGGCCCTGCTCCGCCTGCGGCGGCAGGTAGACCGAGAAGGTCATCGGACAGTTGCAGCTGGTGGAGTCGTGGCGGTAGCGCTCCAGCCAGCCGCCTGACTCCTTCACGCGTTCGATGCGTTCCATGGACACCCCCCTCAGAAGATGATGACCGAGCGGATGCTCTTGCCGGCGTGCATCAGATCAAACGCGGTGTTGATCTCCTCCAGCGGCAGGGTGTGAGTGACCAGGCGATCGATTTCGATCCGGCCGTTCAGATACTGCTCGACATAGTCCGGCAGCTGACTGCGGCCCTTGACTCCCCCGAAGGCCGATCCCTTCCAGGTGCGGCCCGTGACCAGCTGGAACGGCCGGGTATGGATCTCCTGGCCGGCGCCGGCCACGCCGATGATGGTGGACACGCCCCAGCCCATGTGACAGCACTCCAGGGCCTCGCGCATCACCTCGACATTGCCGATGCACTCAAAGGAATAGTCCACCCCGCCGCCCGTCATCTCCACGATCGCCTCGGTGACCGTAGTACCCAGTTCGGCCGGATTGACGCAGTCCGTGGCCCCCAGGGCGCGGGCCATCTCGAACTTGTCCGGGTTGACATCGACGGCGATGATGCGCCCGGCCTGGGCCATCACCGCCCCCTGGATCACCGACAGACCGATGCCGCCAAGGCCGAATACGGCCACAGTGGAACCCGGCTCGACCTGCGCGGTATTGCGCACGGCGCCGATGCCGGTGGTGATGCCGCAGCCGAGCAGGCACACCTTGTCCAGTGGCGCGGCGGGATTGACCTTGGCGAGCGCAATCTCCGGCACCACGGTATATTCCGAGAAGGTGGAGCAGCCCATGTAGTGATAGATCGGCTTGCCCTGGTGCGAGAAGCGCCGGGTGCGGTCGGGCATGTAGCCGGTCCAGACGGTGGCGGCGATGGACTGGCACAGATTGGTCTTGGTTGAACGGCAGTACTCGCACTCCCCACATTCAGGGATATACAGCGGTATGACGTGATCGCCGGGCTTGAGCCCCTTCACGCCCGGGCCGCATTCCACCACTTCGCAGCCACCCTCGTGGCCGAGCACACAGGGAAAGGCCCCCTCCGGATCCTCGCCCGACAGGGTGAAGGCATCGGTGTGACAGACCCCGGAGGCCACCACCTTGAGCAGGACCTCCCCCTCCTTCGGTCCCTCGACGTCGATTTCCTCGATGGACAGGGGCTGTCTGGGTGCCCAGGCGACCGCAGCGCGTGCTTTCATGGATTCAACCTCGGATGGTGGAAAACAAAGGTCGGATTGTTGCAGAAAACACCGCTGATTTCGATACTGCCGGGCGAACCTGTGCGGCAGCGGCCGCGCAGCAGCACAGGCCCTGGAACGCTACCTGTCCCCGCCCCGGGGTGATCGTGTATCCTGATCTCCTCAGGCAATCCATGCGACAGATACCATCATGACGCGCTGCCCAGGTGTCGTGTTTCCGCTGCTTCTCCTGCAGGGCATCCTGACCGGCGTACGCGCGACTGGTGGCATGCGCAACGGGAAGACGATGCAGGGCCCGGGACGATCCCGGTATCCGGGGTTTCTGCGCCGCCTTGGCAACCACAGTGATTGAAATCCCGGATAAGCCTCCCGCCCGCGGCGCATCGCGGGTGGAGACCGCCACCCCATCCCCTGACAGCCAGCGCCGATGCCAAGCTTACTGACGTCCATCCCCGCCCTTGCCCTCGCCTTCGTCTTCCTCTGGAATTCCGGCTTCATCGGCGCCGAATACGGCCTGCCCGACGCCGGCACCTTCACCCTGCTGTTCTGGCGCTACACCGCCCTGGCCCTGGCGCTGGCACTGTTTCTGGCCTGGCGCCGCCGCCTGGAATGGCCCGGCGCGGGCGCTGCGGGCCACGCCGCCCTGGTGGGCGTGCTCGCCCACGGCGTCTGGCTCGCCTGCGTGCTGCTGTCACTGGAACAGGGTGTGCCCGCCGGCATCGTCGCGCTGGTGGTGGCCCTGCAGCCGCTGGCCACCGGCGCCTTCTCAGGACGGATGACCGGCGAGACCACGAGCGCCCGTCAGTGGGCGGGGCTGATACTGGGGTTCTGCGGGGTGGCGGTCGCCGTCGGCGCCCGGATCGACTGGAATGACAGCGGCTCCGTATTCGGCTACCTCATCCCGCTCGGCTCAGTGGCGGCCATCACCCTGGCCAGCCTGCTGCAGCGCCGCCGGGAGGTACTGGGCAAAATGGTCATGCCGCTGGACCTGACCCTGTTCTACCAGAGCCTGGCAACCGCCCTCGTGCTTGCGATACCCGCGACGATGGTGGAACAACTGGCGACCGACTGGACGCCTCGGTTCCTGGCCACCATGGCCTGGCTGATCTTCGCCGTGTCCCTGGGCGCCTATGGTGCGATGTGGCTGCTGCTGGCGCGGGTCGACGCGGTACGCGTCGCCAGCCTGTTCTACCTGGGGCCGCCGGTCACCATGCTGATGGCCTGGATCGCGTTCGGGGATCGCCTGCTCGACACCGATATCATCGGTCTGGTGATTGCCGCCGCCGGTGTGCTGCTGGTGCAGAACAGCCGCCAGGACGCCGGAAGGAGCAATGCCGGGGTGGACTGAACCCACCGCCCCGGCGCAAATTGCCACCCCGCGCACTCCGTGGTATATAGATTCAATCCCCGGATAATCCGATAACAAGAGGGATAGCCATGGTCCGTCCATCACTGGCCTGCCTGAGTCTGGTGGCGGCCGCATTGACCACCCCACCCGCGGTCGCCGCCGTCGTCGGCAGCACCGCCAGCGACTTCACGCTGTACGATCAGAACAATCTGGAAATCAGCCTCTCGGATTTCACCGGCACAGGCGTGATCCTGGATTTCTGCGCGATGTGGTGCGGTCCCTGCCAGACCTTCTACAACGATCTCCATGACGCGATGCCCGGCAACACCCTGGTGCTGCCGGTACTGATGGAGGACAGCCACGCCCAGGCCAGCACGCAAGGCGATGCGGCCATCTGGGCCGAGGCATTCACCCTGGACCGGGTGGCCCACCTGAGCGGCGATGAGGGCATGAAAAGCGCGCTTACCGGCGATTACCTATCGGATCTCGGCACCACGGCCTACCCCACGTTCGTCTTCATCGATGCGAACCTGACTGTCGTCGGCAATATCACCGGCATCCGGAACATCGACGATGCCGAGTGGGCGGGCTATGTCGCCGGCATCGAGCAAAGCAGTGCGGTCCCCATACCGGCCGCTGTCTGGCTGTTTAGTTCGGGACTGATCGCGCTGTCGCCGCTGACGCGCAGGAGAACAGGTTGAGCTGGAAACCATGGGTGCAGGCGCCCTGACACAGGGCGCTGTCACGGAACCCTCTGCCTTGGCAATTACTCAGGCCGGTCCTCCGGTTTCCGGTCCGGCGTCTTGTAGCCGTGGATCATGGCCGAGACCAGACCACTGCGTTCCTTGATCTCGGAAATCACCACGGCAAGGATATGCAGCAACGCCGCACCGCTGAGCACGAAGAAGACCCATTCATGCAGCGTGATGTAGGGCTTACGGAAGGCGCGCATCGCCTCCCAGGCCGCCGGATCGACCAGCGTCTTGTCGCCCGGCACCAGCGCCGCCGGGTCCACACCCGCTGCGGCGACCCAGCCGGCGATCCAGCCGCCGAGCGGCGGATAATAAATATCGGTTCCGGCCAGTACCAGCCCCGTCACGCCCTGCACCGTCAACAGCACGAACAGCACCAGCACCATCAGGCGACCGAGCGGATTATGCCCCAGATAGCGACGCGGCTCACCGCCGGCCAGACTGCGCAGATATGCCCCGAGTTCGCTGAAATAGCCGCGCCCGAAGGGCAGGACAGCACCCCAGCGCGCATAACGGCTGCCGACGAATCCCCACAGATAGCGCCAGAGGAGATTCAGCACCATCACGTAGCCGACCCACACATGGAAGGTTTTGAGAAATACCTTGGCCTCGGCGGAAATACCCAGCGCCTTGCCGTTGTAGATGATCAGGCCGATGGCCAGGAGCAGCAGCACGCTGGTGAAGTTGACCCAGTGGAACACGCGCACGGAGCGGTCCCAGACGCGGTAGGTCTCGTTTTCTGACTGTGTCATTAATGTTCGCCTCGGTTTACGAATCTGGAAACAGGATACCGCCTTCAGCTGAATTCAAACTGAAAGCAGACAGCTGAGGGCTGACACCGGAATGACGGATCAATCAACGCCCCCCTTGCAGTCGTTTCAGCATACGTTTCAGCGATCCAGCCAACCGTTCATGCATGCCTTCAGGCTCAACCCCTTTCACACAGCCCAATACGAATCGTTCCCTGCGCTCAGACATCCAGTCCTGCTTGTAAGCGTCATTGCCGGTCAGAAAATCGATCTCATCCACCGCTTCGGCATCGATCACGTATTCCATCATAAAACTGGTGAGTATCGATCCCGGCGAATACTGCCTCCACGCCTCATCATACGCCAGCCTGAAGATGTTCGCCTTGCCGTGGAGCACAAACCAGAGTTGAGCCGCGACAGGCTTGGCCTGAACATAAAGAACTGCCAGCCGCGACCAGCCCGACCTCGAAATCCCGGCCACAACACCGTCAAGAAAATCCGCATATTGTTCATTCGCCTTCCAGCTGGCCGTATAAACTGCGTGATAGTCGGGCATTGCCTGCGGCACCTCCAGCCCGGCAAACAGGCGAATTTCATAGCCGTGCTCGCGTTCGAGCTTGCGTTTCTTGCGGGCAATGGTATTGCGCAACCTCCCAGGACGGGCCGCCATGTAGTCTTCATACGATTCCCCCTGTACACGATAAATCCAGCTGTACAGGCGAAAATCATAATCACAACTGAATCCGACCGATTCCAGGCTCCGTTGCAAGCCGCGCATTCTGTCATCATCGTCGGCAACCGGCTCCAGGAGCAAGGCACGGATCGACAGCCGGCTCAAACCTTCTGCCAGGCATTCGAGGATCCGCTGTTGATCATTCTCCGCAAGCAGAAAACTGTAAAGCGAGGTGTATCGGTGCCTGAGGGCATACCAGGCATGTCCGGCCCGCCGCATAAGCGGCAGGATCGCCAGCACGTCATCTTCTGCCACCACGCAGGCCAACACCAAAGCCTGATCATCATCAAGGGCAGAGGCAGTCAGTGCCTCAAACCACGGGCGGGAGAGAAAAACACTGTTCATTTCCCCCTGCCTGAAAAGCGCATCAGCACTCTCCGGCAGTTGGTTCCAGTCGGTATAGCAAACGAACTTCATCAACAAGCCCGGCAGAAACGGCGGCGGCGCCTCCGATCACCCCTTCTCTGTGTCCGCTGTTTCTGCCACAGCCAATGCCTGTACTGCTGCAACATCCTCATCCAGCAGAAGTCCCTTCCGGGCATAAACCAGTGCCCGGGCCGAATGCCGCAGTGCGGCCTGGCGCATCGCCGCATGCCCCGCCGCTGCCAGCGTCGCCATCGCCTTCTGCACCCGGATCGCCACCTCCAGAGAAGCACACCCATCACGTTCTATCGCAATAAAGGCATCGTCGAACATATCCTCGACCGAAAGTTCGGGCACCATTATCCGGTCGTACAGGATCTCGGCAGTCTCACCCTCATCCAGGGGAGCGGACCAGAACAGGAACAGCCGGACCAGAGTACCGCAGACATCGATCGCCGTGCCCGGGTCATTCACCGCGGGCGACAGTGCGCGGGCGGCAATCTGGGAAAGCACCACCAGCCCGTAGCGCGGATCCTCATAGTAGGTGCGTTGCTTGTCGATCACGAACGCAGATGCAACCACGTGCGGCTCCCAATCCTTCGCATCTGAATCAGCCATCACATAGGCCAGCACCCGCTCCGGACTGACGAAGGAACCGGGCAGCACCACCACCCGAACCTTCCCGTCAATCTGTTCAGCGAATTCCTGCAGGCTGGCGACATCGATTCGCTGCACATACCCCGCCGACTCGGCGGTAACAGCCACGCCCGAGTCGTTTTCCGGGTCGTCCTGAACGGCGCAAAGCGTCGGCGCAATCCGGCGCTGCCCGAGCGCATTGACGGTCGCCTCCTCCACCTGATCGACCGTATTGCCCAATCGGCCCAGCCTTGCGATGCGGTCCACCCAGTAGACAAAGGTCAGAATCACCAGTCCGAACACGAAAGCCGTGAACAGGAACAACACAAAAATTCCCGCCCCCCCGAAAAAACCGTTCTTGGCTGCCGTCAGACCCACAATACTGAAGATGAAGGCACCGATGAAAGTGGAAAGCGCCCGTTGAGAGATGTCATCGGCGATGACCAGGGCGAAGGAGCGCGGCGATGCCGTGGTACTGGCCGAGGCGTAGGCTGAGACCATCGACGCGACTGCGAAAGTAGCGATGACCAGCATGCTGGAGGCCATGATGGAAAGCAGCGATTCAACGGATTCGGCCGAGACACGTGGCAACACAGTCGCCAGCCGGGTATAGCTGTCGGCCTTCGAGGCGGCCAGCGCCGCCGCAATGGACAGCAACCCGACCATCAGCGGCTTGACCCACAAACGCTCCTGCAGTTGCACAAAGATGAACCTGGCCCGACTCACCATACCGTTCACAGTCATTTCAGCGTCCCTTCAGATACACAGAAACCCGCGACGGCGAATCAGGCTACAATGATGGCGCGAATCCGGTTCTGCATACAGGAATGCGCGTCCCGAACACCCGTTCATCGGGCCCGCAAATGCGGCGCTGAAACAGTTGCCTACCGCCCTTTCAGCATACGCTTCATCGATTCAATCAACAGCCCATACCGTCCGGGCAGCTTGGCTTGTTTCACGCAGCCCAACGCGAAACGCTCCCTGCGCTCCGACATCCAGTCCTGCTTGTAGGCGTCGTTTCCCGTCAGAAAGTCGACCTCTTCCACCCCGTCGGCATCGATCACGTACTCCATCAGGAAACTGGTGAGTATCGAACCCGGCGAATAGCGCCGCCATGCCTCGTCATATGCCAGCCTGAAGATACTCGCCTTGCCATGCAGCACGAACCAGAGCTGCGCGGCAACCGGCTTCCCCTTGGCATAGAGAACCCCCAGTCTGGTCCAGCCCGGTCGCGAAAAGCCCGCCACCATGCCGTCCAGGAATCCCGCGTACTGCTCATTTGCCTTCCAGCTGGCTGTGTAGACCGCATGGTAAGCGGCCAGCGCCGGCGGCACCGCGTCTCCAGCGAACAGACGGATCGCGCAGCCGTGTTCACGCTCGAGCTTGCGCCGCTTGCGGGCGATGGTGTTGCGCAGCCTGGCGGGTCGGGCCGCCATATAGTCCGCATGAGACCGCCCCTGCACACGATGAATCCAGTTGTACAGGCGAAAGCTGCGATCACAGCTGTATCCGGCCGCCTCCAGCGCCCGTTGCAGACCATTTATCCTGCTGTCATTGTCAGCAACCGGCTCCAGCAGCAATGCCTGCAGCGGCAGCCGACTCAGACCTTCGGCGAGGCAGGCGAGGACCTCCGACTGATCATCATCCGCGAGCAACAGACTGTAAAGCGGAGTATAGCGGTGCCTGAGAGAGTACCAGGTATTTCCGGCGCAGCGCTTCAGGGGCAGGATCGCCAGCACCGCACCGCCCGCCACCACGCAGGCCAGCACCAGGGTCTGACCCTGATCAAGCGCGGTGGCCGCCAGGTTCTCGAACCAGGGGCGGGAGAAAAAGATACTGTCCTGCTCGCCCTGTGCGAAGAGCACATTGGCACTTTCCGGAAGTTCACTCCAGTCGGAGTAACATATGAAGTTCATCAACAAGGCTGGCGATAGAGAAGTTCCGGGATTCAGGAAAAGAGTGCCGACCCCTTCATTACAACGAAAAGGCGGCCGGGTTGAGCGCCGGGTTAGACCAACCTGGTACCATTATCAACCTCCTTATCGGGTACAGCCAAAACAACTTCTCCTTGTGAATTGTAAAATCCTGTTATCAGACATTCAGACTTGATGGGACCGATTTGCTTCGGTGGAAAGTTGACGACTCCAATTAGCTTTTTCCCCATCAGCTCATCTTTACTGTAGAGAGTTGAATGTCTTTGGTAATCCGCTTCGAATAGCGGCCCTGACGAATTTTCTCAGCCTCCTTGCCCTTGAACGATTTGATCATAACGCCAATGCTACCGCGCCGCATTAGTATTATCCAGCGCCCCGATTTCTGGTCTCGTGAGTTCTAACGAGATGAATAAGGGGCCGAACACGGCCTGCCCGACGCCGGCACCTTCACCCTGCTGCTCTGGCGCTACGCCGCCCTGAGCCTGGTGCTGGCACTGGTGCTCGCCCTGCAGCCGCTGGCAACGGGCACCTTCTCAGGGTGGATGGCCGGAGAAACCGCGAGTGCGCGACAATGGACAGGACTGGTACTGAGGGTTCTGCGGCGTGGCGTTCACCGTCTGCGCCCGCAGCAACTGGGACGACAGCGGCTCCATCTTCGGCTATCTCATCCAGTTCGGCTCGATGGCGGCCATTACGCTGGCCAGCCTGCAGCAGCGTCGTCGGGAGGTACTGGCGTCCCATTGGAGTCCCGGGTTCCTTGCCACCATGGCCCAGCTCATCCTCGCGGTATCCCTGGACGGCTATGGCCTGATGTGGCTGCTGCTGGCACGAATTGACGCTATGCGCGTCGCCAGCCTGTTCTATCTGGGACCGCCGGGCACCATGCTGATGACCTGGATCGCATTCTGGGGTCACCTGTTCGCGACCGATATCACCGGGTTGGTGATTGCGGTCGCTGGTGTGGTGCTGGCTCAGGGCGTTCACCAACGCCTCAGCTGAGCGGAAATCAGGGTGCGGGCGCCCTGACTTCAGGCTGCTGTCACGCAACCCACTGCCTTGGCGATCATTCAGGCCGATCCTCCGGTTTCCGGTCCGGCGTCTTGTAGCCGTGGATCATGACCGAGACCAGGCCGCTGCGACTCCGGATCTCGAGGACCACCACGGCAAGGACATGCAGCAGCGCTGCACCGCTGAGCACGAAAAAGACCCACTTATGCAGCGTGATGTAGGGCTTGCGGAAGCCGCGCATCGCCTCCCAGGCCGCCGGATCGACCAGCGCCTTGTCGCCCGGGACCAGCGTCGCCGGATCCACGCCGGTCGCGGCGACCCAGCCGGCGATCCAGCCGCCGAGCGGCGGATAGTAGATGTCGGTGCCGGCCAGTACCAGACCCGTCGCGGCCTGCACAGTCAGCAGTACGAACAGCACCAGTACCATCAGGCGGCCGAGCGGATTGTGCCCCAGGTAGCGACGCGGCTCAGCGCTGACCAGGCTGCGCAGATACGCGCCCAGTTCGCTGAAATAACCGCGTCCGAAGGACAGGACAGTAGCCCAGCGCCCGTACCGGCTGCCGACGAACCCCCACAGGTAGCGCCATGCCAGATTCAGGGCCAACACGTAGCCGACCCAAACATGGAAGGTTTTGAGGAAGACCTTGGCCTCGGCGGAAATGCCCAGCGCCTTGTTGTTGTAGATGATCAGGCCGATGGTCAGGAGCAGCAACACGGCGGAGAAATTGACCCAGTGGAAGACGCGCACGGAGCGATCCCATACGCGATATGTTTTAGTTTCAGGTTGCGCCATCGGTGTTTCGCCCCGGTCTACGGATTCGGCTGACAAGATACCGCCATCAGCTGAATTCAAACTGAAAAATTGTATCAGTGAAGAATCAGTATCAGGAAAAGCCGGATTGATTTCCTTTGCGTCATCCCGGCGTCGGCGGGATCCAGGGAAAATCAGCCACATGGCTGCCGATCGGGGCCCGACCGGCTTGTGGGCCGGCTGAGCATTACCGAACTTCCCGCATGGACCACTGGAGCAGAAATATCCTCGGTGCATCTTGATCTCCCTCAACCTATACTTCAGCCTGCACGACTGGATGCTGGTCAGGCAAAAGATGGATAGGTGATATGCGTTACCTTGCACTTGTAACGGACTACGACGGGACACTGGTTTCAGATGACAGGGTATCGGAGCCTGTCGCGCAGGCCCTGGAGCGCCTGAGGGTTTCCGGCAGGCGGGCGATTCTGGTTACCGGTCGACGGCTTGACGATCTGCTTGCGGTCTGTCCCTGCGCACGGTTGTTCGACCTCGTGGTAGCAGAGAACGGCGGCATCGTCTACGACCCGCACAGCCGCGAAGAGACGCAGCTTGCCCCTTCCCCATCCAAGCTGCTGATACAGGGCCTGCAGAGGCATGGGGTCGAGCCGCTTGAGGTCGGACAGGTCCTGGTGGCGACACAGGCGCCGCACCGCACGGTGGTCCAGGACCTCATCTGGGAACTCGGTCTCGAAGCCCAGGTGATCGGTAATCGCGGTGCGGTGATGGTGCTCCCGGCAGGTGTCAACAAGGCGACGGGGCTCGAGTACGCACTGCGTGAACTGGGGCTTTCGCGCCACGAAGTGGTGGGAGTCGGTGACGCGGAGAACGATCACTCCTTCCTGGAGCGCTGTGAGTGCGCCGTGGCAGTGGCCAACGCGGCACCGTCCATCAAGGCGATTGCCACCTTCGTCACCACGGCCGAGAACGGGAACGGGGTTATCGAGCTGATCGATGAATTGATCACTGACGATCTGGACCGGGTGACCGGCACGCTGCCACAACATCTGGTCCTGTTCGGCAAACGCTCGGATGCAACCACGGTGCAACTTCCACCTTACGATCACAACATACTGGTTGCCGGGCCTTCCGGCAGCGGCAAATCCACCCTCGCCGCCGGCGTCGTCGAGCGCCTCATCGAAAAGGATTACCAGGTTTGTATCGTCGACCCGGAGGGTGATTACGGAACGCTGCGCGACGTGGTGGCGCTCGGCAACCAGTGGCGTGCACCGAGTGTGGCCGAGGTGGTGTCGATACTCGAAGACGCCAGGGTCAATGTCAGCGTCAACCTGCTTGGCATCGCATTGGGCGATCGGCCGGATTTCTTCGCCCAACTCATACCCAACCTGCAGGCCATGCGCGCCCGCACCGGACGGCCACACTGGCTGCTCGTGGACGAGGCGCACCACATGCTGCCCAGCACCTGGGGTCACGCCGCCTCCGTGCTGCCGCAACAACTCCACGAGACCATCCTGGTCACCGTGCATCCCGACCAGGTGGCCCCGGCCATCCTCGCACCGATCGACGTGGTTGTGGCCATCGGGCATTCACCGGAAAAGACCCTTGGGGAGTTCGCCACCGCAACGAACCAGCCGCTGGCCTGGCCCGAGGGCTTGTCCTATCAACCGGATTACGTCGTCGTCTGGTACCTCCGGGACGGACAGCCGCCGTTTTCGATGCAGCCACAACGTGGGCGGGCCGAGCGCATCCGCCACCACCGCAAGTATGCGGAAGGCAATCTGCGCTGGCACAGCTTCTATTTCCGCGGCCCGGACAATCATCATAACCTGAAGGCGCAGAACCTCCATGTCTTTTCCCAGATCGGCGAGGGCATCGACGAGTCAACCTGGATGTTTCATCTCCGCCGCGGCGATTATTCGCGTTGGTTCCGCCACGTGATCAAGGATGATTATCTCGCTGACGAGACAGGGCGCATCGAGCGGCGTGCCGACCTCGCGCCCTGGCAGACACGACAGATGATCCGGGAGTTGATCAATGCCCGCTACACACTGCCCGAATAACGCGGCCGCATATGGATGTCAGCGTGTGCGCCCTCGTTGCGGGCATGGACGCGCAGAAAACCCTGAACCCTCTCAGCATTCTGCCGGTGTGCGCGAGTCCGCCGGGTCGGTGGGTGGCCTTCGCCGCAAGGGCCTTCGGTCTGTCGCGGGCGAATCCACGCAGCCGCTGCCGGAATTCACCTGAAGGAAACCGTTTTCGAAGCCGCCGATATCCAGGAACTCGAAGCGCCTGCATGGCCCGGAGCGCCCCGTCCTGGGATGATGGATTGAACACCCATGATTTGGTCGGAGAGCCAGCACGATGAGAAAGAATGAAACAAGCCCGGGCGCTACGATGCCCCCGGAAGATGCCTCGAACGAGACCATCCGCCATTTCGTCCAGACGGCGCATGCGGTCGATCTGGCCGCCTGGCTTGCGGAGCTTCCGCAAGACCTGGCGCAGGAGCAGATTCTGGCACTGGCGCAGCCCCGGCAGGCCGAAACCTTCAGCTATCTTTCGCTCGACGTTCAGGCAGCGCTCGCCCGACGGCTGGGTCGCCGGGAATTGGCGGAAATCGTCACCCGGATGGAAGCCGACGACCGCGTCGACCTGTTCAACCATCTAACACCAGAAGAACAGCAGCGGCTGCTGCGCGATCTTGCGCAGGAGGAGCGCGAGGATATCCGGCGCCTGTCGGCCTATGCCGAAGAAACCGCTGGTGCAATAATGACCTCGGACTATGCGACGCTGGCCACATCCATGTCGGCGCATGAAGCGATCGAGGTGCTGCGGCGTGAGGCGCCCGAGAAGGAAACCATCTACCGGTCCTATGTCCTCGACGCCGACCGCCGGCTGATCGGCTCGGTTCGACTGGTGGAATTGATCCTGGCTGGCACCGATACGTTGATCGCCGAAATCATGGACCCGGATCCAATGGCTGTCACGCTGGACACGGATCAGGAGGAAGTCGCCCGGTTGATCGCACGCTATGATCTGACGGCACTGCCGGTAATCGATGAGCATGGCAGACTGGTCGGAATCATCACGCGCGACGACGCGGAAGATGTGATGCAGCGTGAGACCACGGAGGATTTTCAGAAGATCGCCACGGTCATCCCGTTTTCGCAGAGTATACGCGAGGCCGGCAAGAGTGTACTTTATAAAAAGCGGATCTTCTGGCTTGCGCTGCTGGTATTCGGCAACCTGTTTTCGGGCGCGGGGATCGCGTTCTTCGAGGAGACGATCCTGGCCTATGTGGCACTTGTATTCTTTCTTCCGCTGCTAATCGACAGCGGCGGCAATGCCGGGTCTCAGGCGGCCACCCTGATGGTGCGCGCGCTGGCCACGGGCGACGCGGCATTGAAAGACTGGCGCGACCTGATTCTACGCGAGTTGACGATCGCGACGGCGCTGGGGGCGACCATGGCGCTCATTGTCTCGCCGATCGGGTTGCTGCGTGGCGGCTCCGACATCGCGCTTGTAGTGAGCCTGACGATGATGCTGGTCGTCATCGTCGGGAGCTTGGTGGGGATGTCGCTTCCGTTTCTGCTCAGCCGGCTGCGCCTCGACCCCGCGACCGCCAGCGCGCCGCTGATCACAACGATATCGGATGTGGTCGGCGTGCTGATCTATTTCTCGCTTGCGACATCGATACTGGGCCCCTGATCCGGGCTATCCCCGGGCCCTGTACCGTCCAGTGTGCGACAGATCAGGACATCGCAGGCTGCATTGTTCAAGACCCGCTGGGTGACGCTGCCGAGCAGCGCCCGGCGGATCCTGCCCGTGCCACCGGGTCCCAGCACGATCAGGCCCACCTTCGGGCTCCATGTCGCCCGTACCAGTGATGTCGCCGGATCGCCGGCAAGGACCCGCGCCATGCCTCTTATCGGGCGTGGGTCCAGCCTTTTGGAAGCAGCGTTCAGCTCGGCTTTCGCCTTGCGCACCAGGGCCTGGCGATGGGCCGCTACGCTTTGGCCAACGCCCGCGTGCAGCATCGCCGCTTCGAGTTGGGGCGGGATCTGCACCACATGGATCAGGTAGAGTCCGGCCTGCGGAAGCAACGCGGCCGCGAACGGTACAAGCGCATCGGAGTCATCCGCCGTGGCAGTGGCCACCACAACACGCTGATAGGCCCGCGTGGCCGGGCGTTTGACCACCAGCACCGGCGAGTTACTCGCACGGATCACCCGATCCGTCGTCGAACCTATGATTTTATCCGCCACCGAATCGCGCTGATGCGCCCGCATCACGACCAGATCGGCATTGCCTTCATCGATCAGGTCAATCAGACGCAGGAACGGGGATCCGGTCTCGATGCGAATATCGATGGTGTCAACGCCGGCCGCCTGTTCTGCAACCGCAGCCTCGACACGTCCGTAGGCCTCGATCCGCATCTGCTGCTGGATGCGCATCAGCTCAGTGGAGGCAGAATCGAACCCGGTGAGGCTGTCGATGACATGGGCCACAGTGAGCCTTGCCCGGTGGGCGCGAGCGATTTCCACGGCCCGCGTCAGTACCGGATCATCCTGCGGGAACTGACCCACAGCGGCGATGATGTGCCGCGCCTGAATCATTGCACCACCCGGCACATCACGGAGGCACAGCCAGGACGTCGCACCGGGCCTCACGCAAGGTGTGCATTGCAACGCTGCCGATCATGAGATGGCCGATACCTCTTGCGCTGCGTGTGCCGATGGCTATGAGGTCCGCAGGCAGGTCAGTGGCAGCGCGCACGATCGTTGTATCCGCGTCGCCACGACAGAGCAGAAAGTCCACGGCCCCCGGGTCGAGACCCGCGGCATCTGCGAAGCGGCGCAGTTTCTGCTCGTAAATGTGTTCACGTTCCTGAGCTGTCGCCGGCAAGTGATGGTTCGCTTCGTTGTGCGCAACCGAGCCGTCGTCAGGTGCGGCTGCATCGGCGTGCATGATCAGCAGCCTTTCCCGGGGCGCAAGGCGGTGGACAAGCTCCAGCGCCTTGCGCGATGTATCGGAGAAATCGACGGGTACCAAAACCCGTTGATACCGATAGGCGGGTTTCGTCCTGACCACCAGAACAGGGCACGCGCCGTTACCCACTATCTTCTCTGCCAGTGTACCGAGAAGACGATCACGCATGAGGTGTCGGCCGTGGGCCCCGATGACGACCAGTTCGATGGAGCGCTCGCGCACTTCGTCAAGGATCTGCGTCAGCGGATCGCCGACCCGGGTCCGGATGTCTACGGACGCTGGGCCCGGGGCCTGATTACGCTCGAGCTGACGGCGCAGCTCGGACTGTGCCTCCTGCCGGAGCACCTGCACCGCCTTCTGCGGTGTTTTCGCCAACCGTTCCCAGGCCGCACTGGGCACGCCCGGGCCGTCGACAGGCTCGACGATATGAAGGACGCTGAGCACGGCATCGTGCTGCGCGGCGATCCGCCACCCACGCGACAGGGCACGATTCGCTCTCGGCGAAAGGTCGCTCGCAACCAGAATCTGTCTGATCTGCTCGGCCATGGGGTCCCCTTGTCTGATTTGCTTATTCAAGCGCTCATGACGGTACGCAGACTTAATTATTGAATATACCGCTGCTTCTGTCGAGCACGGACAACCCGCTTGCAACCGAAATCCGCGTGCACCCGGGACGCCGGTTCCACGGATTCGCGTGCTGCTGACTTGGCTGCGTTCAGCAGGACTCATGCGGCTGTAATCGCTTGACATACAACACCCCTTCTATACAGTTGCACTGATTGAGGCAGGTGTTGCGCCAGGAAAGCGAGACCGCCTTATTATCATCATTTCATGATGTTAGAGACGCCTGGTTGAACATTGAAACCACTGCATCACGGATCCGGATCGGGATGAAGCTTTGTGGTTTCGATCGACATGCCGCATAAATCAAGGCGGCATCAGGCCGGTGCTGATCGATGGAGCAGATGAATTGTCGGCTTTCAAAAATATTCTCTGTGTAGTGGACGTCAACGAGAAGTGTACAGCTGCCGTGGAACGCGCTGTCACGCTGGCCGTAAACAACCAGGCACGCCTGACTGTGATCGACGTGATCGATCGCGTGACCGTCGGCATCGGCATGCCGGACGGAGGGCCGTTTTCCGTTGATCTTCAGGCTGCGATGGCAGCCGATCGCGCACAGGCGCTGAAAGCGTTGATTGATCCTTATCGTGAACGGATGCCGATCAACACGAAGGTGCGCACCGGTATTCGTTTTCTGGAAAGCATTCGTCAGGTGTTAGACGAGGAACACGACTTGGTGATCAAGGTTCCCGAAACGCTGACCTGGCTGGGCCGATTGTTCGGCAGTGATGATATGAACCTGTTACGCGAGTGCCCGTGCCCGGTCTGGCTCGTCAAACCGCAGGCGGAAGAATCCTACCGGCGGGTCCTGGCGGCGGTCGATGTAGACGACGCCTATCCCCCGGCGGAGCAGAAATCACGGCATGCGCTGAATCAACACATCCTTGAAACGGCAGCTGCACTGGCACTATCCGAGTTTGCCGAACTGCATGTCGTCTATGTCTTGCAGGCGGTCGGCGAAAGCGCCATGCGTGGCGCCTTTACACATATCCCGGAGGCGGAAATTACCAGCTACGTGGAGCGGACCAGACGCCGGCACAGGACCCGCCTGGACGAGCTCATGCACGCAGCCACCGACAAGCTTGGCCAGGAGGCGGCGGAGCACCTCAATCCCAGAACGCATATGGTGAAAGGCTGGGCCCGTGAAAAGATCCCGGCGCTGGCCAAACTGCTTACGGCCGATGTCATAGTTATGGGGACCGTGGCCCGCACCGGCATCCCGGGCTTCATCATGGGCAACACGGCCGAGATGATCCTGAATCAGATCGACTGTTCGGTACTCGCCATCAAGCCCCCCGGTTTTGAAACGTTGGTGATACCGGAGGACTGACTATCCCGGTCCGGCTGGTTATCAACCCCCACCCGCCTGCGGCGGCTGGCCTGACTTGGCAGGCACCCGCCACAACGGCTATGCTGGCACGAATTGGCGACACCCGCCGTGAGGACAGGTATCTGCCTGCATCAACAATGCCACTCAATCACCGTCTCGCCTGCCTTCTCTGCCTGCTCCTGCCGCTCTGGCTGGCCTGGACCGCGCCCGCTTTCGCTGCCGCTGAGCTCGAATCGATCTCCCTGCACAACCGCCCGGCCGAACAGATCATCCCGCTGCTGCATCCGCATCTGGAGGCCGGCGAGGCGCTGACCGGGCAGGGTTTTCAGCTCATCCTGCGGGCGCGGGCGGAGCGGGTGAAGGAACTGAAGGGGCTGATCGCGCAGCTGGACGCGGCGCCGGCGCGGCTGCGGATCAGTGTGCGGCGGGCGTCGGTGGCGGAGATCGAACGGGACAACCGGCGATCAGGCGCAGGGGTCCGTGTTGACGGGGACGGGACCGCGCTCAGGGGCAGGGTCACCATCCAGCGCACCGAGACCCGGTCACACGAGCGTGATACGCACAGGGTGAGCGCCCTGGAGGGCGAACCGGCCTACATCGCCGAGGGGCTGGCCTTCCCGAGTGTTGGCAGCCAAGTGTACATCATCAACGGGCGCGAGGTGATCAGCAACACCGTCGAGTACCGGCAGCTGGAATCCGGCTTCTATGCCCTGGCCCGGATCAATGGCGATCAGGTCACGGTCACGGCCAGTCCGAAGCAGGAGGCGCTGAGCCCGCGTGGGGGCGGGCTGGTGGAGTCCGAGGCGCTCGTGACCACGGTGCGCGGGCCGGTCGGGCAGTGGCTGGAACTGGGCGGGCGGACGGCGTCGGTCGAGCGCCGCGGTTCGGGGGTTGTGCATCGTACCGAGAGCAAGGAACATGAAGCGAATCCGATCTGGATCAAGGTGGATGTTCTGGAGGGGGAGTAGAGTCTGCTATTGAGGGCTGGTCGCAGTAATGCCCCCTCACCCTGCCCTTTTATGCCCTGTGGGTACTCCCGCGAGGGGATAGGGGAATGTGAAGATGATCAGCCGTTATGGAATCTGATACCAATAACAACGCCCCTGCCGATCAGGCCATCACCCAGGTACTGGCGGCCGAGCGCGAGGCCCGGGCGCAGGTCGAGCAGTGTCGCGAGGAGGCCGCCCAGCAACTCAAGCAGGCCCGTCTGCATGCGGCACGCGTCCGTCAGCGCACCGATCACCGCATCACCCGGGTCCACCGCCTGTGCCTGGCGACGAGCCGGCACGAGCTGGATGCCCTGCGCCGGGAACGCCACGATGCGCTGGTGGAGCGGCTGGCGCGGCTGCAACCCGATGAGCAACGGCTGGAGCAGGCGGCGCAACGCCTCGCCATGGAACTCATCATGGGCGAGAAGGAACCGCCGCCGTGACCGGCAACCCCTGCATATTTCCCGGCGTACGGTTGCAGGCCCGGCTTGGCCGGCGCCTGGACGAGCGCGACTGGCAGCGCCTGGGCAGCGTGCGCGATGCCCAGCACCTGATCGACAGTCTGCTGCAGACTCCTGCCGCTGGCTGGGTACGCGGCCTGGACAGCGGCAGTTCCGCCGAACTGGCCGAGCAGCAGCTCAAGCTGCGGGCCGGCGAGCAGACCGAAGAGATCGCCCGCTGGTATCCCCGCCCCTGGCGCGCGGCCATTCGCTGGACCCGCATCCTGACCTGGCTCGACACCCTGCGCCGGCAGCAGACGGCGCTCGGCACCGGCGAACTGCTGCGGCTGGCACCCACGCCGCTGGAACCGCTGGCCGGTCACGAGGACGAGGCCGCACTGAAGCACCTGCACGAGACCGACTTCGCCCCGCTGCTGCCGGCGCTCGGCACGGGCGAGAATCTCTACAGCGCCTGGTACGAGCACTGGCTCGGCCTCTGGCCCGGCCCCGACCGCACATTGCAGCGCCGCCTGACTGATGTCGGCCGGCGTCTGCACCTGGCGCATTCCGCCGTCAGCCGCGGCGAACAGGATCCGGCCGCTGCCTCGATGCTGCTGCTGCGACCGCTGCATCAGCATCCGTTCACACCGGTCGCGCCCTTCGCCTATCTGGCCATACAGGCGCTGGACCTGACCGGGTTGCGCCGGCTGCTGATCGACCGGCTGCTGTTCGTTCACGGAGAGGTGGCCTGATGCGTCCGGTGCCCGCTCACTGGTTCGAGGCACTGGTGGCGCGCGATGACATGACGCACGCCATGGAGCAGCTTGCCCGCACCGGGCTGATCCAGCTCGAACCCGGCGTGCCCGCGCGCGCCGAAGCCTCGCTGCGCGACCTGCAGGGGCTGTACCAGCAGTACCACGAACTGCGGCAGCGCGACGGCGGCTACTGGCCGGACTGTGACATCCGCCCCGGCACCCACCACGGCCGCCCGGCCACGACCTATGCCCGCGCCCTGGAACAGCTGCGCAGCTGGCGCGAGGACAACGACCGTCTGATCCACACCCTGGAGGCGCGCCTGCGCGAGCAGACCCGGTATCGCCACCTGCTGGTCTGGCTGAAGCATCTCGAGGGCGCCGCCACACTCGATCAGACATTCGACCTGGGCGCGCTGCACCGCATCGGTCCCTGGCTGGACTACCGGCTGGTGCTGTGCCCGCCGGAATGCGACGTCGATTTCAACTGCGACGATCTGCTGCTGCTCAATGCCCCGGTCGAGCCGGACCTGTACCGGCTGGTGATCGGCGGCCGCGAACGTATGGCGCAACTCGACAACCAGCTGCTGCAGACCGAGGTGATGCAGCTCAGCCTGCCCGACTGGCTGAGCGGCCGGCCGCCGCAGGCCATCGCCGCACTCGAGCACCGGCTGGATCAGACACAACAGGAGCTGCGCCGACTGCAGGCCGCACTGGAGGCCTCGCACGCCAGCGCCGGGCTGCACACCGCGCTGGGCGATATCGCCCGGCTGAACTGGTTCATGCAGCATATCGAATACCACCTGGAATCCGACCACCTCGCCTGGGTACACGGCTGGACCATCGCCGGCTCCGCCGGGAAACTGCAGCAGGCACTGGCAGATGAGGGCGCACGCGGCCTGGTGCACTTCACCCCGCCGCCAGAGGGCATGGAGCCGCCGCTGACATTGCGCCACACAGGCTGGAACCGCGCCTTCGAACTGTTCCCGCGTCTGCTGGGCATGCCCGGGCGTGACGAGTTCGATCCCACTGCCCTGCTGGCCTGGGTGGTCCCGCTACTGTTCGGTTATATGTTCGGTGACGTGGGTCAGGGACTGGTGATCCTGCTGGCCGGGGTACTGCTGCGTCGCCGCGTGCCGCAGCTGACCATTCTCATCCCGGCAGGAATCAGTGCCATGATCTTCGGCCTGCTCTACGGCAGTGTATTCAGCATCGAGGGCCAGATCCCGGCGCTGTGGCTGCACCCGATGCAGCACCCGTTGCTGCTGCTGGGTATTCCGCTGGCCGGGGGCGCGCTGCTGCTGCTCATCGGACTGGTGCTGGCCGGATTGCAGGCGAACTGGGCCGGCCGGCGCCGGCAGTGGTGGCTGGGCCAGGCGCCGGTGATCCCGCTGTATCTGGGCCTGCCGCTGCTGTTCATCGCGCCGTCGCTGGCCCAGGTGCTGTTGCTCGCCGGGCTCGCCGCCTACCTGCTCGGCCATGCCCGGCTGGAACCCGCGCGCCCCGTGCGCGCCGCGCTGCTGGCGCTGGCCGAGCTGGTCGAGACCCTGTTCCAACTCATCATCAACACCCTGTCCTTCGCCCGCGTCGGGGCCTTTGCCCTGGCCCATGCGGCCCTGTCACAGGCAGTCATGGCGCTGATGGGCATCACCGGCTCGGTTGTCGGCACGGCACTGATATTCCTGCTGGGCAACCTGCTGATCCTGGTGCTGGAGGGGCTGGTGGTCTCGATCCAGACCACGCGTCTGGTACTGTTCGAATTCTTCATCCGGTTCCTGCGCAGCACCGGTCGGGGCTTCGTACCGCTGCCGGCGCCGGGTTATGGTAATGCCCCGGCCGGATGAACCGGTGGCAGCCTGAACACCAAACCAAGGAGAACAACCATGCCACGTTATCGCTTCGCCCTCGGGATGACCGCCGTGACCCTGGTCTGGGCCGTGCTGGGTTCGCTGCTGCTGTGGCTGCCGGGCCTGGGCCTGGCCGAAACGGCCACCGCGGTGGCAGCCGGGATCGATCCGGAGGTCCGCAAGTGGGGCTACATGGCCGCGGCCCTGGCCACCGGCCTGTCATCGCTGGGTGCCGGCTTCGCCGTGGCCTCGGTGGGCAGTGCCGCCGTCGGTGCCATCGCCGAGAAACCCGAGGTATTCGGACGCACCCTGATCTTCGTCGGCCTCGCGGAAGGCATCGCCATCTACGGCCTGATCATCTCCATTCTGATTCTCAACGCGCTGACGGTATGAGCATACCGCACTACATCGGTGACGCCGACACTGCCGCCGCCCTGCGCCTGGCGGGCGTTCAGGTCTATGTGCCCGGGGAGGACGAGGACGCTGAGGCATTGTTCCAGCAGCGCCTGGCCGAAACCGATTTCCTGTTGCTGGGGACAGCCTTCGCCCGCCGGCTGCCGCCACAGACCCTGAAGGCAGCCCTGCAGGCAGGCCAGCCGCTGGTGGCGGTGATCCCGGATGTGCTGGGCAGGGAGGATTTCATCGGCGAATCGGTCCGGCTGCGTCGGGAACTGGGCTGGGGGAGCACGACATGACGCCCGATGTGCAGACCAGCACCGAGGCACTGCGCCGGCTGATCCGGGAGAGCGCCGAGGCCCAGTGCCGCGAGATTGAACAGCAGACCCGTGTCGAAGCCCGCGACCTGCTGCGCCGGTCCCGCCGCGAGGCATGCGAGCGGGTGCATCAGACGATCGAACACGAGCGTCAGCAGCACGCCCGGCGCCTGGACCACGAACGCGCCGCGCTGGAAAGCCATGACCGTCAGCAGCTGCTGGAGGCCACCCGCCGTACCCTGGGCCGCGCCTGGCAGGAACTTGAGGGCATGCTTGCCGCCCTGTGGCAGGCGCACGAATGCCGCAGCGAGTGGATCCGCAGCCTGTTCGAACAGGCCCTGGAACGCCTGCCGCCCGGGCACTGGCGCATCGAGCATCCGCTGCCCTTCCCGGAGGAGATCGATGCCGACTGGCAGCGGCGGCTGCGCGAGTACAACGGCCGGGAACCGGAGTGGATCGCCCGGGCCGGGATCCGCGCCGGCCTGCGCATCCGCGTCGGCGGCGTGCACCTGGATGCCACCCTGGACGGCCTGCTGGCCGACCGCACCCAGTTGGAGGCACGGCTGCTGGATCACATCGAGCGCTGCATGGACATCGAAGCGGGAGGCAGTCCCCATGGCTGAGGCACGTCTGCGCTGGGTTGCGGGGCCTGTCATCCGTGCCGTTCCCGAGGGCGATTTCGCCATCAACGAGGCGGTACTGATCGGTGAGCGCCGGCTGCTGGGCGAGATCATCCGTCTGACCCGCGAGGAGATCGTCATCCAGGTCTACGAGGATACGACCGGCCTGCGCCCCGGCGTGCGCATCCACGGCACCGGTTACCCCCTGTCGGTGAAACTCGGCCCGGCGCTGCTGGGCAACATCTTCGATGGCCTGCTGCGGCCGCTGGCCGGCGGTGATGCCATCTATGTGGAACCCGGCATGCGCGCCGCACCGGAGCAGCGTTTCAGTTTCACGCCGAAGCTGAAGATCGGCGATGCGGTCAACGGCGGCGAGGTCTTCGGCGAGGTCAGCCGCAATGGGGTGAACCAGCGGCTGCTGATTCCGCCGGACATCGGTGGCAGGATCGAGACCATCGAGTCCGTCGGCGACTATACCGATACGACCGACCTGCTCACCGTCGCGACTGCCGACGGCGAGACACGCAACCTCGGCATGCAGCACACCTGGCCGGTGCGCGTGCCGCGTCCGGTCGCGAAGCGCCTGCCGCCGGACCGGCCCATGATCACCGGCCAGCGCATCCTCGACACCCTGTTCCCCATCGCCCGCGGCGGCAAGGCCGCCCTGCCCGGCGGCTTCGGCACCGGCAAGACGGTGCTGCAGGAGAGCCTGGCCAAGTGGTGCGACGCCGACATCATCATCTACGTGGGCTGCGGCGAGCGCGGCAACGAGATGGCCGGCGTGCTGCATGAGTTCCCGCAACTGCAGGACCCGCGAACCGGCCGCTCGCTGATGGAACGCACCCTGATCATCGCCAACACCTCCAACATGCCGGTGGCGGCGCGCGAGGCCAGCATCTACACCGGCGTGACCGTGGCCGAGTACTTCCGCGACCAGGGTCTGCATGTGGCCCTGATGGCCGACTCCACCAGCCGCTGGGCCGAGGCGCTGCGCGAGGTATCGGGACGGCTGGGTGAGCTGCCCGGCGAAGCCGGCTATCCCGCCTATCTGAGCAGCCGCCTGGCCAGCTTCTACGAACGCGCCGGGCGCGTCACCGGCCTGTGCGGCGAGGAGGGATCGCTGTCCATCATCGGCGCGGTCAGCCCGCCCTCGGGGGATTTCTCCGAGCCGGTCACCACCCACACCAAGCGCTACGTGCGCAGTTTCTGGGGCCTGGACCGCGACCGCGCCCAGGCCCGCTTCTATCCGGCCGTGCATCCGCTCCAGTCCTATGCCGAGGCGGTCGACGAACTGGCCGGCTGGTGGCGCGAACGCGGCAGTCCGCACTGGCTGGAACGCCGTGCCCGGCTGCTGCAGATCCTGGAGGAACAGGACCAGCTCGAGCGCATGGCGCGTATCGTCGGCAAGGATGCGCTGCCCCCGCGCCAGCAGTGCATCCTGCTGGCCGGCGAGTTGATCAACCAGGGCTACCTGATGCAGTCCTCCTTCTCCCCGAACGATCGCTATGCCTCGCCCGAACGCCAGACGGTGATGCTGGCGCTGATCACCCGCTACATCGATCTGGCGCTGCAGGCGGTGGAACAGGGGGTGAGCGTGGACGCGCTGCGCGGCATGCCCGTCCTGCGCAAGCTGCAGCGCATGAAGGAGGACCTGGGCGAGGAGGCACTGGACGCCTACGCCGAACTCGAGCATGAGTTGGACGATGCCTTTGCCAAGCTCCAAAAGGAAACTGCAGATGAAGGCTGACCTGTACGCCGCCGGCAACGCCACCCGCATCGACGGCCCGCTGCTGTTCCTGCAGCGCAGTCTCGACGTGGGCCTGAACGAGGCCGTGGAGGTCAGCGGCGCCGACGGCCGGCCGCGGCTGGGCCGCGTGGCCGCACTGGACGATGACTTCATGACCATCGAGGTGCTGGAGACCACCCAGGGCCTGGCGCTCAGCGAGACCCGGGTGCGCTTCCGCGGCGCACCGCTGCATTTCAGTCTCGGGCCCGACCTGCTCGGGCGCGTCTATGACGGCGTCGGCCGGGTGATCGACGGCGGCCCGCCCATCGCCGCCGAACAGCACCTGCGCATCGAAGGTCTGGCGCTGAATCCGGCGCGGCGTGCCAGTCCGGCGGACTTCATCGAGACCGGCATCAGCAGCATCGACATCATGGACAGCCTGGTGCGCGGCCAGAAGCTGCCCATCTTCTCGGGCGGCGGCCTGCCGCATGACAGCCTCGCCATCCAGCTGGCACGTCAGGCGCGGCTGCGCGGCGACGACGCCGGACGCTTCTCCATCGTCTTCGCCGGTATCGGCATCCCCCACGACACCGCCGAGCAGTTCCGCACCGCCATGGAACGCAGCGGCGTGCTGGGCCATACCGCCCTGTTCCTGAACCTGGCCTCCGACTCCAGTGTGCAGCGCCTGCTCACACCGCGCTTCGCGCTGACCGCGGCCGAGTACCTGGCCTACGAACGGGGCCACCACGTCCTGGTCATCCTCACCGACCTCACCAACTACTGCGAAGCCCTGCGCGAGGTCTCGGCCAGCCACGGCGAGATACCCAGCCGCAAGGGCTATCCCGGCTACATGTATTCGGACCTCGCCACCCTGTACGAACGCGCCGGCATCATCGAGGGCCGCGGCGGCTCGCTCACCCAGATCCCCATCCTGAGCATGCCCTCGGACGACATCAGTCATCCCATACCTGATCTCACCGGTTATATCACCGAGGGCCAGATCGTGCTCGACCGCAACCTTCACCGGCGCGGCCTGTACCCGCCGGTGAAGGTACTGCCCAGCCTGTCGCGACTGATGAAGGACGGCACCGGGCGCGGCTTCACCCACGAGGACCACCCCGACCTGGCCAACCAGCTGTACGCCGCCTACGCCCGCGCGGTACAGGTGCGGGTGCTGGCCAACGTGGTCGGCGAGGACGGCCTGACCGAGACCGACCGCTACTACCTGCGCTTCGGCGAGCAGTTCGAGCGCGAGTTCGTCGCCCAGGCCGCACGCCGCAGCCTGGAGGCCAGCATGGAGATCGGCTGGCGCCTGCTCGCCGCCCTGCCCGCCGCCGAGCTGCACCGGCTGAACGACGCCCAGATCGCGAAGTACATCGAGCCGCATCATGCCTGACTCGAGTCCCCATTTGTCACCCCCTTTCTGCTGCGACGTACGGCGGTAGGAAATGGAGACTTCTGCCACCACCCACGCCGATCTGCTGGAGCTGCGCGACGAGCGCGGCGTAATGCAGGAGGGTTTCCATTTCCTGGACGAAAAGCGCTTGATGCTGGCGACGGAATGCCTGCGCGAGCTCAACGAACTGGAGACGCTCGAGATTGACGCCGTGGCCGGCCGTGAGCGGGTGCGCGAGGCGCTGCGCGCCCTGGTACGCGAACAGGGCCTGGCCGGCAGCCGCACCCTGCCCGCGTTGCTGCAACTGACGACCGACTTTCACTTTCTGCGCCGCAACTTTCTCGGCACCCGCGTGCTCAGCGGTGATCCGGGTCTGTTGGAGGAACCGGTCAGGCAGCTGTCGCGTGAGGCCCCGGGACGCGACTGCGCCGAGGCCGTGGTCGAATGGCTGCGTCGGCTGGCACGCATGGCGGTCCTGACGCATAATCTGACGGCATTGGTGGCCGACTACCGGCGCACCGAGCGTCGCGCACGGGCCATCGAGGATGTACTGCTGCCCGAAAACGAACAACGCATCCATGAGCTGGAGGACCGGCTCGAGGACGTCGACCAGGAAGAGGCCATCCGCGTGCGCCTGTCCCAGTCGACCGACTGAAACTGTCGCACAAGCACATGAACACCCAACGCCTGCGCATTCGTCTGACGCTGTCCGCCGACGAGGTACTGCGCTACTACCGCGGCGAGGTCGACAGCGTCCTGGCCTGGACCCCGGACGGGATTTCGGTGCGCTTTCCGGTGGAGGCCCTGCGCCCCCATGTGCTGCGGAACGGGGTACAGGGCTGGTTCGAGCTGGAGTTCGACGGCAACCGGAAGTTCGTCGCCCTGCATCGCATATCGGACTGATTCCTCAGTATCGTAGGTTGGGTCAGGCGCGCAGCGCCGTAACCCAACAGGTTGCAGCCGCGATTTGTCGGGTTACGCTGCGGCTGACCCGACCTACGCAGTACGCCCCACATTGATCCCGATCGACAGTCGGCTGTCGCCGGAAAGGTTCGGTGTCACCCAGTGCAGCGCATCGGGCGCAAACAACACCATCCGCCCGGCCCGCGGCCGCACCAGCAGGCGCTGTCCTCCCTCCTCCACCACCAGGCAGCCGGCGTTGTCCGGCACCTGGACATAGTAGACGCAGGAGACCAGTTCATCGTCGTCGTCATGGGTGTGCGGCAGGGTACGGCCGCCCGGCGGCGTGTCATTGAACCAGAAACCGGCCCGATAATCGCCGGGGACACCGCCATGCAGACGCGCAGTCACGGCGCAGGCCGCCCGCAGCACCGGCTCGATCGCCGGCAGGCGTTCGCGTCCGATATAGATGTTCTCGTAGCGCCCCGCGAAGAAATGGCTGCGTCGCTCCGCGCCGGCGGCGAGCTGATCATGATAGGCCGGCAGCAGTTCGCGGTTCAGGGCCGCGGCCCCGGGCAGATCCAGTACCTTCACAGGCGGGCAGTCGCGAAGCTCGATCGGAGATGGCATCATGTATAAAGCTTGATTCATACAGAATGCAGGTCGGGTTAGCGCAGCGTAACCCGACACTTGCCGGCGGATGTCGGGTTACGCCTTGCAGGCTGACCCAACCTGCGTCATTACCATCCGGTTTCCGCCAGGATGAGGTGTATAAGGAGCCAGAATTCTACCATGACCCGACTCCATCCCCGCCTGGAACAGGACTGTCACTACGTCAGCCGCCTGGATCTGTGCCACCTGCTGCTGATGAATGACAGCAATTATCCCTGGTGCATCCTCGTTCCCGACCGGGAGGACATCAGCGAGATCCATCAGCTGGAGGAAGCCGACCAGCAGCAGCTGATCCGCGAGTCCTCGCGCCTGGCCCGCGGCCTGACACGGCTGTACCGGCCGGACAAGCTCAACATCGCTGCCATCGGCAACCTGGTACCGCAGCTGCATCTGCATCACGTGGTACGTTATATCGGCGATCCGGCCTGGCCGAAGCCGGTGTGGGGCCATGCCCCCGCCCGTCCCTACACGACTGAAGCGGCGGACGAGGCCGTTGCACGTCTGCAGGAGGCCCTCGCCCGGTCTGTGTAGGATGGGTGGAGACGCATCGTGCCGCAACCCATCACCGGAACGGGTACGATGGGTTGCGCTGCGCTCCACCCATCCTACGCCTGCGCTTCCGTTTTCACCTTCTCTTCCTCCGACCTGACCAGAGTCAGCAGCGTCCACCCCGGTCCGAACTCCAGATCCCTGTCCTCGACGATCACGCGCAGCCTGCCGCGCGGATCGATGGCGAACAGCAGGATGCCCTTGTCGAAGTATTTTTCGTAATAGGCATCGAAATCGAAACTCTCGCTCAGCCTGGTCTCGTGCATCTCGGCGCCGAGGCTGATCCACTCGGCCAGATGCTGGTAGGTCAGTTCCCTGCTGAAGGCGATGTACCCCGCCTCGGGTTTGTCCTGTGCCTTCTCGCCCTCTTCCCTGCTGAGCAGCGTATAGAGATTCCCTTCGCCGAATTCACGTCGATAGCGCACCACCGCCAGTGCATTGACCTCGCGCTGAGGTGACAATGCCAGCAGCCGGCCCAGTCCGACCAGGTCCAGTCGCCGGTCGGCATCCTGGGACACCGGGTGACCGTAGAAGGTCTTCAAACCATGCATGCGTGCAGTGCGCACATAGGACCAGTTGGTATCGCACAGCAGACAATCATAGTCATGCTTGACCAGGCTCTCGGCCAGGGTGCGCGCCACCGGGTTGGCGCCGACGATGAGAAAACCGCTGGGTTCGGGCTCGGCCACCTTCAGCGCCCGCGCCAGCAGCCCCGCGGTCGCGCTCTGCAGCACCACAGTACCGATGATCACGATGAAGGTCAGCGGCACCAGCAATTCGGCGGCCGCATACCCCTGCTGCTGCAGTTGCAGTGAGAAGATCGCCGCCACGGCCGCAGCCACGATGCCGCGCGGGGCGATCCACGACAGCAGCGCACGCTCGCGCCAGTTCAGATTGGAACCGAAGGCCGCCACCATCACCTTGAGCGGCCGGGCCACGAACTGCAGAACGGCGAGTACCGCCAGTGCCGGCCAGCCGAGCGCCTGGATCTGGCCCAGATCGAGTCGCGCGGCGAGCAGGATGAACAGCCCGGAGATCAACAATACGCTCAGGCTTTCCTTGAAATTGAGGATATGCTCGATGTTCAGGTCCTTGCGGTTGGCCAACCAGATGCCCATGACCGTCACGCTGAGCAGCCCGGACTCGGCCATCAGGGTATCGGAGGCGGCGAACACCACGAACACCAGTACCAGGGCCGCGACGTTATGCAGATACTCCGGCATCAGGTGCCGACGCAGGATCTGCTCCAGGGCGAAGCCGCCGCCACCGCCCACCAGCACTCCGATCAATATGGTCTTGGCGAACTGCAGCAGGGTATGTTCCAGCGCCTGACTGCCCTGGCCGGAGATGATGAATTCGAACACCAGCACCGCCAGCAGCGCGCCCAGCGGGTCGATGACGATCCCCTCCCAGCGCAGGATGTTGCTGATGCGGCTGTTGGGCCGCACGGTACGCAGCATGGGCACGATCACGGTCGGACCGGTCACCACCATGATGGCGCCGAACAGGATCGCGAGTTCCAGGGGAAAGGCAAGCAGATAATGAGTGGCCAGGCTGACCACGGCCCAGGTGACCAGCACCCCGCTGCTGACCATGCGTCGCACCACCGTCTCCAGCCCGGCGATCTCGCGAAAGCGCAGCGTGAGCGCCCCCTCGAACAGGATCACACCGACCGACAGGGAGATGATGGGAAACAGCAATTCGCCGAACAGGGCATCCGGGTTCAGCCAGCCGGTCACCGGGCCGGCAACGATACCGGAGAGCAGCAGGAACAGGATCGCCGGCAGCTTGACCCACCAGGCGAACCACTGACACAGGATGGCCAGCAGGCCGATCAGCGCCAGGGTCAGGAGGATATCGGTATGCATGCAGCTGCGGCTTTTCTATGGTTTAGGCTGCAGTCTATGCAATACCCATCGAAGGGACAAGATTGAACTCTGAACGGGCAGCCCCGTATTGCATCCTGATAAACCGGATTTCACTATATCCGTCATCCCCGCGCAGGCTGTAGGTCGGGTTAGCGCAGCGTAACCCGACATGCCATGAGTGCGTCGGGTTACGCCTTTCAGGCTAACCCGACCTACATCACTGCATGGAACCTCAGCTGTCCTCGGCCGGCAGCGGCTGCTTGATGCTGACCGCGCCGCGCACCTGGCCGGCGCTGTAGCCGACAGCCTGGTCATGGGGATAGGCCGATTCGATGGCCTGCCTGACATCGGCCGGCATCTGCTCGCGCTCGCCATGGCAGGTCAGGCATACCGGCTTGGTGCCGATGGCCTTCATGTAGCGGAAGTAGCGCTGGCCGTCGGCCTCGGTCACGACTTCGGTGAATTCGAGCTCAGCCGGTTTTCTGCCCGCCTCGACCTGATGGTGAAACTCTTCCAGTACCCCGGCCTCCCAGTCGTCGGCCATGCCCAGCATGGGGTTGCGCACGCGGTCGCTGACCCGGGTGACCCGCCAGCCGTTGCGGCGCGACAATTCGCCGGCGATCTGCGGCGCGACGTCGCGGCAGACGGTGATGGCCGCGGCCGGGCCGGCGGTCTTCATCTCCTGCTGCAGGGTCCCGCCCAGCTTCTGGATCAGTTCCATGGAGGCATTGCGCGCCGCTTCGGTGCGTGCGGCCTCATCCACCTCGGCCAGCACCGTACCGGAACCGGCAACAACAGCCGACAGCAGTACCGATTTCAGGATGGTTCCGTGCATGGTGATCTCCTTGATTGTTCAGACCTGGCAGCGAGTCTAGCCAACACTGGCCGTGGCGGACTTGGCCTGGATCAAGAATCACAACGATACCCGGAGATGGATTACCAGAAGCGCACCCGGCCGGTATCCAGGTGGATGAAATTGGATTTCGGATAATAGCCCACGCCGCCGGCCTGCATCGCCAGCGCCGCCTCGCGCAGCCTGGACAACTTCACGCCCGGCAGGCGGACATCGATGGCGCGGCCCTGCATGTGCAGGCTGCGCTTGGCCACGCCGTTGCTGTGGCTGCTCAGCATGGCGTTGGTGGCAGGCGAGCGGTAACCGGAGATGACGTGGTAGGGACGTTCCACGCCCACCGAGCGCTGCAGTACATAGAGTTGATCGAGCAGGGCCGGGTCCATCTCCCAGACCTCGCCGCTGCGGTGATCGCGCAGCAGGTGATTCAGGTCGCTCAGGGCGGAACTGGCATAGTCGCCATCGCGCCAGTAAACCACCTCGGTGGACTCACCGGTGTGCAGATTGTGCAGGGCCAGTTCGCGTCGCGTCGGCGTTCCGATGCGTGCCAGTGCCGCCGGGCTGCTCAGGAGCGCACCCAGACCCGCGATATTCTTGATAAAACCTCGTCTATTCAGATGCTTGGTCATAAACAGTCCATCTTGTTCAATACTTTGTCCAGACACAGACATGCATTGCCCGTGCCAGAGCTCGAGCCCCAGTATACCGTCCCGGCAGAAAAATACCGGGAAGCCGCTCAGAAAATCGGGTTATCGGGCGGCAGATTCAGATTCCGCTTCCGCCTGCGCCGCCAGCCACTGCGCCATGCGCCGGTCCCGGCCATAGACATCATTGACGAAATTGGCCCGCCCGTCGTCATCGACCCAGACCGTCCAATACAACACATACACGGGCAGCGGTTCGGGCAGCCGGATGCTGCGGGTCTCCCTGCTTGCGATCACTTCGCGGATCGCGTCTGCGCTCCAGTCCTCCTCCGTCCCGGCGAGTACCCGCTCGGCCAGTGCGACCGGTTCCTCCACCCGGATGCAGCCCGAACTGAAGGTGCGCACGGTACGCTCGAACAGGTGCCGTGCCGGTGTATCGTGCAGGTAGACATCGAAACGGTTGGGCAGCATGAACTTGATCCGGCCCAGACTGTTCTGCGGCCCCGGGTCCTGGCGCAGGCGATAGGGAAACTGGGCCGGACGCACCCGCTGCCAGTCGATTTCGGCAGGATCGATCTCCCTGGCCTCCGGACTCCAGCCCTCCAGGATCCGGTAGCCGTTGGCGGCGAGATAGCCGGGATCGGCAATCTGCTGCGGAAGCAGGTCTTCGCGCATGTTGCGCTCGGGCACATTCCAGTAGGGATTGAACACCAGATAGCTCATGCGGCCGACAAAGGCCGGCGTCGAGCGGTAGGGCTTGCCGATGATCACCCGCATGTCCTGCGTGACCTGATCGTGCTCGACCAGCTGCAGTCGGAAACCGGCGATGTTGACCATGATGTGACGCGTACCCAGATCGTGCGGCAGCCAGCGCCAACGCTCCAGATTGAGCAGGATCTGCTGAATACGCTCGGTGGCTGTCACATTCAGCGCCTGCAGCGTATCCGGGCCGACGATGCCGTCGGGCTCGATGCCACGCAGCTGCTGGAACCTTTTCAGCGTCTGTTCCAGGTGGGAATCGAACAGGTATTCGTCGCCTTCCCAGTCCACCGGAAATCCCTCCAGCCACAACCGCTGGCGCAGCGTGGCCACGCGCAGGTCGCGCGCGCCCGGCCGCAGCAGCGGCCCGGGTTCCAGGGCCGGCCAACCGCCGCTTGCGGCCAGACCGCGATAGCGCACCAGCAGGTCCTGGAGCTGTCGGTATTCGGGGTGCGGCGGCGCCAGGGCGGCGAGCGTCGCTTCCAGGCGGGCGTTGTCCAGCACCCGGGCCAGCAACGCCTCGGCATCCAGGCTGTCCGGCTCGATGTGCCATGCCGGATCGATCAGCTGCGGGCGGTTGCGGCCGCTGTACAGATGTCGGGCATAGGCCAGAAAGGCATCGGTCAACAGGACATCGATCTGGACCAGGTCAGCCTCCGGCCTGCTCGGCAGCAGCGCCATCAGTTCATGCAGGTGATAATCGCTGACCGACAGGCCATGTTCGGGACTCTGCTCGAGGATCGCGATCAGTTGCTTCGCGGCCGGGACCGGTCGGCGTTCGAATATATCCCACCAGACCGGAAGGTAGCCGCGCTGGGAATAGAACCGCTGCAGCGCCTCCCAGTCCAGGCCACGGCAGGTCATCTGCGTCTCGGCACGGGTGACGAAGTGTTCGATTCCATTGCGCAGATCGACGCTGTCGGGACCGGCCGCGGCCGCCGGCCATGCCGTCAGCAACAGGGCGTATGCAAACAGACGGCGGAGAATATTGGGGAAAAACGGTTCAGACACGATTTTGAACGGTAATGGGATGATCCGATGACCCGGCTGCAGGGCGGGACCGCAGGCGGGTCACAGCGTTTCGATGTGCTCCACCACCAATTGTAAACTGCATTGGCCGCGAAAGGCATTACTGTCGGCCCGGTAGGCCAGATGCAGTTCCGCGCCCGCCTCCAGCACATGCTGCGCCGCCGCGTGAAAGGCGATGGCATCCAGGTTCCGGCCGGAGCGCGGTTCGCGCAGCTGCAGCTTGAGGTGATGCTCACCGACCACGCGCTGGCCGACCAGTTCGAAATCGCCGTCGAACACCGGTTCGGGGAAGGCCTGACCCCAGGGACCGGCGGCCCGCAGCAGTTCGGCGGTCTCCAGGCTGAGCTCGTCCGGGGCGAGTTCACCGTCGCTGTATACAATCCCGTGCAGGGCCTGTTCATCCAGGTGCCGGCGCACCTCGGCATCGAAGGCGGCCTTGAAGTCAGCCAGCGCGGCCTCGGCCAGGCTCAGGCCGGCGGCCATGGCGTGACCACCGAACTTGCGGATCAACTCCGGATGGCGCGCGGCAACGGCATCAAGCACATCGCGGATATGCAGTCCCGGCACCGAGCGGGCCGAGCCCTTGAGTTCATCCTCGCCGGCGCGCGCAAAGGCGATCACCGGACGGTGCCAGGCCTCCTTGACCCGCGCGGCCAGGATCCCGATCACGCCCTGGTGCCAATCGGGATTGTACAGGCAGACCCCGACCGGCAGTTCGGCCGCTTCGTCCAGGTGCAGTGCTTCCAGTTCGCGCAACGCCTCCTCTTTCATCTGCGTCTCGACCTCGCGCCGCTCGCGGTTCAGGCCGTCCAGGGTGGCGGCCAGGCTGCGCGCCTCGGCCATGGAGTCGGCCAGCAGGCAATCGATGCCGATGCGCATATCCTCCATGCGCCCGGCGGCATTGAGCCGGGGGCCGACGGCGAAGCCGAGGTCGGAAGCCACGCAGCGCCTCGGGTCGCGCCCGGCCGCCTGCAGCAGCGCGGTGATGCCCGGCACGCACTGGCCGGCACGGATGCGGCGCAGGCCCTGCTCGACCAGGATGCGATTGTTGTGATCCAGCGGCACCACATCGGCCACCGTGCCCAGCGCGACCAGATCCAGCAGCGCGGCCAGATTGGGCTCGTCGATCCCGCGTGCATTGAACCAGCCGGTCTCACGCAGCCGGGCCCGCAGAGCCGACAGGACATAGAAGGCCACCCCGACGCCGGCGAGGTGCTTGCTGGGGAAGGGGTCGCCCGGCAGGTTGGGATCGACGATGGCCTCGGCCGGCGGCAGCACTGCGCCCGGCAGGTGATGGTCGGTCACCAGCACCTGCACCCCGGCGGCCTGGGCAGCGGCCACCCCCTGGTGGCTGGAGACGCCGTTGTCCACCGTCATGATCAGATCGGGCCGGCGTTCAAGTGCGACGTCGACGATCTCGGGCGTGAGTCCGTAGCCGTACTCGAAGCGGTTGGGCACCAGGAACTCGACCTGACGCGCACCCAGGGCGCGCAGCGCCCGCACGCACAGGGCGCTGCTGGTCGCGCCGTCGGCATCGAAATCGCCGACGATCAGGATGCGGCTGTCGCCGGTCAGCGCATGCTCCAGCAGATCGACCGCCATAGCCAGCCCACCCAGCTGCTCCGGCCGGTGCAGACGTTTGAGCGCATGCTCCAGCTCTTCCGGACGGCTCACGCCACGCGCGGCATAGACGCGGCGCAGCACGGCCGGCAGGCTGTCGGGCAGCTCGGCGGGATCGACCTGCGGCTCGCGGCGGACGATGCGTTTGTGGCGGGACGGATGCGTCATGGACTCGATGTATATTGGTGATTCTCGTGATTGCGGGTACCCAGAGGGAATGACACTTAGTTAGCCGTCATTGCGAGCGCAGCGTGGCAATCTCATACTGCAGAATCAACCGGTTGGAGATTGCCACGGCGCTACGCGCCTCGCAATGACGAATAAATCATTGGTTCCTTAAGCCTGTAGGTCGGGTTAGCGCAGCGTAACCCGACAGGCCAGCCATGGGCGCGTCGGGTTACGCCTTCCAGGCTAACCCGACCTACATCACTGCGTCTGCTGGTCATTGCAGGTATGCGGAAAATCGCTTGTCGCGGCGCCAGAACCGGAAGCGATGCCGGCCTTGGTAGTGAAAAACCGCGCCGTTGCAGGGCAGCAGGCTGACCCGTTGCACTCTGCCTGAACGCACGGCGGCGAGCAGCGGCTGGAACCAGGCGGTCTCCAGTTCCATGACCGCCTGCGACCAATGTTCAAGATCCCGATAGGCCAGCGGCTGCAGCAGTCCCGTCAGGTGAATCCAGTGCTGTCCCGGCCCCACCGAAGCCAGCCAGTGGGCGGGATCGGCGGGCAGCGGCCGGGCGTTGACCGACAGGTGCCGGCCGATGCCCTGCACCAGCGGATCGTCGGCCCACAGGGTTCTGAACCCGGTCTGGCCATCGACAAGTTCGCCTTCGCCCCAGAGCCAGACGCCGTTGATCATGGGCCGGCCGGTCTGCTGGCGCTGCTGGTTCACCGGCTGCTGGAACAGCAGCATCTGCCATTCATTGAGCAGGGCGTGCCAGCGGGAGGAGTCGCGCCCTGCCGGCAGCAGGGGATCGATGTCACGGCCGCGGGCATGCGGCAACGGGGTCGTGGTGATGCCGGCTGCGGCCGGCAGATGCAGGTACCAGTGCTCCGGCGTCACGCATTCCAGCCGCATACCGCTGTCCGCCTCGAAGGCGTTGAAGGCAGCGCACAGGGCCCGCGCTTCCCCGGCAGTGACATTCAGATCGGCATCGAACAGAAGCACCCGGTCCTGGTCGGCGCGCAGATGCACCGGATCGGCGCACAGCAATTCACCCGGACCGCCCATGCCGCCGGTCTCGCCGAGGTAGCGCAGCCGGGCCGCGGGCAGCGCGCCGCGCGGATAGCCGCCGAGTCCGGCCAGCGCCTCGAATGCATCACGCGGCCCGCGGCCGCGATCGGCGCGGGACAGCAGACGGCTCAGCGCCGGTACCGCGGGCAGGTCGATCTGCGCCGGGTCGAGGCCGGCCAGCGGCCCCAGAAGGCCGGGAATGCACAGGCTCAGCTCGATCAGTTCAATTGCCTTCCATCCCCTTGAGGATGGCATCGCGCACCGCGTCCAGGGTGGCATCGATGGTCAGCATGGTCCCGTCGGCCCGGCACTGGCTGATGGCGGTATCCGGATCCTTCAGACCGTTGCCGGTCAGGGTGCAGACGATGGAACTGCCCTCGGGGATCTTCCCGTTCTTCACGTCGCGCAGCGCGCCGGCCAGCGAGGCGGCCGAGGCCGGTTCGCAGAACACGCCCTCGTTCTGCGCCAGCAGCTTCTGCGCGGCCAGGATCTCCTCATCGGTGCATTCGTCGAACCAGCCGCCGGACTCCTCCTTGACCTTCCAGGCCTGGTCCCAGGACTGGGGATGGCCGATGCGGATGGCCGTGGCCACGGTATCGGGATCGTCCACCATGGCGCCGCGCATGAAGGGCGCGCTGCCCGCGGCCTGGTAACCGATCATCTTCGGCCGGTTGCCGACGATGGCGCCGCCGGCGTAGCTGCAGTGACCCTTGCAGAAGGTGCAGGCCTCGGTCACGTGATCGCCCGAGCCGGAGGAGTACTCGCAGTAGCCGATCCAGTGGGCGGTGATGTTGCCGGCATTGCCCACTGGCAGACAGTGATAATCCGGGGCCCGACCCAGTTCCTCGACGATCTCGAAGGCGGCCGTCTTCTGGCCCTGCAGGCGGTAGGGGTTGATGGAGTTAACGATGGTCACCGGCGCGGCCTCGGCCACCTCCTTGACCAGACGCATGCCGGCATCGAAGTTGCCGCGGATCTGCAGCACCACCGCACCGTGCATCATGGCCTGGGCCAGTTTGCCCATGGCGATCTTGCCCTCGGGAATGAGCACGAAGGCGGTGATGCCGGCGCGCGCGGCATAGGCCGCGGCGGCCGCCGAGGTGTTGCCGGTGGAGGCGCAGATGATGGCCTTGCTGCCCTCCTCCACCGCGCGCGTGACCGCCATGGTCATGCCGCGGTCCTTGAACGAACCGGTCGGGTTCAGGCCCTCGAACTTGACATAGATGTCGACTTCCCTGCCGATGATGCGCGGGATGTTGTTCAGCCGGATCAGCGGCGTGTTGCCCTCGCCCAGGCTGATGATGCGGGTGTCGTCATGGACGGGCAGCCGGTCGCGGTACTTGTCGATCAGACCGGTGTAGCGGGTACGGAATGGCATGGTGGGCCCTCGGTTTGATGTATATAAAACTGAACCACGTAGGTCGGGTAAGCGCAGCGTAACCCGACATGCCCGGCGGACTGCGTCGGGTTACGCCCTGCCGGGCTAACCCGACCTACGCCACTTGGCGCCTTGGCGGTTCAAGAATATTCAAATCAGTTCAACTCGCATCCAGATGCTCGAGGCGGATGCGGGTAACCTTGTCCTCGATGTGCTCCAGCGCCTCGATGGCGGCGATGGCCTCGTTCATCGCCCCCTCGGTGACCCGGTGGGTTAGGATGATCACCGGCACCCGGGTCGCGCCTTCGACCGGCTCCTTCTGCAGGATGGCCTCGATGCTGATTTCGCGCTGGGCCAGGATGCGGGTGACATCGCTGAGCACGCCCGGCTTGTCCTGGGCGCACAGGCGCAGGTAATAGGCCGTCTCCACTGCCTCCATGGGCAGGATGGGCGTATCCGACAATGCATCGGGCTGGAAGGCCAGGTGCGGCACCCGGTTCTCGGGATCGGCGGTCAGCACCCGGGTGACATCGACGATGTCGGCCACCACGGCCGAGGCGGTCGGCTCGGCGCCGGCGCCGGCGCCATAGTACAGGGTGGGGCCGACGGCATCACCCTTGACCAGGACGGCGTTCATCACGCCGTCGACATTGGCGATCAGGCGCCGCTCCGGGATCAGGGTGGGATGCACCCGCAGTTCGATGCCGTCCGGGGTGCGGCGGGAAAAGCCCAGGTGCTTGATGCGGTAGCCGAGTTCGCCGGCATAGGCCACATCGTCGCGGGTGATGTTGCTGATGCCCTCGGTGTAGGTGCGGTCGAACTGCAGCGGCACGCCGAAGGCGATGGAGGCCAGGATGGTCAGCTTGTGCGCGGCGTCGATGCCCTCCACGTCGAAGGTCGGATCGGCCTCGGCATAGCCCAGCGCCTGGGCCTCGGCCAGCACGTCGGCGAACTCGCGGCCCTTGTCGCGCATCTCGGTGAGGATGAAGTTGCCGGTGCCGTTGATGATGCCGGCCAGCCACTCGATCTGGTTGGCGGCCAGGCCCTCGCGCACCGCCTTGATGATGGGGATGCCGCCGCCGACCGCGGCCTCGAAGGCCACCATCACGCCCTTGTCCTGGGCCGCCTGGAAGATCTCGTTGCCATGCAGGGCGATCAGCGCCTTGTTGGCGGTGACCACGTGCTTGCCGTTCCCGATCGCCCTGAGCACCAGTTCCTTGGCCGGAGAATAACCGCCGATCAACTCGACGATGATGTCGATCTCCGGGTCGTCGACCACCTTGAAGGCGTCGTCGGAAACCTGAATGCCCTCGATGCCGGGCAGACGCGCCGGGTCGTATTCGCGCGCCGCAGCGTGCACGATCTCGATGCCGCGGCCGGCACGGCGCGCGATCTCCGCGGCGTTGCGTCGCAGCACGTTGAAGGTGCCGCCGCCGACGGTACCCAGGCCCAGCAGGCCGACCTTGACCGGTTTCACTTCAGTTCACTCCTTGTTGTCTTGAATGGCCACGGAATACACGGAAGAACACGGAAAAATGCAGGTCAAAGGGCATAAAAATAGACAAAAATCGTCATCCCGGCATGCGCCGGAATGACGGGAAAACTGTCAGGCATTGATGTTTCAATGCATCATGCTCTTTCCGTGTTTTTCCGTGTATTCCGTGGCCATGATCATGTTCGCACTCATCCCGCCGAAGCCTTTTTCTGGTCCCGCCGGAACATGTCGCGGATGCCGCGCACCGCCTGACGAGTGCGGTGTTCGTTCTCGATCAGGCCGAAGCGGACATAGTCGTCACCGTAGTCGCCGAAGCCGATGCCCGGCGAGACGGCCACCCTGGCCTCGGCCAGCAGTTTCTTGGAGAACTCCAGCGAGCCCAGATGCCGGTACTGTTCGGGAATGGGCGCCCAGACGAACATGGTTCCCTTCGGCTTCTCCACTTCCCAGCCCAGGGCGTTGAGGCCGTCGCACAGCACGTCGCGGCGCTTGCGGTAGAGTTCGCGAATCTCCTCGACACAGTCCTGCGGCCCTTCCAGGGCGCTGATCGCCGCCACCTGGATGGGCGTGAACATGCCGTAATCGAGATAGGATTTCATCCGCGCCAGCGCGGCGACCAGGGTCTCGTTGCCGCACATGAAACCGACCCGCCAGCCGGGCATGTTGTAGCTCTTGGACAGGGAGAAGAACTCCACCGCCACCTCGCGCGCCCCCGGCACCTGCAGGATGGACGGTGCGGTGTAGCCGTCGAACACCAGGTCGGCATAGGCCAGGTCCTGCACCACCCAGATCTGGTGTTCGCGGGCGATGGCCACCACCCGTTCGAAGAACTCCAGGTCCACGCACTGGGTGGTCGGGTTGCCGGGGAAGTTCAGCACCAGCATCTTGGGCTTGGGCCAGGAATCCTTGATCGCCTTCTCAAGTTCGACGAAGAAGTCGATGTGCGGCACCAGCGGCACATGACGGATATCGGCGCCGGCGATGACGAAGCCGTAGGGATGAATGGGATAGGCCGGGTTGGGCACCAGCACCGCATCGCCCGGCCCCACCGTGGCCAGGGCCAGATGCGCCAGGCCCTCCTTGGAACCGATGGTGACGATGGCCTCGGTCTCGGGATCCAGATCCACGTCGTAGCGCTGCTTGTACCAGCGGCAGATGGCCCGGCGCAGCCGCGGGATACCGCGCGAAAGCGAATAACGGTGGGTGTCCCGGCGCTGGGCGGCCTCGACCAGCTTGGCGACGATGTGATCCGGCGTGGGCTGATCGGGATTGCCCATGCCGAAGTCGATGATGTCCTCCCCCCGCGCTCGCGCCTTTGCCTTCAACTCGTTGACAATATTGAAAACATAGGGAGGAAGGCGTTTGATGCGCTGAAATTCGTCCAACAAGGCTGGGTACCCGAGTCTGTGTGCTGCCGGTTTATGAAATCGAACGCTGCAATTTACTTAAATTGCGCCGGATATACAAGAGAGACAACACACAGATCCAAAACTAGCTTACTGAATTTTATAAGGTTATACGCATGCCGCGGATTGAGCCCCGTAGGTCGGGTTAGCCCGGCAGGGCGTAACCCGACGTGATCCACACAGACATGTCGGGTTACGCTGCGCTAACCCGACCTACGCATACCGGGACGCCGTCTTGCACCCGGGTGCCGCGGGCGACTATCTTGTGTCCATGCACTTCGCCCAGGACACCAATACCGGCAGCTACGCCATCCGCGGCTATGGCCCCGGCGAGATCCGGATCAACGAGGATGTCTACCGGGAAAGCCTCATCATCTCGGCCACCCGGCTGAGCACCGACTGGCCGCCCGAGACCATGGCCGAGTTGCAGCTGGAGCACATCGATGTCCTGCTCGGAATGGAACCCGAGATCCTGGTGCTGGGCACGGGAGCGAGCCTGCGGTTTCCGCAAGCGGCCATCATGCACCGGGTCCAGGCCGCCGGGGTGGGGTTGGAGGTGATGGACACCGCCGCGGCCTGCCGCACCTTTGCCGTGCTGGCCTCGGAGGACCGCAATGTGGTGGCGGCGTTGATGATGATCTGAGCGCAAACCTTATACGCATGGGGGAAGCGGACGTAGGTCGGGTTAGCCTGAAAGGCGTAACCCGACAGGATTCGCGCTGTATTGTAGGGTTACGCTGCGCTAACCCGACCTACATTTCTGCTTCTTCTGGATCCCGGCGTGCGCCGGGATGACGAAAGGGAAATTATTCAGGGATTACCTGATTCATCGCAACAGCGCATCATGGGAGAAGCCCTCGCTCTCCAGTATCTCGCGCAGACGCCTGAGCGCATCCATCTGGATCTGACGCACCCGTTCACGGGTCACGCCGATCTCCCTTCCCACTTCCTCCAGGGTACAGGTCTTGTGGCCGTGCAGGCCGAAGCGGCGCTCCACCACATCGCGCTGCTTGGGGTTGAGTTGATCCAGCCAGAAGTCCAGATTGTCGTGGACGTCATCATCGGCCAGCAGGTCGGAGGGGTCGGGGTTGTTCTCGTCCGGCAGGGCATCGAGCAGCGAGCGATGCGAGTCGCCGCCGATGGGTGAGTCCATCGAGGCAGTCTTCTCGTTCAGCCCCAGCAGGCGCTCGACGTCCTCGAGCGGCTTGTCCAGCAACTCGGCGATCTCTTCGGGCGAGGGTTCATGGTCGAGTTTCTGCGCCAGCTTGCGCGCCGCACGCAGATAGACGTTGATCTCCTTGACGATGTGAATCGGCAGACGCACGGTGCGGGTCTGGTTCATCAGCGCCCGCTCGATGGTCTGGCGGATCCACCAGGTGGCATAGGTGGAGAAACGGAAGCCGCGCTCGGGATCGAACTTCTCCACCGCGCGGATCAGGCCCAGATTGCCCTCCTCGATCAGATCCAGCAGGGCCAGGCCGCGGTTCATGTAGCGCCGGGCGATCTTGACCACCAGCCGCAGGTTGCTCTCGATCATCCGCTGGCGGCCGGACTCGTCGCCGCGCTGGGCCAGGCGTGAATAGTAGACCTCTTCCTCGGCCGTCAGTAGCGGCGCGAAGCCGATCTCGTTCAGGTACAGCCGGGTGGCATCGATCTGGTGATCCGGCACGGCACCGGCCTCGAACACGACCTCCTCTTCGGCTGCGGGCTGTTCAAGTTCGGGGTCTTCGTCGTTGTCTTCGAGTTGTGCGGCCTGGATGCCGCTGGCGGAAATGTCGACCTTCGGATTCTTTGCCATGGGATTCCCCTCGCTTCATTATCCCGGCAAGACTGCATCAGTGGCGACGCGGCAGGTACTGCAGCGGATCCACCGGCTTGCCTTTACGGCGGATCTCGAAGTGCAGCTGGGTCCGGCTGGTCCCACTGCTGCCCATCAGGGCCAGCACCTGCCCGGCCTTGACCACATCGCCCTCGCTGACCAGCAGCTTGTCGTTGTGACCATAGGCACTGAGATAATCCTCGCTGTGCTTCACGATGATAAGCCTGCCATAACCGACAAGTCCACTGCCGCTGTAGACGATTCTTCCCGCCGCCGCCGCGCGGATTTTTTCGCCTTTTTCCCCACTTATTGTAATGCCTTTCTTGCCGGGCGAGTTCGGGTCGAACGGGCGCAGGATCCGGCCCTGCACCGGCCAGCGCCAGGTGCTGACCCGATCCGGATAGCTGTAACGGTCAGGGGCGGTCGTCGGGGCGCGCGGGGCGGGGCTGGAACGGACCCGGATATCCCGTTCGGGGGCGGGGGCCGGGCGCGATGCCGGAGCCGGTGCCGGCCGGGAATCTGCCCGGGCCGAGGGCGCGGCCGGGCGCAGCCGCAGCCTCTGATTCACATAGATGGTGTAGGGCGAACCGATGCCGTTCCAGCTGGCCAGCTGCTGGTAGTCCAGGCCGTATTTCCAGGCAATGGAATACAGGCTCTCGCCGCGCTCAACGCTGTGGTAGGACGGCCGGTCAAGATCGGGCTCGCCGCGTACACCGACCGGGGCCAGCGCACGCCCGCCGCACCCGCCCAGCAGGACCGCCAGCAGCAGCAACCGGACGAACTGCGACAGCACCCGCCGCATCAGCCCCTCAGCAACAGATAGGCCACCACCCCGCCGCCGATCACCAGCCAGCCCAGGGCCTCGACATAGCGGTGCAGGGCCGCCTCCAGCCGCGGCCCGCCCCAGGCCAGCAGACCGGCCACCAGAAAGAAGCGCGCTCCGCGCCCCACGGCCGAGGCGATGATAAAAGGAAACAGCGCCATGGACAGGCTGCCGGCGGCGATGGTGAAGATCTTGTAGGGAATGGGCGAGAAGCCGGCGATGAACACCGTCCAGAACCCCCACTCGGCGAACCAGTCACGGGCATGCAGATACTTGTCCCAGTAGCCGGCCTCGTGCAGCAGCGGCTCGACCAGTTCGAAGGCGAACACGCCGATGGCGTAACCGAGGATGCCGCCGAGCACCGAGGCCAGTGTGGTCAGCCCGGCGTAGTGCCAGGCCCGGTCGGGACGGGCCAGGCTCATGGGGGCGAGCATCACGTCCGGCGGGATGGGGAAGAAGGACGATTCGGCGAAGCTCAGCCCGGCCAGGTAACGCTCGGCATGCGGATGCCGCGACCAGCGCATCACCCGCGTATACAGGCCGCCGAACAGGCGCATCAGCCCAGCCCCCCCAGCAGCGGCACGAAGCTGACCAGTTCCAGGTTCTCCTGCTCGCAGACATTGCCGCGGCGGGTGATCACCGCCAGGCGTTGCTCGCGGGCGCTGCCGATGGGTGCGACCATGCGTCCGCCGTCGGCCAGCTGCTCCAGCAGGGCGGTCGGGATCTGCTCCGGGGCGGCGGTGAGCAGGATGGCGTCGAACGGCCCCTTGGAGGCCCAGCCGATGCTGCCGTCGCTGTGCTTGAGCTGGACATTGTGCAGCCCCAGACTGCGCAGGCGCTGGCGCACCTGGCGCAGCAGCGGATCGATCCGCTCGACCGTGAATACCTTCTCCACCAGCTGGGCCAGGATGGCGGCCTGGTAGCCCGAGCCGGTGCCCACCTCCAGCACCGTCTTCGGATTGCCCTTCATGATCTCCTCGGTCATGCGCGCGACAATGTAGGGCTGGGAGATGGTCTGGCCGTAACCGATGGGCAGGGCCGTGTCCTCGTAGGCGCGGCTGGACAGCGCCTCGTCCACGAACAGGTGGCGCGGCGTCTTGCGCATGACCTCCAGTACCGCCGGGTTGCTGATACCCTTGTCCTTGAGCCGCTGCACCAGCCGGTCGCGCGTGCGCTGCGAGGTCATGCCGATGCCGTCGTACTGTTTGCGCATCTACTGCTCCAGCCAGCCTGCCACCTTGTCCAGGGCGTCGTAGCGGGTCAGATCCACCTGGATCGGGGTGATCGAGACCGCGTGGTGACGCACGGCATGAAAATCGGTGCCCTGCCCCGCGTCCTGCTCGGCCCCGGCCGGGCCGACCCAGTAGATCGGCCGGCCGCGTGGATCCTCCATGCGGATGACCGGCTCGGACTTGTGGCGATGGCCGAGCCGGGTGGCCTGGAAGCCGGTCAGATCCTCCCAGGGCACATCCGGCACATTCACGTTGAGGATGGTATCGGCCGGCAGCGGGTCGCGCTGCAGCTTGTCCACCAGCCAGCGCGCCACCCGGGCGGCGGTGTCGAAGAACTGGGGCTGGGCGGCCACGCAGGAGACCGCAATCGCGGGCAATCCCAGAAAACGGCCCTCCATGGCCGCCGCGACGGTGCCGGAGTAGAGCACGTCGTCGCCCATGTTGGCGCCGGCGTTGATGCCCGAGACCACGATATCCGGTTCCTGCTCCACCAGGCCGGTGATGGCCAGGTGCACGCAGTCGGTGGGGGTGCCATCGACGCTGTAGAAGCCGTTGTCCTGGCGGGTCATGCGCAGGGGGCTGTCCAGGGTGAGGGAGTTGGAGGCGCCGCTGCGGTTGCGGTCGGGGGCGACCACGGTGATGTCCCCCAGCGGGCGCAGGGCCTCGGCCAGGGCCGCCAGGCCCGGGGCATGATAGCCGTCGTCGTTGCTGAGAAGCAGGTGCATAGAGTGATTCGAAAAAGTCGCGTTGTACCAGAATGAAATCATACTGGAAGCCCGGCGACCTGTCGCATGGTCATTGCGCCGGGGTTCGTGGCAAGATGCCCCCATGAGCAAGCCGCGTCGCCCCAAATCGACCCTGACCGAGGCCGACCGGGCGCTGTTCCGGGACAGTGTCGGGCCGGTGCGCCCCCTGCGCCGGGACCGGATCGAACTGCGCCCGCCGCCGCCGACGCCTCGGCCGCAGTTCCGTGAGCAGGACGATCTGGCCGTGCTGCACGACATGCTCTCCGACGAATACGACCCGGCCGAGCTGGAGACCGGAGAGGAACTGCTGTTCGCCCGGCCCGGCCTGCAGCACCGGCTGCTGAAGCGGCTGCGGCGCGGCCAGTTCGCGGTCGCCGCCGAGTGCGACCTGCATGGCATGCGGGTACCGGAGGCGCGCCAGGCCCTGGTGGCCTTCCTGAACCGCTGCCGGCGCAGTCAGCAGACCTGCGTGCGCATCATCCACGGCAAGGGCCACGGCTCGGTACAGCGCATCCCGGTGCTCAAGCACAAGGTCGCCCGCTGGCTGCAGCAGCGCGACGAGGTGCTGGCCTTCTGCTCGGCCCGACCGGTGGACGGCGGCACCGGGGCGGTCTATGTGCTGCTCAAGGCCCTGCGGTGAACATATAACAAGGTAGGATGGGTGAAGACGCGCAGCGTCGTAACCCATCGGCACGCTACCCGGCAACGGGCGATGGGTTGCGCTGCGCTCCACCCATCCTACCCGCGGGCAGGCATCATGCCCACTCCACCAGCTGCTCCAGCAGCACAGTGGCATAGCTGCCGGCGGGCAGGCCGAACTCAAGCCACAGATCATTGCCCTCCGGCGTCACCTGCAAACCCTCCACCCGCACCCGCAGGGCGCGGCGATCGAGTTCCATTCCCGCCCGTTCCAGTCCCTCGCACAGTCCGGCTTCCGGTTCCAGGCAGGCCGCCTCCAGCCGCGCGCATTCCTCGCCAGCCAGCGACTCGCCCCGCCCCCACAACGCCCCGGTGGGATGGATCTCCTGCGCGGCCAGGCGGGATTGAATCTCATCATCGCACGCCGGGACGGCGAACAGGGCGCTGCGCCCGTCCAGCTGCATCACATCGCCGGACAGGCAGCGATCCCAGTCACCGCGGCGCACCCGTTCGGCCAGTATCCGGTTGAACAGGTAACTGCGCGCCGCGGACAGATACAGGCTGCGTTTGTGTCGCGGCAGGCGCCGGCGCGGATCGGCGAACATGCGCCGGGCCGCCTCGAGGTTGCCGCCGTCGCGACCGAAGCGCTGGGCACCGAAGAAATTGGGCAGCCCACGGCCGGTGATCTCCCCGGCCCGGTCGGCCAGCGCCACGGCATCGCCGGTGAAGTCGCGCAGCCGCAGGCGGAAGCGGTTGCCGCGCAGCGCGCCCCGGCGCAGCTTGCGCGAGTGCCGCCGTGCCTCGAGCACGGTCACGCCCTCGGCATCCAGCGCGGACCAGTCGGGATCCGCGCGCCCCGGCAGTTGCACCGAAAACCACTGCTCGGTCACGGCGTGGCGGTCCTTCAGCCCGGCGTAGCTGACCTCGCGTGGCTTCACCCCGGCCAGGCGCGCCAGCCGGCCGGCCACCCAGTCGGTGTTCTGGCCGCGCTTGCGCACCCACAACCAGGCATGCTCGCCCTCGCCGTCCGGCTCCACCAGCGGCTGCTCGATGACGACGAAATCCTCCGGCTCGAGGCGCAGGCGGGCGCGGCCGAGCGGCGGGCCGAAGGCAGGATGATATTCCATTCGCTATCCTTCTGAGACTTGCGTAAACGGTGAACATATGGAGTTGCAGGTTGGGTCAGGCCCTTCGGGCTGACCCAACCTGGGATGTTCACGAAATATGCAAACAGCTATGGGCAGGCATGACGGGACGGGTTCACATCGGCACCTCCGGCTACCAGTATCGGCACTGGCGCGGCCCGGTCTATCCGCAGAAGCTGCCGCAGCGGGCCTGGTTCGACTATTACTGCCACCGCTTCGACACGGTCGAGATCAACAACACCTTCTACCGGCTGCCGGAGGCGGACACTTTCCGCCGCTGGCGCGAAGCCGCACCGGCGGGCTTTGTCTACGCCCTCAAGGTCAGCCGCTATCTCACCCATGTCAAATACCTCAAGACGCCGGAGCAGCCGGTCAGACGCTTCCTCGAACGCGCCCGGCTGCTGGGAGACGCACTCGGTCCATTGCTGATCCAGCTCCCGCCCCACTGGGGCCCGAACCTCGACCGCCTGGACGGCCTGCTCGCCTGCCTCCCGTCCGGTTACCGCTGGACCCTGGAGCTGCGCCATCCGGGATGGTTGGATGATACCGTATTCGAGCGGCTGCGTGAGGCCGGGGTGGGATTGTGCATCCACGATCTGTTGCCAGAGCACCCCCGGATCGCCACCGCCGACTGGCTCTATCTGCGTTATCACGGCATCGATTATGCCCACCGCTACAGCCACCAGTATCTGACGGCACAGGCGGAGCGGCTGGCCGACCGGGTCCGGGATGGAATGGATCTGTACGCCTACTTCAACAACGACGCGGCGGGTCATGCCTTTCACAACGCTGCCCAGCTGCGCCGTTATCTGCACGACCGGCTGTCACGGGAAAGCAGTGACTGATGAGAACGTTGGTTGGACGACACTCAGGCAAGCGCAATGCGGTCGTAGTAGCGGCCGCGGAACAGCAGCCGGGGCTGCTCGACGGCATCGGTGAAGGCGGCCCGGTCGTGCAACACATTGTTGCTGATCAGGCCCATGCCCGACTGCAGGGTACCGCGCAGGATGCAGCTGGTTGACTCATCCCGCAGCAGGGATTCCAGACAGGCCCTGGCCTCCTGAACCAGCCCATCCTCCTTCCAGACCGCATTGCGCTGACGCGCGGTATAACGCATGTGCAGGGCACCGGTGGCCGGATCGACGCTGAATACCGGCCCGGCCCGGGCCGGTCGGGGGACCCCGCCCTCCTGGGTACCGGCAGGAATGGTAAGCGCATCGTGCATCATGAGCGCCCGGATATAGTCGGGGTTGATATTGCGCAGCAGGATGTAGACCAGCTCGGGATCGAGCAGCCCGTTGCTGCCGCCGGCCGCTGCAGGTTGCACACAGTGCAGCAGCAGCCCGCGGATCTGCCGATCCGGCGCATTGTAGTAACCGTCGGTATGCCAGCTGATGGCGCGGTCGGTATAGGGGATGTAGCCGCTTCGGGTTCCATCGGCTGCCACGCTCAGCGGGGTCAGGCCGTCGGCATCCGCCAGCCAGTTGCGATCGAGCCGCCGCAGACCGAAGCGTCGCCCCAGGGCCGTCACCACGTCGCGGTCCATGCCCGGCGGACCGGCGTAGAGCGCCATGTTGGCGTGGCGGATGCGTTCGGCCATCGCATTGTACTCGGCCGGGGTCAGGCGATAGGGATCGCCGATCTCAACCACCAGGTCTTCCAGCCGACGTGGATAAGCGGCCAGCCGGGCCTCAGCCCAGCGCACAAAGGCAGCGGGATTGTTCAGATCAAAGTGATCTGGCATGCATGCGGCGTGCACGTAAGACATGGCCTGCTCCGGCATATCGGTACGACGTGAGGCAGTCTAAGCCTGCACACGCTGGCAGGATTTGACATGCATCAACCCTCCGACCGGATGACGGTTTTATGGACGGTTTCCAGACTGTGACGGCCATCATGGCCGCCACCGATCAGACTCCTATCATGACCCGGCACCCGTAATCGCGATTTAGCACGAACGGCTGCAGTATCCGCAATTCAACGGAGCGATCATGGAACGGATCCTGTCCCTGAATCATTTCCGGTGCATGATGGTATTCATCTTTACCGGGGTTTTCTTCGTTTTGACGCTTGTGCTGACCGGCATCACGGCGGCCAGTATCTGGCACGGCTTCGTCGGTGATTCCGATCTGGTCGAGGCATTCATCAAGGCGATCAACACGGCCGTCGTCGCCCTGGCCACCTTCGAACTCGGGCTGGTCGTGCATAAGGAATACCGCAACGACGAAAGCCATGTCATCGTGGTGCTGCGCCGCACCCTGCCCCGCTTCATCAGCATCGTCTGTATCGCACTGGCGCTCGAGGGGCTGCTCATGGTGATCAAGTACAGCCAGCTGGAAATGGCCGGCAACCTGTTCTACCCCGTTGCCATCATCGTCAGCGCCGCCCTGCTGCTGGCCGCCCTCGGGGTGTTCCTGCGCCTGTCCGACGGAGTCGATGACAACCACTTCGATACCGGGATGCCGCAACACGCCACGGTAGAAGGCTCGCCCGCGGCTCGCGGCGAGCCGCAAGCGGGAATGCTGCACCCGGCAACTGACCCGCAGACGCCGTCCGGAATTTTGTGATGCCGTTCACAATTACGGCATGGATGCTTGGATAGACTCTGGCTCAGGAACATGCATCAACGGATGAGGCTCGTATCATACACCGGCGCCGCGGCATGAGGTCTGGGAGCGCCGACAATGGAGTCCGCCATGATCACCCGACCGGTCTGGGCCCTGATCTTCAGCGCCACCCTGTTCCTGGTTGTCGCGACCAGCATCTATCTGCGCACGCATCCGGATACACTGTCAGGGCTGTTCACCCGCGAGCCCGAACCGCCGGAATACCGCATCGGCACCTTCTACGCCGAGGGCGCGGAAGGCACGCAACAGATCATGGCCATCCATGATTTTCTGCGCACGCAGGACGGCGTGCTCTATGTCCGCATCGAGACCGGCAATTATTTCGTGATCAAATTCGACCGCAACCGCTTCGACTGGAAAAACGCCTGGCGCGCCATCCGCTACAACGACTGGGCAAAATTCAGCGCCAGCGATTTCGTGGTCTCCAGGCCCTGAGGTCCGCCTGCACTGCGGTCTAGCCGCACAACGGCCCTACCTGGTACCACCTCCGGCACTTGAACCGTTCCTCGCAGCGCCGCAGCTGGGCACCGTATTCACGCGCGGTGTGATCGACGCGCTCGGCCACACGCAGCAGCCAGCGCTTGTTGCGCCAGGTGCCGCGGCGGTAGCCGCCGCGGCCCTCGTGGTAGGCGAGATAGAGGTTCTTCGGATCCCACTTGGATATGCCGAGCACCTTGCTGCTCTTGTGGTTATACCAGCCGACGAAATCCAGCGCATCCTCCATGTCCGAGCGGCTCTTGAACAGGCCGCCGGTCTCGCGTCGGTAGTCCTTCCAGGCCGGATCCTGGATCTGGGCGTAGCCTTCGGCCGAGGAGGGCCGCCCCAGCGGGATGAACAGGAACCACTCGAACGGCGGCTTGGCATCGTGACGGTAGCTGGACTCATGCCGCACAAAGGCCATCAGGATATGCGCCGGCACGCCCCATTTCTCCTCCGAGGCCTTGGCGTAGTCGTACCAGTCGGGGTGCTGATCGAACACCGCGCACAGATCATGCTGCTGTTTCGGCGGGCTGGCGGCGCAGCCGGCCAGCGCCAAGAATATGAGAATCATTACCGTTCGGTTCATGTTCAACATGGATACAGCCATTGCATTCCTACACCCTGTCGGGTTACGCCCTTCGGGCTAACCCGACCTACCCTACCTCACCGGGATCCCGTCGGGTTAGGCCCTGCGGGCCAACCCGACCTACGTCAACACCCTGCCTTATCCCGTAGGTCGGGTTAGCGAAGCGTAACCCGACAAAAATTCAACTCAATCCCGACACTCAATACAGATTACGCTGGAATCCGACAAAAACTTCCCGAATATTTTTCACTTCGCCCAACTCATATACCGCATCATCAACTGTATTGTATTTCAGTGTGATCAGCTGCGGCAGCTTCTCGGTATCGAGCTCGGTGACACCGCGCTCGATATAGTGATTCAGCACAAAATCCAGAAATTCTCGCTGATGAAAATCATAGGGCCGGAATATGTCCTCGCGGTGAAGCGCCACCCGCTCGGCCCGGGTCACCGGCGGCAGGGCGAAGGCGATGTAGGCCAGCACATCGTACAGATCGCTGTTCTCCGCCTCGATCAGCTTCCCGATCTCGCGCAGCTGGTCGATGCCATAGCCTTTCTCCTCCAGCCCCGCCAGCAGCCTGCGACGGGTGTCGGGATCGCTCCACAGCTCGCGCAACTCATCCTCGTTGCGGAACAGTTCCGGCAGCTCGCCGAACAGCCGCTCGACGAACTCGGCCGCTGAAATGGGTTTGCCGTCCGGGCTCCAGAAACTGGTGGCGGCCATGTGCTGTATGGTCCGTTCCTTGCCGTCCGCGAGCTTGACCTTCACCCGGGTGCGGTTTTCACAGACACAGGGATACTCGCCGCAGACGGGACATGCCTCTGGCGGTGGTTTCTCGCACACACAGGGCCGCTGGCCGCAGACTGGACAGGGCCGGGGCGGGTCGACCACGCAGGTGCAGGGGCTGTTGCCGCAGCGGCTACAGGGCTCGGGCGGCAGTGGCTCACCGTCCCATTCCTCGTCTTCGAAGTGCTCATAGGCCTTCACGAAGTCATGGATGGTGAAATAGTCCTTGCCCTCGAACAGCCGCGTGCCGCGGCCGATGATCTGCTTGAACTCGATCATGGAGTTCACCGGCCGCATCAGCACGATGTGGCGCACATTGCGGGCGTCCACGCCGGTGGAGAGCTTCTGCGAGGTGGTGAGGACGGTCGGGATGATCTTCTCGTTGTCCTGGAAGGCCCGCAGCCAGCGCTCGCCCTCGGCGCCGTCGTTGGCGGTGACCCGCTCGCAGTAGTGCGGATCGGAGTTGGATTTCAGCTGGTTGACCAAGTCCCGCACCGCCAGCGCATGTTCCTGGTTGGCACAGAACACCAGGGTCTTCTCGCGCGGATCGATGCTCTCCAGGAACAGCTTCACCCGGTACTTCTCGCGCGCCTCGATCTCGATGACCCGGTTGAAGTCCTCCTCGGTGTAGCGTTTGCCCGGCTCGATCTCGCCCTCCACCACCTGGTCGTCCGAGGTGTAGACATACTCATCCAGGGTGGTGGCGATCTGGCGCACCTTGAACGGGGTGAGGAAGCCGTCGTTGATGCCGTCCTTGAGGGAATAGATGTAGACCGGCTCGCCGAAGTAGTCGTAGGTGTCGGCATTGGCGTCGCGCCGGGGCGTGGCGGTCAGCCCCAGCTGCACGGCGGGACTGAAGTACTCCAGGATGCCGCGCCAGGTGCTTTCGTCGTTGGCCCCGCCCCGGTGGCACTCGTCGATGACGATGAAATCGAAGAAATCCGGCGGATAGTCGCCGAAGCTGGGCTGCGGATTGCCCTCGGCGTCGCGCCCGCTCATGAATGTCTGGAAGATGGTGAAGAACAGGCTGCCGTTCTTGGGCACCTGGCCCTTTTTGCGGATACTCTCCGGATCGATCCGCACCAGGGCGTCGTCGGGGAAGGCCGAGAAGGCGTTGAAGGCCTGATCGGCCAGGATGTTGCGGTCGGCCAGGAACAGGATACGAGGCAACCGCCCCGGCTCCCCGCTCTCCCGTGCCGCCAGGCTCCAGCGGGCGTGGAACAGTTTCCAGGCGATCTGGAAGGCGATGGCCGTCTTGCCAGTACCCGTAGCCAGGGTGAGCAGGATGCGGTCGCGGCCGTCGGCGATGGCCTCCAGGGCGCTGTTGATTGCGTTGTGCTGGTAGTAGCGCGCCTCCCAGGCCCCGCCCCGGGCCTCGAACGGCACCGCCCCGAAGCGCTCGCGCCAGACCTTGCGCTCGGCGAAGGTCGCGTGCCAGAGATCATCCGGCTCCGGCCAGGCCTCCACCGGCCCTTCCTCGCCGGTGTGCATGTCCACCCGATAGATGCCCTCGCCGTTGGTGGCAAAGGCGTAACGCGCCTGCAGCCGTTCGGCGTAGCGCTTGGCCTGGCCCAGGCCCTCGGTCACCGGCAGGCCGCGCTTCTTGGCCTCGATCACCGCCAGATTCTGCCCTCTATAGGTCAGAACGTAATCCGCGATATCCCGCTGCCCGCGACGGCCACCGCCGATCAGGCGACCGGGCGCAATAATCACCTCTCGCCTGGATCTGCTGCCCTCGACCACGCCCCAGCCGGCCTCCTTCAGGGCCGGGTCGATGAGTTCGGCGCGGGTTTCGGCTTCATTCATTGCTGACAGCCATCAGATAATCAAAACCCGATCAGGGAATATTGTCGTGTCCGGGTTTCTTAATGTATTGTTTTTGATAAATTATTAAGCAACACAATATCGGTTGTCCCGGCCCGAGTCAAAACCCGGTCAGGAAAATCTTCTTATTACCCCATGTCGGGTTACGCCCTACGGGCTAACCCGACCTACGAAAATGAAGCGCGGCTGATGTAGGTCGGGTTAGCGCAGCGTAACCCGACACGGCGGTCACTCCCGCCCAACGCCCTCAAAATCCACGCACCCACCACCCCAATCAGGCGGATACGCCCCCATCCCGACATACCGATGAAAACTCGACCAGGCCCAATCCGCGGCCGACCCCACATAACCATGCTTCACCGGGTTGTAATGGATATATTCCACATGCCGCACATAATCGTCAGCGTCGCGCAGCGTATGTTCCCAGTAGCGGTGCTGCCAGACCCCGCCTTCGCCTCTTTTCGCCTGGCGCTGCGAAGCCATTCCGCGCAACAACGGATCACAATGCCGGGTGAACCCCGTCTTGATCAATCGCCAGCGGGTGGCGAAATCCGCATCGCCCTCCGGCAGCGTCCAGATGCAATGCAGATGATCGGGCAGGATCACCACCGCGTCCATCCGGAACGGATACCGGGCCCGGACCGACCGAAAGGCCTCGCGCAGCACAGCGACCGAATTCATGCGGGTCAGAATCGGCCGGCGGCCGGCCGTCACCAGAGTGAAGAAGAAACACCCGCCCGCCACGAAATTGCGTCGGTAGTTCATAACGACATCCTTGTCGTAATTGCCAATTGTTCGTTGTGTAGATCACCGCCCCGTAGGCCGGATTGTAGGTCGGGTTAGCGCAGCGTAACCCGACACACCCCAACGCCACCCCCGTCGGGTTACGCCCTCCGGGCTAACCCGACCTACGGGCGGGTCATGCCACGGCCACCTGCACCTCGTCTTCGGCCTTGTCCGCCGTCAGTTCGCCGGAGAAGGCCTTTCGCAGGAGAGATTGTTTGAGTTCAGCGAGGGCGGTGAGTTTTTGCCGGTAAATTGACTCAATTCTTTTCACTTCATCCAAAAGAGAATCCAAGCGTTGCACTATTTCTCGCTGAACATGCAACGCAGGCAAAGAGATCTTTAGCTTTTTCGAGTCCGGAACCCGCATATGCTGAACAGTAGATCCAGATGCTAATGCATGTATTTGAGATTGCATGCAGTTGGATTGAAAGCCATACAACAGGAACCGATTGTTTAACAAACGAGGATTCGCGCGGTAAGAGACCAATCTTTGCCCAAGAAATACTTTTTCTTCAGTATCAAGCATACCCACTTCCCCCATCGGGGCCTCTCTTGTAAGGATTACATCGCCCCTTTGGGGAATCTGACGACGAGTCCATTTGTGATAGATTTCTTCTGTTACATATTTGACCGAATCCAGGTTGATTCTTCCATCCCGGACATTGGTAGTTCTGACCATTTTAAATGGTGTAGGACCCTCTACTTGAGGAGCCGTTTTGTTGATGCAGTCGATTATAGAATCGCACACCTCCTCCACTAGTACTTCTTTCCACGTTTCTCCACGGTTGCGAAATACCGAATTAAGATAGCTCTCAAACAACTCCCGCGCATTGGCGAGGTTCTTTTCGGTATTGGCGATAGCCGTTTCAATCCCCGCGAAGGCCTCGTCGAGAATGGCGACGATGCGTTTTTGTTCGTCGAGAGACGGTAGCAATAAATCAAATTCAAGCAATTGATTGACATTCGCCCTTGGCATTCTTGCGCCAGTACTTGTTTTATCGATTTCGTCAACCACTGGCTGCCAAGTAATCCAATAAAACAGAAAACGCTTATCTAAAGGCTTCTTCGGCTTTAGTGGAAAAATTTCCGAAGAACAGTGCCCCTCGAAATCAGGCAGAAGAACCTTATTTAAATATGGTCGGAGACGACCATATAAGACATGCTCAGGCCCGAATTGAAACGTTGAACTTTTGACATCGACCGGTGAATACTCCCCAAGAAATCTACCTGTCCCGCTTTCAATATGTTCAAGCCCAACATATGGAAGCGACCTACCAGAATGTTTCGTTTTATCGATCGCACAAACATCCTTTAGTTTTACCGTTTCCCATCCTCCATTCATAATATCCCCCTAATCCCTTCCAGAATCTCCTCGCTCTCCCGATCCAGCGTCTCGATCTCGTTGATGATGACCTCCGGATCGCGCAGGGGATCCTCCTCGACCTTGTTGGGATTCTTCACCGACAGGTCCCAGGTCTCCGGGTCGATGTCCTCGATGTTCACGGTCCAGGATTCATCGGAGTCGGCAAAACTCGCCTGCAGCTCGACGAATTCCTGCAGGTCGTCGTCGTTGAGGGGGCTGGTCTTGCCCAGGCTGCGGCCGGGGTCGAGGTGGTAATACCAGATGTTCTGTGTGGGCCTGCCCTTCTCGAAGAAGAGCACCACCGTCTTCACGCCGGCGCCGAGGAAGGTGCCGCCGGGGCAGTCGAGGATGGTGTGCAGGTTGCAGTTCTCCAGCAGCTCGCGGCGCAGGGCGCGGGAGGCATTGTCGGAGTTGGACAGGAAGGTGTTCTTGATGACGATGGCCGCCCGGCCGCCGGCCTTGAGGTGCTTGATGAAGTGCTGCAGGAACAGGAAGGCGGTCTCGCCGGTCCTGATATCGAAGTTGTTCTGGATTTCCTTGCGCTCCTTGCCGCCGAAGGGCGGGTTGGCGAGGATGATGTCGAAGCGGTTCTTCTCCTGGATGTCGGCGAGCTTCTCGGTGAGGCTGTTGGTGTGGATGATGTTGGGCGCCTCGATGCCATGCAGGATCATGTTCATCAGCCCGATGACATAGGGCAGGCTCTTCTTCTCCTTGGCGGTGAAGGTGCGGGTCTGCAGGGTTTCCAGGTCCTGGGTGGAGAGCTTCGGATGGTTGGCCCCGTCCGGGCCCTCGGGGCCGTAGCGCAGGTAGTCGTAGGCCTCGCACAGGAAGCCGCAGGAACCGGCCGCGGCGTCGTAGATGGTTTCGCCGATCCGCGGGTCGATCACCCGGATCATGGCGCGGATCAACGGCCGCGGGGTGTAGTACTCGCCGCCGTTGCGCCCGGCGTTGCCCATATTGCGGATCTTGGCCTCGTACAGATGCGACAGCTCGTGCTTCTCCTTCTGGGAGCGGAAGCTGAGTGCGTCCACATATTCCAGGGCGTCGCGCAGACTGTAGCCACTCTGGAACTTGTTGCGGATCTCGCTGAAGATCTCGCCGATCTTGTACTCGATGGTGTCGGTGTTCGCGGCGCGTTCGCGGAAGCCCTGCAGGTAGGGGAACAGCTCGGTGTTGACGAAGGTGATCAGATCGGGGCCGGTCAGGGCATTGTCGTGATCGAAATTGCCCTCCTCGTCCTTGGGCGCGGCCCAGCTGGACCAACGGAAGGTCTCTTCGATGATGGGCTCGTAGTTCCTGCCCCGGAGTTCCGCCTCATCGGCCCGCCTGCGTTCCAGGTCGTCCAGATACTTGAGAAACAGCATCCAGGAGGTCTGCTCGGTGTAGTCCAGCTCGGTGGCGCAGCCGGCTTCCTTCCACAGGACGTTATCGATGTTCTTGAAGGTCTGCTCGAACATTGGGGCGGTCGGTTCCCGTTTGCGGCCGGCCGGACGTGGCGCGGGCCTGGGTTTGGGGGTTGCCTGTCTGGCGGGCGGTTCAGATTCGAATTCGGTTTCGGGCTCTGATTCAGGCTCGGGCGGCTCGTTGCCGAGCAGTCGGTCGATCAGGGGCTGCTTCTCGCGGCCGCTGCTGTCCAGGCCCTGCGCCTCGCACAGGGTCTTGAGTTCGGCACGCTTGAGTGCGTGCAGCAGGTACTCGACCGGCAGGCTGCGCTTGCGGCTGAGGATGGCGACGAAATCGGGTTTGTTCAGGCCGGTGAGGCCCTCGATGCCGAAATCGGCGGCGAGTTCGCGGCCGCGGGCGAGGGTCAGGGTTTCGAAGATCTGTTTGCGGGTGATGCTCATCTGCGGTTGTTATTCTGTTGGTAGCTGCATGTTTTCTGAACAGACGCGGCATATGTCGGGTTACGCCCTGCGGGCTAACCCGACCTACGTACTTGTCCCGGCGGAATCCTGTCGGGTTACGCCCTGCGGGCTAACCCGAGCTATGTGCCCGTTGCGGCGGAACCCTGTCGGGTTACGCCCTCACGGGCTAACCCGACCTACTCTGCTCCTGCACTTCGTAGGTCGGGTTAGCGTAGCGTAACCCGACAACGATCACCAAACCCGTCCTACAGGTTTTCAATCAGCACGACGGCGAAGGCCGCGATGCCCTCGCCGCGGCCGGTGAAGCCCATCCGCTCGGTGGTGGTGGCCTTGACGTTGACGCCGTCGGGGTCGAGGTTCAGATCGGCGGCGATGTTGGCGCGCATGGTCTCGATATAGGGGGCGAGTTTCGGGGCCTGGGCGATGAGGGTGAGATCGGCGTTGACCACACGGTAGCCCTTCGCCGCGATCTTCTGCATGACCTCGCGCAGCAGCACGCGGCTGTCCGCGCCTTTGTACTGCGGATCGCTGTCGGGGAAGTGCCGGCCGATATCGCCCAGGGCGGCGGCACCCAGCAGGGCATCGCACAGGGCGTGCAGGGCGACATCGCCGTCGGAGTGGGCTTCCAGCCCCTGATCATGCGGGATCTCGACCCCGCCCAGCACCAGCCGGCCGCCCGGCTTGAAGGCATGGGCATCGAAGCCCTGTCCGATTCTCATAACCGCTCCTGCTGTTGCAGATAAAATCCGGCCAGGGCCAGGTCCTCGGGCCGGGTGATCTTCAGGTTGTCGGCGTGGCCCTCGACCAGTTTCGGTTTCAGGCCAAGGTGTTCGACGGCGGAGGCCTCGTCGGTCACGGGCCGGGCGTCGTCGCGGGTGCGGACCAGGGCCTCGTGCAGGGTCTGCAGCCGGAACATCTGCGGGGTGAGCGCGTGCCAGATGACACTGCGATCGAGGGTGGCGACCACGCGGCCCTGGTCGTCGGCCTCCTTCATGGTGTCGCGGGTGGACACGGCCAGCAGGCCGCCGACCTCGTCCTCAGTCAGGGTATCCATGAGATTTGCAATATCCTCGCGCCGCAGGCAGGGCCGGGCGGCGTCGTGGACCAGCACCCAGTCGTCGGGGTGCGCCTGCGTGAGCAGGTTGAGAATGCCACTGAGGACGGAGTCGCTGCGTTCGGCGCCGCCCGGCGCCTCGATGAGGGGACGCGGAGCCGAATACCGCAGTGTCTTCCAGTAGGGATCGTCGACAGCATGGACAACGCAGACGGCCTGGATGCGCGGCTCCTCGTAGAGGGCATCCAGGGTGTGTTCAAGCACCGTCTGGCGCCCGAGCGGCAGGTACTGCTTGGGCACCTCGGCGCCCATGCGGCGGCCGATGCCGGCGGCGGGGACGACGGCCCAGTAGCGTTGGCTGTGTGACATAAGCAGGTGTCCAGGTCCCGTAGGTCGGATCAGCCCGTCAGGGCGTAATCCGACACCCGTAGGCAGCCCTGTCGGGTTACGCTGCGCTAACCCGACCTACAGAGCTAATCATCCGTTTCTTTCCTGTCGGACTCGATGACCTGATAGAAGGTCTCGCCGTCGCGGATCATGCCCAGTTCACTGCGGGCACGCTCCTCGACCGCTTCCAGTCCCTGCTTGAGGTCCTGCACCTCGGCGTCCAGGGCGCGGTTGCGCTCGCGCAGTTCCTCGTTCTCGCCCCCCTGTTCCGCGACCGCGCCCTTGAGGTGCCAGACCTCGGCCAGGCTGCCCTCCCCCACCCACAGCTTGTACTGCAGGCCGAGGAAGATCAGGCCGAGGATCAGCAGCAACCAGCGCATCAGCGCGGTGCCCACCTATCCCAGCTGCTTGAAGGCACTGCGCCCGGCATAGCTGGCCAGGGTCTGGAGCTGGTCCTCGATGCGCATCAGCCGGTTGTACTTGGCCACCCGGTCGGAGCGCGACAGCGAACCGGTCTTGATCTGGGTGGAGGCGGTGCCCACGGCGATGTCGGCAATGCTCACGTCCTCGGTCTCGCCGGAACGATGGGAGACCACTGAGCTGTAACCGGCCCTGGCGGCCAGTTCGATCGCCTCCAGGGTCTCGCTCAGGGTGCCGATCTGGTTGACCTTGATCAGGATGGAGTTGGCGATGTCCTTGTCGATACCTTCCTGCAGGATCTTCGGGTTGGTGACGAACAGGTCGTCGCCGACCAGCTGCACCTTCTCGCCCAGCCTCTCGGTCAGGGCCTTCCAGCCGTCCCAGTCGTCCTCGGCCATGCCGTCCTCGATGCTGATGATCGGATACTTGTCGCACCAGGCGGTGAGATAGTCGACGAACTCGGCCGAACTGAAACTTTTGCCTTCGGATTCCAGCACGTATTTGCCGTCCTTGTAAAACTCGCTGCTGGCCGCATCCAGGCCGAGGAAGATCTCTTCACCGGCGGCAAAGCCGGCCTTCTCGATCGCCTCCAGGATCACCTCGATGGCGGCCTCGTTGGAGGGCAGGTCCGGAGCGAAGCCGCCCTCGTCGCCGACCGTGGTGGCAAGACCGCGCCCGGCCAGCACGGCCTTGAGCGCATGGAAGACCTCGGCGCCGTAGCGCACCGCCTCGCGGAAGGTGGCCGCGCCCACCGGCAGGATCATGAACTCCTGCATGTCCACGCTGTTGCTGGCATGCGCCCCGCCATTGAGGATGTTCATCATGGGCACCGGCAGGGTGAAGGGGCCCTTGCCGCCCAGCAGCCGGTACAGCGGCTGATCGGTCTCGCGCGCGCGGGCCTGGGCATTGGCCAGCGATACCGCGAGGATGGCGTTGGCGCCCAGGCGCGACTTGTTATCGCTGCCATCGAGCTCGATCAGCTTCTCATCGATCTGCTTCTGGGCCTTCGCGTCCATGCCGAGCAGGGCCTCGCGGATCTCGGTGTTGACGTTCTCCACGGCCTGCAGCACGCCCTTGCCGTTGTAGCGGTGCTTGTCGCCGTCGCGCAACTCCACCGCCTCGCGGCTGCCGGTGGAGGCCCCGGAAGGCACGGCAGCGCGGCCCACGGCACCGGATTCCAGCAGCACGTCGGCCTCGACGGTGGGGTTGCCGCGCGAATCCAGGATCTCGCGCGCGCGGACATTATTAATCTGAGACATCTTTTCTCCAGATTTCTTCTAGTTACGATTTAAACTTAAAGTCGATTACCCGGCATGAATGGCGCCAATTCTAGCGCACTCGGGAGGGTTTGTCGTGGCGGGTTCGGGTGTCCGCTGTGCCGGCATGCAGGTCGGGTTAGCGTAGCGTAACCCGACAGGAACGCGGCAATAACGTCGGGTTACGCCCTGTCGGGCTAACCCGACCTACAAGGATGCACCTACATCAACTCCGCCTCGGCAAACCCCCGCTCCTTCACCGCCGCGTCGATGATCTTCAGCGTGGCCAGCAGATTTTCCATGCTGCCCAGCGGCCAGGCATTGGGGCCGTCGGACAGGGCCTCGGCCGGATTGGGATGGGTCTCCATGAACAGACCGGAGACGCCGGCGGCCACGGCGGCGCGCGCCAGCACCGGGACGAACTCGCGCTGGCCGCCGGAGCTGGTGCCCTGCCCGCCCGGCTGCTGCACCGAGTGGGTGGCGTCGAACACCACCGGGGCGCCGGTCGCGCGCATGATGGCCAGCCCGCGCATGTCCGAGATCAGGGTGTTGTAGCCGAAGGACACGCCGCGCTCGCACACCATGATCTGGTCGTTGCCGACCTCGCGCGCCTTGTCGACCACGTTCTGCATGTCCCAGGGGGCGAGGAACTGGCCCTTCTTGATATTCACCGGCCGGCCCTGGCGGGCGACATTCTGGATGAAGTTGGTCTGCCGGCAGAGGAAGGCCGGGGTCTGCAGCACATCGACCACGCCGGCGACCTCTTCCAGCGGCGTGTCCTCGTGCACGTCGGTCAGCACCGGCACGCCGATTTCATCCTTCACCTGCTGCAGGATACGCAGACCCTCCTCCATGCCGGGACCGCGGAAGCTCTTGGTCGAGGAGCGGTTGGCCTTGTCGAAGGAGGACTTGTAGATGAACGGGATGCCGAGCCGGTCGGTGATGGCCTTGAGCTCGCCGGCGGTGTCCAGCGCCAGCTGCTCGCTCTCGATCACGCAGGGACCGGCGATAAGAAAGAAGGGCCGGTCCAGACCGACCTCGAAGCCACAGAGTTGCATGTTTGCCATTGAAGGTTACCGTAATTGATGCGGTCAGGCGGTGACGGCGTCCGTGGCCTGACTGCTGCCGGCGCTGCGGCCGTGTTCGCGCGCGGCACGGATGAAACCGGAGAACAGCGGATGGCCGTCGCGCGGGGTGGAAGTGAATTCCGGGTGGAACTGGCAGGCCAGGAACCAGGGATGGTCGGCGATCTCGACCACCTCGACCAGCTCATCGTCCAGCGAGGTGCCGGACAGCACCAGCCCGGCCTGCTGCAGGCTGTCGCGGTAGTTGTTGTTGAACTCGTAGCGGTGCCGGTGGCGCTCTTCGATCACGTCCCGGCCGTAGAGCCGGTGCGCCAGCGAACCTTCCTGCAACCGGCACTTCTGCGCGCCCAGACGCATGGTGCCGCCCAGGTCGGAGTTCTCGTCGCGGCGCTCGATGGTGCCCGCCTCGGTCTTCCACTCGGTGATGAGTGCGATGACCGGATAGGGGGTGTCGGGCCGGAACTCGGTGCTGTGGGCATCCGCCAGGCCGGCCAGGTGCCGGGCATACTCGATCACCGCCACCTGCATGCCCAGGCAGATGCCCAGATAGGGGATGCCCTGCTCGCGGGCGTGCCGCACGGCGGCGATCTTGCCTTCCACGCCGCGCTCGCCGAAACCGCCCGGTACCAGCACGGCATCGACCCGGTCCAGGCAGCCGGTGCCCTCCTGCTCGATGACTTCGGAGTCGATATAGGTGATGTTCACCTTGGTGCGGGTATGGGCCCCGGCATGAATCAGGGCCTCGGACAGCGACTTGTAGGACTCGGTCAGGTTGACGTACTTGCCGACCATGGCCACGGTGACCTCGCCCTCGGGATGTTCCATGGCCTCGATCACCTGCTCCCACTCCTTCAGATCGGCCGGCGGCAGTTCCAGGCGCATCTTGTCGACCACGATGTCGTCCAGGTGCTGGCCGTGCAGTACGCGCGGGATCTTGTAGATATTGTCCACATCGGGGGCCGAGATCACCGCCCGCTCCTCGACGTTGGTGAACAGCGCGATCTTGCGCCGCTCGTCCTCGGGCAGCGGCCGGTCGGCGCGGCACAGCAGCACGTCGGGCTGGATACCGATGGAGCGCAGTTCCTTGACCGAGTGCTGGGTCGGCTTGGTCTTGATCTCGCCCGAAGCGGAGATATAAGGCACCAGGGTCAGGTGCATGAAGATGGCGCGCTCGTGCCCCAGTTCCACCCCCATCTGGCGGATGGCCTCCAGGAAGGGCAGCGACTCGATGTCGCCGACGGTGCCGCCGATCTCGACCATGGCGACGTCGGCATCGCCCGCGCCCTCGACGATGGAACGCTTGATCTCGTCGGTGATGTGCGGAATCACCTGCACGGTACCGCCCAGGTAGTCGCCGCGGCGCTCCTTGCGGATGACGTTCTCGTAGATCTGGCCGGTGGTGAAGTTGTTGCGCTTGGACATGGTGGTGCGCACGAAGCGCTCGTAATGCCCCAGGTCCAGATCGGTCTCGGTGCCGTCGGCGGTGACGAAAACCTCGCCGTGCTGGAATGGGCTCATGGTCCCCGGATCCACATTGATGTAGGGATCGAGCTTCATCAGGGTGACCTTGAGGCCGCGCGCCTCCAGGATGGCGGCAAGCGAGGCCGCGGCAATGCCTTTCCCCAGTGAGGAAACCACACCGCCGGTTATGAAGATGTATCGGGTCATGCGATCCAAGCAGTTGTCGAGGAGCGAGATTCAGCGGCCGGCGGGATGACGCGGGCGGCGCTACGGACGGGAGTCAACGATACCAGAACCCCCCCACCCGTACAACGCGACCCGCATCACAAACGGCTCCATTGCTGATCGTAGGTCGGGTTAGCGCAGCGTAACCCGACACGAAGCCGGCAAATGTCGGGTTACGCCCTCTCGGGCTAACCCGACCTACGGGTCGGGCGCAGAAAAGCGGGGCGGAATCAGCCCGGCAAACGGCTCCATTGCAATACCAGGCCGGGCTGCTCGCCGCGCGCCTGCCAGCCCTCCGCGAGCCACAGGCCGGCCACGGCAACGAGTTCATCGTCACAGTACACCAATGGCACGCGGTCGCGCTCCCAGGGGGGAATGCCGCGCTCCTGGAACAGGTGCTTGAGACTGTGGTGATGACCGCGACCGGCCGGGGCCAGGCGTTCGCCGCCGACGCGGAAACCGAGCTGCAGGCGACGGCCGGCGAGCGCCTCCCGGGCCAGCCCCTGCCCCGGCGTGGGCATGACCTCGAGCCGGCCTGCGGCGGCAGGGATATTCACGTCACCGCCGTCCCAGTCCTGTCGCTGGGCGGGCGGCACGGGCAGCGGCGGCATGGCATAGAGATCGTCCCGGTAACGGCGCACCTCGCCCCCGGGCCAGTGCACCCGCGGCATGGTATCGGCGCGGGCCCCCAGCACGCTCTGCTCGATCTGTTCCAGCACCGCCTCGCTGGGCATGAGCAGGCCCAGGCCATGCAGCCAGTAGCGCAGCAGGTTGCGCCGACGCGGCGGGGTGTAATGCAGCAGGGCCGCGACCGACAGAGTGGCCGGTCCCCGGCCGCCGACCTGCAGCAGATCGCTGATGGCCAGATCGACCTGCAGACTGGCGGCATCGGCCTGGTGGCGGGCCGCACGGGCCAGGGCACGTTTCACGCCCGGCCAGCGCGCCTGCAGCCGCGGCAGGATCTCGTGGCGCAGGAAGTTGCGGTCATAGTGCCGGTCGGCGTTGCTCGGATCCTCGATCCAGTCCAGATCCCGGTTCCGGGCCCACTCCAGCAGCTGGGCACGCGTGACCTCCAGCAGCGGCCGGCACAGCCAGCCCGGGCCGAACACGCTCACTGCGGGCATTCCCGCCAACCCCCTGGGTCCACTGCCGCGCAGCAGCTGCAGCAGCAGGGTCTCGGCCTGATCGTCCTCGTGATGGGCCGTGACCAGACAATGATCCGGTTGCAGCCACTCACGCAGCGCCCGATAGCGGGCCTCGCGCGCAGCGGCCTCGGGGCTCTCGCCCGGCCCGGGCCGGGCCTCGACCCGGTGCAGTTCAAAGGGGATGTCCAGCTCCCGGCACAGCGCCCGGCAGCGCTCACTCCAGTGCGCCGAGTCCGGCTGCAGCTGATGATCCACATGCACCGCACCCAGCGGCATCCCCAGCTGTTCGCGCTGATCGGCCAGCCGGTGCAGCAGAACGACCGAATCCAGACCGCCGCTCAATGCCACCCAGCAGGCCTGCGCCTGGGGAATCCATTCCTTGATCTGACGGGCGACCGGGGGGAGCGTCGAGGTGCTCAGAAGGGTCAGGCCTTTTCGTTGTACTCGCCGAACTCGAGCAGCCGGCGGTAGCGGGTCTCCAGCAGCGTATCCAGAGGCTGGCCGCGCAGGCTGTCCAACTCGCTCAGCAGCCGCGCCTTGAGCAGTTCCGCCATGCGTTCCGGATCGCGGTGGGCACCGCCCAGCGGTTCTTCGATGACGGTGTCGATCAGACCCAGTTCCAGCAGCCGGCGCGAGGTGATGCCCAGGGCCTCGGCGGCATCGGCGGCCTTCTCGGCGCTCTTCCACAGGATGGAGGCGCAGCCCTCGGGCGAGATGACCGAATAGGTGCTGTACTCCAGCATCAGCAAGCGGTCGCCCACACCGATGGCGAGCGCGCCGCCGGAGCCGCCCTCGCCAATGACGGTGCAGATGACAGGTGTCTTCAGTTCCGCCATGACCTGCAGGTTGCGGGCGATGGCCTCGCTCTGGCCGCGCTCCTCGGCGCCGATGCCGGGATAGGCGCCGGGGGTGTCAATGAAGGTCAGCACCGGCAGCTTGAAGCGCTCGGCCGTCTGCATCAACCGCAGCGCCTTGCGATAGCCCTCGGGCCGCGGCATGCCGAAGTTGCGGTGCAGCTTCTCCCGGGTGTCGCGCCCCTTCTGCTGGCCGATGATCATCACCGGCTCGCCCTCCAGCCGCGCCACGCCGCCGACAATGGCGGGGTCGTCGGCAAAGGTGCGGTCGCCGTGCAGTTCCTCGAAATCGGTGAAGATACGGGCGATGTAGTCCAGCAGATAGGGCCGCTGCGGATGCCGGGCCAGCTGGGCGACCTGCCAGGCATTGAGCCTGGAGAAGATGGACTGGGTCAGCGAGCGGCTCTTCTCTTCCAGGCGCCGGATCTCCTCGCTGATGTTGATCTCGGCATCGTCGCCCACATAGCGCAGTTCCTCGATTTTCGCCTCGAGTTCCGCGATGGGTTGTTCAAAATCCAGAAAGTTCAGGTTCATGGGGGCGTAAGGATACTCGGCTGCGGGTAGGGCGGCAACCGCTGCCGATGTTCAACACAAAGGCGCGAAGGCGCAGAGAACGCAGAGTTTTCAACAGAATATACAATTCCATCCGTAGGATGGGTGGAGCGCAGCGCAACCCATCATTGACCGGCCATGGCGATGGGTTACGGCACAAGGCGCCTTCACCCATCCTACCCTTACGATCTGCTTCAGTGGGTATTGTACTCGACCTGCACCCGCCCTTCGCCGCCGGCCAGTTCGTCCAGGCGGTGCAGCAGTTCGTCGGCGGGCTGCACCCGCCACTCATTGCCCAGCATGATATGGGCCCGGGCGCGGTCGTTGTGGTAGTTGAGCCAGACCGGGCAGCGGCCCTCGCGATAGGGCTGCAGGGTCTCGGCCAGGTGCTGCATGAAGCCGTTGCCGGCACGCGCGGCGTCGACCTCGATCACCAGCCGGCGGGCGAAGGCGGCGCGGGCCTGGCTGATGTCGTAGATCTCGTCGGCGGTGAGCTGGTAGCCGCCGGAATAGTCGTCCAGCGCCAGTGAGCCCTTGATCACCAGCACCCGGTCCCTGGCCAGCAGGTTGCGGTGGGCCTCGAAGGTGTCGGAGAACACCCTCACCTCGATGCGCGCGCTGCGATCATCCAGGGTGGCGAAGGCCATGCGGCCGCGCCGGGTGTTGCGCACCCGCAGGGCGATCACCAGACCGGCGAGCGTGACAGTGCGTTCCTGACCGCGGCTGTTGCCGCCGTCGGCCGGCACGCTGTCGGGGACGACATCGGCGATACGCCCGCTGGTGAAATGCGCCAGCTCGGCCTCGTAGCGGCAGATGGGATGGCCGCTGAGATACAGCCCCAGGGTTTCCTTCTCGCCGGTCAGGCGCTCATCCTCGGTCCACTCGGGCAGTTCGACCAGGTCCAGCGGCTTGTCCACCGGCGCCGGTCCGGCCTCGCCGAACAGGTCGTTCTGGCCCAGGTCGGCATCGCGCACATGCTGCTCGGCCAGTTTCAGCGCCATCGGCAGCTGCGCCATCAGGGTGGCGCGGTTGGAGCCGATCTCGTCCAGCGCCCCGGCCCGGATCAGTGCCTCCAGCACCCGGCGGTTGAGCTTGCGCAGATCCACCCGCCGGCAGAAATCGAACAGGTCCGCGAACGGCCCGTTGGCCTCGCGCTCGGCGATCATGCTTTCGATCGCGCCCTGGCCCACGCCCTTGATGGCCCCCAGACCGTAGACCACCGTATCCACGCCCTCGGCAGTGAAACGGTACATGGAACGGTTGACGCTGGGGGGGATGACGCCGAGTTGCATGTCGCGGCATTCGTCGATCAGGGTGACCACCTTGTCGGTGTTGTCCATGTCCGCCGACAGCACCGCCGCCATGAAGGCGGCCGGATAGTGCGCCTTGAGCCAGGCGGTCTGGTAGGAGACCAGGGCATAGGCCGCCGAGTGCGACTTGTTGAAGCCGTAGCCGGCGAACTTCTCCATCAGGTCGAAGATGTAGGTGGCGGTCTTCTCCTCCACCCCGCGCTCCAGTGCGCCCCGGGTGAAGATCTCGCGCTGCTTGGCCATCTCCTCGGGCTTCTTCTTGCCCATGGCGCGGCGCAGCAGGTCGGCGCCGCCCAGGGTGTAGCCGGCCAGCACCTGGGCGATCTGCATCACCTGCTCCTGGTACAGGATCACGCCGTAGGTGGGCGCCAGGATCGGCTCCAGATCGGGATGCGGGTATTCGACCCGCTGGCGCCCGTGCTTGCGGGCGATGAAGTCGTCCACCATGCCCGACTGCAGCGGCCCGGGGCGGAACAGCGCGACCAGGGCGATGATGTCCTCGAAGCTGTCCGGCTGCAGGCGCCGGATCAGGTCCTTCATGCCGCTGGACTCGAGCTGGAATACGGCGGTGGTTTTGCAGCCCTTGAGCAGCCTGAAGCTGTCCGGGTCGTCCAGCGGAATGGTCTCGATGTCCACGTCGGGCTCGCCGGCCTCGCGGCGGATGGCGTTCACGCTGCGCAGGGCCCAGTCGATGATGGTCAGGGTGCGCAGGCCGAGGAAGTCGAACTTGACCAGGCCGACCGCCTCGACGTCGTCCTTGTCGAACTGGCTGACGATGCTCTCCGAGCCGTGTTCGCAGTACAGCGGGGTGAAGTCGGTCAGCTTGGTCGGCGAGATCACCACGCCGCCGGCGTGCTTGCCGGCATTGCGCGCCAGGCCCTCCAGCGACTGCGCCAGCTCGATGATGCCGCGCACCTCCTCGTCCTCGTCGACCAGGCGCTTCAGTTCCTCCTCCTGTTCCAGCGCCTTGTCCAGGGTCATGCCGATCTCGAACGGGATCAGCTTGGCGATGCGGTCGACAAAGCCGTAGGGATGCCCGAGCACCCGGCCGACGTCGCGCACCACCGCCTTGGCCGCCATGGAGCCGTAGGTGATGATCTGCGAGACCTTCTCGCGGCCGTAGCGGCGGGCGACATAGTCGATGACGCGGTCGCGTCCCTCCATGCAGAAGTCGACGTCGAAGTCGGGCATGGATACGCGTTCGGGATTGAGGAAGCGCTCGAACAGCAGGTCGTAGGCGATGGGATCGAGATCGGTGATGGTCAGGGCATAGGCGACCAGCGAGCCGGCGCCCGAACCGCGCCCCGGCCCCACCGGCACGCCGTTGGACTTGGCCCACTGGATGAAGTCGGCCACGATGAGAAAGTAGCCCGGAAAACCCATCTGGTTGATGACGTCCAGTTCGATCTGCAGGCGCTCGTCATAGGGTCTACGCTGCTCGGCGAATTCCGGGGCGGTGCGGTCGAACAGCTTGTCCAGGCGCTGCTCCAGGCCTGCGTGCGCCTGCTGATTGAAGTATTCCTCCATGGTCATCCCGTCGGGAATCGGGAATTCCGGCAGGAAGTTCTCGCCCAGGGTCAGTTCCAGGTTGCAGCGCCGGGCGATCTCGACCGTGTTCTCCAGCGCCTCGGGGATGTCGGCGAACAGCTCCGCCATCGCCTCCGGTGTCTTCAGGTACTGCTGATCGCTGTACAGGCGCGGCCGGCGCGGATCGTCCAGGGTGCGGCCGTCATGGATGCAGACGCGGGCTTCGTGGGCCTCGAAGCCATCGGCCTGGATGAAGCGCACATCGTTGGTGGCCACCACCGGCACGCCCTGTTGTGCGGCCAGATCGACCGCGGCATGCAGGTAGTCCTCCTCGTACTCGCGGCCGGTGCGCTGCAATTCCAGGTAGAAGCGGTCGGGGAACAGACGCCGCCAGTCGGCGAGCAGGTCGGCAGCGACATCGGCGTGCCCGGCAAGCAGCGCCTGACCGATGTCACCCTGACGTCCGCCCGACAGGGCGATCAGGCCGTCGGTCAGGCCGTCCAGCCAGTCGCGTTTCAATACCGGCACGCCGCCATGCTGGCCCTCGGTGTAGGTGCGCGAAACCAGCTGCGACAGATTCAGATAGCCCTGGTTGTTCTGGCACAGCAGGGTCAGCCGGTGCGGCTGGTTGGGATCGTTGGGATTCTCCAGCCACAGGTCCACGCCGATGAGCGGCTTGAGCCCGCCGGCGATGGCCGCCTTGTAGAACTTGACCATGGCGAACAGGTTGCACTGGTCGGTGACTGCCACCGCCGGCATGCCCGCCGCGCGCGCCGCCTTGACCAGCGGCTTGATGCGCACAATCCCGTCGACCAGGGAGTACTCGGTGTGCAGGCGGAGATGGACGAAGGAGACGGGCATGGGGGCAAAGTTTCCGGCACCGCGGCGGGGGATGCAAGGCTTGACAGTTGGTCTCAGAGCTTTTGCGAGAACAACGCAGAGTGCGCAGAGGCGCGGAGACGCAGAGTTTCATAAGGAAATACCTGAGGAAACTCTGATTAATTCGATGATTCTCGTCATTGCGAGCGTAGCGAAGCAATCTCACACTGCAGAATCAATCGGTTGGAGATTGCCGCGGCGCTACGCGCCTCGCAATGACGAATAAATCAGAGGTTCCCTGATTAATCCGTCATTGCGTTCCGGTTCACTCGTGGCGCAGGGCGTCGATCGGATCCAGGCGGGCGGCGCGGCGGGCCGGGAAGTAACCGAACATCACGCCGATGGCGGCGGAAAACACGAACGAGAGCAGGTTGATGGCCGGATCGAAGATATAGGGGACCGACATCAGACCGGCGAGAAACACCGAGGCACCCGCGGCCAGCAGAATACCGATCACACCGCCCAGGCTGGACAGCACCACCGCCTCGATCAGGAACTGCAGCAGCACGTCGCGTTCGAGCGCCCCGATGGCCAGCCGGATGCCGATCTCGCGGGTACGCTCGGTGACCGACACCAGCATGATGTTCATGATGCCGATGCCGCCCACCAGCAGGCTCACCGCGGCCACTGCACCGAGCAGCAGGGTCAGGACGCGGGTGGTGCCGGTCAGGGTCTCGGCGATCTGGCGTGTATCCATGACCCGGAAGTCGTCATCCTCGAACTCGCTGATGTTGCGCCGCTCGCGCAGCAGCGAAACCAGTTGGGCCTTGACCCGGTCGATCGAGGCGCCGGCGGCCACCGAGACCATGATCATGCGCACATCCGTATTGCCGACCAGGCGCCGCTGCACCGTGCGCAGCGGCATGATCACGGTGTCGTCCTGATCCGAGCCCATCGCCGACTGGCCCTTGGCGCCGAGCAACCCGATCACCTCGCAGGCGAACTGCCGGATGCGGATCTCCGCACCCACCGGATTCTGCTGCCCGAACAGATTCTCCCGCACTGTCTCGCCGATCACGCACACCGCCTTGCCGGCGCGCTCCTCGAGTTCGGTGAAACTGCGCCCGGCGACGATCTCCCAGTTGGCGGCGGTGAAATAGGCGTTGCTGCTGCCGGTGACCGAGGTGGACCAGTTGCTGGCCTGGAACACGGCCGTCACTGCACTGCTCACCACCGGCGCCACCGCCGCCGTGCCGCCGATCTGGTTGCGCACCGCCTCGACGTCGGCGAGTTTGAAATTGGGTGCGGCCTCCGCCGCCGGGCCGAAGCGCTGGCCGGGGCGCACCATGAGCAGGTTGCTGCCCATGCTGGCGATCTGGTCGGCCACCGAGCGGGTGGCGCCGTTGCCCAGCGTCACCATGGTGATGACTGCGGCCACACCGATGACCACGCCGAGGATGGTCAGAAAGGAGCGCATCAGGTTGCGGCGGATGGCGCGCAGGGCCAGCATCAGGGTGTTCCACCACATCAGACCTGAGCCTCCGAGCGCGTGTCGCTGTCCACCCGCCCATCGACGAAGCGCACGACGCGCCGGGCGTAGGCGGCCATGTCCGGCTCGTGGGTAACCATCAACACGGTGATGCCGCTGTCGCGATTGAGGGCGGCGATCAGTTCCATGATTTCAACGCTGGTATGGGTGTCCAGGTTGCCGGTGGGCTCGTCGGCCAGCAGCACCCGGGGGCCGGTGACGATGGCGCGGGCGATGGCCACGCGCTGCTGCTGGCCGCCGGACAACTCCCCCGGGGTATGGTGCTCCCAGCCTTCGAGGCCGACCTGGGCCAGCGCGGCCCGGGCCGCGGCATGGCGGGCCGCGGCCGGCGCCCCGCGATAGATCAGCGGCAGTTCCACATTCTCCAGCGCGGTGGTGCGCGCCAGCAGATTGAAGCCCTGAAACACGAAACCGAGAAAGTGCCGCCGCAGCAGTGCGCGCTGGTCGCGCGTCAGCCGCTCCACCTGCATCCCCTGAAAGGCATAGCTGCCGCCGGAGGGCGTATCCAGGCAGCCGAGGATATTCATGGCCGTGGACTTGCCCGAGCCGCTCGGCCCCATCACCGCGATGAACTCCCCCGGCCGGACGTCCAGGTCGATGCCGCGCAGGGCCTGGAAGGCGGCCCGGCCCTGGCCGTAGGTCCTGGTGATCCCCTGCAGGCGGATCAGCGGCGCGTCGTCCGCGGTCATCGGGTCACCGACATCTCGGTAATGACCTCCATGCCGGGCTCGAGGCCGCCGCCGAGGATCTCGGTGACGCGGCCGTTGGTCGCGCCGGTCTCGACCGTCAGCCTGACCGCCTGTCCATCGCGCAGTACCCACAGACCCTGGCCGCCCCCGCCGCTGCCCGCGGTCCGGGGCCGGGAACTGCTCTGGGCCGGCCGCCGCGGCATCAGCGATCCGATCACGCCGCGGCCGGAATCCTCCGCCGCCGTCGCTGCCGGCGGCGTGAAGCGCAGCGCGGCATTGGGGACCAGCAGGGCGTCCTCGCGCACCAGGGTCGTGATCTCGGCCGTGCCGGTCATGCCCGGGCGCAGACTCAGATCCCGGTTGTCCACCTTGAGCACGGCCGGATAGGAGATCACGCCATCGCTGTCGGTGGCGTTGTAGCCGACACGGATGATCTCGGCCTCGAAGCGCCGTCCCGGCCAGGCATCGACGCTGAAGCCGGCCGGCTGCCCGGGCTGCACCTGGCCGACATCGGCCTCGTCCACGTCCACCCGCAGTTCCATCTGGGTCAGATCCTCGGCCAGCAGAAACAGGGTCACCGCCTGCAGCGAGGCGGCCACCGTCTGGCCCGGGTCGACCGCGCGCTCCAGCACCACGCCGTCGATGGGCGAACGGATGCGGGCCTTGTACAGGTTGGTCTCGTCGCTGCGCAGCGCGGCCCGCGCCTGGGCGACCCCGGCCTGCGCGCTGGCCACATCGGCTTCGGCCCGTGCCAGTTCGGCCTCGGCGGTCTCCATCTCGGCATGCGAGGGCACCTTGCCGCCGGACAGGCGTGAGACCTCGCGAAACCGCGCCAGCCGCGCCCGCACCTCGGTGACCGTGGCCTCGGCCTGTTCCAGGGCCGCTTCGGCCGCGGCCACCGTCGCGCGCGAGCGGGCCACCGCATCCTCGAACTTGGACAGGTCGAGTTCGGCCAGTATCTGGCCCTCGGTCACGCGGTCATCGTCGTCGACGAACACCGACTCGACCGTGCCGGACATCTCGCTGCCGACCTCCACCTGGTTGGTCGGCTCCAGCCGGCCGGTGGCCGATACCGTCACCACCAGCGTGCCGCGCTCCACGGTCTCGGTGCGGTACTGCGGCTTGCCGGCATCGCCATTGCCGCCGAACATGAAGTAGGCGGCCAGTAGCAGCAGGATCAGGCCGGCGATCAACGGCAGGCGCCAGCGGCGCAGCCGGCCGCCGCTGCCCTGCCGGGTCAGGATGGCTTCGAGGTCGGCGGCCGGACCGCCGCCGGGTCGGGAAGTATCGTTCATGGATCGATCCTGGTATGTGCTGTGTCCGGCGCCGCAACGGATGCGGATGCGGGCGCCCAACCGCCGCCGAGGGCCTTGTAGAGCCGGATCTGGGCCGCCGCCAGCTCCCCGGTACTGCTGGCGAGCTGGTCCTCCAGGCTGAGCAGGCTGCGCTGGCTGTCGAGCACGGAGAGGAAATCGGCCAGCCCGGCGGCATAGCGCTGTTCGGCGATCGTATGGGCCTCCCGCGCCGCCGCCACGGCCCGGGCCAGGCGCTCCCGGCGTTCGGCGGTTGCGGCCACGTCGACCAGGGCGTTCTCCACCTCCTCGAGCGCGGCCAGCACCGCCGTCTCATAGGCCAGCCGCGCCTGCTCGAGCAGCGCGTCCTGGATCCCGATGTTGGCGCGGATGCGGCCGGACTGGAAGATCGGCGCAGTGACGGCACCCAGCAGCGAACGGGCATCCGCGCCATTGTTGTTCAGACCGGACAGGCTCAACGCCTCCAGTCCGATGGAGCCGGACAGCCGGAAACCGGGATAACGCGCCGCCTCGGCCTCGCCCAGGCGGGCGGTCTGTGCCGCCAGCCGCCGCTCGGCGGCCCGCACGTCCGGGCGCCGCCGCAGCACGTCGGCGGGAATGCCGACGGCGGCCGCGCGCCCGGCCAGGGGCACGGCGGCCGTCGCGGCAAGCCGTTCGCGCAGTGCGCCCGGATTCCGGCCCAGCAGTACCGCCAGCCGGTGTCGGGCCGCGCTCACCGCGCTGCGCAGCGCCGGCAGCGCGGCCTGCGCGCTCTCCAGATCGGTGCGCGCCTGAGCGACATCCAACTCCGGCACCAGTCCCGCCTGCCAGCGCCAGCGGGTCAGGTCATGGGTTTCATGGCGGGCGGCGACACTGGCCTCGGCCACGGCCAGGCGCCGCTGGGCCGTGCGCAGATCGGCGTAGTTCAGTACCACCTCGGCGGCCAGCGAGACCCGGGTGTCGCGCAGTGTCTCGAGGCTGGCGTCGAGTTCGGCGGCGGCGGCCTCACGGCCGCGGCGCAGGCCGCCGAAGATGTCCGGCTCCCAGGCGGCGTCGAAGCCGGCGCTGTACAGATCGCGCGTGGCGCCGGTCCCGAGCGTTTCGCTCGACGTACTGCGGGCCGCCGAGGCCGCGGCGTCCAGTGCAGGCCCGAGCTGGGCGCCGGCCAGGGCGCGCCGCGCCCGCGCCTCGCGCAGCTGGGCCCGGGCGGTGGCCAGCTCGCGGTTGGCGGCCAGGGCCTCGTCCACCAGCGCGTTCAGCAGCGGATCCTCGAACTGGCGCCACCATTCGGCCAGCACGGCGGCATCCGGGGCGCGGGTATCGGTTGCCGTCCCCCAGTGCGCGGGCACCCCGGGTTGCGGTGCCTGGTAGTCCGGACCGACCGCGGCACAGGCGGACAACAGCGAGGCAATCACCGTGCAGAGCACGGCATGCGGCGGCAACAACAACGAATATCCGTGCGGCTTCATATCCTCTGTCCCGGCACGGCCCATGTCCATGTCCATGTCCATGAGCCACAAGTAACACGTATCCTAGCCTGTATTCGCCCGGGGGATCTGACCCACATCAAGCTCAGGGCGGGGATCCGGCGGTGCCGGCGGATACTGCACGCTCACGGTGAAGGGTGTGCAATCGCGGGCTGGAACAAGCACACCCCATCCGACATATACGGACAGTTGCCGGAAACGGGCCTGCAGCCGATCCGGCCTGTGAGACCGCTTTTCCCCGGCTCTAGCCTATCGGCCCCGTCCCTGTTCAATCAGGCGCCGCACCGGCGCATAGGAACGGCGATGGATGGGCGTCACCCCCAGGCGCTCCAGCGCGGCCAGATGGGCCTGGCAGGGATAGCCCTTGTGGCTGGCCAGACCGTAGCCGGGATACTGCGCATCCAGAGCGATCATCTCCGCGTCGCGCGCCACCTTGGCCAGGATGGAGGCGGCGCTGATGGCCTCGACCCGGCTGTCGCCCTTGATGACGGCCTGCGATGCGCAGGGCAGTTCGGGACAGCGGTTGCCGTCGATCAGGGCCAGTTCCGGCGCCACCCCCAGGGCGGCGACCGCGCGCTGCATGGCCAACAGACTGGCCTGGAGGATGTTGATGCGGTCAATCTCCTCGACCTCGGCCCGGCCCAGGGCCCAGGCCAGGGCCTGCTCCCGGATCTGAGCCGCCAGCACGCCGCGCCGCTTCTCGCTCAGGGTCTTGGAATCGGCCAGGCCCGACAGCGGCCGGTCCGGGTTCAGGATGACCGCGGCGGCCACCACGGGGCCGGCCAGGGGGCCGCGCCCGGCCTCGTCCACGCCGGCGACACGACCTGTGACATCGAGAGTGAAATCCAGTTCCGCCTGCTCAGGCATGGCCGGCCACCTCCAGCACCGCGGCCGCGGCGGCCTGGTCGGCATTGTGCTGCAACTCGGTGTGCAGTTCCCGGAAGCGCCGGGTCAGCAGGCTGCGACGGGCCGGATTGTGCAGCTGGTTGAGCAGCGCCTGGCCCAGATTGACCGGCGTGACCTCGTCCTGGATGTACTCGGGTACCAGGGACTCGCCGGCCAGCAGGTTGGGCAGACTGTAGTGCGGCACCCTGACCAGCCGTTTCATCAGCCAGTGGGTGGCCGGCGCCAGCCGGTAGGCCACTACCATGGGGCGCTTGTGCAGCATGGCCTCCAGCGCCGCGGTGCCCGAGGCCAGCAGCACCGCATCGGCGGCGGTCATGGCGGTGCGGGCGCGGCCGTCGAGCAGGGTCAGCGGCAGGTCCGCCGCACTGCGGGCAAGGATGGACTCGAACAGCTCCCGGGTCCGGGGACTGGCGCAGGGCACGATGAAATGCAGTCCGCGGTCGCGTTCCAGGCACCACTGCAGGGTCTCGATGAAGGGTTGCGCCAACCGCTGTACCTCGCCCAGCCGGCTGCCGGGGAGCACCGCCACCAGCGGACCGCGCTCGGGCAGTCCCAGCTGCTGCCGGGCGGCAGTCGCATCCGGCAGCAGCGGGATGCGCTCGGCCAGGGGATGGCCCACGAAGGTCACCGGCACGGCATGGCGGCGGTAGAATTCGGCCTCGAAGGGGAACAGGGTCAGCATCCGGTCCAGGCTACGCACGATGCGCTTGATGCGGTAGCCGCGCCAGGCCCACACCGACGGGCTGACATAGTGCAGTGTGCGGATGCCCTGCCGGTGCAGGCGGCGCTCCAGGCCCAGGTTGAAATCCGGGGCGTCGATGCCGACGAATACATCGGGCGGTTCGGCCAGCAGCTGCCGGGCCAGCCGGCGGCGCAGCCGCAACAACCCGGGCAGATGCCGCAGCACCTCCACCAGCCCCATCACCGACAGGGCCTCCATGGGATAGAGACTGCGGCAGCCCGCCGCCTGCATTTCCGGGCCGCCGATGCCCTCCACCATCAGTTCCCGCCTGCCGGCCAGCTGTTCGCGCAGGGCGTGGATCAGGCCGGCGCCGAGCTGGTCGCCCGAGGCCTCGCCCGCCACCATGGCGATGCGCAGCGGCGGAAGAGGTCTGGTCCGGCCGGTGTCGGTGGTTTCATCCATGACAGCTGAATCTTCAGCGCACGATGCCGCGGGTCTGCTGCTGCAGAAAGGCGATCAGAGACTGCACCTGCGCATCCCCGCCCTGCTCCGCCTGCAGCTGGACCAGCGCCTGTTCCAGCGGCAGGCCGCTGCGATACAGCGTCCGGTAGGCCTGCTTGAGTGCGCGCAGGCTGCCGGCGGAGAAATTGCGCCGCTTCAGGCCTTCGCTGTTGAGCCCGTGGACATGGGCGGGATGACCGGAAACCATCATGAAGGGCGGCACATCCTTGCCGATCACGCTGCCGAAGGCGGTGAAGGCATGGGCGCCGATGGCGCAGAACTGGTGCACCAGGGTGAAGCCGCCGAGGATGGCATGGTCACCGACCCGCACGTGCCCGGCCAGGGCGGTATTGTTGGCAAGGATGGTATGACTGCCGACATCGCAGTCGTGGGCGATATGCACATAGGCCATGATCCAGTTGTCATCGCCAAGGGTGGTGCGGCCGCGATCCTGCACGGTCCCGCGATGGATGGTGACCCCTTCGCGGATGGTGTTGTGGTTACCGATGACCAGTTCGGTGGGCTCGCCGGCGTATTTCTTGTCCTGCGGCGCCTCGCCGATGGAGGCGAACTGGTAGATACGGTTGTCGCGGCCGATGCGGGTGGGCCCGTTGATGACCACGTGCGGGCCGATGACCGTGCCCGCCTCGATGCTCACGTCAGGGCCGATCACGCTGAAGGGTCCGACCTCCACCCCGGTCGCCAGCATCGCGCCGGGATCGACCAGGGCCTGGGCATGAATCAAGATTCGACTGCCCTCTCGGTGCACATGAGTTCGGCGCTGGCGGCGAGCTTGCCGTCCACCTTCGCCTCGGCCTCGAACACCCAGATGCCGCGCCGGGTGTTCTTCACCCGCACATGCAGCATCAGTTGATCGCCCGGCTCGACCGGACGCTTGAAGCGGGCCTTGTCCACGCCCACCAGGTAGTAGAGTACGTTCTCCCTGCGCCCTTCCCGGCCCATACTGCGGAAGGCCAGCAGACCGGTGGCCTGGGCCAGCGCCTCGATGACGAGCACACCGGGCATGATGGGTTTTTCCGGAAAGTGCCCGTTGAAGAAGGGCTCGTTGAAACTGACGTTCTTGTAGCCCACCAGGTGTTCGCCGGCGACGTATTCGGTGACCCGGTCGATCAGCAGAAAAGGATAGCGATGCGGCAACTCCCGCATGATTTCATTGATGTCCATTAAAGTGTCAGTCATTCTCGTTGTCCGGTGATTTCTTATCGATTGCGCCGTCCCGCAGCGCGGTCAGCTGTTGTTCCAGACTCTGCAGCCGCCGGGCCATGTCATCGAGACGCCGCAGGCGGGCCTGGATACGGTTCCATTTATCCGCCGGCATGGCGGCGAGTCCGGAGGAATACACACCCGCCTCGGTGATGGAGCGGGTGACCATGGACATGCCGGTCACCACCGTGTGGTCGGCAATCTCCAGGTGCCCCACCACGCCCACACCGCCGGCCAGCAGGCAGTGGCTGCCGATGCGCGCACTGCCGGAGATACCCACACAGCCGGCAACGGCGGTATGTTCGCCGATATGGACGTTGTGCGCCACCTGGATCTGATTGTCGAGCTTGGCGCCGCCGGCAATGACCGTGTTCTCCAGCGCGCCGCGATCGACCGTGGTGTTGGCGCCGATCTCGACATCATCGCCGATCTCCACCCCGCCCAGCTGCGGCACCTTGAGCCAGCGGCCCTGATCCTTGGCGATGCCGAAACCGTCACTGCCGATCACCACGCCGGGATGCAGCAGACAGCCCCGGCCCAGCCTGACCTCGTGACACAGGGTGACATTGGCCACCAGCCGGGTGCCGGCACCCACACGCGCACCGCGGCCGACCAGGCAATTGGGGCCGAGCACACAGTCCTCACCGATGACCGCACCTGCTTCGATAACACAAAGTGGGCCGACACTTGCCGAGGTGTCGACCTGCGCCTGAGGATGCACCACGGCGCTGGGATGCACCCCGGGCGCGGGCGCAGGAAGTTCACTCAGCAGGGTCGCGGCGCGGGCATACGTGGCATAGGGGTTGTCGCTGACCAGCGCCGGCACCGGGCAGTCGGCCAGATCCTCGTCCGCGACGATGACTGCGCTGGCCCGGGTATTGTGGAGGTATTTGCGGTAAGCCGTATTCGCCAGGAAGCTCAGGCCGCCCTCGCGGCCCTGCTGCAGGGTGCAGACGCCGTCGATGCAGGTGGCGCCGTCTCCGACCAGGCGCACTTCCAGTTGACGCGCCAGCGCCTCAAGCGTCCAGGTCAAAGCAGCGCCCCGGATCAGTTGCCCCCGCGCCGCAGCTGTTCCAGCACGGCATCGGTAATATCGATGCGGTCGCTGGCGAAGACGACGCCCTCGAACAGCACCAGGTCATAGCCCTCCGCCTTGGCCAGGGCGACGATGGCATCGTTGAGCTCCTTCTGCAGCCTCGCCAGCAGTTCGTTGCGGCGGATATTCAGATCCTCACGGAACTCGTCCTGCGAGCGTTTCAGATCCCGCTTCTGGTTGAGCAGTTCGCGTTCGGCCTTGCTGCGCTCGGACTCGCTCATCACCGCGCCGTCACGGGTCAGCTTGTCCTCCATCTGCTTGATCTCGCGCTGCAGGGAGATCAACTCCTTCTCGCGCGGAGCGAATTCGGTTTCCATCTGCTTGCTGGCATCCTGGGCCTGCGGGGCCTCCTCCATCAGCTTGGCGGTATTGACGAAACCCACCTTGACCTCGGCCAGCACCGACAGGGGCAACACCAGCAGGGACAGGGCGAAGATACGCATAAGCTTGTTCATGACTGATACCACTCCTCAGTTTCGTTGTCCGGGCCCGACATATCAGGCTGCCGGGTTGATAGCTCAGGGAATCTCTGATTATTTCCCCTTCCGTCATTCCCGCGAAGGCGGGAATCCAGTGGTTTCAGGACATGGATGCCCACTTTTGCGGGCATGACGAATAAATCAGCGCTTGCTCAGAAATTCGTGCCCACGGTGAACTGGAACACCTGCACATCGTCCTCGGGCTCGTCATTGAGCGGCTGGGCCAGACTGAAGGTCAACGCCCCCAGCGGAGACAGCCAGGTCGCGCCGACACCGACAGAATAGCGCAGTTCGTTCGCATCGAAGTCATCCACGTCTTCATAGACATTGCCGATATCGAAAAAGCCGAGCATGCGGAACGAGTTGGAATCGGCGAAGAAGGGCGGCGGGAAGATCAGTTCCACATTGCCCACCGTCTTGAAGGCACCGCCGATGGGGTCGTTGAAGCGGGCGTCACGCGGGCCGAGGGTATTGTCCTCCCAGCCGCGCACCGTGCGCACGCCGCCGGCGAAGAAGTTTTCGAAGAAGGGCAGCGCGTCGAAATCGCCATAAGCCCCGCCGTAGCCTATCTCGGCGTTGAGCGAGAGTGTGAACAGTTCGGTCAGCGGCAGGAATACCTGCTGGCGCAGATTGAGCTTGTAGTACTGCAGGTCCAGCCCCGGCACGGTCACCTCGGCCGACACACTCTGCAGCGTGCCCCGATCGGCGAAGATCGCACGGTTACGTGAATCATATGACCAGCTGCCGGTCAGCTTGAGGGTATCGAAGGTATCCCCCTCCGCATTGATGAAGTCCTCGACGATAAAGGGCGAGATGATCGTCGTGCCCAGTTCGATGTGCTCGTACTCGACATTGAGCCGGATCTGGTTGAATTCGCTGATGGGAATGCCATGGCTGACATTGCCGCCGAAGGAATCGACATTGTATTCGGCGATATTGGCTTCGGCCGCATCGGTCTCGCGGTAGAAGGCGCCGAAGCCGCGGCTGATGCCGTCGATGGTGTAATAGGGGTTGGAATAGTTGAAGCTGTACAGGGTGTCGTAGTCGCTGTTGTTGAAATTCACCGACAGCCGTTTGCCCGTCCCGAGGAAGTTGTTCTGACTGACGCTGGCATTGAGCAGCAGCCCCGAGGACTGGGCGTAGCCCACGCCCAGGATCAGGTTGCCCGAGGGGCGCTCCTTGACCGAGAAGTTGACATCCACCTGGTCGGGCGCGCCCGGGACCGCCGGGGTCTCGACATTGACCTCCTCGAAGAAGCCCAGCCGATCCAGGCGGGTACGCGAGCGCTCCACTGCCGAGGCCGAGAACCAGCCGCGCTCCATCTGGCGCATCTCCCGGCGCAGCACCTCGTCGCGGGTCTTGGTATTGCCGCGCATGTCGATGCGGCGCACATAGACACGCTTGCCGGGGTCGACGAAGAAGGTCACCTGCACCTCCTTGCTCTCCTCATCGACATCCGGAATGGTATTCACGTTGGCAAAGGCATAACCCTCGTTGCCCAGATACTCGCTGATGCGCTCGACCGTGTCGGACACCCGCTTGCGCGAAAAGATTTCTCCGGCATTGACCCCGACCAGCGGAAACAACTCCTCGGCGTCAACCACCAGGTCTCCCGACAACCGCACTTCCTTGATGCGGTACTGCGCCCCCTCCTGCAGGTTGATGGTGATGTAGATATCCTGCTTGTCCGGGGTGATCGACACCTGGGTGGAATCGATATTGAAGTTCAGATAACCGCGATCGAGGTAGAAGGAGCGCAGGGTTTCCAGGTCGCCGGCCAGCTTGCGCTTGGAGTACTGATCCTTGCCGGTATAGAAGGACAGCAGGGTCGGCGTGCTCAATTCGAACTCATCCAACAAGGTCTCGTCGTCATAGACCTCGTTGCCGACGATATTGATCTGCCTGATCCGGGCGGCCTTGCCCTCGGAGACGTCGATGGTGATCCCCACCCGGTTGCGCTCCAGCGGCGTGACGGTGGTGGTGATCTTGACTCCGTACTTGCCGCGCGAAAAGTACTGCACCCGCAATTCCTGCTCGACCTTCTCCAGCAGCGAGCGGTTGAATACCCGACCCTCGGCAAAGCCGATCTGCTTGAGCGAGTCCAGCAGCGGCTCGCTCTCGATGTCCTTGTTGCCGCTGATCTCGATGCTGGAAATGGCCGGGCGCTCGACCAGCGAGACCACCAGCACGCTGCCGTCGCGCTCCAACTGAACATCCTGGAAGAAGCCGGTGCGGAACAGCGCCCGGATCGCCTGCTCCGAACGCGCCTCGTCGAGGGTCTCGCCGGTCTTGACCGGGAGATAGTTGAACACGGTCCCGGCCGAGATGCGCTGCAGCCCCTCGACGCGGATGTCCTCCACGACGAAGGACGTGAAGGCGTGTGCGGCCAGCGGCAGCAGCCACGTCAGAAACAGAACCAGGGCAGTAGGTCGCATAGAGATTATTCTTCAGTCCAAGAGGTTGTGCGTCGCCATCAGCGCAGCAGGCGGGCAAAGTCATTGAAGATTGCCAGCGTCATCAACGCCAGCAGCAGCGCCAGACCGATACGCTGACCCAGCGCCTCGGTCTGTTCCGAGACCGGCCTGCCCCGCAAAAGCTCAATAAGGTAATACATCAGGTGGCCGCCATCCAGTACCGGAATGGGCAGCAGATTGAGCACGCCCAGGCTGATGCTCACCAGCGCCAGCAGACCGACGAATGCCGTCAGGCCGATGCTGGCGGTCTGCCCCGCGTACTGGGCGATGGTCAGGGGCCCGCTGATATTCTCCACCGAGGCCTGGCCGATGAGCATCTTCCACAGGGTGCGCAGCATCAACACGCTCATCTCGCCGGTGCGCGCCAGGCTGCGGCCTGCCGAGTCCAGCGGCCCGTAGCGGACCGTGGTGCGCAGATCCTCGCCGTAACCGGGCGGGATCTCGGGGCCGGCGCCGATGCGCCCGATCACCGCGTCCTCGACCTGCCTGCGCTCCGGGATGAGCTTGATCTGCAGCCGCTCGCCGTCGCGTTCGATCAGGGTATCGATGATCTTCGCCGGCCGGGCGCTGACGAAATCGACCCAGTCGGACCAGGTCGCGATGGGTTCGCCATTGGCCTCGATCACCCGGTCGCCCGGCTGCAGCCCGGCGCGTTCGGCCGGACTGCCGGGCAGGATCTCGGCCATCACCGGCGGCAATGCCGGCCGCCACGGCAACAGTCCGAGCTTGTCGGTGATGTCACCGCGATCAAGCAGACCCGCTACCTGGCCAAGGTCCAGCGTCAGGCTGCGTATATCACCCGCGGGTGAGGCCACCTGCAGGTTCAGCTGGCGCGCGTCCAGCGCCCCGTCGAGCAACGCGATCATGGCCTCGTTCCAGGACGGGATGTCGCGGCCGTCGATGCTGAGCAGTCGATCTTGCTGTACCAGCCCGGCCTCGGCGGCCGGCGAGCCCGGCGGCGGGGTGTCGATGACCGGCTTGAGCCCGGGCACACCGCTGACGAACAGGAACCAGTAGGCCAGGATGGCGAACAGGAAATTAAAGAGCGGGCCCGCGGCCACGACCGCGATCCGCGCCAGCACCGGCTTGCGGTTGAAGGCCCGTCCCAGTTCCCGCTCGGGCACCGGCGCCTCGCGCTCGTCCAGCATCTTCACGTAGCCGCCCAGCGGAATGGCGGCGATGACGAACTCGGTGCGGTCCGTGCCCCAGCGCCGCGACCAGAGCGGTTTGCCGAAGCCGATGGAGAAGCGCAGCACCTTCACGCCCATGCGCCGCGCCACCCAGAAGTGGCCGAATTCATGCACCGTCACCAGCAGGCCGATGGCGACGACGAAGGCGGCGATGGTGAACAGGATGCCGTTCACGAGACCGCCTGCCGGCGTCCGCGGGCGCACAGTTCGCGCGCCGCTTCGCGGGCGGTCGCGTCGGCCGCGAGCACGGCCTCCAGGCTGCCGGCCGGCTGCGGCGCGATCCGCCCGAGCACAGCCTCGATCACCTCCGGGATGGAGGTGAAGGCCAGCCCTTCATCGAGAAAGGCCGCCACCGCGACCTCGTTGGCGGCATTGAGGATGGCCGGCGCGGTACCCCCGGCGCGAATGGCCTCGTAGGCCAGGCGCAGGCAGGGGAAGCGGTCCAGATCCGGCGCTTCGAAGTCCAGCCGCCCCACCCCGACCAGGTCCAGCGGCGCCACGCCCGAGGCGATGCGCTGCGGCCAGGCCAGGGCATGGGCAATGGGCGTGCGCATGTCGGGATTGCCCAGCTGGGCCAGGACCGAACCGTCGTCATAGTCCACGAGCGAGTGAATCACGCTCTGCGGATGCAGCACCACCTCCACCCGGTCGACCTCGATGGCGAACAGCCAGCAGGCCTCGATCACCTCCAGGCCCTTGTTCATCATGGTGGCGGAATCGACCGAGATCTTGCGCCCCATATCCCAGTTCGGGTGCGCCACCGCCTCGGCCGGCGTGACCCCGGCCAGTTCATCGAGGCGGCGGGTGCGGAAGGGACCGCCGGAGGCGGTGAGCAGGATACGGCGCACGCCCTGCGGCGGCTGACCGGCGATGTAGCCGTCGGGCATGCACTGGAACACGGCATTGTGCTCGGAATCGATGGGCAGCAGGGTGGCGCGGTGGCGGCGCACCTGCTCCATGAACAGGGCGCCGGACATGACCAGCGCCTCCTTGTTGGCCAGCAGCACCGTCTTGCCGGCGGCGGCGGCAGCCAGCGTGGGCGGCAGGCCGGCGGCACCGACGATGGCCGCCATGACAGAGTCGACCGCGTCCAGCGTGGCGACCTGCACCAGGCCGTCGTTGCCCGCCAGTACCCGGGTGTCGCTGCCGCCGCGGCGCAGCGCAGTCTCCAGGCGTTCGGCCGCAGCAGTGTCCGCCATTACGGCTAACTCGGGCCGCTGCCGCTCGCAGATACGCAGCATACCCGCGACGTCGGTGTTGGCGGTCACGGCAACGAGCCGATAGCGTTCGGGGTGCCGGGCCAGGACGTCGAGGGTGCTCAGGCCGATGGAGCCGGTTGCCCCGAGCAGGGTCACGCCTGTCTTGGTGTCACTATCCGCCATGATCAGTCCGGCATCAGTCCGAGGTAGAGCAGCCCGCCGACGAACACCGGCGGCGCGGCCAGCAGGCTGTCGACACGGTCCAGCACGCCGCCGTGGCCGGGAATGAGTCGGCCACTGTCCTTGACCCCGACCTGGCGCTTGAGTGCGCTGATGAACAGGTCACCCACAATGGACAGAGCCACGGCGACCAGGTTCAACAGTACGAAGAGCAGCTGCTGGCGCGCGGTCCAGTTCGGCACCAGGCTCACGGCCACGGCCAGCACGGCACAGGCCAGCAGGGCCCCAGCGACCCCTTCCCAGGTCTTGCCCGGACTGATGCGCGGGGCCAGCTTGCGGCGGCCGAAGCGGCGGCCGGAGAAATAGGCCGCGCTGTCGGCGACCCAGATCAGCACCAGCAGGTACAGCACCCAGTAGCCGCCCTGCCCCGTCCCGTGCAGCGCGACCAGGGCGATCCAGGCCGGCACCAGCGCCGGCACCGCGGCCAGCCCCTTGATCAGCATCCGCCCGCGGCTCCAGTCGACCCGGGCCAGCCAGGCCAGCGCCAGCAGCCACCAGGCGGTGCCTGCGAGCAGCAGCGGTTCACGGGCCGTGACCGCCCAGCCGCTGCCCCAGGCCGCGTAGAACAGCACCGCTGCGAGCAGGGCAAAGCCCAGCCGCAGCGGCAGCACCGGCAGCGGGATCAGACGCGCCCATTCCCAGGCGCCCAGTACCAGCACAGCGGCAACTGCCGCGGCAAAGGCCGGGGTGGGCAGGGCCAGCACGCCCCAGACGACCAGCGGCAACAGAATCAGCGCTGTGATCAAACGCTGCTTAAGCACCCTGGATGCGCTCCACCTGCTCCCCGGTCTGACCGAAGCGGCGCTGGCGTCCGGCGTACCAGGCCAGCGCCTCCTCCAGGACCAGGGCATCGAAGTCCGGCCACAGCAGGTCGGTGAAATAGAGTTCGGTGTAGGCCAGTTGCCACAGCAGGTAGTTGCTGATGCGCTGCTCGCCACCGGTGCGGATGAACAGGTCGGGTTCGGGCAGATCGGCCAGGGACAGGCCGCGGGCGAAGGTCTCGGCATCGATCTGTTCCGGCGCGAGTTCCCCGGCCCGGACCCGCACGGCCAGCTGCCTGGCAGCCTCGACGATGTCCCAGCGGCCGCCGTAGTTGACCGCGATGGCCAGCTGCATGCCGGGATTGTCGCGGGTGCGCTGCTCGGATTCCTCCATCAGCCGGCACAGCCTGGCGGAAAAAGCGCTGCGATCGCCGATGAAGCGTACCCGCACACCGTTGGCGTGCAGATCCTCGATCTCCTTGCGCAGAGTATTGATGAACAGATCCATCAACAGCTTGACCTCGGTCGCCGGCCGGCGCCAGTTCTCGCTGCTGAAGGCGAACAGGGTGAGTGCGGCGATACCGCGCTTGCGGCAGGCCTCCACCACCCGGCGCACGGCCTTGACCCCCTCGCGGTGGCCGGCCGGGCGCGGCATGCCGTGACGGCGCGCCCAGCGGCCGTTGCCGTCCATGATGATGGCAAGGTGCCGGGGCAACTCGGCCGCGGTCGGCTTCGGGTCCAGGTGGCGGATATCGGTCATGACGTCGGCGCGCTCAGATCTCCATCAGGTCCTTTTCCTTGGTGGCCAGAACCTCGTCGACCTTGGCCACATACTGATCGGTGAGTTTCTGGATGGCCTCGCCGGCGCGCCGCTCCTCGTCCTCGGAAATCTCCTTGTCCTTGAGCAGTTCCTTGAAGTCGTTCATGGCATCGCGGCGGATGTTGCGGATCGCCACCTTGGCGCCCTCGGCCTCGCTGCGCACCACCTTGATCAGATCGCGGCGCCGCTCCTCGGTCAGGGGCGGCATCGGGATGCGCATCACCGTGCCGGCCACGGCCGGGTTCAGGCCCAGGTCGGATTCCAGAATGGCCTTCTCCACCTTGGACACCATCGGCTTCTCCCAGGGTGTGACCACCAGGGTGCGGGCATCCTCTACATTGATGTTGGCCACCTGGTTGAGCGGCACCTCGCTGCCGTAGTACTCCACGGTGATGTGCTCGAGCAGGCTGGGATGGGCGCGCCCGGTGCGGATCTTGGACATCTCGGTCTTCAGCGCCTCGACGCTCTTGCCCATCCGGGTCCTGGCGTCCTGGGTGATTTCATCGATCACGACGCGACTCCTGTTTGGCTAACCATCGTTGCATTCATAACGTCATTCCACCCGGGTCCCGATCGCTTCGCCCGTGGCCGCGCGGCGCAGATTGCCCGGTTCGTGAATGTTGAATACCTGCAGCGGCAGCCTGTTCTCACGACACAGCGCCAGCGCGGTGGTATCCATGACCATGAGCCGACGATCAATGGCCTCGTCATAGCTCAGATGCTCGAACCGTTCGGCATCGGGATTGCGCTTGGGATCGTCCGAATAGACGCCATCGACCTGGGTGGCCTTGAACAGGATATCCGCCTGGATCTCGATGGCCCGCAGGCTGGCGGCGGAATCGGTGGTGAAATAGGGATTGCCGGTGCCGCCGGCGAAGATCACCGCCCGCCCCTGCTCCAGATGGCGAATGGCGCGGTCGCGATCGAACGGCTCGCTCAGTGTACCCACGCTGAAGGCCGTCATCAGCCGACAGGGAGAACCCAGCCGGATCAGCGCATCCTGCATGGCCAGCGAGTTCATCACCGTGGCCAGCATGCCCATCTGATCGCCCTTGACCCGGTCCATGCCGGCGGCGGCCAGACCCGCACCGCGGAAGATGTTGCCGCCGCCGATCACCAGACCGACCTGAACCCCCTCCTTCAGCAGATCGCTGATCTCGGTCGCAAACCGGTTCAGGGTCGCAGGATCGATCCCCGACTCCATCGGGCCCATCAGGGCCTCGCCACTGAGCTTGAGCAGGATCCGCCGATAAGTGTCAGGCATAAAAATCTTCTTTATCAGAGCATTAAAAGGAAAATCTGATTTTTGACTTTAATACATCCCCGACGGGGCAGCGCTATTGTCGGTCTTTTTGCACTGAAATGCCACGCATGCAATGGGGCCGCAGTGCGGCCCCATCTCGGCATGCTCCGGCAGCGGCCGGTTTGAACCCGACCGGCTTATTCGCCGCGCACCTGCGCCATCACTTCGTCGGCGAAGTTTTCCTGCTTCTTCTCGATGCCCTCGCCGAGTTCCATGCGGTTGAAGCCGAGCACCCGGGTGCCGGCCTGCTCCAGCAGCTTGGCAACGCTGGTGTCCGGATCCTTGACGAAGGGCTGGCCCAGCAGGGTGATCTCCTTGAGATACTTGTTGATGCGGCCCTGGACCATCTTCTCGACGATGTCGGCCGGCTTGCCGCTCTCGGCGGCCTGGGCCTCGATGATCTCGCGCTCCTTGGCCAGCATCTCGGCCGGGACGTCCTGCTCGTCGACCGCGGCCGGACGGCTGGCGGCCACGTGCATGGCCAGATCCCGGGCCAGGTCGGGGTTGGCGTCGGCCAGTTCTACCAGCACGCCGATGCGGGTACCGTGCAGATAGGCGCCCAGATAGCCGTCAGTGGAGACGGTGACGAAGCGGCGCACGGCAATGTTCTCGCCCAGTTTGGCGACCAGCGCCTTGCGCGCCTCCTCGATGCTCTGGCTGTCGGCATCGCTCAGCGGCATGGCCAGCAGGGCATCCAGATCCGCCGGCTGGCTGGCCAGCACGCGTTTGGCGACCTTCTCGGCGAAGTCGCGGAACTCGTCCTTCTTGGCGACGAAGTCGGTCTCGCTGTTGACCTCGACCAGGGCGGCCTGCTTGCCGTCCTCGCCGGCCTCGATCACGATCAGGCCTTCGGCGGCCACCCGGCCTGCCTTCTTGTCGGCCTTGGCCAGCCCGGCCTTGCGCAGAACCTCGATGGCGGCGTCCATATCGCCGCCGGCCTCGGTCAGCGCCTTCTTGCACTCCATCATGCCGGAGCCGGTGCGCTCGCGAAGTTCTTTCACTTGTGCTGCAGAGATTGCCATGACGCTACTCCTGAAATCTTTTTAACCCCGTCGTTGGCAGGGTCTGGATAAAGGTGCCAACTATCGTCATCCACGGGATGGTCGACTTGAGTCGAGAACCTTGGGTTGATTCGTCATGCCCGCGCAGGCGGGCATCCATGTCTCTGAAACCCCTGGATCCCCGCTTTCGCGGGGATGACGGAAAGGGTGATTGTTCAGGGGTTCCTTGGCGCTTCGGCTCAGGCCTTGGCTTCGGCGCCTTCCCCGCCGGCCTCGTCGACCTCGACGAAGTCGTCCTCGCCCTCGGGAATGCGCACGGCGGTGCCGCGCCCGGCCAGTACGGCATCGGCTGCACCCTGCACATAGAGGCGGATGGCACGAATGGCATCGTCATTGCCGGGGATCACGTAGTCGATGCCGTTGATGGAATTGTTGGTGTCCACCACGCCGATGACGGGCACGCCCAGTTTCCTGGCCTCGCTGACGGCGATCTTCTCGTGGCCGACATCGATGACGAACATGGCATCGGGGATGCCCTTCATGTTCTTGATACCGCCCAGGCTGCGCTCGAGCTTCTCCATCTCGCGGCGCAGCATCAGCGCCTCCTTCTTGCCGACCTGCTCGAAGGTGCCGTCGGTGGACATGGCCTCCAGGTCCTTGAGCCGGCGGATGGACTGGCGCACGGTCTTGTAGTTGGTGAGCATGCCGCCGAGCCAGCGGTGACTGACGTAGGGCATGCCGCAGCGCTGCGCCTCCTCGGCGATGGCATCACGGGCCGAGCGCTTGGTGCCGACGAACAGGATGCTCCCGCCCTTGGCGGCAAGGCTGCCGAGGTAGTTCATCGCCTCGTTGTACAGCGGGAGGGTCTTTTCCAGGTTGATGATGTGGATCTTGCTGCGTTCACCGAAGATGAACGGCGCCATTTTGGGGTTCCAGAAGCGGGTCTGATGTCCGAAGTGCACGCCGGCTTCCAGCATCTGGCGCATGGTAACGTCTGCCATGAGATATCCTCTCGGGTTGGGCCTCCATACCCCCCATACAGCAACCCCTGTCAACCGGGCACCCCGCTGTATGTGTCGGAGTATGTGTGGTTTTTGAGATAAAAATTCGCCCTCACTCAGTGGGGGCGGCGCTTAACAAGCGCGACTTTATACCATAAACTGCCTGTCTCAACAATCTTCCCCGACACCCGCTCGACACGACGCAATCAGAAAATTCAGGATCTTACATGGCCGTTACTATCAAGTCCCTCGAGGAAATCGAAAAAATGCGCATTGCCGGCCGCCTGGCCGCGGATGTACTGCAGATGATCCGCCCCCACGTCAAGGCCGGGGTAACCACGGGCGAGCTGGATCGTATCTGCCATGATTTCATCGTCAACGAGCAGCAGGCCGTGCCGGCGCCGCTGAACTACCGCGGTTTTCCCAAGTCCATCTGCACCTCCATCAATCATCAGATCTGTCACGGCATCCCCGGGGACAAGAAGCTCAAGAACGGCGACATCCTCAATATCGACGTCACCGTGATCAAGGACGGTTATCACGGCGATACCAGCCGCATGTTCTGCGTCGGTGAACCCAGCGTACAGGCCGGGCGACTGATCCGGGTCTGCTACGACGCCATGCGCACCGGCATCGAGATGGTCAGACCCGGCGTGCAGCTCGGCGACATCGGCCATGCCATCCAGACCTTCGTCGAGTCCAACAACTACTCCGTGGTGCGCGAGTACTGCGGCCACGGCATCGGGCGGGAATTCCATGAGGATCCGCAGGTGCTGCATTACGGTCGTCCGGGCACCGGGCTGGAACTGCGGCCGGGGATGATCTTCACCATCGAACCCATGGTCAACGCCGGCAAGCGCCACACCAAGATGCTGCCCGACAACTGGACCGTGGTGACCAAGGACCACAGCCTCTCGGCCCAGTGGGAACATACCGTGCTGGTGACCGGGGACGGCTTCGAGGTGCTGACCCTGCATCCGTCCGAATCGCTGGACACCATGCCGGAATATCCATGATTGCCACCCCGGAACCCCGGATCCAGTTCCCCGACCGTCCGGCGCTGCCCGACATCCTGGACACCGGGGCGCTGGATGCGCAGCTGGCCGGCAACGCACGGCCGATGGCGGTACTGCGCGAGGCGCTGAAGCAGGGGGACGCCACCCTGCGCCATCACTTCGAGGCGGGCGCGCCCGCGCCGGAACTGGTCTACGGCCGCTGCTGGCTGATCGACCAGTTGCTGCGCCGGGCCTGGGCGCTGTACTTCGACCCGCAGGCCACTGACATCTCCCTCGTCGCGGTCGGCGGCTACGGCCGCGCCGAACTGCTGCCGGGTTCTGACATCGACCTCCTCATCCTGCTGGCGGAAGGCGCCGAGCCGGGCCATGCGGAAGCCATCCGCGAATTCCTCGCCGACCTCTGGGACATGGGGGTGGAGGTCGGTCACAGCGTGCGCACCATCGCCGAGTGCGTGGAACACGGCCGCGCCGACATCACCATCGCCACCAACCTGCTGGAGGCGCGCCACCTGACCGGCTCCCATGCCCTCTACGAGCAGATGCGCGAGCGCACCGGCCCGGAGCACATGTGGAATGGCCGCGACTTCTTCGACGCCAAGCTCAGGGAACAGGATGTCCGCCATCACAAGTACCACGACACCGCCTACAACCTGGAACCGAACATCAAGGAAAACCCCGGCGGACTGCGCGACATCCAGATGATCGGCTGGGTCGCCAAGCGCCACTACGGCGTGCTGACCCTGCACGGACTGGTCGAGCATGGCTTCCTTACCGAGCACGAATACGAAACCCTGGTCGAGGGCCAGTCCTTCCTCTGGCGCATCCGCTTCGCCCTGCACAGCCTCACCCGCCGGCGCGAAGACCGGCTGCTGTTCGACCATCAGCGCACGCTGGCCGCCCAACTCGGCTACCAGGCCGCGGATTCGCCCAACCTGTCGGTCGAGTTGTTCATGAAGGACTACTACCGCACGGTGTTCGAGCTCAATCGGCTCAACGAAATGCTGTTGCAGCTGTTCAAGGAGCAGATCCTCTATGCCGACGATTCCGCCGACCCGGTGGTCATCAACAAGCGGTTCCAGTCGCGCAAGGGCTTCATCGAGGTCGCCCACCCGAACGTATTCAGGCGCTACCCCTTCGCGCTGCTGGAGATCTTTCTGGTCATGGCCCAGCACCCCAATCTCAAGGGTGTGCGCGCCTCCACCATCCGCCTGATCCGGGACCACCGGCACCTGATCGACGAGGATTTCCGCAACGACCTGCGCAGCCGCGCCCTGTTCATGGAGATCATCCGCCAGCCGCACGGCGTGACTCACGAACTGCGGCGCATGAACCGCTACGGCATTCTCGCGGCCTATCTGCCGGTATTCGGCAGGATCGTCGGCCAGATGCAGTACGACCTGTTCCACGCCTTCACCGTGGATGAGCACACCCTGTTCGTGGTGCGCAACATCCGCCGGCTGACCGTGCCCGAATTCGCCCAGGAACTGCCGTTTGCGAGCGAACTGATCAGGAAGATCCCCAAGCAGGAACTGCTGATCCTGGCCGCGCTGTTTCATGACATCGCCAAGGGCCGCGGCGGCGATCACTCCGAGCTCGGCGCCGATGAGGCGCGCCGCTTCTGCCAGCATCATGGCCTGAGCCGCTATGACTCCGAACTGGTGGCCTGGCTGGTGCAGAATCATCTGCTCATGTCGACCACGGCGCAGCGGCGCGATATCAGCGACCCGGCCGTGATCAACGAGTTTGCCCAGGCCGTGGGCAGCCGTATGCGTCTGAACTATCTCTACCTGCTGACCGTCGCCGATATCCGCGGCACCAACCAGGAGTTGTGGAACTCCTGGAAGGCGGCACTGCTGAGCGAACTCTACAACGTCACCAGCCAGGCCCTGCGCCGGGGGCTGGAGAACCCGCTCGACCAGGCCGAACTGGTCGCCGTCACCCGCCACCGCGCCCGTGACCGGCTGCTGGAGGACGGCTTCGACCAGGACCAGCTCGAACCGCTGTGGGACAACTTCACCGAGGAATACTTCCTGCGCCACTCGCCGGACGAGATCGTCTGGCAGACCCACGCCATCCTCGACCGGGACGATCCGCACGCCCCGCTGATCGCACTGCGCCCGAGCCCCGAACGCGGCGGCACCGAGATCTTCGTCTACATGCCGACCGACCCCGGTCTGTTCGAGCGTATCACCGCCATGCTCGACCAGATGGGGCTGGATGTCATGGACGCGCGCATCCTCACCTCCGAGGATCACTATGCCCTGGACAGCTACGTGGTACTGGACGATCACGGCCGGGCGATCGAGGATCCGGCCCGCATCCGCGAGATCCGCCAGGCCCTGATCCAGGGCCTGGGCAAGCCGCACGGCGAGGCCACCCGCGTGACCCGGCGGCCACCGCGCCAGTTCCGTCACTTCGATATCCGCACCCTGATCGAGTTCAAGCAGGACGCGCCCAACCAGCGCACCATCATGGAACTGATCACCGGCGACCGTCCCGGGCTGCTGTCGGCCGTGGCGCGCGCCTTCACCCACTGCGACGTCAATATCCGCAATGCCCGCATCGCCACCTTCGGCGCCCGTGCCGAGGACGTGTTCTACATCACTGACCACGACCACCGGCCGATCCGCGACCAGGCGGTGCTGGACTCCCTGCGTGAGCACATCATCAACGAGCTTGAGCAGAAAACGGACCAGGACCCGGCGTCTGGTACCTAGAACCTGCTTTCATTTACACTACACTCAAGGTAACGCAATCAGAAGGAAGGGAGATCGAACATGACCAAGCCCCCGCTGTACGAAACTCCGGACAAGCCAGCGATGCCGGATCCCGGCGACCCCATGGCGGATCTGGAGGAATGGTCGGAATCCCGTGCCCATACCCTGGCGACGGAAGAGGGTATCACCCTGAGTGACGAACACATGACGCTGCTGCACGGGCTGCGCGAACTGTATCGCAAGAATCCGCACTTCCACGCCCGGGAGGCGCTGGAGTGCATGGAGGACCGCACCGCAGCCAACGGCGGCAAGAAGCATCTCTACGAATTGTTTCCGAAGGGGCCGGTGCGCCAGGCCTGCAGGATCGCCGGTCTGCCGGTGCCGGCCGACGCCAAGAACGAATCCTTCGGTAGCGTGATGTAACCCCCTCCCGCCCGACCGGACCTCGGCGACAGGCACCCTGCGGTGCCTGTCGTGTTCCGGCGCGGCTCGCCATCCCTGAGAACCGCAGAAATCCCATGCAGTTAAAAAACAAGTTCATTTATCGGCACTGCTTTGTCGCCGACTCGGCCATCCATGGCAAGGGCCTGTTCGCCAAGGCCTTCATTCCCGAAGACACCTACCTGGGCAGCTACATCGGACCGGCGGCCAGCCGCAACGGGCCGCATGTGCTGTGGGTAACGGATGAAAACGGCGTGCGCCGGGCCCGTGACGGCAAGAACTTCCTCCGCTACCTCAACCACAGCACCGAACCCAACGCCGCCTTCGACGGTTTCGACCTGTTCGCCCTGCGCGACATCCGGCCGCGGGAGGAAATCACCATCGACTACGGCGAGGAACCGAATCCCGACGACTGCCCGGGCTGAGCGATCAGTTCCACGGCGTTGCCATCGGGATCGCGGCAGAAGGCCGCCGCCCGACCCGAGCGGCTGCGACCGACCGCCACGCCGGCCGCCTCCAGCCGCGCCAGCACGCCCTCGAAGTCCGCCACCGACAACGCCAGATGCCGATCGCGCCCGCCATGCGCGGGCCGGTCCGCGACCGGGTCGGGATTGGGCAGTTCCAGCAGGTGGATCTGGGCCGCGCCCACATCCAGCCAGGCGCCCGGATAACCCAGATCGGGCCGGTCGGGGTTGACCGGCAGACCCAGCAGGTCGCGGTAGAATTCCAGCGCCCGCGCCGTATCGGCGACGATGACACTGACGTGGTGCAATCGGGTTGTCGTCATGCGGTATCTCCAGATCTTCGTAGGTCGGGTTAGCCCGGAGGGCGTAACCCGACACAACCCGCGGACCATGTCGGGTTACGCTGCGCTAACCCGACCTACCAAAACCGCAATCCTCCATTCAATCCACCTCCCCCTGCCGCCGCGCGGCATGTGCGGAGACATAGGCCGCGGCCACGATCAGCGCCCCGCCGACCCATTCCTGCGGCTTGACCAGTTCGTGCGCCAGCAGGTAGGCGGACACGGCCCCGGCCACCAGCTCGAACAGCAGGATGACCGCCGAGCGGTGAATGGGCAGGTGGCTGACGCCGTACTGCACGGTCAGGGTCATCACCACGATGCCGAAGATGCCCAGTCCGACCGCACCCAGCCAGACGCCGCCGGCCACCGTCGGCACTTCAGTCTGCCCGGCCACGACCAGCATGGTCAGTGCCACGACAAGCACACCGACCCAGCTCACGGCGGTCTTGCTCCAGACGCTCAGCGCCTGCATGCGTCGGATCATCACGTTGCTGAGCGCAAAGCCGAACCCGGCCGAGACCGCCAGCCAGTCGCCGGTTCCCTGCGGCCAGGGCAGGCCGAGGGCCGGGTTCCAGAGCATGATAACGGCGCCGGTCAGCGCCATGGCGAACACCAGCCTGGCCTCGCGGCTGAGTCGCTCGCCCAGGATCAGCCGCGCCAGGATCACCGACCACAGCGGCGAGAGATAGAACAGCAGCAGCACCCGCATCACCGGGCCCTCGATCACCGCCAGTACGAAGGCCACATTGCACCAGCCGTTGGCCAGCGCCATCACCAGCAGGGCCTGCGGATCGCGGCGCAGTTCGCCCCCGTGACGCCACAGCAGCACCAGTCCGAGCAGCATGGCGGTGCTGTAGGCGATCAGAATGCTCCACAGGCCGTGCAGGCCGCCGCCTTCCAGCAGCCGCAGGGGGTACCAGACGGTACCCCACATGCAGGCGGCCAGCAGCAGGCTGAGGATGGGCAGCAGAGTCAAGTTGCGGTGTGTCACAGGATGGTGGATTGCGTATAATGTTCAGCTGTTTTGTCGGAAACCGCGCGGGCGCTGCCGGCGTGCGGCCGGCACACCATAACACGCCGACCGGCGTCAGGTATCAGGCTCAATCAGGACATGAACCCGGATCTGGAACGGCTGCAGCCCTACCCCTTCGAACGCCTGGCCCGGCTCAAGGCAGACGCCTCGCCGCCGGTGGACAGGGCCCATATCGATCTGTCCATCGGCGAGCCCAAGCATGCTGCCCCGCATTTTGTCGCCGAGGCCCTGATCAGTCACCTGCATGGCCTGTCGCAGTATCCGGTCACTCGCGGCCAGCCCGAACTGCGTCGTGCCGTCGCCGACTGGCTGAGCCGCCGTTTTCAGCTGCCGGCCGCCAGCCTGGATCCGCAGACCATGGTGCTGCCGGTCAACGGCACCCGCGAGGCCCTGTTCGCCTTCGCCCAGGCCGTGGTCGACCGCAATGCGGCCCGGCCGCGGGTGCTCATGCCCAATCCCTTCTACCAGATCTACGAGGGCGCGGCCCTGCTGGCCGGCGCCGAGCCGGTTTTGCTCAACACCACCCCCGAATCGGGTTACCTGCCCGACTTCGACCGGGTGCCGGAAAGCGTCTGGGACGACTGTCAGCTGCTGTACCTGTGCTCGCCCGGCAACCCCACCGGCACGGTGCTGGACATCCCCGCACTGCAGCGGCTGATCCATCTGGCCGACCGGCATGACTTCATCCTCGCCGCCGACGAGTGCTATTCCGAGATCTATCCCGACGAGGCCGCGCCACCGCCCGGCCTGCTGCAGGCCGCCGCCGCCATGGGCCGCACCGACTATCGCCGCTGCGTGGTATTCCACAGCCTGTCCAAGCGCTCCAACCTGCCGGGGCTGCGTTCGGGCTTCGTCGCCGGTGACGCCGAGGTGCTGCAGGCCTTCTTCCGCTATCGCACCTATCACGGTTGCGCCATGCCGCCGGCCACCCAGGCCGCCAGCCGCCTGGCCTGGCAGGACGAGGCGCACGTGCGCGACAATCGCGAACTGTACCGGCAGAAGTTCGCGGCCGTCACCGACATCCTGCAGCCGGTACTCGACGTCGCCCCGCCGCAGGCCGGCTTCTACCTGTGGCCGCGCACCCCGATCGCGGACACCGACTTCGCCCGCGGCCTGTTCGCCGAGGAACAGGTCACGGTGCTGCCCGGCAGTTTTCTTTCCCGCGACACCGACAGCGGCAACCCCGGTGCCGACCATGTACGCATGGCCCTGGTCGCGCCGCTGGAGGACTGCATCGAGGCCGCCCACCGCATCCGGTCATTCATCGAACGCATCAACCCCTAAAGGACACAGACCCATGAGCGAAATCCAGAGCATCATCGAGGAGGCCTTCGAGCGCCGCGCCGACATCAACCCGCGCAATGTCGAAACCCTGGTCAAGGAGGCGGTGCTGGAGGCGATGGGCATGCTGGACTCGGGCCAGGCCCGGGTGGCGGAGAAGATCGACGGCAACTGGGTGGTGCATGACTGGCTGAAGAAGGCCGTGCTGTTGTCCTTCCGCATCGAAGACAACGCCTTCATCAAGGGCGGCTTCACCAACTACTACGACAAGGTGCCGTCCAAATATGCCGATTACAACTCGCGCGCCTTCCGCGACGACGGCGTGCGCGTGGTACCGCCGGCCACCGCCCGGCGCGGCAGCTACATCGCCCCCGGCGTGGTGCTGATGCCCTCCTACGTCAACATCGGCGCCTATGTCGACTCCGGCACCATGGTCGACACCTGGGCCACCGTGGGCTCCTGTGCCCAGATCGGGAAGAACGTGCATCTGTCCGGCGGTGTCGGCATCGGCGGCGTGCTGGAGCCGATCCAGGCCGCCCCCACCATCATCGAGGACAACTGCTTCATCGGCGCCCGCTCCGAGATCGTCGAGGGCGTGATCGTCGAGGAAGGTTCGGTCATCTCGATGGGCGTCTACATCGGCCAGAGCACCAAGATCTACGACCGCGACACCGGCGAGGTCCTCTACGGCCGGGTACCCGCCGGCTCGGTGGTGGTATCCGGCAACCTGCCCTCGAAGGACGGCAGCTACAGCCTGTACTGCGCCGTCATCGTGAAGAAGGTCGACGAGAAGACCCGCGGCAAGGTGGGCCTCAACGAACTGCTGCGGGATATCTGAATACAGGTTCCAGATGCTAGGTTCCAGGGCCGAGGTATAGTACCGTAGGTCGGGTCAGCCCGAAGGGCATAACCCGACGCCATCCGGCCCTGTGTCGGGTTACGCTGCGGCTGACCCGACCTACCTTGGACCTGGTACGCAGAACCTAGAACCTGATTTATGGCCGACAACCTCTTCACCCTCATCCTGACCGTCTTCGTCGGCGCGGGCCTGGCCGGCTGGGCCTCGCGCTTCGGGCGGTTGCACGCGGCCTGGGTAGCGGGGGTTACGGTACTGTTCGCGCTGGGCCATCTGTGGCGGCCGATGCAGGCGGTGTTCGCCGGCGAGACCCTGGTCAGCCGCACGGCCTGGATTCCCACCGCGGGGCTCGATCTCGGCTTCCGCCTCGACGGGCTGGGCCTGCTGTTCACCCTGCTCATCCTCGGCATCGGCCTGCTGATCGTCCTCTACGCCCGCTACTACCTGTCGCCGCGCGACTGCATGGGGCGCTTCTTCAGCTATCTGCTGCTGTTCATGGGCGCGATGCTGGGCATCGTGCTGTCGGAGAACATCATCCAGCTGCTGGTGTTCTGGGAACTGACCAGCCTGACCTCGTTTCTGCTGATCAGCTACTGGCAGGACCGGCCGGAGGCGCGCCAGGGCGCGCGCATGGCCCTGGCCATCACCGGCGCGGGCGGACTGGCCATGCTGGGCGGCTTCATCCTGCTGGGCCAGATCGCGGGCAGCTACGAGTTGTCGGTGATCCTGGACTCGGGCCCGGAGATCCGCGCCCATCCGCTGTATGTGCCGATGCTGGTGCTGGTGCTGCTCGGCGCCTTCACCAAGTCGGCCCAGTTCCCGTTTCATTTCTGGCTGCCCAACGCCATGGCCGCGCCGACGCCGGTCTCGGCCTATCTGCACTCGGCCACCATGGTCAAGGCCGGCGTGTTCCTGCTGGCGCGCCTGTTCCCGGCCCTGTCGGGCACGCCGGAGTGGGCCTGGCTGGTCGGCGGCGCCGGCCTGGCCACCCTGCTGGTGGGCGCCGTCTTCGCCCTGTTCAAGCACGATCTGAAGGGCCTGCTGGCCTACTCCACCATCAGCCACCTGGGCCTGATCACCCTGCTGTTCGGCATCGGCACCCCGCTGGCGGCGGTGGCCGGCGTGTTCCACATCATCAATCACGCCATCTTCAAGGCCTCGCTGTTCATGGCCGCCGGCATCATCGACCACGAGACCGGCAGCCGCGACATGCGCCGGCTCAACGGCCTGTGGAAGTACATGCCGCACACCGCGCTGCTGGCGATGGTCGCGGCCGCCTCCATGGCCGGGGTGCCGCTGCTCAACGGCTTCCTGTCCAAGGAGATGTTCTTCGCCGAGGCGGTCAGCGCCAGCACCTATCTACAGCTGGGCTGGCTGCTGCCGGCCCTGGTCACCCTGGCCGGCGTGTTCGCCGTGGCCTACTCCTTCCGCTTCATCCACGACGTCTTCTTCAACGGCGAGCCAATCGACCTGCCGAAGATGCCGCACGAGCCGCCGCGCTGGATGAAGGTGCCGGTGGAGATGCTGGTCGCGCTGTGCCTGCTGGTGGGTATCCTGCCGGGGCTGACCGTGGAGCCGATTCTCACCCTGGCCGCCGGCGGCGTGCTGCAGACCGCGCCGCCGCACTTCGATCTGGCCATCTGGCACGGCCTGAGTCCGGCGCTGCTGATGAGCGTGGTCGCGCTGGTCGGCGGCGGTCTGGTCTATGCCACGCGCTATCCGTTGTTCCGGCTGCACGACCGCTGCGAACCCCACTGCCAGGCGAAATCCGTATTCGACGCCCTGATGACCGGCCTGTTCGCCGCCGCGACCGGGCTGACCCGGGCCCTGGACAGCCGCTCGCTGCCGCGCATGGTCGCCCTGTTCGTGGCCTTCGCCGCCCTGCTGGGACTGGCCGGCTGGCTGGGCGGCGGCGGGCCGCTGACCGGCAGCCGCGCCCTGCTGCCGATCGACGGCATCAGCCTGCTGGCCGCCGCCGGCCTGGTCGCGGCGGCGCTGGCCACCGTGATCCTGCACCGCCAGCGTCTGGTGGCACTGGTGCTGATCGGCGCGGTCGGCCTGGTGGTCTCGCTCATCTTCATCAAGTTCTCCGGCCCCGACCTGGCGCTGACCCAGCTGTCGGTGGAGGTGGTCACCATCGTGCTGCTGCTGCTGGCGCTTTACTTCCTGCCGCAGGAAGCGCCGGCGGACTCCTCCGTCCCGCGGCGCGCACGTGATGGCCTGCTGGCCGTGGCCGCCGGCACCGGCACCGGGCTGCTGGCCTGGGCGGTGCTGACCCGGCCGCTGGAGAGCATTTCGGATTACTTTCTCGCCAACAGCGTGCCGGGCGGCGGCGGCCACAACGTGGTCAATGTGATCCTGGTGGATTTCCGCGGCTTCGACACCCTGGGCGAGATCACGGTACTGGGCATCGCCGCGCTCGGGATCTACGCCATGCTGGAACACCTGGTCCTGCCCGGCCCGGCCTATGACAGCCGCGGCCGACCCTGGAACTGGGACATGCACCCGGCGGTGATGGCCTCGCTGACGCGGCTGCTGCTGCCGCTGGCGCTGCTGGTTTCGGCCTTCATCTTCCTGCGCGGACACAATCTGCCCGGCGGCGGCTTCATCGCCGGCCTGATCACCGCCGTGGCCATCATCATGCAGTACCTGGCCAACGGCGTGGAGTGGACCCAGTCGCGGCTGCCGGCAAATATGCACCCGCTGGTCGGGCTGGGCCTGCTGGTGGCCACCGCCACCGGCCTGGTGAGCCTGGTCTACGGTTATCCCTTCCTGACCTCGGCCTACAGCCATGTACACTGGCCGGTGGTCGGGGAGTTCGAGATCGCCTCGGCCATCGCCTTCGATCTCGGGGTGTACATGGTGGTCGTGGGCGCAACCCTGCTGATCCTCATCCACCTCGGCCTGATGCACAGCGCCAGCCATACGCCGCGCCCGACCGCCGGAGACTATCGCTGATGGAAGCCCTCGTTGCCGTCATCATCGGTGTGCTCACCGCCTGCGGGGTGTATCTCAGCCTGCGCCGGCGCAGCTTCCCCGTGGTGCTGGGCATCACCCTGCTGTCCTATGCCGTGAACCTGTTCCTGTTCGCCATGGGCCGGCTGACCATCGGCCGGCCGGCCGTCATTGACGCAGCGGCGGCCGGCTACACCGACCCGCTGCCGCAGGCGCTGGTACTGACCGCCATCGTCATCAGCTTCGCCATGACCGCCTTCGTCATCATGCTCGCACTCAAGGCCCGCGCCGAACTGGGCGACGACCGGGTCGACGGGAACCGGCCGACATGATGCAGCATCTGGTCATCGCGCCCGTCCTGCTGCCGCTGCTGGCCGGTATCGCGCTGCTGCTGCTGCGGCCGCTGCCCATCGGCTGGCGCCGGGTGCTGAGTCTGCTGGCCGTGCTGGCGCAGGTGTGGCTGGCCCTGCTGCTGCTCGGGCAGGCCGGTGACGGCGGCATTTTCACCTATGCCCTGGGCGACTGGCCGGCCCCCTATGGCATCGTGCTGGTGGCCGACCGGCTGGCCGCCGGCATGCTGCTGATCACTGCCCTGCTGGGCCTGCTGGCCCTGCTCTATGCCAGCCGCGGCACCGATCTGGAAGGCCGGCATTTCCATGTGCTGTTCCAGCTGCAGCTGTTCGGCCTGAACGGGGCCTTCCTCACCGGCGACCTGTTCAACCTGTTCGTCTTCTTCGAGATCCTGCTGCTGGCCTCCTACGGTCTGCTGCTGCACGGCGGCGGACCGGAGCGCACCCGCGCCGGGCTGCACTTCGTGGTCATCAACCTGGCCGGCTCCACCCTGTTCCTGTTCGCGGTCGGCACCCTCTACGGCGTGCTCGGCACCCTCAACATGGCCGATCTGGCCCGGCGCATGGCCCAGGTCGGCCCCGCCGAGTTGGGCCTGGTGCAGGCCGCCGGGCTGCTGCTGTTCGGGGTGTTTGCCCTGAAGGCCGCGCTGGTGCCGCTGTACCTGTGGCTGCCCGCCGCCTATGCCGGCACCAGCGCGCCGGTGGCGGCCCTGTTCGCCGTCATGACCAAGGTCGGGGTCTACAGCATCGTGCGCCTGGACACCCTGATCTTCGGCGCGCAGGCCGGTGACAGCGCCCATCTGCTGGGCGACTGGCTGCTGCCGCTGGCGCTGCTCACGCTGGCCATCGGCATGGCCGGGGTGGTGGCCAGCACCGGCCTGCGCCAGCAGGCCGCCTACCTGGTCATCGCCTCGGTCGGCACCCTGCTCATCGCCGCCGGCCTGGGCACGGCCAGTGGGCTGGCCGCCGGTCTCTACTACCTGCCACACACCACCTTCGCCGCCGCCGCCCTGTTCCTGCTCGCCGACAGCATCGCCCGCCGCCGCGGCAAACTGGCCGACCGCTTCGCCCCGGACGGCACCCTGAGTCATCCACGCCTGCTGGGCGGGCTCTTCTTCATCACCGCCGTGCTGATCGCCGGCCTGCCGCCGCTGTCGGGCTTTGTGGCCAAGTTCCTCATCCTGCGCGCGGCCCTGCCGCATCCGGACCTGGCCTGGATAATGGCGGTGGTACTGGTGACCAGCCTGCTGGCGCTCATCGCCCTGGCCCGCAGCGGCAGTGTGCTGTTCTACCGCGCGCGCGTGGTCAATCCGCCGGCGGGCGGCGAGCGTCTGCTGCCGGAACTGGCGCCTGCCGCCGCCCTGCTGCTGCTGTGCCTGGGACTGGTCCTCTGGGCCGGGCCTGTGCACGAATACACCCTGCGCACGGCCCAGCAGCTGCATCACCCGCAGATCTATATCGACGCCGTACTGGGTCGGGAGGTCGCGCCATGATCCAGCGTCTGCTGCCGCATCCCCTGCTCACTCCCATCCTGGCCCTGGTCTGGATGCTGCTGGCGAACGAATTCAGTGCCGGGCACGCCGTGCTGGGCCTGCTGCTGGGCTGGGCCATCCCCATCTTCACCCTGCGCTTCTGGCCGGAGCAGACCCGCATCCGCCGGCCGCTGACCCTGCTGCGCTTCATCGCCGTGGTGCTGTATGACATCCTCATCGCCAACCTGGCCGTGGCGCAGCTCATCGTCAGCCGTCCCCGCCGCCTGCAGCCGGCCTTCCTGGAAGTGCCGCTGGATGTCCGTTCGGACCTGGCCATCAGCCTGCTGGCCAACACCATCTCGCTCACCCCGGGCACGGTCTCGGCCGAACTCTCGCCCGAGCGCGACCGGCTGCTGGTGCATGCCCTGCATGCGACCGATACCGAGGCCCTGGTGGCGACCATCAAGTCGCGCTACGAGGCACCGCTGAAGGAGGTCTTCGAGACATGATCGACACCGCGCTCACCATCGCCTTCAGCCTGGTCGGACTGGCCGTGGCGCTGAGCCTGTGGCGGCTGCTGCGCGGCCCGGACGCGCCGGACCGCATCCTGGCCCTGGATACCCTGTACGTGAACACCATCGCCCTGCTGGTGCTGTTCGGCATCCAGATCGACAGCAATATCTACTTCGAGGCGGCGCTGCTGATCGCCCTGATGGGCTTCGTGGGAACGGTCGCGCTGTGCAAGTACCTGCTGCGCGGGGACATCATCGAGTGAACATCATGCTGGAATACCTGCTTGCCTTCCTGATCATCGCCGGCGGCGCCTTCACCTTCATCGGCTCGCTGGGCCTGGCCCGGCTGCGCGATTTCTACAGCCGCCTGCACGGCCCGACCAAGGCCACCACCCTGGGCGTGGGCTGCGTGCTGATCGCCTCGGCGGTCTACTTCAGCCAAGGCGAGAGCGCCAGTTACCACGAGATCCTGATCACCCTGTTCCTGTTCATCACCGCGCCGGTCAGCGCCCACCTGCTGGCCAAGGCGGCGCTGCACCTGAAGCTGGCCTCGCTGGCGCGGCGGCCGGAGTCGGAAAACCTGGATTGATCGGGGCCGGCCGGGATGCCGGACACCGGGACCTCAGTCGTCGATCTCGATGCTGATGTCGCGATGCAGCTTATCGTTCTTGATCAGATCCGCCAGGCGCACGGGGCGTTTGGTCTCGACCTCGATCTCGAGATTGCCGCCCTTTTCGATGAAGCCCTGCAGGGCCTTGATACTGTCTTCGTCCAGGTCGCCCTCTGTCACCTGCTGTTTCATCTGCGGATTGACGCCGACATGCATCCCCGCCTTCATGGCTTCGAACGGCACCTCTTCCTCGTTCAGGGCCGTGGCATAGTTGTATGACCCCAGGGCGGACAGCCGTGCCATGCGTTCGAAGGCACCGTAGTCCTCAAGCCCGGCACGGGCGCCGACCAGTTCGATACGGCCGAACTCGGCCAGCAGCTGCTGGGGCGCGAAGATGGCGGCCTGGATCTGTTTTTCGGGATCGATCTCGAACAGCGGTCGGGTTCGCTGCAGCCTGAGCTCGATTGCATTACGGGCCAGATTTTCCGCATCCAGTTCCACCGTCAGAGTGAGTTTCTCGTCATCACGCTCGTAGGCATACCCCACTGCGCCGTCGAGCCGGGTCTCCTTGATACCCAGGGTGCGCGCCAGCTTGAGCGGTTCGGCCAGCATCTGGTAGAGCATATTCTCCTGAATCCGGGTGGGGTCGGGATCGGTGACGAGTTCGTAGCCGCTGAAGCTGATGAGCTTGCGGTTTTCATCACGGGCGCCGGCGATTTTCACCCTGTCCAGCCGGCCGGTGATCCGCTGCTGCTGATCGCCGAATTCCATCACGACGATATTCAGATCCACACCTTTCAGCGCAATACTGTCTGACAGCGGTGAGTAGGAGGCGTCGTCATAGCGGATGGCATCGGTAAGGTTCTTGTCGTAGAGGAAATCCTCGAAGGCCTCCACCCCCTTGGCCGAGGCATAGAAATAGCCGCCGGCCAGCACGATGGCCAGCCCGGCGGCGCCACCATAGATCAGATTCCTGTTATTGAGTGCGCTCATGGCTGTGTCCTCAGGGATTGGCGGCCAGGTTGAATTCCATGTCGTCGTCCTCGTACCAGGCCTTCATCATGTCCTCGACCTCCATTTCCTCCAGACACTTGTCTGTCATGCAGGCCACGGCCTGATCCACGGCGATCTCGAATACCGGTCGGCCCTTGGCGTCGAACTCGAATCCGAATTCCGGCTCCATGCGGATCAGCATCCAGCCATCCAGTTCAACGCCGCTGGCGTTGTGGCTCACCTGCATGGCATAGGGCGCCTCGATCTCGCCATCGTCGGCCTCGACCAGCAGATGCAGCGGTCCGGGCAGGCGCACCCGACCGGCGTCCACCTGATTCAGATACTGGGCCGGATGGGCAAGTACCAGCGCCCCGCCCAGGGCGCTGCCGTGGTAGGCGCGGGTGCTGGTGAAGTCGATGCGATGCCGTGCCAGCTGCTCCTTCGCCAGTTGCAGCGTGGCATAGAACCGCACCCGGTCGTAGGGTGAGGCGTTGGCCAGTTCCTGATACTGCCTGTCCAGGCTGGACTGGTGCTGCGCCCGCAGCTGGGCCAGGCGCTGGCGCTCCATCTCTGCACGTCTGCGCTCGGCCTCGGCAAAGGCGGCGCGCTTGGCCGCGAAGTCGGCATCGACCTGCACCATCCAGGGCGTGCCGCGCTGGCGCAGGGCACGGCCGGCCTTGTGGAAGGCGGTATCGGGATTCTGGGCGTTGAGATTCTTCTGATAGTCGGCGGTCGGCGTCAGGGAGAAGCTGTCGGTGACGACGAAGCTGACCTGACTGAACTGGTTGGTGTTGCTGTAGCCGAAGAAATCCCGGTATATCGCCGTGATCGACTGCGCCAGTGTCGTGGCGGCGGGATCGGCCTTGAGCGCGTCATTATCGGTGAGGACGATGAGCGGGGTGTTCTCCAGGCGCCAGACCTGGTTGTTGCCGTTCACATAGGTGGCGAAATAATGCGCCCGGAGTTCCGGATCCTGCCCCAGCCAGACCAGCAGCTTGTCCGAGGTGAAGCTGCGGTTCCAGCGGTCCGTGGTGGTGGTCCTGTTGCGCGCCACCACCTGGCGCGGCAGGCCGCGGTCGAGATTGAAGCCGTCGACCCAGTAGCCGTTCAGCGTAGCGAAGGGCTGATTCTGCCCCTCGTAGTAGAAGCGGGCCTGAGTCGGCCGGTTCTTCACCCTGGAGTGGACATAGCCGTTGATGCAGTCATACTCCCGCGTCATTTCGAAGCTCGGCCCGAACCGGGCCTGGAGATCGAAGAAGGCGCGGATGCGGCAGCCGTCGGTACGGCTCGTGATCTCCCGCGCCTCACCGGCCTCGCCGCTGACGCGGAGCAGGCCGCCGGGCTTCCAGCCGCCGATCTCCAGCGCCGGCGGCGCGGCCGGTGCCGGTTCGGTCACTGCCTCAGCTGCGGCGGCGGGTGTGGACGCCGGTGCTGGAGCGGGTGCGGGTGCGGGTGCGGATGTGGGCGCTGGCGCAGGCGCGGGCGCGGATTGCGTTGCTGCCGTGGCATCGGGGGTGGGTGCAGTCGCCGCAGCGGGCGGTTCGGAGGGCGGCTTGGCGGGCGGCTCGGATCCGGGGACCGCCGCGGCCGGCGGCGACACCGGTATCTGCTGGGCGATCCAGCCGTTGCCGCGTTCGGCCCGGCCGGTCCAGACGGACTGGTCCCCGGCCCGGCCCTCGATGCTCATGGTCTGCGCCTCGGCACACTCGCGCACCAGCACATGCCCCAGCTTCTGCAGAATATCCAGATATTCCTCGGTCGCGAACCTGCCGGCGTCACCGCCACTGACCTGCATCCGGACGTCCTCCCGGCACCAGGGCTCGCCCAGCGCAGTAAAGGACATGTCCAGCGATTTGCTGTGGGCGAACACCTTGTCGGCATGCGCCGGCGCTATCATGCAACTGGCAAATGCGGCTGCCAGAACCCGCCGTTGATACTTCATGCCGCCTCCTCAGCCCAGTTCCCAGACGCCGTCGGGCTTCTGGCAGGCCTGGGTGGTTTCCTGCTCCGTACCCTGGTCGGTATTGACGCTGATCTCGACCTCGCGGCAGCCGCGCTGGGCGGTGACGGTGGAGCTGGAGGTCTCCACCGCATCCAGGTCGATGCCGGCGAAGCCCTCCTGCTTGGGCAGGGTCTCCACCTGTTCGCTGTCCAGGTCGATCCCCCTGGCCTGAGCGGCCTCCACCGGATTGTAGGGCTGCACATAGTCCCCGTGGACATAGCCCATGGTCACGCCCTGCTTGGCCAGCATCAGCCAGCCGTTGTCGGTGCGTCCCGCCGAGGTGACCACATCACCGGTATCCAGCGTGGTGATGATGCCGTAGCGGGTCCCCGGACCGGCCCGCACCCGCAGCGCGGACGTGGTTTCATACTGGCGGTTTTCCAGCTTGATGCTGGGCACGGCTTCAACCGTGCTCAGGCGTTTGATCTGCTTCGGCTCGCTCTGGTAACTGATCTCGCCGGTCTTGATCTCGGCCGAGGCACCGCTGCGGTCGCTGTTCCAGCTGGCCACGCCGGCGTTTTCCTGCTCCAGGGCTTCCACCGTGGAGGCGGCCAGGGCCTTGCGGTCCTGTTCGTCCAGGTGCCGGCCGATGGCCCGGCCGGCATAATAGCCCGCCGCACCCCCGATGGCCGCGCCCAGCCACTTGTTGTCGCCGGCCACGGCCGCGCCCAGCACGGCGCCGCCGATCGCGCCCAGGGTCGCGCCCCAGTCTTCCTTGGAGGGATTGCTCTGACAGCCGGCGGCCAGCGCCACGGCCAGAAGGGATGGAACCAGTGTCTTGGTCTGCATGGGCTCAACCTCAGATATTTATTGTTTTCCATCGGTTGCGGCGGACAGCCGCCATCTGAAGATCCACCCATACTTATAGCACGCGGCCCCCCATTCACAAGTCAGCATTTGCTTACATGAACTGTGCCGCCATTACTCCAATTCATGGACACGGCACAACCACGGCTGGGCTTGAACATCCCGCCCCCACTGATTCCATGCAGCCGGGACAGGGGACTCGCTGTTCGCAGAAATGGACAGAACTGGCCGGATGGCCGGTGCAGGGACGGCGGTTACAGGTCGGAAAGCTGATTCGAGGTGCGACGCAGGTTGTAGCTGACGGTCCTGGCCAGATGGCGCAGGATCTTCACCCCGACATGGGGCTCGGCCGCGATGATGGCATCCAGGCCCTGGCGGTCCAGCACCGTCACGGAGGCGGCCGATTCTGCCCGGATGGTGGCGGAGCGCGGCAGACCGTCGAGCAGGGCCATTTCACCGATGGCCGTACCGGCGCTGAAACGGGACACGATCTTTTCGTTGTTGTTGAAGTCCTTTTTGACGGCTTCCAGCTGTCCATCAGTGACAAAGGCGGCGAAGTCGCTCTGGTCGCCTTCGGCGAACAGGACATCACCGGCGTCCAGTTCAATGGTACCGATGTAGGGGTCGATCTTCCTGAGATCGTCCTCATTGAGCGCCCGGAACAACGGCGTGTAATCAATGCCATCCACGACAGCAACCTCCCTGCGAATCCCCGGCCGGAAGCCGTTCAACAGTCATAACGGCCGGCGGGCGGCCTTTCTGAAGATTCGCGCTCAGGGTCGCAGGCGGTAGATCCGACCGCTGTCGGTGGACAGATACAGCCAGCCTTCAGGACTTTCAGCCAGGGCCCGGATGCGTGCATCCAGATCCTGCAGCAGGCGCTGCTCGCCGGTGGGGTTGCCGTCGGCATCGAGGGTGACGCGGTTGAGATGGCGCAGCTTCAGGGCACCGGAGAACAGGTCGCCCTGCCAGTCGGGAAAGGCCTGGCCGGAATACAGCAGCAGGCTGCCCGGGGCGATGGAGGGGATGTAGACCTTGACCGGATCCGTCATGCCCGGCTTCGATGTCGCCTCGCCGACATCGACCGGCCCCCAGTATTCCTGGCCGTGCGACACCACCGGCCAGCCATAGTTGGCACCGGGCGTGACCAGATTGATCTCGTCGCCGCCGCGCGGGCCGTGCTCAATCAGCCACAGGCGGTCGTGCCCGCTGTCGTAGACCAGGCCCTGCGGATTGCGATGGCCGTAGCTCCAGATCTCGGGCAGCACGTCCTCGCGGCCGACGAAGGGGTTGTCCTGCGGCACGCTGCCATCGAGCTTCAGGCGCAGCACGCTGCCGGCGTGAGTGGACAGGTCCTGGCCATTGGGGCGCACGCCGCGGTCGCCGATGCCGAAGAACAGATGTCCCCTGCCGTCGAAGGCGATGCGGCTGCCGAAATGGCGCGTGGTATCACTGCGGGATTGCGTGACAATGAGTTCCTGCCAGTCCACCAGCCGGTCGCCGCTGAGCCGCGCCCGCGCCAGGGTGGTCGCCCCCTGGCCGTCCACCGGTTTGGCGTAGGTGAAATAGATCCAGCCGGTCTCGGCATGATCCGGCGCCGGAGCGATGTCCAGCAGGCCGCCCTGCCCTTCGGCATACACCCCGGGTACACCGTCCAGGTAGCTGACCGCGCCGGTTGCGAGATTCAGCCGCCCGACCCGGCCCGCGCGTTCGGTGAACAGCAGGGTGCCGGCATCCAGAAACGCCATGCCCCAGGGAATGCCCAGTCCCTCGGCCACGGTCTCCAGACGCCGGTCGGCATCAGCCGCAACGCTCAACCCGGCCGCCGTCAGCAGCCAGCCCAGCAGCAGCACTCTGAGCCAGCGCATGCGATCTGTGAGTATGAGATTCATCCTGTCCTCCATCAGTTGCAGCCGGCGGCCTGGGCCGGGACCGCGGGCGCCTGCATCGGCGGCAGGTCGGCCCGCATCAGGCGATTGGTGTCGGTGCCGAACCAGAGGGCGTGGTGTGACGGGTCATACACCATGTGGCGCACTGCACCGGCGCCGCCGGGGATGGGGCTGACGCCGAAGAAACGCTCGCTGTCCGGATCGAACCCCACCAGGCGGTTGGGATCGGGATGGGTCTCGACGAACCAGATGCGGCCGGCCGCGTCGGCGGCCATGGCATAGGGGCCGGCCTGCGCCGCCGGACTGTGGCGCCACTCCCTGAAGCCGCCGGTCAACGGCTGGTAGCGCCCCAGGTAGCCCTCGGCATAATCGACGTACCAGATGCCGCAGGCGTTGACGGCCAGACGGCGCGGCCGGGCCTCAGACCGCGGCAGTTCGATTTCGGTCAGTTGCATGTCGGGTGTGATCCGCGCCAGCTTATGCGTCCCGAACAACGCGACCCAGACGGTATCCTGGGCGTCGATGAGGATGCCGTAGGGACGTGCCTTCGGCGTCGGGACATCGACATACCGGATCTCGCCGCTGTCACGATCGTAACGCCCGATCTGGTTGGCCCACTGGGCGGTGAACCAGAGCCGGCCCTTGGAGTCCTCGTACAGGGTATGCGGATCCTTGAGTTGCCCCTGGGGCATGTCGATCCGTTCGATGGCGCCGGTCTGCGGATCGATCCGACCCAGATGGGCATCCCGGTTGCCGGCGTACCAGATCTCCTGGTCACGGGTGATATAGACGGTGTGCGGACCGGCGCCCTCGGGCAGATCGTAACGCCTGAAGGTTTCCGTCTCCGGATCGAACACGGCCGCATAGTCGCCGGTCTGCCCAACGAACCAGACCCGGCCGTCGGCGGCCAGCGCAGGATCCCGCGGCCGGGTGTCGGGCCATTCGACCTGCCAGTGCCCGATCCCGACCGATGTCTCCTGTGCCTGGACCGGCACCAGCATCAGGCCCAGCACGAAACCCAGCAGCATACGTATCATGAAGTTCCCCGCTCGATGATTGCTGTTGATTTGGAAACCTCTTATTTATCCGTCATTGCGAGGCGCGTAGCGCCGTGGCACAAGCGAGCTTGCGAGCGCAGAACGCCCGCAGGGCGGCCCCGAAGGGGTGAGCGTAGCGAATAATCTCCGACCGCTTGATTCTGCTACACGAGATTGCCTCGCTTGTTTACGGGCACTCGCAATGACGAGACCAAGTGAATTCATCAGAGGTTGCTTAGGATAAAGGACACTCCATAGCCGGAAGGGTTCCTGAATCCCGCCTTACTCGATTTTGAGATAGGCAAAGCCCTGCTGTTGCAGTTCAGCGATACGCACCACGCCCGAACGGACCATTTCGACCCCTTGGTACAACTCGTCTTCGGACAACTCGATTTCGGAGCGGGTGATGTCGCACAGTTCCAGCTTCACGCCATGCACATCGACCAGGCTGCGCAGCCGGCCGCGCAGATTCTCGCGCCGCTCGCGCAATGCGGCGTCGGCCGCGAACGGGGTCTCGGCCAGCGCGTCCTCCGTCAGGAAGCGGATGCCGTGGGCGACGAAGACGATGCGCACGTCATAATCGCGCAGATCGCTCTTGTAGGTGGTGATCATGTTGTTGATGCTGGTCAGCATCGCACTGAAGCGGCGCGGATCGGAATAATCGGCGTGATAGACCACCTTCGCTTCCCCGTTCATGGCCTGCACCGGCGCGGCCGGCAGCAGCCAGACTGTGGCTGCGAACAGGGCGGCGGTCATCCACAGAATGGCGGCGCCGCGGCCGGTCATCTTTACTGCTGCGGACATGGCATACCTCCTGGATTGATGCTCTCCAGGTTCAGTGTAGCAGTGCAGCCCGGCCCTGCCTGCCCCCGGCACTGGTGATCAATGTCCGCCGGGGTCCGCCGCACCGGGCGGGCAGCAGCTCGCGTGCGCGGGCACGCCGGCACGGGACTCGTACCAGTCGCGGCTGCGATTGACCACGCGCACCGCCAGCAGCATCACCGGCACCTCGATCAGCACGCCCACCACGGTCGCCAGCGCCGCGCCCGACTCGAAGCCGAACAGCACAATGGCGGTGGCCACGGCCAGTTCAAAGAAATTGCTGGCACCGATCAGCGCCGAGGGGCCGGCCACGCAATGCGGGGACTTCACCGCCCGGTTGAGCAGATAGGCCAGCCCCGAGTTGAAGAAGACCTGGATCAGGATGGGCACGGCCAGCAGCGCGATGATCAGGGGCTGCTTGATGATCTGTTCCCCCTGAAAGCCGAACAGCAGCACCAGCGTGGCCAGCAGTGCCGCCAGCGAGACCGGATGCATCCGCTCCAGCACCCGCTGCAGGCGCAGATAGCCGTGTTCGTGATTGAGCAGCCAGCGCCGCCACAGGTTGGCAAGGATCAGCGGCACGACGATATAGAGCAGCACCGACAGCACCAGGGTGTCCCAGGGCACGCTGATGGCCGACAACCCCAGCAGCAGGCCCACGATGGGGGCGAAGGCGAAGATCATGATGACATCGTTGAGGGCCACCTGGGTCAGGGTGAAGTGCGGCTCGCCCTCGGTGAGGTGACTCCAGACGAAGACCATGGCCGTGCAGGGCGCAGCGGCCAGGATGATCAGGCCAGCGATGTAGGACTCGATCTGCTCCGCCGGCAGCCAGGGCCGGAACAGCCAGCCGATGAACAGCCAGCCCAGCAGCGCCATGGAGAAGGGTTTGACCGCCCAGTTCACGAACAGGGTCACACCCACGCCGCGTGCATGCCGGCGCACACCCTTCAATGCACGCAGGTCGATCTTGAGCAGCATGGGGATGACCATCAACCAGATCAGCACCGCCACCGGCAGGTTGACCTGCGCGACTTCCATGCCGCCGATGTTCTGGAAGGTCCCGTGAAAGAAATGCCCCAGCCCGATCCCGGCCAGGATGCACAGGAACACCCACAGGGTCAGGTAGCGTTCGAAAAAACCCATGTCGGCGCCGGCGGCGCGTCTGGCGGTGGTCTCGCACTGGCTACTCATGTTCGCTCCTGTGAAGATATCGGGTTACGCTGCGTTGATCCGACCTGCGTTCTGAACTGCTGATGTCCGGCATAACGTAGGTTGGGTTAGGCGCACAGCGCCGTAACCCAACATGCCGCGGGCCGTCGGGTTACGCTGCGCTAACCCGACCTACGCGCTACGTTCTGAATTGTATATTTCCGTGCTTTCCGTGTTTTCCGTGGCCATTCACACAGGCGGGTCATTGCTGCTGCTGTGCCTGCTCCTGCTGCAGCCGCTGCAGCAGTGCACTCACCCGGTCACGGATATCGTCCCGCGCGGCGCGGAACACGGCCAGGATCTCGTCCTCGCTGCCGGAGGCCTGCGCCGGGTCCTGCAGCGGCCAGTGTTCCCGGCGGGTGCCGGGCGGCAGTGCCGGGCAGTGCTCGTCGGCATGGCCGCACACCGTGATCACCAGATCGGCCGCCGCCAGCATGGCGTCGGTCACGCGGGTGGATGCCTGGTCCGAGATATCCACGCCCGCCTCGGCCATCACGGCGATGGCGCGCGGATTCTGGCCATGGGACTCGATGCCGGCCGAGTCGATGTGCCAACCCGCCGGGGCGAGCCGCCTGGCCCAGCCCTCGGCCATCTGGGAACGGCAGGAATTGCCGGTGCAGAGAAAGAGCAGGTTCATGAGCGGGTATACCTCGTTACGGGTTCATCACCTGAGCAGCGTGACTGCAACGCAGAGGACGTTTATGCCCTATGGGTACAAAGACGCTGAGGCGCACAGAAACGACTCATTCAGGCGCAGCAGGCACTGCCGGGCCGATCGGGCATGGCGGCCAGCGCGGCGTGATCCTCACTGAAGGGAGACTGATTGCCCACGCCCAGCGCCGTCTGCGCCACGACCTTTGCCGCCCAGTCGGGCAGCGCCTCATGCAGCCGGTAGTAGATCCACTGGCCCTGACGCCGGTCGCTGACCACACCGGCCTGGCGCAGCTGGGCCAGGTGGCGGGAGATCATGGGCTGGGAGACGTGCAGGGCATGGGTCAGTTCGCACACGCACAACTCGCCTTCCCGCTGCAGCAGCAACAGGGCGCGCAGACGCAGCGGGTGGGCCAGGGCGGCGAACAGGCTGTCGGGTGAGATCTGCATGGCGACCGAATATACGGTATTCCGTATATATGGTCAACGGCATGTATTCAGCCGCCAGACGCTGGACTGGGGACTGGACTGGGGACCGGAATGAGAGCCCGATGGTGAGGGCGCTGACTGCAGCCGGAAGGTTCACGTCATTGCGGTGCCCGGTGCCGAAGGTGCCAACCATCCTGAAGCCCGGAGGGATGCAAGAGATTGCCGCGCTCCGCTCGCAATGACGCTGAAGTCAGTGATATTCGGGCCTGCGGCCCGTTTCCGCCCTGCAGACCCCGAGGCCCCGGGTGAATGGAACAGCAGCGGAAGGAAGAATCAGAACGTCGGCTCGAGCATGCGCAGGCGCAGGTCCTCGCGCGAATCGGTGAGCAGGCGCTGGATGGCGCCGCCCGGCATGGGTCGGCTGAACAGGAAGCCCTGGGCCTCGTGGCAGCCGTGTTCGCGCAGGAAGGCCAGCTGTTCGTAGGTCTCCACGCCCTCGGCCATGACGCGCATGTCCAGGGTCTGGCCCAGGGTGATGACGGTGCGGGCGATGGCCGCGCCGTCGGGCTTGTGGATGTCGCGCACGAAGGACTGGTCGAGCTTGATCTTGTTGATGGGAAAGCGGGTGAGATAGCTGAGCGAGGAATAGCCGGTGCCGAAATCGTCCACCGACACCTCCACGCCCAGTTCGCGCAGCCGGCGCAGGGTGGAGATGGTGGTGTCGGCATCGCGCATGATCAGGCTCTCGGTCAGCTCGATCTCCAGCAGTTGCGGATCCACGCCGCTGGACTGTAGAGCGTTCATGATCGAGTCCAGCAGCTGCCGGTGGCGGAACTGCACCGGCGAGATGTTCACCGCCACCCGTACCGGCGGCAGTCCGGCCGCCTGCCACTCGGTGACCTGGCGACACGCCTCTTGCAGCACCCACTGGCCGATGTCCATGATCAGGCCGGTGCTTTCGGCCACCGGGATGAACTCGGCCGGCGAGATGGGCCCGCGTTCGCGCTGATTCCAGCGCAGCAGCGCTTCGACCCCGATCACCTGACCGGTTTCGATGCACAGCTGCGGCTGGAAATGCAGACTGAACTCGTCGCGCTGCAGCGCCAGACGCAGGTCGCGCTCGATGGTCGCCCGGCGCTGGACGATGCGATTGAGCTCGGCGACATAGAACTGGAACCGGTTGCGGCCTTCGCGCTTGGCCTTGTACATGGCCAGGTCGGCGTTCTTGAGCAGTTCGTCGGCATTGTGGTGATCGTCGAAGGGATACAGGGTCACGCCGATGCTGATGGCGGAATGGATCTCGTGATTATCGATGATGATCGGCTGGCTGACGGTATCGACGATGCGCTCGGCCAGTTCGGCGGCATCCTCCACCGAATGCATGCTGGTCTGGATCACGCCGAACTCGTCGCCGCCGAAGCGGGCCACGGTATCGGTCTCGCGGGTGCAGCCCACGATGCGCGCCGAGACCTCCCTGAGCAGACGATCGCCCACGGCGTGGCCGAGGGTATCGTTGACGTCCTTGAAATTGTCCATGTCCAGGAACATCACCGCGATCAGGGTCTCGGAGCGGCGCGCCTGGGCCATGGACTGCAGCAGCCGGTCGCGGAACAGGGCCCGGTTGGGCAGCCCGGTGAGCATGTCGTAGTGGGCCAGGTACTGGGCCTGGTAGGCAGCATCGGAGCGGCGGCTGCTGTCGCGCGCCACGATCAGCACCGAGCGGATCTGGCCGTGGGCGTCGAACAGCGGCGAGCAGCGCGTCTCCACCCGCATCGGTTCGCCGCGGGCGTCGTGAATGTCGAATTCGTAATTGACCGGTTCACCGCTGACGGCCCGCCGGGCCAGCAGCACGAAGCGTTTCTGATGATGCGGTGCCACATAGTGCATCAGGCTGTTGCCGATGACCTCGTTGGCATCCCGGCAACTCAGCAGTCCCAGCCCGGCCGGATTGATCTCGATGATGCAGCCCTCGGCGTCCACCACCAGCACGCCCTCCATGTCGGTCTCGACCAGGCGCCGCAGCAGCTGTTCGCGCTCATGCAGCCGGGTCTGGATCTCGCGCCGTTCGGTCACATCCAGCCACGCCCCCTTGACCTGGCAGCGGCCGTCGACCTCCGGGTCGCAGACCCGGCGGTGATCGCGAATCCAGCGATAACCGGTGTTGCGGAATCGGAAGCGGTACTCGGCGTAGATTTCCCTGCGCTTGCCCAGGCGGGCGAAACTGACCTGCACCCGCTCCAGGTCATCGGGATGAACCTGCTGACTCCACCAGGACGGATCCCGGGCCTCCTGCGGCCGGTAACCGGTCAGGGCCCAGAGGTTGCTGCTCACCCAGTCCACTTCCAGCGACTGGGTTCCGGGATTCTGACTGCCACTGTAGAGGACAGCGGGAGAGGCCTGTAGTAAGGTATCGAGCTGGGAAAAATCCGCAGCGATACGGGTTTCAGGCACCTGGGTGGAATCTGGCATTATCTCGGACCCGAAGCTGTGAGCTGGCTGGACACTGGTCCCTGTCCATTCTTATTGACGCGGATCGGTCCGGACCGCCCCGCCGCGATTTTCGCTGCCGTAACCGGACCCTTCATGACAGACAGCGCCTGGCCGGCCCTCTTCCGTCAATTTGTCGACTTATCAGGGGAAACCTTTACCGGGAATTTGCACCCCGAGCCGCCAGCCCCCTGCCGAGACTTTCCCCGCCACCGGAATTAGGCGACAATAGGCATATTTCTCATCAGCTTATCCAGGGTTTATGAAAATAACATTATTTGGAATCACGTCCTGCGACACGGTGCGCAAGGCCCGCCGCTTCCTGGACCAGCAGGGCCTTGACTACCGCTTCCACGACTTCCGCGCCGACGGCCTGGAACCGAGCCGGGTCGATGACTGGCTGCGTCAACTCGACCCCGTCGCCCTGATCAACCGCCGCAGCACCAGCTGGCGTCAGCTGCCCGAGGCGCAGCGTGCCGATCTCGGCCCGGACGCGGTGAAGGCGCTGGTACTGGACAACCCGACCCTGATCAAGCGCCCGGTGCTGGAGATCGACGGCCGCATCGAGGTGGGCTTCAGCCCCGAGCGCTACCAGGAACTGCTGGCGTCATGAGCACGACCACCCTGGACCTGGCCCGCGACCTGATCGCCCGCAACTCGGTCACCCCCGATGACGCCGGCTGCCAGGCCATGATGGCCGAATTCCTGACCGCCCGCGGCTTCGACATCACCCCCCTGCCCTTCGGCGAGGTCAGCAACCTGTGGGCGCGGCGCGGTGACAGCGGACCGCTGTTCGTGTTCGCCGGCCACACCGACGTGGTGCCGACCGGCCCGCTCGAGGCCTGGGACAGCCCGCCCTTCGAACCCACGGAGCGCGACGGCTGGCTCTACGGCCGCGGCGCCGCCGACATGAAGGGCAGCCTGGCCGCCATGCTCACGGCCGTGGACCGCTTTCTCGCCACCCATCCCGAACCGCGCGGCTCCATCGCCTTCCTCATCACCAGCGACGAGGAAGGCCCCTCGGTGAACGGCACGGTCAAGGTGGTCGAGTGGCTGCAGGCGCAGGGGACGCGCATCGACTGGTGCCTGGTGGGCGAACCCTCCAGCAGCGAGCAGGTGGGCGATGTGATGAAGAACGGCCGCCGCGGCTCGCTGTCGGGTGAACTGCGCATCAAGGGCGTCCAGGGCCATGTCGCCTATCCGCACCTGGCCCGCAACCCGGTCCACCAGGCCGCCCCGGCCCTGGCCGAGCTGTGCGCGACCGAATGGGACGCGGGCAACGACCACTTTCCGCCCACCACCTTCCAGATCTCCAACGTCCAGGCCGGCACCGGGGCGAACAATGTCATCCCCGGCGAACTGATGCTGTTGTTCAACTTCCGTTATTCCACCGAGTCCGACGCCGACGGGCTCAAGCGCCGGGTGCATGAACTGCTCGACCGCCACGCGCTGGAATACGAACTGGACTGGACCCATTCCGGCGCCCCCTTCCTCACCCCGGCCGGCGAACTGGTCGAGGCCGCGCGCGCGGCGGTACGCGAGCGCTGCGGTTTCGAAGCGCAGCTGTCCACCGCCGGCGGCACCTCGGACGGTCGTTTCATCGCCCCGACCGGTGCCCAGGTCTTGGAACTGGGACCGGTGAATGCGACCATCCACAAGGTAAATGAATGTGTGCGCTGCGACGATCTCGAGCGCCTGTCAGAACTATACGAAACGATCCTGACCAAACTGCTCGCCTGAGCAGCGGCCCGGGGGATGGAGAAGATGAAGAGCCTTCACAGCGGTCGTCGGGGACCGTATCTGTTGCTGTCCGCCCTGCTGCTGCTCGGCGGCTGTTCCATGAACCAGCTGGTGGTGCGCTCCTCGATGGGGCTGATGGAGCAGAGCATCAGCGCCATGCACCGCGAGACCGATCTGGAACTGGCCCGCGCGGCCATGCCCGCCAACCTGAAGATGCTGGAAGGCATGATCGCCGCCGACCCCGGCAATGCCCGGCTGCAGCTGTATGCCGCCGAGGGCTATTACGGCTACAGCTTCGCCTTCGTCGAACTGAGCGATCCGCAGCGCGCCGCCGGCCTGTATGCGCGTTGCCGCGATTATGGTGCCTCCGCGCTGCGGCGGACCGGCTTCACGCCCGACATCTTCGACACGCCGCTGCGCGAACTCGAACAGGCCCTGCAGCAGGCCGGTGCCGCCCAGGTTCCGGCCCTGTTCTGGACCGCCTCCTGCTGGGCCAAACACATCGACCTCAACCGTGACGATCCCCGCAGCATCGCCCGCCTGGGCCGGGCCGCGGCCCTGATGCAGCGCGCACTGGAACTCGATCCGGACTACTACCACGGCGGCCCGCACCTGTTCTTCGGCGTCTATTACGGCAGCCGTCCGCCCATGCTGGGCGGCGACCCCGAACGCGCGCAGCAACACTTCAGCGCGGCCCGGGCCGCCAGCGGCGGCCGGATGCTGCTGGGCGAGGTGCTGCAGGCCGAGTTCCTCGACCGCCAGCTCATGGACCGCGAGGCCTTTCATGCCCGATTGACTGATGTGCTCGACACCGAACCCGCAAGCGATCCTGAACAGCTGGCCTTCGTCAATCAGGTCGCGCGCGAACGCGCACGCCGGCTGCTGGAGCGTGAAGCCGAATGGTTCTGATGCCCTGGAAACGAAGTCTGCCGACAAAGGCCTTATCGATGTATTCAGCGAGTCGCATACGCCCATACTATCTTTACCTGATTCGCGCCCCCCTCTGCCCGTCATCCCGGCGCAGGCCGGGATCCCGGATCCGGCCGTCGCCGGGTAACCCACTGGATCCCGGCCTGCGCCGGGATGACGGCGTATTGATGAAGTTCATGACGGCAACACTTGTGCTGTTTCTGGCAATCACCATCAGCGGTCCCGTGCAGGCCGCCGACTACACTCTCAAGTTCGCCACCCTCGCCCCGCCCGGCTCGACCTGGATGAACCTGCTGGAGGACTGGGGCCGGGAGGTCGAACGCCGCAGCGGGGGGCGGCTGGAACTCAAGTTCTACCCCGGCGGCGTGCAGGGCGACGAACCGGACGTCCTGCGCAAGATCCGCTACCGCCAGCTCGACGGTGCCGCCTTCACCGGCTACGGCATCGGCAGCATCCATTCGCCGGCGCGGGTGCTGGAGTTCCCGTTCCTGTTCGACAGCTACGAGGAAATCGATCACGTCCGCAGCGAACTCATGGCGGAGATCGAAACCGGCTTTCGCGACAACGGCTACGAACTGCTGGGCTGGATGGAAGTCGGCTTCGTCTATTTCTTTTCCCAGCATCGCATCGAGGATTTCGAGGATCTGAAAAAGCGGCGCATCTGGCTGTGGCAGGGCGACCCGCTCGGTCAGGCCATGTTCGCCGCCGGCGATCTGGCCCCGGTGCCGCTGTCCATCACCGATGTCTACACCAGCCTGTCCACCGGCCTGATCGACACCGTCTACTGCACGCCGCTCGCGGCCATCGCCCTGCAGTGGCACACCCGGCTCGACTACATGAGCCAGCTGCCCATGGCCAACGGCATCGGCGCCCTGGTGGTGGCAAAACGCTTTTTCGACAAACTGCCCGCGGAGTTGCAGCAGGTGCTGCGCGAGACCGGCGCGCAGGCAAGCCGCGAGCTCATCCGCGCCACCCGCGCGGACAACGCCACCAGTCTGGAGGTGCTGCGCGAGGAAGGGATGGAGTTCGTCATGCCGCCGGAATCGCTGGATCGCGACGCCCTGCTGGAGATGCGCGACCAGGCCGCGGCGCAACTGACCGAGGACAGCTACATCCCGCGCTCGCTGTATGAGCGGACCCGGGAACTGCTGACCGAGTACCGGTCAACTCCGGCCGAAGGCACCACAACCGCCCACGGCGCCCATGACTGAAGCCCTGCAGCGGCTGCGCCGCCTGCTGGTCGGCTTCGAGACCGGCATGGCCGGGCTCAGCCTGCTGCTGCTGGTCCTGCTGACCCTGGGCCAGATCATTGCCCGCAACCTCTTCGACACCGGCCTGCCGGCGGCCGACAGCCTGACCCGCTATCTGGTCCTCTACATCACTTTCTTCGGCGCCGCCCTGGCCGCCGACGGCGACCGCCACATCAAGATCGACGTGGTCTGCGCCTGGCTGGCCAGCCCCTGGCGGTCACGCCTGTTCCGTCCGCTGCAGGCGCTCGGTGCCCTGATCTGCCTGCTGCTGTTCCAGGCCGCGCTGCGCTTCTGGCGTGACGAATGGCAGTACGCCGCCGATCACGAGCGCTGGCAGGTGCTGCTCAATCTGGTCATTCCGGTGGGCTTCGGCCTGTTGTGCCTGCATTTCCTGCTCGGCCTGCTGCTGGGCGAGCGCCGCACGGAGCCGCGACTGTGACACCGGCGGTGATCACCGCACTGGTGCTGCTCGCGGCCCTGGGACTGCCGCTGTTCGTGGTGCTCGGGGCCGGCGGCCTCTATGCCACCCACCGGATGGAACTGGATCCGGTGGTGCTGATCGTGGAACTGAACCGCCTGGCCAGCTCACCCAACCTCACCGCCATCCCCATGTTCACCTTCGCCGGCGTGGCGCTGGCCGCCGGCGGCGCGCCGCAGCGCCTGATCCGGCTGTTCAATGCCCTGTTCGGCTGGCTGCCCGGCGGGCTGGCGGCGGTCGCACTCACCGCCTGTGCCTTCTTCACCGCCTTCTCCGGCGCCTCGGGCGTGACCATCCTGGCACTGGGCGGACTGCTCTATCCCATGCTCAGTTGCCAGGGCTACCGCGAGCGCTTCTGCCTGGGCCTGCTGACCTCCTCCGGCTCGCTGGGCCTGCTGTTCCCGCCCAGCCTGGCCATCCTGCTCTACGGCATCGTCGCCGGCGTGAACATCGATGAACTCTTCCTGGCCGGCATCGTGCCCGGCACCCTGCTGCTGGTGATGCTGCTGCTGTACAGCATTTTCATGGGCTGCAAGTGCAGCGTACCGCGCCAGGGCTTCTCCATCCCGGAACTGCTGCGCGCGGTGCGCGCCGGCGTCTGGGACATCCTGCTGCCGGTGGGCATCGTGGTCGGCATCTTCGGCGGCTATGTCACGGTCAATGAGGCCGCTGCCTGCACCGCCGCCTATGTGCTGCTGCTCGAGTCCCTGATCTTCCGCAATATCAATCTCACCCGCCAGCTGCTGCCGCTGCTGCGCGATACCAGCCTGCTGGTGGGCAGCATCCTGATCATCCTGGCCGCGGCCATGGGACTGACCAATCTGCTCATCGACGCCCAGGTGCCGATGCAGCTGCTGGCCTGGGTGAAGACGCATGTGGATTCGCCGCTGGAGTTCCTGCTGCTGCTGAACCTGTTCCTGCTGGTCGTGGGCGCGATGATGGATATCTTCTCGGCCATCGTGGTGATCACGCCGCTGATCCTGCCGCTGGCGGCCCAGTTCGGCATCCACCCGGTGCATCTGGGCATCATCATGCTGGCCAACCTGGAGATCGGCTACAGCACCCCGCCGGTGGGCATCAACCTGTTCATCGCCAGCCAGCGCTTCGGCAAACCGATCCTGCTGCTGTTCCGCGCCGCCCTGCCCTTTCTCGCCATCATGCTGGTATGGCTGCTGATCGTGACCTACAACCCGGGGCTGTCGCTATGGTGGCAGAAGGGGTGATTAATACCACGTGCAGGTCGGATTAGCGGCAGCGTAACCCGACAACGCTGCGGCGAGCCGCGTCGGGTTACGCCCTGCCGGGCTAACCCGACCTACGATTTTCACGCACAAGCAATAGCAAGAGAATGTCACGGTAAATTTACCTCCAGTCCGGGATATCCCCAGCCACTGAGCGTTTTTTCCCGTCCCGGCTTCAGGTATCTTGCAACTCAGGAAACCATCGGAAAACGAGCCTATGAAAGCCCTGCTGATCGTGGCCCACGGCAGCCGCCGCACCGCCTCCAACGACGAAGTCCGGGAACTGACCGCGCGCATCCGCGAGCTGGCCGGCGCGCGCTTCGCTCAGGTCGACTGCGCCTTCCTGGAACTGGCCGAACCCTCGATCCCGGACGGGATCGAGTGCTGTGTGCAGAACGGCGCCGACGAGGTGGTGGTGCTGCCCTATTTCCTGTCCGCCGGCCGCCATGTCATCAGCGACATCCCCGGCGAGGTGGAAGGCAAGCAGCAGCAGTATCCGGACGTGAACATCCACATCGTCCCCTACCTGGGCTCGGCCGAGAGCATCCCCGAGCTGATGCTGCAGCTGGCGTCCTGAGCGTTCAGGCCTGGTGCTGTAAACGCCAAGAACGCAAAGGCGCCATCATCCTCCGCAACAGAGCCGTCATCCCGGCGAAGGCCGGGATCCAGTGACCACGGCGGTATCTGGATCCCCGCCTTCGCGGGGATGACGGTAGAGGTTAGGGCAACCGGAATTTATGCAATGATCGGATTAATACCGTCCAGACACGAGTAACCTACCGGTCGAAATAGCCGAACACGTCCTTGAGAATCTCCGTGGTCCGCGCCACCGGCTGTTCGCGGATGCGCTTCTCCTCTTCCGCCAGCTTCAGGAACAGGCCGTCCAGGGTCCGGTTGGTGACATAGGCATCCAGATCGAGGGTGTCCTCGGCCACGAAGGATTCCAGGAAGCCGGCGCGGGAGACGAACTGTTTGTAGCGGGCGGTCACCCCGACCCGGTCCATGTTCTCGCTCACGATCGGGCGGATCACCTCGGCCAGCTGCGCCGATGAATGCTGCTGGAAATAACGGGTGGCGGCATCGTCCCCGCCCTGGACGATACCGCGCGCGTCGCTGACCGACATGCCCTTGATGGTGTCGATCAGGATGTCCGTCGTCTGCGGGACGGCCTGTTCGGCGGCACGGTTCATCGACTCGATGAAGGCATCCGCGTAGCGGTCCTGCCCCAGCCGGCGCAGCAGCGACTCGGCCGTCTGCAGTTCCTGCGGCAGCGGAATCCGCACCGCCCGGTCCTGCAGGAAACCGCCCTGCCGGCCGAGCGTGTCCACGGCCCGTCGGACCCCGACCTGCAGCGCATCCAGCACGGCCTGAGTCATGGCCCCGGCATCCGGCGCCCCGGCGGCGGATTCCACCGCCGTTTCCGTCCCCGCCTCCTGTCCGCCGCCGCCCAGCACGCCCTTGAGCATGTCCTGCCAGCCGGCCTGCGCCGGGGCAAGCGTCAGCCCCAGCACCGCTGCCAGCAGGCCGGCACGGCGGGGCATCGAATTGACACTCATGGCTTCCCTCCCGATCTGTCTGCAGTCATGACCGCAAGCCTAGCCCAGATCTCACCGCCGGGACAGCGCCGGCAACCGACCTCGCCTTGTCCGGGGCAGGCGCGGTATAATCCCGCCAGCCTCCTTCCGACGCCGCTGTTTCCTGCTCATGACCGATACCCCCTTCTGGCACCGCAAATCCCTCGACGAAATGACCCGCGCAGAATGGGAATCCCTCTGCGACGGCTGCGGCCTGTGCTGCCTGATCAAGTTCGAGGACATCGACACCGGCGAATTGATCTACTCCAACATCGTCTGCCGTCACTTCGACGACCAGACCTCGCTGTGCCAGTGCTATGCAACGCGCTCGCAGAAGGTGCCCGACTGCTGGACCCTCACCCCGGAGAACATCCACGAACTGACCTGGCTGCCCGAGACCTGCGCCTACCGCCTGCTGCGCAACGGCGAAGACCTGGCCTGGTGGCACCCGCTGGTCTCGGGCGACCCGAATACCGTGCATGAGGCCGGCATCGGCATCCGTCACAACTGCGTCAGTGAAGAGCATGTGCATGTCGACGACTGGCAGACCTTCTTCGATGAGATGACCGCCGAGGAAGAGGACGACGCCCCGGATCAGCCGGACGCCTCGACCGGCCGCGCATGAGCGAGGAGCGGGACAGCCTGTTCGCCGGCGAGCAGACCATGATCGTCGATTTCGCCTTCGATGAGCGCGTCGCTGCTGTCTTCCCCGACATGATCCGCCGTTCGGTGCCGGGCTACAGCGAGATCGTCAGCCTGACCGGACTGTTCGGACAGCGCTATGCCACCCCCGGTTCCAACATCTATGATCTCGGCTGCTCGCTGGGCGCGACCACCCTGGCGCTGCGCCGGCAGATTCCGCATGCCGATTGCCGCATCATCAGCGTGGACAACGCCGAGGCCATGGCCGGGCAGTGCCGCGCCCACGTCGAGGCCGATCCCGGCACGGTACCGGTGGAGGTGCGCTGCGCCGACATCCGCGAGGTGGCGATCGAGAACGCCTCGCTGGTGGTACTGAACTTCACCCTCCAGTTCCTGCCGCCGGACGAGCGCCTGCCGCTGCTGGAGCGCATTCACGCCGGGCTGCGCGACAATGGGGTGCTGGTGGTGTCGGAGAAGCTCGACTTCGCCAATGATCTCAGCCAGGCCTTCCATACCGACCTGCACCTGGCCTTCAAGCGCGCCAACGGCTACTCGGAGCTGGAGATCAGCCGCAAGCGCAGCGCGCTGGAACGGGTGCTGGTGCCGGACACCCTGGAACAGCACCGCGAGCGGCTGCAGTGGGCGGGCTTTCGCTGGATCGAGCCCTGGTACCAGTGCTTCAATTTCGCCTCGCTGGTGGCCTTCAAGCAGCGACCGGATCTGGCTGAATGAATCGATGGCCACGGAACACACGGAAAGCACGGACGTGCCACATAAGACATTCGCAGGTCGGGTTAGCCCAAAGGGCGTAACCCGACGCTGTGGGCTGTCACATCAAACCACATTGAGTCTATCTGCCTCCTGTCGGGTTACGCTACGTTAACCCGACCTACAAATCTGATTGCCTTCAAACAGCGGCCGGATCCGGGTGAATGAATGGTGACGATTAACACACCAACGATGAATTCAGCAGAACCAGGCCAAACCTGATCCATCTCCGTTAAATAAATCCGTCATCCCGGCGCAGGCCGGGATCCAGATACCACAGCGGTCGATGGATTCCGGCCTGCGCCGGAATGACGGATGTGGCTTGATCAGCGTTTCCAGAGTCATTTCGTATATTTCCGTGACGATGAACCAAGCATCCTTCAAGCTCGATCTTGCAGAATTGACCGCCGCCCTGCAGGACACCCCGCTGGCGGGCTGGGCCGAAGCGCTGCCGCAGACACTCGCCCCGCGCCTGGCGCCGGACAGCCACGGCGACCTGCCGGCCTGGCAGGCAGCCATCGCCGCCCTGCCCGACATCCGTGCCCGGCAGGTCGATCTGAACGCCCCCTGCATCCGCATCGGTGGGGCGGACGAGATCGACGCCGCCACCCGGGATCGGATCGAAACCGCCCTGCGGCAACTCCATCCCTGGCGCAAGGGTCCGTTCGACGTCTTCGGTCTCCACCTCGACACCGAATGGCGCTCGGACTGGAAGTGGGACCGCATCGCGCCGCATCTCGCCCCGCTGGCCGGACGCCGGGTACTGGACGTGGGCAGCGGCAACGGCTACTTCGCCCTGCGCATGGCCGGCGCCGGCGCGGCGCTGGTGGTGGCCATCGATCCCATGCGGCTGTTCCTGATGCAGTTCGAGGCCCTGCGCCGGTTTCACGATACGGGCCGGGCCTTTGTGCTGCCGCTCGGCATCGAGGACTTCCCCGAGCGCAGCGAGACCTTCGACACCGTCTTCTCCATGGGCGTGCTCTATCACCGCCGTTCGCCGCTGGATCATCTGATCCAGCTGCGCGAGGCCCTGCGCCCCGGCGGCGAACTGGTGCTGGAGACCCTGGTCATCCCCGGCGGCGCCGGCCGGGTGCTGGTTCCGGACGGGCGCTATGCGCGCATGCGCAATGTGTGGTTCATCCCCACGGTGGCGGAACTGGAACGCTGGCTGGCCCGCTGCGGCCTGCGCGACATCCGCTGCGTCGACGAGGGCCCGACCACTGTCGAGGAACAGCGCAGCACCGACTGGATGCGCTTCGAGTCCCTGGCCCAGAGCCTGGACCCGGCCGACCCGACCCGCACCGTTGAGGGCCACCCCGCCCCGCGCCGGGCGGTGCTCCTCGCCCGGCGGCCCGGAGCAGCTTAAGAGCGCCACGGAATACACGGAAGGCACGGAAATGTTAAAGAATCAAGAAAACTCTGATTTTTGTCCTTCCCGTCATTCCCGCGAAGGCGGGAATCCATTGACCGCGATGGCTTCTGGATTCCCGCCTTCGCGGGAATGACGGACAATTAGTCAAGTGGAGCCTCTATGAAATTTTTTATTCGTATTTTTCCGTGCTTTCCGTGTATTCCGTGGCGCTCTTGATCTTGATCTTGATCTTCACAACCATGACCCGCGCCCGCGTTTATGGGACAATTCCCCCCGCATGAACCGGAACACCGCCCCGGCCCCGGCGCCGGACAAGCCGTTCGACCCCCGTCATCCGCCCCTGCCGGAGGCTGGCGCGTGCCTGCGCTGGGGCCGGCTGTTCGGCGACAGCCTGGCGCTGGCGCTGGCCGCCGCGGCGCGCGACTACGCCGGCCCGGTGGTCCTGGTCACCCCCGACATGCCGCAGCTGGAGCAACTGCAGGGCCAACTCGGCTGGTTCAGCGGCGGCGACCTGGAACGGCTCAGTTTCCCCGACTGGGAGACCCTGCCCTACGACGCCTTCTCGCCGCACCAGGACATCATCTCCCAGCGTATCGAGACCCTGTACCGGCTGCCGGATTTCCATCAGGGCGTACTGATCCTGCCGGTCTCCACCCTGATGCAGCGGGTCGCGCCGCTGAGCTACATCCAGGGCCGCGGCCTGTCGGTGAAGGTCGGCGAGCGGCTGGACGTGGAGGCCATGCGGGCACGCTTCGAGCAGGCCGGCTACACCTGTGTCGCCCAGGTCATGGAGCACGGCGAGTTCGCGGTGCGCGGCTCGCTGCTGGACATCTATCCCATGGGCAGCGAACTGCCCTACCGGCTGGACCTGTTCGACGACGAGGTCGAGAGCATCCGCACCTTCGAGCCGGACAGCCAGCGTTCGATCGAAAAGGTCGAGGCCATCCATCTGCTGCCGGCGCGCGAGTTCCCCTTCGACAGCGATGCCGTCAGCCGTTTCCGCCAGGCCTGGCGGGCCCGGTTCGAGGGCGATCCGCAGCGCAGCGCCGTCTATCGCGACGTCAGCCAGGGCATCAGCCCCAACGGCATCGAGTACTATCTGCCGCTGTTCTTCGAGCAGACCGCCAGCCTGCTGGACTACCTGCCCGCCGACTGCCTGTTCCTGCAGCTGCCCGGCTGCGACGCCGCCGCGCAGGACTTCTGGCAGCAACTCGAGGCCCGGCACGACCAGTACCGGCACGACCTCGAACGCCCGGTGCTGGCGCCGGATCAACTCTACCTGGGACTGGATGAACTGGAGCGGCACCTGGCCGCCAGCCGCCGGGTGGAGATTCTGCGCTTCGACGAAGGTGCCGCGGAAATCGTCAATTTCGCCACCTGCGGCCTGCCCGATGTCTCGCTCAAGCCGCGCGCGACCCAGCCGGCCGAACAACTCATGCAGTTCCTCGATCAGCACCCGGGCCGGGTGCTGATCACCGCCGAGTCCGCCGGCCGCCGCGAGCATCTGCTCGACAGCCTGCGCGACAACGGCCTGCGCCCGACGCCCGTGGAAGGCTGGCAGGCCTTCCTGGACAGTGACGCGCGATTGGCCATCGCCGTGGCGCCGCTGGAGCAGGGCCTGCGGCTGGAGGACGGCACGCTGGCCCTGCTCACCGAGACCCAGCTGCTGGGCCGGCGCGCCAGCCAGATCAGCCGGCGCAAACCGGCGCGCGACCCCGAGGCCATCATCCGCGAGCTCACCGATCTCGCCGTCGGCGCGCCGGTGGTGCACGAGGAGCTGGGCGTGGGCCGCTATCTCGGCCTGCAGAAGCTCACCGCCGGCGGCCTGGAGAACGAGTTCCTCACCCTGGAGTACGCCGGTGGCGACAAGCTGTATGTGCCGGTCAACTCGCTGCACCTGATCAGCCGCTACACCGGCAGTTCGCCCGAGACCGCGCCGCTGCACAAGCTGGGCACCGATCACTGGGCCAAAGCCAAACGCAAGGCCGCCGAGAAGGCGCGCGACGTGGCCGCCGAACTGCTCGACATCTATGCCCGCCGTGCCGCCCGCCAGGGCCACAGCTTCGACATCCACAGCGACGAGTACCGCCAGTTCGCCGCCGCCTTCCCGTTCGAGGAGACCCCGGACCAGGAGCAGGCCATCGAAGCGGTGCTGGCCGACATGGCCGCCCCGCAGCCGATGGACCGGGTGGTGTGCGGCGACGTCGGCTTCGGCAAGACCGAGGTCGCCATGCGCGCCGCCTTCGTCGCCGCCACCAGCGGCCAGCAGGTCGCCCTGCTGGTGCCCACCACCCTGCTCGCGCAGCAACACTACGAGAACTTCCGCGACCGTATGGCCGACTGGCCCATCCGCATCGAGGCCCTGTCGCGCTTCCGCTCCGGCAAGCAGCAGGAGACGATCCTGCAGCAACTCAGTGACGGCAAGGTCGACATCGTCATCGGCACCCACAAGCTGCTGCAGGAGAATGTGAAGTTCAAGCAGCTCGGGCTGGTGATCGTGGACGAGGAGCACCGCTTCGGCGTGCGCCAGAAGGAACGCCTCAAGGCCCTGCGCGCCGAGGTGGACATGCTCACGCTGACCGCCACGCCGATCCCGCGTACGCTGAACATGTCCCTGTCGGGACTGCGCGACCTGTCCATCATCGCCACCCCGCCGGCCCAACGCCTGGCGGTGAAGACCTTCGTCGGCGAATGGAACGACCAGACCATTCGCGAGGCCTGCCTGCGCGAGATCAAACGCGGCGGCCAGGTCTATTTTCTGCACAACCAGGTGGAGACCATCGACAAGGTCGCCCGCGAACTGGCCGAACTGGTGCCCGAGGCCGGCATCGCCATCGGCCACGGCCAGATGCGCGAGCGCGAACTGGAACAGGTGATGCTGGATTTCTACCACCGGCGCTTCAACCTGCTGGTATGCACCACCATCATCGAGAGCGGCATCGACGTACCCACCGCCAACACCATCATCATCAACCGCGCCGACAAGCTGGGCCTGGCCCAGCTGCACCAGCTGCGCGGCCGCGTCGGCCGCTCGCACCACCGCGCCTATGCCTACCTGGTCACGCCGCCGGCGCGCGCCATGACCGCCGACGCGGTCAAGCGCCTGGAGGCCATCGCCTCACTGGAGGAACTGGGCGCGGGCTTCTCGCTCTCCACCCACGACCTGGAGATCCGCGGCGCCGGCGAACTGCTGGGCGACGAGCAGAGCGGCCAGATCCAGGAGATCGGCTTCAGCCTCTATACCGAACTGCTGGAACGCGCCGTGGCAAGCCTCAAGGCCGGCAAGGAACCGCAGCTGGAACGGCCGCTGGAGCATGGCGCCGAGATCGACCTGCGCATCCCCGCCCTGATCCCGGACGACTATGTGCCGGACGTGCACGGCCGCCTGATCCTGTACAAGCGCATCGCCAACTGCCGTAGCGAGGACGAACTGCGCGAACTGCAGGTGGAGCTGATCGACCGCTTCGGGCTGCTGCCGCCGCAGGTCAAGAACCTGTTCGCCATCACCCGGCTCAAGCTCAGGGCGCTGCCGCTGGGCATCCGCAAGATCGACGCCGGCGAGACCGCCGGCCGCTTCGAATTCACCGAACAGCCGCAGGTCGATGCCGCCCGCATCGTGCAGCTGGTGCAGACCGCACCGGCGAACTACCGTCTGGACGGGGTGGAGAAGCTGCGCTTCACCCTGGACATGCCGGACGCCGAGACCCGGCTGGAGACCGTGGCCCGGCTGCTGAACGAGATCAGCCCCGAGGCCGCCTGAAAAAGGCCAACTGAATCCTGATAGTCCCGTCATTGCGAGCGAAGCGCGGCAATCTCGTAACACACCTGAAAACAGTTGAGGATTGCCGCGGCGCTCCGCGCCTCGCAATGACGATTAAACCAGAGGCTTATTTATGTTACTGCGTCGCCTGTTCCTGGCCACCCTTGCCCTGCTGATGAGCGCCGCTGTGCCGGCCGCTGACCAGTACGACGTGGAAATCATCGTCTACGCCAGCCTGGACCCGGACACCGGCGAGGAATACTGGCCGGCGCTGGAATCCGGCCCCGACCTCGCCTCGGCCTGGTACTTCGACCACACCCCGGCACTACAGCCGCTGCCGCGCAAGGCCTACCGGCTCGATGCCATCACCGGCGCCCTGGCGCGTTCCAGACAGTATCGTCCCCTGCTCCACTTCGCCTGGCGCCAGCCGGGCTGGGAGCGCGATGCCGCCCTGCCCGTGCGCATCAACATCCCCCTCGGCAGCGCCCTGCCGGTGTATCCGGAAAGCCATCCTCTGCGTGCACCCGGCACCGTCACAGCGCCTTCCGGCCTGGCATCAGAAGCCGCCTTCAGGGGAGAAATGCAGCTGCTGGAAGGCACGCTCATGGTCTACCGCTCACGCTACCTGCACCTGGTAGCGGACCTGGTCTATCAGGAACGCCTGGGTCCGTCAGCGGAAAGCAGCCCGTACGCAGAGGACGGCGGCATCGTCTACCAACCCATCCGCCTGCAGCAGTCACGCCGCATGCGCAGCAACGAACTGCACTACCTGGACCATCCGCGGCTGGGCGTGATCGCACAGATCACGCCGGTTGAGGCAACAGAAGCATCAGAAGACAAAACCGGAGAAGCTCCGGACGCCTCCCCTACAGAGTAATGTCCGCAGCCGGTAGAGTAAGGATGTGACGCGGTGGCCTAAGGTCCAGCCTATCTGTTGCCGCCCCTTTCGTCTGGCGGTGCCTCAATAGCCGAACCATCACTCCGTTTCCACACCCTCCTCATCGAACCGGACATGCAGATTTCCCGCATCCGGCTCTCGGACAAGACCTCATGCCTTCACCCACGACTCGCCGCGCCCAAGTTGGGTCAGGCGCACGAGACCGAAGTACCCGTAGAGGTGCGAGGGGGGAAAGGCCCCGCCCCTGCGTCGCCTGACCCTGTACTTGTTGCGCAGCCACCGGCGTAACCGCATAGCGGTGTAGCTGTCGAGCGCCCGATATGCCTGGCTGTGCGCGCCTACACTGAAGTAGTTCGCCCAGCCCCGCAGCGTACGATTTAACCGCTTCACCATCTCTGTGGTATCGAGCCACGCCAGAGAGAGCGTCGTCATTGCATGTAACCGTTGGACCATGCGCGTGATGCTCTTCTTCGAGGGCCGCATCCCGAGGTAGGCTTTACCCGTCCTCGGTGAATACAGCCGCCCAAACGTGTACCCCAGAAAGTCAAACACCCCGTCCGGGACCGTGCAGATTCGTGTCTTTTCCTCATTCACCGTGAGCTTGAGCCGTTCCATGATCGTGCGCATCCACCGCAGGGCCTCCTCGGCCTTGCCGCGTTGGCACAAGATCACGAGGTCATCGGCGTAAATCACGATGCGACTCCCGAGGCGGTGATCCAGCTTGAGCCTCTTCCAGGCCAGCACGAACCGGCGCATATACAGATTGGCCAGCAGTGGTGAGATGGGAGCGCCCTGTGGAATCCCGCGCCGGGTGTCCTTGGCCTCCGTCGTTCTGTGGTTCTGCCCGCGCTTGTCGACCTCTTCGACTGGACACTCCAGCCATTGCTTGAGCAGATGCAGGACGCGCCGATCAACGATACGACGCGCCAGCGATTGCAGTAGCTCTGCATGGGGAATGCTGCCGAAGTAGTCCGACAGGTCGGCGTCCACCACATCCGGATGCCCTCGGAACATCGTCTCTTGCACCTCGACCACCGCCTGCTGCGCATTGCGCTTCGGGCGGTAGGCGTACATCTCCGGTGGAAGATCCGCTTCGAAGATCGGTTCGAGCACCAGCATCGCTGCTGTCATGCAGACCCGGTCCCGTAGCGTCGAGATGCCCAATGGCCGGAGTTTGCCGTTGGCTTTCGGAATATACACTCGTTTGATGGCCTCCGGACGGTAGCGCTCCTCCCGGAGTTCTTCCGCCAGTTCCGCCAGCCACCGCTCTACCCCGTACGCCTCGACGTCCGCGAAGTCCTGACCGTCTACCCCCGGCGCGCCCCGATTGGAGCGGCACAGCGCATAGGCATGCGCCAGGATGTCTTCGCGGAACACCTTGTCGTACAGGGCATAGAAGCGATAGCCGACTTCAGCCTTCGCTTTCGCATGCAATGCCCTCTGTAGTTTCTGAACACTCGCCGGAGTTGATAGGTTGCCCAATCTCCACGTCCCTCACTACGTCATGCATTCGTCTTGAACCAGGGCCCCTTCCCTCCCTCGGCATTACCCGACTTCCTCGGTACTACGGGCCCTTCCGCCACCCCAAGGCGCCCGGCCTGTCCCTCACGGGCGTCCGGTTGGTCTTCCCGTACCACGCCAAGGGGCTTCCCGTGTTGCGCGCGCTTCCCTTGTGTACATGCTGTCGCCACTACCCCGGCGCAGCGACTGGGGTCCTGCTTCGCTCAATATTCCCAGTCGTATCAGCCTTCCCCGATATGGTCGCCGGGTCGGCCTGCGCAACGTCCTTTTCGAGGCTTGCTCGACGTTCACTCACGTTACGGCCTGCACACTCGCGCTGCCACCGTATGTCGTGGCACGCTTCACCGGAGGCTTCAACCATTTCGTTGCCTCCACAATTGCTCCGGTTGCTTCCGGCTGGAGCGGTCGCCGGGTGGGACTTTCACCCACGGGGATAACGCCGCCTTTGCACGGCGCACACCAGAAGCGAACATTAACGTCGCGCATTACCGGCAGCAAAAAGCAGAGCGACAGAAGGGCGACGCTTTTTGCTACCCAAGCATATACGATTGTTAGGCATTATATGGTTTCTTCGGCCCACCTATTTACCAACTCAGTTAATCTAACTGGCGCGGAATCATCCTTCCCTGAGAGCCAGCGTTGTAACGTCTTCCCACCCTCAATCATTGCCTCTCTGCCGAATAGCTCATTTGACATTTCGGGAATATGTTGAACAAATAGACTCGCATTTTTTTCTGATAAACCGAATTTCCTAAGCACATCAAACAGGACCTTGAGATAGTCCTCATCGCTTAGCTTGTAATGCTGCGCAAGAAAATCCGTTGCTCCCGCGAAGTAGAGAGCTGCCCCTACTTTTGGAGTTTCGAGATTGAGGGTTTCGTTATCGATCATCATCAATGAGGCATCCATAAACAGGGATGTTTGCTTAAATGCCGCATCGAGTTTAGATTGCGCGTTTTCAGGGGTTCCGTTTCTCTCCATTATTTCCGCCATCCCATCGGATAGCGCCGACCCTGGCTTTCCGGCCATTATTCTCGGCGTCAACGCAGCAACGATGTTTAGGGTCGCCGTCTGTGATAGGCCATATGCTTTTAATCCTTGATCCAAACCCTTTATCAAGCAAGCGCGTTCTTTTTCGCTCGTGCAATATTCCCTCGAAAGTATCGCAAGCTCGTCGCCCAGGCTTTCTATGGCTTCTTCTGCGCTAGGCGCCATGTCTGGATCAGACTTCCTCATGGCGGACATCAATTTCATACCTTTATAGCTGGCTTGAAACGCCATATTTGTAATCTTTATGTTGCGAAAGAAACCCATGTTTTGTCTATCTCCAGTGAATGCGTAACGACCAATCGAACCGACAGCGAAGCCTTCCGGATTGCACGCCTAACTAAAAACTGCTTCCGGGGACAGTACTCAATCCATATCACTCTCATGATGCGCTAGGGATGGCCTATGGCTATAAATAGCTATACTGTCCCCAGATTCCAGAACCGAAGAAACTCCGGACGCCTTCCCTACAGAGTAATGTCCGCAGCCGACCACAAGCGGTCTCTCATTCCCCGTTATTGAGAGGAGCGAACGACGTGACAATCTCCCAGATATCCAGCCGAATATTTATCGTCAACGATATTTGGAGGCAGAGTAATATTCTCTGGCTGATAATGACCGGAGGATGAGTTTCGTATTTTTACTCTGCCCCCAAATATATAATCGGTATACTGTCTCCGGAATTCACTCATCACATGATGCTTATGAAGAAATTTCACTTTGGAACCTCAACATCCCTGATGTCTATCAACCTTCCAGTATTCAGATATTCATTGAAAGAAATCATGAGTTTGTACTGATCTGGCACACAACCTACCGAGTTCCCGCATGCGACATCAATCACAAATACAAATCTCCCCCTAGGTTTTTCTTGCCTTTCAATCCGAATAGAGGGCTTTGGGTTCGCATACGCTATAATGGGGCCATCAGTCTGTATAATAGACTCAGTTCTAACTGTGACCGGATAAGTCTTATATATATCAATCCATTCATTTGCACGTAACCACTTCAATCGACAATCTTTCTCCTCTTCACACTCCGCGTAGTTTAGTGCTTTTGATCGCAAAGCCAGTTCCTTTTCAGGACTATGCGCAACGCAACCTGACAGGACAATACCAAGAAAAACGAAAACAATGACTATATTGCTCATCTATACTTTACCTATGTCATTAAAGTTAGGATCTGTATTGACCAAGTCACCACTTAAGCAAGGAGAGATGTCAAGAAGTGAACCGCTATGTTCTATCTGTCTTTTGCGATGGCTGCGCCATCAAAGTCGGAGATATCAAGACGCCCATAAAAACCGGAGCATGACTTGATGGCATTACGCATTGAGACCAGCCTGTCGTACATTCCACCACCCCTCGCCTCGTCTGCTTCCACGACGTCTCGAACACTTTCCGTTGATCCGGGCCCTTGCGCTAGCCGAACATCGAAATAGCTTCCGTCGTATCTATCTACCCCGGCCACATGGTAGCCGACAGAATGCGCTTGCCTCTCGGCACATTCTCGCAATTTGTCTAGCTCAACCGCGTTCGCGTTTGTCAAGAACGCGAACGCCACCACTGTGAAATATCCGGCTACATATCTTCCAAAGTTCATACAAACGTCTCCTCATTCCGCATTTAAATTAGTCTACAGAAAACCGACGGCACCTAGCTTTCCTTACGGCTGAAGCCAGCCACGTGCGCAAGCGCGTCGAACTGCGCTGAATGGTTAGGGCGCATACCACACCACCCCATATCCTGACACCCAAATACCTACGACAACAATAAGAATATTGGCCGCAACCAACCTATGTCTTAGCTTTGCAACACCATTTAGATATTTTGCAGATAACGCGCCCGACAAGAGACTTTCTTCTATATGGTTTCTCTCGTATCGGACCTTCTGGCGATACTCAAGGAATGCGCCGATAGCAGATGCTCCCATCCCCAAACCGTTTACTAGTCGGTGCTCCAGAATCTCTGATGTAAGCCCAATGATAATGGCAGTGATCAGAAATGCGATTGCTAGAATTGACAGTGCTGAATCGAAAAGCCTCTCTACGAGACACTTTGTGGGGTACTGGTCTGCGCTCACTGATGCACCCTAGACACCATGGCTTCCGCAGGGTGAGGCTGACCCCCGACTCAATCGCAGGCTAGTCTCTAGAAGACCAGGGCCGCGTCGTGCTGTCGGCACACTCAGCGCATGAACTCGGAGGTCAGCCATGAATTACTCTTCGAAGCTATCTGAGGAGTTAGTTTCTTTGCTCGTTCATCCATTCATCCATTGCTCTTTCATGCTCTGCTTCTAAGCGATTTTCTGGTTGATAGCGACCCGGCGCGGCTTTATATCCAGTGCGTGAAGCGGCATTGTCAGCAGATCCTTGTAACTTTGCTTTTTCCTCATTTACCCATTCATCCATTGCTCTTTCTTGCTCTGCCTCTATCTTATTTTTAGGCTGATAGCGACCTGGGGCGCTTGTATATCCTTCAGCCATTACTATTTTCGGCGACATAACAACACACGCAAGCAATGTGTACTTGATTAAGTTTTTCATATCATTTCTCCTTGTTATGTTGCGTTATTGTGTCAATCGCTGAACGGATTATCGCCTGGTCCTACCCACGAATAGTGGACACGTTTAATTGTTCATACCGCTGCTCGTAGGCATGCGGACTGATATAGCCAATCGCGGAATGACGACGTTCCCGGTTATGGAATAACTCAATGTACTCGAAGATTCCCGACCTGGCTTCGTGGACCGTTTTGTAGTTCTCGGCATAGATCAGTTCCACCTTCAGTCGACTGAAGAACGACTCCATCACCGCGTTATCCCAGCAATTGCCCTTCCGGCTCATGCTACAGCGCAGTCCATAGCCCCTCAGGGCTTCCTGATACTCATGGGCCCGATACTGCACCCCTCTGTCCGAGTGGATCAAGGCGCCGTGTGCGATATCACGCTGGGAGACCGCCATGTGTAACGCCTCCAGGACCAGGCTCTCGCGCATATGGTCATCCACCGCCCAGCCCACGATCCTGCGCGAGAACAGGTCCATCACCGCTGCCAGATACAGCCAGATCCGTCCCACCTTGATATAGGTGATATCCGAGACCCATTTGCGGTTGGGTGCCTCTGCCGTGAAGCCCCGCGCCAGGAGGTTATCATTCACATTGGTCATGGCCTCCGTGCGCGGTCGGTACCGAAAGCCTTTGCCGTTGCGTGCTCGGAGCCCGCGCTCCTGTAATAATGCAGCCACATGGTTCAGGCTGCACCCAATGCCCTGCTCATTCAGCTCCACGGCCAGTCTCGGGGCGCCATAGCGGCGCTTATACTGGACATAGGCCGCTTCAACCGCCTCACCGATCAGGGCCCGGCGCTGTTGCCGCCTGCTTATCGGTCGCCTTTGCCATGCATAGAATCCGGATCTCGACACACCCAGCACACGGCACATCAACGTGATACGGAACTCATGCCGACACGAGTCGATCAAGGCATACTTTACTTGTCGGCTTTCGCAAAGTATGCCGTCGCTTTTTTTAGGAAATCCCGCTCTTCCTTAAGGTCAGCAACTTCCTTCTTCAAGCGCCGAATCTCTGCCTTCTCCTGCTGCGAATAATTCGTGCCGTCCGCTACAGTGAATTGCCCCTTTGAGAGCTTATTGAACTGAGTGCGCCAGTTGTAGATCTGGCCCACATGAATCCCAAGCTCTCTCGCGACATCGGCCGCTGTTCGGTCTGGCTGGTCCGCCAGACGGACAGCCTCCCGGCGGAAGGACTCTGGATATGACTTGGTTTTTCGCTTTGCCATGATGACACCTCTCCGTCGATACTATCCTAATTGACGAATGTGTCTACTTTCCATGGGTAGGTCGGCGCCCTAACGGCTCGGCTAAGACGCGCGCGCTGTATGCGCGTCGTGCTTGAGCCGTTTGTTATACATTTAGTACGCTCTTCTGGCACGAGTAACTGCAGGTCCTGAACCTATTTCACATTCATATTTGTCCACTGATTTTTGAGGCCCGCTAAAACTATCAGTCGTAGACAATATTGCATATTCAGTATTGAATGAAATATAGTCTTTTGACTTTCTCAAATCTTCAATTCGTTGCTCATCAGTCATTAATGCATGTTTTCCTGCAGGATATTGATAAATATCAGCGCTGTAGATATCAATCATGTGGTTTGAAAAAGGGCCCTTATTTCTAGAATCAGCGTATTCGTTAATTAGTTTTCTGCATTCAGACAGAATTTCCTTTAGCTTGCTATCACTGGCATCATAGATTGATTGCTTTATCGCTTTTTCTTTTTCCAATTCAGCTTCATATTGCCTCTTATTTTCAGCAATTTCTTCGGGCGACAGTTGTCGAGGTTTGTCATCATCTGAGCAAGCTGTTACTACAACAAACATCGCGGCAACTAGAACTCGGCTTATTTTAAAATTCAAAATATACTCCTTTGTAAAACAGAATCAGCGCATTGCTTTTAATTTATTACGTATTATTCCACTCAGGTTTTAAAGCCCAAATTAATAATCTTTCGACAGCAGATACTGTGTCCGGGCATTCCATCACCAGCCATTTTGCAGAAACATTTTTCTTTATGAAATTTCTACGATCTGTACGATCAGGGTATTTACTCATAAACACCCTCTGCATAGTATGGTTATCATCGCCGCTTAAGTGTTTACTTAATAATCGATCTCTTAAGCCTTTGCGTCCCTTCGCTTCCCCAATATATTTTAAAGCCCCGTCATAGAATAATGCATAAACACCGATGTTAGTTGGCGGATCGGCCTCACCAAGCACAAAGGGCCTAGCTTCGAAGAGTTGATTTATTGCCTGTTCAAACACTGGAATCCCTTCTCGAAATTTATATAATGCTGTAGTCATAATCTTCTATATCTATGCATAACGTTGTAGCTGTGCGGGAACTAAAGGGGTTGGAACTAAAGGGAACTAAAGGGGTCGGTGACAAAGCGCAATCATTCTCATTTGTCACCGACCCCTTTAATCCACTAATAATGGATTAGCTCTCAAAAACTCTTGAATGCGCTTCTCTTCTTCTCGCGCAGATAGGTTTAGGTCATCGGTAGAGATAGCTGAACTGGCAGCACTTTCTTTGAATCGCGTCACTATCTCCTTTTCTTTATCCGTTACAGCAATATTCCTTGCTTCCTTGTATCTAGCAAGATAGAAATCAAACATATTTCTTTCACTGTAACCGGCACTGGAACAAGCAACTGGAATTCTTAACAGATAGTCCAGACGCTCTGCCTTTGTTCCCTCAAAATTCATCAGATAATAAATCCCTTGCTTATACGAATGTTCTTTATAAGTCCTATCCGATTCTTCATACCCAGCCTTGAATGGCGTAATCTCTACGTGCTCTTTCTGTAGATTCTGAAAGCGCGTATCGTTTCTCCAGGCCGGAACCTCATAACGCCCCTGTTTATCCGTCATCGTGCTTTCGACGTGATAGCAGACCGTATTGGTGTACCCGGATACCCCTTTCCAGCGCGCCACAACGAGTGCATCCACAATTGGCTTGCCGGTGGTGGCATCCAGTACGCGCCCCTCCTGCTTCGGCCAATATCCTTCCTCCGAGGACACGCAGCCGCTTGCGAAGACAAAGAACAAAATCGAAGCAAGTAACAGCGCTCTTCTCATCATTTATCTACCCCGATCAATTTCCTTCTTATAACCCGCTTGTCTAGCTGACACATGTCGTAAATGGGGTCAGGTATTGCAATCATGTATTCGTTTTTCGCATTGCAAGACCTGATTCATCCGTCACTTTAAACAGCGGGTTGCTTTTCCATATCGTCATCCTTGACGATGATCGCTCAGCTTTGTCTTTGGGAGATTGCCACGTCGCTTCGCTCCTCGCAATGACGTGAAACTTTTTACGTCTGCAGCCGGAAGCTGACGCCTTTCCCCGCCCGCTCTATTGCGAACATAAAAGGATTGAGTTCGACTACTTCCCCAGCCACTGCAACCGGTACAGGTCGTGCCTGCGGTCGCGCAGGTTCTTCACCGTGCCGTTGTTGCGGGCCATGGTGAGGGTTTCGGGGCGCAGATCGGCGATGGCGACGGTCTCCACATTCGGGGTGGTGTCGGCGGCGATGCCGTCGCGGGCGAAGGGGAAGTCGCAGGGGGTGAGGATGCAGCTCTGGGCATACTGGATGTCCATGTTGGCGACATTGGGCAGGTTGCCGACATTGCCGGACATGACCACGTAGAGCTGGTTTTCCACCGCGCGGGCCTGGCAGCAGTAGCGCACCCGCAGGTAGCTCTGGCGCTCGTCGGTGCAGAAAGGCACGAACAGGATGCGGATGCCCTGGTCAGTGAGATAACGCGCCAGTTCGGGGAACTCGGCGTCGTAGCAGATCAGCACGCCGATGGGGCCGCAGTCGGTGTCGATGGCGTGCAGGGTGCTGCCGCCCTCGATGTTCCACCAGTAGACCTCATTGGGGGTGGGATGGATCTTGGGCTGCTCATGCACGGTGCCGTCGCGCAGGAACACGTAGGAGATGTTCTCCACCCGGCCGGACTCGACCCGGGTGGGATGCGAGCCGCCGATGATGTTGATGTTGTAGCGCAGCGCCATGTCGCGCAGGGCCTCGATCAGGCGCGGGGTGTACTTGGTCAGGGCCTCGATGGACTCGGCCGGCGACAGCTGCTGATCCTCGATGGACAGCAGCTGCAGGGTGAACATTTCGGGGAAGACCACGAAGTCGCCGGAGTAGTCGGCCACCACATCGACGAAATAGGCCACCATCTTCAGGAACTCGTCGAAGGACAGCACTCGGCGCTGCATGTACTGCACCGTGCCCACGCGGATGCTGTCGGGCAGGCGGCCGCCGTAGTCCTTGCTGGTTTTGACCTCCTCGTTGGTGGCCACCTTGGGGTTCTGCCAGCGCAGGTGGATGCCGTAGCCCATGGACTGGTGGTCGGCGGTCAGATAGCCCGGAATGATGTCGATGACCTCGAAGCCGTTGCGCAGCTGGAACGACAGCACCGGGTCGCGCGCCTGGCGCTCCCGGATCGCCTCGACATAGGCCTCGACCGAGCCGAATTTTTTCAGGCGTTTGGCCAGGGTGGGCAGCCGCCCGGCGAAGACGATGCCCTTCAGGCCCAGCCGCTGGCACAGCTGCTTGCGCGCGTTGTACAGGCGCTGACCGAGCCGGTAACCGCGGTAGTCGGGATCGACGCAGACCTCCATGCCGTAGAGCCAGTCGCCGTCCGGGTCGTGGCGCGAGGCATGACCGTTGCCGGTGATCTCGCCCCAGGTATGGCGTTTCAGCCCCACCGCCTCCTTGACCCGGAAGGTAGCGCAGTAGCCGACCACCCGGTCATCGACCAGGATGACGAATTGGCCTTCGGGGAAATGGTTGATCTGGCCGCGCACCGCACCCTCGGCATAGCCGTGCAGGCCGGTGCCGGCGTAGACGCGCTCGGACAGTTCGGCGATGGCCGGCACGTCACCATGCCGGGCGTTGCGCACCACCAGCTTGCTGGCGGGATCGGAGAGTTCGCGGGTCATGGGCGCGATTAGAGTGCCTTGACCTTCTCCAGCACCTCCTGCGCATGGCCCTCGGCGCTGACGCCGTAGAGCGCATGGCGGAGAGTGCCGGCCTGGTCGACGATGAAGGTCGAGCGCACGATGCCCATCTTCTTCTCGCCGCCCTTGGACTTTTCCTGCCAGACGCCGTACTGCCCGCACACCCTCGCATCGGGATCGGACAGCAGTTTCACGCTCAGGCCATACTTGTCGCGGAAGGCGGCATGGCTGCCGCAGTCGTCGCGGCTGATGCCGAGCACCACCGTGTCGGCGGCGTCGAACTGCTCCTGCAGGGCGGTGAAGTCCTGCGCCTCGATGGTGCAGCCGGGGGTGTCGTCCTTGGGGTAGAAGTAGATCACGACATTCTTCTCGCCCTTGAAGCCGGACAGCTGGATCCGTTCGCCGTCGGTCTCCTCCAGGCTGAAGTCGGGGGCGGTGTCGCCGGGGTTGAGCATGAATAACCTCCTTGCAGTCGACGTAGGCCGGGTTAGCCCGACAGGGCGTAACCCGACAGAATATCGCGATCATGTCGGGTTACGCTGCGCTAACCCGACCTATATGCTTTAAGACGTCGTCATTCCCGCATCCAGCACGTAGGTTGGGTTAGGTGCGCAGCACCGTAACCCAACATGCCGCGGACTGTCGGGTTACGCTACGCTAACCCGACCTACATGATAGACAATCCACTACAGCGCGGGAATCACCGCCTCCAGCAGGCCGCGCACCTTGGTCATGGCGTTCTTCAGATGCACCTCGATCTCCTCCATGGTGATGTGGCCGTCGCCCTCGCCGCGGCCGGCGGCCCAGTTGGCCACGACGGCACAGGAGGCATAGCACATGCCCTTCTCCGCCGCCAGGGCGGCCTCGGGCATGCCGGTCATGCCGACCATGTCGCAGCCGTCGCGCTCCAGCCGGTCGATCTCGGCGGCGGTCTCCAGGCGCGGGCCCTGGGTGGCGCCGTAGGTGCCGCGCTCGATGGCGGTGATGCCCCCGCGGCGCGTGGTCTCGATCAGCTTGCGGCGCAGCTCGATGCAGTAGGGATAGGTGAAGTCGATATGCGTGACGGCGCTGTCATCGTCGTCGAAGAAGGTGTTCTCCCGGCCCCAGGTGTAGTCGATGATCTGATCCGGGAAGGCCAGGGTCGCCGGCGCCATGCCGCGGGTGATGCCGCCCACGGCGGCCACGGCGATGATGTCCTGGATGCCGATGTGATGCAGCGCCCAGATGTTGGCGCGGTAATTGACCTTGTGCGGCGGGATGGTGTGGCCCGAGCCGTGACGCGGCAGGAACACCACCTGGGTGCCGCTGATGCGGCCGTGGGTGAGCGGCCCGGACGGTTCGCCGTAGGGCGTCTGCAGTACCTCGCGGCGCTCGATCTCCAGGTTCTTGAGCTTGTCCAGTCCGCTGCCGCCGATGATTGCCAGTTTTGCCATGAAGTGAGGTTCCTTGTTGCCTTATTCATCCACGGCGTAGATCGCCGGCAGATTGCGGTGATAACCGTGATAGTCCATGCCGCAGCCGAAGACATAGCGGTCCTCGACCTGCAGCCCGGTGAAATCCGCCTCGACCCCGTCCACGCAGCGGTCATGGCGCTTGCGCACCAGCACCGCGCTGTAGACCGTCGCGGCCCCTTCCTGCAGGCAGAAGTCCTTGATCGCCTCCAGGGTGAGGCCCTCGTCCAGGATGTCGTCCAGGATCAGCACGGTGCGGCCCTTGAGCGGGAAGTTGGGGCGGTTGATCCAGTACAGTTCCCCGCCCTTGGTGCGGCCGCGGTAGCGGGTGGCGTGGACATAATCCAGCTGCAGGGGGAAGTGCAGCCGCGGCAGCAACTGCCCGGCCAGCACGATGGCGCCGGTCATGACGCTGATCACCAGGGGGTTGGCATCCTGCATGCGTTCGGTGATGGCGGTGGCCATGCTGTCCAGGCTGTCCTGCACGACCTCGGCGCTGTGCACGCATTCGGCGCGTTCCAGCACCTGGCGGGCTTCGGTGGGGGTGATATCGGTCATTGGTCAGCTTTTGATTCTGGGGCTTCGGGTTGTATCCCGGGTAGGATGGGTGGAGGCGCCGGGCGCCGCAACCCATCGGATATCGAACGACGATGGGTTGCGCTTCGCTTCACCCATCCTACGGTTTTTATCATTCCAGGAGCCGCTTGATCTGGTCGCCGGCCCGTCTGGCGACCTTGTAGCCTTCCTCGATGGCCTCGGTCGCACGGTGGAACTCCAGCAACCGGATCTGGGACAGCCGCGGGGTCAGCAGCACGTCAGGCGGATCCCCGGCCATGCGCGCGCGGGTGATGCGCACCTGCATAATGTAAACACTTTGTGCCAGTACGTCGACCAGCGACGGCGGCGCACTCGCCTCGCGCTGGAAATAGCTTTTCCACTGCTCCATGGGCGCATGAAACAGGGTCTGGAACATGCCCTGCCAGTCGCCCTTGCGTAACATCTTGCCCCAGGCCTTCTGCGCCGACTCGTCCTCTTCGGCGGGCAGCGAGCGGGGTGGCTTGCCGGTACGCCGGCCGAGGATATCGGAGTTCAGATCCACCGCGATGATGCGCTCGGCGCCCAGCGCCCGGCACAGCGACACCGGCACCGGGTTGACCAGGCCGCCGTCGACCAGCCAGCGGCCGTCGCGTTCCACCGGCGTGAACAGGCCCGGCAGTGCGATGGAGGCGCGCATGGCATCCATCAGCGATCCGGATTGCAGCCATACCTCCTGGCCGTTGGACAGTTCCGTGGCCACGGCCGCGAACGGGCGATCCAGTTTATCGATCTCGGCGTCCTGCAACCGCTCGCGGAAGAAGTCCATCAGCTTGGTGCCCTGGAGCAGGCCGCCGGTGAAGGTCACGTCCAGGTAGCGGATGATGTCCTGCCATTCCAGCTGCTCCAGCCACTCGCGCAGGGTATCGAGCTGGCCGGCGGCCTCGGCGCCGCCGACGATGGAACCGATGGAGGTGCCGCAGATCACATCCACATCGATGCCTTCGTCCTTCAGGTACTGGATGACGCCGATATGCGCCCAGCCGCGCGCCGCGCCGCCGCCCAGGGCCAGGCCGATGCGCGGGCGGCGCCGGCTCACTGACCGCCCGCCGGGGCCGGGGCCGCATCTTCGTCGGGCGCATCCCCTTCATCATCACGTCCCAGCAGCAGCCGCTCCGGCACATGCAGGGTACGGGTCGGGTAGGCGATCTCGGCGCCGTGGCTGGCGATGATATCGGCGATCTTCAGCAGGATCTCGTGTTTGATGCGGTGGAACTCGGTCCAGACCGTGGTATGGGTGAAGGTGTAGACCATGAAGTCGATGGACGAGGCATTGAAGGCGTTGAAGTAGACCATCAGGGTCTGGGAGTCATCAATCTCTTCATGCGTCTGCAGCATCTCCCGCACCTCGTCGGTGATGGCATGCATCTTGTCCATGTCGTCGTAGCGGATGCCGATGGTCTCGTAGATGCGGCGGTGGCTCATGCGCCGCGGATTCTCCACGATGATGCTGGTGAAGACCGAATTGGGCACGTACAGCGGCCGTTTGTCGAAGGTGCGGATGGTGGTGATGCGCCAGCCGATGTCCTCCACGACGCCCTCGATCTCGCGGTCCGGCGAGCGGATCCAGTCGCCGACATTGAAGGGCCGGTCCAGGTAGACCAGCATGGCACCGAAGAAATTGGCCAGCATGTCCTTGGCGGCGAAGCCCACCGCGATGCCGCCGATACCGCCGAAGGCCAGCACGCCGGAGATGCTGAACCCCAGCGTCTGCAGCACCACCAGAAAGGCGGTGATGATGACGGTGGCGCGCAGCAGCTTGCCGATGGCATCCAGGGTGGTGCGGTCGTAGGGCTTGTCGTCGCTCGCGTGCTGCTGCAGCACATTCTTCTGGACGTTGTTGATCAGGCGCAGCAGGAACCAGGCCATGACCGCGATCACGCCGACGTCGCGTATCGGGTCCACGGCGGTGAAGATGGGGGTATCCGTCTTGGCGTGGATGATCTCGGCGGCGAAGGCGATGCCGATGATCCAGATCAGCACCCGCACCGGCTTGCGCGCCGACTCGGCCAGCGCATCGTCCCAGGTGTTGCGGGTCTTCTGAAACCGCGCATACAGACGGTCGAGCAGCTTGCCGGCGATATAGCTCAGCAGCAGCGAGACGAAGACGATGATGAATACCTGGTAGATCCAGGTATTTTCGGTGCTCCAGGCATACAGCGGCCTGATGTGTTCGATGAAGTTTTCCATGCGGATTGTGTTGTCTCACGGCGTTTCAGACGACCCCGCCATTGCGTGGCGCAATGCGCTGCGGCGATCTCGGAACAAGGGATCTGTGCGGCCAGAGATTGCCACGCTTCGCTCGCAATGACGAGAAATTAATTACGTTATTCCAGATCCATATCCAACAGCGGCTCGCTGTCATAGCCCTGCACTGCGGCCACCGCCTCGCGCCAGCGCCGCTCGCGGCGCAGTTCCTCCGGTGTCAGCGCCCGGCGGCCGTGCAGCCGGATCAGCCGCGCCTGCGAGGCCGGGTTCTCGTAGCCCTCCAGCGCCTCGACCACGGCCCGCGCCTCCCGCGGGCGATTGCAGACCAGGATCATGTCGCAACCGGCATTCAGCGCACTGCGGGCCCGCGCCACCATGTCGCCGGCGCGCTCGGCGGCGGCCATGCCGAGATCATCGCTGAAGATCACCCCCTGAAAGCGCAACTGCCGGCGCAGGTAATCCTGCAGCCAGAAAGCCGAGAAGCCGGCCAGGTCGGCATCGATCCGGGGATACAGCACATGGGCGACCATGATCCCGGCCAGGCCCTGATGAATCAAGCGCTCGAAGGGCAGCAGATCCTCCAGTTCCAGATCGGCCAGTTCGCGCTCGTCCACCGGCAGGTCCAGATGGGAGTCGGCCTCCACCCCGCCGTGGCCCGGGTAGTGCTTGCCCACCGCCGCCATGCCCGCGCTCTGCATGCCCTTCTGGTAGGCGTGGGCCAGTTCCGCCACCGCCTCCGGTCGGCGGTGGAAGGCGCGGTCGCCGATCACCGAACTGCGGCGGCGGTCGATGTCCAGCACCGGCGCGAAGCTCAGGTCCACGCCCATGGCGCGCAGTTCGCTGGCCATCAGCCAGCCGGTGGTCTCGGCCAGCGCAAGGGCACGGGCGCGGTCCTCGTCATAGACCCGGCCCAGTTCAGCCACCGGCGGCAGCCGGGTGAAACCGTCGCGGAAGCGCTGCACCCGCCCGCCTTCCTGGTCCACGGCGATGAGCAGCCGCGGGTCACGCAGACCGTGCAGTTCGTCGATGAGTTCCTGCAGCTGGTCGGGCGAAGTGTAGTTGCGGCTGAACAGAATCACCCCGCCGACCTCGGGCCGGCACAGCAGTTCGCGCTCCGCGGCGGTGGGCCGCAGACCCTCGATGTCCAGCATGACCGGTCCCAGTGACATGGTGGTTGTTTCCTTAATTGTTCATAGCGGGGCGTAGGATGGGTGAAGCGAAGCGTAACCCCTCGCGGTGCGGCAGGACATGATGGGTTACGGCGCTTAGCGCCTTCACCCATCCTACGCAATAGTTCCGTGTGTGTCCGTGGTCATTATGTCAACGCAGCCGCACATCCATCCGATCGCGCAGCCGATCGCCCAGCAGGTTCACCGCCAGGACTACCAGCAGCATGGCCGTGCCGGGCACCAGCACCATGTGCGGTGCGACCAGCAGGTAGCGGGTGCCGTCGCGGATCATGCTGCCCCAGGAGGCCGCCGGCGGTTGCACCCCCAGCCCCAGGAACGACAGCCCGGCCTCGGCGATCACGATGGAGGCCACGCCGAAGGTCGCCTCCACGATCAGGGGCGCGCTCAGCAGCGGGATCAGGTGGCGCAGGATGATCCGGCGCCGGCGGCTGCCCAGGGCAATCGCTGCGCTGACGTGCTCGCGCTGCTTCAGTGACAACACCTGGGCCCGGGCCAGGCGGGCGAAACCCACCCAGCCGACCAGGCTGAGGGCGATGACCACATTGCCGATCCCCGGCCCCAGTATACCGGCAAGCGCGATGGCCAGCAGGATTCCCGGGAAGGCGAGAAAGATGTCGATCACATGGACGATCATCCGGTCCGTCCAGCCGCCCAGATAGCCGCTGACGCTGCCGATCAGGGTGCCGGTCACGGCCGACAGGCTCACCACCCACAGCGCCACCCAGAAGGAGGTGCGGGCACCGGCGATCACCCGGTCCAGCAGCGGGCGGCCCAGGTCGTCGTAGCCCAGGCCGCCGGCCTCCCAGGGCGGGGCCAGGATCAGTTCCAGCCGGATGCGGTCGGGCTCGAGCGCGCCCACCCCGGCCAGCAGCGCGGCCAGCGCCCACAGCAGCAGGATGAGCAAGGGAAGCCGGCGCATCATCAGTCCGCCCCCAGCCGGATGCGCGGATCGATCCCGGCGTAGAGCAGATCGGTCAGCATGTTGACCAGCACATAGCTCAAACTGATGAGCAGGACGCAGGCCTGCACCAGGGGATAGTCGCGGCCCTGGATGGCCTCGATGGTCAGCGAGCCCAGGCCGGGCCAGCCGAACACCACCTCGGTGATCACCGCGCCGGCCAGCAGGGTGCCCAGCTGCAGGCCCAGCACCGTGATCACCGGCAGCAGCGCATTGGGCAGGGCGTGGCGGGTCAGCACCTGGCGCGTGGACAGACCGCGGGCATAGGCGCTGCGGATGAAATCCTCGCCCAGCACCTCCAGCACGCTGCTGCGCACCATGCGCGACAGCACCGCCGCCAGCGACAGGCCCAGGGTCAGCGCCGGCAGGATCAGCGCGCCGGGCGCGTCGCGGCCGCTGACCGGCAGCCAGCCCAGCCCGACCGCGAACAGCAGGATCAGCAGCGGCCCCAGCCAGAAGTTGGGGATGGACACCCCCAGCAGCGAGAAGGCCATCGCGCCGCGGTCCCAGCCGCTGTTGCGGCGCACCGCCGCCAGCAGCCCCAGCGGCAGTGCCAGCACCAGGGTGAAGGCCAGTGCGGCCAGCGCCAGTTCCAGGGTGGCGGGAATGCGTTCGGCCAGCAGTTCGACGATCGGCCGGCGCTGCTGCAGCGACTGACCCAGATCCCCCCTGGCCAGCCCGCCCAGGTAGTCGCCCAGCTGCGCCGTCAGCGGCCGGTCCAGTCCCAGCTGGTGGCGCAGCGCCTCGCGGTCAGCCGCCGTGGCGGCCTCGCCCAGCATCACGTCCACCGGGTCGCCGGGGATGAGATGGATCAGCAGGAATACCAGCACCACCACGCCCAGCACCACGACGGCGGTGCTGAGCAGGCGACGGGTCAGTTCAGCGAGCATATGTCTTGCCTGACGATGATATGGCTTGGTTTCATTGCAGACCTGTAGCTCGGGTCAGCGCAGCGTAACCCGACACAACCGCGGTATTTTGTCGGGTTACGCCCCGCGGGCTAACCCGACCTACGCGTAGGATGGGTGGAGGCGCATAGCGCCGTAACCCATCGGGTCAGTCTCGTGACGATGGGTTGCGCTTGGCTCCACCCATCCTACTGGATTAGCGTTGTAGGATGGGTGAAGACGCCGGGCGCCGTAACCCGCCACACCAAATCATGCAACGATGGGTTGCGCTGCGCTCCACCCATCCTACCGGATCAGCACCGGCAACCCGCGCTCGACCTGTTCGAACAGTTCCAGCAGATCGGCATTGCGCATGCGGATGCAGCCGTGCGAGGCCGGCACCCCCATGGGCTCGCTGTCCGGGCAGCCGTGGATGTAGATGTAGCGGCGCAGGGTGTCGACCGCCCCGCCGCGGTTGCAGCCGGGCTCCAGGCCGGTCAGCCACAGGATGCGGGTCAGGATCCAGTCCCGTCCCGGTGCGCTGGCGGCCAGTTCGGGGCTGTAGATCTCGCCGGTCGGCCGGCGGCCGACGAACACGGTATTGAGCGGGCAGCCGGCCCCGATGCGGATGCGGATGCGGTGCCAGCCGCGCGGGGTACAGCCGCTGCCGTCGCGCTCGCCCGGCCCGGCCGCACCGGTCGAGACCGGATATTCCAGTTGGGGCTCACCCTGCTCGATCAGCTGCAGGCGCTGATCGTCCAGCGTGACCCGCAGGTAGCGTCGCGGCGGCGTCTGTGTCATCTGCGCTGCACCTCGAGCAGCCCGTCGTAATTGCCGTGCAGGTTGAGGCGGTAACCCCGGATATCCGCCCGCGCGGCGTAGACATGATCCTCGTACCACAGCGGGACATACGGCAGGGTCTCCAGCAACCGCGCCTGGATGCGTCGATAATACGTGACCTGCTCGGTCTGTGTCTGCGCCGCCTCGGCCGCCTCGATCCAGGCATCGATCCGCGCATCCCGATAGCGGCCGCGGTTGGCGCCGCCGGGCGGGAGCGAGGCGCTGTGGAACACGTGACGGAAGATGTCCGGGGTCTTGATGCCCACCCACATCAGGCTGTAGAGCTGAAAGCGCCCGGCCTTGATGTCGCCGTAGAAGGTGCCCCAGTCGTAGCTCTGCAGTCTGAGCCGGATGCCGACGCGGGCCAGCTGGTCCTGGAACACGGTGGCGATGCGCAGCCGCAGCGGATCGCTCGAGGTCTTGTAACTGAGCTCCAGCAGCCGCTGCGGGCCGTAGCCGAGTTCGCTCAGCAAGGCCCGGGCCCGATCCGGATCGTAGTCCACCCCGTCCAGTTCCGGGTGCCCGGCCCAGTGCCCGGGCGGCAGCAGCGCCCCGGCCGGCCGCGCCGCACCAGCCAGCAGATGCTCGATGATGGCGGCGCGGTCGATGGCGTGGGCCACGGCCCGGCGCAGGCGCGGGTCGCCGGTCTGCGCATCCTCGAGATTGAACCCGATATAACTGAAATTTGCGCCGCGATGGCGTTCGATCCGGATATCCTCGCGGCCGTCCAGGTAGCGGATCAGTTCGGCCGGCAGATCGTTCTGGATGATGTCCAGTTCACCGCGCTGCAGCTTGAGCACCCGCACCGTCGGGTCCTTCACCTGCTGGACGGCAAGCTGCTGGCCATCACTGCGCCGGCGCAGCCGCAGCTGGCCGTCGCCGCCCCGCTCGATCAGTTCCAGGGGGCCGCTGCCGATCGGTGCACGCTGAAAGTCATGCCCCTGCGCCAGCAGGCGGGCCGGCACGATGCCGATGACCAGATAACCGGGGAACAGCCGGTCGGCGCGATTCAGCAGAAACTCGACCGTGTCGGCGTCGACGGCGCTGACCTGCCCGATCAGACTGAGCAGGCCGCGGTGCGGTGATCCGGTGGCCGGATCCAGCACCGCCCGGTAGGTCGCGACCACGTCGGCGGCGGTCAGGGGCGCGCCGTCATGGAAGGGGGCGCGCTCAGGATCGAGATGAAAGCGGTAACGGGTCGGCGTCAGGCGCTCCCAGCGCGCCAGTTCCGGCACCGGCCGCTGCTGCGCGTCGAAATCGACCAGGGCGCGGTACAGCAGCCGGTTGACGCGCGCGGACGCCGCGTCGGTGGCGTGCAGCGGATCCAGGTTGGCGGGCCGCCCGGCAATGCCGAGCCGGATGACGTCCTCAGCAGGCGACTGGCAGGCCGACGTCAGCAGGACCGCTGTCAGCAGCAGCAGGAGGCGCCAGCGGATCATCACCCGTCAGTCCCAACTCGGCCAGGGGTGCTCCGCCAGGTAGACATTGTAATAACGCGGATCGTCGGAAACCTCGGCCCCGGCCCAGTCCGGCCGTGCGAAGGCCTCGTCCTCGGCCTGCAGTTCGATCTCGGCCACCACCAGTCCGGCGTTGTCGCCCTCGAACACATCCACCTCCCACACATGCCCGGCCACCGGGACATGGTAGCGGGTCTTCTCCACCAGCCGGCCCAGGGAAAGCCGGTCCAGCATCTCCTCCGCCTCGGCCAGCGGGATGGCGTATTCGTATTCCAGCCGCCACACCCCCAGTTCGGCGCTCTTGATGTTGAGCCAGGCCCGATCGCCGGCGGTGCGCACCCGCACCGAGGCCTTGACGTCCGTGTCTCCGATCACCCGGGTCAGATAACCCTGGCGGTAGCGCACGCCGGCATCGGCGTCGTCGCGCCAGGCGTCGGAGGTGACCAGGAATTTGCGTTCGATTTCGATAGGCATATGAGTTATTCAAAATCCTTCAACGCAGAGGCGCGGAGACGCAGAGATTATTGAGGCAGGTGGATATCAGAATGATTATCCGTCATTCCGGCGCAGGCCGGAATGACGGGAAAACATGATCAGGACTACCAACGTTTGTCGATAAATTTGCAATTTTTGCGATCTCTGCGCCTTTGTACCCATCGGGCATAAACGCCCCTGCGTTGAAGGTTTTCAACCATCATGACTCCCGGCCGCCGCGCGGATCGCCCGCGCCAGTTCGGCCAGGGCCGGGTCGGCCGGCGGCTGTCGGCCCATGAGCACTTCCAGCAGCACCTGATCCGGATACTCCAGCAACTGTTCCAGTCGCTGCACGCCGGCCGCATCCAGTTCATGGTAGCGGGAATCGACATAGGCCAGCAGCATCAGGTCCAACTCGCGCATGCCGCGCCGGCATTGCCACAGCAGGCGGGCGCGGCGGTTGTCGGATGCCGTCATCATTTCACCGTTGCGTAGAATGGGTGGAGGCGCCGTGCGCCGTAACCCATCGCCCGGGAGGACGATGATGGGTTGCGCTGCGCTCCACCCATCCTACATTCCGTGGCCATGAAAACTAGAGCGACCTCTTCAGCATGAGTTCCTTGATGTGACCGATGGCGCGGGTGGGGTTCAACCCCTTGGGACAGGCCTCCACGCAGTTCATGATGGTGTGGCAGCGGAACAGCTTGAACGGTCCTTCCAGGGCATCCAGACGCTCGTCGGTGGCCTGGTCGCGGCTGTCGGCGAGGAAGCGCCAGGACTGCAGCAGCGCGGCCGGCCCCAGAAACTTGTCCGGGTTCCACCAGAAGGACGGGCAGGAGGTCGAACAGCAGGCGCAGAGGATGCATTCGTACAGGCCGTCCAGGCGTTCGCGCTCGGCCGGGCTCTGCAGCCGTTCCACCTCAGGCTCGGGGTCCTCGTTGATCAGCCAGGGTCTGGCCGCGCGGTACTGCTGGTAGAAGGGTTCCAGATCCACGATCAGATCGCGCACCACCGGCATCCCCGGCAGCGGCCGCAGGGTCACCGGCTGCCTGAGTTCCTTGAGGGGCGTGATGCAGGCCAGGCCGTTGCGGCCGTTGATGTTCATGGCGTCCGAGCCGCACACCCCCTCCTGACAGGAGCGGCGGAAGCTGAGGCTTTCGTCCTGCGCCTTCAGCGCCAGCAGGGCATCGAGCAGCATCATGCCGGGCCTGATCTCCGACTCCGGGAGTTCGAGGTCCTGCATCCAGGGTTTGCCGTCGGTGTCCGGGTTGTAGCGGTAGATCGAGAATTTCATATGTAGCGCCGAGAGTCGAGGTTTCAGCCTGTGTAGGTCGGGTTAGCGAAGCGTAACCCGACGCGCGTCGCGGTGCACGTCTGTACCCTGCGTCTTGTATCCCATCAATACACCCGCTCCTTGGGCGGGAAAGTATCCACGCTCAGCGGTTTGATGCGTACCGGTTTGAAGTCCACCCGCTGCTCCTGCTTGTAGAACAGTGAATGCCTGAGCCACTGGTTGTCGTCGCGCTCGGGATAATCGATGCGCGAATGCGCGCCGCGGCTCTCGCGCCGCTCCAGCGCCGAGCACACGGTGGCCAGCGCCACGTCCATCAGGTTCTCCAGTTCCAGCGCCTCGATACGGGCGGTGTTGAACACCTTGCTGTGATCCTCGATGCCGGCATCGGCCAGCCGCGCCTGCAGGGCCAGCACCCGGTCCACCCCTTCGCGCAGCACCTCCTCGGTGCGGAAGACACCGCAGTAATCCTCCATCGTCCGCTGCAGTTCGCTGCGAATGCTGCTGACCCGCTCTCCTCCGGCCGGCCGGTCCCAGCGGGCCAGTCGCTCCAGCGCCCGGTCCACGCTGTCCTGGTTGAGCGGGCGGTGGTAGCGGTGCTCGGCCAGGAACTCGATGATGTGGTTGGCCGCGGCGCGGCCGAACACCAGGATGTCCAGCAGCGAGTTGCCGCCCAGGCGGTTGGCGCCGTGCACCGAGACGCAGGCGCATTCGCCGGCGGCGTACAGGCCCTGCACCGGCTCCTCCGGCCCGTGGTGTTCGGGGGCGACCACCTGGCCGGTACGGTTGGTCGGAATCCCGCCCATGGTGTAGTGCGCGGTGGGATAGACCGGGATGGGTTCGTGCGCCGGGTCGATGTGCAGGAAGGTCTTCACCGTATCGCGAATGCCGGGCAGACGCTTGGCCACCACCTCCTCGCCCAGGTGATCCAGCTTGAGCAGCACATGGTCCCGGTCCGGGCCGCAGCCGCGGCCTTCGCGCACCTCGGTGGCGATGGCCCGGCTGACCACGTCACGGCTGGCCAGATCCTTCACCCTGGGTGCATAGCGTTCCATGAAGCGTTCGCCGTCGCCGTTGAGCAGGTAGCCGCCCTCGCCGCGCGCGCCCTCGGTAATCAGCATGCCCTTGCCGGCGATGCCGGTGGGATGGAACTGGAAGAACTCCATGTCCTGCAGCGGAATGCCGGCCCGCAGCGCCATGGCCATGCCGTCGCCGGTGTTGATCAGGGCATTGGTGTTGGTACGGAACAGCTGCCCGGCCCCGCCGGTGGCCAGGAGCGTGGTCTTGGCCTCGATGACGATGGGCTCGCCGGTGGCGATGTCCACGGCCACGGCGCCCAGCACGGCGCCCTCCTCCGGATCCTGGATCAGGTCGAGGGCGAAGTATTCGTCGAAGAAATGGGTACGGGCGCGGATGTTCTGCTGATACAGCGAATGCAGGATGGCGTGGCCGGTGCGGTCGGCCGCGGCACAGGTGCGCGCGGCCTGCTCGCCGCCGAAGTTGCGGCTCTGGCCGCCGAAGGCGCGCTGGTAGATGCGGCCGTTGTCCAGGCGCGAGAAGGGCACGCCCATGTGGTCCAGTTCATAGACCACCCGCGGCGCGGCCCGGCACATGTACTCGATGGCATCCTGGTCGCCCAGGTAGTCGCTGCCCTTGACGGTATCGAACATGTGCCAGTGCCAGTTGTCCGGCAGCACATTGGCCAGCGCGGCATTGACCCCGCCCTGGGCGGCCACCGTATGCGAGCGGGTGGGAAAGACCTTGGACACCACCGCCACATGGGCCTCGGCACGGGACAGCTGCAGCGCCGCCCGCAGACCGCCGCCGCCGGCACCGATGATCAGGGCATCGAATTTGCGCACCGGAAGGTTCATTGTCCCACCACCGAAAACACAACCCGCAGCGACCACAGCCCGGTCCCGCCCAGCACCAGCGCGACCAGCGCCATCAGACTCACCCGCGCGCCGGTATGGCGTACATAGTCCATGATCACATCCCGCACCCCGACCCAGGCATGGATCAGCAGGGTGGCGATGAACAGGGCCGTGGCCAGGTTGGGCAGCGGCGCGGCCAGCCAGGCCTGCCACTGGGCGTGGCTGTGCAGCGGCTGCCACAGGAACCAGAGCCCGGTCACCAGGATATACAGGGCGATATAGGCGGCCGTGAAGCGCTGCAGCAGCCAGGCCCGCAGGCCGTGTGCCTGACGGCTCACAGCAGCCCCCCGACGAACAGCAGCGCGGCCAGCGGCGCGGCCAGGGTCGCCACCCAGGCCATGCGCCGGGCCGATGTCCGTTCCATGCCCAGGTCCAGGTCCAGCAACAGGAAGCGGATACCGGCGAACAGATGGTGAAAGACGATCCAGGCCAGAACCAGCAGTGCCGCCTGCCCGGCCGGACCCTCGAGCCAGCCGGCGGCGCGCGCGTAACCCGCCGGATCGCGCAGTGACAGTTCCAGCAGCCAGGCCGCAAGCGGCAGCAGCAGGAACAGCAGCACCCCGGTCAGGCGGTGCAGGATGGAGGTCACCGCGCCGATGGGCTGGCGGATCAGCAGCAGGTTGAGAAATCTGGGGCGTGCGTCGTGGGGCATGGATTGCGGCTTTTTGGAGATTTTATAGCATTGCACCCTGGAAATTGCCATAAGAGTATCATTAAGGGATCTCTGACTTAGAATGGCACTTAGTTAGCGTCATTGCGAACACCCAGAGGGCATAAACGAAGCGTGGCAATCTCGTACTGCAGAATCAATTGGTTGGAGATTGCCACGTCGCTTCGCTCCTCGCAATGACGTAATTAACCAGAGGTTCCTTAATCCGCCACGGTGCGCCAGACTGCGGGATTCATGCCGGATTTCCCTGCAATCCCTGCCTGAGATTGACGGCGGCGCACCGAAAATGATACTCAACGAGGCTGCCCACCAGGCCGCGGAGCGGATACGATCATGAAACAGCAGTGGAAGAATTTTCTCGAGGCCAACGGCGCCGAGTTCGACGACAACGGCGTGGTGACCAGCTTCGGCAGTCCCCGGCGTGAACTGAGCGTGGCCCTGACCGGCAATGTCTTCGCCGACCTGTCGGACATCGCTGTCATCGCAGCCCACGGCAGGGACGTCCAGTCCTTCCTCCAGGGCCAGTTCAGCAACGACATCACCAATGTCAGCGCCTCGCGCAGCCAGCTGTCCTCCTACTGCACGCCCAAGGGCCGCATGCTGGCCAATTTCCGCTTGTTCGCGCGCGACGACGGCGTCTATATCGCCCTGCCCGCGGCGCTCAGCGAAACCTTCCTGCAGCGGCTGCGCATGTTCGTACTCATGGCGGATGTCACCCTGGAAGACGTCAGCGAGAACTTCATTCACCTGGGGGTATCCGGCCCCGATGCCGCTTCCGAACTGGAAGCCATACTGGGCCAGGTACCGCAATCAGTCGACGACGCCCTGACCCGGGACGGCTGCACCCTGATCCGCACGCCGGGCATGCATCCCCGCTTCGAGATCTTCGGGACGCTCGAGTGCATGCAGAAACTGTGGGAGGCGCTCAATGTGCGCTGCGCCCCCGTCGGCCAGCCCGCCTGGGGCCTGCTGCGGGTGATGGCCGGCGTGCCCATGATCCAGCCGGGAACCAGCGAGGCCTTCGTGCCGCAGATGGCAAACATGGAACTGGTCAACGGCGTCAACTTCAAGAAGGGCTGTTACCCGGGCCAGGAAGTAGTGGCGCGCATGCAGTACCTGGGCAAGCTCAAGCGCCGCATGTACCTCGGTCGGATCGCCGTGGAACCGCCGCCGGAACCCGGCAATGAACTGTTCACTGCGGACCGACCCGATCAGGGCGTGGGCCGCATCGTCGAGGCCTATCCGCACCCCGATGGCGGCTGCATGGCGCTGGCGGTGACGCAGATCGAGAGCATACGTCAGGGGGAGGTGCACCTGGGCGCGGCCGACGGGCCGCTGTTCGAGCCGGCCGAACTGCCCTACGACCTGCCGGAGGCGGCCTCGGGCTGAAACGATAGCTGTAGGATGGGTGAAGGCGTGCTGCGCCGTAACCCATCGCCGCACCGTGCAACGATGGGTTGCGCTGCGCTCCACCCATCCTACCCGCTCATGCCGCGAAGGTTAATCAGGGATCACCCTACTCCAGCCAGCCGCTCTGGCGGATCTTCGCCTCCAGTTCGTCGGGCGGCATGGCGTGTCCGAAATGGAACCCCTGGGCGATGTCGCAGCCCAGTGCCTTGAGCCGGTTCAGCACCCGCGCGTTCTCCACGCCTTCGGCCACCACCGACAGGCCCAGGTTGTGCGCCAGATCGATGGTGGAATGCACGATCACCAGATCGTCGGGGTTGTGCTCCATCTCGATGACGAAGGAGCGATCGATCTTGAGTTCGCTGACGGGCAGGCGCTTGAGCCGGCTGAGCGAGGAATGGCCAGTGCCGAAATCGTCGATCGAGAAGGACACGCCGCGGCGCTGCAGCCGCAGCAGAGTCTGGCTGAGCCGGCCGTAATCGCTCAGGAACAGATTCTCCGTGATCTCCAGCATCAACCGGCCTTCCAGCCCCCACTTGTCCAGCAGGGTTTCGAGTTCATCCGGAAAGGCCGGATTGAGCAGACTGTGCACGGACAGGTTGACCGAGACCGTGAAATCGAAACCCTGGTCGCGCCAGCGCGCGGCCTGCTCCACCGCCGTGGACAGCGCCCATTGATTGAAGGCCGAGATCAAACGCGACTGTTCGAGGGAGTGGACAAAGGCGGTGGGTGAGATCAGACCGCGTTCGGGCTGGGGCCAGCGCGCCAGGGCCTCCACCCCGACCAGCCGGCCGCTGCGGATATCCAGCTTGGGCTGGTACTCCAGCCGGAATTGCTGTTCATTGAGCGCGCGGCGCAGATCCCCGAGCAGGATCAGCTGCTGCGGGCTGTAGCTGTCGTCGCTGGCATCGTACACCGCCAGGCTCTGCTTACTGGACTTGGCCTGGTACATGGCCATGTCGGCGTGACGCAGCAGGGTGGTCATGTCCCGGCCGTGGTCGGGATATACCGCGATACCGATGCTCGCGGTCATGGACAGGCTGTGGCCGTCGAGTTCGAAACTCGAGTCCAGCGAACGCAGCAGGTTGCCAGCGATCTCGGCGGCCTTGGCCTCATCGGCATTGGGCAGCAGCAAACCGAATTCATCCCCGCCCAGACGGCCGACCGTATCGGAGTAGCGGGTGATCTCGCCGAAGCGCTCACTGACCAGCTTGAGCAGGCGGTCGCCGAATTCGTGGCCGAAGGTGTCGTTGACCTCCTTGAACTGGTCCAGGTCGAGCAGCAGGATGGCCAGCGGCTGGGCGATCACGCCGGCCACGGTCAGGCCCTGCTGGATGCGGTCGCGGAACAGGGTGCGGTTGGGCAGGCCGGTCAGTTCGTCGTACAGCGACAGGTATTCCAGTTCGCGGTTGGCCGCGACCAGGGCCTCGTTGAGTTGCTGCAGCTGCTGCTGATAGCGCTCGGCATCCTGGCGGGCATGTTCCAGCTTCTCGAAGGCCAGGGCGTTTTCGAGCGCCACCACGACCTGAGAGGCAAACAGGCTGAGCAGATTCAGGTCGGCCCGGGTGAAATCCTCGCCGTCGAGTTTGCGCAGGCCGGCCAGACCGCCCAGGAAGGTGCCCTTGCCGATCAGCGGCACCATCAGGACAGTGCCCGCGCGCGCCTCCCAGTGGGTGCGTTCGCGCTCGTCGAGTTCGTCCAGCACCCCGCGCCACCAGGGCTTCTTGTTGCGCCAGACCCAGCCGCAGATGCCCTGGTTGATGGGCAGGCTCTCGCCCACGGCTTCCTGGGCATATTCGCCGGAACCGGCCTCGTAGGTGTAGTGGGTGCGTTCGGCATTGAGCACCGGGACCAGAACGGTCTCGGCCTGGATGATCTCACGGGCCCGGTCGGCGATCAGCTGCAGCACCAGAGCCGGATCCCGCTCACGGCCCACGGCCAGGGCGGTTTCCTTCAGCAGTTCAAGTTCGTATTCCCGCTGTCGCAGGCTGTTGCGCAGCGCCTCGAACTCCGGATCCGGGCGCCGGGTCGGGTTTCCCATGAAGCAACCTGTCGTTGTAATTGTAAGCGGCGAAACTTAACAAAAGTGTTTCGAATATAAAGTTATCTATTTATTATTCCTTTAAAAACCCCATCCTGCCACCTATAAGGCCAGATCGGGCAAAGGCTGTCAAGTTCTGACATCAGGAGGCTTGCAGGATGGGTGAAGGCGCATGGCGCCGTAACCCATCGACTGGCCGCACCATGATGGGTTGCGCTTCGCTCCACCCATCCTGCTCTCCTCCTCACTCCCCCGCCTTGCGCATATGCGGAAACAGCAGCACATCGCGGATGGAGGGCGAGTCGGTGAACAGCATCACCAGCCGATCGATGCCGATGCCCTCGCCGGCGGTGGGCGGCATGCCGTGCTCCAGCGCGGCGACATAGTCGGCGTCGAAGTGCATGGCCTCCTCGTCGCCGGCCTCCTTCTCCTGCACCTGCTGGCGGAAGCGTTCGGCCTGGTCCTCGGCGTCGTTGAGCTCGGAGAAGCCGTTGGCGATCTCGCGCCCGCCGACGAAGAATTCGAAGCGGTCGGTGACGAAGGGATCGGCGTCACTGCGCCGGGCCAGCGGCGAGACCTCGGTGGGATAGGCGGTGATGAAGGTCGGGTCCTTGAGCCGGTGCTCGACCGTCTTCTCGAAGATCTCGATCTGCACCTTGCCCAGGCCGTAGCTGTCCTTCAAGGGAATCCCCAGCCCCTCGGCGACCTTGCGCGCCGCCTCCAGCTCGCTGATCCGGTCCTCGCTGATATCCGGATTGAAATGCAGGATGGATTCCTTGACGCTCATCCGCGCGAAGGGCCGGGAGAAATCATAACTCTCGCCCTGGTAGTCGATCTGCTGGCTGCCGTGGATGTCGCGCGCCATGTCGCGCAGCAGGGTCTCGGTCAGATCCATCAGGTCGTGGTAGTCGGCATAGGCCTGATAGAACTCCAGCATGGTGAATTCCGGATTGTGCCGGGTGGACAGGCCCTCGTTGCGGAAGTTGCGGTTGATCTCGTAGACCTTCTCGAAGCCGCCGACCACCAGGCGCTTGAGGTAGAGCTCCGGCGCGATGCGCAGGAACAGCTGCATCTCCAGGGCATTGTGATGGGTGATGAAGGGCCGTGCCGCCGCCCCGCCCGGGATGGCCTGCATCATGGGCGTCTCGACCTCCAGGAAATCGCGCGCGTTGAGGAAATCGCGGATGTACTGGACGATGCGGGTACGCTTGCGGAACACCTCGCGCGAGACCTCGTTCATGATGAGGTCCAGGTAGCGCTGGCGGTAACGCGCCTCGGTATCGGTCAGGCCGTGGTACTTCTCCGGCAACGGGCGCAACGACTTGGTCAGCAGCCGCAGGCTGTCGACCTTCACACTCAACTCGCCGGTCTTCGTCTTGAACAGGACACCCTCGGCACCGAGGATGTCGCCCACATCCCAGCCCTTGAATTCCTGATAGCGGCCTTCGGGCAGGACGTCGCGCTGCACGAACAGCTGGATGCGTCCGGACATGTCCAGCAACTGGGCAAAGCTGGCCTTGCCCATGACGCGCTTGGCCATCATGCGTCCGGCCACGCAGACGCGAATGGCGTTCTCGTCGAAGAACTCCGGCGCCTTGTCGCCGTACTCGGCGTGCAGTTCGGCAGCCACGACATTGCGGCGGAAATCATTGGGGAAGGCCGCGCCCTGTTCGCGCAGCGCCTGCAGCTTGCGCCGGCGTTCGGCGATCAGGCGGTGTTCCTCTTCGCGGGTGTCGGTGGCGTTGGTCTCGTTGGCGTCGGTCATGGTCGATTCTGTCATCATTGAGAAAGAGAGGCTATTTAACCTTGGACGTCATCCCGGCGAAGGCCGGGATCCAGAACTCGCCGCGATCACTGGATTCCCGCCTTCGCGGGAATGACGGGAAGTTCTGCAGGTCGGGTTAGTGCAGCGTAACCCGACATGCATGGCGGCGAATTCCGTCGGGTTACGCCCTGACGGGCTAACCCGACCTACGAAATTGTAAGTTGTCAGAGGCCGCTTTTCAGACTGGCCTCGATGAAGGGGTCCAGGTCGCCGTCCAGCACGGCCTGGGTGTTGCCCACCTCCACGCCGGTGCGCAGGTCCTTGATGCGCGACTGATCGAGCACATAGGAGCGGATCTGGCTGCCCCAGCCGATGTCGGATTTACTCTCCTCTACACTCTGCTGCTCGGCACGGCGCTTCTGCATCTCCATCTCGTACAGCTTGGCCTTGAGCTGCTTCATCGCCGAGGCGCGGTTCTTGTGCTGGGAGCGGTCGCTCTGACATGCCACCACGATACCGCTGGGCGCGTGGGTGATGCGGATGGCGGACTCGGTGCGGTTGACGTGCTGGCCGCCGGCACCGCTGGCGCGGTAGGTGTCGACCCGCAGGTCTGCCGGGTTGATGTCGATCTCGAAATCCTCGTCCACCTCGGGCGAGACGAACACCGAGGCGAAGGAGGTGTGTCGGCGGTTGCCCGAGTCATAGGGCGACTTGCGCACCAGCCGGTGCACGCCGGTCTCGGTGCGCAGCCAGCCGAAGGCATAGGCCCCCTCGACCTTCACGGTCGCGCTCTTGATGCCGGCGACCTCGCCCTCGGAGGCCTCGACGATCTCGGTGGCAAAGCCGTGACGCTCGGCCCAGCGCAGGTACATGCGCAGCAGCATCTCGGCCCAGTCCTGGGCCTCGGTGCCGCCGGAGCCGGCCTGGATATCCACGAAGGCATTGCTCTCGTCCATCTCGCCCGAGAACATGCGGCGGAATTCCATCGCCTCGACCTGCTTTTCCTGCTCGGCGACATCGGCCTCCACGGAACGGAAAGTCTCTTCGTCACCCTCCTCCGCGGCCAGTTCCGCCAGCTCGGCGGCATCGGTCAGCCGCCCGTCGAGTTCCTCCAGCGTGTGCACCACCTCGCTGAGCCTGGCGCGCTCCTGGCCCAACTGCTGGGCCTTTTCGGGCTCGTTCCAGACATTCGGATCCTCGAGTTCGCGCTCGACCTCTTCCAGCCGCTCCTTCCTGCCGGCATAGTCAAAGATACCCCCTCAGGGACTCGCAGCGCCCTTGCAGATCCTTGATGCGGTTGATGACCGGATTGACTTCCAGCATGGTTCTCGATTCCTTGACTGATGAATTCCGCCCCGGGTCAGGGCCATATGCCCGTTTCCGGCAGTGAGTAGGATGGGTGAAGGCGCTCAGCGCCGTAACCCATCACCCGGCCCGGTGGACAGCGATGGGTTACGCTGCGCTTCACCCATCCTACTCACTGTTCCGCCCCGGCTCAGGAAGCGGCGATGCTGTTGGGATTCTCGCGCCGCTGGCGCACGGCCGCGGCCAGCTGTTCGAGCAGACCCACGGTCTCGTCCCAGCCGATGCAGGCATCGGTGATGCTCTGGCCGAAGACCAGTTCCCGGCCCGACACCACGTCCTGGCGGCCGCCCTTGAGATGGCTCTCGGCCATGATGCCGACGATGCGGCTGTCGCCGGCGGCGATCTGCCCGGCCACGTCCTCGCCCACGATAAGCTGACGCTTGTGCTGTTTCAGGCTGTTGGCGTGACTGAAGTCCACCATCAGCCGCGGCGGCAGCCCGGCCGCTTCCAACTCCTGGCTGGCCTGGTCGATGCTCACGGCGTCGTAGTTGGGCTGCCTGCCCCCGCGCAGGATGATGTGACAGTCATCGTTGCCGCGGGTGGAGAAGATGGCCGAGTGCCCCTGCTTGGTCAGGGACAGGAAGTTATGCGGCTGCGAGGCCGAGCGGATGGCGTCGACCGCCACCCGCAAGGTGCCATCGGTGCCGTTCTTGAATCCGACCGGGCAGGACAGGCCGGAGGCCAGCTCACGGTGCACCTGGCTCTCGGTGGTGCGTGCCCCGATCGCGCCCCAACTGACCAGGTCGGCCACGTACTGGGGGCTGATCAGATCGAGGAACTCGGTCGCCGCCGGCACGCCCATCTCGTTCAGATCGCACAGCAGCTTGCGCGCCACGCGCAGCCCCTTGTTGATCTGGAAACTGCCGTCCAGGTCAGGGTCGTTGATCAGGCCCTTCCAGCCCACCGTGGTGCGCGGCTTCTCGAAATAGACCCGCATGACGACCAGCAGATCGTCGGACAGGGTGTCACGCATGACCTTGAGCCGGCGGGCGTATTCGATCGCCGCCGCCGGGTCGTGGATGGAACAGGGGCCGACAATGACCAGCAGCCGGCCGTCTTCGCCATGCAGTATGCGATGAATCGCCTCGCGGGTGGCGAACACCGTCTCCGAGGCGTTATCACTGATCGGATATTCCTCGTGTACCTGGGCGGGCGGACTGACTTCCCGGATCTCGCGGATGCGCAGATCGTCGGTGTGGTAATGCTTGTTCATCGGGGCGGTTTCCGGCGTTGGCACGGGCCTGCAGTGGTTGCGGTAAACCCCGCATTATCCCAGAAATCCGGCGCCCTGTCAGGCCGGAATGGCCGAGCGTAGGATGGGTGGAGCGAAGCGCAACCCATCGGTGCTCCGCCGTGCGATGGGTTGCGGCGGGCAGCGCCGCCGCCCCTGACCGCGTAACAGGGTTGTCAGTCCTGTAGGTCGGGTTAGCCCGGCAGGGCGTAACCCGGCAAATGCCGCGGAAGCCGTCGGGTTACGCTCCACTAACCCGACCTACGGGAGTGCCCGGGCAGATCAGTCCAGATCGAAGGAAGGCGGCGGCGGGTTGCCGTCGTGGATGCGGTTCCAGCGGTGCTGGCGGTAGGCCTCGCGGGTGAACAGATAGCCATCCAGCGCCGCGGTGTCGCGCACCCGACTGGCGCCGAGCAGGCGGGCCCGGGTGTCCACCACCCGCAGGGCGACCAGGCCGTACTTCCAGTTCTCGTCCTCGACATAATACAGCGGATTGAGATAGCCGTCGGGGACCATACCCACGGTGTCGCGCACCGTGCTCGGCCCCAGGAAGGGCAGCACCAGGTACCAGCCCTCGCCGAAGCCCCATCTGGCAAAGGTCTGGCCGAAATCCTCGTCGTGCCGGGGCAGCCCCATGGGTGTGGCGACATCGAACAACCCCAGCACGCCGAAGGTCGTATTGAAGATGAAGCGGGTGGAATCCCCAGCCCCCTGCTCGAACTTGCCCTGCAGGACCTGATTGGTCGCGGTCAGGGGTTCGCCCAGGTTGGAGTAGAAGTTGCTGACACGCCTGCGCGCCGGCGCCGGAACGTAATCCTGGTAACCCTGCGCCACCGGCTTGAGCAGGTAGCGGTCGAACTGCTCGTTGAACTGGTAGATGGCCCGGTTGACCGGCTCCAGCGGGTCACTGACCTCCTCTTCCGGCGCCATTACAGCACAGCCGGTGCTCAGCACGGCCGCCAGCAGAGGAAGGAAAAGGCGTGAGAGGAAAGGGCTGCAAGCTCCCTGCATTGTTGTTGTCTCCCCGGTGTACCACGGTCCTGCGTCGCACAACTGAACGGCAGGTTAGCAGAATTCTTGATTGGGAGACAGTTGAGGGAGGCGGGATTAACGCAGAGGACGCAAAGGCGCGGAGGCGCAATACATAAGAAAAAATGTCATGACCGTAGGATGGGTGAAGGCGCGTGCGCCGCAACCCATCGCTGGCGGTGGAAAATCGAATCGATGGGTTACGCTGCGCTCCACCCATCCTACGCGAGTTTGATTTGGTCGGGGCGAGAGGGTAAAGCCTGACCGTGCGTCCGGTGGACGAACGCAGCAGGCTGAACGCCCGCCGGGCCGGAAATCCGAACGCCCCATAAGAACAATCAACAGCCGAAGGCTGTAATACATTGATTTGGTCGGGGCGAGAGGGTGAGGGACGACCGTGCGTCCAGTGGACGCACGCAGCGAACCGAACGCCCGCAGGGCCGGAAATCCGAACGCCCCATAGAATAATTGACAGCCGAAGGCTGTAATACATTGATTTGGTCGGGGCGAGAGGGTGAGGGACGACCGTGCGTCCAGTGGACGCACGCAGCGGACCGAACGCCCGCAGGGCCGGAAATCCGAACGCCCCATAGAATAATTGACAGCCGAAGGCTGTAATACATTGATTTGGTCGGGGCGAGAGGATTCGAACCTCCGACCACCGCAACCCCATTGCGGTGCGCTACCAGACTGCGCTACGCCCCGTAAAAGAACGGCCTGCCCAGCGGGCAGGCCGCACATGATACCGATTTCCTTCGCCGGAGGGAACGTTCTTTGACACTTCCGTCATTGCGAGCGTAGCGTGGCAATCCCGTAATGAAGAATCAATCAGTTGGAGATTGCCGCGGCGCTACGCGCCTCGCAATGACGGGAATCAGTTGAAGTAGTTTCGACTTGATCTGACACCTGACTTGAAAAAGTGAGGGTTACCGGTTCTGATGGAAGTGCGAACTCACCATCGGAACCAAAAGAGGTAACCCTCATGCTCAATACTAACGAGAGAATCATCAAACACAAGCTGGGCCTGCTGAATCTGGCCGAGGAGCTGGGCAACGTCTCCCGCGCCTGCAAGGTCATGGGCCTGTCCCGCGACACCTTCTACCGCTACAAGGCCGCCGTCGAGGACGGCGGGGTCGAGGGCCTGTTCGACCAGTCCCGCCGTAAGCCCAACATCAAGAACCGCACCGACGAGGCCACAGAGGCCGCCGTGGTGGAGTATGCCCTGGAGGCCCCGGCCCATGGCCAGGTCCGTGCCAGTAACGAGTTGAGAAAGCGTGGGATTTTTGTCTCCCCCAGCGGCGTGCGCTGTGTGTGGCTGCGCCACGAGCTGGCCTGCTTCCGCGACCGGCTCAAGGCGTTGGAGGCCAAGGTGGCGCAGGAGGGCATCGTGCTGACCGAGGCTCAGGTCGCCGCCCTGGAGAAGAAGAAAGAGGACGACGTGGCCTGCGGCGAGATCGAGACCGCCCATCCGGGCTACCTCGGCTCCCAGGACACCTTCTACGTCGGCACGCTCAAGGGCGTGGGCCGGGTCTACCAACAGACCTTTGTCGACACCTACGCCAAGGTGGCCTTCGCCAAGCTCTACACGACCAAGACGCCGATCACCTCGGCGGATCTGCTCAACGACCGGGTGCTGCCGTTCTATGAAGAGCATGGCTTGCCGCTGCTGCGCATCCTGACCGACCGAGGGACGGAATACTGCGGCAAGGCCGATCGCCATGACTACCAGCTCTACCTGGCGGTCAACGACATCGAGCACACCCGCACCCGGGCCCGTTCCCCGCAGACCAACGGGATCTGCGAGCGCTTCCACAAGACCATTCTCCAGGAGTTCTACCAGGTCACGTTCCGCAAGCACATCTACACGAACCTGGAATCCCTACAGGCGGATCTGGACACCTGGCTGGCGTACTACAATAATGAGCGCACCCATCAGGGCAAGATGTGCTGCGGACGCACGCCCATGGCGACATGGGAGGATGGCAAACAAATCTGGAAGGAAAAGTTCATCGCCTGAACTTGACCTGACAGCCACGGCTTCCTCGGAGCCGGTAACTGTCAGATCAGATCGCGACTACTACAAATCAGTAATACCTCAGCGCTTGAGGATCTGCAGCAGTTCCTCGAGTTCCATGCGCATCTGGCGGATGATCTGCTGGCTCTGGTTGATATCGTCCCTGGCTTCGTCGCCGGACAGCCGCTGGCGTGCACCGCCGATGGTAAAGCCCTGTTCATACAACAGGCTGCGGATCTGGCGGATCATGATCACGTCATGGCGCTGGTAGTAGCGCCGATTGCCGCGGCGCTTGACCGGCTTGAGCTGGGGGAATTCCTGCTCCCAGTAGCGCAGCACGTGCGGCTTCACACCGCACAGGTCACTGACCTCGCCGATGGTGAAATAACGCTTGCCGGGGATCGGGGGCAGTTCGTCGTTATTGCTCGCTTCCAGCATACGCCTCCACCCTCGACTTGAGTTTCTGGCCGGGCCGGAAGGTCACCACCCGCCGCGCGGTAATGGGAATCTCCTCGCCTGTCTTGGGGTTGCGGCCGGGGCGCTGGTTCTTGTCACGCAGGTCGAAATTACCGAACCCGGACAGCTTCACCTGGTGGCCGCTCTCGAGGGCGAGCCGCACCTCCTCGAAAAACATCTCCACCAGTTCCTTGGCCTCGCGCTTGTTCAGACCCAATTCTTCGAAAAGTCGTTCTGCCAGATCCGCCTTCGTCAACGCCATCGCTCTACTCTCTCAAGCTAGCTCCGAGATCCCGTTGCAGGGCCGTTGTCACTTCGTCCACGACCGCCTGCACGTCCTGATCGGTTAGTGTGCGTGAAGAATCCTGTAGAATCAAGCCTAAAGCGATGCTTTTTCGACCCGTTTCTATACCCTTGCCCTGGTAAACGTCAAACAGACGCAATTCCTTTAGCGTTTCGCCCGCCGCCAGGCGGATCCGCTCGGCCACCGCAGCCGCCGGCACCGCCTCGTCAACCAGCAGCGCCAGGTCGCGGCGGATGGCCGGGTAACGGGAAATCGGCTCGAAGGCTGCCTTGCGGCCTGTCGTCACTGGGGCAATTTCCAGTTCGAACAACTGGGTATCGGCAGGAAGTTCGAGTTCTTCTGCATGTCGTGGATGCAGGGTGCCGATCCAGCCCACCGAACGACCGTCGCACAGGACACGCGCCGAGCGGCCGGGGTGCAGCGCCGGATGCTGCGCGGCCTCGAAAGTGAAGGCCTCGAAGCGGCCGCCGAGACGCAGCAGCGCCTCCAGATCGGCCTTGGCGTCAAAGAAGTCCAGGTTCCCGTCAGCCACGCCCCACTGTTCCGGCAATGGCCGGCCACAGGCGACGCCTGCAATATATGATTCCTGTTTTATTTCATTATCTTCTGAAATAAAGTTAAGACCTGACTCGAATAATCGCACCCGCTCCTGCTGGCGCCGCAGGTTGTGCCCCAGCGCCCCGAGCAGCCCCGGCCAGAGCGAACTGCGCATCACCGCCAGATCGGCCGAAATCGGATTGGCCAGGGGGATGGGCTGACGGCCGGGCTCCAGGCGCCGCTGCAGGTCAGCGTCGACAAAGCTGTAGGTGATGGCCTCGCGGTAGCCGCGCTCGATCAGGCTCAGGCGCAGCCGGTTGAGCGGCACCTGCTCCTCGCGCTGCGGCGTCATCTGCAGCCGTCCGGCAGGCACCCGGCTGGGTAGCCGGTTGTAGCCGTGAACCCGGCCCAGTTCCTCGATCAGGTCGGCCTCGATGGCCAGGTCGAAACGGTGGCTGGGCGGGATGACCGACCAGTCCTCCCGCTCCGCATCCACGGCGCAGCCCAGGCCTTCCAGAATCCCGGCCACCTCGGCGGCCTTCAGCTCGAACCCGAGCAGGCGCCGGATACGCTCGCTGCGCAGCCGGATGGCCGGTCTCCGCGGCAGGTGAGCATCACTGCAGACCTCGATCACCGGGCCGGGCCGGCCACCGCAGATATCGACCAGCAGCTGCGTGGCCCGATCCAGGGCGCGGAGTTGGAGTTCGGGATCCACACCGCGCTCGAAACGATAGGAAGAATCGGTCTGCAGGCCGTAGGCCCGCGCCCGCCCGGCAATATGCAGGGGATCGAAGAAGGCGCATTCCAGAAACACGTCGCGGGTGCTGTCGCTCACCCCGGAGCCTTCCCCGCCCATCACGCCGGCCAGGGCCAGCGGCTGGCGGGCGTCGGCGATCACCAGGGTGTCGGCGGCCAGCGCCACCTCGCGCCCGTCCAGCAGGGTGAGCTTCTCCCCCGCTTCGGCGAAGCGCACCCGGATACCGCCCTGCAGCCGCGCCAGATCGAAGCCGTGCATGGGCTGCCCCAGCTCCAGCAGCACATAGTTGGTGACGTCAATCACCGGCCCCAGCGGCCGGATACCGCCGCGGCGCAGCCGCTCCTGCAGCCACAGGGGGGTGACCGCCGCCGGATCGATGCCGCGGATCACCCGGCCCAGGTAGCGCGGGCAGGCCGCCGGTGCGTCCACTGCCACCGGGAAGCTGTCCTCGACCTGCGCCGTGATCGGCGCAATGGCAGGCGGGGTCAGTTCGCAGTCATTGAGCAGCGCCACCTCGCGGGCGATGCCGGCCATGCCCAGGCAGTCGCCGCGGTTGGGGGTGAGATCGACCTCGATGATTCGGTCGTCGAGCTTGAGATAGTCGCGAATATCGGTCCCGAGCGGAGCGTCGGCAGGCAGCGCCATCAGCCCGGCATGCTCCTCGGACAGGCCCAGTTCGCGCGCCGAGCACAACATGCCGAAGGACTCCACCCCGCGCAGTTTGGCCTTCTTGATCTTCAGCCCGCCGGGCAGCCTGCCGCCGACCAGCGCCACCGGGGCGCGCATGCCCTGATGCACATTGGGCGCACCGCACACGATCTGCAGCGCCTCGCCCTGCCCGGCCTCGACCCGGCACACCCGCAGCTTGTCGGCATCCGGATGCGGCGCGACCTCGAGCACCTCGCCGACGACCACTGAGGCGAACTCGCCGGCGGCCGGCTCGATGGAATCGACCTCCAGCCCGGCCATGGTCAACTGCTCGGCCAACTCTTTCGAGCCGACCGGCGGATCCACCCATTCACGCAACCACTGCTCGCTGACTTTCATTGTTTATCGTTCAGTTTGAATTGATTGATTGGATGGCCACGAAATCCACGAAAGTAATCATTGATTCGAGAAATCCTGCGTAGGTCGGGTTAGCCCGGCAGGGCGTAACCCGACGCGGTTCCCACCGTTGTGTCGGGTTACGCTGTCGCTAACCCGACCTACAGATTTAATGCTGGATACATTAATCATTTTCGTGGGTTTCGTGGATTTCGTGGCCATTACCCGAACTGCCGCAGAAACCGCAGATCGTTCTCGAAGAACAGCCGCAGGTCGTTCACCCCGTAGCGCAGCATGGCCAGGCGCTCCACGCCCATGCCGAAGGCGAAGCCGGTGTACTGTTCGTTGTCGATGCCGACATGCTCGAACACCTTCGGGTGCACCATGCCGCAGCCCAACACCTCCAGCCAGCCGGTGTGGCTGCACACCCGGCAGCCCTGGCCGTCGCACATGACGCATTCCATGTCCACCTCGGCCGAGGGTTCGGTGAAGGGGAAATAGGACGGGCGGAAACGCACGCCCAGGTCGCGCTCGAAGAAGTGCTTGAGAAAATCGTCCAGTATGCCCTTGAGATCGACGAAACTGACGTCGGTATCCACCATCAGGCCCTCGACCTGGTGGAACATGGGCGTGTGGGTCAGATCCGAATCGCAGCGATAGACCCGGCCCGGGGCGATGACGCGCAGCGGCGGCGTGCGGTTCTCCATCACCCGGATCTGCACCGGTGAGGTGTGGGTGCGCAGCACCCGGCCGTCCTCGAAGTAGAAGGTGTCGTGCATGGCGCGCGCCGGATGGTGGGCCGGGATGTTGAGCGCCTCGAAGTTGTGATAGTCGTCCTCGATCTCGGGACCGAGGGCGACCTCGAAGCCCAGCCCCGCGAACAGCGCCTCGATGCGCTCCAGGGTGCGGGTGACCGGATGCAGGCCGCCGCCGACCTGGCCGCGGCCCGGCAGGGTGACGTCGACAGTCTCCCCGGCCAGACGGCGGTCGAGCTCGGCCTGCTGCAGATCGCCCTTGCGCGCCTCGATGGCCTGCTGCACCGTCTCCTTGGCCCGGTTGATGACCTGGCCGGCCTCCTTGCGCGCCTCCGGCGGCAGCTGCCCGAGCTGCTTGAGCTGGGCGGTGAGCAGGCCCTTCTTGCCCAGGTACTGGACGCGGACATCATCCAGGGCGCGCAGGCTGTCGGCGGCGGCGACTGCGTCCAGAGCCTGTCGGGTCAGCTTGTCGATATCATCCTGCACGGGGGCGGATTCTCCTGTGTTGTTCTTTCAGCCTGAAACCTCAACGCAGAGGCGCAAAGGCGCAGAAATCGGATTGTTGAACCCGTCATCCCGGCGCAGGCCGGGATCCAGATACCGCTGCGGTCAATGGATTCCGGCCTGCGCCGGAATGACGGGAAATTAATTGACCCGATTATTCTTTGCGTTCTCTGCGCCTCGGCGTCTCTGCGTTGAGATCTTTCTGTCCGATCCAATCACCACGAAGAAAAAAGGGAAGGCACTACCGGCCTTCCCTTTTTGACTTGCCGCTGTCCGGCGACGCGTCGCCGTGAAAGCGTTCGCGGCCTCAGGCCGCCAGGTTGGCCTTGGCCTGCTCGGCGATCCTGGCGAAGGCCGCCTTGTCCTGCACGGCGATGTCGGCCAGCACCTTGCGATCGATCTCGATCTCGGCCTTCTTCAGGCCATTGATCAGCCGGCTGTAGGACAGACCGTTTTCGCGCGCGGCGGCGTTGATGCGCGCGATCCACAGGGCGCGGAACTGGCGCTTGCGCTGACGGCGGTCGCGATAGGCGTACTGGCCGGCCTTGATGACGGCCTGCTTGGCCACGCGGAAGACCTTGCGGCGGGCACCGTAGTAGCCCTTGGCCTTCTTCATGATCTTGTTGTGACGCTTGCGGGCGATCACACCACGTTTGACTCGTGCCATGGCTGATTACCTCCCGCTCACTTGAAGGGCAGCATCTGTTTGACTGCCGCCACATCCGCTTCGTGGATGTAGGCAGGGCTGCCAAGCTGACGCTTCCGCTTGCTGCTTTTCTTGGTCAGGATATGACGGCGATGGGACTGGAATCGCTTGAAACCGCCCTTGGCCGTCCGCTTGAAGCGCTTCGCGGCGCCCCGGTTGGACTTCATCTTCGGCATTGTGAATGCACTCCGTATTTGCAGGTCGCCCATCGGCGCCTGGAACATTGAACAAAAGCGATCGCGCGATCGCTCACTTTTTCGGGGACATGACCATGACCATCTGGCGACCTTCCATCTTCGGGAACTGCTCGACTGTGCCGTACTCTTCCAGGTCGGTCTTGACCCGTTCCAGCAAGTCGCGCCCGAGATCCTGGTGCGCCATCTCACGGCCGCGGAAGCGCAGGGTCACCTTGACCCTGTCCCCTTCCTCTAGGAAACGTATCAGGTTGCGGAGTTTGACCCGATAATCCCCTATGTCGGTGCCAGGCCGGAACTTGATCTCCTTGACCTGGACCTGCTTCTGCTTCTTCCTGGCGGACTGTTGCTTCTTCTGCTGATCGAACCGGAACTTGCCGTAATCCATGAGACGGCAGACCGGCGGCTCGGCATTGGGAGAAATCTCCACCAGATCGAGACTGGCCTCTTCGGCCATTTCCAGCGCCCTGGCGATGGGAACCACGCCGATCTGTTCACCGTCCTCTGCAACCAGCCGCACTTCCTGTGCCGTTATCTTCTCATTGATCCGGTGCTGCTCTTTTGGTTTAGCGATATCTCAGTCCTCCACTTGCATAACAATTCGGCCGTGGCTCGTGACCTCGGCGGCGAGACGTTCTGCGAACGTCTCCAGGGACATAGTGCCCAGATCCTTGCCGCCGCGGGTACGCACAGCCACGGTACCGGTTTCTGCCTCGCGGTCCCCCACCACCAGGAGGTAGGGCACACGCTGCAGTGTGTGCTCGCGGATTTTAAAGCCGATTTTCTCGTTTCTCAAGTCGGAAATGACCCGGATACCCTGATTTTGCAGGAATTCTTCTGCCCGATGGACAAAATCCGCCTGCCGGTCGGTGATATTGAGCAAAACCGCCTGCACCGGCGCCAGCCAGGTGGGGAATTTTCCCTCGTAGTGCTCGATCAGGATGCCGATGAAGCGCTCCAGCGAGCCCAGGATGGCCCGGTGCAGCATCACCGGGACCTGCTTGCTGCCGTCCTCGGCGATATAGGCCGCCCCCAGCCGGGCCGGCATGGAGAAATCCAGCTGGATGGTGCCCAGCTGCCAGACCCGGCCCAGGCAGTCCTTGAGCGAAAACTCGATCTTGGGACCGTAGAAGGCGCCCTCACCCGGCTGCAGTTCCCACTCCAGGTGCTTGTGGTTGAGCGCGTCCTCCAGGGCCTGTTCGGCCTTGTCCCACAGGGCGTCCTCGCCGACCCGCTGCTCGGGCCGGGTGGAGAGCTTGATCAGCACCTCCTCGAAGCCGAAGTCGCGGTAGACCTCGAACAGCAGGTCGATGAAGGCCGAGACCTCCTCCAGGATCTGCCCCTCGGTGCAGAAGATGTGGGCGTCGTCCTGGACGAAGCCACGCACCCGCATCAGGCCGTGCAGGGTGCCGGAGGGCTCGTTGCGGTGACAGGAACCGAACTCGGCCAGGCGCAGCGGCAGGTCGCGGTAGCTCTTCAGCCCGTGGTTGTAGATCTGGATGTGGGCCGGGCAGTTCATCGGCTTGACCGCGTAGTCGCGGTGCTCCGAATGGGTGGTGAACATCATGTCCTGGAACTTCTCCCAGTGCCCGGACTTCTCCCACAGCGTGCGGTCGATCACCGAGGGGGTGTGCACCTCCTGGTAGCCGTGGCGGCGCAGCTTGTCGCGGATATAGTCCTGGATGCCCAGATACACCTGCCAGCCGCGGTCGTGCCAGAACACCATGCCCGGCGCTTCTTCCTGGGTATGGAACAGGTCCATGGCCTTGCCCAGTTTGCGGTGGTCGCGCTTCTCGGCCTCCTCCAGCCGCTTGAGATAGGCCTTGAGTTCCTTCTTGTCGCGCCAGGCGGTGCCGTAGATGCGCTGCAGCATCTCGTTGTCCGAGTCGCCGCGCCAGTAGGCGCCGGCCAGTTTCATCAGCTTGAAACCCTGACCGAGCCTGCCGGTGCTGGGCAGGTGCGGACCGCGGCAGACATCGAACCAGTCGCCCTGGCGATAGACCGAGATGTCCTCGTCCCCGGGAATGGCCCGGATGATCTCGGCCTTGTAGGTCTCGCCGATGGACTCAAAGGTGCGGATGGCCTCGTCCCGGTCCCAGACCTCGCGCTGGATGGGCAGATCGCGCTTGACGATCTCCTGCATCCGCGTCTCGATCTGCTTGAGGTCCTCGGGGGTGAAGGGCTCGTCGCGGGCGAAGTCGTAGTAGAAACCGTCCTCGATGGCCGGACCGATGGTGACCTGGGTGCCGGGGTAGAGCTCCTGCACGGCCTGGGCCATGACATGGGCGGCATCGTGGCGCAGCAGTTCCAGGGCGTCCTCGTCCCGGCTGGTGACGATGGCCAGTTCGGCGTCCTGGTCTATAGTGTGACTGAGATCGACCATGCGACCGTCGACCCGGCCGGCCAGGGCGGCCCTGGCCAGCCCGGAACCGATGTCGGCGGCGACGTCCCGGACCGTGACAGGATGATCGAAGCTGCGTTGACTGCCATCGGGAAGGGTGATCGTGGGCATGCTGCTTCTCCAGTGGTGACCGATACGAGGGGCCACATGATTTGGGTATGGCTGAAAGTATAAAAAGGGGACAGACCGGGCATCTGTCCCCTGTTCGATCAGGATTTGGTAGGCGCGATTGGACTCGAACCAACGACCCCCACCATGTCAAGGTGGTGCTCTAACCAACTGAGCTACGCGCCTGTCGAGCGCGCATACTCTACAGGAAGCCGCGGCAAAATCCAATACAAAATGGCCCGCGAACAAGGACCTTGCCCGTATCCGCCCGCCGGGAATCTCCCTGGGGATGAGAAAAAACCCGGTCCGGGCTTGCGCAGCCGGATTTCATGAACTTTACTTAGACCGATTCTAAGCTCTGGTCTGAGCAGCCGCCGGGGGAGGCGGCTGTGGACCCGTCGCAACAATAAACAAGGAGGACAACGCCATGCTTCAGAAGCTACCCACTGTCGGCGCCCTGAGCCTGGCCCTGTTGTGCGGTCCGCTGCCCGCGCTCGGGGACACGCCGCTGGGCCTGCCCCCGGTGCCCATTCCGGCCGACAATCCGCAGACGCCGGCCAAGATCGAACTGGGCGACCGGCTGTTCAACGATGTGCGCTTCAGCGCCGACGGCAAGGTCAGTTGCGCCACCTGTCACGACCCGTCCAAGGCCTTCACCGACAACAAACCGGTCTCGGAAGGCTTCAGGGGCCTGAAGGGCACCCGCAACGCCCCCACAGTCATCAACGCCGCCTATATGGAAACCCAGTTCTGGGACGGACGCGAGCCGAGCCTGGAGGCGCAATCCCTGCAGCCCCCCATCAATCCGGTCGAGGGGGGACTGGAAAACCATGATCCGATCCTGAAGACCATCCGCAACGACCCGCAGTACGTTCAGGCCTTCCGCGAGGTGTTCCAGGTGAGCCCGGACGAGATCACCATGGATCATGTCGCCAAGGCCATCGCCAGCTTCGAACGCACCCGGATCGCCGGCAACTCGCCCTTCGACCGCTGGTACTTCGGCGGTGAGGAAGACGCCATGACCGAGGCCCAGATCCGCGGCTTCCAGGTCTTCGTCGGCCAGGGGCGGTGCGTGTCCTGCCACCAGGTCGAGCAGACCCAGGCCCTGTTCACCGACAACCGTTTCCACAACATCGGCGTCGGCTTCAAGAACATTCAGGGCCGGGTTGCCGGGATCGCCGAGCAGTTCCTCCAGGCCAAGGCCGAGGGCGCGGACGTGGACAAGACCGTGCTGACCGATCCGGACGCCTCGGAACTGGGCCGCTTCGCTGTCAGCGAGGACATGACCGACGTGGCCGCCTTCAAGACCCCGACCCTGCGCAACATCGAACTCACCGCGCCCTACATGCATGACGGCAGCCAGGAGACCCTGGAGGACATGGTCGAGTTCTACAACAACGGCGGCCGGGTGAATCCCGACGATCCGGTCTCGCCCTTCCTCAGCGGCGGCATCCGTCCGCTCGACCTGTCCGATCAGCAGAAGGAGGACCTGATCGCCTTCCTCAAGGCGCTGACCAGTCCCAGCGTCGCCGCCGCCACCAAGTCCGCCGCCAATAACGCACAGTAAGGAGGGAACGCAGCATGAGCATCAAACGACGGGACTTTCTCAAGACCGGCGGCGCCCTGCTGGCCGCCGGCAGTCTGCCGCTGAGCCTGGTCGAAGTCGCCTTCGGCAAGGAATCGCCGCAGAACTTCACCTTCGCCTTCATTTCCGACTCGCACATCACCCATATCAAGGGCAACGAATTCGTGCGCAACTGGGACATGGGCCTCAAGCGCGCCATCGCCGAGTGCAACCTGATGACGCCGCGTCCGGATTTCATCATCTACGGCGGCGACATCGCCCAACTCGGCATCCCCGAGGAGATCGACCATGGCCTGGAGATCCTGGGCGCGCTGCGCGGCAAGGTGCACTATGTCATGGGCGAGCACGACTACTACGTGGATCTGGGCGACTACTGGCGCAAGCAGCTGGGGCCGGACTATTACAGCTTCGATCACAAGGGCGTGCACTTCGTGGTGCTGAACAGCATCGTGACCTACGACGAGTGGACCCACCAGGACTGGGACAGCCCGATGGCCCGCATGAAGGAGATGGCGCGGCTGGACAACCCCAACGGCTCGCCCTTCATGGTCGGCCCGACCCAGCGCGAATGGCTGCGCAAGGACCTGGAGAAGGTCGACCGGGACACGCCCATCGTGGTGCTGTCGCACTCGCCGCTGCAGAAGATCTACAAGGGCTGGAACTTCTGGACCGACGATGCCGAGGAGGTTCAGGCCCTGCTCAAGCCGTTCAATAAGGTCACCGTGCTGTACGGCCATGTGCACCAGATCCAGTACAACCAGATCGGCAACATCAGTTTCCACGCCGTCATGGCCACCGCCTGGCCCTGGCCCTACCCCTCAACCTACAGCCAGGAAGCCAGCTATCTGCCCAAGCTGACAGTGGAGATGAACCGGGCCGACCCCTTCTTCGAACGCGATGCCACCGGCTGGCAGTTCATCAACATGGACAGCGGCAATATCGATGTGCACTACACCCTGCCGGACAACAGCAACCGGGTCGTCGCCTTCAACGAGGACAAGGGCCATCCGGAGGATACGAAGTATCAGGCCGAGGGCAACCAGATCCCGCCGCAGGAACACTATTGAGCATCGAAGGGAGAACAATCATGCTGACACGCATTACCAAGGCAGTCCTGTGCGCCGGGGCGCTCACGCTCGCGCAGCCGGCGGTCCAGGCCGACGAGTTCACCGAAGAGGACCTCAAGAGCTGGGAGGAACAGTTCATGACCGTGGTCGACCGCGGCAGCAAGCTGTTCCACGGCGGCCTGGAGAGCAAGAATACGGTCTCCTGCGACCAGTGCCATCCCAACGCCACCAACACCCACCCGGAGACCTACCCCAAGTTCCAGCAGCAGTTGGGCAAGGTGGCGGTGCTCTCGGAGATGATCAACTGGTGCATCGAGAACCCGCTGGAGACCGAACCGCTGGCGCTGGACGACCCGCGCATGACGGCGCTGCAGGCCTACATCACCTGGGAACGGCGGGGTGTGAAGCTGGCACCGGGGAAGCACTGAAAACACTCAAGAGCGCCACGGAATACACGGAAAGCACGGACAAGTTAAAATAGCCGCACGTCGGGTTACGCCCTTCGGGCTTACCCGACCTGCGGCTTGCGGTCCAGTAGGCACCTGATTTCCGTCATCCCCGTACCGGCCTGCGCCGGCACAGGCTCCGGCGGGAATCCAGATATCGCCGCGGTCACTGGATCCCGGATTGCGCCGGGATGACGAGGGTAGGCGTGTAGGATGGGTGGAGGCGCTTGCCCCGCAATCCATCACTCTGCCGGGCAATGATGGGTTTCGCTGTGCTTCACCCATCCTACGCTACTACGCGCCTCGCAATGACGAATGAATCAGAAATTCCGTAGGTCGGGTTAGCGCAGCGTAACCCGACATTTCCCGCAGCGAGCGTCGGGTTACGCCCTCGGGCTAACCCGACCTACGGCTCTGACCCCAATCCTTTGTGTATTTTTCCGTGCTTTCCGTGTTTTCCGTGGCGCTCTTGAACTTGATCCTGCCTCACCCCGTTGCCGCATCATGCAGGCCCACCCCCAGTTCGGCCTGGCGGATGTGCTCGATCTCGTCGCGCAGCCGCGCGGCCTCCTCGAACTCCAGGTTGCGGGCGTGCTCGTGCATCTGCTGTTCGAGTTGTTTGATCCGGCGCTGGCGCTGCTCGGGTGACATGCGGCCGTATTCCAGCTGCTCTTCGGCCACCGCGGCGAAACGCCCGGCGGGGATCGGCGCATCGGGGCTGGCGCCTTCCATGATGTCGGCCACCGCCTTGCGGATGGACTGGGGCGTGATGCCGTGCTCCTCGTTGAAGGCCACCTGCTTGGCGCGGCGGCGCTCGGTCTCGCCGATGGCGCGCTCCATCGAGCCGGTGATGCTGTCGGCATAGAGAATGGCCTTGCCGTGCAGGTTGCGCGCCGCCCGGCCGATGGTCTGGATCAGGGAGCGGTCCGAGCGCAGGAAGCCCTCCTTGTCGGCGTCCAGGATCGCCACCAGCGACACCTCGGGGATGTCCAGGCCCTCGCGCAGCAGGTTGATCCCCACCAGCACGTCGAAGGCGCCCAGGCGCAGGTCGCGGATGATCTCCACCCGCTCCACCGTGTCGATGTCCGAGTGCAGATAGCGCACCCGCACCCCGTTCTCGGCCAGGTACTCGGTCAGGTCCTCGGCCATGCGCTTGGTCAGGGTGGTGACCAGCACCCGCTCGTCTGCCTCAGCCCGTAATTTCGCCTCGGACAGCAGGTCGTCGACCTGGGCGGCCACCGGGCGGATCTCGATTTCGGGATCGACCAGCCCGGTCGGGCGCACCACCTGCTCGACCACCTGGCCGGCATGCTCCGACTCGTAGGGCCCGGGGGTGGCGGAGACGAAGATGCCCTGCGGGGCCAGGCGCTCGAACTCGTCGAAGCGCAGTGGCCGGTTGTCCAGCGCCGACGGCAGGCGGAAACCGTATTCCACCAGGGTCTCCTTGCGCGAGCGATCGCCCTTGTACATGCCGCCGATCTGGGGAATGGTCACGTGCGACTCGTCGATCACCAGCAGGGCGTCCGGCGGCAGATAGTCGAACAGGGTCGGCGGCGGCTCGCCCGGCGCCCGACCGGAGAGGTAGCGCGAGTAGTTCTCGATGCCGTTGCAGTAGCCGAGTTCGGCCATCATCTCCAGGTCGAACTGGCTGCGCTGCTCCAGGCGCTGGGCCTCGACCAGCTTGTTGTTGTCATAGAGTTGTTTCAGCCGCTCCCTGAGCTCCGCCTTGATGCCGTCGATGGCGTCCAGGATGGTCTGGCGCGGGGTGACATAGTGGGTCTTGGGGTAGATGGTCACCCGGGGCACCCGGTTGAGCACCTCGCCGGTGAGCGGGTCGAACCAGGCCAGGCTCTCGATCTCGTCGTCGAACAACTCTATGCGCACGGCGTCGCGCTCGGACTCGGCCGGGAAGATGTCGATCACCTCGCCGCGTGCGCGGTAGGTGCCGCGCTGCAGCTCGACGTCGTTGCGGGTGTACTGCAGCTCGGCCAGCCGGCGCAGGACCTGGCGCTGGTCGATGCGGTCGCCCCGCACCAGGTGCAGCATCATGCTCAGGTAGGACTGCGGGTCGCCCAGGCCGTAGATAGACGAGACCGAGGCCACGATGATGGTGTCGCGCCGCTCCAGCAGGGCCTTGGTGGCCGACAGGCGCATCTGCTCGATGTGCTCGTTGACCGAGGCGTCCTTCTCGATGAAGGTGTCCGAGGACGGCACATAGGCCTCGGGCTGGTAGTAGTCGTAGTAGGAGACGAAATACTCCACCGCGTTGCGGGGGAAGAATTCGCGGAACTCACCATAGAGTTGGGCCGCCAGGGTCTTGTTCGGGGCCAGCACGATGGTCGGCCGCTGGATGCGCTGCACGACGTTGGCGATGGTGAAGGTCTTGCCCGAGCCGGTCACCCCCAGCAGGGTCTGGTGGGCCAGGCCGCTGTCCAGGCCCTCGACCAGCGCCTCGATGGCCGCGGGCTGGTCCCCGGCCGGCTGCATGTGGCTGGCAAGTTCGAATTCACGCGTCATGGGTTGATGTATCCATTGGTGTCACCCCCTCGCAGGCGGGGATGACGGAAAACGGGGCCCGGCTGGATCGCACTTCCGGTGACCTCCAGCCGCCGGCCCGCCAAACAGGAACTGGTCTGAAGATACCGGCTTTCGCGTGCATGTTGTGGACTTTTCAGTGCAATTGTCAGGTTAACAGGCCCTCACAATTACAGTATGATGGCAGGCCGGTCTGGCACTCAATCTCAAGCTCACAGGAACCGGCTTTGGCTACTTTAACACTTTCCCAGCGGGTCTCGCGCGTCAAACCCTCCCCCACCCTGGCCGTCACCGCCCGCGCCGCCGAGATGCGTGCGGCCGGCCGCGACGTCATCGGCCTGGGTGCCGGCGAACCGGATTTCGACACCCCCGACCACATCAAGGAAGCCGCCATTGCGGCCATCCGGGCCGGCGCGACCCGCTACACCGCGGTCGACGGCACCCCGGAACTGAAGCAGGCAGTGATCGACAAGTTCCAGCGCGAAAACGGCCTTGACTATGCGCCCGACCAGATCCTGGTCTCCTGCGGCGGCAAGCAGAGCTTCTTCAACCTGGCCCAGGCCCTGCTCAACACCGGCGACGAGGTCATTATCCCCTCGCCCTACTGGGTCTCCTACCCGGACATGGTGCTGCTGGCCGACGGCAACCCGGTGATTGTGGATGCCGGCATACAGCAGGGCTTCAAGGTCCTGCCCGAGCAGCTGGAGGCGGCCATCACGCCGCGCACCCGGCTGGTGGTGATCAACAGCCCCTCCAACCCCACCGGCATGGCCTACGACCGGGCCGAACTGGAGGCGCTGGGCGAGGTGCTGCGCCGCCATCCGCAGGTGCTGATCGCTACCGACGACATGTACGAGCACATCCGCTGGGCGGACGAACCCTTCGTCAACATCGTCAACGCCTGCCCGGACCTGTATGAGCGCACCATCGTCCTCAACGGGGTGTCCAAGGCCTACGCGATGACCGGCTGGCGCATCGGCTATGCCGGCGGCCCGGCCCCGCTGATCCAGGCGATGAAGAAGATCCAGTCCCAGAGCACTTCCAACCCGGCCGCGGTCTCCCAGGCCGCGGCCTGTGCGGCGCTCAACGGCGACCAGGCCTGTATCACCACCATGCGCAAGGCTTTCAAACAGCGTCACGACTACCTGGTTGCCGCTCTGGACGCCCTGCCCGGCGTGCAGTGCCTGCCCGGCCACGGCACCTTCTACGCCTTCCCCGATATGCAGGGACTGATCGACGCCCGCAGCGATGTGCACACCGACATCGAACTGGCCGAGAAGCTGATCGAGGAAGTCAACGTGGCACTGGTGCCGGGTTCGGCCTTCGGGGCGCCCGGCTACATGCGGCTGTCGTTTGCCACCTCGCTGGAGACGCTGCAGGAGGCGATTCGGCGGATCAGTCAGTTTCTGGAATAAGGCAAGATCAAGAGCGCCACGGAATACACGGAAAGCACGGAAATTTTGATTGCCGTGGCGCTTCGCGCCCGGCAATGCAGGAAAAGGTTTTCAACCCGGGATTTTCCGTGTGTTCCGTGTATTCCGTGGCGCTCTTTAACGCTCTTGATCCAATCCGGCGGCTCCAGTAAGATGTGCGCCTTTGAAAGACCCTTCCCCGGTAGCTCAGTCGGTAGAGCGGGTGACTGTTAATCACTAGGTCGGCGGTTCGAGCCCGTCCCGGGGAGCCAAACGCGAAAGCCCGCATCGGTCGATGCGGGCTTTTTTGTTTACGGCTTCCCGTAGGATGGGTGAAGCGAAGCGCAACCCATCATTGGCCCGCCAAGGCGATGGGTTGCGGCGCCACGGACGCCTCCACCCATCCTACCGACCAGCAACTTCCCCTCCTCCCCGGGAGAGGGGCCGGGGGTGAGGGTATAAAAGGCAATAACTCAGGCACTTTCCTGTTGGCCGAGGGAACCGCCGCAACGCGCGTCCAGGTATGCCCGGAACCCATCGGCAAGCTCAGGATGCTTGAGGGCATATTCCACCGTCGCCTTCAGATAGCCCAGTTTGCTGCCGCAGTCGTAGCGCGTGCCCTGGAACTCATAGGCCAGCACCTGTTCCTCCTGCAGCAGCGCGGCGATGGCATCGGTAAGCTGGATCTCGCCGCCGGCACCGCGCGGGGTATCCTCCAGCAGTTCGAAGATCCGCGGCGTGAGGATGTAGCGTCCCACCACCGCCAGATTGGACGGAGCATCCGCGGGACTGGGCTTTTCCACGATATTGCTGACCCGGCTCAGACCCTCGGCGATGGCGTCGCACTTGACCACACCGTACTTGTCGGTCTCGCTGGGCGGAACTTCCTCCACCCCGAGGATGCTGCAACGGTTGTACTCGAAGGTCGCGGTCATCTGGGCAATGCAACTGCGCCCGCCCTCGCCGTCGATCAGATCGTCGGCCAGGATCACCGCAAAGGGATCATTGCCGATGACCGGCTTGGCGCACAGCACCGCATGCCCGAGTCCCAGCGCCTCCGGCTGGCGCACATAGACACAGGACACGCCGCTGGGCACGACATTGCGCACGATCTCCAGCAGCTCGTGCTTGTTCTTCTTCTCCAGCTCGGACTCCAGCTCGTAGCTCTTGTCGAAGTGATCCTCGATGGCACGCTTGCTGGAACTGGTCACGAACACCAGTTCCTCGATCCCGGCGCTGATGGCCTCCTCCGCCGCGTACTGGATCAGCGGCTTGTCCACCACCGGCAGCATCTCCTTGGGATTGGCCTTGGTGGCCGGGAGGAAGCGGGTCCCCATCCCCGCCACTGGAAATACGGCTTTTTTTACTTGTATTTTCATATTGTTACACCTGTAATCGCAGATACCCGAACCCGGCTGCAAGCATAACACAGGGCTGCGAAGGATTCAGGTCATGCCGGGAGTGTTCAGACAGGAACAAAGTGTGAAGATGTGACACCTGTCAAAGGCGAAACAGATTCCCCGTCATCCCCGCGAATGCGGGGATCCAGTAATCACTATCTGCAGTCTGTAGGTCGGGTTAGCGCAGCGTAACCCGACGCAGTGGCACACACCACCTCAGGCCTTGTGCGAGTCCAGCGGAATGACATTGGACGGCAGCGCAGCAGGCGGCGTGGGGCTGAGTTCAGGCACGAACTCATGCATCGCCCCACGCAGGCTGTCCTCGTCATACCGCTGGCAGGCCACCGAGATGTCGTGCAGCAGCTTCTGTAGCCGCTCCCAGTCCCAGGTGCGGTACCGGGCCAGCAGGATCTTGCTGTGCTCGGTGCTGACCAGGGTCTCTTTCTCGTGGAACAACTCCTCGTACAGCTTCTCGCCCGGCCGCAGACCGGTAAATTCGATTTCGATATCGCTGCCCGGCTCCAGTCCCGAGAGCCGGATCATCTGCTCGGCCAGGTAGACAATCTTGACCGGCTGCCCCATATCCAGCACGTAGATCTCGCCCCCCTTGCCCATCACCCCGGCCTGCAGGATCAGCTGACTGGCCTCGGGGATGGTCATGAAATAGCGGGTGATCTCGGGATGGGTGACCGTCACCGGCCCGCCCTGGCGGATCTGTTCCAGGAACAGCGGCACCACGCTGCCGGCCGACCCCAGCACGTTGCCGAAGCGTACCGTGATGTAGCGGGTGGCCGAGTGCTGACTGAGATTCTGGCAGTAGATCTCGGCCATACGCTTGGTCGCCCCCATGATGTTGGCCGGATTGACCGCCTTGTCGGTGGAGACCAGCACGAAGATCTCGCTGCCGAAACGGTCTGCAGCGTCGGCCACGGTACGGGTACCGATGACGTTGTTGTGGACGGCTTCGCGTACCTGCGGCTCCAACAGGGGGACATGCTTGTAGGCCGCGGCATGCAGGATAACCGCCGGGCGGTGGCGTTCGAATACCTGATCCACTGCGGATGGATCCGTCACGTCACAAAGCATCGAGACAATCTCGATATCAGGATACTGACGGGTCAGTTCATAATCGATTCTATAAAGGTTGTACTCAGAGTGATCAACGATGACGAGACGCGCCGGCCCCAGACGCGCAACCTGTCGACAAAGTTCGGAACCAATGGACCCCCCGCCACCGCTCACCAGGATGCACTTGCCTGACATGCCCGCCCGAATCGCGGGCAGATCGAGCTTGACCGGATCACGTCCGAGCAGGTCCTCGATGGACACCTCACGCAAAGCCCCGGTGCTGACACGACCCGCAATCAGATCGGCCATTTTGGGCAGCATGCGGAATTCAACTCCGGCCTCCTCGCACAGTTCCACCACATTGCGGATCTGCTTCGAACTGGCCGAGGGCATGGCGATGATGACCATATCGATGTCCAACTCATCGACCAACCCGGGCATCATTTTACAGGCACCGGCAACACGCACGCCGTGGATCTCAATGCCACGCTTTCTGGGGTCGTCATCAAGGAAAGCTATCGGCTGAAGACCCTGATCTGCGTCACGGAATATGTCCCGTACCAGCATCTCTCCGCCGCGACCTGCCCCTACGACCAGAACACGCTTCCCTGTACTCAGATAAAGCTTACGGTCCTTGAGCCAACGGTACACAAACCGGGGGCCGCCTAGAAGAAAAACGAGAAAGATCATATAAAGTGGGAACAATGATCGTGGCATGCCTTCGAGACGGGTGAACATGAATATCACGGCCATGGATGCAAGGCCGCCGACAGCGACTGCCTTTATAATCCGCATAAGATCCGGCATGGATGCAAAGCGCCAGTGCCCGCGGTACAAGCCAAAATAAGCGAAGGCGCTGACTTGAAGCGCCATCACCAGCGGCAACCATAATTCGGCTGTATGCAGGTGATGGGATGGTACAGTCTCAAAATTGAATCTCGACCATAACGCGAAGAACCATGCGACTGGAACCATGAACATATCATGGGCGAGAGCCACTACAGGATTGCGAAGGCGTTGGAGTCGGCTTTTATTCAATTTACTCATCATCCAAGATGGACTCTCAATGTAATAATTCACTTGGCGTCGTCAGTATGGTGTATAACGCAGTAACGCAAGTGATCGAAGAACAGCTTATGTCACTATGTTTAATAAATCTTAGCCTCGACAAGACTAGACAAACTTGAGTTTTCTAATCGCCACAAGCATCATCCTAAGCAGAAGCATGCCATGACTCCAGCGACGGATATTCGTATCACCATACGTACGCTCCCTGTACCGTACAGGAATGTCAGATATCTTTAGATTTGCATATGCGGCACCGAAGATCAGATCGAAATCTCCGAAGGGATCAAAATCCCCGAAATAGTCACGATTGCTTTCGATTTTCTTATAATCGCATTTCCAAAGAACCTTAGTTCCGCATAATGTATCCTTCATAGTCTGACCGAGAAGCCAGGAAAATGCAGCACTGAAAAACTTGTTCCCAACCAAGTTAAAGAAACGCATTGCATCTTTGTCCATCGGGTACACCAGGCGCACGCCATTAGCAAATTCGCATTGCTTAGAGGCGACAAGATTATAAAAACCTGGAAGCGCCTCTGGAGCTACAGACAAATCCGCATCAAGGATCATGAGTATATCGCATGAAGCGAGCGAGAACCCGGCGCGCACCGCATCACCCTTCCCCACTCCCGGTTGCTGAATCACCTTAGCATCGCGGTCTGGAAAATCACGGATAACTTTGCATATTTCATCGAATGTTGAGTCTGTGGAATTCCCCTCCACAAAGATTATCTCTGTATGAGACCCCATAGTCGGAATTCTGCGCATTATCTCACGTATATTGCCTTGCTCATTGCGTGCGGGAACAATAATCGATACCGAAGCATGATAATCCGTGCTCTGTGGTTTGGGTCGCGCGACAATAAAATTGCTCAGAGCGAGGTAATTAAAGGGCCAGAGTTTGACAACCACGCGATTGAGGAATCGCCCAATCAGTGGGGCATTAATCGGAGCAATCACCTCCTGCGTGGATTTTACAACTTCCATCCCCGATTGAGACAGCAGGTTTTCGACATCATGGCGGGTGAGCCAGTTTTGGAGAAGAGTCGGCCGTGCAAGCCCGGAAAATTGGGCGAGTTTGAGAGGCAATTCCCACAAATGGCTATAAAAGTTGATTATTACCCGCGTGTCCTCGCTGCAGTGACGGTTAACCGCATCAAAAACATCCTTGACATCCCAAACGTCATTAATCAGATCGGATAAAATAATATAATCGAATGTCTCATTCAGATTAAGGTCAGCGACATTTTCGCACACAAATCTCACCGACTGAAATCTCTGTTCAGCTATAGAAATTGCCACAGATGAAAAGTCGACCCCAACACCATAGCCAGGCTGCAAGCGAGAGAGCAGATCACCAAGCCCACACCCCAATTCCAGGATACGACTGCCTGGCTGTATGTTATGCGAATATATATCCAGAAGCCGCTTACGATAGTCTTGCCCCGCATGACTCTGTCTGGTATGTGAGTGGAGATTATTCCAGTGCTGCATTCGCTCACGATTATATTCAAACTTTCTTTCATCAGTATATGTATTCATAGTACTCGGATGCATAAGTATTCATAAAAGCAGATCTTTGATCGTCATGGAAGCATGGAGATTGCAGCTGCATTATCGCGTCTGAATTTTCTTGCATTGAATTCAAAGATAAAATTATGATAGTCCTCATTTGGTTGGTATGTATCAATCAATGACAGATATTCATCACCATTATCGAGCCATGTCACAGGATTAGTGATGGCGTCAGCTTCGTACTCCCACACAGGAACGTGACCGACAATATAATAATTATCTGCATATAGCTTTTTCATTATTCCGAGCAAGTCAACTTCTCTTAATGGCATACGGGTAACGTATCTGTCTGCATTCCATGCAATCCACTGCTCCGCCCTGTTAACGGCAATGATAATTGAATTATCCGGCAGTTTATCTTCGATCGAATTTGCGAGCGCATGAATCGCCACGACCCGATGTTCCCAGGCCTTTCCCCAGATACTTGAGGCATAGCCGGGTTTTTGTAGCACAATCTGGCGGATACCAGAATGTGTAAACACGCCGATACTGACGGAAAGAATCACTGAAAACGCAAAGATTCCTATCCTGAATGAACGCAGACGAAGCATCGAATACACAGAGAGTCTGTACATGAAATAGCCGGACAGGACTGCAAATAATGGTATCACCCACGCCTGGAATCGTCTCCCAGGGGCGGCAGCAAACATAAATACGAATTGGAGCACAAACAGAAACACAACAAGCAAAACCAGCTTCCTGTAACCAGTGTCTCGCTTTATAAGAGGAAGCCAAAGCAAAGGAACAATATACAAAAGCGAATGAATAGGAGATGCACGGAATTCAGCCTTCCAGATCTGTAGCTGCGTAGTCACACTGGAACTGAGCTTGCTCAGTATAACAGCGAAAATATCAGGTGCATTTCGGCTCCACTCTGGCGCCAAATAATAGTAAGTCGTAAATGAATAGTTGATCTCCGGATGCGGTACTGCAGCAGTTTTGTCATAAAACAGCAACGACCCATGAACATCATAGAATGTCATAGGGTTACCGTATAATTTGTGATTAAGCCATCCGATCACGGTTACCGCAAGCGCGAAGCAGAAGAAAATAATCATTCCGATCACCAACTTTGCTTTCCCGCCTAACCTTGCATCATGGTAAATTTTGTATAGCGACAAAAGCGTCAAAACAATTGCAGGCGCTATACCATTAGGCCTTGTAAGTATCATCATTGCGCATAGAATTGCTGTGAGCCACTGCAGCCTTCCAGGCAACAGCGAAACCACAAGAACCCCTGATGCGACAATTCCTGTATACAGGATATCGGTGAGCCCGCTAGTGGATAGAGTGATCATAAAAGGCGAAAAGGAGTATATAATAACAGCCCAGACGGCTGGCCACATACCCCAAGAATAATTTACGATCAGTAGAACTGATAGCCCAGTAAGACAGAATATCGCATATGATCCCAGAAGAGCGGTGAGATTCGATTCACCGAATAAATAGAATAGCCCAGAAAGGTAAATTGTGTATAAGGGCTTATTCGTCCACAGAGGATATTCGAATGGATAGTTCTGTGCTTCACGCTTGGAAAGTTGACTCGGTAGAATGAACTTAGTGGTATAGCCATTCCCCCTGGTGATTTCGCGTGCTGACTGGGCATATAGCAGGGAATCATCCCAGTTTATGTCAAATGATCTCGTCTTCGAGTGCCAGCCTCCGAGCGCGAGCATAAACAAAACATAAAGAATCAATATATGCTTAAACTTAACCATGCCGAAGATTGATACCAGTTTACCGCTGGAATTAATTTGATTTTCTTCATCTTTCAGCATAGCGACACACAATCCTATATACCGCCCCTGTCTCTGTGACGAAACAACGCATCATAATACCCCACGCCGGCTGATGCCGACTTGTGATCATGAGGTGGATTCGTCCATTTCAACTCATACCCAAGTTCTTCCAAGACGGAAAATAGTTCTTTTTCAGATGCCCCATGTCTAAGCAGATCATTGTCAGAGATCTCAAGATACAAGGCAGGCTTATCGCGCAATATTATATTTCGCGCTCCGTTGATCACTTTCAATTCCGCCCCTTGGACATCTACTTTAATCAGGGAGATAGCCATAAGATTGTGGCTATCCGCAATCCGATCCAGCGTGAAGCCATTCACAGGTATTCCGGATTCAGCCAACTGGTGATCTCCTGGGTGATCTGGATTCACTTTCAAATAATGCTCTGAATTTGTGTCTGATGCAGCCGCGTTAATACAATGAACAATACACCCTCGGTCCGCCCGCTCAATATTTCGACACAGCCTATGGTAATTTTCCATTTCCGGCTCGATTGCAATAACTCTTCCAGACGAAGAAGCGGCCCAGCCAGAAAACAATAACGTAAAAAACCCAATATTGGCACCAACATCAATAATGGCGCTATTAGGAATGTATTCCTTTTCCAGTTTCGATATATCACCAGCCTCAAGCTTTTCTTTATATAAAAAATAGAGATAATCATTCAGGTGTTTTAGGGCCGTTACTTTCTGGTAAGGTATTTTATTAACTAACTTAAAGATTGATAATAGTATTAACTGAATGCGTCTCTTCATTGCGGTATGCCTACCACATTCACTCCAGCACCATCAGGAATACTCGAAATAAAGTTATCAATATCAGATATCGGTTTGAAGCTTTTCTCGCTCGTAATTTTATAGTTCAAGCCGCGTAGAAGACTAAGGATTTCACCAGGCGAAACCTCGTGCTCATGAAGAACATATGGGGCGATCTCAATTATTAAATATGGACGGTACCGCCTTATTGAATTCAAAGCCCCTGAAAGTACTTCGAGCTCATATCCGTCCACATCAATTTTTATTAGATGCAACGCATCCAATTCGAATATTCTGCATAAATCGTCTATGGTCATATAACTAGCATTATCTGTAGCCATCCCCCAGCCCCCATGCCTCGAATGCTTGCCACCTACTGGAGATAGAGGCCAGCTAGAATAAACCGTCTTAGGAATACCGTTCGTTTCTGCTGAACCAATGAAGCCTTGAAGCGCGATCACCTGTTCAGAGAGCTCGGGATTCCTTGTAATATTTTGTCTTAGTTTATTAAATGCATAATCGGTTGGTTCAACAGCAATAACCTTCCCAGATGTACCGACAAGCCGGGCAAATGGCAAGGTATGTGCACCCACATTTGCCCCGACATCGATTACAACATCAGATTCTTTTATCAACGACTCATACACATTCGCCGTAGATTTTTCAAATCGACCTAACAAATAAATATAAAAGTCTATGCCTTCATTGAGATCAAGGCTCCAATTAATATTACCCCTCTTAGCTTCAACCACTCTAGACAAACCTAGTAGCGCACGTGCACTCATAACAAGCTTATGCAATTGACGTGCAAGCAACAGTTTTGATTCAGTCCTAAGCATTTATAGTTCTCCGGGATCAAAATCTTCCGAAGCCAGCTTCTCAATAACAACTTTCATTCGGAATGCTGAAAAATGCCCAATCATTCTGGATACAGGCCGCTCCATCTTCAGAATTATCGGAGTCAACCTATTCGGAAGCAGCGACCATCGACTGAACCCACCTGATAGGGGATAGGCTATAAGACTTAACCATTCAACAGTTGCAACCCTGAGAATCGGGGTTATTTGTTCGAATAGTGACCTGTTTTTGACAAACATAAGTGTTGGTATTGCTTGATTTGAGTCATATGGCCACCTTGTAACGTCAGGAAGTTCAACGAGGAAGGGATCGACGGTCATATCAACCGGCTCATGATGTAAATATTTATAAAAGCAATAGCTAAAGGGCGTGATCGCAGGCTCAATCATGACGATCCTCCCTTTCGGCTTGAGGACACGGACTGCTTCGTTAATGAATAACATCGGGTATTCGATGTGATGCAGGACATCAAGCATGACAATATTGTCAAAAGACTGATCAGACACAGGTAATGCCTGAGCATCTGCGACGAAATCGATCCACTGCGAGCGTTGAATATCGGTTTTTACGACGTATCTTTCTGGAAATACTGATGCGCCGAAGCCTGCCCCTAGTTCAAGGATACTACCACCTACAAGCGAATCGTTTATCTCGCTGTAATATGATTCATAGATCCGCCTGAGCTCCGGTTTCGTATCCCATATTGATTTATGGGAAGAAAGCATATCGTTGCGGCTCATCTCAGGGATAGCTCCGACCAGCGCGAATTTCTGCACCATGCATTTGAAATATACAACAGCATGTCAGATATTGATTCACTCATCTGCAGTAAACACTCATACTTTGACACCGACAACCTTAAGTAATGTAAGTAGAACTATTTTCAAATCTAACAGCATGGTTCTATTTCGCACATATGATTCGTAGTATTCGACCTTCTTAGGTAAGACTATGTCGATATATGCCTGATGCGGATTGTCATACCGGGCGAGAAATGCATTCTCGTCAGAGAATGCAATAGATGCCATATCAGTGATTCCCGGACGCACAGAAAGCACAAGATCACGGGATTCTTTTGGATACAATGAAATGTATTCTGGTACTTCCGGACGTGGCCCGACAAGGCTCATATCTCCGCGAATAATATTAAGTAACTGCGGCAACTCGTCCAGCTTTGTTTTGCGCAAGACTCTCCCTACATTGGTTATTCTTGCATCACCATCGACCGTAATACTCGCGCCATATTTATCAGCATCATTAACCATAGTTCTGAATTTGTATATGAAAAATTCCTTACCATGCAGTCCGATTCGTCTTTGTCTATAGAAGATAGGCCCCGCACTATCGCACTTGATCAATATCGCCACGAGCATAAAAACCGGAAGCAAGACAATGATCCCTAGATAGCTAGCCAGCAGATCAAGCAGACGCTTTGCAATCATCCCATATCAGCCCAGTATTGATCGTACAGCAGCAATTACCCGATCGACGTCATTATCTGACATCGAAGGATATATTGGCAGACTTACCACCTTGTTATAGACGTCGAATGCAGTCATAAATGAGGTTGTCTCAAATCCATACCTTTCTTTCCAATAAGGATGTAGGTGAAGAGGAATGAAGTGGACACTTGTTCCTATACCTTGCTCGAACATCAGTTCAATAAACTTGTCACGAGTGATAGTGGTTGCTTCAGTATCAAGTTGAATTATATACAGATGCCATGCATGCATATCATCTGGCCTTGATATCACCGGAACCTTCAGTGGAAGCCCAGAAAACGCATGCGTATAGGCGCAGGCGATTTGTTCTCTTCTCTTTCTGAACGAGTCTGCTTTCTTTAGTTGCTCTAAACCGATAGCAGCAGAAATATCTGTCATATTGTATTTGTAGCCCGGGGCGACAACCTCGTAGTACCACGCAGGGACTGTTGATCGATATCTATCAAAGACATCTCTGTTTATCCCATGAAGCCGCATTGTTTTTATCCTGCCAGCATACTCATCATTGTCTGTGACCACCATCCCACCTTCCCCTGTGGTAATGGTCTTAGTTACGTAGAAGCTGTATACCGTTATATCCCCTATTGCGCCAACCATACTTCCCTTATAGGTTGTAGGAAGTGCATGAGCCGCGTCTTCAACCACAACCAATCCATATTTTCTTGCTATATCGAGTATCGGATCCATATCGCATGCTTGACCTGCAATATGTACAGGAATAATCGCCTTAACGTTTACTGACGTATTGATTGCTTCTTCTATTAGTTCAACATCGATATTCATCGTATCTGGGTCAATATCGATAAATACAGGATCCGCACCCAGATATCGAATAACTTCGGCAGTGGCCGTAAATGTATAAGGGCTTGTTAAAACCTTGTCGCCGGGTCCAACACCAGCGGCTTCTAGTGCGAGATGAAGCCCTGATGTTGCAGAGTTGACAGTCAACGCATGTTTTGCTCCGACGTAGTTAGCAAAAGCTTCTTCAAAACGACAGCACTTGTCGCCAGTCGTTAACCAGCCGGATTTCATCGTTTCGACGACCGCTGATATTTCATCATCACCAATAGATGGAAGCGCAAACGGTATATGCATACTATCGATATCACTCATATTTTCGTCGGAGCACAGATGTTGTTTATGGCTTCTGTGCAATATAAATAAAGTGCGTTCTAAAGAACGGCAATGCCTCAAGGATTCTGGCTAAGGTCCTACTTAGACTCGTCACTCTCCGTGCCAACGGCGGCGCAAGTACTAGCGTGTTAACATATCTTGAGGTAGGGACTACTTCATGCTCTAATTCAGTGATTTTCACACGAGATACATCATGATTCGCCGGATTATTCACCCTGAGATCGAAAACAAGAAGCCAGCCTAATGAATCAACTCGCTGCCAGGCTTCATCTATCAAATTCAGTCTTTCATCAGCGTCTACTACAGACGATAAAACAGTAAAAAGCGATACGAGATCGAACTTCAGATCCAAATCCAATTCATTAATATTACCGAGATGCCATGTTACCGATGACGGTGATAGTCGTACTGCAGTATCGATCCTGTCAGGCAAGAGTTCTGTGCCAATCATTGTTTCAGGAGATGCGCCCCAGTCTGCGAGTTGCCGTAGGAACGCGCCTGTTCCACAGCCCACATCGAGGACACGCAAACCTTCGAGATTTGGCCCGAATGCCTTGTAGAGTATTGATGCCACAGATGCTTTAACCGAGCATTCTCTTTCAACCGCATCAGCGTTAAACCAGGCGTAACGGTCTCTCAGTCCCCTTGCATCACGCCCAGCATATACATTACGAATATGATCCGCTTGCTCTGTTTTTTCGCTTTTCATTTATTCTGATATGCCCCTATTCTTTTCCCATAAAGAGCCATCACCAAGCCAATTCCGAAGGCTGCATTCACCATCAGGAAACTTGCTAAAACCGACACACCAGGCAGGCGTTTACCCAGACCCAGCAAAACCAGAGAAAGAGCTAGGAGCACAAGGACCATGAAGGCGACTGTATAACCAAACGCATTCGAGAACATTCCTCCTGCATACATTAAGCCGATTCCTAACAGGAAGGATACAAGCCATAGAGGCGATAACCATCTTAATAATTTATGGGAAGTCAGCGCAAAAGAATACAAGGGGTGCTTGAATGGGTTAAGCAGTTCCGACCTGGATAGCGTCCCTTGCCAGTTCCGCACGGTCATCCTTATTCTTGCCTTGAACTCATGCTTGACTGTACGATAGCTTTCGTCCCATGCTATTGCGTCGTCAACCTGAATCACTGAGTGCGATGAAAGAACAACATCAAGAGGTATAACGCAATCATCGCCATACCAGTTCATTAGTGGCTTCCACAGACTTCTTTTGACAGCCATAAGTGGCCCCGCAGCTACAGCAAGGATACCAAGGCAGCTCTCAAGTCGCCTGAGCTTTGTTTCATAACTCCAGTATTGTCCTTGCTCTTCAGAAACAACGGATTCAGCGCTGGTTTTGAAGTGCAGCGTTCCAGTCGTACATCCTACAGATGACGATGAAAAAGGCGCCACAAGACGCTCCAGACACTGAGGCGCCATTTCTACAGCGGTATCTGTCAATATCAGAATCTTACCATTCGCAATCTTTACAGCTTCGTTTTGCGCCAAGCTTTTACCGACCCTGCCTTCTGTTCTTACAAGTCTTACACCTTTATCGGAATAGCTCTGGACAATATGATTGGTGTGATCTGTTGATCCATCGCTGACGACGATTATTTCACAATTTCCAGGATAGGCCTGTGACAATATATCCTCAAGCTTGGATGCAATACGCAACTCTTCGTTATAAGCTGCAAGTATCACACTTATATCAGGGAACGACGAAATGACATCACCCCTTCTTCCGGAATTAATCTTGTGCGCTGGACATAACACAGATAGTAATCGACCATACCCATCGTATACATAATAGATAATGAGTATCGATATAACTACCAACACTGCACCTACGATCGACATTTCAAACCCCAAGGTATATTCCGATAATCATTACGAATCCTAACGATATCTGCACATACGAAATTAATATTTCAGGTTTTTTCTTCCTTATCGCGGACAGCTTAACCGCACACATCACAGATTCGCCTATAATCCATGATAGCGCCGCGATGGATGCGCCATGCGCGCGATACAGAATGAAGATAGCCCCAAGAAATATAAGCCCAATAATGACAGATATTGTATCCCACCAGTTTAATCCAATAGCGTTCAGAAGATACTTCAGGTTGAAATTGATTGAGCTGACAAAGAGCCCAATCATAAGAAGCTGGAGAAATTCATCACCTTCAACGTAGTCCTCTCCAAAAAACATCTGCATTATGTCAGAGGCAAACAACATCACCACTACAGACGCAGGGAGAACAAGAGTATATATATACAAAAGATTACGGTTTAGCTGGGTTGAAACAGCCATCCAATCGTTTTTATTAATGCACTGCGAAAAATACGGAAAACTCGCAATCGCAATTGACGTACTCACAATCATCGCGCCCGATACAAGATTAAACGCAGATGAAAAATAGCTTATATCTTCATCAGGAGCGCCTATTATACCTAATGACAAAATTGGCATACGTGAGAACAGCGCCATAAGAAGGAACGCGAACCCAATGGGTATGATTTCCTTTATTGGTTCATAAAGTTCGTTCCATTCTATTTTTACTGAGACCGAATCAACCGTCGCTCTCAGTTTTCCGTGAAATGATTCAAAAATAATTCGACAGACATTGATTAGAAGCCATGCAAGAAGGATTATTTCGATCTGCAGTCCCGATACGGCGGCTAATACCATGAATATGGTAATGATCGCGCGCGATGCAATAACGTATGCCGCCTCTATGTCCATCCTGTTCATCGAGCGAAGCGCCCATATAAGCGGGTCTGTATTGGGTTGCGTCAACGCTATCAATACGGTCATACCAGTGACCCCCCACTCTCCTGATACATATCCGACAGGTATGGCTAATACGAGGATCAGGCAGGAAGCAAAAGATTTGAATGTAATCGCTATACGAAATTGTTTTCCAAATGCGCCATCTATTGAAAACCTTCTTACGCCCCAGACGCGCCCGCCGAAATCCGACGCCATTTCCAGCACACCGATAGCAGCAATGACGATAAACATGGTCGCCATATCCGAATAAGCAAGATTCCTTGCAAGTACAGCAATAAGGATAAGCTGAAGGATCGATACTGAGACAGAATTGAGCGCCGACCAGGCGGCATTTGAACCTATGCTCGGGCTTGCTTTCATTTTAATACTAGTAGCATTCGAGAGCGAAGCCCATGCTCAGCGAATCCGAGCGCAATGATCATCCAAGCCCAATATGTTCTATTCGTCCATCCAAATAAGATAGGATTGCTGAATAGCTCAATAACAATGAAACCTATATATGCCATGGTTGCCGCCACCACAAGCGGACCCGGTTGATTCTTCATCATCAAACGTAGATACCACCCCAGCAGTAACAGGAAAACAATATAGACTGTAAGCGCTATGATGCCGTACTCCCCTGCGATCTGTATTAGTGAATTATGTGGTCCGCCATACGAGAGACCCTCATTATAGGTCGGAAGGAATAAATCCCACGCTCCTGCTCCCATCCCGAAGAGTGGATACTCCTGTATCGCCTCTAGAGATGACTGCCATAATATTCCCCGACTCCCAGTCTCGAACATGTTCTCTCGAATACGAAAAAGTTTCATTAATGGTGAAAACTTACCGAAATAGGCAATAAGTCCTCCTCCTATTACTGTGGCGAGCACTCCAACTATGAATTTTGCAAACCCGAATCTGCGCATACTGTAAATTGTCGAGACAATTGCAAAGGCCAGAATATCCTTTTTTGTAAGCGTAGAGATCAGGGCAATGACGGACAGTATCAGTAGCGGCAACTGGAAATTCTTCACAGGGGAGCGAATCATGCTGATTCCAGCTTTCCTTGCTTCTGCCATGAAACCGACTTGGAGGACAACAAATATAAACAGGAATGTGGACAACATCGTAGGCCTGCTAAAATATGCATCACTACGAATCTTTTGATAATTTACGAAATCATGGCTCAGAACAACAGACAGAACATCACCCAGGGCCCAGAGTACTGTCACCGCCCCCACCAAATAAAATGCTGATATGAAAATAGTAATCTGGCGATAGTTCCAAAGCGGGATCGTCAGTATGAGCCCAAGGGGGATCATCGACAAGAAGCCTGTTAGCAGCGTAAATTCCTTATCGTACGCCCAGTAGACAGGAAAGAGCGCGAATATAGCCAACAAACTATAGACCAGTGATATTGCTACAATGCCGGGTGGCCACGCCTTGGAATACGGCATGGTGAGGAGCATTATGCTGGCAGCGATGATACCGTACATATACCCTGCTTCCGTGCCTGGGATGAATGCCAGCGGATACAATGCTATCAGAAACGGCCCAAGCTGCTGGCCTATCGAAATGCGGGAACTCATCTTGTTATTTGGTAAACACGATCGCAAATCTGGAGAAAAAAGGTTTCAATTATTCCACTCAGTTTTTCGCTCGCACTTACTTCATTCATATCATCCACGATACTGCATTTATAGCCGAACCTTTCCATCCAGGTTGCGCAAACTCGCTCAACAATCCCAATTTCGTGGTCGGACAGTATATTCATGTATTTGCCTATAGAACTCGTATTGACAGGGCGAACGACATTTTTATGGTGCGGCTGCCCACCGGCCATATTCATCGCCTCATCACTCTGATTGTATTGCAGCATCGAATTTTCATACTCTATACCAAGGAAGCGGCAAAGTCTGATCACCTCTTCGTTGGGATTACTGACGATATCTTCATACCGGATCGAAATAAAATTATTGCCAATCGTCTTAGCCATTCGAGTCGCTATTTCAGCTCTCTTACGCCATATTGATGCTGCGCTATAAACGGAAAACCCGAACCCGCAGGCTATGCTTCTAGAGGAGGCGACGACATCCCTAGGATCTCGTATGAGATTCACAAATTTCGCCCCTGGAAATCGGCTAGCTATTGTTTCCCAATGCTCTATATATACAGGTGTGTTATCTCCCCAGTATAGTAGATCCTGTTTTTTCCACGGATAGGAAGCAACTACTTCAGCAATTTCCGCTAATGGGACCGGATAGGCCCGGATATGACTCATTATCTCCATGGCCGAAGGCACGGATTGCCATCTCTGCCTTTTCAACGTCCTCCTGATTACCTGTATCAATTTTTCGGCTTCAGACTGCGTATATCCCGAATCAACACTGGATGCCGGTATGCGTTTTGCGAGATACCTGGCCTCATCTGACACGCAGATTCTGCTGTGAGAATTCAATATCAATCTGACAAGCGTTGTGCCTGACCGAAAGCATCCAACGATGAAAACAGGCCTCACAGGCATAATCATCTATCGCCATTTTGATTTCGCAAGAATCTTTGACTCATCGCATCTGGAAGAGTATTTCTTTGAAATTTCAATAACTTCTTCCATAAGACCATCTGACAGCGTGGTGGGTTTCAAGCCGAGATCCAAGAAGCACGAGTTCTCAACATGCAGTTCGTTTTCTTCAGCCTCGTTTCGGGGATTATCCATGAACATTATTTCTGTACCGGTCATGGACGAAACCTTCTCTGCCAACTCTTTTACCGTATGAGTTTCCGTCATCTGATTGAAGATTCGTACACGATCGCCCCGGTTTGGCTCGTTCTCCAATGCCAGTTCGATGCACTTGACTGTATCTCGGATATGTATAAAAGCACGTGTCTGCCCGCCCGCACCATGAACAGTTAACGGATGCCCAATGGCAGCCTGCATCAGAAAACGATTCAGGACGGTTCCATAATCTCCGTCATAATCAAACCTGTTTATCAACTTTTCGTCGAGATTCGTTTCGTCCGTGTTCGTACCCCAGACCACGCCTTGATGCAGATCTGTGATACGAACCCCGTTATTTTTGTTGTAATAATAAAAAAACAGAGCATCCTGCGTCTTTGTCATGTGATATATGCTACCCGGATCAGGCGGGTAGAGAATTTCTTTTTCGATCTCAACATTTCCATTGCTGTTCTCATGTAGCTCAACATGGTCACCACACATTTTTACCTTCAGGTACCCTTCCGGAATCTTGAATCCGGCTGTGCCATAACCATAGACCCCCATCGTTCCGAGATGGGCAAGATGCACATCGACCCCCGATTCAACGATTGCGCATAGAACATTATGAGTTGCATTAAGATTATTATCGACGGTATATCGCTTGGTGCGCGAATTCTTCATTGAATATGGAGCAGCTCGCTGTTCAGCAAAATGAACAATCGCATCCGGTTTTAATTCACAAATCAATGCAAGCAACCTGTCATAATCCCTTGCTATATCGAAATTATGATAATCTATACGCTTTCCACCATTCGCTTCCCATGCGGAAAGTCGCTCCATGATAGGTCTTACCGGTGTAAGCGACTCGCATTCCAGATCAATATCTATTTTTCTGCGTGACAGGTTATCTACGATCGTCACATCCCATCCTATCTTTGAAAGATGCAATGAGGTCGGCCATCCGCAAAAACCGTCCCCACCCAATACAATTACCTTTTTCATCGACATACCTCTAATTACTTCCATACTATCCATTCGCGTAAGGTCCTCGGTAAACCGCTAATCGAACCATATATAATCCATTTATATCGATTCGACCCGTACCCTGTAAGGTCCACACACAAATTCTCTTATATCCATCAGACCCGGCTGTTCACTTCAGGACCACTTCTGCCTCGTCCAATCAAGTCGACAACAATCGCAATCAGAATCCCCGTCATAAGCCCAAGAATAATCGAAGCACTAAACACCAGCTTCCAGTTCGCCCTGTCGGGCTCAATTACGGATGTCGGCGGCTTATCCATAGTAATTACAGATATTTTTTCCGGATCGAAAGAAACCCCTTCGAGATAGGTAATATATTCTTCAAGCTTATCCAGCTCAGGGGTATAATACTCGACAGTATCATCCGACTTAATGCCTTCGATTAAGTATTCTAGTGCCTCTGCATCTTTTAGATCACCAGGCGCATTCAGGCCCATCAAGAAAGGTTTACCTGCTTCAGGTGGCACCCATAAATAAAATATCCTGCTTCCTTCTGTTTTGGTTTTATTGAGTGTTGATATAGCCTCTCCCTGACCCGTAATCATCCTCAGCGCATTCTCTTTTATATTATTGAGCTTAATCTCGCGATTACGTACTGCTTTCTTCAGTTCAATATCAACTATTGATTGCAGTTCTCCAGTCAGCTGCTCACCGGTTCTCTTATCTACATAAGCGATATATTGACTCAGTTCGTGCGCGGCAGATACTGGATCCTGGCTCGTTAACCTTGCCACCGCATCCAAGAAATTATTTTGAGGATCTATGATGGTGATGGAGTTCACCTGTTCAGTATCCGAAAATTCTTGCTTGATGTTATTCGAGTTAAAGTTCCTGAGATAAGCTCTGAACACAAATCCTGGCGTAATTGTCTCCACGCCATATTTCTCGAGCAGATTGTCATCGGGATTGAAATATGCCTGATTTGATGCAGTCCCCGTCATCCCCGGGCCTGGCAAATTCACAAGCAGTTCATTGATGCTTTCGAATGAAGGTGGTAATAAGTAAGCACTGGCGGTGTATGTGTCTCTTGCACTCCACATATAGATGGTGGACAACACCAATACGAGCAGAACCGACACCAGAATGAGCCATTTTCGCCTTGTCAAAATCTGCCATAAATCTACCAGCCCAGCCTCGTCATTCAGATCTTCATAGGGCAGAATGTAAGCGGGTATCGGCTTTCTGCCTATATTTGAATCTAGCTTCTCATTATCCATTTACCGTATTCTTCCCGACTGCTTCTGGTAGATATATTTCTCGTTGATCTGTTTTCAGCACGTATCGAAAATACTGTACAACCTATTGTCCAACTCGATCGTAGACATCCTCGAACCGCACGATGTCATCCTCGCCCAGATAACTGCCCGACTGCACCTCGATTATCTCCAGTGGGATAGTGCCGGGGTTCTCCAGCCGGTGGGTGGTACCCAGCGGGATGTAGGTGGACTGATTCTCGGTGAGGATGAACACCTCCTCGCCGCGGGTGACACGCGCGGTGCCGCGCACCACGATCCAGTGCTCGGCGCGGTGGTGGTGCATCTGCAGGGAAAGAGACGCGCCGGGCTTGACCACGATGCGTTTGACCTGGTAGCGCTCGCCCTTGTCGATACCTTCGTAGTCGCCCCAGGGACGGTACACCCGGCTGTGGAAGCGGAATTCATCGCGGTCCTGTTTCTTCAGTTCGGCGACGATCTGCTTGACATCCTGGGAGCGATCCCTGGGCGCGACCAGCAGGGCGTCGGGGGTGTCCACGATAACCATATCCTCCAGCCCGATGGCGGCGACGAAGCGGTCGTTGGACCAGATCAGGGAGTTCTTCACGTCCTGCGCCAGCACGTCGCCCTGGGTCGCGTTGCCGCAGTCGTCGCATTCGGCAATGTCCCAGATGGCGGACCAGGCCCCGACATCGGACCAGCCGCTTTCCAGCGGCACCACGGCGGCGCGCTCGGTCCGTTCCATCACGGCATAGTCGATGGAGTTCTCGGGGCAGTTGATGAAGTCTTCCTTCCCCACCCGGCAGAAGTCCAGATCCTTGCGGCCGCTGTCGATGGCACGCTCGCAGGCCTGCTTGATCTCCGGCTCGAAATGATCGATCTCCTCCAGCCAGCTGGAGGCCTGCATCACGAAGATGCCGCTGTTCCAGTAATAGTCGCCGGCATCGAGATAGCCCTGGGCCTGGTCTAGGTCGGGCTTCTCCACGAAGCGCTTGACCTTGAAGCGGCCATCGCCGTCGAGGGTCTCGCCGCGCTGGATGTAGCCGTAGCCGGTCTCCGGCCGGGTGGGCTGGATGCCGAAGGTGACCAGATGGCCCTGTTCGGCCAGGGCCACGCCATCGGCCAGGGCACGGCGGAAGGCCTCCAGATCGGGGATGACATGATCGGCGGGCATCACCACCATCACCGCTTCGGGGTCCCTCTCCGCCAGGAACAGGGCGGCGACGGTGAGCGCGGGAGCGGTGTTGCGGCCTTCCGGTTCCAGGATGATGCCGGCGGGCTGGATGTCCAGCGCCTGCACCTGCTCGGCCACCAGGAAACGGTGTTCCTCGTTGCAGACGAACACCGGCGGCTCGCTGCCGGGGAAGCCCTGCAACCGGCGGGCGGTGGCCTGCAGCAGCGACTCGTCGCCGACGATGGGCATGAGCGGCTTGGGAAAATACTCCCGCGACATCGGCCACAGCCGGGAACCGGCCCCGCCGGTCAGGATCACTGGATAGACGGCCATCTCTCCCCCACAAATAAATGAATTATTTGCGCGGGATTATACGCGATTGTGGGGGTGCGGTAACCCGGGGTGGGCAGGAGGGATGCGGTGTTGCAGGAATCAGATCACAGTTTTCGGGACGGGAGAATGCTGCTCGGGAAGGGATGGCAAAGCGCGGCTGCAACCCCGGAGGTCCATGACACAGGCAAAACCGTCATTGCGAGCGAACCGTGGCAATCCCTGACTGCAGAATCAAGCGGTTGGATATTGCCACGCCACTTCGTTCCTCGCAATGACGGGTAATTATGGCGTCAGGGCCGGGCCGCGTCCGCCACGGGTTGCGAGACGGTGATCGCCTCGGCGTTCTGCTCCAGGAACTTCGGTCCGAGGCCGCGCACCTGGGTCAACTCGCCCACGGCGACGAAGGGCCCGTGCTGGTCACGGTAGGCGATGATGGCCTGCGCCTTCGAGGCGCCGACGCCCTTGAGTTGGGCCAGTTCCTCGGCGCTGGCGGTATTGACGTCGATCGGCTCGGCCAGCACCGGCTGGGCGCCGAACAGGAACAGGGACAGGATCAGATAGGGAATGGACTTCCACATGGGGATTACCTCCGTGTAATGGTTTTTGATTGTTGCTTTCCGTCCATCCTGGACGGAATTCGAGATTAGCCCGGGTTGGGGGTGGCGTCAAGTGACGGGCACCGATCCAACTCTGATTACCCCGTCATTGCGAGGCGCGTAGCGCCGCGGCAATCTCTAACCGACTAATTCTGCATTACGAGATTGCCACGCTGCGCTCGCAATGACGGAACCTACGGCGCCAACTCGCGATTGATGGCCTCCAGCACCGCCACCGGATCCTCGGCCTGGGTGATGGGCCGCCCGATCACCAGATAGTGCGAGCCGGCGGCCAGGGCATCGGCCGGGGTCATGATGCGCTGCTGATCATCGGTCGCGCTGCCGGCCGGGCGCACGCCGGGGGTGACCAGGATAAAGTCGCTGCCCAGCTGCCCGGCCAGCTGGCGGCTCTCCTGCGGCGAACAGACCACGCCGTCCAGGCCATTCGCCCTGGCCAGGCCGGCCAGGCGGGCGACATTGTCCGCCGGGCTGCCGGCCAGGCCCACCTCGGCCAGATCCCCTTCCCCCATGCTGGTCAGGATGGTCACCCCGATCAGCAGCGGCCGCCGCCCGCTGCGTCGCTCCAGCGCCTCGCGGGCAGTGGCCATCATCCGGCTGCCGCCGAGCGTGTGCACATTGACCATCCACACCCCCAGGTCGGCGGCCGCCTCGCAGGCGCGCGCCACGGTATTGGGGATGTCGTGGAATTTCAGATCCAGAAAGATCTCGAAGCCAAGGCCCTGCAGTTCGTCGACCAGGGCGGGGCCGGCGCGGGTGAACAATTCCTTGCCGATCTTGAGCCGGCAGCTGCCGGGGGTGAGTCGGCCGACGAAGTCCCGGGCCCGGGCGGCATCCGGGTAATCCAGGGCAACGATCACCCGTGAGTCGGTCTGCGCCTGCGTCATCATTCTCCCTCCACGCCGTAGATCGGTTTGATGCGGTTCCATTCCTTGCAGCTCGGGCACTGCCAGTGCAGCGCCTTGGCCTCGAAGCCGCAGTTGTGACAGCGGTACCGGGGCCGGTCCTCGAGCAGCCGCGCAGTCAGATCACGCAGCAGCAGCAGGTCCTCGCGCGCCCTGCCCTCGCTGCTGCCCAGGTCCAGATGAATCATCCGCTCCAGGCCGCGGATGGAGGGCCGCTCACGCAGGTAGGCGGTCAGATATTCCACTGCGGCAGCGGCGCCGTCGCGGGCCTCGATCAACTCCGAGAGCATCAGCGCCGGCGTCACGCCCCGGTAGCGACCGGCAATCTCCTGCAGATAGCGCATCAACTCCGGCTGCGCGCCCAGCGCCGTGTAGCCCGCCTTCAGTTCGGGCAGCGCCTCGGGCAGGAAATCGATGTCCTGTTTCTCGATGCGTTTCAGCACCTGGACCGCGGTGCGGTGGTCACCTGCCTCGCGCGCCAGACGGGCCTGCAGGAGGCTGGCACGCACACAGTTCGGATCGTGGTTGAGTGCCCGCTTGAGCAGGCGCGTGGCGCCGGCGGCATCGCCGTGACGCATCGCCTGCTCGGCCTGCTCGCAGTGAAACTGCGCCACTACCGGATGCATGTGGCGCCCGTTCAACCCCTCCAGCCGGCGGGCGACCTGGATCGCCTTGTCCCATTCCTTTTCCTGCTGGTAGATGTCCAGCAGGTGCCCCAGCGCGGCCGGGGCATGGGCGCTGGTGTCCAGCAACTCCTGCAGCAGGTTCTCGGCGCGATCGAACAGGCCGGCACGCATGTAATCGCGGCTCAGCTCCAGCAGTGCGGTGTTGCGCTGATCACGCTCCAGCGTGGGGCGGGCGATCAGATTCTGATGGATGCGGATAGCGCGGTCGACCTCGCCGCGGCGGCGGAACAGGTTGCCAAGGGCCATGTGGGTCTCGACCGTGTCGCTGTCGACTTCCAGCATGTCGACGAACACCTCGATCGCCTTGTCGGGCTGCTCATTGAGCAGTAAGTTCAGCCCTTTGAAATAGTGCTCATTGAGTTCCGGAGGGGGACGGCGCTGGCGCCGGCGTTCGCTGCGCAGGGCCACAAGCCAGCCGGAGGCGGCAGCCACGGGCAGGAGCAGCCAGAGCAGCGCCGACATGGTTCAGGGGCGGTCTTTGACGGGAAGCGATCGCAGGTTGGCGACCTCCTGCTCGGCCAGCCGGGTGCCGCGGCGCAGTTTACGGTTCTCACGCTTGAGCCGCAGAAGCATGAACCCGGCCACCAGCAGCCCCAGCAGCGCGCCCAGTGCCAGCACCAGCACCACCAGCAGCGCCAGCGGCAGTTGCAGGCTGCCCAGCAGATAGTTCAACGTCACCTGCTGCGGATTGAGCACGGTGAAGGTGATGCCGACCCCGATCAGGAGCACCAGGGCAATCACCGACAGGATACGGGACATGGGATTCTCCTCGTGGCGGGCCGTGGATTCATCGGATAGCGCAGCTGCGGCCCGCTACAGGCAAGACTTTATTGGGGCAGACGGCCGATGGCAACCGTCCGGGGAGCCAGAGGCGCCTCAGTTGCCGTTGTCGCTGGATTTGATCGGAGTGGTCGCGCGGGATTCGTTGACCCGTTCACGCATTTCCTTGCCGGGCTTGAAGTGGGGGACGTACTTGGAGGACAGGGCCACGGCCTCGCCGGTCTTGGGATTGCGGCCGACGCGGGGCGGGCGGTAGTGCAGGGAGAAGCTGCCGAAGCCGCGGATCTCGATCCGCTGTCCGGTCGCCAGGGACTGACTCATCTGCTCCAGCAGGCTCTTGACCGCCAGTTCCACATCCTTGTAGTTCAGATGGCTGTTCTTGCTGGCAAGAATCTCGATCAGCTCTGACTTTGTCATTCGTCTTCTTCCTGATATCCGGGCCGGATGGCAAGTGGCGGCGGCCGCACGCGGGCGGCCGCCGGCGTCATTCCACTAGGAGTATGCCAAAAAGCACGCAGAAATCAATGCTTAGCTGTTGCCCTTCTCTTCCATCTGCTCCTTCAGGATGTCCCCGAGGGTGGTGGTGGCGGAGCCGGACTTGGCATAATCCTGCACGGCCTCGGCTTCCTCGCCGAGTTCCTTGGCCTTGATCGACAGGCTCAGGGTGCGGTTCTTGCGGTCCACGCCCATGAACTTGGCCTCGACCTCCTCGCCTTCCTTGAGCACGGTGCGGGCGTCCTCGACCCGGTCACGGGCCAGTTCGGAGGCGCGCAGGATGCCTTCAATCCCTTCGCCGAGATCGATCACTGCTGCCTTTGCATCGACCTCCTTGACGGTTCCTTTAACGATGCTGCCCTTGGGATGGGCGGCCACGAAGTTGGAGAAGGGATCCTTTTCCAGCTGCTTCAGGCCCAGCGAGATGCGTTCGCGCTCGGGATCCACGGCCAGGACCACGGCCTCGACCTCGTCGCCCTTCTTGAAGTTGTGCACCACTTCCTCGCCGGTATCGCTCCAGGAGATATCCGACAGATGCACCAGACCGTCGATGCCGCCGTCCAGGCCGACGAAGATGCCGAAGTCGGTGATGGACTTGATCTGACCGGAGACCTTGTCGCCCTTGTTGTGGGTGGCGGCGAACTCTTCCCAGGGATTGGCGTGGCACTGCTTCATGCCCAGGGAGATGCGGCGACGCTCCTCGTCGATGTCCAGCACCATGACCTCGACCTCGTCGCCCACGTGCACGACCTTGGCCGGGTTGACGTTCTTGTTGGTCCAGTCCATCTCGGAGACGTGCACCAGACCTTCCACGCCTTCCTCGATCTCGACGAAGCAGCCGTAGTCGGCGATGTTGGTGACCTTGCCGAACAGGCGGGTGCTTTCGGGATAGCGGCGGGACAGATCCTCCCACGGATCGGTGCCCAGCTGCTTCATACCCAGGGAGACGCGGTTGCGCTCGCGGTCGAACTTGAGCACCTTGACCTCGATCTCGTCACCCACGGCGACCATCTCGCTCGGATGCTTGATGCGCTTCCAGGCCATGTCGGTGATGTGCAGCAGACCGTCGATGCCGCCCAGGTCCACGAACACGCCGTAATCGGTGAGGTTCTTGACGATGCCCTTGATGACCATGCCTTCCTGCAGGTTCTTGAGCAGTTCCTCGCGCTCGGCGCTGTATTCGGACTCGACCACCGCGCGGCGGGAGACCACCACGTTGTTGCGGCGCTGATCGAGCTTGATGACCTTGAATTCGAGTTCCTTGTTCTCCAGGTAGGTGGTGTCGCGCACCGGGCGCACATCCACCAGCGAGCCGGGCAGGAAGGCGCGGATGTCCTTGATGTCGACGGTGAAGCCGCCCTTGACCTTGCCGCTGATCATGCCCTTGACGGTCTCGTTGTCTTCGTAGGCCTGTTCCAGTTCCTTCCAGACACGCGCGCGCTTGGCCTTCTCGCGCGACAGGCGGGTCTCGCCGAAACCGTCCTCGACGGAATCCAGGGCGACTTCCACGTCCTCGCCCACGTTGATCTCGAGCTCGCCCTGCTCGTTATAGAACTGCTCGACCGGAATCACGCCTTCCGATTTCAGTCCCGCGTTGACGATGACCACATCCGGCTTGATGTCGACGACGGTGCCGGTGACGATGGATCCGGGGCGGAGTTCCTGTTTGGCCAGGCTCTCTTCGAACAGTTCTGCAAAGCTTTCGCTCATGGTTGACTCATTCCTTGAACCGCAACTGCGATTCACTTGTTGGGCCGCGCGGTCGGACAGACGAACCGTCACGGGTTGGTTGCAAAGACAAAGCCCGGATAAGGGCTATCCGGGCGCCGATTCGTACAAACGGGTATTATAGGCAGAAATGCGAAAAATATCACTAGTCTGGGTAGGCGCCGGGCACATTCGCCCCCTCACCCCGACCCTCTTCCCGGCGGGGAGAGGGAGCCAGCCTCCCCTCTCCCTTTGGGAGAGGGGCCGGGGGTGAGGGCATCAGGCGCCCAGCCGCCCCCGCACGATCCCCAACGCCGCCGCAATGCTGCCCTCGATATCCAGCCCTGAGGTATCCAGCTCCACGGCGTCCTCCGCCGGCTTCAGCGGCGCGACCGGCCGTTCCATGTCGCGCTTGTCGCGGGCCTCGATGGCCGCCACCAGTTCCGCAATGTCGGCCTCGATCCCCTTTTCCTTCAACTGGTTATAGCGGCGCCGGGCACGTTCCCCGGCGCTGGCGGTGAGAAAGATCTTCACCTCGGCCGCGGGAAAAACCACACTGCCCATGTCGCGACCGTCGGCCACCAGCCCCGGCGCGGCGCGAAAATCCCGCTGCAACTGCAGCAGCGCCTCGCGCACGCCCGGCAGGGCCGCCACCCGGGAGGCGGCGTCCCCGGCGGCCTCGCTGCGGATGGCCAGGCTGACCTCCTCGTCCCCGAGCCAGATGCGGTCGGAATCGGTGTCGAAGCGCACTTCCAGATGCCGGGCAAGATCGGCCAGTCCGGCCTCGTCGTCCAGCGCCACCCCCCGGTCCAGGGCGGCATGGGCCACCAGCCGGTAGAGGGCGCCGCTGTCGAGGAAATGCCAGCCCAGGCGGGTCGCCAGGGCCCGGCTGACCGTGCCCTTGCCCGAGCCACTGGGTCCATCGACGGCGACCACCGGTGCCTGATCACTCATTCGGTCACCCCAAGACCGGCCTGCTGGGCCAGCGCCACGAACTCGGGGAAGGAGGTGTTCACGTTGGCGCAGTCGTCGATGACGATCTCGGCGCCGGCCCGCAGGCCGGCCATGGCGAAGGCCATGGCGATGCGATGGTCGCCGTGGCTGTCGATGCGGCCACCGCCCAGCTGCGGCCGGCCGTCGATGACGATGCCGTCCGGCGTGGGCTCGGCGGACACGCCCAGCGCCTGCAGACCATCGGCCATCACCTGGATGCGGTCGCTTTCCTTGACCCGCAGTTCCTCGGCCCCGCGCAGCACCGTGCGGCCCTCGGCGCAGGCGGCGGCCACGAACAGGGCGGGAAACTCGTCGATGGCCAGCGGCACCAGTTCGGGCGGGATGTCGATGCCTTTGAGCGCGGCGGCGGTGATATGCAGATCGGCCACCGGTTCTCCGCCCAGCACCTGCTCGTTGGCAATTTCGATGTTCGCGCCCATACGCTGGAGGATGTCGATCACCCCGGTGCGGGTCGGGTTCATACCCACCTGCTCCAGTACCAGGTCCGAGCCAGGCGCGATGCTGGCCCCCACCAGGAAGAAGGCCGCCGAGGAGATGTCGGCCGGCACCGTGATCGCGCCGCCGGTCAGCCGGCCGCCGCCGTCGAGGCAGGCGCGCGGCCCGTCGACTTCGACCGCGTAGCCCAGGCCCTGCAGCATGCGCTCGGTGTGGTCGCGGGTCGGCGCCGGCTCGGTGGTGCAGGTCCGGCCCGCGGCATAGAGCCCGGCCAGCAGGACGCAGGATTTCACCTGGGCGCTGGCCATGGGCAGGGCGTAGTCGATGCCCCGCAATGCCCGCCCCCCGGTGATTTTCAGCGGCGCGGTCCCGCCCGCCTCGCTGTCGATGCGTGCGCCCATTGCAGTCAGCGGATCGATGACCCGGCCCATGGGCCGCCGCGACAGGGAATCATCGCCGGTCAGGACGCTGTCGAAGGTTTGCCCGGCCAGCAGCCCGGCCAGCAGCCGCATGGAGGTGCCCGAGTTGCCCAGGTACAGCGGCTCGGGCGGCGGCTGCAGGCCGTGCATTCCCACGCCGTGGATGCGCACGCTGCCATCGTAGGGCCCCTCGATCTTCACACCCATGGCACGGAAGGCGGCCAGGGTGGCCAGGCTGTCCTCGCCCTCGAGGAAACCGGTCACATCACTCACGCCCTCGGCCAGCGAACCCAGCATGATGGCGCGGTGCGACACGGATTTATCCCCCGGCACCTTGAACCGGCCTTCGAGCCGGCCACCGGGCTGGATGTGGAATTGTTTGTTGGTGTGGGTCAATTCGGGTTCCTGTTCATTCGATTCAAACGAGTAGGTCGGGTTAGCGCAGCGCAACCCGACAGCGTCGCGGCAAACGTCGGGTTACGCCCTGCGGACTAACCCGACCTACGTTACTGCCTTCCCGTCATTCCCGCGAAAGCGGGAATCCATGGGGTTCAGCGCGTAGACCGGAATAAGGGCCGGATGGCCCGTTTCCGGCATTCGATCCGGAGTGCCGGGAACACTGCGTTTATCCCGGCCTACGACTACGCGAATGACGCCTAACGCGGCGCATGCTCATCCCGCGCCCGCTTGGCGCGGCTGAAGATTTCCACCAGCCGTTCGCCGTCACGCGCCTGGATGGCCTCGGTCAGGGCCGTCAGGTCCACCTGGAAATGGGCGATCATCTCCAGGATGGCCTCGCGGTTGGCCAGGCAGATGTCACGCCACATCACCGGGTCGCTGCCGGCGATGCGGGTGAAGTCACGGAAGCCGCCGGCGGCATATTGGAATATCTCATCGTGTTCGTGCAAGCGCGCCAGGCTGTCGACCGTGGCATAGGCCAGGATGTGCGGCAGATGGCTGGTGGCGGCCAGCACCCGGTCGTGATGCTCGACCCCCATCTCGACCACCCCGGCCCCGGCCGTCTCCCACAGGCCGCGCACCCGCTCCACCGCCTCGGCATCCGTATGCGCCAGCGGGGTGAGGATCACCCGGCGCTGCCGGAACAGTTCGGCGAAGGAGGCCGCCACGCCGCTGCGCTCGGTGCCGGCGATGGGATGGCCCGGCACCAGGTTGGCCGGCACGCCGCCGAAGGCCTTCTGGGCGGCATCGACCACCGCGCCCTTGGCGCTGCCCACATCGGTGATCACCGCATCCGGCGCCAGATGGGGCCTGATCTGTTTGAACACCGCTTCCATCGCGCCCATGGGCACGGCCACCAGCACCAGGTCGGCACCGGCGACCGCCTGTGCGGGATCGGTGTCATAGCGGTCGATCACGCCCAGGTCGACCGCCTGCTGCAGATGCTCGGCGCTGCGGCTGCAGCCGACAACCTCGCCCACCGCATCGTTCGCCCGCAGGGCGCGGGCCAGCGAACCGCCGATCAGTCCCACGCCGATGATGCAGAGGCGTTCAATCCGCATGGCTCAGAGCCCTCGTATGCAGCGAATGCAATAGCACGCTGCAATGCATTTTTCCGTCACCCCGGCGCAGGCCGGGGTCCAGATACCGCCGCGCCTACTGGATTCGGCCGCAGCCTGTGCCGGCGCAGGCCGATGCCGGAATGACGGAGTACACGCGGCTTCGATGTTCATGCCAGAACCTTTTCCAGCGCGGCGATGGCGCGGCTGTTCTCGGCCTCGGTGCCGATGGTGATGCGCAGATGGTTGGGCAGCCCATAGGCACCGATGGGCCGCACGATCACGCCCTCGCGCAGCAGCGCCTCGTAGACCGCACCGGCCGGGCGGCCGACATCCACGCTGAGGAAGTTGCCCACCGAAGGGATATACGCCAGTCCCAACTTGTCGCAGGCCGCCCGCCAGGCCTGCATGCCGGCGTCGTTCAAGGCCACGGCGCGGGCGATGTGCTCGGCATCGCCGAGTGCCACCTCGGCCGCGGCCAGGGCCAGGCTGTTCACGTTGAACGGCTGGCGCACACGGTTCAGCAGATCGGCCACCACCGGGCTGGACAGGGCATAGCCCACGCGCAGGCCGGCCAGGCCGTAGGCCTTGGAGAAGGTGCGGGTGATGACCAGGTTCGGCCAGCGGTCCAGCCAGGGAAGGCTGTCGGGATAGTCCGGCTCGCGGACATATTCGACATAGGCCTCGTCCAGCACCAGGATGACATCGCGCGGCACCTCGGCCAGGAAGGCCTCCAGTTCGCGCCCCGGTAGCCAGGTGCCGGTCGGGTTGTTGGGATTGGCGATGAACACCACCCGGGTGGTGTCATCGATGGCCGCGCGTATGGCCTGCAGGTCGTGGCCGTGGTCGCGCGCCGGTGCCACCTGGGGTGTCGCACCGATGGCCTGGGTGACGATGGGATAGACCGCGAAGGCGTGCTCGGAGAACACCGCGCCGCGCCCCGGGGCCAGAAAGGCCCGGGCGATCAGTTCCAGCACGTCGTTGGAGCCGTTGCCCAGGGTGATCTGCTTCAGATCGACATCGTGGCGGTCGGCCAGCGCCCGCTTCAGACCGAAACCGTTGCCGTCCGGGTAACGGGCCAGTTCGGCGACATGGGCCTGAATGGCTTCCTGCACCCGCGGACTGGGACCGAGCGGGTTCTCGTTGGAGGCCAGCTTGACCGCGTCGCGCACGCCGTACTCGCGCTCCAGTTCGGACAGCGGCTTGCCCGGCTGATAGGGCTGCAGCCCCTGCACCCCGGCAGTGGCGCAGTCGAACAGATAATGGCGTTGGTGGTCGTTCATCAATCACTCGATTCGCGGTTTTTCACTCGATCTGCAACGTAGGTCGGATTAGCCCGCAGGGCGTAATCCGACACCGGTGAGGCCCCTGTCGGATTACGCTGCGCCAACCCGACCAGCCTATTCCAAACCACAAACTCGTCATTCCGGCGCATGCCGGAATCCAGGCCCCGCTGCGGTCACTGGATCCCGGCATGCGCCGGGATGACGGGAAAACATCAACACAGGTCAGCGGCGCAGGTGGAATTGGCCCAAAGGGCGTAGTCCGACATCAGGCCGGCCCCTGTCGGGTTACGCTGCGCTGACCCGATCTGCAGTACTGTTCAAACCTGGGCGCGCGGATAGGACCCCAGCACCTTGAGAACGCTCGCCCGCTGTTCCAACTCGGCCAGCGCCGCTGCGACCTGCGCATCCCCGGCATGGCCTTCGATGTCGACGAAGAAGACATAATCCCAGACGCCGCGCCGTGAGGGCCGCGATTCGATGCGGGTCATGCTGATACCGTGCTCGTTGAACGGCGCCAGCAGGGTGTAGAGCGCGCCCGGTTCGTTGCGCACCGAGACCAGCAGCGAGGTCTTGTCCCGGCCCGAGGGCGCGACCGTCTGTTTGCCGATCACCAGGAAGCGGGTGGTGTTGCCCGGCTCGTCCTCGATGTTGCGCGCCAGCCGGTTCAGGCCGTACAACTCGGCGGCGGTTTCGCTCGCCACCGCGGCGCTGTCGGACTCGGCCGCGGCACGCCGTGCCGCCTCGCCGTTGCTGCTCACCGCGATGCGCTCGGCCTGCAGCAGGTTGGTGTCCAGCCATTCCCGGCACTGGGCCAGGGACTGCTGATGCGAGTACACCCGTTTGATGCCGGAGGTGTCAGCGGCCTTGCCGAGCAGGTGCAGTTCGATGCGCTGCTGCACCTCGCCGCAGATGTGCAGCGGCGAGCGCATGAACATGTCCAGGGTATGATTGACCACGCCTTCGGTGGAGTTCTCCACCGGCACCACGCCGTAGTGGGCGCTGCCCGATTCCACCTCGCGGAAGACCAGGTCGATCGAACCCAGGGCGGTGCTGCGAATGGAATGGCCGAAGTGCTTGAGCGCGGCGGCCTGGGTGAAGGTACCCTCGGGGCCGAGATAGGCGATGGTCAGCGGCTTCTCCAGCGCCAGGCAGGCGGACATGACCTCGCGGACCAGGCGCGCGACCTCGTCGTCGCTGAGCGGACCGGGATTGAGTTCGCGGATACGCGCCAGGATCTGCGCCTCGCGGTCGGGGCGGTAGAAGTCGTTCATCTCGCCGGCGGCCTGCTTGATCTGCGCCACATCCTGGGCACAGCGCGCCCGCTGGCTGATCAGCTCCAGCAGCTGGTCATCGATCCGGTCGATGCTCTCCCGGATGGCCTTGAGTTGGTCCGACTCGTTCATGGCTGCCGTTTGGTTGTTCTGTTTCACCTGGGTGATGGTAACGCAAAGGATGCGGAGGCGTTTATGCCCTATGGATACAGAGGCTATCAAATATATTCATCGTCATTGCGAGGCGCGTAGCGCCGCGGCAATCTCGTAACGCGGTAGCCTCAATCAAGAGATTGCTTCGTCACTTTGTTCCTCGCAATGACGGACCATTGCGCCTCCGCGTCCTCTGCGTTAATGCCACCGAATCATCTACAGAGTGCGCACTGCAAGCACGCCCTCGATGGCCTTGATCTGGTCCAGGCAGTCCTGGTCCACCTCGCCCTCGACGTCGACCAGGGTGTAGGCCAGTTCGCCGCGCGACTTGTTCAGCATGTCGATGATGTTGTGGCCGGTGTCGGCCAGCACGGTGGAGATCTGGCCCAGCATCTTGGGCACGTTGGCATTTACCACCGCCAGGCGCTGACCGTCGCTGCGCGGCATGAATACCTCGGGGAAATTGACCGAGTTGTGCACATTGCCATTTTCCAGGAACTCGCGCACCTGATCGGCCACCATGATGGCGCAGTTCTCCTCGGCCTCGCGGGTGGAGGCGCCCAGATGCGGCAGGGTCACCACCTTGTCGTGGTTCTTCAGCAGGTTGCTGGGGAAATCGCAGACATAGCCGCCGACCTTGCCGGCATCGATCGCCTTGACCACGGCCTCGTCGTCGACGATGCCGTTGCGGGCGAAGTTGAGGATGACCACGCCGTCCTTCATGTTCTTCAGCCGGTCGGCATTGATCATGTGCTTGGTGGCATCGATCAGCGGCACATGGAAGCTGACATAGTCCACCCGACTGAGCAGGTCATCCACGCTGCTGGCACTCTGCACGTCGGACGACAGCTGCCAGGCGCGCTGCACGCTGATGTCCGGATCATAGCCGATCACGTTCATGCCCAGCGCCTTGGCCGCGTTGCACACCAGCACGCCGATCGCACCCAGGCCGATCACGCCCAGGGTACGCCCCGGCAGCTCGGTGCCGACGAAGTTCTTCTTGCCGGCCTCCACCGCCTTGCTGATGGCGGCGTCGTCGCCTTCCAGGTTGCGGGCGAAGTCCCAGGCCGGGCAGATGTTGCGTGAAGCCAGCAGCATGCCGGTCAACACCAGTTCCTTGACCGCGTTGGCATTGGCGCCCGGGGCATTGAACACCGGGATGCCCAGTTCGCTCATCCTGTCCACCGGGATGTTGTTCACCCCGGCGCCGGCGCGGCCCACGGCCTTGAGCGAAGCCGGGATCTCCATGTCGTGCATCTTGTAGGAGCGCAGCAGGATGGCGTCCGGATGGGTGATCTCGGAGGCGATTTCGTAGTTGTCGCGCGGCAGCCGGTCCAGGCCGGTGACGGAGATGTTGTTGAGGGTGAGTATCTTGTACATGAAATTTATCCTACCAAAGAGCGATCAGAGCGCCGCGGAACCCACGGAAGACACGGAAAATTTTATTGTCATTGCCGTGGCGCTGCGCGCCCGGCAATGAAAAACCATAATCATTTCAATTCCGTGTTTTCCGTGTATTCCGTGGCGCTCTTGATTTACCCGTTGCGTTTTTCGAAATCGGCCATGAAGTCGATCAGCGCATCCACACCCGCCTCGGGCATGGCGTTGTAGATGCTGGCGCGCATGCCGCCGACGGAACGGTGGCCCTTGAGCGTGGTCAGGCCCTGGGCGGCCGCCTCCTTGAGGAAGGTGGCGTCCAGCTCCGGATTCGCCAGGGTGAAGGGCACGTTCATCCAGGAGCGGCACTCGGGATCGACCGGGTTGGCGTAGAAGTCCGAGCCGTCGATGGCGGCGTAGAGCTTGTCGGCCTTGCGCTTGTTGATCTCGGCCATGGCCTCAAGCCCGCCGTTGTCCCTGATCCACTTGAACACCAGTCCGGCCAGATACCAGCCGTAGGTCGGCGGGGTGTTGTACATGGAATCGGACTCGGCGTGGGTCTTGTAGTCGAACATGGTCGGGGTGCGCTCCATCGCCTGGCCGATGAGGTCCTCGCGCACGATCACCACGGTCAGGCCGGCCGGGCCGATGTTCTTCTGGGCGCCGGCATAGATCACGCCGTATTTCGACACGTCGATCGGGCGCGACAGGATAGTGGAGGACATGTCCGCCACCAGCGGCTTGTCGCCGACCTCCGGGATCCAGTGAAACTCCACCCCGCCGATGGTCTCGTTGGGGGTGTAGTGGACATAGGCAGCGTCATCGGCCAGCTGCCAGGAATCGAAGGCCGGGATGGTCATGAAGTTCTCGGACTCGGAGGTGGCGGCGACGTTGACGTTGCAATAGCGCTTGGCCTCGGCGATGGCCTTCTTGGACCAGGCGCCGGTGTTGATGTAGTCGGCCTTGGCGCCCCCGCGCAGCAGGTTCAGCGGCACCATGGCGAACTGGCTGCTGGCCCCGCCCTGCAGGAACAGCACCTTGTAGTTGTCGGGGATGCCCATGACCTGGCGCAGGTCGGCCTCGGCGGCCTCGGCGATGGACATGAACTCCTTGCCGCGGTGGCTCATTTCCATGACCGACATGCCGCTGCCCTGCCAGTCGACCAGTTCCTCCTGCGCCTGTTTCAGGACTGCCTCCGGCAGCATGGCCGGACCGGCGCTGAAATTGTAGATACGACTCATAAAAGACTCCGATTACCGTGTATTCCTGTAGGATGGGTGGAGCGAAGCGCAACCCATCATGCGTGCCGGCCTGACGATGGGTTCCGGCGCACAACGCCTGCACCCATCCTACGACCTACGCCTCGCCTTCGGAGGCTTCCTCATCCTCCTCGGCCTCGGCGATGGCGTCGATGCCGACCAGCTTTTCGTCCTCGCCGACGCGGATCAGGCGCACGCCCTGGGTGTTGCGGCCCATGCGCGAGATCTCGTCCACGCGGGTACGCACCAGGGTGCCCATGTTGGTGATGAGCATGACCTCGTCGGTCTCGCTCACCAGCTTGGCGCCGACCACGGCGCCGTTGCGCTCGTTGGTCTGGACCGAGATCACGCCCTGGCCGCCGCGGCCATGCACCGGATACTCGTCGATCGGGGTGCGCTTGCCGTAACCGTGCTCGGTGGCGCTGAGCACATCGCCCTCGGCGGCGATCAGCATGCCGATGACCTGCTGGTCCGGCTGCAGCCGGATGCCGCGCACGCCGGCAGCGGTGCGGCCCATGGCGCGCACGCTCTCCTCCTTGAAGCGGATGGCCTTGCCGGCGTCGGTGAACAGCATCACGTCCTGGTTGCCGTCGGTGACGGCCACGCCGATCAGCCAGTCCTGGTCGCGCAGTTCCAGGGCGATGATGCCGCTGCTGCGCGGCCGGGCGAAGGCGCGCAGCGGGGTCTTCTTGACCGTGCCATTGGCGGTGGCCATGAAGATGAAATCCTCGGTGTCGAAATCGCGGATCGGCAGCACGGCGTTGATGCGCTCGCCCTGCTCCAGCGGCAGCAGGTTGACGATGGGCTTGCCGCGCGCCTGGCGCCCGGCCACCGGCAACTGATAGACCTTGAGCCAGTACACCTTGCCGCGGCTGGAGAAGCACAGGATCGTATCGTGGGTGCTGGCGATGAACAGCTTGTCGATGAAGTCTTCCTGCTTCACGCTGGTCGCGCTCTTGCCGCGCCCGCCGCGGCGCTGGGCGGAGTATTCACTCAGCGGCTGGGCCTTGGCATAACCGGCGTGCGACAGGGTGACCACCACGTCTTCCTCGGTGATCAGATCCTCCAGCGCCAGGTCGGCCTCGGCCTCGCGGATCTCGGTGCGGCGTTCGTCGCCGAACTGGTCGCGCACCTGCATGAGCTCGTCGCGGATGACCTGCATCAGCCGTTCGGTGCTGTTGAGGATGGCGAGCAGGTCGTCGATCTTCTCCAGCAACTCGCGGTACTCGTCCAGGATCTTGTCCTGCTCCAGCCCGGTCAGCTGGTGAAGACGCAGTTCCAGGATGGCCTGGGCCTGGGCCTCGGACAGGCGGTAACCGGCATCGGTCAGCCCCAGTCCCGGGGCCAGGCCGTCGGGGCGCGAGGCCTCGGCACCGGCGCGCTCCAGCATGTCCAGCACCAGACCCGGCGGCCAGGCGCGGCCCATCAGGCCCTGACGGGCCTCGGCGCGGCTGGGCGAGGTCTTGATCAGTTCGATGACCTCGTCGATGTTGGCCAGCGCCACCGCCAGGCCTTCCAGGATATGGGCCCGCTCGCGCGCCTTGCGCAGTTCAAAGACAGTGCGCCGCGTGACCACCTCGCGGCGGTGGCGGATGAAGGATTCCAGAATGGCCTTGAGATTGAGCAGGCGCGGCTGACCGTCGACCAGCGCGACCATGTTGATGCCGAACACGTTCTGCATCTGGGTCTGCTGGTAGAGGTTGTTCAGCACCACCTCCGAGACCTCGCCGCGCTTGAGTTCGATCACCATGCGCATACCGTCCTTGTCGGACTCGTCGCGCAGGTTGCTGATGCCGTCGATCTTCTTGTCCTTGACCAGTTCGGCGATCTTCTCCAGCAGGCGGGCCTTGTTGACCTGGTAGGGCAGTTCGGTGACCACGATGGTCTCGCGACCCTTGCTGTCCTCCTCGATCTCGGTGCGGGCGCGCACCTGTACCCGGCCGCGGCCGGTGAGATAGGCCTCCTGGATGCCGCGCACGCCGTTGATGATGCCGGCGGTGGGGAAATCCGGGCCCGGGATGTACTCCATCAGTTCGCGGATCTCGATCTCGGGATTGTCGATCAGCGCGATACAGGCATTGATGACTTCGTTCAGGTTGTGCGGCGGGATGTTGGTCGCCATGCCCACGGCGATGCCGGCCGAGCCGTTGACCAGCAGGTTGGGGAAGCGGGTCGGGAAGACCGAGGGTTCGCTCTCGGTCTCGTCGTAGTTGGGGATGAAATCGACCGTTTCCTTGTCGATGTCGGCCAGCATCTCATGGGCGATGCGGGCCATGCGCACCTCGGTGTAACGCATGGCCGCCGGCGAGTCGCCGTCGATGGAGCCGAAGTTGCCCTGGCCGTCCACCAGCATGTAGCGCAGCGAAAACGGCTGCGCCATGCGCACGATGGTGTCGTAGACGGCGGTGTCGCCGTGGGGATGGTACTTACCGATGACGTCACCGACCACGCGGGCCGACTTCTTATAGGCCTTGTTCCAGTCGTTGCCCAGTTCGCTCATGGCGAAGAGCACGCGCCGGTGGACCGGCTTGAGGCCATCCCGAACATCCGGCAGTGCCCGGCCCACGATCACGCTCATGGCGTAATCGAGGTAGGACTGCTTCATTTCATCTTCGAGATTGACGGGCAGGACTTCTTTGGCGAATTCGGCCATGGGTGCAGTCAGTCGGTAACGTTATTTATTGTGGGGTTCCTCCGACGCCGGCGCGGCTGAACCCCGCACAGGCGCTGTAATTCGATCAATACTACCACAGCCGGGGGGCAGCGTCCCAGAAAAACGCGCCTCAGAACGAATCTGAGGCGCTCAGACGGGGTTTGACCAGGAATCGGGTATATGACTGGAGTTTCCCCACCGTCATTCCCGCGCAGGCGGGACAAAAGCGCGCAGCGCGTTGAACGCCCGGAGGGCGGCCCGCAGGGTGAGCGAAGTGAATAATCCATAAACCGCCGCGGCTGCTGGATCCCCGCCTGCGCGGGGATGACGGGGTCTTGGGTGTTGCAGTGCGGTAGGTCAGGTCAGCGCAGCGTAACCCGACACCGGCCCGGGACACGTCGGGTTACGCCCTGCAGGCTAACCCGACCTACGTATTGCCCGGCAGAAATCAGGCCGCGGCGCGGGCCATCAGCGCGGCCAGCTTGTCGCGGTCGGGCCGTTCCACCACCCCGGCCTCGGTGACGATCACGTCCACCAGTTCCGCCGGGGTGATGTCGAAGGCCGGGTTCCAGGCCTCGGCGCCGGGCGCGGCGATACGTCGGCCGCCGGCGCCCAGCACCTCTTCCCCGGGCCGCTGTTCGATGGGAATGTCGGCGCCGGAGGCGGTGCCCAGGTCCACCGTGGAGGTGGGTGCGACCACCATGAATTTCACTCCGTGATGGCGTGCGGCCACGGCCAGCCCGTAGGTGCCGATCTTGTTGGCCACATCGCCGTTGGCGGCGATGCGGTCGGAACCGACGATCACCCACTGCACCTGCCCGGTATGCATCAGGTGTGCGGCGGCGGCATCGGCCAGCAGGGTCACCGGGATGCCGTCGCGGACCAGCTCCCATGCCGTCAGGCGCGCCCCCTGCAGCCAGGGCCGGGTCTCGTCGGCGAACACGCGCCGGATGCGGCCTTCGCCCCAGGCCTGACGGATCACGCCCAGCGCGGTGCCGAAGCCGCCGGTGGCCAGCGAGCCGGTGTTGCAATGGGTAAGCACGCCCTCGACTCCGTCGAGGAAGGCCGCACCCAGTTCGCCCATGCGGCGGTTGGCGGCGATATCCTCCTCATGGATGCGCCCGGCCTCGGCGGTCAAGGCCGGTACCGGGTCGCCGTCCAGACACTGGATCAGACCGCGCATCCGCGCCAGCGCCCAGCACAGGTTCACGGCCGTGGGCCGCGCGGCGGCCAGTTGCTCCAGGTCGGGCTCCAGCGCCGTCTTCCAGTCAGCGGGGTTTTCCCGGTAGCGCTGCCGCGCGGCGATGACAACGCCATAGGCAGCGGCGATGCCGATGGCGGGCGCGCCGCGCACCACCATATCGCGAATGGCAGCGGCCACATCGGCAACGGTGCCCAACTGCAGCCAGCTTTCCGCGTCCGGCAGCCGGCGCTGGTCGAGCAGGCGCAGTTCGCCTTCCTGCCAGACCACCGCGCGAATGCTGTCAGGGGGTGTGTTCATGCTTCGTCTTCGACCGCCTGCGGTTCCAGCCGTTCCAGCCGGTAGCCGTGCTGGTAGACCGCGCCCAGCCTCCAGCCCTGCGCCGGGCTGATACCGAGCTTGTTGCGCAGGCGGCTGATGTGCGTGTCGACGGTGCGGGTGTTGAGTTCGGCCCGGGTGCCCCAGACCGCTTCCAGCAGACGGCCGCGGCTGATCAGCCGGCCCAGATTGCGGAACAGGTACAGGGCCAGGTCGAATTCCTTGTGGGTGAGATCGATCCTGTCGCCGTCACGGTACAGGGTGCGACTGGCGGTATCGATGCGGTAGGGACCGAACTCGAGCACCTGCGTCCCCGGCGTGCTGGCCCGACGCGCCAGGGCCGTGACCCGGGCCAGCATCTCCAGCGGTTTGACCGGCTTGGCCATGTAGTCGTCGGCGCCGTGCTCCAGGGCGGTCACCACATCGCTTTCCCGGTCGCGCTGGGTGATGAACAGCACCGGTGTCGTGTCTCCCCGTTCGCCGCGCAGCCAGTCCAGCACCTCCAGCCCGCTGCCGTCGGGCAGAATCCAGTCAAGGATGAGCAGGTCGTAGTCCGCCTCCTGCAGCGCCGCGCGGAATCCGGCGCAGTCGTGCCGGACGCTGACCTGGTGGTCAGCCGCCTCCAGCCACACAGTCAGGGCCTCGGCCTGAAAAGTGTCGTCTTCAAGTAGAGCGATGCGCACCTCGATGCCCTCGTCTGTGACCCTGGCGCAGCCGGCACGGCAGGCCCGAAACCACCTCATAATTGTATACAGTTTGACACACTAGGCAGATGCTCTAAAGTCAGAGATATGTATAATCTGGTCCCAGAGCGGCCCGGGCCTGCCTCCCCTGCGCCTGCGGGCGACAAAGTTTTTTCTTCTACCAATAAGGAGTAACAACAATGCACAAACTCAGCTACGCCATTCTGGTTGCCTCCACCATCACCCTGACCGGCACCGCCACGGCGGCCTCCGAGCGCACCTGCTCCTACGTCTACGATTCCGCCGGGATGGTGGTGCGCGACAGCGCCGGCGACTGCGTGCGCACCAGCGGCTGGCGTCCCGAGGGCGCGATTGCCGAGTGCGAACCGGATATGAAGAAGCCCGAGCCGGTCGCCGAGCCCGAGCCGGAACCGGCCCCGGTCCCGGCGCCGCAGCCCGTCTACAAGACCGTCAACCTGGGCGCCGGCGCCCTGTTCGACCTGAACAGCGACGCACTGCGTGCCGAGGGCAAGCGCGAACTGGACCAGCTGGTCTCCGACCTGGGACAGCTGAGTGACGTGCAGAGCATCCAGATCGCCGGCCACACCGACAGCACCGGCGACGCCGCCTACAACAAGGACCTGTCCGTACGCCGCGCCAATGCGGTCAAGAACTACCTGCTGGAGAAGGGCGTGGATCCCAGCATCATGACCACCGTGGGCTGGGGCGAGACCAAGCCCATCGCTGACAACTCCACCCGTGCCGGCCGTGCCCAGAACCGCCGCGTGGAGATCACCATCAGCGGCGAGCAGCGGGTCCAGTAAGCACCGACCGTGGCTCCCTCCTCCCCCGCCGGCCGGCGGGGGAGGCATTTCAGTCTGAACAGGACTCCCCATGGATAAAATCAACGAATTTCTGCAATCGGATTTCGTCACCACCCAACTGATTCCCTGGGCCGTCAGCCTCGTCGTTGCCCTGCTGATCTTCTTCATCGGCCGCTGGATCGCCGGAAAGATCGTCAACATCAGCAAACGCATGATGGCCCGCGGCGGCATGGACAGCATGCTGTCGAACTTCCTCGGCAACATCCTCTATGCCCTGCTGATCGCGGTCGTGATCATCGCCGCCCTGGACCACCTCGGCATCCAGACCACCTCCCTGCTCGCCGTCCTCGGCGCCGCCGGCCTGGCCGTGGGCCTGGCATTGAAGGACTCGCTGGCCAACTTCTCCTCCGGCGTGATGCTGATCGTCTTCCGCCCGTTCCGGGAAGGTGACTATGTGGAGGCCGGCGGCGTCGCCGGGACGGTGGAGAACGTCGGCATCTTCGCCACCACCATGCTCACGCCGGACAATCGCGAGATCATCGTGCCCAACGGCCAGATCTACGGCGGCACCATCACCAACGTCACCGCCCGCGAGACCCGCCGCCTCGACCTGGTGGTGGGCATCAGCTACAGCGACGACATCCGCAAGGCGCGCGAACTGGTCATGGAGATCATCAAGCAGGAAGAACGCATCCTGAAGGATCCCGCTCCGGTGGTGAACGTCGCCGCACTGGGCGACAGCAGCATCGATCTCAATGTCCGGCCCTGGGTCAACAAGGGCGATTACTGGAACGTGCGCGCGGATCTGCTGGAGACCATCAAGACCCGTTTCGACGAGAACGGCATCAGCATCCCGTTCCCGCAGCAGGACGTGTACATGCACGAGGTGAAGTCGGCCTGAACAACCTCAACGCAGAGGCGTTTATGCCCTATGGGTGCGAAGGCCGTAGAATATATCCATCGTCATTGCGAGGCGCGTAGCGCCGCGGCAATCTCGTAACCCGGCAGCCCGATCACGAGATTGCTTCGTCACTTTCGTTTCTCGCAATGACGGGGTTCTGCGCCTCCGCGCTCTCTGCGTTCCCACCGCCCAGCCTGAACAGTTGCGCCATCCGCAGCCCGTCGGCACACTGACGCGGGCACACAACCACCAAGAATTCCCATGCAAGACATCGATCTGCTGCTCCATGGCCGCTGGGTGATCCCGGTCGAGCCCGACGAACAGGTGCTCGAGCACCACTGCATCGCCGTCAATGACGGCCGCATCCTCGCCCTGTTGCCCAGCGCCCGGGCTGCGCAGCACTACCGGGCCGAAACCGAACTGCACCTGGACCACCACGCCCTGATCCCGGGCCTGATCAACGCCCATACCCACACCCCGATGAACCTGCTGCGCGGGCTGGCCGACGACCTGCCGATGATGGAGTGGCTGCACGAGCACATCTGGCCGGCCGAGCAGCGCTGGGTCAATGAAGAGTTCGTCCACGACGGCGGCCTGCTGGCCATGGCCGAGATGCTGCGCGGGGGCATCACCTGCTTCAATGACATGTACTTCTTTCCCGAGGTCACGGCCCGCGCCGCCGCCCACCTGGGCATGCGTGCCTGTGTGGGCCTGATCGCCATCGACTTCCCCACCGTCTATGCCGGTGATGCCGACGAATACCTCGCCAAGGGCCTGGCGCTGCACGACAGCTACCGCAACGATCCACTGATCCGCACCGCCTTCGCCCCGCATGCGCCCTACAGCGTCTCCGATGCCCCGCTGCAGCGTATCCAGACCCTGGCCGATGAACTCGACATTCCGGTGCACATGCACGTGCACGAGACCGCCGACGAAGTCGGGCAGGGCCTGCAGCAGAACGGCGAGCGGCCGCTGGCGCGACTGGACCGGCTGGGGCTGCTCTCCCCCGCCCTGGTCGGGGTGCACATGACGCAACTCGACGATGACGAGATCGCGCGCCTGGCCGAGACCGGCAGCCACGTGGTGCACTGCCCCGAATCCAACCTCAAACTGGCCAGCGGCTTCTGCCCGGCAGCCCGGCTGGTGGCGGCCGGCGTCAATGTCGCCCTGGGTACCGACGGCGCGGCCAGCAACAATGACCTGGACCTGTTCAGCGAGATGCGCACCGCCGCCCTGCTGGGCAAGGCGGTCAGCAACGACGCCACCGCCCTGCCCGCCCACACTGTCCTGCGCATGGCCACCCTCAACGGCGCCCGCGCCCTGGGGCTGGGCGCCGAGACCGGCTCGCTGGAGACAGGCAAGTGGGCCGACATCACCGCCGTGGACCTGGCCACGCTGGAGAGCCAGCCGGTCTATCATCCGGTCTCGCAGCTGGTCTATGCCGCCGGCCGCCACCAGGTCAGCGACGTCTGGGTGGCCGGCCGTCATCTGCTCAAGGATCGGGTGCTGACCGGGCCGGACAGCGACGAACTGCTCGCAACCGCCGCCCGCTGGCAGGCGCATCTGGCCGAGACCTGATCCGGGATTGTCCGGCAACAAACGCAGACCCGTAGGATGGGTGGAGCGCAGCGCAACCCATCGTTCACCGCACGTTTAATCGATGGGTTACGGCGCTACGCGCCTCCACCCATCCTACCCTCGCCACCCGCCTTCGTTTCTCTCCGGCACAGCGTTATACTGCCCTCCATGACCTCCCACACCGACAACCTGGACCCGGCCGAAATCGCCAAGTTCGAGAACCTGGCCGCGCGCTGGTGGGACCCGCACAGCGAGTTCAAGCCGCTGCACGACATCAATCCCCTGCGGCTGGACTATATCCGCCGCCGGGTCGGCCTGGAGGGCAGGCGGGTGATCGACGTCGGCTGCGGCGGCGGCCTGCTCAGCGAGGCCATGGCCCGGGCCGGCGCCGAGGTCACCGGCATCGACATGGGCGAGGCACCGCTGTCGGTGGCCCGCCTGCACCTGCTGGAATCCGGCCTGGAGGTGGACTATCGCCAGACCACGGCCGAGGCCGTGGCGCATGAGCAGCCCGGACAGTTCGATGCGGTCACCTGCCTGGAGATGCTGGAGCACGTGCCCGATCCGGCCGCGGTGATCCGTGCCTGCGCCGAACTGGTCAAACCCGGCGGGCATGTGTTCTTCTCCACCATCAACCGCAACCCCAAGGCCTACGTCTTCGCCATCATCGGCGCCGAATACCTGCTGCGCATGCTGCCGAAGGGCACCCATGACTACCGCAAGTTCATCCGCCCCTCCGAACTCGACGACTGGGCCCGCCGGGCCGGACTGGAGCTCGAGGATCTCACCGGCATGACCTACAACCCGCTCACCCGTCACTACCGCCTGGGCCGGGATGTGGATGTGAACTACCTGGCCTGCTACCGGAAAGAAGACGGCACTCAGGACTGAGCCCGACTGCAGCGGCTTCAACGCAGACAACGCAAAGGATGAATACCGCCTGTTAAGCTGCCAGCTGCCGTCATCCCCGCGCAGGCGGGGACCCAGATACCACCGCTGTTGCTGGATCCCCGCATTCGCGGGGATGACGATGATGGGTATGACAACCTCAATTTATGCAATGATTGGGTCAATATCGCCCCCCCACTCCTGAACCCAGCCCCATGATCAAAACCGTTCTGTTCGACCTCGACGGCACCCTGGCCGACACGGCGCCGGACCTGGCCCACGCGCTCAACCGCACGCTCGAGGCCTTCGGCCGGCCGCCGCTGCCCTATGAACGCATCCGGCCCGTGGTTTCCCACGGCGGCGTGGCCCTGCTCCGGCTGGGGTTCGATCTCGGTCCCGGCGAGCCCGGCTACGACGAGCGCCGTGCGCACCTGCTCGAGGTCTACCGCGCCAACCTCACCCGGGAGACCCGACCCTTTCCGGGCATCCCGGAACTGCTCGAATGGCTGGAGGCAGGCAAGCGCAACTGGGGCGTGGTCACCAACAAGCCGGCCTGGCTGACCGAACCCCTGCTGGAACAACTCGGACTGCTGGCGCGCGCCGCCGTGGTGGTCAGCGGCGACACGGTCGAACCGAACAAGCCGCATCCGGCCCCGCTGCTGCATGCCTGCCATCAGACCGGCAGCATGCCCGGGCAGTGTATATACGTAGGCGATGCCGAGCGCGACATCCAGGCAGGGCGGGCCGCGGGTATGCACACCCTGGTCGCGCTGTTCGGCTACCTCGCCGCCGCCGACGATCCGGCCGCCTGGCAGGCCGATGGCCTGATCAACGCGCCTGGAGACATCATGGAGTTCATTCTGAGCGCCGAAGCCAGCAAGCCGTCTGTTCGATAAACCGTTCGGTGGGCAGCATCCCGTCCGGCCAGTGAAGTGTTCCCGTCAGAAAAGCATCCGATGGGTTGCGCTGCGCTCCACCCATCCTACGCGTCTCCCCTCACTCCTCATCACCCCTTACCCCCCGCCCCCTGGCCCTGTACCATTGGCCGTATGAACGATCCTCTGCTGTTGAGCCTCACCGCCCTGGCCGGCCTGCTGCTGGGAACACTGATTACCTGGTGGCGCCTGCACCGTCGCGAGTCCGCCCTGCGTGAGGAAAAGGAGGAACTGGCCGCCGCGCTGGCCGCGGAACGCCGCGCCGCCGAGGAACGCGCCAGCGCCTATGCAACCACCCGCGAGCAACTCGGTCAGGCCTTCAGCGCCATGGCCAGCGAGGCGCTCAAGCACAACAGCAGCGAGTTCCTCAAGCTGGCGCAGGAAAACCTGCAACGCTACCAGTCCCAGGCCCAGCAGGATCTGGCCCAGCGCGAGAAGGCGGTGGAGAACCTGGTCAAGCCCATCCGCGAGGCCCTGACCAAGACCGAGGCCGAGGTCCGGCGCATGGAGAACGAACGCAAGGAGGCCTTCGGCGCGCTGAACCGCCACATCCAGACCATCGCCGAATCCCACCGCCTGCTGCAGACCGAGACCCGCAACCTGGTGCAGGCGCTGCGCCGACCCGAGGTGCGCGGCCAGTGGGGTGAACTGACGCTCAAGCGCCTGGCCGAACTGGCCGGCATGGTCGAGCACTGCGATTTCGTCGAACAGGTGCGCAGCGAAGGCGAGTCCGGCCGGCTGCGCCCCGACATGGTGGTGCGCATGCCCGACAGCCGCGAGATCATCGTCGATGCCAAGACCCCGCTGGATGCCTACCTCAGCGCGGTCGAGGCCACCGACGATGCGGTGCGCGAGCGCCATCTCGACAGCCATGCCCGCAACGTGCGTCAGCGGGTGCGCGAGCTTTCCGCCAAGGCCTACTGGCAGCAGTTCAGCAAATCGCCGGACTTCGTGGTGCTGTTCATCCCCGGCGATCAGTTCCTCAGTGCCGCGCTCGACCGCGACCACGCGCTGCTGGAGGACGCCCTGGCCAACAAGGTGGTACTGGCCACCCCCACCAGCCTGGTGGCCCTGCTGCGCGCCGTCGGCTACGGCTGGCGACAGGCGGTACTGGCCGAGAACGCCGAGCATATCCGCCAGGTCGGCGAGGAGGTCTACAGCCGCCTGGGCACCTTCGCCGAACACCTGGGGCGGCTGGGCAAGAGTCTGGACAGCAGCGTGAATGCCTATAACAAGGCAGTGGGCTCCTTCGACAGCCGGGTGCTGCCGGGCCTGCGCAAGTTCACCGAGATGGGCATCAGCGCGAAGAAGGAAGCCGGCCCGCTGGACCAGATCGAACGCGCCCCGCGCCAGGTGGAGGGCCGCGACGAGGCCGCCGATACGCCGCCCGATGTCCCGCATGAGCAATCCTGAACTCGCCCGCGCCTATCGTCACTGCCGCGCCCTGGCCCGCAGCCACTACGAGAACTTTCCCGTCGCCTCCCTGCTGCTGCCACGGCGACTGCGCGATCCGGTCGCGGCCATCTACGCCTTCGCCCGCCACGCCGACGACCTGGCCGATGAGGGCGACGCCCCGCCCGAGGCCCGCCTGGCGGCACTGGCGGACTGGGAGACCGGCCTGCTGGAGACGCTCGCCGGACAGCCCGCGCCGGAGCCGATCCTGCTGGCCTGCAGCGACAGCATCCTGCGCTTCGGTCTGCCGGTCGAACTGTTCCAGGATCTGCTCTCGGCCTTCCGCCAGGATGTCACTCAGACACGTTATGCCGATTTCGGCGAACTGATGCAGTACTGCCGGCGCTCGGCCAACCCGGTCGGGCGGCTGCTGCTGCGCCTGCACGGGGTTGTCGATCCGCGCCGCGAGGCCGAGTCTGACGCCATCTGCAGCGCCCTGCAGCTGATCAACTTCTACCAGGACCTGCGCCAGGACATCCTGGAGAACGACCGCGTCTATCTGCCGCAGGACGAACTGGCACGGTTCGAGGTAAGCGAAGCGGACCTGCGCGCCGGCCGCGACAGCACCGCCCTGCGCCGGCTGCTGCAGTTCCAGTACAGCCGTGCCCGCAGGCTGCTGCGCAGCGGCGCACCGCTGGGCCGGGCCCTGCGCGGACGCTTCGGCCTGGAGATCCGCGCCATCGTGCTCGGCGGCAGCCGCGTACTGGACCGGCTGCAGAACAGCGCCCCCTTCGCCCGGCCGCGGCTGACGACCGGAGACCGGCTGTGGCTGTTGTGGCATGCGTTGAGAAAAACAGGCCCCGGTCCGCAGAAGTAGGATGGGTGGAGGCGCCTGCGCCGCAACCCATCTCTGGTCACCCATCCCACAGGCGTTTTTTTTGGCCGCCGCAGGCCCTGTAGTATACTTGGGCTCCTTTCACACAGCCGCACGCAGCGGCCACAACCATACATTCATGGACCCAGCAGATTATTGCCAACGCAAGGCGGCAGGCAGCGGCTCCAGCTTCTATTACAGCTTCCGCTTCCTGCCGCCGGACCGCCGCGCCGCCATCATCGCCCTCTATGCCTTCTGTCGCGAAGTCGATGACGTTGTCGACGAATGCTCGGATCCGGGTGTGGCGCGCACCAAGCTGCAGTGGTGGCGCGAGGAGATCGACCGCGCCTTCAACGGCACACCCCAGCATCCCGTCACCCGCGCCCTGCAGGCGCAGTTCGAGCAGTACAACCTGCCGCGCGAATACTTTCTCGAAATCATCGACGGCATGGAAATGGATCTGGACCACCATCGCTACGCCGATTTCAGCGAACTGGCCCTGTACTGCTACCGCGTGGCCGGGGTAGTCGGGCTGCTGTCGGTGGAGATCTTCGGCTACCGCGACCGCGCCACACTGAACTACGCCACCGAACTGGGCACGGCCTTCCAGCTGACCAACATCATCCGCGACGTGCGCGAGGACGCCGCCCGCGGACGCATCTACCTGCCCATGGACGAACTGGAGCGCTTCGGGGTTTCGCCGCAGGACATCCTCGGCTTTCATGCCACCGGCGCCTTTCGCGATCTCATGGCCTTCCAGACCGGACGTGCCCGCGAATACTACGCTCGCGCCTATACCCGGCTGCCGGACGAGGATCGTTACGCCCAGCGCAGCGGCCTGGCCATGGCGGCCATATACGAAGCCACACTGGACGAGATCGAACGCGACGGCTTCAACGTGCTCACGGCACGCACCAGCCTCACCCCGCTGCGCAAGCTGTGGATCGCCTGGACCCGGGTACGGCGCGAACGCCGCCGGGCCCGGCGCCAGGGCCTGGCGCTGACATGAGCGGCGTCGCGGGCAAGCGCTGCAGCGTCAGCGTGATCGGCGGCGGCTGGGCCGGGCTCAGCGCCGCCGTCTACCTGGCCCGGTCCGGGGTTCCGGTCACCCTGATCGAGGCCGCCCGTCAACTCGGCGGCCGTGCCCGCTGCGTGCCCTTCGGCGACCAGCGGATCGACAACGGCCAGCACCTGATGATCGGGGCCTACCACAACCTGCTGGACCTGCTGCAGGTACTCGGGCTGCGCGAGGAGGCGCTCTTCCAGCGTCACCCGCTCGGTCTGCGCTTCCGCTCTCCGGAGGGTCCCGGCTTCCGCCTGGAGGCCCGCGACCTGCCCGCCCCGCTGCACCTGCTCGCGGCCCTGTTCGGTGCCCGCGGCCTGAGCTGGCTGGAACGGTTCCGCCTCAGCCGCTTTCTGTACCGGGTCCAGCGCGGGCATATCGAACTCGACCGGGACATCAGCGCCCAGGCCTTTCTCATCAGTGAAAAACAGAGCCCGCGCCTGATCCGGCTGCTGTGGGATCCGCTGTGCCTGGCCAGTCTGAACACCCGGGTCAAGGAGGCCTCGGCGCGGCTGTTTCATACCGTATTGGATCACGCCTTCACCGACCGGGCCGAGGACAGTGAACTGCTGTTTCCACGCACCGATCTGGGCACCGCCATTCCGGCGCCGGCCTTTCAGTACATCGAGGCCAACCAGGGCAAGGTGATCCTGAGCAAACGGGTGCACCACATCGACATCGAGGCCAACCGCTTTGTGGTCGAATGGCGCGAGGGTAAACTGGCCAGCGACCAGGTCGTCCTGGCCACCAGTCCGGTCATGACCCGACGGCTGCTCGCCCCGCATCCGGTCTTCGCGCCGACCACGCAGCGGCTGGCCCGGCTGCGCCAGTCGCCCATCTGCACGGTCTATCTGCAGTATCCCCCCGAGGTCGGCCTGGAGACGCCCATGCTGGGGCTGATGGACGGCACCGGTCAGTGGGTATTCGATCGCGCGCTGTGCGGACAGCCCGGTCTCATGGCCGTGGTCATCAGCGGTCCGGGCGAGCACCTGCAACTGGACAATGCCGCGCTCAGCGAGCGTATCGCCGGGGAACTGGCCGCCCTGTATCCAAACTGGCCGGCGCCGCGGGCGACACGGGTGATCCGGGAAAAACGCGCCACCTTCCATGCGGGGGTGGATGTGGATCAGCTGCGCCCGGACCAGCGCAGCGCCGTGCCCGGGCTGTGGCTGGCCGGGGACTACACTGCCACCGGCCTGCCCGCCACCCTGGAGGGGGCCGTGCTGAGCGGACGCCGGTGCGCCGAACAGATACTCGAGGAGTTTGAACAGTGACAGTCGAATCCGAATTCAACCTGGCATTGCATGACTGGCAGCCCGCGCCCGATCTGTTCGCCGATCGCGTGATGCTGATCACCGGCGCGGGCGACGGCATCGGCCGGGAACTGGCGCGGCAGTGCGCCGGCCATGGCGCGACCGTCATCCTGCTGGGCCGCACGGTGCGCAAGCTGGAATCCGTCTATGACGAGATCGTCGCTGCCGGTGCGCCCGAGCCGGTCATCCATCCCATGGACCTGGCCGGCGCTCAGCCCGAGGACTACATCACCCTGGCCGATGCCCTGGCCGAGCAGTTCGGCCGCCTGGACGCACTGGTGCACAACGCCGCCATGCTGGGGTCCCTGACGCCGATCACCCATTACCCCGGGGAACGCTGGTACCAGGTGATGCAGACCAACCTGCATGCGCCCTTCCTGCTCAGCCAGGCCTGCCTGGGTCTGCTCAATGCCGCCGGCGAGGCCCGCATGCTGTTCGTCGCCGATGAGGTGGGACGGCGTGCGCGCGCCTACTGGGGCGCCTATGCCGCTTCCAAGGCCGGCCTGGAGGCGCTGATGCAGACCCTGGCCGCGGAACTGGAGACCAATACCGGCATCCGCGTCAACAGCCTGGATCCGGGCGCCGTGCGCACCCGGCTGCGCACCCAGGCCTATCCCGGCGAGGACCCCAACCCGCTGCCGCTGCCGGCGGACGTGATCGATGGCTTCCTCTACCTGCTGGGACCCGACGGCCAGGCCCATACCGGACGGCAGTTCACCCGCACCCCGGAGGGTCGGTTGATCGGCTGAAGATCAGGAGCACGTTCAAGAGCGCCACGGAATACACGGAAAGCACTGACAATGTAATGTCTGGCGATGTTTCGTTTTCTGCCGTCATTCCGGCGTATGCCGGAATCCACAATCCGCAGCGGTAGCTGGATCCCGGCATACGCCGGGATGACGATAAAGAGTAAGGCTTTCCTGTCATGCCGGGCCGCAAGGCGGCACGGCAAAGGTAATCAATATGTCCGTGTTTTCCGTGTATTCCGTGGCGCTCTTGAGCTCTAGTCCATCAGATCCACGTGAACGCCCTGCGCCTCCAGCCGGTCGGCGCGGCTCTGGATGAAACGCTGCAGGTTGGGCTGATCCTGGTAGGCGCGGCTGGCGACATAGTCCATCACGGACTGGATATGAAAGGCGCGCAGATAGGCCTCGGCCCGGAACACCTCTTCGCCGCCGTCGAAGAACACCAGGCTGGGGGCGTACTTGACGCCGAGTTCGCGCGACCACTTGCGGGCAGTGGTCTGCCTGCCGGCAGGCGTGATCACCGGTGTGTCGGCCTGCATGTCCAGCAGCACCACGTCGAACCGGTCGATCAGTTCCCGGCTGGTCTCGCGCTCCAGGATGTCGGTGTGCAGTTCGTCGCAGGCCGGGCACTCCTTCTGCTCGAACAGCACCAGCAGCGGCTTGTCCAGGCCATGGCCGGACAGGTCATAGGGCGGCTGCAGATAATCCGGACTCGTGTGCAGCCTGCCGCTGGCCGCCGCCGGGGCCTGGCGCGCGGCAAATTCCTGGATGCTCATCTCCCGCTCGTGTCCGCCGGCCACATAGTCGAGCGCGACCTGGAACTGGTGCGGCGGATAATAGCCGTTCAGCCGCAGCACCCGGTTGCCCTGTTCGTCGAGAAAGATCAGGGTCGGGGTGTACATCACCTCCAGTTTCTCCGCCAGCCGCTTCTCGGTCGTCGCCTCGCCCTCGAGCGAGGTCACCTCGCGATCGCCCCACATGTTCAGCGCCAGCACATCGAAGTTCTCGCGGGTCTTGTCGACGATGTCCTTGAGCGAGAAATTGGTCTCGAGCAGCTTCTTGCAGTAGGGACAGCCGTCCTGATAGAAGTACAGGAGCAGGCGCTTGTCCGCCGCGGCCGCCTCTTGGACGTCCTCCGGGAGATCGAGGAAGGACTGCTTGAACCAGGCCGGGTGCTCATGGTATCCCGGGTTGACCATTCCCTCCTCCAGCCGTCCTTCTCCGGCGGCCAGCAGCATGGCCGGCCAGCCCAGCAGCAGTGCGGCCAGAGTACGAAGTGGTTGCAGTGCCATAGCCTTCCTCCCTTCCGGAAACCGGGTTGATTCATGAATAGGACACCGGACGGGGGATACAAATTCCCTGCCGGTGCTGGCGTCAAGATGCCGACCTGCAGCAATCCGATGCCGCGGCCGCCACGCACGCCGGCCGCACGCCCCTGTCGTGGCCGCCCATATCCCATATTATGCGCATGGATATATCGGGTGTTTGAAAAACAACACAACAATTCATCAAGTTATCATCATTATTGGCAGTATCGTCAACTTTTCGACGCTTTACTGGCAAACCGCTCCAGGGAACTCGCTCCGGGATTGAGAAAGTAGCGTCAAGATATCGCCACGATATTGACCTCTCCGGCAACTCCGTTTTCATGTTATTGTTATCAGTAGGTTTTGCCCGTATGTGCCGGAGTGGCACAGGATTCGCATAGTATTTTCCTGCCTCAGGGACATGGCAGTTGAAATCAAATGATTACGCTCAAGTCCGAAAGCAACAGCAAAGGAATCATCCCCATGGCCGCAGCACCCGTGCATGCGTTCGACCGTACCGAACTGGACAGTATCTCGGATGACCACGCCCGGCTGACCCGGGTATTGCAGACCACCCTGAGTCTGCCGCTGCTGCTCGAGTTGTTTTATACCGAACTGGCCGAGCGCCTGCCCCTGGACGGTCTGAGCTACACCAATCCGGAGCCGCCCTGCGACTGCCGGCACGGGCGGCGCGCACGGCACAGCTGCAGCTATAACCTGGCATTGAGCGGCGCCGGCCTGGGCGAACTGGTGGTCTATCGCCGGCACGCCTTCACCGGCGAAGAGATCGCCCGGCTGGAAAACTATCTCTGCTGCCTGCTCTACCCGCTGCGCAATGCCCTGCTCTATCACGCCGCCCTGGCCCAGGCGCACAAGGATCCGCTGACCGGCATCCGCAACCGCGCCGCGCTGGAGGAGAATCTGGCCAGCGAAATCGCCCTGTCCCGGCGCCATGGTTCGGAACTGGCCCTGATCGTATTCGATCTGGACAACTTCAAGCGCATCAACGATACCCACGGGCACCAGCGCGGCGACTGCGCCATCAAGGCCGCGGTGCAGGCCGCACTCGACTGCGCCCGCGACAGCGACAACCTGTACCGTTACGGCGGCGAGGAATTCGTCATGCTCCTGCGCAACACCGAGGCCAGGGGCGCCTGCATGCTGGCCGAACGCATCCGCTCCAGCATCGAGAACCTGAGCATCGAATGCGACAAGGCCCGGATCCGCTTCACCGTCAGCGCCGGTGTGGCGTCTCTGCTGGCCGACGATTCCGCCGACAGCCTGTTCGACCGCGCCGACCGCGCCCTGCTTCAGGCCAAGGAAAAGGGCCGCAACCGGGTGGTCTGCGCCAACCGCAGCTCCCCTGATTCCATCGCGTAGGATGGGTGGAGGCGCTTGCGCCGCAACCCATCATTTACCGCGCCGTGATGGGTTGCGCTGCGCTCCACCCATCCTACGCGATACCTCTGGCACGCCCCCACATCCCCGCCGCAGCCGGCAGGCCTCACACCGCGGCTTCGGCCGGCAGTAGTCCTTGGCATGGTTGACGATCAGGGCGTGATATTCGTTGAACAGCTGCACATCCCCGGGCAGCGCCGCCTCCACCGCCAGGCGCAGGCTGTCGTAGGGTTCGTCGCCTGCAATCAGTCCCAGACGCGTAAACAACCGCCGGGTGTAGGCGTCGATCACGAACACCGGCCGGTTGAAGGCATACAGCAGGATATCGTCGGCCGTCTCCGGACCGATGCCGCGCACCCCCAGCAGGGCCGTGCGCAGGGTGTGGGTCCGACGCCGGCGCAGGCGCGCATAACCGCCCTGGTCCAGGTACCAGTCACAGAACTCGCGCAGCCGCCGGGTCTTGATGTTGAAATAGCCGGAGGGACGCAGCCAGTCGGCGACCTGGTCGAAGTCTGTTGCGAGGAGACAATCCGGTGTCAGGCAGTCCGCCTGCCGGAGATTGGCGATGGCGCGCTCGACATTGGTCCAGGCGGTGTTCTGGGTGAGGATGGCGCCGACCATGACTTCGAACGGCGTCTCGCCCGGCCACCAGTGCTGGGGACCGTGCTGGGCATAGAGGTGATCGAAGGTCCGCAGCAGGACGCGTTTCGACAGCCGCAGCGACATGGATTCAGCGGCGGCGCGGTCCGGAACGGCGCGGCGGACCGCTGCGGGCCGCGGGCTTGCGTTTGGGTGCCGCCGGGGCCGTACGGACGCGCGGGGCATAGTCCTGCTTGTGCAGCCCGACCAGGTTCAGCAGCTGATTGACCGCGGCGGCGGGCAGGTTCTCCCAGCGGCCCTCCCTGAGACCGGGCGGCATCGCGACCGGCCCATAGCGCACCCGGATCAGGCGGCTGACCTGCAGTCCCTGCGACTCCCACAGCCGCCGCACTTCGCGGTTGCGCCCCTCCTTCAGTACCACGTGATACCACTGGTTGGCGCCGCGGCCGCCGGCCTCGGTGATGGATTCGAACCGCGCCATGCCCTCTTCCAGCTGCACGCCGCCGAGCAGGTTGTCGATCACCAGGCCATCGACCTGGCCGAACACCCGCACGGCATACTCCCGCTCGACCTGGCGCGAAGGATGCATCAACCGGTTGGCCAGTTCGCCGTCGTCGGTCAGCAGCAGCAGCCCGGAGGTATTGATATCCAGCCGGCCGACGGCGACCCAGCGGCCCTGCGTCAGCGGCGGCAGCCGGTCGAATACGCTCGGCCGGCCTTCGGGATCCCTGCGGCTGGTGATCTCGCCCTCGGGCTTGTGATAGGCGATCACGCGCGGGAAGGGGCGCTGTTCGGACACCGTGACGGGCCTGCCATCGAGCAGCACCTGGTCGGCTTCGGAGACGGTCACGCCCAGGGTGGCAACCCGACCGTTCACGCTCAGGCGTCCGGCGCGGATCCACTCCTCGATCTGGCGGCGCGAGCCGAGGCCCTGGCGGGCGAGGACTTTCTGCAGGCGTTCGGGCATGGAATCAGGGGTCAGGTTTATGAGTTTCCCCTCCCTTGATGGGAGGGGCCAGGCGAGGGTGAAGTCTGGCGGCCCCGCCGTGCTCACCCCCTCCTCAATCCTCCCCCATCAAGGGGGAGGAAGTCGGCTTAATGCAGCATCTCGGACGGTGGTTCGGCCGATGCCTGCTCGGCCGGGTCGCGCGGGGCCGTATCATCGGCAGCGGCCTGCGCTTCATCCTCCTCCCACGCCACCGCGGCGCTGGCCTGAATGTCGGTATCGTCAGGCGTGGCCGTGACATCGATGGCGGATGGATCCCCCAGTTCGTCCGGCACCGTCCCGGCATCGCTGAAATTCAGTTCGGCATTGATGCTGTCGATGTCGCGCAACTCGGCCAGGGTGGGTAGTTCGTCCAGCGACTTGAGATTGAAATAGTCCAGGAATTCCCGGGTGGTGCCGTACATGGCCGGCCGGCCCGGCACGTCGCGATGCCCCACCACCCGCACCCATTCGCGCTCCTGCAGGGTCTTCATGATGGTGGTGCTCACGCTGACACCGCGCACGTCCTCGATCTCGCCGCGGGTGATGGGCTGGCGATAGGCCACCAGGGCCAGGGTCTCCAGCAGGGCGCGCGAATACTTGGGCGCGCGCTCCTCCCACAGCCGCGAGACCCAGGGCTCGAGCTGCTGGCGCACCTGGATGCGGAAGCCGCTGGCGACCTCCCTCAGTTCCAGCCCGCGGCCGCTGTAATCCGCGTCCAGTTCCTTGAGGGCATCGCGCAGTTCGGTCTTGTCCGGGCGCTCGACCTCGCTGAACAGATTCTGCATCTGCTCCAGCGTCAGCGGCCGGCCGGCGGCCAGCAAGGCCGCCTCGAGAATGTGTTTCAGTGACAGATCGCTCATGTTGAATGCTTCGTCATCGATGTGTGTTAGTGCTTCCTGACCCGTTGCGGCGATAACGCGGAGGTCGCAAAGACGCAGAGGCGCAGTGATTTATATTTTCAAACCCCTTTGCGTCTCTGCGCCCTCTGCGTTGACGTCACCACAGCCCGCGACATGTCGGGTCACGGTGCTGCGCACCTAACCCAACCTACCTGGGCTGATTATCTCCTTCCCGTCATTCCCGCGAAGGCGGGAATCCATTAACCGCTGAGGTGGCTGGATCCCCGCCTTCGCGGGGATGACGAGAAGAGAAGCTCCCAGAGTCACGGTTCAGGCACCCGCATCCGCGGTGGGTTCGGGGACCTCGGCCGGGGCCTCGCCGCCGGCGGCCTTGACGTAGATCGGGGCGTAGGGCTCGGCCTGGATCATCTCGATCAGGGACTCCTTGAGCAGTTCCAGGATGGCGAGGAAGGTCACCACCACGCCCATCCGCCCCTCCTCCACCTTGAACAGGTGGGTGAACTCGGAGAACTTGTCTGCATTGACGCTGCTGAGTACGGACGACATGCGCTCGCGCACCGACAGCGCCTCCATCTGCACATGATGGTGCGAGAACATGTCCGCGCGCGACATCACGTCCTTGAACGCCAGCAGCAGTTCGCGCAGGTCGAGATCGGGCTGCTGCTTGACCTGCTGGCGCTCGGGGGCGGCCGCCTCGGCGGGGAAGACGTCGCGCTGCAGCCGCGGCAGTTCGTCGATATCCTCGGCGGCCTTCTTGTAGCGCTCGTATTCCTGCAGCCGGCGCACCAGTTCGGCCCGCGGGTCCTCCTCGTCGGAGTCCGCCTCCACCGGCCGCGGCAGCAGCATGCGCGACTTGATCTCGGCCAGCATGGCGGCCATGACCAGGTACTCGGCCGCCACCTCCAGCCGCAGTTCCTGCATCAGCCCGATGTAGTCCATGTACTGGCGGGTGATCTCGGCCACCGGGATGTCCAGCACATCCAGGTTCTGGCGTTTGATCAGATACAGCAGCAGATCGAGCGGGCCCTCGAAGGCCTCCAGGATCACCTCCAGGGCATCGGGCGGGATATACAGATCCTGCGGCAGCTCCAGCACCGCCTCGCCATGGACGATGGCGAAGGGCATTTCCACCTGGCGGGGCGGCTCGGGCGCGGTCTCGGGCGGGATATCAGTGTCGGTCATGCGCGGCGGCTCGGCGGGTGGTTGCAATGGTTCGGGATTCTACCGTAATTCCGGCCCGGGATGTGACGGGTGACCTGGTTGGGCCTGGGTGAGCTCAACGCAGAGGGCGCAGAGGCGCGGAGACGCAAAGGAGCATGACATGGAAAAACTCCGCGCCTCTGCGTCTCCGCGCCCTCTGCGTTACTGCAACCCGGCCGGAAATTGAGGCCGTTTTTTTACTTGTAATTCAAGCCAATTACGGAGCGAACTTCCTGTAAAGTCTCACGCGCCACGGCACGCGCCTCGTCGCAGCCCTCCTCGATGATGTTGCGCACCAGGTTGGGGTTGGCGGCGTACTCCTCGGCCCGCTCGCGCACCGGCTCCAACTCCTCCAGCACCTTGTCGATGACCGGCTGTTTGCACTCCAGGCAGCCGATGCCGGCGCTGCGGCAACCCTGATTCACCCAGTCGCGGGTAGTCTCGTCCGAGTACACCTGGTGCAGCTGCCAGACCGGGCACTTCTCCGGATCGCCCGGATCGGTGCGCCGCACCCGGGCCGGGTCGGTGGGCATGGTGCGCAGCTTGCGGGTGATCGACTCCGGGTCCTCGCGCAGGCCGATGGTGTTGTTGTAGGACTTGGACATCTTCTGGCCGTCCAGGCCGGGCATCTTCGCGGCCGGGGTGAGCAGGGCCTGCGGCTCGGGCAGGATGATGCGCCCGCCGCCCTCCAGGTAGCCGAACAGGCGCTCGCGGTCGCCCAGCGACAGGTTCTGCTGCTCCTCCAGCAGGGCGCGCGCCACCGCCAGGGCCTCGGCATCGCCCTGCTCCTGATAGCGCCGGCGATGCTCGTTGTAGAGCCTGGCGTTCTTCTTGCCCATCTTTTTGACGGCGGCCTCGGCCTTCTCCTCGAAACCCGTTTCGCGGCCGTAGAGGTGGTTGAAGCGGCGCGCCACCTCGCGGGTGAGTTCGACGTGCGCGACCTGGTCCTCGCCGACCGGCACGCCGGTGGCCTTGTAGACCAGGATGTCGGCGCTCTGCAGCAGCGGGTAGCCGAGAAAGCCGTAGGTGGACAGATCCTTCTCCTGCAGCTTCTCCTGCTGGTCCTTGTAGGTCGGCACCCGTTCCAGCCAGCCCAGCGGCGTGATCATGGACAACAACAGGTGCAGTTCGGCATGTTCGGGAATGCGCGACTGGATGAACAGCTTGGCCGCCCCCGGGTTGACGCCGGCGGCCAGCCAGTCGATGACCATGTCCCAGACGCTGGCCGAGATGGTCTGCGGCTCGTCGTAGTGGGTGGTCAGGGCGTGCCAGTCGGCGACGAAGAAGAAGCAATCGTACTCGTGCTGCAGCTTGATCCAGTTCTTCAGCACCCCGTGATAGTGCCCCAGATGCAGCTGGCCGGTCGGCCGCATGCCGGAGAGCACGCGGCCGTTTTGCACGACGGGTGTATTCAAGACGTCCTCCTACTGAATGAATGGCACTCGCATGAGCCGGATTTCAGCCTGTACGTCATTCCCGCGAAGGCGGGAATCCAGAGCCAGGCAGGGCGGACAATCCCTGGATCCCCGCCTTCGCGGGGATGACGAGGTAGCAGCAAGTGCCATTCCTCCTACTGAATGAGTATTTGTATTATCTGCCAGAAGCCCTGCGGAGCGAAACCCGACACCGGCAGCACCACGAACAGCACCAGACTGATCAGCGGAAACAGGATCCAGCCCAGCAGCCCGGTCACCAGCAGCCCGATCAGGATCATGAAGCCGTAGGGCTCGATGCGGCTGAACTTCATGGCCATCCGGCCGGGCAGCAGCCCCGCCAGCACCCGGCCACCGTCCAGGGGCGGCAACGGCAGCAGGTTGAGCACCATCAGGATGATGTTGATGTAGATGCCGGCAATGGCCATCAGCAGCAGCGGCTCGAAGAACAGCTGCCCCTGCTTGAGCAGTCCCATGCTGAGCCGCGCCAGCAGCGCCCAGAGAAAGGCCATGGTCAGGTTCGACAGCGGCCCGGCGGCGGCCACCACGGCCATGTCGCGCATGGGATTGCGCAGATTGTTGAAGCTGACCGGCACCGGTTTGGCCCAGCCGAAGACGAAGCTGCCGGGCAACAGCAGCATGATCGCCGGCACCAGCACGGTGCCGATGGGATCGATGTGCTTGACCGGGTTCAGGGTCAGCCGCCCCAGCATGTAGGCGGTGGTGTCGCCGTAGGCGCGGGCCACATAGCCGTGCGAGACCTCATGCACCGTGATGGCGAGCAGCACCGGCACCACCCACACCGCCAGCTGCTGGATCAGACTCAACTGCGAGATCATGCCAGCGCCTCGATCTCGCCCTGGCCCTGACGCAGCACCTCGGGCACCTCAGCGGTCATGTCCACCACCGTGGTCGGTTCCGGACTGCAGGCCCCGGCGGCGATCACCGCACCCAGTTCGTGCTCCAGCCGCTCGCGGATCTCCTCGGGATCGTTCAGCGGCAGGCTTTCGCCCGGCAGGATGAGGGTGGAGCTCATCAGGGGTTCTCCCAGTTCATCGAGCAGCGCCTGGGTGACCCGATGGTCGGGCACGCGGATGCCAATGGTCTTGCGCTTGGGGTGCTGCAGCCGCCGCGGCACCTCGTGGGTGGCCTTGAAGATGAAGGTGTAGGGTCCGGGCGTATAGGTCTTGAGCAGCCGGAAGGCGGTATTGTCCACCTTGGCATAGGCGGCGATCTCGGACAGGTCGCGGCATACCAGGGTGAAATTATGCTTGTCGTCCAGACGGCGAATGCGGCGGATGCGCTCCATCGCCGCCTTGTCACCGACCAGGCAGCCCAGGGCATAGCTCGAATCGGTGGGATAGGCAATCACCTCGCCGGCGCGCAGCAGTTCCACCGCGCGGCGCACCAGGCGCGGCTGGGGATTGTCGGGATGGATGTCGAAGAACTGGCTCATCGGATCGGATGCCGGGAATCAGGCGGCGTGCTGGGGCCAAGCCTGCCAGACCGGGGTCAGGTCCGCCGGCAGCGCCGGCAGCCGGCCCAGTTCTATCCAGGCGTTTTCGGGACCGTGATAGTCGGAACCGCGCGAGGCCAGCAGTCCGCACTGGCGGGCCAGACTGGCCATATTGTGCATATCCTGCTGCGAATGGCTGCCCGAGACGACTTCCAGGCCCTCGCCGCCGCAGTCGCGGAACTCAGCGATCAGGCGCCGCAGCTTGCTGCCGGTGAGGCGGTAGCGCGCCGGATGGGCGATCACGGCCTGGCCGCCGGCCGCACGAATCCAGCCCACGGCCTCCTCCAGTCCGGCCCACTGGCCGGAGACATGCCCCGGCTTGTTCCTGACCAGAAACTTCCTGAACACGGCACGCAGGTCCTTCGCCCGGCCGATCTCGACCAGATAATGGGCGAAGTGGGTGCGGCTGATCAGCACCCCCTGCGCATGCCGGCGGGCGCCCTCAGTCGCCCCCTCGATGCCGGCCTTCGCCAGCTGGCGGCCGATCTCCTCGGCCCGCCAGACGCGGAATTCCTGCAGCCGTTCCAGTCCTGCGCGCAGCGCCGGCGCCTCGGGATCGACGTTCAGCGCCACCACATGGATGGTCTGGCGGTTCCAGGTCACCGAGATCTCCACGCCCGGGATCAGCCGGATACCGGCCGCCCGGGCCGCCGACCGCGCCTCGCCGATGCCGCTCAGGGTGTCGTGGTCGGTCAGGGCCAGCACCTCGACCCCGGCGGCGGCGGCACGCTCGACCAGCGCGGTCGGTGTGAGGGTGCCGTCGGACTGGCGGGAATGGGTGTGCAGATCGTAATGCGTGAACATCCGCCCATTTTACCTGAATCCTCTGGCGCATGCCGCTTCGAGATGGCCGCGAAACCCACTAAACCCACGAAAATTTTATTTGGCGCCGGGCGCGCAGCACCGCGGCGAAGCAATGAACCATTGGTGGATTTCGTGGGTTTCGTGGCCATTCGCAATCCACGCCGTCCGGGGTTGCGGGGCAGGCTATCGTCTGTTCACACAAATCGGTTACCATGACGGCCCCGGCAATCACCCCGCAGGCCGTCGCGGCCGCTCGGACAACATGAAATTCATATTCGACTTCCTCCCGATCCTGCTGTTCTTTGTCGCCTACAAGCTCTATGGCATCTATGTGGCGACGGCCGTGGCCATTGCCGTCACCCTGATCATGGTGGCCGGCTTCTGGCTCAGACACCGCCGGGTGGAGAAGATGCACCTGATCACCCTGATCATCATCTCCGTGTTCGGTGGCGCGACCCTGGCGCTGCAGGATCCGACCTTCATCATGTGGAAACCCACCATCGCCTACTGGTTATTTGCCCTGGTGTTTCTCGGCAGTCAGTATATCGGCGGCCGCTCCGTCACCGAGCGCATGATGGGCCACGCCATTACCGCCCCGGCGCGCGTCTGGCGCGGACTCAACCTGTCATGGGTGGCCTTCTTCGTGGTGATGGGGGTGCTCAATCTGTATGTGGCCTACAACTTCGCCGAGGACACCTGGGTGAACTTCAAGCTGTTCGGGCTGATGTCCCTGTCGCTGGTGTTCATCCTGGGCCAGGGCATCGTCATCGCCCGCTATGCCGCCTCGCGTGAGGACAAGGCCGAGGAGGAATCCTGATGCTCTACGCCATCATCAGCCAGGATGTGGAGAACAGCCTGGAGCTGCGCAAGGCCAACCGCCCGGCGCATCTTGAACGCCTGGAACAGCTGCAGACCGAGGGCCGCCTGGTGCTGGCCGGTCCCTGTCCGGCGGCCGACACCGAGGAACCCGGCCCGGCCGGCTTCACCGGCAGCCTGGTGGTGGCTGAATTCGACTCCCAGGAAGCGGCCGAGGCCTGGGCCCAGGCCGACCCCTACCAGACCGGCGGGGTCTACGCCCAGGTGACCGTCAAACCGTTCAAGAAGGTGTTTCCCAGATGACAGCAGAACGTGTCGCCATGATCCGTGAGCGCCTGACCGCGGCGCTGCAGCCCGAGGATCTCGAAATCCAGGACGATTCGGCCAGGCATGCCGGGCATGAGGGCGCCAAGGGCGGCGGCGGACATTTCAACGTCCGTATCGTCAGCCCGGCCTTCGCAGGCAGGAACCTGCTGGAACGCCACCGCATGGTCTACGATGCCCTGGGGGATGCCATGCACAGCGAGATCCACGCCCTCAGCATCCAGGCCAAGACCCCGGAAGAACTATAAAAGGACAGCCATGATGAAAAACCGCCTCGCCTCCCTGCTGCTCGCCGCCAGCCTGCCCCTGACCCCGGCGCTGGCCGCCGATGAGGACGTGGTCGCCCGCGTCAACGGCGAACCCGTCAGCCAGGCCATGCTCGACTTCTACCGGGCCCAGAAACAACGCCAGCTCGGCGGCCGCGAGCCCGATCCCGACAACCTGCTGAAGGAAGTCATCGACATCGAACTGATGATCCAGGACGCACACAGGCAGGGACTGGACCAGCATCCCGAGTTGCAGCAGCAACTCGAGTTCTACCGTCAGAACCTGATGGTGAACATGGCCGCCCGCCAGTACCTGCAGCGTCACCCCGTCACCGAGGACGACATCCAGGCCGCCTACGAGGAACTGGCCGCCAGCCAGACCGGCAATGAGTACCATGCCCGCCACATCCTGGTCGACAGCGAAGCGCAGGCCCGGGAACTGATCAGCAGACTCGACGACGGCGCCGACTTCGCCGAACTGGCCAAGGCCGAATCCACCGGCCCCACCGGCCCCCGCGGCGGCGACCTGGGCTGGTTCTCGCCCGACCGCATGGTGAAGGAATTCTCCGAGGCCGTTCAGCAGATGGACAAGGGCGAGCATTCCAGCGCGCCGGTGAAGACACAGTTCGGCTGGCACGTCATCAAGCTGGAGGACACCCGCAAGGCCCAGGCACCGGCACTGGAAGAGGTACGTGAGCAGATCGTCAACCGGCTGAACAATCAGCGGCTGAGCGAGTACATGGCGGAGCTGCGCAAGGAAGCGAAGATCGAGACGACCGAATAGTCTCCACCCGAATGAGGCCGGGCACGGCATGGCCCGGCAGCCATCCCCCATCCCCCCTTTCCTCATCCCGGCGCAGGCCGGGATGCGGGCAATCAGTCACCGGCGCTGTTGGCCTGGTTCCGTTCGCGGCTCTCCATCCCGTTGCCGGAGCGAACCACCCCGCAGAACAGCGGCGCCTTGCCGAAACGTTTCAGCCGGTAGACATCCATTTCCGTATCACTGAGATCGGCTTCGCGCACCAGGCGGTTGCGGTGGCGTTCGGCCAGTTCCGGCCAGGCCCCCGCCGGGACACCGCTGCGGACCAGCTGCGCCCGCGGGTCCGCCGCCGCTTCCGTCTGCGCCAAGCGCCCCTCACCGGTCGGACTGGCCGTGACATGGATTTCGATCCTGGCCCGCGTCCGGTCGGAATCATCCAGCTTGATGCAGCCGTCACGATCGCTGGTCAGCCACAGATGCTGACTGGTGCCCAGTTCGCGGACATCACAGCCGTCGATCTCGCAGATATCCAGCACATCGTTGACGAACTGACGCGGCTGCTCGACCGCCGTCAGCGTCAGCGCGATGCAGGTATAACGGCCCGGGATCAGATGCAGATTGTTGTCCGCGTCCAATTCACGGATGGCGGTATCGACGGTCACCGGGCCACGGGCATGTTCCTGGGCCCGCAGCAGCAGCCGGCCGGTGATGCGGCGCAGCTGCAGACCGTCGATCGGGGTCGGCCGGCGGTCCTGGCGCAGGCTGCGGGCATGGCGCGCACCGCGCGGAAGCCGGATCACGCCGACGCGGGGTTCAGGTCCGGCCGGCTCCGGTTCGGCCTCGGCGGCCGGCGGGCCGGCGGCGGGCGCCGGTTCCGGAGCGGACGGCGCGCCGACCTGTTCACTCAGGGCACGGACCTGGCTGGACAGGTCATCCAGCCGGTGCGTGAGCTGTCGGATCAGATCGGCATCGGGATAGACGCTGGCCGTCTCGGCAGCGGCCGCGGGCGCCGCCGGCGGCGGTCCTGCCGGCGCTGCCTCGTCCGCCGGCAGCCGGGCCAGATAGTGCTGCCAGAACTCGTCGATGCCGTCCGTCACCGGCGCCGGGGATGTCAGCAGGCGCTCGGCCAGTTCCCCCAGACGGCGGGCTGCCGGGGCATCGGGGGCGTGGGCCAGGAACGGGCGCTGCATACGGATGGCCTCACCGACCCGGCTGTCGTAGGGCACCACACCCTGCAGCGGCAGGGAGCGCTGCAGGTAGACCCGGGCCACCTCGCGAAAACGCTCGAAGGTATGTTCGGCCAGGGCATGGGTACGGGCGTTGTTGACGATGACGCTGAGCCGGCCGGTGAAGCCGTCGCGGTAAAGCAGCTTGATCATGCCGTAGGCGTCGGTCAGCGAGGTGGGCTCGGGGGTGATGACCAGGCAGACCTCGGGCGAGGCCAGGATGATGGACATCACGCCCCGGCCGATGCCGGAGGAGGTATCGAACAGCACCAGATCGTAGTCCTTGAGCACCTCGAACTGGGACTGCAGCGGCTGCAGCCGGGCCGGCGGCAGATTGGCCATGACATCCACCCCGGAACTGCCCGGCACCACGTCCACGCCGTACTCGGTGGACAGCAGGATGTCGCGCAGCGCGCAGCGGCCTTCGATGACATCCACCAGGGTGCGTTCGGGCTGGAGCTTGAGCAGGATGTCGACGTTGGCCAGGCCCAGGTCGGCATCGAACAGGCAGACCTTCAGCCCGCGGCGGGCCGCCTCGACGGCGAGGTTGACGGCGACGAAGGTCTTGCCCACGCCGCCCTTGCCGCTGCTGATTGTGATGACCCGGGTCATGGGTAAGTCTTATTGTTGTCGCAGCCCCATAATCCCCGTTCCTCCCGGAACAGGACGCTTGCAGGGCATGGTAACAGCCCGGCCCGGCCCGGCCAACTGACAGGAAATCTTACAGTTTCAGCAGTTCGCTGTGCTGCTCGATGAATTCGCGGATGAAGTGCTGCGGCCGCGCGCTGCTGAAGCGGGCCTTCTCTTCGCCACGCTCGAACAGGATCAGGGTGGGAAAGCCGCGCACCCGGTAGTGGCCGGCCAGCTTCATGTTCTCGCCCTCGTCCACCTCCACCTTGGCCAGCCAGACCGCGCCGCCGAACCCGGCGATCACCCGCTCCAGCACCGGCGCGATCACCAGGCAGGGCGAACACCACTCGGCCCAGAGATCGACCAGGATCGGGCGTTCGTGCGAGGGGCTGAGCACCCGCGCCTCGAAATCGTCGTAATCGACATTGTAGATAGGGGTATCCCGCCGCTTGTCGTGCACTGTGCGCTCCGCTTGCCTTACTTGCCGTCGATGTAGAGCCGGTCATCAAAGGAACAGACCCAGGCCGGGCGCAGCGCGACCAGCATGGTCATGAGCATGCCGCTCATCAGCGCCTCGGAGAAGAAGATCAGCGGGAAGTAGGCCAGGTACTGGTGCCCCAGCCAGCCGAACTCGTGCAGACCCAGCCCCCACAGCAGCAGGGTGCCGCTGAGCGCGGCCAGCACGATGGACAGACCGCCGGCGAGAAAGGCATTGATGTAGACATAGATGAAGAAATTGTGCGGCAGCCGACGCCGGGCCAGGTCCAGCAGCAGCTGGGTGAACATGATCGGCAACAGGCCCATGAGCAGGACATTGAGCGCGAAGGTCTCGAAACCGGCATTGCCGTTCAGGGTGGTGCCCAGGGCCACCAGCGACACCCCGATGAAGGCATAGGCCCAGCCCACCATCAGGGTCAGCACGGTCACCCCCAGCAGGTGGAAGTTCAGCGCCGGGTGGATGCCGGCCTTGATGCTCCACAGCAGCAGCATGGTCACGCAGGCGGCGAAGTATACATGGGTGAAGCCGTTGTCGCGCAGCCGCCGGCGCGGCAGCACATACAGGGCCAGCGCCAGCACCGGAATATAGATCAGGGCGCTCAGCCACAGCAGCCAGTCGGGCAGGAGTTGGGCGGGAAAGTCCATGGTCGCATTCAGATAGTTGATTTCACACTTCACGCATGGATGCGTCGAGACAGCCTCAACAACACAGCGTCACTCCCGCGCAGGCGGGAATCCACAAGCCGCCACGGCAACTGGATCCCCGCCTGCGCGGGGATGACAGTACAGTTCGGTGTTGTTGCCAATATTTCCAACCGCTGAGTCATTATAGCCCGGGCAGCCCCAGCACCGCACGGGCGTTGGCACTGGTGGCGCGGGCGGCGTCCTCCGGCGTGATGCCGCGCACCCCGGCCAGGGCGGCCAGGCAGTCGGGCAGGTATTCGGGGCTGTTGCGCTCGCCCCGGTGGGCGGCCACGGTCAGGTCCGGCGCATCGGTCTCCAGCACGATGGACTCCAGCGGCAGGGCCGCGGCCAGTTCGCGCAGTTTGCGGGAGCGCTCGAAGGTCAGCATGCCGCCGAAACCGAAACAGAAGCCCAGGTCGCGGTACTGCTGTGCCTGCTGCAGGCTGCCGTTGAAGGCGTGGGCGATGCCGCCCGGCACCCGGATGCGCTTGAGTGACTGCAGCACCTGATCGTGCGCCTTGCGCACATGCAGGATCACCGGCAGACCGGCATCCCGGGCGATGACCAGCTGCGCTTCGAACAGTTGCTGCTGGCGGTCGCGGTCCAGTTCGCGCAGCTGGAAATCCAGACCGATCTCGCCCACGGCCACCGGCGCTGTCTCGGCGAGCAGCCGTTCCAGCCGGTCGAGGTCGGCATCGCGATGACGCGCCAGATAGACCGGATGCAGGCCCAGGGCGTAATGCACGCCGGGGCTGTTCTGCGCCAGTTCGATCAGCGGCAGCCATTCTTCGGCATGGATGCCGGGATTGACGAGGGTGGTCACGCCGGCCGCCTGTGCACGCCTGAGGACGGCTTCCCGATCGGAATCGAACTCCGGCACATCGAGGTGGCAGTGGGTGTCGATGAGTTCCATCAAGCAGATTCCATCGGTGCGGCGGCTCTGGATCCCGGCCTGCGCCGGGATGACGGAAAAAAACGGGCGGCGGGCCAGCCGCTACAAAACCGGATCCCGGTGTTCCGGCGGCAGCTGCAGATAGAAGCCCTGGCGGCGCAGGTGCTCGCGCACCTGTTCGGGGTCGGCCCGGGCCAGGGTGCGTTCGGGGTGCAGCTCCAGGGTCATGACCTGTTCCAGGTTGCCGAGCAGCTGCAGCAGCGAGTCGGGCACGCGGGAGAAATCGCCCTCACATTCGACATAGAGATAGGTGTCGGCCTTGCGGTCGCCCTTGTAGATGACGCATTGCATAGGAGTCGGTCGCGGCTGCGGAAAACAGCCTGATTATACCCCGGGACGGCCTGCAGGCCGACGCGGCCGGTGCAGGGCGAGGCAAATCATAAGCGGATGCAAATAGACTGGGGCGAAGCTATAATCCAGCGTTTATTAGTGCAACAAGCATATTGCACATTGCAACAATTTGGCCGTAAGGGAAGAAGAATGCCGGGCATCACAATAAGAATCAGTTACTTCACTATCCTGTTTGGTCTTGGCGCAGCCCTGTTCGGAGGCGCCGCCGGCGCCACCGAAGCGGCGGGCCTCAGTCCGGAACTGGAGGCCGCGAGTGCTGCCGGGAGCGCCTCGGCCCTGCCCTGGTGGGGCTGGGTGATCCTGCTGTTCGTCACCACCTTTCTCATGGGCATCGTCGCGGTGCTGGGGGGCGTGGGCGGCGGCGTGCTGTTCGTGCCCATCGTCGGCGGCTTCTTCCCCTTCGGTATGGACTTCGTCCGCGGCGCCGGCCTGATGGTCGCGCTGGCCGGGGCCCTGGTCGCGGGGCCGGGGCTGCTGCGCTCGGGCATGGCCAGCCTGCGCCTGGCCATGCCGCTGGCGCTGATCGCCTCGGCCTCGGCCATCGTCGGGGCCATGATCGGTCTGGCCCTGCCGGCCAACGTGGTCAACCTGGCGCTGGGCATCATCATCCTGGGCATCGTCGCCCTGATGTGGATGGCGAAGAAATCCGAATTCCCCGAGGTACCCCGGGCCGACAACCTGTCCAGCGCGCTGCATATCACCGGCATCTATCACGATGCCGCCGCCGGCAAGGACATCAACTGGAAGGTCCACCGCACCGCCACCGGGCTGTCGCTGTTCGTGGCCATCGGCATCATGGCCGGCATGTTCGGTCTCGGCGCCGGCTGGGCCAACATCCCGGTGCTCAACCTGCTGATGGGCGCACCGCTCAAGGTGTCGGTCGCCAGTTCCAAGTTCATGCTCTCGATCGTCGACACTTCCGCTGCCTGGGTCTATCTGAACCAGGGGGCCATCCTGGCCATCATCACCGTACCTTCCATCATCGGCATCATGCTCGGATCGCTGCTGGGGGTGCGCCTGCTGAAGAAGGTCAACGCCTCGCTGGTGCGCAAGATCGTCATCGTCATGCTGCTGGTGGCCGGCTCACGCGCCCTGCTCAAGGGCCTGGGCATCTGACCAAGGAGACACACGTCATGGCACACACCGAACACGGCTCCGACTACGCCTCCCGCGAACAGATCGTTTATGCCGGGCTGCTCGATGCGGGCATGAAGCTCGGCTTCGTGCTGCTGGTGGTGACCTTCATGCTCTATGTCTTCGGCGTGATCACCCCGCATGTGCCGCTGGAGGAGATCACGCACTACTGGTCGATGCGCGCCCCCGACTACCTGGCCGCGGCCGACGTGCCGATCGGCTGGGGCTGGTTGGGACTGGCCGGCACGGGCGATTTCCTCAACTTCGTGCCGATCGCCTTCCTGTCGGCCGTCACCATTATCTGCTACATCCGGGTACTGCCGATCCTGCAGGCCAACGGCGACCGGCCCTATGTCGTGATCGCCGCGCTCGAGATCCTGGTGCTGGTGCTGGCCGCCTCCGGCATCCTGGCCGCCGGCCACTGACGCGACTTGGAGAACACCTGATGACAGAGCTTTCGCCCCTGGGGCGCTTCGAGCAGCTGCTGCTGGCCACCGACGGTTCGGAATATTCCGACGGCGCCGTGCGCCTGGCCCTGGAACTGGCCGCCAGATGCGGCGCCGCCCTGACCGTGATGACCGTGGTCATCTCCAACCCCGAGTACGACGCCCTGGCCCCGCAGCTGGCGGAAGCGGCGGGACAGGAGGCCAGGGACATCATGGACAGGGTCCGGGATCAGGCCAGGGCCGCCGGGGTGGAGGTCGAAACCGTGATCCGGCACGGCCAGGAACCGGTGGCGGAGATCCTCCAGCAGAGCGAGGACATGCAGGCCGATCTGCTGATCATGGGCCGCCGCGGCCGCCGCGGCCTGGCGCGGATGATGGTCGGAGACGCCACCGGCCGGATCTGCGGCATGGCCAGCTGCAGCGTTCTGGTCGCCCCCCGGGCGGCGCAGATGCCGCGCAGCCGCATCCTGGTGGCGACCGACGGCTCGCGCTATTCCGATGCCGCCGCCTACGCCGCCGGCCGGCTGGCCCGGCTGTGCGAACTGCCGCTCACGGTGGTGTCGGCGACCCTGCCGAGCCACAGTGAGGCGCGCCAGGCCGAGGCGCAGGAGGCCGCCCAACGCACCCTGCAGGCCTATCTCGATGACGGCCTGGAGGCCGAGGCGCGGGTGGATGCAGGCGACCGTCCGGAGACGGCCATCGTGCAGGCCGCCGCCAGCACCGGGGCCGATCTGATCGTGGTCGGCAGCCATGGCCGCAGCGGCCTGCAGAAGGTACTGCTGGGGTCGGTCTCGGAGCGGGTCATCGGCGCCGCGCCGGGGCCGGTGCTGGTGGTCAGGGCGGGCTGAGCGCGCCGCCTCTACTCCTGCGCCTCGTAGCGCTTGAGTTTGCGCCACAGGGAGACGCGATCGATGCCCAGGATGCGGGCGGCCCGGGTCTGGTTGCCGCCCACTTCCTGCAACACCCACTGGATGTAGTCGCGCTCCTGTTCCTCCAGCGACGGGATGCGTCCGTCCTTGCGCCGGAAGGTGCGGATGGACAGGTTGCGCAGATGCTCGGGCAGATGCCCGGTATCGATGGCATGCCCGGTGGCCAGGGCCACGCCGCGTTCGATGATGTTCTCCAGTTCGCGCACATTGCCGGGAAAATCGTAGGCCGTCAGCAGCGCCATCGCCTCGGGCGTGATCTCGTCCACCGTCTTGTGCATCAGTGCCGCGTGCCTGGCCAGGAAATGCTGGGCCAGCAGCGGGATGTCATCCCGGCGCTCGGCCAGCGCCGGCAGATGCAGATTGACCACGTTGAGCCGGAAGTACAGGTCCTGGCGGAAGGCACCGCTGTCCAGCGCCGCCTCGATATCGCGATTGGTGGCCGCGATGAAACGCACATCCACCGGCACCGGCGTGGTCGACCCCAGCGGCAGCACCTCCCGCTCCTGCACCGCGCGCAGCAGCTTGACCTGCATGGCCGGCGACATCTCGGTGATCTCATCCAGAAACAGGGTGCCGCCCGAGGCGGCCTCGAGCAGACCGCGCTTGTCCGCGGCCGCCCCGGTGAAGGCGCCCTTGAGATGGCCGAACAGTTCGTTCGCCAGCAACTCTTCATTGAAGGCGCCGCAGTTGAACGCGACAAAGGCACCATCGCGACGCGTGCTGTGGGCATGGAGATAGCGGGCGAACAGTTCCTTGCCGGTACCGGATTCGCCGGTGAGGAGCACGTTGCAATCGGTGGGCGCGACCTGCCGCGCCGTCTCCAGCAGCGACTGCATGCGCCCGTCCTGGGTCAGGATGCGGACCCGGCCCCGGTAGCGCTCCACCTGCTCGCGCAGACTGCGGTTCTCGCGCTTGAGCTGGATCTTCTCCATCGCCTCGGCCACCACCTTGCGCACTTCGTCCAGGCGGAACGGCTTGGCGATGTAGTAAAAGGCCCCCTGCTTCATGGTCTCGACCGCCGAGTCCAGCGTGGCATAGCCGGTGATCATCACCACTTCGGTATCGGGGCAGGTCTCGCGGCACTTCTTCAGGATCTGCATGCCGTCGACCTTTTCCATGCGCAGGTCGGTCAGCACCACATCGAAGGGCTGACGCTCCAGCAGCGCCAGCGCCCGACTCCCGCTCTGGGTGGCGGTGACCGCGTAGCCCGCCTTGGCCATGACGTGTTCCAGGTTCTTCAGCGCGATCTTCTCGTCATCGACGATCAGCAGCCTGCCCTCGCTCATGCCTCCCCCTCCCCGGCCGGCAGCCGGATGAAAAAGGCCGTACCCCGGCCGGGTACGCTTTCCACGGCAATGCAGCCGCCGTGTTCCTCGATGATCTCGAACACGATGAACAGCCCCAGTCCCGAACCCTGCCCCACGTCCCGGGTAGTGAAGAAGGGGTCGAAGATGCGCGGCAGGATATCGGCCGCAATGCCCGGGCCGTCGTCACGGATCTCGATCTCCACTGCCTCGCCCTGGCCCCGGCAGCGGCCGAAGGCGAGAAAATGCGGGCCGTCACCGCCCGCCCAGGCGTGCTCCTGCACCCGCCGGGCGCTGATATGCAGTGTGCCGCGGTTCTCCATCACCTCCAGCGCATTGCGGATCAGGTTGATGAAGGCCTGCTGCAGCCGCTGCTTGTCACCGTGCAGTTGCAGACCGGCCGGCAGATCCAGGTGGATGTTGACCCGGCTCGATACCTGGCCCCGCACCAGACGCAGCGTCTCCTCGATCAGTTCGGCCAGCGGCAGCGCCTGCCTGCGGAAGGGGACATCGCGCGCATAATCGAGCAGCGTGCGGACGATGTGCCGCGCGCGCAGCGTCTGCTCATCGATCTGGCCCAGCAGCTCACGCCGATAGTCCGGGTCGAGCTCGTCTCCCTCCTCGGTCAGAATTTGGCAGGATGATGAGATGTTAGACAACGGATTGTTCAGTTCATGCGCCACACCCGAGAGCAGCGTGCCCAGCGAGGCCAGCTTCTCCGCCCGCACCAGCTGGCGCTGGCGCAGTTCCAGTTCGCCCATGACATGATTGAAGGCCTGGGTCAGGGAGACGATCTCGCGGTGCGGGGAGGCCATGTCCAGCCGCGCCAGGCGGCCCTCGGCCACGGCCTCGATCCCGGCCTCCAGGCGCATGAGCGGGCGCGTCACGCGCCGCGACAGGAACTGACCGATGGCCACGGCCAGCAGCACCAGCAATGCCAGCGAGCCGAGCAGCAGCAGACGGTGGCGGTCCAGCGAGGCGCGCAGAAAACGCCGTTCCTCCTGGGCCAGGGCCTCAGCCGTGTCCACGATCTCGCGTCCGGTGAGGCGGATGGCCTGCTCCAGTTGCGTCCGCTCCGCCGCTGCGCCTTCCGCCAGTTCGGCGTAGCGCTGCATCTGGCCGGCATAGTCGGCCAGCGCCGTCTGCAGCGACTGCAGCCGGGCGGTGCTGGTGAAGGCCTCGAAGGCGGATTGGTGGAGCTCGAGCGTGCGCCGGGCCCGGTGCGCATACGCCAGCGCCTCGGTGATGTCCGCGGGCTGGTGATAGAGAAAGGCATTCTTCTCGAAGCGGCGGATTTCGAGCGCGAAGCCGAAGAACTCAGTGACATGCTCGCCGGCCATGACCCTGTCGCCGATCAGGCGCAGTTCCAGGATCGCCAGCAGCGACACCCCGACCAGCAGGGTGGCGAGCGCGTAGTAGCCCAGGGTGACCGTTTTGCGCAGCGAGGTCATGATCCGGAATGATAGCGGAAATTGCAGTTTGCAACACCTGTTACACAGCGTAACAGTCGTGAAAACAGCAAACTGCAGCCTCATCTGAGTAAAGGCCGGCCAGATCGTTACAATATGCAGCAGTCATGGACACTGCCTGCCCGCTGCAGGAATCCGGGTTTTCCTTTAAAAACAAGGTACTGCTGACCATTCCGGGGGTTGGCAGGGATTCTGCATCAGTCTATCAGGCTTTTCTAATTAACTGCAGGACCCCGGCCATGATCAAACGCCTGACCACCCGACTCGAACAGCTGCTGACCGCCGCCGCCTTTGCCGAGGCCGGCGAGACCGAGTTCGCGCGCCAGCTTCTCTGATTCCTTTCTGGTCTCGCCTCCTTTAAAGGGGTCGGTGACAAATGAAAATGATTGCGTTTTGTCACCGACCCCTTTCAGAGGGTCATCACCGACCCCTTTCAGAGGGTCAAGCCGGATCATTTCGGACCGGGCTGCCGCCTCGGCGCTGACCTCAACTGCGGCTCGCACCCGCCCAGCCGCGCCAGACGCCGGGCGCTCTCGCGCTCGATCAGCGCGCACAGCCCTTCCCTTACCAGGGCGGCGTTTTCGGTAATGCCGGTGATACGCTGCGCTGCGTCCAGCAGCTGATCATCGATATTCAGGGTCATACGCATGACCGCACCTCATCCTGTCGATATACATCAAACAACCCGTCATATGACGCCAATTGCCGTAGTCCTGCGGCTGCCGACCGGACCGTCAGGCCGCGGCATTGTTTAGCGAGTGCAGCTTCTCCAGCGTATCCGGGTACTGACGAACCATCAGGATCAGAGCCGCCGCCTGGGCATTGGGCCTGGCGCGGCCTTGTTCCCAATTTTCGAGGGTTCGGGTCGACACACGCAGATGGCGGGCGAACACCGCACGGGACACATGCAGTTTTTCGCGCGTCTCCCGAATGGTGGCAGGGTCGATCTCAAGCGGGGGCAATGCTTCAACCTCGTGGGTACGCAGCGTGATCTTGCCCTCGCGCTGCGAGCGCATGGCATCCACCCCTTCCATCAATTCATCAAACAGCTTGCGTTTCCTGCTCATCGCTTTCGCCTCCTGGCGGCCAACTCCTGTTGAATCGCCTGTTTAAGCAGTCGTTTTTCCTCGGCACTTAAATCCACCGCCTCGTCCTTGTCATACAGCGCAAAGAACCAGATCTGACCATCGTCGGTGAGATAGTAATAAATCACCCGCAAACCGCCCCGCTTTCCCTTGCCCCGGCGTGCATCCTGCCAGCGCAACTTGCGGAACCCGCCCGTCCCGGGAATCACATCACCGAGTTCCGGATTTTCCAGTAACGCGGCTTGCAGATCCCGATAGGCCTCATCCGTGAGGTAGTCCGCCAGTAACCGAGTAAATGGCGGCGCTTCCACAAACACCAGTTTCATGGAATCGAGTATACGTTATTTGCGTATAGTTTCAATCGAGGATTGAACTGTTCAGACAAATATTTGTTTTTGGATATCATTTCGTTCCGCTCATCGGCCGCCAGTGGTCTTCATACAACTGGATCTGGTGTGCAGTATCCACCCCTATCAACACAAAGTTGCGGATCAGATCCACCTGGTGCTCAACTCGCGTCCGGTGGAGTTCATGCTCTCGAAGATGTGCTGCGGATTACCCTGGTCCCGGCTCAACGAAATATCCACGATGATGCGCGTCGCGGTGGTCAGCCGCTGCCGCCCGTCGATCACCAGCAACGGCGACGGGCTGGAAACCTCATTCAGCCCCCTGTCGATATAGACATCGACCCGATGATGTCGGCGCTGATGCGCCCACTGCGCCCGGCGCGCAGAATATCGTCCCACAACGACCGGCACTGCAACTCGGTCCAGGACCAGGTACGCTGGTAAATGGAAATGACGAACTGGAGTGACTTTTTCAGGAAATCGAGGCGTTTGGCTTCGGCGGCTTTCATGGGGTCAGCGGCTGAAGCGTCTCGCATACTTCCCCGGAGATATCCGACGAACCATAAAAAAGGCCTGGAGCTTTGCACTCCAGGCCTTTTGCCTTTACTGGCGTCCCCTAGGGGAGGCTATGGTTTCCCTGTGGTGACCACCGTGGTGGAGATTGCGCTACCAATGCCTCGCAGCCGCCGTCCCTGGTGATTGACTCCCCATCGGACAAGGATTACGCTTTACGAATACCGAATCGATGAGATATTCGTATGACATCAGTAACCATTTCAGAGAAATATCAAATCGTTATTCCAAAGGCCGCGCGCCAGGCGCTACACCTCAAGCCGGGAGAGAAGATTGAGGTGCTGATTTATGACGGGCGGCTCGAATTCATTCCCGTTCGGGACCTCAAAACTGCCCGGGGATTCTTGAAGGGGATCGATACCGACGTGCCGCGCGATAAGGACCGGGTATGAACGTGGTGGACTCATCGGGATGGCTCGAATATTTCGCCGATGCCCCCAATGCCGATTTCTTCTCAACCCCGGTTCTCGATACAGAGAAACTGCTGGTGCCTTCCATCAGCCTGCTGGAGGTCTTCAAGCGCGTCTGCCAGCAGCGGGATGAAAATGCCGCCTTGTCTGCCATCGCGTTGATGCGTCAGGGTGAGATCATTGATCTCGACGGCGATCTTGCCTTAACCGCGGCGAAACTGGGTATGGATCATAAACTGCCGCTGGCCGATTCCGTGATACTCGCCTGCGCCCGTGCTCATAATGCCACGCTGTGGACGCAGGACGCGGACTTCGAAGGACTGAAGCAGGTGAAATATATCCCGAAACGGAGTTGAACAACCCGCAGATATATTCGCTATACAAGAAAGGCCCGGGATCAGAACCCCGGGCCTTTGATCGTAATGGCGTCCCCTAGGGGAGTCGAACCCCTGTCGCCGCCGTGAAAGGGCGGTGTCCTAGGCCTCTAGACGAAGGGGACGGAACTTGGTGGCGCTAGTTGCCGTCTGCCGGCCGGTGCAGCTGGGTGATGACGATCCCCGTCAGCAGTCCGGCAAAGCCGAGTGGAACCAGGGTCAGCAGCCGTACGGCGTTACTGTCGGCATCCATGAACAGGGCGGTGAAGCCTCCGATCAGTCCGACCGCGACCAGTACGGCACCCAGCCAGGCCAGGAAGCGACCGAATCGGTGCATGAAACCACTCGTGGTATTTGGTGGAGCTAGGCGGGATCGAACCGCCGACCTCCTGCATGCCATGCAGGCGCTCTCCCAGCTGAGCTATAGCCCCGAAAACGAAGCGCGAACTTTACGCCAGCGGTGGCAGGGTGTCAATACTGGGGCGCTCGCAAACCGGCAACTGTACCGAATGGCACTTACTTTAGCTGCGTCATCCCCGCGAAGGCGGGGATCCAGCATTTGTTTGCCCTCCCAGGCCCTGGATTCCCGCCTTCGCGGGAATGACGGAGAGAGTGAAGTCCGGCTTATGTAAGTGCCATTCGGAGCTGTACAGGCATTTTCCCCTCTCCCCGGTGGGAAGAGGGACTTTCGCGGGATCAGTCGTTGTCGGCCCCGGAGGGGAGGCTGGGCACCTCCGGCTCGGGTTCGTCCCTGTGCTGGCCGAAGGCCTGGCGGATGGCGACGAACTCGGCCAGCCGTTCCTGGATAGCGCGGTTCACACTGCCCTCGGCGAACAGGCCGTTGTCATCGGCCGTGCCGGCAGGCAGGCCGGTGAGCAGTTCCAGGGCGGCATCCACATGCGCGACCGGATAGACGGCGAACTCGCCGCGTTCGGCCGCGGCCACCACCTCGGGCTTGAGCATCAGGTGCGCCACGTTGCTGGCCGGGATGATCACGCCCTGGCGCCCGGTCAGGCCGCGGGCCTGGCACAGGTCGAAGAAGCCCTCGATCTTCTCGTTCACGGCGCCGATGGCCTGGACGTTGCCGTACTGGTCCACCGAGCCGGTCAGGGCCAGGTCCTGACGCAGGCCGAGCCGGGCCAGCGAGGACAGCAGTGCGCACAGTTCGGCCAGGGAGGCGCTGTCGCCCTCGATGCCGGCGTAGGACTGCTCGAAGGCCAGGCTGGCGGTCAGCGACAGCGGCTGGTCCGGCAGAAAGCGCATGCCCACATAGCTGGACAGGATGAACACGCCCTTGGAATGGATCGGCCCGCTCATCTCGACCTCGCGTTCGATGTTCACCACCTCGCCCTCGCCCAGGCGGGTCACCGCGGTGATGCGCACCGGCAGGCTGAAACGGAAGTTGCCCGGCTCCAGCACGGTCAGGCCGTTGACCTGGCCCACCTGGCTGCCCTCGGTATCGATATGCACCACGCCCTTGCGGATCTCCTCCAGCATGCGGTCGCGCAGCCGGTCCACGCGCTCGATGCGGGCAGTGAACGCGGTACGCACATCCTCGGCGCTGACGGTGTCGGCGTTGCGCCGGGCGGTGAAGTAGGCGGCCTCCTGCATCAGATCGGCGATGCTGCGCATGTGCATGGACAGGCGCGCGTGATCGGCGGCCTCGCGCGCACTGTAATCGATCATCGCCGCCACCGCTTCGCGATCGAGCGGCCGCAGCTGGTGCTTGCGCGCCAGGGTGGCGATCAGCCGCGCGAACAACTCAAAGTTCTCCGGGCTGCGCTCGATGTCGTCCTCGAAATCGGCCGCGACCTTGAACAGCTCCCCGAAGTCGGGATCGTATTCATACAGCAGGTAGTACAGCAGCCGGTCGCCCAGCAGCACGATCTTGAGATTCACCGGCACCGGTTCGGGCTCCAGCGAGACGGTGCTGATCAGGTTCAGGGACTGCCCGAGGGATTCGATCTTCAGTTCATGGGTCTCCAGCACCCGTTTGAGGGTCTCCCAGGCGAAGGGCTGCAGCAGCAGCCGGCGGGCGTCGATCACGAGATAGCCGCCGTTGGCCCGGTGCAGATCGCCGGCACGGATGAGGGTGAAGTCCGTCATCAGCGCGCCCATCTGGGCCACATGCTCGATGCGCCCGAACAGCTGGCCATAGGTGGGATTGTCGGCATAGACCACCGGCGCGCCCTGCCCCTCCTCGTGCTCGACCAGCAGGTTCACGCCATAGCGCTTGAGCGGCCCGTGCATGAACTCCTCGGGCGTCATGCCCCCGTCCTCCTGGCGCAGGAACAGGCCGACGTTCTCGATCACGTCCTGCTCGACTGCGTCCAGGTGGGCCTGGATGGCGGGGAAGCTCTTGTAGGTATTGCGGATGGAATCGATGTAGCCGCCCACGGCCTGGCGGGTGAACTCGTAATTGAGCTGGCGCAGGCGTTCACGCCGCTCGCGCCGCCATTGCGGCAGTGTGCTCTGCAGCAGGTCCTGCAGTTCCTGTTCCAGTCGCCGGATGATGCGCTCGATGCGCTGCTGCTCGTCCCGGGGCAGCTTGGAAAAGCCCTCGGCATCGAGGATCCTGTCCTCGTAGATCGGCGCGAAGGTGAACTCGCCCGGGCGCTGGATCAGCTTGACCTGCTGCGACTCGCTGCGCGCGGCGAATTCGCGCATGGCGCGCTGCTCACGCTGATCGAACTCGTCCTCGATGCGCTTGAGCGCATGCTGGTACTCCTCGCTCTCGAAGGCCGAGGGCAGGGCCCCGCGCAACTCCTCGAGCAGGTGCAGCATCTCGCGACGAAAGCGCGCGCCCATGCCGGCCGGCAGCCGGATCAGGTGCGGCTGGTAGCTGTCGGTGAAATTGTTGACGTAGCAGATGTCCTGCGGATCCGGCGCGGCAGCGGCCGCTTCGCGCAGGAAATTGTGCACGGCCGTCTGCTTGCCCACGCCGGGCGGGCCCAGCACGAACAGGTTGTAGCCATGGTTGTCGATGCCCACGCCGAAGCGGATCGCCTCCAGCGCCCGCGTCTGACCGACCATGCCGCTGAGCGGCTCCAGGTCGTCCGTGGTGTGGAAGTCGAACTGCTGCGGATCACACAGGGCACACAGCTGCGCGGCGGGCAGGGGCGTCGGGCTTGTCGTCATGGCGGGTCCGTAGCATTGGGTGAACTGCCTATGCTAGCAAATCCTGCGCCCGCGGCCGAAGTCCGGATCGCGCCGGCTTGAGTTGGGTCAGGCCCGGCCGCATCCGTGGCCGCGGGCGCAGCGGCGCGCCTATACTTGAAACGATGACAGACACCGCCCTGAATCAGGCCCGGGCCCGGCTGCTGCGCGAGATCGAGCAGGAGTTCGCCTATACCGGCGCAATGACCGGCTGCCCGCAGCTGGACCCGCGGGTGCGGGCCGCGCTGGAGGCGGTGCCGCGCGAACATTTCATCCCCGCCCACCTGCGCCACCAGGCCTACGGCAACCACCCGCTGCCGATCGGCGACGGCCAGACCATTTCCCAGCCCTACATCGTCGCCCTGATGAGTCAGTGCCTGGCCCTGACGCCGCACTCCCGGGTGCTGGAGATCGGCACCGGCTCCGGCTACCAGGCCGCCATCCTGGCCCGGCTGGCCGCGCAGGTGTACAGCGTGGAGACGGTCGCCGCGCTCGGCCGCCTGGCACAGGAGCGACTGCAGGCGCTCGGCCTGGACAATGTGCACACCCGCATCGGCAACGGCCGTCTGGGCTGGCCGGAGGCCGCGCCCTTCGACGGCGTCATGATCACCGCCGCCTGCGAGCGCGTGCCGCCTGCCCTGCTGGAACAGCTGGCCCCGGCGGGACGCCTGATTGCGCCGATAGGCGGGACCTTCAGCCAGGAACTGATGCTCTATCGGAAGGCCGCCGATGGCCGGATCAGCAGCGAGGACCTGCTGCCGGTGATGTTCGTGCCGCTGGTCGACCGGGATGGCGGCGAACCGCAGGGGGCGGCTGCCGATGACTGACAGCAGCACTGTCGACGCCGCCTGGGAACATTTCCAGCATGGCGCCGACATCGGCATCCGCGGCATCGGCGCCACCCCGGCCGCGGCCTTCAGCATGGCGGGGCTCGCCCTGACCGCCGTGATCACCCGGCCCGAAACCGTACAGCCCAGGCAGTCACTCACCCTCGCCTGCCAGGCCCCGGACCTGGATTTTCTGTTCCTGGACTGGATCAACGCCCTGGTCTATGCCATGGCCACCGAAGGGCTGCTGTTCGCCCGCTACGAGGTCGCCATCGACAACGGCAGGCTGCAGGCCACGGCCTGGGGCGAGCCGGTGGACCGGACCCGGCATCAGCCCGCGGTGGAGGTCAAGGGCGCGACCCTGACCGCGCTGGAGGTGCGGCAGCTTGCCGACGGCCGCTGGCTGGCGCAGTGCGTGGTGGATGTCTAGGCTTGGTCAGTAAGATGCGCATGAACCAGTAGGGGAAAAATTCCAGTGACCCCGTGTCCCCACGTCATTGCGAGCGTAGCGTGGCAATCCCGTAACGCATATCCTGCCTGTTAAAGATTGCCGCGGCGCTACGCGCCTCGCAATGACGAAGAATGTGAATGGCTCAAGAGAAACCGACGCCATGGACCCCGACCGCTTCACCCAACTCGACGTCACCACCTGGCAGATCCCGCAGCAGGGCAACATGCGGGTGCCGGGCATTCTGTATGCCGACCGGCAGCTCATCAGCGACATGGACGACAAGGTCTGGGAACAGCTGGCCAATGTCGCCGCCCTGCCCGGCATCGTGCAGGCCGCCTACGCCATGCCGGACGCCCACTGGGGCTACGGCTTTCCCATCGGCGGCGTGGCCGCCTTCGACCCCGACCTGGGCGGCGTGGTCTCGGCCGGCGGCGTGGGCTTCGACATCTCCTGCGGCGTGCGCACCCTGACTACCGGCCTGAGCGTGGACGAACTGCAGCCGCACCGCGAGACCCTGGCCGACTTCCTGCTCTACCGCATCCCCGCCGGCGTGGGCAGCACCGGCCGCATCCGGCTCAGGGACGCGGAGATGACCGCCATGCTGGAAGGCGGCGCCGACTGGGCGGTACGCCAGGGCTACGGCCGGCGCGAGGACCTGGAGCGGATCGAGGAACACGGCCGCATGGCCGGCGCCGTGCCCGAGGCCGTCTCCGAGCGTGCCCGCAAGCGCCAGCGCGACGAGATGGGCACCCTGGGCTCGGGCAATCACTACCTGGAAGTGCAGGCGGTGAGCGAGATCTACGACCCCGAGGCGGCCACGGCCTTCGGGCTGCAGCCTGATGCCGTGGTGGTCAGCATTCACTGCGGCTCCCGCGGCCTGGGCCACCAGATCGGCACCGAGTTCCTGCGTGAAATGGCCTTGAGCGCCCAGCAGTATCACATCAGCCTGCCCGACCGGGAACTGGCCTGCGCCCCGCTGAACTCGCCGCTGGGGGAACGCTATCTGGGCGCGATGCGCGCCGGCATCAACTGCGCCCTGGCCAACCGTCAGATCCTCACCCATCTCACCCGCGATGTTTTCGCACACGTGCTGCCCGAGGCCGATCTGCAGCTGATCTATGACGTCTCCCACAACACCTGCAAGGAGGAGACGCATACGGTCGACGGTGAGAAGCGCCGGCTGTTCGTCCACCGCAAGGGCGCGACCCGGGCGCTGGGTCCCGGTCACGCCGACTTGCCGGAGATGTTCATGAACAGCGGCCAGCCGGTGCTGATCGGCGGCTCCATGGGCACCGCCTCCTATGTACTGGCCGGCATGGCGACCAGCGAGGAAAAGTCCTTCGCCTCTGCCTGCCACGGCGCCGGCCGCGCCATGAGCCGGCACCAGGCCACCAGACGCTGGCGCGGCGAGGACCTGATCGACGAGCTGGCCGGCCGGGGGATCATCATTCGCAGCCACTCCTACCGCGGCGTGGCCGAGGAGGCCCCGGGCGCCTACAAGGATGTCAGCGCCGTGGTCGAGGCCGCCGAGCAGGCCGGCCTGGCACGCAAGGTGGCACGGCTGCGGCCGCTGGTCTGCATTAAAGGATGAAAGATCAAGAGCGCCACGGAATACACGGAAGGCACGGACAACATATGTTGTGTTAGGTGGATGAATGAAATTTTCATCGTCATTCCCGCCTTCGCGGAAATGACGGGTAACGGTAACGGGTGATTGGCCGTTTTATTACAATATGATTTTGTCCGTGTTTTCCGTGTATTCCGTGGCGCTCTTTACAAAGGTGATACATGCCCTCCGACAACGAACAGATCGCGGAAATCTTCGACGAGATCGCCGACCTGCTGGAGATCGAGGGCGACAACCCCTTCCGCATCCGCGCCTACCGCAACGCCGCCCGCAATCTGCGCGCCCTGAACAAGGACGTGCGCCGGATGCGCGATGCCGGCGAGGACCTGACCGACTTTCCCGGCATCGGCAAGGACCTGGCCGCCAAGATCGAGGAGATACTGGACACCGGCCGCTGCCGCGCCCTGGACAAGCTGCGCAGGAAGGTGCCGCCCGATCTGGGCGAGTTGCTGCGCCTGCCCGGCATCGGCCCGAAGCGGGTGCATGCCCTGTACCACGAGCTCGACATCCAGAACCTGGAGCAGCTGCAGCGCGCCGCCCGTGATGGCGAGATCCGCGAGTTGTCGGGCTTCGGCCCCAAGACCGAGGCGCGCCTCATGGAGGCGGTGGAAAAGCACCGCGACAGTGAACGCCGCTTCAAGCTGGCCGAGGCGGCGCGCTACGCCGAGCCGCTGACGGCCTGGCTGGAGGACGGCAAGGACATCGAGCAGGTGGTCATCGCCGGCAGCTACCGGCGGGCGAAGGAGACGGTCGGCGATCTGGATATCCTGGTGATCGCCCGCGACGGCAGGCAGGCCATCCAGCACTTCACCCGCTATGAGGAGGTCGACACCGTCGTCTCCAGCGGCAGCACCCGCGCCACCGTCATCCTGAACAACGGCCTGCAGGTGGACCTGCGGGTGGTGCCCAGGGTCAGCTACGGCGCGGCCCTGTACTACTTCACCGGCAGCAAGGCGCACAATATCGCCGTGCGCCGCATCGCCCAGAAGAAGGGTTGGAAGATCAACGAATACGGCCTGTACGAGGGCGACAAACGCATCGCCGGTGAAACCGAGGCCAGTCTGTTCAAGCAGCTGGGGCTGGCGTATATCGAGCCCGAACTGCGCGAGAACCGCGGCGAGATCGAGGCCGCGCGCGAGGATAAATTACCGAAGCTGATCAAACTCACCGACCTGCGCGGCGACCTGCACTGTCACACCCGCGCCAGCGACGGTCAGGGCTCACTCAGGGCCATGGCCGAGGCCGCACGCGACCGGGGTCTGGACTACCTGGCGATCACCGAGCACTCGAAGCACCTCGCCGTCGCCCATGGCCTGGACAGCGATCGGCTGCTGAAACAGGTCGACGCCATCGCCGAACTGAACGACAGCCTCGACGGCATCACCCTGCTCAGCGGCATCGAGGTGGACATCCTGGAGGACGGCAGCCTGGACCTGCCGGATGAGGTACTGGACAGACTGGATCTGGTGATCGGTGCCGTGCACAGCCAGTTCAACCTCAGCCGGAAACAACAGACCGAGCGCATCCTGCGCGCCATGGACAGCCCGCACTTCACCCTGCTGGCCCATCCCAGCGGCCGGCTGATCGACAAACGCGAACCCTACGCCGTGGACATGGAACGCATCATCCACCAGGCCGCCCAGCGCGGCTGCTATCTGGAACTCAACGCCAACCCGGACCGGCTGGATCTGCTCGACAGCCACTGCCGGCTGGCGAAGGAGGAAGGCGTGCTGGTGAGCATCAACTCGGACGCGCACAGCCCGGCGGCCTTCGAGCACCTGCGCTTCGGCATCGGCCAGGCCCGGCGCGGCTGGCTGGAGAAGGACGACGTGCTCAACACCCGGTCATTGACCGCATTGCGCAAGCTGCTCAAACAAACCAGACAGTAGGATGGGTGCAGGCGCCCCGGCGCCGTAACCCATCATGCCCCGGACGCGACGATGGGTTGCGCTGCGCTCCACCCATCCTACGACTGCGTTATATCGTCCGTGCCTTCCGTGTATTCCGTGGCGCTCCTGAACCTCAGCCCGCATCCTCGAAATCGATGCTGATGCGGTCGCCCGCCACGGGGCGGAAATGGGTGTCGGCATAGGCCTGGTGATCGGGGTGGTGCCTGTAGCTGTCCACCACCTCGGCATGGGCGAAACGCACCACCCAGCAGTGGCGGTATTTCGCGTCCTCGGCCAGGGCGTGGCCGGTGAACACCCGCCGCACACCGGGAATCTGCCCCAGGGTGTCGCGGCCGATGGCCATCAGTTCATCGACCTGCTGGGCATCGGCACCCTCGGTGTTGTACACGATCACGTGCTCGACCTCCTGCCAGGGGGCGGCCTCGGCCAGCACCGCCTCGGCGCGGCCGGCGCTGCCCCACAGCCGGATGCAGCGCTCGACCTCCTCCTGGATGGCCGCGGCCGCCCCCTTGACCAGACCGGTGTAGCCGCAGCCACTGTCGGCATCGGCATTGGCGCGGATGCGGCGGGCGGCGGCATCGGACAGGGCAGTGTAATAATTGATCTTGGTCACACCGTTCTCGATCAGGGCAGTGAACTGGGCGTCGCTCAGCCCGGTGCCGCCGTGGATCACCAGGGGGATGCCCAGGGCCTGATTGATCCGGCCCAGACGCTCGATGTCCAGCTGCGGCTCGCCGCGCATGCGGCCGTGCACGGTGCCGATGGACACGGCCAGGAAGTCCACCCCGCTGCGCTCGACGTATTCGCTGGCCTCCTCCACCGAGGTGTAGATCACCTCGCCCGGGTGGCGCTCGGCGTCCTCGCCTTCCACCCCGGCGACATAGCCCAGTTCGCCCTCCACCGGCACCCCGCAACCGTGCGCCATGTCGACGATCCGGCGGGTATAGTTGACGTTGTCCTCGAACGGCTGGGTGGAGGCATCCACCATGACGCCGTTGCAGCCCAGGCGGATGCCGGCAATGGCGCTCTCCAGCGAGGCGCCGTGATCCAGATGGATGGCCACGGGCACGTTGGCGCGCCGCGCCGCGGCCTCGACCGCGGGCATGATGATCTCGAAGTCGAAATACTCGAAGTGGGATTCGGCCAGGCTCAGGATCACCGGGGCCTCGCAGCGCTCGGCCCCGTCGAGGATCCCCTGCAGAAAGTCCAGGCTGACCAGGTCGAAGGCACCGACGGCATAGCCGTTGCGGTGGGCATGCACGAGCATGTCTTTCATGTTCACCAGGGCCATGGAGGCACCCTCCTGTAGCGGCTTGACGGAAAACTCAGTCCGCTATTCTGCCCCAGGTGAACGATCAGAATAAATAAATATCCGAGATATGGGCCATAAGCTTTAACTTATGGAATGGATAAGTCACCATCATTACATAGATTGCGGTTACTATAACCGCCATCGTCATCCCCGCGCAGGCGGGGATCCAGATACCACGCGGTCACTGGATTCCCGCCTGCGCGGGAATGACTGGAAGCTTATCCTTACAGTAGTGCCTGGACGTGCTCACGCACCTCTTCGGCGCCATGCTGCACCAGATTCTTGTGCAGGGTCTCGGCTACGGTAGCCGCTACGCCCTGTGCGAGTACATCCCGCAGTACGCCGAGGAACTTCGGCGGTGCGACCAGCACCAGCCGGTCATAGGCCTTGTCGTTCAGACCCTGCTCCAGCCTGGCGGCGATCTCGCGGGCGAACTTCTGCATCTCCTCGACATGCGCCGATGTGGACTCGTCCAGCACATGCGGTCCACTGCCGGCCGTACCGCTGTCATGGCCGGGCCGGTCGCTCACCAGATCACGTTCATGCAGCCGGCCTTCCGGATGCACCAGGTCCTCGCGCTCGACCAGATCCGCCCCCGCGTTCGCGGCCTCGTAGATCTTCGCCCGGCTGCTCTCGGCCACCACTATCCAGGTTCGACTCATGCTCCTGCCCTCCCGTCTTTGTTCCCTGCTCCAGATGGCACTTGGTTAACCGTCATTGCGATGCCCTGACCCGAAGGGATTCTATGAGAAAGCGCGGCAATCTCGTACTGCAGACCAGGTATTGGGAGATTGCCGCGTCACTTCGTTCCGCGCAATGACGGAAGAATGCAGGCTAACCAAGCAACACCCTCCCTTCATCCCTTTATAGAACAGGCCGGCGCCGGCCGTCATGATCTGGATCAGCTAACGTCGTGGGTATCGATGTATTCCAGCGCCCGGTCGATGCGCGCAAGGGTACGCTCGCGGCCGAGCAGGTAGAGGGTGACATCGATGGGCGGCGAGACCGGCCCGCCGGAGACGGCCACGCGCAGCGGCTGGGCCACCTTGCCCAGCTTCAGGTCCAGCGCCTCGCCCACTTCGCTCACTGCCTGATGGATCGTCTCCTGCTCCCAGGGTTCCAGCGCCGCCAGGCGCTGACGCAGTTGCGCCAGCGGCTCCCGGGCCTCGGCCTTGAGGTTCTTCTTCGCCGCCTTCTCGTCGTAACCCTCGATGTCGCGGTAGAAGAAGACGCTGTTTTGCGCCATTTCCACCAGGGTCCGGGCCCGTTCCTGCTGGGCCACCACCACCTCGCTCAGTTCCGGCGCCGGCGCCGGGTCCACATCCAGCTTGCTGAAGTGATAACTCAGGTGGCGCGCCACGTGCTGCGGCTCGCTGCTCTTGATGTAGTGCTGATTCAGCCACAGCAGCTTGTCCGGATTGAAGCTGGAGGCGGCCTTGTTGATGTCGGGAATGTCGAACAGTTCGATCATCTCCTCCACGGAAAAGATCTCCTGGTCGCCGTGGGACCAGCCCAGACGCACCAGGTAGTTGATCAGCGCCTCGGGCAGGTAGCCCTCTTCCCGGTACTGCATCACGCTCACCGCGCCATGGCGCTTGGACAGACGCTTGCCGTCGTGACCCAGGATCATGGGCACATGGGCATAGACCGGCGGCTCCACCCCGAGCGCGCGCAGGATGTTGATCTGGCGCGGCGTGTTGTTCAGGTGATCGTCGCCGCGGATAACATGGGTGATATCCATGTCGGAGTCATCCACCACCACGGTCAGATTGTAGGTCGGCGAGCCGTCGGTGCGGGCGATGATGAGATCGTCCAGTTCGCTGTTGTTGAACACCACCCGGCCGCGGATCAGGTCATCGACCACCACCTGGCCATCCTGCGGGTTGCGGAAACGGATCACATGGGGCGCATCCGGCGACGGCGGCGCGGCGAGCTCGCGGCAATGACCGTCGTAGCGCGGCTTCTCCTTGCGCGCCATCTGCTCTTCACGCAGCTTCTCCAGGCGCTCCTTGCTGCAATAACATTTATAGGCGTGGCCGGATTCCAGAAGCTGATCGACAATGACCTTGTAACGGTCGAAGCGCTCGGTCTGGTAGAAGGGCCCCTCGTCGTACTCCAGCCCCAGCCAGGTCATCCCCTCGAGAATGGCGTTGACCGACTCGCGGGTGGAGCGCTCGAGGTCGGTATCCTCGATGCGCAGCACGAAGCTGCCGCCGTGCTTGCGGGCGTAGAGCCAGGAAAACAGCGCCGTGCGGGCGCCGCCGATGTGCAGATAGCCGGTCGGGCTGGGGGCGAAACGGGTACGTACGGTCATGGATATCCCACCCAGTGAGGTAAGCAGGCGCGCATTCTAGCAAATCGCGCCCGGACGGCGCGATGCCGGGACGCCACGGCCGGATGCGCAGCATCCGGCCGGAATACAGAGGCTTAGTCAGTCACGGGACGGAACACGGGATGGTCGCGGCTGGTGCAGTTGATTTTATATCCCTGACTCCGCTACTATTTGCCGCCATCCCGGGCGGTTAGCTCAGCGGGAGAGCACTGCCTTCACACGGCAGGGGTCACTGGTTCAATCCCAGTACCGCCCACCATGAAATCAAGGACTTGGCCGGAACCGGTCAGGTCCTTTTCTATTTCTGCCCCCGGTCTGCGCGTTGCAATCCCGGCCGGTTCCATGCTGAACTTGGCCGCATCCCCATCCGGTTGATTTTGCAGGGACTGACATGGAAGCGGAACTCAGGGAAATCCGTGATCACTTCGCCCAGTATCCCCCCTTTGACAACCTGAGCGATGGATTGCTCGACCAGGTGGCCGGCTCAGTCGAGATCAGCTACTTCAAGGCCGGCACCACCATCCTCGAGCGCGACGCGCCGACCCATGCGCTTTATTACATTCGCAGCGGTGCCGTCGAGGTCTATCTGCACAACGGCCAACTGTACAACCAGCTGGGCGAGGGCGACATCTTCGGCCAGTTCGGACTGTTGCGTAATCATCGTGCGCGCTTTCCGGTCAAGGCCATCGAGGACACCCTGCTGTACCTGATTCCCGAACCCGTGTTCGAGCACCTGTGCGAAGAGGACGAGAACTTCGCGGACTTCGTCGAACTCACGGGCTCCCGTCTGAAGAGCACGGTGGAACAGAGGCTGCGCGACAACGACATGATCGCCACGCGCGTGCGCCGGCTCATCACCCGCATGCCGGTCATGATCGAGGAATCCGCCTCCGTGCAGGACGCCGCACGGCTGATGACCGAACATGACGTCTCCTCGGTCCTGGTGCTGGCACCGGGCAACGATGAGGATTCCGACCGGGTATTCACCGATACCGAAAACCGGCAATGGCGCCTGGCCGGCATGGTGACGGACAAGGATCTGCGCGTGCGCGTTCTCGCCGAAGGCGCCCCGGCCCGGACCCCGCTGTCAGACATCACCCATGGCCGGCTGATCACGGTCCAGTCCGATGAATCGGTGAATGAAGCGATGCTGGTGATGCTGCGCAACAATATCCAGCGCCTTCCCATCCTGCACCGGCGGCGCCCGGTGGGCGTGGTGCACCTGTCCGATATCGTGCGCTACGAGACCAACAACAGCGCCTACCTGGTCAGCAACATCTTCAACCGGAGTTCGGTCAACGCCCTGGCGCGCCTTACCCCGGAGATCCGGGCCGCCTTCGTGCGGCTGGTGGATGAAGGCGCGACCTCGCAGATGATCGGCATCGCCATGTCGAGTGTGGGCCGCAGCCTGATGCGGCGCCTGATCGAACTCGCCGAGACCGAACTCGGGGAGCCACCCATTCCCTACTGCTTCATGGTGCATGGCTCGCTGGCGCGCAATGACCAGTCCATCACCACCGATCAGGACAATGCGATGGTGCTGCACGACTCCTTCAATCCGGAGCAGCACGATGCCTATTTCAGGGAACTCGCCCAACGCGTCAGCGACGGACTCGATGCCTGCGGCTACCCCTACTGCAAGGGCGGGATCATGGCCACCAACGAGCAGTGGCGCCAGCCGCTGTCACAGTGGAAGCGCTACTTCGAGACCTGGATCGCCAAACCCGACCCGCAACGACTACTGCACAGTTCGATCTTCTTCGATCTGGATGCCGTGTATGGCGAGGAGCGTTTCGTCGAGGAACTCCAGGATCTGATTGCCACCCGCGCCCAGGCCAGTCCGCTGTTCCTCGCCGCGCTGGCGCGCAACGCACTCAGCCGCACCCCGCCGCTGGGACTGTTCCGCACCTTCGTGCTGGAACAGGACGGCAAGCACAACAATTCCATCAACATCAAGCGCCGGGGCGTGGCACCGATGAACGACGTGATCCGGGTACATGCGCTGGGTGTGGGCTCACGCTCCCAGAACTGCTTTGAACGGCTCGATGACATCGAACAGGCCGGTGCCCTGCCCTCCGGGCAGACTGAGAAGCTGCGCTATGCACTGGAGTTTCTTTCCAGCGTACGCCTGCGCCACCAGGCCCATGAGATCAAGCACGAGCACCCGCCCGACAATTCCATCGATCCGGAGCAGGTCTCGGATGTCGACCGCCACAATCTCAAGGAGGCTTTCCAGGTACTGAGCAACGCCCAGAAGTTTCTGCGCTTCCGCTATCCCAGTCCCGGGCGGTGATCGCCATGTCGGATGACGCCCGGGGTCAGGGCGAAGCACCGAGTTGGCCCGAGTATTTCGCCCGCCAGACACAGGCCTGCAGAACCCCTGCGCTCAAACGCTTTTACGCTGCCGGACTACCGGCTGCAGATACCCCGATCGCCAACGCCTCCCTGCTGGCACTGGATTTCGAGACCACCGGACTGGATCCCCATCGGCACGCCATCGTCAGCATCGGCATGGTGCCGTTCAATCTGCGCAGCATCCGCCCGGCCGCAGGGCGCTACTGGGTCATCAAGCCGCAGCGGCCGTTGCGGGAGGAATCCATCGCCTTCCATCGCATTACGCACTCGGAAGTCGAGCACGCCCCGCCCTTCGAGGCCGTGCTCGACGACATTCTGGCCAGCCTTGCCGGACATCTGGTGGTCGTGCATTACCGCAACATCGAACGCCCGTTCCTGGATGCCGCAGTGATGGCCGCACTCGGCGAACACTGCCTGTTCCCGCTCATCGATACCATGGCGCTCGAGGCCCGGCACGAACGCATCGACCGATGGCGGCGCCTCAAACGCTTCCTCGGCGTTCAGCCCACCTCCATCCGCCTGGCCGACAGCCGCGAACGCTATGGTCTGCCGGCCTACTCCTCCCATCATGCCAAGGTGGATGCGATGGCCACGGCCGAACTGTTCCAGGCCCAGATCGCGCGCCACTACTCGCCGGACACGCCGGTCTCCGAACTCTGGCTGTAGCCCCTGACAACCGGAGGGACATGAAAAAGGCGGCCGCGGCCGCCTTTTTTCACCGGGTCAGGAATACCCGCGCATGCGCATCGCTAGCGCGGCTCGCTTCTCAGCCCCATGACGATGGCAAAGCAGCCCACCAGCAGCACCAGGGTGAAGGGAAGTCCGGCGGAGACTGCGGCGGCCTGCAGCGCCGCCAGTCCACCGCCGAGCAGCAGCGCGATGGCGATGGCGCCCTCGATCACGCCCCAGAACACACGCTGCGGCTTGGGTGCATCGATCTTGCCGCCGGCCGTGATGGTATCGATCACCAGCGATCCCGAGTCCGAGGAGGTGACGAAGAACACGATCACCAGCACGATGCCGATGAAGGAGGTGATATCCGCCAGCGGCAGCTGCTCGAGCATCATGAACAGCTGCAGCTGCAACTCCGCATTTACGGCGCCCTCGAAACCTTCCTGGAGCTGCTTGATTGCCGTAGTGCCGAAGGCCGTCATCCAGAACACCGACACGATCGACGGTATCAGCAGCACCGACACCAGAAATTCGCGCACCGTGCGCCCCCGGCTCACGCGGGCGATGAACATGCCCACGAAGGGCGACCAGCTGATCCACCAGGCCCAGTAGAAGGTGGTCCAGCCCTGGCTGAAATTGGCATCCTCCCGACCGAAGGGATTGGCCAGAAACGGCAACTCCGTCAGGTAACTGCCCAGATTGGCGAAGAAGCCGGTGGCGATCATGAGCGTCGGTCCGACTAAGACCACGAACATCAGCAGCAGGAAGGCCAGGACCATGTTGATCTCGGACAGGCGCTTCACGCCCTTGTCCACGCCGGCCACGATGGAGAAGACCGCGATGGCGGTAATCCCCGTGATCAGCAGCACCAGCACGGTGTCGCCGCTGCCGAACCCGAACAGATGATTCAGCCCGGAGGCGGCCTGCTGGGCGCCGATCCCCAGCGAGGTGGCCAGCCCGAACAGGGTGGCGAACACCGCCAGGATATCGATGACATGCCCCGGCCAGCCCCAGATGCGCTCGCCCAGCAGCGGATAGAAGATGGAACGCACAGTCAGCGGCAGGCCCTTGTTGTAGGCGAAGATCGACAACGACAGCGCCACGATGGCGTAGATCGCCCACGGATGCAGACCCCAGTGGAAGATGGTGGCGGCCATCGCCAGCCGGGTGGAACCGGCCGGGTCATCGGCCGCCGCCCCCAGCGGGGCCCAATCGGTACGCACGCCGTCCTCGCCGACGCTGATGCCGCCGAACGCGGTGCCGTAATGACTGAGCGGTTCGGACACGCCGTAGAACATCAGGCCGATACCCATGCCCGCGGCGAACAGCATGGCGAACCAGGACGGCCGGGAGAAATCCGGGGTCGCCTTCGCCCCGCCGATGCGGATGCTGCCCAGTGGCGACAGGATCAGGCCCAGGCACAGGAGCACGAAGATATTGCCGGCGAGCAGGAACAACCAGGTCATGTGACTGTTGATCCAGTTCTTGATCCCGTCGAAGACCGTGGTCGACTGCTCGGGCAGGGCCAGGGTGAGCACGACGAAGGCGAGGATCACCAGCGAGGAGACGGCGAAGACCGCACCGTGGATGTCGATGTTCACCCCGAGCGGGCTGGCCTGGTAGTTGTCCTGACCGATCTGGTAATCGGTGTCGATCAGGTTGGCCGCGCCCTCGGGGGCGGGTACGCCGGTGGATTCGCTCAGCTTCTCCGGGGATTCTTCGGGTGTATTGGCCACGGAACTCTCCCTTGAATATCGGTTTGTTATTCCACTGCATCCGGCCGGACGAGAAACACGGATGCCTGGGTATGTGCAGCGATCTTGCTGCCGTTGGCCGGCATGATCGCATCGAGATGCCTGGGCAGGTGCGTGGCCATGACCACAAGGTCGGCACCGGTGTCGCCGATCGCCTGGATCAGAATATCGTCCAGATCGGTCACCGGATCGTGGCTGTTGTAAACGCGGGCGCTGGGTTCGTGTCCGTTATCCGGGGCATGCTGGTGGGCGAACTCCCTGAGCTTCTGCTCGTATTCATCGGGAGTGCGCGCCACCGAACTGGGCTGGGAGGTCGTCACGCCGACATAACTGAGCGCCGCCTGGTAGTGCCGCGCCAGATCGGCGGCGACAGTGAGTGATTTTTCCAACGCATTCAGATGCGCAAGATCCACCGGCACCATGATCCTGTTGAACATGAAGGGGCTCCTCTTGCAGTTATTCAGGTTATGAATTGTCGGCCGGACGGCTCTCCCTTGAAACCTGCCAGCATGGACGCGTTCGAGAGATTGAAAATCGCAGTTTAACGATTGTTATTGATCGAAAGTGTAGCAGGTGATCCCGAAACATAAATATTCTTCAGCAGCCGGTCAACAGTACGTACCGGGTGCCGGTAGGTCGGTCGGGATCACGCCGCCCCCTCGGGCGGCTCAGCCCTGAGCGCCGGATCCTGCCGGTAGTAGAGCGCGAGTTGCCGATACACCTGTGGGAATTCATGTCGCAAAACAGCCGGGGCCTCGAAGAAATACTCACTGGCAACGGCGAAGAACTCCGCCGGGTCCTCCGCCGCATAGGGGTCGACAAGCGTCTCCCGTCCCTGCCCGACCTGGCGCAGCAGCTGCTCGAAAGCCGCTGTGAAGATTTCCGACCATGCCTCCACGGCCATGCCGCGATGCAGCGGCGGCAGTCCGTTGGCGCTTCCGGTCCGCATATCCAGCTTGTGCGCAAACTCATGGATGACGACATTGGTGCCGGGGCCGTGGGGCGAAGCCCCCGGCGCGGCATCCGCCCAGGACAGCACGACCGGACCGCCGTCCCAGGACTCGCCCGCCAGTTCATGCCGGCTGCTGTGCACCAGCCCGGCCTCATCAGTCTCCTCGCGCGGGGCAACGAAGGTATCGGGATAGAGGATGACGGTGGACCAGTCACGATACAGATCCAGTTCCAGATTCAGGATCAGCAGGCAGGCCTGTACCGCGACGTGCAATGCCATGGCCGGCGTCACCTCGAAACCGCGGGCGCCATAGAACTCCTTGTCATGCAGGAACAGGGTGGTCAGTTCGCGCAGCCTCTCCCGCTCGCCGGCGTCCAGTCCCTGCAGCACGGGCAGCGCAGCGGCGAGCTCATCCCATAGCGGATCCGCGATCGCATGACGCCGGAGGACCCGCCGGCGCCTCCAGCTTTTCAATTGCTGCAGCATCCACCCGCCTTTCCAAAATGTTACAGCCCCTGTTCCGGTTCGGAACACAAACACCGCGAGCCGTTCGATTGTGTCCTCTCCTCCCTTGATTATCAACTGGATAATCGGCTGGCACGGGCCTTGCCCTGGCATCGGGAGCTTTGTATTCGACACAACAACGACTACCGATGCATGGCCATCGGCAAGGGGGACCCATGGCCTGGAACCATCTGCTGTTTTACCGCTGGATTGCCTTCAATCTGGTCGGGGCCGCGCTGCTGCTCGTGTTCAGCGTGCAGGGCCTGGTGGCGCCGGTATTCAGTTCCGACAGTTCCCGCCTGACCTATGTCATCGCCGCCCTGTTCGTCTACGGCATGGTGCTGTGCGGCTACCGGGTATGGAAGACCAGCCGCGAGATCGACGCCGTCAAGCAGGGCGGCAAGGGCAAGCTGCGCGATTTCATCGACCTCAGTGCGCATACCGACCGCGAAAGCGTGAAGGAGGCCTTCGAAATCAAGTTGCTCGCGCGCATCGCCTTCGTCAAGTACATCGCCACCAGCCTGGTGACGCTGGGCCTGCTGGGCACGGTCATCGGCTTCATCCTGGTCCTGACCCAGGTGCCGGCCAACGCCGTGGGCGACAGTTCCCAGGTGGGCAAGCTGGTGGCGGTGCTCACCAACGGCATGGGCGTGGCGCTGTATACCACCCTGGTCGGCGCGGTGACCAATCTGTGGCTGAACGCCAACTACACCATGCTGCGCACCGGCGTCATCAACCTGATCGCGGCCATCCTGGAGTCGGCCGAGCCGGAAGCGGCCGCATGAGCAAGCACTTCTCCTTCGCCGCCGAGGCCGAGGACGATTCCGACGTCGTCTTCCGTGATGTCATCACCCTGGCCCTGCTGGGTTTCATCGCCCTGGTGATCATCCTCCTGCCGCACATCAACCCGCCGGAGAAGAAACGCACGGAGCAGGAGGTGGCCGCCCCCGGCAACGTGATGATCGAGGCCCGCTGGGATGACGACATCGACGCCGATGTCGATCTCTGGGTGCAGGGCCCGCAGGACCGGCCCGTCGGTTACTCCAACCTGGCCGGGGAGGTCTTCAACCTGCTGCGCGACGACATCGGCTTTCGCAATGACGTCTCGCAGCTGAATTACGAAAACGCCTACTCGCGCGGCATCGTGGAGGGCGAATACACGGTCAACCTGCACATGTACTTCAACCGCGCCGACAGCTGGCCGGTTCCGGTCACGGTGCTGGTCTCGACAGTGAAACCCTCCGGCACCACCCGTACCACCCGCCAGATCCTGGTCAGCGAGGTGGAGCTGCGTCGGCTGGGCGAAGAGTTGACGGTGTTCAACTTTCAGCTGGATGCGGACGGCGAACTGGTGGACGGAAGCGTCGGTTCAGCACCGAGAAAACTGGTCACCGCGCCCACCGGCGGCTACAACTTCGATGCCTACAAACAATGATGAATTCTGAACTCACCGCCCTGCTCGTCGCCTACCTGCTGCTGTGCCTGGGCTATGCCCTGTTCTCGCTCAAGACCACGCGCAGCCCCCTGTTCCGGGGAATCAGCCTGCTCTACCTGGGCGTCTCGGTCGGCCTGGCGCTGTATCTCTACAACCAGCTGCTGTCGCAGCCCCGCCCGCTCAGCCAGGAATTCTTCAACAACGCCGAGGAGGCCGTGGTGCTGGCCACCCACCCGCGCAGCGGCGAGGCCATCTATCTCTGGCTGCAGCTGCCGGGCAGCCCGCAGCCGGCCTACTACGTCATGCCCTGGTCCGGCCAGGCCGCGGAGGAACTGGAGATATCGCAACGCGAGGCACGCGAACACGGCGGCAGAGTGGTGATGAACGGGCCCTTCAACCAGGACCGCCGCCATGGCCTGCGGGCCGAGGAAGAGGAGCGCATCTTCTTTCCCGCCGTGCCGCCGCGTCCGCCGCTGAAGGAAGGCGAGACCAGCGGTGCGCCTGCCGCGCAGCGGTTCGAGCGGCCGCAGTGAATATCCATGCGCAGTATCAGACCAAACCACACTGGAGGAAAACAATGAAAGACAAGATCCTGTATACCCCGGGCGAGGCCATGGAACTGATGAAAACGGACAAGGTCGTGCTGATCGATATCCGGGACAGCGACGACTATGCCGAGAGCCACATCCAGGGCGCAGTCAATCTTCCGGACATTTTCTATTACCTGGCCGAGACCACGCCGGAAGGACTGGAGAAGCTGCACGAGCATTTCCGCCAGCAGCTCTCCGCGATCGGACTGACCCCGGACACCACCGCCATCGTCTACGAGGATGCCTACGACAGCCGCTACGGCGGATCCTGCCGCGGCTACTGGCTGCTGCGCTACCTGGGCCATGCCCGCACCGGCGTGCTGGACGGCGGCTTCAGCGCCTGGCTGGAGGAAGGCCTGCCCGCCGATGCCGAGCCGGTGCCGACCACGCCGGTCGACTTCGCCATCGACCCGCAGCCGGAGATGCTGGCGACGCGTGACGAGGTGCTGAACTGCCTGGACAAGCCGGACGTCAAGCTCCTGGACATCCGCGACCGGGTGGAATGGGATGCAAAGAGTTCCTCGCCCTATGGCGTGGATTTCGCCCCCCGCAAGGGCCGCCTGCCGGGCGCGCGCTGGATGGAGTGGTACAGCTTCCTCGAACGCGACGGCCAGATCCCGTATTTCAAATCGCCCGAGAAGATCCGCGCCCTGTGCGCCGAGTACGGACTCTATCCCGAAGACAACATCATCATCTACTGCTTCAAGGGCGCACGGGCCTCCAACACCTATGTGGCACTGAAGGAAGCCGGCTTCCAGAAGGTACGCAACTATTTCGGATCCTGGAACGAATGGTCGCGCGATCCCCAGCTGCCCGCCAACGAAGAGGTGTTCGGCTGAGCCAGACGCTGTCCGGCTCTCCGCTGGCGCCGGCGGCGCACATGGCTGCATCGGTGCGTCGCCGGCACCTCCCGCCTCCGGGCTGAAACGCCCGGTTCTCCGGCTGACCGTCCAGGCCGCTGCCCACCCGCCGGTCACCCGCGGTGGTGATAATGGTTTTCATACTCAATCCTGTCTGCGGGCGACTCTGAGCCCGTCAGCGGATCTGTGTGCTAGGATATCCCTGCCAGTCAGCAAGTAAAGGGAGTCCGGGCTTGCCCTATCGCCTCGTCCTGCTGTTGTCTCTGTTCCTGCTCGCACCCGCGGTGTACGCGGAGGCCGAAATCGAGCGCATCCGGCTCGGCGACGGCATCGACATGGACCTGCGCCGTTTCAGCGCCGGGGGCGACACCCTGCTGCTGGGCTTCCCCTGCGATCTGGGCCTGGGCCGGGCCGAGGCGCAGGCCGGTGAGGTGCTGTCGCGGCGCGGGATCGAGGTCTGGATGGCCGACCTGCTGGGGGCGCATTTCCTGCCCATCGCGCCCAGCAGCATGCGCAGCCTGGAAGGCCGCGAGGTGGCCCGGCTGATCCGGCATGCGGTGGAAACCACCGACAAACGCATCATCCTGATCGCCAGCGGCTATGGTGCCGTGCCGGCGCTGCGCGGCGCGCGCATCTGGCAGGCCGAGCGCCCGGAGGACACCCGACTGGGCGGCGCCATCCTGTTCTACCCGATGCTCAATGCAAGCAACCCCCAACCCGGCCAGCCCATGGACTACCTGCCGGTGGTGCATCAGACCCGGCTGCCGATCGTGATCATGCAACCGACCAACACCCCGGCCCGCTTCTGGGTCGACAAGCTCAGGCAGACGCTGGCACAGGGCGGCAGCCGGGTGCGGGTGGAACTGCTGCCGGGCGTGCGCGGTCACTTCTACGACCGCGAGGACGCCACCGAGGCGGAACGCGCCATGGCCCGGCGCCTGCCCGAACTGGTGGAACAGGCGTTGCAACAACTCAAGCAGATGGAGGCCCCATGATGCTGCGATTGTTCCTCCTGATACTGGCACTGACCGCCCCGCCGTTGTCGGCCGACGAACTGATGGAATACCGCGGCGAGCCGCTGCCCGCCTTCGCACTGCAGGACCTGGAGGGGAATAGCCACAGCCTGGAGGACTACCGGGGCAAGGTGGTGATGGTGAACTTCTGGGCCACCTACTGCCCGCCCTGCATCAAGGAAATGCCTTCCATGCAGCGGCTCAGCGACAAGCTCGGCGAGGAGCGGTTTGCCATCCTGGCGGTGAACATGGCCGAGCCGCGCGACGAGGTCGAGGGCTTTCTGCACAAGCACGATATCGACGTCAGTTTCCCCGTGCTGCTCGACCCGGACGGCACAGTGGTCTCGCAATGGATGATCACGGCCGTGCCGACCACCTTCATTCTCGATCCCGAGGGCAGGATCCGCTACGGCCTGTTCGGCGGCCTGGAGTGGGACAAGCCCGAGATCGTCGACACCCTGAGCGGGCTGATGCGCTGAGCCGGGCCGGCGGGGCTGATGAAGCGCCGCCCGGGCTCTATAATCAGACGGGCAGGCGGCGCCCCGGGGATTCGCGGCCGCAGTCTCAGCGCCATCCCCGATTGAAACAGAGGCGGGAATACCTGCCGCCGCTGATTCGTCTCTACCTTACAAGCCGCGCGGTATGCAGCGCTCGCCCGCCACCGCGCACCACAACAATACGCACCACAAAACCACCAGCAATACAAGGAGTTGACACTATGCGCATGACCCACAGCACCTCTGCTTTCGCCCTCGCCGCCGGCCTGGCCCTGGGCAGTGCCCTGCCGCTCACCGCCGTCGCCGGCTCGGTCGACAAGGCCCTGGATCAGGCCGCGACCGCCATCGCCGAGGCCAAGTCCAACGACTGGATCTGGCGCGATACCGAGAAATTCTTCAATGAGGCTCAGGAAGCCGCCAAGAAGGGCAACAAGGACGAGGCCATGAAGCTGGCCACCAAGGCCCGCGAACAGGCCGAGTTGGCCGTCAAGCAGTACCGGCTGGAGCAGGAGACGGACCGCAGTCTCTGATACGGCGGCTGTCTGCAGACAGAACCGTGGCGCCCCGGTCCAGGCCGGGGCGTTTTCGTTTCCGGCCGCCGCTTGCGCGGCGCATTGATCGATGCGAAGGTTGCAGGGTTGCCACTGATCGAGGCAGGTCGCCGCGACTATCGCCCGTGTCCCCATCCCTTCAGACCCTTCGCTGGTTGCTCACCGGTCGCGTCCAGGGCGTGGGCTTCCGTCCCTTCGTCTATCGTCTGGCGCTCGAACACGGCATCCACGGCTGGATCCGCAACCGCTCCGGCCAGGTCGAGATCCTGGGCCAGGGCGAGTCCGGTCGGCTGGCCCGGTTCGAACAGGCGCTGACTGCCCAGGCCCCGCCTGCCGCCGCACCGCGCATCGCCGCGCGCGAGTCGCTTGCCTGGCAGCGGCTGGAGGACTTCCGCATCAAGCCCAGCCGGTCCGACGCCCGGCCCTGGATCCATATCCCGCCTGATCACTTCGCCTGCCCCGAGTGCCTGGCCGAGATCCGCAATCCGGCCGACCGCCGCTACCACTATCCGTTCAACAACTGCACCCAGTGCGGGCCGCGCTACACCCTCATCCGCACCCTGCCCTATGACCGGCCCAACACCACCATGGCCGGCTTCGACCTGTGCCCGGCCTGTGCAGCCGAGTACCGCGAGCCGGCCGACCGGCGCTTTCATGCCGAACCCATCGCCTGTCCCGTCTGCGGCCCCTGGCTGAGCTACCGGCCTGGCATGGCCACGGCCGCAACCGCCGAAGGTGAAGCGGCGCTGACGGCCGCGGCAGCCGCGCTGCGCGACGGCGCCGTGCTGGCAGTCAAGGGGATCGGCGGTTATCACCTGATGTGCGCCGCCGCCGACCCGGCCGCCATCGAACGGTTGCGGGCGCGCAAACCGCGGCCGCACAAACCGCTGGCCGTGCTGTTTCCGGATGACGACACCCTGTTGCAGCAGGAGGTCAGCTGCAGCCGGGAGACCCTGGCCCGTCTGCGCAGCCCGCAGCGGCCGATCCTGCTGCTGCCGCGCGCGCCGCAGGCCACTCTGCCGGAGGCACTGGCGCCCGGGCTGCGCGAACTGGGGGTCATGCTGCCCTGCTCGCCGCTGCACAGCCTGCTGCTGGAGGCGGTCGGCGCCCCGCTGGTGGCCACCTCGGGCAATCTCAGCGGCGAGCCGGTGCTCACCGACAACGCCGAGGCGGATACCCGGCTGTCCGGGATCGCGGACGGCTTTCTGCATCACAACCGGCCCATCCAGCGCCCGGCCGATGACAGCGTGCAGCGGCCCATCGCCGGTGCCGTGCGCCCGCTGCGACTGGGCCGCGGCGACGCGCCGCTGGAGTTGGAACTCCCCCGGCCCGTGCCCGAACCGCTGCTCGCCGTGGGCGCCCACATGAAAAACACCCTGGCGCTGGCCTGGGACCGGCGCCTGATTGTCTCACCCCACATCGGCGATATGGGTGGTCGGCGCAGTCTGAGCGTGTTCGAACAGCTGGTCACGGACCTGCAGGCACTCTATGGCGTGCGCGCCGCACGACTGCTGTGCGACGCCCATCCCGATTACACCACCCACCGCTGGGCTTGTGAGACGCAGCTGCCGGTCACGCCGGTGTTCCATCATCATGCCCATGCCAGCGCCCTGTGCGGCGAACACGGCATCGACGAGCCCTGCCTGGTCTTTACCTGGGACGGCACCGGCTACGGCGCCGACGGCAGCCTGTGGGGCGGCGAGGCCCTCTACGGCCGGCCCGGCGACTGGCGGCATCTGGCCCGGTTGCGCCCGTTCCGTCTGCCCGGGGGCGACCGCGGCGGACGCGAGCCCTGGCGGGCGGCGGCGGCCCTGTGCTGGGAAAGCGGCGTCGGCTACACCCCACCGGTGCCGGCACCGGATCTGCTGCGCCAGGCCTGGCAGCGCGGCCTGAACGCACCGGCCACCAGCGCCGCCGGTCGCTTGTTCGATGCCGCCGCCAGCCTGACCGGACTGCTGGAGACGGCCAGCTATGAGGGCCAGGGGCCGATGTGGCTGGAACAGGCGGCTGCGAACTGCCCGGGCGAGGCGCTGGCGCTGCCGCTGAACACCGACAGCCTGCCCTGGCAGCTCGACTGGGCGCCCCTGCTGCCCCGTCTGCGCGACGCCGGCCGGCCGGCGGCACAGCGCGCCGCCGACTTTCACGCCAGCCTGGCTGCCGCCATCCGTGACCTTGCCCGGCGCGCGGCCGGGGTGCATGCCTTCACCCGTGTCGGTCTCACCGGCGGGGTGTTCCAGAACCGTCTGCTGACCGAGCTGGCGCAACGCCAGTTGCAGGACGCAGGCTTTCAGGTCTTGCTCTGCAGGCAGCTGCCCTGCAATGATGCCGGCATCAGTGCGGGACAGGTGTATGATTACCTCGGGAGTCGGTGCGGAGAAGATTGAGGACGCCCTGACCCATCCGTCATGCGGCGAAAGCGGGAATGACGCTGTACCAGCGTCGCCATATCTCCGGTCTTCTGATCAGCGTTTCCCCAACAGGGTTATGAACGACGATACCTACATCTCTCTGGCCCACGGCAACGGCGGCCGCTTCATGCGCGAACTGATCGAGTCCGTGTTCCAGCGCCATCTCGGCAACCCGGCCCTGGACGTCCAGGCCGATGCGGTGAAGCTGCAGCTGGACGCTGCGCACTGCCTGTTCACCACTGACGGTTTCACCGTCCAGCCGCTGGAATTCCCCGGCGGTGACATCGGCTCCCTGGCCGTGCACGGCACCACCAACGATCTGGCCGTGGCCGGCGCCGAACCGAAGTACCTCAGCCTCAACGCCTTCATCGAGGAGGGGCTGGAACTGGCGCTGCTGGACCGACTGATCGCCAGCCTGGCCGCGGCGGCGCGGGACATCGGGGTACAGGTGGTGGCCGGCGACACCAAGGTGCTGCGTCGTGGCGAGGGCGGCGGCCTGTACCTGGCCACCACCGGCATCGGCCTGGCCCTGCCCGGCCCGGTACTCGGGCTGGACCGGATCCGGCCCGGCGATGCGGTCCTGGTCAGCGGCCCGGTGGGCGATCACGGCATTGCGGTCATGCTGGCACGCGAGCAGTTCGGCCTGCGCGGCGATCTGCGCTCGGATGCCGCCAGCGTGCTGCCGCTCACCCGCGCCGCGCGTGATCTGGACGGACTGCGCTTCATGCGCGACCCCACCCGCGGCGGGCTGGCCAGCGTCTGTCACGAGATCAGCCGCGCCACCGGCCTGGGTGTGCGTCTGCGTGAGGCCGCGCTGCCGGTGCGCGATCCGGTACGGTCGGTGTGCGAAATGTTAGGCTATGACCCGCTGTACCTGGCCTGCGAGGGCCGGGTGGTGGCGGTGGTCGCGCCGGCGCAGGCCGAGGCCCTGCTGGCGCGCTGGCAGGCCCTGCCCGAGGGCAGCGAGGCCTGCCTGATCGGCACCCTGGAGGCCGGCGCCGACCGGGTGTTGCTGGAGACCGGCATCGGCGGCGAACGGCTGCTGGAGGAGCTCGAGGACGATCCGCTGCCGCGGATCTGCTGACTTTTCATTGCACCGCCATACCCGGAAGCGTGCGGGGAACGCTGCGCTTAACCCGGCCTGACATCCAGGGAACGAGGAGGTCTGGAACACCGTAGGTTGGGTTAGGCGCGACAGCGCCGTAACCCAACGAACAGGCCTGAACGTTGGCTTACGCCCTGCGGGCTAACCCAACCTACAAGGCTTCGTCTGACTCCATACCCTGCAACCGTGCCGCCACCATCCGCGTCAGCGCCGGCCCCTGTTGCGCCAGCCAGTCGGCCGGCGTCTGACCGGCCTGCGGATCCACCACCAGCCCGAGGATGGACAGCCGCGGCCGCAACTCCAGCGCCGCCGCCAGTTCGACCACCTCGCGGATACCCAGGCCATGTGAGGAAAGGCCGCCGGCCGCTTCCAGTGCCTGCAGCGTCACCCAGCGCGGGCCGGCGTCCGGGCCTGTCACCGGCATGGCATCCAGCAGGATGACCCGGTCCAGAGCGTCCCAGTGCGGCAGCATGTCCGCCGGCGTGCGGCAGACATGCCAGCGGACAGACTCGACGGCCGGATGCCCGGACAGGGCGGTGCGCAGATAATCAATCGCGGCCCAGCCCAGGGCATCCACGCCCTGGGCGGAACCGACGCCGAAAACCCCTGCCTGCTCCTGTAAATGCGCCAAGCTTGACTCCGGTCAATGCGGCCTCCCGGCCGCGACGTAGGATGTCTGGATATCAGAAACAGCGTTGACACACATATTCGCGTCCGCACATGGGCGCCGGGCCGGACCGCTGCATGAGCGCTACCGCATCCAGACTGGAGACTATCATAACTGCGTTGCAGTCAGCCGAGCGCTTTCCGCATCCGGTCGGCGACTTCCGCGTGATCGAAACCCATATCTCATATATTCTGCTCACCGGCGGCATCGCCTACAAGTTCAAGAAACCGGTCGACCTCGGATTTCTCGATTTCAGCACCCTCGAACAACGCCGCGAGGACTGTGAGGTTGAACTGGAACTCAACCGGCGCCTGGCCCCGGCGCTGTATCTCGATGTGGTCGCGGTGACCGGCACACCGGAAGACCCGCAGCTCGGCGGCACCGGGGAGCCGATCGAATATGCGCTCAAGATGAAGCAGTTCGACGATACGCGTCGTCTGGACCGGCTCGCCGCCAGGGAAGAACTCACTACCGACCACATCGACCAGCTGGCCGCGACCCTGGCGGCCTTTCACCGCAGCCTGCCGCCGGCGTCGCCGGACAGCGGCTACGGCAGCTTCGAGGGCATCGCCGAACGCATCCGCGAGAACTTCAATCAGATCGACGCCCGCATCGATGAACCGGCCCTGCTGGCCGAGCTTGAACCGCTGCGGGAATGGTCCGAAACCCAGCTAGAGCAGCATCAGGACGACATGGAGCAGCGCCGGCGCGAGGGCTGGATCCGGGAATGCCACGGCGACCTGCACCTGGCCAACATGGTCGACATCGACGGCGGGGTGGAGATCTTCGACTGTCTGGAGTTCTCCCCCGACCTGCGCTGGATCGACACCCTGAGCGAGATCGCCTTCCTGCTGATGGACCTCGACTATCAGGGGCAGCATAACCTGGCCTGGCGCTTTCTGAACGAATACCTGGAATACGCCAACGACTACATGGGGCTGTCGCTGCTGAACGACTACCGCGTCTACCGCGCCATGGTGCGGGCCAAGGTCGCGGCCATCGAGTGCGAGCAGCACCGGGACGATACCGAGCGCGCCGAAGCGGCCCGTCACCAGCTAGTCCGCCATTTGAAGCTGGCGCGGGCCTATACCCAGAACCACGGCGCCACCCCCATCGTGCTCATGCACGGGCTGTCGGGCTCCGGCAAGAGCCGGCTGGCCCAGCAGCTGGCCGAGACCTGCAACTGCATCCGCATCCGCTCCGATGTGGAACGCAAGCGTCTGCTGGGCCTGTCACCGCTGGACTCCACCCATGCGCAGGGCGCCGACGCCTACAGCCCCTCGCTCACGCGCAAGACCTACCAGCGCCTCCAGGCACTGGCCTATGGCATCGTCGACGCCGGCCTGCCGGTGTTCGTCGACGCCACCTTCCTCATGCGCGAGCAACGGCAGAATTTCCAGCGCCTGGCCCAGGTGGCCGGCATCCCGCTGGTGATCCTCGACGTGGCCGCGCCCGAACCCGTACTGCGCCAGCGCATCCAGGCCCGCGCCCGCAGCGGCGGCGATCCCTCCGAGGCCGATCTCGCGGTACTCGATCAACAGCTGGAACACCAGGAACCGCTGACCGGGGACGAACGCCGGATCAGCATAGTCGTGGACACCTCGACCGAGGTGGATCTGGAGCGGCTGGTCAGCGAGATCCTGCAGCGGGCCCGGATCCGGCCGTCCGGCTGAGACCGCGCCGGATTCCTGTTATCCTGCGGTCTGGAAAACAGCAACCACCAGCGGGGAACTCACATGGGCATCGAAGTCGGCGGCCTGCTTGGCCTGATCCTTCTCATCCTGATCATCTGGGCCATTGTCAGTACAGTCCAGAGCACCGCCTCCACCGGCGCCAAGGTGGCCTGGATCCTGGTGCTGCTCATCCTGCCGCTGGTCGGCTTCATCGTCTGGCTGCTGGTCGGCCCCAAATCGGCCAGATAGAACCCGGCGGCGTTTATTCAGTCATTGCTTTCCGGGCTTCCAGCAGCTGCTGCTTCAACGTGCGCGCTGCCGGTCCGGCCTGCTCGAGAATCCTGTCGATGCGATTGAAGTGCAGCAGCCGCACGCCACTCGTATCCGGCTTGATGTAGATATCCGGCTTCCAGGCACGCATCCGCGCCGCGATGATGGACTGCTGCATGATTTCGAAGGTACTGAAGACCAGGCGATTCCATTCCACCTCATCCTGTCCGCCGTCCCGGCGTGAACCGGAGACATCGATTGCGACGATCAGGGCATGCCGACCTTCCAGCAGATCGAACGGCAGCGGATCCGAGGTCCCGCCGTCGATCAGCAGCTGCTCGCCACGCGGCACCGGCGCAAACAGGCCGGGCACCGCCATGCTCGCCCCGATTGCAGCAAACAGATCACCCTCCTTCAGCACCACCGTCTGGCCGCTCCAGTAATCCGTGGCGACGATCTCCAGCGGGATTTCCAACTCCGCAAAGGTTCGCGCCTCGATCTTCTCTGCCAGGAAGTCGAGAAAGCCGCCTGAGTCGATCAGCCCGCCGTTGTCGATATCGATCTCGACGAGGTCGGCGAATGTCAGCCCGGCATCCGGGTCGGCCAGCCGGGACAGGGCATCCAGGCTGGAACCGCCGAACTCGGCGAAGATGTCACGGATCTGCTGCGCACTCAGGCCCGCGGCATAGAGGGCACCGATCACCGCCCCGATGCTGGTGCCGGCAATGCGATCAGGGCGGATCGACAGATCATCGAAGACCTGCAGCATGGCGATGTGCGCCAGTCCTCCTGCCCCACCCGATCCCAGCGCCAGGCCGATGGACGGCCAGGGCGGCGGCGGGGCGTCATTGACCGCACCCACCACCTGCCCGGGAGCGGTCAGCAGTACCGAGGCGAACAACAGGGCGAAACACAGATCGGTGCTTCGGACCGCACGACCCGAAACTGTTGCGGGCGCAAACCGGTACATGGGCAGGGCGCGGCGCCTCAGCGCCGCACACTCAGGCGCAGGAAATGGGTCGCACAGGAGATGCAGGGATCATAGTTGCGGATGATCATCTCGCCCTGGCGTCGCAGGGCCTCCTCGTCGCGGTCCAGGCCGGCGCGGGTCAGGCCCAGCCGCAGGTCCTCCTCGATACGGGCCTGGTTCTGGCTGGTGGGCGGGACGATGGTAACGGCCTGCACCCGGCCCCGGTCGTCGAGGCGGTAGCGGTGCCAGAGAATGCCGCGCGGCGCCTCGGTCACCCAGGCCGCCGTTCCCGGGCCCGGGGTGGATTCCACATACGCCTTGTCCGGGCGATGGTAGTCGCGCAGCAGCCGCAGGGCCTCGTCGATGGCATACAGCAGTTCCACCGCGCGGGCGATGATGCTGTGATACATGTTGCGGCTGGGCAGTTCGATGCCGGCGGCGGCCAGGCGCTGGGTGAGTTCGCCCGGCAGCTGGTCGGCATTGAGGTTCAGCCGCGCCAGCGGCCCGACCAGGTAGGGCCGGCCGTCCAGGTGGGCATGCAGGGCGGTGGAATGCGGCGCCTGGAATTCGCGGAAGTGCCGTTCGAAGTCCTCCGGGTCCAGGTCGTGGCGGGCGCTGGAGACGATGCGTCCGGCGTTCATGGGATATTCCTGCGGGTGGCGCATGGCGACATTGACGAAGTCCTGTTCGTCCGCCGGCAGCTCCAGGGTGAACAGCCAGTCCAGCAGCGCCTCGGCCTCGACGCGGGCCGCGGTCAGCTCACCGACCATGGCCGCGACCTTGTGCGCTTCGGGGGCGTGGTGGAAACCGCCCACCCTGACCCCGATGGGATGCACGGCACGGCCGCCGAACAGGGCGATCAGCTCGTTGCCCAGCCCCTGCAGCCGCAGGCCGCGGCGCACCTGCTCGGGATAGTCGCGGGCCATGGCGGTGGCCGACTCGAAGCCGAGGAAATCCGGCGCGGCCAGTAAATGAATATGCAGGGCATGGCTCTGGATCCATTCGCCGCAGTACAGCACCCGGCGCATGTCGCGCACCCAGGGCGCGACCTCCACCCCCCAGGCCTTCTCGTAGGCGTGCACCGCGCTCATCTGGTAGGCCACCGGACAGATGCCGCAGATGCGCGCCACCCGGTCTATCACTGACTGGGCCTCGCAGCCCTCCAGGAATTTCTCGAACAGGCGCGGCGGCTCGTAGATCTCCAGCTTCAGTTCGGTGATGGCCCCGTTCTCGATGGCCAGATCCAGCGCGCCCTCGCCCTCCACCCGGGCCAGCACCGGCACCTTCACCGCGATTTTTTTCGATTCTGTCATTTGCGGTACCTGTTGCCGGCCGCGGTGAAGGGTTCGGCCTGGCTGGTGATGCCGTGATACTGCTCGCGCAGCTGTTCGGGCAGCAGCCCGAGCCCCTCGAACCAGTGCGACAGGGCATCGGTATTGGGATTCTCGGCCGGGCCGTAGCAGGCATAGCAGCCGCGCTCGAAGCTCGGGCACAGGGCGCCGCAGCCGGTGCGCGTCACCGGGCCCATGCAGGGCGTGCCGTGCGCCACCATGACGCACACGGCCTGGCGACGCTTGCACTCCATGCATACCTTGTCCTGCTCCGCCGCCGGGGTGACGCCGCTCAGCAGCGCGCGCACGGCAGCGGTCACCTGGCGGGTGTTGACCGGACAGCCCCACAATTCCAGATCCACGTGCACGGCGGACCTGATCGGGCTGGCCGTGGTCAGGCTGTCCAGGTATTCGGGCGTGGCGTAGACCGCACTGTGCCAGGCATCGGCGTCGGTGAAGTTGCGCAACGCCTGCAGCCCGCCGGCGGTGGCGCAGGCGCCGATGGTGACGAGGAAGCGGCTGTTCTTGCGTATGGCCTGGATGCGTTCCAGGTCATGGCGGGTATTGAGGCTGCCCTCGACGAAGGCGACATCCACCGGCGTGTTCTCGTCCAGCATGCCGGCCTCGGCGAAATGGACGATATCGACCATGGCGGACAGAGTGAGCAGGTCCTCGCCCATGTCCAGGAAGGCCAGCTGACAGCCGTCGCAGGAGCTGAACTTGTGCACGGCGACTTTCGGTTTGGCGGTTGATTCATCCATAGCGATACGCCTTTTTTATAAGAGCGCCACGGAATACACGGAAAGCACGGAAAATATGCATGTGAAACCCGAGTCGCCATTGCCGGGCGCGCAGCGCCACGGCAATGGCAATCCCAGACATTCCGTGTCTTCCGTGTATTCCGTGGCGCTCTTGAACTCGGTTGTCAAAACCCCTTCACTCCCAGCCGGCCGCTGATCTCGGGGTAGTTGAACACCGGTCCCTGGCGACAGAGGAAATCCTTGCCGTACTGACAGTGGCCGCACAGGCCCACGGCGCACTGCATGTTGCGCTCCATGCTGAGCCAGATCGACTCGGGCGTCACACCCAGTTCCAGCAGCCGGCGGATGGCGGCGATCATCATGGGCTCGGGCCCGCACAGCATGACCATGGCCTGCTGCACCGACATGCTCAATCGGTCGAACAGGTCGGTGACCAGGCCGACGTGCCAGTTCCAGCCGCTGCCGGCGACATCGGCCGCGAGTTGGACCTCGGTGTCCGGCCGGCCGCTCCAGGCCTCGTAGCGCTCGCGCCAGATCAGGTCGTCCATATGCTTCACGCCCTGGACGATGGCCAGGCGGCCGAAGCGCTCGCGGCGCTGCATGACGTAATTGATCACCGAGACCACCGGCGCGCAGCCCAGTCCGCCGGTGACCAGCAGCAGATCCCGGCCGGCGGCCGCCTCCAGCGGCCAGCCGCGGCCGAACGGTCCGCGCAGGCCGATCCGGTCGCCGGGACGCAGCGCCTCCAGTCCGTGGGTGACGCGGCCGACGGCGCGCACGGTGTGCTGGATCTCATCGTCGTGCTCGGGATCGGAGACCACCGAGACAGGCACCTCGCCCACCCCGTAAAGATAGAGCATGTTGAACTGCCCCGGCGCGAAGCGGTAGGGCGCGGGCGCGGCCGGGTCATCCAGCTTCAGCCCCAGGGTGAATACGCTGGGGGTCTCCTGCACCCGGCTGACCACCTCGGCCTGCCAGGGCACCTGCAGGGAGGCGTTCATGTGCCGGCCTCCTTCAACAGCGCGCTGACCTCTTCGGTGATGTCGATGCCCACCGGGCACCAGGTGAGGCAGCGGCCGCAACCTACGCAGCCGCTGCGCCCGTACTGGTCATGCCAGCTGCCCAGCTTGTGGGTCAGCCACTGGCGGTAGCGCGAGCGGGTGTCAGGCCGCAGGGTGATGCCGTGGATGTAGCTGTGATTCTGCGTGAAGCAGGAGTCCCATTCCCGATAGTGGGTGGCGCTGCTGCCGTCCAGCGTCGGGACGTCGACCTGCTGATGGCAGAAACAGGTGGGACACACCGAGGTGCAGTTGCCGCAACTCAGGCAGCGTTCGGCCACCTGCGTCCAGCGCGGATGCTCCCAGGCGTTGAACAGATGCTCGCGCAGATTGCCGGCGGGCATGGCGCGCGACTGGGCGGTGCGGGCCGCCTCGCGCTCGCGGTCGATCTGCCCCTGCTGCGCCTCGGTCACTGCCTGCAGCGGCAGTTGCTGCGCGAGGGTCTCGCCTTTGCTGCTGGCGGCGCGTACGGCATAGCCCTCATCCAGTTCGTCCAGCACCAGATCGCAGTCATCCCCGGCCTGGGGGCCGTCGCCGGTGGATACGCAGAAACAGGTCGCCGCGGGATGGGTGCAATTGACCGCCACCAGGAACAGGCCCTCGCGACGGCGCGCATAGTAAGGGTCCGTACTGCCCGCCCGGAGAAAGTGCTGGTCCTGCAGCGCCAGCGCGGCCAGATCGCAGGCGCGCACGCCGATGACGGCCAGCGGCCGCGGCTCGGGCGCGGTGGACTGGAACTGCAAACGGCCCTCGCCGTCGCGCTCGCTTCGCCACAAGGGCTCGCGCGGGGCAAACAGGTGCGGCTTGAGCGCCTGCGGTCCGCAGGCCCAGGCGAAACAGCGCGGCGTGCCGGTTTCCCGGAGGCGATACTGGCCCGGTGCCTGGGTCTCCTCCATCCCCTGTGGCAGATCGGCGCCGGCGCTCACCTCGCGATACAGGATGGCGTCAGCGTCGACCCGCGGTCCGATGCAGTCATAACCGGCGCCATCGAGGGCCCGCAGCAGCGTATCGAACGCCTCCCGTGGCAGGAAGCCGCGTCGGACCGGAGACGTAGCGTTGACAGCCACCCGCGTCTAGCGTCTGAAGTGCCTGACCAGCAGACCGCCCAGAACGACCACCAGGGCAACGCCAGCGACCAGGGGCAGGATATGATCCGGATGCGTCAGCCAGTGCAGCAGGCTGTCACCCGGCGTGGTGGCCACGGCATGGCCTTCGTGGGCATGAGCGCCCGTAACCGTTGCCAGTGACAGTATCGCGATCAGCCATTGCGTCGTGGAGCGTGTCATCGTTTCACCTCGTTGCGTGAAAATTCCAGTACAGGGATAGCGGGCAATTCCAGTGCCTGCAACCCTGTTTCTGCCGGGGCTGGATAAAACCACGTCATTGCGAGCGTAGCGTGGCAATCTCGTACCGCAGAAGCAACCTGATGGAGATTGCCGCGTCACTTCGTTCCTCGCAATGACGGCCGGTATGGGCCATTCGCCCGCCCCCGGCCGTCACCTTACTTTAACCTTGACCAGTTCCTCACCCTCCGGATCGGTGACATGCACCGCGCAGGCGATGCAGGGATCGAAGCTGTGGATGGTGCGCAGAATCTCGATCGGCTGCTTCGGATCGTGCAGCTTGTGCCCGGCAAGGGCGGCCTCGTAGGGACCGTCGTTGCCCTCGGCATCACGCGGACCGGCGTTCCAGGTGCTGGGCACCACCGCCTGGTAGTTGGCAATCTTCTCGTCCTCGATCACGATCCAGTGCGCCAGCGCCCCGCGCGGCGCCTCCATGAAACCCACGCCCTGCGCCTTCTTCGGCCAGGTGGAGGGCTCCCATTTGGTCTCGTTGAAGGTCTTCACGTCACCGGCCTTGATGTTGGCGATCAGGTTGTCGTACCAGGTGCCCATGGCATCGGCGATGATCTTGGTCTCCAGGGTGCGGGCAGCGGTCCGGCCGAGGGTGGAGTACAGGCCTTCGACCGGCAGGTCCAGCTTGTTCAGCGTCATGTGCACCAGATCCTTTGTCTGCTCATGACCGCGGGCATAGAGCATCAGCACCCGGGCCAGCGGCCCGACCTCCACCGGCTTGCCGCGCCAGCGGGGGGATTTCATCCAGGAATAGTCCTGTTCCACATCGAGCTGGTCGTAGGGCGGCTTGGGACCGGTGTAATCGAGCTCGGTTTCGCCCTGGTAGGGATGCAGGCCGACGTCCTTGCCGTCCCGGTATTTGTACCAGGAATGGGAGACGAACTCCTGGATCTGGTCCTCGGCGTTGAGGTCCACCTCGTAGACGCGCGACAGATCGCGGTCCAGGATCACCCCGGAGGGAATCAGATAGCTGGAGGGATCGTCCATGCCCTGCTCGGGGAAATCGCCATAGGTCATGAAATTGCCGATGCCCTCGCCCTGGAAGGCCCAGTCCTTGTAGAAACCGGCGATGGCCAGGGTATCGGGCACGTAGACCTGATCGACGAAATCGCGCATGCGCTCGATGATGGTCTTTACCTTCTGCAGGCCGACGGTGTTGATGGCCGTGCCCTCGGCGCCGCCGCGGAAGCGGCGCTGGCGTCCGGCACCGTCGCCGCCGGCGCTGATGGCGATGGCGGAAGGCGTGCCACCGACCAGGAAATTGGGATGCGGATTCTTGCCGCCGAAGATGGCATGCAGCCGCGCCACGTCACGCTGCCATTCCAGCGCCTCCAGATAATGCGCCACCGCCATCAGGTTGGCCTCGGGCGGCAGTTTGTAGGCCGGATGGCCCCAGTAGCCGTTGGCGAAGATGCCGAGCTGGCCGGACTCGACGAAGGTCTTCACCCGCTTCTGGATGTCGCTGAAATAGCCGGGTGAGGATTTGGCGTAGTTGCTGATCGACTGCGCCAGTTCCGAGGTCGCCCTGGGATCGGCCTTGAGTGCGGAGACCACGTCCACCCAGTCCAGGGCATGCAGGTGGTAGAAATGCATGACATGGTCGTGCACGTACTGGGCGGCGATCATCAGGTTGCGGATCAGCTGGGCATTGGGCGGAATGCTGTAATCCAGCGCATCCTCCACTGCCCGCACCGAGGCGATGCCGTGCACCAGGGTGCACACACCGCAGATGCGCTGGGCGAAGGCCCAGGCATCGCGTGGATCGCGCCCGCGCAGGATGATCTCGATGCCGCGCACCATGGTACCGGAACTGTAGGCCTGGGTGATGCTGCCGTCAGCATCGGTTTCGGCCTCGATGCGCAGATGCCCCTCGATGCGGGTGATGGGATCGACGACGACGCGTTCTGCTGTCATGTCAGGGTCCTTTTATCTGGTGAATAATGGCCACGGAATACACGGAAAGCACGGACATATGGGGAATTGGGGTTTAATTGGCTACTTGACGAATTTCCCGTCATTCCGGCGCAGGCCGGGATGACGGGGTAGATTCCGGTTTGTGCCCCATTTGTATTGGGTATTGTCCGTGCTTTCCGTGTTTTCCGTGGCTAATGATTTTCACGTCTTCTCCGGCAGAAACTCCGCCAGCATCTCGGTCAGGCCCACCACCTCGATATCCTCCATGCGGTTCTCCTCCAGGCCTTCCTCGAGCATGTTGCGGCAGTTGGAACAGGCCGTGACCAACTTCTCCACCTGCAGACCGTCGAGTTGCTTCTTCTTGCGGCTGAACACCTGGGCCCGCAGCGGGTTGGCGCGTTCGTTGGCGCTCACGCCGCCGCCGCCGCCGCAGCACCAGTTCATCACCCCGGCATCGGGCATCTCGACGAAGTCCTCCGCCACCATGTTGAGCAGGCTGCGCGGCTGCTGCACCACGCCGCCGCGGCGCACCAACTGGCAGGGGTCGTGGAAGGTCACCCGCGCCGATTCCCTGCCGCTGGTCTGCAGCCGGCCCTCGGCGCGCAGTTCATCCAGCACCTCCAGGATATGCTTGACCTCGAACGGGTAGCTGCGGCCGATGAGGTTGGGCCCCTCCCAGCGCAGGGCGGTGTAGGCGTGGCCGCACTCGGGGCTGATAACGGTCCTGACCCCGAGCCGTTCGGCACTGTCGACGATGCGCTGCACCAGTTCCGCGGCCAAGTCGGACGAGCCGATCTGGATGCCGCTGTTGGTGGCCTCGAAGGCGGTCGAGGACAGGGTCCAGGACACGCCGGCACGGTCGAATATCTCCGTGACCGCCCCGATGATCTCGTTGAACTGGGCGATCTCGGCCGAGGACAGCAGCATCAGGTATTCGGCGCCCTCGACATCCAGCGGCACCGTCATGCCGGTGTCCTTCTCGGTGTGCTTGATCTGCGCCTTCAGGGTATCCAGGGTCACGCCCATGGGGCTGCCGATCTCGATGGCGCGGGTGGTGGCCATCTTCAACCCTTCCGGGGCATGACCGGAAGCGGCCATGGCCTCGCGCGACTTGCGGATCATGTAGGTGATGTCATTGCCGACCGGGCACACGGCAGTGCAGCGTCCGCACAGGGTGCAGCCGTCGTAGATCAGCGTCTCCCACTCGGCCAGTTCCTCATCGGTGATCTTCTTCTCCAGACCCAGCTTCGACAGCAACCGGCCCCAGAAGGTGAAGTTCTGCTTCCAGGCGCGGCGCAGCGGTTCGGTCTTGTAGATGGGCGTGTACTTCGGATCACCGGTCTCGGTGTAGAACAGGCAGGCATGGGCACACATGCCGCAGTGCACGCAGCTGTTGAAATAGGAGGCAATGGGCCCGTCGATCTGGTTGACGAAGGCGTTGAGACCGCGTTCGAGTGAGGGACTCATAGCTGGACTCCCTTGCGACCCATGGCCGCACCGTTATAGTAGCGCGACACCGCGAAGGTGAAGGCGTGCATCAGCTTGGTGAAGGGAAACACCACCATCAGGATCTCCACGCTCAGGATGTGCAAGGCCAGCATGGTGGTGTAGGGCACCACGTCCATGTGCATGGCCATGTAGCCGGTCACTACCGGCAGGGTGGTAACGACCCAGGCGATGTAGTCCTGAGATGTGGACAGGAAGCGGCGCACCGGGTCGATCAGCCGGTGCACCAGCAGCGCCACCAGCGCGGCGATGGTGAGAATGGACAGAAAATCGATCACTGGCGACGGCAGCCCGGCCCAGCCGAAGCCCAGCACGTCCTTGAAGAACTGGATGTGGGGGATGAAGAACAGCAGTACCAGCAGGAAGCCGATGTGGAACACATAGCCGGCGATCAACACCAGCGGCGAGTTCTTCATCAGGCCCTCGCTTGGCAGGGAGCGCCGCCACACGGCACGCCAACCGGCCCGCGAGGCGCTGGCGCGCGGTCTGGACAGATCCGGCTTGCGCCCGATCAGCCACATTTCGATGAAGCGCATGAAGATCCCGACCAGGAATATCACAGTTGCATATTCCAGGCCCGGACCCCTTACCCAGTTGAGAAATTCCATATCGGTCTCCCCAGACCTGCCCTGCTACTCAATCAGCTCGTTTACTTGCCACGGAAACACATGGTATGGAACGGAAAATATTCATCCAATGGTTTGAATGGCTCTCGCATAACCCGGATACCCGCTTATCCGTCGTTCCCGCGAAGGCGGGAACCCAGTGTCCGGCAGAGCAGATACACACTGGATCTCCGCCTGCGCGGGGGTGACGAGGCTGGGGCAAGAGCCTGTTCACTGAATTGATTGCATTCCGTGTTGTTCCGTGTGCTTCCGTGGCCATGAATATCTAGTCCTTCAGATCATCCACCGTCATCTTCTCCCGGCTGGCGGCCGCCTTATGCTTCTGACTACGCGCATACAGCCCGGCGGCCGCGCCGGCCACAGCGCCGGCGGCGATCGCCCCGCCGGCCAGACCGGACACGTCGCCCGCCGGCGCGCTCAGCGGTTTGTAGAAGCTGCCGGCATCCCAGAAATCCGGCTCCGAACACCCGATGCAGCCGTGACCGGATTCGATGGGGAAGCTGGTCCCCATGTTCCACTTGGCGGTGGCGCAGGCGTTGTGGGTGGTCGGGCCCTTGCAGCCCAGTTCGTACAGGCACCAGCCCTTGCGCGCGCCCTCGTCGTCGAAGGTCTTGGCGAACTTGCCGGCGTCGTAGAAGGGCCGGCGGTAACAGCGATCATGGATGGAGTCGCCGAAGAAGGCCTTGGGCCGGCCCAGATCGTCGAGCTCGGGCACGCTGCCGAAAGTGAGGTAGTGCGCCAGCACGCCGGTGATGACCACCGGGATGGGCGGGCAGCCGGAGACGTTGATCAGCGGCTTGCTGGCGATGCTGCCGTCGGCCATCAGGGCGGCGACGCTCTTCGCCCCGGTGGGGTTGGGGTCGGCCTTGGGGATGCCGCCGAAGGCGGCGCAGGAACCGATGGCCACCACGGCCGCGGCATCCTTGACCGTATGCGCCAGCATGTCCAGGTTGGTCATGCCCGCGATGGTGGAGTAGACACCGCCGTCAGCAACCGGAATGGAACCGTCGACCAGTACCAGATAACCGCCCTCCTCCATGGCCTGTTCGCGCGCCAGTTCGGCGGCTTCGCCGGCGGCGGCCTGCAGGGTGTGGTGATAGTCCAGCGAAATCAGGTCGAAGATCAGGTTCTCCACCGTCGGCGAGTGCGAGCGGGTCAGCGACTCGGTGCAGCCGGTGCACTCCTGGAACGACAGCCAGATCACCGAGGGGCGGGTGCGTTTGCCCAGGGCCTCGGCGATGGCCGGCGCCATGGTCGGCGGCAACGCCATCATGGAGGCGGTGGCCGCACAGAACTTGAGAAAGGCGCGGCGGCTGATGCCCTGTCGGGCCAGCTGCTGGGCAAGCGTCGGTCGTGTCATGCGGATTCTCCTGTGGGCAGCGCCTCGTGCAGGCGCTGCAGCCCTTCATGGATGTCTTCCTGCTGGGAACGGATAATCTCGGGACAGGCGGTGACTTCGACCTGCTGGGTCATGATTTCCCCGTCGCGGTTGCGATGCACCACCCACCAGATCCCCGGATAGGCTGTCTCGTGGATGGCCGTGGGGCCGAGGGAGTCGAGTTCGATACGCACCTCACCCACCCCCAGCCATTCACGCAGCAGTTCGTGCTCGGCCACCGGCATCGGCAGGCTGCGCAGGTCGATGACATGGGTCTCGCCGGTCCGGCGGAATATCTCCAGCCTTTCGGCCAGTTCCATCAACAGGGCCTGTACCGCCGGCGTGATGTCCGTGTCCGACACGACCTCATCCGCAACAGTGACGACCGGGATATCGTTCAGGCCGCCCACTGACGCCACCGTTGAATGAGCGAATGGATGGCCTCGCAGGCCGGCTCGATGGCCGCCTGCACCGCTTCGGTGGGCATATCGCCCCAGTCGACCTGCTCCGGCTGGATGGCGACCAGGGCGCGGCGCTGTGGCAGTGAATCGGTCAGGCGGGCGATGGCCAGCAGGTCGAGCAGACTGACCTCATGCACGCTGCGCTTGCGGTTGCTGCCGATGAATTCGTCCATGCCTTCGTTCTCGTAGACCTGAACGGTACCGGGCGCGGCATTGAGTTCGGCGGCATCGACAACGATAAGCCGATTGGTGGATTCGATGGCTTCGGCCAGGGTGAAGCTCAGGGTGCCGCCGTCCATGCAGGTCACGTTCCCGTCGAGCAGGGCAGCTTCTTCCAGCCGTTTTACGACATGGACGCCGACCCCTTCATCGCTGAGCAGGGTATTGCCGAGTCCAAGTACAAGGCAGTTGTTATTCATTCTTGAGCGTGTCTTTGTATGGACGCTTCCATGGACCCTATTATTGCCCCTGTGCGCCACAGGTCAACAGGTAATGGATTGACGCATATCAAGCGCCCTGCGGACAGGATATAGCAGAATGTGAAATACCTGTCTATCGGCCACTGCGCAGGTAATCCAGCAATGCCTGCTGCTCTTCCAGCGACAGCCGGAAACGGTGTTTGCGCAGCGCGGGCGCGGCCAGTTCGGCCTGCAGCCGGGCCGGCTCCATATCAGCAAAAACTGATATGGATCGATGGCAGGACTGGCAATTCTGCTCATACAGTGCCCTGCCCGTTTCGGTTGCCGTCCCGGACGAGCAGGCACTGACGCCCGCACCCAGCATCAGCAGTCCCAGCCACGCCCGCGCGGCAGAGCCTGCCGTCGCCACTCGCCTGTCGTGCATACCGCTGCCACTCCCTTATCGAAGTTATGGACTGAGTATGACAGCCATATGACGCGGCGCAAGGCGGTGCCTTGCATGCATGAACCAATCGTAGGACTATACTGGGAAACACCGGCCCAAACGCCCGATCACGGAGGCCCGCCCATGTGCCTGGGCATACCCATGCAGGTTCTCAATGTCGACGGTTTCGTCGCCCAGTGCGAGGCCAAGGGGGTACAGCGCGATGTCAGCCTGTTCCTGCTTCAGGATGAACCTCTGGCCCCGGGCGATTTCGTGATGGTGCACGTCGGCTACGCCATCCAGAAGATGAGCGCACAGGAGGCGCGTTCGGCCTGGGAACTCTACGATGAGATGCTGGGGCAACTGGAAGGCGGCGGCGTCGATGCATGAGTTGTCCGTGTGCCAGGGCATGCTGCGCCAGGTCAGCGACCTGGCCCGCCGTCACCGCGCCGAGAGGGTCTCGCGCATCGTGGTACGCATCGGTCCGCTTGCCGGGGTGGAGCCCGAACTGCTGCGCCAGGCCTTCCCCATCGCCAGCGCCGGCACCCTGGCCGCGAGTGCCGATCTGGTCGTGGAGACGGACGCCCTGCGCGTGCACTGCAACGAATGCGGCACCGAATCCGAGGTCCGACCCAACCGGCTGCTGTGCAACCAATGCGGCTCCTGGCAGACCCGGCTCATCAGCGGGGACGAACTGCTGCTGGCCAGCGTGGAGTTCATCATGCCCGAAACCGAATCCGCTTATCTGAACTGAACGCATAACGGGAACTTACACCATGTGTGACACCTGCGGCTGCAACCTCACTCCCGGCAACCGTCACCTGCTGGAAATCGACGGCAAGCTCAGATTCACCCGTCAGGGACACGAAAGCGTGGAGGTACTGCAGGGCCTGCTGTCGGAAAACGACCGCCAGGCCGCCCACAACCGCGAACACTTCGACCGCCACGGCGTGCTGGCGGTCAATCTGATGTCCTCACCCGGCTCGGGCAAAACGGCGCTGCTGGAGGCGACCATCGATGCGCTGGGCAATGAACTGCGGATCGGCGTCATCGAGGGCGACCTGGAAACCGAGAACGACGCCGAGCGCATCCGCGCCCGCGGCGTGCCGGCCTTCCAGATCGCCACCGGCACCGCCTGCCACCTGGATGCCCACATGGTGCATGACGCCCTGCATCATCTGGACCTCGACGACCTGGACATCCTGTTCATCGAGAACGTCGGCAACCTGGTCTGTCCGGCCAGCTTCGATCTGGGTCATCATCGCAACGTCACCCTGCTGTCGGTGACCGAGGGCGACGACAAACCGGCCAAGTATCCGGTGATGTTCCGCGCCGCTGACCTGATGCTGCTGACCAAGGCCGACCTGCTGGCGGTGCTGGACGATTTCGACCCCGACCGCGCCACCCGCTGCCTGCGTGAACTGGCCAATCCCGCGCCCGTGTTCAATCTTTCGGCCCGCAAGGGGCAGGGTCTGGACGCCTGGCTGGACTGGCTGCGCGCCGAGGTCGACGCCCAGCGCGAACGCCGCGCGCGCAGCGAAACCCTGCGCCCGGCGATTCAGCCCGAGGGCGCGGCTTTGCACAGCGGCCCGCGCCCACACCCCTGAGGCCATCACCATGAGCGACTCCGCCGCCCGCCGCTGGCTGCAGCGCATCCACGACCTGGCTATCCGCGAGCCGGTGCGCATCATGAACGTCTGCGGCGGCCACGAACGCTCCATCACCCAGGCCGGGCTGCGCGGCGCCCTGCCGGAGAACATCGAACTGATTCCCGGACCGGGCTGTCCGGTGTGCGTATGCCCGGAAGAGGACGTCTATCACGCCATCCAGCTGGCCCTGAACGAGGATGTCATCCTGGTCGCCTTCGGCGACATGCTGCGGGTCCCGGTCAACGCCCCGAAGAAGGACCCGCGCTCGCTGGAACAGGCCCGGGCGGCCGGGGCCGACATCCGCCCCATCGCCTCACCCGCCGAGGCCGTGCGCATCGCCCGTGCCGAGCCTGGAAGGCCGGTGGTCTTCTTCGCCGCCGGTTTCGAGACCACCACCGCGCCGGTGGCCGCCATGCTGGCCGAGGGCGTGCCCGACAACCTGAGCGTACTGCTCTCGGGCCGACTGACCTGGCCGGCGGTGGCCATGCTGCTGGACTCCGAGCAGGCCGGCTTCGACTGCCTGGTCGCCCCCGGCCATGTCAGCACCGTGATGGGTCCGGAGGAATGGGAGTTCGTGGTCCAGCGCCACGGCATTCCGGCCGCCGTGGCCGGTTTCAGCCCGGAGTCGCTGCTGGCGGCCATGTACTCCACCCTGCGCCAGTACCGCGAGGGCCGGCCCTTCCTGGACAACTGCTATCCGGAACTGGTGCGCCCCGGCGGCAATACGGCCGCCCGCCGGCTGCTCGACCAGGTCATGGAGGTGGGTGACGCCAACTGGCGCGGCGTGGGCGTGATTCCGGACTCCGGCTTTCACCTGCGTGCGGCCTATGCCGCCCAGGATGCCCGCCGCCTGTATCCCGCCCAGCAGGACAGCGCGCGCAAGCGCGCCGGCCAGATGCCGCCCGGCTGCGACTGCGCCCGGGTGGTGCTGGGGAAGATCTATCCCAATGAATGCATCCTCTATGGCGCGGCCTGCACCCCGCGCCACCCCATCGGCCCCTGCATGGTCTCCGATGAAGGTGCCTGCCGCATCTGGTGGGCCGGCGGCGTGCGTGAGCGGGCGAAGGACACGGCCTGAGTTTTTGTCGGCCACGAAACCCCACCATAATGATTAGTGATGGCAACCTGTAGGTTGGGTTAGGCGCGACAGCGCCGTAACCCAACGAATACGGTCAAGGCTGTTGAGTTACGCCCTGCGGGCTAATCAACCTACAGCGCTTCCCCGTCATTCCCGCGAAGGCGGGACAAAAGCGCGCAGCGCGTTGAATGCCCGGAGGGCGGCCCGTAGGGTGAGCGAAGCGAATAATCCATAGACCTCGGTGGCTTCTGGATTCCCGCCTTCGCGGGAATGACGGGTAGAGGGATATCACAGACTTCTTGAGCATTAAGGTGTCCGTGCTTTCCGTGCTTTCCGTGCTTTCCGTGCTTTCCGTGTTTTCCGTGGCCATTATAAAATTACGCAGCGAACAGCCAGAAATAGCCGATGTTGTAGAAGCAGTGCAGCCAGATCGGCGCGATCAGGCTGTCGTGCCGGTCGCGGAAATAGCCGAACACCAGCGACGGCGCCAGCACCGCGGCCGCGGCCAGCGGCGGATGATTGATGAAATGCAGCGCAGTGAACACCAGGCTGGTGATGAGATTGGCCGGGGTGATGCCGAAGCGGGACACCCGCAGCCGTGGCCGCTCCCGCAACCAGCCCTGCAGCAGGCCACGGAACAGGACCTCCTCGACCACCGGATAGGCCAGCCCGAGCAGGACGAAGGCCTGAACGGCATGCAGCGGCCACAGCGGATCGGTTTCCGGCCGCAACCAGGCCAGCCCGACCAGCCACAGCAGGACCGCTGCCAGATGGGCCAGCCAGAAATGACCGTCCCGCAGTACTGACCGCAGCCCGGCCGGCGACCTCATTCAGGCAGCAGTTGCAGGAAATCGGTGCCGGTGGCGGTATTGCGCAGTCGCACCCGCTGAGCCACGAATTCCCGCTCCGGCACCTTCAGCTGGCCGTCGATCACGAAGTACAGCTGCGCCTCCTGCTCCTTGAGCATGCGGGCCCGATCCACCGATGCCTGCACATGGAAGGTGACATCCTCGATATAGAAGGTGTTCTCGTCCCGCCGCCAGGCGAATTCCTCACCGCGTTCGTAATAGGTCATGCAGCCGCGCCAGGAATCGGCGCGGAAGGGTTCCAGCGCGGTGAAGAAGGCCTCGTTGAGTACCACCCGGCGCGGCTGACACTCCTTGTAGACGCTGGCCTTGGCGGTGGGGTCGTCCACATGCCACTTGTCGCGCGGCAGTTTGCCGAGAAAGGCCGGGAAATCGTCCCAGATCAGCGGCTGGTAATGAATGCGGAAGGCCTCCGCCTGCGGCAACTCGAACACGAACCGCTGCTGATCGGCCTGGTAGTCGAGGAATACCGGCACCTGCAGCTGCGCCCGTTCGATCAGGCGGTGGCGGTCGCAGCCCACGCGCAGCCGCTCCAGTCGCAGCCGGTATTCCTCCCGGGTTTCGTACTCGCCGCGCGGCGGGGTGAATTCCTCCCGGGCCTTGCAGCGTTCGTACAGTTCCAGGTAATCCGCGAAGGTCAGTGACTGCTCCCCCGAATGAATCCGGGGATCGGCAGCCCTGGCGGTCATGCACAGCAGCAGTCCCAGCGCCAGGAGTAGTGTTCGCATGGCTTATCCTTTTCGGTGGCCGCGGAATGCGGGAAGGCGTCGTTTTGTTCCCGGCATCCTGTTAAGATTGCCGGAAATTAAACCAAAAGATTGAAAACATTGCGATATGGGAGATGATTCAATGCAGTCAGGTGCGATCCTGGTCACCGGCGGCGCCGGCTACATCGGCAGCCATGTGGTACGCCAGCTGGTCCGGCGCGGGGAGCGGGTGGTGGTGCTGGACAACCTCTCCACCGGCTTTGCCGAGGCGGTCCAGGGCGCCGAACTGGTGGTGGGGGACACCGGCGATGCCGCCCTGGTCGGCCGGCTGCTGACCGAGCATGGCATCGAATCCGTCCTGCACTTCGCCGCTCATACCGTGGTGCCGGAATCCGTTGAGAATCCGTTGAAATATTACGGCAACAACACCTGCCACACCCGCAGCCTGCTCAGCTGCTGCCAGCATCACGGGGTCAAGCATTTCATCTTCTCCTCCACGGCGGCGGTCTACGGCATCCCCGATTCGCCCTATTGCACCGAGGATACCCCGACCGATCCGATCAACGCCTACGGCGCCTCCAAGTTGATGAGCGAGATGATGCTGCGCGACCTCAGTCGCGCCAGCGATCTGCGGCATGTGGCGCTGCGCTACTTCAATGTCGCCGGCACCAGCCCCGACGGCGACATCGGCCAGTCAACGCCGCGCGCCACCCTGCTGATCAAGGTCGCCTGCGAGGTCGCCGCCGGCCGACGCGACCGCATGTACGTCTTCGGTACCGACTATCCCACCCCTGACGGCACCGGGGTGCGCGATTACATTCATGTGGAGGACCTTGCCGACGCCCACCTCAAGGCGCTGGACTACCTGCGCGACGGCGGTGACTCGGCCACGCTCAACTGCGGCTACGGCCACGGCTACAGCGTGCGCGAGGTGATCGAGGCGGTGGAACGCGTGGCCGGCCATCCCATTGCAGTGGAAGAGACCGACCGGCGCCCCGGTGACCCGCCGACCCTCATCGCCCGCTCCGAACGCGCTCGCGAAGTCCTTGGCTGGACCCCGCGCTACGACGACCTGGACTTCATCGTGCAGACCTCGCTGGAGTGGGAAAAGAAGCTCGCCGCCGGCACGGCCTACGGGGCCTGAACACAGCCACGCAATTCGCGTTGCAACGGGTAGGATGGGTGAAGCTCAGCGCAACCCATCATCACACCGCTGGAGACGATGGGTTACGGCGCACGCGCCTTCACCCATCCTACACACCGCACGACCTGCCGCCCCGGACAGGTAGGATGGGTGGAGAACACCCCGTCACTCCTCACTCCTCACCGCCTTGCGCACCAGATGCGGCAACAGCAGCTGCGGCGGCATGCGCAGGGCATGGCCGCGCAGATACAGCAACCAGCGCGCCAGCGGGCTGAAGGCATCATCGCAGTCGGGGTGCGGCGGACGCAGGGCGCGTGCCATCAGGGCGTCCATCAGACCGCGCACACCCTGACCGGGCAGAGCCCGATCCGTCCACTGCAGCAGCGCGTCCGGCACCGGTGTGCCCAGGATCTCCCGGCAGTAGCGCAGGGCATAGGCCAGCGGACGTGACAGCTGCAGTTCCCCGGCGCGCACCGGCAGGCGCTCCCAGACATCCGGGCTCGTCCCGGCCGCTGCGCGGAGCAGTCCGTCCAGGTCGACCAGGTCGCGCAGCCCATGCTCGAACTCGCCATCATGGAACAGATGGGTGGCGCTGTGCAGGATACGATCTTCGGCGGACAGGACATGCAGCTCGGGCGCGTCGATGCACTCGGCCGCCGCCAGCAGTTTTTCCGGATCCGGGCTGAGTCGTGCCGTCTCGGGCAGGATGTTGTGATGGACATCCAGCACCGTCCTGCGGCGGACATGGCGCAGCGGCGGCAACTCATGCATCCACTGGCGGTAGTAGCGCTGATCATAGGCGTCGTGATGCGTGGTCAACCACCCGGCCCAGTACAACGACTCCTCCACCGCATCCAGCTGCGCGCGCGGCACCAGGATATCCACGTCGCTGAACACCCGGCCGATCGCCACCGGCGACCCACTCATGAGATAGGCGGCGCCCTTCAGCAGCACCACCGGCACGCCCAGCGGCGCCAGGGCACGGCGGATGCGGTTGACCTCCCAGCGCACCACCCGGGCATGGGCGGCAGCGAAATTGCGGGCCGAATCCAGATGCCGCTGCACCGGCGGCGGCAGCGCCGCCGGCTCACAGACGGCGGCGACCTGGTGCGCCAGCCGGGCCAGCAGGTTGGCATGCCGGGCCTGGCGGATGAGCCGTTCCCAGGCGGGCGCATCCAGCGTTGCAGCCACCTCCGGCGCCCGCAGCACCCGAACCAGCAGGGGCAGGCCGGTGTCAGGCATGGGCGCCCCCGCTCAGGCGGTCGAACCAGGCGATGGCCTCGTCGAGATCGGCATAGCTCAGGTCGTGACAGCGACTGCCCTGCACCACGGCGGCGAGGGCCTGGAAGGCACGCTCGCCCAGCAGGCTGTAGTTGAAGGTGTTCTGCGCGATGCGCAGCAGGGTGCGCCCCGGCGTCTCGGACGCGGCCTGTGCCGGCACGGCATCGGGGCGGTAGCGGGGAAACACAATGGCCCCGGCCCGGACCGGTTCGTCCATGCCCTCGATGCTGGCACGCGGCACCCGCAGGTGGGCCACCGTGCCCTTGAGGGTGTCCAGCGCCGGCGGGCTGATGACCGCCTCGGGGGCAAAGCGGCGGATCACCTCGATGGAGGCGTTCTTCAGGCTCACCGGCCGTACCACCGGGATCAGTTCCAGGCGGTCCAGATCGATCACCGCCATCTCGTCTGACAGCAGCCGCCAGCCGCGCAGCACCAGCGCAGCGCAGAGCGTGCTCTTGCCCGCCCCCGGCTCGCCGGGCAGGATCACGCCCAGGCCGTTCCGCTCCACCACCGCCGAATGAATCAACAGATAGTGATGCATATGGCTGGTGATGCACCAGTTCAGCCCCCATTCCAGCAGCGGGTAGGCCTGGCTCAGGGGCAGCGGCTTGAACGGAATCCGGCCGTCCATGGCGAACTGCACCTGCGGCCGCCACCAGCGGCGCAGTGGGTTCGGGCTGAACAATCGCACCCGGAAGTCGGTGAATCCGTCGGGGTCGGCCAGGGGATAATCGGGATAGAGCAGCGCCAGGCCGGCCGCCACGGCGGGCAGGCGCGACTGGATGCGCGAAACGAAGGGGCCGGTTCTGACACAGATCCCCGGACCGGCCAGCTGCCCCGGCAGCCGCCCCGGGGCGATGGCGGCCAGGGTCAAGGCTCGACCTGCTCGATAATGTTCAATCGCTTGAGTTCTCCCAGGATGGTCTCAACCAGCGCCTGCGGCGGCCGCGCCGGTTCCGGGGATACTAACTCACTCAGGAGGGAAACCAAATCCGCGTCGCTGCGGGGCTGCTGCTCCAGGGCCCGGAGCAGTTCGGCGGCCAGGGGATCGAGCAGATGGGTGTCACCGCTGCCGCGGTGATAGATCGCGACCTCTCCGTCCCAGTCCACCCGGGCCAGCCCGGACGGACCGCAGACCTGCCAACGGCGGTCGGACATCACTGATAGGCGCAGAGGGTACTCTGGATAAAGGCGACGACCTGTTCAACGGTGAGGATCTTGCCATTGTTGCCCATGTAGTAGCCGGCGGCCGCACCGCCGTTGGCATCGACGTTGGCGTAGATGGCCTGGACATCGGCGGGGCTCATGCCGTAGCCCGGGATGGCATAGGAATTGAGCAGGGCGGCGACGATATGGGCGCCGAACTGGTGCGGGTCCTGGTTGCCCTGCAGCCACAGCACCTGCATCAGGGTCTTGCCGGCGTAGTGCGGGTCGCTGCCGCTGAAGGTGCCGGGGCTGAAGAAGGGAGTGCCGTCGCTGTTGTAGCTGTTGCACTGACCCTTCCCCTTACCCTTACTGTTGGCACAGGTACCCGGATCGAAGGGGGTGTGGTTCCAGTTGCCGTCGCCTCTGTCGGGCGTCTTCCAGGCCCCGGGGGTGAAACCGCAGGCGCAGTCGTCGTGGCCGTGATCGGACACGTTGCCGGACATGAAGCCGGAGATGGTGCACTCCGCGCCCAGCACCGGCCGGCTGCTCAGGCTCAGCAGCACCGGGGTCAGGGCCGCACCCTTGAGGATGCGGCGCCGGGTCCCGCTGCCGACGGGCGTTGCAGATTCTGATTCAACTATCTGATTTTCGGTTTTTTCTGTGTCTTTTTCAGTGGCCATTTTAAGCTGCATCCTGGACAGTGCCCGGACTGGAACGGGCAGATTCATACCTTAAGCTAAGCACATGCCATGCCATACAGAATTTATCATTGCCAAATCAAACAGCTGTGGTCCGACACGAAGCCCCGTGTCCGCAGGACAGCGGCAGTCATCCCGGATATGTAAAATTCTTTGACGCCTCCCGGTACCGGCGGTTTCGCGGCCGGTCTGTCTTGCGCGTTCCTGGAAAGATAGCACAGGCGCATGATTCCGGTTCAGTTCTGTGCCTGCCGGATGCGCTGCAGCAAGGCCGCGGCATGCGTGACCGGAATGGCGTAGCTGATGCCACTGGGATCGCTCAGGGCCGATTCCCGGGTCTCCTTGACGAATACCTTGTTAATAATTCCGACAACCCTGCCCGACTCCGGCTGATACAGCGGACTGCCGCTGTTGCCCGGGTAGGCGGTGCCATCGAGCTGATAGACATCATAGGGAGCCCGCAGACGCCGCACCGTGGCCGGATCGAGCTGGCTGGAGCGGTCGGCCGGGATCACGATGGGCGTGATGGCGGCAATCATGGCCCGATGGGTGGCGGGATACAGCCCCAGCACGGCGCCGATGGGGAACCCGGTGAACAGGTAGATGCCGCCCTCGCGCACCCGCGCCTGCGGGGCCAGTTCCAGCACCGGGACCGGCGCGCCCTCGATCCGCAGCACGGCCAGGTCATGCGTCGGATCGGAGGCATGCAGCCTGGCCCGGCGCAGTTCCGGACGACGCCCGCTGCCGACCATCACGGTAAGATACTCATGGTGCACGGCATCGAGTTCGTCCGGGATCACGTGCAGGTTGGTGAGGACGTGACGCCCGTCCAGCACGCCGAAGCCGGTCCCCAGCAGCCGGATCGGCGGCCGCCGGGTCTTCTGGAAGGTGCCGATCCCGACAATGGCCGGCTTGGTCCGATCGATGATGCCGGCATAGTCCGCGGCGGCGAGCGCTGGCGGAGCGCTGCATAACAGGGTCAGCACGGCCAGAAGCTTCAGCCAGGTAAACCGCATGTCACTGTGCCTTGTTGTTATCGAGCCGGATGAGGTTTAGGCGTTACAATACCCAAACGGCCGACAAATACAACGATCCCGCGATGCCCTCATGCGTTCACGCAGCGACATACGCCTGCTTCTTGTCCTGGCACTCAGCTATACCCTGCTGATCGCTTACGGCAGCCTGTATCCGCTCAGCGGCTGGCGGCTGCCGGCCGCCGGCTGGCTGCCCGACAGTCTGCTGCCGGGATTCAACGGCGCCGACGCGCTGCTGAACCTGCTGGTCTACATGCCGTTCGGCTTTCTCTGGGCCGGCCACCGGCGTCGCCGCGGCCGCACGGGCCTGGCCCCCGTGCTGCTGCTGGCGGCCGGCACCAGTCTCGGCCTGGAAGCCCTGCAGCACTTTCTGCCCGGGCGCACCACTTCGGGCCTGGACAGCCTGCTCAATATCACCGGCGCGGGGCTGGGCGCACTGCTGGCCACCGGCACCCGGACCGGCCTGCCGGGCTGGCTGCAACGCCAGCGGTTGCGCTGGCTGCGGGATGACGCCCCCGCCGCGGCGGCCGGGCTGACGGTGCTGCTGTGGCTGTTCATCGAACTCAGCCCCCTGCTGCCCGATCTCAGCCCGGGCGGCATCCGCCACAGCCTGCTGCCGCTGTACAACGGGCTGCGCAACCCGGCACTGCTGGACCTGCCGGCCGCCCTGGCACGGCTGGGCCTGGTGCTGGCCTTCGCCCTGGCCCTGCTGCAGCTGCTGAAACCGCAACAGCCGCGTCTGCGGCTGCTGGCGCTGCTGCTGGCGGCACTGCTGGCCGCCCGGGTACTGATCAGTGGCAGCCAGCTGACACTCGATCTGGTGCTGGGCACCCTGCTCGGCTTCGGTCTGGTGCTGCTGCTGCGGCGGCGTGAAACCCTGTGGCCCTGGATCGGCGCGGCCGCGGCGCTGTGCGGCTATATTCTCGCCCAGAGCCAGGTCGACCCCGGCGCCGCCCGGCTGCACCCGTTCAACTGGCGGCCCTTCTCGCCCCAGATCAGCCACGGCTTCGGACTGACCGATGTCGCCGCCCAACTCTGGCCGTTCCTGGCCCTGGGCCTGTTCCTGCGGCAGACGCCGCTGGCCCGTGCCGGCGGTCTGCTGCTGTGGTCCGGGGTGCTGGCCATTGCGGCCCTGTCCTTCGGCCTGGAGTGGCAGCAGCGCGGTCTGCCCGGGCGCCAGGGCGATATCACCGATGTGATCCTGGCCCTGCTCGGCTGGCTGCTGGCCTGGCTGCTGAGCGCCCCGCAACCGCGCCCACGCCCGCTCCGGCCGCTGGCCGCCAGTCAGGCCCTGTACGCCTTCGGCATCCTGCTCGCCGCCAGCCTGGCCGCCACCCTGCTGATCCGCCCCCAGCCCGGCAACGCCGGGCAGGAACTGCAGGTGCGCGAGATCCCGGCGCCGGAAAGCCTGCCGACGGCCGAGCTGCCCGGCTTCCGCATGGCACATCCGCGTCTGCCCTACCCGACACCCCGGCAGCTGGATATCATCCGCGCGGAAAATCCCCACTACCTGGAGCATCTGCAGCGCCGGGCCAGCGACGCCAATCGGCGCCATCACCGCGTCTTCGACGCCGTGATGGCCGAGGTACTGGTCCCGGGCAGCCAGGATCTGGGCCAGTTGCACGCCGAACTGCTCGAACTGGAACTGCGCTGGCGCGGCAATCAGCAGACCAAGCCGCTGGCCATGGCCTACGACTGGCTGTATGACAAATGGAGCGAGGCGCAGCGTGCCAGTCTGCTGGAAAAGACCCTGGATGCCTGCGAGTACCAGATCCGCTTCATCCGCCGCAACCAGCTCTCGCCCTATAACGTGTATCTGTACAACAGCCCGTTCCAGGCCCTGATGGCCTGCGCCATCGCCGTGCATGGCGACCACCCGCGCGCCGGGGCGGTGATGAATTTCACCCACCATTACTGGAAGCACAGCGTGCTGCCGGTCTGGCGACAGGTGATGGGCGCGAACGGCGGCTGGCACGAGGGTGCCGAGTATGTCGCCATCGGCATCGGCGACGCCGTGTTCCAGCTGCCCAATATGTGGCGCGCCGCCACCGGCGAGGACCTGTTCGCCAGCGAGTCCGGACTGCGCGGCTTCGCCGACTTTCTGGTCCACCGCAAGCGGCCCGACGGCGAGGACATCCATATCGGCGATGGCGGACTGTACGAGAACAGTGTACCGGACGCCGCCGCCCTGGGCGTGGAACTGAACCACCCGGCGGTCTACAGTCTCGACGGCTGCCCGAACCCGAAACGTCCCCAGCCCCTGAGCTGGCCCTGGGGACCGCTGCCCGATACCGGCCTGTGTCGGCCCGGGGCCAGGCAGCAACTGCCTTTGAGCCATTACGCCGACGGCGTCGGCCTGCTGCTCGCGCGCAGCGACTGGTCGCCCGAGGCCACCTTCGTCAGCTTCAAGGCCGGCGACAACTACTGGTCGCACATGCACCTCGACCAGGGCGCCTTCACCATTTACAAGGGCGGCGCCCTGGCCATCGACAGCGGCATCTATCCGCAGCAGTACGGCTCCGATCATCACCTGAACTATGCCTACCAGAGCATCGCCCACAATGTGATCACGGTGACGGATCCGGCCGATACCGTGCCCCGGCACCAGGGCGACAGGATCCGCCACATCCACAACGACGGCGGCCAGCGTCGCATCGGCTCCGGCTGGGGCCTGGCCGCTCCGCTCGACCTGGAACACTGGCGGGAACAGTACGACCTCTACCACACCGCCGAGACCCTGGCCGTGTACCGGGATGCCGGCGCAGCGGTCAAACTGGCCGACCTCACCCCGGCCTACACCAACCGCCTGTCGGGCAAGGGCACCTTCGCCCACCGCACCCGGCGGGTGGAATCGCTGCGCCGGGCCTTCGTCTACGACCGGGTGCAGGATGCCGTCATCGTGTTCGACCGGGTCGAGGCCACCCGCGCCGACTTCACCAAGCGCTGGCTGCTGCACAGCCAGACCGAGCCGCGGGTCGAGGGCAGCGAGTTCCTGATCGAACTGCCACCCGGGCAGGATCGTCCCGGCCACGCCGGCGGCCGCCTGGAAGGTCATATCCTGCTGCCCGAACAGCCGCGCATCCAGCGCATCGGCGGTGAGGGTCAAGAGTTCCGGTTGGGCGACCGAAACTATGACGACGACGGCGCCGTCTATACGCGCATCGCCAAACGCGACGAGCGCGGCCGCACCCTGGAGCCGGGCGCCTGGCGCCTGGAGGTCAGCCCGTCCGCACCGGCCCGGCTGGACCACTATCTGGTGGTGATGCTGCCCTCGCTGCTGGATGCAGGGCGGGCGACCGAGGTCCGCCGCCTGCCCGATCGCGACAACGCCGTCGGCTGCGAGATCCGCAGCGGCGAACGCCGCAGCCAGTGGTGGTTCGCGCGCGACGGCTCGCAGGTGGAGCTTGTACGCTTTGACAAGGAAGGCGAGATTGAACGTCGCATCATTCGTTAACGACGGCTCCACCCGTCGCGCCCGCTGACCCGCTGCCCATGGCCCTGCAGGATTCGCTCCGTTCCGGCACCACCTGGCTGATCACCAAGGGCACGGGCAGCTTCGCCGTGCAATTCGTGTTCGGCGTGATCCTGGCCCGCCTGCTGGTGCCGGAAGAATTCGGCATGATGGTCACCATCCAGATCTTCACCGGCCTGGCCACGGTGGTGGCGGTGGGCGGCATGTCCAAGGCGCTGGTCCAGGCCCGCGAGGTGGAACAGCGCCACTACAATACCGCCTTCACCCTGCAGCTGCTGATCGGCGCCGGCCTGTTTCTGCTGTTCTACCTCCTGGCCTGGCCCTTCGCCGCCTGGTACGACGACCCGCTGTACCGGCCGCTGCTGCAGACGGCGGCGGTGGGTTTCCTGCTGCGGCCGCTGATGAACACCCAGGCGGCCTGGATGCACCGCGAGATGCGCTTCAAGGCCTTCGCCCTGGTCTCCTTCGGCGGCATGTTCCTGTCGGGGCTGGCCGGCATCGCCATGGCCTGGCACGGCATGGGCGTATGGAGCCTGGTGCTGAGCGGTCTGCTCGGCACCTTCATCCAGATCCTGCTGAGCAAACGGGTGGTGCGTCTGCCGCTGACCCTGCAGCTGGACCGCCGGGCAGTGGGCGACCTCGGCCGCTACGGGGTACGAATCCAGGCCAACAATGTCGCCTTCCACATCAACCGCCAGGTGGAAAACTTTCTCATCAGCCGCACCCTGGGCGAGCATTTCCTCGGCCTGTACAACAAGGCCGGCAGCCTGTTCCAGATCCCGGCCGAGATGATCGGCACCCCGGCCTACGCCACCACCTTCCGCGCCCTGTCCAAGCTGCAGGACAACGCCGACCAGTCGCGCTGGCTGTACCGGCGCACGCTCAGCCTGGTCACCCTGTACATGCTGCCGATCTATGTCAGCCTGTTCTGGCTGGCGCCGGCCTTCATCACCCTGGTCTACGGTCCCAACTGGAGCCCGGCCGCGCTGCCGCTGCAGATCCTGTCCCTGATCGGCCTCAGCCAGTGCATCATCCGGCCGTCGCGGGCGGTGACCGCGGCGCGCAACTGGCTGGGGCGGGAACTGGCGCTGCAGGTCGAGTCGGCGCTGGTCATTGCCGTGGGTTGCCTGATCGGACTGCGCTGGGGCATGGTCGGCGTGGCCTGGGCCATGGTGCCCTGCCAGGCCTGGATCGCGCTGCGCTTCTTCGCCCTGGCCCGGCGCAGCCTGGACGCACGCTGGTCGGATCTGCCGGCGGCCCTGGCCGCCCCGGTGCTGCTGAACCTGCTGCTGTTCGGCTTCCTGGCCGGGCTGGACGGCCTCTGGCAGCAGCAGCTGGGCAGCACCTTGAGCTGGCCCTATCTGTTCGGGATGGCGGCGGCGGCGGTGCTGTTCTATCTGCTGGTGTTTCTGGCGCTGCCACTGGCGGGTATCCGCGACGAGGCGCAGCGCTGGCGGCGCTGGCTGCTGCGCCGTGGCTGAATCGCCGGCCGGGCAGAGCGAGGCGCAACCCATCATCCCCGCCGCTGATGGGTTGCGGCGCAGAGCGCCTTCACCCATCCTACGCGCTGGCTGTCGTGTCGTTGCCGAGGTATCGCTGTCTCCATGAATCCGGAAAGGCCCCTGTTCATCGTCGGCGCGCCCCGCTCCGGCACCACCCTGCTGCTGTACATGCTGCGCTCGCATCCGCGGCTGTTCCTGCCCGGGGACGAATCGCACTTCTTCATCCCCCTGTACCGCCGCTACGGCCCGCAACCGCCGTTGGACCGCAGCGAACAGATTCAGGACCTGCTCCAGGCCATGCAGAAGCTGCGGCCGGTGTTCTTCCGCGAGTTTGTCGAGGCCGGCGACCCGCAGCTGGCCGGACTGGCCCGGGCCCTGGCCGCAGAACGGCCCGTCGGCCTGGCCGGGCTCATCGACGCTCTCTACCGGCATCTGGCCCGGCGCGCCGGCAAGGTGCGCTGGGGTGACAAGACCCCCTATTATGTCCAGCACCTGGACACCATCGACGCCCTGTTCCCGAACTGCCAGGTGGTGCATCTGATCCGCGACGGCCGCGACGTGGCCCTGTCCATGCTGGCGCGGCGCCACGACTTCGATGTCTATAACATCTATCACGCCGCCCGCTACTGGGAGGAATGCGTCGAGGCGGGCCGGCGCAGCGGCCGCCGGCTGGGGCCGGAGCGCTACCTGGAGCTGCGCTACGAGGACCTGCTGGACGCGCCGCAGGAGCAGCTCGAACGCCTGTGCGATTTCCTGCACGAACCCTACAGCGAGGAGATCCTCGACTTCGAACGTCCCGGCCAGATGGACAGCAAGCTGCTCAAGACCACGCCGCTGGTCTCGCAGGGACTGCAGCAGGGCAACGTCGGGAAGTGGCGCGAGCGCATGACGCCGCGCCAGATCGCCACCTTTGAACGGGCGGTACCGGACCTGCTGCGCGCATACGCTTACCCGCTGTCGGCAACCGTCGCGCCTCTGCCCCTGCCCCTGCGCGCCGGCTACCGGCTGCACAACCGGGTGCGCAAATGGTTCAACCGCACCTTTCACCAGCGCCCGGTGGCGCGTCTCTGAGCCGGCCTTGTAAGCCTCCGGCTATTGCCGGCCACACCGGAGCGGCGCTAAGCTCAGGGTTTGACCGAGGAAGCGGCCGTTACGAGCCGCGGCTGGTACTCAAGATATGCGCGAACACAGACAATACTGGAAACTGCTGGCGGCGGCGGCCGTGGTCGCCACCCTGGTCACCCTGGTCCTGACAGCCAAGTCACTGCTCGATTTCACCCGCACCGGGCCCGAGATCCGCGGCGAGATCCTGGACTCCTACAGTAGCTATGCCGCCCTTGCCATGCTGCGGCTGGCCGCCTGGACCTGGCTGATCTCATTCGCCCTGGCCAGCGTGGGCAGCGTAATCCATCTCGCCCGCTGCCAGAGCCATGGCCGCCCGGTCCGTTTCCTGCCGGCACTGATCTGGGCCGGGCTGGCCTGGAGCATCATCACCGGTGCCCTGTTCCTGCATCTGCTGCTCTACAACCCCTCCGGGATCATCGCCTCCTTCCTCTACGATCCGGCCAGGCTGTACCCGGTCTGGGATCTGCTCACCCCGACGCGGCTTACCCTGCTTCAGATCCTGATCATCGGGCTGCTGGGACTGGCCCTGCTGAGCGGCATCATGGCCGGACGCCGCCGCGGTGCCGTGGGCACCGCACGCTTTCTGACCGCCTACGCGATCGCCGGCGCCGCCCTGTACCTGGGGTTGAACTATCACCCTGAGCCGGTCAGCCACGGCCTGCAGGCCGGCACCACGACGCCGCGCATGAACCTGTTGATGATCGGCTCGGACACCCTGCGCGCCGACCGCTTCAGCGTCACCGGCTACGCGCGCGAACTCACCCCCTACATCGACGACCTGGCCCGCGAAGGCACCTTCTTCACCCAGGCCTATGTCCCGGTCGCCCGCACCGCGCCCAGCCTGGCGAGCATGCTCACCGGCGCCTGGCCGCAGCGCACCGGCATCCGCAGCAACTACATCGGGGATCCCGAGACCCGGCTTCCGGCGACCGGTCTGCCCGAACTGCTCAGCCGTGCCGGCTACCATACCGCCGCCGTCGGCGACTGGGCCGGCGGCGATCTGGCCAAGCTCAGCTTCGGCTACCGGAAGACCGACCTGCCGGAGGACCAGTGGAATATCAAATTTCTCATCCGCCAGGGCCCGAAGGACATCCGGCTGTTCCTGAGCCTGTTCGCCCACAACCCGCTGGGCAAGCGCCTGCTGCCCGAGATCTATTACCTCGCCGGCTTTCCCATCTACACCGAGATCACCTACAAGGCCAGGCAGCTGCTGAGCGAATACGCCGCCGGGGATCGCCCCTTTCACCTGAACGTGTTCATGGGTGCGACCCATGCGCCCTTCGGCTCGGAATACCCCTATTACGGGATGTTCGCAGCCGCTGACTATTACGGCGATTCCAAGTTCGCGCTGTCCGGGCTGACCGACCCCTCCTCCATCATCAAGCGCCAGGAGCAGGGCAAGGAGGCCTTCGACATCCAGCAGGTGATCGATCTCTACGACGGCGCGGTCAGGAGCTTCGATGATCAGGTCCGCGCCATTGTCGAGCACCTGGAATCACTGGGCCTGCGCGACAACACCCTGATCGTCATCTACAGCGACCACGGCACCGACCTGTTCGAGCGCCACACCTGGGGCCAGGGCAACAGCGTGGTCGGGGACGACCCCAGCGCCCGCATCCCGATACTGATTCTCGATCCGCGTTACCGCGACGGCCGGGCGGTACACCGCACCGTGCGCAGCGTGGACCTGATGCCCACCCTGCTGGAACTGCTGCAGCTTCCGGTGCCTGAATCGGTGGACGGCGTCTCACTTGCCGGCTATCTGCAGCAGGCGGATTTCGATCTCGACCTGCCCGCCTTCCACGAGACCGGCGTCTGGCTGGGACAGATCCCCGGACTGCAGGACAATCACCTGCAATATCCGCCGCTGCTGGAGATGCTGGAGGTGCCGGACAAGCACACCGGCACGCTCGCGATCAAGCCGGAGTATCGGAGCCGGGTGATTCAGGCCAAGGACCGCATGATCCGCACCGACAAATGGAAACTGGTCTACCTGCCCATGCGCGACGGTGCCGAGTACTGGCTGTTCGACATCGAGAACGACCCGCTGTGCTATGACAACGTCATCGACGATTATCCGGACGTCGCGGCCCGGCTGAAGCGGGAACTGATCGAATGGATGTCGCTGGAACCCGGTATGGAATGGGACGGCCAGTTGCTGCAGCCGCGGGCGGCGGGGAACGGAAAGGGATGACAGCGGCCCGGACGGGCCGCCGCGGATTCAGGATCAGTCGTGCGCGATGGGCTTGTCGGTGAACAGGTAGTCGCGCAGTTCCTCGTCGAACTTGGGATCGCGCCGGCGGATCCATTCCAGAACCATGGCGGCGTGTTCCTTCTCCTCGTCGCGGTTGTGCTTGAGAATGGCGCGCAGCTCGTCGTCCTTGCAGGCGGTGACCCGCTGGTTGTACCAGTCCACCGCTTCCAGCTCCTCCATCAGGGAGGTGATGGCGCGATGCATATCGCGGGTCTCGTCATCCAGTTCCTCGACAGGTTCATGGTAACCTTCGTTCGCCACGCTGTTTCTCCTTCGCTGGTTTTCGGACAATGGGATCGGGGCACCCGATCGTGCGGCCATCCTACCCCATCCGGTGAAAACCGGACAATCAACTCCCCGACCGACGTCCGACAGCTTGCGATACTGCGGCTGACAGCGTTAATATAATAAAGTTACCGGCACGGTCCCGCCCGCTCAGGGGTAACAAACTCCCAGCCAGCCGGGAAAGCCCGTCTCCCGCAGGTCCAAGTCACTGTTTTTCCGACACCCAATCCCCACCGGAAATAATGTTGACTATTTTGGTCAACAATTATTAGAATACCCGACCAATTAGCTAAGGAAATTCGTCGGGGCCCGACACCCGGGAACCCACCGGAAAGTGGCAAAAATTGTACAATCCGGCTGGGATTCACCGTCGTCGCGAGACGACAGGACCGCGCCGCCGACCGCAACGGCCCCCCTGAACCAGGCCGGGCCCGGGCCAGCATCTTAAAGCAGGCAGCACCGAACACGCATCGGGTCTGCCGGGAGAGGAGCTCAATCGATGAGTACCGGAACCGAACAAGTCGACGAACTGATCCGCCAGGAATACGAGCACGGGTTTGTCACCGAAATCGAATCCGAGACCATTCCGCCGGGGCTCAACGAGGACGTGATCCGGCAGATCTCCGCCCGCAAGAACGAGCCCGAGTGGCTGCTCGAATGGCGGCTGGAGGCCTATCGCCAGTGGCTGACCATGACCAAGCCCGAGTGGGCCTCGGTGCACCACCCGGATATCGATTTCCAGGCCATCTCCTATTACTCCTCGCCCAAGAAGAAGGAAGGCCCGAAGAGCCTGGACGAGGTCGACCCCACCCTGCTGGAGACCTACGAGAAGCTGGGCATCCCGCTGGAGGAACAGAAGGCCCTGGCCGGCGTGGCGGTGGACGCGGTGTTCGACAGCGTCTCGGTGGCGACCACCTTCAAGGAGAAGCTGGCCGAGGCCGGCGTGATCTTCTGCTCCATCTCCGAGGCGGTGCAGGAGCATCCCGAGCTGGTCAAACAGTACCTGGGCTCGGTGGTGCCGGCGCGCGACAACTACTTCGCCGCCCTGAACACGGCCGTGTTCACCGACGGCACCTTCGTCTACATCCCCAAGGACACCCGCTGCCCGATGGAGCTGTCCACCTATTTCCGCATCAACGCGGCCAATACCGGACAGTTCGAGCGCACCCTAATCATCGCCGACGACCGCAGCACGGTGAGCTACCTGGAGGGCTGCACCGCGCCCATGCGCGACGAGAACCAGCTGCACGCCGCCGTGGTCGAGCTGGTCGCGCTGGAGGATGCCTATATCAAGTATTCCACGGTGCAGAACTGGTACCCGGGCGACGAGCAGGGCAAGGGCGGCATCTACAACTTCGTCACCAAGCGCGGCGACTGCCGCGGCGACCGCTCGCACATCTCCTGGACCCAGGTCGAGACCGGCTCGGCCATTACCTGGAAGTACCCGAGCTGCATCCTGCGCGGCGACGACTCGCGCGGTGAGTTCTATTCCGTGGCCGTGACCAAGGGCCGCCAGCAGGCCGATACCGGCACCAAGATGATCCACATGGGCCGCAACACCCGCAGCACCATCGTCTCCAAGGGCATCTCGGCCGCCCACAGCAGCAATGCCTATCGCGGCCTGGTGCGCATGGCCCCGAAGGCCGAGAACGCGCGCAACCACACCCAGTGCGACTCGCTGCTGATCGGCGACAAGTGCGCCGCCCACACCTATCCCTATATGGAGGTGCGCAACCCGACCGCCAAGGTCGAGCACGAGGCGACCACCTCCAAGATCGGCGAGGACCAGCTCTTCTACTGCCGCCAGCGCGGCATGTCGGAAGAGGACGCCGTCTCCATGATCGTCAACGGCTTCTGCAAGGAAGTGTTCCAGGAGCTGCCCATGGAATTCGCCGCCGAGGCCCAGAAACTGTTGAGTGTCAGCCTGGAAGGCGCTGTCGGCTGAACCGAACCCGGATTAACGCAGGAGGATTATCAACATGCTGCTTTCTATCAAGGATCTCACGGTCGACGTCGACGGCCAGCCCATCCTCAAGGGCCTGAACCTGGAGGTCAACGCCGGCGAGGTGCACGCCATCATGGGCCCCAACGGCTCCGGCAAGAGCACCCTCGCCCATGTCCTGTCCGGCCGCGACGGCTACGAGGTCACCGGCGGCGAGGTCAGGTTCGAGGATCAGGACCTGCTCGACCTGGAGGTCGAGGAGCGCGCCCGCAAGGGCCTGTTCCTGGCCATGCAGTACCCGGTGGAACTGCCCGGCGTGAACAACACCGTGTTCCTGCGCGAATCGCTGAATGCCATCCGCGTCGAACGCGGCGAGCCGGCGCTGAGCGCCGTTGATTTCATGAAGCTGATGCAGGAGAAGCTCAAGATCGTCGAGATGAAGCCCGACCTGCTCAAGCGCTCGGTCAATGCCGGCTTCTCCGGCGGTGAGAAGAAACGCAACGAGATCCTGCAGATGGCCGTGCTGGAGCCGAAACTGGCCATCCTGGACGAGACCGACTCGGGTCTGGACATCGACGCCCTGCGCATCGTCGCCGACGGGGTCAACGCCCTGCGCAGCCCCGAGCGCGGCATGATCCTGGTGACCCACTACCAGCGTCTGCTCGACTACATCGAGCCGGACTTCGTCCATGTGCTGGCCAACGGCAGGATCATCCGCAGCGGTGACAAGTCGCTGGCCCTGGAACTGGAAGAGAAGGGCTACAACTGGGTCCTCGAGGAGGCCGCGGCATGAGCGAGGCCCTCAAGCCTGTCGAGCACTACCGCGAGCTGATCGACGCCGCGCGGTCGACGCTGCCGGGCGCCGGCCAGCAGTGGCTGGAGACGCGCCGCCAGGCCGCGGCCGCCCGGTTCGAGGAACAGGGCTTTCCCACCCGCAAGGCCGAGGAGTGGCGCTACAGCAACATCGGCCAGGTGCTGGAACAGCCGTTCCGCTACCGCGACGAGGCCTTCGAGGCCCTGACCGACTCCGACATCGAGGATCTGCTGCTGGTGGAACAGCCCGCGGCCCGGCTGGTGTTCGCCAACGGTCGGCTGGTGCCGCACCTGTCGGCCACCGGCGGCCTGGACAGCGCCGTCAGCCTGATCAGCCTGCGCGGGGCCATCGAGAGCGGCAGCGACTTCGTCGATCAGTGGCTGGGCAAGGCCATCATCGACAATGACCTGGAGACCTTCGAGGCCCTGAACACCGCCCTGCTCAACGACGGCATGTGCCTGTACATCCCGGCCGGGGTCGCCATCGAACAGCCCATCGAGGTGCTGTACCTGTCGGTGGGCCTGGACGAGCCCAGCGTGATGACCCCGCGCAACCTGATCGTGCTGGACCAGGGCGCCAGCGCCCGGCTGGTCGAACAGTACGCCAGTACCACCGACGCGGCCTACTTCAACAACGGCCTGACCGAGATCATGCTCGGCGAGGACGCCGAACTGGAGCATGACCGGCTGCAGGACGAGGCCGCCCAGGCCTATCACATGAGCGTGATCCACCTGGCCCAGGCCGCGCGCAGCCGCTATCGCGGCATGGTGGCCAGCCTCGGCGGCACCTGGGCGCGCACCGAGTACCACACCGCATTCAGCGCCGAGGAAGCCAACTGCGAACTGGCCGGCTTCTACTTCGCCGGCGACGGCCAGCTCACCGACATCCATCTGGATGTACGCCACCCGGTGCCGCGCTGCAACAGCGAGCAGAAGTTCAAGGGCATCCTGGCCGGCAGGGGCAAGGCTGTGCTGGACGGTCGCATCCGCGTGATCCAGGACGCCCAGCAGACCGAGGCGCACCTGTCCAACGACACCCTGCTGCTGTCGCGCAGCGCCGAGGTCGACACCAAGCCACAGCTGGAGATCTTCGCCGACGACGTCAAGTGCAGTCACGGCACCACGGTCGGTCAGCTGGATCCGATGCAGTTGTTCTACCTGCGCGCCCGCGGCATCAATGCCGACACCGCCCGCAAGATGCTGTGCCTGGGTTTTGCCGACGAGGTGCTGGAAAGCTGTACGGTACCTGCCTTCATCGAGCGGGTCGACCAGAAGCTGCAGCATCGGCTGGCCGATGTGAACATCGACACGACCGCCAGCGGTTAACCACCTGGAAACACGGAGACAAGGCCATGTTTGAACGCATCGCCCGCTTCATCGACAAAGAGGAACTCGACCAGGCCGGTCAGGGCCACAGCGAGCCGGATCAGGACACGCCGCTGGAGGTCGAGGGCGACACCCTTGAGGAGCGTGTCATCGCCGCGCTGCGCACCGTCTATGACCCGGAGATCCCGGTCAATCTGTATGACCTGGGCCTGATCTACAAGATCGTGATCCACCAGGCCAGCGGCAAAGTCGACATCGACATGACCCTCACCGCCCCGGCCTGCCCGGTCGCCGGCAGCATGCCGGGCATGGTGGCCAAGGCGGTCAGGCGCCTGGAAGAGGTCAACGAGGTCAACGTGGAACTGGTCTGGGATCCGCCCTGGACCATGGACCGCATGAGCGACGAGGCCCGGCTTGAACTGGGCATGCTCTGACCCCAGTTTACGCACCACGAGTTTTGACGGGAGGCAATTGATGTCCATACAGCTTACCGAAGCGGCCGCCGAACGCGTCCGCACCATGCTGGCCAAACGCGGCGAAGGCCTCGGGCTGCGCCTGGGCACCCGCAAGAGCGGCTGCAGCGGCTTCGCCTACGTGGTCGATTACGCCGACGAGATCGGTGACGACGACCAGGTGTTCGAATGCCATGGCGTGAAGGTCGTAGTCGACAGCAGAAGCATGCCCATGCTCGACGGCATGGAGCTCGACTATGTCCGCCAGAATGCCCTGAACGAGGGTTTCGAGTTCAACAACCCCAACGTCAAGGACAGCTGCGGCTGCGGCGAATCCTTCAGCGTCTGAAGGCCATTCACACCGGGCAGTAACGGGACAGGCATGACCGACCTACAGGAATTCGTCGACACCTTCGAACTGCTGGGCGACTGGGACCAGCGTTACCAGTACCTGATCGAACTGGGCGAGCAGCTGCCGCCCATGCCGGGGGAACTCAAGACCGAGGACAACCGGGTCAAGGGCTGCATGAGCACCGTGCATATACATGCCTACCCCGACCCGGAACAGCCGGGTGCGATCCAGTACCATGGCGACTGCGACACTGCCGTGATCAAGGGCGTTCTGGCCCTGCTGATCCAGCTCTCCAGCGGCCGCAGCGCCGCCGAGATCAATCAACTCGACATGGACGAGATCTTCGAAAAACTCCAGCTCGACGAGCAGCTCTCCCCCAACCGCCATATCGGCGTCTATGCCCTGTTCGAAATGATGAAGAACCAGGCCAGGGCGGCTCAGCAGAACGCCTCAGCCCCGGCCTGAACCGGGCGCCGCTAGGGCGGCGAATGGAATATCGACAACCTCCTGTCCCGTCTCTATAGTCAGATCAAGGCCGGAACAAATACCAGATTCGCGTGTCTCTGTTTCAGGGATATCTCCCGCAGAGGCGGGAACAGAACGCACCTGTGCCCGGAGACAGCTGGATACCCACCTGCGCGGCAATGACGGTTACGTTGAAACGGCTTGAACAACACCACCAACACAGGAGGTCGATATGAAGCGGAAGAATTCCACGGGACTCACCCTGCTGCTCGGTCTCGGCATCACGGCCAGCGCCGGCGCCGAGGACATGCTCACCCAGAAGAACATCGGCCTGGATCTGGCCCGCGACATCGCCAACACCGCTGTCATGGACTGCCGCGAAAAGGGCTACCAGGTCAGCGCGGTTGTGGTTGACCGCAACGGCAACCTGCGTGCGGCCCTGCGCGACGACCTGGCCCCGCGCTTCACCCTGCAGATCTCGGAGGAGAAGGCCAACGCCGTCATCATGGGTGGCGTGGATACCGGTACCCTGATCAGTAACCGCGGCGACATCGCCCGCGAGCTCAACCATATCGACGGTCTGATCATGATGCGCGGCGGGGTCGAGATCCGCTCCGGCGGCAGCCTGATCGGCGCGGTGGGCGTGAGCGGCGCCCCGGGCGGCGACATCGACGAGGAATGCGCGGCCAATGCGGTGAAGGAATACGAGATGCGGCTGGAGTTCGCGGACTGATCCAGAAACGGTCAAGATCAAGTCAAGAGCGCCACGGAATACACGGCAAGCACGGACATAATTGATGACAAGTCGGAGGGCAATATTTGAGATTCCCTGTCATTCCGGCGCAGGCCGGAATCCAGAAACCACTGTGGTCAATGGATTCCGGCCTGCGCCGGAATGACGAGCCTCGAGTCAGGCGGGCCCTGTTCAGTTTTTACCAATATATTTTCCGTGTATTCCGTGTATTCCGTGGCGCTCTTGTCTCTCACAACAACGGCCGGGTCTTCTCGGCCACCGCTTCCCAGGCGAATTCGCGCTGCACCCGCTCCAGGGCATTGCGACTGAGACGACGCGCCAGCGCCTCGTCGCCGAGGATGCGCGCCAGCGCTTCGGTCACCTGATTGAGGTCGGCACCCTCGATGCGCAGCCCGGTCTCATCGTCCAGCACCGCCGATCCGGTGCCGCCCGCCTGACCGGCGATGGCTGGCGTACCGCAGGCCGCGGCCTCGATGAACACCATGCCGAAGCCCTCGGTGTCGCCGCCGATCTCGCGGTTGGGCATGGCGAACACATCCGCCGCGTTATACCAGCGCGGCAGATCCTCCGGGCTCACATGCCCGAGCAGGTGCACCCGCTCGCTCATCCCCTGTTCCGCGGCCAGACGGCGCAGGTAATCCTCGTCCTCGCCGATCCCGATCAGGGCATAGTGCACGTCGATGCCACGCTCGTGCAGCGCCGGCAGTGCCTGGATCACCTGGTCGAATCCCTTGCGCCGGGTCAGCCGGCCCACTGAGAGTATCAGCTTGGCGCCCTCGGCACCGATGCCGCGACGCAGATCTCCGATCTCCAGGCCGGGCCGGAAACGCCGGGTATCCACCCCGGGATAGATCAACCGGATGCGCGCCGCATCCACTCCCCTGACCAGCAGCAGATCCCGGGTGAAACGGCTGTTGGCGACCACGGTATCGGCATGGCGGTAGACGAAACGCAGCACGCGCTGCTTCAGCGGCGTGTTCCAGGTGGTGATCTCCTCGCCGTGGGCGTAGATCACCACCGGCTTGCCCAGCAGGCGACCGACCAGCAGCGCCACCATCCCCTCGGGCAATACCCGCCCGGCGTGCAGCGTGGCCACCGGTTGCCGCAATGTGATCGCAAAGGCCCGCCACAGCAGCTTGGCGTACATGGCCAGTGATTCAGGCCGCAACCACCAGTGCCGGGTCAGGCTGACACGGTGAATGGAGTTGGGATGATCGGCATCATGCGCCCGGCTGCCCGGCACCTCTGCCGTCAGGATATGGATATTCTTCCCTCCCAGACGCCGGTAAACCTCATCGAACCAGACCGCCGTGCCGCCCTTGGTCGGCAGGAACAATTCACTGATGACCAAGGCGGCCTTGTCCTGTAACTGGCTCATGCCTGCATCCCGGGGTCCAGGCCGCGCGGCCTAGGGCGCTGCATCCATGCCCGGAACGGTCGGCGGTGGCGCTGATGCAGCCGCTCCCTCCTGTTCTGCCTGACCGGGTTCGGGCGTCTGATCCTGGCGCCGGGACATCTCACCCAGTCTGCGCTGCAGAATAACGGCATCCGGAACAACCGCCAGCCCCTCCTGCAGCACCTGGCGAGCCGGCTCCGCCTTGCCGCGATCCAGATGGAAATCACTGAGCGCGGCATAGGCGGGCACATAATCCCGTTTGAGTTCGATGGCATGGCGCAGGGCCCGCTGTGCCTCGTGGTCGCGGCCGAGGCGCTGCAGCACCCGTGCCTTCTTCAGGTACAGTTCCGGCATCAGGACGAACCCCCTTGAGGCCCGGCTTTCCATGTATTCCAGATTGTTGAGGGCCGCTTCGTATTCACCTGAGGCCTGACGCGAGCCCAGGGGTTGACGATCGCCCCGCAGCAGCAGCAGCATGCCCTGGCAATAGTGATGCATGTGGAAATAGTCACTGCCGAACACGGAACGCCAGCGCTGGACCTCGGGATGCGCCAGGTCATTGCCCCAGCGCTGGGCACGCGGGACGCAGTAGGGCGGCAGCAGGCTGAGCTCCGCCGCCGAGGGATTGAAGGATCCAATGGCGCCGACGCCCGCCGGCAGCAGCAGGGGCGCGGCAAGGAAAATCCGCAGGCATTTCAACCAGTGCATGCTAGGCCCTTTAAAGTTTGTACAGATCGCGCCGATCGACTTTAGCATAATGAATTGACGAAAAAACCCAATACGGACCGCGGCGGCGGCAAGTGGACTTTTGTCAACAGTTCCAGGATCATACCGCAATCGACATTCGACCGGTTAGAACGCCCACAACAACTGCAACCATACCTTAGAAGGACCTGTTCCGGAATGACCAACCTGTGCGGATGGATCGGCTTCACGGCCGGCCGGGGCCAGACCACGGAAATGGCCGAGGCCATGCTCTCGGCCTGTCCGCTGACGCCTGTGAATCGTTGTGTCCGCGAGCCGGCCTTCTGCGCCACGGCCGGACCGGCCGGGCAGGTGGTGGAAAGCCGCGGACTGCTCATCGCCCTGGCCGGCCAGCCCCGCTGGCAGCGTGAGACGCTGGAGGCGAAGGCCCTCGCCGAGCGTCTGGCCGGCGCTTTTCTCGAGCGCGGCCCGGCCTGTCTGGATCAGGTGCATGGTCACTTTGCACTCGCGATCATCGACCCGGCCCGCGCCACCGTCCTGTTGGCCACTGACCGGCTGGGGATCCATCCGCTGGCCTATCAGATCACCGCCGACGGCGTGGTGTTCGGGAGTTCCCTCAACAGCCTGCGCCGGCACCCGGACTTCATCGCCGACATCAATCCCCAGGCCCTGTTCGACTATCTCTATTTCCACATGGTGCCCAGCCCCGTCACCATCTACCGCCATACCTCCAAGCTCCTGCCCGGCCAGTACGTGCTGATTGAGGCGGATCGTTTCGATGCCGGATTCTACTGGCATCCCGAGTACCGGGACCGCCATGATCCGGAAGCTGCGCTGGCGACGGAACTCAAGACGCATCTGCACAACGCCGTCGAGCGCTGTCTGGATCCCGCCCTCGCCCCCACCGGCGCCTTTCTCAGCGGCGGTCTGGACAGCAGCACCGTGACCGGTGTCTATGCCGGTCTGACCGACAGTCCGGTGCAGGCCTATTCCATCGGCTTCGAGGCCGAGGGTTATGACGAAACCCCCTTCGCCCGCACCAGCGCCGATCATTTCGGCGCCCGGCTCAACACCTATTACGTCACGCCGGAGGATGTCACCAGCGCCCTGCCCCTGCTGGCACGCGCCTATGACGAGCCTTTCGGCAACGCCTCCGCCGTCGGCGCCTACTATTGCGCCCGTTTCGCCCGCGATGAGGGCATACGCTGCCTGCTGGCAGGCGACGGCGGAGATGAGTTGTTCGCCGGTAATGCCCGCTACGCCAAGCAGAAGGTGTTCGCCGTCTATGATGCCCTGCCCGGCATCCTGAAGCGGTCCCTGATCGAGCCGCTGGCGCTGCATCTGCCGCAGGGGGTTCCGCCGCTGCGCAAGCTCCGCAGCTATGTGGAACAGGCCCGCCTGCCCATGCCCGAACGCATGGAAAGCTACAACTTTCTGCATCGGACCCCGCTGCAGGAAATCTTCACCGCCGATTTCCTGGAGGGGATTGCCCCGGACGACCCGATCCGGAACATCCGCGAGGCCTACCAGCGCGCCGACTCGGACTCCATGCTCAAGAGCATGCTGCATCTGGACTGGAAAATCACCCTGGCCGACAATGACCTGCGCAAGGTCAGCCATACCTGCCAACTGGCCGGTGTGGAGGTCCGCTATCCCATGCTGGACCAGGAACTGGTGGAATTCAGCACCGGCATCCCCGACCGGCTGTTGATGCGGGGCCTGGAACTGCGTTCCTTCTACAAACGTTCACTGAGGGACTTCCTGCCGGCTGCGACGCTGGAGAAGAGCAAGCACGGTTTCGGACTGCCCTTCGGCGTCTGGATGTCCGAGGACCAACAGCTGCGCGAACTTGCCTATGACTCCCTGGCCGGATTCCGCCGCCGCGGCTATCTCAATCCCGGCTACCTGGACCGCCTGACCGACGCCCACCGCGACGGCCATTCCGCCTACTACGGCGTGATGATCTGGGTCATCATGATGCTGGAACTCTGGCTGCAGGAACACGCCTGAGCATGCTCCGGTCGCTGCTGTATTCACTGCGCTCCGAGGTGAACACCCGGCGGCTGCTGTCCGGCCTGCGCCGCGAACTTGCAACCGACACCCCCCTGCTGCTGGTGCATCAGATGGGTCGGGTCGGCTCCATGACCCTGGTCAACACGCTGCGCGCGATGCAGCTGCCCTGGCCGATCTATCACACTCATTACCTGAACCCGGACAATCTCGCCCGCAACATTGAGCGCCGGCAGAAGGTGCAGTGGTTTGTCTGGCAGCGCCACCTGCGCGTGGCCCGCCTGCTCAGTGCGGCCATCACCCATCGTCTCGATGCCCGCCAGTGGTATATCGTATCCACCATACGCGAACCCGTCGGGCGCAACCTGTCCAACTTCATCCTCGACATCGAACGCTTCCACATCCCCGGTTTCTTCCGCCGCTATGAACGGGGCGAGATCGGCGTTGACCAGGCGCTGGAGGTCTTCTTCCGTGACTTCAACCACGACGCCCACACCGACTGGATTCGCGACGAGCTCAACGCCAATTTCGGCCTTGATGTCTATCGGGAGCCGTTCGATCCGGCGCAGGGCTACCAGATCCTGCACCGCGACAATGTGCATGTACTGATCTTCCAGCTGGAGCGTTTCGACGAAGTGTTCAAGGCCGGGCTGGAGGCCTTCTTCGGCCGACCGGCGCCGGCGCGGCCCGTGCATACCCACATCAGCAGCGACGATGCACGGGCCGGCACCGCCTACCGCGAGATGCTCTCACGCATCCGACTGCCGCAGGATTACATCGAGCGCCTGTACGATTCCGAGTACATGCGGCATTTCTATACGCCCGAGCAGATCCGGGCCTTCCGCGACAAGTGGCGAAGGTCGGGCCCTTAGCAGAAACTCGCTCAGTTGAACTCGCCGCTGCCGTCATCCCGGCGCAGGCCGGGATCCAGGGATCGCGGCGGTGACTGGATTCCGGCCTGCACCGGAATGACGGTGATCGGCTGGCAGATGCCATTCGCCCTCTGGCCGCGCAGCTCCCATGACAGCCGACGATATCCGCTGTCTCCTATGCGCCTGCCGGGGCCGCGCGTTGCCGGCGCCGCCCTCCTTTCGCCGATTGCGCCTCCGGTTGCGCTTGCGGTACTTGTGCCAGTTGCTGCCGCACCAGCACCCTGAGGATGACGATCATCGCAATCAGGTGATAATAAAGATCGAAATAGGCCAGCCCCAGGAAGGCGCCGGCGCTGGCATACCCCGCCAGGCTCACCTGGATCATCGCCGCCAGGTCCCGCGACCAGAGCAGATCCCCTCGCTCACGGGTATTGCGGATGATCCAGGTCGCCGATCGCCAGGTGAAGAAACCCAGCAGCAGGTAGATCAACAGGCCGGCAAAGCCGTGTTCGCCCAGCACCTCGAAGTAGATACTGTGCGCATCCTTGACGTCGTGCGGATCAGGGGCATAGTAGCGGAAATTGCGCCAGTGGAAGGCCTCGAAGCCGCCGCCGACCAGGGGGCGGTCCTGCGCCAGGTTGACGGCGAAGTGCCAGGCATTGATGCGACCCTGGGCGGACTGGTCCTCCTCGTATTCCTTGATGGTGTGCATGCGCTCGAACCAGCTCTCGGGCATGATGGTCATCGCCGCCGGGATCATCAGGGCGGCGAGCAGCAGCAGGGCGAAACGCCGCCGGCTCTTCAGGATAAGCACCACCGCCATGACCGCCAGCCCGACCAGGGCGCCGCGTGACTGGGTCCCGAGGATGGCGATCACGGTCAGCGCCATGGCCGCGGTGAACAGGTTGCGCTGCCATTTCCTGTCCCGCTGCAGCTGCAGGTAGCGCATCAGCGGCAGCGTCATGATCATGGCCAGCCCCAGTTCGTTGTTGCCGCCGATGAAGGAACCCAGCGGCCCCATGACGTGATAGCCGCCGCCGGTCATCAGGGTGAAGATACCCCCCTTCACCCCGTAGAATCCGAGCGAGAGCACGATCACCCACACCAGGAGATCGAGCCGGTCCCGATGCAGCATCAGCATCATGGTGACGAAGGTCATCACCTGGATCTTGACCACCTTCTCCAGCTGCAGGACGGAATACTCCTGCTGCAATGAAAATACGGTGGTCAGGCACATCCACAGCACGAACAACAGCAGCACAGCCGTTTCCCGGCTCCAGGGCAGGCGGATCTTCTCCTTCATGAACAGCATGGCGACCAGGGTGGTGGCGCCGATGATCATGGCGAAGGGTGCCTCGCGGGCGAAACCATAGGCCAGACGGTGCGGGTTCATGTAGCCGATCCAGGACCAGGCCAGGATGCCGATGTAAGGACGCCGGAGGATCAACGGCAGCAGTGCCAGCACGGCCACGGTGACAGCGATATCGCGAATCGGCATCTAGACGTTCCTTCCCTGTTGCGAGTCCACCTGACTGACCACATAACGGTACTTGCCGCTGCGCTCGGGCGGGATGCTGTCGACCTGCTCCACCCGGATCTCGACCCCTTCACCCAACCGCTGACCGAAGGCGGCCCTGATCTGCCCGATCGCGGCCGGATCGAAACCGGCATCGGTGACCAGCAGCACCCGGGTGAGATCGAGCGACTCCTGCACGATCTTGAAGGCCTGCACGCCGGGCCGGTCACGCACCTCGTAGATGAGCGCCAGCCCGTGCATCACCGTGCCGTCACGGGCGACGATGAAATCCGTGGTCCGCCCCTGGATTTCCTCCAGCAGCGGCAGTCCCCGGCCGCAGCTGCAGGCAGCGCTGCCGAGCACGGCGACATCGCCCGTGCGATAACGGATGAAGGGAAAATCCCGCGTGGCAAGGTGCGTCACCACGACCTCGCCCGCCGTGCCCGGCGGGACCGGCGCACCGTTCGCGTCCACTGTCTCGACAATGATGTCCTCGGCGGTGATGTGCATCCCGCCCGCGGGGCACTCGTGGGCAATGAAGCCGGCGTCGCGGCCGCCATAGCCGTTGGCCACCGGACAGCCGAACACGCGCTCGATCAGCTGGCGTTGATCCGGATACAGGCGCTCCGAGGTCACAAAGGCGACCCGGATGCCGAGATCGTCGAGCCGGCTGCCATCGGCCTCGGCCTGGCGGGCGATATGGGCGAACGCCGACGGGTAGCCGAACAGCATGCGCGGACGGAAACGACGGATCTGGTCGATGAAGCCCGCCACCTTCTCCGGCGACATCTCGAACGCCGCCAGCAGCCGGGTGCGCATCAGGCCGTCACGCAGCCTGCGGAGGCGATCCTGTGCGCCCAACTCGATGGGCGAGCCCCACATGACGATCTCGCGATCGCCGATATCCACGTCCCACCAGCGGGTGGCGCGCCACTTGGCGGCGACATCGTGGCTGACCCGTTCGGTTCCGATGTAGAAGATCAACGGCTCACCGCTGGAACCGCCGGTGTTGAACCGGGCCAGGCCGCGGGCATCCCGCGCCTTGAGCCCGTCCAGATGGGCGCGGATGTCGGCCTTGCCCAGCAGCGGCAGCGACTGCAGGTCGGCGACATCGGTCACCGTCGCCGGATCAAAACCGTGGTCGGCGAACAGTCTCTGGTAATAGGGCACCTGGCGGCCGGCATGCAGCAGCAGCGCGCGCAGCCGCTCCAGCCGGTATTCGGCCAATTGTGCCGTCGACCACCATTGCGAGGCCTCCAGCGCGCGGCGCACCGCCACCGTACTGTGGCCCTTGAGCCGTTCCTGCAAAGGAAACAGCAGGCCGGAGACCAGCCGGGTGTAGACGCCGCTCATGCCGCCTCCCCGGGCGCAGCCGGCAGCAGTGCGTGAAACCGTGCCAGCAGGGCATCACATTCCGCCCGCACTGCGGGCTCGATCGCCGGCGGCTGGCGTTTGCCGACCGAACTGGCCACCACCCGGCGGCTGTGCCAGGGCCGGTACGGCAGCCCGAGGAAGGCGAAGATGCGGGCGAACTCGGCCTGCGGCATCGCCACCAGTCGCTCGTAGCTGACCAGCAGCACCTTCTCGTCCCGGTCGAAACCCTGCTCGAAGAACAACACATTGCGCAGATACCACATCAGGGCGGCACCGCCGGCATCACTGAGTTCCGGACCCGCAAAGCGCCGCAGGAGGGCCTGGGTGGCATCGGACATGCCCTCGCCGCGCCAGTCGACAGCGAGCTTGTCCTGCGCCAGGCGCCGGATCTGGCTGGCGTGATTGCGGAAGGAGACCAGCATGGAATTGACCACGTCGTCGTAGTGACGCACGATCCAGACGATACGTGTCCCGGGAAAGCGCTGGCGCAGCTGCGGCAGCCGCTGCAGTTCGCACAGGGATTTGATGATGAAATGCGGGGCCCGGCAGCGCGCGTGCAGGGCGGCGATGATATCGGTCTCGCGCATACTGTAGTTGTCGAAGGCACGGGGATCGCGCTCGTGATAGACATCGGTGAGCAGGCTCTGTTCCAGCACATCCATCAGCATGTTGGTACCCGAGCGCTGCACCCCGGCGATGAAACTCACCGCCGCCGGGCCGCGCCGGCGCGGCCCGTGCCAGGCGTGCTGCACCAGCCATTTCAGCCGCAGCCAGAACTCCAGTTCCAGCCGGCCGAGGTAGTAAGCTGTTGCGCGTCGTCCCATCCCCAGCGTCCTGTCACACCTTCCCCAGCACCCGGGCATAGATCCCGAGCAGGGCCTCGACCCGTGTCTCCCAGCGATTGGCGCGGGCGTAGTCGATAATGGCCTGGCGATCCCAGTCATGCTCCAGTGCCGCCGCCAGCGCGGCCCGCAGCGCCTCGCCGTCGCCGAAGGGCACGATGCGGCCGAGTTCCGGCGCATTGACCACCTCGGCATTGCCGCCCACGTCGGTGGCCACCACGGGCAGGCCGCAGGCCATGGCCTCGAGGATCACGTTGGCCCAGCCCTCGTTGCGGGTGGCCAGTACGAACACATCGGCGGCGCTGAGCACGCCCTTGAGCTGCTCCGGCGGCAGGCTGCCGAGAAACTGCACCTGCGCCTCCAGCCCCAGCGTCGCCACCTGCGCCCTGAGCCGGTCGCTCCAGTCGCCCTCGGCGCTCGGCCCGCCGACCACCAGATAGCGCAACCCGGGGAACCGCTCGCGCAGCTGCGGCAGCTGCTCGATCACCCGGTGAAAACCCTTGCGTTCGCACAGCCCGCCCACGGTGACCAGCACCTGCGCCTGCGCCGGCAGACCCAGCCGGCGGCGCGCCTCGTCCCGGTCCACCGGCTGGAACCGGTCGGTGTCCACGCCGTTGCCCACCACCGTGGCCTTGTCGGGTGACACCCCCAGTCCGATCGCCACCCGGCGCAGGGAATCCGACACGCTGATGACATGGCTCGCCCCCCGCAGCGCCTGCAGCAGCCGCGGCCGCAGGCCGGGGGTGCGGCTGTGGCGCGGCTCGGTGCCGCGCAGGGTCAGGGTCACCGGACGCCGCAGCCAGCGTCCCAGGCGCACGGCGGCATAGCCGTCGGGATAGCCGAAATGGGCATCGACCAGGTCCACCCGGCCCTGCCGGTCCAGACGGCGCAGCAGCCGGCGGCTGCCCAGCGCCAGCATCAGGCCGTCGAAGCGCCGGCCGATTCCGGGCAGCGCCAGAAAGCGCGGATGGTACACCTCGATGCCCTGCTGGATCTCGTGCCGCGGGGCGGACGGACGGTAATGCGGCCGGAAGCGGCGGATCAGCCCCTGCAGCGGAAACCAGGGCACGGGCGCCACCACGGTGAGCGGGCAGTGGGCGGCGACCCGGAACATGCGCTCGCGGATGAACAGGCCGGCGTGCGGCTGGCCGGGGTGCGGAAACAGGGTGGTGAACACCAGCAGCCGCGGTCCCTCGCTCATCCCGCCGCACCCTGGAGCAGGCGCGTGTACACGGATTGATAACGCCCGACGCTGACGGCCCAATTGCGTTCCTGCTCCACGAAGTCCCGGCCCGCCCGGCGTCTTCGGGACCAGTTGTCGCGGTCATCCAGCAACGCCAGCACGGCGTGGGTCAGGGCCTGCGGATCACCGGCGCGGAACAACTGCCCGGTCACCCCGTCCTCGATCAGTTCGCGGTGCCCGCCCACATCCGAGGCTACCACCAGCTTGCCCTGGGCCATGGCCTCGAGCGGCTTGAGCGGCGTGACCAGCTCGGTCAGGCGCATGGGCAGGCGCGGATAGACGAAGGCATCCACCAGGCTGTAGTAGCGATGCACCTGGTCGTGCGGCACCCGGCCGACGAAGATGACCTGCCGATCGATACCGAGTTCCGCCGCGCGGGTCCGGAGCCGGTCCGCCTGCGGTCCGCCGCCGACCAGCAGTAATCTGATGTCGGCGCGCGCCCGCAGCAGGCCCGGCATCGCCTCCAGCAGCAGCGCCAGGCCCTCGTAGGCATAGAAGGAGCCGATGAAACCCAGCACGATTTTATCTTCCAGGCCGAGTTCGGCAGCCAGTCCCGCGTCCCGCGGCAGATCGAACGCGAAGCGTTCGATATCCACGGCATTGGGGATGACGGTGATCTTTCCTGCTGCGACTCCACGGGCGACCAGATCACCGCGCAGCCCCTCGCAGATGGTGGTCACGGCGTCGGCGCGGCGCACCACATGGGTCTCCAGGGCGCGGGTCAGGCGATAGCGCAGATCGCCCTCGCGACTGGTGCCGTGATCGACCGCGGCGTCCTCCCAGAAGGCACGGATCTCGTAGACCACCGGCAGGCCGAACTCGCGCCCGGCGCGCAGGGCGGCCAGACCGTTCAGGGCCGGTGAATGGGCATGCAGGATGTCGGGCCGCTCGCGCGGGATGACCTCGCGCAGCCGGGCCAGGGTCGCCTGCACCACCGCCCACTGATCCAGCGGCGGGATGCGTGCGAGCGGCCCGCTCGGCGTGCGGCTGCGATAGAAATGCAGCCCGTCGCTGTCCTCCTCGCCGCCGTCGACCCCGGCCGGGGCATTGTGCTTGGGGCTGGTCAGGTGTGCCGTCTCCCAGCCCAGCCGGTGCTGCTGGGTCAGGATGGCCCGGGTGCGGAAGGTATAGCCGCTGTGCAGCGGGATGGAATGGTCGAGCACATGCAGGATCTTCATGCGTTCATGACCTGGCGCTGGAAGGAGGCATACATCAGCAGCGACCAGAGCACGGCGCTGTGATCGCGCTGGCCCGACTGGTGCTGATCGACCAGCCGGCGGATGAAGTCCGGATTGAACAGGCCGGTGTCCAGCAGGTCGGGACCGAGCAGGCTGCGGCGGACCTTCTCCCGCAGCGGGCCGCGGAACCAGGCCGCCAGCGGCACGGCGAAGCCCATCTTCTTCCGGTACAGGATGTCATCGGGCAGGTAGCGCTCCATGGCCCGCTTGAAGATCAGCTTGCCCTCGCGCTTGTGCAGCTTCAGCTGCGGCGGCAGGCCCGAGACCCATTCCACGAACTTGTGGTCCAGCACCGGTACCCGCACCTCCAGGCTGTGGGCCATGCTGGCCCGATCCACCTTGGTCAGGATATCCCCGGCGAGATAGGTCTTCATGTCCAGGTACTGGACCCGGGACAGGGGATGCTCGGGCGCGTTGTCCAGGTAGCGCCGGAACACCTCGATGCCGCGATAGCCGCCCAGGTCCCGGTTCAGTTCGGTGCTGTAAAGTTGGCGGCGCAGCGCATCCGGCAGGATGGAGAAGTTGTGGAAATAGCCCTCCAGGCTGTCGCGCGCCAGCGCCTGGAAGGTGGATTTGGCCCGCAGGTAGCGCGGCGCCCAGTCCAGCTTGGGGTACAGGCGCCCGGCAGTACCGAACAGCGGCCCGCGCAGCCAGCCCGGCAGCAGGCCGCGGAAGCGCTCCTCGTCCATATGCCAGCGATAGCGACGGTAACCGGCGAAGTTCTCGTCGCCGCCGTCGCCGGACAGCGCCACCGTCACCCGCCGCTTCGCCAGTTCGCACACCCGGTAGGTGGGCATGGCGGAACTGTCGGCGTAGGGCTCGTCATACAGGGTGGCCAGCCGGTCGATCAGTTCGAAGTCGTCCGGATTGACCTCCTCGACCTGGTGCCGGGTGTGATACTGCTCGGCCACCCGGGCGGCATACTCGCTTTCGTTGAAAGCCGGATCGCCGAAGGAGATGGAGCAGGTGTTGACAGGACCGTCGGACAGGCCGGCCATGAGCGCGACCACGGCACTGGAGTCGACCCCGCCGGAAAGAAAGGCCCCCAGCGGCACCTCGGCGATCATGCGGATATTGACCGCCTCGCGCAGCCGCTCGACCAGTTCGCGTTTGGCCTCCTCCGGGTTGCGCAGGCCGTTGTCCTGGAACGGCACGTCCCAGTAGGCGCGCGGCGCCGACGGGGCCTCGCCGCGCCGCAGTGTCAGGCAGTGCGCCGGCGGCAGCTTGCTGACCTGTTTGAAGATGCTGCGCGGATCGGGGATATAGCCGAAGGCGAAGTAATCCTCCACCGCATAGGGATCGATTTCGCGCGACAGCACCGGGTCGCACAGCAGCGATTTGATCTCGGAAGCGAACAGCAGGCGCCCGTCGGGCAGCAGCGCATAATGCAGCGGCTTGATGCCCAGCCGGTCGCGGGCCAGGAACAGGGTCTGGTGATTGCGATCCCAGATGGCGAAGGCGAACATGCCGCGGAACCGCTCGACGCAGGCCTCGCCCCACTCCTCCCAGGCATGCACGATGACCTCGGTGTCGCAGCGGGTCCGGAACCGGTGCCCGGCCTTGATCAGTTCATCGGTCAACTCGTGGAAGTTGTAGATCTCGCCGTTGTAGACCACGGCCACGCTGCCGTCCTCATTGAACAGCGGCTGATGACCGCCGGAGAGGTCGATGATGGACAGGCGCCGGTGCGCCAGACCGACGCCGGGCTCCACATGCACGCCGCCCTCGTCGGGGCCGCGATGGAACTGCAACTCGTTCATGCGCGAGAGCAGACCCTCGTCGATGGACATCATTCCCCGGGTATCGAATATACCGGCTATGCCGCACATGTTGCTGACCCTGAAAAAATCGCCACGAAATACTCCAATCCATTCATTATGAGTTACCCGGGCACTGCTGCTCATACACAGCCCGGTAGCGTTCCACCATCCGCTCCAGACTGAATTCGGTCTCGGCGCGCCGGCGGGCGGCGCGGCCGTGCCGTTCCCGCATAGCGGCATCCTGCACATAAGGCTTCAATGCCTGTGCCAACGCCTCGGGATCGGCGCGCGGCACCAGGGCGCCGGTCTCGCCGTCGAGCACCAGTTCAGCATTGCCTCCCACATCGGTCGCGATCACTGGCAGGCCGCAGGCCATGGCTTCCATCAGCGTATTGGAAATCCCCTCGGCCAGCGAGGGCAGCACGAACAGATCCAGCGCCGGCAGCAGTTCCGCCACGTCGTCGCGTGACCCGGCCAGCCAGGCCTGCGCCAGGAGGCCGGACGCCTCCAGTGCCTGTTCCAGCCGGGCGCGTTCACCGCCCTCCCCGATCAGCACCAGGCGCAGGCGCGAACTGATCTCCGGCGCCAGCCGCTGCAGCCGGACAAAGGCCCGGACCAGGCTGTGCTGGTCCTTGATCGCGGCCAGGCGCCCGACCGTGCCGATGAGGATGCTGTCGGCAGCGGCGAAACCAGCCGGCAGCCGGGCCCGCGCCTGCGCGCCGTCCGGGTGAAAACGCCCGATATCCACACCATTGATGATACGGGTCAGCCGCGCCGGCTGCACGCCGATGCGCGTGTCGAGATAACGCTCCAGATCGCGCGACAGGGGGATGAAGTGGTGAATGAAGGGCCGGAGCAGTCGCCGCTGCAGGATGTACTTGCGGTTGGTGCCATCCACATCCAGCACATCGCGACCGTGTTCCCCATGGATGCGGCAGGGTACGCCGGCCAGCCAGGCCGGCAGCTGCGCCTCCATCGCGGCCAGATTGCGCGAATGCACAATGTCCGGCCGCAGGCGCCGGAACAGCCGATGGAGTTGCACATACATGCGCCAGTCGTGGCCGGGACGCTTGTGCAGGGCATGGATCTGCACGTCGTCGCGTTCGATGCGGCGGCTGAAATCGGTGTAGTCGGTCAGGCTGACGATATGGTGCCGGAAGCGCTCGCGCGGCAGCCGGTTGATCAGGTTGACCACACCGTTCTCGAGACCGCCCACGCCAAAGTGATAAACGACATGCAGTATGGTCAGGGACGTGGGCGGCATGGCCGCCCGACTCATCCGTCACCCTCCCGGCTGCGCTGCCAGGCCAGTTCGATGCGCGCCTCCAGCCGCGGCAGCAGGTCACGCTGGAACCGGCGCAACGCCTCGCGGTCGGTGCTGCCGGCCGGATCCTCCTCGGTGAAGATCACGATGCCGACCGAGGGGCGGCCGTTGCCACGCAGCCGCTCCCAGGCCTCCAGCAGCTTGCCCAGGTAGGGGTTGGCCGTGTGGTGGCCGCCGATCCGGTACCAGTCGTGGATCAGCAGCCGCTGGGCGGCGGACTTGAGCCGGGTCTGGATGACCCGGCCGGGGCCGCCCTCGACGCTGACCCGGGATTCGCCCACCTGATGCCAGACCGGGTGTTTCTGCGCAATCATCACATTCTGCGAATTGATCAGCTCCGCCCCCTGGCGCGGCCGGGCGTAATAGGCCAGATACACACCCACGCTGGCCTCGCCCTGCGCGAAGAAGCCCAGGGCCTCGGCGTCCATGCCCCGATAGTCGGGCTGCCAATCGGTGAAGGGCTCGACCCGCTGCCAGCCCGCGGCGGCTTCGGGCAGCGTCAGGGCGATGCGCTCCCGCTCCGGACCGATATCGCGCTCCAGCAATTGCGCGGCCACCGGCCAGGCGGCCAGCAGCAGGATGAGCAGCGCGAACAGGCCATAACGCGGAGCGCCGCCCGCAGCCGCCCCCGCACGCCCGGCCGGTGCCGGTACCGGCTCGGGTTCCTCGCGCCAGAAGCTGCCGATCCAGAACATCAGCAGCATCACGATGCCGAAGAAGACCCAGCCATAGATGAAGTGATCCACCCCGAGGGCCAGCTTCATGTCGCTGAGATGGGCGATCATCACGATCATGTAGGCACGCAGGCCGTTGGCGAGGATGGGCAGGGCGATGGCGAACAGGATGAACAGGATCCGCCGCCGCAGGCTGGTGTAGTTCAGATAGGCATACAGTGCCCCCATGGTGAGCGAGGCGATCAGGTAGCGGATGCCGCTGCAGGCCTCGACCACGGACCAGTTACCGCTGGGAATGCTGAAATAGGTTCCTTCCACGTAGACGGGGATGCCGCTGAGCTTGATCAGACTCACCGTGAACACAGCGGTGAAGTCCATCAACGGCGGAATCAGGCCCTCACCCATGGGCACGGCGAAGATCAGGAAGAACAGCGGAAAGGCGATCTGGCGCACCACCGCCCAGCCGAGCAGCGCCCACACCAGCAGCGGGATCATGGCAATGAAGCCGAGTTGCCTGATGACGGCCGCATCGACCACCTCGGCCAGCAGCCACAGCAGCCCCGGCAGCGGCAGCAGCCACAGCGCCCGGGCGTCGGCCGCCACCGGCGTCACGGCCAGGTGCTCGCGGCGGCGCCAGACCAGGAACAGCACGATGGGAAAGATCAGGAAGCCGTGGGCGAAGGTCTCGGAACGCGACCAGATATCGATCATCCCGGCCAGGGTCTGGTGATAGAACGCCAGCAGGGACAGCAGCGCGACCACGAACAGCAGCAGCTGTTGCTGCACGCCCGACGCCTGCATCTGCATGCTCGTCGACTGATTCATCATCCCCCCGGTACGGCCCCTGCGAGCAGCGCGTCCGCTGCCCGCCCTGTCCCCGGATCCAGCATCGCCTGCAGACGTGACAGGTTGATGTCCCAGTCGTAGCGGCGCCGGATCCAGTCGCGCGCAGCCGGCGCGGTCTGGCGTTCGCCCAGCAACTCCACCGCTGCGCTCACGAACTGCGCCTCGGTCTCGGCCCGGCGCAGGTCCGCGCCCACGGGATAATCGATGCCGTCCAGCGCCTGCGGGCTGGCGATCACCGGCCGGGCCATGGCCATGGCCTCGAGCACCTTGTTCTGCACCCCGCGGGCGATCCGCAGCGGCGCGACCGCGGCATGGGCATGCTCGAGATAGGGCCGGATGTCTTCCACCGCCCCGGTCACCCGCACCCCGGGCAGGCGCTCCAGCCGCCTGACCGCCTCGGTCGGCCGCGCGCCGACGATGGCGAACAGCGCATCCGGCACCTGCTCGCGCACGGCCGGGAAGATGTCGCTGGCAAACCAGTTCACCGCATCGGCGTTGGCCCAGTAATCCATGGCGCCGGTGAACACCAGCACCCGGGCCCCGGGATCAAAGGGGCTGTCGATCTCCGGCCGCGGGGTGAAATAGCCCCAGTCCACGCCGTTGTCGTAATAGCCGATATTGCATGCGGCCGGCACCCGCTGGGCGAACAGGGCCGCCTCTTCGGCCGAGACGAACACGCTGGCGTCGAAGCACTGCGCGATGCGGCGCTCGTAGCGGTCCAGCCGGCGTCCCTCGCGCCGGTAGACCCAGCTCATGGGCCAGCGCTGGGCACGGCTGTACTGTTCCCACTTGTCCGAATCCACGTCCACGAAGTCGATCACCCGCCGCAGGCCGGTGAACTCATCAGCGTCAAGATACTGGGCCATGGAAGAGGAAAACACGAAGGCGGTCTCGATGCCCTGCTCCGCCACGCATTGCCGCACCCAGTCCGCCATGCGCGCATCGCGGTAGTACGGCAGCGTCAGCGGCGCACCGGTAAGCAGCCCGCGCAGGCTGCGCAGTCGTGCCCGACGCGGCGGCAGCGGCAGCAGCCGGCACTGGCGGCACCAGCGCTGCAGCGTTTCGGCATAGCGCCAGTCGCGCGGGTCGTCGACGAAGGCGCCCAGATAGACCTGATAGCGCTCGGCCAGATAACGCAGGACGTGATAGGACCGGATCTTGTCCCCCTTGTTCGGGGGGTAGGGAATGCGGTGAGCGAGATAGAGAATCCGTTCCATGAGACACACTATCCCAGGTATTTGGCCAGATAGGGCCCGAGCGAACGGCTCAATCCCAGCGGCAGTTTCGACCACAGGTCGATGAACAGCTTGTATTTGGGGTTGGTCGGGCTGATGTTGGGCATGTCCGTGGCCCGGACCAGGTGGTATTCGTAATACAGCGGCTCGGGCTCGAAGCCCCAGTTCTTCTTGAAACTGTAGGAACCGGTACCCTGCTTGCTGCGGCCGTAATCGAACAGACGCACGCCGCGCTCGCAGCTGCGGCGCATCAGTTCCCAGTACATGAAGTCGTTGCCCTTGAGCTGGCGGGCGCTGGCCTTGCCGCCGCCATAGTAGGGCAGCACCTGGTCGCGGAAATAGAAGCTCATCACCGCGGCCACGGTCTCGCCGTCCTTGAGCACGGTCAGTATCTCGCAGTCGTCGCCGAATTCCTGCTTGAGATTCTCGAAGAAGCTGCGGGGAAACACCGGCGTGCCCAGGTTGCGCACGCTCTCGGAGTAGGCGTCGTAGAGCCGCTCCACGTCGGCGTCGATCTCGCTGACCAGACCGGCCTGGATGCCCTTGCGCACCATGGCGCGCTGCTTGCGTGGAATCGCCTGCAGGTTCACCTCCGGATCCGGATCCAGCGGCTTGCGGAAGGTGACATACAGATCCTTGGTCGGCCAGTCGCTGCAGGTCGCGCGCGGGTGGCGCAGTTCCAGGAAATCGACCTGCAGGCGTTCCGCCCGCTCGACCGCCGCCGCGATCAGGGCCTGGCGCGCGGCTTCATCCGCGGCGGCCACCCCGCCATAGACGCAGAAGGGGGTGCTGACCAGCGAATTGCCGAACAACAGGCTCTTCAGCTGCCCCAGCGGCAGCACGCCCTGGATGTCGCCGTCGCGCTCGGCGTAGAGGCAGGTCATGGGGTGGCCGTAGGTGCGCTCGATGACGCGCTTCCAGCCGGCGCGATGAAAGAAGGTGGCCTCGGGACACTGCTGCACGAAGGCGTCCCAGCGCCCGGCGCTGGCGTCATCCAGTTCGCGGATCTGTACGGTGTCGCTCACGGCGCGTTCCATGCGGGGAACCTCGCTGCCGGGGTGAAGGTCTCGTCCATGCGCTGCCAGGCGAAATCCGTCAGCAGGCGTTGCAAGCGCGCCTCCATGCGCCGCAGATTGAGATAGTGCCGGAACCGGGTCCGTGCATTCAGCCCCGGCTGACGCGGCTGGTCCGGGTCGATCTCCCAGGGATGGAAATAGAACACGCACGGCTGACCGTCATCCTGATTGACCCGGCGCATGGCCCAGCGCGAGATCCGGTAGGGCAGCAGCCGGAAATAGCCGCCGCCACCGCAGGGCAGGTTGCGCGCGCCCAGACGCAGGGTGGTGACGGGCACCTCGACGAAGTCGCCGCCGTTGACCCGGAAGGCGAAGCGCGGCGCCTCGGGCATGCCGTAGAGGTCATGGTTGATGGGGTAGATGCTGGAACTGTAGCGGTAGCCTTCCTCCTCCAGTACCGCCAGGGCCCAGAGGTTGTCGCGGCCGATGGAATAGCTGGCGGCGCGGTAACCGGTCACCGGCACGCCGGCGATGTCCTCCAGCAGCGCCTTGGTCCGGCGCACGTCGGCGCGGAAATCCTCCGGTCCCTGCTGGGTCACCCGGGTGTGCTGGAAGCCGTGGCTGGCCACTTCGTGGCCCTCGGCCACCATGCGCCGGATCAGCTGCGGATGGCGCTCGGCCACCCAGCCCAGGGTGAAGAAGGTGGCGCGCACCCCGGCCCGGCCGAACAGGTCCAGGATGCGCGCGGTGTTGCGTTCGACCCGGCGCGGCAACTGCTCCCAGTCGTCGCGGCGGATGAAGGGCTCGAAGGCCGAGACCTGGAAGTAGTCCTCCACGTCCACGGTCATGGCGTTGGCACAGGCAGAGCGAACAGTACTCATGAAACGGCCCTGGCGGCCTCCCGTCGGTCGTGCCAGTCGAGGATGATCTGCTTGATGCGCTGGGCCGCCTTACCGTCCCACAACTCGGGCACCCGGCCGCGCTTGCCGCCGGTGGCCAGCGTCTCCTCGACCACGGCGCGAATGCGCGCCACATCGGTGCCGACGATGGTGTTGGTGCCCTGGCTGACCGTGATGGGCCGCTCGGTGTTCTCGCGCAGGGTGATGCAGGGCACGCCCAGGGCGGTGGTTTCCTCCTGCAGGCCGCCGGAATCGGTCAGGACCAGGCGGGCACGGGACATCAGCCCCAGCAGTTCCAGGTAGCCCAGCGGCTCCAGGGTCAGGATGTCCGGGGTCTCGAGCAGTTCCATCAGGCCCATATCGCGGGCGCGGGCACGGGTGCGCGGATGCATGGGGAAGACGATGGGCGTGCGTGTACTGAGCTCACGGATCACACCCAGCAGACGTCTGAGCACGACCGGTTCATCGACATTGGAGGGCCGGTGCAGGGTGAGTACGCCGAACCCGCGGCCATCCTGCAGAAAGCCCATGCCGCCGGCACGTTCCAGGGTCTGTTCGGCCGGCACCGCCCGGGACAGATGCCCCAGCAGGGTATCGATCATCACATTGCCGACGAAATGGATGCGCTCGTCGGCAATGCCCTCGCGCCGCAGGTTGTCGCGGGCGCCGGCCTCGGTCAGGAACAGCAGTTCGGAGAGTTGATCGGTCAGTACGCGGTTGATCTCTTCCGGCATGCCGCGGTCATAGCTGCGCAGCCCGGCCTCGACATGGATCACCGGCACGCCCTGCTTGGCCGCCACCAGGGCGCAGGCGATGGTGGAGTTCACATCGCCGACCACCAGCACGGCGTCCGGCGCCTCGGCCTCCAGCACCGGCTCGAAGCGGCGCATGATCTCGGCGGTCTGCTGGCTGTGGCTGCCGGAGCCGACCCCCAGGTCGATGTCCGGCTCCGGGATGCCGAGCTGATCGAAGAAGGCGGTCTTCATGGCGGCATCGTAATGCTGGCCGGTATGCACCAGGGTGGCGGTGAGCGGCTGCGGACCGCTGCGGAAAGCCGCCATCAGGGGCGCGATCTTCATAAAATTGGGTCGGGCACCGACGACACACAGCAGTTTGGGACGGGCGTTGGCACTCATGGATGCAGGACCTGTCAGTGGCGGATGAACGACGCAGGGATCAGGCCTTGTCGGCCTTCTTCAACTGTTCCAGGGCCTCGGAATAATCGACGTCGTCGCCGGAGAGCATGGCCATCATGATCAGTTTCTGCATCCGGTCGCGGTCCTTGCGTACCCGTTCCTCCAGCGCCTCGACCTTCTTCTCCAGCGCGATCAGGCGCCGCTCGGTGTCGGTGACCGTGTTGCTGGGACGGTCGGCTTCCGGGGCGGGCTCCGCCAGCCGGTTGTGCGGGGCCGGCTGGGCGGTGCGGGCGATGCGGTCAAGGTCCGGAGTTTCCTGGCGCTGCTCCTCGACCACGAACTGGACCGTATCGGCATTGAACTCGTGGATCTCCTCCAGACAGCCATACAGGAACAGGCGGTCGCAGAGGTTGTTGATGCGCCGGGGCACGCCATCGCTGAATTCATGAATGGCGGCGAAGGCGGGCTCGGTGATGACCGGATCGTCCTGCCAGCCGACCAGCCGCAGCCGGTGCTTGACGTAGTCGATGGTCTCCTCCTGCTCCAGCGGCCCGAGGTGATAGGAGGCGATCACGCGCTGGCGGAACTGCTCCATGCCGGGCGACTGCAGGGTGTACTGGAACTCGCCCTGCCCGAGCAGGAAGCTCTGCAGCAGCGCCTTCTCGCCGACCTGGAAGTTGGACAGCATGCGCAACTCCTCCAGCGAGCGCGCCGGCAGGTTCTGCGACTCGTCCACCAGCAGCAGCAGCCGCTTGCCCTCGCGGGCGCGGGCGGTCATGAAGGTCTCCAGATTGCGCAGCACCTGGGCCTTGTCCGCACCCTGGCTCTGCAGGCCGAAGGCGGTGGCCACCGCGCGCACCAGGTCGTCGGATTCCAGCTGGGTGGTGACGATCTGGGCGGCGATGATGTTTTCCTGCTGCAGGCTGTTGAGCAGGGCGCGCGCCAGCGTGGTCTTGCCGGTGCCGATGTCGCCGGTGATGATGATGAAGCCCTCACCCAGCTGCAGTCCGTAGCGCAGGTAGGCCAGCGCCTTGGAATGGCCCCGGCTCTGAAACAGGAAGCGCGGATCCGGACTCAGCCGGAAGGGCTTGGATTTCAGATTGTAGAAGCGCTCGTACATCAGAACTCCATCCGCACTCTGGCGGTGATGCGGTTTTCCTCGTACTCGTTGGCGGCGCGATCCGACTCCTGCTCGGTGCGCCGCAGTTCCAGCGAGCCCCGGGCCCGGGGCGTGAAGTCGTGTTCCACCGACCACTGGGCGAACCAGAGCCGGTCGTCCTGGGTGCCGCTGGCGCGCAGGGTGTTGACCAGGCCGCCGCGCAGGATGAAATCGGTGGTGCCGTCATAGGCCCAGCGCCAGGCGGCGTCGCCGCCGTTGACCCGCTCGGTGGTGCGGCTGGTCAGGAACAGCCGGCGCTCGTTGAAGATGCGGCCGGTGAAGGTGCTGCGGCCGGTGTCGTAGCTGGCGGTGCCGCTGGCGCGTTTACGTTCGATGATCTCGTCGGTCAACACCAGCACGTCGACGGGAAGGAAAAACGATCCTGGCTGCGGCTGGTCGAAACTCACCTCGCCGGTGAAGAGATCCAGGTAGCCCCGCTCCAGTTCCGCCTGCTGCACCGTGGTGGTGTCCTCGTTATAGGTGGCGCTCAGGGTCAGCGCCGGCCCGCGATGGCGGATGCGCGCGTCCCAGGCCGCGCCCAGGATGGTGCCGACGTCGCGGTCGTAATAGGTGATCTCCATGTCGGTGCGGCGGGTGGGATTGAGCCGCAGGGTGGCGGTCTTGTACTCGTCGCCGTACAGGGCCTCCATGCCGATATAGCGGCTGGGACGCCACAGCGCACCGCCGGCGACATAACTGCCGTTCTCCACCTGGCGGGAACTGGGATAATCGTTGTCCTCGTTGCCGGCGCGGGCCAGCAGCCGGAAGCTGTCGGTCAGCCGGTAGGCGACATCGGCACGGGTGGACTCGAAGCTGGCGTTGGGTGCACTGCTGCGGCTGATGCGGTTGCGGTTGTGGTTCAGGGACCAGGTCACCACGCGCCAGAACCGGCCGCTGGCCAGGTTGATATCGGCGCCGTCGGCGCTGGAGTCGGAGGCGCCGCCGCTCTCATAGCGGATCTCGTCGCGGGTATAGCGGGCCAGGACTTCCACCTGGCCGCCGAAATCGTGCACCAGATAGGGACTGATGCGCAGGGTTCCGACGTCGTCCAGATCGCCGGCGCCGGTCACCGTGTCCAGCGACAGGCGTCCGGACTGGTTGGTGTTGCGCTGGGTGTAGGTGGCCAGGCTGTCCAGATAGAACCAGTCCGGCTTGAGCTCGAACTGGCCGGCCCCGAACAGCTTGTGATTGATGTCGTTACTGGAACTGGTATCGGCGAACAACAGCCCCTGCAGCTCGTAATCGAATTCCACCCGGGAGCGGCCGCCCTGCTTGCTGAGGTTCACCCCGGGGCTGACCTCGGTCACCAGGTCGGCGTCGCCGTCCGGTTCCAGTTCGATGTTATCGGTGAAGGTCTCGCTCAGGGTCAGGCGCGGCGTCACCTGCCAGCCCTGCGCCAACTCCTCCTCCTCGGCCAGAACCGCCGGACTGAGCAGGAGCGAGACCAGGGCCGCAACCAGCACGTATCCCTGTGGACGTTTGTTCTTATTGGCCGTATCCATAACCATAACCGTAGTAGTCCCCTCCGAATGTGCGGTGGCTCTTGTTCAATACCAGGCCGACGATCTCGGAGTCATTCAGCATGCCCAGGGCCTCGGTGACGATGCGCTGCGGCGTCCTGGATTCCTCGACCACCACCAGGATCTGCCCCATCAGCCCGGCCAGCACCCGGGCCTCGCTGGTCAGCATCAGCGGCGGTGAATCGAAGATGATGACCCGGTCCGGATAGCGCAATGACAACTCGTCGGCCAACCGGCGCATGTTGCTGCTACCGAGCAGTTCGGTCGAATGGGTGTGACGCTTGCCCGCCGGCAGCAGGCTCAGGCTGGGTACATTGGTGCGCAGCAGGGCATCCTGCACCCGGCACTCACCGAGCAGCACGTCGGTCAGGCCCTGACGGGCCGACACCCCCAGGCGCGAGGTCACTTCCGGCTTGGCGATATCGGCATCCACCAGCAGCACCGTCTTGTCCATCTCCATGGCGATGCTCATGGCCAGGTTGATGGCGGTGAAGGTCTTGCCCTCGCCGGCCACCGAACTGGTGACCATCACCAGGTTGGGATGCTCGACCTGAGAGGCCGACTCCCCCATCACATGGGCCAGGACCGGGCGCTTGATGCGCCGGAATTCCTCGGCCATGTAGTTGTCCTTGGGATCGGCGCTGGGATCGAGGATACCATGCGCATAGAGGGCATCGATCCGGATCTGGGCATCCGGGTCGCGGGTATCGTTGAAACCGGGCGCCTCCGCAGCCGGCTGTGCGTAATCCTGGTCCGGGGTCGATCGGCGCGACTCCCGGGGCGCAGGTTCTGGCGCGGCTGCGGTGTCTTCGATCAGCTCGGGGGTATCGACCTTCTCCGCACCGCCCAGCTTCTCCATCGCCTTTTCGATTATGCTCATGCGGCTCTCCCCGTCAGGCCCGCAACAGGTTCAGGTTCAGTATCTCGGCGGTGACCACCAGACCGTACAGGCACAGGAGGCCCACGGTGGCCATGGCCAGTCCGGCCAGGGCCAGCCGGCGTTTCTTCAGATAGTCGTCGGTGTAGATCATGCACACGCTGCCGAACACCGGATGGCCGGTGAGTTCCTTGAGCAGGCGGGCATCCTCGAAGGTCGGGCGGATCTGATACAGGAGAAAGCCGATCCCGCCCCCGACGCCGAAGGCCAGGCCCAGCACGATCGACATGAACATCACGCGCGGCGGGCCGGAGGGCTCGATCGGCACCCGCGGCGGATCCACCACCCGGAACTTGACGTCATCGGCCGAGATGTCGGCCTGCTTGGACAGCTTGGCCGCCTCGCGCCGCTCCAGCAGTTCCTCGTAGTTTGCCTTGTTGACGTTGTAATCCCGGTTCAGGCGCGCCAGTTCGGCCTCGACCTGGGGAATGGTGTTGATCATTTCCCGGAGTTTGGCCACGCGCTCCTCGTACTCGTTCACCCGTACCTGCAGTCCGGCGATCTGGGACTCGGTCTCGCCGATCATGATCTTGAGCTGCTGGTAGACGGGATTGGCCTGCTGACCGCTGTCGGCCGAAGGCGGCTTGATCTGCGCACGCTCCCGTTCCAGCTTGCGGATCAGGCCCTGGATCTCGATGACATCCGGGTGCTTGTTGGTATAGCGCAGCAGCAGGTCGTCGAGTTGCTGCTCCAGCGACCGGATGCGCGCATCCAGCGCCGCCCGTTCCGGCGACTCGCCGGCGCCGTACAGGGTGAACTCACTGGTCTGTTCCTCGAAGTCCTGCAGCTGGCGCTGCTGGGCGGCCAGGCGGTTCTCCAGTTCGCGCAACTGCAGCTGGGCGTTCTGCTGTTCGGCCAGCGCCGACTCCAGGCGCTTGTAATAGTCCTCGCCCTCCCCCGGCATCATACCGACGTGCTCACGCTTGAACTCGGCCAGCCGGTCCTCGGCCTCGCGCAGGCGCGACTCGTACTCCGCGATCTGGCGGTCGAGAAAATCCTGCGCGGCATCGGTATCGGCCCGGCTCTGGCCCAGGGTATTCTCCACGAAGATGGTCAGCAGCGACTGCACCACCCGTTTGGCCAGGTTGCGGTCACTGTCGGTGTAGGAAATGGTGTAGAGGTTTTCGTTGCGTGTGCTCTCGATGCGGATCTTGCTGCGCAGGCCCGAGATGAGGTCCTCCATCTGCTTCGGATTCTCGGCGCGCAGATCCAGATCGGTCATGCGCGCCAGCTGCTCGAGGTTGGGATTGCTGAGCAGGGTGCGGGTGATCAGCCCCACCTGCTCGACAGCGCCGGAATCGACGGCCAGGCCGCGCAGCAGCGGCCGCAGCATGGACTGGGTGTCCACATGCACCCGCGCCGAGGCCTGGTAGACGTCCGGCATGCGCAGCACCGCCGCCCAGCCTATGATGCAGACCAGCCAGGTCACGGCCATCATCATCCAGCGGTAACGCCACATACCGCGCGCATAACGGATCAGCTGATCGAGCAGCTCCTGCATGATTGCGACCTTCTCTCTCGGCTCAGAACCAGGCTTCGGGGATGATCAGGATATCACCTGGCATCATGCCGACATTGGCCCGGATATCGCCGCCGTTGATCAGGTCGTCGATGCGCACATTGAACTGTCTGGACTCGCCATCGACCCTGCGCACCACGGTGGCGCGGTTGCCGGCGGCGAAATCGGTCAGTCCGCCCACCGCGATCATGACATCCAGCAGCGTCATGCCGTCACGGTAGGGAATGATCTTGGGATCGGAGGCCTGGCCGACCACCCGGATCTGGCTGTCGTAGGTTCCCTGGAAGCTGGTGACCATGACCGTCACCACCGGATTCTTCACGTAGGTGCCCAGCTTCTCCTCCATCACCCGGGCCAGCTCGGTCGGGGTACGACCGCTGGCCTGGATATCCTCGATCAGAGGCGTGGTGATGCGCCCGTCGGGCCGCACCGGCACGGTGCTGGACAACTCGGGGTTGCGCCAGACGAAGATGTTGACCGAATCGCCCGGGCCGATCACATAATCGGGCGACTGGGTCACGGCCGGCGGCTCGCCGCCGAGCTGCTCGTAATTGGTGGCGCAACCGGCCACGCCCAGCAGGGCAGCCGCCGCCAGGGCCATGAACTTGCAGGCGAGTGATCTGAGTTCCATTTTCACGAGTGAATCCCCTTAACGCGGTAGGTTGACGTTTTCAACATCATGAATTCTGATTATTTATCAAGCAACCGATGTCCAGGCCGCAGTGCCCACCCTCCCGGTGGAACCGGCGATCTTGTTGACACCCCGGCCAGTGTAACGACTCGCCCGTGGACGGGCTACCCGGAGCGGCCGCCGGCGCTGTACCGGCGGACTGTAAAGAACATCGGCAATACAGTGCGAAAGTATAGGGGAAAATCAGATTCCCGGTGTCAGCCAAGGCTGACACCGGGAATCTGTCAACCGGCCGCGCTGCGGGAGGCAGGGACCCGCAGGGTCGGCTGGTCGCCGGAGAGGGAGTCGATCAGGGCGCGGAAGTCAGGGCGCTTGCGCTGGATGGTCTCGAGCAGCTGCTCGGGCCGGGCAATCATGGGCTGACGCCGGCCGTGATAGTCGACAATCGGACCGATGGGGGTGAAATTGATGCCGAACCGGGTCAGCAGCCGGCTGAGTGAAGGCTCCATCACCGCGTACCAGTGGGTGATGCCTCGGCGGCGGCTCATGACGAACAGCATCGCAATCAGACCCAGCGAGATGTGGGGGAAGATGCGTCGCGCATCCTCGATCTGCTGTTCGGTGGCATATTCCAGTTCGCCGCTCACACCGGCGACCGTGCCCGACTCGCCCGGGCGGCGCTTGAATCCGCGGGCAACCGCGAAACGCGAGACTTCCGCCAGGTGCGCCCGGTCGACACCGAAGCGGTCAATCACCTTCTGGTCCAGCATCCCGGCGCACTGCAGTTCGACCGGGAAGGGGGTCTCGATGTCATCCGGGTCCGGCTGGATCAGACGCACCACGCCGGCGGGATAGCCGGTGCTGCGGTGCTGGACCAGGGCCTGCAGCGAGCGGGCATCGTAGGCGTCACGCTCCTGCCCGTCCGGGAAGGCCGCGGGGTCCTCGAAGCCGCGCTCCAGGCAGTAGACCTCGTAGCGCACCCGGTGGGCCCGTTCGCGCAACGGCTCGGTGGTGGCTTCCATTCCTTCGAGATAGCGGTAAAAACTGGTTAACAGATCCATGCCCAACCCCCAAAATTCAAATAAAAAAATCAAACACCTGTCACAAGCACTACATACGCCCTCTGACGCCGGACAACCGTTAAATCGTTCACATTTACGCCCATCGGCCAGCCCGGAGTGTCACGGGTCACAGCCAAACCTACCAGACTTTGATGTCAAAATCGGCCCGACAGGCGCATTCATTGAGCCGGAACCGTGAACCGGGTCACAAAGCCCGCAAAAGAGAATACAATGGGCTATTTCCGCCCCGCGGCCGGCAGCTGGACAACGGATATAACAAATGACGCCACCCGCGTACGACTATCAGGAAGCCGTTTCACGCAACCTCGGCTGGGTCACGCCCCGGGAGCAGGCCGTCCTGCGCGACCGGCGCGTGGCCATCGCCGGCATGGGTGGCGTCGGCGGCAGCCACCTGCTCACCCTCAGCCGACTGGGCGTGGGCGCCTTCTCCATCGCCGATTTCGATGACTTCGAACTGGCCAATTTCAACCGCCAGGCCGGGGCCATGTCCTCCACCCTGGGACAGCCCAAGGTGGATGTGCTGGCGCGGATGGCCGCCGACATCAACCCGGAAGTGGATCTGCGCCGGTTCCCGGCCGGCATCGGCGAGGCCGACCTGGAGGCCTTTCTGGATGATTGCGATCTGTATATCGATGGCCTGGATTTCTTTGCCATGGCCATCCGCCGGGCCATGTTCGCCGCCTGCCACCGGCTGGGCATCCCGGCGGTAACCGCCGCCCCGCTGGGCATGGGCACGGCGGTGCTGTGCTTTCTGCCCGGCGGCATGAGCTTCGAGGACTATTTCTGCCTCGAAGGCCGGGACGAGACCCAACAGCTGCTGCGCTTCCTGGTCGGACTGGCCCCGGCCGGCCTGCATCGGGCCTATCTGGTGGATCCACGCAGTATCGACCTGGCCCGCCACCGCGGCCCCTCGACCAGCATGGGCTGCGAACTGGCCGCCGGCGCCGCCGCCAGCCAGGCGCTGAAGCTCCTGCTCAACCGCGGTCCGGTCCTGGCCGCTCCTCACGGTATCCAGTATGACGCCTACCGCAACCGCGCCCGACGCACCTGGCGGCCCGGCGGCAACCGGCATCCGCTGCAGCGGCTGACCCTGACCCTGGCGCGGCGGCAGATGCAGCGTCTGGCAGACGCCCCGAGCCCGCCGGCCGCCGCGCCTCCCGAGGCCACTCTGGACCGGGTCCTGGACCTGGCCCGCTGGGCGCCGAGCGGCGACAACACCCAGCCCTGGACCTTCGAGCGCGTCGACGCCGACCAGTTCATCATTCAGGGCTGTGATACCCGTGACCACTGTGTCTATGACCTCAACGGCCATGCCAGCCAGCTCGCTGTCGGCACCCTCCTGGCGACGGCCCGCATCGCGGCCAGCGGTGAAGGCTGCCGGCTGCAGGCCGGGTTCGAGCCCGACTCGCACGAGCAGGCCCCGCGGCTGCGGGTACGGCTGGAGCCGGATCCCACCGTCAGTCCCGATCCCCTGCGCCATTTCATCACCCACCGGGCCGTTCAGCGCCGCCCCCTGTCGACCCGGGCGCTGACCGCCCGGGAAAAGGCCCGGCTGGAGGCCGCCGTCGGGCCGGATTACGGGCTGGTATGGCTGGAGGGCTGGCGCTCGCGGCGGCAGATGGCCGGGCTGTTGTCACTGAACGGCAAGCTGCGTCTGACCCTGCCCGAGGCCTACCCCACCCACAGCAGCATCATCGAGTGGGGGGCCCGCTACAGCACCGACCGCATCCCGGAACAGGCCGTGGGGGTCGATTACCTCACCGCCCGCTTGATGCAATGGGTGCTCGGCAGCTGGAACCGGGTGGCCTTCATGAACCGCTACCTGGCCGGCACCCTGATGCCACGGCTGCAGCTCGATGTGCTGCCCGCCCTGCTGTGCGGCGCGCATTTCCTGCTCGTCGCCCCACGCCCGCCGGTGGACCACCGGGACTACATCGCCGGCGGCGAGGCCGTGCAGCGGTTCTGGCTCACCGCCAGCCGCCTGGGGCTGCAACTCCAGCCCGAATACACGCCGCTGGTGTTCGACGAATACGTCCGGCTGGACACACCCTTCACCGAACATGCGCCGTCCCGCGCGCGCGCGCGCCAGGTCAGCCAGCGGCTGCGTGAACTGTTCGGCCAGGAGGCCTGCCATCGGGCCCTCTTCCTGGGTCGGATCGGCGCCGGCGACCCGCCCCGGGCACGCTCGACACGCAAGCCCCTGGACAGCCTCATGCGTCCTGACTGAGTGATTGTCAGGCTTTTTTACAGAATATTTTTCATATTTTCCAGTTGGTTGCAACTGACCGGGCAAATCATCCCGGCGCAGCGCAATTGAGTGGCATGGCCGACGCCCGATCATGTCCATTTTTTTTACATTCACATCCGGCACCATTCCTCGGCAATAATAAATATATGATTTTTAGTAATATTTTAAATTGGCACGCAAACTGCTTTGCTCTTGGCAACCCTGATACGTGCTATCAGCCTTCGAAAATCGGTACAACGGGAGTCGGATAATGAAAAAGCAACTCTTGGCAAGCCTTGGGGCAAGCATGCTGGCCGTCAGCGGCGCGGCCAATGCCGCCTTTCTGCTGGATGACTGGACCCTGGACGTGACAGGCGTCGACGGCCTGGTGGCCGGTGACGTGCTCGGCACGCCGCACACCGTGGTCTCCGGGATCAGCCAGATGTCCTTCCTGGCCCAGGGGCTGTCGGTGACCAACGACACCAACGGCGACGGCCTGCCCAGCGTCGGCGAGACCTTCGACGTCTTCGCCAACGGCCGCATCAGCGACTTCGTCGACAACGGCGGCAGCAGCGTGTCCCCCATCCTGCTCAACACCGACGCCTCCTCCGGTGCCCAGAACGGCTGGGAAATGACCTTCACCTTCGAGGTGAGCGGCGCCTACACCGCGCTCAACGCCGGCTCCGCCGAGTTCACCCACCTAGCCGCCGGCATGGCGGGCACCACCGGTGAACTGAAGTTCTACATCGACGACATCACCGACGGCTCCAAGTCGGCCCTGTCCGCAGCCGCCCCGCAGGCTGACGACGGCACCCACATCGCCACCTTCCTGATCAGGGCCGGTGACGGCGGTGTCTTCAGCTTCCTGACCGGCGACGGCTCCGACGACGCCCGCTTCGAGCTCGACTGGGCCCTGCCCGGTGTGTTCCTGGACAAGGACGGCGACAGCCTGACCGCTGACGGCACCCTGATCGGCATGTCGGATTCCAACTTCGACTCCGATCCGGACGGCACCGGCACGCCCTTCAGCTTCAACATCGGCGCCTTCAACTGCGGCAACTCCGCCACCAACTTCTGCTTCGAGGAAGATGGCAGCTTCCGCATCCCCGAGCCGGGCATCCTGGCCCTGCTGGGCGCCGGCATCCTGGGGCTGACCCTGACGAGCCGCCGCCGCAAGTCCGCCTGATCGCACCAACTCAGGCACTCACGAAAAAGCCCGCAATTCAGATTGCGGGCTTTTTTTATGTACACTGCAAAAATATCACAACGCAGCGACGCCAGGGCACGCAGGACGCAGCTATTGTTGATCCAGTAGAAACTTCTCCTATCAGCAGGCCCGGTCATTGCCTATATTCGGTTATCATAACCGCGTCGTCATCCCCGCGCAGGCGGGGATCCAGTCACCACAGCGGTATCTGGATTCCCGCCTGCGCGGGAATGACGGAAATCAGTACTACATGATGTCTGACAGCTTCTTCATGCAACTGTCAGGTAAAACTCACGGTCTCTGCGCCTTTGCGCCTTCGCGGAGAGATCTTTTCCAATACCGAGAGCCAACCGGATAGAGCCCCGCCCATGCCCAGTCTCGCCATCGCCAGAGTCATGCTCCGGGAGTTGTTCACCTTCAGCCAGGTCGAGCGCGAGCCCGAGCCGGATCTGGTCATGGACGACCCGGACAAGGTGGCGGCCTATACCCGGGCCGGACGCGTGGACGGCGTCATGGCGCCGGTCTATCTCTTCCACGGCGCCAATATCCTGGAGATCCTGAAACCCGGCGACCGGGCCATCGATCTGGCCTGCGGCCCTGCCACCCAGCTGGGCATGGTGGCCGAACTCGCCCCCGAGGTGAATTTCACCGGCATCGATCTGTCCGATGAAATGCTCGGGATCGCGGAGCGCTACATCCAGGAACGGGGGTATGACAATGTCTCGCTGCTGCGCAGCGACATCAGCCGCCTGCAGGCCCTGGAGGACAACAGCGTGGATGCGGTCTTCTCCACCATGGCCCTGCACCATCTGCCGGACCCGGCGCATCTGGAGGCCACCTTCCGCGAGATCAGCCGGGTGCTCAGGCCCGGAGGCGGGATCTACCTGGCGGATTTCGCCCGGCTCAGGTCACCGGCCTCCATCCAGTACTTTGCCTACCAGTACGCGGACCGCCAGCCCGAGTTGTTCACGCTCGATTATCTCTACTCGCTCAAGGCGGCCTTCAGTGTGGCCGACTTCCGCGCCGCGACCGCGCACCTGGACGGCCGGGCCCGGCTCTACGCCCCGCATGTCATGCCCTTCATGCTGGCGGTAAAGAGTGCGGCACGCAGCACCGAGCAGGCGCGGCTGCGTCCGGCGCTGGCCGCAATCGCCGCCGCCCTGCCGCCGAATCACAAGACCGATCTGAAGGATCTGAAAACCATCTTCCGGCTGGCCGGGATGAAATGCGGCCTGGTGTGATCCCGGACGCGGTCCGGCTTCCCCTCATTCCACCGGCGCCCTGCCGTTGTGCTCCAGCATCCTGTTATAGGTATCCTTGACCGCCGGATTGTTGCGCTGCATCAGGTAGGCCTTCTCGGCATGCCGCAGGGCTTCTTCGGGCCGCTCCTCGGCAATCAGCATGGCGTAGTTGTTGAGCGCGGCGACATGATCCGGGGCCCGCTCGAGCAGACGCTGGTACAACTCCCTGGCCCGGGCGTGCGCCCCGGTCTGGATATAAACCCTCCCCAGGGCCGCCATCACCTCCAGATCCTCGCCTTCCTGTTTCAGCCAATCGTCCAGGACCACCTCCGCCCGATCGGCTGCGCCGGTTCTGAGGTACTTGTCCGACAGCAGAATCGCGATCCGCGGCAGATGCAGTTGCTCATACAGCGCCTCGAAATACTGGATGGAGGCCTCCTCGTTGCCCTGGACCGACTCGAGGACGCCGGCGAACATCCTGGCTTCCCGACTGTCCGGGTAGAACTGCTCCAGCCGCGCGACCGTCGCTGCCGCGGTCTCGACCCGGCCTTCCAGCAGCGCGGCCTGGGACCGGATCATCAGCGCGGTGAAGTTCCTCTCATCCCGTTCCAGGATGCGCTGTGCCGCCGCAGCCGCCTGCTGCGGCTGCCCCAGCGCCAGCGAGGTACGGGCCCGCAGCTGCAGATACTCCAGACTGTCCTGAACCGAGGCCGGCAGCCCGCTGAGGGCATAGTCGGCGGAGGGGAAGTTGCCCTGTTCGAGATAGGCCCGTGCCAGGGCCAGCCCGGCCTGGGTACCAACGGCGCCGGATGTCTCGCTGCGCAGCAAACCGACCGCCTTGTCGTAGCGCCCGAGCAGCGTGTAGATATTCGCGGCACTGACGCGAGTGCGCGGATCGTTGTCATGCAGGGCACGCTCGATGTGAGTCTCGGCTGCCCCGGCCTCGCCACGCTGTGCCATGATCCGTGCCAGTCCGAGGTTGGCCCGGGGCTCCTGCGGCTCAATGGCCAGAATCCTGCGATAGTAGGACTCGGCGTCCTCCAGATCGCCCGAGCGCATATAGAACACAGCCAGATTGCTGATCGCACCGATATCGTCGGGATCGGCCTCGATGGCGGCGAGGAAGGCGTCTTCGGCCTGCTCCGACTCGCCTCTGGAGGCATGAATCAGGGCACGCAGTTCGCGGAAATCGGCATTATCAGGGGACTCGGCAAGCACCGACTCGATCAGGGCCCCGGCCTTGTCCACTTCGCCTCTGTCGATCAGCTTGAGCGCGACCAGCTTGCGGATCTCCAGCGGCTCGGCCGCGCTCTCCACCACCTGGTCGATTTCGGCCAGACCGGCCTCGCTCTGCCCGGAGTCCAGCAGCAGCATGCCCAGGTTCATCCGGTAGGCAACGTTGTCGGGATCCTGGTCCAGCAGCGCATCGACCACCTCCCTGACCCGGGCCATGTCGCCCGCGCGCAGATAGGTTTCACCCAGCAGGGTCAGCACCGAAGGATCATCCGGCCGGATCTGTCTCAGACCCTGCAGCAGCTCGATGGCGCGGGGATAGTCGCCGAGCCGGAAAAAGACATGTGCGCGGATCTTGTCCAGCGGATAGAAGCTGCGTTGTATCGAACTGACGAATCGTTCGATATGGGTATTCGCCTGCTGATCGTTGCCCAGCGCATAGTGGGTCAGTCCCAGATACATATGGGCCGGGACAAAGGCGTCATAGGTACTGACCACGCGCTCGAAGTGACTCAGTGCCGGCGGGTAATCGGCCTCGGTGAACAGCAGCAGCCCCTCGATGTAATCAACCGCGGGATGCCGGGGTGCAATCGCCTTGAGCTGCTTGAGATTGGCCACGGCCGCCTCGCGATCGGAGTCGGCCATCGCGATCAGCGCCAGATCGATGTAGACGTTGTAGAAACGCGCGCCCGCATCCACCGCAGCGAGAAGATGCCGCTTTGCCTGTTCCAGCGCCTGCAGCCGCAGGTAGAGCCGGCCGATCAATGCCTGGAGATAGGGGTCACCCGGCTCCAGGGCATCCAGACGTTCCCGGGCCGTCTCCCTGTCACCCTGGCCAAGCCTGTACATGATGCCGGCCAGCTGGACGTCGCCAAGCTCCGGCGCAAGCGACTCGGCCTGCTGCAGATAGGTCTGCGCCCGCCGAACATCCCCGGCCTGCAGTGTTGCCAGTGACTTGTACGCCAGTACCTGTGCAGTGACCGCGCTCCCCAGCCCCTCGGGTTCCAGCGCCAGCAGGCGCTGATGACTGGGCGCGGAATAATAGGCCCTGGCCAGCCGCGGATAGACGGCTGCCGGCGCCATGCCCAGTTCCAGCGCCTTCTCCAGTTCCTTGTAGGCCGCATCCAGCTTCCACTGCTTCATGTAGGCATCGGCGAGCAGCCACCTGGCCTCGATATCGTCGGGGTCGGCCCGCAGCAGATTCTTGAGATGGATCTCCGCCGCCTTGTAGTCGTACTCGGCAATCCGGCTTTTCGCCTCCAGGCGGGTCTCTTCCGGGGTCATTGAGTCAAAGCCGCAGGCGGCAAGCGCCAGGGCAAGTACACAGGTTGCGAGTATGACGGGCGCGTTGCGGAGCAATCTGCCAATACAAATCATCTGGAATAATCCGTGTCGGGGGGTTGTCAGTCTGCGCTGTTCAACTGCTGATACAGCGAGCGCGCCTGTTCGGGTCGGGACAGCTCATCGAACCGGCGTTCGATCTCCCTGAGTTCCAGCAGGGCAGCCTTGTTCTTGCCGTTGCGGTGATAGGCCGCTGCCAGGTGATAGCGGATATCGGGGATATGCGGGGCCAGCACCGCCGCTTCCTTCAGCAGCCGCTCGGCCTCGACCGGTCGGTCGTTCTTCAACAGCAGCCAGCCATAGGTATCGATGATCTCGGGACGTGAAGCCGACAGCTCATAGGCCCTGGCCGCGTACTCCAGCCCGCGTTCGGGATCCGTTTCGGCGGCGATGACCGCGGCATTGTTCAGCGCCGGGACGTTGTCCGGCTGCCTTTCGAGCACCGTCTGATATTCCTCCAGCGCGGCCGCGGACTCGCCGGCGCGACCGAGGTCGGAGGCATAGATCAGTCGAACATCGGTATCGTCAGGGTATGACTGCAGCCAGGTCTCAAGCACTGTCCGCGCCGGGCCGGTGTCTCCCTGCGCCTTATGCACACGGTAGAGCTTGGTCATCAGGGGACGCGTGGCGCTTCTGGCATAGGCCTGGCGATAGGCCTCAAGCGCCTCAGCCGGCGCCTGTCGGCGCATGTGAAAGTCACCTTCCAGTTCGAATCCCAGGCCGATGTCCGCATATTCTTCTTGCGTCCGTTCAATCAGGGCCAGGGCCTTGTCGTCCTGTCCCTGCGCGGCATAGGCCTCGGTCAGCAGAATCCGGGCTTCGATGTCCTCCACTCCCAGTTCCAGGGCACGTTCCAGCGGGGCGATGGCCTTGCCGGTCTCATTTCGCGCCAGATGCAGGCGGCCGAGCAGATAATGCGCATAGCCGTTTTCCGGCGTCTTTTCGACCAGTGATCTGATGGTGGCCTCGGCATTGGCATGGTTGCCGCTGTTGATCTGCACCAGGCCGAGCTTGGCAAGCACCCGCGGCTGTCCCGGATGCCGGCGGTCCAGATCGGACAATACGACCAGGGCCTTGTTCAACTCATCGTTGCGGGCCAGATAATCGGCATAGGCCAGTCCCGGCTGCAGTTCGTTGTCATGGCCTTCATAGGCCTTCCGGTACAGGTCCGCGGCGCCTTTCCGATCACCCGTGGCCTCGGCAAGTCTGGCCCGTGCCAGCAGTACCCCTGGTGATCCCGCCCCCTGGCGTTCGGCACGTTCGAGGATATCCGCGGCGGCGGCCGCATTGCCGTCCTGAAACTCGACATTGGCCAGGTTGATATAGGCAGCGGAGAACGCCGGATCCGCGTCGATCGCCTGCTGCAGGGTCTGACGCGCGGCCCTGCGCTCACCCATGGCCAGCTGGACCACAGCATGCAGATTGGCCGCTTCCGCGCTGTCCGGATACCTGTTGCGCATTGCCTCCACGGCACGCAAGGCGGCGGCATGATCCTCCAGCGCCATGTAGGACATGACCAGCAGGCGGTCATAGCCCATGCCGCCCTCGGCATCAGTGAGTGAACGCAGTTCCTCCAGTCCCGTTTCCCGGTCCCCCTGCAGAATGCGTCCCATCGCCAGCTGCGCCTGGACCGGCAGCGCTTCCGGCGCGATTTCCCGCGCCCGTTCCAGATACTCCATGGCCCGTTCGACCTCGCCGACCTGCATGTAGGCCGCACCGAGTTGAGCCAGATACCCGGCATTGTCCCTGGCGGCTTCGGCGGCCGGCTGCATGATCTCGATCGCCTCCTTCACCTTGCCCTGCTGCAGACTGATGCTGCCCAGCATCTGCCTTGCCGGTACATGCGCCGGGGCGTATTCCAGATAATCGCTCAGATAGAGCCGGGCCTGATCCAGATTGCCGCGCTGATGATGAATGGTCCCCAGGAACAGCATCGCCGGCGCGTGCTTGGGCTGCACCGACAGGACCTTGTTGAAGGCGGCGAGCGCCTGATCATGGTTGCCGGCACTGAATTCGAGCAGGCCATCAAGGTGTATCACCTGGGCGTTCTCCGGCAGCACTTCCAGCAACTCGTCGACAACCGGACGCGCCGCGGAGAACTCGCCCTGGACGATCAGCGCCTGGGCCTTGCCGAGACGGGCAACGATATCGTCCGGCCTGACCTCCAGCGCCCGGTCGAACCAGGTCACCGCCTCCGGTCGTTTCTCGGCCGCGAGAATCTGTGCCTTGACCAGGTTGGCACTGTAGCTGCCGCGATCGCTGTCCAGCGCCCGGTCGACAAGCTGGTGCGCCTGTGCATGATCGCCGGCGTTGTAGGCCAGCTGGGCCAGGCCGAGATGGGCATCGGCGTGCTTGTCGTCCAGGGTCAGCGCCTGGCGGAACTGCTCCTCGGCCTGAGTCAGTTCGCCCTGGGCCATCAGGGCCTGGGCACGCAGCACCCGGATATCGGCGGCCAGCGCCGCCGGATCATCCGCCGTGACCTCGATTTCCTGCAGTACCTCGTCGAACCTGGCCTGCCGCAGCAGGGACTGGGCCAGTCCGGTGACCCAGTCGGCGCGCGCCGCCTTTAGCCGCCGCGCCTGCCTGAACTCCTTTTCCGCCGCCGCGGCATCGCCGGTTTCGAGATGGATCCGGGCCAGCAGCAGCCGGGCATCACGGTTGTCCGGCGCCTCCTTCAGGGCGTTTTTCAGCTGGATCACCGCGGCCCGGTATTCCTGCCTGGCATAGTAGTCCCTGGCCTCCTCCAGATAGTCCGCGGCCACCGCGGTGATGGGAAGCAGCAGTCCTGCGATCATTCCCCGGATCAATCGTGTGCTGGCATGCATGGTCATATCCTTTTTATTCCGCTATTTCGCCTGGATATTCAGGTTGTATTTCTTTACCAGTGAATAGAAGGTGGGACGGGTGATGCCGAGCAGTTCGGCGGCCTGCGAAACATTGCCGGAGGCATACTGGTAGGCACGCAGCAGCGCCTTGCTTTCCGCTTCCTCGCGGATCTGACGCAGGTTGAAGGGCAGGGACTGGTCCTGATCGCCGGGGTCCAGTTCCAGGTCGGCGGCGGCGATGTGCTTGCCCTCAGCCATGATGATGGCGCGCTTGACCCGGTTCTCCAGTTCACGCACGTTGCCCGGCCAGCTGTAATTCTCGATCGCGGCCAGGGCGTCGGGGGCAAAGCGGACGGAATTCTTCTTGAACTGATCGGCATACTGATTGAGGAAATAATTCGCCAGCACCACCGCCTCGCCCTGACGCTCGCTCAGTGACGGGATATTGATGGTGATTTCGCTGATGCGATAGTAGAGATCCTCGCGGAAGGCGCCCTGCTGGATCTGTTCCTGCAGGTTGCGATGGGTGGCGCAGACCACGCGGACATCGACCGGGATCTCCTTGCGCCCGCCCACACGCACGATCACCCGTTCCTGCAGGAAGCGGAGCAGCTTGGCCTGCAACGGCAGCGGCAGATCACCCACCTCGTCCAGGAACAGGGTGCCGCCGTTGGCGCACTCGACGTTGCCCGGGGTAGTCTTGTTGGCGCCGGTGAAAGCGCCCTTCTCATAACCGAACAACTCGCTTTCCAGCAGGTTCTCCGGGATGGCGGCACAGTTGATGGCAATCCAGGGCTGGTCGGCGCGCGGGCTCAGTTCATGGAGGCTGCGGGCGAGCAGTTCCTTGCCGGTGCCGGAATCCCCCAGCAGCAGGGCCGTGGCATCGGTGGGCGCGAGCTTCTCGATCTTGCGGCAGACCTCGAGCATTTCGGGGCTGGTCGCGATGATGCCCGCCAGGGGGGATTCGGCGGCCGGATTCACACTCCGCTGCTGTTCTTCCAGTTCATGCAGATGCCAGGCCCGTTCCACGATGAAACCCAGCAGTTCCGGATCCGCCGGTTTCTGGCAGAACAGCCAGGCACCCTCAGCGATGGCGCGAATGGCATTTTCACTGTCGTTGTTGCCGGTGACCACGATCACCTTGGTCCTGGGCGCCAGGGACAGAATCTGGCCCAGCGTGGCCAGCCCCTCGGTGGCGCCGCCCGGGTCCGGCGGCAATCCCAGATCCAGCGTCACCACCGCCGGTTCGTGACGCCGCAGCTGGGCGATGGCGTTCTCGCGGTCACTGGCGGTGACGACCTCGAACTCATCGAATGACCATTTCAGCGCGCTTTGCAGACCGGGGTCATCCTCGACGATCAGCAGTGTTTTCTTCCTTGCGTTCACCTGTACTCCCACATCAGCTGAGGTGATCGGATTCCCCGCACATTCAGGCGACCTGCTCCTGCTCCGTGTCGGGGCAGGGCAACAGAATCCTGAAGGTTGATCCCGCACCCGGCTGGCTCTGCACCATGATATCGCCGCCCAGCGACCGGATGTATTCGCGACTCTCGTATGCACCGACCCCCATGCCGACGTCACCCTTGGTGGTGTCGAAGGGACGGAACAGGCGTTCCTGGATGAACTCGGGTTCCATGCCGATGCCGTCGTCACTGACGCTCACCTGGACATGCCCCTCCGTGCGCTCCACGCTGACCCGGACATGACCGTCCCGGGTAGTGGCCTGCTGGGCATTCTGCACGATATTGCGCAGGGCAGTGCGCAGCCGGTCCGGATCCACGGTCAACTCGATCTCCGCGAGCTCGTTGTGCAGTTGGGGACGGGGCTCATAGACGGACAACTCCTCCATCACCGAGTTCAACAGCCGCTCCAGCCTGATCGGGCGTGGCCGGTTCTCGCTCAATCCGGACTTGAGCAGATTCATCAGGCGGTTCATCTTGGTGACCGAGTGTTCCATTACGGCGACCACATCGTCGATAAAGGCCGGATTGTGTTTATGCTTGGCGGCGTTCTTGGTAATTATTGATTGTTGGGCAATTATATTCTTCAAATCATGAAGAATATAGGCCGAGAGCCGGTGGAAGCCCTCGAACTGCCGGGCCTCGGTGAGCGCCAGGTTGGCCTCGAGTTGCCCCAGGTAGGCCGCGGCCTGGCAGGTCGCGGTCTTGAGCAGGTCCATCACTTCCCAGTCCAGTCGCACCGTCGCCAGGGGCTTCGCGAGGAAAATCAGTCCGATAAGCTCCCCCCCGTCAAGCAGCGGCACAATCAGCCAGGCCTGGGGGATCTCGGGCAGCCACCCCGGCAGGTGCATGTCGGCATAGCGCTCCGGGCGCTCGCGCCATTCCTGCAGATCTATGACCCACCCATTGGCCTCGACGAAGCGCACCAGATCCGATTCCGCCTCCAGCATCCAGGCCGCCTCAAAGGGTTGGTTCCAGTGGGCAACCGGTGTGTAGGCCGTGGTCGAGCGGCGCAGCCACAGGATACCCGCCGGACTGTCCACGATGCTGGCCACGGCCCGGATCACGCAGACCCTGGGATCGGCTTCCTGTTTGCAGGCCGACAGGGTGCGGGTAAAGCGCAGCCACTGTTCGCGATAGTCGTACTGGTAATTGAAGAAGTGCTTGCTGAAGAATACCCGCAGCTGCGCCCGCGCATGCCCCGAAAACAACAGCGCGGCCAGCCCCAGCAGGGCGGCGGCGACAAACACAATCTGGAGAACATCCCCCCATTCGCCGCCTACCGCGCGGATATAGTAACCGGCTGCCGCCATCACCAGCAGATAAATGCCCGTTCCGATCAGAGTGGCCGTGTGAAAGACCATGCGCCTCGAGACAAAAACGTCCAGCGACCAGTCCGGATTGCGCGCAGCAGAAACCGCGATCAGAGGCACGGCCAGGGCATTGATCGCTCCGCGTGCCTGCCAGATCGCCGGATCCAGCTGATTGAACATCACCGCATTGGAATAAAGGATGAAATCATAGAGGAGATCCCGGCAATCCCGAAGCACAGGTACTTGATTCCCCAGCGCTGGTCGGACTTGGTGTTGCGGAACAGGTTCTCGACCAGCCACAGCACACCCACCACCAGACCCAGATACAGGGCATAGACAAGCTTGAAGGGAATGGCATTGAAGATAGCCACCGGAAACAGCGGCAGCAGCGCCAGCAGCCCCGACAGGCCGTAGGCCGCCAGCGGCCCGGGCGAAAAAGCCCCGAAGAAGGTGGCCGCGCCGCGCTGGGTGCGCAGGATACCGAACAGGAAGATGAACCAGCCGATGAACCGCAGGGCCTCTGCCGTGGGGATGAAGACCACGGCAAGCGGATACTCTGCCGCCACCAGCATGGCATGCACAGCCCACAGCGCCGAGACGCCCACCCCTGCCAGCAGCACCCCGCCCTGAAGGCGGCCACGCCAGCCACTGGCAAGCACCAGCGTCAGGATCAGGTAGGCCAGAGCGGCCAGTCCGTAGCTGTATATACCGATGCTCAATCTTCCCTCGACGGTTTGATCGGTCCCGGTCAGATTCAGCAGTCAGCGAGACGCCCCGCCTGCATGCCGCTCAGCCCGCCATCACGGGCCCGGATACCTGCATTATGAAAGTGCCGTGCCCGGCGGGCAATGCTGATGAGGAAACACAACCGGGCCGCGGCCGATTGACAGCGCCGGGGCTTCAGTGGGCCCCTTTGCCCATCAGAACAACCTCCACGGTCTGCACCAGTATCATCAGATCCAGCAGCAGGCTGTAGTTCTTCACATAGTACAGATCGTACTGCAGCTTCTCGAAGGCGTCCTCTTCCGAAGAGCCGTATTGGTAGCAGACCTGTGCCCAGCCGGTCAGTCCCGGTTTGACCCGGTGACGCTCGTTGTAATACAGGATCTTCTCGGCCAGCTGCTCCACGAACTCGGGCCGTTCCGGACGCGGCCCGACGAAACTCATGTTGCCCCGGAGCACATTGAAGATCTGCGGCAGTTCGTCCAGACGCACCTTGCGTATGATCCCGCCCACGCGCGTCACCCGGGCATCGTTGCGGCTGGCCCATTGGGCGCCGTCCTTTTCGGCATCCGTGCGCATGCTGCGGAACTTCACGATCCGGAAGGGACGGCCGTTTTCCCCGACCCGCACCTGACGGTACAGGATCGGCCCGCGGAAACCGCCCTCGACGAACACGGCGATGGCCACCACCAGCATGAACGGCAGCAGCAGCGGCAGCAGCACCAGGGCCAGCGTGAGATCGAACAGGCGCTTGAGATAAGCACGCACCGCCCCGCCCCGGAACCCGTCCGAGAGGAACATCCAACTCGGGTCCAGCACATCGAGTTTGATCTTGCCCAGTTCGCGCTCGAAGAAACTCAGCAGGTCGACCACGTCGACGCCGCTCATCTTGCAGTCCAGGATCTCGTCCACAGGCAGGCCGCGGCGACGGTCGTCCACCGCCACCACGATTTCGTCGATATCATGATCGGTGACATATTCTGCCAGCGGGCTGTCGATTTCGAGGATGCGTTCGGGATCGACCTGCTCCTCGGCATCGCCCATGCGGGCAAACCCGACCAGATGCAGTTCCCGCATGTCGCTGCTGCGCCGGTAGCGGGTGATCAGGGCGGCCTTTCTGCCCGTACCCAGCACCAGCACCCGCCGCTTGAGCATGGGCTGGTCACCCAGGCGCAGGAACAGGCCGCGGGTCAGGACCAGCCCGAGCAGGCTGATGGAATAGGCGATGGCCAGTGCCCCGCGGCCGAGGAACAGTTCCGGCGCCAGGTAGAAGATCACCGCCAGCGGCACCAGGCTCAGCGCGAAACTGGCCATGGCGCGCAGCAGCAGGCCCTCGAAGCCGTCCCGGGTGCGCCGCTCGTACAGTCCCATCCCGGCCATGCTGAGTACCAGCGTCAGGGAGAACACGATCGCCTTGGGCCAGACCGGCTGGACGCTGGCCACGGTGGCCGGATCGGACTCCCAGAAGCGGATGGCCACGGCCCATTCGAAGGCGAGAAAGAAGAACACACCCTCGAGCACCGCCAGATAGAGAAAGGCGGTGGGGATGTAGTGGCGGAATATCCTGATCGTTGCCATTATGCCGTTCCATGGCGGAATGCGGGGCACTCCGCCGGGATTGTCACCTCGGTACAAGCCGCTTCCCGGAGGCGGCTTCCTTATAGTCTGGACTATATTGTGGCTATCGGCGGCCGGGAATGAAAATTGACCGCCAATGCGGACTACAGCAGCCGATCGATGGAATGCACCTTCAGCCCCCAGGCCAGCAGCGACCAGACCTTGTCGTTGGTCAGCCGCAGCCGCCCCACCAGCATCTCGATGATCTCGCGCAGCACCGGATAACCTATATCCGGATGGGCATCGAAGAAGCGCAGCAGTTCCACCCCGTCGAGCACGGCCAGTTCCACCGGTTCCAGCGTGGTCACGCTGGCCGAACGCGGGCCGGCATCGAACAGCGCCAGTTCGCCGAACACCGCGCCCGGCCCGAGGTCGCACACCCCGGGACGAATATGGCGCTCATCGTCCAGGCTGACGTCACCGGTGACGCGCACCCGCCCGCTGAGCAGCACATAGACTTCATCGCCCGGATCCCCGGCCCGGAACAGACAGTGGTTGGCCGGATAGTCGGCCCGGTGCCAGTACCTGCCCTCGGCGAACCCGGGGTGCTGCAGCAGCGACTGCAGAGACGGCACCACTGCAAGCCTCCCCTGTGCTCAGACCCTGTAGAAATCCCGGTACCAGTCCACGAAACGCGCCACCCCCTCCTCCACGGTGGTGGCGGGCTTGTAGCCGACATCGCGGATCAGGTCCTGGACGTCGGCGTAGGTATCCGGCACGTCACCGGGCTGCAGCGGCAGCATGTTCATCTCCGCCTTGCGGCCCAGGCAGTCCTCCAGCACCTTGATGTAGTGCAGCAGTTCCACCGGCTGATTGTTGCCGATGTTGTACAGCCGGTAAGGGGCGGTCGAGGAGGCCGAGTCCGGCGCGTCGCCGCTCCACTCGGGGTTGGGCTCGGGCACCCGGTCCAGGGTGCGGATCACACCCTCGACGATGTCGTCGATGTAGGTGAAATCGCGCCGATGCTTGCCGTAATTGAACACGTCGATGGGTTCGCCGGCCAGGATGCTGCGGGTGAACTTGAACAGCGCCATGTCCGGCCGCCCCCAGGGGCCGTAGACGGTGAAGAAGCGCAGCCCCGTGGTCGGGATCCGGTACAGGTGGCTGTAGGTATGCGCCATCAGCTCGTTGGCCTTCTTGGAGGCGGCGTACAGGCTGACCGGATGATCCACATTGTCGTGCACCGAGAAGGGCATCTTGGTATTGGCCCCGTAAACCGAACTGCTCGAGGCATAGACCAGGTGCTCGACCCCGTTGTGGCGGCAGCCCTCCAGGATGTTGGCGAAGCCGACCAGGTTGGTGTCGACATAGGCGAGCGGGTTCTCGATCGAATAGCGCACGCCGGCCTGAGCGGCCAGATTGACCACCCGCTGCGGCCGGTGCTGCTCGAACACCCGGGCGATGCCCTCCCGGTCCTCCAGGTCGATGCGCACATCGGTGTAGCCGGAGTGGCCGAGGGTGCGGTCCAGCCGCGCCTGCTTGAGGCTGACATCGTAATAGTCGTTGAGATTGTCGATGCCGATGACCTCGTCGCCGCGCTCGAGCAGCCGCAGCGCCAGTGTGGAGCCGATGAATCCCGCCGAACCCGTGATCAGAACCTTCATTATTCTCTCCCTTGCGAAATCTCGGCTGATACATGAACAAGATAAAACCCCAACGCAGAGTCGCAGAGACGCGGGGGACGCAAAGCATCATTACTACAAAAAGCCTTGCATCCTCTGCGTCTGTGCGACTCTGCGTTGAAAATCGCTAGAGCCGCCCGTCCACCATCTCCGGCGGCAGCACGTATTTCACGTCGAACAGCACCGCGCCGGGTTTGCCCAGGGCGCGGATGCGCTCGGCACCCATCTCCACGAACTGGCGATGCGCCACGGCCAGAATAATGGCGTCGTAGCTGCCGGGTTCAGGCTCGGGGATGACCTCGATGCCGTATTCCTCGCGCGCCTCATCGGGATCGACCCAGGGATCGTAGACGTCCACGCGCGGATGGTAATCCCTGAACTCCGCGACCACATCCACCACCCGGGTGTTGCGCAGATCCGGGCAGTTCTCCTTGAAGGTCAGCCCCATGATCAGGATGTTGGCATCTGAAACGTGGATGCGCTTCTTGGTCATCAGCTTGATGACCTGCTCGGCCACAAAGGCGCCCATGCCGTCGTTCACCCGCCGCCCGGCCAGGATCATGCTGGGGTGATAGCCGATCTGCTGCGCCTTGTGGGTCAGATAATAGGGATCCACGCCGATGCAGTGGCCGCCGACCAGGCCGGGGCGGAAGGGCAGGAAGTTCCACTTGGTGCCGGCGGCCTTGAGCACCTCCTCGGTGTCGATGCCGAGGCGGTTGAAGATCAGGGCCAGTTCGTTGACCAGGGCGATGTTGACGTCGCGCTGGGTGTTCTCGATCACCTTGGCGGCCTCGGCCACCCGGATGCTGCTGGCCTTGTGGGTGCCGGCCGTGATCACGGAACGGTACAGCGCATCGACGAACTCGGCCGTCTCCGGGGTCGAGCCCGAGGTGACCTTGAGGATGGTGGTGACGCGATGCTCCTTGTCGCCCGGATTGATGCGCTCGGGGCTGTAGCCGACGAAGAAGTCCCGGTTGAACTTCAGTCCGGACTCGGCCTCCATGATCGGCACGCAGACCTCCTCGGTCGCCCCCGGGTAGACGGTGGACTCGAAGATGGCGACATCGCCCGGCTTCAGCGCGCGACCGATGGTGCGGCTGGCGCCTTCCAGCGGCCGCAGGTCCGGACGCTTGGCGTCGTCGATCGGGGTGGGCACGGTGGCGATATAGACATTGGCATCGGCGAGTTCGCCGGCGTCGTCGGTGTAGCGCAGCCGGGCTGCCTGGCGCAGTTCCTCGTCGCTGACTTCCAGCGTGCTGTCATGGCCCCGGCGCAGCTCGGCGATGCGCCCGGCATTGATATCGAAGCCCAGGGTGTCATAGCGCCGGCCGAACTCGACCGCCAGCGGCAGCCCCACATAGCCCAGTCCGACGACCGCGATCCGGGCCTGTTCCAGCTTCATCATCCTGATATACCCCTTGATTGTACTGAGTTTTATTCTCTCGACCGACACAACCGGCTCCCGCCGGGTATCGGCCCGTCGCCGCAGATTCTGTAACCGGGAGGAGGCGTCAGCTGTCGCCCGGGAGGGATTCCAGTTCCAGCCAGGCGCAGCTGCCGGCGGCGGCCAGCGTCTCCAGATAACGCCTGTGGGCCTCGCACTCGGTCGTGCTGGCCCGCAGTACCGGCAGCGGCGGGCGCTCCGCCGCCAGCCGGCGAATGGCCTGAGCCCCGCCCTGCCCGGCCTGCTCCGCCTCCCGGCCTTCCAGGGTGAGGCTGGTCTGGCCGCCGGTCATGTGCAGATAGACGTCGGCCAGGATCTCGGCGTCGAGCAGCGCTCCGTGCAGTTCGCGGTTGGAGTTGTCCACCTCGTAGCGCCGGCACAGGGCATCCAGGTTGTTCTTCTGCCCCGGATGCAGCCGCCGCGCCAGTTCCAGGGTATCCAGTACCGTGCAGTGATCCTCCAGCCGGCCCTGCCCTCCGCCCAACAGCGACAGTTCGTGGTTGATGAAGCCGACGTCGAAGGGGGCGTTGTGGATCACCAGTTCCGCCCCGCTGATGAACTTCAGGAAATCCTCTGCCACGTCGGCAAAGCGCGGTTTGTCGGTGAGGAACTCGTTGGTGATGCCATGGACCTCGATCGCGCCCTCGTCGATCTCGCGGTCCGGCTGCAGGTACTGGTGGAAGCTGCGGCGGGTGTGGCGCCGGTTGACCAGTTCCACACAGCCGATCTCGATGATCCGGTGCCCCTGGCTGGGCTCCAGGCCGGTGGTTTCGGTGTCCAGTACGATCTGCCGCATTATGCCCTTCCCCTCGCTTCATTCATGGCGGCCAGGTACCGTGGTGTGCATGCGCCTGACTGTTCCGGCAATAACGGAAGGTCGCAGAGGCACAGGGACGCGAAGAAAATAGAAGTTTCAGAACCTCTGCGCCTTTGCGTCCTCGGCGTTAATCTCACCATCGTCAAGTCAGTCCGCCAGTTCGTCGATGCCGCGGTTGGCCAGCTGGTCGGCACGTTCGTTCTCGGGGTGGCCGGTATGGCCGCGCACCCAGTGCCAGTCTACCTGATGTCGGGCCGCCAGTTCATCCAGTTCGCGCCACAGATCGGCGTTCTTCACCGGTTTGCCGGCCGCGGTTTTCCAGTGTTTGCGCTTCCAGTTCGGCAGCCACTCGGTAATGCCCTTGCGCACATACTGCGAATCGGTGGTCAGCTGCACCCGGCAGGGGCGTTTGAGCGCCTCCAGCGCCCGGATGGCGGCCAGCAACTCCATGCGGTTGTTGGTGGTATGGAGCTCGCCACCGTAGAGTTCGCGTTCGTGGCCGCCGTAGCGCAGCACCGCGCCCCAGCCGCCGGGACCGGGATTGCCGCGGCAGGCGCCGTCGGTGTAGATCTCGACTGTAGTGTTGTCGCTGGTCATGAACTTTTCGTGTCAGCCTCGGCGGGTGGGTTCGATCACACCGGGGGAGAGAAACCTGCGTCGCGGCCGCCAGCGCGGTCGGATGGGCGTCATGCCCACCACCCGTTTGCGGGCCAGCAGCAGGAATCCGGCATTGCCGGGGATGTGATTGACCGCCTCCAGCTGATCGAGAAAACGGGTCCGTTCCAGCAAGCCGGCATGGTTGACCGGCAGGCGGTACAGCAGCGGCTGCACCGCCAGGGTGTCGAATCCCAGCAGCGCCAGCCAGTCGCGCAGCCGGGCCACCCCCAGGAAACGCCCGCACCAGGGCAGCCGACCGCGCCAGCGGGTCAGCAGGCTGCGCCCGCCCCAGATCCCCCAGGGATTGAATCCCACGATGACCAGGTGCCCTTCCGGGATCAGACAGCGTTCGGCCTCGCGCAGGATCTGGTGCGGCTCGGCGGCAAACTCCAGCACATGCGGCAGCAGGATGACATCCAGGCTGTCGCTGCTGACCGGCCAGACATCATTGGCGCTCACCAGTCCGGTGCGGCCCGGGATGGCCTCCGGCGTCTGCACCACCCGGTGCTGCACCCGGCTGCTGTCCAGGGGATCCGCCTGCCAGGGCGGCGCCACGCTCAACAGGTGATAGCCGAACAGGGTCGTCAGACAGTCCCGTACCGCGGTCAGTTCGACCTGTTCCAGGGCCTGGCCGAGCGGGGTCCGGTACCATTCTTGCAAGCCGGGGAAGACCGGCATCGGACATTTGACGCTGTCGGATTGTTTTTTCAACCGCCGCATGGGCTTGCATCATAACCGAAGCGGGCCTGCGAGCGTGAGACAGGTTTGCTTGATTTCACCCCGGCCCGCTGTCAGGATTCGCGCGCATGATCCCAAAATACAACCTAGTACTGTGCACCCTCCTCGCCCTGGCCCTGGCTGCCTGCCAGACCCCGTGGGTGCGTGACGCGCAGCCCCGCGCCGGGGACGCGGCCCCGGCCGTCGCTGAACACCCGACCGCCACCCCCGAACCCGAGACGAAGACGACACCGCCGACCCCGGCCGCACCCGAGGCCCGCATCGAACCGGCCCCGCCGCCGGATCTCTGGACCCGGCTGCGTGCCGGTTTCACCCTGCCCACCCGTCTCGACGACCGCCGGGTCCAGCTGCATCTGCAGTGGTTCAAGCGTCACCCGCATTACCTCAGCCGGGTGGTAGAGCGGGCCGAACCCTACCTGCCCTGGATCCTGGACCGCATCGAACAGGCCGGGGTCCCCACCGAGATCGCCCTGCTGCCCATCGTGGAAAGCGGGTTCAATCCCTTTGCCTACTCCCACGGCCGCGCCGCCGGCCTGTGGCAGTTTATCCCGGCCACCGGCCGGCGCTTCGGGCTGGAACAGAACTGGTGGTATGACGGCCGCCGGGACTGGGTCGCCGCCACCGACGCCGCGCTGGCCTACCTGCAGGCCAACCACGCACGCTTCGACGGCGACTGGCTGCTGTCCCTGGCCGCCTACAATGCCGGTGAGGGTAACGTACTCAAGGCCCAGCGACGCAACCGGGCGCGCAACCGGGCCACCGATTTCTGGTCCCTGGATCTGCCGCGGGAGACGGAAAAGTACGTGCCCAAGCTGCTGGCGCTGCGCGAGGTCTTCACCCATCCCGCGGACTACGGCCTGGAACTGCCGCCGCTGGACCCGGACCAGCGCCTGGAACTGGTCGAGACCGGCGGCCAGCTGGACCTGGCGCTGGCCGCCGAACTGGCCGGGCTGCCGCTGGAGACCCTCTACCGGCTCAATCCCGGTTTCAACCGCTGGGCCACCCCGCCCGACGGGCCGCACCGGCTGGTGCTGCCGCACGGCGCATCTGCCAGATTCAGCCAGGCGCTGGCCGAACTGCCCGAGGCTCAGCGGGTACAGTGGCAACGCCACCGGGTCGCGGCCGGCGACACCCTGATCGGTCTGGCCAGTCAGTATCACACCACCGTGGCGCTGCTGCAGGAGGTCAACCAGCTGCGTGATCACCGCATCCGCCAGGGGGATCACCTGCTCATTCCCACTGCCCGGGAGTCGCTGGAGCGCTACAGCCTGTCGGCCGGCCAGCGCAAACTGGCGCTGCAGAACCGCAAGCGTGCCGGCAACAGGCAGGTGCATGTGGTGCGCGCGGGCGACAGCTTCTGGGATCTGGCGCGGCGCTACAAGGTGGGGGTGAGGGAACTGGCCGGCTGGAACAGCATGGCCCCGACCGATACCCTGCGGGTAGGGCAGAAACTGGTGGTCTGGACCCAGACGCCGGCAGCCGCCAATCCCAATATCGCCCTGCAGCGGGTGCGCTACCGGGTCCGCCAGGGGGATTCGCTGGCGCGCATCTCGCAGCGCTTCAAGGTCAGCATCCGCGACCTGGAGCAGTGGAACGATCTGGACCGCCGCCGCTACCTGCAGCCGGGCCAGGTACTGACCCTCTACGTCGACGTCACCCGCCAGGCCGGCAACGGCTGAGCCCGCGGCCCGCAATAGCGAGCAGGATGGGTGAAGCACAGCGCAACCCATCGCCAGCTGGATAATGGGTTGCGGCGCCGCGCGCCTTCACCCATCCTACTTGCTCTGTAATCCTCGGCCCGCAATAGGATAAAATGGGCGGTCCGGGCACGCTGCCCGGGAGATTGTCAGCGACCCGGACCGATACCCGCCGCCATGCCCGATACCGCCCAGCAGACCGCCGCCTTCAGCACCGGGGAACAGGCCGGTTTTTCCCGTGACGGCTACGTCATCGTCCGCAACCTGGCACCGCCGGCCCTGATGCAGCGGCTGCTCGAGGTCGCCGAGGCCCAGCTGGCCGCCCAGGTGCCGCCGCTCGAATACGAGGCCGATCTGCACTACCCGGGCGCCCCCACCTCGCGCGAGCAGGCCGGCGGGCGCACCGTCCGCCGTCTGCTGCGCGCGCAGTCGCGCGACTGGGCCTTCAGCGAGTGGCTCACCCACCCGCCCCTGCTCAACCGGGTGCGTCAGCTGCTCGGCCCTGCGCTGATCGTGCCGCTGGCCCACCACAACTGCATCATGACCAAGCAGCCGCAGTTCAGTTCCGATACCGGCTGGCACCAGGACACCCGTTACTGGAATTTCACCCGTCCCGACCTGGTCAACGCCTGGCTGGCGCTGGGGCCGGAGCGCGAAGACAACGGCTGCATGCGGCTGATCCCCGGCAGCCACCGGCTGGAACTGCCGCGTGAACGTTACGATGAACAGGAATTCTTCCGCGAGGACCTGGAAGAGAACCGCACGCTGATCGCGCAGCAGCAGATCGCCCTGCTGGAGCCGGGCGACGTGCTGTTCTTCCACGCCCGTACCCTGCACGCCGCCACCCGCAACTACAGCGACCGCACCAAGTACTCGGTGGTATTCACCTTCCGCGCCGCCGACAACCCGCCCAAACCAGGCACCCGCTCGGCCGGGGTGCCGGAACTGCTGCTGCCGGAGTAGGTCGGGGCAGCCGTAGGTCGGGTTAGCGCAGCGTAACCCGACACGCGGGGTAGACGTCGGGTTACGCCTTGCAGGCTAACCCGACCTACGCCATCGATGAAGGTTCTGAAAATCCTCCGGGCGGTCAATGTCACGCAGGACGCCGGGATCGTCCGTCGGCACCCGGCGGAGCCGATGCGCATGCGCCTGCACGATCCCGCGCGCGCCGACATCGCCGTCGAGCTTGAGCAATGCGTCGCGATACGCCGCGCCGAAGCCCACCGGATGGCCCCGTTTTCCCGCGTACGCAGGCGCCCCGATCACATGTTCGTCTACAAGCGTGGCCGCGATGGCGGCAATGGTCTCCGGCCGGATGAACGGCATGTCCGCCAGGGCGATCACCCAGCCCGCCGCCGAATCCCGGGCCCGCACGCCGCAGGCAATGCTGGTCCCCATGCCCGCCTCGGCCCCGGGATTGACCACCACCGGTATGCCGGCAGCGCGCAGCAGCCCGGCCACGGCGGCATCAGCCTTTGCCACCACGGCGACGGTTTCAGGCAGCGCCAGGCGCAGGTTTTCAGCCGCGGCCAGGGCCAGCGGGGTGCCGTCCGGCAATGGCTGCAGCAGCTTGTCGCTGCCGAAGCGGCGACTCTGTCCAGCCGCCAGCAGGATACCCACGGGGCGGCTCATGCGGCGCTGATGCGGTGCACGCCGGCGGCGGGCGCCGCGGCATTACGCAGGGCGGTGATCTCGGCCAGGATGGCGACGGCGATCTCAGGCGGGGTGTGGCTGCCGATGGGCAGGCCGACCGGGGCGTGCAGACGCTGCAGCTGCGTCTCCGGCACCCCCAGGTCGCGCAGCCGTTGCCGGCGCAGTTCGCAGTTGCGGTGCGAGCCGATGGCGCCGACGTAGAAGGCATCGGAGGCCAGTGCGTCCAGCAGCGCCATATCGTCCAGCTTGGGGTCATGGGTCAGGGCCAGCACGATGCTGCGCGAATGGCCGGTATGGGCGGCGACGGCATCGTCGGGCATCAGGGTGACCAGCCGGGTGCCGGGCACCTGCCAGTCACGTGCGTACTCCTCCCGGGGATCGCAGACGATGACGTCGAAATCCAGCATCAGCGCCAGGCGCGAAACGTACTGGGAAAGATGCCCGGCCCCGATCAACAGCATGCGCCAGGCCGGTCCGAACACCCGGATGACACTCGACTCGCCGCAGGCAAAGGTCGGCTCCGGGCCGGCCGGCCGCAGCTGCACCCTGCCGCTGGCCGGATCGACTTCGCGCGCCAGCAGCCGGTGGCCGTCCATGGCCGCGAGCAGCGCATCCAGCTCGGCGGTATCGGTCAGCGCCTCGACCAGCAGTTCCAGCCGCCCGCCGCAGGGCAGACCGAAACGCGTCGCCTCCTCGCGGTTGACGCCATAGTCGATGCGGGTAGGCAGCTCGCCCAGTTCGCCGGACCGGTAGCGCGCCAGCAGATCCTCCTCCACGCAGCCGCCGGAGACCGAGCCGGCATGACTGCCATCGCGGCACATGACCAGCAGCGAGCCGGGCGGACGCGGCGAAGAGCCCCAGGTCTTCAGCACCGTGACCAGCGCGGGCTGGCGGCCGGCGGCCAGCCAGTCGCGGGCAGTCGTCAGGAGCCCGTAATCGTCGCTGCAGACGCGAGATCCGTTCATAACCTCGATCAGACCGCCAGCTGCAGTGGCAGCCGGTCGAAGTCCTGCCCGGTGAGTACGCTCAGGGCGTTGGCCACCGCCGGTGCGATCACCGGCGTGGCCGGCTCGCCCACACCGGTGGGCGGCTCGGTCGAGGGCACGATATGCACCTCGACCACGGGCATGCGGTCGATCCCCAGCACCTCGTAGCCGTCGAAATTGGACTGCACCACCTGCCCGTCCTCCAGCGTGATCTCGCTCATCAGGGCCGCGGCCAGGCCGAAGGCCATGCCGCCTTCCATCTGGGCACGGATATTGTCGGGATTGACCGCCACGCCGCAGTCCAGGGCAATCACCACCCGCTCCACATTGATGCGTCCGTTGTCGCCGATGCTGACCTCGGCCACCTCGGCCACGTAGGAGTTGAAGGACTCGTGCACCGCCACCCCGCGTGCCCTGCCCTCCGGCAGCGGCCTACCCCAGCCGGCCTTCTGTGCGGCCAGTTCCAGCACGCCGAGGTGACGCGGATGGTCCTTGAGCAGCCCGCGGCGGTAGTCGACCGGATCGCGGCCGGCGGCGCGGGCCAGTCGGTCGATGAAGGTCTCGACGGCGAAGGCGGTGTGGGTCGAGCCTACCGAGCGCCACCACTGCACCGTGACCGGCAACTCGGTGGTGACCAGGTCCACCTCGAGATTGGGAATGGCATAGGGCAGATTGGCCGCGCCCTCCACCGAGGTGGCGTCCACCCCGTCCCTGACCATGCCGCCCTCCATGACGGTCCCGGTCATGATGGACTGTCCCACGATGCGGTGACGCCAGGCGACCGGCATGCCCTCGCCGTCCAGACCGGCCTCGAGCTCATGGTAGTAGAACGGCCGGTAGTAGCCGCCGAGCATATCGTCCTCGCGGGTCCAGACCAGTTTCACCGGGGCCTTGCCCGAGGCGGATTTCACAATATGCGCCGTCTCCACCAGGTAGTCCGAATGCGGATTGGCGCGCCGGCCGAAGGAGCCGCCGGCATAGAGCATGTTGATCTTCACCTGTCCCGGCTCCAGGCCCAGCACCTGCGCCACGTTCTGCTGGTCGACGGTCTGGAACTGCTCGCCGTTCCAGATCTCGCAGCCGTCCTCGGTGAGTTGCATCACGCAGTTGAGCGGCTCCATGGCGGCGTGGGCCAGATAGGGCATGTGCATGGCCGCGGTCAGGCGGGTGGAGGCGCGCTCCAGCGCGGCGGCGGCATCACCCTCGCTGCGCGCGACCGCCGCGGGTCCCTGCGCCCTGCCCCGGTAGTCGTCCAGGATCTCACGACTGCTCATGCGAAAGGCAGCGGATTCGTCCCACTCCACCTTGAGTGCTTCACGACCCTTGATGGCGCTCCAGGTATTATCGGCGAGGACGGCCACGCCGGTCGGGATCCCGACCACTTCGGTGACACCCTTCACCTGCTTCGCCGCCGCAGCGTCGTAGGCCTTGACCCTGGCCCCGAAGCGCGGCGGATGCGCCACCACCGCCACGCGCATGCCGGGCAGTTGGATATCCTGGGTATAGACGGCGCTGCCGTCGAGCTTGGCCGCGTTGTCCAGTCGCGGCAGGAAGGTCCCGATCAGAGTGAATTCTCCGGGCTCCTTGAGCAGGACCTCCTCCGGTACCGGCTGCGCGGCCGCGGCCGCGGCCAGTTCGCCGAAGCGGGCCGTGCGGCCGCTGTCGGGATGGCTGAGCTCACCCTTGCTGACCCGGATCTCACTGGCCGGCACGCCCCATTCGGCCGCGGCGGCCTGCACCAGCATATGGCGCGCCGTGGCGCCGGCCTGGCGCATCTGGGTGTAGGCGTTGGCGATGGCGGTACTGCCGCCGGTGCCCTGCAGTTTGCCCCAGTTCAGATTGTTGTAGCGCTCCGGATCGGCCGGCGCCGGCACCGGCACGATCTGCGACCAGTCGGCGTCGAGTTCCTCGGCCACCAGGGTGGCCAGCCCGGTGAAGGTGCCCTGCCCCATCTCCAGGTGCTTGATCACCACCTCGACGCGGTCGTCAGGCAGGATGCGAACGAAGGCGTTGGGCTCGAATTCGGCCTCGGGGGCGACCCGCGCCCCGGCCTGACCGGGACCGGCGGTGCCCGTATCAGCTTCGGGCTCGCGGCCGCAGCCGGGCAGGTACAGGGCCAGGGTCAGCCCGGCGCCGGTGGACAGGCTGCGGACCAGGAACTGGCGGCGGGTCAGGCTGAAGGGTGCGTTCATGCCTCACCTCCCTGCGCCCGGAGTGAGGCGGCCGCCTGCTTGATCGCCTGACGGATGCGGGCGTAGGTGTTGCAGCGGCACAGATTGCCCTGCATGGCGGCGTTGATGGCGGCGTCGTCCGGTTCGGCATTGCCGTTCAGCAGATCGATGGCGCTCATAATCTGGCCGGACTGGCAATAGCCGCACTGGACCACGTTCAGTTCGGCCCAGGCCGCACGCACCGCGCGTGCCGTGTCGGAATCCACCCCCTCGATGGTGGTGATGGCCTTGCCCTCGGCCGCGCTCACCGGGGTCACGCAGGACGGCAGGGTGTGGCCGTCCATGTGCACGTAGCAGGCGCCGCAGCGGGCAATGCCGCAGCCGTACTTGGTGCCGGTCAGGCCCAGTTCGTCGCGCAGCGCCCACAGCAGCGGCATGTCGGGATCGACATCCAGTGAGCGCGGCTCTCCGTTGACAGTGAGTTTGATCATGAACGACTCCCCCGATATTGATATTCGACCTGGTGCATGAGTATAGAAGGCGGAACGGTCCCCGTCTGTCCGTTACACGCTACAGCCCGGCGACATGCTCTGCAATCCGCCGCCGCAGGGCCGCGTCCGGCAGCGTGCCGCAGCCCGCGCCCAGGTTCTCTCGCAGGTGATCCACCCGCCGGGTGGCCGGGATGGCGCAGGTCACGGCGGGATGCGAAACGATGAATTTGAGCAGTACCTGGGCCCAATTGTCACATTCGATCTCGCTCGCCCAGCCCGGCAGCGGCGCATTGCCGATATGCTCGAACAGGGCGCCGCGGCGAAACGGCCGGTTGACGATCACTGCCATGCCGCGGTCCCGGGCCAGCGGCAGCAGCGTCTGCTCGGCTTCCCGGTCCAGCACGTTGTAGGTGAACTGGACGAAATCCAGCGGCGCGCGCTGCATGATGCCAATCAGTTCCTGGTGGCGGCGGCCGTGGGAGGTGGTCACGCCAACATAGCGGATCTCGCCCCGCGCCTTCATGGCGAACAGATTGGGCAGGTGGGTCTTCCAGTCCAGCAGGTTGTGCACCTGCATCAGATCGAGCCGCGGCAGGCCCCACAGCGCCTTGGAGTGTTCCATCTGGACATAGCCTTGGCGGGCGGTGGTGGTCCAGACCTTGGTGGCGCCGAACAGGCCGCGATGATGGCCGATACGCTGCAGACAGCGGCCGATCACCTGTTCCGAGGTGCCGTACATGGGCGAGGAATCCACCATGCCGCCGCCCGCCTCGAGCAGGGTGCGCAGCACGGCGGTACGCTGCGCCAGCGCGCTTTCATTGCCGGGGTCGATACCGAAGGTCAGCCAGGTGCCCATCCCGATGACCGGAATGGCCGCATCGCTGCCCGGAATGGGGCGGGTGCGCCGGGGCTCGCAGCCGGCGTGGACCGGGCGCAGGGCGAGTGCCGCGCCCAGCCCGGCCAGCCCCTGCAGGAAGCGGCGGCGGTCAGAACGCACCGGCCACTCCCGCTGCAGCGTTTCTATTCCAGGTGATTCTCCAGTACATGCCGGTATTCACGGATACGTTGCACGTAGCGGACAGGTTCGGTGCCGCGGGCATAACCGTATTTGAGATCCTTGTAATATTCCTTCTTCGCCAGCAGCGGCAATACCTGCTTGAGGTCGCGCCAGTGATGCGGACTCAGATCCAGACGCCGCGCCAGGACCTGGGCATCGTGCATGTGGGCCCGGCCGAGGTTGTAGGCCGCCAGTGCCAGCCAGAGGCGGTCTTCGCCCGTCACCTCATCGGAGAAGCGCTCCATCATCCGCGCCAGGTACCTGGCGCCGCCGAAGATGCTCTGTTCCGGGTCCAGCCGGTTCTCCACCCCCATCGCGCGGGCGGTGCTCAGGGTCAGCATCATGATGCCGCGGACCCCGGTGGGCGAGCGGGCCCGGGCATTCCAGTGGGATTCCTGGTACCCCTGCGCGGCCAGCACCGTGTAGGGCAGCCCGTATTCCTCCGCTGCCTGCCGGAACAATCCGCGGTATTCGGGGAAGCGGGCATCGATACGGCGGATGTAGGTCCGGATGTCCACATAATCGAACACCTCGAAGAAACCATAGTAACGTTCCTGCAGGCTGGCAAGGCGGCCGCTGGCGGAGAAATCCTCAAACCAGTCGTGCACTGCGCGCTGCAGTGAATCGTTGCCGCGCGCAAGCATCCAGCCCAGGGACTGGGCGCGGGCGAGGTTCATGGGCGTGATCAACTCGGGAAAGTAGCGGCGATTGATGTCGACAATGGTGGAATCGGCCACGGTGCAGTCCAGCTCGCGCTCCCATACGGCGCGCAGCAGCTCTTCGGTAGTGCGCTCTGCAGTCTCCTGCCATTCCAGCCGCGGATGATCCTGCCGCAGCTGCTGCAGCCGCCGGCTGTAGCTGCTGTCGGCGATCACCTCAAGCTCGAGCCCGACCAGTTCCTCCACCGTCTCCGGCTGCACATTGTCGCGCCTGCACACCACCTGCTGGGTCACGTCCTGGTAGGCCGGTCCATAGGCGAACTGTTCGCGGCGACTGTCGAGGCGGGTCAGACCGGCCGCGGCCAGATCGCCCTCGCCCGCCTCCAGGGCCTGCAGAATCTCGGGCACACCGGCCTTGACGCGGTATTCGGCCTCTACGCCCAGATGGGCGGCGAAGGCCTCGACCATGTCGTGTTCGGGACCGGTCGGCGCGTCGTCACGGCCGATGTACCAGGTGGTGGGGGCGTTGCGGGTGAGGACCACCAGTTTGCCGGACTCGCGGATCGACGCCAGGTCCCGGTAGGCAATGCCGGAGTCCGGGGCCCGGCTGCAGCCCGGACTCATCAGCAGCATGACCAGCGGCAGGAGCAGAATGGCTCTGAAGTACATGGTTCCTCCTCACTCGCGGCAACAAGCCGGAGAGGCTTTCGACCGAGGTGTCAGGATACATCGCGACACCCAACGTCATTCACGCGCAGGCGGGAATCCACAAACCCTCGCGGTGGCTGGATCCCCGCCTGCGCGGGGATGACGTAAGTGGTACGGGGGAGGCGATGTTTTTGGGTTTGCAATCAGTATTGCAGCCCCCCGCATACCAGACCAGAATAACCGGATCAGCCGAAGCGGCTATGCAGGTACTGGTTGATGGCATCGGACTCGTACAGCCAGGTCACGCTGCCGTCGTCCTCCTCGATGCGCAGGCAGGGGACCTGAACCTTGCCGCCGCCGGCTTCGAGCGCCTGCCGGTGCCCGGGGTCATGCTGGGCATCGCGCAGTTCGATGTTCAATGCCAGCGCCCGCAGCGTGCGCCGCACCTTGATGCAGAAGGGACAGGTCCGGTACTGGTACAGTGCCAGACGGCGGGTGGCGGCATCCACTTCGGCCTGCTCGGCGGCACTGCGTTCGATCGGCTGGGCACGGCTGAGCTTTTCCCCCAGCAGCATGAAAGGACCGAGCACGGCGCGCACGCCGCGGAAGAAGAATCGGATCAGTTGTCGCATGCGGATATTTTCATGATGATTTGATTTGAATTTATTCAACGCAGAGGCGTAAAGGCGCTAAGAACGCAAAGTAATTATTATTAACAAACAAACTCCTGAATGGTATTCATATACGTTCAGAACCTTTGCGTCCTCTGCGCCTTTGCGCCTCTGCGTTGAGAGATTTGGAACACAATCAGATCACAACCGCTTGCCGGCCAGGGTCGGGGGCTTGTCGGTGCGGGTCTCGAGCTTGAGATAGCTCACCAGCCGCACCGTACCCTCGGCGTGCAGGGCAGCGTGCACCTCCTGCACCGCCGCCAGGATGGCAGCGAGCTCGCCCTGGATGTTGGTGCCGGAGGCGTGGGTCTCGATGAGGAAGTCATGCCCCTGCAGCAGTTCCATCACGCGCATGATCTGGGGCCGGACCGAGACGCCGGTGCCGATGGGGACCACCTGAAATTCCGCTGTCGCCTGCATATCCGCCTCGCCTGCTTCAGGCACTCTGCTGCTTCACGTATTTCTGCTTGTCCGGGATCACGCCGCGCACACCGCCGCGCGGGTTTTCCATGTCGCCCCAGTAGCGGGGCATGACATGAATGTGCACATGCATGACCGACTGGCCAGCGGCGGGCCCGCAGTTCACGCCCACATTGTAGCCGTCCGGCTGGCGCTCGCGGTCGTTGAGCGCCTTGCACTCGTCAACCAGTTCCATGACGGCGATCTTCTCTTCCCGCGTCATGTCGAAATAATTCGCCACATGGCGCTTGGGCATGACCAGCATATGACCGGGCGAGACCGGATAGGTGTCGAAGCTGGCCCAGGCCAGTTCATTTTCCAGCACCTTGTCGTGCTGGCGGCAGAACAGACAGGTTTTTTCCGATTCAGACATGGAGCATTCACCGCTTGCTTGAAATCCAGCGCGGCATTATACCCCATTCGTTCCCGGAGAAGGCAGGTCCCGGGCAGGGTCTTTACAGGGCCTCGGGCGGCGTGGCCTCGAGTTTCCAGATATCGCGGTTGTATTCCTGCATGGTGCGGTCGGTGGAGAAACGCCCGCTGCGGGCGCTGTTGATGATGCTCATGCGGGTCCAGCGCGCCGGATCGCGATAGGCCGCAGCGGCCTGCGCCTGGGCGTCGGCATAACTGCGGAAATCGGCCAGCGTGAGCCAGGGATCGTCCGGGCTGGTCAGGGCCCGGATCAGGGGGGCGAACAGACCGGGTTCACCGGGACTGAACCGCTCGTCCTGCAACAGTTCCATCACCTGCTGCAGGTCAGGATCACTGTCGATGATCGCCTGCGGGCGGTAGTCGGCGCGGGTGGCGGCCACCTCTTCGGCGCTCAGGCCGAAGCGGAAGAAATTATCATCACCGACCTCGTCCAGGATCTCGATGTTGGCGCCGTCGTAGGTCCCGATGGTGATGGCGCCGTTCATCATGAACTTCATGTTGCCGGTCCCCGAGGCCTCCTTGCCGGCGGTGGAGATCTGCTCCGACAGGTCCGCGCCGGGGCAGATCAGTTCCATGCTGGAGACGCGGTAATTGGGCAGGAACACCACCCGGAGACGGTCGCCCACGTCCGGATCGCCATTGACCACCCGGGCCACATTGTTGATCAGCCGGATGATCAGCTTGGCCATGGCGTAGCCCGGTGCCGCCTTGCCGCCGATCAGTACGCAGCGCGGGGTCCAGTCGGTGGTGTCGCCGCGCTTGATGCGGGCATAGAGATGGATCACGTGCAGGCAGTTGAGCAATTGGCGCTTGTACTCGTGGATACGCTTGACCTGGATATCGAACAGGGCTTCGGGATCGAACACCACCCCGGTCTCGTCCCGGACCAGCGTCGCCAGACGTTGCTTGTTGAACTGCTTGACCTCGCGCCAGCGGCGCTGGAAATCGGCGTCTTCAGCCATGGCCTCGAGTTGCCTGAGTTGGGCAAGGTCAGTCACCCAGCCATCACCGATGCGCTCCGTGATCAGGCGATTCAGCTGCGGATTGCACATGGCCAGCCAGCGTCGCTGGGTCACGCCGTTGGTTTTGTTGTTGAACTTCTCCGGCCATAATTCGTAGAAGTCGCGGAACAGTCCTTCGGTGAGCAGCCGCGAGTGCAGGCCGGCCACGCCGTTGACCGAGAAGCTGCCGACGATGGCCAGCCAGGCCATACGCACCATGGGCGTGTCGCCCTCCTCGATCAGCGACATGCGCTGCAGCCGGTCGGCATCGCCGGGCCAGCGCCGTCCGACCTCGTCCAGGAAACGGGCATTGATCTCGTAGATGATTTCCAGCAGCCGCGGCAGCAGCTTCTCGAACAGGTATACCGGCCACCTCTCCAGCGCCTCCGGCAACAGGGTATGGTTGGTGTAGGCCATGGAACGGGTGACGATGGACCAGGCCCGGTCCCAGTCCAGGCGCTGCTCATCGACCAGCAGCCGCATCAGCTCGGCCACGGCGATGCTGGGATGGGTATCATTGAGCTGGAAGCAGTTGCGTTCGGCCAGCTGCTCGAAGTCAGTGCCATTGAGCCGCAGGTGGCGGCGCAGCACGTCCTTGAGGCTGGCCGAAGCCAGGAAATACTGCTGGCGCAGCCGCAGTTCCTTGCCGTTCTCGCTGGCGTCGTTGGGATAGAGCACCATGGTGATGTGCTCGGCATCGTATTTGGACTCCACGGCCCGGTCATAGTCGCCGGCATTGAAATCGTCCAGGTCGAACTCGTCGGTGGAACTGGCTGACCACAGGCGCAGACTGTTGACGGTGTCGTTGCGATAGCCCGGCACCGGTACGTCGTAGGGCACGGCCAGCACATCGTGGGTGTCGACCCAGCGCACCCGCTGCTGTCCATCCTGATCGCGGTAGAACTCGGTACGCCCCCCGAAGTGGATGCGCTGGGTGTACTCGGGCCGCTCCAGTTCCCACACATGGCCGTCGCGCAGCCAGTGATCGGGCTCCTCGACCTGGCGGCCGTCGACGATCTCCTGACGGAACATTCCGTATTCATAGCGCAGGCCGTAGCCCAGCACCGGCAGCTGCAGGGTGGCGCAGCTGTCGAGGAAGCAGGCCGCCAGCCGGCCCAGACCGCCGTTGCCCAGCCCGGCATCATGCTCGGCCTCGGCCAGTTCCTCCAGGGCGATGCCGTAACGGTGCAGGAGTTCGCGTATGGCGTCGGTGATATCCAGGTTGAGCATGGCATTGCCGAGCGCCCGGCCCATGAGGAATTCCAGCGACAGGTAGCAGGTGCGCCTGGCATTGCGCTTCTCGTAGGCCGCCCGGGTGGCCTTCCAGCGCTCCATCAGGCGGTCGCGCACGGCATAGGCCAGGGCCTCGTACAGGTAATGATTGGTGCAGTGCTGCCGGTCCCGGCCCAGGGTACGATTGAAATAGCGCAGGAAGTCCTCATCCAGGGCCGGACCCTCCATCGCCAGCGGCGGCAGATCGGTCAGCTCGGGATGGACGGTGAGGATATTGGAACGATCCTGCTGCATGGACGCGGTCAGAAGGACCACTCCCGACGGTTGTCCGACGGCTGCATGCGATTGAGCCGGGCCATGGCCTCGTCGCGGCGCGCCAGCAGGGTGCTGTCCCCGAAACGGCTGAACACCTCTTCCTCGTAGGCATCGTGATCGAGCATCATCCGATACAGCGGCTCGAGCGAGGCCTCGAAGTGCTCGGATTCGCGGTGCCTGAGCACATAGGCGAGATCGTGCAGCATGCGGACAATGTCGTCATGGTCCTCGACCAGGCTGTCGATATCCTCGCGTGAATCGGCTACCGTCTCGCGAAACATGGGATAAAGAACCTCGTCCTCGATGCGCATGTGCAGTTTGAAGTCCTCCACGAATTCCCGGAACAGGCGCTCGGCCTCCTCCCACCGACCGGCGCCCGCGGCCAGTTCCACCTCGCGCAGGGCAGTCTCGTACTTGCGATGGTCATGGACCAGCCAGTTGTCGGTGGTGTTCATGGCGCCTCCCGGGGTATCCGTCCTACTCGGTTGACTATAACAAATGCGGGCCGGATTGCACGGTCCGCTGTCGGCTAGCGCGCAAACACCTCTGTCAGCAGGGCCTTCATCTTCTCCCAGGAATCCCGGTCGGCCGCGGCGTCATACACCAGCGGCAGGTCGAATTTCTCCCCCATCGCGTCCGCGCCCGGATTGGTGAAGCTGTGCTTGACCCCGGGATAGCTGACGTAGGTATAGGCCGCGCCGGCCCGCTCCATCTCGGCGACGAAGGCCTGGATCTGTTCCAGTTTGACGAAGGGATCGGCACCGCCGTTGGCCACCAGGATCTCGGCCTGGATCACGCCCGGCCCGGCCGGATTGTCGGTGGTCAGGGAACCGTGGAAGCTGGCCACGGCGTCCAGCGGCAGGCCGCGGCGGGCCATCTCCAGCACCATGCCGCCGCCGAAGCAGTAGCCGATGGCGGCGATGTCATCCTCGCGCACCAGCGGATGCTGCTGCAGCCGCTGCATGGCGGCACGGAAGCGGGCCTCGGCCGCAGCCAGGTTGGACCTGACCTCGCCGGCGAACTTGCCCGCATCCTCAGGGTGGTCGGCGCGTTTGCCCTGGCCGTACATGTCCACCGCCAGGGCGACATAGCCCAGTTCGGCCAGCTGCCTGGCCCGATCGCGGGCATAGTCGTTGTGTCCCCACCACTCGTGTACCACCAGTACGCCCGGACGTTTGCCCTTGACCGCCTCGTCATGAGCAATGTAGCCGTGCAGTTCGGTGTCACCGCTGGTATAGACCACTTCCTCGCCGACCACTGCAGCCCCGGCCAGGGGAGCGGCAAGCAGCGCGGTCAGCACGATCAGAAAACGTCTCATGGCACCCTCCGGATGGTGTTGGTATTGCCCTGGATTGTAGCCGGGAATGCAGCGAACCGCACAGCGGAATCAGTCCGCTTCCAGGATGCGGCGGCGGATGCGCTGCTCTTCCGCGTCGCTCAGCAGCCCTTCGTCGTGCAGTTCCTGGATTACCCGCAGCTGACGCAGGCGGCGCTGGGCGGGAGACTCCACTGCCGCCTTCGGGGATGGCGCGGGGGCGGCGCCCGGGCGGGCCGGCGCCGCTCGGGCAGCGGGCGGTTCCAAGGCCGGCACGGCGGGGGCGACGGCGCCCGCAGACGCTCCGCAGTCCAGCTGCGCCACGATGCCCTGCTCGATATCGCTGCGCGTCACCCGCCGGCGATAATCGGTACAGCCATCCTTGCGCAGAATGATGATGCCGTAGAGATCGACATCCTCCGGCGGGTAACTGTTGGGATAGATATCGCGCTCGGACAGGGTCAGGGGCGTGGTGCCTGCGCGGCCGGCGATGGTGAAGACCTGGGCCCCGGCCGGTTCGGAGTCGACGCGGAAGCGCTCCACCCCGAACGCGGCCGGCGCCTGACTGCCCAGACCCAGCGCCAGCAGCGCGGCAAGCGCGCGGCGCGGCAACTCAGAAGGCCGCATCGAATCCGAACAGGAAGTAGTGCTCGCGGCTGAGATGGCCGGTCCAGTACTGGCCGGTCTTGTCTTCCTTGTCCTGCAGATCCACATTGAGCTCGGCGATGCCCTTGACGTTGCGCATGAAATAGTAGGACGCGGTCAGCGTCAGGCTGTTGATGTCGATGCCTTCGTAGATGGTGTCGGTGTCATCCAGGTCGTTGGCATCGGCGTAGTTGTACAGCAGGGAATACGCCCAGCGGTCGTTGGGGATGTAGTCAACGCCGGCGAAACCGCCGGACCATTCATAGTCCCGATCCGGGCCGCCGTCGATGAAGCGGTCCCAGCGATTGTGCAGGAACTGGGCGTACCAGTGAATGTCCGGGCCGATGCTGCCCGAGGCATCCAGCCCCCAGACCTCCTTGTCGCGGTTGTGCAGCCCCTCGTCCAGCCCGGCCGGGCCGGTGATGCTGCGCTGCTTGCCGGTCAGGCCGAACAGGCCGACATTGACCGGACCGATATCGGTCCCGAGCCGGCCGAAGGCGGTCTTGCTGTTGTCGTTGTCGAACATGTTGTCGGGCCGGTTCAGGCCGGGGCTGTTGAGATCGAAGCTGCTGCTCACCCCGTTGCCGTTGACCAGGCCGAGCGAGGCCTCGACCGGGCCGAGGTCGCGGCCGAACAGCACGCCGCGATCATAGGTGATGCCGGCCAGGCGGTAGGCCATGTAGTCCTGGAACGGCAGGCGCACCTCGCGCGGAAACATCAGATCCGAAATCTGAAACTGACCCAGCATCAGGCTGGTACCCGTGCCGAAAATATCGTCGTGCTGGAACCAGGCGTCCTCGACCACCACCTCGCCGTTACCGCCCTTCTCGGCGAAGATGGCATAGAAGTAATAGGTGATGTGGTCGCTGAGCGGTGCGCTGGACAGCAGCTTGATCAGATAGGGCGATTGGAAATCGGTGGTGGCCGAACGGCTGCTGCCGTCCAGCGGGTTGATGTTATCGGCCTGGCGCGCCTGCATGTAGGCCTGGGCGCGCACCGCCAGCGGCAGTTCCTTCGGCAGGGCCAAGCGCTCGTCGCCGCCCGACATCGTTCCGTCCTTCCAGTTGGGCAGGCGCATGTTGTTGGCTGCGAAGTGCTCCCCGAACTGGTTCAGCCTGGGGAAGGCCGAATGGCAGGCGGCGCAGCTCATATCGTACTTGCGGGCGAAGGCCGGCATGGCATCGGCGTCGGCGAACACGCCGGCGAGGAGGAAGATGCCGATGGCGGCAATGAGGCGGTGGAATGAAACAGTCATGGCCCGGTTCCCTGATCTTGTTGTCGGACTGCGAGAGCGCGCAATTTAAGCGCGGTTGGGGATCGCGCGTCAACGTCGGCTCTCCGGTCCCGGCGTTGCCATTGACCCAGATCAACCATGCGTCTGGATCCGGTCCTGCACCTCATGCACGCCCAGCACATACCAGGCATCCAGCTTGGCCAGGCGCTTCTCCTCGCGGCTGGAGACCGAGCCCTGCAGGATCACCCGGCCGTCGCGGGCCCTGACACTCAGCTGTTCGGCGTGCACCAGCGGATCCTTTTCCAGCACGATGCGCACGGCATCGGCCAGTTCCCCGTCGTTGTCACGCTCCGCCGGCACCACCCGCAGGTCATTCTGTACATCCTCGCAGCCGCCGGACCACCAGGCCAGGACATCCGCCAGGCGTCGATGGGTCAGGCTGCCGACCTGGCCGTGCAGCCCGACCACCCCGTCGGCGGCCTCGATCTCGATCCAGCCGCGCTCGCCGTTGTGACCCTCGCGGATGCGTTCGGTCACGCCGTTGCGGGTCACGCACAGCAGATAGTCGTTGAACGCCGATTCCTGGCTGAGGTTGCGCACCACCTCGTCGCGCAGCGCGCCGTCCTCCTCCACCTGGGCCGGCACCACCCGCAGGTGGTCCAGCACCGGCATCTGGTGGGCGATGCGGCGCACCACGGCCGCAGCACAACGCTTGGCGGCGATATTCTCCACCTCGCCTTCCAGAATCAGGCCGGAGTCGCGGTGGATGACCCGGATGGGATAATGGTGCATGTCGATTTCGGGATGATTGGCCAGCGCCGCCATGACCAGCCGCACCAGCCGATTGGAAGAGTTGTTGTCCATAAGGCCTCCCAATGCCGTCTTCTGCCTTCAAGTATAGGCCAGTCTGCAAGCGGGGCCGGATACCGGAACCGCGGCGCCCGCGCAGCCGCTCCCGCCCACGGCCGCGCCGGACTACCGGATTGATTTCAATTGTTTTACATTGACCGGGCCTGGGGCCACCACGGGAGACAACGCCATGCAGGACCCTGCCCGCGCCTACTGGAAGGCCAACCTCCGCCTGGTCGGCCTGCTGCTGATCATCTGGTTTCTGGTCTCCTACGTGTTCGGCATCCTGCTGGTGGAGCCGCTGAACAGCATCCGCCTGGGCGGCGTCAAGCTGGGCTTCTGGTTCGCCCAGCAGGGCTCCATCTACACCTTCCTGGTCCTGATCTTCGTCTACGCCATCGGGATGAACCGCCTGGACCGCCGCTTCGGCGTACACGAGGACTGAAGCCGCCATGGAACTGCAGACCCTGATCTACCTGGTGGTGGGCGCCACCTTCCTGCTCTACATCGGCATCGCCATCTGGGCCCGGGCGGGCAGCACCGGTGAGTTCTACGTCGCCGGCAAGGGCGTGCACCCGGTCGCCAACGGCATGGCCACGGCCGCGGACTGGATGTCGGCGGCCTCCTTCATCTCCATGGCCGGGCTGATCGCCTTCAGCGGCTACGACGCCTCGGTCTATCTGATGGGCTGGACCGGCGGCTATGTGCTGCTGGCCATGCTGCTCGCCCCCTACCTGCGCAAGTTCGGCAAGTTCACCGTGCCCGAGTTCATCGGCGAGCGCTACTATTCCCAGACCGCGCGGCTGGTGGCGGTGGTGTGCCTGATCGCGGCCTCCATCACCTATGTCATCGGCCAGATGAAGGGCGTGGGCGTGGCCTTCGGCCGGTTCCTGGAAGTGGAGTTCGAGACCGGGGTGCTGGTCGGCATGGGCATCGTCTTCTTCTATGCCGTGCTCGGCGGCATGAAGGGCATCACCTACACCCAGATCGCCCAGTACTGCGTGCTGATCTTCGCCTACACCGTGCCGGCCGTGTTCATCTCGCTGCAGCTCACCGGCACCCCCCTCCCGCAGCTGGGCCTGGGCAGCGAACTGGCCGGCAACGGCGCCTATATGCTGGACAAGCTGGATCGGATCATCACCGACCTGGGCTTTGCCGCCTACACCGAGCAGAAGGGGTCGACCCTGAATCTCAGTCTGCTGACCCTGTCGCTGATGATCGGCACCGCCGGCCTGCCGCACGTGATCATCCGTTTCTTCACCGTGCCGAAGGTGCGCGACGCGCGCTACTCGGCCGGCTGGGCGCTGCTGTTCATCGCCATCCTCTACACCACCGCGCCGGCGGTCGGCTCCATGGCCCGGCTCAACCTGACCGAGACGGTCCAGACCGGGCCGGTGGGCGAGCCCGGGGCCAACCTGCTGTATGCGGAGCGACCGCAGTGGTTCCGCACCTGGGAGACCACCGGGCTGCTGGCGTTCCAGGACAAAAACAACGACGGCCGCATCCAGTACTACAACGAAGCCGATCCCGACTTCGCCGAACGGGCGCGGCAGTGGGGCTGGGAGGGCAACGAACTGGTCACGGTCGACCGCGACATCATGGTGCTGGCCAACCCGGAAATCGCCGGGCTGCCCAACTGGGTCATCGCCCTGGTCGCCGCCGGCGGCCTGGCCGCGGCACTGTCCACCGCGGCGGGGCTGCTGCTGGCCATCTCCTCGGCCATCTCGCATGACCTGCTCAAGGGCGTACTCATGCCCGGCATCTCGGAGAAGCGCGAGTTGCTGGCCGGGCGTCTGGCCATGTTCGGCGCCATCGTCCTGGCCGGTTACCTGGGCATGAACCCGCCCGGCTTCGCCGCCGAGGTGGTGGCGCTGGCCTTCGGCCTGGCCGCCTCCTCCATCTTTCCGGCGCTGATGCTGGGCATCTTCCACAAGCGCATGAACCGCGCCGGCGCCGTGGCCGGCATGCTGGCCGGACTGGGCGCGACCCTGGTCTACATCTTCGTCTACAAGGGCTGGCTGTTCATCCCGGGCACCAACAACCTGCCCAACACGGCCGAACACTGGCTGCTGGGGATACAGCCCGAATCCTTCGGTGCGGTCGGCGCCCTGATCAATTTCGCCGTAGCCCTGGTGGTGGCGCGGGTCACCGCCGCCCCGCCCGAACACATCCAGCACCTGGTCGAGGACATCCGGGTGCCGCGCGCGGCCATACTCACCGCGCGGCGCTGAGCACGGCAGGCGGGAAGCATGGAAGTCGAACTGCTCGAGATCCGGGACTTTCTCGCCGCCCATGCGCCCTTCGATGTGCTGAGTCCGGAACTGCTGGAGGTGCTGCCGCGCCAGCTGGTCGTGCGCTATCTGCGCCGCGGCAGCCCCTTTCCCCCCACCGACGCCGGAGACGCCGCCCTGTACATCGTGCGCAGCGGCGCCGTCGAACTGCGCGACAGCGACGGCACCCTGTCAGACAAGCTGGGTGAAGGCGACCTGTATGCCGGTTTGTGTGAAGCCGACTCCGCCGGCACCGGCGTCACGGTCGAGGACAGTCTGCTGTATCTGCTCGACTGCCGGGCCCTGGCCAGTCTGCGCGAGGCCTCGCCGGCCTTCGACCGCCAGTTCGCCGCCGACCGCGCCGAGCGCCTGCACCGGGCGAGCGCACCGCGGGCGGCCGCGGGACTGGATGTACTGAGCGTGAAGGCGGCCGACCTGCTCCACCGCGAGCCCGTGACCCTGGACGGCGACATGAACATCCGCCAGGCCGCACAACTCATGTCGGCCCAGCGGGTTTCCTCGGTACTGATCACCGAGGGCGAGGGCCTGGTCGGTCTGATCACCGACAGCGACCTGCGCCACCGCTGCCTGGCCAGGGGCCTGGGCGCGGACAGCCCGGCGCGCAGCATCATGACCCCGGACCCGGTCACCCTCGACGGCGAGGAGGTGCTGGCCGAGGCCCTGCTGCGCATGACCCGGCTGCAGGTCCATCACCTGCCGGTGCTGATACGCGGCCGGCTCGCCGGCATGCTGACCCTGTCCGACCTGGCCCGGCACCAGGGCGGCAGCCCGGTGCTGCTCGCCACCGACATCCAGCGCGCCGCCGACATCGAGACGCTGACCGCGATCAGCCGCCGGCTTCCTGAACTCCAATTACAGTTAGACAATGCCAATACCCGGGCCGCGCATATCGGTGCGGCCATCGCCTCGATCACCGACGCCCTCACCCGCCGGCTGCTGGAACTGGCCGAATCCCGGCTGGGATCGGCACCGGTGCCCTATGTCTGGGCCGCGGGCGGCTCCCAGGGCCGGCAGGAACAGACGGTGCACTCGGATCAGGATCATGCCCTGATCATCGCCGATGAGCTGAATGCGCCGGACAGGGAATACTTCACCGAACTCGCCCGCTTCGTCAGCGACGGCCTGAACGCCTGCGGTTTCCCCTATTGCCCGGGCAATGCCATGGCCAGCAACCCGCAGTGGCGCCAGCCGCTGCAGGTATGGGGCGACTGTTTCACCGGCTGGATCGAACGGCCGCAGCCGCAGGCGCTGATGCACGCCAGCATCTTCTTCGACCTGCGCGCCGTCCACGGCGAGGCCGCACTGCTGCACACCCTGCAGGAACAGGTACTGGCACAGACCCGCGCCAATCGCATCTTCATTGCCCACCTGACCGCCGCCGCCCTGCAGCACCGCCCGCCGCTGGGGTTTTTCCGCAATTTCGTGCTCATCCATGACGGCGAGCACGACGCCACCCTGGATCTCAAGCGCCGCGGCCTGCTCCCGATCGTCGACCTGGCCCGGGTCTATGCCCTGTCCGAGGGCATCGGCGCGGTCAACACCCGCGAGCGCCTGGAGGCGGCCATGGCCGCCGGCGCCCTCGGCCGTGACCTGGGCGAGAGCCTGCTGGATGCGCTGGAGTTCATCGCCGGGCTGCGCATCCACCACCAGTCGGACTGCCTGCGCGCCGGTCGCGCACCCGACAACTATCTGCCGCCGGATACGCTCTCCGCTCTGGAACGCAGCCACCTCAAGGACGCCTTCCGGCTGATCCAGAGCCTGCAGGCAACCCTCGGGAACCGCTACCAGGCGGGGCGCTTCGGCTGATGTGGACGCGGCTGCCCGGTGCGGACCTGCGCCGCCGCTGGCTGCGTCGGCGGCTGCCACCCAATCCCCTGCAGGCCTACCTGGCCGCGCCTCTGCCCGCACCCCGGGCCCGCTGTCGGGAACTGGAATTGCTGGCCCTGGACATCGAAACCAGCGGCCTGGATCCGGCCCGTGACCGCATCCTGAGCCTGGGGACGGTGGTCATCCGTGATCTGGCCGTCCAGCTCGACAGCGCCTGGTACCGGCTGGTACGGCCGGGCCGGACGCTGACAGAGGACAACGTCCGCATCCACCACATAACGGACGACCAGGCAGCGGCCGGCCTGCCACTGCGCCTGGTCCTGCCCGAACTGCTGGAACAGCTGGCCGGCCGGGTACTGCTGGCGCATCACGCCGCACTGGAGTTGGGCTTTCTGAACCGGCTGTGCCGGGACTGGTACGACGCCCCGCTGCTGACCCGGGTGGTCGATACCCAGACCCTGGCGCGGCGGCGTCTGCAGCGCAGCGGCCAGGCCTTCCGCGGCCGCGATCTGCGCCTGCCCAACCTGCGTACCGAACTGGGGCTGCCGCGCTACCGTGCCCACCATGCGTTGAGTGATGCCCTGGCCACGGCGGAGTTGTTCCTGGCGCTGCTCCCGGACGCCGACTGCCGGTTGTCCGAGGTGCTGTGCTGAAGATCGGTCGGGGAGATACAAACGCAGAGGGCGCAAAGGCGCTGAGAGGCAAAGAATGCCATGCGCGTTGGATGCGCAACAGGCGAGCCTCAGGCCGGGACATCCGCCTCGGGTGTCGCCACCCGCTGCGCCCGCAGCAATTCAGTGATTTCTTCTGCCGGCAGCGGCCGGCTCAGCAGATGACCCTGCACCAGATCGCAGCCATGCTGACGCAGGAACTCGAGCTGGGCCTGCGTCTCCACGCCCTCGGCGATGACGGTACGGTTGAGGTTGTGCCCCAGGGCAATGGTGGCGGCAACGATGGCGGCATCGTCCGAGTCGTGGGTCAGATCCATGACGAAGGAGCGGTCGATCTTGAGCCGGTCGATGGGGAAGAGCTTGAGGTAGGCCAGGGAGGAATAGCCGGTGCCGAAGTCATCGATGGCCAGATGCACGCCCATGGCCTTGAGCGCACGCAGCATGGTCACGGTGGCATCGCCGTTATCCATCAGCACCGTCTCGGTCAGTTCCAGTTCCAGCCGGCCGGCGTCGAAACCGGTCTCCTCCAGGGTGCGTGAGATCACCTCGATCATGTCCTGGCGCTGGAACTGGCGCGAGGAAATGTTCACCGCGATGCGCTGCAGCAGCAGTCCCTGCTCCCGCCAGGCCACCCCCTGCTCGCAGGCCGCGCGCAGCACCCGGTTGCCGATGGGCACGATCAGGCCGCTGTGCTCGGCCGTAGGCATGAAGCGGTCGGGTCCGATCAGGCCGTGGACGGGGTGCTGCCAGCGCAGCAACACCTCCAGCCCCACCAGGGTGCCGCCGCCCAGATCCCACTGCGGCTGGAAATACAGCAGGAATTCGTCGCGTTCCAGCGCCTTGCGCAGTTCGTTTTCCAGCTGCAGGCGGTCATGCGCCTCGGCGTTCATCTCGGGGGTGTAGAACTGCTCGCTGTGCCCGCCCTGGCGTTTACTGCGGTACATGGCGATATCGGCATTCTTGAGCAGGGTGGCGGCGTCCTCGGCATCGTCGGGATAAAGACTGATGCCGATGCTGGCAGTGACCGCGGTATCCTGACCGGCCAGCTGGTAAGGCCGGGCCAGCACTTCCAGCAGGCGCTCGGCCAGTTCGCCCACCCGCTGGAAATCGTCGGCATCGCTCAACAGTACCGTGAATTCGTCGCCGCCCAGCCGGGCCAGCTGATCATCGCTGCGCACGTTCTCGTCCAGGCGCCGGGCCACGTCCTGCAGCAGCTGGTCGCCGACGTCATGTCCTAACGTGTCATTGATGAGCTTGAAGTTGTCCAGGTCCAGAAAGAAGATGCCGATCCTGGCCTGCTGGCGATGGGCATGCTGCAGGGCATGATTGAGCGCCGAGGTGAAGGCCGAGCGGTTGGCCAACCCGGTCAGTTTGTCGTAGTTGGCCAGTTCGAACAGGCGTTCCTCGACCTGCTTGCGCTCGATGGCGATGCCGGCCAGATGGGCGGCGCCGGTCAACAGTTCCAGGTCCTCCGGGCGGGGGGAGGCCACTTCCCGCTGGTAGATGCCGAAGGCGCCCAGCACCTCGCCGGCGGCGGACTTGACGGGCTCGGACCAGCAGGCGCGCAGGCCCGCGGCGGCGGCCGGTTCGCGCAGACCATCCCAGTAGGGGTGGGTCATGATGTCCTCGACGATGACCCGCTCGCCGGTGTAGCTCGCCGCACCGCAGGAGCCGACCCGGGGCCCGATCTCCAGGCCGTCGACCGCCTCGCAGTAATGCTGCGGCAGGCTGGGCGCGGCGCCGTGGCGCAGGTGCCGACCGTCCGCATCCAGCAGCAGGATGGAACACACAATGCCCGGACGTGCGGCCTCGGTCTCCTCGAGCAGGACATAAAGAATGTCCTGCAGCGGCTTGCCGGTGGCCAACTGCTCCAGGACCCTGCCATGGCCACGGCTGATCCGTTCGGCCCGGGTGCGCTCGCCGATCTCCCGCTCCAGGGTGGCGTTGGCCTGGCGCAGTTCGCGGGTTCCGGACTGGATGCGGTCTTCCTGCTCATTCAGCGTCTGCTGCAGTGAGTGCCTGGCCCGCTCGCGTTCGCCGATCACCGCCCCCAGCAGCAGGCCGGTCAGGCTCAACACCAGGATGTAGCCCTGCAGCAGCCAGACCGACTCCAGACCCGAGTCCCGCACGAAGGGCCCGGCGCCGTGGACGGTATTCCACAGACTGGTCAGACTCAGCAGGAACACCAGAACGGCGGTACCGCGGATGCCGCTGCGGAAGGCCGCCCAGGCCAGGAACGGCAGGGCCAGGAAGCTCAGCGGCAGACCGCTGCCCGGCGTGTTCAGCCAGCCGCCGAAGGCGCCGTGCGTCACGACCAGGGCCAGGGCGATGATCAATGCCGATTCCAGCAGGCGGCGGCGGTTCCAGCCGCGGCCACCGACGTCATGCCAGCTGAGCAGTAACGGTGCCAGGGCCAGCGCACCGGCGGTGTTGCCCAGGCTCCAGATCCACCACATCAGGCCGGCGTCGTTCCAGCTCACCACCCCACCGAGGATCAGGGCGCCGACGCCCAGGGACGCGCTCAGGCAGGCGACGGCGGTGAACACGGCCAGCGCGAACAGCATGACGGTTCGCGCTCCCGCCAGGGGGTCGCCGCTGCCGCTCAGCCGCCGGAACAGCGCGGCACCGACCAGGGCCTCCAGCACATTGCCGGCATCCAGGCTCAGGGCCAGTGCCAGCGGCAGTTCCAGGATGAGGAGATCATGTGCCAGGGCCCCGAACAGGATGCCGGGCCAGACCCGCGCACCCAGGCGCAGCACCGCCGCCACGCCCAGACCGGTGGGCAGCCACAGGGGCGACCACAGACCGATGTCCTGGCTGCTGGAGAGGACGAATTGTGAACTCACCAACGCGGTCAGGAAATAGCCGGCGGCAAGCAGCAGCCAGGCAGCGGCCAGCCCCGCGGGCGTGGTCGGGGCGGGTGGGTATCGAACGTTCAAGGCTTCCCCATGGGACGGCACCGTCGGGCGCCGCTGACAACTCAACGAAAGGAGGTAAAACCTCCAGAAAATATACAGCTTATGACGCCATCCCTGGGTCGCAAGACAGTCATGGACAATACCCGCTCCGGGAGACGCGGGCAAATGCATTCCCCACGGGTCGGGGCATCAGATCCCGGGCGCAGCCAGCGCCGGCAGACTGCCGAGCAGGCCCTGGCTGCTGATGATGATCGGCTTGCCGTAATAGTAGCCCTGGCCCCAGTGGATGCCGATCTCGCGCAGCCGGGCCTCGGTCTCGGCAGACTCGATGAACTCGGCCAGCGTGATGACGCCCAACTGCTCGGCCATGCCCTGAATGCCCTCGAGAATGGCCCTGACCTTGGGCTCGCTCACCCGCCGCACCAGGCTGCCGTCGATCTTGATGAACTGCACCGGCAGGTCGGCCAGATACTGATAGGAGGAATAGCCGCTGCCGAAGTCGTCCAGCGCCAGCCGCAGGCCGAACTCGGTGAAGGGCAGCAGCAGTTCCCGGGCCTGGTCGATGTCGGCCAGCAGCTCGCGCTCGGTGATCTCGATGATCATGGGTTTGGTGTCGCCGATGGCATCGCCGCAGCCCCGGCAGTGCTCGCAGGCCGCGGCCAGGATCTCTTCGACCAGCTCGCGGTGACGCAGCAGATCGGCGGAGATGTTGACGAAGTGATTGAGCCGGTTCATGCCGGTCTTCAGCCCGGTCACGCAGTGGCTGAAGGCCTGCATCAGGATAGTGTGATCGATCCGGTGCAGCAGCTGCAGCTGCTGGGCGGCCTCGATGAAATCGCCGGCCGGAATGATGTCTCCATCGGGCGTGATCAGCCGTGCCAGGGTCTCCTCGGCCACCACCTCGCCGGTGGCCAGATCCACAATGGGCTGATAGGCCGCCACGATGCGCCGCTCGCGCAGGGCGGCATCGAGCATGTTGCCCAGGCTGTGCACATGCTGCTCGACCCGGCTGGCGCACACCACCCGGTCACGGCCGCTGCGCTTGGCCTGATACAGGGCGGAGTCGGCCGTGGCGATGAGCTTGTCCAGCGACTCACCATCCCCGGGGTAGCTGGCCACGCCCACGCTGACGGTGACCTGCAACTCACCCGAGGACACGGCAATGGGGGTTTCCCGCACAGCGCGGCGAATGCGCTCGGCCAGGGTCAGGGCGGTCTCGCAATCGGTCTCGGGCATCAGGCAGATGAACTCCTCCCCGCCCCAGCGGCCGAGATAATCCTCGTTGCGCAGTACCGCGTGGGCGGCATCGGCCACGCAGCGCAATACGATATCCCCCTCGCGATGGCCCAGCCGGTCATTGACCAGCTTGAAGCGATCGATGTCGAACAGCAGTACCGAGAACGGCAGCTGGCGGCGTTGGCTGCGGGCCAGTTCGCGTTCCATGCTTTCCTGGATGCCACGCCGGTTGAGTACACCGGTGAGCAGATCATGCGTGGCGAGATGAGTGAGATTGTTCAGCAGCGCAGCCTGCTCCAGCGAAGCATTGCCCAGGTGCACAAAGGCCTGGAACAGTGCCATGCCGACCTGCTCGAAATAATCCGGCCGGTCGGCATACAGCACGATCAGCCCGTTCAGGCCATTGCCCGCCCGCCCCAGAGGCAGGGCCAGCAGGCTGCGCAGACCGGCCGCGCCCGCCGCTCCCCCGCTGGCGGGGATGTTGCCGCTGACCGCCTCCCAGCGGCGGATGGCATCACGCACCGGACAGTGCTCGGCCGCCTGCGGGCTGCGCGGTACCTGTACCGCCTCGGCATAGACCGCGGCCGGGCCGACCGCATACTCCGGATGCAGGATGGGCGTATCCAGCTCGCCCAGCACCAGCCAGGCCAGCTGGATGCGGGGACTGGCGGCCGGCAGGGCATCGCAGATGGCACGGAACATCATGGCCGGATCGGTACTGCGCATCATGCCGGCGGTGGCGGTGAGCAGCGCCCGCGACAGACGCAGGCGTTCGTCGACGCTGTCGATCCCGCTTGCGCTCATATCCGCCTCCGACACCTGCGCCTACCTGCCCTGATACAGCAGCGACAACGCCATGTTGGCCTGCTGCCCGAAATGCCTGAAACTGGAGTAATCGTCCTCGCGCAGCGGCCGCCGGCTGGGCAGACGGTCGGCATAGAACAACCCGATGGCCCGATTCTGGATCAGGATCGGCATGGCCATGAACGGCGCCTCGCCGGTCACATAACGGACCTCGTCGGTGACCAGACCGAGCAGGCGGGAATCGCTCTCGCGTGAAATCCAGCAGGGTTCGTGGCTGTCGAGCACGTGCAGAAAGATGTTGGCCTTGACCGGCGACACCTCGAAGGCGAAGTGCTGGCGCAGCGCCTGCTGGTCCCATCCCAGCACATAGCGGGCCTTGAGCTGGCTGCGGTCGCGGGACAGCAGGGCGAACAGGGTGCGGTCCATGCCCGCGCCGCGGTAGATGCCTTCCAGCACCATCTCCAGCATCAGGTTGAAATCGAACCGCCCCTCGACCAGCGAGGTCACCTCGCGCAGGATCTTGAGTTGCAGCATGGGATCGGGTTCTGGGAAGCGGTTGATCTGTCCCGGTTCATCCTCGGCCTCGCGGCGCACCCGCGCCCGCGGCTTCTGCGGCAGCGGGATCAGTTCCGAGGCATCGCCGGCACCGAAGCAGGCAGCGACCTTCTGGGCTTCGCCGGCATTCCTGACCACCATCTGCTCCACATCATTGACCGGCAGGTACAGATTCTCCGCCAACCGGCTCAACAGCTGCTTCATCTCCGGCGTGTCCCAGCCCTGCTCGGCGGTCAGGGCCAGTTCGCGGGCCAGTTCCACGTTGCTCACGCGCGGATCGGCTTCGCCTTTGCCCTCCAGGGCGTTCTCCACCAGGGTGCCGAGGCGCCACTCGCGGGCCAGTTGCAGCGACAACTCATCGAAGGCGAAACCCAGCAGTTCGCGTTCCAGCGCCACGGGGTCGGCGCCGGGCTGCTCCAGTTCGGCATTGAGCCGGTCGGCCACCTCGCTGGCATGGCCCCAGAAGGCCAGCCGCCCCAGACTGAACAGCAGGGTGGCGATGAACACCTCCTCGGGGGAGCGGTCGCGCCGCTGCTGTGCGAAGGCGCGCGCCTGCACCGCGGCATGGAAAGCCCGCGCCATGTCCGCCGCCAGACGCGCCTTGTTCGCCCCCCTGGCGGCCGACTCCACCACCGCGATGGACAGCGCCAGGCCGCGCACGGCATCGAAGCCCAGCAGCACCACCGCGCGTGAGACAGTGCTGATGCTCTTGGCCTGGGTGTTGTAGTAGGGACTGTTGGCGATGCGCAGCAGCTTGGCGGTCATGGCCGCATCCTGCAGGATCACGTTGGCCAGTTCCGAGGCCGAACTCTGACGGTCGGCCGCCATCCCCGAGATCGAGCGCAGGGTATGGGTGAAAATGGGCATGCCCTGCTGGCTCAGCACATCGACCCATTCGGCCAGGTTGCGCGGATTCTTCGCGTCAGGCTCGGGCGTGGACACCTGGGCGTCGGCCTGCAGGATTGCATCATCTGCCATAATGGACTCGGGAGGGGTTTAACGGCTTATCATAATATGTCGGACAGCAGCGCAAGGGCTTGAACCCCGGCTTGCCGGCTCAGAAAAACCATATCAGCAACAGGAGGTTGTCATGCACGTCACTCTGGTCCAGGTTCATGTCCGGCCCGAACACCTGGAGGACTTCATCGCCGCGACCGAGGCCAATCACCGGGCCTCGATCCAGGAGCCGGGCAATCTGCGCTTCGACGTGCTGCAGTCGCCCGAGGACGCCACCCGCTTTCTGCTCTACGAGGCCTATACCGACACCGATGCGGCCCGGGCGCACAAGGACACCCCGCACTACCAGGCCTGGCGCGATGCGGTGGCCGACTGGATGGCCGAACCCCGCCAGGGCATCCCCTGGCGGGGCCTGTTCCCGCACGGCGGAGCCGGGGCATGATCGCGCCCTTCTCCCTCGCCCGCCTGCCGCGTATCGAATTCGGCAGCGGCCGGCTGCAGCGGGTACCCGCGCTGGCCGCCCGCTACGGCAGTCGTGCCCTGCTGATCACGGGTGCCCGCTCCTTCACCGATTCGCCCCACGCCGCCGGTCTGTATTCGGGGCTGAAGGAGGCGGGGCTGAGCTGGAAACAGTTCCAGGTGGCCGGCGAACCCTCGCCCGAACTGGTCGACGCCGCCGTGGCGAAATACCGTGACGGGGATTTCGCCGTGGTCATCGGCATCGGCGGCGGCAGCGTACTGGATGCCGCCAAGGCCGTCGCCGGGCTGCTGCGGGTGGGGAACTCGGTGATGGACTACCTGGAAGGCGTCGGCCCGGAACTGCCTTACGCGGGACCGGCCGTGCCCTTCATTGCCGTGCCGACCACCGCCGGCACCGGCAGCGAGGCGACCAAGAACGCCGTGCTCAGCCGCCAGGGCGAGACCGGCTTCAAGAAATCCTTCCGCGATGAGCAGCTGGTGCCGGAATACGCCGTGGTCGATCCCGACCTGCTCAGCGGCTGTCCGCCGGAGCTGATCGCGGCCAACGGCATGGACGCCCTGACCCAGCTGATCGAATCCTATGTCTCGTTGCGGGCCAACACCTTCACCGATGCGCTCGCCATCTCCGGGCTGCGGGCGGCGCGCGACGGCCTGCTGGACTGGTACCACCACGGCAGCAGCGCCCTGGAGGCGCGCGCCCGCATGGCCTATGCCGCCCTGATCTCGGGCATCACCCTGGCCCAGACCGGGCTGGGCTCGGTGCACGGCCTGGCCTCGCCGCTGGGCGCCTACTTCCCCATCGGTCATGGCGTGGTCTGCGGCACCCTCGTGGCCGAGGCGACGCGGGTCAACATCGATGTGATGCGCGAGCGCGAACCCGACAATCCGGCGCTGGCCAAGTACGCCCGCCTGGCCGAGATCCTGTGCCAGCAGCGCATCCGCGAGCCCGAGGCGGCCAGGGAAAAACTGGTACAGCTGCTCTATGACTGGACCGAACAGCTGGATCTGCCGGAGCTCGGCGAATTGGGCGTGGAAGCGACCGACCTGCCGCGCATCGTGGCCAGCAGCCGCGGCAGCAGCATGAAGACCAACCCGGTGGTCCTGACCGACGCCGATATCACCCACCTGCTGGAACAAAGGCTCTGACGATGACAAACAAACCCTTCGCCGAATCCAGTGAGCAGAACAAGCTGCCCATCCTGGCCGTGCTGCAACACGAATTCGCCGGCATCGAGAGTGTGCTGGAGATCGGCAGCGGCACCGGCCAGCATGCAGTCTTCTTCAGCACTGAACTGCCGCACCTGCGCTGGCACACCAGCGACGTGCGCGACATGCATGCGGGAATCGTACAGTGGCTGGAAGAGGCGGATCTGGCAAACCTGGTCCCGCCCATCGCCCTGGACGTGGCCACCGATGCCTGGCCGGAACAGAGCTTCGACGGCGTGTTCAGCGCCAACACCGTGCACATCATGCACTGGCACGAGGTGGAGGCCATGTTCCGCGGCATCGGCCGCATCCTCAGGTCGGGCGGCCGCTTCTGTCTGTACGGGCCGTTCAACTATCACGGCACCTACACCAGCCCGAGCAACGAACGCTTCGATCAGTGGTTGAAGGAACGCGACCCGGAAAGCGGCATCCGCGATGTGGATGATCTCAACGCCCTGGCGGAACAGGCGGGACTCAGGCCGGCCGAAGACTACGAAATGCCGGAGAACAACCGTATCCTGGTATGGGAAAAACCCGCCAATGCGGACTGAAGGCGGTAACCGGGCAGAGACACCCTCCCGGTCTGACGCCCGAGCGGACAGAAGGCTGGCCGACGCAACCGATCAGGCCGCGCGTGACGGCTTGCGGCCTGCGGCCACCGCTCAGGCCAGGGTAAAGCGCCGGACTTCGTGCTCGTGCTTGTGCTGTCCGGCCTCGCCCTGGCGCTCGATCACCTCGCGCACCGAGGGACGGGAGAGGAACTCCTCGAGGTTGATCTGGGCGAGGTAGTCGTAGATCTGCTGCGAGAGATTGTTCCACAACTCATGGGTCAGGCAGCGCTTGCCGCCCTGGCAGTTCTCCTGCCCCTCGCACAGGGTGGTGTCGACCTTCTCGTCGACGGCCAGGATGATGTCGGCCACCGAGATGTCGCACGGCGGCTTGGCCAGGCGGTAGCCGCCACCGGGCCCGCGTACACCCTTGACCAGACCCTGGCGGCGCAGCTTGGCGAACAGCTGCTCCAGGTAGGACAGGGAGATGCCCTGACAGCGCGAGATGTCCGCCAGCGTGACCGGCCCGGTGTCCTGATGCACCGCCAGATCCATCATTGCGGTGACCGCATAACGGCCCTTGGTTGAAAGTCGCATGAGGTATACCTGCAAATCCTTACATGATTAGTAAGGCTTTATACTAATCCTGAGCAAATCAGTCAACTATAAGGCGTGCAGGGTTTTTGCCGGGACACTGCCGGCGGAGCCGGCCGGCGACGGCGGTTATATCAGCGAAATCAACAGAGTGGAATAAAGTCGCGAGGCGCGCGGCTAGCGGAGCGGACCGCCGGCCAGGCCTTCCCAGTCCGGCAGCGCCGCATCGGCCTCCCCGGGCGGGAGGAAACGGTGTCCCTGGCGCAGGCAGTAGCCGAGCCATTTCTGCAGGAAACGGTTCATGTGCCACTTGCGGTCCAGACTGTAGCGGTTGCGCATCCGGTCATAGACGGCGTCCCGCCGCCCGCGCCGCCGGCCGCAGGCGATGACCTCGGCCAGGCGGGCATCGTGATACAGGCGTACGCGGATGTCCGGCGCGGGGAATTCACCCAACGCGTCCTGGAACAGATAGGTCAGTGACAGGGTGGTGGTGTAGCGGCTGCGTTCATGCAGGTGCAGATGCAGGTCAAGCGCCCGCGCCGCCTGCGAGACATAGCTGGTATCCAGCGCGTAGGCGTCCAGCTCCCGCAGCAGCTGGCGCAGGCGGATATAGTTGCACTCGTAGATGGCCATCAGATCACTCAGATCGTTCTGGCGACCGTGCAACCGGGTTTTGTGATCAGTAACCAGCATACTTGTCAGGATACCACAGTCGTTCGCATTTCAACCGAAAGCTATACCTCTAGCGGCCGTCACGCAATATCTTTCAGTACCACTTCAAAGCGGTGTCGGCAGACCCCATAATATAACGATACCATCCCTACCCTCAGCAGCCGCAGAGAGCCTCGATGTCCAGCCTTGAAATCCCGACCCAGCCCTTCCCCGACCAGCGCCCAGGTACCTCGGGGCTGCGCAAGAAGGTCAGGGTCTTTCAACAGCCGCATTACCTGGAGAATTTCGTCCAGTCCATCTTCGACAGCCTGGACGGGCTCGAGGGTCAGACCCTGGTCGTCGGCGGCGACGGACGCTATTACAACCGCAGCGCCATCCAGATCATCCTGAGAATGGCTGCGGCCAATGGCGTGGGCCGCATCCTGGTCGGACGCGACGGCATCCTCTCCACGCCGGCCGCCTCCTGCGTGATCCGCAAGTATCACTGCTTCGGCGGCATCATTCTCTCGGCCAGCCACAATCCGGCCGGCCCGGATGCGGATTTCGGCATCAAGTACAACACCGCCAACGGAGGTCCGGCGCCGGAACGCATCACCGAGGCCATTTTCAGCCGCAGCCGCGAACTCGACCGCTATCGCATCCTGGAGGCCGGGGACATCGACCTGTCCCGTACCGGCAGCACTGAACTGGGAGGCATGACGGTGGATGTCATCGATCCGGTGGACGACTATGCCGGCCTGATGGAGGAACTGTTCGACTTCGACCGCATCCGCACCCTGCTGCAGGGCGATTTCAGCCTGCGCTTCGATGCCATGCATGCCGTGACCGGTCCCTACGCCGAGGAGATCCTGGTGCGGCGCCTGGGCGCCCCGACCCGCAGCCTGATGCACACCGTGCCGCAGGAGGATTTTGCCGGCGGCCATCCCGACCCCAACCTCACCTATGCGCGCGAACTGGTGGATATCCTCTACGCCGACGACGCCCCGGACTTCGGCGCGGCTTCCGACGGCGACGGCGATCGCAACATGATATTGGGCCGCCGATTCTTCGTCACGCCAAGCGACAGCCTGGCCGTGCTCACCGCCAATGCCACCCTGGTGCCCGGCTATGCCGAGGGCCTCAAGGGCGTGGCCCGCTCCATGCCCACCAGCCAGGCCGCCGACCGGGTGGCCGCGGCACTCGGGATCAAGTGCTACGAGACCCCGACCGGCTGGAAGTTCTTCGGCAACCTGCTGGACGCCGGCGAGGTCACCCTGTGCGGCGAGGAGAGCTTCGGCACCGGCTCCGCGCATGTGCGGGAGAAGGACGGCCTGTGGGCGGTACTGTTCTGGCTCAATCTGCTGGCGGTGACCGGCAAGTCGGTCGAGCAGCTGGTACATGATCACTGGGCCACCTATGGCCGCAATTACTACTCCCGCCATGATTACGAGGATGTGGAAAGTGAGGGCGCGCACACCCTGATGCAGGCCCTCAGGCAGCGCCTGCCCGAGCTCCAGGGCCGGCGGCTGGGCGAGCACGAAGTCGCCTATGCCGACGACTTCCGCTACGAGGATCCCATCGATCAGAGTGTGAGCGAGGCTCAGGGCGTGCGCATCGGCTTCAGCGACGGCTCGCGCATGGTATTCCGACTCTCCGGCACCGGCACCCAGGGCGCGACCCTGCGCGTCTACCTGGAACGCTACGAGGCCGACCCCGACCAGCAACACCAGGATGCCCAGACCGCGCTGGCCGGACTGATCCGCCTGGCCGACGAGGTGGCCGGTATCCGCACCCATACCGGACGCGAGGCGCCGTCGGTGATTACATGAAGTCGAGTGCGGAGTGAAGGGGAAGCTATCCTCACTCCTCACTCCTCACCATCCTCACCACACTCGCCGCCAGCTCCTCGATCGACATGCGCGAGCTGTCCAACACCGGAATGTCCAGTCCTGCCAGCATCGTCTCGAACTGCCTGACCTCGCGGCGGCACTGCTCCAGTGACGCATAGCGGCTGCCGGGGCGGCGCTGCTCGCGCACCCGGCGCAGACGCTCCGGTTCGATGCGCAGCGCGATCAGCTTGTGACGGAAGGATTGCAGGCGCCCGGGCAACTGCGGACTGTCCAGATCCTCCTCGGTCAACGGATCGTTGGCCGCACGCAGGCCGTACTGCAGCGCCAGATAGAGCGAGGTCGGGGTCTTGCCGCTGCGCGACAGGCCGATCAGGATCAGGTCGGCATCCTGGTAGCGCTTGACCGCCACCCCGTCGTCGGTGGCGAGCGCGAACTCCAGGGCGCCGATGCGGTCGAGATAGCCATTGTCGGCCCCGCCATGGGTCTGGCCCCGGCGCGGCGTGGCCTCGGCATGCAGGGCCTCGGCCACCGGCCCCAGCAGGACGGCGTAGATGTCGAACACCGTACCCCGACAGCCGTGCAGCTGCTCGCGCAGGGGGGCATCGATCAGGGTGGCGAAGACCAGCGGCGGCACGCCGGCTGCCTCGGCGCTGGCGTCGATACGGTCGACCGCCGAGCAGAGCGCTGCAGCGGTATCGACAAAGGGTATGGTATGGATATCGAACTCCAGCCCGGTGAACTGCGACAGCAGACTGCGCGCCAGCTTCTCCACCGTGATGCCGGTGTGGTCGGACAGCAGAAAGACCGGATAGGGTGTCTCATCGCTCATCTTGCTTCCCGTCATGGAGAGGAAAGGCTATACCACACCTTGCGCCAGCATGGCATCGGCCACCTTGACGAATCCGGCCACATTGGCCCCGTCCACATAGCTGAAACCGCCGTCTTCGCGTTGCCCGTGTTCGAGACAGGCCTCGTGGATACTGCGCATGATGATGCGCAGACGGTCATCAACCTCATCCCGACGCCAGGACAAGCGCATGGCATTCTGACTCATCTCCAGTCCAGAGGTGGCCACACCGCCGGCATTGCACGCCTTGCTGGGTGCGTACAGCACGCCGTTATCCTCGAGGCATTTCACCGCCTCGGGTGTGCAGGGCATGTTGGCGCCCTCGGACACACACAGCACACCGTTTTTCACCAGCTGCTCGGCATCCCCCTCGTCCAGTTCATTCTGGGTCGCGCAGGGCAGGGCAACATCCACTGGCACATGCCACGGCCGCTTGCCGGGGATGAATTTCACCCGCACCCGTTCCGCGTAGTCGCTCACCCGTCCGTAGAGGTGGTTCTTCACTTCCATCAGTTCGGCCAGCTTCTCGGCGGTAAAGCCGTCTTCATCCACGATGACGCCGCTGGAATCCGAAACCGTCACCACCCTGCCGCCCAGGGCCGTGGCCTTCTCCACTGCATACTGTGCCACGTTGCCTGAACCGGACACGCCCACGCGCAGGCCATCCAGGCCGCGGCCCATGCGATTGAGCATCTCCTCGGCAAAATATACCGTGCCATAGCCGGTCGCCTCGGGGCGGATCAGAGAACCGCCGAAGCTCAGCCCCTTCCCGGTGAACACGCAGTCGGCACGATTGGTGAGCTTTTTCACCATGCCGGTCATGAATCCGACCTCGCGCGCGCCCACACCGATATCACCAGCCGGCACATCGGTATCGGAACCCACATGCCGGAACAGTTCCGCGGCAAAGGCCTGGCAGAAACGCATCACCTCGCCGGGACTGCGGCCCTTGGGATCGAAATCCGAGCCGCCCTTGCCCCCGCCCAGCGGCAGGGTGGTAAGCGCATTCTTGAAGGTCTGCTCAAAGGCGAGGAACTTCAGGATAGACAGATTCACCGAGGGATGGAAACGCAGCCCTCCCTTGTAGGGGCCGATCGCCGAACTGTACTGCACCCGATAGCCACGATTGACCTGCACCTCGCCCTGGTCGTTCACCCATGAAACGCGGAACATGACAATGCGCTCCGGCTCGACCAGTCGATCCAGCAGCCCGTGTTCGGCATATCTGGGATGCGTCTGGATGAAGGGCCAGAGGCTTTTCATCACCTTGGTGACCGCCTGCAGGAACTCCGGCTGGCCGGGATTGCGTTCTGCTACATGAGCGAGGAATTCATCAATCGAGTGATATTTCATGGAAACTCTCCTTAAGGCACCTTCCGCTACGATAAGGCTGCGACATCACCATAACCGGAGCGGGCCTCACGGTGCCGCTGCACCAGCGGGGTCAGCCGCGCATGATACAGCAACCTGACGCAGAAAGAGTAAGCAGCCGGGCACCTCATGCCACCATCCTGTTGGGAATCCGTTCACTCCTCTGCGGCCTGCCCGGAACAGGCCGCGGGAACGGCGGCCCGGCGACTCTGGTTTTATCCCGATCGGGCCCGTGCTAGGCTCGCAGACGGATCATATCCACACCCACACATCCCCTTCGGCAGGCAGGAACACAATGAACAGTCTGGTTGTCTGGTTCGAGGAACTGACTATCGATGACGTACCCAGCGTCGGCGGCAAGAACGCTTCGCTCGGCGAGATGGTACGCGAACTGACCGCGGCCGGCGTGCAGGTGCCCGGCGGCTTCGCCACCACCGCCGATGCCTACCGCACCTTCCTCGCCCATGAGGAACTGGATCAGCGCATCTACGCCGCGCTGCGCGAACTCGACATCGAGGACGTTCAGGCCCTGAGCCGCACCGGCGGTCAGATCCGACAATGGATCATGGATACACCCTTCCCCGCCGAACTGGAGACCGCCATCCGTGACGCCTATGCCGAGATGGAGCGTCGCCATACCGAGGGCGTCTCGGTGGCGGTGCGCTCCTCGGCCACGGCAGAGGATCTGCCCAACGCCTCCTTCGCCGGTCAGCAGGAGACCTTTCTCAACATCGCAGGCATCGACGCGGTGCTGCACGCGGTCAAGGGCGTATTCGCCTCCCTGTTCAACGACCGCGCCATCACCTACCGCGAGCACCACGGCTTCGAGCACGATCAGGTGGCGCTATCGGCCGGCGTGCAGCGCATGGTGCGCAGCGACATCGGCGCCTCCGGAGTGATGTTCACCCTGGACACCGAATCCGGCTTCCGCGACGCCGTCTTCATCACCGCCGCCTGGGGTCTGGGCGAGACCGTGGTGCAGGGTGCGGTCAATCCCGACGAGTTCTACCTGCACAAGCCGCTGCTGCGCGAGGGCAGACCCGCCATCATCCGTCGCATCCGCGGCGAGAAAGCCGTCAAGATGGTCTACCGCGAGGCCGCGCCGGGCGAGCCGCCGGTGGAGACCGTGGAGGTTCCCGAGGCCGAGCGACTGCGGTTTGCACTCGACGACGACGACTTGATCGAGCTCGGGCGCCAGGCCATCGCCATCGAGGATCACTACGGCCGGCCCATGGACATCGAATGGGCGAAGGACGGCGGCGACGGCGGCATCTTCATCGTCCAGGCCCGGCCCGAAACCGTAAAGAGCCGCAGCGACGCGTTGCAGCTGGAGGAATACCGTCTGCACGAACGCGGCGAGATTTTAGCCGAGGGCCGCGCCATCGGCGGCCGCATCGGCGACGGCCCGGCCCGCATCGTCGACCGCATCGAGGACATGCACCGGGTCGAGGCCGGCGATGTGCTGATCACCGACATGACCGACCCGGACTGGGAGCCGGTGATGAAACGCGCCGCGGCCATTGTCACCAACCGCGGCGGCCGCACCTGTCACGCCGCCATCATCGCCCGCGAGCTGGGTATCCCCGCGGTGGTCGGCTGCGGCGACGCCACCGAACAGGTCCCCGACGGCGCGGCCGTGACGGTCTCCTGCGCCGAGGGCGACACCGGCAATGTCTATCGCGGCAAACTGGATTACGAACGCAGCACCCACGACCTGGACCGGCTGCCGGAACTGCCGGTGAAGATCATGATGAACGTCGCCAACCCCGATCAGGCCTTCAACTTCCAGGCCCTGCCCAATCACGGCGTCGGGCTGGCCCGGCTGGAGTTCATCATCAACAAGTCCATCGCCGTGCATCCACGCGCGGTATTGGAGTACGCCGGCCAGTCGGACGAGATCAAACAGCAGATCGACCGGCTCAGCGCCGGCTATACCGACCCGGTCAGTTTCTATGTCGACAAGCTGGCCGAGGGGATCAGCACCATCGCCGCCGCCTTCTGGCCGAAGAAGGTGATCGTGCGCATGTCGGACTTCAAGTCCAACGAATACGCCCACCTGCTTGGCGGGACGCAGTACGAGCCCGAGGAGGAAAATCCCATGCTGGGCTTCCGCGGTGCCGCGCGCTACATCAGCGAGGCCTTCCGGCCCTGTTTCGAACTGGAGTGCCGGGCGTTGAACAAGGTGCGCAAGGAGATCGGACTCATCAATGTGGATGTCATGATTCCCTTCGTGCGCACCCTGCAGGAGGCGGAACAGGTGGTCTCACTGCTTGCCGACAACGGCCTGAAGCGCGGCGAGGACGGGCTGCGCCTGATCATGATGTGCGAACTGCCCTCCAACCCGCTGCTGGCGGACGAGTTCCTGGAGCATTTCGACGGCTTCTCCATCGGCTCCAACGACCTCACCCAGCTCACCCTGGGACTGGACCGCGACTCCGGGCTGGTGTCGGCGAGCTTCGATGAACGCAACCCGGCGGTGAAGGCACTGATCGCCATGGCGATCGAGAAGTGCCGGGCCAAGGGGAAATACATCGGCATCTGCGGTCAGGGGCCCTCGGATCACCCCGATCTCGCCGCCTGGCTGATCGAGCAGGGCATCGAGACCGTCTCGCTCAACCCCGACAGCGTGCTCAAGACCTGGCTGCACCTGGCGAAGCGGCATCCGCAATAACTGCTGACTCTTCAGGGGGGTGACAGAAACGCAGAGCACGCAGAGTATTACGGTACTCCTGATTAATCCGATTACTCCCGTCATTGCGATGCCCTGACCCGAAGGGTAGGGTACTCATGATGGATCCCGAAGGGATTCTATGAGAAAGCGCGGCAATCTCGTAATGCAGGATCAATCGGTTGGAGATTGCCACGCTTCGCTCGCAATGACGAATTATTCAGAGGCATTTACATTTTTGAACCTCTGCGCCTCTGTGCCTTTGCGCCCTCTGCGTTCCCGGCGCAAAAGCAAACGATTACAACCTGATGAAATGCTCGCGGTAGAAGCGCAGTTCCTCGATGGACTCGCGGATATCGTCCAGGGCCTGGTGGGTGGCCTTCTTGGTGAAGCGCGACAGCAGGTCCGGCGTCCAGCGTGCGGCCAGCTCCTTGAGCGTGCTCACATCCAGGTTGCGGTAATGAAACCAGGCCTCCAGTTCGGGCATGCAGCGGGCGAGAAAGCGCCGGTCCTGGCAGATGCTGTTGCCGCACATGGGGGATCTGCCCTGGGGAACATGCTGACGCAGGAACTCCAGGGTCTGCAGTTCGGCGGCGCGCTCGTCGAGGCGGCTGTTCTTGACCCGCTCGATCAGGCCGGACTCGCCATGGGTCTTGCGGTTCCAGTCGTCCATGGCCTTCATCAACGCCTCGTCCTGGTGCACCGCCAGCACCGGGCCCTCGGCGACCAGGTTGAGGTTGGCATCGGTGACGATGGTGGCGATCTCGATGATGCGGTCGTTCTGGGTATCCAGACCGGTCATTTCCAGATCGATCCAGATGAGATTATTGGGATCCTGGGCCATGATATTGTGTGGAATTTCCTGTGCCTGAACTGTCCGGCCATGCTACCGAATGCCTTTCCCAAAGGCCAGCATCGACCGCCGGAGATGAAACACGGTTATTTGTCCGGATTTTGCCGGCCGACAGCGCTGGCCGGGCCCGGGAACCGGTGAGTATAATCCGGGTCAGTTCCAGCCAACATGCGGCATGCCATGAATCTCTACACCGCCATCTTTCTCGTTATGCTGCTCGCCACCGCCCTGACCCAGTGGTGGCTGGCGGCGCGGCACATGCGCTATATCCGCAATCACCGCGGGCAGGTGCCGGCGGCCTTTCGCGATCATATCCCGCTCGCATCCCACCGCAAGGCCGCCGACTATACCCTGGCCAAGACCCGGCTGGGACTGGCCGAGGGCGCATACGGCTACCTGATCCTGCTGGCCTGGACCCTGGGCGGCGGCCTGGCCCTGCTCAACGGGGCCTGGTCGCAGCTGGAGTGGAGCCCGTTGTGGACCGGCGTGGCGGTCATGCTCAGCCTGTTCATGCTCTCCAGCCTGCTGGACCTGCCGTTCTCGCTCTATCACACCTTCGGCCTGGAGGCGCGGTTCGGCTTCAACCGCACCGATCTCCCGACCTTCATCGGCGATATGCTGAAGAACGGTCTGCTCCTGCTGCTGCTGGGCACGCCGCTGATCGCCGTGGTGCTGTGGCTGATGCAGGCCTCGGGCAGCCTCTGGTGGCTGTACGTCTGGATTGTGTGGATGGGCTTCACCCTGCTGATGCTGTGGGCCTATCCGGCCTTCATCGCGCCGCTGTTCAACAAGTTCAGCCCGCTGGAAGACAATGAACTCAGACAGCGCATCGAGTCACTGCTGAGCCGTTGCGGCTTCACCAGCAACGGCATCTTCGTCATGGACGGCTCAAAACGCTCCGGGCACGGCAACGCCTACTTCACCGGCCTGGGCGAGAACAAGCGCATCGTCTTCTTCGATACCCTGCTCAAGTCGCTGGACCCGGACGAGGTCGAGGCCGTGCTGGCGCACGAACTGGGGCACTTCAAACACAAGCACGTGCACAAACGGCTGGTCTCCATGGCCCTGCTGAGCCTCGCCGGCCTGGCGGCACTGGGCTGGCTGATCCAGCAGCCTGCCTTCTTCCATGGCCTGGGCGTGAACGAGCCCTCGCTGCACATGGGCCTGATCCTGTTCCTGCTGGTCAGCCCGCTGTTCGGCTTCTTCCTGTCACCGCTGATGAACGCCCTGTCGCGCAAGCACGAGTTCGAGGCCGACGCCTACGCCGCCAGCCAGACGCGTGCCGGCGACCTGGTCCAGGCCCTGGTCAAGCTGTACCGGGAGAACGCCAGCACCCTGACGCCGGACCCGCTGTATTCCAGCTTCTATGACTCGCACCCACCCGCACCGTTGCGGGTCGCACAGCTGAACGCCAACACCAGGCAGCCTGCCTGAAGGAGCGTAGCCATGTTCATACGATCGATCCCATTGTTTCTGACCCTCGGCCTGCTGGCCGCCGGCCCTGCCGCGGCGGCAGATGCCCAGGCCGGCAAAAAGCTGCACGACCAGCACTGCATGCAGTGCCATGACAGCGGCGTCTATACCCGCGAGGACCGCCGGGTCAATTCGCTGGAGGCCCTGCACAAGCAGGTAAGGCGCTGCGACGCCAGCCTGGGCCTGCGCTGGTTCGACCAGGACGTGGAAAATGTCGTAGAGTACCTGAATCAAACCCACTACCGATTCAAGTGAACCGACCATGACCACACCGCTCAAGGAACAGCACTGCAAACCGCTGCCCAAAGGCAGCCCGGCGCTGGTCCTGGACGAGGCCCAGGACAAGCTGAGCCAGTTGCATGACGACTGGACGCTGGACCGGGATACCCCTGCGTTGGTACGCAGCTTCAGGTTCAAGGATTTCTACCAGACCGTCGCCTTCGTCAACGCCGTGGCCTGGATCGCCAACCGGCAGGACCATCACCCCGACCTGGAGGTCAGCTACAACCGCTGCACGGTGCATTTCACCACCCATTCGGTCGGCGGGCTGTCGGACAACGACTTCATCTGCGCCGCCCGGGTGGACGCGCTGGAAGCGGGCAACGGCTGAAAGCGCCTCGCCGGAACCACAGGATGCCGCGCCGTAACCCGCTGAAGCCCCGCTCCGCGATCTCAGCGCAGACCGACATCCATACCGGCCAAGTGATCCGGCACCACGGCCGCAACGCCCTGGTGGAGGCCGAGAACGGGGAGCGGCTCGAATGCACTGCGCGCAAGCGGGTGCATGACCTGGCCTGCGGCGATCGGGTGGAATGGTCATCCGCGGGCGATGACCAGGGCGTAATCGAGCGCGTACTGCCACGTACCAGTGCCCTCTCCCGCCCCGATCATCGCGGCCGACCGCGGTCCCTGGCGGCCAACATCGACCAGTTGCTGATCGTCATCGCGCCCGCGCCCGAGCCCACCGCCGCCCTCATCGACCGCTACCTGATCGCCGCCGAACTGATGCCCGCCCGGCCGGCCCTGGTGCTGAACAAGACCGACCGGCTCACTGCCGACACGCGTACGCATATCGATGCCCTGCTGGCGGAATTCGCCGCCCTGGATATACCGGTGGTACGGGTGAATACCCGCGAGCCCGGTGCCCTGCAGCCGCTGATCGAACTGCTTGCCACCCACACCAGCATCCTGGTCGGCCAGTCGGGCGTGGGCAAATCCTCGCTGGTGAATACGCTGCTGCCGGAACACGAGATCCGCGTCGGCGAGTTGTCCGAGGCCAGCGGCCAGGGCCGGCATACCACCTCTGACACCACCCTCTATCATCTGCCGGGCGGCGGCAAGCTGATCGACTCACCCGGGGTGCGCGACTTTCATCTCTGGCACATCGACAAGGCGCAGCTGGAGCGGGGCTTTCGCGAATTCCACGACCCCGCCGGTCACTGCCGCTTCCACAATTGCCGGCACCTGAACGAGCCCGGCTGCGCAGTGCAGGCAGCGGTGGATGCCGGCGAGATCAGCGCGCGGCGGCTGGAGAGCTACCGCAAGCTGTATGCGCAACTGGAGGCGGCCGAAGAGCGACTTGGTGATTACTGATATCGTGTCTTCAGCGCTGTGTATCTGTCGGCAACCGCAGGTCGGGGCAGCCTGAAAGGCGCAAGCCGGCACCGACCGCGGCATGTCGGGTTACGCTGTACTAACCCGACCTGCGTGTACCAGGTCGGCAAATGCAGCGAATGCAGGTCAGTCTTCGCTTTGCTTTGTCCCGCCCAACCTGCAGCAACCTGATTGATTACCCTTTGCGCCTCCGTGTCTCTGCGTTCTCCGCGTTATTGTCACCCCGGCATGGCAGAACTCATCCCGGCGGCCACTGCATCGGCCGGCCGCCGAGCACGTGCAGGTGCAGATGGAATACCGACTGCCCGGCCTCTTCCAGGCAGTTCATCACGGTGCGATAGCCGCGCTGGTCCAGGCCGTCGATGCGCGCAACCTCCCGGGCGGCGAGATACATCTTCCCGACCAGCTCGGCCTGCGCCGGCTGCAGGTCGTTGAGGGTGGCGATATGCTGTTTCGGAATAACCAGCACATGGGTGGGGGCCTGTGGATTGATGTCGCGAAAGGCGATGACGTCGTCGGTTTCCAGTACGGTGTCGGGCTGGATCTCGCCGGCGGCCATCTTGCAGAACAGACAGTCGGTCATGGGACTCGCTCCTCCTCATCTTGAGATCATGATAACTTCGACCAGTGGTGAGGATAACGCAGAGTGCGCAAAGACGCAGAGTCGCAAAGGGTGTGAGGATCTTGTGATGACTCCGTCATTGCGATGCCCTGACTCGAAGGGGGGGATAGCCATGATGAAGCCCGCAGGGATTCCATGGCGCGCAGCGCCGTGGCACAAGCGGGCTTACGAGGGCACAACGCCTTTATGCCCCCTGGGTGCTCAGGGGCGAGCGTGGCGAATAATCGCCAACCGACTGATCACGCGGCACGAGATTGCTTCGCTGCGCTCGCAATGACGGAATACTTACTGCTCTTCGCGCCTCTGCGCACCCTGCGTTTATATCACCGAACCTCAGATGAAATAATCGACCGCGGTGCCGCGGTTGGCGTCGGGCTGGATCAGTTCGCGGGTATGGGAGAGGTAGGCGCCGACGGCTTGGCGGCCGGCGAAGTTGTCGGCAGCGCCTCTGCGCTGGCCGGTTGCGGCATCCTCGCCGCTCTCATACAGGCGTGAGCGCAGGAAGTCGCTGGTGGGGCTGTAACGGTGCTCGCTGCGGCTGCGTTCAAGCAGTTCGCCCTGAATGGCCTGCTCGGCGGCGTCGCGCGGGCGGCGCACGGCGGCGGGCTCGATCACCGGTTCGCCCCCGCGGCTGCGCTGGGCATGGGCGCCGGCCGACGTCGGGAGGCCCGCGCCGTGGGCGATGACAGGTAGGCGTGAGACGTCCATTCCGTGACCTTACCTTCCCTCGGGTGACAGGGTGGAGACTCAGAGGTCCCGGCGGCCGCTGAAGGCGTGCGACAGGGTGCCGCCGTCCACGTATTCTAGTTCACCCCCGAGCGGGATGCCATGCGCCAGGCGCGTGGCCCGGATGCCGTGGCTGCGGGCCAGATCGGCGATGTACTGGGCCGTGGCCTCGCCCTCCACTGTGGGATTGGTGGCGAGGATGATCTCGGCCACTTCGCCCCGGGCCAGGCGCTCCGCCAGCCGGTCCAGGCCGATATCGGCCGGTCCGATGCCGTCCAGGGGCGAGAGGTGACCCATGAGGACGAAATACAGGCCGCGGAAATCGGTGGCCTGTTCCACGGCGACGATGTCGGCCGGGGTCTCGACCACGCACAACTGGCTGCGGTCGCGGCTGTCACTGCGGCAGATGCCGCACACCGGCTCCTCGGTCAGAGTGCGGCACTGCTCGCAGTGGCCGACCTTGTCGATGGCATCGGTCAGCGCGGCGGCCAGCCGGCGGCCGCCCTCGCGGTCGCGCTCCAGCAGGTGGAAGGCCATGCGCTGGGCCGACTTGGGTCCCACGCCGGGCAGGCAGCGCAGCGCCTCGACCAGGCGTTGAATCGCCGGGGACAGGGACATGGGTCAGCGCTTCAGAACGGCATCTTGAAGCCGGGCGGAAGCCCCATGCCGGCGGTCAGCCCGGACATCTTCTCCTGGGTCGTCGCCTCGGCCTTGTGCACGGCGTCGTTCATGGCCGCAGCGATCAGATCCTCCAGCATCTCCTTGTCATCGCCGATCAGACTGTCGTCGATATTGACCCGGCGCACCTCGTTGCGGCAGGTCATCACCACCGTGACCATGCCGCCGCCGGCCTGACCGGTGACTTCCACGTTGGCCAGCTCCTCCTGGGCCTTCTGCATGTTGGCCTGCATCTGCTGGGCCTGCTTCATGATGTTGCCTAATCCGCCTTTCATTGCCTTTCCTCTCAGAAGTTTCCGAATACACCCAGAGTGAGTTCATGGGTTATGCGTTCATGCATCGTCCAGGGGCCGGATGCTGTCGGGCTGCACCCGGGCGTTGAAGGTATCCTGCAGCGCCCGGACCGTCTCGTCGGCGGCAATCGCACTCTCGGCGGCCTGCTGGCGCTCCTGGCTGCGCCGGGCCTGCTGCTGGGCCGGGGTCTCGGCCGGCGGCGGCGTCCCGCTGCCGCTGTCGATCTCCAGCCGCACCTCACGCCCCAGGCAGCGGTTCAGCGCCTCGGCCAGCTTGGCCTGCAGCGCCGGGGTCAGCAGGTGCTGGTGGGCCGGATCCAGATGCAGCTGCACCCGGCTGTCCCCGCAGCTGATCAGGGTGCAGTTCTCCGCCAGCTGTCCGGCCAGGCCGCGCAGGCCCATGGCGGCGATCAGGCCGGGCCAGTCGTCGCCGGCCGGCTGAGCCGCGCCGCCCCCGGATGCCGCTGCAGTCGGCGCCGCGGGCGCGGAGGCCTGGCTTGCCGCCCCTCGGGCACCCGGCCGCGCGGCCCGGGCCGGGGCCGCGGCGGCCGGCGTCTGCGCGGCGGCCGCCGGGCGGAAACTGAGCATGCGCAGCAGGATCATCTCCAGTCCGCCGCGCGGGTCCGGCGCCAGCGGCAGGTCGCGGCGGCCGATCAGGCCGATCTGATAGTGGAGTTGGACATCCTCGGGAGTCAGGGCCGCGGCCAGTTCGGCGATCACTTCCGGGGCATCGGCATATTCGTCCATCCCCTCCCCGGGCAATGCCTGGTGAACGGCAATGCGCTGCAGCACCGATAACAACTCGGCCAGCAGCGCGGCGAAATCGGTGCTGCGCTCGGCGGCATCGCCCACCCGCGCCAGCAGCGCCTTGCCGTCCCCGGCGGCGAGCGCCCGCACCAGGTCGTAGACGAACTCGCGCTCGATGGTGCCGAGCATGGTGCGCACCTCGGCCTCGCGCACCTCGCCGCCGCCGTAGGCGATGGCCTGGTCCAGCAGGCTCAGGCCGTCGCGCATGCTGCCGTCGGCGGCGCGGGCCAGTTCGCGCAACGCCCCCGCCTCGGCATTGATGCCCTCGCGTTCCAGGATCTGCTCCAGGTAGTCACGGATCTGCTCCGGCGGCAGGCGCTTGAGGTTGAACTGCAGGCAGCGCGACAGGATGGTCACCGGCAGCTTCTGCGGATCGGTGGTCGCCAGCAGGAACTTCACGTGCGGCGGCGGCTCCTCCAGGGTCTTGAGCAGGGCGTTGAAACTGTGGTTGGAGAACATGTGCACCTCGTCGATGAGGTACACCTTGTAACGCCCGCGGGTGGGGGCGTACTGGACGTTCTCCAGCAGCTCGCGGGTCTCGTCGACCTTGGTGCGGGAAGCGGCATCGACCTCGATCAGATCGACGAAGCGCCCCTCGTCGATCTCGCGGCAGGCCGAGCATTCGCCGCAGGGATGCGAGCCGACGCCGGTCTCGCAGTTCAGGGACTTGGCCAGGATGCGGGCCAGGGTGGTCTTGCCCACACCGCGGGTACCGGTGAACAGATAGGCGTGGTGCAGGCGGTCATTGTCCAGCGCATTGACCAGCGCGCGCAGGACATGGGCCTGCCCCACCAGTTCAGCGAAGCTGCGGGGCCGCCATTTTCGGGCAAGAACCTGATAGGACATGTGATCAACTCAAACCGCAAACCGGGGACAGCCCCGAATGGCCGTTACGTAAAGCGGATTTCAGCCCGTCCGTCATTCCCGCGAAGGCGGGAATCCAGTACCCGGCAGGGCACACAGACGCTGGATCCCCGCCTTCGCGGGGATGACGCGGCCAAGGTAAGCGCCATTCGGGGCTGTCCCCAGTGTAGGGAATATTTCATGAAAGATGAATTAGGAGGCGGCCTGTACCCGCCACACTCCGGCACCCGAGTCCACTGCTGCCGCTGCTCCCTTCCGGGCCTGACGGGGTTCACAGCTTATCGTTGCGGAGGGACCGGCACAAGCCACCATTGACCGGTATTGCCAGGAGCCCGCAGGGTATAACAGTTTCCCATTTTCCTCAATCGCTTATTGCGCAAGTCTCATGCCGGTTTCAGCGCAGGGGAAAGACTTCCGCCCCTGCCTCGCCGGCCTGCTCCTGCGCCGGCCGGCGGCAGTCATAAACCGCATAGATACGTTCACCCTCGACGATTTCGCTCTCCGCCACCACCCGGTCGCCGTCCATGCGCGCCGCGCTGTTGCGCGCCAGCACATCCAGTTCCTGCTCGAGTTTGCGATAGCTGCGCGGGATCCCCGCCAGCCGGTCCAGCACCGACACCCGGGTGGTGCCGAGGCGCAGGCAGTCGGCCACCGCCTCCGCCGTCACCACCTGCACCTGCGCACCCGCGGGCGTGGGCTCCACCCAGGTGCAGGCCGACAACAGCAGGCAGGCGGCCCCGCCCAGGCACTTGCACAACAGATTACCCCGTATGACATCTAACATAGTTGTATAACACCATTGAGACCGTTGAACGCCGTTCGTGCATTATACTGATTATGCATGCCTGCCGACGCATATGCCGCGGCAGGCCGCACACAACAGCCCCGGCGCCACGCACCGGGCATTATTCCCTGCATACTCTGTGATTATATTTCACAATCATCCAAGACACTTGTAATACATGGAAAAATACCTGTTTTTCCCGCACATTTCCGCCCCCCACAGGAAATTAAACCGGAATCAGGGGTGAAAATTCACTCGGAAATCTGTAAGATATGCAGACTGTACATCACGGGTCAGCGTTGCCGCCCCTCCGGGACACGGGAACGCGACTGTCTCTGCCCTTAAGCGGGCAACGGTGTAACTCTTCCGTCATCGTGTTTTTTCGGCGGGCCATTGAGGTCCGCGACCATGAATCACTATCAGGACCGTTACGTCCTGTTCGCGATAAACGACAACTGGTGCCAAACCATCCCGGCGGAAGGTGAAATACCAGAAGTTAAGCGTAACTACCCGCTTTGCACGAGATCGCCCGTAGGACCGTTTGGCACCGCAACGGGAGGAAATACTGTGCAAAAAACTGCCCAGCAGAATTATGGCGACGACCCCCTCAAGGTCCGCGACACCGACCAGTACAAGGACGAATACGTTCATGGCTTCGTCGACAAGTGGGACGAACTGATCGACTGGGACGGCCGCGCCAACAGTGAAGGCGACTTCTTCATCCAGGCCCTCAAGGAACGCGGCGCCAAGAAGATCCTCGACGTCGCCTCCGGCACGGGCTTTCACTCCGTGCAATTGATGAAGGCCGGTTTCGAAGTGACCAGCGCGGACGGCAGTCCGGAAATGCTGGCCAAGGCCTTCGAGAATGCCCGCAAGCGCGGTCATATCCTGCGCACGGTCCACGCCGACTGGCGCTGGCTCAACCGCGACGTGCACGATCTCTACGATGCCGTCATTTGTCTGGGCAACTCCTTCACCCACCTGCATGACGAGAACGACCGCCGCAAGGCCCTGGCGGAATTCTACGCCACCCTGCGTCATGACGGCATCCTGATCCTGGACCAGCGCAACTACGACGCCATCCTGGACCACAAGGTTCAGCCGACGCACAACTATTACTACTGTGGCGACAATGTCAGCGCCTCGCCGGAATATGTCGACGACTCGCTGGCCCGGTTCCGTTACGAGTTCCCCGACAAGTCGGTGTATCACCTCAACATGTTCCCGCTGCGCAAGGACTACACGCGCCGCCTGATGAAGGAGGTAGGCTTCCAGAAGGTAACCACCTACGGTGATTTCCAGGAGACCTACCGCGAGGAAGAGCCCGACTTCTACATCCACATCGCTGAGAAGAAATATCATCAGCAGGAGGATACTGAATGAGTACCACCCCATCCTATTCCGAGGTCGTGGAGACGGCACGCAGCTATTACAACAGCGATGACGCCGACAATTTCTACTTCCACGTCTGGGGCGGTGAAGACATCCATATCGGTCTGTACCAGGACGACCAGGAGCCCATTGCCGATGCCAGCCGCCGCACCGTGGAACGCATCGCCTCCAAGCTCGACAACCTGGGCCCGGACAGCTACGTCCTGGACGTGGGCGCCGGCTACGGCGGCGCCGCCCGCTACCTGGCGAAGACCTACGGCTGCCGGGTCGTTGCGCTCAACCTGAGCGAGAAGGAGAACGAACGCGACCGGCAGATGAACAGGGAGCAGGGCCTGGATCACCTGATCGAGGTGGTCGACGGCAACTTCGAGAACCTGCCCTACGACAGCGGCACCTTCGACGTGGTCTGGTCGCAGGACTCCTTCCTGCACAGCGGCCATCGTGACAAGGTGATCTCGGAGGCCGCGCGCGTGCTCAAGCCGGGCGGCGAGCTGATCTTCACCGACCCGATGCAGGCCGACGACTGCCCCGAGGACGTGCTGCAGCCGGTCTACGACCGCATCCACCTCAGCAGCCTGGGCTCGATCGGCTTCTACCGCGAGCAGGCCGCCCGCAACGGTCTCAAGGAAATCGAGATCGAGGATCTGACCGCGCGCCTGCCCGTCCATTACGGCCGCGTGCGCGAGGAACTGACCCGCAACCGCGACGATCTGGTGAACCGGGTCTCCGAAGAGTACATTGACCGCATGATCACCGGCCTGGGACACTGGGTCGATGCCGGCAGCAAGGGCTACCTGAGCTGGGGCATCCTGCATTTCCGCAAGACCGCGGACTGATCTGAATACACCCGGCCCGCGCCGCCGCCCGCGCGGCGGCAGACGGCCCGACTTTTTTCATTAACTCGACCGCACGAGGCGGTTGTCCAAAAACCCATCAGGAGGTTTACATGGCACGCGAATATATCGTGTCTTCCGAATCGGTAGGCGAGGGTCACCCGGACAAGGTGGCCGACAACGTTTCTGACGCCATTCTCGACGCCCTGCTCGCGCAGGATCCGCTCTCGCGCGTGGCCTGCGAGACCATGGTCAACACCGGCATGGCCATCATCTCCGGCGAGATCACCAGCAAGGCCACCGTCGACTACACCGACGTGGTGCGCGAGACCATCCTCGACATCGGCTACAACGACGGCGCCATGGGCTTCGACGGCAAGAACTGCGCCGTGCTGGTCGCGCTGGACAAGCAGTCTCCCGACATCGCCCAGGGCGTGGACGAGGGCACCGGTCTGGATCTGGACCAGGGCGCCGGCGACCAGGGCCTGATGTACGGCTATGCCACCAACGAGACCAATGAGCTGATGCCCATGCCGATCCAGTATGCGCACAAGCTGACCCAGCAGCAGACCAAGGTGCGCAAGGACGGCACCCTGCCGTGGCTGCGTCCGGACTGCAAATCGCAGGTCTCCGTGCGCTACGAGGGCAACGAGCCCAAGATGATCGACGCCGTGGTCCTGTCCACCCAGCACGCCGAGGACATCAGCTACGATCAGCTGAAGGAAGCCGTGATGGAGGAGATCATCAAGCCGATCATCCCGAGCAGCATGATCTCCGACAAGACCGAGTACTTCATCAACCCCACCGGGCGTTTCGTCATCGGCGGTCCGGTCGGCGACTGCGGCCTGACCGGGCGCAAGATCATCGTCGACACCTACGGCGGCGTGGGTCGTCACGGCGGCGGCGCCTTCTCCGGCAAGGATCCGACAAAGGTCGACCGCTCTGCTGCCTATGCCGCGCGCTACGTGGCCAAGAACGTGGTCGCCGCGGGCCTGGCCGACAAGTGCGAAGTGCAGGTCGCCTACGCCATCGGTGTGGCCAAGCCGGTCTCCATCCATGTCGAGACCTTCGGCACCGCCAAGATCGACGAGTCCAAGATCGAGGCCCTGATCCGCGCCCACTTCGACCTGCGGCCCAAGGGCATCGTGCAGATGCTGGACCTGCTGCGCCCGATCTACCGCAAGACCGCCTCCAACGGCCACTTCGGCCGCGAGGAGCCGGAATTCTCCTGGGAGAAGACCGACCGCGCCAAGGCCATGGCCGACGACGCCAACCTCAAGACGGCCTGAGCCGTCGCGGGGTAACCGCAGCAAGTCAAAGGCCCCTTTTCAGGGGCCTTTTTCTTTGCCTGACATATCGGCATCACACAAACTTCATTTCCCGGCAACATCTGCCTGCTAGCTTCACGGTACCCCTCAAACCGCCTGATCAGGAGGCAACAACCGTGAACGATCACGACGACAACAGCAGCAACAACTCGGGCAACCGCCCCTTCGCCGATATCCTGGAAACCCGTTTACACCGCCGTCAGGTGCTCAAGGGCGGCCTGGCCGTGGCCGCGACCGGTTTCTTCGCCGGGCCCGCGGTGGCGCAGGCCTTCGGCCGCGACGACCGGGGCCGTACCCCCTGGCAGCGCAATCCCCGCAATCGCGGTCTGATCAACTTCACCCCGGTCGCCATCGCCGACGGCAGCGGCCCCAATCCCGGTATCTCCCCGGATTACCAGTACGACATCATCCTGCCCTGGGGCGATCCGCTGGAACCCGGCGGCCCGGCCTACAGCTGGCCGCCCACGGCAGCCGATCAGGCGCTGCAGCTGGGTATCGGCCATGACGGCATGTGGTTCTTCCCCATGATCCACGAGCACGGCCGCCGCTTCGGCTGGGACGAGGACCGGGAGAACAACCCCTGGCGCGGCCGCGCGCTGGCCTTCGGCCAGGGCAATGACCACGGCGTGCTGTGCCTGAACCACGAGTTCGGCGGCAATGACCACGTACTGGGCAAACCGGTGCCGGAAAGCCTGGAGGACGTGCGCGCCTCCCAGCACGCCCATGGTGTATCGGTGGTCGAGATCCGCAAAGGCCATGGCCGCGATAATCGTTGGCAGCCGGTCCGGAGCAGGCTCTCGCGCCGCATTCACGTCAACACGCCGGTGAACTTCAGCGGCCCGGCGGCCGGCCACCCGCTGCTGCAGACCCCCAACGGCAACATCCCGCTCGGTACCGTCAACAACTGCGCCAACGGCTACACCCCCTGGGGCACCTACCTGACCTGCGAGGAGAACTTCAACGGCTACTTCGGCACCGAGGACCCGGCCTGGACGCCGAACGAATCGCAGCAGCGCTACGGCTTCCTCAACACCGGCTTCGGCTATGGCTGGCACCTGTTCGACAAGCGCTTCGACCTGGCCGACCCGGATTATCGCAACGAGGAAAACCGCTTCGGCTGGATCGTCGAGATCGACCCCTTCGATCCGACCCGGATCCCGGTCAAGCGTACCGCCCTGGGCCGCACCAAGCACGAGGGCGCCACGGTGCATGTCGACGACTATGGCCGCGTGGTGGTCTATTCCGGCGACGATCAGACCTTCGACTACATCTACAAGTTCGTCTCCGCCGACAACTGGCGCGCCATGCGCGCACGCGGCGAAAGCCCGCTGGATCACGGCACCCTGTACGTGGCCCGGTTCGGCGATGACGGCAACGGCGAATGGCTGGAACTGAGCATGAACATCCCGGCCCTGGCCGCCCGCTTCGCCGACATGGGCGAACTGCTGGTCAACACCCGCATCGCCGCCGACATCGTCGGTGCCACCCCGATGGACCGCCCGGAATGGGTCACGGTCGGCGCCGACGACAAGGTCTACTGCGCCCTGACCAACAACAGCCGGCGCAGTGTCGCCGACGGCCCCAACCCGCTGGCCCCGAACCCCGACGGTCACATCATCCGCTGGAGCGAGACCTCGGGCTTTGCCGGCACCACCTTCGCCTGGGACATCTTCCTGATCGCCGAGGACACCCACGCTGACGACCGGGAGGACACCTTCAGCGATCCCGACGGTCTGTGGGCCGACCCGGACGGCCGCCTGTTCATCGAGACCGACGGCGGCCAGAAGAAGGGACTGAACAACCAGCTGCTGGTGGCCGACATCAACAGCGGCGAACTGCGGCGTCTGTTCACCGGGGTCAGCGGCTGTGAAGTGACCGGGATTGCGGTCACGCCGGATCGGCGCACCCTGTTCGTCAATATCCAGCACCCGGGCGACGGCGATCCGAACCAGACCAACTTCCCTCTGCTCAATGCCGCGCCGGACGGCGTGACCATCCCGCGCGATGCCACCGTGGTGATCACCCGCCGCGACGGCGGCATCATCGGCGCCTGACCTGCGGGCCGCAAGGCCCGTCCCGCCCGCTGCACCGGCCCCGGTTCGCCACCGGGGCCGGTGTCTTTTCAACCCAGCCAGACATTGCCGATCAGTCGCGGATCACATCCGCCCGCTGCTGTACCAACCGCCCGTCGCGGTAATCGCGCATGGCCTGATGGATCTCGTCCTGGGTGTTCATGACGAAGGGGCCGTACTGCGCAATGGGCTCGCCGATCGGTTGTCCCGCCACCAGGATCAGGCGCGCACCCGCCTCACCGGCCGTCACGCCCACCCGCTCGCCCGTGTCCAGCACCGCCAGACTGTGTGCAGGCACGCCGGTGCCGGCCACTTCGACCGCCCCCTCGAACACATGAAGGAAGGCGGTATGCGTCACCGGCAGATCATGCTCGAAGCACCGGCCGGGCTCCAGTGACACGTCCAGGTACTGCACCCGGGTATGCGGATCCTCCACCGGCCCGCACAGGCCGGCGTGCTCGCCGCTCAGCACCTTCACCTCCAGCCCCGGCTCCCGGTGCACCGGGAAGGCGGCGGCGCTGAATTCCTGGTAGGCCGGCGCACTCAGCTTGTCGCTGGCCGGCAGATTGATCCAGAGTTGGAAGCCGCGCATCAGCCCGGCGGACTGCTGCGGCATCTCCGAATGGATCACCCCGCCGGCGGCCTTCATCCACTGGGCGCCGCCGGATTGCAGGTCGCCCTGGTTGCCCATGCTGTCGCGGTGCAGCATGTGCCCGTCCAGCATATAGGTGAAGGTGACGAAGCCCCGGTGCGGATGGTCCGGAAAGCCGGCGATGTAGTCGTCGGGATCGTCGCTGCTGAAATGATCCAGCAGCAGGAAGGGATCCAGATTGCGCCGCGCCGGCGTACCCAGGGTGCGGCGCACGGTCACGCCCGCGCCTTCGGTGATCTCCTGCGCCGGAATGAGTTGTCTGACTTCGCGATAGGTCATCGCTGTTCTCCTTGTATAGCCGTTACTTCCTGCCGATGCCGGGATGGCCCGGAGGTACCGTCCAATAACACCCTCCCTCAACGGGCGGGGAGACCCGCTTCCTCCCTCTTGATGGGGGAGGATTGAGGAGGGGGTGAGGCCCGGACTCCGGCAGGCACACTCTCCATGTCAGCGCCGCTGACTCATGCGGCCGCGCGAAGCGCCGCGGCCGTCTCCGCAATCCGCCGCTGCGCCGCTGCCACCGCCTCATCCTGCTGCTGCATGATGCGATCGGCCGCAATGACCGTCACGTCCTCGATCCCCAGAAACCCCAGCACCTGCCGCAGATAGCCGCTGGCAAAGTCGATGTCGCTGCCCACGGGGGTACCGCCGCTGGCCAGCAGCAGGAAGGCCTGCCTGCCCCGCAGCAGCCCCTGCGGGCCGGACTCGGTGTAACGGAAGGTCTCGCCGACACGCGCCACCTGGTCGATCCAGGCCTTGAGACTGGCGGGAATGGAGAAATTGTAGATCGGTGTGCCGATCACTAGGACATCCGCGTCCTGCAGTTCCCGCACCAGCGCATCCGACTGCGCCAATGCCGCACGCTGCGCGGCATCGCGCTGTTCCGCCGGGGTATAGCTGGCCCCGATCCAGTCCGCGTCCACCACCGGCAGCCCCGCGGACACATCCCGTTCACGCAGCTGCAGATCGGGATGATGCGCGCGCAGCCTGTCCAGCAGGTGCGCGACCAGCCCCCGGCTGACCGAGCCCTGCTGACGGGCGCTGGCGGTGACGGTGAGAACATTGAGAGCGTTGGTCGTGTGATTCATGGCTGACTGCCTCCTGTGTTTGCGGCGGTCGCCCGGCCTGTCCGGACGGCATGTGATCAGCCTATCTGTTGAATTATTCAGAATAAATACTATTATTACGAATAGATTATTCTCGAATAAGGAACAATTGCATGGACCGTTTCGAGGCCCTGGAAAACTTTGTGCGCGTGGTCGAGGCCGGCAGCATCAGCGGCGCGGCCGAACGCCGTCAGGTAGCCAAGTCCGCGGTCAGCCGCCGCCTGACCGAACTGGAACAGCACCTGGGCGTGCAGCTGTTCCGCCGCACCACCCGGCGCATGGACCTCACCGACACCGGCCGCAGCCTGTACGAACGCGCCGTGCGTCTGCTCGCCGACCTGCAGGAGACCGAACTCGCGGTGTCCAGCGAGCACGGCGCCCTGTCCGGCAGTCTGCGGGTGGCCGCCCCCTTGAGCTTCGGGCTGCTGCACCTGACGCCCGCGGTCAACGACTTCATCCGCATGCACCCCGAAATCCGTTTCGATCTCGATTTCAATGACCGTCAGGTGGACATCCTGCAGGAGAGCTTCGATGTGGCCGTCCGCATCGCCGAACTGCCCGACTCCAGCCTGATCGCCCGCCCCATTGCACCCATCCGCAGCGTGCTGGCGGCCAGCCCCGCCTATCTCGATGCCCATGGCAGCCCCGCCAGCCCGCAGGAACTGGCACTGCACCGCTGCCTGCTCTACACCCACCTGCCCGACCCCGGCCTGTGGCGCTACCGTGATCCGCAGGGACATCCAGGCGAGGTCCGGGTCAGCGCGGCCCTGCAGGCCAACAACGGCGACTTTCTGCACCGGGCCGCGGTGGACGGCCACGGCATCGTGCTGCAACCGCTGTTCATCTGCTACCGGGCCATCGAGGCCGGCCAGCTGGTGCCGCTGCTCATCGACCATGAATGGCAGGGCGTACACGCCTACGCCGTCTACCCGCAGACACGGCACCTGTCCCAGCGGGTGCGCGCCTTCGTCGATTTCCTGGTCGAGCGCTTCGCCGGCGAGCCCTACTGGGAGCATTGTCTGAAGGCGTAGGATGGGTGGAGGCGCAATGCGCCGTAACCCATCATTTACCGCGCCGTGCAGCGATGGGAACGCTGCCTGAAGACGTAGGATGGGTGAAGGCGCCTGCTGCGCCGCAACCCATCGTTTGCCGCGCCGCGATGGGTTGCGCTGCGCTCCACCCATCCTACCGGGCTCATAGTGTCATTCCAGCGCAGACCGGGATGACGGGAAAACCGTCAGTAGACCCGCAAGCATCAATCATTATTTGCATGACTCTGCGTCTCCGCGCCTCTGCGTCCTTTGCGTTTATGCCGCCCCACAGCTATAACCCGCATACAGCCTGCAGTTATACCGGGCCGCGGTTTAACGGCCGCCGCTTTTCCGCGACAATGGCCTTTTCCCCCGTAACCTAAGGAGTCGCCGTGAGCTGGACCAAATGGCTGCCCCTGCGCTTCATCCTGCGCCGCGCCGCCCGCAGCCAGGGGTTTCTCGACCCCATCGAGTTGATGGCACGGCTGCGCAGCTTCGCCCAGCCCTCCGAGGTGGGCGAGCCGGTGGAACTGCTGCGCGCCGGCGTGGTATTCCACGCCCGCGGTCTGATCAACAGCAAGGTGATCCAGCACAACCTGGACTGGGTCTGGCCCTACTGGATCGAGCGCCAGTTCGATCCGCACGATCCGGCCTTCATCCCGCGCGCCTTCTCCGTCTCGCACATCAATCTCACCCATCGCAACTGGACCGCCATCGGCTATCCCGACGCCGAGGCGCTGCCGCTGGTGGATCCGCGCGGCCTGCTCACGCCGGACTATGACGGCCCCTCGCTGGATGCCTGGGTGCTGCTGGACAGCGACGGCCGCGCCCTGCTGCCCTCGCGCGCCGCGGCCTGCGAGCAGCACCAGACGCTCGCGCCGGAACCGGCCATCCACACCCGCACCTACCAGGACGGCCTGTCCCTGCACAGCACCTCGCGGGTGGTGCTCGACGCCTCCGGCCAGCCGGTTTGCGAACTGGATCTGGAGGCCGCCAGCACCACGCCCGCCTGGCTGGTGGTCTCACTGCGCCCCTACAATCCGGAAGGCATCAGCTTCGTGCACGAACTGACGCTGTCCGACGACCGCCGCCGCTGGAACGTCGACGGTGAACGCGAGATCGAGTTCAGCGCCCCGGCCGAACGTCATCACGTCTCGGACTACCGTGCCGGCGATGTCTACATCCACCTGCAGGATCAGGACGACCAGCCCGGCGGACGCTGCGAACTGGGCATGCTCACCGCCGCCGCCCTGTTTCCCATCGGTCAGGCCGACACCACCCGGCTGCAGGTACGCATCCCGTTGAAACAGGACCGGCCGCTGCTGCGCAATGCCTGGCCCGCACTGCACGAACAGACCTGCCGACTGGACTGCCCCGAGCCGCGCTACCAGTTCCTGTATGACGCCGCCGTCGCCTCGCTGCTGCTGCACTCGCCGGATGACGTCTATCCCGGCCCCTATACCTACAAGCGCTTCTGGTTCCGGGATGCCGCCTTCATCATTCACGCCCTGCTGTGCCTGGGTCTGAATGAACGCGCCGAACGCGCCCTGGAGCGCTTCCCGCCGCGCCAGACCGCGCGTGGTTACTTCCGCTCGCAGGAAGGCGAATGGGACGCCAACGGCGAAGTCCTGTGGATCCTGCGCCGGTTTGAGCAACTCACCGGCAGACGCCTGGGCACGCACTGGCACAACCCCATCGCGCGCGGTGCCCGCTGGATCACCCGCAAACGCCTGCCGGCCACGCCCGCCTCGCCCCATGCCGGGCTGCTGCCGGCCGGCTTCAGTGCCGAGCACCTGGGCCCTAACGACTACTACTACTGGGACGACTTCTGGGGGGTGGCCGGACTGCGCGCCGCCGGCGAACTGCTGGCCGTGGCCGAACCGGAGGCGGCCCGCACCAGCGCCGCGGACGCGGAGGATTTCTCCGCCGCCATCGACCGCAGCCTGGCCGGCTGCGCCGAGCGCCTCGGCCGCCCGGCCATGCCCGCCTCACCCTACCGGCGCCTGGACGCCGGCGCCATCGGCTCGCTCGCCGTCGGCTATCCGCTGCAGCAGTGCGCCGCGGACGACCCCCGGCTGCTGGACTGCGTCGAATTCCTGCTGGCTAACTGTTTTGTGAACGGCGCCTTCTTCCAGGACATGATCCATTCCGGACTCAATGCCTACCTCACCCTGCACGTGGCGCAGATCCTGCTGCGGGCGGGCGATCCCCGCTATCTCGAACTGATGGACACGGTGGCGGAACTGGCCAGCCCCACCGGCCAGTGGCCTGAGGCCATCCATCCGCGCACCGGCGGCGGCTGCATGGGCGACGGCCATCATGTCTGGGCCAGCGCCGAATGGGTGCTGATGCTGCGCAACGTCTTCGTGCGCGAGGAAGACGACAGACTGATCCTGGCCAGCGGGGTACCCGAGCGCTGGCTGGAGCAGGATCAGCCGATCCGCTTCGGCCCGTCGCCGACCCGCTTCGGCCGCGTCTCGGTGCAACTCACCCCGCAGCCGGGGGGCGACGTCCAACTGGACTGGCAGGCCGACTGGCACGCCGCCGCGCTCGTCATCGAGGCGCGGCTGCCGGGCTTTGCGCCGGTCGAAGTGAATGACACCACCCGCAGTTTTATACTTTCGAAGCCTGCATAGTTATGGTCGCACATAGCCCTTCGATGTCATTCCGGCGCAGGCCGGAATCCGATACCCGCGGCGGCTTCTGGATCCCGGCCTGCGCCGGGATGACGGAATCACGTATTGCCTGCCTATGGGATCCACTGAGCCGCGTAGCCTTCATGTCATGAACATCGTCATCTTCACCAACACCTTCACCCCCCACGTCGGCGGCGTGGCCCGTTCGGTGCAGGCCTTCACCCGCCACTACCGTCAGCGCGGCCACCGGGTGCTGACGGTCGCCCCCGAGTTCAAGAACATGCCGGAAGCGGAAACCGACGTCATCCGGGTGCCGGCGATCCAGAACTTCAACGCCAGCGACTTCTCCGTTGCCCTGCCCATCCCCGCCGGCCTGAGCGAGGCGCTGGAGACATTCGCGCCCGATGTCGTCCATTCCCAACACCCCTTTCTGCTCGGCATGACCGCGGTACGCATGGCGCGTTACCTGCAGCGGCCGCTGGTGTTCACCCATCACACCCTGTATGAGCAGTACACCCATTACGTACCGGGCGACTCGCCCCTGCTCAGGCGTTTCGTCATCGAGCTGGCCACCCACTACGCCAACCTGGCCGACCAGGTGTTCGCCCCCAGTGAAAGCGTGCGCGACCTGCTGCATGCCCGCGGCGTGACCGTGCCGGTGCGGGTGGTACCCACAGGGGTGGAGGTGGCGGATTTCGCCAACGGGGATCGCGCTGCCTTCCGAGAGCGTCAGGACATTCCGGAGGACGCGTTCGTGGTCGGGCACCTGGGCCGGCTGGCACCGGAGAAGAGTCTGGAATTCCTCGCCCGCGCGGTGGCCGAATTCGTCCGCACCCGCAACAACGCCTGGTTCGTCGTGGTGGGCACCGGTCCGTCCGAGCCCGCCATCCGTGAAACCTTCAGCCGCGCCGGCTGCGCCGACCGGCTGCAGATCCTGGGCACACAGCAGGGGCGCGACCTGGCGGATGCATTATCCGCCATGGATGTGTTCGGCTTCGCCTCGCACAGCGAGACCCAGGGCATGGTGCTGACCGAGGCCATGGCCGCCGGCCTGCCGGTGGTGGCACTGGATGCCTCCGGCGCGCGCGAGGTGGTGCGCGACCGGCACAACGGCCGGCTGCTGCGGGAGGAAAATGTGGATGATTTCTGTACCGCACTGGCATGGGTGCACGAACGCAGCCCGGAACAGCGCCGGCAGTTGAACGACGCGGCGCAGGCAACGGCGAGGGCGTTCTCCATGGACCGCTCCGCCGACAACGCCCTGGAGTGCTTCGCGCATCTGCGCCGGCAGCATCCCGAACACACGCGCGAGGAGGAATCGGCCTGGGAGCAGGTCCGTGCCCGCATCAAGGCCGAGTGGGACATCCTGCGCAGCCTGACCCGGGCCGGTGACGGGGCACTGAGCGACTACTGGTCCGACGACAAGCACAGGCCACAATGAGCCGGCCGGGTTTCGCCGCCGGCCGGTCGCAGCCTGAGCTGCAGGTCGGATCAGCGCAGCGTAACCCGACACAGGGAGTCCGCGTCGGGTTATGCCCTGCCGGGCCGGGCTGACCCGACCTGCGCAGGCGTGCGACCTGAGTGGGAGTCAGAACTCCGCGCAGACGGGGACTATACTTGCAGTGACCTCCGGTTCAGCCACCGCAAAGGAAACCGCCATGCTGCATGCCCGTCTCACCCGCACCCTGCGCCGGCCGGCGCTGACGCTCCTGGTTCCAATGCTGTTTCTGCTCACCGCCTGCGGCTCCGGCCTGTCTGGCAAGTACGCCGACGAGATGGGCATCATGGAGTACGAATTCGACTCCGACGGCACCGTCTACATGAACGCCATGGGCACCCGGGTCGCCGGTGAATACGAGATCGACGACAACAATGTCATCGTCCACGGCCCGCACGGCAACCTGGTATTCGAGCGGAAGGACGATCAGCTGGTCGGCCCCATGGGCCTGATCCTCAGTCGCAGGGACTGAGGGCCACAGCACGTAGGTCGGGTTAGCCCGAAAGGGCGTAACCCGACACTTCCGCGGCGCTGTCGGGTTACGCTGCGCTAACCCGACCTACACGGCCGCTCAGGCCGCGGGCAGCCACTCGCCGCCGCGGCTGCGGCGGAACACGCCCTGCTCCGGATCGATGCGGAACAGGTACAGCCAGCCGTTGTCCACCAGCGCGGCGACGTTGGGGTTATCCGCCAGCACCTGCTCCATGGCCGCCTGCGGCGCCTCGATGAACACGCTCAGGCGCAGCGGCTCGTGCACCCAGTCGCGGCCATCGTGCAGCGACTGCAGCGCCAGGCCGATGCGCAGATCGCCGCCGTTGCCCTCCAGCACACCGAGGCGCCCGCCCACCACGTTGTGCAGCACCTTGTTGCCCGCCCCCAGGTGCTCGGGATCGACCACCGAGCCGTAGTACTGCAGGTTGATCCAGTTCGCCACCACCATGGGCGCGGTCATGATCAGCTTCAGCACCTGAAAGTCCTGATCGCGGGTCCAGTCGTATTCGTGCAGGAAGGCACGGCCCTCCAGTGACAGGTGCGCGGTGCGCGTGCGCGGCGCGGCGATGAAGGCGGCATTGCCGGCCAGGCCCCATTCGGGGCGCACCTGCGACCAGTCGCGGCTGCGCTGTTCCACTGCCTGCTGACGTTCGGCGTCCGTGGCCGGCACCTGGGGCAGCAGCCGGCTCAGGCGTTCGCTGCGAGTCAGCGTCCCGGCCTGCTGCAGCGCCCGCTCCAGCCGCGCCAGATCCGCCACCAGGCTCGCCGGCACCTGGTCCCGGTCCAGCACTGTCACTGCGTCCGTGGTGGTGTCATGCACGGCCGGCACGAACCAGGTATCGTCGGGGATGTCGGTCCCCTGGCTGCGCAATGCCGCGCGCACCCCGGCCTCGTTGAGCAGGGTCGCGGCCATGCGCACGCTGGCCGCGCCGGTCTGGCCGGCGCAGGCGCCGCAGTCCAGTCCCGCGCGCTGGGGGTTGTTCACCGTGCTGCTGCCGTGGCCGGCCAGCAGCACCAGGCGCGGGAAGGGCGCCTGCAGGCCCATCGCGTTGAGGATGAAGGCGGCCGCCTCCGGGCGCGCCTCGGCCGGGATACCCGTCGCCCCGTCGCCCTGCGCGTCCAGGTCGGGGCGCAACCGGGCCTGATCCGCGGCGGACAGACCGGCCGTCTCGGGCTGAGTCACCGGCGTGGTCCAGGCCAGGCTGTCGCTGATCAGCTTGGGCGCATACAGCAGCAGCCCGGCGGTCTCGACAAAGGAGAAGCAGGAACTGGCGGAAAGCTTGAACTGCTTCCAGGCCTTGCCCAGCCCCAGCGCCAGCCGGCGCCGGGTGTCCAGGGCAGCGGTGGCCTGACCACCGCCGTCGCCGGCGGTCTCGCACACCTCATAGCGGGCCGGCAGCAGCACGGGCAGGTGTTTGCGCGCCCGCTGCGCCCCCAGCGGCCGGAACCGGGCCATCACCCCGAAAAAGCCGGCGAAGCCCTGGGTGCGGATAGCGCCATCGGCCGTCTCCAGCGCGCGCCGGAACACCTCGGAGCGGACATCGATGCAGAAGGCGGCCAGGGCCAGCGGCCGCGCGGTCTGCTGTTCATCCGCGGGGGCCGGCGTGACGGCCAGCCCGGCGGCCAGTTGGCGTTGATAGCCGATCTCCAGTGCACGCTGCCACAGCAGGTCAGACTCCAGGACCTGTCTCTGCTCGGCACCGAGGCGCTCGGGCCAGCAGCACAGCGACTGCCGCCATTGCGCGACCCGTTCGGGCCGGTCGTCGTTGCTCAGCAGGATCAGCTCCCAGGTCAACCGGATCGCCAGCAGATCGACCAGATCCTCATCGCCGCCGCCGTCGAGCTCCGCCTCCCAGCGCCGGGCACGCAGATAACTGGCCCAGCCGCCGATGCTGGCCAGCGCCACGGTGAGGAAATCCTCCTGCTTGTCGGCGGGCACACCGAGTTGTCGCAACACCACCGGGATCGCCTCGCGCGCCGTCTCCGGCACCGCGGCCAGCGGGGTCTCGACGTCCGAGATCTCCATCCAGCCGGGACTGCGGTCGATGCGCAGGTAGGCGCGCCAGGCACCGTAGAGACTGTCAGCGAAACGCGGCATGCGCCACAGGGCCTGGCCCTGATCGTACCAGGCGGCGCAGAACTGGCTGATCTGCTGGACGACATAGCGCGACTGGGCCGGCCGATAGCGTTCGTCCAGCAGGCTGGAATACAGCAGCGGGGCGCAGGCCGCGGGCTCGGGCTCGTGCAGCGCAGCCACGACTTCATCGACAGTGATGCCGGAGGTGTTCTCATCCAGCGCCTGTTGCAGATCCGCACGCGTGATACGGCCCGCCTCGAACTGCTGGCGGAACCAGGCCCGCTCCGCGGTCATGCGGCGACCGAGGATGCGCAGCTGATACTCCGCCGCCTGCTCGAAGGGGTGCTGCACATAGCCGAGGTAGGGGTTGGTCGCGACCATGGCATCCAGCGGCCAGAAGGGCGGGATGCGCTCGCACACCGCCTCGATGACGGAGTTCATGTCAATCGCCTCCGGCACGGCCTGATTCAGATTGATCCCGAGGTTCAGATTCGACATCGCTTGTCCTCCTCCGCAGCAGGTTCTGATTCCTGTACTCAGGCGGCGCGCCGGTGCGTGCCGCGGAAACGGGCCGGCCAGATGCGGTAGACCAGACGCTCGACCGGGAGATCGATATAGAGCCCGTTATAGAGATGCACATAGAGTCGCTGCAGCCAGGGCGCGGTGGAACCCGGAATGAGCACCGACTGCAGGAAGGACAGACCGAGGAAGACCGCGGCCACCAGGACGATCAGCGCGTATTCCGAAACACCGGCCGTGTGCGGGATCGGACTGAGGACACCGCTGTAGAGATGGGCAAACAGGCTGTGCAGCCCGAAATACACTGCCGCGACCAGCGCTGACAGCCCGCCCAGGCGCAGCCACAGGGCAGAGCCCAGTCCCAGGCTCTGCCCGGAGGCCAGCAACTGGGCCAGGGCGACACTGAGAATGGTCCCGAGTGCGAGCAGCGCCGGTTCGGTCGCCGGCGTGATGCCCCACAGGGCCGCCACGCCGAAGGTGACCAGGGCGCTCGCCGCCAGTACGGCCAGCCACTGACCGGCCGTGACCGGTCCGCGCGCCGCCGGTGCCGGCGCCCGCAGCTGATCGACGATGCTGCCCGAGGACAGGAAGGCATGCGCCTTGTACAGGGAGTGCGCCAGCAGATGCAGCAGCGCCAGCACGAACAGGCCCAGGCCCAACTCCACCAGCATGAAACCGAGCTGTCCGGCGGTGGACCAGGCCAGCGAACTCTTGATCGCGGTCTGGGTGAGCATGGCCAGCGAGGCCAGCGTGACCGTCACCAGGCCCACCAGCAACAGCAGCACCAGCGCGATACCGTCCGCCAGCAGCAGCTCGTGCGTGCGCAGGATCAGAATGGGACCACTGTAGACGATGCCCGCATGCAGCAGGGCCGAGACCGGGGTCGGCGCCTCCATCACCTGCAGCAGCCAGCCGTGGAAGGGGAACTGGCCGGTCTTGAGCACCGCATAGCCCACGATCAGCCAGGCGGCCAGGTGCAGCTGCCAGTTATGCACCAACTCCCCCCGGGACACGGCGGCGGCAAGCCCCTCGAAGGACAGGGTGCCCGCAGCGAAGCCGATCAGCAGGGTCGCCGCCAGCAGGCAGGCATCGGCACCGCGACTGAACAGCAGCTTCTTGTGCGCCACCATCTGTGCCGGCTGGCGCTGACTGTAATAGGTCAGCAGCCGGTTCAGCCCGGTGCCGGTCAGGATGATGGCCAGGGCGAAGGTGAGCAGATCCCCGGCGATCACCACCAGCATGAAGGCGCCCGCCGTCAACGCCAGCCAGCGGAAGAAGCTGCCGTGGCGGGCATCGCCGAGCAGATACTGGGTACTGAAGCGCGCCACCAGTGCGGTCAGCAGTGCCACCAGTGCCAGGATGGTCAGGCTCAGGCTGTCCACCATCACCGAAAACGCGCTCGCCCAGGCGTCGCCGCCCTGCGCACCGAACAGCTGATAGGTCGTGACATCGGACGACTGTGTCAATGCCGCCAACAACAGGACCACAACCACCAGGACGCCGGACAGGGACGCGGCCTGGACCAGCCGGCTCATCCGCAGCGGACAGTCATTGGCCAGACGGTCCGGCAGCAGCCCGACAATGCCGAGCAACAACGGGGAAACCAGAATCAATATCCCCGGCGACAACAGGGTATCCCACATCATTATGCCTCCCCGGTCCGGTCAGGACCTGTAAAGCCGCATAACATCTTGTGAGATCAAACTAGCTTACCAGCGGGGGAAAATATAATTGCAATTGGCAATGCATATCATGCGATTTGACTGATGGATAAATTCCATCCTGTCTCGATGGAATTCAGCAGCGAAATTTCAATTTCCTGTTATTTTCCTTTCCGTCGTCCGACACAGGCCGGGATGCGGTAACCGCACAGGTATCCGGATTTCCGCCTGCGCGGGAATAACGGGGGCGGTTAACCGGCGTATATGCAGGGCTCAGAGAAAACGCGGGATACATGCCTCAATCAATCTGCAGCACAAAACGGCGCTGGAAACGCGCGACCACCTCCCACAACTCCTCGGTGAGATCAGCCCTTACCTGCTCGCGCACCGTCACCGGTACCGGGCCATAGAAGGCCTCGGCGATGCCGCCGGCGATACAGGCCTGGGTGTCGCTGTCACCGCCCAGCGAAACGGCATTACGCACGGCCGACTCCCAGTCCGCGGATTCCAGAAAACAGATGATCGCCTCCGGCACCGAGCCCTGGCAGGAAACATCGAAGCGATAGCGCGGGCGGATCTGTGCCAGGCGGCGGCGGAGATCGTAACCGAACCTGCCTTCGATCTCGTCGCGGATAGCCGCCTTGTCCAGGCCGCGTCGCGCCAGGAACACGGCCAGGGCCACGCTCTGCGCGCCCTTGATGCCCTCGGGATGATCGTGGGTGCAGCGGGCCGAACGTGCGGCCTCGGCCAGTACCGTCTCGATTCTGTCACAGGCGTAACCCACCGGGCTCACCCGCATGGCCGAGCCGTTACCGAAGCTGTGATAGGGGCTGGGATCGGGCGAGAACAGCCACTGGTGGAAGTTGCCGCCATAGCCGGCGTCAGGGTAACGCCGGCCATAGTGGCGCAGTGTTTCCGCGTACGGACGATTGTCGAGGATGGCCGCAGCCACGGCCACGCTCATCACGCTGTCGTCGGTAAAGCGGCTGCCCGGCCCGAACAGGGGAAACGCCGTGGTCTTGATCGGCGCGGCCTCGTAGACCGAGCCGATGATGTCTCCGGCAATGGCGCCGATCATGCTGCCTGCCACCTCCTGTCGGTCCGGCCGGCTCGGCAATGCACCGGTCCTTGCCCTGGATCATGGATTCCTGCGTCCATAAGCATTAAATTATATACAAATCTCTGTACATCAATCCCGATCCAGAAGGAGAGTCAACATGGTCGTTTTCCAGCCCCTTGCCGGCATCCGGCGCAAACCGCTCGTTGCCGCTGCCGCCCTCGCTGCCCTGCTCGGCACAGGCAGCGCCGCCGCCTACGACTGGAAACCCCTGCCGGAAGAACCGCCCTCCCCGAGCCACAACCCGACCACGCCGGCCAAGGTCGACCTGGGCCGGAAGCTGTTCTTCGATCCCCGCTATTCGGCCACCGGCACCGTCTCCTGCAACACCTGCCACAATGTCATGGAGGGCGGTGACGACGGCCGCCCGACCTCCATGGGCGTGCATGGCAAGACCGGCCCGCGCAACTCGCCGACGGTGTGGAACTCGGCCTTTGCCTCGGTCCAGTTCTGGGACGGCCGGGCGAAAAACCTGGAGGAGCAGGCCAAGGGACCGGTGCTGGCCGATGTGGAAATGGGCGTGAAGGAGCTGCAGGTCGCCCTCAACGTGGTGGCCTCGATCCCGGGCTACCAGGAACTGTTCAAGCAGGCCTTCCCCGAGGACGAGAATCCGGTCACCGTCGACAATGCCGCACGCGCCGTGGCCGCCTTCGAACGCACCCTGATCACCCCGAACAGCCCCTACGACCGCCACGTCAAGGGCGAGGAAGGCGCCATGAGCGAGCAGCAGATTCGCGGCATGCGCACCTTCAACGAGGTCGGCTGCACTGCCTGCCACGGCGGTCCGGCCTTCAATGGCCCGCAGCCCGAGCTGCCCGAAGGCAGCGGCTTCTACCAGAAGTTCCCCCTGTTCGCCGACAGCGCTTATGTGGAGAAATACCAGCTGCTGGCGGATACCGGCCGCCACCAGGTCACCGGCAAGGACGCGGACAAGTACATGTACAAGGTGCCGACCCTGCGCAACATCACCCTCACCGCCCCCTACTTCCACAACGGCGCGGTGAACAGCCTGCGCGAGGCAGTGCTGATCATGGGTGAGACCCAGCTCAACAAGCAGCTGAGCGAACAGCAGGTCGATGACATCCTCGCCTTTCTCGAGGCCCTGACCGGCGAATTCCCGGCCATGGAACTGCCGCGCCTGCCCTCGCGCAGCGGCGAGTCGGTCATCCGCGACACCGTCACGCCGGTCACGGGCGGCGCACACTGAACCGCGCGGGTCCGGGGAGGGTACACCCTACTCCAGGCGCCGGTAGCGCCAGTACGGGTCGTAGAACGGATCCCAGTAATAGGGGGCGGGATACGGCACATACTGGATTTCCCGGCGTCGGGGCCACAGATGGACCTGATCGGCCCGCAGCCGCGGCAGACTGAATTCGGCCTCGCCGATGCGCTGGGTGGCGGTTCCCTCGATACGGCCGGTGAAGGTGACATGCCGGCCGCTGCTGTAAATGGCCGGATCGTAGAAGCCACTGGCGCAGGCCTGGAAGCGACCGCTGGAGCGATCACTGTCCAGCGGCTCGCCCACCCGGTCCAGGGCAAGCCCCACCATGTCGAAACAGGTCATTCCATCCTGGGGCACGGCCTGCACCACGAGCCCGCCCCAGCGTACCCGTTGCCCGTCGGAGCGACCGTCACCGGCCTCGTCCGGCGTAATGTCCCGGTAGGGGCCGCCCGCCGCCAGATCGGGCGGCATGCTCACACAGCCGCTCAACAACAAGGCGATACCCGGCAACACCGAAAGGAAGAATCGCTGCATGACGGACTCCATCAGCCGTACCGGCGGATCGCCGGCTTGATACAGCAAGTGTAAGACATGCCCCGGGCCTGGCAACAGCGCAGACTCGCCCCGATCCGCCCGGGCTGATATTCTCACGCCCCACCGCAGACAGGCCTCGACACTCCTTCCTGACCATGCAGACAGATGTCGTCATCATCGGCGCCAGCGCCGCCGGACTCATGTGCGCCGCCGAGGCGGGCAGACGCGGGCGCCGGGTAGTGGTACTCGATCATGCCAACAGGGCCGGGAAGAAGATCCTCATGTCCGGCGGCGGACGCTGCAACTTCACCAACCTGGACGTCAGCGCCGACAACTACATCTCCGACAACCCGCATTTCTGCAAGTCGGCGCTCAGCCGCTACACCCAGTGGGACTTCATCGCCCTGGTCGACCGTTACGGCATCCCCTGGCACGAGCGGGATCACGGCCAGCTGTTCTGCAATGACAGCGCCCGCGACATCCTCGACATGCTGCTGAACGAATGCCGGAAGGCAGGGGTCGAGATCCGGCTGAACTGCACCATTGATCGCATCGACAAGACCGATGCAGGCTTCACTATCGATAGCTCGAAGGGGATGTTCAAGGCCGGGGCCTGCGTCATCGCCACCGGCGGCCTGTCCATCCCGCGGATGTGCGCCAGTCCCTTCGGCTACCAGGTGGCCGGGCAGTTCGGCCACCGCATTGTCCCGACCCGCCCCGGCCTGGTGCCCTTCACCCTGCAGCCGGGCGACAAGGCGCGCTTCGCCGAACTCGCCGGCATCGCCGTGGACAGCCAGGTCAGCAATGCCCGCATCTCGTTTCGGGAAAACCTCCTGTTCACCCACCGCGGCCTGAGCGGGCCGGTGATCCTGCAGATCTCCTCCTACTGGCAGCCGGGCGAGGCGGTCAGCATCAACCTGCTGCCCGACCTGGATGCGGCCGGCTGGCTGAAGGCACGGCAGGCAGCGCAGCCCAACAGTCATCTGAAAACCGTACTGGGGGAATGGCTGCCGAAACGCCTGATCAGCGCCATGCTCGGGACGGAACCGGCCGATCAACCGCTGCAGTCATTTTCACATCGCCGGTTCGAGGCCATCGCCGAATCTCTGCAGCACTGGCAGCTCAGACCCAACGGCACCGAAGGCTACCGCACGGCAGAGGTCACCGTGGGCGGCGTGGACTGCGACGAACTGTCATCGAAAACCCTGGAATCGAAACGGGTAGCCGGCCTGTATTTCGTCGGCGAGGTGGTGGATGTCACCGGCTGGCTGGGCGGCTACAATTTCCAGTGGGCCTGGTCCTCGGGCTGGGCAGCGGGACAGGTCGTCTGAAGTCAGCGAAAGACTGACAATCCATCTCGAAAGTGACAGGGCGGTTACGCGTCCCATCCACATCAAGCGGGATTTTCCATCCTGTACCATCACGCCCCCTTGCAATCCCGACGCAACACTGCGCGCAACCGCCCTGGCGTCGATCCCGGCATCGTCATCCACGACTGAGACCGATTGGATGTTAATGTAAGACAACAATCTGCCGATAAATCCACACGGTGCATTATCAAGGTCACGGGAGCCGCTGAGTGCAGCCGGAATGAGACAGCCTCCCTTGAACAACCCGGCGCGTTTCACACTGGAACAGGCCGCACGACCAGGTTTCCGAGTCCGCATGCAACCCGCGCAGGATAACCACGACAAAGAACCGGGTATTTCCTGCAGAAAGTCTGGCAGATTTATCGTATAGGCGTTAAATTTTGATACACATTTTGCGCGCCAGCGGAGACAAGAAATGAGCACTGTAAGCAGTATTGCCAGTTCCGGGGGGAAAGCTCGCGGTTACAGGAAACCGCGGCTGGTCCACCGCCGGCTTGACAATAGCTCGCAGGCCGGCGAGAAGGCACAACACGTCCTCATCCTGGACGACCAGTCCATCGGCAGACGGATCCTCGAAGGCATCGTCCACACCCTCGACGAGAAGATCGAAGTTACCAGCTTCTCCGACCCCAACGAAGCACTGCAGCAGATTCATCATGTCGCGCCCGATCTGATCCTCACTGATTACCGCATGCCGCAGATGAACGGCATTGAGTTCATCAGGCGGGTCAGGAATATCAACAGTTGCTGTGATATCCCGATTGTCATGATCACGGTGGTCGGCGATCGCAGCGTTCGTTACGAAGCACTCAACGCCGGCGCGACTGATTTTCTGACCCGGCCACTGGATCAGTACGAATGCCGCAGCCGCTGCCGCAATCTGCTGACCATCCGCAGACAACAGACCATTATCCAGGACCGGGCAGACTGGCTGCAGACACAGGTTGAACTTGCCACGCGTCGGGTACTTCAACGGGAACGCGAAACCCTGCTGCGACTGGCCAAGGCGGGCGAATACCGCGACGAGGAGACCGGCAACCACATTCTGCGCATCGCCAGGTACAGCCGCGCCATCGCCGAGCATCTCGGCCTGTCCAAGGCGGACTGCGACGAAATCGAGTACGCTTCGCCGATGCATGACATCGGCAAGATCGGAATCCCCGACCATATCCTCCTCAAACCGGGGAAACTCACCCCGCAGGAGTGGGAATGGATGAAACAGCACACGGTGATCGGCCATGGCATACTGGCGGACAGCGATTCCCGCTTCATCCAGGCAGGTGCGGTCATCGCGCTCAGTCATCATGAAAAATTTGACGGAAGCGGCTATCCTTATGGTCTGAGCGGTGAGGATATTCCGCTGGCAGCCCGGATCGTCGCCGTTGCCGACGTATACGATGCACTTCGATCGACCCGCCCATACAAACCGGCATGGGAGCGGCAGAGAGCGGTCGATTTCATAAACGAGCAGTCCGGGAAGCATTTCGATCCGGCCTGTGTCGAGGCCTTCAACGAACAGCTGGAGCTTATCGACGAGATCGAAATACAGTTGAACGACCCCACGGATTAATGACCCTGAACAAACGGGCTCGGTGATTGATGCCCCGGAATAAACGGAAGTCTGGATGCAGAACAATCAATACACAATAAAAACTGCATGGGACAGGATCAGGAAAACGCTTGCGGCCAGGGATGACAGCGAACACGAACAGGCCCTCATCCGCCTCGCCATCGGCGGCATCATCTTCCTCTACTTCATTTCGCCGATGCCATTGCTCTGGGATGAGCACGAATCGGATCTTCTCTTCCCCAGACTGATCAGCAGCAGCTTCCTCCTGGTATCGCTGGGAATCATTGCCGCTATCCTGATAAGGCCGGCAAAATCTACCGCCAGACGCCTCCTGGGCATGGTCGTCGATCTCGCCACCCTCTCCCTGGTCATGGCCCTGACGGGGGGCTACGGAACACCGCTGTTCGCCATCTATCTGTGGGTGATCGTCGGCAACGGCTTCCGTTACGGCGAGCGCTATGTGGACATCTCGATGGCACTGAGCCTTGTCGGCTTCTCCGCGGTTCTGCTGTTGAGCGAGTATTGGCAGCAGCACCTGGACATCGGCGTCAGCCTGCTGTTGCTGCTCATCATGCTGCCGCTCTACATCAAGGTACTGCTGCGCAAACTCTACGAGGCGATTCAGAAGGCCAACCAGGCCAACGAGGCGAAATCGCGCTTCCTGGCCAATATGAGCCACGAACTCCGCACCCCGCTCAACGGGGTTATCGGGATGAGCGAATTGCTGCAGGATACGCGCCTGGATGACGAACAGCGCGACCTGGTCAAGACGGTCCACCTCTCGGCAAGGACGCTGCTCGGCCTGATCAACAATGTTCTCGACCTCACCAGGATCGAGGCAGGCAAGACCAGCATAGAGAAGAACCGCTTCGATCTGCACTCGCTGGTAAACAGCACGGTGCGACTGCTCGAGGTACAGGGCAAACGCAAGGAACTGCTTGTCTCCGCCCATATCGACCCGCAGATTCCGTTCATGCTCGAGGGAGATGAACTTCACCTCCGGCAGGTCCTGGTGAACCTGCTCGGCAACGCCATCAAATTCACCGATCACGGATCCGTAACGCTGCGCGTCCTACCGGCGGGCGGAACCAGCTTCAAACCCCGCATACGTTTCGAAATCGAAGATACCGGGATCGGTATTGCGGAGGACAAACTCGACCACATCTTCGAGAATTTCAGCCAGGCCGATCACTCCGTCACACGACAGTATGGCGGCTCGGGACTGGGAACAACGATTGCCAAGCAGTTGGTGGAACTCATGGGGGGCACCATCGGTGTCCGGAGCACGCCGGGAGAGGGCTCCACCTTCTGGTTTGAAGTTCCGATGACACTGCTGCGCGATGAGGTGGAAAGCGACAACGGCAGGCTGGAGTCAATGCGTATCCTGCTGCTCGCCAGCGAGAAGCTGGCTGCGGCAATCCGCCCTGCCCTGCGCGGCTGGGGGGTCGAGTTCGATTGGGCGACCACCCCCGCGCATGCGCTTTCGCTGATGCTGGAGGCAAGCGAGAGCGAATGCGCCTACGACGTGGCGCTGCTCGACCAGACCGCACTCAATATGGAGCCGGACCTGTTCGCCAGAGTCATTCGCAGCGACGACTCCATTATGGAGATCGCGCTGATCCTCCTTGTGGACAGAGAGCTCGATCGTGTCGGCATGCACAGGCTTGAATGCGACTATTCCTCCGTCCTGTCGCAGCCGCCGGAGAAAACCCTTCTGTTCAACGCCATCCATGCCGCACGCAGCGAAATGCAGCTGGATGAAAACGTCGTCACTCTATCCGACTACCACCGCCAGAACAGCAGCGTCTCCGAACTCAATATCCTCGTTGCCGAAGACAACGACATCAACCAGAAGGTTATCAACGGCATCCTCAAGCGCGCGGGACACCATGTCGACATCGTGGACGATGGCGAGAAAGCGCTGGATGCACTAACCGACGGCCGCCGACACTACGATCTTGCAATACTCGATATGAACATGCCGCATAGCAGTGGCATCGAAGTGCTGAAGGCATTCCGGTTTTTCGACACTTCCGGCTCGGTACCGGTGATCATGGTCACCGCCGATGCCACGCTGGAGACAATGAACAGCTGCCTGGATGCCGGCGCACACGCCTATATCACCAAGCCGATCGACGCCCACAATCTTCTGGAGACGATTGCCGGACTGGTCAGGGGCGGTGAGGCAACCACAGGACGCACGGCGGACACTGAACGGCAAGGCAGGACCAGCAGCCTGACAAAGAACATCGTTCTCGACCAGGAAGCACTGAACCGTCTCGCCAATCTGGGTTCGGGAATCGACTTCGTGGCAGAACTTATCGATGGCTTCTGCGACGACAGTCGCGCACTGCTGCGCCGGGCGGAGCAGGCGATCGAGGAACAGGACTACCTTGATTTTCGCGAGGCGGTACACGCGCTCAAGGGCAGCGCGGTCGAACTCGGCGCCATAGAATTCGTGCAGCTCTGCGAAAAGACCGAAACGATCAAGCCCTATGAAATGTCTGGCCCGGCCCCCGCGAACAGCATGAGGCAGCTGCGCCTCGCCCATGGACACCTGCTCGAGACAATGCAGGGATATCTTACTCAACAACGCGAAATGCGTTGAAACCACCCCATTTTGCGGAATGGAGTGGCCCCAGAAAACCCCGTGCCGCAAGTCTCCTACTTGGCGTTCTGCCGACTGACAAGACGCTCCATCATACGCAGATCACGCTTCCCCAGGCGCAGCGCTGCTTCGACCCAGACCGTGGTGATAGCGAGAAGCTCCCTGTAATCCAGGGTATTGCAGATATCCCTGACCTCACGCATGGCACGATATCCGTTGGCAGCCCTGTCGGCACGCTTGATGTACTCGAGCACGGCCAGTTCACCCTCACCCTTCTCAGCAAGGATATCCACCACCCCCATCTCATACAGTTCCTCGGCACTGTAGAGTTGCCCGCTCAGAATCATCTGTTCAGCCCGCCCGGTACCGATTCTCCGCGACAGCAGGCTGTAGGCACCCATCCCCGGGAACAGATTGAACAGGATCTCAGGCAGTCCCATCCGGGTGCCGCGCTCCGCAATGAGCACGTTGCTCGACAGTGCCGCCTCGAATCCGCCGCCCAGCGCATCGCCCTGCACCAGCGATATCGTGGTCAGGTCGCGCTCCAGATGGACAATATTCTGGTAGAGAACATTGATGCATGCCTTGGCATAATCGAGCAGGCCATCATGATCACCGGCGGCGATCAGGGAACGGAACAGATTGAGATCACCGCCGAGATTGAAGACACCATCGACGTCGGAAGCAAGCACCAGATAACGGTAGTCACGCCCTCCCTCGCTATCCTGCTCCTGGCGGACGCAGGTGAACCACTGATCGATGTCCTGCAGCAACTCGGGATTGAAGCAGGGACGCGGTGCTGCATGCATAAAGTACCAGCCGACCCTGTACTTCTCCTCGTAGTGGGTTGTGAGGTGGCGGTAAGGGGTATTCTCGGAAATCTGAAGCGCTGAAACACGATCACTGGCCAGACTGTACATTGGTCTCTCCTGGGTAACGGTTGATAGTCTACGCAAATGCAACATCCCCTTGCGTATATATCAATGCCGGTGGAAATCCACAAATCCATCTGATCGGAAGCCGCAACCCTGCTGTAATAACCACTACGGCATTGATTAATAAATATTACACACATCAACAAATTACCCAATCGCACCCAGTTTGACCAGCGCTATAAACCTCACATGCTCCATTCTTATGACGGGCGCGAGATTCATGCTAAGCTGCGCGTATGATATGCGGGGCGCTACATGCGTTCGTTGTTGAGAGTCGTCAGCAGGAGACCTCCGCTGCCGCCCTCCCAAGGACCCAGGTCACTGAGCAGGCTCAAAGTGCACGGACTCCTGGAAAGCCGCGACTATGCGGAACTTCACAGCATCCTCAACTACCTCGGCATCGCCGCGTTCGTGATCGACGTTGAGGGCGACGACGTCTATCGTCTTGCCGCCATCAATGAACGCCATGAGCAGTTGACCGGGATGCGGCACGCCGACTGCGCGGGGCTGAATCGCCCCGGGTTCCCTAGACACTCCCGAGCCGTCCGGTAGTCTTCTGCTCGAACTGGACCGGAGGCAGTCCCGCGTTGTAGCCGTGACGCCGTTTGGTGTTGTAAAACAGCTCGATGTAATCAAAGATATCGGCCCGCGCCTCATCACGCGTGGCATAGATCCGCCGTTTGATCCGTTCCCGCTTCAGCAGCTGGAAGAAGCTCTCAGCCACCGCATTGTCGTGGCAGTTGCCGCGCCGACTCATTGAGCAGATCAAGCCATGCTCCTTGATGAAGTGCTGCCACTCGTGGCCGGTGTACTGGCTCCCTTGGTCGGAATGGATGATCAGACCCGGCTTGGGCTTGCGTCGCCATACCGCCATCAGCAGTGCCTTGAGCACCAAGTCGGCGTAGATCCGAGACTGCATAGACCAACCCACCACCTGGCGCGAGCACAGATCCACCACCACCGCCAGGTACAGCCAGCCCTCATAGGTCCGGATCATAGTGATGTCCGTCACCCAAGCCTGGTTCGGTGCCTCGGGGTCGAACTGCCGATCCAACGTATTCGCGGCGACAACGGCGGGCTTACCACCATAGTGGCTGCGCCGCTTGTTGTAGCCGACCTCGGCCTTGATGCCTGCCAGGCGCATAAGGCGGTAAACGCGGTGCTTACCGCAGCCCTCACCCAGTTCACGCAGGTCGTCGTGGATCTTGCGGTAGCCATACACACAGCCGCTTTCCAACCATGATTGCTTCACCAGCCCCGTCTGTCTTCGGTCTTCTTTCGCCCGAGGCGACAAGGGCTCCTTGAGCCAGGCATAAAAGCCACTGGGGTGCACGTCCAGCACCCGACACATCGTGCGCACACGGAATTCTTGCCGGTGGCTTCGAATAAATTCGTACTTCAGCCGGACTCCTTGGCGAAGTACGTTGCGGCCTTTTTTAGGATGTCACGCTCCTCCGTGACACGGCGCAACTCAGTCTTCAGGCGCCGCAGCTCGCGCTGCGCTTCATCCAGCTCCTCGTCTTTGGCCTGTTTGGGCCCGAACTGCTTCAGCCAGGCATACAGGCTGTGCGTGGTCACCCCCAGTCGCTGCGCCACCTCGGCGACCGGATACCCCCGGTCCGTGACTTGGCGAACCGCCTCCTGCTTAAATTCGTCTGTGTATCGCTTTCCGCTCATTGGTCACCTCTTTTTCAGCCATCATAATATGGCTCGGAGGTGTCTACCAGAACCGGGGCGATTCATTTACCATTTCCAGCGTCAGACAAAACATACTCTCTACCTTCTTCGTCAGTTAATATCTTTTGCTTTCTAGCCCTGACATATTCTTCTTTCGAATTCCATTCAATGGAAACAGGATTTAATCTGGATGAATTTGACTTTGAATAGATATAAACCGTGTCATGCCGCTTGTTGAATGAAGTTTCAAGATAGCGATTCCAACCGGAATAATGCCATACAACCTCGCTTCGAAAGTTACCTTCTCCAAACACCTCATCAAGAATAATTCGCAAATACGAATTTCTTCTGAAATCACAATGCATAAAGAACCATCCATCTTCAGATAGTAGCTCTTTAAGTAGCAGAAACCGCTCATACATAAACTGCAGATAATTATCATTCGCCCAGATATCCGTGTACTGGATCTGCTCGCCGAGGGTGTATTCCTCGCCGTCGATCTTGGTCGTGCCCTTGGCGCCGCGCAGCTGTACCTTGCGCACATAATCCGCGCCGGAATCGAACGGCGGGTCGATGTAGATCAGTTTGACCTTGCCGCGAAAGCCGTTGGCCAGCAGATAGGCCAGCACGTCCTTGTTGTCGCCGTGGAACAGCAGGCCGCCCTTCGGGAACTGCTCCGGCCAGTCGGACCAGTCGACGTCGGCCAGCGGGGCGTCCGTCTGCACCTCGAAACGCTCGACCAGTTGTGCGGGATAGGCGCGCACCGACGTCAGCGGGCGCTTGCCCACCCAGGTGAGCATGGGCCGGCCCTTGGCCTTGGTGATTTTGACGTTATTGGCTTTCTCGGGGTTCTTGCTCATCACACGGTTCCGTCTAGCGAATGGGTTCGGTGCCTTCGCTCAGCACCTGGATATATTGATCGTACACGAACAACCGGTTGCGGCGGTTGCCGGTCAGCTCGCGCAGCATCCCCTGCTCCTCCAGCAGGCCGATGCAACGGCTGATGCTGGTGCGGTTAATACCGGTGGCCGCGGCGGCCTGGCCGATGTTGACGATGGGCCGCTGCTTGAGCAGCTCGTGCAGCTGCAGGCAGGAACCGGCAATGCGGCCCAGCTCTTTGATCCGCTCGCGGTCCTGCTCGAACAGGGCCAGCAGCCGGCGGGCGCTGTCCACGGCCTGTTGCGCGGTGTCACGCACACCGCGCAGGAAGAAGCGCATCCAGCCCTCCCAGTCGCCGTGGGTGCGGATGCGGTTGAGGCGATCGTAGTATTCGGTGCGGTTGAGCTTGAAGTACAGACTCAGGTACAGCAGGGGCTCGGCCAGCAACCCCTCGGTGCACAGCAGCAGGGTGATGAGCAGCCGCCCCAGCCGGCCGTTGCCGTCAAGGAAGGGGTGGATGGTCTCGAACTGGGCGTGCGCCAGGCCCGCCTTCATCAGCACCGGCAGGCTGTCATGGTGCAGGAAGTGCTCGAAGGGGTCCAGGCAGTCCATGAGCCGTTCCGCCGGCGGCGGCACGAAGGCGGCATTGCCCGGCCGGGTGCCGCCCAGCCACACCTGGCTGCGGCGAAATTCGCCCGGGGTCTTGTCACTGCCGCGGGCGCCGTCCATGAGCACGGCATGAATCTCGCGCAGCAGCCGCAGGGACAGCGGGAAGCCCTCGCGCATCCGACGCAGGCCGTGCTCCATGGCGGCCACGTAGCGGGAAACCTCGCGGGTGTCGTCCACGGGTACGCCTGGGGCCTCGTCCAGCTCGAACAGCAGCAGGTCCGAGAGCGAGGACTGGGTGCCCTCGATCTGGGAGGACAACACCGCTTCCTTGCGGACATATTGATAGAGAAACAGCCGGGTGTCCGGCAGGACGGCAGCCATGCCATCCAGGCGGCCGAGGGCCTGATTCGCGCCGGCGAGCAGATCGAGCAGGTCACCGTCCAGTTCCAGCGGCGGTTCGGGCGGCAGCGGGGTGGGCAGGAAGGCGCGGTAGGTCTCCCCGGTCGTGGTACAGTTCACGTACTGGCCGCTCTGGCGCTCCAAACTTTCCCCTCGTTCCTATGGGTGACTCAAGGTTGCATAGCCTAGGCGGAAACCGCTTATTATGCAACTTTTCATGGATAAAGTTGCGTAATAAGGCTGAATCGAGCGGCTTATGCAACTTCCAGGAATTTGCGTGATTCTGGCGATTTCTTATTAAATCTTATCAGGTTAAAGCTGCACAGGGATTCAGTCGCCACTGATGAAGGCCCTGGCCGTCTCCAGGGCGTCGGCGTGCAGCATGCCGTTGGCGAACACCACCTCGTAGTGGAGGGTGTCGGGGTTCAGGTCCTGCCAGCGCTGCAGGGCGACGGCCTTGCGGCCCTCGGCGGTCTGCGGGGCCTCGCCGTTGCGATAGCGTTCCAGGTCGGCCCGGATGTCGGCGCTGTGTTCGTCCTTTTTCACCTCCACGATCAGGTGCCGGCCGTCCTTGCGCCGGATGACGAAGTCGGGGGTATAGCGGTGCCAGCGGCCGTCGTCGCCCAGGTATTCGGCGAACAGCTCCGTCTTGCCCGGATCGGTCAGCCCGCCGGTGAACCAGACGCCGTCGACCTCGTCGGGGTGCTGCTTGAGCAGCTGCAGGACCCGCTCCAGATACTCGACTTCAGGCTGGGAATCGAAGTTGTAGCCCTCGTAGTGGAAGCTGTACTTCTGCGCCAGTTCATCGTCGGCGAAGTTGTTCGCCACCTTATATAGATTCTCTCGATCTTTGGCGAAACTGATCCGGGCGGTATAGACGGGCACACCGTTCCTGGTTTTTACCTGGAAGCCGTCGGTCTTGACCAGAGCCAGGGCTACGTCGATCTCTTCCCAGTCCTGTTCATAGTCGCTGCGCTGGGCTTCGATCTGTCTGGCGAGATCCTCCAGGTGATGCTCGGGCACGACATCGGCATCGCCATAGGCGGCACGCAGGGCGGTCAGGGTCTCATCGAGCGCAAGATGATAGTTGGCGGCAAGCTCGGCGGCGGCACCGTAGAGTTCGTAAGTCATGGGTTCGATCTCGAAGCTGTCCTCGCTGCCGTCGACCCGGATCAGGCGGGTCTTGCCCTCCTTGGGCTCGGCGATGGTGAAGGTCCCCACCAGGCCCTTGTGCGCATATTCGACAGTGGGCTTGACCAGTTTGAGCGGTTTTTTCTCAGCGTCCGGCTTGCGACGGAAACGCATGACCTGCTTCTTGATCAGAATCGGCGGCAGGTCCGGCGTGCGCAGTTCCACCGTCTTCTCCACCCGCTCGGTCTGGGTCGAGTTCAGATCCACCAGACTGGTGCCGTAGGTCTCTGTAAGTTGCTTTTCCAGAATGGACTTGTTGCCCTTGGAGACATACACCCGGGCGGAGCGGTCGTTGTCCGGCACCTGGCGCAGGCAACGCGTGGCCGCCTGCAACACGAAGTTGTTGCTGGACTTGAGTTTGCGCACCAGGCCGCAGGCGAACAGGCTCGGACAGTTCCAGCCCTCCGTACCCATGTTCACCAGCAGGATGATCCGATGCGGCGACGCCGGGTCGTTGGCGACCCGGTAGAACTCACGCTTGGTCTCCTCGCTCGATTTGCTGTGCACGGCCAGCACGGAGGAGGTGTCGATGCCTTTCAGGGCGAGCGCGGAATCCACCGCCGGTCGCAGATCGTCCAGGGTATTGGTATTGGGGAAGTACAGAGCCAGGCGTGCGGGCGAGCCGTCATGGATGCGCACATCCCAATAGTCTTCGATGAAGTCGTCGATGATTTCCCGGACCAGGTGCTCCGCATCGGCCTCGTCCATATCGAAAATGCGGATGTTGTTCGCCAACTCCTTGAGCACACCGTCCTGAATGCCCTCGCCAAGGCCGTACCAGATGACCACGTCGCGCAGCGGCTGGCGCTCGAAATAGGGTGTACCCGTGGTGTTGACCACCACGATCAGGTTGGTCTCGCTGGCGAGATAATCCACCGTCTTGCGAACCTTCTTGATGCCCTGTTCGACGAACTCCAGCTCACCGGTCTCGCTATTCTCTTTCCACTGTCCCAGCAGTTTCTGACCGTAGGTGTGATGCGCCTCATCGGAGAAGATGGCCAGATGCGGCAGAGAGGCGATGGCACTGAGGCGCAGGTTGGCCTCTTCCCGGGCGTGTTCCTCGGTCTTGTTCAGCCAGTCCATCTGGCCATAGCTCTTGCGCCGGCCGGTGGATTTCTGAATGCGGATCTTCTCGGTGTTGGTGACCACCACATTCCAGGAACTGCCCCAGACCACCGGCAGTTCCTTGTCGCCGTCACGGGTAAAGGTGAGCTTGAGACTGGCCGCGAAGGGTTTGTACATGCGCGGCGGCAGAATCCGCTCAAAGGGGATATCGGCGATCTCGCGCAGGGATTCCACAATGGTCTTGCCCGGGGCGAAGATCAGCGCGTTCTGGACAAAGGGACCCTCGGGATATTCCTGCGCCATAGCGAATTCGGTCGCCACGATGGTGCCCATCAGAATGGTTTTCCCCGCCCCCATGGCCAGGGCCAGGATATAGCTGGGGTAATCGAGGGTCAGGGTTTCACGCAGGCTCTCCAGGGAGTGTTTTTTGACAAACCGGTTGTCGGTCCGAATGCGCTCATAGAGCGCGTCCCAGCCTTCGTCCTCGATAAAATCGCGCACTTCCTCCGCATTGAGCCCCATTGCCTCCCGGCGTTCTCTGGCCTTGGGAAACAGTTGCTCATAGAGCTTGATGATGCGGGGTGTATTCTGGACCAGGCGCAGATACCAGTAGGTTTCCAGGGCACGGTACTGCGCCTTGCGCAGGAACCGAAGCTGGCCTTCTTCCGCGTCTTCGACCGCGAAATCCAGTATCTCGGCAATCGTGGGATACTGTTCAGATGGATAGCCTTGTTCGCGCCACTCACTGACACGGCCGGCCAAGGCTTCATGCAGGTGGGACATTCAGCGTATAAATCCTTGTTTTTTTCTGCACTGGGGTACTTACTTCAAATAATCATTAAGGGAGTGTACGAACCTTTCACGCACAAAAAAAGCCCCGCAATGGGGCTTTTGAATGGCGGTGGAAAGATAACACAAGGCAAATTATTCTGACTATCCGCTTATTGCCGTTTCCCAGAAATACCCAGTAACCGCCAAGCCCTTGATACCCCCGGCCTATGAAGCGTTCATTGCGGAAACACAGCGGAGGAACGCAAACATGGCAGATGACCTACTCACCCAGAAACAGCTGGCTCAGCGGTGGGCCCTGAGCGAACGCACCCTGGAGCGCTGGCGCTGCACGGGACTAGGTCCGGTATACATCAAACTGGGCCACTCGGTTCGTTACAGAATGGCAGATATCGAGGCCTTTGAACAGGCTGGTACCCAAAACCGGCCAATTAGAGGCAACGATCGTCTAATCAGAGTATTCAGCACTAAATAATTTCAGCAGCCCTGTTCCTTCAAGCAGAAGATAGCCTCCACTCTAAAGTAGTGGCGAAGGATCATCAGGCGGATCCAATGGTTGATTGAACCGCTCTAGACACAGTCTAATTTTCACTTTCCATGCAACTTTCAGCTACACCCTTGCACCACCCTGGTGTAAAGTGGTGAAAACTGGAAAAATCCAATGATGACCAAACGATCCAGCAGAAAGACCGACCCCAAGACCGTACGAGCCTCGATCAGTTTCCCGGCCGAAGTGTATGCGGAGCTGGAGCGAATCGCCGAATCCCACAAGGTTTCACTGGCCTGGGTGGTCCGCCAGGCTGCCGAGCGATATGTCCAAGACGTCAAAACCGGACACGAAAAGGGACTCTAGGGTCATACGGTCAAAGTGCTTTCACGGCGTAATTGTATTGAACGAGAAAAAATAACATGAAGGAAACGATAGCCGCCGTCGATTTGTTCTGTGGCGCGGGGGGACTTACAAAAGGGCTCGAGAAAGTCGGCGTGGACGTACGCCTAGGTGTGGATATCGATCCCACATGCGCCTACCCCTATGAAGCGAACAACGAGGCACGATTCCTTTTAAAGCCTGTCGAACGGGTCTCGGCACCTGAGTTGCTCGAAGCCCTGAACGGTGCACCATATCGATTGCTCGCGGGATGCGCACCTTGTCAGCCCTTCTCGACCTACAGCCAGGGGAAGGACAAATCTTCCGACCATCGGTGGCACCTTCTGCGCCAGTTCGCTCGCCTGGTCCGCGAGACCGAACCCGAGTTGGTCACGATGGAAAACGTCCCGAGACTCGCAGAGCAGGATATCTTCGACGAATTCGTGGCCAAACTTCGGCGATTGAAGTTCCACGTTTCCTATCGAACCGTCCATTGTGCGGATTACGGTGTACCGCAACAACGCCAACGCTTGGTTCTCCTCGCGTCCAGACTCGGACCAATCGAGCTGATTCCACCGACACATGCACAAGGGAAGCACCGCACCGTCCAAGACGCCATTGGCAAGCTCCCCCCCATAGAGGCGGGCGAGACACATGAACGCGACCCATTGCACCAAGCGTGCTCGCTCTCACCGATCAACCTGGAGCGGATAAAGGCATCGGTCCCCGGTGGTTCGTGGCGCGACTGGGACGAACGTCTGGTTGCCGCATGCCACAAGCGTTCGTCGGGCAAGAAATATTCGAGCATCTATGGTCGCATGTGCTGGGATCTTCCTGCGCCGACCTTGACCACTCAGTTCTACAACTTCGGTAGCGGACGATATGGCCACCCGGAACAGGACAGAGCGATCTCTTTCCGGGAGGGTGCGCTCATCCAAGGTTTTCCACGCAATTATCGCTTCTTCGAGCCAGGGGAACGTATCGGTCGCAACGAACTGGGCCGCCTCATAGGTAATGCCGTGCCGGTGAGGCTGGGCGAAGTCATTGGCAGGAGCATTCTGAAGCACGTCGGCGAATACGGCTGACGATTTACGTTTGAAGAGCCGCGTCGACCTCACCAAGGAGCATGGTCGTCGCGGCATTCGGCGCTTCCATGCGCCATCACACCATGGGAAATGTATGTCCGCGATCGTTACACCAGATCAGTCTCGGCAAGTGCTCGCCTTCGCGGTTCCGGAGCCGGGCCAGCTCGTGGAAGTCCGCCGGCGGCGGTGGGTCGTCGGAGACGTCCAGGGTGCCGCCATCGATGGCGGCACCGAAGGAGCTCCCTGGCAGCATCTTGTGAACTTGACGTCGATCGACGAGGACGCGCTGGGCGAAGAACTCGATGTCGTTTGGGAGATCGAGCCCGGCGCTCGGATACTGGAGAAGGCTGGGTTGCCCGTGATCACTGGGCACGATGCCGCCGATCGGTTGGATGCTTTCCTCGACGCCGTAAGCTGGGGTGCGGCCACCAATGCAGACAGGTCGTTCCTCCAGGCGCCTTTTCGCAGCGGCGTGACCATCGAGGACTATCAACTCGATCCGCTCGTGCGCGCGATCGACATGGCCAGGGTCAATATTCTGATCGCCGACGACGTCGGTCTCGGCAAGACCATCGAGGCCGGGCTGGTGATCCAGGAGCTTCTGGTACGCCACCGCGCCCGTTCGGTACTCGTCGTCTGCCCCGCCTCCCTCCAGGTGAAGTGGCAAACCGAGATGCACGAAAAGTTCGGTCTGGAGTTCCGGATCGTCGACACCGACTACGTCAAGCGACTGCGTCGTGAACGTGGTATACACGCCAATCCGTGGACCTCGTTCCCCCGGCTAGTGACCTCGATGGACTGGATGAAGAGCGGCGAGGGCCTGCGCCTCATGAAGGATGTCCTGCCACCTCATGTCACCTATCCCCGCAAGTTCGATATCCTCGTGGTGGACGAAGCCCACAACGTGGCGCCCGCGGCAGCGACCCAATATGCCCTCGAAAGCCAACGCACCCGACTGATCCGCACCATTGCACCTCATTTCGAGCATCGGCTGTTTTTGAGCGCGACGCCGCACAACGGTTATCAGGAGTCTTTCACTTCCCTCCTCGAACTGCTGGACGACCAGAGGTTCGCTCGCTCCGTAATGCCCGACGAACGTCAGCTCCAGCGCGTCATGGTCAGGCGACTGAAGACCGACCTGGTGGACGCGGACGGGAAGCCGATCTACCCAAGGCGCGAATTGATGCCGCTGGAAATCGAATACACGGCGGAAGAACGCGAAATGCACGGACTCCTCCGTAAGTACACCGAAAACCGGTCGCGGAGCGTCCAGGACAGCCGTTCCGAGTACGGAACGGATTTTGTCCACAAGCTCCTCAAGAAAAGGCTGTTCTCTTCACCCGCCGCTTTCGCGGCCACACTGGCCAAGCACCGGGAAAGCTTGGAGCGAGGGCCGACCAAAAAGAGCGGCAAAACCCTGGAGGACCGCATCCTGCGCAAGGCCATCCTGCGCGCCGAGGAGGACTGGGCCGACGACGAGCGGCTCGAGGAGGCCCTGGACGATGCCACCCGCGAGGCGGGCGCTTCGGCGACACCCTTGACGACCGAGCAACGCGACATGCTCGACCGACTCGGACACTGGGCCGAATCGGCGAAGGACAGGCCGGACTCGAAGGCACGGGCCATCCTGGAATGGCTGGAATCGCATTTGAAGACCGACGGACGATGGAGCGACAGCCGCGTCATCTTGTTCACCGAATATCGCGCCACCCATGCATGGCTGCACCGGATCCTCGCGAGCCACGACTATGGAGGCGACCGCCTCGCCATCCTCCATGGTGGTATGGACAGGGACGAGCGCGAGCGAGTCAAGGCGGCATTCCAGGCCCACCCGGACGTATCACCCGTGAGAATCCTCCTGGCCACGGACGCCGCTTCGGAAGGCATCGACCTACAGAACCACTGCAGCTACCTCGTCCACATCGAGATCCCCTGGAACCCGAACGTGATGGAGCAGCGCAACGGCCGTATCGATCGTCACGGCCAGAAACACGACCGCGTGCACATCTGGCATCCTGTCGGGAACGGGTTTTCCAATGCCGCTGAGGCAACCGATCCCGCTATCGGAGAACTGGAGGGCGATCACGAATACCTCATGCGGGCCGTACTCAAGGTGAACGCCATTCGCGAAGACCTGGGCAGCGTCGGCCCCGTGATCGCTGAACAGATCGAGCAAGCGATGCTGGGGCATCGTGACCGGCTCGACACGCGCATCGCCGAAGGGAAGGCCGAACGAGCCCGTCGCTTCGTCGCTACCGAACGCAAGCTGAAGGAGCGGGTCGCCAAACTGCACGAACGCCTGTTGGAGGCGCGTAACGATTTCCATCTCTCGCCCGACCGTATCTCCAGGACCGTACGGGTCGCACTGGAACTGGCGGAGCTGCCACCGCTGAAGCCGGTGCCGTTACGAGGCGCGCCAGAGGGAAGCGCCTACGAGGTGCCGTGGCTGCCCGGTTCCTGGGGACGGGCAACGGCCGGCCTGGAGCATCCGCACACGGGCGCGCGAAGACCGATCACCTTCGACCACGAGGTCGCCAAGGGGCGTGACGACGTGGTGCTCGCCCACCTCAATCATCGCCTGGTGCAAATGTGCCTCCGACTGCTCAGGGAGCAGGTTTGGGCGCTGGAATCTCATGGCCGCAAGAATCTTCATCGCGTGACTGTCCTGGCCGTCTCCGATTCCGATCTGCGCGTCCCCGCCGTCGCCGTATGGTCGCGTCTCGTGATCACGGGCGGCAACCATCATCGCCTTCACGAGGAACTGACGCTCGCCGGAGGAGAGATCGAGCACGGAACCTTCCGGCGCATCCCGCAGGTGGGGCGCCTGGAACGACTCGTCGACGCGGGCCGCCCGATTGACCCGCCGGCGGAGCTTTTCGATGCCCTCGCCGACCGTTTCCTCCGTCACGAGGAACCGATCCGAGCGTCGGTGGAGGCGCGTTCCCGCGATCGCCTGAAGTATCTGGAAAACACCCTGGAACGGCGCAAGGTGGCAGAGATCGAGGATCTCGCTGGAGTCTTGGCCGAGCTGGAGGGCGCCATTCGCCACGAACTCGAAGCCCCCCCTCCGGCGCAGATGGAACTGTGGCCCACGGAGCAACGCGATCAGCTGCGCCGTGACGTCGAAGCGTTGCGAGCGCGCCTGGAACGCATTCCTGAGGAGCGCGAACGTGAAACCGCGGCCATCGAGGCCCGCTACGCCGGTCTCGTCGATCGCACCTTCCCGGTGGCGGTCGTTTTCCTGGTACCCCAATCTTCGATTGGTGCAGGGGCTGCGCGATGAGCGGTGTCTCCCGGCATGCCGAGTGGCTCTCGCTCGTCGAGTGGTCCGGGCCGTTCCTTGCGGTGCCCGTGCTCGAGGCGGTGTTCCCCCAAGGGATCGAGGTGGTCAAGACGGACCATCGCCAACGGCTACGCAGCGCCTACGAGGAGTGGCGCGAGGCCGTGGACGAACACGACCCGCAACTCGAAGCACTACATCGCGAATGGATACGACTCGTGCTGGAAGAGTTGCTTGAGTACGACGCCGAGGTATCCAGGCCCCGTGAAGAACTCGAAGATTCTCTGTCCTACACATCACCCGAACACGGCATCACCTTGGTTCCGGATTGGGCGGTCCTGTCCGAGGATCGGGCATGCCTGCTCGTCGCCATCCATCCGCCCGGCACCGCTCTGGAGTCGCACCTCGCCGGTGACAGCTGGCCCGCTTCGCCCATCGAGCGCATGACCCTGCTCTGCCGAGCGACGGGTGTACGTCTCGGCCTCGTCACCGACGGCGAGCGTTGGGTCCTGGTGAACGCGCCGCTCGGCGCCACGTCCAGCCACGCCTCTTGGTACGCCCGCCTCTGGTTCCAGGAACCGGTGACGCTTCAGGCGTTCCGATCCCTTCTCGGGGTTCGCCGCTGTTTCGGTCCACGCGAGGAGCGCCTCGAAGCGTTACTGGAGAAGTCCCTCGAATACCAGGAAGAGGTGACCGACACCCTCGGGCAGCAGGTTCGCCGGGCGGTGGAGGTTCTGGTCCAGGCGCTCGACCGCGCCGACGTCGACCGTAACCGCGAGCTGCTGCGGGACGTCCGACCGGCGGAGCTGTACGAAGCCGGTCTGACGGTCATGATGCGGCTGGTATTCGTGCTCTCTGCCGAGGAACGCGGCTTGCTCCTGCTCGGCGACCCGGTCTACGACCGCTGCTACGCCGTCTCCCCGCTCCGCGCACAGCTGGCGGACGAGGCCGGCCGTCACGGGCCCGAGGTGCTGGAGCGTCGCCACGACGCCTGGTCGCGGTTGCTTGCGGTGTTCCGGGCGGTCTACGGTGGCATCGAATACGAGAACCTTCTCTTACCGGCGCTCGGCGGCTCCCTGTTCGATCCGGACCGCTTTCCGTTCCTGGAGGGCCGGGCCAAGGGGACGAACTGGCGCGACACGCCCGCATCACCGCTCCCCATCGACAACCGTACCGTACTGATGTTGCTCGAGGCCTTGCAGATCCTGGAGCAGCGAAGCGGCGCCCTGCTGCTGTCCTACAAGGCGCTGGACGTAGAGCAGATTGGTCACGTCTACGAAGGCCTGCTCGAATACACCGTGGGACGTGTCCCGCGCATCACTTTGGGACTCATCGGCTCGCAGAGAGCCAAGAACCCCAACGTCATCCTGGCCGAGCTGGAATCCGCCAGGCTGGACGGCGACGACGCCCTGATCGCACTGTTGCTGGAAACCACCGGACGTTCGGAAACCGTCTTGCGTAACGCTCTGGCGCGCGAACCGGACGAAGTCCTTGCCGGAAAGGTCCTCCAGGCCTGCGGCGGCGGTGTCGAATTCGCCAAGCGGGTACTCCCCTTCGCCAACCTGCTGCGCACCGACAACTGGGGTGAGCCACTCGTCTATCGGGAGGGTTCGTTCGCGGTCACGTTGGGCACCGACCGACGCGAGACCGGCACCCACTACACGCCAAAATCCCTCACCGAAACTATCGTCGAGACGACCCTTGAACCGGCCGCCTACCTCGGGCCCGCCGAGGGCCTGCCACGTGAGGAATGGCGATTGAGGTCCACCGCCGAGCTTCTCGACCTCAAGGTCTGTGACCCAGCCATGGGTTCGGGCGCCTTCCTGGTACAGGTCTGCCGCTGGCTCGCTGAGCGGTTGGTCGAGGCCTGGGGGAAGGAGGAAGACGCCGGTCGCCGCATCACCGTGGACGGCGAGGTGATGGACGGTCTGGGTAGTCGCGATCCGATGCCGACGAGCCTCGACGACCGCGTCACCATCGCCCGCCGTCTCGTCGCAGAACGCTGCCTCTATGGCGTGGACATGAATCCCTTGGCGGTGGAGCTAGCCAAACTCTCCCTCTGGCTCACGACACTGGCCAAGGGCCGACCCTTCGGCTTCCTGGATCACAACCTGCGATGCGGCGACAGCCTACTCGGTATCCATAGACTCGACCAGCTCACCCAGTTGCGGATGAGTCCAGCCGCCGATGGCTTCCCCGCCTTCCGCAACATCGACACCATCGAAAAGGCTGTCGAACGGGCGATCGAACTACGCAGACGGCTGCGTGATACGCCCATCCGCGATATCCGGGACGTCGAAGCCATGGCCCGACTGGATGCCGAGGCTCGGCGGATGCTCGAAGCACCAGAACGCGTAGCAGACGCGCTGTTCGGAGAAGCGTTACAGGCCGGCGGTAACGCCGGGCCTCTGGAAGCCGCGCTGCAGGCGCTGGCAATAGAGGCGCAAGGCTATCTCGACGGTGACGAGGACTCTGGGCGAATGGTTATGCGTAGAGCCCAGAACGCCCTCGCCGTGGACATGCCGGAGAGCAAACCACCTCACAAACCATTCCATTGGCCGCTGGAGTTTCCCGAAGTGTTCATACGGCAGAACGGCGGATTCGACGCCTTTGTCGGCAATCCGCCATTTCTTGGAGGACAGCGCATTACGGGCGTGCTCGGAACGGACTACCGCAACTTCCTTGTGACTCACGTCGCCGAGGGCCGGCGTGGTTCGGCCGACCTCGTCGCATATTTCTTCCTGCGGACCTATTCGCTGCTTCGCATGGATAGCGGTTTCGGGCTACTCGCGGTCAATACCATCGCTGAAGGTGACACGAGGCACGTCGGCTTGGAAGCGATGGTTCGAGGCGGTGCAGTGATTCACGCCGCCTATCCAAACGAACCATGGCCAGGCAAAGCCGCGGTTGTCACCAGTCGCGTTCACGTTCGAAAGGGGGACTGGAAAGGTGAACGGAGCCTACTTGGCCATCCCGTACCCTTCATCTCTGCTTTCCTTTCCGATCGTGAGGAATGGAGCCCCAAGCGACTTCGGGCGAACGAGGGTATCGTCTTCCAAGGGTCGATCGTGCTCGGTATGGGCTTTGTACTCACGCCCACCGAGGCGAAGCGCATGCTTGAATCTGATCCGAAGAACGCAGAGGTGATCTTCCCTTACCTCAATGGGAAGGACGTCAACTCCGACCCAGAGCAACGCCCGAACCGTTGGGCAATCAACTTCTGGGATTGGCCGGAAGAACGAGCACGGGAATACGAACTGCCTTGGCGTTGGATAGAGGAGCGAGTGAAGCCGGAAAGGCAGCGTCGAAACGAACAAGGCCAATTCGTATTACGGAGACCATTACCCGAACGTTGGTGGCAATACGGGGAAAAACGCCCAGGCCTTTATCACGCCATTGGGCGGGGCCACTATTTCGAAAGCCATCCAAAGGAGTGGGACCCCAAGCTACAGCCGTTGGATAAAGTATTGGTGTGTAGCCTGGTCCAGAATTACCTCAAGTTTACTTTAGTTGAAAACAACCAAATTTACGCGCATAAGCTCGCCGTTTTCACCTGGGGTGACTATGCGCGATTTTCGCTAGTGTCATCTTCGATACATCAGGAGTGGACAAGAAAGACAAGTTCAACAATGAAAGTCGATATTAATTATTCGCCATCGGATTCGTTTCTGACTCTTGCTCTTCCTCGGGATGTAGGTTCGTTGCATGACTTAGGCGCGACCTACCACAAACTCCGTACGGATATATGCATTGACCTGAACTGCGGGTTAACGGCGCTATACAACCGCTTCCACGACTCCACCGCTAACGAACCCGATATAGAAGAGCTACGCGAGCTGCACCGTGAAATCGATTTGGCGGTCGCTCAGAGTTACGGTTGGGACGACATTAACCTTAGCCACGATTTCCATGAGTTGCCATACCTACCCGAAAAGGATCGCTTGCGTTTTACCATATCCGGGGCCGCACGCGTCGAAGTATTGAGCCGCCTTTCGGAGTTGAATCGCCAGCGCTACGAAGAAGAGGTCGCACAGGGGCTTCACGAAAGGCGGCCCACCGGCACGAAACGAGCCCGCCGTGCTCGAACTGAGGCACCCGCTCAGGCCAGCCTGGATTTCGATACAGGAACGACTGCGACACCGTCATCTCCCGGAACGAATGGACATAATTACGACCGACAAGACCTAACAACCGCGTATCCTCGCGCAGCCGAAACGCAGGCTTCATACGGTGAAGGAGAATCGTCACGTGTAGATGGGGCCGCCGCCACCATTCTCACCTTCCTGCGAAACCATTCCGGCTGGCACGCGAAAAAAGACGTTCTCGAGGCGACTGGCATCGTGCCAGGTCAGTGGAACTCGGCGATAACCGCTCTCCTCGACCGCGGCCTCGCCGAACGCCAGGGAGAACGGCGTGGTGCACGGTATCGGTTCATCGAATAGCGAGGAACGAACGGCATGCCATGGAACCCCGGACAACTCGTCAGACACATCGACGACCCCGCCAAGATAGGCACGGTCACCGATCAGACACGTCTGCGTGCGTCCGGACCCCAATACCGTGTGAACTGGAACGGCCGCCTGGACTGGCATTACGAGGAGGAGCTGGTCATCGCCGATTCCGGCGACGACGACGTTCACGAACTGGTCCGCGCAGGACGGTACGGCCGGGTCGACGATCTTCGGCGCCTGCTCACCCATGTCCATCTGGCCGGACGGCTGGCGAACGTCGTCTATGCCATGGGGTTGACCCAGACGGATTTCTACCCTCACCAGTACAAGCCACTCCTGACTTTGCTGGACTCCCCGGTCAACGGCCTGCTGATCGCGGACGAGGTGGGGCTAGGCAAGACGATCGAAGCCGGTTTGATTTGGACGGAACTGCGTGCCCGTTACGACATGCGGCGCCTGCTCGTGGTTTGCCCTGCGATGCTGCGAGAGAAGTGGCGTCTGGAACTCTCGTCACGATTCGGTCTCGACGCCCGTATCGTCGACGCGGCGGAACTGCTCCAGGAACTCGATACGGCCGAGCACCGAGAGCGGGCCTGGATCGTCAGTTACCAGGGAATACGTGTGCCGAGCGGGTGGGACCCGACGAAAACCGATACGCCGCGACGGTCCGTTCGTGCCCGCATCGCCGATTTCCTCGATCGCCACGCCGACCAGGAGCCCCTGCTCGATCTCGTGATCTTCGACGAGGCGCACTACATGAGGAATCAGGAAACCGGCTCCTGGCGCATCGGCAGCCTTCTACAGGACGTCAGCACACATCAAGTGATGCTCTCGGCCACACCCATCAACCTCGGCTCGGACGATCTATTCAACCTCTTGAGACTGCTCGACCCGGACCATTTCGAGTATCCAGACGACTTCCGCAACGTCGTTTCGGCGAACAGGCCGGTCATCGCCGCCAGTGGCGTCATCCGTGACCCGGCGAACGACGAGGCACGCATCGTGGACGCGATCCGAGAGATCAAGTCATCACGGTACTTCGCGCGATCCGAGCGAGTCGATCGCTTGATCGAGGAGACCGAAGCCGTCACGGAATGGACGACTCGGCGACGCATCGAATTCGCGGCGAAGATCGAACGGCTCAACCTGATCGCGCACATCGTCAGTCGCACGAGGAAGCGTGAGGTTCAGACCGATCTGGTGATGCGTGACGCGGGCGTGTTCGAAGCGGACATGTCTCCCGTCGAAAGGGATCTCTATCAGGCGATCACGGAAGGTACGAGAGAATACGCGTTGGCCAACGGGATCGAGCACGGGTTCCTCTTGAGCACACCGCAGCGGATGGTCGCCTCGAGCCCCGCCGCTCTGCTGCGGACCTGGAGAGACGACGTCACGGACGAAGACGCTCTGGCCGTCGCGTCCGACGAAGCCGATGTGGAAGAGGAGCGTGTGAGGGACGCGTCTTCCGGTTTGAAACGATTCCTGGCCACTCGCGTACTCCGCGAGTTCGAATTCGGAGAGCTGGTCAGACAGGATTCGAAGTTTTCGCGACTGAACGAAGCCCTGAAGAATTTCCTTGCCGAAGACCGCGAGAGCAAGGCGATCGTCTTCACGACCTTCCGGGGCACCGCCCGCTATCTGGTCGATCGGCTTTCCAGGGAAAACGTCGAAGCGGGCCTGTTGATGGGCGGAGCGGAGTTCGACAAGGAGGCCATCGTCGACGCGTTCCGGGAAGACCGCACCTGCCGGGTACTGGTGTGCACCGATGTCGCGGCCGAGGGCGTCGATCTCCAGTTCTGCCGGCTGGTGGTCAACTACGACCTACCGTGGAACCCGATGCGCATCGAACAGCGTATCGGCCGTATCGACCGTATCGGGCAGCGCGCTAAACGCATCCTCGTATGGAACTTCGTACACAAGGACACCATCGACGCCTTGATCCTCGATCGCTTGACCAGGCGTATCGGTGTCTTCGAGAGCACGCTGGGTGAAACGGAAGAGATCCTAGGCAAGGTCAGACATCTGGAAGACGTACTGCTGTCGAAGCATCTGACAACGGAGGAAGAAGCACACCTTATCGAGGAAGTCGCGCTCGCGATCGAGAACGTCAAGCGCAAGCAAGAAGAACTGGAACGGGAGGCGATCCAGTTGGTCGCCCACGGCCAACAATTGCTCGCGCAGATCGAATCATCGCGTGGCGAAGGAAAGACTGTCACGCGGCACGACCTGGTGAGGTATGTCGACGGCTATTTGCGGACGGTTCAGGGTAGCCGTTTCGTCGCGGCGCATGGCGAAGCCGATGTCTACGACATCGGATTGAGTCCGGCTTTGGCAGCCAGACTGGACGAGTTCGTGCGACGTGAAAACCTGGTCGGGAAAACCACGCTCGTCAGCGGTCAGATGCGCAGATGCCGCTTCACGGACAAGATCACGGAGAAGGCCAAGCGCGGGGAGGAGGTCGTTCACCGATTCCACCCCCTGATTCGGTTTCTCACGGATTCCATCGAGGACGATCAGGAAGCGGTTTACCCGCTTTATGCCGCCAGAATAGCAGCGGATGGCTTTGTCTCCGGCCGGTATGTTTTGGTTCCCTGGCTCGCGAGCTTTTCGGGCGTGAAGGACGAGGAGCATCTCGTGGTGGAAGCCGCCTCCCTCGGCGACGATTCCCCTATGGAGCACGGTATGGCCGAGGCGCTACTGGATGTGGTCAGGGTGTCCGGGGTCGACTGGACTACGGTGACCATAGACGTCTCGCCCGATCACGTGATCACCGCACTCGAGCGATGCGAAGATCGACTGAGAGAGAGATACCGGGAACTCAAGGACGAGAAGAATCGAGAAAACCGCGACCGGACCGAAGTACTCCTCCAGTTGCTGGACGATCACATTCAAAAGAAGCGCGATGGCTTCGAGAAACGGATCGAAAGCCACGAATTCTTCGTCTCGTTGTCGGGCGACAGCTTGGAAGGCAAGCGACGCAAGGGTCTCGCGAACGCGGAACGAAAGAAGTTGGATGACTTCCTGGCGAGAATGGAGACGCGTCGCTCCACTTTGGAGAGAAAAGGCGCGACGTTTTCGGCGGAGAAACGCGACATTTGCGCTTTGCTCGTCGATGTCACGTAGGGGGGGGTAATCATGGGAGACTGGAAAGAACAACTGCGGAAAATCAAGCGGGTTATGCTGGGTGGGACGTCGACCGAGCCCGGGAAACGAGACGCCCGATCCGACAATCCCGAAAAGCCGTCCCCGAAACGTACCGCATCTCGTCACGATACGAATTCCACCAGTGCGGTCGCCAAGCCCACCGGCCAGCCCTCCAGGGATTCAGGAACAAACTCGCAGACACCCAGAACGGTGACGAAGGGAGATGCGAGATCGACCGTATCGAGTGGTGGCGAACCGTCATCCTCGGCGCGATCGAAGCCTCAGGATCGGGAAACGAACCTGCCGGTTTTCCGGCCTCGGATCGATCTGAAGCATCCCCTCACGATGCCGGACTGGGTCGAAACCGGGCGGTCGTTACAACACCCCGATCACTCGGGTAACGGACCGCCCATGGTCGTGAGGATGGGCGTCGATTTCGGTACCGCCTTCACGAAAGTGGCGATCCGGGCCGGTGTCGACGTGGTCCTGGTCGACTGGTCTGCAGCGAGCGGCGACGAGTCCCGAATAGGCCGCTACGTAATGCCTGGCGTAGTCTGTCGCACACCGGCCGGAGAGTATTGCTGGCGGCCGACCGAACGGCAGGATGTCCATGGCAATCTCAAGCTTCCCGTTATCGAAAACGCCGCCACCGACGACTGCCCTATTGCCACCTTGGCGTTCCTAGCTCTCGTCATCCGATACGCCAGGGCGTTCCTGTACCGACATCCCGAAGTCGGACGGAAGCTGCCGACCCGAACGCTTCGTTGGGAGCTCAACATCGGATGTCCAACGGAACCACACGAAAGACCGGAGGTCGTCGAGACCTTCCAAAAGATCGCTCGAACCGCCTGGCGACTCGCGGATACGGATACTCTGCGCGAAGTCGATATCGCCTCTGCATGGCGGGACACGATGGGGGATCTCGGTCTCGAGGCTGAGCCAGGCGTCACTCCGGAGTTCGTGGCGCAGATCGCCGGCTACCTGCGATCGCCCCAAGTCAACGAAGGCCTGCACGCCTTGGTCGATATCGGCGCGGCGACTGTCGACGTCGCGACGTTCAACGTCGTGTTGCCGACCGATTTCGACTCATTGCCACGGATTCCGATTTTTTTCTCGGCCGTCAAATCGCTAGGTACTCACTATCTTTCCCACAACCGGTACTCACGACTTGGCATGGAACCCACCTGGGACGACGACGCCCCGGTCGAGCCGGCCGATGAAATGGCGAAACGACTGGGCAGACAGCTCAGCGAAATCGACGCACTCGATGGGGAGTTCACGAACAAGGTATCGAGGTGCATTACGGCGGTGATCGATGGCACCCGTACCAGCCGACGTGGAGACCCGAGAAGTGAGGCATGGAAAGAAGGATTGCCCATCTTCGTCACCGGTGGTGGAGCGGCTTGCGAACTCTATCGTCGGGCCATCGAAAAAGCGCAAGACGCGGTGAAAAGCAAGATGGGTCCAAACAGGCGCTTCCGATTCATCGAATTGGATTCGCTCAGTCCAGCGTCACGACTCTCCGGGGACGAAATCGGCACCAGGGTCACGGTAGCGATCGGTCTCACGGAGGATGCGGACAACATCGCTCGAGTGGTTCCGCACCGCGATATCAAGCCAATAAGCCATTCCAGAGTAGAGCGAGTGGATCACACCGAGATCTACGGCGATTGAGGATCCAGAATTATGGAACAAATAGAACGAAACGAATCGATATCCGGTGGAAGTGAAGCACCTAACGCGTGGCTCGTCCGGGCCAGTAAAGACACACTCTTCGACCACTATTCCGTAAGAGTCCATGGCGATGGTCGGAACTATGGAGCCATATCGGAAGGCGACGGCTTCATGATCGTCGACGAGACGGCTGGGGGTACCGTCGCTTTCGGGCGTGTCTATCGTGTGAGGGCCACACTCGACGAGGTCACCTTCTTCTTCGACGGCGTCGAACGGCTTTCCCCTCCCATGGACCCCGGCGGCCTAGGTGTCACCCTACCCGCCTCGACAGCCGCTATCACCCGGCTCGACTGGCCGGTCTTCTCCGGCGCCCTGAGGACGGCCGCCGGTATCGAATTCTCGACACTTCCCGTGCTCCCCGGTGACACGCCCCAGGAACAGGCCTACGTACGCGAACTCCTGGAACTGGCGACGATGGATGACCTGCTGGGCCCCGCCGGTGGACCGTTCGAGGAGATCGTGGAAATGAGCGTGCGCGACCGGTACCTGGTCGGCAAGATCGCGCCACTGGATACGGCCGTGCCGGACGATCAGGTGGAAGACCTATCCGATGCCGCGGGTCCGGATGGCGACGGCGGAGACCGGGAAACGGACGCCACCACGAACCAGTCGCTCATGCCGTCGTCCGTCGGGTTGACATTCTGCGTGGACGGAAAGGTCGAGTCGTTGGAAATCGAGGCGCGCTGGGGGCGCTACGAACGCGGCGAGAGCGAGCTGCACATGAACGAGGAAACGGGAAAACCTTTGCGCGCCTGGAAACGAATCCCCTCGGGTGGACGGACAGCCCTCTCCATGCGGGAAGGCGTGATCGATCCGCTGTCGTTGGATACCTCCAACCCGGAAGTCGTCGTGCAGGGGACGATCCGACCGCCACTGGAAAACGGCGATCGTCTGGTGACGCTCTTCCTGGTCAACACACAAACACGTCAGGAAGAGAACCAGGATGCCGCGTGGACCTTCCAGCCGGAACTGATCGTCCGCGATCCGAAAATGAGGCCTGTATTCCTACGCAAGCCCTTGCTTTGGGGAAAAGGTGCCGACCCGGAAAGAGAGGCACTGGAGATGATCTACCGCAAACGAGTGGAATTCGCGGTCGGTCACGGGGTTTCCGTACACGCTCGAACGGCGAAGAGCGACGTCGAACGCGCCGTGGAAGTTCGGACCGTCGTACTGCCGCGATACGAAGTGGCGGTAACGGAAACACCGGGAACCGCTCAGGACGATCGACCGGCGATGCGACGCATAGTCGAGGAAGGCTGGTTGGACATGAAGTCGCTGGCGGACATGGAACGGGCGCGCCTGGTCGAGGTGCTGTCCCTGCTCACGGACGATTACGGAGTCTGGATTGCAGAGCAACGGGATCGCATCGGCAAAGATGTAGTCGGATACGATTCTTCCGCGGCTGAGGCGTTGGATCGATGCGGAGAAGTATTGAATCGTTTGCTTGAAGGCGTGAACGTGCTCGGCACCGACAACGACGCGCTGGAGGCGTTCCGTTTCGCCAATCGCGTGATGGCCGCCCAACGCGTCCGCAGCATCTATTCGTTGGAACGGCGCCGCGGAGGCGCGCCAGATCTCGCCTCTCTCGACATCACCGCAAACCGATCCTGGCGCCCTTTTCAGCTCGCCTTCATCCTGCTGTCCATACCGGCCCTCGCCGATCCGACGCACCGCGATCGAACCGAACCGCTGGAAGCCTACGCCGACCTCCTGTGGTTCCCGACCGGCGGCGGCAAGACGGAGGCCTACCTGGGTGTGGCGGCTTTCACCATGGCGATCCGCCGTCTGCAGGGGAATCTCGGCGGCCTAGACGGGGGGCGAGGCCTGGCCGTAATCATGCGTTACACGTTGCGGCTCCTGACCTTGCAGCAGTTCCAGCGCGCGACGGCGCTGATCTGCGCGATGGAGGTACACCGTCGAAGCGATCCGGAGACCTGGGGCACCGAGCCGTTCACCATCGGTCTCTGGGTCGGTCAGCGTGTGACGCCGAATTCCACCGAGGAGAGCCATCAAGCCATCGAGAAAGAGCGCGACGGCAGGTACGGGAGCGGATCGACACCGGCGCAGCTCACCAACTGTCCCTGGTGCGGTTCGGAGATAGCTTCCGGCCGCGACATCCGTGTACATCGTGACGTTGGAAGGACCACGATCTACTGTGGCGACAAGCTGGGCCGCTGCGATTTCAGCCATGCCAGATCCAAAAATCTCGGGTTGCCCGTGTCGGTAGTGGACGACGAGATCTATCGTCGCCCACCCAGCATGATCGTGGCTACCGTCGACAAGTTCGCGATGATGGCCTGGCGGGGACAGGTCCGTAACCTGTTCGGCAAGGCGACTCAGGAATGCCCGCGGCACGGCCTGCTCTGGCCGGAGGCCGACTGTACCGGAAACCACCAGAAAAAAGGATTCCTGCCACCGACACATGTTCGTTCAATAACGCCGATTCGTCCGCCCGATCTGATTATCCAGGACGAGTTCCATCTGATCAGCGGCCCCCTCGGAACCATGGTAGGCCTCTATGAAACCGCGGTGGACGAACTCTCCACTTGGTCGATGGACGGAAATGCGATCCGTCCCAAAATCATCGCCTCGACGGCCACGGTGCGCAAAGCCGCGGAACAGGTCAACGACGTGTTCCTAAGGCGGGTGTCGGTGTTTCCGCCACACGGCCTCGACGTCGAGGACAATTTCTTTTCCGTCCAGAGACCGATAACCGACAAGCCCGGCCGTCGCTACCTGGGCATCTGTTCACCCGGTAGCTCGAGGCCAGCGGTGCTGATCCGTGTCTACGTGGCGCTCCTGACGGCGAGCCAGGCCCTTTTCGATCGCTTCGGTCAAGCGGCCGATCCATACATGACGGCCGTTGGATACTTCAACTCGTTGCGCGAACTCGGAGGGATGCGTCGGCTGGCAGAGGACGACGTTCAGGCCCGTGCCTTCCGTGTACTGCGGACACGTACCGCCCGCCCCGGCCTTGCGCAACGCTCGGTCGACACGATCGACGAACTCACTTCACGAGTGCAGAGTCGCGACATTCCCACCAAGCTCGACCGACTCGAGGTGAAGTTCAAACCCGTCTGGCAGAAAGGAGAAACTCGCGCCGTCGACGTCGTGCTGGCGACCAACATGCTTTCTGTGGGTGTGGACGTCAACCGCCTCGGCCTCATGGCGGTGAACGGTCAGCCGAAGAACACGGCGGAATACATCCAGGCCACCAGCCGTGTCGGACGAGCCTCGCCGGGTCTCGTGTGCACCGTGTTCAACTGGGCCCGACCACGCGACCTCTCACACTACGAGACTTTCGAGCATTATCACGCGACTTTCTACAAACACGTCGAGGCACAGTCCGTGACACCCTACGCGCCGCGCGCCCTCGACCGAGGGCTCACGGGTGCGATGGTGAGCCTGATTCGACTGACCGAGAACGACCTGAATCCCAATCTCGGGGCGGAACAGATGAACAGCACCGGCCGCCCGGAGGTCGGCAGGACCAGAAGGACGATATCCGATCGAGCCTGGATGGTCACCGACCGGAAACCGGTCCGAGACCTCACGGAAACGATGGTGTCGGATCGATTCGATCGCTGGGTGAAGGAAGCATGCAAAGGTGGCCGCAGGCTCGGTTACGAAACGGAGCGACGCCAGGGCGACGTCGTGGCACTGTTGAAGAAACCCGGTGTCCAGGTTTGGGACGAACTGACGGTTCCCATGTCGATGCGTGAAGTCGAGCCGGGTGTCCAGCTGGTGATGGACGAAGCCAGATTGCCTGATCCACCCGCCTGGAGGGTCAGAGTGAGGAACGACGCCGGAGATGGAGGTGATTCATGAGCGGTATCCCGGTAGGACAGGTGAGACCGAGCCAGATTCTCTGGACATACGGTCCGGGTGCCTTGGTGGACCTTCCCAATCTTTCGGTAGTCGTCATGGGATTGGAGCGATGGGATACCGAGCGCTGCCTGCCCGTGAACGAGGCACGGTTGCTAGAGGCGGTCCGAAGGGTCGTGGGTCCTCAGGTGGAACGGCTACGCATGCCACCATTCCTGAAGGAAGAAGGTGCGAGTCCGTTCTCGGCCGAGGGTCGAATCGGGGTCCCCGTCAGACCTTTCCCCCGCTGGCTCAGATGCACCAGGTGTCAGCTACTGGCGGAATACGACTCCGGTCTGTTCGAAATCAAGGCGCATCCTTTCCGGACGGATCGGACCCATTTCGTGCACACGAACTGCGAGAAGCGGGCGAACTCGCCTGTCGTGCCGGCACGCTTTCTCCTCGCCTGCCGGAACGGTCATCTCGACGATTTTCCCTGGCACTGGTTCGTGCACGGCGGATCGTCCGAATGCAAGGGTACCCTACGCTTCGTCGAACGCTCGGCTTCGCTGCAGACGGCAGATCTGATGGTGAAGTGTGACTCGTGCGGTGCCACGCGCCCCATGTCCCTCGCGTTCGGCTCGGAAGGGCGCGAACACCTGCCCGCCTGTCGCGGACGACATCCCCATCTCGACCGTTACGAAGAGTGCGACGCGGATCCGCGGACAATTCTGCTCGGCGCCACCAATGGCTGGTTTCCGGTCACGCTCTCGGTACTGTCGATTCCATTGGGCGACGACAGGCTGTCACAGCTAGTACTGGAGGGATGGGAATACTTCGCTGACGTCGAATCGCCGGAAGAGTTGAAAGTCGTCGTGAAGACACTGACCAAGAGCGGAAGCCTACCGGGGATCGAGCGGTACGACGCACAGGAAGTGTGGAAGACGATCCAAGACCTGCATGCCGGCACGACGGGCGCCGTGGTGGTCTCGGAAGGGGACATTAAACAACCGGAATGGGACGTACTGACAGACCCTTCCCCGCCTGAGGATTGGCCTCATTTCCTGAGTAGAAAGAGCGAAGTCCCGACACAGTTCGGCGACCTGCTCGAGGAGGTTCTACTACTGGAGCGGTTGCGAGAGGTAAACGCGCTGATCGGTTATACGCGCGTGGAGGCACCGGAGGAGACGACCGATCCGGACGAGCGCCCTCCCATGGCCGACCTGAGCAGGCACAAACCGGAATGGATACCTGCGTCCGAGGTGCATGGCGAAGGGATTTTTATCCGTTTCCGGGAGGACGCTGTCAGGGCATGGGAAGGGAAGCCGGCGGTCGCGGAGCGGGACAGGATGCTTCTCGCAGGCCACCGAGCCTGGCGTAGCGCGCGTGGCCTGGCGCCCGATGAAGGATATCCCGGCAATCGCTATGCAATGTTGCACACTTTCGCCCATCTCCTCATACGTGAACTGGCTCTGGAATGCGGTTACAACGCCGCCAGTATCCGCGAACGTATCTACGCGAGTGCCGATCCGACTTCATCCATGGCGGGCGTTCTCCTATACACCGCCGCCGCGGATTCCGACGGTACCCTGGGAGGTCTCGTGGAATTGGGCAAACCGGAGAACCTCGGACGTCTGATCGAACATGCACTGATCCGTGCCGGCATTTGCTCATCGGACCCATTGTGCTCCGAGCACGATGCCGCAACGGACAAGTCGCTTCATGGGGCCTCATGCCACGCATGCGCGTTCGTTGCCGAAACGTCATGCGAACGCGGAAACCGCTATCTCGACCGCGCTTTGCTGGTTGGCACGTTCGATTGCCAAGATGCGGCGTTCTTCCCGTCACCAGGCAGCAGCGATGAATGACCTATGGCGAGTGGTCGCCGAACTCGGTCTTGAACTGCATCCACAACGTATGGTGGCGATTGCCGAGAAAATCGCGTCGTTGCGGTCGATCGACGAAATCGGCTCCATAAAATCGAGTTTCGGTCCCAATGCCGATCCCGACTTGATCTGCCGCTTGGAACGAGCTTGGCGGGAAACGGCGGAAATAGGCCCTCGGGAACTCTCGGCCGCCCTCAAGTGTGCCTCTGCGACATCCGAACTGGCTTCGAGCCGTGGGTCCATCGAACTCGTGTGGACAGGCCCGTCGACCGGTCTGGTACCGGTCCGACACACCGAACAGGTGCTCTGTGAGGTAATCGATTCGGCCAGATACAGACTCTTCTTGGTCAGCTTCGTCGCGTACGATGTGCAATCGATCGCGAAGGCCCTGCGTGGCGCAGTGGGCCGACAGGTTCAAGTGGACGTGTTGCTCGAAACGTCCAGTGCCCACGGCGGCTCGGTATCGTACGATTCAGTGAAAGTGATGAAAGAGTCAGTGCCGTCGGCAAACATCTACGTTTGGAAGCCTGAGAACGAAAATACCGCACTTGGGTATGCCAGGAGGGCGGTACACGCGAAGTGCGCCGTAGCGGATGGCGCACTCGCCTTCATCACGAGCGCCAACCTGAGCACCGCCGCAATGGAACGGAACATGGAACTGGGTGTCATGATCAAGGGTGGTTCCCTTCCCGACAACCTCGACCGCCATCTGGACGCGTTGGTCAACACTGGAATCGTCGAGACGGTCTGAATGGATACGGTGGACAAGGCTGTACGGTCCCGGATCATGGCGTCCGTCAGGCAGCGCGATACCGGACCCGAAATGCGTCTACGGAGGGCATTGCACCGTCTCGGCCTCCGATACCGGCTGCATGACCGAAAACTGCCGGGTTCGCCGGATCTAGTGTTTCCGCGATTCAAGGCCGTGGTATTCGTGCACGGTTGCTTCTGGCACGTGCACGGTTGCAAGTATTCGACGACACCAGCGTCCCGTAAGGAGTTCTGGGCGGAGAAGTTCGCGGCAAACAAGGCTCGCGACCAGAGGAACGTCACTTTGCTACTCGCCGACGGCTGGCGCGTGATGACCGTATGGGAGTGTGCCCTGAAGGGCAAACGCGAGTATCCCGAGGAAGCGGTGGCGATCCGGGTCGCCAACTGGCTGAGAGGAACACGCCATAAGGGAGAAATAGGAGGTTCTCCAATTTTAAGGCGGTTTACATGAGTCAATCGGCTGCGCCGATTCGATTTCAGAGCAAAGTGAACCAACCACCAAGCCATCAAACGGTGAGCTTTATGACCGAGGATTGAGAAGCATGGGAAAGTTGATCGAGGGAGACGATGGATTGCCGGCCGAAGATGTCGGTGTGTGGGCCAAGGAGAAGCATGACTACCTCTGCAGATATATCGATATCTCACGTGCCGTGCGTTCGGGATGGCTTGGCATCGGCAAGGCAGGGGCGACGTTCATAGACCTGTTCTGTGGTCCTGGCCGATGCAAGGTACGAGAGACAGGAGAATGGATCGATGGTGGTGCCGTCGCAGCATGGAAGAAAAGCCTTGAAGCTGGTACTCCATTCTCACAGGTCTTCATCGGTGACCTCGACGAAATACGACGAGAAGCTGCCGCCGAACGCTTGCGGCGACTGGGCGCGCCTGTCGCCGTGGTTACCGGGACAGCAGCACATGCTGTTCAGCAGATAGTCCCCGGGCTGAACCCATACGGACTTCACTTTGCATTTCTCGATCCGTTCAACCTGGAAGCGCTCGATTTCGGGATTATCCGAACACTATCCACACTGAAACGGATCGACATACTGGTTCACGTCAACCAAATGGATCTCCAGCGCAACCTCGTGACGAATGCGACATCTGAAGAATCAGCGTTCGATTCTTTCGCCCCGGGATGGAGGGACAAGGTTGATATAGCTCAAGGGCACCAGGAAGTCCGGCAACAGGTATTTAAGTATTGGCGAGATCTGGTGGCGAGCCTAGGCGTCTGGCCGTCGACCGAGATGAAGTTGATCCGCGGCAGCAAGAATCAACCCCTCTATTGGCTATTGCTTGCTGCGAAGCACGAGCTTGCGCACAAATTCTGGGCTGCAGCATCCAATGTCGATGGGCAGGGGAAGTTCGATTTTTGATCGCTGGACTACAGGACCGGATGAACGCTCGGGTATGCGTCCCACGTACGTCCCTTGAAGGTTCGCCCATTCGCCTTCTTATGTCGCTTCACGCCGTCCGCACCCCAGCCGCCCCACTGCTTGAAGAAAAAGGCTGCACCCGCGGCATCGGCCTGCTCTTTGACATTAGCTACCCATTCTTCGCGCATGGGCCGCGCTTTGTGCCCGGACTCCCCCCCGACTATGACCCAGTGGATATCTGTGAGATCCAGTGTACCGAGATCCTCCAGCAACGGCTCGACCGACAGGAACCGGATGTGCGCATCGACCTGACGTAGATGGTCGATACGCGGCACACCGTACTTCCGGTCTTCTACGGAGACGCCGAGCCAGACGTTCTGAGGGCAATCCCTGTCTCTGAAGTACTGCGGTAGCCGGTCTCCCCGCTTCGTGAGAATCTGATAGGTATGCTGCGGGGTTTTCCGGATCACGGAGAAGACCCGGTCCAAGAACTCGTCTGGGATGTCCTCGTGGAAGAGGTCACTCATCGAATTCACGAAATACACAGTGGATTTCTTGCGCCGCAGGGGCTGTTCGAGTCGCTCCGGATGCAAGGCCAGATGGAATCCATTCTGATATCCCGCTGCCCCCATGGCCTTGAGGCGACGCGCCATCACCTCGGCATAGCAATGCTTGCAGCCAGGGGATATCTTGGTGCAACCCGTTGTTGGGTTCCAGGTCTGCTCAGTCCACTCAATCGTCGATTGCGTTGCCATAGTAACCTCCATCCTATCTTGATGTCGGACTCACTGCACGAGCCTGCGCGTGTTCGCTCGCCAGCGTGTCGATAAGTCTCGCAAGCGCGAGACGAACTTCGCCGAGATCCGAATTTGCGAGTTCAGTCAGCACCTTGGCCGCGAGTTCATCGGCAGTCGGCGCGGTCTCGACGCCTCTTGCATGCACAAGACGCATACAGTGCTCGATCACCTTGACCGGGGGGCTCGCCCGTCCGCTCTCATAGCGGCTCACCATTGACTGTCCGACGCCGATTTCTCGGGCGAAGTCCTTCTGACTACGGCCGTTTCGTGCCGTGCGAACCAATTCAGCCACAGTGGTGATTGCCACGAACGGATTCCCGTATTGATGCATATTATACATAATATAGCACATTATATGTTTTATATGCATCATTTAGGACGTCGAATGGGTACCATCAAGCTGGGCGGGAAATCTGGAAAACAGCAACACGGCTTCGGCCTCCCGTCTCGCTACCAACCCCGGCAGCACCTTCCCACCGCCATACACCCACCGCCGCAGCTCCTTGGCCGCGCCCGGCCAGTCGCGCTGGTTGATCCGACGCCGAAGTGTTGAGGTTTGCAGGCGCCCTGCCCCGAGATTGAAGGTGAAATCGACGATGGCCGCGAGCCGCCCCTCAGGCTCGGTCGCCAGTACTGGGCAGTATCGCAGCGTAGCATTCAGTGCCGTGAGGAGATCCTGGCACAAGTAATCCTCGCCCTCCTCCTCGGTGATGGGACGGTGGTCGGGTTTGCAGAGACGGCCGTACCCAATGGTCCAGTAACCTGCTGGGCAGATGTAGGGATACGCCCTGTGCAGTGGGTCGATCTTCGGCACCCGGTGAAAGCCTTCAAAGCGCTTGGCAAGCTCGATGGCCGCCTGCGGTATAGCGGTCACTGCCTTACCCGATCAAACACGCGACCGAGGAACCAGAAATTAAGCACGCCTGCCCACAGGGCCTGGTCTGCCTCGGTCCAGGCAGCCTGTATGGCCGCAATCCATTCCACACCTGCATCGATCCCACCGACAAAGGCGGCGGTCTTGGCCGCGCAGTACAGCGCCATGAACCAGTAGGTTATGACCGGCCGCACGCTGCTGGACAGCGCATCGGCCCACCGCACGCCGGACCGCTGGCCTTGAGCGGCGACGGCCTCCCGCAAGGCCTCTACCGCACCGCTGTTCCAGGCCGCATCGGCCGCGGCGTTGATCTCCGCCATGCGCGTAGCGCCGCGCAGCTTCTCGAACTCAAGCGCCTTGTCCTGCATGGCCAGTTCGTGACCACGCTCGCCTCTGCGATCCAGCCACTTGAGGAGTTCTGGCGCCAGGCGGAAGGCCCCGCCAAGGAGGCCACCAAGCAAAGTCTCGATCATTGACCACCTCCGAACACCTTGAGCTTGATGACCGCCCCCGCCATCAGCGCGAGAATCAGGCCGGTGGTAGTGATGCGTACTAGGGTTTGCCAAGCGGTGTGTTTGGCGGCGTTGAAGGCCTCGAGCAGACTGCGCAGCTCGCGGATGTCATGGGCGGCGTCCTCACCATCAAGGCCGACGTCGGCCAGGGCTCGCTTCGCACCACGCTCGGCGGCACGCGACAGCAGCTCCTCGAATTCATCACGCGGCATGACGACCATGCCGTCTTGCAGGTTGGGTGGTGTCATCATCGTCCTCCGGAAACGAAGAACCCGCCGTATGGCGGGTTCGGGTGATAATGAGAGATGAAAGAATCAGACGGCGGTGCCGGGGCTCCAACCGGCCGCCTTGTAGACGGAGAGCACGTCCTCATCCTCGATGAAGCAGAGCCAGCCGATTTGCGGAACGTGATACTCCCACACACCCGCGATGTTGACGGCGATCTGGTCGGTGCGCCCCGTCCAGGCGCCGGTGGCCGCCGCCGGAATGATGTATCGATCGCCGTCTACGGGTGTCGCGGGCGGGGTGGCGAGGTCGCGGTCCTTGACGGACAGGCCGACCACGGCGCCGAGTCGCTTCAGATTGGCGTCCATGCCACCGTTCCAGTTGTTTTCGCCCTGGGCCCAGCCGTAGGTGAGACCAAGGTTGGGATCGATGTTTGCCATCAGGCACCTCCGTAGTAGTCGCCGTAGCGCAGGCCGTAGCCGGTACGGTCAAATTCGATGACGTGTTTCTGCCAGGACACATGGCCGTCACGGCTCGCCTCGATCTCGACCTTGACGTGCGCATTGACGCGCCCCAAGCCGGAGTCAGCGAGTTCCTGTGCCAGCGGCCAGCTGGTGTTGCTGCCGGTGATGCCGCTCACCGTGCGTTTGAGTTGCCCGTTCTCGTTGTAGAAGCGCACCGTGGTGGTCTGCCCCACTTCCGGCGTGATCACCCCCTCGGTCTGCAGGACGAGGTACGCGGTTTGGGACTGGCGGTTGCGCGTGGCCCAGCTCACGCTGAGTTCGCCGGCCACCACCGGCGGGTAGCGCTTGCCGTTGATCTGGGCGTTGCCGGGGCAGTACGGGCGGATGAACCGCTTGTTGAGCGGCAAGCTCATCTCCGTGGCTGCCGCCTCGGGCAGGGTGCCGCGTGCCGTGCGGGTGAGGAGCTTCACGCGCACCGTCTCACCGGCGACATACTCCGGCGTAAGGTAGTGGCGGAAACCCTCCACAAACCAGAGGCGGCTGCCGGCCGGGTGGCTCGCCGGCACCGTGTCGAGCATCCCGCGCTCCAGGGTGACGGTCTGGGTGGCGAGGTTGAGCGACACCACTTTGAACCATTCGCCGTCGATCAGCGCCAGGCCGCCCGCCTCCACCTCCTCGAGGCCGATGCCGGAGGTCAACCCCACGCTTACCTGGGTAGCCGCCTGCAGTAACGGTTCGGTCAGGATGGCGGTGGGCGTGAAGATGCCGAAGCCTTTGGCCGAGAAGCTGCCGCTGATACGCGCCAGCGTCTTGAAGCCGAAGGCGTCCGACGAAGGGCGCGATCCACAAGCGGCCACCAGTCCATCCAAATCGTCGATGTCACCAAGCAGGCTCTGGGACTCGCCGGTGAAGTCCTTCACCACCGACCAGTACGGTACCTCGAACAGGGTTTGGTACGGGCACGGCGCCGGCAGATTGGTCGGCTCAGTCCAGCCCGAGGGCGGTGGTGCCGAGTAGACCGACTGCGGTAACCCGAAGATGTCCTGCACACACTCCACCCGCACCGCGCCGTTCGCCAGTTCACCGTAAGCGATGCGCGCGACGCGCATGGGCAACTGGTCGATGCCATAGGGCGGCCAGGAGAGCTTGATCACATCGCCGATGTTGAGGCTGGAGGCCTGGCGGTTGGCGACGAAGGTGCACTTGGCGAGGCTGCTCGAGAGCTGTTTCAATTCACGCATCGCCACCCGGTTGGCGAGATCGGCCCGGCTGATGCCGGGATAGTTGACCATGGTCGCCACCACGCCGCCGTTGAGCTGCACGGCGGCGATGTCCTGGACCGTGACGCTTCCGTCCTTGTCCGTGGTGCCGTCGCGGTAGACGACGGTCACCTGGTTGGTGATCTCGCCCCAGGATGGTCGCGTGAACTCCTCGATGCGCAGGATGTTGCTCGGATCGAACGTCGCCAGGCTGGACAGCGTGTAATCGGCACGTGCGAGCTTGAGCGTGAAGAGCCCGGTGCGCGGGTGGACATAGAGCAGCCCGTCGACGTGCTTGAGCACCGACAGAATGAAGTCCTCGATGGTCTCCTCCCGGTTCCACAGCAGTGACAGCCCGAAGCCTTCCGTATACAGGGCGTCGGCGGCCACCGTGAAGCTGGCGTCGTCGATGTCGCTTGCCGGGTAGCCCATGCCCCACTCGCCATTGGTGAGGCATTCACGAATGATATGAGCCGGGTTGGCGTCACCGGAGATCTCGGCCTTGACTGCATACCACTGCCGCGGCACGCGCTTCGCACGCACCGACCAGGGCTTGATGTAGGGGTTCATGGCCGCCACCCACACCCGGCGCAGGATCAGCGATACCACGCCGCGGAAGGCCGGGATGTCGGCACCGAGCCGCTCCTGCAGGTAGGCGTTGCGGCCCTGGGACGAGCCGCCCATCAGGATGTCCACCGGCCCCTGGACGCCACCCTCGCGTTCCTCCCCGCCGAACAGGTTGGGGTTGTCGATGGTGATCGTGGTGTTGCCGGTCACGTTGCCCGACCAGGCGACGCGCTCGCCCACACGGATCTCGGTGATGGCGTCCACCGGACCGTGACACAGGGCGAGGTGCGCGCCGAGCCCGTACCAGTAGCCGACCGTGTACTCCTGGCTGCCCTTGCCGCCGCCGCTCATAGCGTCCGCTCCTTCTCGGCTTGCTCGGCGACGCGGATCGCCATCGCATCACCCGTGGCACGCAGCCAATCGGCCGGGACGCCTTGCTCAACGAACTCGCTCCAGGTGTGGCTGCGCCCTTCGAACCAGCGGCGCATGCCGCGGGCGCAGTAACCCAGGGCACGGGCATGCTCCAACCGTGCCATCACACTCGTCACTTCTTACCACCCGAGGACTTGCGGATCGGCCGCACCTGGACGTCGCCGTACCAGACGACATTGGGCCCGGAGATGATTCGCGTGCCGAACAGCACCGGGATGGGGGCATCCTGGGAGGCGACGGGCACGTCCTTGTCGCCGATCTGGCCGGGCTGTGCATCCTGCCCCTTCGGGCGCGGCGCGAGCAGCGCCGACAGGACCGTGGTGACGACCCAGATGATGATCTGCGGCCACATGCGCTACCTCACACCACGGCATCGCCGGTGAACGGGTTCTTCACCGGGATGAAGGGAAAGCCACCGAAGTTGTCCAGGTTGGCAAAGCGGCTCGAACAATGATTCATGGTGTGGTCACAGCCGGCATAGAGTTGCACCGCATCACCCGCGGCGAGGCCGAGCATGGGCGCGACCAGGGTGAGGTCGACGCCGGTGTGGGCGACGATCATGCGCGCGCCCGTGGGGGTGGCGAGCATGCCGCCCACGAAGTAGCCATCCGGCTGGCTGGCGGCGATGGCCACCTGGACAGTCACACCGGTCACGGCCGCCACGGTGCCGTCCACGCGGAAGCTGTCCTTGAGCGCACCGCAGCCGCTGGAGTACAGCACGTGGCGGCATAGCAGCTGGTAGCAGGCACGCAAGCCCGGCCGCTTGAGACTCGAGGCGATGGGTTCGCATTTGAGGGTGGCCTCGGCGCCGGACAGCCTGCTACCTGCGACCCGCCCCTTCCAGTAGGTGATGAACTCGGGGTCCCCGGCGTGGCGCCGGTACAGCGTCAGGCTCACCACGCCCTCGGGCGGCGCGGCGATGAACAGGCTCGCCACGGCCAGATCGCGTGGCATGCGGATCTCAACACCCAGGCGCGCGAGTTCGTTGCCCTGCTCGAGGCGGCCGCGCGAGATCGTGGCCGGTTGGTAGGTCTCGGACTGGTAGTCCACCGCCACCTGTCCGGAGGTGTACAGCCAACGCTGGGTGCCCTGGGCAAAGCGATAGAGTTCCTGCGGCTCGCCGTCATGGGCGGATTGTTCTAGGGTCTGGTAGGTCATGATCTCAATGTCCGGGTGGAGAGCTGTACGCGCGCAACGGCATCCGTCTCCCAATGCAGCTCGACCGCGTCCTGATCGAGCCGGGCCAGCTCCAGATACGAGGCCTGCAGGAACTGCTCGGGCTGCAGGGTCACACCCAGCGGCGCGTCCAGGGACAGCAGTTCCTCGTCTTCGGAGATCTCCGTGGCCCCGGTGATGCGGCGCTGGAAGCTGCCGGCCGTGGTGCGCAGCATCAGGTCGCGCCGCAGAGGATCGGCGGCGACGAAGCGGGCGTAGCCGACATTGCGCACCGTGATGCCGGCATCGGTGGCCGCCACCGTGCGGCTGACCTCGAGGTCGGACTCGAAGGTCGGCAGCCAGGCCGGGTTGGCCCTTCCTGCCCGTGCGGCGAGCCAGCCTCGGAAGGCCGTGATCTTGCCCCGGTCGGTAAGCAGCCAGGTAAGCCGGCGCCCGATCTTCGGCGAGCCCGACTCGTCGTCGAAGCTCGGCAGGCCGGTCCCGTAGTCGATGACCGCGAGCTTGCGGCGCCACGCGTCCTCGAGCTCGGTGCTCCGATCCGGTGGCCAGTCGAACACCCGGTAGCCCTGGTAGGCCGGACCGACGTCGGTGACCGTAAGGGACGTGATGTCCTCGACGCTGAAACGGCAGCGGCCCAGCGCAATCGTGTCGGTGGGACGCGTCACCGTGACCTCGCCCTCGAGGCGGGCGAGCCGCGCCGGAAACACCCGCGTACCGGCGGGCCAGCTGCCGCCCAGGGGCAGCTTCAGCGTCAGGGTGTCGCCGGCGATGGAGAGGATCTCCACCGCCTCGTGGCGCGTATTGGAACGCCACAGCACTGCCAACCCGCCGGCATGGTAGTCGCTGTTGGCGGCGTCCTGCACCGTGAGCGTGGTGCTGCCGACGGCGACCTCGCCCGTCAGGACGGAGACATCGGTCCACACCGGCAGGCAGTAGATCCGGGCGCCCCAGGCGAACAGCAGATGGTCCAGCACACGGGCATCGACGCCTTCGATCAGGAAGCCGTACTCGAAGGCGCGTCGCGGCAACCGGCGCAGCCGCACCCGCTGCTCGGTGCCGTCGTAGGCCTCGAGGATCTCGGTAAGCCATTCCAGCCGCTCGGTGATGCCGGACGACCAGTCGGGCCGCATGCCGAAGACCACCACCCGCCGGCCCGTGACCAACAACAGCGCGGTGACGCCACCGGCGAAGGTAAAGCGATAACTGGCATCGATCACCGGTGCGCCGCGGGTGCCCGCCGTGAAGGTGTAGAGGCGCGATTGCAGCGGACCGAAAGCGAGCGGCGGCGCCGGCTGGCCGGACAGCAACAGGCCGTCCGTGCCCGTCTCGTCGATGGCATCGAGCGTCTGCCCTGTGAACTGCGCGTTCCACACCTCCAGGACCCGCTCGACTGGGCTTACCAGGTTGCCGAGGTCGATGATCGAGGGGATCACGTGGATGCGGTGGTACCAGTCACCACCAAAGGCCGCCAACGCACTGCCGGTCTTCGCCGAGGCGACCTCGACGACCGGCTGGGTGTCCTGTTTTGCGCCGGGTTGCGCCCCGCTCGCCTCCCTCGGGTCGAACGGCCAGGTGAGGCGCTGGCGCTCCGAGATCTCTTGCGACCGCGTCCAGGACGGCGGCTCCTGCCGACTCGCGCCGGGCAAAATGGCGCCGGGAATCACGGCCATGACCTAGAGCACCTTCCTAACGGCATAACCGTGCACGCCGGAAAAGCCGTTCTTGGAGTGCGCCGGGAAGGCCATCCACTGCTCGGCGCCCAGGCTGAAGGTCTCCGCCGGCGCATAGTGGGTGATGTTGAGGTAGCGCAGGTGCGATGTGTAGCCGAAGGGCGAGAAAAAACCGTCCGGGCGTTCCACGGACAAGTAAAACGGCAGCATGGGCGACACGCCGTTCAGCGTGTTGGGCGCCCGGGAGAACCACAGCCGCCCGAGACTGGCGTTGGAGGTGGCCCCCGCCTCGAACAGCGATCGCGCCCGTTTGCCGGTCTTTGGCGAATTCGAGCACACCGAGAACCAGCCGTCGAAGCCATCCACCGTGGCCTTGATATAGTTCTGCCCGTAGTACTTGTAGTCGTTGAACGGCAACCCTGCGTGCCGATCCACGTTGTAGCCGAACACGTAGTCGGTAAAGCCGCTGTAGGTATAGGTGTAGCCGTCGGAGCCATAGGACCCGGAGACGAACAGTCCGCCGCTGTAAGTGCCATACTTGGCCAGCTCGCCGAACACCAGATGGTGATAGACGCCCGGCGAGATCTCGGCCACCAGCAGGATCATCTCGGGCCCGGTGAGCGCGAACAGGTGGTAGGTGTTGTTCACGCCCACTTCATACAGGCCGCAGGCCTCGACCTGGTTCGAGGTGTTGCGTATGGTGCCCGGTTGGCTGCTCCAAGGCTGTGCATTGTCCCATGCCGTGGAGGCGGTCAAAAAGATGCCCGTAACGTTGGAATATCCCGAGCGCAGGCGTTCGTCCACCGCGCTCCGCAAATGCACGTAAAGACCCGCCTTGGCGAGGGACAACTCCTGTCCTGTGCCCGAGGGCGCCCAGCGCAGCTCTGTCCAGCCGTTGGCGACGGCGAACACGCGCAGCGCATCGAGCAGCTGGTCGGGTGTGGTGGCAGTTCCGGTTTGATAGGCCATGCATCACTCCAGGCGCAGCGCCCAGTAATCCTCCACGCCGGTGCGATGGACGTTCTGCACCACCAGGTGATCCACGCCGCCGATGTCGATCAGGTTTTCCGCCGCGTTGTTGAACCCGGAGAGGTGATAGCAGCCCTCGATCTCACCGAACAGGTCGTGGTCCGAGCTGCTGTTGTACTGGACCAGCACAAGGGGCGTGAGCACATAGGCCCCGTCCGGCGCCTCGCGCACGGAGGACAGGCGGTCATAGATACCCGGCCATACCGGGCGGCGGCCGTCATAGCGGTATTCATACGGGTCGTAATAGCGGTTCTGGAACGCCAGCCAGGCACCGCTCGGTCCGCGCAGCATGCAGGCGGTGTTGGCGCTGTTCTGACTGTCCTCGCCCGGGTCGGTGAAGTGGCGATGGTTGGGTGAAATAAGACTGTAGTTGCGGCCGCGCTGGCCGGTCATGGAGCCACCGATGAGCAGCGGGTACGGGTACTGGCCGGGTGTCGCATACGGCAGGATGACCCCCAGGTGGGCCGTCTGATAGACGGTGGAGATCTTGGCCACCACCACGGCACGGCGGCCGTTGGCTACAAACCAGTACGGGATCGCCGTGTTCCACAGCGACATCTTGGGCACCCAGCCGGTCACCGTCCCCGGCTGGGTGTAGAAATCGTTCGCGGCGTTGTAGCCGATAAAGCCGTTCAGGTCCCACATGTAATACGCGGACGTGGCACTCTCGTAGGTGCGAATACCGCAGTAGATCTCCTCCGCCCCCGCGAGCCCTGGCGCCTTGAGGATCAGCTCCTTGTTCTGGGCGTCCGTGGTCCAACGCATCACCTGCCATTGCTGGCTTGCGGCCACCAGATCCGGATGGGTGGTGATGAAGGCATGGAAACGATCCAGCAGATCCCGGTAACCGCTGGCCGTGCCTGTTTCGAATGCCATTAGGCAAGCACCTGTCTGACGGCTCCCGCATTGCGTTGAAGGACGTTGAGGATGGTCTTCTCGCCCGCCGACGAGTTGAGGTAGTCCGCCGCCATGGCGGGATCGACAACATTGACGATGCGCACACCCTGCCCTTGTGGTGCGGCGGCAGGCGGCAGATCGGGCACCAGGCCGCCGGCGGCAAAAGCCAGGCTCGATCCGGCCACCACCGGCCCGCGCGACAGGCCGTTGATCGTATTCAGGAAGCCGATGCCCACGCGTTTGACAGCCGCGGCATTGAGCACATACTCGCCGCTGGAAAGCCGTGCCGGAATGGAATCACTGGTCGAGGTGCCGGGGCCGGTGACGTAGCCGCCGGCGGCGAATCCCTTGAACAGCGTGCCGACAAAGCCGCCGATCCCGCCACTCAAACCACCGAACAGCGCCTGCGCCAGCTTCTGACTGGCGATGCGGTTGATCGAGGTGATCACGGAGCGGGCGAAGTCCCGAAATGCCTCCTTGGCGTTCTTGGTGCCCGCGCCAATGTTCTCGAACATCGTGGCAAAAGCGTCCTGTACCTGACCCCGTACCCGGGTGGCGACCTCGTCGACCACCAGGGTCGTGCGGGCCAGCTCGTTCTTCCACGCCTGCACTCGGGCCACCGCCTCGGGACCGATGGCCTCGGCCGCCGCCTCCATGGCGGGCAGCAGTTGTTCCATCTCGGCGGCGGACTGCTGCTGAAGCTGCACGATCTGCTCGCGCGCCTGGGCCTCGGTGAGCAGCCCCGCCTGTTGCTGGATCCGGATCGCCTCCTGGGCATTGCGCAGGCGTTCGGCGGTGAGCCGCCACTGCGACTCCAGCGCCTCCAGGTTGGCCTGGGCCGCCTTAACGTCGATGAGCCGGTCGACGAGGGCCACACCCTGGGTGTCGCCCTCAGCCAGCAGTCGCGCGCGCAGATCGCGATAGCCGCGCGCGATGGCCTCACGACGTTGCGCATCGGTGGCGGTACCAGTGATTTGCGCCAGTTCCTCACGCGCCTGCGCCAGCGCGTCACTCAGCTCGCGTTCGGCCGCGGCCGCCTTGCGCGCGTTGGCGACCTCGATGTCGGCACGGCGGTTGTTGAGCGTGATCAGCTCGGCTTCGAGTTTCGCCACCTGGGCGCGCGCATCGAGCCGGGCCTTTTCATCGGCGGTGGAGGATGCGAGATCCCGCTGCGCGGCCAGTGCCGTGCGGATGCGGGTGATCTCCGCATTGATGCCCTGCTGCTCGAGCGCGGTCTTGGCGGCGTAATAGTCGCGGATCGAGACCAGTCGATCCTCCAGCGCCCGGTCCAGTGCCGTGGTCGCCTGCTGCAGGCCTTCCTTGAGGATCTTGAGTTCCGCATCGCTCTGCGCTTGGGCGAGCTTAAGGCGCGCCTTGCTGTCGTCTTCCGTCGCGCCGCCGCCACTCGCCTGCGGTCGGGCGAAGAGTCGTTCCTTTTGCTGCTCGGTCTTGATGCGCGCGGCGACGGCGCGGGCGGCTTCGCCTACATAGTTGCGCCCCAGCGACTCTTTGACCGCCTCACCCAGCGCCTCGCCATAGCCGCGCATTTCATCCATGCCGCGACGCAAGGTGGCCTTGAGACGACTCAGGGAGAAATCGCCCTGGAAGGCCGCGGCCACATCCTGGCCCAGGGCGCGGGCCAATGCGCCGATGTCGGCGAATGCCTGGCTGAAGCGGCGCACAAGAAAGCCGGCGGTGATCCCCACCACCTGGCCCACAGCGTTGAAGGCCCCGATGATGTCATTGACCCAACCGCGCAGGGTGCGCCCGATTGCAACAGCCCCTGCCGAGACCGTTTCACGCAGGTCGGTCCAGGTACCGTCGTTGATCCCCACCAGGCGACTCAGCGCCGCGACGGCCTGCCCGACCTTTTCGCTGACAAGATCCCAGGCAGCCACGGCGATCTGTCCGATGCTCGCCGTGGTACCACCGAAAGCCACCACCTTGTCGCGGGCCGAAAAGGCCGCCGTGCCCAATAGGGTAAGACCGGTCACGATGAGACCGAGGGGACCGCCCAGCACCGCCAGCGCCCCGCGCAACACCCCGCCGGCGCGTGCCAGCAGACCGGTACTTGCGGCCGCCTGGGTGACGGCCTGGCGCGCCTTGAGGGTCTCCTGTGCCACCCGGGCCAGCTCCGCGCGGAAGGCCACGGTGGCCTTGCCCTGGGCCGCGGCCTGGGCCAGCGCCGCCTGGGCGGTACGCAACCGGGCGGTGGTCTCGGCCTCGATCAGACGCAGGTTGTTGAGCCGCGCGGCGGCCTCTGCCCTGGCGGCGGCGACACTGGCCGCGAGCGAGGCCACCATGCGCCCAAAGGCCGCGACCAGCGCGGTGCCGACCAGCTGGATCAGCAAGTCGATGTGCGTGGCGGCCAGCTGGATCGCCTTGGCGAGCCCCGCAGTAAATCCGGAACCAGCATCCCGCTCGCCAAAGACGCGCAGAAAGGCATTTCTGAGCCGGGTGAGCGCGCCGGATACCGTGTCCGGCAGCGCTGCATACTCTTGGGCCAGACGGGTCTTCTGATCGAGTAGCGCATCGAGGACAACTTGCGCGGTGAGCTTGCCCTGCTGGGCCAGGGATCGCAAAGCCCCCAGCGGCACGCCCAGCCCATCGGCGATGGCCTGGGCCAAGCGCGGCGTCTGCTCGATCACCGAGTTGAATTCATCACCCCGCAGTTGCCCGGCGGCCAAGGCCTGGCCGAACTGCAGCAGCGCGCCGCTCGCCGCCTCGGCGGAGGCACCGGACAACGCCACCGACTGGCTGATTGCCTCGGTGACGGTGAGCGCATCCTGCTGTTCGCGGCCGAGGCTGCGAATGGAAGGCGCCAGCTTGGCATACAGGGTCACGGTTTCCGCCAGCGGCGCACGGCTGCGCTGGGCGATATCGAACAGCTCGCTGTCGGCCCGGTTGAACGCCTCCTGCGAGGTGACGGCCAGCTGCAGCCGCGCCTGCAATCCCTTGTACTGGTCGGCCGCCTCGGCCAACTCGCGTAATCCCAAGCCTACACCGATGGCGGCGCCGATGTTGCGCAGGGTATCGCCGACCCGACTGGCCTGGTCGCGTAGCCGGGTGAGGTTCCCGTCGATGGACTGGAAGGCTCGGCGCGTCTCGTCGACGGCGCTGATCAGGATCTGAGCGCGGTTGCGTGCCATCAGCGATTGAACTCCCGTTGGATGGCCCGGGCGAGCCGGGGCAGCTTGCGTCGGACAGTGGATTCGATATCGAAGCGGCGGCGCAACCGGACCCGATCGACCAACACCGCCACGGGGATCTCCTGCCCACGCCGCAGCCGTTTTTGGCCGCTGCGCAACCGTTCACCCCGCTTGAAGCGCGCCAGCGCCCGATCGTTCTCGCGGATGTTCTCCGCCATCAGGATGGTTTTGCCGTTGCGTTCGATAAAGAAGGCATTGCCCGAGCGCATCAGGTTATCGATGACACGACGGAAGGCCTTGCGACCGATGCGTTGATGCTGGGGCAGCAACGGGATCAGCATGCGCCTGCCGATCACACCGCCCTGCTCGTGGATACCGAGCCAGGGGATCTTAGAACCGATGTAGAGGGCCGGAAAACGCGTCCGCTGTCGGTCGTAGACCTTGACGCGCATGGATCTGAGGAAGGCCGCTTTCCGCACCTTGAATCCGGCACGCATGTCGCGACGCACATCGTCGACCATCTCGCGGCCGACGCTGCGCATGGCCCGGACGGCGCCTTCACGCATCTCTTGTCGCGTCTGGTTGCGCCAGGCATTGAAACGACGGCGATCGAGCAGGCCCTCGGTGGTCAGGCTAATCTTCACGCCGCAATTCCCGCTGCAGTCGTTCGATGGCCTCCTTGCCGCCCTGGGCACCGACACTGGTGACCGTCAGCAAGGCGGCTAGGCGCTCGCGCTCGAGCCGCGCCTCCGCGGCCAGAAAGGCGTTCATTTGGGCCAGCGTGTAGTTCAGGATGTCGTCGAGGCGGTGGCCGGCGCGGACGAGCCGGTGGGCGGCGTCGACCCATCCAGCCGTTGGCCGATCCTTGCCGCCAGCTCGGTGACGTTCGGCACCACCTTCTGAACGAAAAAATCCGCGTTCACCTCGAACACCGCGGCGGCGAGTTTCAGCGCATCGTCCAGGGCGAGCGCATCCACCCACTCGCGCGACCGACGGCAGGCGATACAGAGGGCCTCGAGCAGGTCCTCGCCCTGCTCCGCCAACAGCGACAGCCAATCGGGCTCCTCGACCAGTTGCCCGGCAAAGGGCCTCACGGCCTTGAGCATGGCCGGCAGTTCACCGAGACGAAGCGGCGTGATCTCGAGCCGCGCGCCGTCGATCTCCAGCACGGTCGGCTGGGGTAGCAATGTTTCCAGGTCGTTCATGTCCGTCCTCACAGCAATACGATGCGGCCGAACTGACCCAGGCTGCCGGCGGCGGGCTTGAGCGTGTCGGCCAGCACCTGGCCGGACAACTCGAACTTCAGCAGCTCGTCGGTGATGACCGAGAGTTCCTTGGCCGGGTTGATGGCCACGCGGTACAAATCGATCACCACCTCGCGGTTGCTGTCGGCGGTGTTGAGTCCTTCGAAGCGTACCCAGCGCTCAGGCAACGGCTGGGTGAACATGGCGGTCACCTGGGCCGTGGCGTAGGCATAGTCCACCGTGAAGGGCTCGACGTAGGGACCGCCGGTGGTGGCGTCCAGAATGCTGATGGAACCGTGCTTCTCATTGACCGAATACTGCGTCGCCGGCAGGGTCTGCGGTGTGGCGCTCGAGTCTTTCACCACCACCGTGGAGACATTCTGATAGTTCAACAGGTAGAGGCTGCCGGGGGTCACCGGATTCGGCAGCGCCTCGGCGGTCACGGTGCCGCTGCCCTGATCGGTGGTGGCGCCATACAACGCCAGCGACAGGTTGGTGGCGATGAGTTCCTCCAGGGTACAGGCGAACTCGCCCTTCTTGGTCTTGATGAGCTGCAGATCGGTCAGGCGCTGACCACTGGTGGATTCCTGGTGCTCCAGGGTTTCCACCGACAGCGACACCTTCAGTTCGGGCACGTTGCCCACGTAGCTCAACCCTTGCGGGTTGCCGGCCGCGTCACGGGCGCCGATATAGACGCGCCCCTGTCCGGAAAAATAGGCCATGTTCAGTCTCCTTTACGCGTTGGGGTCTTGGGCGAGTCCTCCAGGGGCTTCGCCACTTTGAGGTCGATCAGCCAGCGGGCGGTCTGCTCGTCCAGTTCGAGGGTGTCGCCGGGGGCGTGGTGCCTGCCGGCATGGGTGTGGGGCTGCAACAGTGCAATGCGCATGGGTCTCTATCCTGCTTGGGTGATGTCATGAACACGGGTTCGGTAACGGATCTCGTAACGGGCGGGCACGGCCAGGGCGCCGGCATCGGCATCGTCCGCATCCCACTCGCAGTCGAGTTCCTGAACGCCCAGCGACAAGCCGGTGATGCTCGGGTCCGCCATCAGCGCGCCGTGCGCGGTAACGATCAGCTGATCGGCCACGTCGAAGGCGTCGTCACCGCGCGCGAGCGCGACGAGTCGCAGCGTCAAGGCGCGGTCGACTCGATCGTTCGCGTGCGCGAGGACCTGATCGCCTTCGATGAAGATCAGCAGCGCGGGGCTCGCCTCACGAGGGATGGGTTCCGTGGGTTGGCGATGCACAGGGGTCGGCGCGATCGCGGCATCGAGCCGTGCCACGACTGCCTGCACCAGGCGTTCGCGGAGGGAGGCCGTCATAGCCGGGTCAGCCTGGCCTGCATCTCGGAGCCGTCACGCAGCTGCCGCACCTCGCGGACCCGATACGGACTGCCCGCGATCTCCACCGTGTCGTCGGCGGCAAGCGTGAGCCAGGCGCTCGGATACTCGAGGTGGTAGTCGCGGTTCAGGGCCAGCCCATCGAGTGCCAACTCGTCCGGTGCACTGAAGACGCACGGCACCGTGACCGCGCCGACCACCACCTGCGTGAGCAGGCCGGCGCGGTCGGCGGCCTCGTAGAGATCCGTTACCTGCATCATCAGGATGCCGTCAGCTTCACCAGTACCCCAGGCCGGTGGCACATGGGCAGGGGATTGCTCTGCGTGTGCAGGTCGGTGCCGCGATCGAACTTGCGCGGCTCCTGCTTGGCGTAGAGCGGCAACCCTAAGGTGTTGACCGTCTCGTTGAAATCGGCCGGTGCGGCGTAGGTGGCGAAGGTATCGATGGTGCCGAGCGGGAAGCAGTGCGCCTCGCCCGCCGCGATGAAGCGCCGGGTGGTTCCGTTCGCGTCGCTCGCCTGGCCGCGGTACTCCTCGAAGGTGATGCCACCGAAGCTGAAACCGCGGCGCATGTCATTGATGAGCACCGCGCCCTGCTGCCAGTTCTTATAGGCCTCCTCGACCTTGCTGTGCCCAGTCAGCGCGTCGAAGAACTCCGGCGAGCACAGGCAGTGCACACCGGTCGAGTACTCACCCAGCAGATTGTCCTCGATATGGCGCAGCACCTCGGCGCACTTGCTCTTGACGTTGGTGTTGGCGGTGCCGAGCGCGAAGTTCACGCTCTTGGGGGTGATGCCGAACTCGGTATAGAGATTGACCAGCGGCGTGGCGTCGGCGTCGAGGATCTCACCCTTCAGCGCACCCATACGCAGGTGCTCCAGGGTGATGGCGTGCTTGTTGCGCATGGTATCGAGGTGACGGGCGAGCACGCCGGCTACGCTCTCGGTTTCGGTCTCCTGGCCGAAGCTGCGAATGCCCTGGACCTCCTCGGGCAGCACCACGTCGTCGTGCGGGATGTGCGGCACGATGAACGCACGCATGGTGCGCTTGCCGCGCTTGCCCACGGTACCGGGCGAACCCGGCGGCAGGGTCGGCAGCAGGTTCAACACACCGTGCATCTCTTCCACTACCACCTGGCGGGTGCGCACCGGCTTGATCGGGAACAGTCCCAGCGACTCCAGCCGCCCGTAGCGGTTGGGGATCAGGTTGATGGCGGCGGTCAAGGACGTCATCGAAAAGGCGGGATTGGCAAACGGGTTCTGCATGGTCAGACTCCTTCACGAACGAGGATGCCGCGCATCTCGAGTGCGGCGATAGCGGCGGACTGCTGCGCGGCCGTGATGCCGGCAGGCCAGACCAGCGCATGGCGGGCGACGATGGCGTGGCGCGCGATGATCACCGAAGGGGCGTCGGCGGCGGTCGCATCCACGTCCTCAATCAGGACACCCGCTGGCACCTCGGTGCCGTCGGTGGCGGCCGAATCCAGCACCTTCAGGTTGCCGCTGGCCGTCTCACGGCCAACGACGCTGCCGAGGGCAAGGTTTTCACCGGCGGCGACCACGGCTTGGTCGCGCGAGTACAGGTTGGGCGCCTCGTACTTGAGGAGGTCACCCAGGTTCATCGGTTCAGCGAGGCTGGGCATGGCTTACTCCTTCCCGGTCAGGTGCTTGACCGCCTTGATCAGCGGGTTGTGTTCGGCGGATGCGCGCTGGGCCGCGTGGGCATCCGGGTGGATCGCCGAGCTGATCTCGGGCGCCGGGCTTTCGGCCCGGACGGCGAGCAGCGTGCGGCGGACGTCGGCTTCCGAAAGTCCTGCGGCGAGAAATTCGGCAGTGCGTTCCGGGCAGCCGCCAAGCTGGCACAGCTCGGCGATGGCCACGACCTCATGCCGGTCCGCCGCAGGGGTCGGAGTGGGTCTTTCCTCGGCGGCGGTCTCCGTCTCGGTGCCGATCGGATCGGGCTCCGCCTCGGAGGCTTCGAGGGTCGGATCAGGGGATTCCGTCATGTCGTTCTCCTGTGTCATGGGCGCGGAACCGGGTCGCGTCTGCGGGGCCGGGTTCCGCGAACGGCCCTGCGGGTTCAAGAAGGTTGCGAAGATCTCGAGCAACTGGTCGCGGCTCGCCACGGCATCGGCGAGACCCGCGGTGAGCGTCTGCTCGCCGAAGAAGAGTCCGGCCTCGGTGGCGCGCACGGCGTCGGCTTCGAGCCCGCGCATCGCGGCCACGTGCCCGACGAACATCCCATAGAGGCGATCCACCTCCGCCTGCAGGCTCTCGGCGGCCTGCGGGTCGAGCGGCTCGTGGGGAGAGAAGTCGTTCTTGTGTTTGCCGGCGGTGATCGCCGTGTAGCGATAGCCCTGCTGGGCATCGCGGACCGACTGGTCGACGTGCATGGCGATGACGCCGATCGAGCCGACCCCGCCGGTGCGCGTGACCGCGAGGTGCGAGGCGGCGCAGGCGATGGCGTAGGCTGCCGAGAAGGCCGAGTCGGAGGCCACCGCCCAGACCGGTTTCACCGCGGAAGCCTCCCGGATGCGTTCGGCGAGTTCGAACACGCCGCCCGCCTCGCCGCCGGGGGAATCCACGTCGAGCAGGATGCCCTTGATCCCGGGATCGGCGAGTGCGGTGTCGATCTGCGCGCGGATCTCGCCGTAACTGGTGAGCCCGGAGGCCGCCTCCAACCCCAGCGTGCGACGTACCAGGGTGCCGTGGATCGGGATCACGGCAATGCCGGCCGGCGCCGGGCTCATTGCCCTCTGCGTCATCACGGCCGCACTGGCCGCTTCCACATCCGGCAGGCCGATGCGCGGACCGAGGACGGACAGGATCACGTCCAGTTTCGGACGCGCAATGAGAAGCGGCGTCCCGACGATGCGGGACGCCAAGTGTACGAGCTGCATGTCAGGGTGCCTTACGGTCTTGCGACGACGCGGGCTCGCGTGTCGCCGTAGATGAGTTACGGTCGTGGCGCGGGTCGGACTCGAACACGAGGCCGAGTTCATCGGCGCGCCGGTTGTCGGTGGCGATCTCCCGATCCACGTCCTCGGCGTCGTAGCCGAAGGAAGACACCGCCTCCGAGCGCGACAAGAGCCCAGCCCGGATCGCGGTGAGCATGGCGTTGAACTCTTTCTGCGGATCGACCCACTGCCAGCCCTGCGGGATCCATTTGCAGGCCAGATACTCGCGGCGGCGTGCGCCGTCCCGCGCGAAGCCGGGAAGCCGAAGTTGTCCCTCGAGCACGGCTTGGGTCATCCAGGCGCGCCACACCGGGCGACACAGCTGGTGGACGATGACGCCGTGCTGGATCGCCTCGCAGCGGCGGCGGAACTCCAGCAGCCCCGCCCGGATCGAGGAGTAGTTCACCTGGGTGAGGTCGCCGGTCAGCTGCTCGTAAGTGACACCCATCGCGGCGGCCACCGCCCGGAACTGCTGGCGCATGAACTCGGCATACGAACCGCCCACATCCGCCGGCTGCGAAAACTTCACGTCCTCGCCCGGTTCGAGGATCTGCAAGGTGCCCGGCTCGAGGCCGGCCAAGGCCACGCCCGCGGCATCGGCCGGGCCCTCGCCCATCAGGGCGTCCTCCGGATGATCGCGGGTGACGAAGCCGGCGAACATGGCGGCGGTCTTCTTGCGCACCAGCTCGGCGTCGTCGTACTGGTCCAGCTCGTTGAGCTTCACCAGCGCCCGGGCGAGCCAGGGCTCGCCGCGGATCTGACCGGGTCGCAAGGGCCGGAACAGGTGCACGACCTCGGCGGCCGGCACGCGGACCGTCTCCATGCCGCCCGCACCGGACATGGGCGCGAGCAGGCCGTCCTCGGGATGCGCGCGGTACAGGTGATAAGCCACCCGCCGCCCCAGCCGGTCGAATTCGATGCCGGAGCGAATGACGTTGCCGTTGTCGGCCACCGTGTTGAGCGTCACCGGCAGGTGCTCGGGCTCCAGTACCTGGATCTGCATCGCCACCGGCAGCCCGTCGTCCGCGCGCCGGTAGCGCAGCCGCAGCAGCGCTTCCCCGCCTTCGAGCATGGCGCGGCAGGCCAGGGCCTGCTGGCCGTAGAAGTCGGTGAGCCCCTGCGCGTCGGCCTCGTCGGTCCAGTCGCGCCACAGGGCCTGGATCGATTCGCGCAGGCTCGGGTCCTCGACCAGGGACTGCGGCTTGATACCGGTGCCGATGGCATTGGCCACGAAGGCCTCAATACCGGCGGCCGCCCAGGCATTGCGGCGCACCAGGTCACGGCTCTTGGCGCGCAACTCCGTCTGCGTGGTGAGCAATGCGGCCACCGCACCGGGGTTGCCCGGCATCCAGGCCAACGCCCGGCGCCCGAAGCCCACACCGTCGTAGGTTGGAGTCGCGCCGCAGGCGAGCTTGAGACGGGACCAGAAGCCCATCACAGCCCCTTGCTCGTAGTGACCCGGATCTGCCGCACCCGTGATTGGCCCGCCTGGCGGGCCAGTGCCGCATCGATGTCACGCAAGGCCGCGCGCAGCTCGTCCACCGAGCGGTACTCCACGGTCTTGTCACCGAAGGTGACGCGCCGCTCGCCCCGGGCCAAGGCGCGCTCGAGCACCTCGCGATCCGCAGTGGTATAGGCCACCGTCAGGCGCCCGTCACCAAGGCCGCGAACTCGATCATCAGATCGGTCTGCGCCGTGCCGCCGTTGTTGTACACGACGCGGGCAAAGCGTCCGGTGGGGTGCCCCTTGAGAAGGATGTTGGCGGCGCCCACACCCGTCTGGTAATACGCGGGACCGTTGATGAAGCCGATCCCCGCTGCCGGCAACCAGCGATATCCATCCACCGACGTCTCGATCGTGAGATTCTCGCCGGCCGACGCGAGACCGGCCTTGCGGACGATGAGCAGCGCATAGGGATGACCGTCGCCGAAGTCGATCGCCGGCGAGGTAAAGTTCTCGTTGATCGGCAGGGCGCCGACATCGAAGACATCGACCGGCCGATTACTGACCGTGGTGATCAGTCGCCCCTCGGCATCGCACACCAGCACATAACGTTCATCGAGGCCGGTATTCGGGCTGCGAAAAACACCTTCGATCACATTCATATCAGCTCATCCATCGACTCTTGACCACGGCCCTGCCGCGCGTGCGGCGGCCGGAAACGACGACGCCCCCGGTCTCGGGGGCGTCAGTTGCGGTATCAATCGGCACATCGGGATCCGGTGGTGCGGCGATGCCCAGTTGCTTCTCGAGCTTCACCCAGTGGCGGTCCTCGAAGCGGTCCAGTCCACTGGCCGCCGCCGCGGCGCGGGCATACACATAGCAGTCCAGCGCCTCGTTGCGCTCACGCAGTTTCTGCCACTCGCGCACCGGGAAGCCGTTGCGGTTGCGCCGGGTCACCAACTGCTCGGCACAGAGCTGCTGTAGGTACTCGGCATCCACCTTGGGCAGGTGCACGAAGCCGGCGGGATACCGGATCTCTCCGTCCTCGCTCAGCTCCAGGCCCTTGCGCAGGTTGTTGTAGAGTTCGAGCTTGGCGATGCCGCCCGCGACCGCAAACACCTTCACGCCGCGGCGCAGCCGCTTGCCGCCGATGGTGACATCGACCGCCGAGGGCGTGCCGACCAGTGCGGCACCGCGCGGCACACCCTTCACCGCCATCACCCGCGCATCGCGCACCGCACGCACGAAGGCGTAGGCCTCCTGCGTGGCGAAACCGGTATCGAGTGCGAACCGGGCGAGCGGCAGTTGCGCGCCACTGGCATGGGTCCAGGTCTCCGCGAGAAGTTCAGCAAGACTGCGCCACACGGCCTCGCGCGCGGTATCGCCCATCAGCACACGGTGCTCGACGAGCCAAGCGCTCTTGCCCCGGCCGAAGGCCCAGATCGAGGCCTCGATGCGATCCTTCTGCACGTCCGCGCCGCCGACCAGCAACAGGCCACCGGCGGGCACGGTGCCGATCGGATAATCCTCGCGCCGCTCCAGCAGGCGTTCCCAATCGGGCGCCTCGCCCTCCTCCACCCAGGTCTCGCCGAGCTCGGTGTTCTTGAATGCCTTGAGCCGGGTGGCCGAACCCTGTGCCTGCTCCCAGGCCGCCGCGATGTCGGCCCACGAGCGCCAGCCCAGGGGGCTGTAAAGCGACGAGAGATGAAAGCCCACCGTCTTGCCGGCGTTCCCCGGCACGGTCGCGCGCCACTCGCCCTGCTCGAGCATGCGGGTCTTGTGCTGCTCGGCGATCTCGGCCTCGCAGGCCTCGCACACATAGCGGGCCGTGTGCGGCTCGCCCCACTGCCAGCGCAGCTGCTCGAATCGCAACCACTGCGGGTGACCGCAATGCGGACAGGGCACGAAGTAGCGACGCTGATCGCTGGCCTCGAACTCACGTTCGATGGGACTCGCACCCGCCACGGTCGGGGTGGATACGATCAGGATCTTGCGCCGCGCAAAGGTGCGCGTGCGCGCCTCGGCCAATTGGATCGCATCGCCCTCGCCTTCCACGTCGGCCGGATAGCCGTCCACCTCGTCGAGAAACAGGTAGCGCACCGGCATGGAACGCAGCCCCACCGCGCTGTTGGCACCGGTCATCACCAGAACCCCGCCGCGGAACTCCTTGGCCAGCACCGTATTGCCGGCATCGCGCGAGCGTGACGGCGAAATACGCTCGGACAGCGCCGGCGATTCCTCGATGAGCGGATCGATGCGCTGCTTGGAGTTGCGCTTGGCCATCTCCACCGTGGGCGAGACCGCCATCATCGGCCCGGGCGCGAGGTGGATGCAGAAGCCGATCCAGTTGTTGCCGCATTCGGTGCCGCCCACCTGCGCGCCTTTCATGAACACCACCCGTTCGGCGGGTGACGCCGGCGAAAGGCAATCCATGATGGCTTTGAGATAAGGCGTGCGCCGGGTAGACCAGCGGCCCGGCTCCGAGGCCGACTTCGACGAGAGCATCCGGTATTGATCCGCCCACTCGGACACGGTCAGCGGCGGATCAGGTGTCAGTCCCTCGCGCCAGGCGCGTTCGATCTCCTGTACACCGTCATACTCGAACACGGCGCATGTCAATCCACCCGCGGCGCCACGTCACCGAGCTCGTCGAGATGGCGGCGCACCTCGCGCTCGAGCAGGACGTGTAGGGCGTGCGCATCCACACCCAACTCCGCCGCCATCTGACTCGAGACGCGCGCGGGCCAGTTGAGCCAGGCATCACGCTCGGCCCGCGCCAATTTGAACACGTGGGCCAGCGCCTTGGCGCGATCGACCAACTCGCCCTTGAGACGCGCGAGCCGCACCTTGGCGGTCTGTGCCTTCAGCACCTCGTTGGCGGTCCGCGCCTGCAACAACGTCGTGCCGCCGGACGGCAGCGCCGCCTCGCCGGTCGCCTCGCGCACCGTGTTGACCGCCTCCACCGGCACCGCCCGTTGGGCCTGGGCCTTTCGTTGCTGCGATGTATCGGTATTGGCCGCCCACTGGGCATCGGCCTTGGCCGGGTCGATGGTCCCGTCCGGCGCGGGCGTGATGCGGCCCGCCTTGATCGCCTTACGCACGGCGGCATCGGAGACGCCACGCTGGCGACCATAAGCCCGAATGGAAATCCCCATGCCCGTATCTCTTTGTTTAATAAAACGATAATTATCTGAAAAATAAGCAGAAATGAGTTGATTAGTTCGCCGAAGGAAGCGTTCATGTCACCACGGTCAAGCACAAACGGAGACACGCAGATGAACGCAACCCAACCTGAACCCACCTACACGATCACCTTCCCGGGCGAACAGCCCATGACCCTGCCTCGCGGGCAGATCCAGAGCCCGAGCCTGCTCAAGGCTATCGCCTACATCGAGCAAGAACCCGCCTGCAGCGGGTTAACCCTCGACAACGGCATCGAGATCAACATCGCATGAGGAGCACGGCCATGAGCAAGAAACCCACCGCCCTCGACACCTTCATCGCCCGGAAAGCCGAGATCGACGCCATGCTGGCTCGGCTCCAGGCCCTCAGCGACGACCATTTCGACACAGCGCCCGACAAGGTGAACTGGGCGGATGTCGGCACCCTGGGCCACATCGCCGAGCAACTCAAAGAGATCACCGCCTTCGCCTTCGGTGAAGACGAATACGCCGAATGAACCCCGATAGGAGAACCCACACCATGAAACTGACCGCCACGCAAGAACGCATCCTTCACGCCGCCGCCGGACGCCCCAGCCACGACATCGAACCCTTGCCGCCCAACGTGAATGCCGGCATCCGCCAGCGGGTCATCGATGGCCTGGTCAAGCGCGGCCTGGTCGAGTTCAAGCGCGGCGTCTACCGCATCAGCACCGCCGGCCATGAAGCCATCGGCAAGCCGCCCAAAACGGATAAGCCAACGCTACGATCCGGCACCAAGCAGGCGCGGATGATCGAACTCCTGCGCCGCCCTAAGGGGGCCAGCATCGAGGAGATCGTGGCGGAAACCGGCTGGCTGCCCCACACCGTGCGCGGCACCATGACCAACGCGCTCAAGAAGCGGCTGGGGCTGACCTTGACCTCTGAAAAGGCCGAGGGCGAACCGCGGCGCTATCGGATCGCCTGATCCTCACCCCTGCACTGGCTCAAGTGCCTCATCAGGCGCTTGGGCTTCTTGTTCTTCAGTATTTAGTCTCTCGACAGAAGTCGCATCGAAGGTCTCACCGGATTCATCCAGTACGGCCTCGACACCGGTGTACTCCTGCCAGCGCCGGATGATCACATCGGCGTATCTGGGATCCAGTTCCATCAGGCGCGCCTGGCGGCCACTCTTCTCGCAGGCGATCAGGGTGCTGCCCGAACCGCCGAAGGGATCCAACACGATGTCCCGGCTCTTGCTGGAATTGCGCACTGCGCGTTCGACCAGTTCCACCGGTTTCATGGTGGGGTGCAGGTCGTTCTTGGCTGGCTTGTTGAAGAACCAGACATCCCCCTGGTCGCGGGCGCCACACCAGAAGTGGTCGGCGCCTTCGCGCCAGCCGTAGAGGATGGGCTCATACTGGCGCTGATAATCGGCGCGCCCCAGGGTGAAGGTGTTCTTGGCCCAGATGATGAAGGTGGACCACTTGCCACCGGCGTCGCGAAAGGCCTGCTGGAGCGTGTCCAGCTCGCTGGACGACATGGCGATGTAGCACGCGCCCTTGGTCACCTCGAGCAGGTTGGCAAGTGATGCCCGCAGAAAGCCGTAAAAGCCTTCGCCGAGATTATCGTTCAGGATGCGGCGGTCCTTGCCGCGCAGCTTGTCCTTAGCCGAGTTGCCGTAGTCCACATTGTAGGGCGGATCGGTGAAGACCATGTCGGCAAGCTGGCCGTCCATGAGTCGGGCCATGTCATCCGGGTTGGTGGCATCACCACAGAGCAGCCGATGGCCGCCCAGGATCCAGAGATCACCGGTGCGGCTCACCGCCTGCGCCTCCACCTCGGGTACCGCGTCATCCTCGGTCAGACCCGGCTCCGCTTCTCCCTTCAGCAAGGCATCGAGTTCCTCGTCGCTGAAACCGATGAGGTCAAGATCGAAGCCCAGCTCCTGCAACTCCGCCAGCTCCAGTTGCAGCAACTCCTCGTTCCAGCCGGCATTCTCGGCGATCTTGTTGTCGGCGATCACCAGCGCGCGGCACTGCGCCTCGGTCAGATGAGCGAGTACGATCACCGGAACTTGCTCGAGGCCCAGCTGTTGCGCGGCCAGCAGGCGCCCATGGCCGGCGATGATGACATTATCATCGCCCACCAGGATGGGATTGACGAAACCGAACTCGGCAATCGAACCGGCGATCTGCGCCACCTGCCCCTCGTCATGGGTGCGCGCGTTGCGCGCATAGGGGATCAGGCGCTGGAGCGGCCAGTGCTCCACCGATTCGATCGAGGTCGATTGCATTCGATGTCCTTGGGATGAAAGTGCGAACCGCGAACCTGCGAACCCGGTTTTCTCGGGCAACGCTAGCGAAATGCCGCGCCTCCGCCCCCCGCAGGGCTTTTTTGGCCGGGAAGGACCCGTAGCGTTCGGCAGACGTGGGAGGCCCAGAAACGCCGAAGGCCACGGAACTATCCGCAGCCTTCACATAGACTTCTCTCGCGATGATAGTGCAATCCTAACGCAAAACCGGCGAAAGTGTTGCACCCTGCAAAGCGGTCAGATTACGCACGAATACGCACGGCTTTGTGATGGTCTGCGACAACACTTTACTTCACGCAATCTCACTCGCCTTGATCGGTTTGGATGTGGCATTCAATTGCATCGCCACCGTGAGCAGCGCCCGCTGCCATCGCCGCCAGGCCGTAGTCCGGTCGCAGCCAAAGCGGCGGCAGATATCACGCCAGCGGTAGCCGTCCGCGCGCATCCACACCAGGTGGCGGTCTTCCTCCCCAAGCCACAACACCCAGCCCATGGTCTCCTCCATGCGGTCGATGGCCGTTGGATCCGGTGGCAGGCGATACTCTCCATCCTCGCCCGCAAAGGTCTCCCACGGCTGACGCAGGATGGCCGGCCAGGTGTTGAAATAACCCTGAACGCGCACGGCCGGCAACCGATGGGCGGTCTGGGCGGCCTCGTTGAAACGCTCGGCTACCTGCTCGATGGTCCACTCAGCCATGGCGTGCCTGCCTGCGACCATACAGCCGCTCGCCGATGCGCTGCACCAACTCCCGTTCGACCCAGTCGAGCCGATCGTCGTCGGGCGAGATCACCAGGATGCCCTGCTCGCGCCAACCTTCGCGCTTGGTCGCCTCGGGATCGGAGCGGTTGGGCTGCAGTCGTCCCAGGGGACAGCGGTAGCGTGGATTGGGCACGCTCATGCTGCACCCCCAAGCCGGGTGTCGATCACCCAGTGCAGCAGCGCCAGGGCATCGGCCTCGTTGTCGTCAGTGGGGTGGTGGCCGCGTTGGCGCACCGCTTGGATGACTTGCGCCTTGCCTGCATTGCCCTTGCCGGTGATATGGCGCTTGATGGTGCCGACCGGCACACCCTCGTAGGCGATGTCGTGCTGCTCGCACCAGGCCGAGAGATGAGCCAGGAAGCCACCGTAGGCGTGAGCGGCATCGACCCCGAGGTGCCGCCGGACCTCCTCGAAGTAGATGGCGTCGATCCGGGTCACCGTCGCCAGCATCGTGTCGAGCCAATGCTTGAACCGCAGGAAGCGCATGCCACCGCCCTGATAGCGGTCGTGTTTGAACACCGCCGTCCCGCTGGTGATGAGCGCATCGGTCGAGCGCAGCGCCCAGCCGGTGTGGGTACCGAGGTCGAGGCAGAGCACCGTCAGGCAGGCCGAGGCCAGCTCACCCTCCTCCCCGGGATGAAGAGCCACCCTCCGGGGCTCTTCTCTCCCGTAGGGAGAGGGGGTCTGCGTGCAAACTGGAAATCGCTCTGAAACCCTTGATACGACTGGGTTTCGGGTCAGTTTGCAGGGGGTGTCTGCAAACTGGGACCTGCAAACTGCAAACTGGCGCAAAGCCTTGTTTTGCCTCGATTCCAGTTTGCAGGCAGTTTGCAGATTGCAGCAAACTGGGTCAGTTTGCAGACGGCCTGCGCGCGTAGTCCTGTCGGCGGATGTCGGTTGATTCATTGTTGGTCCTCCTCGTGATAGATCCAGACGTCCGGGTCCTCGACGGGCAGCACCGCGCCGGTCTGCGGACATTTGTAATGGGTGGGTTTGACGATGCGGTGTGAGCGGGTGATCTCGCCGGTGTCGGTATCGATCTGTTCGTTACCCGGCAGGGTCATCTGCTCGACGCAGAGGTTGCCGAACTTGCTGCGGGTCAGCGGCGGCAGGCCGTAGTCCTCGGGATTGCGGAAGAACTTGATGTAGCCCTTGGTGGCCAGCACGGCCAGCCGTTCGTTGATGGTGCGGTTGGCGCCGAGCCCGGCCTTGCCTTCGAAGGCTTCGGCGAACTGGTTGGCGGTATAGATCCGGCCCTCGGCGGCCTCGTCGAAGATCAGCTGCAGGATCACATCGCGCTTGCGGCGCCGTTCGGCGTCCAGGCGCGCGCCGTGGTCCTGGTTGACCAGGCGCTCGCTGTGCGGATCGAGTTCCACCCAGCGCCCGCCGGACTTGTCGACACGTTTGGGCGCCAGGCCCGGGCCGTTGCGCAGTTCGAACACCAGCATGCGATCGGTGCGGCTCTCGTCCGGGCGATACAGCAACATGCCGGTGGTGTAATAGCCGCGCAGGCTGCCCGCGCCGGAAAGCGCCAGGAACGGATCTTCCTCGACCTGCTTCTTACCGATCTTCTTGGTGTGATGGGCCAGGATGATGCCCGCCTCGGCATTCACCGCATCGCGCAGCTGCTCCACCCGCTCGCGCAGAAAGAACAGCATGGCGTTGTTGTCGTTCTCGCTGGCGCCCTCCGGGCCGCCGTCGAAGACGTTGCGGATGGGATCGATGACCAGCACGTCCAACGACGGCTCGGTGAAGGCCTGCCGCATGGCGACCAGCACCGAGGCCATGCCCTCGTCGTTGAGCACCAGCTTGAGTTGCGGCGTGACCTTGAGGTTGCCGGCCGCTCTGCGGATCACCGCCGGCGGCAGGTTCATCGCCTGAAAGCGCTCACGCAGGTAGTGGTACTGCACTTCCGCCTGCAGATAGAAGACGCGCAACGGCCGGGGCGGGTTGAGTTCCAGAAACGGCTCGCCTGCCGCCATGTGGGTGAGCATAGTGAGCAGGAAATCGCTCTTGCCCACCTTGGGCGCGCCGCCGAAGACGATCATGCCGCCCGGCGTCAGCACCCGGGGTTCGATCAGGTCATCGGGCATGGGGGATGTGTCCGCCAGTAGCTCTCCCAGGCTGAACACCGGGATACCGGACGCGCCACGTACCTCGGCTCTCGGCGCGGATCGGAGGAAGGCGGCGACATCCAGCTGCTCCGCCACCGCATCCGCCGCGTCCCATTTTTCCGGCTTGTCGGCAGGCGGATCGAGGACGGCCACCGATGCTGCGCCCGAACGGAGTAGCGCATCCCGCGCACGTTCGGCGTATTGGATCCCGGCCTCATCCTTGTCCGGCCAGATCAGCACGCGCTTGCCCACAAGCGGCGACCAGTCGGTCTTGTCCACCGGCGCATTGGCGCCGTTCATGGCGGTGGTGGCGGCGATACCCTGATTGATCAGCGCATCGGCCGCTTTCTCGCCTTCGACCAACACCACCTCGGAGGCGGCCAACAACCCCGGCTGGTTGTAGAGCGGTCTCGGGTTGGGCGCGCGCATCTTGCGTTCGCGCACATCCCACGGCCGGTATTCCTTGCCGTCCGGGGTGTCGTAGCGGTAAACACAGGCGATGAGTCTCCCGTCACCGTCGTGGTAGTCCCACTTGGCCGACCAGGGGCCGAGGTCGTCGACCGGCGGCTTGTATGAAGGTGATGGAGATACGGCAGGCGGTACATCACCCAACCAGCGGCTGATCTCACGCACCAGCTCCGGGAACTGCCGCTGGCTGTCCAGGCAAAGGTTCGCCGCCCAGAGACCGAACACGTCGTCGCTCTCTCCGGTGGCGAAGTCGATCCACATGCCCGCCTTGGGACCGTCGAGTTCCACCACCAGGCTCTTGCCGGGGTTGCCCTGCAGATCACCGATGAAAAACTGCCTGCCGCGGATCTTGCCGTTGGGGAACAGCCAGGCCAGCACCTCCGGCAGCCGTGCCAGCAGGCGCGCCTTCAGCACCTTGGCGTCGGGCACGGAATCGGTGGCTGTGATCTCCTGGTCGGGCGCGTCGTTGAAGTCGAGCCAGACGATGTTGTCCACCATCAAGATCCGCCTCCCCAACAGCGGTCCTGCCAGGGACAGAACTTGCACTCGTAGTGGGTCGGATCGTTGCTCATGCGCGGCAACAACTCGTGGGCGTCACAGGACTGCAGGATGCGCACGCCACGGTCCGAGGCACGTTGTGCCAACTGGCCATTGAATGGCACGAGCTCGAAATAGATCTCTGCAGTGTCCTTGTTGATGGCGGTGAAAAGCGCCGGGTTTGCACTGATGCCCGGGATCTGCGGTTCCATATAAGCCTGGTAGAGCGCGATCTGTGCCGCATAGACCGGCTTGGACAGCGTCACCCCGCGCTTGACCGTGTCCTTCCACGATTTGGCATTGAGCGACTTGCACTCCCACAGCGCCGGGCAGCCGAGCCCGAGTGATGCCGGTGCCGTGGCCAGAATGCCGTCCACATGGCCCTGGATACGGCCGCCGGCGGCAGAGAAACCGTATTGCCCGCCTTGCGAGGTTGCCGTATGCAGTTCGAAGCCGGCCTGCCGCAGCCAGCGGATCGCAAGGTCCTCGAACACATGACCCGCCTCGAAGATGCGCAGTGTGGTTCCTGAGAACTCGCGGCCCGGATCGACCGGGGCCTGCAGATACTCGTACTGCAGCGCCCGGTCGCAGGCGACACCCAGCCGGGATGCGCCTAGGTAGGCACGCGGTGTCTGCGCATCGCGCTCTGACGCCAGTGCCTCATCGATGAAGCCCGTCACCCGCTCGCTGAACGACGCGGAAGAATTGAAATCCAGCATCCGCGCCCCCTCAGAACGGTACGTCTTCCGGCGTGAGATCACGCAGGTTGTCGAAGTAGGCGGTGAGCACTACGTCCACCAGCTGCAGGATCTCCGCGCGGCTGTACACCGACAGAGGCTTATCCATCCCGATTGATGCCACGTACTCTCCGAGCTGAGGCAGCACGGCTTCCATAGCGGCCTTTTCGTTATGAGTGGGATCAATCACGACGCCACCACCCGCTTTGAAGCGCTTCGCATACAGCGACTGGCATTGCATCGAGCAGAAGCGCTTGAACTGACGTTTCACCTCGGATCTCGGCGGTGACACCCAGCAGAAGCCCCGTCCTTCCCGTCCACAAACTGCGCAGAGCATTCATGCCGCCTCCCGTTGATCCGCCGCACCAAACACCCGGGACTGGATGTCACGCTTGTTGAACTGGAAGGCCAGCAGACAGGAAGCCTGGTAGCGGGTGAGACCGAAGTCCTGGCGATAGGCCGGCGGCAGGTAACGCAGCTGCTGCTGGGTCGCGGCCTGATTCAACCAGCGGCGGGACTTGAGCGCGGTATCCTCCGACTCGTGCGCGTTGAGCCAGTCGTCCGCCGCGGCGAGACAAACCGTGCGCTCGCCGAGCGCCAGCAGGCAGGTAGCGAGGTTCTTGCCGCCGCCGACGCTGTACCAGCGGCCGTTCAGGAAGAACACACCGGCCCAGGCATCGAAGCCGGTGGCCATCAACGCCCCGTCGTCACCGAACAGATCGCACCAGCGGAACGAAGAGCGCTTGAGCAGGTCCAGCTCGGACATGACGAAGTCGGTCAGCTCGATCGGCTCACCGGACTCGGCACGCTCCCAGCGGTGACCGCAGAGCGGACACTCCAGGGATGCTGCAGGCACCTGCGCGCCGCACTCGGGACATTCCTTCTGCGGTGCCTCGCCGGTGAGGTCCCGGCCGTCCAAATTGACGTCCTGCTCCAGCGAGCCGTGCAGCAAGGTGCTGGTGCCGAAATCGAGAACGATGCAATCAGTCTTAGTGACGCCGGGATATTCGTTGGGATCGACGGTGCGCAAACCGCGGCCGATCATCTGGATCAGGGTGGACTTGAAGGAACTCGGCCGCAGCAACACGACACAGTCGGTCGGCGGATGGTCCCAGCCCTCGGTGAGCACCGCGACATTGACCACCACCTGCGCCTCGCCCTGCTCGAACCGGGCCAGGGCCGCCTTGCGCTCGCTGTTGGACAGCTCGCCGTGGACGAGCACGGCGGGCACGTCGGCGGCAGTGAAGGCCTCGGCGACGTTGCGGGCATGGCCGATGGTAGAGCAAAACACTGCCGTCTTGCGGTTCCCGGCCTTTTCCTGCCAGTGGCGGATGACCGCCTCGGTGATGGGCGCCTTGTTCATGATGGCGTCCACCTCGGCCATGTCGAAGTCGTCGGCGGTGCGCTTCACGCCGGACAATGCTGCCTGGGTGCCGACATCGACCACGAAGGTGCGCGGCGGCACCAGATGACCGGACTGGATCAACTCGCCCAGGGTGATCTGGTCCGCCACGTTACTGAACACCGGCCGCAGTCCCTTGCGATCGCCGCGATTGGGCGTGGCGGTCACGCCGAACACGGCCAGATCCGGATTGCGCTCCCGGGCGTGGTCGATGATGCGCCGGTAGCTCGGTGCCGCGACGTGATGCGCCTCGTCGATCACCAGCAGGTCCAGCGTCGGCATGCGCTTGAGGTTGGCCTCGCGCGAGAGGGTCTGGACCATGGCAAAGGTGGCCTGGCCGGACCAGGACTTCTCCCGGGCATCGAACACGGAGGTCTCGATGCCGGGATTGACCTTGCGGAACTTGGCCTTGTTCTGGCTCGTCAGCTCGTCCCGGTGGGCCAGCACGCAGGCCTTGGCATCCGTATCGTCCAACCATTCCCCGGCAACGCCGGAGAGCATGATGGTCTTGCCTGCGCCGGTCGGGGCGACGCCGAGGGTGTTGCCGTGCTCGTCGAGCGCCTTGATCGAACGCTCGACGAACACCTTCTGGCGGGGTCTCAGAATCATCGCCGCCCCTCCTTACTGTGCCCAGCTGGGACGGCCGATGGGTGCTGCCGCCGGCTGTTGCGGATGGGATGGCGCCTGATGCTGCACGGGCTGCGGAGCGACCTTGCCCATCACCCCGGCGTATTCCTTGCGCTCCGGCGTGATGGCCATCTTGATGACGTTCTTGTCCTCGCCGTGCTGGTCCTTCTCCATCTCCACCTTGCCGACGAACTCGATGCCATCGAGATCGGCGAAGCCGTTGATGCGCCGGGCCTGCTGGGCCGGGGGCGAGTTATCCTGCGGGTGCAGACCGCGCGCGGAGTTGAGGATGCCCTTGATGAAGGCGCGACCCATGTTGGCCCACTCGGGTCCCTTGGGGCTGTGCAGGCCGATCAGGCTCCACATCTTGCGGCGTGCGTAGGGATCATCCAGCACTACGAACTCGCAGTTGAGATAGACCGAGCCGGTGGTCTGGTTCTGAGTGGCGTAGCCGCCGGTCCAGCCCTGTGCCGGGTCATCGTGGCCACCCGGCTTGATGGTCATGCGCACCTTCACCAGGGTGCCCTTGGGAATCAGATCGAAGCTGTTCTGATCGTCGGCAGAGTTGTAATCATTCCAAGCAGTCATTATTGGACTCCTTCTTCAGAGAGGTTGGATTCGGGAGAAACGGTATTGGGGTCTTGCGGCACCCTGGTGTGGTCAGCGCCACCAAAGGTCAGGCGTTCCGCGGCGGGCTTGACGGCGCTGCGGATCTTCACCATCAGGCGACCGAGGTGCGGTTCTTCGATCATGGCCAGGCGCCCGCTGCGATCCTTGGCCGGGTAGCCCCAGGGGTTCAGGGTGTGGTTGATGAAGGCGCGATAGCCTTGCCCATCGTCGTCCGTCACCTCCGCCATGGCGATCACCTGATCGACGATCCCGGGAAGTTCCAGACCGGTCTTGGAGCCGTCGATCTGCGGCGCGAACACCTTGCGGTTGAAGTCGTCGACCCGTTCATCGAGGATGCCGACGAACCAGATGTTTTTGTTGCGGGTGTGCTGCAGATGGGTGAGCCAGGCGATCATCTCTTGGCCGTGCAGACCGTAGGCGCCGCGCATGTCCGGTTTGCCGCTGCGCTCGCTAAAGGCCTGCGGCTGGCCCTTGCACCACTGGAAGCAGAGACGGCCCGCAACCGTGATCGAGTCAATGAACACCGTCTCGTACTTGGCCAGCGCCACCGGATCACCGAAACGCTCGCACACCGCATCGAAGTGGGCCTGGCTATAGGGCTGGTCCTCGCGCAGCGCCGGATTGGGCCCGCCGATGAACACCGCGAAGTCGCGGCACTCCTGCCAGGTCTTGGGCCGGATGCTATCGCCGGCCCAGCCTTCGATGGCCAGATCCCCGGCTTCCAGATCGAAGAACAGGGTGCTCTCCGGCTCCAGGGTCCACAGCAGACTGGTCTTGCCGATGCCCGACTTGCCGAAGATGCAGCCCTTGATGCCGCGCTTCTCGGCCAGCCGCTGATCGGCGGATATGATGGGCAGACTCATGAACGGCCCTCCTCATCCGAGAAGGCATCCCCGACCCGATGCGCGCCCAGGGCCCCCCGTTTGCGGGCGAGATCGTAGAGCTCACGCAAGGCGTTCATACGCCGACTGATGGGCCGGACCTCGTTTTCGAGGGCGAGGACGGCAAAGGCGATCTGGTCGAGCGTGGCGTCTTCGATGGACACCTCCACACCGTCCGACCGGATCTGTTCGGGCAAGGCATCCAACAGATAGGGATGCTGATTTTTCAGCTTCTCGAGCAAAGTGCGTTTCTTGAACATGGCGCTACTCCTCGTTCAGAGACAGATGAAAGGTGGGCTTGCCGGTCTTGAGCGTGCGGGCCGGCGCGAACACCTCGCGCATGCTCTGCGGCCAGGCGCTGTATTTGCGCTCGGCGACTTTGCAGGTGATGTCCAGGTACTCGGTGGGATCGTCGCCACTGGCGGCGATGCGCTCGGCGATCTCGGACAGCTTGCTCTGGTCCCAGACCGGCTTCTTCGGAAGATCCGAGGTGACGCGGATACCGCCATCCTCGAAGTGGACGGTGCCGGTGTCCTTGCCGAGCTGGGCGCGCAGCGCCTTGGCCTGGGCGTCGTATTTCAGGGCGATGGCCCCGTCGATCCAGTCCTTGAGATCCTTGGCCTGGCGCAGAGAATCGGCGGCCGTGGATTGCAGCTGCATCAGGTCCTGCGCACAGAGCCCGGTCATCTCGGCGACGGACAGGAGCCTGGCGTCATCCAGCGTGATGCTCATGCCACACCTCCCACCGACGCCGGATGGGCAGGTTCGGAGGTGGACTCGCGCATATGCAGACGCTCGTAGGCCTCGATGTCCTCGAGGCGGTAGACCACGCGTCCCCCGATCTTGAGGAAGCAGGGTCCCCAGCCGATGGACCGCCACCGTTCCAGGGTTCTTTCCGATAAGTCCCAGCGCTCGGCCAGATCTTGTTGGTTTAGGTGTTTGACGCTCACGTTCGCCTCCGTAGGGTTGTTGCCAAAACGTGAGGTGCATTGTCGGAAGCGACTTGTACGGGCGTCGGCACCCGCCATGTACGGGGAAATGTACGGAGTGAACGGAAAGGGGCTATTTCATGCCCCTGAGAACGAGGAACCGCCAGGAGGCGGTATTTAGGCATCAAGGGGGTGCGCGTGGCCTGCGGCGGCCTGTTTCCGGGAAAGAATGGGCGACGAAAATCTTTTAAGGCACTGTATTTATTTGTTTAATTGTACTTTTCTTGTTTGTTTTGCATGATTTTTTAATAAATTTATTGTCAAAATAGCCGACAAGGGCTATATTTTCCTGCGGAGGTGATGGCAATGACGCGTTTAGAGCAATTGAAACGGCACCTGCACCCCGGTCGTGTCTACCGGCGTGCTGACTTGGCGCAGTGGTCGCGAAGCGTCGACCGCCATGCCCGTGCGCTGGTCGATGAGGGCGTGCTGCAAAAGCTCCGGAACGGCCTGTACTACTACCCCAAGGCTTCCGTTTTCGGCCGCGTTCCGCCGGATGAACTGGACCTTGTCCGCACCTTTCTCAAGGAGGACGACTTCCTGCTCACCTCCCCCAATGCCTACAACGCCCTGGGCCTGGGTACCACGCAGCTCTATAACCGCCGCGTCGTCTACAACCACAAGCGCCATGGCCAGTTCACCCTGGGCGGCATGCCCTTCGAGTTCCGCAGGAAACCCCGCTTCCCCAAGCGACTCACGGAAGAATTCCTGCTCGTGGACCTGCTGAACAACCTCTCCGAGTTGGCGGAGGATCCTGCCGCGGTCCGTGAGCGTGCGCGCGCCAAGGCAAAGGAACTGGACGCCGCCCGACTCCGGCGCGCCGCGCGTGACTACGGCAAGGTCGCCACGCGCAAGTTCTTCGAGCAGGCATTGTCGAATGCCGCCTGATCCTTACCTGCACGAACGCTCTGATTTTTCCGATCTGGTCCGAATCGTCGCCGACGAGCGCGGGGTGCTACCAGCGCTCGTAGAGAAGGACTACTGGATCATGCACTGCCTGTACGGTTTGGGCGCGCAGAGTCTCGGCTTCGAACTCAAGGGCGGTACCTCGCTGTCGAAGGGCTTCGGCATCATCCAGCGTTTCTCCGAGGACATCGACATTCGCATCGACCCGGCATGCGCGCCCTTCGAGGTCTTCACTGGGCAGAACCAAACCAAGAAACCGCGGCACATCGAATCAAGAAGGCAGTTCTACGACTGGCTTGCCGGGAACATTCACATCGACGGTATCGTCGGCATCGCCCGTGATCACGCCTTCGATGACGAAAAATACCGCAGCGGTGGCATCCGCCTCCATTACGACAGCGCCTTCGATCAGCCGGTGAGCTTGAAGGAAGGCATCCTGCTGGAGGTCGGGTTCGACGACACCATGCCTAACCTACCCCGGACGATTTCGTCCTGGGCCTTTGATCGAGGCGTGGCGGCTGACGTAGCCATCGCCGATAACCGTGCCATGAACGTGCCCTGCTATCATCCCGGCTATACCTTTGTGGAGAAACTGCAGACCGTCTCCACCAAATTCCGCCAACAGCAGGCCAACGGGGAATTGCCGCCGAACTTCCTCCGGCACTATTACGATATCAGTCAGCTCCTGGACCATCCCGACGTGGCCGCGTTCATCGGCACGCCGGAATACCATGCAAGAAAGGAACAGCGTTTCAGGCAAGATGACAACCTGATCATCGCAGAGAACGAGGCCTTTCTTTTGTCCGACGCGGCGACCCGCGAGCAATACACTCTCGCCTACCAGGCAACGGCACCGCTGTATTTCGGCGGACAACCGCCCTTCGGCGCCATCCTGGCGAAGATCCGGGACGCGATGGATAGGCTATAGGGAATCGATTAGTCCAGCTTGAAGGCGTAGATGCCTTTCCTCACTCGGGTGATGTAGTCCTCCCATTCGATGTTGGCTCCGAACAGGGATGACATTCGTACCGACCCGCCTACTTGCCCGTTATCCCGGACAGCGGCGAGAATCTCCTTGGCGGGCAATTCCCAGCGCCCCTTGCGGGCTTGCTTGAACATATACTCGACGGCCTTGACGTGTTTCGGCCCCTTAAGAACCCAAGGTGCCTTGCCACGAATAACAAGCCTCTTGCGGTAGGGATCGAATTCGATCGGAAAATTGGAGTCGTCCATATTCTCCGACACACCAAGCATCCGGCGATATAGCCAATCTGTATCGAGTCGCGTCTCTTCCAGATGCGACACGACGGCGTCACACAATGGACAGAGCACGATGCCTTCGGGCAGCCGAATGAGATCGGAATGCCACTGACCGGTGGAGAGCAACAGACCACTGCTGCTGCGCGACGAAAGCCATGTCGCCACCTCCGGCAAATATCGGTCCAGTTTCCTCACCAGCCAGACCTGGCGATGCAATCCATCACCCAACCGGGCGGTTCCCAGCGCCCATAGGACACCGGGAATAGCCGGACTGGCAATGCCATCACGTTGCGCCAGAGGTATGTCCAGCAGGTCTGCTACCGCGTTCAGAAAACGCTGTTCGGCAATCTGCCTTACCTCGGTATCCGTAAACGGTATCCTTTGCCATCGGAGCGTGTTCGGCTCCCGGAAGCGGACCCAGGCAGGATCATCATCCTCTTCAATTTCCACCTGAACCGGCTCGTCATCAAAGTCCGCCTCGATCACTCCGGCGTAACCAGCCGTAGTCAACCAATCATCCAGCGGGGACTTGGAAAAATCAGGATAGCGTCTATCCAGCTCCCATGCCGGGATGCCGCACAATCGCTGCCCATCGCTTCCCACGATCGGCTGGGCAGAAGCCTCGAACAGGCCGATCAGGTCATGCGACCTATGCGGCGGCAAGGCTCTCATCACCGATCTCCCGCACGATCCCCCATTTTTCCAGCAGGTGGTCACAAAGCACCCGGTCTTTTTCGCGTTTGGTCTTGATGTTGCAACCATTCTCGCCCCGCAGGACGATGTGTACCGTCCTTGCCCGCTCCCCGGACTGTTTGCGAATCTTGAGGGAGATCTGAGCGAAAGTAATGACGTGCCGGCTGAATTTAAAATCGGCAGTCACCATGTCACGTGACGCCTGGTAGATATCATCCGGATCCTTGATGCCGATCTTCAGGATCATGCTCCGGCCCGATTTCGTATAGCCGAGCTGGGTCACCCGGGCCCAGTCCACGTTCTCGCCTTGGATATCGAACTGAAACGGTGTCGCCAGGCACTGGTAGTCATACCGCTTCAATGGGATGCGCTCCCCGGTAATCGATGACCTGAGCAGGTGATCGGCCGCCAGTCGCGCCAGCGCTTCCCGACCGTTGCCATCTTTGGACAGCACCTCCAGGTTCCCGTTATCGGGTTCATAGGTGATGAAAGAAGACACGGCTCGCGTCACCTGTTGGCTATCGAGTTGGCTGTCCTTCACGCACTCGACCGCTTCCGGTGCCAGGTTGTAGTGAATGCTGACCTGGTACAGCGCGACATCGTCACCGGTTTGGGAATCCGGATGCAGTCGCCTGAATACCTGGACGGCCACCTGATCTTTTGGGCATTTGAATTGCTCCGCGACCTTTTCGTGGAAAGTATCGACAGAGGCGGTGTCTTCTCTCAGCACCAGATCTTTCGGGCCGATAAACCCCGAGTAGCAGCTTGCGCTCTGCCGGAACACGGCGGCCGAGCGCGCATCGATCGCCTCATTGAACAGGCGGAGATCCTCACCAAACAACCACAGGCTGCGATCATATTGGTTGCCAAGCTTTTCGAAAGCCTCCTGCTGTGCTGCCTCGGTGAAATGTTCATACCGGACACTGTCGACCGCGTCCTGCCCGGGCCCGTCGGTGAGAAGCACGATTTTCTCGGCCAGCTCCTCCATCTTCTGGCGTTCAGCGACCGGTAGTGAAGACAGGGTGTCGGCAAACCCCGCGCGGATTTCTCGTTTGCCTTTCTTGGGATCGATCTCTTGCAGTTCGACCTGGAAATGCTCTGCTATGAATTTCCTGAAGTAATCCGGCTGCACATGGTTGAGCATTTTACTCAGGTTTTCCGCATCATTCATCGCTGTCCCTCTTTGTTGTTCAATAGGCATGTGTCACACCGCCCGAGAATAGACAGCATGATCCCGCGCGTTAGATGGGGACATTGGATTATTCTTTCAAGTACTCGCTTACCCCCTCCCGCCCCATATGCTCCGCAACTTCCTGATTTATTTAGTCGGGCCGTCTCTGGACAATGTGCTTATCAACGGTTTCGAATTCCAAAAATGATACCCAGGATAAGCGATGCAAACCCTTCTACCCGCAGACATGCTCTCTGACGAGGAGCGGACGGCTGAGGCGGCCGAGATCCTCGCCGCCGGCCTCATCCGGCTCCGCAACGCCCAGCAAGATAGCGATTTTCCACTGGACTTCCTGCCCACCGGAAGCGTTCATCATGACCGTTATCACAACGGAGAAGAACAACGATGAGCGCAGATGTAATCGGTAAGGTGGCGGCGCTGCCGTCACTGGAAAATAACGAACTGAAAAAGCTGTGGCGGGAGCTGTTCGACGAATCGGCCCCGCGCAAGAAGCGGGATTATCTGATCCCGCGGCTGGCCTGGCGCATTCAGGAGTTGGCCTATGGTGGTCTCTCCGACAACGCCCAGGATCGCATCAACCGGCTGCTGCGCAGCAAGGAGCAGCTCAAGCCCAGCAGCAACCGGCTCAAGCGCCCCGCCGTGGGCACCAAGCTGATCCGCGAGTACCAGGGCGTCGAGCACCACGTCACCGTCACCCGCAACGGCTTCGAGTATCAGGGCCGCACCTTCCGCAGCCTGTCCCACATCGCCCGGGAGATCACCGGCACCCGCTGGTCGGGACCGCTGTTCTTCGGCCTGACCAGGAGCGGCAAATGACCGACAAGAAGAAAACGATCCGCTGCGTGGTATACACCCGCAAGTCGTCCGAGGAGGGCCTGGAACAGGAATTCAACTCGCTGGATGCCCAGCGGGAGGCAGGTGAATCCTATATCCATTCGCAGAAGCACGAGGGCTGGACGCTGCTGCCCAACCGCTACGACGACGGCGGCATCTCCGGCGGCACCATGGACCGGCCCGGGCTGCAGCAACTATTAGCCGACGTGAAGGCCGACAGGCTCGATGTGGTGGTGGTCTACAAGGTGGACCGCCTCAGCCGCTCCCTCGGGGACTTCGCCCAGATCATCGACCTGTTCGACAAGCACGGCGTCTCCTTCGTCTCGGTCACCCAGCAGTTCAACACCACCTCCTCCATGGGGCGGCTGACGCTGAATATCCTGCTCTCCTTCGCCCAGTTCGAGCGCGAGGTCACCGGCGAGCGCATCCGCGACAAGATCGCCCTGTCGAAAAAGAAAGGGATGTGGATGGGCGGCTACGTACCGCTGGGCTACGACGTGGCCAGCCGCAAGCTGGTTCCCAACGAGCCGGAAGCGGACTTGGTGCGGCGCATTTTCAACCGCTTCATCCGCCTGGGCTCCACCACCTTGCTGTGCAAGGAACTCAACGAACAGGGCTTCCGCACCAAGCGCCGCCGCGGTCGCGACGGTCGGATGAATGATGGCTTCCCGTTCAACAAGACCACCCTTTACAAGATCCTCGGAAACCGGATCTACCTGGGCGAGATCCGGCACAAGGACAAATGGTACCCCGGCGAGCATAAGGCGATCATCGACCAAGATCTTTGGGACAAGGCACACACGGTCATGGCCCAGGACCGCACCCAGCGTGCCGCGGACTCCAGACGACAGACGCCTGCCCCGCTCAAGGGGTTGCTCTACGGCCCCGACGGTAAGGCGATGACGCCGACCCATACCAAACGGGGCGACAAAAGGTACCGCTACTACGTCACTCACACCGCCAACAAACGCGGCCACGAGGACTGCCCGGTGCGCATGGTGCGGGCCGGTGACCTCGAGGGCATCGTCTTCGACCAGATCAAGGCCATCTTTCGGAACCCGGCCATGGTCGTCAGCACCTGGAAGGCGGCCGCCACCATGGATGAGGGCATCACTGAGGAAGAAGTACGCGAAGGGCTCCAGTCCATCGAGGCGGTCTGGGACCACCTCTACCACAAGGAGCAGGCCCGGCTGCTGCAACTCTTTATCGAGAGGATCCGGGTGGAGCCTGAGGGCGTCCATATCGACCTCAGGACAAATGGCATCAACAGCCTGTTGCTGGATCTGAAGACCGCAGCCCGGGAAACCAAGGAGATGAGCGCATGAAATCCAGCATAAACCTTAGCCGTGATGGCAAGGTGATCCACATCTTCATCCCCGCCCAGTTGGGACGCCACTCCGGCCGCAAGACCATTCTCTCGCCCACAGGCCAGCCGGTGAATCCCGACCGCAACACTGAGGCAGACGTCACGTTGATCAACGCCCTGGTCCGGGCCCATCGCTGGAACCGCTGGCTGGCCAAGGGCAAGTACGACAGCGTCAAAGAGATCGCCACCGACGAGGGGATCACCAGCCCCAGCTATGCATCACGTATCCTGCGTCTGGTTCTGCTGGCCCCGGACATCCAGGAGGCGATTCTCAACAGTAGGCATCCGGCCACCTTGACCCTGGCCGAGTTAATGGATCCCTTTCCCCAGGTCTGGGAGCTGCAGCGGAAACAGCTTGGATTCTGAACCTCGTTATCCGATTGCAATCGTCTAGCACTCAGCTCTGACACGGGTTATCGGGCTCATTGGGGCGAACGGCGTATTTCACCTTGTTCAGAGCGCTCGTGAATTTGCGCAACAATCGAAAAAGCAGACTTTCAACAGCACCGATAAGCCGCGCGATCTTAGAGTAGCGAAGGTCGGTTTGATTAGATGGCTGGGAATGTTTCTACCAAGCCCCAACTACTTGCGTACCGATGAAAGGGACCGGCTTAACTGCTCCCTTGCCGTCACTGACTTGGATTGTTTTCTGCATCTTCTTGGGAGGCCGGCGATACCACTGTTCGGCTATATCAAGAAGATCCGCATGAGCAGGCTTGGACAGAAAATGCTCAAATAAGTCATTGGTACGCCCTGGATTGGCCTCAACAAAGAAGTCTCCCGGCGATATCAGCGCATCAGGACTCGGCGAAACATCAGAAAGCCTTTTTTGCAGCATCTTTGGTGATCCAGGCACAATGCGAGGAAACATCGGCGCAATAAAATCGATGAGCCACCCCTCCGCCTGGACCCACGCATGGAATCCATTCTCGGTGCAATGAAGTTCATTACCAACTGCTTCAGCGAACATTAATACGTTCTTTTCACCGCTACCAATTCTGTAGCCAGCGATCCCCGCCACAGCCGCAGCTTCAATCTTGTAGTGCCGGCGGAGTATCGCCGCTGCAAACATTGAGAAAAAGAAGCAACTCTTTAGGACATTAGCCTGTTCACTACTCAAAACGGAGTAGATAGTCATATGTATACGCTGATAGTCCGGCAGCGGTATTAAGAACTTTGCGGCCACCTCAGCCTCCCTGACTCAGCTGTCCAGCGACCTAGCTCAGGTGATCGCTGCCGCATAGCGACGATAGGACCGGCGCGGTAGCAGGTCGACCTGGATCGCCGCTCAATAAACTAGCGAGTTTCATAGCGTAATTGCAGGTGCCGCCATAGCTTTCGGTATAGCGATTCCAGGATGAGCTGGCCTACCGGCTCGACGGTTTCCTTCTTGAAGCACTCCAATGAGCATTTGGTCAGCATGCTCAAAGTAGTCAAACTGCTGCTGTAGATGTGGGACAGTAACGTGGTTCACCGTCAGAGCGTGAAGATCAGCAACGACCGCATCCCCTTTCGCCAGCTCTTCTAGGTTGGCAAATGCCAATTGTCCAGAGTTGTCGTTCCACCATGTGCAGTGCGCATATAGGTTCCTGATACGCAAACACACTCGCACTTCAGCAATCGCTTCGCCGAACTCCTCAGCCAAGCCTAAATCCACATATGATTGTCGTGCAATTGCGTCCGCGACGTCAATCCGCTGGCTGTTGCCGCGACCCCGAAACATTGCCTTCAGCGCTAGATCAAGATCGTCACGCACAGCTTTCGCACAATACATCAGATCAATTTCAAGATCGGCATAACCTGCCAGCATACGCCCAATAAGGGCTGCCTCATCTGGGAAATCTTTAAATGCTGAAAGAATGGGCATTGCTATCTCAGTATTAGCCGTCGGGCTGGTTCAGAAAGAACGTCCAACATACTGTCAAGCATATTCGACGCAGTGCGTTGGGGCAATTCATGGTAGGAGGTCGCTCTCATATCACAACCAGCGCATGAACCCGCGCGTCAACCCGAACCGCGGCGGCAAGACCCCGGTACCGGTTCTCGAGTTCATCGAGACACTGAGGGGCGCGTTCACCCTAAAGCAGCATTTTGCCATGAAGCATATTTTCAGCCGATATGTGCCACAAACGGATCTACTGCATTTACATCAGCGGACGCCAGGTTTGCGTTCAGCTCCATTCCCCATTTTCGTTGTTCAGAAATATTTGAATCGCATATTTTTCTAGCATCACTTCCCATGAAACGCTTTTAATCCAGCTTCCACATTGGCCATGTGCTTATTGAATACACGCTGGCCCTTGTTTTCCGACGATTTCCAAAAGGCGGCGAATTCCTTATCACGTCCGCGCTTACTTCGGAAAAACCGCGATGGGTCTTCTGCCTTGGCACCTTTCCCACGGTTCAGATGGTAGTACTTGGTGGCAGCAACGAACGCTTTCTCAATAGCACGGTTAAGGGGCACAATAACCTCATCGACCTGCCTCTCACAGGCAACCCGGAATGCCTCTGCCTGACGCGCCCCACGAACCATTGTATTTAACTCTTTCCACATAAACCTCAAGACCAGCCACTTGGCGTATCCACGCTCCGGATAACCGCGCGAGCAGTATGTAACTTTTCGCATGAGGTGGTAACGAGGAAGGTAGTAGTTAGGGTCTGCGCATGGGAACACCCGCGGATACAGCTCGCTCTCGAACAGATTGTTGATGCCCGACCTGGGAAGCACTGGGTCCAGTTCGCAACCTGCCACGCAACGGGCCAGCTCCTCTTTCTTTACTGTACGTTGGTGCTTAATTGTGGACAACCGCTTCGCCTCAGACTTTGACTGCTTCTTACGGACGTAGAGGTAACCTAGCTTTCGGAACTCTCGCTCAATCTCAATCTGTCGCCGATCGTTTGCCATCAAGTCCGCAGCACTGATGGCATTCTGCCAGTTAGTTCCAGCCACTATCTGAGAAATTAAAGAGTCGAAGTGGTCATTTCCGTTTCCATTTTCCCTCGGAACCTGGATGACCTTTACCAGGACGCTGGCGTTGGCCGCGTGTTTTGCATTTGCTGCCAGTGTCCTCGTGGTCTGTTGGCCATTGATAATTTGCGGATTGCCGACAACCAGGAAATCCTTCCCCTTACTGCTGCGTTTCTCCGCCTGGTCACAGACTACCGTAATGCCATTGTTATAATAGAAGAATCGCTCAGGTTCTTGTTCGAGGGTTTCCACCATCGACTGGTTCACCGGCGTATCCCCGAGAAATCCTCGGATATTGCGCGCAAACACTCGGATACCGCTTCTCTGATATAGCTCTGCAACATCGCTTCCCTTCATCGAGAATACCCAGGACTCCACATCTGTGAGGCCGTCGAAACGTTGTAATATTCCGTTTACTTTCACCGCGCTACCCGATTCCATTTCTAACTCTAGTGAGGGTATTGGCGGGGCGACACCGTCCAGATAGTCGCGGAGAAGTAGCATACACCGCTTCCCATCAATAAGGTCAAATTCAGCACGTGTACCATTCGAACGGGCTGTACGCCTCGCATCATCGAATGTCTTGGTTGAGCATTTCCCCAAGGTTACGTAGTACAGCCATAGCCGGTAACCACGGCGGCGTAAGGCGTGGCGGGCTCTTTCCAATAGGCTGGCAGTTCTTGGCTCCATTCCTTCCAAGAATCCTTTAAAGGTATCTGTTTCCGGTGAGGAAAGTATGCGGGCTGTATCTGCGAAACTGAGCACGTCATTTCGCGCCTCGGTCTTATTTCCGACCTGATGACGGTATTTCCCTTGAAGCACGAAGACAGACCTCGCTTTGTCATCCACGAACACACCATCGATACCCTTATCGTTCGGTCCACCGGCGATAGCCTCCGCGGCAAGGCGTTCATCATCTGTGATGTAAGCACGTAGAAACCAGAGCACGAAGAGGTCGTCGTTCTTCAGTTCTGGATAACGCTCCCCCAGTTCCCTTATTTCCGCATTCAGATCACTTATGCTCAGCTTGTCTTGCACAATTTACCCCCTTATCCTCATCGGACTCCTCCGTCCTTCTGATTCAGTACCACTCATCCACGCGTCGCCATGCTCAGGACGGAACCCATTTCGGATAACGTCGCGCTCAGGCGCCCGGAACAGCAAGCAATGCGCCGCTGTTCCGGATCGCCTGCAGCGCGTGGTTAGGCCTGATACAGCAACAAAGCAACTACCGACGTCATCCAGTGCCAAAAAGTTTACGTATCTGGCCCTTCGTTTCGTTCTGAATTACTCATGCATTGTTGACGGCGCGCTGACCACAACGCACCCGTTTACGCCGTCAATCTTCAAAACGCCCTCTTTGAACTTCGTGTGTTCCTGCGTTGCACGCGTGGAATCCCACAGGAACCCCACAAGCAGCGCGTCCTTATACTTGACGTCGGAACGATAAAGCGAAGCGTCTTCGGCAATCTCACCTATGAGACTCTGAAAGGATTTCTTGGCGTCCTTTCTGTATTTAACCTCGATGATCGTGTGCAGGGACGGTAGATACAGGTCAACGCGCGGCGTCTTCTGTCCAACAGGTTGCAGATACACTTCGTCCGCGATGTCGTTAAAGACTGGCGCGAGCAGCACATAAAGAAGGTTCTGCACGTGGTATTCGTTCTCCACGCGCCACTTGACGGGTTCGGCGCCTTTCGTGCGCCCTAAGTCTTCCCACGTCCACCGCTTGAGGCCAACCGGAATATGCTCCAGGAATCCCAATAGATCGTCGAGGCTCCAGCCCTTCGGCGGCACGATCGCGACATCCTGATTCACCTGATCAAAGACATAAACTATTACACTCAACAGAGCCGCCGAAGCATTTCCTCGTGCCTGATCCCGGAATTCGTGCATGAAGCGGCTAATCAGGTCGAGGCGAAGTTGATGATCGTGGATCCGCCGTATTTTTCGGTAATGAAGAAAGAGCGGGACGCAGGCGCTCGCATAGACGGCAGACTCCGCGCCAGTGATATAAGCCGCAACATCCTTCTCGAAGAGATTGAGATGGTCGCCAGTGACCTGCTGAGCCAGAAATCCCGAGATCCAATGCTCAAACTCTCCGGAGATGCGCTCGTCATTCATCTGTGCGACCAGCCACTTAACGGCCATCACGCCGAACACGTCGGAGACCCAAGGCCGGGGTGTAGAATCGATTTTAGCGGCCTGCCCAAGAAGGCGGGATATATCCTGACTGGGCACGGTTTCTTCCAAAATGCCCAATCCGGAAATCACGCAGCGCTGGTACAAGGAGAGCGTTGAAAACTCGAAAGTAGGAATGCCGTCTTTCGACAATCCCAGGAAATGCATAAAGGAGTATTTGAAAGGATCGGCGTGAGCACTCTCGACTACCCTGCTATGCAGATGGTCGCGCAACTGGTACGCGTTCTCCTTCTCTATAGGAACCATTGGGATTGCCCTATCTTCCCAATCATGACCGAGTCGTTCCAGCCGGGAAGCTGGTTCAGCCATCCGAGATTCCTGGCGATCAGATCGGAGTAACTGATCGTGACCGGCATGGGATTCGGGAAGTAACTACGCCAAGAATGCGATGCGAAGCTGCAGACCTGGGCGCTCAAATACTTGATGTCCTTGAAGGTCGAGTCCTTATGGACAGCCAGGATCACGCCGCGCGGATGCCCGTCAGTATTCTGCCGCAACTCCCGCTGGCCGATCAGGTAGACAAGCATCTCATGTTTGGAGAGTTTGAATGTCTTTCCGCGAAGCGGCGCCAGTCGTCCTTTCTGCGCCCCGGCAGTCGCGGAGTCGAACATATGCAGCCCATGATCTTCCGAGAGTTTCAGGAACGCATACTCGACCTGATATTCTCGGTACTTGTCGATGACGGCGCGGACGGCCTCGATCTCCTCCTTGTTGAACTTCTTCACCTGCGCATGAAAGATCAGGCGGATCGTGTCACCTTTCTGCCAGTTCATGCGTTTCTGAATCTTCTCAATTGTCTCCCCGAGAACTGCCGTCAATGCCTCGCAATAGGCTTCCGGCACGACCGCCTTCGACGTATTCGAGACAATGTAGCTGCCGTCCCCGGAAAATACGGTGGTAATACCCATGATCCGCTGATTGCCGGCGCCGCGCTCCTGTCCGATATTTGCGCTACCGATGCCGATCACCAGTTCGTGGGAAAGGGTCGGTGAGCACTTGAGCAGCCATGGCACGCCGCCCATCTTCGCGTAGCAGGCCAGCGCCATATTGTTGAGGGAATAGCCGAGCGAGTAGTCGGATTGATCTAGTAGCTCGATCGTGAAGTCCTGAACGGGGACTTGATGCAGAAAGAATAGGCTCTTTCCGAGATAGTAGGGATTCTCCGTGACCTTGAGCTTCTTGAAGGATTGCCGAACCTGAACGAGCGCCAAGTCCCAACGGCCTCCGTCGTCCGCCTTCTTCCGGATCGCCGTTTCGATAGCGCTCTTGTATGCCTCCACGCTATCCGTCGTAGTAGCAAAGACCTCCACGCGACTGGTTCCCAGCGCGAACTTGCCCTCAAGGCCGTTGCTGAAATACTTGCTTGAGGAAATCCCTTTCAAGAGCTTGCGGACGAACTGCTCTACACGCCCCTTGTCGTGCTGGCCACAAATCACACAGATTGACGGATCGTTCCGATCAAAGGTGCGCTTTGTATAGGGACCGTATTGCGTCAGACCTTTTTCAGCCCAATCTGCCTCGCCGTTATCATTGAAGACGAACACCGGCTTGTGCATCTGCTCGCACTGACGCTGAATGTCCGGCGCGTCTTCGATCTCGATGCGGGTTCCGTCGATCATCGTGACTGTATTTGACTGGATGTATTTCTTGAGCGTCTCGATGCGGACCTTCTTGTTCTCGCCGCCATTGAACGACGACACGGATTGCCGGATACGCTCCACGATTGCATCCTTCTGCGCGCCATGCGTATGAAGAATGTAGTCGTCGAAGTTCGTCCGGCTCGCCTCCAGATAGGCATCCTTGGCGTCGATCTGCTCAATCTGCCCGTCTGGCCGCGTAACATGGAGCGTTTCGCCCTTGAGCGCGCTCACCGACCCCAGGAGCTTCCTGTATCCGTCCTGTTCTTCGGTGACGACATAGCGCCCTATGAGATCGAACCCAGCGCGAAGGAAGAAAAGACACGTCTCCTTAAGCACCCTGCGCGTTGTGCAATCAATGATCAGGCTCGGCTGCCCCTGAACATAACGCGTATCTATGGTGTACTTGGCGCAGACCTGAAAGGGGTAAGCATCGCCAAGTATCGGGACCAGCAGATTGTCCTCAGGCTTGGCGCTGATTAGTTCGATTGGTGTGAAACCGAGAGGGCGGCGCCCGAGACCGGCAAGATGTCTCGTCAATCCGTCTTTGACCAGAAAACAAAAAATGCCGAAGTTGTCCTTGAGTGCAACGTTCTGCGTCGAACCGGAAACTGGAAACTGCCCGTCCCTTGAAAAAACCAGGATGCTCTCGCCCTGCCGCCGGAAGGCGTGCGTCGATCGGTACTTAGTGCGGAGGCCGTCGAGGGTCTGCTTATCGTAGGGAATCTGACAGGCTGCAAGAAACAGGTCCGGGACTTTTAGCGGGAACGAGTTCAGGATAATTGGCAAAGCGCGATCCTTTTACATATAGAGTGGTCCACTGCGCCACGCCGCCATGACGCGCCGCCTCGATGGAAAGCGTCGAGCGCGAGGATCGCGTTAATCACTTGCAACCTTTGATCTCAGTTTCCCACGTAATTTTAGTAACTTACACTTCTTCTTTTACGGTGCCAAGTACTGGGTAGCTAAGCACGATGATCCGAATGGCGGTTGTGACACCATCGCTGGTCGCCGAAGGACGGGCGCGCAAAAGGTCCACTCGTGGCCGAACTCGGTATGCCTGACAAAAAACCAACCCCCTAAGATAGTCCGCCTGTTCACAATATCTGCAGTTAGCCTGCCAGACCGGCGATAACTTTGGTAGCCTCGACACCAATACCCGCTAGTAAGCGCCACGGATGTTCGCGCCGTTATTCGGAGCCGGTCTTCGATATCGAACAAGATCCGGTGCACCTCTACAACCTATTGATTTACAGTAGATCTGCAAGCGTAGCATCGGCACTTGATGGGTACGCTTCCGAGGGGCAGTCACGGAGAATATCGGCCGAAGAGAGAGCCAGAGAGGGGGAATGTCGGGATGGAACGGAAACGGCCCGGTACGCTTGAACCGCCCGGAAGGCCCCGGAATAGCGGGATTCAGAGACAAAAAAACCGGCTTCAGAGAACCGGTTGTTTCGTGAATTGGCGGAGAGGGAGTCCGCCGTGTTAGCGTCTTATATCATCGCGAGAAACCGCGCTAACCCAAGTAAATTCAGCATCTTGGTGGTTTTGTACGTCTAGCGTCGTCTTACGGAATCGTCTAAGATAGTAAAATCTTAGGCGGGTAAGAAGGCGGGTATATCATGCCACGAGTAGCGAAAGAACTCACAGACCTTGCGGTGAAGCGACTGGGACCGAAGCCCGGTCAGCGCCTCCCCGTGAGCTATCCGGTCGGGGGCGTCTCCGGCCTCAGTCTCCAAGTCACCCCGGCGGGCGGTAAGTCTTGGCTGTTGCGGTACACGGTCCCGGGCCTGCCCGGCAGCAAGCAGAAGCGCCGCGAACTCGGCTTGGGCGGCTACCCTACCGTGACGCTCAAGCAGGCCCGAGAGAAGGCCCGGGAGCTACGCGAGCAACTAGCCGAAGGGACGGACCCGGTTGAGCAGCGCAAAGCCCAGCGGAGCGCGCTTGCCGCTGAGCAGGCCCGGGCGATTACCTTTGAGCAGGCGGCCTCGCAGTACATCGAAGCGAAGGGAGGCGAGTGGAAGAACGCGAAGCACCGCCAGCAGTGGGAAAATACGCTCAAGACATACGCCTTCCCGGAGCTGGGGACCCTTCGCATCAGCGACATCGACACGCCCCATATTCTGGCCGTCCTCGAACCGATCTGGACCACCAAGACCGAAACCGCGACCCGAGTACGTCAGCGGATGGAGGTCATTCTTGATTGGGCGACCGCGAGGAAGTACCGCGAGGGGGAAAACCCGGCCCGCTGGAAAGGCCACCTCGACACGATGTTGGCGAAGCCGACCAAGATCAAACCGACGAAGAACCACCCCGCGCTTCCGTACCCGATGGCCGCCGACTTCATGGCCGACCTTCGGGACCGGGAAGCCCTTGCCGCCCGGGCGTTGGAGTTCGGTATCTTGACCGCTGCCCGCTCCGGGGAGGTTCGCGAGGCGTCCTGGGCGGAGTTCGACCTTGAGGGCAAAGTCTGGACGGTGCCCGCTGAGCGGATGAAGGCCGGTAAGGAACACCGGGTGCCGCTGAGCGAGGCCGCTGTTCAACTGCTCCGGGACCTCCCCCGGCTCAAGGGCAATGATCTGGTGTTCCCGGCTCCGCGCGGCGGGGTCATGTCGGACCAAGCCATGAAGGCCGTTATCAAGCGGATGCACGACGCCAAAGTGAAGGCTGGGGGCAAAGGGTATCTCGACCCGAAGCAGGACAAGATCATCACCCCTCACGGCTTCCGCTCGACCTTCCGCGATTGGGCCGCAGAGGCGACCGACTACGCCAACGAAGTCGTGGAAATGGCGCTGGCTCACACGATCAAGAACAAGGCTGAAGCCGCCTACCGCCGGGGCGATCTGTTCGAGAAGCGTCAGGGACTTATGGCCGATTGGGCGGCCTATTGCGAGGGCTGACCGACTATACTTTTTCGTGTAAGCGTCTGATATACAAGAAAAAAGACTTTACGGAGACGTTGCGAGCCGATACGATACTAAGCAATACCAGCCCCGGGTCCTCCGGGGCGAGGTAGCAACACAGAAATGGAGAAGAAAAGGAGCGAGCCACTGGCTCGACCTTCCCATTTCTGTGGTGAGTCATCCGAAGGGGAAGCGTTCGAGCTGTTCGATTAGGCCCGCGCTTCCCCTTCGTCGTTATGGGGCAGCGCGGACGAACAGGAACCGCTGCCATGACACAGACAATTACCTCTCCACAAGAGCGCCGCCAAGCCCGCCCTCGCCAAGTCGCTGAATATCTGGGTGTGAGCATAGCGACCATCTGGCGATGGGCTGCTGAACGCCAAGACTTCCCTCGCAGCCGCAAGATCGGGCCGCGCGTGACAGTCTGGGACCTCAACGAGATTGACGCATGGGTTGACGCCCAGCAGTCGAACCAGCGTTGAGGAGGCGTCCCCCATGAAAAGCAACAAGCAAGCACGGAAAGCCGTGCCAGAGTTCGAGCGGGCGCGCTATGTCGCTCTGATCCTTCAACTCGACCCCTCCAAGGTCTACCCGATAGGTCCCGACGCGACCGAGGAAGGCAATCAGCATCTTGTTGATTTCGTCCTCGACTACCTTGGGCGTCTGGTCGATAACGCCGCTCAGATCAAGGCGAGGCCCGGCACCAAGCCGCCCCGCTTTTATCAGCACATGCGGACACTTCACCACTGCTGCGACGTGATGGACGGGACCGCCGAACCTCCCGCCCCGAACGAACACGGCGAGTATGAGAACACCGACGGCTACCGCTGCCCCCTGTTCCTACTGGAAGGGGGTGACGTATGACCGCGATTCAACACGACACCGCCGCCGCGCTCGACTTCCTGCGCCGCTGGTCGCCTGATGCTGACTGGTGCCTGACGGCGATTATCCCGGACGGCAAGACCGAAACGGCCACCTTCAAGCCCTCCGAGGAGGAGAAGGCCCGCGCGTGGATTGACGACCGGCAGGGACACAAGAACCTGTACTTTCACGTCAACGCGACCCGGGGCCGCCGTACCTCGAAGCCCAAGAAGCCGGACATGGCCGCCTTCCGCGCGTTCCATGTGGACATCGACCCGGCGGCTGGCGAGGACTTCGAGGAGGAGCGCCAGCGGATCGCCGCGATGCTGAGCGACAACCTGCCCAAGGGTATCCCGGCCCCGTCGGTTGTGATCGACAGCGGGGGCGGCTTCCAAGCGTTCTGGCTGCTGGCCGACCCGTTGCCCATCGACAAGCCCAGCGAGGCCGCGCCCGAACCGTGGGCCGATGGCGAAGCCTACAACCGGGGCCTTGAGCTGGCCTTCCGCGCTGACTCCTGCCACAACTGCGACCGGCTGATGCGGCTACCGGGGACCGTGAACCTGCCCAACAAGAAGAAGGCGAGCAAGGGCCGCGTCCCGACGGTCGCCCGCCTCCTGAGCTGGGAAGGGACGCGCTATCCACTGGAAGACTTCGACCGGCTGAAGGTCACGGCGAAGCCTGCCCCGTCTGCCACCTCTGCCACACCTACGGCCAGCGGTAAGGCCGCCGCCGTACTAGACCTGGGCGACGGTACGCCGATGGGCACGGAGGAGCTAAGGGAGTGGGCGGAGACGAATGGCAAGACGCTGAAGGACGCGACCTTGGCGCGGATCGCCACCGGCGCCGACCCGCTCGACCCGACTAAGTACCCGTCCCGGTCCGAAGCCCTGTGGGCGGTGGTCTGTGATCTGGTCCGGGCCGATGTGGATGATGGCGTCATCTTCCGGGTCATCACCGGCCCGAACGAGATCGCCGCCAGCGTCCGTGACAAGTCCGACCCGAAGCGGTACGCGCTCGACCAGATCGCAAAGGCCCGGGCGCTGATCGAATCGCAGCCGACATGGGACCGGGTGAACAAGGAAGGCGAGCCGCAACCCAGCTACTGGAATACGCGGACGGCGCTACAGCTCATGGGCGTCGAATGTCGGCACGACAAGTTCCGCGACAGGAACCTGATTGGTGCCCACGAGCTACAAGAATTCAGCGGCGACTTCTCCGACCACGCCGAACGCATCCTGCGTGATGAGATCATCCGCCGGTTCGGCTTTGACCCGGGCGATGTGAACGTGAACAAGGCGGTCCTTTCGCTGTGTACGGAAAACCGCTTTGACTCGCTGATCGACCATATCCAAGCCCTGCCGTCGTGGGATGGAACGCCGCGCCTCGATACTTGGCTGACCCGGTACCTGGGCACGGAGGAAAACGCCTACACCCGGGAGGCCGGGGCGGCTTGGCTCATGGCCGCCATCGTGCGCGCCTTCGAGGAGGGTGCGAAGTTCGACCAGATGCTGGTGCTCATGGGGGCGCAAGGCGTCGGAAAATCGACCGCGCTGCGGATACTGGCCGGTGATGAGTTCTTCTCTGATGCCCCGTTTCTCCACGCCCGCGATACCCGCGAAGTGCTGGAGGTGACGGCGGGTGTCTGGATTCTGGAATGCGCGGAGCTGGACGGGATCGGGAAGCGGGACGTGAACACGCTCCGCGCCACGATCACGCGCCAAGTCGATACCGGACGCCCCGCCTATGCGCGCAGTCCCGTGACGAGGCCCCGGCGGTTCATTCTGGGCGGCACGACCAATGAGGACCGCTTCCTGCTCGACCCGGCGGGCAACCGTCGCTTCTGGCCGGTGGAAGTGACCCGGGTAGACCTCGAAGGGCTGGCCGCCGCGAGGAGCCAACTGTTTGCCGAAGCGCTGGCGCGGTATCGGGCCGGGACGCATAGCCTGCTGCTCGGGCCGGAGGCGTCGGCCTTGGCGAAGGACGCGCAAGACCGGCGGCGGGTGGTTGATGAAGGATTCATCGAAAGCCTCGAAGGACTCCGCGAAGGTATCCAGACATGGAAGGGACAGTGGATCATCAAAACGTCGGCTATCTATGACCGGCTGGGGATACCGACGAAGGACCGCAACGGGGCTATGCCTCGCAAGGTCAAGGAGGCGATGACCGCGCTTGGCTGGAAGCCGGGCGGCCCTATCCGCATCGACGGTGAAGTGTGCCGCATCTATGTCTGGGAAGGCGAAGGGGAACCCGGAAGCCTTACCGCTGCGGATGGCGGGGGCGGATGCCCGTTCTGATCCGGATCGGGGGTGCTGGGCTGGACACGACGGCGGGGGCGACCTCGCCGTTGCTTTTTCGGGCTTGCCGTAACGCCTCCCACCGTAACGGTGAAAGTCCACACGGGCCGTGGGTTTCGGCTGGATTTTCGGGGGGTGCGTAACCCGTAACGCGGGTTACTCTATTACCCGGCCCGCTTATAGGACCCCGGGAATATCGCCCAGGACGCGGGAGCGGGTACTGTAACGGCTCCTCCCGCCTTCCTAGTCTTTTACCTATATTTCCCGTTACCGCGTTACTAAGAGAAGGGAAACCCAATAGGGACGTGGGATAGCGGCAGAAACGCGGACCGATGATTCAGCGTTACTTCGCGTTATACCCGTTACGCCCGACGGCTGCCGCTCCCCTTGGGCTGAAGGCCGCCCGTGCCGCCGCCCGGCTGGGCAAACCACCAAGACCGGGCCGGTTGTCCTTGCCAGTCCAGTTCGGCGGAGTATCCGTCCGCCCCTCCGCCACACTCCGTTGGTTTTATAGATGGTTACGCAATCTTACCCGCCTAAATACCCGCCTAAAAGGCTTCTAAGGGTGAGTTCCGGGCGCTAGAATAGATTGGCATATCAACCGATATGCGGAGCGCCGACATGGCCAATCTATCCCTTTACGCCCGGGTCAGTACCGATACCGACCGGCCCCTGAGCGACCAGCTCGAACGCCTACGGGCTTGGGCCGCCTCCGAAGGCCACACCGTCGTGGGCGAGTTCACCGACGACAACACCCGGAGCCTACAGGCGGACGCCGCGCGCCCGGCACTGGACCGCCTCTGCCAACTCGCCTTCGACGGCAAGACGGACATGGTGGCCGCCGTATCCCTCGACCGCCTTGGGCGTTCGCTGAAGCACCTGTTCGGCCTCCTCCGGGAGTTCGAGACGCTGGGCGTCACCGTCTACATCGACAGCCTCGCCCTCGATACCTCGAACCCTGCAGGCCAGCAGGCGGTTTCCCTGCTCGGGGCGCTCAACGACTTCGACAAAGCAATCATGAGCGAGCGCGCCCGGCGTGGATACCGCAAGGCCCGGGCCAAGGGCAAGCGGATCGGCGCGCCCAGGCTATCGCCCAGCAAAGAGAACCGCGTTGCCGCCCTGCTACAGGCCGGAGTCTGCCCCCATCGGGTACGGACCCTGACCAACGTCGGGAAGGCCGCCATTTACCGGATCAAGAGGGACTTGGAATGCAAACCAAGCGACGTAGAACAGCACTGACCAAGAAGGAGCAAGCCGCGCTCCCGGCCCTCCCGTCCGAAGCCCTCGACATCGCCCGCGAACTCGCCACCGAGGGCGTGCGAGAACACACAATCCGCCGGACCCTTGGGCTATCCCCCGCCCAGTGGAACAAGCTCAAGGAGGATGGCGAGGAAGGCGAGCTATCACCGCTGGCGCTGGCGCTCGAAGAAGGCCGCGCAGAGGGGGCCGGGGAGATAGTCGCCTTCATGAAGAACAAGATGCTGGCCGAAGGCTCCGAACGCGCCGCTGAATGGCTGGCGGATCGCGTCTTCAAGATCAACAAAGGCGACGGCAACGGGGACGACGCCCCGCGCGTCCTCATCCAGATCAACGCCGCGCTATCGCCGGAGGATTACGGGAGGGTCATCAATGTCCAGCACGACCACTGAGGCGGTCATCCGCCCGACGCCTTTTCAGGCCGCCGTCTTGTCGGTGCCAGAGGACCACTTCCTGTTCCTGGGCGGAGGCCGGGGCGGCGGCAAGTCCTTCGCGCTCCAGCTCCTCATCCTCCGGCACTGCAACCAGTATCGTCACCGCGCCCGGGTATTGGTGACGCGCCGCCGGTTGAAGTCGTTGCTCCAGTTCGCGGAGGAGTTGCGCGGGTTGCTCCGGTCGGCCTACGGCTCCGGGGTGAGCTACAACCTGAATGACAACATCTTCCGGGTCCCGAACGGCGCAACCGTCCAGCTCACGCACTGCGAATCGAGCGCCGCCCTACAAGACACGGTACAGGGCATGTCCTTCTCGCTGATCGTGGTCGATGAGGCGGGCGAAGGTCCTGAGCTGCCGGTAATCGACTCGCTGGCGCTGACGCTCCGTTCCCCGGGTGTCCCGTTGCGGATGGTACTGGCAGGGAACCCGGGCGGGGCGAACCACTCCGCGCTGGCTGAGCGGTACGTCACGGGCCGGGAGCCGTTCGCGCCTTTCGAGTTCGCAGACCAGAAATGGGTCTATGCTCCTTCGACGGTGGACGATAACCCGCACCTGCCGGACCCGTACCGGAAGAACTTTGAGGTGCTGCGCCATACCGACCCGGCTTTGTACAAGGCGCACCGGCACGGCGATTGGTCGGCCATCGTGGGCGATTACTTCGGGGGCGTGTGGTTTCCGGATCGCGCCGTGTTCGACCATCACGAGGTCCCGCCGGATATGTTCGCGACCTTGAAGCTGTCGGTTGACTGGGGGAGCGCCGCGCCTTGCGCGTCTGTCTTGGGCGGACGCCTCGCCTATGACGTGCGCTTGAGCCATGACCGGGTGATGCCGCGCGGGGCTTGGGCGATCTATGACGAGCATTTCGAGTGCGACCCGAAGAACATCAGCCGGGGGACGGGCCGGACGCCCGGGCAGATCGCCCCCGCGCTCCACGCAATGGCCGCCCGTAGCCGGTGCCGTGCTCGGGGCCTGATCGACTCCGCCGCCGAAGCCCGGACGGCGGGCCGCTCCGAAGCCTCGATTGCCGACCTGTTCCGGGCCGCTGGGGTCCGGGTATCGCCCGCCCGGAAGGGGGCGCGGGTGCCCCGCTTTGAGCATCTCAAGTCGCTCATGGTTAACGGGGAGTTCTTCGTGGCCTCGCGCTGCCGGTACTGGCTGGCGACCGTCCCAGCGTTGCCCCGGGACGCGAGGAACCCGGAGGACGTGGACAGCTCCGCGAACGATCACATGCTTGACGCGACTTCGTACCTGATCGCCGGGGCGTCGCAGGGTGCGGTACACGTCAGCGGCTTCTACGGGCCACCTCCGAAACCTCTCGACACCGGGAACCGGGTGATTTTCATCTAAGGTGTGTCGGCCCACTCCGGCGAAGCCGGGAACGCTGGTCTGCGACCCTAAAAAGTAAATTAACCTGTTGATTCAACAAGTTTTTCCAGTAGACTGCGCCACACCCCGCCAGCTATTCTCCCCGGTAACGTGACGCGATACCGCGCGCCACTGAAGGCCGGGAACAGCCCCCGCTACTGAGCATCAAGGGCAAGACCTCCCGGAATCGTGATGAAACTGGTTTGAGGAACAGCCCCATGCCCAATACGCCGAACACCGCCAAGAAGCGCATCGACTTCGACAACGTCCCGACCGGGGTGAGCCTGAGCGAGGACAACGTACAACGTCTGAGTGACCGCGCGACCGAAACCGCGACCGCCTTTCACCGGAAGCTGGACAAGCTCCAAGCGACCTTTGCCGAGGCCCGGGACCGCTATTCCCGCGACGCCGAAGCGATGGTTGCCGACGCCAGCCCCGAGGACCGGAGCGCCGCCCGCGCCTTCGCCAAGAAGAACGCCGCCAACAAAATTGCTGAACTTCGCCGCTCCCTGATCTCCAATTCCGAAGGCGAGCGCGCCGAACTCCTCCGCGCCTTGAAAACCTATTCTGATGAAGCCGAAGCCGTTGCCGCCGTCAACGTGACGCCCGCGATGATGCTGGGGCGCGTTGCCTTGGGCGAGCCGAAGCGGACCCAGTACCAGCAGCAGCTCGAAGGAGCCGGGCCGGTCGAACTCGAAACCGCCGCCCGTCAGGCCGTCATGTCCGGGGATATGGTGCTGGCCGCCGCCGTTGCGACGGTGATCGACCGCCGTACCCGGGACCGCCGCCCGTTCCCGGTAGCCGATCTGGCCGAACGCGTGATGGGCGAGGTACACGACCGCGTGAATGCGAAAATCGAAGGCGTCCGGCTGGCCTACAAGACCGCCGTTGCCGCTGATCGGGAGTTCGTGCGCGGCAAGGCCGATCCGCTGATGAACCTTTCCCTTGCCCTGAGCCGTCAGGCCGCCGCCGAAGCGGAAGGCGAGGAGTAACCGAACACTTGTGGTGGGTGTGCCCAGAGGTAGCGCGCCGTGATGGCGCGCCTTAGCCCTCGCGAAGTCGAAAGCCCGGGAGCGTCGTCACGCCGCTATCCTCACCCGGGCCGGAGGCTTCCGGGGGCTTCTTTTTGGTAGCCGGGGCCACCCTAAAAAGGCGATAATAACTCAACAAAATTCCCGAAACTTGTATATGACACAGATACTTGCAGAGAACCCATGACCTTAGCCGAAGAATCAGCCCAGCTTTTGACTGCTCTGAACCATGCGGACAACCGCAGGCAAGTAATATCCCCCACGCTCGACCCCGAACGTCGCAGTAAGCTAGGGCAGTACATGAGCCCCGCCCCGGTAGCGACATTCATGGCGCGTCTGTTCGACAGACTTCCTGAAGAAGTCAGGCTGTTGGATGCTGGTGCGGGTGTCGGTTCTTTGAGCGCTGCATTCATCAACGAGGTATGTCAGAACCACCCCGAAGTTAAAAGTATCGACCTGACCGCTTTCGAGGTTGATCCAGCCCTATGTGAACAGCTAATCGCCACCTTGAGTGATTGTGAAGCTGAGTGCCACGCGTCGGGTATTGCCTTCACTTGCCGTGTCATCAGCGAGGATTACATTCTTCATGCGGCGGAGCCTTTGCTGTCAGAGCAAGCCGCTCCGAATCAATACAATTGCGCAATCCTTAATCCTCCGTATGCGAAGATTAATAGCAACTCGACTACCCGCCGAGCGCTCCGAGGAATGGGCATTGAAACAACCAATTTATACACCGCCTTCGTTGCGGTTGCTTTGCTCCAGCTTGAAGAGAAAGGACAGCTAGTAGCAATTACCCCTCGCAGTTTTTGCAACGGCACCTATTTCGAGCCGTTCCGACGCCTGATGTTTGAGCGGGCTTCGCTCAAACATGTACATGTTTACGACTCTCGGAAACACGCATTTAAGGATGATGATGTTCTCCAAGAAAACATTATCTATCGGCTGGTGACTGGGGAACCACAAGCGGAGTCGATAACCCTTTCATCAAGCCACAGTCCTGCTGACTTGACCCCGACTTCACGCGAAATATCGTTCAACGAGGTAGTGGTTCCGAATGACAAGCACTGCTACATCCGGCTGGCGGTATCTGAGGAAGACGGCACCCTAGCCCTCCGGGTTCGAGCACTTCCGCAATCCCTAGCCGATTTGGGAATCAAGGTGTCAACGGGGCGTGTTGTCGATTTCAGGGCACGCGAACACCTGAGAAAAGACCCAGAGCCGGGAACGGTCCCCCTTATCTATCCGAGCCATTTTGATGCCGGTTACATTTCATGGCCTAACCTGGGTGGTAAGAAGGCCAACGCACTAGCCGATAACGAAGACACAGAAAAACTGATGGTGCCCAAGGGCATCTATGTGCTCACCAAGCGGTTTTCATCGAAAGAGGAGAAGCGGCGGCTGGTTGCTGTGATCTATGATCCAGAAAGGATCGACGCCGACAAAGTCGGTTTCGAGAACCACCTTAATTACTTCCACATCGGCGGGAAGGGATTGAGCGGGGACCTTGCAAGAGGCTTGGCGATGTTCTTGAACTCCACAGCAGTGGACCAGTATTTTCGTCAGTTCAGTGGGCACACACAGGTGAACGCCACCGACCTTCGTGGCCTCCACTATCCGACGCTAGAGCAGCTTGAGAAGGTAGGTCGCCGGATGGGTGGCGAGCTACCCTCACAGGAGGAAATTGACGAAATAGTCGAGGCGCTTCTAGTCTGATCTATTGAAACGACTCAACTAAGAACTGTTTGGCTGGGTCTGCCTGAATCCAGATATAGGTGTCCACAGCAATGTTCTTATGGGCACCTTGTCGGGACGCTGTTTCTTTCCAAGTCCGGTAGGTGGTTGTGAAACCGACCCCAGCCTTGCCGCAACGCTCCGCAAGACGGTTGAGTTGATTCACTTTGTGAATATCGACCTCGCCGTCACTGGTGACGGCTTCAATTATCCACAGCCAATCCGTCTCCGGATTCCAAAGAAGGACATCTGGCATTGCGTCTTCGAGAGTAAGTTCAATGCCTGCCTCCTTGAGCTTGGCGCGCTCAGCATCAGAAACCCTATCGCCATCGCTGTCATCAACATAAAGGACGCGAAAGCCATCGAGGAAGCGAGGAACGTAAACCTCGACCGAAGCCTTAATAAGGTCACCGTGGCCTGTCTGAACAAGTGACCGGGAAGCCTCTGCCGCGTCGGCCTGAAACTCTCGACGTGCCCTTGCAATATCTTGCCGCGCCCACTCTGAAAGCAGATTCGGCCATTCATCGTCAGGTGCGCGAAGAATGGACACAAGCCCTTCCTCAAGGCGGTAGCAAGAATTTGGCGACTTTGCCTTGATGTGCCCAGCGACAAACTCGCCTTCATGAAGGGTAAGCGGCTCGATTCCACCAAGCTGGCGCAGCGGCTTGATCCAGTAGTCGCGGCCTTCCCGATCCAGCTTCCAGTTACCGCGCTGGAGGATGCCGATATGGCATGCAAGGTGGGCTGTAGTTGCCCCGTCGGAGAACGTCGCCCCTTCGGGCGGACGGGCAAACCAGCTTGACGTCTCGTTGTCGAGGAGCGCAAAGACCCCATCAATGAGATCAGCATTGTCTCCCAAGTCGAGACGCGTCAGCACCTGCTTGATTTTGTCTTTTGTCACGCCTTGCAGGCTATTCGGTATAGCAGAGACGTTGTATTTGAGTCGCTCCTCGCGAAGATTCGAGACGTTATCGTGTAAGGCCATATAACCAGTTCCGTCAGTAACTTATGATTTACTGACATGATATGGTTCTAGCCCCGTTCTGTCCATGAACGAAAAAGGCCGCCCGGGTTAGGGGCGGCCTTTCGACTTTCGGTGCCTGCGGGCTGGAGTTTCCAGCGTTTTCCGCTAGGCGGGTACTTAGGCGGGTAAGGCGTGCAACCATGCCGGAAACCCACTAAATACTGGTAATATGGCGGAGAGGGAGGGATTCGAACCCTCGATACGTTGCCGTATACACACTTTCCAGGCGTGCTCCTTCAGCCACTCGGACACCTCTCCGGAAACCTGGATCTATCTGATTGTCTGTTGCTCGTACTTCAACGCCGCTGCGCGGCGTGGCGGAGAGGGAGGGATTATTCGTCGCTCCCGCTCCTCACCCCTCAAGGGGGCCGCTCGCTCACTGCGTTCGCTGCGCGTTGTCTCGGCCGGCTCCCGCCGGCCTCGGCTCGAACCCTCGATACGTTGCCGTATACACACTTTCCAGGCGTGCTCCTTCAGCCACTCGGACACCTCTCCGGAAATACGCGCCCGGCCCGCATCGGGACGGCGAAAGCGGGGTAGGATAAACTGCCCCGTGAAAATTGTAAACCTCAACATTACCTGCTCGATCAGATAGTTGAGGAATCTGCGTGATAGGTGAATTTCACTGCCCCCGCACCCGGGCAAGCCCGTCTCCCCTGCCCCTGACGGGCTGCCATCCGGCCGCACTTGCACTCCGATCAACACGCCATGAGGATCGGGCGGATGGGATGCCGCCCGGTAGGGGCTTACGCAGCAGCAGAAACCGGCTAACTTTCAAGATGGCGGGGCCTTACTGATCTCAACTGCCGGACACACCACAACAACCCAGGAGGCAGACATGCGACGCCTGTATTTTCTCGTTCCCGATATCGAGACGGCAAAGGCCATCGTGGATGAGCTGCTCCTGGCCAGAATCGAGGAACGGCGTATTCATGTACTGGCCCGGGAAAGCACGCCAATGGGAGATCTGCCCGAGGCCAGGCTGTCCCAGAAAAGCGACCTCGTGCCCGCCCTCGAACGCGGGCTTGCCATCGGTGGCGCCGCCGGCATCCTCGCCGGGATCGTCGCGGTCACCTTCCCGCCCGCCGGGCTCGTTCTCGGTGGCGGCGCCATCCTGGCAACCGGCCTGACCGGTGCCGGCGTCGGCGCCCTCATGTCGAGCATGATCGGGGTGGACATACCAAATACCCGGCTGAAGCAGTTTCAACAGGCCATTGAGTCGGGAAAGGTGCTGATGATGGTCGATGTCGGCAAGGAGAGGGTCAAGGAGATCGAGGACAAAATCAAACAGCATCACCCCGACGCCGAAGTCCACGGCACTGAGCCGACGATCCCGTCGTTCCCATAACGACGATGCCTCCATAGCCATCCTCCTGCGTGGGGGAGCGCCGGCATTTCAACCACTGCGCCTGTCCAGCCATTACAGGCGTCACTGCGTAGCGACGCATCCACTCCAGGCCTAGCAGTATTGCCAGCCCCAGCCGGGAAAACTGACACCAAACTTTAACATGCCATAGATACAATCCAGGAATCTGATTCAGAAACCGGCCGATTTCCGAATCGGCAGTCCGGCACGGCAGATCCGTTATGCTCGAACGTATCAGTTCCTGTTTTGCCCGCTCCCGGCGGCACGCAGTCATGCCAGTTCTGCTGCTGGCTGGCGGCACCGTATTCGCCGGCGGCTGGCATCTGACTCAGCCGGATGCCCACGAGGCCGTGACGCCAGTCCCGGACAGGCTCGAGGCAGTACCCGAACCGATGGCGCCGGTACCGGATTCGCCCCAGCCTGTGGCGTCGACCGAAGCGACGAATCGGCTGGCGGTCACCACAACGGGGACACCGCGTGCCGCCTCCGTGGCAACGGCAACGCTGCGGGCGGATTCAGCTGCCGAATATGGGGCCCCCGGCACGTCGACAGTCGAGGCTCAGAACCCCGCCCCCACTGCCAGGGACGCCGACATCGAAGGTCTGGCTGCACGCGCAGACCAACCCGCCCTCCGCAATTCCTCCCCGGATCGGACGCAATCCCCTGAGGCAGTCCTGAATTACTACAACAGCGGCTATATATCTGCGGGACGGGAACGGATTCAGGCGGCATTGCATGCAGGTGACGCCGAGGTAATCCATATCTCGAACGCGGGTGACGAGATCCGTGTCAGCCGTGGCTCGACTGCCGCAGCCGCCCCGACCGGTTCAGCGTCCGGAGCGACACCACGCAGGCACGATCAGGTGGATGAAACGGATAATGACGAACCGGACCTGAACCAGGATCCGGAGCAGCCACACATGGCCACGGCCAACTGCCCCGGCGCCCTGCCACAAGACACCTCCGAAGGCGCATTGCGAAGCATGACGCAGAACTACGGCTGTCGTTACCTGCTCACCTGTCGGCTGTCCAACGACGGCAATGACCAGGTACTGTGCAGCTATACCTTCGCCGGAGTGAATGGCTGATGCGTCTCTTCGTTGCACAGCCGCCCCGCCCATGAGAACCAGGGCCGAGTTCAAACATCATCCCCGCCAGCCCGGCTTCCGGGGCGAGGCGGTGCCGCTCACCCAGTCGCCGCAACCGCGGCTGGGCCTGATTCTGGGCGCCGGTCAGCACCTGCGTACGGCCGACGGCGCCAAGCGCTTCGATCTGAGCGTCATCGATCTTGACGATCCGGCCCTGCCCCTGACCCTGATCCCGATGGATTTCTTCGGCCACGGCATCGCAGCCGATCCGCTCAACCCGCAATGCATCAGCGTATTCGAGAAACGCGGCCGCGGCGCCTGCGAGATCGACCTGGGCCAGGGCCGCGTGAGCCGCAGCATCCCTACGGCGGACAACCGCCAGTTCTACGGCCACGGCGCCTATTCCCATGACGGTCGGCTTCTGTTCTGCACCGAGACGATCATGGAGGGGGACTGCCCGGGCGTGATCGCGGTGCGCGATGCCCGCAGCCACGACTACCTGGGCGAGTTTCCGAGTTATGGTGCCCACCCGCACGACTGCCGGCTGATCGACGATGGCAGAACGCTGGTGGTGACCAACGGCGGCGGCCCACGCGAGGGTGCGGCACCCAATGTGGCCTATATCGACATACGCAGCGAACAACTGCTGGAGAAGTTGGAATTCGAGCGCCGGGACATCAATGCCGGCCACCTGGATATCGCCGCCGACGGCAGCCTGGCGGTGATTTCCGCCCAGCGCCAGGGTCTGCCTCAGGAGGCCCCGGGCGGCATCAGCCTGAGGCCGGCCGGGGGCGGGTTCAGAACCCTGCGCAAGCCCTCGGGCCTGATCAAGCGCCTGCGGGGCGAGACCCTGAGCGTGCGCATCCACGCCCCCACCGGGGTGGTCGGCGCGACCACCCCGGAGGGCAATCTGCTGACCTTCTGGGACATGGCCAGCGGCGAACTGATCCGCTTCTATGAGTTGGAGAATCCGCGCGGCATCGAGTTGACCCGGGACGGGGAACACTTCGTGGTCAGCTTCGGCTTCCGCCGACCGGCCGAGGCCCTCACGCTGTTCTCGGCCCGTACGCTGGAGAAGGTGGAGGGTTTCGACCTCGACCCGGTGGCCATCACCGGATCACATCTGTTTTCATACTCGCTGCCCAGCGCGGCCTGATCACATCGTCCCGACATTCCGGCGCAGGCCGGATTCACCTGCTGTCGGCGGATTCGCCCGCTTCCCGCGCCGCGATCTGCGCGGGCGGATCAGCGCGCCGATGCCGTTCGGCATTCACGCTGGACTGGAACTCCATCACCTGCAGGTCTTCAAGTTTGAAGCGGTAGTCCTGATATTCGTTCTCAACCTTGACCCTGCCGATCCCGGTAAAGGGCTCCTCCCGGCTGACGGCCACGTCGCGGTAACGTTCGAGCAGATCGGCGTTGGCCTCGAACAGGCTGTCATTACGGTCACGGCACTCTTCAATCCAGGCTTCGCGCTCCTGCACTGCGCGCACCAGATGCTGGTTGTCGGCATACAGGCCGCGCAGGGTGGTGACGGCCTCCTGGTAACGGGCCATGAGTTCCTTGTAGCGTTCCAGATCGGAACGGATGCGCTCGACCAGCTTGTCATTGTTGTCGCGGAATTTATCCAGACGGGACTCGGTGGCCTGATGCTCGTCGCGCAGCCCTTTCAGTTCCGCCTCGAGCTCATCGTTGACAGCCTGCAATTCTGTCAACTGCCCCTGCAGGGCGGTGTTTTCCTGGCTCAGCAGGCGCAGCTGATACTGGGCCTTGCGCACAGCCTGATCACCGCCGCTGTCGCGGCGGGTTTCAGCCTGGGAAGGGGATGTGCACAACAGCCCCAGCAGCGGCATCAGCAACAGCCATGATTTCGGACTATGCATCATCATGTCGGCTCCTAGAATTTGGACACCAGATCCAGCTGCAGCACGTCGATGCCGAGCGCAGGACCATCGATCTCGTCCGCGCTCATGTAGCGGAACTTGAGATAGGTGTTCTGCAGCACACCGTAGCTCGCACCGAGGATCCAGCCCTTGGTATTGGTGCCACCCAGGTGGAAATCGGAATCGGTGAAGGCATCGAGAACGGCATCGCGCTCCAGATATTTATAGCCGAAGGAAACCTGCCAGGAACGGCGTTCCAGCAGGCTGGGCCATCCCACCGTCACCCGGGCGTAATAGCCCTCGTTCTGTTCCTCGTCGGGATCGTCGGTGAATAGAGTGCTGTTGACGAACATATCGCCACCGTCGAGACGATCGCGGATATCGTCCGCGTCATAGCCGATGTTCTGCACGTAGTCACCGGTCAGCACGACATGAATGGGCGCGAAACTGGCGATATCATACTCGGCCGTGAGGTTGAGCAGATTGAAATCCGAGGCCAGACCGAAGCGCTGGAAGGGGTCGGCCGGATCGTTGCTGATATCGAACATGCTGTTGCCCTTCTGCACAATCCCCGGCGCGGTGAAATCATACAGGTTGGGTTGACTCAGCGGACTGCGCTTGCCGGTGACATCGATATAGTCGTAATAGGCCACACCCAGACGCAGTCGTGACTGGTCTTCGAAATTCAGATCGGCCCCCAACTGGGCACCGAGCAGATATTTGTCACGGCTGTCGAGCTCGACCTCATCCAGTACAAAGGCGCCCAGCGTGGCGAACAGATGGCGATCACGCTCGTCCAGTGCGAGCAGACTGTTGCCCCCGCCCAGCTTGTGGTGGTAGGTCACCGCACCGCCGTCGAAGTTCAGATCCGAGTCCCAAACCAGGTCGGTGGAGAACCAGGGATTGGGCATGCGCCCGCCCCAGGCGGTCAACCAGGGCTCGCCCCGCAGACCGAGTATGTTGTACTTCAGATAGGCCCGGTCAAGGTTCAGATCCATCGAGCCGAAATCATTGTCCAGGCTTTCGTTGGTGGAGACCGCGGCACCGGTCGAGCCACTGGCCAGGCGCAGACCGGCGGTAAGGCCGCGGGTGACCTCGGCCTTGATGCCCAGGCGTGCCCGCAGGCGCGCGCGGTAGCGGTCCTCGCGGGTATTCAGAAACGCACGGTTGAAACCGCCGTTCTCATTGACTTCGCCATAATCGACGAAGGCGGTTCCGAAGTCCGGATTGTCGGAACTGTACAGGTCGGCCTGGGTACGCAGACGCAGATCGCCGCTGAACTTGAAGCGCCGGGTCCAGTCAGGCAGTGCCTGGGGGATTCCCCACTGCTCCTGCTTGGCCTGCGACATGACATCCACGACCACCTCGTTGCGCAGATCGGCGCGCACCTGCTGGCGGATCTCCTCACGCACGAAATCCGGCACATAGGGCACGCGTACCACATCCGGTTCCCCCTGGGCCTCGGCCCGTTCCCGGACCTGGAGCTCCCGTTGGGCGGATGCCTCGGCCCGGGCAATGATGGCGTCGGCGCGCTCCGCCGACAGCACCCCTTCGTTGACCAGCGCCTCGATCAGATTGAGGGTCGTGCTCTTGAGCTTGAGCAGTTCTTCCTTCTCGCTGGCCACAACGGGCTGTGCGAGTGGCAGGACGAACAGCAGGAGGGTCGCGTAGCGGGTCGATTTCATAATCATATTCGGGCCAGGGTGTGGTGATGTCGGATTGCAGCAGGTGGTTCAGATCTGCGATGAAATCCGCAGCCGTATGGGCTGCGGCATGTCGTCGGGCGGCATATCCGCCAGCGGCGGCAAATTCTCGATCCGGCTGAGCAGGAGCCGGTCTGTCTGTTCGCTGCCGGTGGAGCCGGCCAGCTCGGCGCGGTGGATGCTGCCATCGCCGGCCACCCAGATCCGGGCCACGACGCTGTAGTCACGCCGGCGCATCTCGTCGTCTTCCAGCAGCGCTGTTTCCAACTGGCGCTGCAACTGCGAGGCGTACCAGACGAAGGGATCCCCCGCCTGGCCGCCGAGCAACCCACGCCCACCCTTGCGGGCAGCCAGGCCGAAACCATCGGCACCGGCCACGCCCTCGGCATCCAGCCCGAGTTCCTCACCCAGCGGTGGCTGCTCGGCGACCTCGGGCATCTCCTCGGGCATGGCTTCCGGCTCCGGCACGTCCACTTCCTCCTGCGGTTTGGGCTCGGGCGGCTTTTCAATCTTCTTTTCCGGCTTGGGTGGCGGCGGCTTGACCACCGTAATCTGTTGCACCTTGCGCTCATCCGGCTGTGGCGGCTCGGCACCCATGAAGTGCATGATGAGCAGCACCATGCCCACGCCCACGCCCACCACCACCGCGGCACCGATGAGCTTGGGGAGATGACTTGACAGGCCACGACGGGACATGGCGACGGAGCGCTACTTGACCAGCTTCTGCGTGACCAGCCCGATCTGGGTAATCTCCAGTCGTCCCAGCAGGTCGAGCACATCGACCACGGCCTGATACTGGATCGCCGAATCGCCCTTGACCACCACCGGCAGATCGGGGTTGACCGCCTTGTGCTGCTGGAGGCTGGTTTCCAGCTGTTCCATGGTGACCGGATAGGTGTCGAGGTAGATCGTGCCCTCGGCGGTGATGGTGATCGCCTTGGTCTCGGACTTGCCGATACTCGGGGTGGCGCTGGCCTTGGGCAGGTTCACCATGATGCCCTGCACGGTCGCGGTGGTCATGATGATGAAGATCACCAGCAGCACGAAGGCCAGGTCGAGCATGGGCACGACATTGATGTCGTCGTAGGGTTCGTTGTCCTCTTGTACGTTCATGGCACGGTTTCCTGCAGACTCAGCTGTGTTGTTCCGCGACCTTGGCCACGAACTCGTCGGCGAACACGCGCATGTCGGCCGAGATCTCCTTGATGCGCGAACTCAGGTAGTTGTATCCGAACAGGGCCGGTATCGCGACGGCCAGGCCGGCGACGGTGGCGACCAGCGCGGCAGCGATGCCGGGGGCGATGGCGTTGACGTCGACATCGCCGGAGGCGGCGATGGAGGCGAAGGTGATCATCACGCCGACCACCGTGCCGAGCAAGCCCAGGAAGGGTCCGCCGGAGATGGCGATGGTCAGCAGCACCATCTGGCTGTTGAGCTTCTGGTTCTCCCGTACCAGGGCGCTGTCCATGGTGGCGCGGATGGCATTGACCGCCTGCGGGGAAAGCTCCAGATCCGCGGCCTGGGCGCCGACGGCGCGCGCCGTGCGATGGTGCATCTCCTGCACGGCGGCGTGATAGATACGGTAGATGGGCGAACTCTCAAAGTGGTCATGCCGGCCGGACAGGGCGGTCAGCAGGGGGGAGTCATTGCCGTCGTCGTCTTCATCCAGACTGTCGTCGTCGAGCGCATCCACCTCGCCGGCGCTGAGTCTGACGAAGGCCTGCTGGAAGCGGGCGTTGTCCTTGCGGGTACGGCGGATCACCAGTCCCTTGGATACCATGACCACCCAGCTGATGGCGGCCATGATCGCGAGCATGACGATCACCACCCAGCCGTCGACCGTTACATTGGCCAGGGTCACGGCGAAATAGGAGTGGCTCTCTCCGCCGCCTTCCTGCTGACCGTCCTCACCATAGACCAGCAAGCTGGAGGCCGGGCCCTGGCCGCTGACGGCGGCCTGGATCCAGGCCGCGCTGCGGGCGGTGTTGCTGACGCGCATCTCGTCCAGCGCGCCGATGAAGCCACCCTCGCCGTCAGCGGCCATACCCAGTCGCAGATCGCCCTGCAATGGCGGCAGTTCGGTTTCCACGAACGCCGTCTCCACCCCGTCCAGGAACAACGCCAGGCGTCCCTGTTGCAGACGCAGCGCCAGGTGGTGCCAGTTGCCCGGGCTGAGGGCGGCGTTGCCCGGCGTCTCGGCCAGCAGCGTGCCGTCGGCCTCGACCCGGGCGATCACGCTCAACTCCTCGAGCGTGAGGCTGAGCCAGCCGGCGGCATCGCCGCGCTCCAGCAGCACCGCGCCGCTCTGCCCGGCATCGACCTTCACCCAGGCCGACCAGGTCCAACCGTCTTCCGGGGTAAAGCCAAGCGATGGCGCATCGGGGACCACCAGGGCGCCGTTGCCGTCGAACACCACTCCGTGGCCGATCAGCGCGGCCGGGTCCAACGCGGCGCTGAACTCGCCGACATGATTGCCATAGGCGGTGGCATCGCGCGGCGTTGCCTCGCCCTCCATGAAGTGATAGGCCAGCGCCTCCCGGGCACCGAAGCTGCCCGCCGCATCCTGGGCATCGACGGCAGCGGCATTGCCGTAGTACATCCAGATGGAACGGGTGGCGGCATTGGCCGGCAACTCGGGGATGCGCACCCAGATCAGCGCCATCTCGTTGATGGGGTCGAATTTCTCGATGTGGTATTCCAGCGGCGTCTTGTCATCGTCGGCGATGAAGCGGATATCCTCGCCTGCGGCCATGATGTCGAGGAAATAACCGAAGTTGCCGGTATGCAATCGCACCAGCACCGGCACATCGGTGAGCGGCTCCGCAATATCGGCGCCGACAGCCGTGGTATCCAGCGTGATCTGCTTGCGGAACTGCCAGTCCTCGTTCCACCAGGCCTGAGCCGAGACTGGCAGCATGAAACAGATCAGTAAAAATACAATGGAGCGCCGCATACCGGTTCCTTGATGACGTGTGTATTCCAAGTGTGGGATTATCGAAAAACTATGTTGCACGAATGTGAAGCTTGGTCCGCAGGCGGCATTCAGTCACTGTTGCATGCCGGATCATCCGCCGGACAGTCACCGAAGCCGACCACCTTGACGCTGAGAATGCCCGCCGCCGACTGCTCGCCGGCCTGACCGTCATCACCGCTGCCGCCGATGCTGGCCGTGGAATCCTCGGCCAGCTTGGATGTGGAGCTGGCGACATTACTGACACCGGCGAAGCTCGCGCCCACGCCGGAACTGGCCACCGGCACGCCCACCGAAACACCACCGACATCGATGTTGTCGGCACCGATCACCTCGGTCGCGGCCAGGGTGAGATTGCCCGAGGTGCGGATGCCCGCATCACCGGCGTTGATCGCCCCGCGCGGTGCGAACAGGAAGGCGTTCACGCCCTGCAGGCCGCTGCCCTCCACCGCCGGGGGGAACTCGATCACGGTCTCGCCCGAGGGACCGATCCGGGTGATGGGCGCGGGAATGGAAGCAACGGTCTTGGCCCCCTTGCCGGCGTCGATGCTGCCGTTGGACGACCACACCAGCAGATCGCCCTGCAGGGCGAACACGCGGGTCGAGTTCACCAGCAGGTCGCGGTCGACGAAGATGTTCACATCCCCGGTCCGGGCGGCGACGATGCCGAGTTCGCTGGCTCCCTTGTCGATCAGGCTGTCGCTGGCCGCGCCGGCATTGATGCTGCCGCCGGGGACCAGCATGTCGATACCGCCGCCATCCAGGGTCTGCACCTGGCTCAGCAGCATGCTGATGCCGCCGTCCGGATCCTGCTGCGGAAACAGGGTGTCGATGGCAGCAAAGCCGCGGGAGAAATCCTCGGTGCCGCTGGTCTGGGCATACACACCGGATTCACGCAGTTCTGTGAACAGGATGTCACTCAGGAACTGACGCTGCTCCCGGCGTGCGAGACCGCGGAAGGCAGCCACCGGATCGCCGGCCGGAACGGCAACGTCGCGCGTCTGCAGGAACGCGGCCAGTTCCTCGCGGTAATCGACCACGCCGGCCTGCTCGCCGGTATCGACGCCATCCACCAGGTAGGCCTGAATGAAGCCCGCATAGTCCGGATCGCCGCCCAGGCCGGCCATGGTAATGAGGCGGGCCCCGGTGTCGGCCAGGAAGCGGTTCTTGATGTTGCCGACGGTCTCGATGCCATCGCTGGTGCCGAGCCGGATGCTGCGCCCGGCCAGGAACTCCGCCACACCGGGACCGGCGATCTCGAACTGGCTGACCAGGTCGGAATCCTCCCTGAAGGTCAGGAACTCACCTGTGGCGGGATCGCGCTGAGTGAGCTGGCGGATGTCACGACCGGCGATGAAGGAACTGATGTCGGTGTCGTTGGTGTTCTGGACCTTGGCTGAGACATTGAGAATGTCGCGACCGGCCTGTACATGAGTGGCCTTGGCCAGATCGAGTTCCCAGAAGGGTGTGCCGGCGGTCTCGATGGAGCCGTCCCGGGCGACGATCAGGTTGGGCCGGGGGTCGCCCAGATGGACCGGGACCTCGGCATGCAGGCGGAGACTGCTGAGACTGCCCGCAGGTGTCTGAACGTCAGGCAGCAGCGCGCGGTCCTGATCCGATTGCCGCAGACGGATCCTGACCGCCTGCGTCAGCACCAGCAGATCCCGCCCGGCGAGCAGATCGAGCTGGCCGCGGGCAGCCGGCAGCTGGGTCATGTTTTCAAGGATGCGCAGATCGGCGCTGAGGCTGGCCGCGCGGAAGTTCGGCGCCAGGGCATTGCTGTCACCCGCCGTGCCGCTCAGACTCAGATCCCCCGCCAGCGCGCGCAGGTCCAGGCTCGCGGTCTCGGTGTAGGTATAGAAGGCGTTGTCGAAATAGGTCGCGCTCTCACCGATCCGAAGCCCCTGGCTGGGGCTGATCCCCACCATGCCGAAGTCCTGCATCCGGGCGATGTCGAGGTCGCCGCCACTGGTCACGCGCACGCGGCTGTCACCGCCAGCGACGATCTCCAGTGGATGTCCCAGGTCGCCGGCACCGGCAGTGCCGGCGACCCGGATATCGGCGACCCCGTCGCCCAGATAGAACAGGCTGTCGTGCATATCGCCGCCGAGCCCGACCCGCAACACACCGCCGCCTGCGACCTCCGTGATCTCCTGCGCCACCACGAAGTCGCCGTTCGTATCCGTCACGGCACCATCCAGCGTCCGCCCAGTGGTGGGGATGGCCAGCGTCAGGCGGCGCAGATCACCACCGGCCCGGATGTCGACCTCACCGCCGCCCAGGGCGCCGATGCCGTTGGCGAAGCGGTGGAAGGCGAGACCCCAGTGGGACGGCACCGCGCCCTCGTCAAGCGCCAGTTCACGGCCCTGGAAGTCCGGGTCGCCGTCCGGGGTCGGTTCGCCGATGCGCGGCTGCCATTCGGTGGGCAGCGCCGGCGCGGTCGCGCCCAGGATGTTACCGCCGGCGCGCACACTGACATCGCCGCCGTCGACCGGGAAGATGGCCCCCTCGCCCATCCAGTCGTTGAAGGTGAACTCGGTGGTGAAGATCCCCGTGGACGGGCGCGCTGATTCTATGTTAGGAGACAGACCCCGGTCTCGCCCGGCGGTGTAGACCGCCGCACCGTCACCGAAGCGGATGTCACCACTGGCGGCGAGCTGGAGGTCTCCACTGCCGGTGCGGATCCGCACGGCCGGATCCAGTACCAGATCGGCGACATCGGGCCCGGCGGCCAGGGGGTCGGCTGCGCTCGCATCGGCACCGGCCACCAGGTTGAAGCTCCAGGCGAAGGGATTGGTATCCAAGCGGTCGGGCAGACCGGGCAGGAAGAAGCCGAACCCGGGGTTATCGAAGAAGGAATCGCTCAGATCCCCCTGCAGGCGCAGCTCATCCGCCGCGCGCAGGGTGAGATGGCCGGGCCGGCCCGGATCGGTCGCGGTCTGGCCGAAGCGCCAGCCGCCGGCGCTGGCCGCGCCCTGGAAGTCCCAGTCGTCCGCCAGCACCAGGTCGCCGGCGCTCTCCACGCTCAGGCCGGGCAGGACGGTGAAACCGCCCACCGAGGCGGGCGCGGCCTGCAGGAAGGCCTCGGTCTCGGCTCGCCAGGCGCTGATATCGGCGGCATCGATCAGCGTATCGTCAATGCGCCAGGTGGCGATGAGTTCGGCCCGGACCACACCGGTCAACTGTGCATCCAGGCTGCCGGCGACCAGGGTCTCGGTCTGGCCGTCCTGGTCGCTGTCCAGCCGGCGGGTATGCACCCGCACCACGCCGTCGCGTTCGGCGGGGGCCCGGACCAGGAAGGGATCCGACGCCGGCGCGGCTGCCCCGCCCCGGGTGTCGAAGCGGGCGCCGCCGGCGATCTCCACCCGGTCACGCAGACCATCCGGGTCATCGCCATCGGCATCCAGGGCGATCAGGTCGATCTCGCCGCCCCTGGTATCCGGGCGCGGGGCGCCGTTTGCCGCGGGCGTACCGGTGGCGCGCAGCACGGCGGTGGACTCGATGTCGAGCCGGTCACCCGCAGCCAGCAGGATGCGGCCACCGTTTTCATACACGCTGTCCGGCACGAGCCCGGAGGCGTCCAGGGAGCCCGCCACCCGGACATCCCCGGTATCGGATACCGCGCGCAGGCTGTGACTGCGCAGGGTCTCGCCGGCCCCGATCAGGATGGACTGTTCGCGCAGGCGGATGTCACGGCGGACGCTGAAGCCGCTGCCGAGGAGATCGTTGAGTGCGCCGAAGGCACCGGCGGATGCGTCACCGGCGACATCGAGCCGCCGGGCATCCAGGATGAAACCGCCCCCGCGCAATCCGGAACGCAGTTCGGCGTCGTCGGCGATCCGGAACTCGCCCGCGGGCGTATCGATCCGGATGGTGCCGGCCCATCCCCCGCCGGCCGTACCCGGCGCGACATTCAGTACCACCCCGTTGTCCACGCGCACGTTGCCGGTGTCGGCACGCAGGAGGATGTCCCCGCCGGGGGTTCCCACCGTCTCCGGGCCGAAATCCAGGTCGCGGCCACCGACATCGATGATGGCACCGGCACCGAGCACCAGATCGTCGCTCGCCACCGCCGCGGCCGGGTCGCCGGTCTGCTGCAGCGTCAAGCGACCGGAGCGCAGTACCGTGCGGCCGCTGTAATGGACGGCAGTGCCCTCCAGCCGCAGGGCTGCCGCGAGCCCGGTGCCGGACGGCAGTTCGGCCGCGGCATCACCACCGCTGATTGCGAGTGCGCCGCCCCGGGCGCGGATGGCACTGTCGGCGCCGGCCGCGCCGGCAATCACAGGTGTGTCGATGGTCAGCGGCGCTTCGGCCCCGAGTTCGCCGGTGCCGAAGACCAGCAGCGATTCACGCGCCTGCGCCGTTACCCTGCCGAAGCCCTGCAGGGCGAAGTCACCCGCCTCCAGGCGCAGGCGATCGGCCAGCAGTTCCAGTCCGCCGGCCGCCGGCGCCAGACCGACCTCGGCCAGGCTCCCGCCGCCGCTGTTGCCCAGCCGGATCTCGCCGGCGTCGAGACCGACGGTGAGGCCGTCATTGTCACGCCCGACAACCCCCTGTGCATCCAGTTCAAGGCGGTCGAAACTAATGTTATTTCCCGTCGCCGGGTCCGCCAGTTTGCCGAACACCTCGATGGTCGTGCCGGAACGCAGCACCAGGTCGCTGCCGGCCAGTCCCGCCAGGTTGGCATTGGACAGGATCAGGCCGTAACTCAGACCCCGGCCGTCGGTCTCGCCCAGACTGATGCCGGCCGCGCCCAGGCTGACCCGGGCCCCATCGGCGGCCTCGATCCGTCCGGCGATCACGGCATCGCCCGCCACATCGGCGACCACGGCGCCGGTCGCCTCCAGCCGACTGCCGGCCGTCACCTCCAGCTGCCCGCTCGCCGTTCCGGTCGGGCTCGGCCGTGACAGTTCGAGCCTGCGATCCGAGACCGCCACCACCGCGGCATCGCCGTTGCTGCCGCCGTCGCCGGCGACAATCAGGGTTTCGCGCTCGCCACCGGCCTCGCGGCTGGAACTCAGACGGGTCGAGGCGCCACCGGCTTCACCCACGCGCACCTCATCACCCACCAGGATCAGTTCGGGCACTTCAAGCTCCACGCCGGCAGCGACCTCGACCGCATCGGCGCGCGCGCTGATCACCAGGCCGTCAGGGGAGACGCGGCGGCTGCCGCCGATCAGCAGGCTGTCCGCCCCCAGAGCTTCGAGCTGCACGGCCAGCAGTTCGATGCCGTCCTGCCCGCTGGCCTGTTCCCGAATGCGGATCGCATCCGCCACGATATCGACCTGCGAGCCCAGACCCTCGCTCGCCCCGCCCTGCGCCAACCGGCCTTCCAGCCGCAGCGCCGTACCGGCTTCCAGACTCAGGGTACCGGCATCCTGCGGCCGCCGGGCATTACCCTCGCCGTAGAACTCCGCCAGTGCCGTCTCGCGGTATTCGGCGCGCTGGCGCACCTGCGCGCCAGTCACGATGGCAAAACCCTGGCTGCGGCTGGCAACGGCATCGCTGCCGGCCACGCCGTAACGGCCGCTCAGCACTGGTGCGCCATCGGCGCGCAACCGACCCGCGCCGGCCGTGAGGTCGCGGGTTCCGGCCACCGGCGTGACCAGGTAGCCGCCGAACAGGGCATACCGTGGCGGCAGGATGGCATACTCACCCGCCGGCAGACCGGCGATGCCTTCATCGAGCAGCAGGCTATCGCCACTGGTGAAGCCCTGAATGGCCTCGGCGAGCGGCGTCTCCAGCGGATCGTAGGGGGCGAACTCGCCGGCATGCGGCACGATGGCGAAGGCGGGGTTGGGGATGGTGCTGTCGTCGGCGCCGATGTCGGCCAGCAGGATGTCGCGGCTGCCGCCGGGGCCGGGCACGAACTCGGTGGCGCGGGCCTCGGTACCGCCGCGCAGGTCGAACACCGCATCCGGATTGATCTGAATATCGGGAGCGCTGAGGTGCATGCGCTGCTGCGGCAGGGCACGTTCGAACGCGGCCGAAACCGATTCCGTGAACACGATGTCGCCGTCGTCGTTCAACCGGTTGGGGAAGACCAGCGAACCGTCGGGCTGGGTACGGAAGAAGGGCGCCTGCACGTCCTGTGCCGAGGTCGAGGTCAGGCTGGCAGCGTCGACCAGCAGCTGCGAATCCGCCTCCAGCGCGATTTCGCCCAGCGGTGCGAACAGGTTGCCGAACTGACGGATCCGGTCCGCGGCAAGGCGCAGCCTGCTGCCGATGGACAGTGGAATATCCGTCAGCGCAGCGGACGGGCTGTGGATTTCGATGGCGCCCCCGGCACCGACGACCTCGAGCGCGAACTCGCTCAATGTGGTCGCATGCACCCGCTGCGCGTTCAGGTGCAGGTCGCCGGCGCTGCGCAGCAGGCCGGTGAAGTCATCACTGTTCACCACCCGCACACCGCGCAGACGCACATCACCTTTGGCGTTGACATCGATCGCCGGCGTGCCCGGGCCGCCGAAACCGCGGGTCACCAGTTCGCCGGCGAATTCGACCAGTTCACCGTCCACCCGCAGCCGGCCGGCGCCGGCGCTCGGGTCGAGGCTCATGCTTACGCGGGCGGCATCGTCGGCATTGTTTTCCACATCGCCGCCGGCATCGAAGCGCACGGCCGGCGTGGCCCCGTCGAGTCGCACCCGGGCAGCGGTGGAACCGAGCACAACATGCGGCGCGGACAGGTCGACCCTGGCCGCCCCGGTGGTGCGGATCACGGGGGCATCCAGCCGGATGCGCCGATCCAGGCCAAGCGCGGTATCGCGGGTGAATTCGATCACCGGGATAGAATCCGGCCGGTCGGGCACATTTTCGTTCACTGCCGAGGTCCGCACACTGAGATCGAAGCTGTCGAAGCCGCCCGCGACGAGTTGGCTGACCGGGACGTGGGCGGTGCCGATCAGGGCATCCGGGAGGGTGTCCGTGGCGCCGGGCAAAGTGCCACTGAAGTCCTCGAAGCGCACCACCGTCTCACCGCGATGGAAGAAGTCCACCACGTCCGGGTCCGGCGCGGCAGCGCCGCGGCTGTTCGGATCCAGCCGCAGCGACAGGCTGCCCCCCGGAGCATTCAGCCGGTCCCGGGCGCTCAGGGTACCGGTATATATGAGGCTTTCCGCCGCGCTGAGCTCGATGCTGCCCGCCGCCCCGGCCACCTCGCGGCGGCCCAGCATGCCTCCGGCCCCGAGATCGAGCGTGCCGACCGCGGCATCGACACCGATATGCGCGCCCGCCTCGGCCAGGAGTGAGCCCTGTTGCGCCCGCAGGCTGACCCGGCCGGCATCCAGCACCTCGCCGATGCGCCGGCCGGTAGCGCTGACAGGATCGACGCGCACTACGCCCGCGGCCAGCAGGGCGGCATGGGGGCCGAGCCAGATCCGGTCCTGGATGCTTGCGCTGTCGCCGGCGCCGTCGAGCAGCACCTCGATCGTGCCGGCCGGGGCACTGACGGTGCCGTCAATCAGGATATTGGAACCGGAGGTCAGGCGGATGTCCGCGCCGGGCTCGGCCAGCAGACTGCTGTTGCTGCCGAGCACCAACTGCCCCAGATCGCCGGAGGCCAGACGCAGGTCCACCGGCGTGCGCTTGAAGGCCGGGAGTCGTTGCGCGCGGGTGAAGACCGCGACCGAATCTGCCGATGGCAGCCGTTCGAACGGGCTGTCGTTGGAGCCCGGATTCATGGCCGCGGGGGCATCCGCCGCGGTCTGCAGCTGCAGTGCAGCCACCGGGTCCAGGACCGGTGTGGCCGCGATCAACGCGGCCTCGGTCCCGGCCGCCACTTCGAGATCATCACGCAGAGCGGTGAGATCGAAGGCCTGGAACCCGCCGCGCTGGAAGGTATCGGCACCGACGGTCAGCACCGGTTGCGCCCCGGTGGTCGGCACCTGCAATCCGAACTGGCGGCTGCCCTGCAGCCTGTAGTCACCACTTGCATCGGACCCGGCACCGGCGATGCGGATCCGGCCGGCCTCGACGGCCAGCCGGCCGCCGCCGCCCATGCCGAAGCCGCGCAACTCGCCCGCCAGGTCCAGCCGCGACTGCAGTCCCAACTCGCCCGAGGTCCAGCCCTGCAATGCGATACTGCCGCCGCGACCGGCAGCGAAGTCGCCGTTGGCCCCCAGATGGGCGCCGCCGTCCACATTCAGCACAGCACCGGCACCGACCTCGATGTCGCGTGCCGAGTGCAGCAGGATGTCGCCGCCGTCGGTCACGATCAGCGCTGTGGGCAGCTGCGGATTGACCGCAGCGCTGTCGTTGACCCAGCGACCGCTGACATCGAGCTTGCCGCCGACATTCACCCTGGCATGTTCCGCCGTCGGCAGCAGCGCGCCGAGGCTGCCCAGATCGCCGAGATCGGCGGCCGAACGACCGCTGCGCAGCGCCTCCAGTGCCACGCGGCCACCTGGTGCGCTGACATCGGCCTGCATCCAGACCTGCGTGCCGAGCAACTCCAGATCACTGAAGGCGGGCAGCGCGAGATCCCGGTTGACGATGATGCGACCGGCGTTGTCGATGTCGATCCGGCTCACACCACTGCCGGCCAGCACCGCCGGATCGAGCACGAAGGCGGCACCGGCACCGGCGGGATGTCCGTCCAGCGCCGGCAACGCCCCGTCACTGCCGATCACCAGATCCTGCAGATTGATGTTGAGCTTCTTGATCACCAGTTCGCCGCCGCGCGGCAACTGATCGAAGTCACGCATGACCGCAGCGAACCGCTCACCGCCGAGATCGACGGGCTGGCGGCGTTGATTGCGTCCCACCGTGGTGCGGGCAATCAGATCGCCGTCAAAGCGCAGGCCCGGCGCGGTCAGCGTGAGCGTTCCGGCATCCTTGCCCTCGACGTAGCCGGGCTCGAAGCTGCCCCGGCTCATGCGGAAGGCCTCGGTCACACCCCACTTGGCATGCTCGATCTCGAGCTCCCCCAGCACGCCGGCATAACTCAGATTGGGATCCGCCTCAGCGATGTCCACGACCCGGCCGTCCCGCGTCACCAGTTTGCTGGTGCTCAGCTTGGCACCCGTGCTGGTCACCGCGCCGCCGCTGATATCCAGTGTGGCGCCCGATTCGACCTCGATGCGCCCGCGTGATTTCAGTTCGATCCTGCCGCCCGCGGACAGGCGTTCGTTCACGCCCCGCTGAATGGCACCACTGGTATCCACATTGAGAAAACCGGCGCCCTTGCGGACATCGATCTTCAGTGTCTTGCCGTCGAGTACCCCGTCCCGCTGCTGCGGTGCATCGGCCAGTTCGTTGCCGCGGGCCTCGATCTCGACCAGGTTGCGTGCCACCGACACCTCGGTGGTGTCATCACCGGAGACGTCGATCACGGCCCCCGACTCGAGCCGGATCCCGGCACTGGAACCCTCGGGATCGGCCGCGGTGTCGAAACTCGGCTGTTTCGGCTGGGCGTTGGCTTCGACCACCACCTCACCACCGGTGGCCGTGGTACGCGAGCCGCGCTCGAACAGGATACGCTCACCCTGAATGGTGATGCGCGACAGGGCCTGTGCCTGGGTATCGGGCGCGGTGGCGGGATCGGCATCCGCCACCACCTCGGTGACACTGCCGGTGCCGAGGCGCACCTCGCCGGCACGGGCCGCCACCGAACGAAAACCGTCCACCTCGTTGCCGCTGATATTGCCGGCAGCGGTGCCGTTCATGTCCTGGGCCACCAGGCGCACACTGCCATTGAGCGAAACGCTGGTCGTGGCACGCGCCAGCCCCTGCTGGTTCACCGCCAGCCCCAGCAGCGAGACATCGCCCCGCTCGGCCACCAGTTTGCCCAGGTTGGTCACCTCGCCACCGGTCTTTACGCCCACCAGCAGACCACGCAGGGGGTCGTCCTCCCCGGCCGGGGCGATATAGACCTCGTCTTCCGCGGCGGCGAGTATGATCTGCCCCTCCGGCGACTCGATCTCGCCGGCATTGCTCACCCTCGGCGCGAGCAGCATCACCCTGCCGTTCCTGCCGGAGCGGATCTGCGCGCCCGCCTCCACCCGTATCTCACCCATGGGTCCGCCGGCAGCAAAGGCCGCCGGATTGCCGTCCTCATTGATGGCGTTCTCGAAGCCGACCTCCTGATACAGCTCATCATCGATATCCAGCGTGGACGCGACCAGGCTGCGGGTGTCGACCCGGGCGTTGGGGCCGAACAGCACACCGTTCTGGTTGATCAGGAATACCCGGCCATTGGCGGTGAGTCGGCCGTCGATCACGCTGGGCAGATCAGCCGTGCCCAGCACCCGGTTGAGCGCAATGGAGGAGGCGCGCGGCTGATCGAAGATGACCTCATTGTCCTTCGAGATATTGAAGCTTTCCCAGTGCAGGGTCGCGCGGTCGGCGCTCTGGTCGATCCGCAGGCTGCGGCCGCCGTAGGCATTGGCGAAGGGCTGACCGGGCAGGTTGGCGCCGTCGAAGCGCACCACCGCGCCGGTCTGGTCGCGCAGCACCACGGGCAGGTCGTCGGCGAGCACCGTCGGGGCCGGCGTCAGGCCGACCAGCAGTCCGGTCACGCCCGCGCGGACAGCGGCCGTGAGCGGCACGCCGCGACGGCAGGCCTGGCCGGGGGATTCTGTGTCGTGTTTTTTTGTTGTACGCATAAGCTGCATCATTCAACGCAGGGCGCGCATGGCGCACCAGTTTCAGGACAACCCCGCTCTTCACATGACCGGCGCTTGTTCATGCACACCTGTCGCGGTGCACATGAAAAAGCGCCGGGCGAAGCCGCGTTGCACGGCCCCGCCCGACACTCCCTTGCGGGTGGCTTCAGGTGTATGTCACACCCTCATCCTTACCGGACCGCACCCAGGTCCTGGCAGCTGTCAGGCGCACCCGTCAGGGTCTGACGTGCCCAGGGAGTCTCCGGATTGGAGCCGTCGTAGGCCGCAGAGGCGCCGGCGACCGGGGTCACGTAACCGCCCTGCCAGTCATCGGCATCACCCTTGGTGCCATTGGGGTCGACCACCAGGGTTTCATTGACGGCCTTGATGGCGGAGGCAGCCACGGCGTTCCAGACCTTGAAGTACTCCTTGGCCACGGCCTTCTCGGTGGCATCGGCCGGCGTGGTGCGGATGCCGCCGGTGCGCAGATCAGGCTCGCCATTGACAACGCGGTTCTGGTAGGACAGGTAGTAGACATCCTTGTACTCGCCGGAGATGGCGTTCTCCAGCGTCGGCGCCACGCCGTCCACCTTCACGAAGCGGTAGGCCAGGTTCAGCTTGGTGTTCTTCTCCAGCGAGTTGTAACCCATACCGTAGGCGGTGAAGGGCACGCCGCCGTTGTCATAGGTGATGCCCAGCGGGTGAGCGCCGGAGGCCGTCTGCACCACACCGGCAGTGGGATCCAGATCCTTGCCGGGAACCACGGAGGAGTCACCGGTGCCGAAATTGGCTGCATCGGTCTGCGGCAGGCCGGCAAAGTCACCGTCGAAACCGTTGCCGGTACCCAGCGCATTCAGGCAGTCATCCATGTCGGAAGAGCCGCTGTTCGCGTACATGCCGACCAGACCGATACCGGCGAAGGAGACACCGTCGTTCTGCTCAACCATGGACAGGTTGGAGTTGGCACGGCAGTTGGTGCCCAGGAAGTTGATGGAGAACTGGGCATGGGTACCGGAGCCGTTGGTGCGCTTGCACAGATGCACATTGTTGCCCTGGTTGACGCCGCCGTTGAAGCTGGTCGGGTTCAGCGACAGACCATAGGGCGCGGCATCGGCCCAGGATGTGACCTGACCGAGGAACACGGACTTGATGAAGGCCGACGGCAGGCTGGGCATGCAGCGCACGGCGTCGCGCTCGGCACGGGTCGAGCCCTGGGTCACGGCGCAGTCGGCGGGCAGCATGCCGGCGTTGGCCTGGCTCTCCACCAGGTCGTCGTACATGGGCAGGGTCACGGCAGTACCGAAGAGCAGACCGGGGCCGGGCTTGATATCGAGATTGCCCTTGTCCTCGAATTCCTGGGTCGGACGCTGCGGCACGCCGAGGGGCTCGGTGCCGGCACTCAGGGCCAGGGGACCGACGAAGGGCGCGGGCTCGATGTCGGAGATACCGGCATCCGGATCCTGGTTTTTGATCAGGCTGGGGTCGGTGCACTCGTACAGCTCGTAGCTGTTGCCGGTCAGGCCGATCGGCCAGGCATTGTCGCCCTGGGAATTGGTCACGGCGTCACAACCGGCCACCGAGGCATCCAGATAGATCTTGTTGCCGGGGCTGGCACCGTCCGGGACGGCAACCGGTGCAACGCCGGTGGAGGAACCACCGTTGTACTTGTACACGGCAAGATCGGCACCGCCCATCGGAGCCGGGAAGCTGCCCTTGACGGTGCAGCGCACGACCACATGGTCGCCCTGGTTCAGGATACCGCCGCCGGGCGTTTCGGACGGCAGGCTTTCCACTTCGTCGACGAACACCTGGATGGGATCGGAGGGATCGCAGACACGAATGGTCAGGTCTTCGCGGAGGAAGTTCTGCGGGGCGGTGGCACCGCCGATGAAGATTTCGTTGGCTGCGCCGAGGGCGCCGGCCTGGGCCCCGCCGGAAACGGCCATGGCCACGCTGGCGGCAACCAGATTCAGTTTGGTACGCATGATTGAGACTCCTTCGGAAAATGATATTCAGATATGGGTTCAGGCCTGCTTGCGACGGCGCGCGATGCCGACCAGACCGATCAGGCCGGAACCGAACAGCCAGACCGCGGCCGGGACCGGGACGGCGCTGACGGCGTCATAGCTCAGGGTACCGTTGGTGGCGAGGTTCCAGCTTCCCAGTTGGCCGTTCTTGGTGCCAGCGAAGAAGCCGACCTGGCTGTACAGGAAGTCGTAGGAATCGCCAAGACTCACGCCATTGACAAGGCCATTGCCGTACACGTTGGTTTCGCCGAAATGCGAGCGATCGCCGTCCGGAATATCGGTGACGTAATTGTCGGGCGCGGCGTTGAACCAATCGGTATTGGCGCCGGTGATGTAGGCCGGGATATTGCTGTCGACAGCCGGACCGACCGCAGTCTGGTCAGTAACACTGAAATTCGACAGCATGAACTTATCGAAACCGCTGGTGAAACGGCCCACTACCCAGTAACGGACATCCGAGGCACCATCGATAAAGTCGAAGATCGCCGTGCTCAGGGCCGTATCCGATGAAAAGCTGGACACGGCACCACTGAAGATATCCTCGGCCTTGACGTCGGTATTGATGACCATGGAATCGCCGGACAGACCGTTACGTACGATGTTGACGACGATATCGGTCTCATCGATAGCGATAGCCTGAGCGGCACCGGAGGCGGCAAGCGCCACGGCAACGACTGTAGCTTTGAGTTTGAACATGACAGATGACTCCCGTTGAGTTTGTTGGTTTTCCAAATTTCCTTAGCGTCCCTGATTGCCGGCAGCGCTTCCGACTCCCCGCATCACCGGCAGTCCGCGATCCCACCCCCGGCACAGAGGCCGCAGCGAACAATCGCAGTGCCAGCCTAGCCAGCCTTTCTTACCGGTCGGTGAAGTTCCCTTTAACTTTTCTTGATTCCGCTCAAGCATTCGCAGCGGCTGCCGATACCCCTCCCTTGCATCGCAGGAGGGACACTAAACGTGCAGAATGACGCTGCAGTGAAATGGGCATGATCTTTTTATGACATGGATGGCGCGGAAGACAGCAAATCGCCGCTCTCCGTCACAAAAGGATCAATATTGTCGTACGAATGTTTACAGTCGTATCATGAAAATGATACGCAGCGACGACGCAGTGCAGGGACGTGAAACAGAGGTATCACAAAGAACGCAGGCAGGGGGTTGAAACTGGAACCGGCAACCCCGGAACGGCGCAGGCTCAGAAACCGTAGTTGAGCGAGAAATGCGTGCGGCTGTCGCCACGCTCGATTTCATCGGAATCCGTCAGGGGCCAGGCAAGATCCAGATTCAGGCTCAGACTGCGGAATGCCGACAGACGCAACCCGATCCCGGCACCGTAGAGTTCAAAACTGGTGGGACTGCCCGGCAGGGTGTCGTGATTGCGCAGATAGGCGGCATCGGCAAAGGCCAGCAGGCGCAGGTTGTCGACCCTTTCGTGCAGATGTCCGGCCAGCGAGGGCGTGTAAAGTTCCAGTGTGGCACTCACGCCGTCGTCACCCAGCTGCTGCGATTCATAGTAGCCGCGTACGGATTCAGCACCGCCGGCCGCGAACTGTTCGTTGCTGATCAGCGGCTGCCCGGCCAGCTGACCCTCGAGTAGCCCCCGCAGTCGGATACCGCTCTCAAGCTGGCGTTCGTGACTCAGCCGGGTGCTGAGATAGGCGAAATTCGGCCGCGCCTGGAACCGCTTGTCCTCGAATTCCGCCTCGGAATTGCCCAGCCCGCGCACACCGAAGTTGACGCCGGCCGAGAAGCTGCTCATGTGCTGGTCGCCGAACAGGTTGGCGCGGTAATCGGCGGAGAAGCGGGTATAGTCTATCGGCGTCTGCAGGCTGTCGGCACCCACCAGCTCGATCGCCTCGTCGAAATCCTTGTAATCCGCCCCCATGGTGAGCGAATGCGAATAATCACCGCTGGCCGCCAGGGGCCGCACCCAGCGCATGCCGAGGATGGTGCCGTTGCCGATCACGGAAAGATCACCCGTGCCGCCCACCTCTGTGTCGGACTCGGAATTGATTGCATACAGGGCCAGCCGGTCCCTGCCATCCCGCACCGGCAGCACGTAGGTGGCAGCCAGCACCGAAACCTCATCCGGCTCCTGCGGTGACGTCTGGTACTGCAGCGACAGGCTGTGCATCCGCTGCCACAGGTTGTCGTAGCGCAGGTTGGCCGATGCGCGGGTACGGCTCGTGTCGGCACTGTTGCGACCGTTGAGCTCCACACTACCATGCAAGGGCAATTCGTCCTTGACCCGCAATTCCACCTCCACTGTTCCCGGCCGCCGCCCGGGGCGGAACACCGGCGTGATGCGGCGGTCGCCGCTTTCCTGATTCAGCGCCTGCAGCTGTTCCTGCACCCTGGGCAGATGCGGGACCTCCCCTTCGGCGAGCGCAGGGACCGACTTTCGGATCCGGCCCAGCGAGAAATAGGTCGAACCGCTGATGCGCATACGGTCCACCCGGCCCTGCACCACTTCCAGCTTCACAATACCCTCGGAAACATCCTGCTCCGGGATATTCACGATAACGGTGGGAAACCCCTGGTCCCTGTATAGTGTCTCCAATGCCTTGCGCGCAGACTCGACATCCGCGATGCCCCGGTCGGGCCCGAGATAGGGGTAGACAGCGCGCTCGACCAGACGGCGATCGAGCATTGAATTACCGCTGACACGAATTTCCCAGACATCGAAACCGGGGGCGCTTTTCTCAGTTGCAGTCTGTGCATGTACCGTCGTCATCCCGCCGACAAACAGCAGAAGTACAACCAGTATGAGCTGACGGGAGGGCATGCGAGGTTCCTGTAGCCGGTTGCGGATTTGTCGAGACGACAGTCACATCATGCCGGAATCGTTCTGCCCCGGGACTGCCGGTTATTGCTGGAACCCGCGATTGTGCCGGTGCTTTATGACACTCAAATTACAGTGCGACTACGCATGTTTTCAACTTCAGTCCGAGGTTGATCGCGTGTAGAATCCGCAGCCCCGTATACATCACAACCGCGGATCCCGATCATGTTCCCCATCGTCCGTCTCGGTAGCATTCTCCTGTCAGCAGTCGTCCTGCTGGCCTGCACGCCCGGTGAAAACACACCAGACTCGCCGCTTGTTGTCGACATCACAGCCGTAGCCAAGGCACTGGGGCGGGATGAGGTGATGGAACAGCAGCTGGCAGCCACACGCGATCAACTCAACCGCCAGCTGGACGAAATCACCCATAACCTCAACTCCCAACTGGAGGAGAAGCAGGCTGAACTCGCTGAACAGGCCGACGAGGCGCAGACACAGGAACTGCAGGCGCTCGCATTGCAGGCCAGGCAGACCCTGGAACAGACCCGGGCGCTTGCACAACAGAAGGCGCTCGCCTATCGCAGCTCACTGGTACTGGCCTTCCAGGAGGAGGTCCGCGCCGAGGCAGCCGAGATCGCCCGCCAGCGCGGGGCGACCAGCGTCATGCTGGCAAACGTCGCCACCCTGTGGTTCGATCCGCGCACGGACATCACCGGCGAGGTGATTGCACGCATGCGTGCCGCGGCCGACCGCAGCGACAGGACGAAGGACGCCGGCGCCGCCACCCAGGCTCCTGACTCCAAACAAGCCCGCTAATCTCTCGCGCCGATTGTTGTCAGCGGCGGTCGCGCCACCTGCACCAGAATCACCCTGGGCTCTGGACCCGCTGCCTGAATGCCAGCCATTTTCCATGCTCGGCCGGGTCAGTGGGACGGTCCGCGGCATCACCACGCCCGGAATACCAGAGACCCGTGGTATTGAAGACATAATTCACGACCATATCGGTACGCTGCCCACGCACAACCGGCTCGGAATGCAGGTTGTCCAGCACCCACTCGCCGCCGGCAGTATCCCGATACAACAGCACCATGTGCGGTTCGATGCGCCCACGTTCCCGGTTATAGATCCGGCTGTGGGCAAGCCTCAGCCGCCCATCGGGGATGCCCAGGCGGCGCAGGCTGATGTATTTCGTGATAACGAAATCCTCACAGTCACCCGCGCCGCGTGACAGGAATTCATCCGGGCTGGCCCAATAGTCCTCCACCCCCCAGAGCTCCCGGTCACTGCGCTCCCGCATGCCATTGACGAACCGGTTCACCGTCCCGACCTGGATTCTTTCCGCCTCACCGGCCAATCCGATCAGCAACCGCTGCCACTGCAGGTAATCCCCGGATTCTCCGTCATCATCAGCAGCCACCCCGACGGCGACTGCACACAGCCCCAGCAGCAGGACCAGAGACCGCAACCCTCCACGCCGACTTGCCACCCTCTCTGCCATGGGACTGCTCCGTTACCCGACCTGTCATGCCTAACGGCTCACCGCAGTCGTCGCTTGACCGACATTGCCGGCCTGGCACCGGCCAATCTCACGGTTTGTGACCGATCGCACGGAAATCCATCCAGAAACTGTCACCAACGCAACACATTTTCATCGTTCTGCACGACGATCGTCATAAAAATGCATCCATTCCGTCACCTTCGCGCCATACGCCACTGGCACATTGAACAACCACAGGACACGCCAGGAGAGGTCAGTGAACAACAAGAAACAATGCGTCTCTGTCCGGTTCAAACCATCGGATCTGGAGCGTATCGAACGCATTGCCCGACGCTTGGGTGCGCGCAACTCGGACGTCATCCGTTATGCGGTCAAAACCGCCCTGACCCGGCTGATGGATCTGTGTGATCCCCGGATGGGTGGACAGCGGCTTCTGCCGCTCCTGCTTGGTCAGTACAACGAACTCAACCGTCATTTCGACCTGGATGCCGACCGGTTGGAAGGGATCATCAACAACGAAGAAATCCCGGAACAGAACAGGGTTGAGCGCACGGATATCGAACTGCTCGCGATGTGCGCACTGTCACCGCATTACATTCAGAACAGACTGCAGGAAATCACCGGACAGGCAATCGATGCGGACGATGCCCAGCGCATGCTGCACAAGTATCTGCAGGAAAAATATGGCCAGCGCCAGTCCGATGGGGACCCCAGCCACAATCAGTCACTGCAATAAACAGAAACGACGAACGGAGGATATCGAGATGAAAACAAGGCGAACCACCATCACGCTGTTCTGCGCCGGCCTCTTCTGGCTTTTCGGCTTCAGCGCTCAAGCAGCAACCGTGGCCTATGAAGACGTGCGGTTTCTGGAGGATTACGGCTGGTTTACCGACCCGTTCCAGGTGAGCGAGGCGGGGACCTATACCGCTACGCTCACGGACATGCAGTTCCCCGCTCCCTTTCTCGAACTGGCCATGACGGTCACGACCTCGACTCAGAGACTGGGGCTGGAGGAATATTCGGGTTTCTTCGATTTCGAGGCGACACCGGGCACACAGTATTATCTCAACGTGTTCTACCACGCTGACCATATCCCCGAACTGAATCAACACCTGGGGCTGGCAGGTTTCGATATCCGCCGCGTTGACGGTGTGGATGACGTCACCGCCGTGCCCCTGCCGGGGGCCGGCCTGCTGATGGGCAGCGCACTGGTGGCGTTTGCCGGCATCAGTCGCAGGAAACGATTACCCGCCTGACCCGGCGCACCCCAGAACCGGACCACGCGCCGGAAAACGCGGATGAGGTACCTGCTGGGCCGATCGGGCATGTCGGCAGGGTCGAGGGATTATTCGTCGCTGCGCGCCTCACCCCTCAAGGGGGCCGCTCGCTCACTGTGTTCGCTGCGCGTTGTCTCGCTGCGCTCGGCGCTGCTCCGGCGCTGGCGCGCCTTCGCGGTCGAACACAGGGTTCTCATCAGGACCGCTCTCTCCGCCATATAAAAAGGGCCCCGGTTGGGGCCCTTTTTATATGGCGGAGAGAGAGGGATTCGAACCCTCGATGGAGCTTTTAACCCCATACTCCCTTAGCAGGGGAGCGCCTTCAGCCGCTCGGCCATCTCTCCGGGTTGGAAGATGCGTAGGATACCGGCGCGGCCGGTCGAGGTAAAGTATGTAACTCTGGAATCAAGGGCTTCCGGATCAGTCGCCCTTGGCGGTAGCGACGGGTTCCTCGCCGTTTTCCTTCTGGATGCGCTCGTAGATCTCCTCGCGGTGAACGGCGACGTCCTTGGGCGCATTCACCCCGATCCGAACCTGATTACCCTTCACCCCCAGAACGGTCACGGTCACTTCGTCACCGATCATCAGGGTTTCGCCAACCCGGCGAGTCAGAATCAACATGTGTTATCTCCTTAACACTTTCAATTACGAGCAACTCAAAAGAACCCGGTACGGCCGCCTGCGCCAACATCCCACTGGCGCATGCGCGTCTGCACACACTCTATTTCGGCACGGGCAACGGAAACTATAGTCAATTTTCCGTCCCCGGTCATTTATGGATTTTTATTTATTTCAATACGTTGAAGAGCAAACCGCTGAACAGCGATATTTTCGCGCTTCTCAGCCCGCAGCCGGAGCCTCGAGTTGGAAGGCATCGTGCAGCGCGCGCACCCCCAGCTCGAGGTATTTTTCGTCCACCACCACGGAAATCTTTATTTCGGAGGTGGAAATCATGCGGATATTGATGCCCTCGTTGGCCAGGGTCTCGAACATGGTGGAGGCGATGCCGGCGTGCGAGCGCATACCCACGCCCACCAGCGACAGCTTGACGATCCTGTCGTCGCCGGAGACCTCGCGGGCCCCCATCTCGCCGGCGGTGCGGCGGACCACCTCCAGGGCGCGTTCGTAGTCGTTGCGGTGCACGGTGAAGGTGAAGTCGGTGGTCGCGCCGTCGGGGGCCATGTTCTGCACGATCATGTCCACCTCGATATTGGCCGCGGCCACCGGGCCGAGCAGCTTGTGCGCCACGCCGGGCTGGTCGGGCACGCCCAGCACCGTGATCTTGGCCTCGTCGCGGTTGAAGGCGATGCCGGAAATCAGGGCGTTTTCCATGGTGTCATCCTCGTAGGTGATCAGGGTCCCGGGGCCCTCCTGAAAGGAGGACAGGACCCGCAGCGGGACATTGTACTTGCCGGCGAACTCGACCGAGCGGATCTGGAGTACCTTGGAGCCGAGACTGGCCATTTCCAGCATCTCCTCGAAGGTGATGCGCTCCAGCCGGCGGGCGTTGGGCACCACCCGCGGATCGGTGGTGTAGACACCGTCGACGTCGGTGAAGATCTGGCATTCGTCGGCCTTGAGCGCGGCGGCCAGGGCCACGGCAGTGGTGTCCGAACCGCCCCGGCCCAGGGTGGTGATGTTGCCCTGCTCGTCCACGCCCTGGAAGCCGGCGACGACCACCACCTTGCCTTCCTTCAGATCCTGCTGGATGCGGCTGCCGTCGATGTCCTGGATGCGGGCCTTGCAGTGGGCATTGTCGGTGCGGATATGCACCTGGCTCCCGGTGTAGGACTTGGCCGGGCAGCCGCGCTTCTGCAGCGCCATGCTGAGCAGGGCGATGGTGACCTGCTCACCGGTGGAGAGCAGCACGTCCATCTCGCGCGGCGGCGGCGCCTCGGTCAGCGCGCGGGCCAGGCCGATGAGACGGTCGGTCTCGCCGCTCATGGCCGAGACCACCACCACCACGTCATCGCCGTTGTCGCGGTATTGCTTGATCTTGGCGGCGACGGCCTCGATGCGCTCGGGGCTGCCGACCGAGGTGCCGCCGAATTTCTGTACCAGCAGTGCCATGCGTGTAAACCCGATTGTCTGGCCCCGGGCGGGGCACGAAAGGCGTGAATTAAACTACAAATCGCGGCGGGATGAAACGCCCGATGGGATTTTCGGGCATGAAAACAATAAACGTCATTGCGAGGAACGAAGTGACGCGGCAATCTCTAACCGGCTGATTATGCGGGACGAGATTGCCACGCTACGCTCGCAATGACGGAGACCGCTCAGGCGCTCTGGCTTTCTGACAGCACGGCGCGCACCCACTCCGGCACCGAGGCCAGGGCCGCATCCAGATGCTCGGGCTGGCTGCCGCCGGCCTGGGCCATGTCGGGCCGGCCGCCGCCCTTGCCACCCACCTGCCGCGCCACGTGATTGACCAGTTCGCCGGCCTTGACGCGCCCGGTCTCGGCCTTGGTCACGCCGGCGGCCAGGCTGATCTTGTCATCATTGACCGCGGCCAGCACGATGGCCGCTGCCCCCAGCTTGTTCTTGAGCTGGTCCAGGGTGTCGCGCAGCGACTTGGGATCGGCGCCGTCCAGGCGGGCGGCCAGCACCTGGATGCCCTCGACCTCCACCGCCTCGCTGGCCAGATCGCCACCGCGGCTGCTGGCCAGCTTGCTCTTGAGCTGCTCCAGTTCCTTCTCCAGCTGGCGGTTCTTCTCCAGCAGCTGCTGCACCCGGGATTCGGCGTCCTGGCTGCTGCCCTTGACCAGGCGCGCGATGCGACCCAGCGCCTGCTCGGTCTGCTCGACGTAAGCCAGGGCCCGGTCGCCGGTGACCGCCTCGATGCGGCGCACGCCGGAGGCGATGCCGGTTTCATTGGTGATCTTGAACAGGCCGATATCGCCGACCCGCTCGACGTGGGTGCCGCCGCACAGTTCGACCGAGAAGTCGCCCATGCTCAGCACCCGCACCTGATCGCCGTACTTCTCGCCGAACAGGGCCATGGCCCCGGCCTGCATGGCGGAATCGATGTCCATGATGCGGGTATCGACCGACACGTTGCGGCGGATCTGGTCGTTGACCATATTCTCGATGCGCTGCAGTTCCTCGGGCGTGATCGCCTGGGGATGGGAGAAATCGAAGCGCAGCCGCTCGGGCTCGACCAGCGAGCCCTTCTGCTGCACATGCTCGCCCAGCAGCCGGCGCAGGGCGGCGTGCAGCAGGTGGGTGGCGGAGTGGTTGAGCCGGGTGGCCTGGCGGCGTTCGGCGTCGACCCGGGCCTCGACCTGCTCGCCCAGCTTGAGTTCGCCGGATTCGAGCACGCCGATATGGGCGTGCGCGCCGGTGCCGCGCTTCTGGGTGTCGTTGACGGTGAAGCGGGCGCCGGCGGTCTCCAGCGTGCCGCTGTCACCGACCTGGCCGCCGCTCTCGGCATAGAAGGGGGTGTTGTCCAGAATCACGATGCCCGACTCGCCGGCATGCAGCACCTCGACCGGCTCGGCGCCGCGGAACAGCGCGGAGATCCGGCCGCGGTCGATCAGGTGTTCGTAGCCGGTGAATTCGCTGCTGCACCGGACGTCGATGTCGCTGGAGTAGTCGGCGCCGAACTGGCTGGCGGCACGGGCGCGCTCGCGCTGGGCGGCCATCTCGCGCTCGAAGCCGGCCATGTCCAGGGTGAGCTCGCGCTCGCGGGCGATGTCGGCGGTCAGATCGACGGGGAAGCCGTAGGTGTCATAGAGCTTGAACACCGTCTCGCCGGGGATCTCGTTGCCGGCGAGTTCGGCGATGTCGGCCTCGAGGATCTTCATGCCCTGGTCCAGGGTCTCGGCGAAGCGTTCCTCTTCCTGTTTCAGCGCCCGCTCGACCTGGGCCTGCGCCTGCGTGAGTTCCGGATAGGCCTCGCCCATCTCGGCGACCAGCGGCGCGACCAGCTTGTGGAAGAAGATGTCATCGGCGCCGAGGCGATAGCCGTGACGCACAGCGCGGCGCACGATGCGGCGCAGCACATAGCCGCGGCCCTCGTTGGACGGCAGCACGCCGTCGGTGATCAGGAAGGCGCAGGAGCGGATGTGGTCGGCGATCACCCGCAGCGAGCTCTGGCCCGCGTCCTTGACGCCCACCACCTCGGCGGCGGCCAGGATCAGGTTGCGGAACAGGTCGATCTCGTAATTGCTGTGCACGCCCTGCAGCACGGCGGCCAGGCGCTCCAGGCCCATACCGGTGTCCACCGAGGGCTTGGGCAGCGGGCTCATGTTGCCGTCCTTGTCCCGGTTGTACTGCATGAACACCAGGTTCCAGATCTCGATGTAGCGGTCGCCGTCCTCCTCCGGGGTGCCGGGCGGACCGCCTTCGACCTCGGGGCCGTGATCGTAGAAGATCTCGGTGCAGGGGCCGCAGGGGCCGGTGTCGCCCATGGACCAGAAGTTGTCGCTTTCGTACCTGGCCCCGCCGGGCTTGTCGCCGATGCGGGTGAAGCGATCGGGGTCGACGCCGATTTCGTTCAGCCAGATGTCGGCGGCCTCATCGTCCTCCTCGTACACGGTCACCCACAGCTTCTCCGCCGGCAGACCGGCGGTCTGCGTCAGGAACTCCCAGGCGTACTGGATGGCCTCGCGCTTGAAATAGTCGCCGAAGCTGAAGTTGCCCAGCATCTCGAAGAAGGTGTGGTGGCGGGCGGTGTAGCCGACGTTCTCCAGGTCGTTGTGCTTGCCGCCGGCGCGCACGCAGCGCTGGGAACTGGCCGCGCGGCTGTAGCTGCGGGTCTCCTTGCCGACGAAGACATCCTTGAACTGGACCATGCCGGCATTGGTGAACAGCAGGGTCGGGTCGTTGGCCGGCACGAGCGGACTCGACGCCACGACCTCGTGGCCGCGCTCGCGGAAGAATTCCAGAAACAGGGTGCGGATGTCCGCGCTTGTCTTCATGCCGCTCATTCCCACAACCGTATGAATCGCGGTTGTCATGCCTGTGATCGTCATCCCGGTGCAGGCCGGGATCCAGATACCGCTGCGGCCACTGGATCCCGGCCTGCACCGGGATGACGGGTAATGTGTCGGGCCTGGACACAAGCCCGCTGGATCCGGCTCAAAGCTTACCTGATGCGGGACCGCGCGTCACCGGTCCGCCGGGTCGTTCTCCAGCGCGACGCGGCATTGCTCGGCGTCGAAACCGCGGTTGTTGAGAAACCGCAGCTGCCGGGCCTGCTCCCGGAAATCGGCCGGGGCCGCCGCCCCGAAGCGCTTGTGCCGGGCGGCGCGGGCGGCGGCGAACCAGTCCACCTCCAGCGCTTCCAGCGCCGTCGCAATCAGGCCGTCGTCGATGCCACGCTCGCGCAGTTCCTGGCGGATACGCACCGGGCCGTAGCCGCGCTGCTCGCGGCCGCGGGCATAGTGCTCGGCGAAGCGCGCCTCGCTCTGCAGGCCCCGGGCGGCCAGATCCGCCAGCACCGGTTCGATCTCGTCAAAACCGTAGCCGCGCTGCTCCAGCTTGCGCCGCAACTCCAGACGGCTGTGCTCGCGCCGTGCCAGCAGTTCGACCAGTTTGTGCTCGATCTCGACGGAGCGGTCTTCCGGCTCCGGCATTTCGGCTTCGTCGTGTTCCGACATCTCCGGTTCCCATAAAGACATTACCCGGCCGAAGCCGGGCAATATCCGTTACGCGAAATCTCTGGACTTGTGTAGTGCGGTGATAATAACGCGGAGGGCGCAGAGGCACAGAGGCGCAAAGGTTTTTTCAATATATTGATCTTTCTTTGCGTCTCCGCGCCTCTGCGTTCATGCCACCGTCGCGACTAGTTCAGCGCCTCCGGCTCGGGCGCCTCGTCCATGGCCTCCTCGGCACTGGACTTGGGCTTGACCAGCAGTCTGGCCCGCAGCTGCTGATCGATGTCGTTGGCGATGTCCGGGTTTTCCTTGAGGAAGTTGCGCACGTTCTCCTTGCCCTGGCCGATGCGTTCGCCCTGGTAGGAGTACCAGGCGCCGGACTTCTCGACCAGGCCCTCGGCCACGCCCATGTCGATGATCTCGCCCTCGCGCGAGATGCCCTCGCCGTAAAGGATCTCGAACTCGACCTGCTTGAAGGGCGGGGCCATCTTGTTCTTGACCACCTTGACGCGGGTCTGGTTGCCGACGATCTCGTCGCCCTTCTTGATGGCACCGATGCGGCGGATGTCCAGGCGCACCGAGGAGTAGAACTTGAGGGCGTTGCCGCCGGTGGTGGTCTCGGGATTGCCGAACATGACGCCGATCTTCATGCGGATCTGGTTGATGAAGATGACCAGGGTGTTGGAGCGCTTGATGTTGCCGGTGAGCTTGCGCAGGGCCTGGGACATCAGGCGCGCCTGCAGGCCGACGTGGGAGTCGCCCATCTCGCCCTCGATCTCGGCCTTGGGGGTGAGCGCGGCGACCGAGTCGACCACCACCACGTCCACGGCGCCGGAGCGCACCAGCATGTCGGCGATCTCCAGCGCCTGTTCGCCGGTGTCGGGCTGGGAGACCAGCAGGTCGTCGACGTTCACGCCCAGCTTTTCGGCATAGGTGGGATCCAGCGCATGCTCGGCGTCGACGAAGGCGGCGGTGCCGCCGGTCTTCTGGCATTCGGCGATCGCCTGCAGGGTGAGCGTGGTCTTGCCGGAGGATTCCGGCCCGTAGATCTCGACCACGCGGCCGGCGGGCAGGCCGCCGATGCCCAGGGCCACGTCCAGTCCCAGCGAGCCGGTGGAGATGGCCTCGACATCGCGCACGGCGCCGACGTCGCCCATCCGCATCACGGCACCCTTGCCGAACTGTTTTTCGATCTGGTTGAGAGCGGCACTCAGGGCCTTGCGCTTGTTGTCGTCCATAGGGGTCTCCAGGCTGTGCTGTCAGGGGTGTTCGGGCCGTGCCCTTGTGGTTTTTCTTTATACTGGATGAATATCCAGTTGTCCAGAGGGGCGGGGCCGCCTCCCATCCTACAACATCCCTCACCCGGGTAGGATGGGTGGAGCACAGCGCAACCCATCGCGGACCGCCCGGTCGATGGGTTACGGCGCTGCGCGCCTGTACCCATCCTACAAATTCCCGCCCGGGTAGGATGGGTGGAGCGCAGCGCAGCCCATCGCGGAGCGGCCAGACGATGGGTTACGGCGCTCCGCGCCTGCACCCATCCTACAATCCCCCCGATGGAACGGGTGAGGTGCAGCGCAACCCATCACGCAGCGGCCAGCGGCCAGGTCGCCAGCACCCGGTAGCCGCTGCCGTCGCCGGGGGACTCCACCAGGGCGAAGCTGCGCACCGCCCAGTCGATGGGCACGAATTCCGCCGGGGCCCGGCAGCGTCCGGCCTTGCGCGCCAGGGTGACGTGCGGCGCGAAGGGCCGGGTCTCCGGCGTGCCGCCGCAGTCGGCCAGGGCCGCGTTCAGCTGCCGGTACAGATCGACCAGCGCCGGCGGCGGCGCGGTCGGTCCCAGCCAGGCGATGCGGGCACGGCGGAAGTGGCCGAAGCGGTCCAGGCACAACTCAAAGGCCGGGCAGCGGATGGCCGCGGCCGCCTGAATCATGCAGTCGCGCCGTGCGGCCGGGGTCTGGCCCAGGAACACCAGGGTCAGGTGCAGGTTGCCCCGCGGGACCCGCCGGCCGCTGTCCCGGGCCGCGGCCGCGGCCGCGGCATCGAGCCGCTCGCGCACCCCGCCGTCCGGCCACAGGGCAAAGAACAGCCGCTGCGTCGCGTCAGTCGTGATGTCCGAGGGCTGCGAGAAGGCCATAGAGTGCCCGCTCCACCGCCTGGCGGCGTACCGCTTCGCGGTCGCCCGGCAGTTTCAGGGTTTCGGCGCGGGGCGCCTGGTGGAGCCGGTTCCAGGCGAAGCAGACAGTGCCGACCGGCTTGTCCTCGGTGCCGCCCTCGGGGCCGGCGATGCCACTGATGGCCACGGCCAGCTGCGCCCGGCTGTGCGCGAGGGCGCCGGCGGCCATCTCCCGGACCGTCGCCTCGCTCACCGCGCCCTGCGCCTCCAGCGTCGCCGGACTCACGCCGAGCAGGTCCTGCTTGGCGGCGTTGGTATAGGTGACGAAGCCGCGCTCGAACCAGTGCGAACTGCCGGGGGTGTCGGTGATGACCTTGGCCAGCCAGCCACCGGTGCAGGATTCAGCCACGGTCAGCATCACCCCGGCTTCGGTCGCCGCCCGGCCGAGGGCCCGGCTCAGGTCCGACAGCCGCGCTTCATTGCTATTGGTGCTCTGGGTCATGGATCAGCCTTGTAGGTCGGGTTGGCCCGGTGGGCATAACCCGACATGTGCGGCAGCACCGCCGGGGTGTCAGGTTACGCTGCGCCAACCCGACCTACAACATACCCCGCCCGGGTAGGATGGGTGGAGCGCAGCGCAACCCATCGAGGCCGGACGGTCGATGGGTTACGGTGCTCCGCGCCTGCCCCCATCCTACTGCCCACCTTCTATCGGTCAGGATTTGTGCTCGAGGATGCGCACGCCGAGATTGTAGCCCTGGCCGTTGGCCGCGGGCTCCACCCGCACCACCTCGACCGCGGCATACAGCGGCGGCACCAGGGCCTTCTCCGGGACGATGCGCACCTCCAGCCGCGCGCCGGGGGCGAATTCCCGGTCGGTGTCGATGGACAGCCCCTGGCTGCTCAGGTCCTGGGCATGGCCGTAGAAGGTCTCGCCGCTGGCCAGGTCCTTGCACTGGATCCGGGTGTCCAGCGCCATGCGCCGGAAGTCGCGTTTCTCGTCATAGTCTCGCCACATGGGACTTACTCTCCTGCCGTTTTATTCTACCTACCAGAGCCATCCGGGTGGCGCAAGCGAGCCGGCGCAGTAACGACTGTGGCCTTGCCGGGACGAGGGACGTAAACTTCGCGCCATGACCGGGACCGCTCCAGCCAATGCCGCCCACACTCCAATGATGCATAGGTGTTTCATCATTGTTTTACAAAGGTATTTTTAACATCAGCAGCACAAAAGCTACACTAAATGTTACAGTTTTTTAGCCCCTTGCTTAATGGTGTGTGTTTTTGTTGTAACCAATTGTTTTATTTAACTTAATTCTTAGCACCCATTACCCATTACTCCTGCCACAACGGTGTTAACACATTGTTTAACAAACATATTTTCAAATAACACGGCATAAAAGCTACACTAAATGGGCAGTGACCTTGCTTCCAATGGTGGCCGCCGCCTCTTACAAACCGTAACCCGCTTTGCGTTGGTACCAAATACGGACTATATTTGGTACGTTCTGGAAGTAGAGTTACGGTGGACACATTATGAAACTCAGCGAATCGGTCAAACCCATTAGCTACCTCAAAAGTCATACGGCCGAGGCCTTACGAGACGTCAACGAGGGCCAGCGGACCATAGTGATCACCCAACACGGTGAGGCCAAAGCGGTTCTCCAGGACATCGCCAGTTACGAACAAACCCAGGAATCGCTGGCGCTGCTCAAGATGCTGGCCCAGAGCTCCAAATGCATTCGAGAGGGGCGTAGCAAGCCCGTCAAAACGGCCTTCGCGGATATCCGCAAGCGCATCAAGGAAAGCACCGGGTGACACGCTACCGCGTCCGGGTTTCAGAAGAAGCGGAAGAGGACCTGATCGACATCTACCGTTACGTTGCTATCCATGACTCGGTGGAGAAGGCAACGTACGTGTTGGATCAACTGGAACCGCTCTGTTCGAGCCTTGCCGACCTACCCATGCGGGGCCATGTCCCGCCCGAGCTGGATCGGATCGGCGTGACGAATTACCGGGAGATTCACTTCAAGCCGTATCGCGTCATCTACGAGGTCATAGGGCAGGACGTCTTTGTTCATTGCGTCCTGGATGGGCGACGAGACATGCAGTCGTTACTTGAGCGGCGCCTGGTTCGGTAGGGGCTACCTACACTTCCGCGTTTACCCCAGCGGCTTCTCGACAAATAGCTGCGCCACCAGAAAAAATCACAACCCATTGTATTAACTATGCATTTCTCAAATCAAAGACGCCATAAATGCATGAATTTTTACTAAAATTGTTGCCGAATGCACCTCCCGGAGCTATATTTCCCACAGAGGCAAGCACTATGAATCGTTTGGAACAACTGAAAAGACACCTGCGCCCCGGCCGCGTGTACCGGCGTGCGGACCTCGCCCAGTGGTCGAAGAGCGTTGACCGGCATGCGCGAGAGCTGGTCGATCAGGGCATGCTGCAGAAGCTCCGCAACGGCCTCTATTACTATCCCAAGGCCTCGGCTTTCGGCCGGGTTCCGCCCGATGAGAAGGAGCTCGTCCGCACCTTCCTGAAGGAAGACGACTTCCTTCTCACCTCCCCCAATGCCTACAACGCCTTGGGGGTGGGGACCACGCAGCTCTACAACTCCCGCGTGGTCTACAACCACAAGCGCCATGGCCGCTTCACCTTGGGCGGCAAACCCTTCGAGTTCCGCAGGAAGCCCCGTTTCCCCCGGCAACTGACGGAAGAGTTCCTCCTCGTGGAGCTGCTGAACAACCTGTCCGAACTGGCGGAGGATCCGACCGCGGTTCGCGAGCGGGCGCGGGCCAAGGCGAAGGAACTGAACGCCGACAGGCTCCAGCGCGCCGCGCGGGACTACGGCAAGGTCGCCACCCGCAAGTTCTTCGAGCGGGCGTTGTCACGTGCCGCCTGAATCTTTCCTCCATGAGCGCGAGGATTTCGCCGACCTGATCCGCATCGTCGCCGATGAGCGTGGTTTGCTACCGGCGCTCGTCGAGAAGGACTACTGGATCATGCAATGCCTCTATGGCCTCGGCGTGCAGGGCTTCGGCTTCGAGCTCAAGGGCGGTACTTCGCTGTCGAAGGGGTTCGGCATCATCCAGCGCTTCTCCGAGGACATCGACATTCGCATCGACCCAGCCTGTGCCCCCTTTGAGGTCTTTACCGCGCCGAATCAAACCAAGAAGGCGCGGCACATCGAATCACGGCGGGACTTCTACGACTGGCTTGCGGCGAACATTCAAATCGACGGAATCGTCGGCGTCACCCGCGATCACGCATTCGATGACGAGAAATACCGGAGCGGTGGAATCCGTCTTCATTACGAGAGTCCATTCGACCATCCGACGGGTCTCAAGGAAGGCATCCTGTTGGAGGTGGGCTTCGACGACACCACACCGAACATGCCCCAGACCATTTCCTCCTGGGCCTTCGACCGTGCCGCCATGGCAGACGTCGCTGCTCGCGACAACCGCGCCGTCGACGTATCCTGCTACCACCCCGGCTACACCTTTGTCGAAAAGCTGCAGACCGTTTCCACCAAATTCCGCCAGCAGCAGAGCACCGGCGAATTGCCCCCAAACTTTCTGCGCCACTATTACGACATCAGCCAACTGCTGGACTATTCGGAGGTGGAAGCGTTCATCGCCACCCCGGAATACCACGCCCGCAAGGAACAGCGGTTCAGGAAAGACGACAAGCTGATCATCGCCGAAAACGAGGCGTTTCTGTTGTCAGACCCGGCAACCAGGGAGCAGTACGCCCTTGCCTACCAAGCCACGGCACCACTCTATTACAGCGGGCAGCCGGACTTCGAGAGCATCATCGAGAAGATCGGGAAACAGATCGACAAACTCTAGCCTGTTCCCCACGAGCCAAACTTCATCACTTCCCGCTCTTCGTCCCAGGCGACACTCATCATTGCCGGGCAAGCTAGCCAGTGCGATAATGGCCTTGGCTTCGGGCAGGAGCCTGCCACCCGTCATAGCAAAGCTGTTGACAGCACTGCCGACACTCCCTCTCTTCCTGTACATGTCATGTTCGGGTTCGAGAAGCGGCAGACGGGTGACGTTTCGTCATGAACCGGGAGAACAGTCATGTCGAGAGAAGCCATTCGACCGTCCACCCTGGACGGCATCAAACGCCTTGCCAAGTCACTCAAACGCGAGAGAGGCATCCAACACACGCGGGCTCTGGACGAATCCGCCCGGCTGGCAGGTTTTCAGAACTTCCGGCACGCGAGCAAGGCGCTGGCCAATGGCGCCAAACCGGAACAGCAGCATCCCGGCCACCGCATCTTCGTCACCGTGTATTGGAAAGACCGTGAGGCCGGCCGTGATGGCCGGGAAACATTGAGCTGCCTGCTGTCACAGCCATGGAGCGAATTGATCACCCCATCCCAACTCCAGAATCACCGGGCACTGATCAATTTCAGATCGGAAGGTCCAGATCACCTGGCACGTCAGCATCTCGTACACTCACAATCCCAGGCGCGCCGCGCAGCATGTGCTGCGGTACGTACCCTGCAGTTTATGGATACGACCAAGCTGCGTCCTTCCAAGAGCCATAGCAGAGTCTATCCGGGCGGCCGGTCGAGCAACGCCATCCCGGGCCGGGATCACCACAGTATCTGGTATGACCGCGAGTCCAAGCGCTACCTGTTCGTCGACGAGCCCTATGAGGCAGCGGCCGAGGGCAAGGCCGCAGAGCGCACAGCCTGGGCACAGCTGCACGGGTATGTGATTGCCAAACCGGAATGGGCTGGGATATACAATCCCGATGGTGGCTCACGGCTCTATTTGATCGCCGACAGGGAGAAAGGTGTTCCGCTGGAACCCATCGTTGACGCACTCGATCGGCTCCCATCGCCCGTCGTCGAGGCGACATGGGACGGCGAATCGGCACCAACGCGCCCGATCTTCGTCAGCCCGGGGACGGTTGCGGAAGCGGAGGCCAGGAAGCGGGCCCCCAAAAGGACCCAGAGCACGAGCGGACAGCGCAACACAACCGGCTATATCCAGACCTTCGTCGGTCCACGACGACGGCCGAAAGGCAAAATGCCGATCGAGGCCCACGCCGAGGTCGGTGCACTACTCAAGTCTGTACTTGTCGCCTCATATCATCGCAAGGGCGTGTACAACCGCATCAATGCGGTTCGCAGCGAACTCGACGAATGGACACAGCGCGAGTACAGTCACGACGAATTGCCGAACGAGCGCTTCTTCGACCTTTACTACCGCGAATCCGGTGCCACGTTCTCACGCTCCCTTGTACTTGCGGAGCGGGAACGTCACATCGACAGTCTCAATCGGGTCAAGCAGATGCTGCGCAGCCACTATCCGGATTGCCCACCGTTGCGATCGCTTCTGAACAAGGTGGATGCTGCCGTCAAGTCTTTGCAGACCTGGGCGTCCTGATGTTCCGGGGCGCTGCACCGGCAGCGCCCCTCTCACCCCATGCCCTATGCGCAGATATTTCTGAGGACGCCAGCACTCATGTGGCTCTATTTCTCGAGGAACTCTGCATAGGTTGAGAATGAGCGATGCCTCTTGGAGGCATTCAGTTTCGCGATAATCGTCTTGCCAATCCGCTGCTGCAGGTACTCGCACACGGCATCGAACTTCTCAACAGGCAGCAACTTCCAAGTTGCGCCGAAGCGGCTCTCGATGTTCTTCGAGATGGCACCGTAATTGAACTTCCTCGTCCGCTGCTCGTTGGCGCTTGCATACTCGTTATATCGCTGGATCAAATACTGCAGGTATCGGCTTGCCTGCTGATCGGCGCCTATGGTTCCGGGAGGGGCATTCACCGACACCGTGCGGTGAGTGGTCCGGACGTTGACCGTTTTGGCCTGTATCGCACCTGGGCTGTTGATCGCGACATTGCCGCTGTTGCCGACGACCGAGATCCGATGGAAGTCATTCAGCAGGATCTTGGCGAAGAAACCGTCCGCAGCCTGTTCCTGCCGTCCCACGACACCCTCGTGAACCGCCTTCATCTCTTGCAGAGCGTCAGCTGTGTAGATATCCGGTTGCGCGTCAATAATCTTGTGATGGTGTCTGCACAGAAGAATCAGGTTGTCGTACCCGTGTCGCACTACATCGGTTTGGGTTGAGTCAAACCGCGGCCCTCCCTGGCTTCTCGCCCTGATATGGCAGATCTCCCCGGTGATGGTCCCCGCGCGCTCCACAATCGGCAGCAGACATCCCGGATACGCGCAGATGTTGCCGGACAAGGCAAACAGGCGCTTTATCGTCTTCTCGGTCGGTTCGGCCATTCCTGTCCCCATGCTATGGCAAGGGGCTACTGCAGCCCCTTGCGTGGCATCCATTCTCAGTGCTTGCGGTCCTTGGGCGGGCAGGGATCATTTCCGTAACTGTCGCTATCACGAATCTGCCCGTTTGGTCGATGAATGACAACCTCCACCCTTTCGCTCCTGGCACGATCCCTCGCCGTATCAATTGCCTCTCGCTGTGTGCGATGGCGATCACTGACCCGGTCGGCGCCTTCACGGCGGGTTGCCCAGCCCCCGTCAGGGTGCGGTACTACATGGATATCGCGTTTCTTGCCCATCTTGGCATCTCCTGTGATTAGTTATCGCGACAACAGGCCATAACCCACCCTGCTGTTCCCAGTGGGATAGGCCGTGAACCTGCCCTTGAGCAGCGCATTCCGCCCGGACGTGATGACCGTGGTGGTGTCGTAAGGGAAGTTATCCACATATTCGGTATTTGCCGGCGGCTTGTGCTCATAGATGCAAGCCGCCTCCACGCGGACCCTGCTGTTGGTGATCGGAGCAAAGCTGAAACTCAACTCCTGCCCCGCCTCCAGGTAACGGCGCCACACCGGCCACTTCTCATGGCCGGCAATGCGCTCATGCACATTTTCGGATTCCCCGATATAGATGAGCCGCTTCAGACTGACGGTCTTCTCGTTTACGTTGTGCCTGCAAGCGTAAACGCAATAGATCCCGGATTGGGCGGGAATGCCACCGACATTGGGCTCCCGCCAGTAGCCATCGAACTCGAGATGGTGTGTTTCTGCTGTCATCGTCACTACCTCATGCTGGAAAAAGTGGTTCGCTAGGGCGATACTATTAAGTATCATACGACATTTAGTATAACAGATAGTATCGCTATAGCGAACTTTTCAGGAGTCATGATGAGTGATAACGAACTAGGCAATAGAATCAGTGAGTTACGAAAGAGCAAGGGCCTGACGCTGGAGGGGCTCGCGAAAAAAATCGGGTCGACCAAGAGCTATGTGTGGGAACTGGAGAACAAACCCGGCATCCGACCGTCGGCGGAAACCGTCTACAAGATCGCCGTAGCCCTGGAAACAACGGTCGAGGACCTCATGGGCAAGCCCATCAATGCTGATGACGTTCAGGATCAGGTCTTCTTCCGTGAGTATCAGGGTCTGAAGCAAGAGACCAAGAAGCAACTCAAGTCGATACTTGATGCTCTGAAACAGAGCAAATGATCAGTAGTTATGACACCGACACGCGCAGCCATTGAAATCCTGAGAGCCTGGTTTTACGACAAGCCCGAGGACAAACGCTTTCCGGTGGACTGTCGCGCGATCGCCGAGGGTTTCGGGATCACGGTGCATGGCGATGACATCGATGCCGAATTTGAGGGTGGTTTGTTCATCGAACCTGGCCTCACGGCCATAATCTACAACAACAACATCCGGGAGGAGGGACGAAAGAACTTCACACTGGGACACGAACTTGGCCATTTCTTCCTGCACAAGGACAGAAAAGAACTCCGGTGCTCCCTGGCAGACTTGACCAACTTCAGCGCAAATCCGACGCACGCCGCTAACATTGAGCAGGAAGCCAATCGCTTCGCTGTCACCCTGCTCATGCCACCCGATGATTTCAGGCGCTCCATCAAGGGCACGGCGGCGTCAGTTGCACACCTCTCGCAACTAGCTGACCGGTATCAGACATCGCTGACTGCCACCGCCTACCGGATGGTGGAGCTTTCGCACCAGGCATTGGCGCTCGTCATCGTAAAGGATGGACGAATACACCGTTGGCGACGCAATGATCGCATGGCTCAGACGGGCTTCTGGCTGAACAAAGGCGATCCCATACCAGACATATCATCCTCGCACGATAACCAGATCGATGCGAAGACATGGCTGGATGAACAGCGGGCGGCCTCATGGTCATTGAGTCAATCAACGGCTGACATGCCGTACTACGGGCAAAGGCTCATTCTGATTTCGGCGGAATCCAGGGAGTATGAGCAGGACATATTGGATGATGTACCAGACTCGGTGGACCGGTTTCCAGAATGGTGATGTCTATTGCGACGTCCTCAGAGTATTCTGAAATCCTCCCATAGCAGCTATCAGTCATAGGGCTTAGGCTGTCCGTCATCAGCGTGTAACTGGTATCAGCCATGCATAGTGGCTGTGCTCAGTACGGAACGTGCCGGTGGCCCACACAGCCTCGAAACCTCATGCACCACCAAGCTGGGCAGGCGCACATGCCGTCATTTGAGTGACTCCACGTATTTGCGGGAATGGCTCCAATCAGTAGGTCAAGCGGGTAAACGTTCCGCTTCTGCTCATCCTCCTTGTGTTTTTCAAGTGCGAAAGATGGCCTCCAGGTGCCATCTTTCGTCCGTTATTTCCGCGCCGCTAAACGCTAGCATCGATAGCCGTATTGAGCACAGTGGAGCACAAACGGTGAATCAGTCTATCTCTGCGACCCATGAGTATCTCCTGACGCACTACGGACCGCTACTGACGATCAAGCATCTGGCCGAAGTGATGCATACGAGTCCGAATGGGGTGCGCATGGCCATCGCGCGCAAACGGCAACCGTTGGCAGTCGCGCTTTCAAACGCCAGAAGGCAGTTGGGCCGCAGGGTGTACTTCGAGGCGCGGTTGGTCGCCGATGTCATTGACCAAGGCATGACGAGTAAGCCACTGAAAGATCGCCCCACTGAAACCGGCGTTTCATTACAGGCACCGGAACGTTCCCTAATATGCACTCAGCCATGAAACAGAAGAATAACTGAAGTGAGAGATCGAATTGAGGAAGCCAACAGACTGTCCATTGCACGCCACCATTTGGTCGGTATCTGTCGGCATGGGTTGTAGAAAGAACCCTACACGGCACATGCGGGAAAGACACTCCGTACTTTGTTTGCCGGACAAGGACGCACGCTACAGCGCCGAAATGGAATTTGTCACTGCAATCGAAGCAAAGGAGCTGTAGCCATGGAGTTCGATTTTTCGGAGGTAAATATTGAATACCTGATCCAAGCCCGCGACCTCGCCAAACGAGATCCCGAATTGGGGGCCACCATGCTCGGCTTGGAGGTCGAGATGGCTTCCTTATTGGCGGATTTGAAACCCAAGGAACTCGCACGTATTTCGCTTATCAAGCAGCCGTTACTCATGCCTCGACAGGAGCACTGGTGGTGGTCACGTCTGTTCGTGGCGTTACGCGAAGGACGTGCCGAAGAAATCGAGGCAGTAATCGAGCATGCGCCGTTGGTCACGGTGCCGTAGGGGAGAGGATACGTGAATGAAACCCGCAGTATGTTCAGCACTGGCCCCTTCGATCCCGCCGCCTTGTGGCAGACGAATCGATCGCACTGGCTGCGATGTCGAACTTTGCGTTCACGCCACGCGAATCATGGAGGCCATACGACTGATTCAGCTCGGTGCGCGTGCAGGGCTCGTCTGCCAGCTGACAAAGCTGGAAAAATCCACGGCCAACCGTCTGTACCGTCAATTGTGTGGCACGCCCTCCCCCCCTGGCCAGACACCATTCACCGATACCTGGTACCGGGAAAGCGATGTGCGCATGTTGCAAGCCACTCTCGTCTGGCGGCTGCACCAGCGCCTGGTTCAGACAGAGCGGAGCGCCGCGCGCATCGTCATCGATGTATACGAGACGTATACCCGGCTCGTACGAGAACCACAGCTCGACCTGACCCGTACCGTTTTCGTGCCGCGTCTCGTCACCATGGAGACATGGCACGAAAGAGTGTGCGAGTTCTGCGGCATGACGTTCCTGTCCGCGGTAGACAGCAACAGCGCCGAGTGCCCTGGTTGCCGGCTTTATCACCTTCATCGCTGCCATCATTGCGGCGCCTCCATGGACCCGCGGCGCAGAGGACGCAGGCGCGTGGTCTGCGGCCAGTGCGGGAACACGCGGTATGGAGGGAAGCATCATTGAACGTCATGCACAGCCGTCGAACAGGCAGGCGCCGCGAAAGCTTCATAGCCACAAGGGGTAGTCGATGACACTGAAGATTACTATCACCAGCACGAAGGGGGGTGTCGGCAAGACGACGCTTACTGCCAATCTGGGAGGACTCCTGGCGGATGCCGGCAATCGGGTGCTGCTGGTGGATGCGGATATCCAACCCACGCTGAGCTCGTATTACCCCCTTGAGTTTCAGGCGCCCGACGGCCTCCACCGCCTGGTCACCGGAGGCTTGTTCGACGGCACCATCAGCGGGACCGTCATTCCCAATCTCGATATCGTGGTGTCTGACGACCCGGAAGGCAGCCTGGAAAACTGGGTGTTGCACACCCCCGACGGCCGTGTTCGGATGAAGCAGGCCCTCAAGAATCTGAGCGGCTATGACGTTGTCCTGATCGACACTCAGGGTGCGGTTGGCCCCCTGCAGGACGTTGGGGTCCTCGCCGCCGACCTCCTTGTATCCCCCATCCCTCCGGAAATCCTCTCGGCCCGGGAGTTCGCCCGTGGCACGCTGGCTATGCTGGACCGGCTGGAGCCGATGAAGTACCTGGGAGCCCCGGTCGGACACCTCTACGGCCTCATCTACCGTATGGACCACACGGTGGATGCAAGGCGCGTTGCCGATGGACTCCGCAAAGCAACCTTCGCGGAATCGCATGGCACCATCTCAATCCTCGACACTGTCATACCGGCCACTGTGGCTTACCGCGAGGCCGCCACCGGACAAGTCCCTGTTCATCGTTGGGAGAAGCAGCGCCGCGGCCCTACCCCATGTGCGAGGGAAACCATGGTAGCCCTGGTGCAGGAGCTGCTGCCGCACGTTGACCTTCCCGCTGACTTGGTCGGAGAGATATGACATGCGTTCTCTGCTGTCTCCGTACGCGGCATCGCCAGCCATGTTCGGCGTAGAGGTGTGCTGGCCGGCCGGAGAGACTATCGAATGCCGAACGCTAACCGTCCAGGCTCGCAGTCATGAGGAGGCAGCCCACCTCGCTCTCGATCCAAACCGTAGGAGGCACAGCGCCCGTGCAGAGGTGGTCGATGTGCAGCACCTGCGCCCCATGAACTCAATGCATGGACAAAGGGGATGAAGGTGAGCTCATGAGCAAGAAACGCCCGTCCGACGCACAGCTCGCTGAAATGCTGACCACGCCGCACTTCGGCCAACGTCGCCCTGAGACTCCCCCCGAGGACCCGATAACGGCAACGCCAATGGTCGTCGAAATCGACGCGATCGACTTCTATGATCGCAACCCCCGACGCTCGCCCAACGACAAGTATCACGAGATCAAGGCGTCAATGGCCGCGGGTGAAATGGATCAGCCGCTCACCATCACGCGGCGCGTCGGCGCACAACGCTATATGGTCTTCAAAGGCGGCAACACCCGCCTGAGAGCACTGAAGGAGCTTTATTCAGAGACGGGAGAGGAGCGCTTCCACCGCATCCACTGCCTGTTTCAGCCCTGGACCAGGGAGTCCGACGCCCTGCTCGGGCATCTCAAGGAGAACGATCTTCGCGGCGACCTGATATTCATCGACAGGGCTCTGGCTGTCCGGGAACTCAGAGAACTGATCAGTAACGAAATCGAAGAAGATCTCTCCTTACGCAGGTTTGAGACGGTTCTCAAAGAGCGCGGATACAGAATCGGCAAGACGTTGCTCGGTTGGTTCGATTATGCAGTGGATGTCCTGTATCAGACTATCCCAGTCGCCCTCCAGGCTGGAATGGGGCGCCCCCAGATCGAGCGCATCAAGACGTTGGATCGGGCCTTCGGGCAATGCTGGCTGTCCCTCGGACTCGGCGCGGACAACATGGCCCAAGACGTATTCGTCGAAGTCATGTCAAGGCACGATGCAGAACAACTAGACCTGGACGCAATACGCCGTGACCTGGAGACGGAGCTGACCGTCTCCGCCGACATCGACCTGCAACGGGCCAGCCTGCTGTTCGGTGCCGCACTCGACGGGCGGCCCATGACAGAATCACCGAAGGACAGCGACGAGAAATCGTCCCTCTCCCCTGCCGGGGCCACGACCATAACCGGCACACCCCTTCAGGAGGACTACCCGTCAGGATCGGCAACACGGTCGACAAGCGAAGACGGCCATACGGAAGACGCCAGCGCTGTGACGAATGATGCTGTCAGCCGTGAGACAGGTCCATCCCCCGTCATAGAAACCGCGGCACAGACGCCTGCCAAGGAGACACAGAAAAGGCCGGCAGTGGGGGCGTACCAGGATGCAACCAATCCGGCAATCGTCAACGATCCGGTGCCCACCAATCCCACCCTGGACGATCTTCCTGTATTGCGGGAGCGTGCATGGGCGCTGGCACGGGGCGTCACTGTCATGGCCAGGTTGGGTCCTGACATCGTCCACCCTATTCCGTCAGGTGTAGGGTATCTGGTCGGACCCAACTCCTATGAGGTCATCGCGCAGGCCGAGCAACAGCTTGGAGCTGATCACATCAACCACCTGCGCTACCTGTGGTGGACGCTAGCCGGCATCTCGGAGCAGTTCATGCCGGACAACCGTGCCGCAGAGTATCTGCCGGATCACTGGAGGAACCGCCCCCTCGAAGAGGGTATCGCTGTGGCGTGCAAAGGCGGCGAACCCGACTTTCCCACATGGCACATGGCTGCCAAGAAACTGTTCGGCACCGGTCAGGAGCCTCGTGCCGAGGCGATGTGGCAGGACATACCGCCCGCCTCCATCAACTTTCTCGGTGCCCTGTTGTGGCCGCGGATGAGCGATTACGCCAAACGAGCTCTGTTTGTACTCATCGATGTCTACTGCGCGATCCGCACCGCAAGCGACGGCAAGGTGTGGAAGTGAATCATGGCGAGAAAAGAGTTTGAGCTGACACATGCGGTGCTTCGATACGTCGCCTCCTGCCTGAGCGAAGGAGACTGGCCAGCTTTACGCGACATAGGCATCGGCCCAAGGGAGGCTGAGGCCCTCAGGGGCATCTCTCTGTCCGAGCTTATCAATCTGGAACGGAAGCTTGCCGGCCACGTCCTGCATGTGGAGTTGGACCGTGAAGCGTTCTGGACCGTGGTGGATCAGATCCGAAGGGAAGCAAAAATGCAGCAACTGCGGATGGAGCTGATCAGCCACGATGCGCCCTCAGACATGATGCAGACGCTCTTCGGCATGGGCGTCAAAGAATACACCTTCGCCAGACGGGTGCTCGGCGCCCCTCCCGGGGTCGGCAGGCCTCCGGAGCCCACTGCAGAACAGGAAAGAGTCGTGTGGTTGGCCTGGGAGAAGCTGGGACAAGAACCGAGCCTGGTGTCGCCGAAGGCCTGGCTCGAGCTGGCGGAGACGACCAAGCTTCCTCTTCGGCTGATCTGGCGGGTCACCCAACGCTGGCGTGAAGACGGAGACGATGAGGCGGCCACTCCGCCCTGGTCCCGAACAGCGGAGCATCCTGCTGATCCACGTGGGGCAATGGCGCCATGTCGTCAAAACACGCCACTTCGCCAAACCCGGTAGCCTCGATGGTTGAAATGGTCGCTCAGCAGATGCTGAACGGCCAAGCCACCGATGACACACAGGACCAAGTGTTTTTCACTGGCGTCTGGAGCGATGCCTACCCGGCCATCCTCGTACGCGATCCCATTCTTCCAGACAGCGCCAAGATCCAGTTGCTCTATCTGATGCAGGCGGGACGCACCAACCCCTATGGCGCCAACCCTCTCCCCTCTGTCGGCAAAACCGCCCGCGATCTGGGCAAGTCGCCTACAACCGTAGTGCGAGACCGGGCGATCATCCGCATGGCCCGGTGGGCCACCCAATGCAGAAGGGTGCGAGACGCACAGGGGCGGATGCGGGGACTCGTCTGGAGCCTGCACAGCGAACCGGCCTCCCTTGCGGAGACCACATCACTCGATTCGGAATATATGGGGCTGCTGGAGCAGGCTGCCGCCGGGCATTTCGACCGTATCGCCCGCCGCGTGGCCAAATTGGTGCTGGCGGCTATCGATCATGACATCGGCGAGGGACGTGACCCCCTGGCGGCGATCACCCCAATGGAGCAACGACTCGAGGCCATGGAAACCATCCGAACGGGCCATGGCCGCTGCTTTGCCGGATACTTCGGCGACAAACAGGATTCAAATTGTGAATCCGGCATCGCGAACACCGATAAGCGGATTTCAAATCCTGAAACCTGTGAGTCGGGCGGCCAGGGGCCGATTTCAAATTTTGAAATCAGCGGAACAGGACTGATTTCAAATCTTGAAACCTATGACTGGCCCATTGATCCTGCCCACGCTCCAGAATTTGAAACCGGCAAACACCGTAGCAGTAGTAGTATTGAAATAACTACTACTACAAACAGGGAGAAGCAGAAGAGTCCACATCATTTTTCCTTCGTCCACAGTGTGGACGACTCCGGAGGCAGTTCAAACACCCCCCACATGGACTCGAGCCCTGTCCACAGTGTGGACACCTCTCTCCCTCCCCTCGACTGGCCTCAAACTGTCGACGATAACCGCAAGCGGCTGGTACAGCGCATGCTGCAGCACCATCTGCCGGATCGTCCCGGCGATCACCAGGAGGTGATCAATGCGCTTGCGGCAAAGCTTGCCGACAAGGATGCCCCCATCCGAAACCTGGGCAACTACGTCACCAAGCTCTGCAAGCTGGCCAGAGCGGGCGAGCTGTGCCCCGTGGAGCCCCCCTGCCCGCCTGAACGACCCCGCCCTCCTGACAAGAAGCTGAACATCAGCAACCTGCGCGGCGAGATCGGTTCGTTGCTGCGCCTGATTGAGGCCACGCGCCATACCGGCAGGGGAAATGTCCAGGCCCTCGAGGCGCAGCTTGCCCGACGACGGGAGGAGCTGCGCGAACTTGAACAGGCGAAGCACTGATGTGCCACGTGGCACATCCACATCGACGATAAGAATCAAGCCATGGCGACAGCGGAAGGTACCTGACGGTGCCCCGCCCTTACATCAACCGAACTACAGGAGACCACATCATGACCACATCAGCTCCATCTGCACAGCAGGACAATCGTTCCCGCGCCGATGCGCCCGGCGCCCTGCGCAGCCAGGCAACCATGGAGATACAGACCCGCCAGGCACAACGGCTGGTCTATGGGCGCATGACCTCCGAAGGGAAACACGAGATCGTGGGGCTGCTCCGCTTTGCCGCGATGCTCCGCCCCATCTGGGGCGGCAGCATCGCCGACGATCCCTATGCCGACTGGTGGCTCGTGAAGATAGAGCGGGAACTGATGCGGGCCCGGGACCAGTTGAAGGAGATGGAGAGCACGGTCGAGCAGCACCTTACCGGTGCACCGGCAGTCAATGTCGTGGTGGCGCAGTCCCTGTCGCCGGCGCGGCTCGAGCTCAACTTCTCCAACCCCTACGCCTTCCATGGTGCCTACCTCCTAGCCGACTACGACGCACTGGTCCGTGCGTCGCTGACTGCCCGCCATGTAGGGCTCATGGACTCTCAGACCAGCGAGAAGTTGCTGGCGCTGGGCGGTCGCGTACTGCGCTCCGCATACGAGACAGCGAAGGGCTACCGCTACATGGGCATCACACGTGTGGATCTGGCGCAGGGCACCGCGAAAGCCCGGAAGGCCCTGGAGGCAATGGGTGACCTGCCGCAGCCCGTCATTGCAGGGGAACTGCGGGCCGCTTATGCGCCCAGGGTGCGGGGAGCAGATGAGGCAGCTGCCGATACCGAGGAATCCGAGGATAAGGACGAAGTTGATGCGCCAGCCGATGAGGTGGATGCCTGATGCTGACGTACAAAACCAGCACGCATGCTGACGTAGCAGTGTGCGCCCTAAAGGGCCCTTTAAGGGTAAGGGGGGAACCCGGTGAGTGAGAAGTGGATCGGCAACCTGGAGCTTCCGTTCCACAACATCCGGGAGGCCAGGGCACGGCTTGGTGAGTTGGAGCGACGCAGGGGCAAACTGCAGCAGATGGGACAGGAGATGCTTCAGGAGTTTCGGGAGCGATTTCCTTCGGCGCCTGCCTACCCGACACGCTACTCGGACAGGACACTGACAGGCTACCGCTGGCGCCGAGCAGGCCACAAGGCAGTCAGCTTTGACCTGACGTCCGAAACCGGTCGTTCGCTCCTGGATAGATTGCCGACCGATGTGCGGAAGGTGTGGCTGGCGTTCGAGCGGCGACGGATACACCTGAATCTGGCACTGGCGCTCACCGACTACGAGCGCATTCGTCTGCGGGATTTTCTGGGACGTATTGACCGTTTGCGCGAAGCAGAGGTGTAAGGGTTGGAGGGTTCGTGGGGTTTGCGTATGCGACTGGGCATTGCATTTGTGTGTACCGCAGTAATCGGCATCGGAATCAGTCGCCATTGTCCATTGCCGCAAGGTCGCATCCCGATAAATCTGCACGGGATTCCAATCAAACCAAGGAGTGTTACATGGCTAACGAGTTCAGGGGCAGAGGTAACCTGGGTGCGGCGCCATCGATCAAGCAGGTCGAGGTGGACGGAGAGAAACGTTCCGTGGCGGAAATGCGTGTCTACTTTGACAGGAGCGTTCCGGACGGGGACGGCGGTTTCGTCGACCGCGGCGGGTTCTGGCTCAACGTCAACCTTTGGGGGCCGAAGGGAGAGGCCGCCGCGAAGGTCTTGGGCAAGGGTGCCCGCGTGGCCGTGACGGGTACACTCGTCAATCACGAGTGGACCGACAAGGAGAGCGGCGAGCCCCGCACCCGACCCGAGGTGCAGGCCGACAATGTCGATCTCGATCTCTACCGTGTGGAAAGCATTCAGCTGCGCAGGAAGGAGTCAGCCGATGAAACCGAAGCTGACTAATTACGACCTTGCCATGGTGGCGCTGGAATCACGACTGGTGCGGTTTGCGCCTGGCAGCGTGTTGTGCGACTCGGTGAATCAGCCATGAGCGCAGCGTGTTCCACGTTACGGGAGGAACTGGTGACTGCCCTGGCAGCAGCGCGGTCACCAGTTCCCATCTCCACACTGAGGAGACGCGTGACCGCCACCCGCCATGACTCCCGAATTGGGGCTGAGTTGCGCCGCCTTGAGCAGGATGGCGTTGCCCGCTTCACCCGTGACGGTGGATGGGAACTGGTTTCCCTTGAAGACGAGCGCGAGGTGGAGGCATGATGAATCTCCACCCCCTCTCAGACAACATCGAGGCCGTCCAGGATGAGTCCTGGCGGATTCTGGTGCCATGACCCGCTTGTTCCTCTGCGAGAAGCCGTCCCAGGCGCGTGACATCGCTCGCGTGCTTGGCGCCAACGGCAAGGGAGACGGCTGCCTGCAGGGTGACGGCGTTACGGTGACGTGGTGTTTCGGCCACCTCCTGGAGATGGCGTCTCCGGAAGGGTATGGCGAGCAGTACAAACACTGGTCCCTGGAGACCCTGCCGATATTGCCGATGGACTGGCGGCTCGAGGTGAAGCGGGATGCGCGCAAACAGTTCGGGATCATCAAGGCGCTGTTGTCGAAAGCCGGTGAGGTCGTGATCGCCACCGACGCGGATCGTGAGGGCGAGATGATCGCACGTGAGGTGTTGCAGCTTTGCCGGTGGAACGGGCCGCTGTCGCGCCTGTGGCTTTCAGCCCTGGACGAGACGAGTATCCGAAAGGCGCTTGCCTCCCTGTGTCCCGGGGAGCAGACACAGCCACTCTACTGGGCCGGCCTGGGACGTTCCCGGGCCGACTGGCTCGTCGGCATGAACCTGACCCGCGCATACACGGTTCTCGGCCGTGAGCAGGGGCATGACGGAGTCCTGTCGGTCGGTCGCGTCCAGACACCCACGTTGAGACTTGTGGTGGATCGCGACAGGGACATCGATTCATTCCAGCCGGTTCCGTACTGGGATGTGCTGGTAACGTTTGACACTGACGGTGGACGGTTTCGAGCCAAGTGGGTGCCGCGGCAGGAGATATCGGATGCCGAGGGCCGCTGCATCAATGAACAGGCGGCCCGCACTTTGGCGCAGCAGCTTTCAGGCAAGCATGGTTCTGTCACGAGCATCGAGACGAAGCGCGGGCACGAGCTGCCGCCCCTGCCCTATGACCTGGGGACGCTGCAGCAGGAGGCGGACAAACGGTTCGGAATGGGTGCGCAGCAGGTTCTGGATACGGTCCAGGCGCTCTACGAGTCACACAAAGCGGTCACCTATCCGCGAACCGACTGCCCCTATCTTCCGGAAAGCATGCTGGCGGAGGCCTCGACAGTGCTGGAGGCCTTGACCCGTTCGGACCCTGAACTTGTCCAAACGGTATCGAACGCGGATCTGAACCTGCGGTCCAGGGCCTGGAACGACGGCAAAATAACGGCCCACCATGCGATCATGCCGACCACTGCGCCAGCCGACATTACACGTATGGGCGACGGTGAGCGAAAAGTCTACGACCTGATCCGCCGTCGCTACCTGGCCCAGTTCTATCCGGCCCACGAGTTCGACAAGACAGTGGTTTGCCTCTGGGTCCAACAGGATATCTTGACTCGGGACATCCCTGTCCCGAGTCCCTCCGGGATCGCCTCCGACGGCCACATTTCGCGGTCCTGCGAAACGTTCCGGGCGACCGGCCGGCGCATCGTGGCTGAAGGATGGAAGTCCCTGTACCAGTCATCCAGCGTTGACGGCGATGATGACGCCGATGTTATGTCCACGGATGGACGGTTACCCCCAGGGATGGGGGGTATCCCGAGCCGCGCAGGGAGCGCGGCCGGGGATTCCGGCGCGCCAGGAAATAGCGCGCCGGACCAGGACCTACCCCAGCTCACCAAGGGCACAACCTGCCCCGTTGTCGAGGCAGCGGTGGCAGTCAAACACACCAAGCCACCGGCGCGATTCACAGAAGGGACGTTGATCGCCGCCATGAAAAACGTGGCGAAGCTGATCAACGACGAGCGGCTGAGGCAGGTACTGAGGGAGACCTCCGTTATCGGTACCGAGGCGACGCGTGCCGGCATCATCAAGACTCTGCTCGACCGCGGATTCATGATGAAGCGCAAGAAGAACCTGATCTCCACCGAAACAGGCCGGGCCCTTGTCGACGCCCTGCCCGGCCCGGTCAAGGATCCCGGAACGACGGCGCTTTGGGAACAGGCGCTGGACGATATTGCCCAGGGGCGCGGCCATCTTGATGAGTTTGTGCAGCGCCAGGCCGAGTGGGTTGCGGCTATGGTCTCGCGCGCGAAGCAAAGCGGCGAGCTGGGCGACCTGGGCGGCATGTCCGTAGAACAGCCCCCGTGCCCCGAGTGCGGTAAGCCATTGCGACGACGCAAGGGCAAGAGTGGATTCTTCTGGGGCTGCTCCGGATATCCGGAGTGCCAAATCAGTCTTCCCGACAGTGGCGGCAAACCCGGACGGCGAAGGGACGAGGCTGTCGGCACCTGTCAATGCGGCGGTGACATCCATGAGTCGCCGAAAGCCTGGCAGTGCAAAGCCTGCAACAACATCGTGTGGAAGGAGTCGTTCGGGAAAAAGCTGTCCGAGAAACAAGCTTTGGGGCTATTGACAGGCGAGCAGGTGGCGCTCAAGGGGTTGAAGGGCAAGACAGGCAGGAAATTTGACGCAAGCGCCCGCATTGTGGACGGCAAACTGACGTTGGTATTTGATGCCTATGGGCGTGAAGAACCGAGCCATTCTCGATCGACCTTGAAAGCTACCTGCCACCAGGCCTATGCAGGCAACTCCTGTCCAGAGTGCGGCAAAGGCACACTGGTCCAGCGCACGATGAAGAGCGGCAAGAACGAGGGCAGTCCGTTCCTCGGGTGCTCGAACTATCCAAAGTGTCGGTATTTCTCATGGATGCCTCAGCGCTAACCGGGGATGACACCCTGCTTCATGTTGGCGTAGAGCAGTTGCGCCGCGGCCGTTTCCAGCCGCGGCATGATTTCCCTGCCGAAACTCTCCTTGAACTCGCCGACTCGATCCGCAGTCAGGGGGTGGTGCAGCCTATCGTGGTCCGACCGTTGCCTGATGGTGGCTACGAAATCCTCGCCGGCGAGCGACGCTGGCGGGCGGCACAGCTGGCAGGTCTCCATGAGGTGCCCGTTGTCGTCCGTGAGATGGACGACAAGGCAGCCGCATTGCTTGCGATGACGGAGAACGTGCAGCGGGAGGACCTGAACCCGGTCGATGAAGCGGAGGGCATTGCCCGTCTGGTGGATGAGCTGGGGCTGACACACAAGGAAATCGCGGAAGCATTGGGGTACAAGCGTGAGCAGATATCGCACCTGCTTCGCGTCTCCCGGCTCGAGATCCCGGTAAAGGATCTGATCGCATCCGGCAAGCTGATGCTGGGCCATGCGAAGGTGCTTGCTGGTCTTAACGGCAACCAACAGATTCGTGTTGCGCAACAGGCCGCTGCCAGGCACTGGACCGTCCGTCACCTCGAGCGCGAGGTGCGCCTGCAGGCCGAGGAAGTCGGCAACAGGTCCGGGCGGGACCCCAACATAGATCGCCTGGAGCGTATGGTTGGTGAGACGGTAGGATCCCCTACTTCACTCGACTTCAATGAGGTCTCGAAGGACGGTACGATACTCTTCAGGTTCCACAATCTCGAAGAACTCGAAGGGATTCTCGTGCGCCTCGGAGTACAACTGGAACGATAAGACAAGGAGGAAGACAGATGGATTCACCTGTTCTGGACAGAACGGAACCCAGTGACGCGATCGCGATCACTTCAATTTTTGAAGAAGCGACTGGCTACGCATTGACGGACAGTCAGCGAGAACAGGCACAGCACATCATGCTCCAGCTGACTCGCCACTCTACGGTCTTGGATTTTGTTGCGATGGCAGAGGAGATGCCGGAACTGATGGAGTTCGCATCGGCGGTCCGCAATTATTTCATCGATGAATGCTCGACATTTATCCTTGATGAGGACTGACGTTATCGTCTATTAGTTTGCACATTCATCCGTGGCGACTGCGGCCCAGTCGCGCCCTGCCGGTTTCACCGGCGCTGCAAAGCCTCTCCGGATCGGGAAGAGAGGCAGACCTTAAGGTCTCGGTCCCTGTTCCACTTCAATCCAACCCCAGCGGGGAATCACCTTCCCGTTGCGGGCGCTGTCACAAGCGTGGTGTTTCCCCTGTTCAACCATCTGAAAGGAGAAACGCCATGAGCAATTCCAACGAGAAGTACTTCGACCTCCACATTAACGGCATCGGTTACCTCAACCGCGCGCGTGAGGTGTCACCCAAACGCAGGGAATCGTTCATCGCCGTCGATGTGACCGCCCTGTACGGACCGTCCGATAACGTCCAGAAGACCCGCTTCGACTGCCGTGTTGTCGGCAGTGAGGCGAAAGAGGTCATTGAACGGCTTATGCCCCAAATCAATGATCAGGGACGCATGGCCGGTGACGGTACTACCCTGCGCCACAAGGTACTGGCGGGGTTCCGTCTCGGTGATCTCTATACCGACACGTTCACCTACGAGAAAGGCCAAAAGCAGGGCGAGACAGGCGTAAGCCTCAAAGCCCGGCTGCTGCGCCTGGACTGGGTGAAGGTTGACGGCAACATCGTCTATCAGGGCAATGCTGAAACCTCCGACGAGCAGAGCAATGAAGAAGCTGTCGCAACGACTTCGGAATCCTGCAATGTCGATGACGAGATCGATGCGCTTCTGCCAGAAGAGGTCAGTCTGTCGAAGGACGATCCCGACTTCGAGGCCCGCAAGGCGGAGCTGAAGAAGAAGGGCTACCGGTTCAACGGACAGGCCAAGGTCTGGCGCCTGCCGAAGGCGGCCTGACATTCATCACACAAACGCCGGGGTCAATCCCGGCCCCTTGAAGCACCTTCGGATCGGGAGGAGGTGCGGGCCTTAGGGTCTCGGTCTCTGTTCGACTACATTTTCAACCGCCCTGCCGGGAAACACCTTCCCGTGCAGGGGCGTGGTGTGTCTCCGGCGCCTTAACCAAGGAGATATATCCATGTCTACGTCCATCTTCACTCCTCAAATGTTTGTGCTGTATTTCGTCGTCAGCCAGATGATCGCAATGGCGATCACCCTATGATGACAAACCTCCCCGGCCCATGGCCGGGGTCTCCCCCGAGCGCCGCGATGCGGTGTTGGGGGGAGACCTCGGTCTTCATAAACGGGAATACGAGGAGGAACTGGATATGAGCACAGACGGCATTGAGGTGGAGGAGCTGGAGGTCGAGGAGATCATTCTTGCCAGCGAAGAGTCTGACGAAGAGTAGTCATGGCGCCGCATTTTGCGGCGTCTCTCCAGAGGGTCGCGTGTCGGCCCTGCGGAGAGACGATTACTACCGTGGCCACTGCGGCACCAGTGGCACCCTGCCGGCGCGAGCCGGTGCCAACAAAGCACCTTCGAATCGGGAGGAGGTGCGGACCTTCAGGTCTCGATTCTGTTTCAACGCAACCACTCCGCCGGGCAGGCAACTCCCCGGTGGGGACGAACGCCTCCGACGGATTATCAATACTCAACTCAAGGAGGCATCTATCATGATAAAGCTTTCAGGCTCCGTGCAAATTCGGAGCATCGACGGCCGTCACGGCTCATTCAATGTGGGTCGGCTCACCACGGAGATTGGTGAATTTGCCGTAAAGCGCGGCATCGAGGAGTTCGATCCCGGCGCCTACTCCGGTGAGTTCACCATTTCCAGGATCTATCCCGCATCTTATGTCATCGGTGGTCGCTCCATCGTCGAAGTAAGGGCTGACATCGAGGCCATCGCACTGGTCGATGTCGATACCACTATCGACGAGCAGGAGGTAATTGCCGCGGTCGAGCCCGAACCGGAAGTGGAAACGGAGCTGCCCGGCGAAGATGCTGAGCTGTTCGGTGAACTTTGGCCGCTTGACGAGAAGGTGAAACTCGATCCGACCGTGGACCGTTCCCTGCTCCGCCGTCAGGCCACACGCCTGAAGGAGCTGGGCTTCCAGTTCCAACCGGTCGGACGGTTCTTCCAAAAAGCGACATAGGGAGGAATAGCCATGCGACGCGGCGTTTCCGTGGTAATGCGGCATTGCCGCTGGGTCGAAACGACGGATCCGGTCGAGCGTGCCGAGCTGTTTGGTCGCCTCGATGGCATCGTCGACGCCGTGTGCATCGTAGAGTCCGCATCATCGCTTGCTGAGGCAGCGGTAAAGTTGAGGGCTCTCGAACGACGGTATGCGGACCAGTATGAAGGCAGCATACCCAGTTCGGTGGGTGCACCGCCGGAGGCAATGGATCTCGAGCTTGAGGTGATCACCTGACAACCCTCCGCCCCTTCGGGGGCGGCCTTTCCCAAAGGCCTGCGCTGCGGGCCTTGGGGAAAGGCGATTTCACCGTGGCGACTGCGGCCCAGTCGCGCCCTGCCGGTTACACCGGCTCTGCAACGCTTCTCCGGATCGGGAAGAGAGGCGGACCTTTATCCCCTTAGGGGGTTCGGGTCTCGGTCCCTGCTCAACAACTTCATCAACCCTGCGGGGGAGACACCTTCCTGCAGAGCAGTGGTGTGCCTCCTGTATCAATTCAGGAGACACACCATGTCAACGTCATATCAAACGATTCGGCGGATCCCGATGAGCACGCAGCGCAGGTTCGGTGAACCGTCCCACGTCGCGATCAGCGGCAGCCGCCGGTGCAGCCTGTACATTGCAGCGGATGGTTCCATTCGTCTGCTGTCGATCCAACCCCTTCACTAAGGAGAGCCATCATGCTGGAAGCTCATCTGCAGGAACTGTCCCATCCATTGAACGATTACAGGATCCGCGCACAGCGGTTTCTGGAGGCCTGGAAGCGCGGAGTCACACTCATCGGCACGCGGTTCTTCGAGGTCAAGACGTCGTCGGCCGGGTCTGCAACAGACAAAAATCAGTTGCGCCCCAACTGGGACCTTGTCGAGCAGGACATCGGCGTCCTGAGCCGCGGCGAAGCCGCGTTCCTTGGAGCGATGTGCTCGTTCTACAACGCCGAGTGGGGCCAGAGGCTCCTGGAAGACGCAGGTTTTCCAAACATATGCGATATCGCGTCGAAACTCGACCGTGAGCACGCGGAGATCATTGCGGAACTACTCCTGACCTACTCGGGATGGTGACGGTGATGCCTGGAACTATTGAGGACATCGCCTACGCCTACACAGAAACCGCGGCACGGGAAGCCGCCTCGACTATCGAGGCGCGTTTTCCTGATTGCGAGATCCGTATCTCGGAGACGTTAATTCCGAATGAAACCGGTTACTTCGATACGGGATTTGTCATCTATCCCTTCGGAAATGATGTGCCGTATTGAGAACCTGTTCATTTTCAATCCCGCCGGGGAAACCATCTTCCCCCACGGGGCATGGTGTTACCGGCTCAACCAGGAGAAACATCATGCTTGAGATTAGAGAAGTGCCGGGCATCTTCGTCGATGCCCACCTTGTAGACGACAGAGGCGTACGCTTCCTGTCACTTTGGGGAAGAGATACGGCGATTCAGGAGTTTCTGGCCCGACTTTCCCTTCCTGAGCGTGATGGCGGGCTTCGTACGTTCCGTATCGGTGGCCCAGGTGATGCGGACGCTTGCACCGCATCCAACGCTGATCCTGACGGCCTTATGCGCCTGACAGCGCGCCGCTCAGGCTCGGTATTCGGCGAGCTGGTCCACCTCTGGCTCTATGATCGGCTCGCGGTCGACGCCGATCGCTCGAACGGCCGCGCCCTGCTGCTTCAGCACGAAGGAGCGCAGAACCTCACCGAAGCCCTGTGGCAGATGCTCAAACAGATCCTCTGGGTACCCGTGCTCGATCATTGGCAGGATGTGTTGCTTGCCCGCCTTGACGATATGGGTTGCCTAAGAAGGATTGATGGCTGTCGCGTCAGCGCTTTCGAGATCGACCTGTCTGAGAGAGATCGTATCGAGAACGAGATCTCCTTCCTTGTACGGAGCAGGCGGTTGTCGCTTGAAGACGGGGCAACCGACTCCTGTCCAGAGGCGGCTTAGAACCGTCATCCCGGTCCCCTGCGGGGGGCCTTTCCCGAAGGCCTGCGGCGCGGGCCTTCGGGAAAGGTAGTTTCTACCGTGGCGACTGCGGTTCAGTCGTGCCCTGCCGGTCACTGCCGGCGCCAACCAAGCACCTTCGGATCGGGGAGAGGTGCGGGCCCTCGGGTCTCGATCCCTGTTCGACTATTTCTTCAACCCTGCCGGGTATGGCATACCCCGGCAAGGGATGCCTCCGGCTTTTTCATACGGAGGTGTCCCATGACGCAACAGGTGTCGATCATCGAACTGTCGGATGACGAGGTGATCAACTATGCCTGCCGGGTTCTGGAACAGCGGCTCTCGTATCGCCTGTCGCCGGATGGCGTCAAGTTCACAAGTCCGGATGAGACGAAGCACTATCTTGTGCTCAAACTCGCCGAACGTGAACGAGAGGTGTTCGCGGTCCTGTTCCTGGACAACCGGCACAGGTTGATCAAATACGATGAGATGTTCTTCGGAACGATAGACGGCGCTTCTGTCCATCCGCGGGAGGTCGTGAAAGCGGCACTGCAGCACAATGCGGCGGCGGTGATTCTCGCGCACAACCATCCATCGGGTGTACCCGAGCCGTCACGTGCCGATGAAGCCATCACCAACCGCCTCAAGGAGGCGTTGAATTTCGTCGACATCCGTGTCCTCGACCACATTGTGGTCGGCGGTACCGATACCGTGAGCTTCGCCGAGCGCGGGCTCGTTTAACCCATCGGCCGGCATTGCCGGCCCAAACCCCTCGGGGGCGTATGCCCCCTTGCGGGGCATCGCCTCCCGTGGCTTTTCAATCAACCATTGGAGGTAATCATGGCACTCATGTTCCAGCGCCTTGCGCGCAACTTCATCAAGAACGGGTACTTCCCGACCGACGAGGAGACTACTGCACGCATTCTCGCGGCGGTGGCGCCCTCGGGCGGACCGATGCGGATCCTCGATCCGTGCTGTGGCGAAGGGGTGGCGTTGGCGGAAGCCGCCCACCACCTCGTGGCGGCTGGGCAAAACACTGTGGAGTCCTTCGCTGTCGAGTACAACGAGGAGCGGGCCTACCACGCGAAGACGCTGCTCGACCGGTGCATACACGCTGACCTCATGGACACGGTGATCCAACCGCGCTCCTTCGGGTTGCTATGGCTCAATCCGCCCTATGGTGACCTGGTCTCCGATCAAGTCGCCGCATCGGCAGCCAAATGGAAGGGCCGCAAGCGCCTGGAGAAGCTGTTCTACGAACGGACCATCGGAGGACTTCAGTTTGGGGGTGTGCTGGTGCTGATCGTCCCGCACTATGCCCTGGACCGGGAGTTCGCCACGTGGATCGCACGGCACTGCTCGTCAGTGCAGGTGTTCCGGGGCGCAACCGATCAGTTCAAGCAGGTTGTGGTCTTCGGCGTTCGCAAGCCTGTATCAGAGGGCATGGACACCACAGCCCGCGATCTGCTTGTGGGGATCGGCGCGGGAGACAGGCAGGCACCTGTGTTGCCCGAGTTCTGGGACGGCCCGCACTACACAATCCCGGTCGCGCCGCAGGGTGAACCCAAGTTCTTCACGCTGCGGCTCGACCCGAAGCAGCTTGCTGACGAAACGCGGCGTACGGGTCCAACGCTGTGGGATCGGTTCGTAACCACGTTCCAGTCAGGTGCTCGGGAGCATCGGCGCCCGTTGAGGGCACTGTCCCGCTGGCACCTGGCACTGGCGCTGTCGGCAGGCCAGATCTCCGGAGCCGTCCGATCCTGCGATGGGCGGACATTCCTGGTCAGGGGCGACACCCACAAGGAGAAGGAGGTCCGGGTGGAACACGAAGTCAACGAGCGGACCGGGGATACGCGCGAAACCCGTATCCACCTTGACCGCTTCGTCCCTGTGGTGCGCGCCATCGACTTTACGCCTGGCAGTGAGACGTTCGGCGACGTGCTGACGATTCGGTAACGGAGGGCATGAGGATGAAATACGTTGTCCAGTACGAGTTGCCCTATGTGCACCGGGTTCAGGTTGGCATTGAGGCCGGAAGTCCGGATGAGGCGATCGCCAGGGCGAAGCAGCTGTTCGACGGCGGTGATATTTGGAATGACACGCCAGACATTCCGTTGCTTTTCGATGATTACGAAGAGCAAGGCGATGCAGGCATCCCGCTCCAGTTCACCGTCGAACAAACGTGGCGCAGCAATGAGCCATGGCCTGATGCAGAGGCGAGCGTGAAGTCGATTCGACGGCAGAATGCCGCCTTTCGTGCCGCAGGCCTGCTGGTTGAGGCCTATCGCCGCGGCGAGGAGCGTGGTGGCTCTGTGGCTTGGGAGGATGTCGACCAAGCCCTTGAGGCTGCGTTGGAATCCACGCCCGAGCGTTGACATTACCCGCCCCTCCGGGGCGGGCCTTTCCCGAAGGCCTGCGGCGCGGGCCTTGCGGAAAGGCGGTTTCTACCGTGGCGACTGCGGCCCAGTCGCGCCCTGCCGGTTACACCGGCGCTGCAAAGCCTCTCCGGATCGGGAAGAGAGGCGGACCTTTATCCCCTTAGGGGGTTCGGGTCTCGGTCCCTGTTCAACTACTTCGTCAACCCTGCCGGGGAACACTTCCCCTGCAGGGGCGTGGTGTGCCTCCGGAACCAATCGAGGAGACACACCATGGAAGACCTTCATCAACTCTATCGCCAGCTACGCCGGGAACACCACACTGCGCCCGCCAGGGTTGCCTTGCAGTGGGCACGACACAGACTGGCTATCCAAAACAGGATCGCGGCTACCGGATTTGAATGGCAGCAGGATCGCCAGTACCGGAAGTTCGCACAATGGTCCGAGGGCGGCTTCGACATCGTCGCCCGAATCGTCGAGGACAACGATGCCTGGTGGACTACCGGGAGCGAGACCTACGGCAAATTCAGCACAGCGTGGCAGCCGGGCGCCGTACGCCACTGGCGTGGTGGCTCACGGGACTGCCAATGGTTCGTCCCGGCCAACCCGGAATACGCCAGGCAGGACTACGACCGCGCCTGTGACTACGGAAGTGGTTGGTGGTATGTCGGCATCGAGGTCGTAGCCAGGCGCTCCGGCATCGAGCTTGGCAACGCCAGCCTCTGGGGCATCGAATCCGACTCGGGCGAGGAGTATTTCACCGAGACGGCTTTCGAGCTGGCCGACGAGGCGATTGCCGAGGCCCGCAATGCCATGCAGCGGCTCTGCGCTTCACATTGACACTAGCGTCATCTTCCCCACCGGGGCATCTATCCCCGGTGGGGAGACGTGCCTTCGGTGGTTTCACTTCAACACTACCGGAGGTTCATATGGAAAGCTCAAACGTTATTTCACTGTCGCAGTTCGTCGAGGATTTCGGCGATGGGCTGCTGGATGCGGTCGCCCGGCAGAATCCGCCCGTCTACGACGGACAGGCGGATCCCTATCGGGACATGGTCATGGATGGCCTGGCACGCAATCCGTTCGACGCCCAGCGGGAGGTGGTGCAGGCGGTCACCCGGCTGCTGGTGGACGCCGGCGAGCCTGCCGCGGTCATCAACGCAGAGATGGGCACCGGCAAGACCATGATGGCCATCAGCACCGCGGCCGTCATGCATGCCGAAGGCGCCAAGCGCTTCCTGGTCATCTCGCCGCCACACCTGGTGTACAAGTGGCGGCGCGAAATCAGGGAGACCATACCAGGTGCCAAGGTGTGGGTGCTCAATGGCCCGGACACCCTGCGCAAGCTCATCGCCATGCGGGAGATGGCCGGCATGCCGTCAACCGATGAGCCCGAATTCTTCGTGCTCGGCCGGGTGCGCATGCGCATGGGTTTCCACTGGAAGCCCGCCGTGGCTGTAAGAAAGCAGCACATCCGGCAGTTCACTGAGACCGGGAACGAGCGGTCGCCCTCCTTCATCAGGACGCTGGAGGTCGCCTCCTGCCCCGGCTGTGGCCACGTGCTGGTGGATGGAGACGGGAACCCACTGGTGCCCGCCGCTTTTCCCGCTGATGTACGTCGCAACTGTCCCGAGTGTGGGACAGCTCTGTGGACGCTGATCCGACCGAGGAGACCGAAAAGCCAGCGCGAGCTGGTACACCGGGCTCTGCTTCAGATCCCGACCATCGGACCGAAGTCGGCGGATCGGCTGCTGTCCATGTTTGGCGAAGAGGCACTCGAGGAAATGCTCTCCGACAATGTCTACGAGTTCGTCAACCTCATGGATGGTAACGGTGAGCTAGTGTTCGCGGATCGTCAGGCAGCTCGCATCGAGCGCAGGCTGGCAACCCTCGAATTCGGCTTCGGGCAAGGCGGCTATCAACCCACGGAGTTCATCAAGCGGTATCTGCCGCAGAACTTCTTCGACCTGCTGATCGTGGACGAAGGCCACGAGTTCAAGAACGAGGGATCGGCCCAGGGACAGGCCATGGGTGTGCTCGCCAATCACGTGCGCAAGGTCCTGCTGTTGACCGGCACGCTGATGGGTGGCTACGCCGACGACCTCTTCTTTCTGCTGTGGCGGATCATGCCACAGCGGATGGTTGAGGACGGGTTCCGGGCCAACGGGCGGGGCAGTCTCGGTTCCGCGGCCATGGCCTTCATGCGCCAGCATGGCGTGCTGAAGGACATCTACAAGGAGTCCGAGGGCGATGCCCACCGTACGTCCCGCGGCAAGCAGGTGACAGTACGCACGGTCAAGGCTCCTGGTTTCGGACCACGGGGAATTGCCCGCTATGTGCTGCCCTTCACGGCCTTCCTCAAGCTCAAGGATATCGGGGCGGACGTGCTGCCGCCGTATGAGGAGCGCTATGTGGACGTGGCCATGGGACCTGAGCAGGCCGAACGCTACGAGCAGTTGTCATCGACCCTTACTGCAGAGCTCAAGGAAGCGCTGCGCAAGGGAGACAACAGTCTGCTGGGCGTCGTGCTCAACACGCTCCTCGCCTGGCCGGACACCTGTTTCCGGGAGGAGGTCGTGAAGCATCCGCGTACGCGGTCACTCCTCGCCTTCGCCGGTTCGGTGTACGACGAGGGTGAGCCCGGCCCCAAGGAGCAGGCCCTCATCGACCTGTGCCGCCGGGAGAAGGCCCGTGGTCGCCGTGTGTTGGCCTACACGGTCTACACCGGCATGCGGGACACTTCGGGACGGCTGAAGGCGCTCCTGGAGCAGGCTGGGCTAAAGGTCGGGGTTCTGAAGGCCTCCGTGGACACCTCCCGCCGGGAGGACTGGATCATGGAGCAGGTGGAACGGGGAATCGATGTACTGGTCACCAACCCTGAGTTGGTGAAGACCGGCCTCGATCTTCTGGACTTTCCCACCATCGTCTTCATGCAGACCGGTTACAACGTCTATACCCTGCAGCAAGCGGCCAGGCGCTCATGGCGCATCGGCCAGAAGGAACCGGTGGATGTGATCTTCCTCGGCTATGCGGATACAGCTCAGACGGCCTGTCTTAGCCTCATGGCCAAGAAGATCGCGGTCGCCCAGTCCACATCGGGTGACATGCCGGAGACAGGCCTCGACGTGCTGAACCAGGATGGGGACAGCATCGAGGTCGAACTTGCCAGGCGGCTTGCCGCCTAATCTCCAGGCCGCCTTCGGGCGGCCATTTTTTCTGATATTCAGCGCAACTGTGATTGATGCGTGTTCACCAGTTCTCGTATTGACAGGTTACGACCTAGGATGATCGACCGCAGACATATTGGTCTATCTGCAGTAACCTGATCCAAGCCATACTGGCCTGTCACTGCATGTTGCGCCGGCTTAGGGGCACACCCTGGCGCGCATGTGCCTCAATCATATCGGTGGACGAAGCCAAGTCCTCGCAGTAGCCGCTCATGCCCTGCCACGCACCTCTGCCGAACCGTACGTCGGTGCGGCCATTGGTTGGATGGACGAACATCTTGCGGCCGACTTCTCCGCCACCGAACGGCAACCACCGTGCACATCAGTTATCGCACCTTGCACCGCCCTCAATGGGATGTGCCCCTAGACGTATCGCTGCAATTCCTCATTTTCTGCTTCAGGTTCGTTCCTCTAGATAATCTCTAAGGATGCTCTGAATAAGTAACCAATAATGAGCAAATCGTCGACACAAGCGCCTCATCACGCACCGAATCTCACCGGCACGGCCGGCATTTGCTCATCCCTGCGGCCTTTGGGCCGCGTTTGGCGCAGTGCATCGGCACTACGCCTGCAAAGTGTGCAGCAGTTGCCTGCGCACCAGATAGATATTGGCCAGGGCGCAGGTGACAAACAGCCGGTTGGCGTTCTTCTCCAACCCTCGGTAGCGGGTCTTTGCAAAACCGAATATCCGCTTGATGACGCCGATGCTGTGTTCGACCCGTGCCCGGGTGGTGGACTTGACGCGGTTCTTCGCCCGTTCGACTTCATCGACCCAGCCCTTGTAGCGGTAGCGTCGGTGAGTCAGGTCACGGGCCCTGGGGGCGTGCTGTTTGATGACCTCGGTCTGCCCCTGGTAGGCCGAGTCGCCCCAGACGCGGGTTTCCTCGCCATGCAGCAGGTCGGGCAGACAATGCGAGTCATGGACGTTGGCGGCAGTAGCGACGACCGAGTGGATGAGCTTGGTGCGGCTGTCGACACCGACATGGGCCTTCATGCCGAAATACCACTGGTTGCCCTTCTTGGTCTGGTGCATGTCCGGGTCGTGCTGCTGGTCCTTGTTCTTGGTCGAGGACGGGGCGCTGATGAGGGTGGCGTCGACGATGGTGCCGGTGCCGAGCTTGAAGCCATGGCGTTGCAGGTACTGGTGCATCTGCTTGAACAGCTTGCGGCCCAGCCCGTGCTGCTCCAGCAGGTGGCGGAATCGGCAAATCGTGGTTTCATCCGGCACCGGCTGCTCACCCAGGTCGATGCCGGCAAAGGCGCGCATGCTGAGCGAGTCGTACAGCGCCTCTTCGGCCATCGGGTCGGACAGGTTGAACCACTGCTGGAGGAAGTAGATGCGCAGCATCATTTCCAGCTCCTTGGGCGGCCGGCCGTTGCCGGCCTGTGGGTAGTGCGGCGCAATCAGCGCGCACAGCTCCGCCCACGGCAGCAGGCGGTCCATGTCGGACAGAAACGCCAGGCGCTTGGTCGCCTTGGTGTATTTCTCGAACCCCGTGGTCATGCTCAGTTGTTTCATTTTTCCCATCCTCGAATCCGATCATGCGGTTGCAGGATCAGATCGGGGACTTTTGCAGAAGTTCCCTAATTGTCTTACTATTGCCATAGGCGGATTCAACTCGTAAGTGCAACTCAACAGTTCGGAATGGAGGGCAAGCTGCGGTAGCATCTATGCCTTTCGTTCCGCCAAGAATGAGAAGCACTAATGAGAGTCTACACACAGCTTACCCAGGAACAACGATATCAAATTTACGCCCTGATGAAAGCCGCGCTTAACCAGTCAGAGATCGCCGCCATCGTCGGCGTCCACAAGTCCACGGTCAGCCGGGAGTTGGGGCGCAACCGTGGCCTGAAGGGGTATCGGCCCAAGCAAGCCCATCAGCTGGCGATGCATCGCCGCCATACCAAGGCCCAGCCACGCATCCTCTACGAGGACTGGCGCCTGGTGGAACACCTGCTGCGCGAGGACTGGAGCCCTGAGCAAATCAGCCTCTGGCTGGCTCAGCAAAAGCGCCTATCCATCAGACACGAATGGATCTACCAGTGCGTGCTGGCGGACAAGCGCCATGGCGGCGACCTGCACCGTCATCTGCGTTGCCAGAAGCCCCGCAAGAAGCGTTACGGCACTTACGACCGTCGTGGCCAGCTTCCCAACCGCATCTCCATCGATGAGCGCCCAGCCATCGTCGAGCGTCGTCAGCGCCTCGGTGATTGGGAACTCGACACCGTTGTCGGTAAGGGGCACAAGCAGGCCATCGTCTCTCTGACCGAGCGTAAATCGCGCCTGGCCCTCATCGCCAAGGTGCCGACCAAGGAGGCCGATGGCGTGAAAGACGCCGTCCTGGCCCTGCTGCGGCCGCTGGCAGCGCATGTCCACACCATCACGTCGGACAACGGCAAGGAGTTTGCGCGCCATGAAGATATCGCCAAAGCCCTCAGCACCGAATTCTATTTCACGCACCCCTATGCCTCGTGGGAGCGCGGCCTGAACGAGAACACCAACGGCCTCATCCGCCAGTATTTCCCCAAGGGCTGCGACTTCACCACAATCACCGACAAGGACATACAGCGCGTCATGAACAGGCTCAACAACCGACCAAAAAAATGTCTTGGCATGAAAACACCCAATCAGGTATTTTTCGGCATCAACCCACTTGTTGCACTAGCGACTTGAACCCGCGTTTTCATAGTGACCAACCCGGTCTCTCCAATTAATTCAGAATTCCACCCATCATCATCAGCCGTATACCGAAGATCGCCAGGATCGCCCCGCTTAAGATTCGCAACATGCCGATGTAACGCGGAATTTCGCCACCAATCTTCCCGGAGAGCCAGCCGATCGCGCCTCCGATGTAATAAAGCGGCGTGGCCGAGGCGCCGATACCGAATACCAGGGCCAACAGGCAGCCGGTTGTGAATGACTGGGTTGTAGCGGCATACAGGAGCACAGCCGATAATGGCAGACAGGGCATGAGGCTGGTGGAGAAACCCAGCGCCGCCATGTGCAGCCAAGTGCGCCGCACCGGTCCCTGTAGCCGCCCATACTGCCCGCATGCGCTCTTTGACTTGAATACAACCCTGGCTCCGATCAGTAGAATCAGACCACCCGCCACAGTAAGCGGCCAACCTGAATCGACTCGCTCCAGAGCAATACCCCCGATCAGGCCAGAGATGCCTCCCAGCAGGGTGTAGGCCAACACCCTCGAAAGCACGAATATCGCCGTGGCATCAAACCCGCGCTTAAAGCCCGCCTGGGTGCTGAAGATGTACGGACTGAGCAGGGGGATGCAGGAGAAACTGCAGAGGGTCAGGCCATAAAAGAAACCCATAGTTAGCACACCAAGGTAGACACTGCCAAAACCCTGCAGATAATCGATATGTATCTGCAATTCGGGAGTGGTAGCCATCACTCACCCTCTCTCAGGTAGGCGTCGTGCGCCAGAATGGCTGCACCGAGCGCGGTGGTGATCTGTGGATGCTCAGGCACGACCAGCTCCCGCCGCAACTCATCTTCCAACGCCGCCACCAGTCCCTTGTTGAGTGCCGGGCCACCGTCGAAATAGACCCGGTCCTCCAGCCCAACGCGTTTGGCTAGGCGCACGGTGCGGTTGGCGATGGAGTAGTGAATGCCGGCGACGACCTCCCCCTTGCCATGACCATTGGCGAGCAGGCCGATGATCTCTGACTCGGCGAAGACCGTGCAGGTACTGTTGATGTTGAGTGGTGCACGCTCAGCGGTTAAATGAAGGTCGCCCAGCTCTTCGAGATCGACCTCCAGGTTGCGCGCGGCGGCGTCCAGAAAACGGCCGGTTCCGGCCGCGCATTTGTCGTTCATGGCGAAATTGGCCACATGACCTTCGGCATCGATCCGGATCGCCTTGGAGTCCTGGCCGCCGATATTGATGATGGTGCGCACCCCACCGAAGGCCTTGCCCACATGGTGGGCGCCGACCGCATTGGCGGTGATCTCACTGATGGAGTCATCGGCATCCTTGAACAGCTTGCGTCCGTAGCCGGTGGCGATGATATAGGCCACATCCTCCCGCCGTAGACCTGCTTGCTGCAGCAGCCGTTCGAAGAGTTCCAAGGTGTTTTTGTAGAACAGGCTGCCGGTGGCGGCGACACTGCTGCTGATCAGCTCTCCCCTCTCGTCCACCAGCGCCGCCTTGATGGCGGTGGAGCCGATATCCAGTCCAGCAAAACAAGTCATCGTCTCTTCCTCCTACGGCCTTTTATCGATTCGATGAAGGCCTCGATGCGGGTGGAGAGCTGGCCCATGTCGTCCGGGCTGTAGTCGGTCTCTACGTAGAGCATCGGCAGGCCGTGCATCTCCATCGCTTCGGCGATACTTCGATGCTCCATCTCGTAGACCTGGCAACCCGAAAAGGCCTGGTAGATGACGCCATCCACGGCGAAACTGTCAGCCAGTTCCAGTAGACGCCGCCGGCGGTCCTCATTCTGGGTGAAGGTGGGGCAGGTGCAAGGCTTGAGATAGCGGTCAGCAATGGCGTCGACCATATCGTACAGCCGCCATTCGTCCACGGCGGTCTGATCGTAGAGCAGGCGATTGGCCGAACAAGTCTCATCGGCCACCACCACGCCGCCGGATTCCTCGATCAACAATGGCAGCTTGAGGTTCGGGAAAACCGGCGGCGAGCCGGTAAAGAGGATACGCGGCGCCTTGGTCTGCGCCGCCTGAAAGCCCGCGTCGCGCCGTTGTCGCAACTCGGCGTTGAGTCGCTCCACCGCCTCGCACCAACGCTCAAGGTCATCGAAAAAGTAGGCGTTGGTCACCAGGAAGGCGTCCTTGCCGAGAAAACAGGCCGGCTGGCTCTTGCGCAACCGGTGCATATCTCGGAAGGCGTTACGGGCCCGTGCGGTGCGGGCCATGGCATCTTTCAGGTTCTTGCGCGTCAACTTGCGCCCGGTCATTGCGGACAGTCTATCGACAAGACTGTGAACCGATTCGCGCCAATAGAGCCTGGCCCCTTCACTCTCCTTGGTGCGTGGCATCTCCACATCGTAGATCGGGTGGCCCATGGAGGCGATCATGGCGCTTGCCTTGGTCTTTTGGTCGCAGGTGGTGGGATTTACCACCAGCTCGAGTGGGCCGATGCGTGGGATAGGCGCCTCGGATTGAAGCATACCCAGAGTCGCCTTAACCAGTGAACAGGATTTGGCCGGCATGAATTCGGCGCCAATCTGATCATAGAAATAGGAACCGTTACACAACCGCACTGGGGTGGCGCCCAAGGCATAGATAAGCTCCTCCGGCGCCTGGATGCAGGTCGTCCCCACCAGCGGCCCCTGATGTTCCACCGCCTCGCCCTGGCAGTAAACACGATTGAACAGGTCGTAGAAGTACTGCATCGCCTGCGGGTTGTCGGAAAAGTCGTTTTCGATCCGGTCGAGCATGGCCTGCGCCTCACCGGCCTGGCGGCTGCGGCTGTAGGCGCTCTGCTCCAAATCGGGCGCGCGTTCGGCCTTATTGGTCACTTTCTTTTTCTCCTTGCACGCGTTTTTTGAACCCAGCTTCGGTGGACTCAAAGATGGGGATGCCGGCGAAGGTGGCCTTGAGCGCGCCCTCCTCAGGACAGACGGCGACACATTTGAGGCAAACAGTACAGTCCTCCGTCACCAGATTGGTCTTTTCGACTTCGTCTGCGATCTCCTGGATATCCAGGTCGCAGGCCCGATAGCAGTCGCCGCAACGGGTGCACTTGGCACCGTCCTTGTTCAGTTTCAGTACTGCGCCCTTGGAGAAGAGATAAAGAAAGGCGCTGAACGGGCAGAAGTAGCAGAAGAAGCGCTTCTTAACGAAGGCGCCGACGAAGAACAGGCCGACGATGATCATCCCCAGGCTGGTGAGAACCAGGCCGCTGGTGGAGGAGAAGTCGATATAGAACTGGCTGAAGTCGCCGGTGAAGAGCGGAATCAGCATCCGGCCTGGGCAAATCTTGCAGAACGGCATGGAGAGGCCGTTAGGCAATTGGCCGAGACCTAACAGGGAGTTGCTGATGCCAATCGGGATCAGGATCAGCAGGACCAGCAGTATGTATTTGATACTCTGAATCTCCTTTCTCGTCCGCCATTGATATTCGGAATAGCGTATATTGAGCGCCGTGCGAATCTGGGTGATCCAATCCTGCAGGGTGCCAAGCGGGCAGACGTAGCCGCACCAGGCCTTGTTGAGCAGCAGGAACCACAGAATGAACACGCCCAGGGAGATCAGGAACATCATGCCCCCAAAGCCGAGGAAATAGTCCAGCGGATGATTCAGATCGTGCTGCAGAATCCCCAGATAGCAGACCCCCCCGCGCCCGTCGGAGTTGAATACGCAAGCGAAGGTGGGCAGCTTGTCGCCCAGGTCGAAGCCGATATAGCCGCCGTATACCAGCAGCACGAAGGCCCCTAGTTGAAACCAGTTGCGAAACCGTTTCAGATCGACGTTATTGATGCGTTCTCTCAGGCGATTTGGGCTTGCCATAACATCCTCTTCACAATCAAAACGGGTGACGGATACCCGCCATAAAGGTCCTGCCCGCGGCGGGGTATCCTACGTGGGACTCGTACTCTTCGTCGAACAGGTTCTCGACGCTGAACAGCAGCTTGGTATTGCCAAATGAGTAGGCCGCCTTGGCGTCGGCGGTGAATCGACCTGCTTGGACTACGGTGTTTTGCTTGTCGTCGTAGCTGTCGGATACCCAGTTGCCGGTCAGGGTGAGTAGGGTTTTACCTGCCGTCGCGTCGAGGTCGAGTTTGGCCTTGTGCCGGGGCTTGTGCGGCAGGTCGAGGCCGGTGGCGTCGTCGGTGAAGCGCAGATAGAGGTAGGAGGCATTGAGCTTGAGCACCGGCGTGATCCGCCAGTCGAGACCCACGTCGGCGCCCCGGCGCATGCTGGAGGCGATGTTCTGGTAAGAATAGGTGCCGTCCCCGTTGGCGCTGTAGGCGATGGCGTCATCGACCTTGCTGTAGAAACCGGACAGGCTCAGCGACACTGCATCCCCCGCCGCGTAGGAAAAGCTGGCCTTGAGGTTGGTGGCCTGCTCCATGTCCAACCCGGGGTTGGGTTTGGTGAAGGTGCTCTCGTAGTAACGCTGATTGAAGGACGGCGTGTTGGACGAGCGATTCAGCTCCAACGCCACGTCAAAGGGAGATGGCTTGAAGCTGAAACCGATTTGCGGATTGTAGCTGACACCGAACTCCGAATGATTGTTCACGCGCAGCCCGGCGGCTACCTCCTTGCCTACAGATTCCGAAAATGAAAAACGCTTGATCAGGAAAGCGCTGACGCGGTTCTCTTCATGTGTGCCGTAATCGGTCGAGTCGGCCGACTGGTGTTCGTATTCGAGGCCGGCGGAAAAAGGGCCACTGTAGCGAAACTCCTGGCCGAAAACAGCGATATCCAGGCTGTTGTCGAGTCCTCGGTCGGGATCCCTGAATTTGTCTTCGAAGGTGTTGTAATAGGTCCGGCTCTCCAGATCGCGGTACTTTGCCATCAGCAAAGCGCCGCGGTTGTTCTTGCGGCTGCGCGCCCTTGGCGTCGGATCGAATATCTTGCCTGAATAGCCGCTCTCTTTGTTGGAAAGGTTCAGCGCCAACCGGGTGTCGAGCACCGACCAAAAGGTCCGGCTGAGGGCGAACGTGGCCCCCTCATTGGTGCTGTCGCCGTTCAGCCGATGACCATCGCTGCTCTCCCGATTTAGGCCCAGCTCCAACCCGGTATCATTGACCGTAGCAGCCAGGTCCGCGGAGAGCTCGCTGGTGTTATAGGTGCCGTATTGAAACTCGACCTTTCGCGTAGCCTTGCGCGTAGGCGAGCGGGTGGTGATGAGCACCACGCCGCCGCTGGTATTGTCGCCGTACTGGACCGCCCCCGATCCCTTTATTACCTTCAATTGCGCCAGCCGGTCGGCGGAAATTCCACTCAGATCGACCAGTCCGGTAACCGGGTTATTCAGCGGCCGCCCATCCAGCAACACCAGAACGTGCTTCGACGCCGAGCCCTGCAGGCTGATCGAACCGTCCGTCGCGCTGACCCCGGGGAGGCGATTGAGCAATTCGACAACCGTATTGACATTGAGCGCCTTGATATCGGCCTGCATCAGCACCACGCTGCCACCGTTCAGGCTAGGGGACGCCGCGGTTTGTTCCGCCTGCACCTGACACGTCAGCGAAAAGGCCCCGATGCAGAACATCGTGCCCAGGAAGGTACGGTTCAATACGTTCATGCACTTGCCAGCCGACGCTTCCTGATCCACAGGCGATAAAGAAAAACTCCGAAGCCACATACGAGTATGACGGCGAAAACCACCAGGAATGCGGGCATTTTCGCCGCCCACTCCAGGGGAGAGGGACCGAAATCGATCGGCTCAGTCGTACTGTAATGGACGCGGCGGTACGGCTGTCCCTGATAGCTGCCTTCGGCATCCACTGCGTAATCCGCAGTGATCAGGAGATGCTGCTTGTGGTGCTTGTCCTTGGTGGTGTCGACGTATGTGTTGCGGGGGATCTCGAAACTCACCATTTCATCGGCGCCGGGACGCAGTGCGGCGCTCCAGCCGGTGTCGGTAACGACTTTCACCGGCACGTCCGAGAGGGGCTGTTGATCATGAAAGATCTTGAGGCGGACCGTATCCCCGGAGTACATGCAGCACGAGATATGATGATCTTGCAAAGGCTTCTGCAGGATGATTTCAAAGGGAATCACTTCAACGGGTGGCCGCCCAAATTTCGAATCGATGGTCCGGCCGCGGATCTCCTTGAGGATGGACTCGCCGGCATCACCATGTTGGTTGTAGAACCGGTACTTCGCCAGCGAGACATGCAGCGTATCGCCGCGCAGTTCTCGCTGCTGATAGAACAACCAGTGATGCCCTTGCAGCGGTGCGCGGAAATGGATGGCGCTCCCATCGACATACGCATCATGGATCTTTCCGCCCGGGTCCACTGCATAGGCCACTGTGTCTTCCGACCCGGAAGTGCTGCTTGTATACAAGGCGCCCTTCGGGTATTCACCACTCACAATATAAAAGGTCTTGTCAGGGGAATTAGAGGACGTGCAACACCCCGATGCGGGATCTGCTTGGCTGAGCCAAATCGAAGCGCTAGCCGAGGCTGGGCAAAGCGCAAGCAGGGCCATCAGGCCGAGCCCGGTAAATTGAAAAAATTTGTTGATTCCTCGCATCGCTATGCTCTCTGGTCGAATGCAGTTGGAGGGTGGGGCATCCCTGCCCCATGATGCCGTCCGCCTATTCAATGAGGCGTAGAAATGGCGCTCTGCCTCAGAAACTCGCAGTCAGCTTGGCCATAACCGTGCGACCCGGCGAGACGTTGTACTCGGTGTAGGTCTTGTCGAACAGGTCGTTGACATCCAGACTGAGGCGGTAGTGTTTCCCCACGTCTTTCGAGAGATGGAGGTCGACCAGAGTGTAGCTATCGTACTCGGTGGTGTTTGTGTCGTTCGAGTACCGCTCACCCACGTAACGTGCGGTCACCTTCGCGGTGAACAGGGAGGGATCGGAGAAGGTCAGGCTGAGGGCGCCTTTATGCTCCGGGGTATCGGGCAGGAGGTTGCCTTCCAGTGTTGGATCGGGGTCATATTTCTCCACCTCTGAACGGTTGTAAGTATAATTCGCCGAGAGCCCCCAGTGCCGCGTGAACGCATAGCGGAAATCCACCTCGACGCCCTGGGTAGAGACCTCTCCGACGTTTTGCTTTTCATAACAGCTTGTGAAGGCAGGATCGGTACAGGTGATGGAGAGGGTGGAGATGAAATCTTCTGCGTCGTTATGGTACAGGGTAACGGACAAGGTTGCCGAGTCTCCAAGCTGCTGATCAAGCCCAACCTCGTAGGAAAGCACCTTTTCAGGACCAAGATCGGCGTTTGGATAATAGATCATGGTTGACGTGGCGATATAGGTCCGATACAGGTCATACAAATTCGGGGCCCGGAATGCCTTGCCGACCGAACCCCGGATGGCGGTCGAAGGGTTCAGTTGATAGATGGCGCCCAATTTGGGATTGAACGAGCTATGGGAGGCATCCTCGAAATTCGTTTCAACCGGCGAGGCAACGGTATCGTAGTTGTAGCCGTCGTAGTTCTTCCAGTAGTCATAACGTCCGCCAATGTTGAGGACGAGGTCATCATCCATTAAAAAAATTTCGTCCTGCGCATAGAGGCCGGCGTAGCGTTGACTGCCTTTTACCTGGATAAAGCGGCCACTGCCATCATAATAGGTGTCTTGCCGATCGATCTCCCCCTGGCGAAAATCGAGCCCGGTCGTGATGACATGATTGGCGGCACCCGAGCTGGAGAAGGGAGCTGTGTACTGCAGGTTGCCGCCGACATTACTCTGTTCACTAACGCTGTCAAAGCGGTTCGTAGTGTAACCGGTGAGATAGTTGGCGTTATCGTAGCTACTGTCCTCGGACTTGGTGTACAGCGTGGCGGAGAGTTCCCGGCCTCCACCCAAGCGGTTGTTATATTTCGCACTGAGGACTTTATTCTTTTGCTCGAAGGGGTTGTATCCCGGAATGTCATAGGTTCCGGTAGTCTGGTGGTGATAATATTCACCGGTGAGACTGAGCAACGAACTATCGGTCAAGTCGTAGGAGAGTACGCCACGGAAATTCTCACGCTCGGCGCCTTTGTCGATGGAGGTGGCTTTCAGCTTATTTTCCGGCAAGGGCTGGTAACCGTCGCTCCTGGTGATACCGCCCGAGAGTCGATAGCCCCACTTACCCGCCGAACCACTCATCGAGGCAGAGCCGTCCTTGGTGTCCATAGAGCCATAACCCAGCGTGACCTTTGTCTGTGTCTCCTCGGAGGGTTTCTTAGTGATGATATTGATGACACCGCCCATGGCGTTGGATCCATAGAGTGCCGAGCCCGCGCCTCGGACAACCTCGATACGCTCGATATCCTCGACGGGGATCTGATTCCATTCAACACCGCCGCTCCAGACCTCGTTTACCGGCACACCGTCGATCAACATTAAGGCGCGTGCCTCGGTGAGGCCGCCCATGCCACGCATGGTCACCTTGTTGGAGGTGCCGACCGACAACACTCCCATGCTGTGGCGCACATCGACGCCCGCCAGCCCCTGCAGCAGTTCATCGGCACTTTGTGCCGTGGATTTCTCGATCTCTTCAGAGGTAATCACGCTGACGCTAGCGGGCACTTCCGAGATATCCCTCTCGGTACGGGTAGCGGTAACCACAACGCGCCCCAACTCCAGTGATTCACCCGCAATAGTCGACTGGGCCGGGACAGTGAGTAATGATGAAATTATTACCAGCAAGCTTCGTCTTGCATAAACATGTTTAGCAGTATTTTTCATGTAAGATTGGCCTCTTCTTTGTTTTTTCAATTGCTCTTAATTATTGAAAACTAAAACAGTTCAACATTAATATGCATATATATCAATCAGTTATATCACACAGTCATATGTGTGAAATTACACATTTTTTGTGTGGTTATTATTGAGATTTGTCAATTTTATCTGTCAATCGGCGTCCTAAATTGACTAGGTTATAAGGCCTATTTACGGTACCTGGAGCGGTAAGAGTCATTCCTTGTTTCAATGATGTTGCAGTGATGGGTGATGCGAACCAGCATGGCGGTTGTCATATTGGCATCACCTAAGACCTGCACCCATTCTGAGAATAAGAGATTGGTGGTGATGATCAGGATGGTGCCTGATTGACAAGTTGTTGGATGCGGCCGAGAAGATCGTGGACAGGGAGCAGGCACCCATGGAATGCAGTACCTTTTTTCTGTTAGAATTTCGCGGAACAAAGTTTCACCCGTGGCCGCTGCGGTACCAGTGGCACCCTGCCGGCGCGAGCTGGCGCCAAAGCCCCTTCGGACCGGTAATAGGGGCAGAGCCTTCGGGCTCCGATCCCGCGGCATTTCACAACAGCCCTTCTGGACCTGGGGCCGCTCCACACCGCGTCGGCCGTGAACCGGCACCTCTTCCTTACCCTCATGTCTGACGCATCGCTCCCGTTTGAACGGGAGGCCCGCACAAGAGCGGCGCGTGCTGTCGGTGGCCTTCCCCGAGGCGCCAGAGGCCTCCGGGAAGGCCATCGGCTTTCATTCGTACGCGCCGGTCGCCCGCCACCGGAAATCTTGGCTGTGCCCCTTTGTGCGGAATACCGCGCCATGCATGTCCGAACCTGCAGCCCCCGGTTACCAGGTTGGCAATGAGCAGCAGGTCGATACGGGAGAGCCTGACGGCCGTTGCAAGGGGGCAGATTCCGAGTATGCGTGCAGTCCTATTTCACGATGACAGGACGCCGCCATGTTGAACATCCATCTCCAGTGCACGCCCGGCAACAGCCGGGCGTTTTCTTTACCGCGGTACCGTCCCTGGCCCCTCGCCCACTAGCCACCTCTTGCTGCCACGTTTCACGCCCGACGAAACGTTAATTCCGCCTCAAACTCGTCTGAGTTTCCGCTTCCGCCCCTCCTCCGCATATCGCACTGTATCCGCGCCGTGACTCATGGAGCCCGGCGACACCATCCACCGCCCCCTCGGGGCGCGGCCTTATTCGGACGAGACGGTTGAATGCAGCGATTACAGCAACGGCGTGGCTCACACTCATGTCCACAACAGCGATTGGCGCAGAACTCGAGAAGTGTTTCGCGGATGCGGCACACCGCTACGGCATTGCCGCTGAACTGCTGCACGCCATCGCCGCGCAGGAGAGCCGGTTCGATCCATCCACCGTTGGTCACAACGCTGACGGCAGTCGGGATATCGGCGTCATGCAAATCAATACCTGGTGGCTGCCGAGGCTGGCCAAATACGGCATCGGAGAGGAACACCTGCGGGAGCCGTGCACGAATGTGCAGGTGGGTGCCTGGATACTCGCGGGCAACATCGCACGGTACGGCTACACCTGGGATGCCGTGGGCGCCTACAACGCGGGCACTGGGTCAACGAAAGAGGCCGGAAGGCGACGGGAGAACTATGCACGCATGGTCGCTTCTCAGCTTGATCTGGATAGCCGCTCTGGCGGGCTGCGCCACGCAGCCGGCAAGCATCGGTGAGTTCATGAAGATATCGCGTCTTGGCATCGAACAAGCCACAGGTGGGCGGTATGTCGTCTGCGACACCTGTCCGACGAAAACCGCGAAAACACCATGGCAGTCCATTGATGGCACCGGGAGCGAGACCACCCGCGGCGGCACCGCGTCGTCTGCCGGTCAATCCATTGCCGCGGACATGGCCATCGGTCCGGGTGGCACTTCGATGAGATCGAATGCGAAAGACAACACCGATTCCAACACCGCAACAACGGCATCCGCCAAACCCCTTCTGACACTGAGATTCCCCTTCGACGTGTCGCGCATCCAGCCCGAGCACCGGCAGCTGCTTGCACAGTTTGCCAGCGAAGTGTGGCCCACCCTGCAGCGAAAGGCGCTGCTGGTGATCGGGTACACCGATGACATTGGCTCGCACCACTACAACCAGCTCCTTGCGCGCAAACGCGCCGACAGCGTGGTCAGGACGCTTCGCGACCTGGGGATCGACTCTGTCCGCATCGAAGCGAAGGGCAAATGCTGCTATGTGGCGGACAACGAGACGCCGCAAGGCCGCGCGCTAAACCGCCGCGCTGAAATCCACCTTTTCTCCAATCAGAACATCAAGGAGTCGTTTCAATGAGCAGTGCAAGCAGAAGGTCTTCCGTAATCAACACCCTGTTCGTCGTTGCCGTGGCGCTGGTGATCTCGGCGCCGGCGTTGGCCGGAACCGGCGGTGCCGAGTTTTCCGGCGTCTACGACTGGTTCACCGGGCTCATCCAGGGCACCGGTGGCCGGCTGCTCGGCGTGCTGGCGCTCATCGGCGCAGTCGCCGTGTCCGCGGTCAGCCTCAAGGTCGGCGGCATCGGCGGGCTGCTGTTCGTTGTCATCGCCTCCGCTTTCGGTGTGGCGTTCGTCAACAGCATGATCACCGCCCTCATCTGACCTGCCATGTCTGAGGAGAGCCACATCATTCCGAAGCATCTGGACGATCCGCCCATGTACCTGATGTGGGATGCGGATGAGGCCTACGCCTTTCTCGGCCCGGTGTTCCTGGTGGTGACATTTTCACCCAGCCTGATGAATTTCCTGCTGGGCGGAATTCTTGGCTTCTTCTCGATGCGGACCCTGGCCCGCATCAAATCCGCCGGCGGCAAGCAGCTCATCAAGCACGCACTCTACTGGTACACCCCGACGGACGCCTGGTTCAAATTCAAGCGGACGCCGTCGTCCGATGTGCGGGAGTTCGTCGGATGAGGCGCCAACACTACGAGAGCGAGAAGATCGCCGCCAAGGCGCGTGAGGCCAGGTGGCGGCTGGCAGCCTTCGGGCTGCTTGTCGCCAACATCCTGCTCGCCATGACCATCGCGAGAACCGATACCACGGAAAAGACCGTCATCGTCCCGCCCACCATCGAGCGCCCGTTCTGGGTAAAGGGCGCTGAGACGTCACCAGAATATCTTGAGGAAATGTCCCGCTACCTCTCGACCCTGGTGCTGAACGTTACGCCGAAAAGCATCGACGCCAACATCGACATCTTCCTGCGCTACGTGGCACCGGAAGCCCATGGCGCCATCCGGACCCGCATGGCGGTACAGGCGGAACGCCTGAAGCGTGACGACGTGACAACCGCCTTCTATCCGGTGGGATACCAGACCAGGGCGGAGAAACGCCAGGTTGTGATTACCGGCGATTTCGTCACCACGGTGGGTAAACAGCAGGTGTCGTCGGTGCGCAGGTCATGGCGGTTCGATTACGCATTCACAGGCGGCCGCCTGTGGGTTTCCGAATTCATGGAGGTTAACAGTGAGCATCCGTTTGAAAAAGCGGCTGGCAGCGCTGCTGGTCCTGCTGTGGGCGAGTAGCGCTAGCGCAGCCCAGCTGCTCGAGGTCCGGGATGGCGCAGTCGTGACAGCGCGCATCTCGGGAAGTGAGCCCAACCGACTGGTGATCCGGGATGGCCGGATACACCGGGTGTGGGGCGCGGAGGGCCGGGTGGTGCTCAAACCGGACAGCGACTCGGGGCAGGTGTATCTCCAGCCCACGGAGGGATGGCACACGCGGCCCTTCTCGCTGTTCGTGAAGGACGCGGATGGCGGCGTCTATACCCTGGTGCTCACGCCGACCGACATGCCCTCGGAGACGGTGACACTGATTCGGCCGGAGCGTGCCCGAGTCGTCGACCGAAGGAAGGCTGTCGCCTGGGAGACCGGGCAGCCCTATGAGGGGACGCTGCTCGAACTTATTAGCAACATGGCGCTGAACGAAGTGCCGGAGGGGTATGCACGGGCGGAGATTGGGCGGGAGATCAAGCTGTGGCAGGAGGCCCGTCTGGTCCTCGTCAGCCGCTATACCGGAGGACGCCTGGAAGGTGAAGTGTATGAGCTGACCAATGTGGACGAGAACAAGGTGCGGCTCGAAGAACAGGAGTTCTATCGGGATGGTGTACTGGCGGTGTCCGTCGAGCGTCATGAGCTTGCCCCCGGCGAGCGGACGCGGATCTACCTGGTCACAAGGGGTGGCGAACAATGACCACACCCCAGGACACTCCCATCGTTCCAGACCGCAACCGGGTCAAGACGCGGCAGTACGTCGCATTGGCCGGCATCGTCCTGGTCACCATCGGATTCGCCGGCTGGGCACTGTGGTCATCCTTCCAGCCCAAGGGCGATGTCCGCCGCCCCGAGGAGAAACCGGTCGCCCGCAAGATACAACCCCCTGCTCCGGTCGACCCGCGCGACGTTTGGATCGCGAAATCCGAAGAGGAACTGTTGCGTATGAAGGAGGGCCGCAAGGAGCTGCAAGGCGATCTGCGTGAGCTGCGCGAGGAGCTGTCGGCGCTAAAGGCGCAACAGAAGGAGGAAGCTGAAGCACGGAAGGGTGGCGCTGCAGGCACCAGCCTGTTGCCACCCCTCCCGGCGCCGCCGCAACCTTCTGCCGTCGCTGGAGGGAGCCGCTTGCCGCCTCCCCCTGGCGCCGCGGCAGTGTCGAGTTCACTGCCGCCAGTCGCCTCCCCTTCGGTACGAGGTCAAGCCGGACGTCAAACCCAGCAGGAGGCCATCGCCGAGCTGGTGATACCGCTGCCGGAGGCTCCCGAGGAGGAGGCCCCATCCCGCACCATCGACAACTACATTCCTGCCGGATCGTTCGGGCGGGCGATTCTGTTGTCCGGCATCGACGCGCCGACAGGTGGCGCCTCCCAGAACAACCCGGTGCCGTTCGTGGTGAAGCTGAAGGACCACGGCAGGTTGCCCAACGGGTTCCGTTCGCGGGTCAAGGCCTGCCATGTGGTGCTGGCGGGCTATGGCGACATTTCCAGCGAGCGGGTCTATGCCCGCACCGAGACGCTGAGCTGCGTACTGAAGGACGGACGCATCCTCGAGACAGCCATCAAGGGTTACATATCGGGCGAGGACGGCAAGGCCGGCATGCGCGGCCGCCTGGTCTCGAAGCAGGGCGCCCTGATCGCGCGCTCCATGCTTGCCGGTGTCTTCGGCGGCATCGGGGAAGGTGTTTCCGAAAGTTATCAGACCGTCACCACCAGCGCTCTTGGAACGGTGTCGAACGTCGATCCGAACAAGGTGTTCGAGCAGGGCGCCGCTCAGGGGATAGGCAATGCCCTTGATCGGATCTCCAAGTGGTATTTGGAGAGGGCCGATGAGACCTATCCGGTCATAGAGGCGGACGCTGCCCGCATTGTCGATATCGTCCTGACCCAGGGCGCGAGCCTCGGCGACATAGTCGAGCACGATCCGGACGGGCCGCGCCGCGCACTGGTCACTGAAGAGGATCGAAAGAAGGCTGCAACCCTGGAGAAACACCCATGGAGAAAGTGATTATCAGGATCGCCGGCGCTGCGCTGGCCACTCTGCTGATGGTGTCGGCCGCTGCGAATGCGGAGGAAGCAAAGGGGGCCTCCAACGGCGGCGATATATGGCGCAGCGTTCTGCCAAACACAAGGATCAGCGAGGTCCGCCCAGAGCAACATTTACCGGGCATGTTCGAGATCGTGATGGGCGACAAGGTGGTCTACGGAGACGGTACGGGCCGGTACCTGATCTTCGGGCATATCTATGACGTGCAGACCCAGCAGGACATCACCCAGCAGCGGATTGACGAGGTGAGTGCCTCGCGGCGAATCCCCTGGGACAGCCTCCCGCTGGAGCATGCGCTGCGGGAGAACCTCGCGCCGCCTGAGGCACCACAGCTGGCGGTCCTGTTCAGCCTGCAGTGCCCCTGGTGCAGGAAGCTCTACCACGACATCAAGAGCGAGAAGGACAAGGACGGGGCCATCACCAGGAAGGGGCTCGAGTTCCAGGCCGATGTGCGAATCATGCTGCTCGCCCCTGACAAGCCCAAGCCCACGCCAGGATATCTGAAAACGTCGGAGAAATTTGCCTATGACGTGGCAGACCGCATCGTCTGCGGCACGGTACCCGAGTCGAATCTGGAGCGGGCTATGGCGGACGGGTTTGCCGAGAGGTTCAGCGCAGACATGGCTGCTTCCAAATCCCCTCCTGATCGCATGTGGCGCACTCGCGGGTGCAAGAGCGAACCGGCGCTTGAGGCCGTGCGCAAATTCGCCAGAGAGCATGGCCTGACCGGCACCCCCTTGCTGATCAGCGGTGACGGACGAGTTCACCGCGGCTATCTGCCGCCCGACCAACTGCTTGCTTGGCTCCGTGAAGGAAGGGCCGTTTCTCCGGCCACCGAAAAGCAGGAGGTCACAGGCCAATGAGATACACACCCGTTCATCTCCTGATTCCCGCACTCGTTGCGCTCACCGCCGGCTGCTCACTGACGCCGGAATACGGCTGCCGGGCGCCCGACGGCGTCACCTGCATGAGCGCTTCGGAGATCTACGACCGTGATGCCCGTGGGGAGGCCATTCGCCCGAAGATCAAACACGATGACGGGAACACAGAAGCCCCCCCGAAGCTGCCGGCGCCGGATGGCTTCTCAGGCCCGATGGCCGTCGCGCCGGGGGACCCCATCTTCCGCGAGCCGCGGCGCCTGCGTCTTTGGGTGGTGGATTGGGAGGACACCAACAGTGTCTATCACCCGAACCATTACCTCTATTTACGGGTGGACAACGGCGAGTGGGTTTTGCCGGCGATGCGTGAGCGTCTGCTGGAGGGAGTGGACGAGTATGTCCGCTAACCCACTCATCCGTTTGCGCGATCTTGTGTATGCCGCACTGAACGACGGCGCGCACCCGGTCCAGGAAGCTCAGGAGGACAAGCTTCCCCCGTCGCAGCACCGTATCCGCGAGTTCTTCGACACCCACCGTCTCGCCGATCTGCTGCCGTTCGAGTCGTACGACGCGGAGACGGGACTGTTTCACAACGACGACAGCTTCGGCTTCATCTACGAGCTCCACCCGGTAACGGGAGCCGATGAAAGTGCAGCCCGGATCCTTGCCGGCATCTTTACCCAGGGTCTGCCCGACAGGATCAGCTTCCAGTTCACCTTGTGGGCATCGCCAACGGTGATGCCAAGACTCACGCGGTGGGCGCGGGCCCGTCAGCCGGATGGGGAGGACGATCAATCCGCTGCCGCCGGCTCTACGGGTCGCGACGACCAACGCAGCCACAACATCTTCCGCTCCCTGGCACGCCGACGTGTGGACTACCTCGCCAGAGGCGCCCACGCCTCCCTCCTCTCCACCCAGCCCATGCTGGTACGCGATTGCCGGCTGATCGTCTCGGTCATCCTGCCCAAGCCGCTCCCCTCGCGCCGGGTCTACGTCGAGCGCCAGGCGATGCAGCTGCGCAAGGCTCTTCTTGGCAGTTTCAACAGCGCCGGCCTCTATGGTGATCACCTCGACGCCGATGCGTTCGTAGACCTGATTGACGATATCCTGAATCCACGGGCCGGGATGGACAAAAAGCGCGACCGTCAAAGCTGGGACGAGCTGTCGCTGATCCGTGACCAGGTGGTCCGACCCGACACCTCCCTGCTCATCGGCCGGGACGGGATGATGCTCAACAACACCGACGTGCGGGCCTTCAGTGTTCGGACCTATCCGTCAGCCTGGGCGCTGTGGGGGATGAGTGAGCTGGTGGGCGACTTCTTCCAGGATTCGCTGCGCATCCCCTGTCCGTTCCTCTTCACGGTCAACATCCACATTCCCGATCAGGTCGCGGCAAAGAACGTCACCAAGCTCAAGGCGGCGCGCGCCACCCAGGCGTCGGAATCGCCTGTCGGGCGCTTCGTGCCGGTATGGCGGGACAAGAAGGCGGAGTGGGACTACGTCAACAAAAAGGTCGAAGAGGGTCACACCCTCTGCAGGGTCAGCCACCAGATGGTGCTGTTCGCCGCCGCGGGTGAAGGAGACACCGCAGCCAACGCCGTGAAGAGCCTGTTCAAGTCCAAGGGGTGGGATCTGGTGCTGGACCGCTTCATCCAGGTCCATGCCCTGCTGTCGGCACTCCCCTTCACGCTGTCGCCGACAATGGTCAGGGAGATGGAGAAGCTGGGAAGGATGCGCACCATGCTGACCTGGTCGGCTGCCAACCTGCTTCCGGTGATCGGCGAGTGGAAGGGTGGCGGCTCGCCGGTGCTGATGCTGGTCGGTCGGCGCGGCCAGCTCTTCTACACCGACCCCTACGACAACGACAAGGGCAACTACAACGTCGCCGTCGCGGCAGCCTCCGGCGCCGGCAAAAGCTTCTTCGTGCAGGAAATGGCCTTGGCCATCCGTGGCATGGGCGGCCGCGCCTGGATCATCGATGTCGGCCGTTCCTACATGCGCCTGACCAACATCATCGGCGGCATGTACCTGGAATTTGGCCCTAACTCGAACCTCAACCTAAATCCCTTCACCCGCATCGAGGACTGGGCCGACGAAGGCCTGCCGATGCTCAAACCCCTGGTGGCACAGATGGCCTCCCCGTCAGCACCGGTGAGCGACATCCAGGCCTCGTTCATCGAGCAGGCCCTCAATAACGCCTGGGCACAACACGGCACAGACGCCACCATCACGCCGGTAGCCCAGTTCCTGCTCGATCACCCTGACCCGCGCGCCCGGGACCTGGGGGTGCAGCTCTTTCCCTACACCAAGGACGGCATGTACGCCCGCTTCTTCGAGGGCCCATCCACCATCACGTTCGACAACCCCTTCGTCGTCCTCGAGCTCGGCGAACTCAACAACAAGCCGGACCTGCAGTCGGTGGTGGTCCTCATCCTGATGATGCAGATCGCGCAGGCGATGTATCTGGGCGACCGCTCGGTCCGCAAGATGTGCATCATCGACGAGGCCTGGCGCCTGATGTCCAGCGGCAACGCCGGCAAGTTCATCGAGGAAGGTTACCGCGTGGCCCGCAAGCACGGCGGCAACTTCGTCACCATCACCCAGGGCATCGACGACTACTACAAATCCGAGACCGCCAAGGCCGCGCTGCAGAACGCCGACTGGGTCTATCTGCTTCGGCAGAAGCCCGAGTCCATCCAGCAGCTCGCGAAAAGCGACCGCCTGGTCATGAACGATTTCATGAACCGCGCGCTGAGATCCGTGGATACCAAGCAGGGGCAGTATTCGGAGCTGATGGTCTACGGGCCCAACGGCTGGACTATCGGCCGTCTGATGGTCGACCCGTTTGCGGAGAAGCTCTACTCGACCAAGGCCGATGAATACGAGGCCATCGAGCGCATGCTCGCCCAGGGCCTCACGCTGGAGCAGGCCATTGAGGAGCTGGTCAGGGGGAGCAGACGATGATTCGTCAGGCACTCTTCGCAATGGCCTTCGGGGCGCTCGGCGCTATCGCCCTGCAGGGCGTCATCTGGCTGACCGTGCCGCAACCGCCACGCTTCGCCCAGGTAGACCTGGTGGCCATCATGGAAACCGAGATCGCGGGCATGGCCCGCCAGAAGATCGGCGGAAGTGAAGTCGACCCGCAGGCCAGGGCCGCACGAATCCAGAGCGCCGTGGCGGCCGTTGCGGCAGAGTCTGGTCGGACCATTCTGGCACGGCAGGCCCTGATCGCCGGGCCCATGGATGAGGTCCCCGACCTGACGGACGAGGTACGGAGGCAATTACGCTGATGTACGGGATCACGCCACGCACCGATGCCAGCCAGACCGCCATACCGGTCTGGCGCCGACCTCTGCGCGAACAGATCAGGGTGGCGTCACGCCGCGTGCTGCCACCGTTGGTTATGGTGATGATGGCGCTGTGGGTGCTCACCCACTACGTCGCCATCGGACCCAACCGAACCGGCAGTCTCCCCATCAAGGACTATCCACTGATCCTGGTGTTAAAGAACGGCCTGGTTCCCGATCGGGGTGAGCTGGTCGCCTTCCACCCGGGCCCTAACCGCTTCTATCCTGCCAACAGCATTTTCGTCAAACGGCTGGTGGGCCTGCCAGGGGACGCTGTGACCTACGATGGCAACACCTTCTTCGTCAATGGCGAGCCCGTGGCCACCACCAAGCCACGGGCGAAGGACGGAAGCCGGCTCATCCCAGGGCCAACAGGCGTCCTGCCGGATTGCAGGTATTTCGTCGCCACAGAGCACCCCGACGGCTATGACAGCCGCTACAGCGACATAGGCTGGGTCAGTTGTGCACAGATAGTCGGGAGGGCCTATGCGTTTCCGTAATATCTGTGCTCTCTTGTTCGCGATGGCGGTGAGCGCCACCCATGCTGCGTCCGAAATCACCGGCGTTCCTCCTGGCGCACCGGAATCCCGCCCAATCGTGGACATAATCGGTCCGGTCCATCCCGTCATCGAACCGGACTTGATCGCCTGGATGAAGGAGCACGCTGCGGCGCAGTTCACACCGGAAGTGATTGCCAGGATGCAGAAGGAACATCGGGAGGCGACGCGCCAATACTCGGAGCACCCGCCCGGCACCAGCCTTCCCCGCACAACGGAGCCGGTCACCCGCTGGTTCGATCCCTCGATCACGGTCCCCTACGACCTGCTCGACCACGAGGGCCGTGTCATCCATCCCGCCGGCACCACCATCAACCCTCTGGAGTGGCGTTCGCTGACACGCCAGCTCCTCTTCTTCGACGCGACCGACGAAGAACAGGTCCAGTGGGCCGAGATCGTCTCCACACGGGAGAAGTGGCATGTGAAGCCCATCATCGTCGCCGGCGCGCCCCTGGAACTCGGGCGACAGTGGCAGCGGCCGGTGTCGTTCGACCAGCACGGCCTGCTCGTCGAGAAGCTGGGCATCAGGCAGGTGCCGGCCATTGTCCGCCAGGAGGGAAACCGCCTGCGCATCGATGAGGTGGTGCCATGATCAGGCGCTGGCTCATGACAGTCGCCGTCCTGCTGATGATCGACTCTCCGGCGCAGTCGGAGACATGCGAGGGACGTTTTCTCAACCCCATAACCGATATCTGCTGGGAATGCGTCCTGCCGGTGATGATCGATGAGCCTGGTGTATGCATCTGCCCGGCGCCGTGGCCGCAGTTCGTGCGGTTCGGCATCGTCTTCAGTTTCTGGGAACCGGCATGGCTGGTCGACGTGACCCGCGAACCGTTCTGCTTCACCAACCTGGATATGGAGATAGATCCCGGCTTCGATGCACCCACCGGCCGGCCTCGCAACAGCCCCGGAAGCCGCGACAAGAGCGCGTTCTATCAGGCGCATATCTATGAAAACTTCTTCTGGTCTGCGTCGTTCGGTTCGATGATCAATTCCGCCTGCAAACTCGCCTATTCGGGTGGGCCCAACTACTCGGTGGAGTGGATCACCGAGTTCGACCCGTTGTGGGCCGACGACGAACTGGCCTTCATCCTCGGGGCAGAGTCCGCTCTTTTCGCCAACACCATCGCCCAAACCGCCTGCGCCGCCGACTGTGTGGCCGCCACGGCAGGAAACCCGCTCGACCCACTATTCTGGTGCGCAGGCTGCCAGGGATCCATGTACCCCCTTGGCGGGAACACCTCGGAGCAGACGGGTGGCGTGATGGCCTCCGGTCTTCTTGCCGAGCGACTCGTGGCCAAGATGCATCGGCAGGGGCTGGCCTGGGATACCACAAGTTGGGAATGCGGAAACGAGCCGATGCCGATCATCAAGAAGAGCCAGTACCGCACCCAGATCACCTATCCGATCCCCCGCACCTCCAGTTGCCCGGCGTACGGGGCGACCGAGGTGCCCACGGCGATCGGTCAGGAGTTCCCCTACGCCGGTGAGGACTTCGGTTACCTGATTTGGAGGAAGCGTCGATGCTGCGTCAGCAACTGACACTCGCGCTTGCAGTGCTCGCCATTTCCGTCGCTGTCACCGCGGAGGAGAACCCACGCATTCAGGCAGTCGAGAAGGCGGAGGCCGCCATGGCTGATAGCCGGGTCAGCTCCGCCGAGGCGACCAGGCAGGCTGAGTCTCTGATGATGGAAGGGAATTCGGTTATGCCCACGGATGGGCGGTATTCCGGCGCGCCAGGAGGAAGCGCGCCGGTTGGCAAGGAGATGCGGCAGGTGACAAGCGTCGAACCCGCCCCCCTCGGCTCCATCGACGGGATCCGTCCGACCTCGCCCGACGTTGATCTCGACACCCTCATGGCGCGGTACGGCGCCATGCGCCCGACACCTGCATTGGCCGGCGACAGGGAGCAGCTGCTGGTGTTCATTTCCGCATCCGTGCCCAAGGAGTCGCTCCGGAGGTTGGCACGACAGGCAGCCAGCGTTGGGGCACCGCTGGTGTTGCGAGGGGTGGTCGGTGGTGATTTTCCGGCCACCGCGGAGTTCATGCACGACATCCTCGGCGAACCGGAAAACGATGACAGACCTCCGGCGACATCGTCCGAGAAGGGCCAGGGCCAAAGGAAAGCCCGCGCCCTGATTGACCCGACCCTGTTTGCACGGTTCGACGTTCGGCAGGTACCGGCAATGGTGCTTGTTCCTGACGGTGCGTGCGTGGCTGGGATTCGGGCATGCCCGCACGCCACACCGGTCCACATTCACGTCGCCGGCGACGTGACGCTCGACTACGTCCTCGATCACATCGCCCGCACACACCCCGAAGCAAAGTCTGTAGCCTATGCATTGCTTGCGCGGTTGGGAGGTACGCCATGACGAATCGTCAGCGACTATCGTCAAAACCGTTGGCCGTCGGTTGCTTTGCAGCCGTGCTCTACGTCATTTCCACCGCCACACCGGCCGAGACGTACGGAGACGCCATCGAGGACGGCAAATCCTATGGCGCGACCGTCAACTCCACGATGCCCGATGCCTCGACCCTGCCTCCGGAGTCCGTACCCGGGTACGAAACAGCGGCTCCCCCTGAAGCTGACCACTATGGCAACCCTGCGGGCCTCAGCGACGCGGCTAATCAGGCGGCGGCACAGAACGAGGCAGCGCAATCTGTCACGGAGGGCTTCGTCTCGCGTCCCATGTTCACCATCGATCAGTCCACCGACCCGATGTTCCAGCGCATGGGCGAGGTGGAGGCGAACGCCGCATCCATCACCGGCGCCATGCAGGGCGAGTACTCTTCCTGCCAGCCGGTAGCGCTGGAAACTCCGTATCCGCCGACCACCGAGGCGTGCTACGAGAACCGCCTGGCAGAAAACCATACGTGCTCCCGCATTCTGGTGGTGGCGTGTGATCCGGAGACTGACGGTTGCGATGCAGGTGGCATCGTGCCCGGCAGTTGGGCTGGCGACATGAGGGTGGCACTGACGCCGGCCAACAACGGCAACTTCATCCTCCAGTTCGGCACCATCGCCGACAACTATTGGGGCGGCTATGGCGCGGTGTACGACCGGACACTGACCTTCGAGATCACTGACGCGGATCTCATCACCAAGTTTGAACTTACCCGTGCCGCCTTCGATGACTGGTTGCTCGTCAAGGTCAACGGCACCGTTGTCTATGTCGGACCCTACGGCGGCGATCGCCTTGAGGTTGTCACTAATGACACCGGCTGGTTTCAACTCAAGCAGGTCCAGTACTGCGAGACCTGTTTCGGATCCCCCGAACTCTCCACAAGCTGGAACAAGAGCCCCAACGTCGACCTCACGCCCTACCTGGTGGAGGGCCCCAACACCATCTTCATGCGCACCGTCGTCGCTGGCGGTGGCGAGGGGGCGATCCAGATCACGACCCGGCAGAAATGCCCCCGCGACTGCCATGACACCTGGGACGACAGCCAGTGCGCAACGTTACAGGCGAGGTCACAACCATGAGAACGGCGCTTCTCCTGCTCATGTTACTGACCAACGCATCCGCTTGGGCTGCAATCGGGTGTCGCAAGACCAGCGAAGAGTGTGTGGCGCCGAACGAAACACGGTTGGTCAATGGTATGTCAGTGTTCCGCGAGTGCTGGGAGTACCAGGACACGTATGAGTGCCTGGCCCCTGACGTCACGGAGGACGCCTACTGCGACGAACTTCGGGCCAGGGGGTGCTCGCAGGTGGGTTCGCAATGCATCACCGAGTCGGACTCTGGCTGCATGACCTACGAGCAGACCTACGAATGTCCTTCGGATCAGCCGCCAGCCGAACAGGCGGTGCTCGACTGTGGCGGTCAGCTGTTCTGCCTCGAGGGGAACTGTTTCGACACCGGCTACCAGGCCAACGGAAACATGGGGCGCGTCGGCGCGCTGCTTTCCGTTCTCGAGGCGGTTTCCGACGAACTCTCGGTCGACACGATGGAGGTATTCAGGGGGGAGGACCGCCGCTGCGGCATATCGATTACCGACGCAATCGGCGCACAGAATTGCTGCCGGATATCCGGATGGGCCGAAGGTACGTTCAGCTGCAGTTTCGACGAGGAGCTGCTGGCCGACATGCGCCAGGCCGGTCGATGCCACTATGTCGGCACTTACTGCTCCCATGAGACTTTCTTTGGCATCTGCACGGTCAACACTCAGACCCACTGCTGCTTCGGCTCCAAGCTCTCACGCATCATCGCAGAGCAAGGTCACCCCCAGCTGGGCAAAGGATGGGGGAACGCCAGGTCACCGGACTGCAGTGGTTTCACCATGGATGAGGTCGCCTCGCTGGACTTCGAGGCCATGGATCTGTCCGAGTTCTATGCCGATGTGCTTGCCTCGATGCCCACCATCAACCCCGGTGAGATGCAGGATCGCATGACCGACCGAATGAACCAATTACTGCCATGAAGCGTATGAAGGTCAACGGGGCTATTCTCCTGCCGGTCGTGGTCGTTCTGTTCTGTTCTACCGCAATTGCCGAGGCCTCTGCGGCCGATTATTTCAGTCGCAATGCCGAGGGTTGGTTCTGGTACGAGAAGCCTGAGGTGATTCAGGACGAGGAGAAGCAGGAGAAAGTTGCCACGCCGGCAGACACTGTGGCCACGGTTCCGGATGACCCTCTAGATCAGCTCGAGCGCATTCAGAAGACCATCGCCCGGGCCGAGGCCAGGGCGGTGCTGTACCCGACCGAGGAGAACGTCGGCGAATACCTGCGCCTGAACCAGTGGCAGCTTAATCAGTCATCCCTGTTCTCGGACGTCTGGCGCCGGGTGGTGTGGCAGACCCCGGACCTTGACTACAGCCTGCGGCGCCCGGTCACAAATCTGGCCGTCCATGAGTTCCAAGATCAGAAAAATGCCGCCCAGGCACAGGCCGTGGCCCAAATTGCCAAAACCCACGGCCTGTTCTTTTTCTTCAAAGGCTCATGCCCCTACTGCCATGCCTTCGGGCCCATCCTTCGACGGTTCAGTGAGATGTACGGCATCGACGTGCTCCCCGTCAGTCTCGACGGAGGAACGCTCCCGGACTTCCCTCAGGCCAGAACGGATACCCGCGTCGCGACCGAGCTGGGCGTGGAGACCGTGCCCAGTGTGTTTCTCGTCGACCCGCGCCGCCGGAATGTGGTGCCGGTGGGCGCCGGCGTGATGAGTGTCGACGAGCTGGCCGAGCGTATCTATGTGCTGACCCAGACCGAGCCGGGCAAGGATTACTAGGAGTGAAGGAGAAGACCATGCGCAAGTTACTGTTAGCTGTCGCCATGACACTGGCCTGCGGGCCGACGGCCGCCAATGTCCAGTCTGATCTGAACAACTTCTTCGACAGCATGGGGCTCGCCTCCAACGTCACCCCCGGTGGCGCCTATGAGGGACAGACTGCCGGCTACTATACGGGTGGCAACCTCTTTGCGCGGGCACCTTCTCGTAACTACAACCTCATGACCGTCCAGTTGCCCAGCGCGAGAGCTGGTTGCGGCGGCATCGATCTCTTCACCGGAGGTTTCTCATTCATCAACTCCGACCAGCTGGTCGCCATGATGAAGAACATCGGCTCCAACGCCGTGGGGCTGGCCTTTCAGGTGGCGCTCTCGACCATCAGCCCGAAGCTTTCCGGGCTCCTGCAGGACATGCAGGACATGGCCAACAAGATAAACTCCTCGAGCATTAACTCCTGCGAGGCGGCCGCCAACATGCTTGGCGGGATGCTGCCGAAGACGGAGGCGTCGCAGAAGGCACTGTGCCAGAGCATCGGTACCGGTGACGGCATCTTCGGTGACTATGCGGCGAGCCGCCAGGGATGCGGTACCGGAGGCCAACGCTCCTCCATCATCGCCGGCGCACGCACCGATCCTCGCTTCAAGGACCTGATTCCGGACGGGAACATCGTATGGAATGCCCTGAAGAAGATCTCGTCGACCAGCGCCGACACACAGCTAGCCGAGATGGTCATGTCGCTGACCGGCACCGTGATCTACCCGCTGGCCCCCAACGACGACACCCCTATCACACCCCAGATCCTTCCACCCACCATCAAGGCAGAGAACGACAGGGATCTCCTGGCCTTCCTCAAGGGGGGCGAAGTCACGATCTGGCGCTGTGACAGCACCGGCGAGTTCGAGTGCCGTTCCCCCACCAAACAGACCATCACGCTCAGCGCCAACAACGGCTACTCGGCACGGGTCGCGGCCCTGCTCACCGGCATGATCGACAACATGTACAGCGAGAGCCCGTTGTCGACTGAGCAGCGCAATCTGCTGAATGAAACCTCCCTGCCCGTGTACAAGATGCTGAACGTGGCAACCGCCTACAGCCCGGCATACGCCGAGAACTGGAAGTCGGCCTACGCCGACTCCATCGCACTCGATCTGATCTACCAGTACTTCAAGTCGCTTACCTATGTCGTGGGCGATGCCGTGAGCCTCCTGCAGCTTCCCGAGGCCATCACCGAGGACTTCCGCAAGCGTGTCTCCTCAACCCGCACCAGCCTCGAGCGCATGCGCTCCGACAAGACCACTCAGGTGGACCAGACCATCCAGATGATGCAGGAGAGCATGACCATTGAACGGATGCTGATCTCCGCCATGTCGCCGGGCCTTGCCAACTCTGTCCAGTGGTCCAAGGCCGTGCAATGAGGAATCACCATGTCAGCATGCACGGAAATGGGTGACGTAAAGACCGCAACACCGGGAGGTCGGTGATGCCGGTCTGGGAGATCTACACCTACGGAAACGGCGAGTTTCTGTCGATGATATTCAACGGGGTGGTTGCCCTGGTCGGGGACAGCAACTTCACCACCTTGATGCGACTGGCAGGCATCTTCGGTCTGATGTGGGTCAGCATTAAGGCAGCCCTTTATAGAGGCCCCGTGGAGTGGACCTACGTGCTCTGGTTCATGCTCATCTACGGAGTGCTGTTCGTACCCAAGGTCGACGTGGTAATCGTCGACCGGCTCGACAACAATCATACGCGCGTGGTGGCCAATGTACCCTGGGGCCTCGGAACCTTCGCCGGTGCGACCGCCAAGATCGGTGACTGGTTCACCCGGAGCACAGAAGCGGTCATGACCCTGCCCGATGATCTGCGCTACCAGCGCAACGGTGTGGTGTTCGGCTCCACGCTCATCGAGGCGGCCTCCCAGTTCGAGATCACGGACGGCCGCTTCGCTGGCAACATGAGCGAGTTCACCCGCCAATGCGTCTTTTATGACGTGCTGTTCAGGCGCTACACCTGGACGGACCTCCTCGAGGCCGAGGATGCGTGGGAGTTCATCAAGAGCAACACAGCCTCGACCTCCCGCTCCTTTGCCTACATCGCGGCCGACGGCTCTCAGTCCATCATTGCCTGTCAGACAGGCGCCCAGGGGGTGCTGTCCACCGACTGGAACACGGAGATCGACCGCGCCAAACGTCTCTACGGCAAGCGATTCAATTCCAACCTGACCATGACGGACGCCGCAGCCAAGCTCATGTCGGACCTCCCCGTAAGCTACGACTATCTGGCGGGGATATCGAAATCCGGTGGCGACATCATCCGCGCCAACATGATGGCCAATCTGTTTCGCCGGGCATTCGGCAATGCGGCCGCGGCCGCCGATGCCGGCGCTGCCGCCCAGGACTTCGCCGTGGCCCAGGCCGAGCAGCAGCAGCGATCCACCTATGCGGTAATGGGAAAGCTCGCTTCCAAGTTCCTCCCTTTGCTCAAGAACATCTACGAGGGCCTGCTATATGGCATGTTCACCTTCCTGTTCCTGGTATTCATGCTGCCCATCGGGGTGAAGATATTCCTCGCCTACCTCAAGAACATCGTCTGGCTGCAACTCTGGGCGCCTCTGTACGCCATCCTGAACCTGCTCATGACCCTGCACGCCCAATCCGACTCCACAGCTGCAGCGGCACAGCTGGGCGGCCAGGCGCTCTCCCTTGCCACCCACTCTGGCCTGATGGCCGTCAACACCGACACGGCTATCATCGCCGGCTACATGGGCCTGTCGATCCCCCTCATCGCCTACGGCCTGGTCTCGGGCGGCCAGATGGCCCTGACGCAGCTGGCGGCCCAGGTAGGCGCCGTCGCCCAGACGGCCGCGAACCAGGCATCGGCTGCCGCGGCCACCGGCAACATCAACCTGGCAAACCTGGGTGCCTACAACACCGGCATGTTCAAGCACGACACCAACGCGACCACGAACTACGGCCAGGGGCAGTACAACGATCTCGGCGGCAACACCCACACACTCGCGCGAAACGGAGCGCATGGCCAGGTCAACCTGAAAACCGATCTGGGAACCAACGCTGAGTTGGGCGAAGCGATTCAGTTCGCCAAGCGGGATGCACTGTCCAATCTCGAGCAGGCGACAAAGACCGAGGCACGACAGTATGCCGATGGACTGACCGGCAGTCTGGACACTGCAATGGACATGTCCAGATCCACGGGCTTCGGCTTCCAGAAGGGCGATGGCTGGAACCAGCAGGACGCGGCGGCCTGGAGCCGGCTGGCACAGCAGACTGAAGAGGTCAGTCAGCAACTCCAGGACAGGTATGGGTTCAGTCAGGAGCAGGCAGACAAGATTGCTTACACAGCAGTTGCTGATTTGCATGCAAGTGTCGACGTCCGCGGCGGTGGTCCTGGAGGACAAGGAGTGTCAGGAGGTGCGGGAATTGGAGGCCAACTCAGGGTACAAGGTGACCATACAGAAACCGACAAGCTGACCCAGGCCTACGAGACGGCCCGCTCCTCATTGGATCGGCAGACCGTCAACGAGGGTGTCCAGGCCCTGGAGAATTACGGCCGCACGACCAACTACCAGGCCACGGAAAGCGGAAGCGACGAACTCTCGTCGAGGCTTCACTCATCCCTGCAGGACACCCAACGCCACGAGCAAAGCTGGCAGAAGGCGCGCTCCGAGCAGGTCCAGGCACAGGAAGAGTGGTCAAGGGTCGGAACCGACAGTCAGTCGATCCGGGCCAACATCATCCCGGAATTCGCGGCCGACATGCGCGCCTCCGGGCACAGCCAGGCACAGGAGCTGTTGTCCGACCCCACACGCAGCCGCGAACTTGCCCAAGTAGCCGCGAGCTGGGCCGCCAACAAGTTTGGGGGTGCCTTTGAGGGCGATCAGGCGGCTTATAACGCTATTGAGTTCGTCACCAACCCAGGTTATGGCCAGACAGGCTTTGCCATGGGACAGCGCCAGGAGACCGCCATCAAGGTTGAAAGCGCAGAGCAGGCTGTTGATCAGGCTGACCGGGAATACCAACGCACCGTCGCTGGCGATGGCGCTGTACGCCATGCTGTGGATCGGCATGAAAATCAGGTCCTCCACAAACCGCTCAGCCCTGACTCGCCCCACTCGGGCGCTGCACCGCTAGGTCTTGATCCTGACAAGCTGGGGCAGACGCCGTTTGCGGATCGGCAGTGGGTCAATGACTTCAAGGAAGAAGTGGACGCCAAGTCCGATCCGGATCTGGGGCAGGCATCACTGGAGATCGACGAGGCGTCGGGCCATGCGGCCGGTGAGCGTCACCTGCGCGAGAGTGAGGTCAAGGAGAACATTGAGGAGGGTAAGAAAGAGACTAAAGACTGGTGGCCGTTCTGAGGTAGCGGCCAAAGTAGGCCATTGCCGACCACATCAATCGTCGCGACCGGGACGGAAAAAGAACCAATAGTCATCCTCGTCCTTTCTCCTGCGTTCGTGATAATCACTCCATTCCTCCCCCGTCAGCGGTCGCGAATTCGGGTGCCGCAGAATCCATACGACAGCTCCCAGCAGCAGCGCAAAGAAAATCACGAAAAACAGTCCGATGCTCATTTTCCTCTCCTCCAATATGGATATTTAGCCCCACCACCCCCCAATGTCAACCATGCTATCCTGGTAACGCAATGTTTTCTTGCGAATCCTGTTTCGCAAGTTTATACTCCCTCTCCTAAAGAGGGAGCCTGCCATGCTTGAACACCTGTCACAGAGACTCATCGGCTATCGCGTCAAGGCTGCCCGCGAGGCGGCCGGCTGGACACAGGACCGGCTGGCCGAGGCCATGGGCCTGAAAGACCGCCAGAGCGTTTCCGATATCGAGAATGGCAAGCGGGCGCTCAAGCCGGATGAACTCGTCCTGCTGACCGACACCCTGGATCGCGAACTCGACTTCTTCCTCGATCCATTCCAGGTTGCCGGCGAGGCCCAGTTTTCCTGGCGCGCCTCCCCCGGACTGGCCGAGGACAGCCTGGACGGTTTCGAGCTGAGGGCCGGTCAGTGGATCGGCCTGCTGCGCTGGTTGCGTGAGAAGGAGCAGGACCGCTCCAACCCCCTCAAGCACACCCTGCGGCTTACCGCGCAGTCCTCATTCGAGGATGCGATCGCCCGTGCCGAAAGCCTGGTCGAGGCGCTCGACCTGGGTGTTGTTCCGGCCGAGCGGCTGGCCGAGAAGATCGAGCAGGAACTCGACATCCCGGTCCTGTACGTCGACACGATCGAAACCCCGGAGGGGGATTCGATCTCCGGCGCGACCTGTCATCTCCAGGATATGGGTATGATCCTGATCAACCGCAACGAGCCGGAGGCCCGTCGCTTCTTCGACCTGGCCCATGAACTGTTCCACGCCCTGACCTGGGATGCCATGAAGCCGGATCACCGCGAATCCAATTCGGTCGAGGACCGGGCCAAGGGCAAACGCATCGAGCAGCTGGCCAACAACTTCGCCGCTGCTCTGCTGATGCCCCAGGCTTCTTTGGCGAATCTGATCGACAAGCGTCGAATCGATGACGTAAGCCATCTTGCTGAGGTGGCCATGCAGTTGCGTGTCGCGCCAGTGGCCCTTGCCTGGAGACTGTTCAATCTGACCTGGATCGGCGCCGAAACACGGGATGCCCTTCAACAGGAGCACCAGCGTCCATCCGTGGCCGGTACGCCGAAGCGATTCTCCCCTGCCTTCATTAACATGCTGCACCGCGCAATCGACAGAGGCCACCTGTCCGCCCGCAAGGCGGCAAAGGCGATGGGTGCAACTCTGACGCAGCTTGTAGACCTGTTTGCCGAGCACTCCCTACCCTCCCCCTTCGAACTGTAAGGGGTACGCCGGGCATGGCAAAGACGCGGGTATTCATCGACACCAACATCATCATCGAGGCATTCCGGACGGGCTGCTGGACGGCGATCTGCAACAGGTTCGCTATCGAGACCGTCGACAAATGCGTCGAGGAAGCCCTCACCGGCAACCCCGATGATCCCGCGCGTGTACACATCGACAGGGATGCCCTTCTGGAAGGACTTGCCGGCCGGCACCAGGTAGGGAAGTTAGAGCTGGCGAAGCTCGTCCTTACCCATCCCTCATGCCACGGCCTCGATGATGGCGAGCTGCATCTCCTCGCCTGGCTCCATGCCCAGGGGCTGCTTCCCAATGCCCTTATCCTCGTTTCCACGGCCGATAAGGCGGCTATCGTGGCCACCGGTAATATCGGATGGCTCGACTCGCTTACTTCCCTGGAGCATCTGGCCAACGAATCCGGTGTGACACATGGTCAAATCAGTGCCCTGGCCCGTCATTATCGCGCAGGTTGGTTGGATGAGATCCGAGTAAAAATCCGTCTTGGAGTCATTCCATAGGAGGTCTTGCATAAATATGGCTGGCAACCATAACGCATCGACATTCGCCGTCGACGACCCTGAAATTGCAGAGGTCCTCGACATGCGCACGGGCTCGATCATCCCGGCTCATGAGGCTATAGGTTCGGATTACGACCAGGCAATGGCCCTTCGCATGGAGCTCGGTGAGGCCCGCGCCCGCAGTGAACCAGTCTACGTCTGTCCCTTGTGTGGCACCCCGGTCTACCTTGTATCCCGGAAGGAGACGCGGCGATTCTTCTTTCGGCACGAGTTGGAAGACGGCCGATGCCCTGCCAAAACACGCGGCGAACTCAACGAACAGGAAATCAATGCGCGCAAATACAATGGCGCTAAAGAAAGCCACGCTCATATCCGCATGAAGCAGATCATCGCAGAGAGCCTGCGATGCGATCCAAACTTCTCGGATGTGAAAGTCGAGGCAGTATGGAGAGGGCAGGAACGAGCCACCTGGCGCAAACCGGATGTGCAAGCTCTCTACAAAGGCTTACCCGTTGCCTTCGAGATACAACTTTCAACGACGTTTCTTCGCGTCATTGCCGAACGACGCGATTTCTATCAGCGTGAGGGTGGTTTGCTCTGCTGGATATTCAAGTCCTACGACGAAGACCGCGCTCGTCTGACCCAAGACGATATCTTCTACAGCAATAACCATAACCTCTTCCTCGCCAGCGAAGACACGTTGACGGCATCACGAAAAGTCGGGCGATTGATGTTGGACTGCCGCTGGGCCGAGCCCTATGTCGCGACTAGCCAGGTCGAAACCCGCTGGTCCGAAAGAATCGCCCCATTCGACGAATTCCAGCTTGATCAAAAACGGCAACGGATCTTCCTGTTCGATTATGAAACTGCCGTGTCCCGTGCAAGAGATGAATCAGAAGAAGCGGCCCATCAAAGGACGCAGGAAGCTATCCGACGACGCTTTGCCGAGTTCTGGATAAACAGGGGCGGAATAAACGCTTCCAGCGCTGGTTGGAAACAAGTGCGTGATGAATGGGCAGAACTTCAACTTGAACTGTCTTTGGAGGGCTTGGATATTCCAGATCACCCCGGTGAACATTCACTTGCTGGCGCACTGAATGCATTCTATTCGGCACGCGAAGGAAGACCGGTGGGCTGGAAATTCAACAAGCTCATAGAGGTTGCGCATTGTGTGCATGGTCGCCACAAGGGGTATCTGCGCCGCTTCCGGCAACTTCTATTGACATACAACCGGAAAAATCAGATTCGAAGCGAGGACCGCGAGGGGAAATGGCAGGCAAAGGTCCAACAATATGCCCCACTTCTGAAAGCCAATGACCCGACGTACGAGTCCGACAGCCAATACGCCGAACTATTCGAATTCCTTTTCCCCGAGCTTGTAGGGCACGAAGTCACCTGTGCTTCCAACGGAAAAGGCTAAACGGCGGACATGAAGGGAAGGGGCAGTAATGGGAAGGGGCTTATCCGAAAGGGCCGTCACAGCGCCATATGGGGCGCTGTTTCAAATGGAGAAAGGGCCTGTAAAGATGAAACCTCTGGATATCGACCGTCAATGCCAGGAACCACGCAAAGCATGATGCGGGTATATGCGGCAAAAAGCGGTAGACAGTCGGTGATTACCTTAATATATTGAGCAGCATTTAGGGTTGCGGCCCATCCCAAGCATCCAGCCGATTCAGGGATATGGCGGAGTGACACTAAACCTGACTGTTTATGGGGTTAATAATGACTGCGTTGGAAGACCGCTGGCTTTCCGTGGGTGAAATTTGCACCTACCTCGGGGTGAGCAATGACACGGTTTACAGGTGGATTGAAAAGCATGAAATGCCCGCCCACCGAGTCGGGCGTCTCTGGAAGTTCAAGAAAGAGCAGGTTGACGCATGGGTCGAAGCAGGCGGCGCAGCAGAACATTCAGATAACCAGAAAAAGCGCTAAGGAATAAGTCGTAAGATGAATCATCAGACCCACAACTCCATTGTCAACTTCATCTGGGGCATCGCTGACGACGTGTTGCGCGATGTCTATGTACGCGGCAAGTACCGCGACGTAATCCTGCCGATGACGGTTATCCGCCGCCTTGACGCGCTCTTGGAGCCGAGCAAGGAAAAGGTGCTCGGCATGAAGAAGCAGCTCGACGGGGCCGGGATCGCCAATCAACACGCCGCCCTCTGCCAGGCCTCCGGCGAGGCCTTTTACAACGTTTCGCCCTTTACCCTGCGCGACCTGAAGAACCGCGCCAAGCAACAACAGCTCAAGGCCGATTTCGAAGCTTATCTGGATGGCTTTTCACCCAACGTCCAGGAGATCCTCGACAAGTTCAAGTTTCGCAACCAGATCCCCACGTTGATCGAGGCCGACATCCTCGGCCACCTGATTGAGAAGTTTCTCGACGGCCGCGTCAATCTCAGCCCCAAACCGGTGCAGGACGTGGACGGCAACGAGATCCTTCCGGCGCTCGACAACCATTCGATGGGCACCATCTTTGAGGAGCTGATCCGCCGCTTCAATGAAGAGAACAACGAAGAGGCCGGAGAGCACTTCACGCCCCGCGACGTGGTCAAGCTCATGGCCGACCTGATCTTTCTGCCGGTGGCCGACGACATCGAATCGGGCACCTACCTTGTCTATGACGGGGCCTGCGGCACCGGTGGCATGCTGACCGTGGCGGAGGAGCGCCTCGCCGAGCTGGCCCAGAGTCACGACAAGGATGTCTCCATCCATCTGTTCGGTCAGGAGGTGCAGCCGGAAACCTACGCCATCTCCAAGGCCGACCTGCTGCTCAAAGGCGAAGGGGCCGAGGCCGAGAACATGAAGTACGGCTCCACGCTCTCCAGCGATGCCTTTCCGTCGCAGGAATTCGACTTCATGCTCTCCAATCCGCCCTACGGCAAGAGCTGGAAAACCGACCTGGAACGACTGGGCGGTAAGGGTGACATCAAGGACCCGCGCTTTGTCACCCAGCACGGCGGCGACCCGGAATACAAGATGATCACCCGTTCCTCGGATGGGCAGCTCATGTTCCTGGTCAATAAGCTCTCCAAGATGAAGCACACCACCCGCCTCGGCAGCCGCATTGCCGAGGTTCACAACGGCTCATCGCTCTTCACCGGCGACGCCGGTCAGGGCGAGAGCAACATCCGCCGCTGGATCATCGAGAACGACTGGTTGGAGGCCATCATCGCCCTGCCGGACAACATGTTCTACAACACTGGCATCGCCACCTATATCTGGATGCTGACCAACCGCAAGAGCGAGGAACGCAAAGGCAAGGTCCAACTCATCGACGCCACCGAATGGTACGTTCCGCTGCGCCGCAATCTTGGGAAGAAGAATTGCGAATACTCCGAGGAACACATCCGCGCCATCTGCGACCTGGTGGTCAATCCGGTCGAAACCGAGAAATCCAAGATCTTCCCCAACGAGGCCTTCGGCTACTGGAAGGTAACGGTGGACCGCCCGCTGCGCCTCGCCGTTGACTTGAGCCCGGCCCGGGTGGGTCGGTTCGAGCGAACCTGCGCCAAGGCCAAAGAAGAGCCGCTGGTCAACCTGGCCCGCCGCGTGGCTGATGCTCTCGATGCTGGGCCGCACCTGGACTTCAATGCCTTCATGAATGCCTGCGACGTCGATGCCGACAAGCACGGTGTCAAGCTCACTGCCAAGCGCAAGAAGCTGCTGCAGAGCGAACTCTGCGACACCCGCGAGGACGCCGCACCGGTGCTGAAGAAGATTTACAAACCCGGCAAGGCCACACCCGATCCCATCCATGGTCTCTTCGAAACCGAGGTGAACGGCAAGACCTGTGTGGTCGAATACGAGCCGGATACCGCCCTGCGCGACAGCGAGCAGGTGCCGCTGCTGGAAGAAGGCGGCATCGAGGCATTCTTCCGGCGCGAGGTGCTGCCCTACACCCCGGATGCCTGGATCGACCCGGGCAAGACGTTGGTGGGCTATGAAATCTCCTTCACTCGCCATTTCTACCGGCCAGCGCCCATGCGTACCCTGGATGAGATTAAGGATGACATCTATGCCCTGGAGCAGGAAACCGAAGGGCTGCTGGAACAGATTGTCGGGGAGGCTGAATAATGAAGCTGGCCCCTTATCCAGACTACAAGGACGCGGGTGTGAGCTGGGTCGGGAGCATTCCCGCGCATTGGCCTGAGAAGCGGGCAAAATATTACTTCAAAGAGATCGATGAACGCTCCCAGGCAGGCGACGAAGAAATGCTCTCGGTGTCGCACATCACGGGAGTGACACCCCGCAGCCAGAAGAACGTAACCATGTTCAAGGCCGAGTCGAATGTCGGCCAAAAACGCTGCCAACCAGGCGATCTGGTCATCAATACGATGTGGGCCTGGATGTCTGCACTCGGTGTCTCGAATCATGCTGGAATTGTAAGCCCCGCTTATGGCGTTTACCGGCCAAGAAGCAACCAGGCCTACGATAACTATTATCTCGATCATCTGTTGCGGATTGAAGGATATCGGTCGGAATATATTTGCCGGTCAACGGGCATTCGCTCTTCACGGCTCAGGCTCTATCCCGATAAATTTCTGAGCATGCCGGTGGTCTGCCCTCCGCAGGAAGAGCAACAGACCATCGCACGATTCCTGAAGGCGCAGGACCGCTTGTTCCGTAAATTCATCCGCAACAAGCGGCGGCTCATCGAACTGCTCAAGGAGCAGAAGCAGAACGTCATCAACCAGGCCGTGACCCGGGGGCTTGATCCCAACGTCAAACTCAAGCCCAGCGGCGTGGAATGGATCGGAGATATTCCGGAGCATTGGGAGGCCAGACGGCTCAAAACCATAGCCAATGTTGTTCTCGGAAAGATGTTAAAAACGTCTCCCTCAAAAGACGATCAACTCAAGCCTTATTTGCGGTCTGCCAACATTCAGTGGTTTGAAGTGAACCTTTCCGATGTCGCTTCCATGTGGTTTTCACCGGCGGAGATGGAGCAGTACCGCATATCGAAAAACGATATTTTGGTAAGTGAAGGTGGCGAGGTCGGCCGTGCATGCATTTGGAAGGACGAACTTGAAGAGTGCTATATACAGAATTCGGTTCACAAAGTCACTGCCGGTGCAGAGATTTTGCCACTCTTTCTCCTGTATCAGTTTTCTGCCTTCGGCGGCAAAGGTGTTTTTAAGGCGATTGTCAATCGGGTCAGCATTGCGCATTTAACCAGAGAAAAGCTCGTCGCAGTCTCTTTCTGCAAGCCGCCGTTGGAGGAACAGCGGGCGATTATTGCTCACATCAACGAGAAGTGCGCAGAGATCAGCCAGGCGATTTCAAGGGCCGAGCGTGAGATCGAGCTGATGCGCGAATACCGCACCCGACTGATTTCCGATGTGGTCACCGGTCAGGTGGACGTGCGCGGCATCGAGGTGCCGGAGGTTGCCGAGGACGAACTGCTGGCGCTGGAAGAGGACACCGCCGATGCCGATGACGTGATCGATGACGAGGGGGATATGGATGAAACCGACTGACACCAGCGAAAAGGGCCTGGAATCGATCATCGTCGCCTCCCTCGTGGAGGCGGCAGGCTACCTCCAGGGCGACCCGCAGGACTACGACCGGGAACACGCCGTCGACCTGGCCAAGTTGCTACAATTTCTCGCCGCCACCCAGCCCGACACCTATGAGGCGCTCGGCATCGACGAGGAAGGCCCCAAGCGCACCCAGTTCCTGCACCGCCTGCAGGGCGAGATCGCCAAGCGCGGTTTGGTGGATGTGCTGCGTGGCGGCATCAAGCACGGCCCGTCCCATGTGGACCTTTTCTACGGCACGCCGACGCCTGGCAACGTGAAGGCGGCGGAACGGTTCGCGGCCAACATCTTTAGCGTCACCCGCCAGCTCCGCTACAGCCGCAACGAGACCGCGCTCTCCCTCGACATGGCCGTGTTCATCAACGGCCTGCCCATCGCCACCTTCGAACTCAAGAATAAGCTCACCAAGCAGACGGTGCTCGATGCCGTGCAGCAGTACCAGCGCGACCGCGACCCGAAGGAGCTGTTGTTCCAGTTCGGCCGCTGCGCCGTCCACTTTGCCGTGGACGATCACGAGGTGCGTTTCTGTACCCATCTCAAGGGCAAGGGCTCGTGGTTTCTGCCCTTCGACAAGGGCTACAACGACGGCGCTGGCAATCCGCCCAACCCAGCCGGGCTCGCCACCGATTACCTGTGGAAGGAGACTCTCTCCAAGGCGGGTCTGACCGACATCCTGGAAAACTACGCCCAGGTGGTGGAGGAAAAGGACGAGAAGACCGGCAAAAAGAGGTACAAGCAGATCTTCCCTCGCTACCACCAGTTGAAGGTGGTGCGCATGCTGCTGGCTAATGCAGCCGAGAGCGGCGTCGGCAGGCGCTATCTGATCCAACACTCGGCGGGCAGCGGCAAGAGCAACTCCATTGCCTGGCTGGCGCACCAGCTCGTGGGGCTGGAGCACGAGAGCAAGGCGTTGTTCGATTCGGTCATTGTGGTCACCGACCGGCGCGTGCTCGACAAGCAGATCCGCGACACCATCAAGCAGTTTGCCCAGGTTTCCGCCACCGTCGGCCATGCCGAACATTCCGGCGACCTGCGCAAATTCCTCAAGGCCGGGAAAAAGATCATCATCACCACGGTGCAGAAGTTCCCGTTCATCCTCGATGAGATCGGCGACGAACACCGCAAGAGCAAGTTCGCCATCATTATTGACGAGGCCCATTCCAGCCAGGGTGGCAAGACCACCGCCGCCATGAACCGTGTACTGGAAGAGACCGCGCCCTATGGCGACGAGGAAGAGACGGTCGAGGACAAGATCAACAAGATCATGGAAGGCCGGAAGATGGTGACCAACGCCAGCTACTTCGCCTTCACCGCGACCCCCAAGAACAAGACCCTGGAGATCTTCGGCGAGCCGGACCCGCAACCCGACGGCACCGTGAAGCACCACCCGTTCCACAGCTACACCATGAAACAGGCCATCCAGGAGGGCTTCATCCTTGATGTGCTGAAGAACTACACCCCGGTGGAGAGCTACTACCGCCTGGCCAAGACGGTGGAGGACGACCCGCTCTTCGACGCCAACAAGGCCCAGAAAAAGCTGCGCCGCTATGTGGAGTCCCATGATCATGCCATCCGCGAGAAGGCCGAGATCATGGTGGACCACTTCCATGCCCAGGTGATCGGCCACCGCAAGATCGGCGGCCATGCCCGGGCCATGGTCATCACCAACGGCATTGTGCGGGCCATCCAGTATTTCCACGCCTTCAAGGATTACCTCAAGGAGCGCAAGAGCCCTTACGAGCCCATCGTGGCTTTTTCCGGGGAGCACGAGTACGGCGGCAAAAAGGTCACTGAGGCGACCCTGAACGGCTTTCCCAGCAGTCAGATCCCGGACAAGGTTCAGCAGGACCCGTACCGTTTCCTGATCGTCGCCGACAAGTATCAGACCGGCTACGATGAACCGCTGCTGCACACCATGTACGTGGACAAGGCGCTTTCCAGCATCAAGGCGGTGCAGACACTGTCGCGCCTCAATCGCGCCCATCCGCAGAAGCACGACACCTTTGTGCTCGATTTTTACAATGACTCGGAGACCATCCAGAAATCGTTCGAGCCCTATTACCGCACCACCATCCTCAGTGACGAGACCGACCCCAACAAGCTCCACGATCTGAAGTCGGATCTGGACGGCTACCAGGTTTATTCGCAAGCGCAAATCGACGACCTAGTGGGGCTCTACCTGAACGGCGCGGACCGCGACAAGCTCGACCCGATCCTGGATGCCTGCGTGGCCACCTACAACACCGATCTCGATGAAGACGGCCAGGTGGACTTCAAGGGCAAGGCCAAGGCCTTCGTCCGCACCTACGGCTTTCTGGCCTCGATCATCCCGTACTCGAATGCCGACTGGGAGAAGCTGTCGATCTTCCTGAACTTCCTGATCCCGAAGCTTCCCGCGCCCAAGGAAGAGGATCTGTCCCGGGGCATCCTGGAGGCCATCGACATGGACAGCTACCGTGTCGAGGTGAAGACCAGTCTGAAGATCGGTCTTGCGGATCAGGATGCCGAAGTCGGACCGGTGCCGACCAGCGGAGGTGGCCGCAAACCGGAACCCGAGTTGGACCAACTGAGCAACATCATCAAGGCGTTCAACGACCAGTTCGGCAACATCGAGTGGAAAGACGGCGACAAGATCCGCAAGGTCATCGCCGAGGAGATCCCGGCCAAGGTGGCGGCTGACGCGGCCTACCAGAACGCGATGAAGAACAACGACAAGAAGACCGCCCGGATCGAGCACGACGCCGCGCTGCAACGCGTCATGATCGACCTCTTGTCCGACCACACCGAGCTGTTCAAGCAATTCAGCGACAACCCGTCATTCAAGAAATGGTTAGGCGACACCATCTTCGGCGCGACCTACCAAGCAGCACCATAACCTTTCCCAATCAAGGAAGGGTTGGACGGCTAAATCCGGTCAAGCCATGCGGTCAGTGCTTCCAAAGAACCCAGCTTCTGCTTGGTGATGTTGGCAATATCAGAGGCGGATATAACAACCACCGGGTGCCCGTCCTCATTGAGCTCTTTGTAGGCAGAGTCGGCCAAATATGACGTTGTGACCAGTATCCCGAATTGCCGATGCCGCAGTCGCGAAATAAGCCTGGACAACTCCTTTACGCCAACCCCATGCACATCGGCATAACACTTTGCTTCCAAAGCAAACTCGACATCAATATGTCCCACCGATGCACCTATGCGGTACGTTCCTGTGGCGTCCCTCCCTCCATCACGCCACGGGCGGGTCAATTCCCACTGATGTATATCTGGGATCACGAGGCGGGCAATCTCCATCGCACACCGTTCAAAATCGGTCGGCCGTTCCTTGTAACGCTGGTATATTGCGGCTACAAGAGCCTTGTCCTTGGCGTCCTGGGGAAGCTGCTGGCTTTTTGTACGCCTTGATGATGTGGGGCTGGATTTCAAGGCACGGAGCTTGCGCGCCTTTACCCAGTCGAGCCAGACCTTTGGTGCGTGGGGTGACGACGTTGGGTTGCCTTTCTGTATATCCGAAATCCAACGACGCGATACTGTTGCAACATCAAGGACAGTGAAGCTGGCCTTGTAATTCTGGAATCGTCCACGATCTCTGGTGGTACGCCAGACCGCAACCAAATCCTCATCTGCACTCATGCCCTCAACTCCAGGTACCGCAAGCCCCAAAAACTGGACATCGCGATACTGGCCGGTGCTGCCAAACAAAAATATTGGCGGGAAGTGTTGGGTATATTGGTGGTTGTGCGCACAGTCGAAAAGGCTTCGGAGCATCGCATTACCTTGACGCGGCGTTTTGTGGAGATCACCTGGTTCGTGCTTGTCTCCGTAATAGGTGAAAACACCGGTCTCGCGATTCAGAGAATCGGGCCAGTTGATATCACTGAAATTGGTCTTCAGTACCAGCATATTGAGCGTGTCGGTGTCGGGCCGTTTGCCAAGATGGCGAAACCCTGCACCGCAGTCGACACCCATCAACGCAGGAAGTGGGTCATCGGATGCATTTCCATTACGTGAGCCGCCATACACCTCATCGACGACCAAGTCCACTTCAGACAGATTACTGTCTATCATGCAGCCTTGCTTTTCCTGATTATGTCAATCTGCGCAATCCGCCTGAAAATGACCTCCATTACGGGCGAGCAGACGCCATTACCACAAAGCTTAATCTTGTCACGGCGGCTACCATGGTTGAGCTCATGCACCAAACCGGCACCCATCGCTTTCAGGAGCTCAGGCGGCTGCAACATCCGAAGATAAGGCGTCTTGCCCTTCCAGGTGACCAAGCCGAATCGATCAATTGTCGTGACCGTCCGCAACGGCACATCAATCGACTGCCAGCCACCGGCGTAATCCGACCCGTAATAGACAACGATGAATGGAACACCCTCCCCAAGCTCGGCCATTGCACGTTCGGCACGCTCAAGGGTTGGTTTGGCCCTGCCTTTCCTATACAGAGGCTGGCTCGCGTATTTCCCGGACCAGTCGATAATCGATGCGGCGTCTTTTGGGGTCCTGTTATGGATGTCCAGCAGTTCGTCCCTGCTGATAGACAAGCCGTGCCGGCTGCAAACCAAGAACATGCGTTTACGTGACTGGGGAGCCCCGAAGTCGGCGGCATTCAGGTAGAGATCGCTGACTGTATAGCCAGACGACTCAACCGTCCGTACGAGCTCGTTGTGGCGATCCCACTTCTTCATGCGATTCACATTCTCGACTATCAGCCAGCGCGGTGACATCGACTCCAGCCATGGAACAATCCCTATTGCCGTCTCACGGCTTTTCTCACAGGCTGGGCGAGCACCACGAGCGATCGAATGTGATGTGCATTCCGGCGAGGTCAGGAGAACATCTGGTTTGTAGTGCTTTGCCAAATCCTCAGGGGCGAGGTCATCAATGGGCGAACAGATCACCTTGGTATCCGGAAAGTTGTCCTTGTAGGTGTTCGCCGCGACATCCCAGGCATCCACAGCCAGTATCGGCTTCGCGCCAGCCCGAACCGCGCCGCGGGCGCCAAAGCCCCCCCCACAAAAGAGATCAACAAACTTCATGGGAGCTGTTTTTTCAATATTTTTATGCATATCATGTACATAAGCGATACTATATATTAATTGCCAAGTTAGCAGAAGTCCGAGCAACACACCAGGCTTATGGATGTTCTGAGTCCCGAACAACGCAGCCGATGCATGTCCCGTATCCGGGGGAAGAACACCAAGCCGGAGCTGGTGCTGCGCAAAGCCCTCTGGGCCGTTGGTTTACGATACCGGCTCAGGAGCAACCTCCCCGGGCGCCCCGATATCATCTTTCCTGGCAAGAAGGTGGCCATCTTCGTCGACGGCTGCTTCTGGCATCAGTGCCCAGAGCACTTCCAGGCACCCGAGCACAATGCGGAGTTCTGGGCCAACAAGATTGCCAGAAACGTGGAACGTGACCGGCAAGTCGACCGGCAACTAACCGCAATGGGCTGGCATGTCCAGCGAATCTGGGAGCATGAAGTGCGTGATTCGCTGGACGCATGCGTCTCACTGATCCGAAGCCTGATCAATGAAACGCAGACCTGATGCGCAGGTGTACTCGGCACTCAACCAATATACCTGAACCTCTTGGCTGCACAACTCAGATTCCGCCTCTGGGAGCACCATCCAAGTGTGCAGCGCCGGAACGGTACGTCCTAGAAGACGCATTCCAGCCTACTCTGACGACTCAATGACGCTGCGCAGATAGCTCACCGGCCCGTCTGTACCAATCACGGTCAGGTGGCTCCTCGCGCGGGAGAATGCGACATAAGCCAATTCTTCCGTCAGTGCTTCAGGGACGACCAGCACCACCACTGGGCTTTCCAGGCCTTTGAACCGCCGTATCGTGTCAACGGTTAGGGTTGAATGAGTTCCTCTATTCCCCGCCTCGTGGACCGGATAGGCTCCCAAGCAGTTGTCTTCGATGAGCTCGTCCCGGACGCTTCGATTCGGTACCAGAACAGCGATTGATTCCGGATCGACCTTTTCATGGCGGACAAGCTCGGTCACCTTCTCGGCTACTGCTTTTGGGATCCTGGCAGGTTCAACCACAAACCACTCAGGTTCTGTGCCCTGCGGGCCCGCAGCCTGGATAGCAAAACCCTCGTAGAATGCCGATGCCGTAGCGTGTATGGCTTTCGTGTTCCGTAGATTCCGGGTCAGACGTATGGGCAGCAATGATGCGTCGCCGGGAAGTGACGGCACACTCCCGTATACTCGCTGATTGCTGTCAAAAAAGACATAAAGATTGCTTCCCGGTGAGGGTTCCAGAAGAGCGTCGATCGCAGCCCACCAGTGACTCATGAAGTCCTGGCCCTCGTCCACAATTATCGCGTCAAATCGGATATCATGTCTCAGCTCTGCAGAGTCCGCGAGCAGTGAAGGATATATATCGTCAAACAACTGTTCCGATGACTCGCCCTTGGGGATATCCATTCCCGCCTCCTTCGCCATCCAAGCGCACAAACCATGGAATGTTTCGACGCGAACAGAGACACCCGTGAGCAATTCGGCAACGGCTGTCGCAAGCGGTCTGTTGTAGCACACGAAAAGTGTGGCCATCCCGACATCTGCGCAGCGACGCGCCTTCTCCACCGCAAGGATTGTCTTTCCTGTACCCGCGGCGCCCGCAATTGCCGCTCTGGGCAGGCTGTCAAGCATGGAGAGGATGTGGTACTGCTGCGTTGTCAGGTAATCCTGTACTCTGGCATCTTCACGGAGAGAGGGAGCGAGTGAGGTTCGCAGCCTGAAAGGTTTGGCAAGCAGCCTCTCAAGTACCCGGATGCCATTATCCCCGAGCGGCTCCTCTTTCGTGGTGGAGGCACCGCCCAAACGCTCCTGTACCCAGTCGGGCAAATCACGTTCAAATCGATCTGCGAAGCAAAAAATGCCTCTTGGCATATCGGCACCGAGGTCCGAAGAAGAAGGCAGGCAGTCCGGCAGGATGACACCATGCCTTGCTCTAATGTAGCGACCGCGCCATGCCGTGTCCTCTCTGAGCTTACGTAACAATTCGTGTTTTGACGTTCGGGCTTGTGCAACCGGATTTTTGATGTTGTGCCTGCAGCCATAACGATCTACAGAAAACCAACGTTCCTCCTCAGGATTGTACTCAATTCCACCCCCTTTTACTTCGATGGCCAGCATCCCCCTGTTAGGGTGCGCTACGACGAAGTCACATTCACCATCGATTTCACGTCCGTCCCAGGTCAAACCCAGCCACGGCCGCGAGTAGAACACCACATAACTGTCATCAAGCGACGAGGCTAATGCCATGTATACCCGTACTTCGGAAGAACGAAGCGGATTGGATAGAATCTCGTCCGGCAGCTCCCGCGGCCACATCCTAGCCATTCAGTCCCCCTTCAGTATTGATGTAAAGAAGCCTATCTCTGGTGCATCCGGCGTACCCACCAACATCGCTCGATCAAGCAGGCTGTTAAACTCCTCACAGGATGTTTCAGGGGCCAAGAGGCAGGCGTGACAGGCTGCAAGCGACAATCCCTGGGCGGTGGCCATCGCCCCCTCGATGCACAGTGGATCTGAAGAGCACCATTCCATTGCCCTTATCGCGGCATGAAAGGTGCTGCCGATGCGCTCCGGCATCCCTTCGCGCTGCAATCCGCCAAGCGTGCCATCAGCGTCAGTTGTGGCCGTGTATATCAGAAGTGCAGCCATCCCAGGTTACTCGTCGTCACCTTCACTGACATAAAGCCGCTCACGCAACGATGCGCTTGAGTAGCCGCAGGAGAGCGTCAGTTGCCGCATCAAAGCATGCGCCAGCGAATGCACAAGCAGTAGGCGTGGGGTCACAATTCTTGGAGGCCGTCCGGCGCCGTACCGGTTTGTCCACTCTGCAACAGCACGTTCATCAAGCACCGTTGCCCGCCCTTGCACTACGTCCTGCTGTTCCCATGAGTTAACGGCTGAAGTGTCCAGCTGGATGAACACCCCCTCACCCCGCACCTCTATCGCGGGCAGCCAATCGAGATTACCACGAGAGATCGGCGCAACATTGCTGTCTTCACCGTCGGGTGGATTGATTCTAGTGAACCCTCGGAGAGCCCGAACCTCCCTCAACCGCACAACGCGGACCACCTTAGCAACCAAGCTGCCGAGTTCCGCGGGAACCGTCTCTCCCCGTGTCTCGAACTCCCTGTCTGGAAGACCCTGCCCGGACAGTCCTAATGTGAACTGACGGTATTCCTCGCCTCGGATATCCGTGCCACCTTCTTGCGCCAGAATCCGGACCCTGTTCTCTATTTCTGCTGCAAGCTGCTCCGGTGTCATGTGCAATTCGTCCAGGACGACCCGCAGTTCTCCCTGTGCAAGCATCCCGATGAACTTGGCGCGATCCGATGGCTCAGTGTTTACCAGCGTACCCCAAAACATTCCAAGCGCCTCCTGCAACTGGTCAGACCAGGGGGGTATGCTGAGGGCCGACTCTACAACAGGGAAATACAGATTGGAGGCGCCGCGCTGCATTGCACGAACATCGCCCTTGCATCCATCCACCCTTGTGCCAAGCCAATGGCTGTATCCACCGCAACTGTGACTTTCCCACGTGGACTGATTGAATACTCCGTCCATCGATCTTCGGGCGCCACATTCCGGGCAACTTACGATAAGGCCCGCCAACCCTGGCCCTTCGGATTTCAGCCTCAGGAATCCCTTCTTCCGTGGACAGTCCGGTTTGTGTCCCACCCACCAGTGCCAGGGAAAGTCGTCAAGATGACCTTTATCGCAGGCCAGAACAAAGCGTACAGGAATGACGTAAACAGGTTGCGTCCCTGGCTGCTTGTTGGTACATCTCGCACAGCGGCGTCCAGGCTTGCCAGGATCATCTGCCCACTTTTCAACAGGTGCAATCCGGTCACATTGAGGGCATTGAAGCCAACGCGGGAAACGTACCCCAATCAGCCGTTTGCGATCATCCGCACTCCCTGTGTTGTGGACACCCAGATCTCCCAAGCTCACTGGTGGCAACCGGAACCCTGCAACACCAAGTTTCTGCTGTAGGCGTGGCTCTCGTGTGCTTTGAGGATTTGCCAAACCAGCGGGGCCAAAATTGCTGTCCCACTCCTCAAGTCCCGCGACCACAACCGAAACCGGTGCGCCACCAGCCCGAAAATCGACCACCGCACCTGGTCCGAATGTGGACGCCACGGCACTACGGCGCAACATTCCTATATCATTTGCCATGACCGTCCTCCTGTGCGCCCTTGTTGGGATTACGAAGCGCCGGCACCAGTCTGAAAGGCGTGGCCGGTTCAACGTTCCGCATGTTATTCAACGTCGGCCATGCGGCCCCTTCACTCCAGCCCATTGTGCGTTTCGCGGCAGCACGTTCAGCGCTTTGCAGCAATGATTTCCTTGGTGCATAGTCGTTCCAGTATTGCTCCGGTTCTCTAGCCTTCCAAACCTCAACCAAACGAAGCAGTTCCGCCCGCACATCAGTTTCCGTCTCATCCACATCCCTTGCTCTGGCTGTGATTTCGTCAACAATCCGTCTGACATCTGCCTCGTTCGTTGCATCAATCCTCGGGGAATCCAACATGCCCGGCACCATGTGCTGGCATAGCGCAACAAGAATCGCATGGAGAGCCCGATCACGCGCACGGGATGCAAATGGAGTTACGCTCGTCGCCTCAACATCGCGGTACAATGTCGTATGCCAAGTGCGGAACGTCTCGAAGTGTGAGCGGTCCCTTGCCTTTGCATTGTTCAGAACGGCAACCACAAGCCCCGGGACACTCCCCCTCCCTACACGGCTGGTAGCCTGGATATATTCAGATATCCCCTTGGGCTGACCATTGACTACCATCAGTCCGAGGCGTGGTATATCGACGCCGACACTCAGCATGTTTGTGGCAAGCACAGCGTCCACCGTGCCCGGCTGATCGGCGGGCACCTCCAGCATATCGAGCATCTCCCGGATCTCCGCCTGTGTTCTTCTGGATGTCAGCTCTTGAAGGTTCTCCAACCCCCTGGGGTTCTCACTACGGCGTTTCGCAAGCATCTTTACTGAGTCAGTCACGTCGTCCTGCATCAGTACCAGTGCTCCCCCAAGCTCACGCAACGAGTTGAAGTATGAAACCAGGGTTCCATAGTGATCACGGCTGGTGCTGTCGGACAGGGAACCGGCACTTTGCAGCAAAGACGCTGAAACCGCCTGCAAGGTGAACTTGGCAGAACGCCCAGCAGTTGTCACCGCTGCATACCTCCGGCCTGGCGCACGTTGCGTTACCGGCTCAGCAACTGCAAATCCGGAGTCATCAGAATCTATACCTGAAGGAGGGAATTGACACAGGTCCCGATTAAACAGCGCCCTGACCTGTTCTGATGCACGGCGTATGGTTGCAGTGGAACCAATGATCTTTGGCCGCCTGTTCTCCCTGGAGAACATAAGGTCAATTGCAACTTCATAGAGGCCGGCTACAGTACCTAACGGCCCCGATATCAGGTGAAGCTCATCCTGGATCACAAGGTCGGGCGGCGATCCGGAATTCACTGCGAAAAGCCTGTTAATCTCCTTTTTCCTGACAATTTGTGCAAATTTGTCAATTGTGCCGATGAGCAAAGTCGGGCGCTCGCGGTAGATGTCATCGTCCACTGTCCACACGGGGAGGTGTGACTCGTCGTGAAGAATGCACGAATCATTCACGCATCTGGCCAATATCGCTTTGCGGTTATCATCAGCCTCCCAACGCAAAACCGTTCCACACGCCGGGCATACTGCAAGTTGTTTTGGCGATGAGACCTCCATGCTGCCCTGAAGAGACTTGCGAGCATCATCGTAACGGTTGGGGGTTGCGGCATCGCCCGCCCAGAGCCCGATTGAGAAGGGAGCCTGCCCCAAATTAAGCCCTTCCGGAACATCCGACACACGCCCACGCCGAATTGTCTCGCAGGCGAGGATTACAGCGGCAGCGCGTGCGAACTGTTGGGTAGTGAGCAGCCGCAGCGTATAACGCATGACAGCAGCCACCCCGGCTTCATCATCCCCCCCTAGAAGTCTGCGGTGAAAGGCAGTAAACGCGACGAGACCGAGATAGGCCTCCGTTTTTCCCCCACCGGTGGGAAACCAGAGCAGGTCCATAACCGCCCTTTCAGGTTCTTCCCGGCTGGCGATTGATGGAATCGAGAGCAGGATGAATCCCAGCTGGAATGGACGCCAAGTGAAGCGGCCCTGACTTGGTTTGCCGCGGCCCCAGGTGTACTGAAGCCTCATTGCTATGAACGCGAGCTTTAGGGCCTGCCATGTTCTTTCATCACTACCAACTAAGCTCGCCCCGGCCAGCATGCGTCCCTTGACTTCGCGGCACTGACGCAGATTATCGTTTGCTACATTCCGCATATCGGTGGGTAGCATATGTACCGTGGCAGACTTAAGATCGATCCAGTTCCCGTATGCTTCGACAAAGCCCTTGAGGCCTTGCACCAATTGTTCTCTATTCGCAGCAATTAACCATTCCAATGAGAGGAGCGGGTTCTCGCCTGACAGGAGAGATGCAAACACTTCATGACCGGCACTGCTGACGGCCCGTACAACAGCTGTTGGTATCCAGGTTGAGCCAACCCACGACGGGACTGAGCCGTCCTCCGGCTCATCCCACTCGGCAGAGCATGTATGCCCTGCCGCGAACTCCCGTGCATTTCGGTACAGTAGTGCAAGGGACTTGTCTTCATCATCAATGACTGCGCGACGCGATGGCCTCGCGACGAAAATTGTCCCTTCTGCGGTCTCCACCCGTATTGCTGTTTGGAACAGCGTTGCCCGCTCCCGGCCGGCCCGCCCCTCTGCGGAGTCGGGAAGTGAATCGTTCACAAGAGTTACCGTGACCAGTCGATTCTCGTCCCACGGAACGGAACGGATATGGACGCGCACGCCTTCAGGCATATCTGCATCCGTCAATGCGGAAATAGGAATACCTGTTTCTGAAGAGGCAGCCAGTGGAAAACTCAAAGGCTCATGTGGACAGATGATAGGCCCGATCCTGATGTGATGGTGCCGCCGTTTCCATATAGCAGTCTTGCCGCGAGAAGCATCCGCGGGATCGCAGGCAACGTCCGTTTTTACATAGGTGCCAAACGTGACAATAATGGAAATAGTGGGTACATGCGGAGGCCCCGCATTGACCGCAAAGGACAATCCAGCGACCGACGGACGCATCTGATTCGCCGGTGGTACTTGTTCCTCTTCAGGGTCCGGCCCTTCTGTATCCTCCCCGGCTCCGGCAGCGGCCAGTCGGTCATCCTCTTCCCCGCTCATTACAGACTGCTTCGGCCAGAGTATGCCTGTGAGATATACATCGGATGGTCTGGCATCCTGGAGTTCTTCAAGCTCCTCGAATGGCCCCATCAGGTCCTGCGACAAACGTTCGAGTATAATGTCCCTGTCCACATATTCCTCCGGGCAACCGATAGACTTACCACTTTTTCTTGTGTTTCTGGAACGGAAAACTCACGGTGGTGAAACCGATCACCACGGGCGCCAGCATGATCCCACTTTCAGACCACGGATAATGAAGGCTTTCTCTTTCAGCTGAGTCGGGTGCGACAATGAGAGAGCATATCCCCACTATCGAAAGATGAAAAATCTTGTCTGGAGGACGTATCTTGCGGGACTCCGATCGCTCGGCAGACCGACGACCAATATCAAACATATCTTTATTCACTTGGTCGGCAAGAAATGCCAATGGCATTACGTCATCAGTTTCAGGTGTTATCGCGTAAGCAAACTCATTCTCATGCTGCATAATTGCGCGCGCATGAAGCGGAAGTTCAATACGCCTGAGTCGCTCCTGAGCTCGCTGCACATCCGATGCTTCCGAAAACCGCTTTGTGCCAGCTACGCCCGTTGCGTCGATGTCGCCCTCGTGTCCAATTTCGACCTGGGCTCGTGGGAAGCTTCCAGTTGACTTCAGCTTTCGGAACACCCGCCCGGAGGAGTCCAGGCTTTGATAAAAACGCTTGTCGCCTTCTCCCACGAGCAACTCAGTTTTCGCACGTGTAGCTCCCACAAAAATGACTCGAGTTTCCTCGTCCAGGTCGCCGGACTCGGAAGCCCCGCGGGACGGTGGGATCATCAGGTGTACTGTTGGTGCCTCGCGGCCCTTGGACGCATGGATTGTCCCCACGATCGGGCCAGACGTGCCGAGGTCCGGCACGCAAAAGTCTGCAGGGGGACGATTTCGGCCAAGCACGGAGGTCAATCTGGCCATATCCACAAGGCTGGCGGTTTTCCCCCCGTAGCGGATTAGAGCCGCCCATGCCGCCTCCTCATCACCGTGACACCCTGGCATTCGTTTCCACAGCTCTGAAAAAAGCTGGCGCGAAAGAGTCGGTTCGACATGTTCAGCGAGGCAGAGTGCCACCCATGGTTTAATACAGATGGGCAGTCCGGACATGCGGAGGCGGTGAGCGACACCACGTTGCCTGAGCTGTGACGACGCAAATAACGCTTCGCCCCGGCGACGATACAGTATCAACAGGTCGTTGCGCTCTCGCAGCTCATCACTGAACTCTTCATCCGGTTCGCCGTCGGCGAGCTGCTTGATGGTTTCAGCCACATCGCGGAATCTGCTGGCGCTATCCGACACATCCTCCAGCACACGCTGGCGCACGTTTGAGAATATCTGAAGAAGTCGCTCCGAGTCAGTACGAAACACCTGACTAAGAGCCAGATGATCGAATGCGCTGTCCGCACCGGCTTTTCCAAGTCGCTCAATGAGCGTTTCGCTACCGGAGACTTCGTCAACAACATCATCGGAGGAGAAGCCGTAAATGGACTGTGCACGGTCGGCAAAGATGGTAACACCACACTCGTCATGCAAATGCTTCAGAATCTCCTCCACCAGTTCAGCCCGTATACCCACGATGTCCTGGGCTTCGTCAATAATCAGATGACGAATCGAACCCACGTACTCCTGAACTTCAGGATCCTGACGCAACGTGTCCGTGAATTGGGCAATGTTGGAGTCGTAACTCCCATCCAGCCGTGCTTCGGGACTGAAACCGGAATGCAGACTCCATGCATGGGAATCCAGAGTCGCGATACGGACAGAGTATGCATCCTCGGGATCTTCCATGTACGTGGCGATGCGCTGCCGAAGTTCGGCGACAGCAGTACGGGTGAAACTGATGAGCCAAATATCAGAAGGTTCGCAGCCTTCAGCATCGATAAGGTAGGCGACCCGCGCGCAGGCTACCGCGGTCTTGCCAGTTCCGGGGCCTGCATCGACGACAAGCCTGTCCGTTGGCAGGGCAGTGATAACGAGTTCCTGGTCACTGTCCCATGTCTGCATCGAAGCTTTGTCGTCCTTCCTTGATTTCAACATCACACCCAACAACGTTTGCCATATCCACAATGTGTTTCATGGAATGACTGGATCATCGAATCACACAACGGGGTCGAGAAGTCTACCCATCAGCGAACTGCACAGAAAAATTCCGCCTCCAACCTATCTGAATTATCCATAGACTCCCGAACTATGCAAAGGAAACATGCGGCCCATGCTAGGCCGCCTGTTCCATCGCAGTACTCCCCTTGACGAGGCAACCCCTTCTGATAGGTGGCTCTGTGTCGCCCCAGGGAAGGTACTGCTGTCTCCACATCAGGCCACACTCGACTCCACCCGCTCCCTCATCGGTGTCCCCGACAGCCACTGGGACAGGCTCTACCGCCCCATGTTCGAGGCCCTGGCTGGGTTCGTTCAGCAGCTGCCCGCCTCCGAAGCACACCACCATGCTGGACCTGGAGGCCTACTGAGTCATGCTCTGGAGGTCGCCCTTGAGGCGATGAAGCTGCGCAGGGGTGCGCTCCTGCCACCGGGGGCATCCGCTGAGGAGTTGGCACGCCTTCAGGATGTGTGGACCTACGCCTGTGTCAGTGCGGCATTGCTTCACGACATCGGAAAACCACTCGCTGACCAGCGGGTCACCCTGTTTGGTGCCGACCATGCGCCACTGGGACAGTGGAACCCTACCGACGGGCCTATGAGGCTGCCGGCCCGGTACTACCGGGTCGAGTTCGTGGCTAGGCGGCGGTACCGGCGCCATGAGCGCCTGACGCCACTCCTTGCGGGGCATATCGTTCCGGTTGAAGGCCTCCGCTGGCTCGCCAGCGAGCCGGAGGCCATGGATGCCTGGCTGGCTACCCTGCAGGGCGATTACGAGGAGGCGGGCCCGCTGGGTGCCATCGTTTCCAGGGCCGACGGCCTGTCGGTGGCCCGTGACCTTACCGGTGGTGACCGGGTCCGCATGCCGACAGCACGGACAAAGCCGCTGGCCGACCGCCTGATCACCACGCTGCGGCATCTGCTGGCACAGGAGGAGTTGCCCCTCAATCGACGTGGTGCTGCCGGCTTCCTGGTAGGCGAGGATCTGTGGCTAGTCTCGAAGCGGGTCCTGGACGCCATCAAGGAGCACCTTGCCCGCGAGGGCCAGACAGGCATCCCATCACGCAATGACCGGCTGATGGACGAGCTGCAACAGCATGGCCTGCTCATCCCCAATGACGAGCAGGCGATTTGGACCTGCGAGGTCAGAATCGGCGATTGGGCGCATCGGCTCACTCTGCTCCGGCTGGAGGCCTCGACGGTATGGCCTGACCCGGAGCGCCGGCCCGCGCCACTCGAAGGCTCGGTGACGCCTGTTGCCGGCAGCACCGAAGCTGAGGTTCCCGACTCGGCTCACGAACACCAAACTGCGGAAACATCCTCCACCACAGCGCCTGCCGGCTCCGACCGACAAGAGGTGGCGCCCGAGGTTGATTTCGACGACCTTCCCCTGCCCTATGACCTCTCAGCGGCGAAAACGCCCACCACTCAGGCAGCCTCAGCATCTGCTGAAGCCGTTCATCCTTCAACAGACGCGCATCCCACGGCTGGCGACAAGGCAGCAGAGGACGACGACCCTGGCCGGCGATTTGTCGCCTGGCTCAAAGAGAACATCGCCAGCGGACGGGTGGAGATCAACACGGCCCGCGCCCGCATTCATGTCCTGCAGGAGGGGCTTGCTCTCATCTCCCCGGGCATCTTCCGTGACTTCGATGGGGCGTGCTGGGACAAGGCGCAGAAGCGGTTCCAGAAGCTGAAGCTCCACCTCAAGCGCCCCGACGGCACCAACATCTGGACCTGCCGCGTGGCCAAAGATCGTAAGCAATCGCGCATCAAGGTCATGCTGATCCCGGAGCCGGAGAAAGCCCTGGGTGTGACACTACCTCCCCCCAACCCCGCAGTGACCCTGTTGACCGAGGATGGCGGTAACTCGAACTCAAAGGAGGCGGCAAATGGCCAAGCTGTTTGATAACCGCCTCCGACCCGCCGTCGAGCTCCTGCCTGCGACGGTGCTGACCGGGCTTAGTGGGATTATTTTCCTGCAGCCCGACACCATCGCCCCCATGATGCCCGGCGTGGCCACCACGACCGCTGGACTGTTCGCGGCCGCCGCGGTTTGGCGCACGGTCCAGGCAGCCCGTGTGCTGGCCTACCGCTCGCGCCTGAAGCGCCTGCCGCGCTGGGTGCTCCGCGGCGACCAGATCCCCTGGTCCACCTCCCGGCTTTTCCTCGGACGCGGCTTCCGCTGGGACCAGCGCCACAGCCAGCGCCTGGTGGAAGCCCGCAATCCCGAGGCCCGCAAGTACCTTGAGCCGGGACCGATCTACCGTATGGCCCGCGCCCTGGAGCTGAAGTGGGAGAAGCAGCGCCTGCTGCGACGGCTGTCGAAGCTCACCCGCACCAACGCTTGGTGGAACCCGGTACGCCCCCTGCCGCCATTGGGCGGCGATGCCTCGCTCCACGGCGTCGGGCTTGAGGACGAGGACGACGCTTGGCTGCCGTTGGAGGAGCGTCCGGGGCACACCCTGGTGCTGGGCACCACCCGCGTGGGCAAGACACGCCTGGCCGAGCTGCTGGTCTCCCAGGACATCCGCCGCGGCGAGGTGGTCATCGTCGTCGACCCCAAGGGTGACCTGGACCTGCTGCGCCGCATGTTCGCAGAGGCGAAGCGCGCGGGCAGGCTCGATCGGTTTCACATGTTCCACCTGGGCTTCGCCGAGGTCAGCGAGCGCTACAACCCGGTGGGCGAGTTCGGCCGCATCACCGAGGTGGCCACCCGCACCACCTCACCGCTGCCCGATCAGGGCAACTCCGCGGCCTTCAAGGAGTTCGCCTGGCGATTCTCCAACGCCGTCGCCCAGGCCCTGGTGGGGCTCGGGCGCAAGCCCGATCTCAAGTCCCTAGGCCGTTACGTCACCCACATCGAGCCACTGCTGGTGGACTACTACAAGCTGTGGCTGGACCAGAACGGTCCGGAGGACTGGAAGCAGACGGTCGACCGGATGGCGGCCGACGAGGAGTTCCCCAAGCGCCTGCCCAGGGAACTCAAGAGCCGCGACCGCTACGCCGCGGCGCTGGTGACCTTCTACAAGGAGCGCAATCTCTACGATCCGGTCTGCGACAGCCTGAAGAGCACGCTGGAATACGACAAGACCTACTTCGACAAGCTCACCGCGAGTCTGCTGCCGCTCATCGAGAAATTGACCTCCGGCAGTGTCGGCGAGCTGATCGCCCCCGACTACGACGACACCAGCGACCCGCGCCCGATTCTGGATTGGAACAAGGTGATCCGTGAGGGCGGCATCGTCTACGTGGGGCTGGACGCCCTCTCCGACGTTGAGGTGGCCCATGCGGTGGGCAACGCCATGCTGGCAGACCTGACCTCCATCGCCGGGCGCCTGTACAAGCACGGCCACGCCCACGGCCTGCCCGGTGACGCAGGCCGCCGCCCGGTGATCAACATGCATCTGGACGAGTTCAACGAGATCGTCGGCAAGGAGTTCATCCCGATGGTCAACAAGGCGGGCGGCGCCGGCATTCAGGTGACCGCCTACACCCAGACCGCCTCCGATGTGGAGGCAGGTATCGGCGACCGCGCCAAGGCGGGCCAGATCTTCGGCAACTTCAACAATCTGGTGATGCTGCGCGTACGCAATGAGGAGACCGCCTGCCTGCTCACCGACCAGTTGCCCAAGGTGCGGGTCTACACCAAGATCGCGGAGAGCCGTACCACCGACAACAACGACCCGGACAGCCCGGTCGACTTCACCTCCCAGAACGCCGACCGCCTCACCGAGACGGAGGTCGATATGCTGATGCCGGCCGATCTGGTGAGCCTGCCCAAGGGACAGGCTTTCGCCCTCATCGAGGGCGGACGACTTTACAAGCTGCGGCTGCCCCTCGCCGGCGACGACCCGCTCCTGCCCAAGGACATGAACGCGATTGCCGAGTGGAGCCGCGATCGCTACGGAGCGGCCGCATGAACACCGAACGTGGCACTGCATGAATAATCGTCGCCGCACCGGGCTTGCGGGGCTGGCTATCGGTATCGGCCTGCTCATCCTGCTGACCCTGGCAGTGCACTTCATCTACGCCGTCTGGCCCTGGCCCGAAGCACCGCGTGGTTCGGGACCGCTGCGAGAGGCGGTCATAGTGGAGCGAGCCCGAGTCGAGGAGCTGGCTGGGGGACCGTCCATTGAGCTCATCGGCACGGTCATCGAGTGGGCGTACCGGATCACCTTCGAGTGGACAGGACTGGATGGCTTCATGCACTCGGCGGCCGAACCATCCACCGAGAACAGCGCCGACGAGATCTCGAAGCGCATGGCCATCGGCCTGCGTGACCTGACCGAAACCTTCTACTGGAGCGTGCAGCTGATCGGGCTGCGACTCGGCGTGCTGCTGGTATCTCTGCCTCTGTTCCTGGTGGCCGCTGTCGGCGGGGCGGTTGACGGTGCCGCAGCCTGGTATCTGCGGCGCACAAAGGTCGACCGCGAGTCGGGGTTCATCTATCACCGGGCCAAGTTTGCGTTGTGGATCGCGATATTTGCGCTATGCGCTGTCTACCTGGCGCCACCCATCCCACTTGATCCCAAGAGCGTGATCCCGCCTTTTGTTGCCATCTTCGCGATCACCGTGCGAATAAGCGTGGCGTACTTCAAGAAATATCTGTGAGCCCACCTATTCAGGCGTTGCGCGAATAAACGCGAAAGCCCCCACATGTCTTGTCGCTTTCCCAGGTTTTTCTCGCACGACCCACCGTTAGTATGAACTGCGTATCAAAGCACGGTGGAGCACGTGAACTCATGAGGCAACCAACAATCGCACACCAACCCCCACTTTGGATCGCGTATGCCTGAGCACCACACAATCCGAATCGAAAGAAAGCCAGCAGTGTTAAATCGGACCGGAATGAGTCACGCGACCCTCTATCGCCGAATCAGTGAAGGCTTGTTCCCTCCCGGGGTTTCCCTTGGCAATCGTTCTGTCGGCTGGCTGGCCCATGAAGTGGACACGATGTTGAGTGCCTACGCCTCAGGAAAGACGACAGAGGAACTTCAGACCGTGGTAAAAAGCCTTATAGAAAAGCGGCAGACTCTGGCCAATTGATTGACTGTGGTTCGGTGTGTCGTCCCCATTGGGTATCCTTGCTCGTTACTCATGGTGGATAGGAGATCCAGTCGATGTCGAACAGGAGCCACTGGCCGCACTTCCTGGCGCCATGACAGCGCATCGAGCCCGGATTGGAAATACGGAACGAAAGAGGTTGCTTCCGTCTGGCAAAACATACTGACACCAGCGACGACGCCCGACAGCGAACTGAGCGGATGCCCGATGGCATCCGTCTCACTGAAGACCATGTTCTTGTGGTCGCGGTTGTCGGAGCTGTCTTCGGTGCGGTTGCCGGCACTGCCTTCGCCAAACCCATCGCCGCACGTTGCATCCGCGCGCGATCTTCTTCATGGAGTTGCTGGAAACGCTGCAGCACAACTTGCTTGGATTGCTCGGGATCGGCCGTAAGGCCATCAGACAGCTTTGTTTCGATACGCTGGATGCCATCCAGTTCGTAGATGTGGAACTCCATTCCCGTGGAATCCAGCTGCCGGTTGAAGGTTGATTTACCCGTGACAGGCGATTCGGTCGTGGTAAATACCTCGACGATGTGGGGACGCATGTCTACCAGTTCACCCGCAGGTGCAACTGCGGCAGCGAGAAGAGCCGATACCGGCAAGAAGAAGCGTATTGAATATCTGTTCCCGATCATCTGCACGAAAAGCCCACGGAGAATGAGATGGCTATCGTGAATCACAAAAGGAGATCAGGGAACGGATAACTCGATCAAGGTGCGGCGTGGTTTCTCCCCAGGCATCAGCTCGAGCGACAAAATAACGAGGGGAAATGGCGCATGCTCCGAATAAGCAATCCCCCGCCCGAGCTTTGAGGAAGCTGCCAAGCACGATATTGGAGTTACTCTTCCTCCCAACTGGGAGTGTCAAATTCTGCTTCAATGCGGCATGCATTGATCGCATTCCTTTGTCCCTTCAGCTGTTGGCCATACGTCCATTGAATCGGGCACGAGCAGCGACGATCTCGGGCTGGTGGCGCTCGGCCCAAGCGATGAGTTCGGTGAGGGGCGACATCAGCGAGGCCCCGAGCGGAGTGAGTCCGTAGCGCACTGAGGGTGGTGTCGAGGGCGTGACCTCGCGCCAGATGAGTCCGTCGCGTTCCAGGTGACGTAATGTCTGGGTCAGCATTCGGCGCGAGATATCGGGTACGGCGCGGGCCAGCGCATTGAATCGCTGTGGGCTCTGCGACAGGGTGACCAGGATCAGTGTCGACCACTTATCGCCCAGGCGATCTAGCACGTCGCGCACCGGACAATTGCGGTGTCCGGTGGACGAAGGTGCCGGGTCGAGGGCTGAAGCGGCGTCGGTATTCAGGTCGTCGGGCGTCATGTCGGTTCTCTCAAGGTAACTATGAGCGGTGGGTGTGCCTTCTTGTCTAAATAGCAAGGTTACTTTATAAGACCAACACTCACAAATAAACTGGGAGGAACCTCATGAAACTCTACTACAGTCCCGGCGCCTGCTCGCTCTCGCCCCACATCGTCCTGCGTGAAGGCGGGTTCGACTTCCAGCTCGAGCGCGTCGATCTGCAGGCCGGAACGACCGAAACCGGTATCGATTACACCCAGATCAACTCCCTGAGCTATGTCCCGGCCTTGCAGCTCGACGACGGCCAGGTGCTCACCGAGGGCCCGGCCATCGTGCAATACCTCGCCGACCAGGTGCCCGACAAGCGCCTGGCACCGCCGGCGGGTACGCCGGCGCGCTACCGGTTGATGGAGCGGCTCAACTTCATTTCCACCGAGTTGCACAAGGGCTTCGGCGCGCTGTTCAACCCGGCCTTCCCGGACGACGCGAAGGCGCTCGTCACCGCGCAGCTGAAAGATCGCATCGGACATGTCGAGCGGCTCATCGGGGACAAGACCTGGCTGATGGGCGATGACTTCAGCGTGGCCGATGCCTACTTGTTCACCGTGCTCAGCTGGGGACAATACGTGGGGATCGACCTCTCGCCCTGGCCAGGGCTGGCCGCCTACCTCGGCCGCGTCGCCGCCCGTCCCGCCGTCCAGGCCGCGCTGGCCGCAGAAGGCCTGGTTCCCGCTGCCCAACAAGGAGAATGAGAATGACAACGTTGTTCACATCGACCCAGCTCGGCCCCCTTTCCCTGCCCAACCGAATCGCCATGGCGCCGATGACCCGCTCGCGCGCACTGGACAACGTGCCTAACGAATTGATGGCCCAATACTACAGTCTGCGCGCCGAGGCCGGGCTGCTCATCACCGAAGGCACCTCGCCCTCGCCCAACGGCCTGGGCTATGCACGCATCCCCGGCCTGTATTCCGAGGCGCAGATCGCCGGCTGGCGCCAGGTGACGGACGCCGTGCACGCGGCCGGCGGGCGTATCTTCGTGCAGCTGATGCATACCGGGCGCATCGCGCATCCGGCCAACCTGCCGCAAGGCGCCCGCATGGTCGGGCCGTCGGCCATCGCCGCGCCGGGTGAGATGTGGACCGACAGCGAAGGGATGCAGCCCCATCCCGTACCACGCGAAATGTCGGAGCAGGACATCGCGGCGGCGATCGAGGAATACGCCGCTGCCTGCAAGAACGCCAGGTCCGCGGGCTTCGACGGTGTCGAGCTGCATGGCGCCAACGGCTACCTGATCGACCAGTTCCTCAACACCGCCTCCAACCAGCGCAGCGACCGCTGGGGCGGTTCGCTGGAGAACCGCATCCGCTTCGCGGTGGAAGTGGCCCGCGCGGCCGCGGCGGCCATCGGGGCAGAGCGGGTCGGCATACGCATCTCGCCCTATGGCGTGTTCAACGGCATGGCGCCGGATGCTGAGGTGGATGCCCTGTACCTGCGTCTGGTCGAGGCGCTCAATGGTATTGGTCTGGCCTATATCCACGTGGTCGACCACAGCTCAATGGGCGCGCCACCGGTGAGCGAAGAGCTCAAGGCGAAATTGCGCGCGGCCTTCAAGGGCAAATACATCCTCTCCGGCGGCTACGACGCCACACGCGCCAATGCCGACCTGGACGCCGGCAAGGGCGATCTGGTCGCCTTCGGCCGCCCCTTCATCGCCAATCCGGACCTGGTGCAAAAACTCAAGACCGGCGCGGAACTTGAGGCGCCCGATCCGGACACCTTCTACACCCCCGGTGCGAAGGGCTATACCGAGTTCTGATGCGTCAACCCAGCCTGTTCACTCCCCACGGCGGCGGCCCCTGCTTCTTCATGGAGTGGGAGCCGCCCGATACCTGGGCGCGGCATCGCGCGTTTCGCTTCGGTTGAGCGCAACGGATCAGACGCCGACCGCGTGATCAAAGCGCTGGATGCATTCTTTCCGTTTCGACTCGATTCATCCGAACTGCCCTCTGAATCTTTGCATTGCTCTTTGAGCATCTGGTCAATCTCGGCCTGCAGCCACTCTTCTGCCACATCCACGCCCCTTGATAGCTGTCCGATTTCGCTGAATGGCTTACGTGGACGGGGCCAAAGGTGCGACATATGGCGTATTTTGACAGTTATTATGTCTTACTTATATAATAAGCAATACGTATTAATTGATGATGCCAACTCATGAAATTGCCACAAGACAGCCTTGGTTTCCTGCTGGCGGACGTTTCCCGTCTGATGCGGCGGGAGTTCCAGCAGCGCTTGGAGAGCAGTTCCCTCACCCTTGCTCAAGCGCGGACGCTCGTTTATGTCTCTCGCCATGAGGGTGTCCACCAAGTGAAGTTGGCCGAATTGCTGGAAGTGCAACCCATTACGCTCGCCCGTTTGATCGACCAACTGGCCAATGCCGGGTTGGTAGAGCGCCGGCCTGATTCCGTTGATCGGCGGGCCTATCAGATATTTCTGACGCCAGCCGCTGCTTCCCGCCTGACAACAATTGGACAGGTCGCTGCGGCGATCCAGGCCGATGCCCTGCGCGATCTCGACGAACAAAAAGTCGCCCTCGTCTTCCTCGCTCTTCGCAAGATGCGCGACAACCTCGGATCGCGGTGAGAACCCGCAAATCAACGTTATTCCCGGAGCCACCTGTTCATGAGCGATTCCCCGATCGTCGACGAAACGACTACCATCGAAACCGTACGACCACCCAAGCACCGCTTAAAACGGCTGATGCTGCTGCTTGGGGTTCCGTTGGTCGCTGCACTCGTCGTTGCGATCGTCTACCTCAAGGGCGGGCGATATGTCGAAACCGACAATGCCTATGTCAAGGCCGACAAGGTACCGGTCAGTGCCGAGGTGTCCGGGATGGTCAAGGAAGTGCTGGTTCAAGAAAACCAGTCCGTCGCGGCAGGCACGCCGCTGTTCCGGCTTGATCCTGCGCCGTTTCAGATTGCGCTGGCTAAAGCCGAAGCCAAACTGGCGCAGGTGCGCATCGATCTAGCTTCACTCAAGGCGAGTTACCGCGAGAAACAGGCGGAAATCGCGCTGGCGCGAACCAAGTACACGTTTGCCCAAAAGGACCTACGGCGACAAGCAGATTTGGTGGGGCGGCATCTTATCTCGGCGTCGAAGTTCGACGACGCCACGCAAAGTACCGACATCGCCACGCAGCAAATCAAAGCCTTGGAGCAGGATCTAAAGCGCATCGCGGAAACCATGGGAGGCAGCGTCGATTCGCCAGTGGAGCGCCACCCAAGCTATCGGGTGGCGCTGGCCGAACTGGAGCAAGCCAGGCTCGATCTGGCGCGGGTCGAGGTGCGCGCCTCCCTGCCCGGCATCGTCAGCAAGCCACCTAAGCCCGGGCAGTATGTCGCCGCCGGCTCCATGGCGCTCGCCTTGGTGGTCAGTGGGAACTTGTGGGTCGAAGCCAACTTCACCGAGACGGATCTCACCTACGTTCATCCGGGCCAACCGGTCACTATCCATGTCGATACCTACCCCGACACGGTATGGAAGGGGATGGTGCAAAGCCTGAGTCCCGCCACAGGGGCGGAGTTCTCGATAATCCCCGCTCAAAATGCCACCGGCAACTGGGTCAAGATTGCACAGCGCGTGCCCGTGCGGGTCAAGATCGAAACCGCACCGAACCTGCCGCGACTGCGCGCGGGGTTGAGCGCCACGGTGGAAATCGACACTGGCCATCGCCGTCGCGTACTCGGATTTTCGCTCTGAGATCAAATAATGACCGCTGCGACGACAGCCACAAGCCCGGAAAGCGCACATCGCGGCTTGATCACCGTATCGGTCATGCTGGCGACCATCATGCAGGCATTGGACACGACTATCGCCAACGTGGCGCTACCGCACATGCAGGGGACAATGGGCGCCACCCAGGATCAGATTGCTTGGGTGCTGACCTCGTATATCGTGGCGGCAGCGATCTTCATGCCCCTGACCGGTTTTCTTTCGGCGCGCTGGGGACGCAAGCGCGTTTTCATGTGGTCGGTGATCGGCTTTACTCTTGCGTCGATGCTATGCGGCGCCGCGCAAAGCCTGAACCAGATCGTACTTTTTCGTCTGCTGCAAGGAATATTCGGCGCGAGCCTCGTACCACTATCGCAGGCCGTACTGCTCGATACGTTTCCGCGCGAGCGCCATGGATCGGCGATGGCGATGTGGGGCGTGGGCGTGATGGTGGGGCCGATTCTCGGCCCCACGCTCGGCGGCTGGCTGACCGAGTATTACAACTGGCGCTGGGTCTTCTATATCAACCTACCGTTTGGCCTGCTGGCATGGTTCGGCCTGGCGTCGTTCGTGCGTGAAACGCCGATTGACCGTACGCGGCGTTTCGACTTGCTCGGCTTTGCACTGCTGAGCCTCGGCATCGGCGCGCTGCAGATGATGCTGGACCGTGGAGAATCGCTCGACTGGTTTACCAACCCGGAAGTGGTGATCGAGGCCATGCTCGCGGGCCTCGCGCTCTTTCTTTTCATCGCTCACATGTTCACCCACGAGCATCCGTTCATCGAACCCGGGCTGTTCAAAGACCGCAACTTCAGCGTCGGCCTGCTGTTCATCTTCATCGTTGGGGTCATCCTGCTCGCCACCATGGCCCTGCTGCCGCCGTTCATGCAAGGCCTGCTGGGCTACCCGGTGATCGATGTCGGTTATCTGCTGGCCCCGCGCGGCGTGGGCACCATGATCGCAATGATTGCGGTGGGCAAATTGTCCGGCAAGGTGGACGTGCGCCACATGATTTTTCTGGGCCTCGTTTTGACCAGTCTCTCCCTGTGGGAGATGACCCTTTTCGACATGGACATCAGCGGCTGGGACATCGTGCGCACCGGCATCACGCAAGGGTTGGGGCTGGGATTTATCTTCGTGCCGCTATCCACCATCACCTTTGCCACCCTGGCGCCGCGATACCGCAATGAGGGCACAGCGCTGTTCAGCCTGATGCGCAACATCGGCAGCAGCATCGGCATCTCGGTGGTGATGACCTATCTGGCGCAACGCACTCAGGCCAATCACGCCGCCCTCGCCGACTACATCAACCCGTTCAACCTGGCACTCAAACGTGCCGTCGAGGCCGGTGCCTACGATTTGACGACACCCCAGGGATTGGCAGCAATCAACGGCGAGGTGACGCGCCAGGCCGCTACGCTGGCCTACTTGCAGGACTTCCGACTGATGATGTGGATCACGGTGGCCGCCATCCCGCTGATAATCCTGTTGCGGGCGTCACCGAAGAAAGCTGCAGTGAACGGGGGGAACGCGGCGATGGAGTGACGGCCGCGCTGCCGAATATGCGACCGCAAACAATTGGTGAATAGCAGACATACTTTTGACGCCATCGGAGGACAATTGCATGTTTCAGACTATCGTTTTCGCCTATGATGGCAGCGCCGAGTGCCAAGATGCGCTTGAGGAGGGTATCGCGCTTTCAAGTCGCTTCAACGCCCGCTGTCATCTGCTGGCGGTTGTTCCGCCGCTGTCGCCATATTTCCTGGCTGCGGGTCCGCTGCAAGAAGATCTGTCGGAAAAAGACCGTGCCTACATCAGCGCCATCCTTGAGATAGGCCTCGCACGCCTGCGCGAGGCGGGGTTGGACGCTACCGGCTCCATCAGGATATGGGAGGCGCCGGCCGAGGCCATCGGCGATTTTGTCCGCGAGGTCGGCGCCGACCTCGTTATCGTCGGCCACCATCGGCGCTCGGCCTTCGACCGCTGGTGGCGCGGATCGGTAGGCCATTCCCTCCTCGACAAACTACCCTGCAGTTTGTTTGTTTCCATGCCGCGCGAAACTCCCCACGCGCCACGAGATCACGCAGCAGATCGATAAGCAAGCTCGCTAACCAGGTGAGACGCTACGGCGCGCTCAGCGCCGCGCCACAAGCCCTGCCAGCGCAACCAGGGAGAATACGGCGCCCGCGTAGAACGTCATCGCCGGACCAGCCCAGGTCCACAGTCCGCCGGCGATGACGCTGGCGGCGAGCAAAGCCGCGCCACTCACCAGATTGTATACGCCGAAGGCGGTGCCGCGCAGGTCGGCCGGCGCGGCGTCAGCGACCAGCGCCGACAACAGCCCTTGCGTCGCGCCAATGTGCAGGCCCCAGATCGCCGCCCCGAGGCCAACGACCCAGACGTTCGCGGCGAGCGCGAGTGTGAGGTCCGCGGCGATCAGGAAAACCACGCCCCAGACGAGTAAGGTGCGGCGGCCGCCGTTGTCGGAGAACTTGCCGAAGGGATAGGCGCTCGCCGCGTAGACGACGTTCATCACGATCAGGATCATCGGTACCCAGGTCGGGGCGAGCCCCACGTCTTCGGCGCGCAGGAGCAGAAAGGCCTCAGAGAAGCGCGCCAGGGTCAGCACTGCGGCAAATGCCACCACCCGCCAGAAACGGCCGGTGAGCCGCGCGAGGCTGGCGCGGCTGATGGGAAACTGTGTCCTGGCCGCGGAGCGCGTGGCCGCGGGCTCCTCGACGCCGAAAGCGATCAGGAGCACACAGATGACAGCGGGCAGCACCGCCACCCAGAACACCAGACGGAAATCGTCGTGGCTCGCCGCCATCAAGCCCATCGCGGCGAGTGGCCCGGCGAAGGCCCCCACCGTGTCCATCGCCTGGCGCAGGCCGTAGGCGGCGCCACGCTGCGCCTCTGGGGTGATGTCCGCGATCAGCGCATCGCGCGGAGCGCCGCGTATACCCTTGCCGATGCGGTCGAGAAATCGGGCGACGAGCACGGCCGTGACGCCCGTGGCAAGCGGGAACAGCGGCTTGGTCAGCGCCGCCATGCCATAGCCGATGAGCACCAGCGGCTTGCGGCGCCCTACCCAGTCGGAGATCACGCCGGAAAATACCTTGGCGATCGAGGCTGTCGCCTCGGCGATGCCTTCGATCGTGCCTACCGCCATCGCGGATGCGCCCAGCACCGTGACCAGGAACACCGGCAGCAGGCTATGGATCATCTCCGAGGAGAGGTCCATGGTGAGGCTCACAAGGCCGAGTGCAACGACGCCCTTGGGAAGTTTCATACCGTGCTACCCGAACTGGCGCCTGAAACGCCACGCACCCAGCCCAAAAATCGCCATGCCGAGCAACGCCAAGCCCAGCAATGCGTCCCATAGCACGTCGAGCCCAGCGCCCTTGAGCAGAATGCCGTAGCCCATCTCGATGAAGTGGTAGAGCGGCGAGAGGTACATGGCCTGGCGCAGTCCCGCCGGCATGGCCTCGGGCGGGGTCCAGGCGCCGGAGAGGAAGATCATCGGCATCAGCACGAGGATGGCGAGCAGCGCGGCCTGGGCGAGGTTGCGGGCGAGGGTGGCGATGTAGAGGCCCAGCCCCGCCGTGGTGAAGGCATACAGCGCGGTGACGGTGAAGAAAAGTGTAAGGCTGCCTTTCATGGGGAAATCGAAGGCGCCGTGCAGCACCAGCCCAAGGCTCGCCGCCGTGCCCAGCAGGATCACCAGGGTCATGGCGACCACCTTGGGCAGCAGGATCTGCAGGGAGGAAAGCGGGGTGACCAACAGTTGCTCGATGGTGCCGCGCTCCTTCTCGCGCACTGCGGCCGCCGCCGGCAGCATGATGGACATGATGGTGATCACCACCAGCAGCTCGGAGAGCGGCATGAACCAGGCATCCTTCTGGTTGGGGTTGTACCAGACCCGATGCTCGCTTTGGACGATCGGCACGTTTTCCAGGGCGCTGGCGCTCTGGCCCAGCCGCGCGAGCGCCTGATCGAAGCCATACTGGCCGATGATCTGGCTGCTGTAGCTGGCGGCGAGAAAGCCGAGCACGGTGTTGGCGGCATCCACCTGCACCTGCACGGCGGTCGGTCTGCCGGTGAGAAGGTCGTGCTCGAAGCGCGGCGGAATATCGAGCACCACCAGCGCCCCGCCGGTGTCGAGCAGACGTTGACCCGTACGCACGTCCGCCACCTCGCCGCCCTGCTTGAAGTAGGGCGGCTGGAAACGGTAGATCAGCTCGCGGGAGGCGGCGCTCTGGTCGGCATCGTGCACCACTACCACGGCGTTGTTCAGGTTCATGCCGACATTGCCCGCCATGTAGGTATCGAACAGGAACAGGTAGGCGATGGCGAACACCAGCAGGCCATCGCGGCCGAGCTGGATCAGTTCCTTGAGCGTCATCGCCCAGAAGCGCCACAGCCACAGGCCGAGCCGGCTCGTCATCCGCTCGTTCGGCGTCATCATGCCTTGGGCCTCTTATTGAACAGGAGGAAGCTGGCCGTCCAGAGAACGAAGGCGTAAATCGCCAGCGCCAGCACCTTGCCCCACAGCACGTCGAGCCCCACGCCCTTGAGGAAGCTGCCGAGCACGATGTCGGCGTAGTACATGGCGGGGAACAGGTGCGCCTCGAACTGCCCCATGGGGTCCATGGAGGCGATGGGCACCAAGAGTCCCGAATAGAGCACCGAGGGGACGATGGTGACCACCACGGTCAGCATCATCGCCGCCACCTGGGTGCGCACCAGCAGCGACACCAAAAGGCCGATGCCGGTGGTGCACACGACGAACACCGTCGAGGCCAGGGCGAAAAACAGCGGGTCGCCCTTGAACGGCGCGCCGAACAGGCGGGTGGCGAACAGCCACAGGATGAGGAAGTTGAGCAGGGAGATGCCGACGTAGGGGGTGAGTTTGCCGATCAGGAACTCGCCGCGCGTCACCGTCGAGGCATAGATGTTGTAGATGGAGCCGTTTTCCTTCTCGCGCACCACGCCCAGCGCGGTCAGAAACGGCGGGGTGATCATCAGCACGAACATCACCAGCACCGAGGCGATCGACCAGGTGCTGCGGATGGCCTGGTTGAACATGTAGCGCATCTCCACCGTGACCGGTTGCGCCATGGCCTGGGCCGTGGCGGGCGGCACGCCCAGGCGGGCGGCGATGTAACGCGAGAGCTGTTCCGTGTTGTAGGCGGCATTGATGGCCACCACGTAGCCCTGGCTGCTCGAGGTGCGGAACGGGAAGGTGCCGTCGATCAGGGTCTGCACCGCCACGGCGCGCCCCTGGGCGAGACGCTCGCCAAAGCGCGGCGGGATGACGATGGCCAGGCGAATGCGGCTGTCGGCCAACAGCGGTTCGATCTCGCGCTCGCTGGCAAGCTCTCCCCGGTAGTCGAAGTAACGTGAGTCGATATAGCGGTGCAGGTAGTCGCGGCTGGCGGCGCTCTTGTCGTGGTCCACCACGGCGAAGGGGATGTGCTCCACGTCCAGCGTGAGGCCGTAGCCGAAGATCAGCATCAGGGCGCTGGGCACGACGAAGGCCAGGCTGAGGAACAGCCGGTCGCGGACGATCTCGCGCCATTCCTTGTAGCTCACGGCCAGGATGCGGCGCAGGTTCATCGCCCCGCCTCCGCGCGTTCGCGTGCCAGGATGCGGTGAACGAACACATCCTCGAGCGACGGCATCTTCAGCGTGATGTCATGCACCGTCACGCCTTTCCCTTCGAGCAGGGTGCGGATGCGCGCGCGGGTCGCGTCCACATCCTGCGCCAGCACATGCAGGCGGCGGCCAAACAGGGCCGGCTGTCCCATGCCTGCCTGTTCCAGCGCCTGCAACGCCGGCAGCACGGGCTCGGCGGCGATGTCGAGCATCTGCCCCGCCTCCCGCTGCAGCGCGTCCTTCAGTGCTTGCGGGGTATCGTCGGCAATGATCTGTCCGGCATGCATCAGCGCCAGGCGGTCGCAGTGCTCGGCCTCGCTCATGTAATGGGTGGTGAGCAGGATCGCCACGCCATCCACGCGTGCCAGGTGCACCAGAATCTCCCAGAAGCGCCGCCGGCCGATGGGGTCCACGCCGGAGGTCGGCTCATCCAGGAACAGCACGCGCGGCCCGTGCACCAGCGCGCAGGCGAGCGCCAGGCGCTGGCGGATGCCCATCGGCAGGCGCGCGACGAGTTCATCGCAGACCTTGCCGATCCCGGTCAGCTCGACCACGCGCCGGATGCGGGCATCGAGATGCTGGCGCGTCACGCCGTAGAGGCGCGCGAACAGGCGCAGGTTCTCGCGTACCGTCATGTCCTGGTAGAGCGAAAACGCCTGCGATACATAGCCGATGCGCTCCTTGATGGCCCATCCGGCATGGCGCATGTCCGCCCCGGCCACCGCGCCCGCGCCGCCCGTGGGCGGCAGGATGCCGGTGAGCATCTTGATCACCGTGGTCTTGCCCGCCCCGTTGGCGCCGAGCAGACCGAAGATTTCCCCCTGCTGCACGCTGAAGCTGACCTGATCGACGGCGCGGAAGTGGTCGAAGTCACGCGTCAGCCCCCGCGCCTCGATGGCCACACCATCGGCAGGTGGCGGGTCGTCCGTGCGCTGCGCGACCGTCCGCTGCTCCTCTTCGACCGCCTGCTCGCGGCGCAAAAGGATGATGAAGGCGTCCTCCAGGGTCGGGGGCGAGGCGCTCGTCTCGTGGACTTCAAGGCCATCGAGCAGGGCATGCACCCGTTCCAGGGCGGCCGCGTGCGCCCCATCCGGGACGAAGACCCGAATCCGCCCGCCGACCGCCTCGATATCGGGGAAGTGGGGCTTGAGTCGTTCGAGCGCCTCCATCTGCGCAGGGGCGGCGAGTTCGACCAGGGTGCCCGGCGCCGCGTCCAGGATCGCCTGCGGCGGGCCTTCCGCCAGCACGCGGCCGCCATGCAGCAGGGCCAGGCGCGCGAAACGCTCGGCCTCGTCCAGATAGGCGGTGGAGACCAGCGCCGTCACGCCGCGCTCGCGCAGCAGTTGCGTCAGGATCGCCCAGAAGTCGCGGCGCGAGACCGGATCGACGCCGGTGGTCGGCTCGTCGAGGACGATGAGCTCCGGCTCGTGGATCAGGGTGCAGACCAGGCCCAGCTTCTGCTTCATGCCGCCGGAGAGCTGTTTCATCGGCCGGTCGCGAAACCTGTCCAGGCGCGTCATGGCCAGCAGCCTGGCCTTGCGCGTCGCGAGCATCACCTGCGGCACCTCACGCAATTCTGCGAAGAAATCGATGTTTTCTTCCACCGACAATTCCGGGTAGAGGTTGAGCCCCAGCCCCTGCGGCATGAAGCCGATGCGTCCCTTGACCTTCTCCGCCGCGGCCTCCGAATCGATGCGCTGGTCAAAAACCTCGATGCGGCCGCCCTCGAAGGCGAGCACCCCGGCGACGGCCTTCATCAGACTGCTCTTGCCCGCCCCGTCAGGACCGATCAGGCCGTAGATCTCACCGCGTTGAACCGCAAGGCTCACCCCGTCCACGGCGGTTTGCTTGCGGTAGCGTTTGCGCAAGCCCTCCACCCGCACCACGGGCGCGGCGTCGCTCACCAGCGCGGTTTCGCCCACGGCGCGTCCTCCTGCCAGCGGATCACCGCATCCGCGGGCAGGCCCGGCGTGGCGCGGTGCTCGGGGTTCGCATCCAGATAGAGGCGCACCTCATACACCAGCTTGACCCGCTCGTCCGGTGTCTGCACCTCCTTGGGCGTGAACTGGGCCTGGGAGGCAATGTAGCGCACCGTGGCCGCGAAGGGCTGGTCGGGGAAGGCGTCGGTGTGGATGCGCGCCGGCAGGCCCAGACGCACCTTGCCGATCTCCTTGCCCGGCACGTAAACCTTCAGATAGAGCCGGTCGAGATCGACGATGTCGAAAAGTGGCGCACCCGCGGCGACCACCTCGCCCGCATTCACCAGGCGCTGGGTGATGATGCCGTCGGCGGGCGCGACGATGGTGAGGTCGGCGAGCACGCTCTCGGCCTCTTTCAGCGCGGCCCGCGCCTGATCGAGCTGGGCGGCCAGGGCCTTGACCTCATCCTCCTTGGCGCGCAGCCGTTCATCGCCCAGACGCGCCTGGGCGAGCTGCCTTTCCGCCACGCGCACGGCCTCTTCGGCTGAGTGCGCCTGGTTGGCCGCGACCTCGGCGGCGAGCGCCATCTGCTCGTAACGGTGCCGGTCCACCGTGCCCACCTCGGCCAGCCTGCGGAAGCGTTCGGCATCCCGCGCCGCCTGCTCCGCGCTGGAACGGGCCGAGGCGAGCTGCGCGCGGGCATGGGCGAGGTGGGCCTCGGCGGTCTGGATCGCCAAGGGCAGGTCCTTGCGCGCCACGGCGAGCGCCGTCTGCGCCGCTTTCAATTGCGCCTCCATGGCACTGACCGCTTGGCGAGCCTGATCGAGCCTGGCGCGGACCTGGGCATCGTCCAGGCGGGCGAGCACCTCGCCCTTCTTTACGCTATCCCCTTCACGGGCCGGGAGGTCCGCCACCTTGCCCGGGACCTTCCCGGCGACCGCATAGTGATCGCCCTCAATACGGCCGTTGACCTGGATCAGGCCCTCCGGCAGCGGCGGCGTGCGCAGCCAGAACCACCAACCCGCGACGGCGAGCAGGGCCAGCACGGTCAATCCGGAAACGAGCCAGACGGGTGGGATGTTTTTCTTCACGGTGGCCCCCTCCCCCTCTCTAGAGATCGCCCACGGCACGCTTGAGCCGCAGTCCGGCCAGCGCGGCGTCATAGAGCGCGGCGGCGTGATTGGCCTCGCTGTTGGCACGCAAGGTTTCGGCGTCGAGCACCTCGGTATGGGTGGACAGACCGTTGGCATAGCGGTCGCGCACCACGCGCAGGTTTTCCTCGGCCTGGGCGATGGCGGACTGCGTCACGGCCAGGCGCTTGCGGGTTTCCAGCACATCCAGCCAGGCCTGGCGTGCCTGCAAGGCGATGACGGAGGCCAGGTCCTCGCGCTGTTCCGAAAGCGCGGCCGCCTGCCGCTCGACGGCACTGGCGCGGTGGTTCACCACCCCTCCATCGAAGACGTTCCACTTGGCGCCCAAGGTGACCATCCACTGGCCTTCGTGGACCTGATAGCGGTTTTCCTGATAGCCATAGCCACCGGACAGCGCGACCTGTGGACGGTTCTCCCCGCGCACGGCGGCCGCCTGCTGGCGCAAGGCCTCGACCTGGTGGCGGAGCGCGGCCAGCTCGCTGCGTTGTTCCTGCGCACGCGCGGTGAGCCCGGCCAGGGGCGGCGGATCGCCGTCCGGCGGCGTCAGCTCGTCCAGGCTGACCGTCTGCTCCAGCGGCCGCCCAAGCGGCCGGTTGTAGGCGGCCCGAGCCAGGTCCACGGCGTTGGCGACCTGCAAAGCCTTCTGCCGTGCATCGGCCAGAGCCACCTGAACCGATAAGAGATCGCTTCTCGCCACCATGCCCTGGCCGAGCAGGTTCTCGACATCGCGGGCATGGGCTTCCAGGCTGCGCACATGGCTTTCGGCCACTTTCAGCAGGCGACCTGTGCGCAGCACTCCGACATAGGCCTCGGCCACGCGCAGCTTGAGGTTCTGCTCATCGCCGGTTTCGCCCAGCCTGGCCGCTTCGAGGGCCGAGGCGGCGGCCTCGATGCCGCGCTCGATACGCCCGCCCGTGTAGAGCGGCAGCGTGGCCATGGCCTTGTAGGCACCGCTCTCTTTTTGCGCCAGCGGCATTTGCAGCGACTGGCCGAAGAACTCGGCCTTGGCTGCCGGCGTGTTGTCGAGGGCAGTGTAACCCGCCTCCAGCGCCACATTGGGCAGGCGCGCCGACTTGGCCGCCTCCAGCAGGCTGGCGGTGGCGGCGGTGTTTTCCCGTGTGGCCCTGAGGCCGCGATCCACTGCCAGGGCGGTGTCCCATGCCTGCTGCAAGGATTCGGCGGCGGCGTTGCCCGCGATCAGTGCCGTGATCAGGAGCGCGCCGCGAAACCTCCGTAAACGATGCTTGCGTATCATGGTTTTCCTTCTGCCATTATGGTTGCCGTTTCCGCTTGTGCCTACTGCTTGCGCTGGAGCAGCAGATAAAGGAGCAAGGGGATGACGATCAGGGTGAGCACGGTGGAAGCGATGGTGCCGAAAATCAACGACACGGCCAGACCACCGAACACCGGGTCGGAGAGGATCACCGCGCTGCCGAGCACGATGGCCAGGGCGGTCAGCAGGATGGGCCGAAAGCGCACCGCGCCGGCCTCGAGGATGGCCTCGCGCAGGCCCATGCCCTGGCGTTGGTAGTCGAGCACGAAGTCGATGATCAGCAGGGAGTTGCGTACCACCACGCCGGCCAGGGCGATGATGCCGATCATCGAGGTGGCGTTGAACGGCTGCCCCATCAACCAGTGTCCGGGAAAGACGCCCGCCAGCCCCAGCGGGATTGCCGCCATGGCGACCAGCGGCAGGGTGAACGACTGGTAATAGGCCACCAGCACCAGGAAGATGAAGGTGATCGCCAGTCCCAGGGCACCGAGCATGTCGCGGTAGGTATCGAGCGTCATGCGCAGCTCGCCATCCCAGAGCAGACGCGGGCCGTCCAGGGTGTCCGCGGTCACCGGGTTGAGGCGCAGGTTGCCGGTGGTCAGCCGGCTGCCATCGTCCAACAGCAGGCCGTCCAGGCGCCGGTCGAGGTCGAGCACGGCATAGAGGGGCGCGGTGGATGCGAGTTCCCCGCCCACGAAGCTGACGCGCTCGCCGTCCTTGCGCAGGATGGGGCGATCGGCTAGGGCCGGCGTCACACGCACCAGTTCGGACAGCGGCACGCGCTGCCCCTGCCGGTTGGTGAGCGACACCCGTGACAGCAGCTCGGGGGCGATCTGATGACGGCGCGGGATCTGCAGACGGATGGGCACCGGGTTCTTCTCGCCCTGAACATGGGCGCGCCCCAACTCCTCGCCATCGATCAGGCGGCGCAGCGCCATGGCCACCTCCGCGACGCTCAGGCCCGACAGCGCGGCCTTTTCCCGGTCGACCACTAAGCGGTGCTCGTACACATCCTCCCCCTCGGAATCATTCACCTCCACCATGTCATAGGTCTGCCGGAAAGCCGCCTTGACTTGCGCGGAGAGCGCGCGCAACTGTTGCGGATCCTTCCCGTAAATCTCGGCCAGCACGGTGGCGCGCACCGGCGGCCCCGGCGGGTCTTCCAGCAGTTGCACGGTGCTGCCGGGATAACGCGCGGCGATGGCCTGCACCGCCGGGCGCAGCGCGCGCACGATCTCGATCGAGCTCACGCGGCGGGTGGTCTTGTCCTGCAGGTTGACGCGGATCTCCGCCACATGTGGCCCCTGTTTGTTGCCGGCACCGCGCAGCAGACCGTTGAAATCGATCACCCCGGCCTGGCCGATCCAGCTCTGGTAATCGGTGACGTAGGGATTCTGGCGCAACAGGGCGCCGACCTCGCGGGCCAGCCGGTCGGTGGTCTCCACCGGGGCGGTCTGCGGCAGGTCGAGGGTGATGTTGAAGGTGTTCTTGTTGTCCTTGGGCATCATCGCCATCTCGACGCCGAACCAGGCCTGCGGCCCGCTCAGGCCGGCCGGCCGCACAAACTGCCAGGCGGGCTGGAACAGCGACAGCATGATCGCCAGGGCAGCCAGCGCAAACACGGCCCGTCGCCGGGACGGACTGTCCACCAGGGGCGTCATGAGCACGTGGTAATAGCGGTGCAGGCGGTCTCGGCTGTCGTGGTCCTCCAGGTCATGACCCTCGCCCGGCTTGAGCCAGCGGTTGGCCGCCCAGGGCACCACGGCATAGCCCACCAGCAGGGAGGCAGCCATGGCGACAGGGACGTTGAAGGCGACCGGATAGAAGTACTGCCCCGGCATGCCGCTGACCACCAGCAGCGAGCCGAATACCAGTATCACCGCCAGGGTCGCCAGGTTGGTGGGTGAGCCGATCTCGTTGACGGCATCCACCGTGACGCGGGGCTTTTCCGCCCGGCCGAGGCGGCCGTAGCGGCGGTGGATGTTCTCGATGACGACGATGGCGGCATCGACCAGCAGCCCGAGCGAGAGGATCAGCGCAAACAGCGAGACGCGGTTGATGGTCAGGTCGGCGAAGTAGGCCGCGCCCAGGGTGAGCGCCAGGATCAGCGGCACCGTGACGCCGACGATCAGTGCCTCCTTCAGCCCCAGGAAGGCCGCGGTTACCAGGAATACCGCCAGCACGGCGACCCCCAGGTGCATGATCAGCACGTTCACGGCCGCGTCGGCCTTCTGGCCATCGTTGCGGGTCACCACCAGATCAACCCCGGCGGGCACGAATTGCGCCTGCATCCGCGCGATGCGCTCGATCACCTCATCGGCCACCCGCACGGCGTTGGTGCCGGTTTTCTTGGCGACCGCCAGCGTCACCGCCGGCATTTCAGGCTGCTGCGACTTGCCGAAGCGCGCATCGGCGGGGCCAAAGGCGAGACGGCTCAGTTGCGTACGCTCCTCGGGCGGGCCGTCAATGACCTGCGCCACGTCGCCCAGATAAATCGGGCGGCCGGCGTGATGGCCGACGATCAGATGCTGCAGATCCTCCGTCGAGGCGAAAAAGCCATCCAGGAACACGTCGCGATTCTGTCCCTGCCGCACCACCGTGCCCAGCGGGGCGGAGACATTGCCCGCGGCCAGGGCGGCGCGCAGTTGATCGAGGGTCACGCCGAAGGCCTGCAGGCGCTCGGGATCCAGCTCGATGCGCAGCTCCCGGTCGCGGCCACCCTGTACGTAGGCAGCCGATACCGCCTCCAGGCTGCGTACGCCTTCGAGCAGGCGGTCGGCCAGTCGCTTCAGGGCGTAGTCGTCGTAGTGTTCCGATGCCAGGGTGACGGTGACGATGGGCACGTCGTCCACGTCCACGCTACGGATCAGCGGATTGCCGGCATCAGGCGGCAAGCGGTCGCGCTGGCCCAGCACACGGTCGTAGAGCTTGACCAGGGATTGCTCCTTGTCTTCACCCACCTTGAACTGCACCATCAGCACACCCATCGAGTTCACGGCGGTGGCGTAGGTGTGATCGACCCCCGCGATCTGTTTGACGATGCCCTCCAGGGGGCGGATCACCAGGTCCTCTACCTCTTCGGCCGAGGCGCCGGGCAACAATACCTGCACCTCGGCGCCGGGCACCACGATCTGCGGGTTTTCCTCGCGCGGGGTGAGCGCCAGCGCCAGCAGCCCCAGCAGGGCGCAGGCCAGCATGAACAAGACGGTCAGTTTGGAGGTGACGAAGATGTCCGCCAGGCGCCCGGCGCTGTTGAGCCGGCGGTCAGTCATTGCGCGGCCTCCGCCGGGATGACGCGGTCGCCCTCGCGCAGGGCGGGTTCGACCGCCGCCACGAAGCGCTCATCCGCCGCGAGACCGGCGCTCACCTCGACCCGATCGGGCCATTCACGGCCGGTGCGCAGCCAGCGGAAGCGCGCCAGGCCTTCGCCGTCCACCACGAACACGCCGGTGAGCCCGCCGCGCTCGGTCAGCGCCCGCCGGGGCACCACCGGCGCAGGGCTTTCCCCCAGGGTAAAGACGGCACGACCGAACATCCCAGGCATCAGCCCAGGCGTTTCGGGCAAGGCGATCTTGACCTGGTAGCGGCGGCTGACCGGGTCACCGGAGGGCACCACCCGGGTCACCCTGCCGGACAGAGGCGCGGGCAGGCTATCGAGACTGACCCGCGCCGCCTGGCCCGTCTCGATGGCGGCGATCCGGCTTTCGGCCACGAAGGTTTCAAACAGCAGGTCGCGCCCCGATTCCACGGTCAGCAGCGGCACGCCGGGTACGGCCAGGTCGCCGACCCGTTTGAGGCGGGCCACCACCAGCCCGTCCACCGGACTGCTGATCTCGGCATAGGCGCGCTGGGCGAGTGCCGTGTCGAGACCGGCGCGCGCCTGGTTCAGGGCCTCGCGGGCGGCGTCGAATTTCAGCCGCACCTTGCGCATTTCGTTGTCCGAGACGCCGCCGCGCTCGAACAGGCGCTCGAAGCGCTCGAGATCGGTTTGCGCATCCCGCAAGGCGGCCTGCGCCGCGCCGTGCGCAGCTGCCGCCTGACGGATGCCGCCTTCCACATCGGCGGCGTCCAGGCGGGCGAGCACCTGCCCGCGCTGTACCCGGTCGCCCTCCTGCACCTGAATCTCCCGGATATAGCCGCTCAGGCGCGAGGCGATATCGACACGCTGGTCGGACACCACCGAACCCACCGTGGTGTGCTCGATCGGCGCACCCATCGGCGCCGTCATGATCGGCAGGTTCCAGCTTTTCGGGTTCGGTTGGAGTTGGGCCTCCGGCGCTTTGTCGCAAGCGGCCAAAAGCACGGACATCGCCAGCGGCGCCACGCCTATCAACAGGTTTCTTCTTCTCATCAAATGCAATCTTCCGATGGGGTTTTCTTGGTGCTGGAAAGGGTGTGGGTCATGGCGCCGAGCGCACCGCCTCGATATTTGCCATGTTCAGATCAACCAGTTCGAGCGGCCGCTGGTTCCCGGTGGCCGTCGCGATGGTCTGCGCGTGCTGCGTCGCCTGGCGGCACAGGTCGAGCGCGCCCCCATGCAGGGCCGTGCGCGCCCCGCAGCGGTCCATGACATCGGCTTCCTGCATCAAGACCTGGCTGGCCACGAGGCTTGCGCCGTAGCGCCGGGCGACGTCGGCGAGCGGATCAGGGTAGCCCGCAAGGATGGCGCCCACAGTGCCGGCAGCCTCACCCAGCGGCGCCGCCAATCGTTGACGAGTCCGCAGCCATAGGACCGGATCGCCGCTAGTGTCTTGCGCCCGACTCAGATTGGCGGCCTCCAGTTCTGCCGCGCGGGTGACCGCATCGGAAACCACGGCCAGGACGTGCGGATTGGCGCAGCGCACCAGGAGGCGAAAGGCCCCGGTGGTCAGGTAGTCACCCGCCAGCACCGCGGCGGCGTTGCCGAGCAGCGCTGAAACGCCGCCAGGCGCATCGACGTGGGCGTGCAACTGCTGCAGGCTGATGTGGATCAGGTCCAGCGCCGTGCCGGCATCGATGCCCGTCTGGCCTGAATGGAGGCTAGAGGTGACAAACGCACGGATCGGCATTTGCTGGTTCGACAGTAAGAGACGCAAGGCAAGCTGGACGGGCGCAGCCTCGCAGGACAGGGTGCCCGCTACGGCGGCGCGCACGCCAGTCATGACGGTCTCGGCAAAGTTCATGGGATGAGTGTCAGTCATGAGTTTGCATCGCTTTCCAGCGGGCCAGCTGCTCCGCCGCGCTGCGGTAGCCGATCTCGATGATTTCCTCGGCGCGGTCGAACTCTATGAACCGCACCGCCCCGAGGGGCGGCTGAATGAGGATGTCCGGTTTGTCGTGCCGCAGGTTGGTCTGGGTGACGCGCGCCTGCATGATGTAAATTGAGCTCAGCAGCACATCGAAGATGCCCGGCAGCGGTTCCTGGTGCAGCCAAGCCTCGAACTGGGCCAGGACCGGGCTTTTCACGGCTTGCAAGCTGGTCAGCAGGCGCGTCATGGTGGCGTTCGAACTGAGTGCCTGGACGCCCCGCTGCGGGTGCGTCGTCCGATGCGCCACGATGTCGTGGTTGAGATCGACGGCGATGATCAGGTCGGCGCCCATGGCGCGCGCCACGCTCACCGGCACCGGGTTGACCAGGCCGCCGTCGACCAGGATGCGGCCGTTGCTGCGCACCGGCGTGAAGATGCCGGGCACCGAGATGCTGGCACGCACCGCCTCGATCAGGTCGCCCGCCCCGACCACCACCTCCTCGCCGCTCATGATGCAGGTGGCCACGGCGCGAAAGGGAATGGGCAGGTCCTCGATGCGCTGGGCCTGCACATGAGCGCGCACGAAATCGTCGATCTTCTGGCCATCGATCAGTCCCGAGCGGGGGAAGACCGGGTCGAGCAGGGAGATGATGCGCTTCCAGTCGAATTGGAGAAAGCGCTCGGTCAGTCCTTCCAGCTTACCGGCCGAGTAGATGGCGCCGATCACGGCCCCGATGCTGGTGCCGGCGATGCAATCCACCTCGATGCCGGCCTCCTCGATAGCGCGCAACACGCCGATGTGCGCCAGCCCGCGCGCCGAGCCGCTGCCCAGCGCCAGGCCGACCTTGTGCGCAGACGGGGTCGAAACGCTACTGCGTTCAAGTTGGGCCATATTCATCCTTTTCCCCCGCGCCAGATTGAGATCAGCAGCCAGATGCCGCCGATCACGGCGGCAATGAAGCCCATCAGCCCGAGGGAGGGCAGGCCGGGCGCACGCTCGACGGTTATGACGATGGCCGAACCGACGATCAGGGCGGCGGTGACGACGCTGATCGCCAGGCGGCTGGCGGCGCGATCGAGCCGGTCGCCAAATTGCTTTAGGGGCAGGACTTCGACTTGCACCTGGAGCTTGCCGCGCCGCGCGGCGCGCAGCAGCTGGCGCAGATCCTGGGGCAGGCTGGCGAGCAGGGCAAGCGCGTTGCTCACGCTGCGCCAGCCGCGCCGAACCAGGGCGCCAGGCATGGCGTGGGCGAGCAGCACCCGTTCGAGGAATGGCGCGGCCTCGCCCGCCATGTCGAAGTCGGGGTCGAGCTGGCGCCCCATGCCCTCCAGCGTGATGAAGGCCTTGATCAGCAGTGCCAGGTCGGGCGGCAGGGCGAGGCCGTGCTCGCGCAGGATGGCGATGAGGTCGGAGAGCATGGCAGCCAGATCGAGGCGCTTGAGCGGCACGCCGTGATACTGGTCGACGAAGGCGTCGATTTCGGTAGCCAGGGTTTCGCCGTCGGTCTGAACGTCGCCACCCCAGTCCAGCAACACGTCGGCCACCTCGCCCGCCTCGTGGCTGACCAGACCGTGCAGCAGCAGTGCCAGTTGATAGCGGCGTTCCTCGGAGAGGCGGCCGACCATGCCGAAGTCGATGAAGGCAATGCGGTTGTCCGGCAGGTAGAAGACATTGCCGGGGTGCGGATCGGCGTGGAAAAAGCCATCTTCGAGCATCATCTTGAGCACGGCCTGCGCGCCGCGCCGGGCCAGCAGTTGGCGGTCGAGGCCGGCGGCGTCCACGGCGGCTAGGTTACGGCCGGGAATGCCCTCGACATAGTCCTGCACATTGAGCCGCTCGCCGGTCCACGGCCAATGGATGCGGGGCACGACGATCTCGGGGTGGTCCGCGAAGTGGGCGGCGATGCGCTCGGCGCTGCGGCCCTCGGCGGAAAAATCCAGCTCGCGGCGCAGTGACTGGGTGAACTGGCGCACCACCTCCCGCGGCCGGTAGCGACGCAACTCGGGCGCTTCTGACTCGATGATCTCGGCCAGCCGCGCCAGCAGGCGCAGGTCGGCCTCGACGATCGGCCGAATCCCGGGGCGCCGCACCTTGAGGATGACGGCCGTGCCGTCCGCAAGCCAAGCGCGATGCACCTGGGCCAGCGAGGCCGCAGCCAGCGGCTGTGTCTCTATACGTGCGAAGACCGTCTCCGGCGGCTCTCCCAGATCCTCCGTCAGTTGCGCCAGCAGCTCGGCGAAGGGAAGGGCGGGCGCCGCGTCCTGCAGCTTGCTGAACTCGGCGATCCACTCCGGCGGAAACAGGTCGACACGGGTGGCGAGGATCTGCCCCAGCTTGACGAAGCTCGGCCCCAGGTCCTCCAGCGCGCGGCGCACGCGGGCCGGCGGATCCAACCGCGCCAGCTCTTCCGGCGCCTGCCAGTGCAGCGCGCGGCCGGCCCGCTCCAGCGCCCCCGCCAGGCCGACTCGCCGCACCAGGTCGCCGAAGCCGTAACGGATCAGGACGGTGGCGATGTCATGCAGGCGGCCCAGGTCGCGGACGGCGCTGATCGCTTGCCAGAGCATCAAACGTCCTTGTCTGAGGTTTTCGATTCCAGGCGCGCGGCGACGCCCCGCAGTAGACCAGCGGCCAAACCGGCCAGCAGTGCGCCTTCATGGCGCAGGACTTTCACACCTTTTTTGGTCTGATCGCGCGCGCCTTCCTCCATGGCGTGGGGCAACTGTTCGAGCGCCGTCCTGACCCGCCGGCTGACGGCCGAGCCGCTGCGGTGGGCATGTTCGGCAAGCTCGGTGAAGGTTGCCTGGGCGACGCCCTTGGTCTCCCGTGCGGTAACTTGCAAGGTTTCAAGGAACAGCGTCTGTAGCGTGGCGAGATCGTCCACCGCTCGCTTCAGTCCCTCCCGGGAGAACTCGCTGCTGCGACCCGCCGCCTCCTGAATGGCCAACTGAGCGGCCTCCGCTGCCCCGGCGAGCGCCTCGTCCAGACCGCGCATTGCCTCTTTCAGCGCTCGTCCGCCGTCTTCCCCGAGCGGGGCGGCGCCTTCGCGGGCGCCTTTGACCACCGCCGCCGTCACGCGTTTGAGCGCGTCGCGATCAAGATGGCCGCGCGTCAGCGCATCAAGCGTGATCGCGCGCACTTGATCGGCGATCGCGGCCGGCTCGGTAGCGAGGGCGTCCTGTACCTGTCGCTCGATTTCCTCCGGTGGGAGAAGGGGAAGACGTCCCTGCTCTTTGAGCATCCGGTCGACCTCGGCCTCGGCCTGCAGCCAGTCTCCAGCCACGTCGCCGCCCAGAAAGTCGCGCTTCTCGGCGCGGAAATAGGCGGCCTCCGCGATCATTCGATAGCGTTCCTCCGCGGTGACAGGCGGGTTCATCTCAGCAACGGATTCCGGTGTCACATTCCGTGCGCCTGCGGATTTGGTTTTTGCCATGGTCGCTGCTCCTTTTCTAAAGTGAAGTGTGTGGAAAATCTGGCCTGTACAGGGCCGGGTATCGCAGGGCTAGCCAGCAGACCGATCATCACTACTCATCCCCATCAGCGGCCAGGCTCCGTCGCAGCAGTTCGCATACGTGGCGTGCCAACACCTCGGGGTTGTCCTGGCGGGGCCGGTGTCCTGGCATAAACTTGCGAGTTGTACCGGCCTGGAAATGGAATATCACCAAGCCAAAGATCGACATCGCAAATAGGTGGGCATCTTGATGCGGGTACAGTTCGCTGGCGAGATCATGGACGGCAACGAACATGTCCCTGAATACCTGTTTGGCCAAGGTGCTCTGACGCGCTTCGTCGGTGTCCAACAGCACCCACTGCATCAGCCGCAGAAAGTCCTTATCCATGGCCATCATCCGGGCGAGCTCGGCAACAAAACGCTCAAGCCGCTCCAACGGAGGTCCGTTGCCGGCCAGCATGTCTTTCAGCGCGGCCTCTCTTTCTCTGAATTCGTACCCCACCGCATCCAGATAGAGCTGATCCTTGTCGGAGAAGTGGTAGTAAAGCGCCGCTTGGGTAAAGCCGACGGCGGCAGCAACATCGCGCATCGAAACGCCGTCATAGCCGCGTTGGGCAAATAGAGGCACCGATAACTCAAGAATCTCTTCCCGCGTTTTTCGCTTGGGAATGGTCTTGATCGCCTGTCTGCTCATGTATGCTTTCCACCAGGTAACTTAACGAACGTTTAGTATAGATAATGACTCTTGGCGATGTAAATTGCCTGCCGAAGATAGAGGTGATCGAGATCTGACATAAGCGGAGTCGAACCCGGCGGCCGATCTGAGGCACTTGGCCGATGCCGACGACGCCAACAGGAGTAAGTATCCCCCGGCAGAGCCGGGGGCTTTAGTTTGTGAGCCGCTCAAAGCGGCTGTTCGGGGTCGCTGACGCGGCCCCGTATCCGTTCGGGCCACCGTTCGGTGGCCCACACTTAGCGCCACAGATCTATCTGATCGAGGCGTTTGTCTTCCTCCTCCTGGTGACGGTGCGTATTCCGAGCGAGCGTGACCGCTCATTCCGACGGAACGTGACCGCGGATTCCGACGAAGGCGAAGAATCGGTCACGATGTCGGAATGGCCGGTCACGATGCCTCGGAATCACCCGGCAGTGCGCTGGAATTCTCCTAACCAATGCGGCATACCCCACCCCTTTTGGGGAGAGGGCGATGCCGACCAAGAGGATTCCAATGCGAAAGATCCGAGATGTACTACGCCTGCGCCATGAGGCGGGGCTGAGCTACGAAAAAATCGCCCGAGCGGTCGGGGTCTCCAAGGGCGCCGTCGCCAAGTATCTGAGCCTGAGTCAAGCCCAGGGACTGAGCTGGCCTCTGCCGGAGGACCTCGACGATACGGCCCTGGAGCGGCAGCTGTTTCCGGTCGCCGAGACGCCGGTGCGCCTGGTCGAACCGGATTTCCCCACCATCCACCAGGAACTCAAACGCAAGGGCGTGACCCTGCAACTGCAGTGGTCCGAGTACGCCACCACCCACGGCGAGCGCGCCTATCGTTACAGCCGCTACTGCAACCTGTATCGGGACTGGGCCGGTCGGCAGAAGCGCAGCATGCGCCAGCTTCATCAGGCCGGAGAGAAGCTGTTCATCGACTACTGCGGGCCGACCGTCAAGGTGGTCGACCCGACCAGCGGCGAGATCCGCCACGCGCAGGTCTTCGTCGCCGTGCTCGGCGCCTCCAGCTACACCTACGCCGAGGCGACCTGGACGCAGGGGCTGCCTGACTGGATCGCCTCCCACCAGCGCGCCTTCGCCTTCTTCGGCGGGGTCCCGGCGCTGCTGGTCCCGGACAACCTGCGCAGCGCCGTCAGCCACCCCTGCCGCTACGCCCCGGAGCCCAACGAGACCTACCAGGAGCTGGCCCGCCTATGGCACGGCCATCCTCCCGGCCAGGCCCTACAAGCCCCAGGACAAGGCCAAGGCCGAGGTCGGTGTCCAAGTGGTCGAGCGGTGGATCCTGGCGCGCCTGCGCCACCACACCTTCCTGTCGCTGGACCAGCTCAATGCCGCCATCGCCAAGCTGCTGGTCGAGCTGAACGAGCGCCCCTTCCAGAAGCTGCCCGGCTCGCGCCAGAGCGCCTTCGAATCGCTCGACCGCCTGGCCCTGAAGCCGCTACCGGCGAGTGCCTACGACTACGCCGAGTGGAAGCAGGCCAAGGCCGGGATCGACTACCACGTCGAGGTCGGTCATCACTACTACAGCGTCCCCCATCGCCTGGTCGGCCAGCGCCTGGACGTGCGCGCCAGCACCGCCCTGGTGGAGGTCTTCCACAAGGGCACCCGCGTGGCCAGCCATCCCCGCAAGCCCAAGGGCGGCTTCACTACGAATCCCGAGCACATGCCCAAGTCCCACCAGCGCCATCAGAGCTGGACCCCGGGGCGCTTCATGAACTGGGCCGCCGACATCGGCCCCTGCACCCTGGAGGTGGTCAAGCGCCAGCTCACCGAGCGGCCCCACCCCGAGCACGGCTACCGCGCCTGCCTGGGGCTGTTAAACCTGGCCAAGCGCTTCACCCGGCCCCGGTTGGAGGATGCCTGCGAACGGGCCTTGGCCCTTGGCTCACCGAGCTACCGCAGCATCCACTCCATCCTCGACCATGGCCTCGACCGCCAGCCTCAGCCCTCGGCAACGGCCGAGCCGGGCGAGCTGCCCGTCCACGCCAACGTCCGCGGTCCCGGCTACTACCACTGACTTCGAGAGGAACCCACATCATGGCCCATCAACACACCATCGAACGCCTGCGCACCCTGCGCCTGACCGGCATGGCCGAAGCGCTCACCCATCAACTGGCCCAGCCGGAGATTGGCCAACTCTCCTTCGAGGAACGCCTCGCCCTGCTAGTCGATGAGGAGCTGCTTTACCGCGACAACCGCCGCCTGGCGCGCCTACTCAAGGCCGCCAAGCTGCGCCAGAGCGCCTGTGTCGAGGAGATCGACTACCGCCATCCCCGCGGCATCGACCGCTCCTACTTGACCAGCCTGACCCATGGACACTGGATCGAACGTAAGCAGAACCTGTGCATCACTGGCCCGACCGGTACAGGGAAGACCTGGCTGGCCTGCGCCCTTGGCAACCAAGCCTGCCGCCAAGGCCACTCGGTCCGCTACTTCCGGGTGCCAAGGCTCTTCGAGCAGCTGCGCATCGCCCACGGCGACGGCAGCTACGCCCGTCTCATGAATCAGCTGGCCAATACCGACCTGCTGATCCTCGACGACTGGGGGATCCAGAAACTCACCGCCCCGCAGCGCAACGACCTGATGGAGGTAATCGAGGATCGCAACGGGCTGTCCTCGACCCTGATCGCCAGTCAGCTACCCGTGGAGAGCTGGCACGAATACATCGGCGAGGCCACCCTCGCCGACGCCATTCTCGACCGACTGCTGCACAACGCCCACCGACTACCGCTGAAAGGAGATTCAATGCGTAAAAAGCAGCGAAAGCTTGACCCATCGTGACCGGTTGACTTACAAAAACGCCACCAGCGCGACTGCCACTTCACAGGCGGTCACGATCGTCGGAATCGACGGTCATCTTCGTCGGAATAGCCAGACGGATGTACTCCCAAATCACCGCCCCATCTCGCCCCACCGTCGATACGAAATACCCTCGGGCCCAGAAATGCTGTCCAACGAAATTCCGTTTCCTTTCTCCGTAGACACGCGCCAAATGAATCGCGCTCTTGCCCTTGATATAGCCCGATCACCTGCGACACCACGTACTTCGTCGGATGCAGGCTGAATGTAAGTGACAGGTACACTACCCATGTCAGCACCACGAGTGGTATCGCTGCTTTCTTCGCATAATAGTAGACAAAAGGGGTCATCACTCATTTGAGTGGGTTGAATCACCGATTTCCCACCTGAGCCGGGTATAGGTCAAGACCACCGAGATGGAAGTAGATCGCATTGCGAAAGCGCTCCCGATTGCGAAATCCCCGCGCCCGACTCTTCATGCGCTGGATGCGGCTGTTGATGCTCTCGGCATGGCCATTGTGAACCTTCAAGACGACAGCGTTGATGATGCCCCACAAGTGTGTCTTGATAGTCGCAGCCGTTTTCTTCACCGGCTCCAATTGGCTGCGCACCGCCCAGGACAGCCAGCGTGCCCAGCCCTTGGCCGCCCAGGTGCGGCTGCTGTAGTGCCACAGGCCCATGGCGAATTCCTTGATGGCCCAGGCGCGCGCCGTCTTCAGGCTACTGTCGCGCAAGGCACGGAAACGATTCTGTTGCGCGCGCGTCATGTTGGCCGGGTTGGTGAGCCAGTCATATTTGCTGCCCTTGAGGCAATCCTCACCCACTGCCAGCAGGGTGCGACGCTCCTGCCGGCGCACCTTGTCCACCGCCTCGCCCAGGTACCAAGCGTGCCCCGGCCCTCATGAAGTCGCCACGGGACATCCAAGTCACCCTGGCGACATTCGTACTCGGGGCAAGTATGCGCTTCGCGCAGCCGCGGCACGTCCTGCGGCTTCGGGCCTCCTTGAGGCCCTGGCCACAATGACTCTACGGCGACACACCTTGGCTGCTTCGCCCGCCAAGGCTCGCCTACCGCGGGCTCCTCGGCTCCTGCCTCGTTCGTTGGCAACATGAAACTTATCGAAGGCGATCTTCTCCCGTGCCTGTGGGATGTGCGCCTCGGTGGCGCTGATGTAGGCCGGCCACATGTCCATTGCTACTGCCCTGATGTTGGCCTTCTGTTCGCCGCTCAACTCGGCATAGTAAGCCGACAGGCTTTCCGTCTTGCGGTCATCTGCCACGTGCAGCACGATACCGCGTTCCTGGTCGGTCACTACGGTCACGTACTCGTGGCGCCGGGCGAAGGCGGTCTCGTCCACGCTCAGGTACTCGGGCGATTGAGTGGTGCGTCGTTTCAAACCACGCTTTACCGCGCGCTGCATCACTCTGTCGATGGCCCCCCAGCCCAGCTTCAATTGCCGCGCCACCGCCTGAATACTCGCTTCCTTCAGCCAGTCGATGACCAGTGCCTCGAACAAGGCCGTGAATCCCGAACCCGGCTCCGCCCACGGCACCGCCACCGTCACCACGCCATGCTCCGCGCACTGCACCCGCGGCACCTCCGCCTCCAGCACCGTCTTGTACTGGCAGGTATCCAGATGCCGCCATTGGCGCCGCCGACTGTCGTAGCCGGGGCTGGTGCGTCCACACTGCGGACACGTCCATGTCACGCCAGGCTCCGGCACCACGTGAACCCGAACCTCTTCCGCTCACGCAACAACTCCACATCGGCCACCTTCCACGGCGACCGCAATCCAAGAATCTGGGCGTACAAGTCTATGTCTCTCATGGCTCAACAGGCTAAGCTACCCACTCGATCCGGGGAAGAGCCGACAAAAGAACTTTCTCGCCCGCCTCCCCATCGTCGAAGATCCCGCCGTACGAGACCGTTTACCAAGGCCACTAAGCTGAACAACAAGAACACAGGTATTACCAAACGTACAGAGAAGGCCTTGCTCACCTGACATTAACAGGTTGCTGAAAAAGTCCCGAAATGACGTCCCCACCCGGAACTTTGTCCAGCCGAGCCGATCAGATCGGAGAGTTCAATATAACGGAGCCTGAAACCATGCGCGGCGCGGACACTCGGCAAGAAGGACTGTTCTCCTACGTATCGACAGAATCGCGGGTGCCCAAGAACCACCCGCTGCGCACGATACTGACGCTGGTGGATGAAGGTCTGGCCGCCCTGTCGGCGGACTTCGATGCCGCCTACTCGGAGTTCGGTCGCCCTTCCATTGCCCCGGAGAAACTGATTCGCGCCGCGCTATTGCAGGTGTTCTACAGCAACCGCAGCGAGCGGCTGCTGATGGAGCAAATCGACTACAACCTGCTGTTCCGCTGGTTCGTCGGGCTGTCGATGGATGATGAAGTCTGGGTGCCGACGGTGTTCACCCACAACCGTGACCGCCTGCTCCAGGCCGAGATCGTGCACAAGCTGTTTGCCGAGGTGCTGGGCCAGGCCCGGCGCAAGGGACTGACCAGCAGCGAGCATTTCAGCGTCGACGGCACCCTCATCGAGGCGTGGGCCTCGATGAAGAGCTTCCGCCGCAAGGATGACCCGCCACCGCCGCCCGGACCGGGACGCAACGGCGAAGTGGATTTCCGCGGCGAGACCCGCACCAACGACACCCATGAAAGCACCACCGACCCGCAGTGCCGGCTCTACCGCAAGGCAGCCGGCCAGTCCTCCAAGCTGAGCCACATGGGCCATCTGCTGATGGAAAACCGCAACGGCTTCATCGTCGCCACTACCGTCACGCCGCCCTCCGGGACGGCTGAGCGCGATGCCGCGGTGGACTTCGCCATCGATCTGTCCCATGGTGCGACGATGGGAGCTGACAAGGGCTATGACACGGCGGAGTGTGTCGACATGCTGCGCCTGCTGGGCGTGACTCCGCACGTGGCGCAGAACGACACCAACCGCCGCTCGGCCATTGATGAGCGCACTACGCGCCATCCCGGCTACGCCGTCAGCCTGCGCATCCGCAAGCTCATCGAGACCCGCTTTGGCTGGATGAAGACCATCGGCACGATACGCAAGACCAAACTGCGCGGCACCGCCTACGTCGACGACCAGATGCGCTTCAATGCGGTTGCCTTCAACCTGCTGCACCTGGCCAACCTGCTGCGTACAGCGCCGGCGTAGGCCGGCGACAGGAGCAGTCCGCCCGCTGGGCGGAAAATCCCCTGCAAAGGGGCGAAAAACATGAGGGAAACGATGCAAAATCACCGCTTGATGCGCAGGACCATGAAAAAATCGGCATGTCATGCGATGAGTGCTCGTTTCGTGTGTATTTTTTCAGCAGCCTGTTAAGGCATAGAAAGCGCCGCCTTCAAGTCCTCATGTTCAAAGGCCGAGGCCATGCGATCGATCTCGGCTTGCGACAAACCCTGTCGCGCAGCCTCTTCGCGCCAGGTTGTCACGGCCTTCCTGACCTCGGCGTTCGGGGCAATCCTCGCGAATGCTCGCCTTGTGTCTAACCAAGCCAATTGAAACTTGACGCTTACTGTCAGATCGAGTCTCAACTACTAAATAAGCGAGTCCAGATGATCGGCCCATTTCTGTAACCACTGCCTACACTCCGCCTCATACCGGTGTAAATCGTAGGTTCCTTCAATCCCCTTACGTGAATGCCCCAATACAGCTTCAGCCACTTCACTAGGACATTGCAGGCGTGACAAGCCGGTTCTGACGCTTCTGCGCAGATCATGAGGTGTCCAGGCCGGTAGATCTACCATCTTGTTGCTTTGCCTCATACGCCAGGCCTGCTCGGTTAGTTGCTTTTGCTGGATAGGCAGCCGGGTTTTCTGGGATGGGAACGGATAGTCTCCAGTGGTCAGGCGAAGAGCGGTCAAAAACTCCACCGCTTGACGGGGCAATTGCACATAGCGCTCGACCTCGGTCTTGCTCTCCCTTATGTGGAATGTCTTCTTTTCCAGGTCAATGTCTTTCCAGGCTGCATTGCAGACCTCTCCGGTACGACACCCTGTCCAGAGGGTGAATCGAAGAACATTCTTCTGTGTTGCGGTGTAATCAGCGCCGGGCAGCCATTTCAGCAACGTCGCCAATTCGGTATCAGAGAGGACTCTTTTTCCTCGTTGATGGGTAAGTTTCACCTTGGCCTGTCTGAGGCTTGCTTTGGCGAGAATTGCCGGATTTGCAAACTCATCTGAAAAATAGCCCAGACCAATCGCAAATTCGTAGGCGGCGGAAAGCTCTCTCAGTACATTGCCTGCTTGAACATTTGCCCCACGTTGAACGATTGCCATGATCATATCCACCACAGCCTTTCGCGTGACGGCATTTGCCGGCATCTCCCCCAACTTGGGAATCACATCGCCATAGAGGGTTCTGCGCGTCTCAGACTGGCCTTTCGGTTTACGTGCACCGGCGATGACCTTTCCGCTTGGCGATTTCCGGTCTTCGATATATTGGGTCAGGTAGAGTTCTACGAGCTTCTCAATCGTGAAGGCCTTCTCGACTGACTCAACCTGTCCCTGCTCCGACTCCTGGGCTTGCTCCCGTTCCTGCTGTTTCTCCTCTTTGGCCTCAGATGCCGGGCAGCGCCCCTGGCGGCGAATCTGCTTCAGTTCCTGGAGCTTCAACCTCGCTTCGGCCAGGGAGGTGTCCGGGAAGTTGCCGATTTTCACCTGAACGAGCTTTGCGGTGATCGGGCTGGTATAGCGATAGAAAAACGTCTTTAGCCCGGTAACACCGCATTTCACTCGCAACCCAATGTTTTCTCCCGTGTCGGCCTTGATCTTATCGCCCGGCTTCATCGCCTCCACTGTTCTGGAAGATAGAGGTTTGGTACCCTGTGCTGTTGCCATTGGTATCCTCTTGAATCGATGTCAGTTTGTCCGACGCAACGGAGAAAAGTGTAACTTTTCGGGTTTCAACAAAAGCTACACCAACAAAAGTTACACTTCAAGTTACACTTTTTCGTGAGATTGGCTGATATTTCGTGAGACACAATGAGACCTTAAGAGACGGAAGAAAAACTATAAATGCTTATAATTCAATAAGTAGAGCAGCATAACGGCATGAGTTCATTAGGAAAAACAGAACAACATACCCCGATGATGCAGCAGTACCTGCGCATCAAGGCCGGGCACCCCGACATCCTGGTCTTCTACCGCATGGGCGACTTCTACGAACTCTTCTATGATGACGCCCGCCGCGCCGCCGCCCTGCTCGACATCACCCTGACCCGACGCGGCCAGTCGGCCGGCGAGCCTATCCCCATGGCCGGCGTGCCGGTGCACAGCGTGGAGCAGTACCTGGGCCGGCTGCTCAAGCTGGGCGAGTCCGTGGCCATCTGCGAACAGGTCGGCGACCCGGCCAAGAGCAAGGGTCCGGTGGAGCGCAAGGTGGTGCGCATCGTTACCCCGGGCACGCTGACCGACGAGGCCCTGCTGGACGAGCGCCGCGACAACCTGCTGGCTGCCGTGGCGGTCGATGACGAGGGCGACTACGGCCTGGCCGCGCTGGACCTGGCCAGCGGCCGCTTCACGGTGCAGGAACTGGCCGGCGAGGAGGCCCTGGCCGGCGAACTGGAGCGCCTGGCGCCGAGTGAGCTGCTGCTGCCGGAGGGCGCGGCCCTGCCCGCCTGGCTGAATGATCGCCCCGGCAGCCGCCAGCGCCCGGCCTGGCTGTTCGACACCGAGGCCGCCTATCGCCGGCTGACCGAGCAGTTCGGCACCCGGGATCTCACCGGCTTCGGCTGTCAGGGCCTGCCGCTGGCGGTGGGCGCGGCCGGCTGTCTGCTGGGCTATGTGCAGGAGACCCAGCGCGCGGCCCTGCCGCATCTGCGCGGCCTGGCCCACGAACGGCGCGAGGACGCCATCATTCTGGACGCCGCCAGCCGCCGCAACCTGGAACTCGACAGCGCGCCTTCGGGCGAGCGCCGCCACACCCTGCTCGGGGTGCTGGACACCGCCGCCACCAGCATGGGCAGCCGGCTGCTGCGGCGCTGGCTGCACCGGCCGTTGCGCGACACCGCCCGCCTGCATCAGCGTCATCAGTGCGTGGACGCGCTGCTCGATAACTGCAATTACGCCGCCTACCAGGACAGCCTGCGCGGTATCAGCGACATGGAGCGTATCCTCTCGCGCGTGGCGTTGAAATCGGCGCGGCCGCGCGACCTGGCCGGGCTGCGCGACAGCCTCGGCCAGCTGCCCGCACTGCGCGAGCAGCTGCGCGCCAGCGACGATCCGCTGGTGACCGAACTGCGCCAGCGCATCGGCGAGCATCCGCAGCTGCACAAGCTGCTGCGCCGCGCCATCATCGAATCGCCGCCGGTACTGATCCGCGACGGCGGCGTCATCGCCGCCGGCTACGACAGCGAGCTGGACGAGTTGCGCGGCCTGAGCGAGCATGCCGACCAGTTTCTGCTGGAACTGGAAAACCGCGAGCGCGAACGCACCGGCATCAGCACCCTGAAGGTGCGCTACAACCGGGTGCACGGCTATTACATCGAGGTGAGCAGAGCCCAGTCCGATCAGGTCCCGGCCGACTACCAGCGCCGCCAGACGCTCAAGGGCGCCGAGCGCTACATCACCCCGGAGTTGAAGCAGTTCGAGGACAAGGTGCTGAGCGCACGCGAACGCGCCCTGGCGCGGGAGAAGGCGCTCTACGACAGCCTGCTGGAGCAGCTGTGCGAGCATCTGGCCACGCTGCAGGGCTGTGCCGAGGGCCTGGCCGAACTGGACGTGCTGGCCACCCTGGCCGAACGCGCCGATGCCCTGGACCTGCGCCGGCCCAGCCTGTCCCCCACCCCGGGCCTGTCGATCCGCGCCGGCCGCCACCCGGTGGTGGAACAGGTGATGGACAGGCCTTTCGTGCCCAACGATGTCGAGTTCGACGACGCGCGCCGGATGCTCATCATCACCGGCCCCAACATGGGCGGCAAATCCACCTTCATGCGCCAGACCGCGCTGATCGTGCTGCTGGCGCACATCGGCAGCTTCGTGCCGGCGCAAGCGGCCGTGATCGGGCCGATCGACCGCATCTTCACCCGCATCGGCGCCTCGGACGATCTGGCCGGCGGGCGCTCCACCTTCATGGTGGAGATGACCGAGACCGCCAACATCCTGCACAACGCCAGCGAGCAGAGCCTGGTACTGATGGACGAGATCGGCCGCGGCACCAGCACCTACGACGGCCTGTCGCTGGCCTGGGCCTGTGCGGCGGACCTGGCGCAGCGCATCCGCGCCTTCACCCTGTTCGCCACCCACTACTTCGAACTCACCCAGCTGCCGGAGCACTACCCCGGCATCGCCAATGTGCACCTGGACGCCATGGAACACGGCGAGCGCATCGTCTTTCTGCACGCGGTCAAGGAGGGCCCGGCCGATCGCAGCTACGGCCTGCACGTGGCCGCGCTCGCCGGCATCCCGCAGCCGGTGCTGCGCCAGGCCCGGGAGCGACTGCGCGAACTGGAAGCCCAGCCGATCGAACCGGCCACCGCCGGCGCGGCCGACGGCCCCCAGCTGGGGCTGTTCTCCACCCCGGCCGACCATCCCCTGCTGGAGGCCCTGGAGGGCATCGAGCCCGACGAGCTCACCCCGCGCCAGGCCCTGGATGTGCTGTACAAGCTCAAGGGCCTGCTGGACTGACGCCGCTGCGCCCGACCCGCCACGAAACCGTCACATCAGCCGCCGTTCTCGCGCCTCACGTCACCCCTTAACCCTCTGAAATCAATACCATTCTCCAGCCGGCTGCCTTTTCTCCCCGCATGGCACCCATTTTGCTATTCAAATAAGAAACTTAGGTGTAGGTCGGGTTGGCGCCAGCGTAACCCGACAGGTACCGCTGATGTTGTCGGATTACGCCCTTACGGGCCAACCCGACCTGCCAACTCGGACATGAGGGCCCTTGCATCAGCCGGTTTTCGGTCTCTCCGTCATCCCCGCGAAAGCGGGGATCCATGCGCGGCCGAACCGACAAACGCTGGCCCCCTGCCGTCGCGGGATGACGCGGCACAAACAAGTGCCACTCAAACCGGATACAACAACAGCCCGGGGTCGCCCCCATCGGCAACAAGGACGCGTCATGCAACTGAACAAGATTTCGTTGAAGGCCATCACCATCGGCACCATCCTGCTGGTTGGCGCCACCACCGTGGCACTGGCCCTGTACTCCGGCAACCGCTACCGCGCGGCCGCCCTGACGGAACAGACCGACCTGAGTGAGCGCAAGCTGCAGACCCATGCCAGCCAGTTGCTGCAGCAACTCGAGCGCAACGCCCGTCTGGTCGGCCATGCGCTGGGCAATGATCCGGCGTTTCAGCACATCCTGGTCAACAGCGGCATGGGCAGCCGCCGGCTGGCCGCCTATCTGGAGCAGTCAATCCACGACCTGGGGCAGACCACCGGCCTGGAGGGCTACCGGGTCGGCGTCTATTCCGCCGACGGCGAGCCGCTGGCCGGCAGCGGTGAACTGGCCATGGACGGCGCCCTCGATCCCGAGACCCTGCAGGCCCGTCGGGGGGCGGGAGACAGCGGCCAGCTGCGTCTGACGCCGACCGGGCCGGTACTGAGCCTGACACTGCCGGCCGGCACCCCGCAACGCAGCGCCTGGCTGGAAATCCAGGCCGGACTGGACACCGCCGTGCAGCAGCTGGAGGCCGCACTGGGACAGCCGCTGCTGCTCGCCACCCGCACCGGCAAGCCGCTGTACCGCTCTCCCGACTGGCAGTCCGGCAGGCAGGGCGAGCGCATCAGTGTGCAGCACGTGCTGCAGGATGCCGCGGGCAGCCCCCTGCTCACCCTCAGTGCCCAGCAGCCGCAGGAACGACTGGTGGCCAACATGCTCGACGTGCGCAACCAGACCGCCGTGGCCTACGTGGTGCTGTTCGGCGGCGCGCTGCTGATCGCGCTGGGCATCTTCAACCGCTTCCTGTTCGCCCCGGTCAATGCCCTGATCCAGGACATGCGCCGCGGCGCCGACGGCGATCTGGACAGCCAGGTGCGCGAGGACCAGCTGCGCGAATTCAGCCTGCTGGGCCAGGCCTTCAACCGCATGACCCGCAAGATGAAGGAGAACCTGGAGCGCGAGCGCCAGGCCGCCGAGGACCTGACCGGCAAGGTGGAACTCATTCAGGAAGTCGTCGAGATGGCCGCCCGCGGCGACCTCACCGGCCAGCTGATGATCTATCGCGACGACGACATCATTTCGGAACTGGCCAGCGGCGTACAGGGCATGCTGGACAGTCTCAACAGCCTGGTCGCCCGCATCCAGCAGGCCGGCATCCAGGTGACCTCCTCGGTGACCGAGATCGCCGCCACCGCCAAGCAGCAGGAGGCCACGGTGAACGAACAGGCCGCCACCACCAACGAGATCCGCGCCACCGTGACCCAGATCTCGGCCACTTCCAACGAACTCGTCAACACCATGCACGAGGTCACCGACGTCGCGCTCAAGACCGCCGAGCAGGCCAACGCCGGGCGCAGTTCGCTCACCCGCATGGAGGAGACCATGCGCCACATGCTGGAGGCGACCAACACCATCAATTCCAAGCTGGCGGTGCTGAGCGAGAAGGCCGCCAACATCAACACCGTGGTGACCACCATCAACAAGGTCTCCGACCAGACCAACCTGCTGTCGCTCAACGCCGCCATCGAGGCGGAAAAGGCTGGCGAGTATGGCGTGGGCTTTTCCGTGGTGGCCACCGAGATCCGCCGCCTGGCCGACCAGACCGCCGTGGCGACCTGGGACATCGAACAGATGGTCAAGGAGATGCAGTCGGCGGTCTCGGCCGGCGTCATGGGCATGGAGAAGTTCTCCACCGAGGTGCGCACCGGCGTGGACGACGTGCGCAACGTCAGTTCGCAACTCGGACGCATCATCGAGGAGGTGGAGAATCTCATCCCGCGTTACGAGGAGGTGCACGAGGGCATGCAGTCGCAGGCCCAGGGTGCGAACCAGATCAACGATGCCATGGTGCAGCTGGCCGAGACCTCGCAGCAGACGGCCGAGTCGCTGCGCCAGTCCAACGGCGCCATCCAGCAACTCAACGAGGCGGCGCGCCGGCTGCAGGAAGGCGTCTCGCACATCAGGCTCAATGCCTGAGCGGGAGCGGCAACCGCCATGCTTCATGTGCTGTTTCATCTCGACGCCCAGCGCTACGCCCTGGACACCGGGCGGCTGATCGAGATCGTGCCCTTCGTGGAACTGCGTCCACTGCCGCGGGCACCGGCATACGTGGCCGGCCTGTTCGACTACCGCGGCCGCACGGTGCCGGTCATCGACCTGACCGCCCTGACGCTGGGACGGTCCAGCCGGGTCCTGCACAGCACCCGCATCCTGGTCATCGACCACCAGCTCACGGCCGGCGGCAGCCGGCCGCTGGGCCTGCTGGCCGAACAGGTCGTGGAAACCCTCACGCTGGCGCCGGAGGCCTTCACCGACACCGGGGTGGAGATCCCCGATGCCCATTATCTCGGCCGGGTGGCCCGCGATGAACGCGGTCTGCTTCAGGCCGTGGAGACGGATGCGCTGCTCACCCCCGAGGTGGAAGCGCTGCTGTTCCGGGACGCGGCCGCATGCAGCTGACCCGGATCGAGCAACTGCTGCAGGACACCATGGGGCTGAATGCCGCCTCCATCGGCTCCAGCGCCATCCAGCGCGCCGTGCGCGAGCGCATGCGGCGCACCCACATCGACGACAGCGAACGCTATCAGCAGCGCCTGGAAAGCAGCCCGGAGGAAATGCGCGAGCTGATCGAACTGGTGGTCATCCCCGAGACCTGGTTCTTCCGCAACTGGCACCCGTTCCAGGCCCTGAAGCGGCACCTGGAGCAGCACTGGCTGCCGCGCGCGGGCGAGCGCAGGCTGCGCCTGCTCAGCCTGCCCTGCTCGACCGGCGAGGAACCCTACACCCTGGCCATGGTGCTGGCCAACCTGGGGCTGGCCCCGGACCAGACCGAGGTGCACGGCGTGGACATCAGTCGGTACAACATCGATACCGCGCGCCTGGGCATCTACCGCCAGAACTCCTTCCGCGGCGACCATCTCGATTACCGTGACACCTGGTTCCGCCAGACCGATGACCGCTACCACCTGCACCCCGACATCCGCGACCGGGTCCGGTTCGAGCAGGGCAATCTGCTCGATCCGGAATTCAGCCGCGACCGCGCACCCTACGACGTGATCTTCTGCCGCAACCTGCTCATCTATTTCGACCGCCCGACCCAGGCGCAGGCGATCGACATCCTGGAAGGACTGCTCGGCCGCGACGGCCTGCTGTTCGTCGGCCATGCTGAGACCGGGGTGCTCGCCGGTCGCGGCTTCCGCTCACTGAACCTGCCGCAGAGTTTCGGTTTTCACCGCGAACTCGGAACGGCCGGCGCCGCAGTCCCGGCCGCACCCCGGCTGCGCCAGTCGCGCCGGTCACGGCGCACGCCGATCAGGCCGCGGCGCCAGCCGCGGCCGCACTGGATCGACCAGCAGGAGCAGGCCGTGGCCGCGCCGCCGCAGAGCGCGGCCGACCCGGGCGTGGAGCAACTCGAACAGGCCACCCGGCTGGCCGACGACGGCCACCTGGTCGAGGCGGCCGAGTTGTGCGAGCAGCTGCTGGAGGCCCAGGGCGCCCAGGCCCAGGCCCTGTATCTGCTGGGACTGATCCGTGATGCCGCCGGCGAGCCCGAGGAAGCCGAGCGTCTGCTGCGCCAGGCCATCTACCTGGATCCGGCGCACTGTCCCGCCATGCTGCACCTGGCCCTGGTGCTGCAGCGCCGCGGCGAGGCCCGGGCGGCGCAACGCATGCAGGAACGCCTTGAACGCTGCCAGCAACGCGAGGCTGCCAATACACGATGAACACGCGTGCCGACAGGGAATTCACCATCGACGACTGCTGGAACCGCATCGGCATCTGGCGCCGTAAGGGCGAGCCCTGCCCACGGCTGGCCGAGCTCATGCACTGTCACAACTGCGAGGTCTATTCCCGCGCTGGCCGACGCATGCTGGAACGCCCGCTGGCCGAGTCGGTGCGCGCCGAGTTCACCCGCAGCTATGCCGAGCCGCCGGCGGCGGCACAGCGGCACAACCGCAGTGCCCTCATCTTCCGGCTGGGCGACGAATGGCTGGGCCTGAACGGCCGCAGCGTCGACGAGATCACCGGCGCCCGTCCGGTGCAGCGACTGCCGAACGTACCCGGCAACCTGGTCAAGGGGCTGGTCAACCTGCGCGGCGAGTTGCAGCTGTGCGTCTCGCTCGGCGGACTGCTGGGGCTGGAGCGCGGCGACCACACCCCGCGCATGGGCAGCGTCGGCATCGGCGATCGCATGATCCAGGTCCAGCGCGACGGTAAGCGTTATGTGTTCCCGGTCACCGAAGTGCACGGGCTGCATCGCTATCATGACAGTGAACTGCACAGCCCGCCGGCCACACTGAGCAAGGCCCGCGGCACCTACACCCGCGGCGTCCTGAGCTGGCGCGAGGTCCAGGTGGGCATCCTCGACGACGACCTGATCTTCCACAGCCTGGAACGGAGCCTGCGATGAGCGGCCAGTCGATCAACCCGGTGATGCTGGAACTGTTCCGCACGGAACTGGAGACGCATGCCCGGGCGCTGGGCGAGGGCCTGCTGCAGCTGGAGGAGGATCCCACGGCCAGCGCCCCGCTGGAGGGCCTGATGCGCGCCGCCCATTCCATCAAGGGCGCGGCCCGGATCGTGGACATCGCACCGGCGGTGCGGCTGGCGCATGCCATGGAGGATGTGTTCGTCACTGCCCAGCAGGGGCGCCGCCCCCCCGCCGCCGCACACATCGATGCCCTGCTGCGGGCCACCGACCTGGTGCGCGGCATCGCCGCCCATGCCGATGACCCGGCCTGGCTGCAGCAGCAGGAAGCGGCCATCGACGCCATCGTGCAGTCCCTGGGCGGTGAGGCCGCGGCGGCAACGGATCCGCCCACCGGCGCACAGCCCACCGCGCCGGTCACCTCCGGGTCCGCCGCTTCCGGCGGCGCGGCGCAAGCGGCAGACGCCGCGCCGGACGCGAACCTCGAGCCCGCCATGCTGGAGTTGTTCCGCGGCGAGGCCGGGGCCCAGCTGGCCATGCTGATGGACGGATTGCTGCAGCTGGAATCCGCACCCGGCGACAGTGTCGCCCACGAGCAGTTGATGCGCGCGGCCCACTCGCTCAAGGGCGCGGCCCGCATGGTCGGCATCGACACCGCAGTGCGGCTGGCGCACGCCATGGAGGATATCTTCGTTGCCGCCCAGCAGGGCGGGCTGGAACCCAGTCCCGAGGCGATAGACGTGCTGCTGCAGAGCACCGACATGCTGCAGCGCCTGAGCCAGAGTCCCGACATCGGTGACTGGTGCCGCCAGCATGCCGGCGAGGTCGACCGACTGGGCGGCCTGCTGGCCGACGTCCTGGCCGGGCGCGAGGTTCAGCCCCCGGCTCCGACCGCCCCCAGCCCGGAACCCACCCAGCCGGCCGCCGGCAGCGGCGCAACTCACGCCGCGGACAGTGCCATCCGGGTCTCCAGCGAAAGCCTCAACCGGCTGATGGGTCTGGCCGGCGAGGTTCAGGTCGAGGCGCGCTGGCTGCGGCCCTTCGCCGACGGCCTGCAGCACATCAAGCAGTATCAGTCGGAACTGATCGGGCTGCTGGACCGACTGCGCGACTACATGGACTCGCCCCGGGTCGACGATTTCGGCCGCAACCTGTTCAACGACGCCCTGCGCCGGGCCGGCGACTGCCGGCATCTGCTCAGCGATCGCCTGGGTGAACTGGAGGAATACGACCGCCGCACCCACAACCTGGCCGGCCGGCTCAGCCGCGAGGTGGTGGCCAGCCGGATGCGGCCCTTCGCCGACGGCGTGCATGGCTTCCAGCGCATGGTGCGCGACATCAGCCGCGCGCTGGGCAAGCAGGTGCGGCTGGACATCCGCGGGCTGGAGACCCGGGTCGACCGCGACATCCTGGAAAAGATCGAGGCGCCGCTCAATCACCTGCTGCGCAACGCCCTGGATCACGGCATCGAGACGCCGGAGGCGCGCGCCGCGGCCGGCAAGCCGGAACAGGCGCGGCTGCGTCTGGAGGCGATACACAGTGCCGGGATGCTGTCGATCATCGTCGAGGACGACGGCCGCGGCATGGACCTGGAGCTGCTGCGGCAGAAGGTGGTGGACAAGCAGCTGGTCAGCGCGGAAATGGCGAAGGATCTGAGCGAATCCGAGTTGATGGAGTTCATCTTCCTGCCCGGCTTCTCCACCCGCAGCGAGGTCACCGAGATCTCCGGGCGCGGCGTCGGTCTGGACGTGGTGCACAGCGTGGTCCAGGAGATGCACGGCCTGGTCAACGCGGTCTCGCACCCGGGCCGGGGCATGCGCTTCCACATGCAGCTGCCGCTCACGCTTTCCGTCATGCGCTCGCTGCTGGTGGAGATCTCCGGCGAACCCTATGCCGTGCCGCTGGCCCAGATCAACCGCACGCTCAAGCTCGACCGCGGCCAGATCCAGGTCCTGGAGGGGCGCCAGTACTTCACCCTGGGCAATCATCACATCGGCCTGGTGGCGGCCAACCAGCTGCTGGGCCTGCCCGAGGGGCCGCCGGATGAAGACGAGGCCTGCATCGTCGTGCTGGGCGAGCGCCTGGACCGCTACGGCTTCGTGGTCGACCGGTTCCTGGGCGAACGCACGCTGGTGGTCAACCCGCTGGATCAGCGCCTGGGCAAGCTCAAGGACATCGCCGCCTGCTCCATACTGGAAGACGGCCGTCCCTGTCTGATCCTGGATGTGGACGATCTGCTGCGCTCGGCCGACCTGGTGATCGCCGGCGGGCGTCTGGACCGGATCGAACAGGCCCGTTCGCACCAGGCGGTCAAGACCGGCAAGCGCATCCTGGTGGTGGACGACTCCATCACCGTGCGCGAGGTCGAGCGCAACATGCTCGCCAATATCGGCTACCAGGTCGAGGTGGCCGTCGACGGCATGGACGGCTGGAACGCCGTGCGCATGGGTGATTATGACCTGGTCATCAGCGACATCGACATGCCGCGCATGAACGGTTTCGAGTTCGTCAGCCAGATCAAGCAGGACCCGAACCTGAAACATACCCCGGTGATGATCGTCTCCTACAAGGACCGCGACGAGGACCGCACCCGCGGGCTGGAGGTCGGTGCCGACTATTACCTGACCAAGGGCAGTTTCCAGGACGCCACCCTGATCGATGCCGTGCAGGACCTGATCGGGGAGCCGTGAGTCTTATAGTGTTCCGTCATTGCGAGCGAAGCGCGGCAATCTCGAAACGGCCCATCATCTGGTGGGAGATTGCCACGGCGCTACGCGCCTCGCAATGACGTTGAAGATTTGTGTATTGATTTTTTGAGTTGCTTTTTTGCTGTTTAAACGGAGTTAACCGCACATGCTGCGTATCGCCATCGTCAACGACATGCCGCTCGCCCGCCAGGTGCTGCAGCAGCTGATCCTGGCCAGCGGCCGTTACCGCATCGCCTGGGTGGCCGAGGACGGCGCCCAGGCCGTGGAACTGGCCGAACAGGACAAACCCGACATCATCCTGATGGATCTGATCATGCCGGAACTGGACGGCGTGGAGGCCACCCGGCGGATCATGCAGCGGGCCGCCTGCGCCATCGTCATCGTCACCTCCAGCGTGAACACCAACGCCGCCCGGGTGTTCGAGGCCATGGGCGCGGGCGCCCTGGACGCGATCAACACCCCGGTGCTGGGGCTGTCGGGCGAACAGGAGGGCCGGGAGCAGTTGCTCTACAAGCTCGACACCATCGCCCGGCTGGTCGAGGCCACGCGGCGGGTCCAGCCGCTGGACCGGCCGCAGCCGCCACCGCCGGCCGTACCGCACCGGGGCGAGTACCTGGTCGCCATCGGCGCCTCCACCGGGGGGCCGGCCGCCATCCGCACCATCCTGTCGGCCTTCCCGGACGGGTTCCCGGCCGCCTTCGTCATCATCCAGCACGTGGACGAGCAGTTCGCGCCCAGCTTCGCCCGCTGGCTGGACGAGGAAGTGGCCCTGCCGGTGCGCCTGGCCCGCCAGGGCGACCCGGTCCGGGTCGGCCAGGTGCTGGTCGCCGGCGGCGGCGAGGCCCATCTGGTGATGGACGAGCGGCAGCGCCTGGGCTACGCCCGGGAGCCGGAAAACTACCCCTACCGCCCGTCGGTTAACGTTTTTTTCGAATCCATGGCTCAATTTTGGACGCATCATGCCGTTGGTATCTTATTGACAGGGATGGGCCGCGACGGCGGCGCCGGGCTGCTGGCCCTGAAACAGGCCGGCTGTCATACTATCGCGCAGGATCGTGAGACCAGCGCCATCTATGGCATGCCCAAAACCGCCGCCGACCTGCAGGCAACCAGTGAAATCCTGCCGTTGAATCAGATTGCCGTCGCCATTGAAGAGGCGATCAGCCGCAACAAGGGATAGCATCACACAGCTCATGAAGGAATCCGCACTCATGCAGCCGCAGGCCAGCGAGACCGACACGGATCAGCCGTGCGTGGTGCTGCTGGTCGACGACCAGGAGATGGTGGCCGAGGGCATCCGCCGCATGGTGGAGGATGAACCGGGCATCGAGCTGCACTATTGCCAGGACCCGCGCAACGCCATCCAGATGGCCACTGAGCTCAAGGTCACGACCATCCTCCAGGACCTGGTCATGCCCGAGATCGACGGCATCATGCTGGTGCGCTTCTACCGCGCCAACCCGGTCACCCAGGACATCCCCGTGATCGTGCTCTCCAGCAAGGAGGATCCGTCCATCAAGAGCGACGCCTTCAGCTGCGGCGCCAACGACTACCTGGTCAAGCTGCCGGACAAGATCGAACTGGTGGCCCGGGTCCGCGCCCACTCGCGCAGCTACCTGCTGCAGAAGGAGCGCGACGCGGCCTATCACGCCCTGCGCGAGATCCAGCGCCAGCTCGAGGAAAGCAACACCCAGCTCGAGGAAAGCAACCGCGAGCTGCAGCGCCTGTCCTCGCTGGACGGCCTGACCGGCATCGCCAACCGCCGCCAGTTCGACAAGATGCTGGACAAGGAATGGCAGCGGGCCCTGCGCAACTGCACCGGCCTGGCGCTGGTCATGATCGACATCGACTACTTCAAGCTCTACAACGACACCCACGGCCATCAGCTCGGCGACGACTGCCTCAAGGTCGTGGCGCGCGAACTCGATCATGTCGTGCACCGTCCCTCCGACCTGGTGGCCCGCTACGGTGGCGAGGAATTCGCAGTGATCCTGCCCGACACCGACGAGGAAGGCGCGCTGCAGGTGGCCGAGAAGATGCAGCAGGTCATCCACGACCTCAACATCGAGCACGAGGCCTCGAAGGTCTCCGACCGCATCACGCTCAGCATCGGCATCGCCACCGCCAGTCCGCGCGGCGGCCTGCCCGACGACCTGCTCAAGCAGGCCGATGCCGCCCTCTACGAGGCCAAGAGCCAGGGCCGCAACCGCATCGTGGTCAAGTCCGACATCCCCGTCGCGGGCTGACCCGGCCGCCCGGCCGGTCTCGCCAAACCCTGCGTAATCCCCTATCATTACGGGCCGTTGACCGGAACTGATTACGGAGCCCGTTATGACCTTTGTCGTGGTTGAGAACTGTATCAAGTGCAAGTACACGGACTGTGTCGAGGTCTGCCCGGTCGACTGCTTCCACGAAGGCCCCAACTTCCTGGTCATCGATCCGGAGGAATGCATCGACTGCACCCTGTGCGAGCCCGAATGCCCGGCCGAGGCGATCTTCGCCGAGGACGACATCCCCGAGGGCCAGGAGCATTTCCTCGAACTCAACGCCGAACTGGCGCAGAACTGGCCGGTGCTCACCCAGAAGAAGGACGCGCCGGACGACGCCGACGAATGGAACGGCAAGCCGGACAAGCTGAAGCTGCTGGAAAAGTAGAAGACGGCGTGGGATGTCGTCGTCAGGTGCAGGCTGGGCTGAACGCAGTAAAGCCCAACCTGCGGACTGCCTGAAGGCGCAGGATGGGTGAAGGCGTTTGCGCCGCAACCCATCGTTTGCCGCCACTGCGATGGGTTGCGCTGCGCTTCACCCACCCTACCGGACTACCAGACCGCGGTCGGCACATGCACACATCACCTGTATCCACGGTCCAGCGCCACCCCTGGCACACCGACCTGCTGGCCGCGGCCGCCCACGCCATCGTCGCGCGCTGGGGCGAACACCTGCCGGACCTGTCGCGGCTCAGCGTCATCCTGCCGCAGCCGCTGGCGGCCTCCGACCTGCGCCGACGTCTGCTCGCGGCCCTCCCCGCCGACGGCCCGGGCAGCCTGCTCGGCCCGCGCCTGCTCACCCTGTCCGACTACCTCGACACCCACCTGGATGCCCCGCAGCCGGTCTGGAGCCGGGAGGCCGGGCTGCTGGCGCTGGTCGAGGCCCTGCGCGGCCACGAGGCCTTGTTCGGCGACGAGGACACCTGGCGCCTGGCCGAACACCTGCTGGAGTTGTTCCAGGAGTTGACCCTGAACCGGGTCGAACTGGCGGATGCGGACGGCTTTCACCGGCGTCTGGGGCAGGCCTACCGCATCGCCGGCCGCCCCCCGCCGGCACTGGAACGCGAGGCCGGGATCGTCCACCGTCTGTGGCGGGCCTGGCATGAGCAGCTTGCCGCGCTCCAGGTCGAGGATCCGGCCCGGGCCAGGCTGCAGTGCCTGGCCCGGGCCGCCGTGCCGGCTGCCGATGAACTCGGGCTGGTGCTGGTCGGCGAGCCGGATCTCAACAGCGCCGAACGCGCCTGGCTGGCGCAGCGTCTGCAGCACCCGGACTGCCTGTGGCTGCGCCAGGGCGACAACACCGCCCTGGACGCCCTCTGCCCCGGCATCGACATCGTTGCCGGCCCCACGCCGCCTGCGGCCCGCTGTCTGGACAGCATTTACGCCGACACCGGGACCGCACCGGAGCTGCGCCGGCGCGCACTGGAGTTCGCCGCGGCGCATCCGGCAAGCCCGCTGCAGGGGCAGCTGGCGGTATTCGGTGCCGATTCGGCCGAGCAGGAGGCGCGCGCCATTGAACTGCGCATCCGCCAGTGGCTGCTGGCGGGCCGGCGCAACCTGGGCATCGTCACCGAGGACCGGCGCCTGGCGCGGCGGGTGCGCGCCCTGCTGGAGCGCGCCGGGGTGACGCTCAACGATACCGGCGGCTGGGCCCTGTCCACCACCAGCGCGGCCACCGTGGTGGAGCGCTGGCTGGAATCGGTGGAGCAGGACTTCGAACACCGGCCGCTGCTGGATTTCCTCAAATCCCCCTTCGCCAGCGGCGCCGAGCGCGAACAGCACCTGCTGCAGGTCTACCGGCTGGAGCAGGATGTCATCCTGCAGGGCCGCATCGCCCGCGGCATCCCCCGCTACCGCCGGCAGCTGGGCACCCGCCAGGAACTGCTGGGCGACTGGCCGGCCGCCGAGTACCAGGGCCTGTTCGCCCTGCTCGACCGGCTGGAGTCGGCCGCCGCAGGCCTGCGCGAATGCCTCACCGGCAGGCATCCCGCCGAACGACTCCTGCAGGCCCTGCGCGACAGCCTGGATGAACTGGGCGTGTGGCGCGCCCTGGAGCAGGACCCGGCGGGCGAACGTATCCTGCGGGTGTGGGAGCGGCTGCACAGCGCGGTGAACCTGACCCCGCTGGCACTCGACTGGACCGAGTTCCGCACCTGGTTCGGCCGCAGCCTGGAGACGGCCCACTTCACGCCGCCCGGCACCGGCGGCCCGGTGCGGCTGCTGTCGCTGGAGCAGAGCCAGGGCCTGCGCTTCGACGGGCTGATCCTGGCCGCCTGCGATGCCCGGCATCTGCCCGGCGGTCCGCCCACCGGCCCCTTCTTCAACGACCGGGTACGGCGCGAACTGGGCCTGCCTGTGTGGCGCGAACGCCTGGACCGGCGCTTCGCCCTGTTCCGCTGCCTGCTCGGCGCTGCCGGGCAGGTCCTGCTCACCCACCGGCGCGAGGATCAGGGCGAGCCGGTCCTGCCCAGCCCCTGGCTGGAACTGCTGCAGGGCTTCCACCGCCTGGCCTGGAATGACGACCTGGAAGACACCGGGCTTGCCGCCGCGCTCGACCAGCCCGCCAGCCGGGTCCGCCCCGCCGCCCCGCCGCCGCTGCCCGAACCGCCGGACCGTCCGCGCCCGATCCTGCCCGCGGGCCTGCGCCCGCCCCGGGTCAGCGCCAGCAGCCACCAGCGCCTGATCGACTGTCCCTATGCCTGGTTTGCCGCGGACGGCCTGGGCCTGAAACCGCCCGAGGCCATCCGCGAGGCACTGCAGAAACAGGATTACGGCGAGCGCGTGCACAGATGTCTGGAGGCCTTCCACGGCCGGGTGCGGGGGCTGCCCGGCCCCTTCCCCGAACCGCTCACCGCGGCCAACCGGGACGCGGCCATCACCCTGCTCGATGAAATCAGCCAGGCGGTGTTCGCCCGCGATCTGGAAGACAATTTCCAGCACCGCGGCTGGCTCAAGCGCTGGCAGGAGCGCATTCCCGCCTATATCGACTGGCAGATCGAACGGGCCCGCGACTGGCAGGTCGAGGCGGTGGAGCAGCGCATCGACCGGACGCTGGGTCCGGACCTGGTGCTGCGCGGCCGCCTCGACCGCCTCGATCGCGGTGCCGACGGCCTGGCCATCATCGACTACAAGACCGGCCGGACCCCGGACGCGGAACAGGTGGCAAGCGGCGAGGCGGTGCAGCTGCCCTTCTACCGGCTGCTGCTGGAACAGCCGGTGGCGCGCAGCAGTTACCTGCCGTTGGATGACAAGGACAGGAGGATGCAGGACCGGGTCGCGCTCGCGGACGAGGACCTGGAACAACTCAGCCGGGCCGTGCAGACACGCCTGGAGACAGTGACGGCAGAGATCGATGCCGGCGCCGACCTGCCGGCCTGGGGCGACGAACAGACCTGCCGGCGCTGCGAGTACGACGGCCTGTGCCGGAAAGCCTTGTGGGATCAACAGACGGGGCAGGCGCCGGAATGATGGGGTCTGCCGCGCCCGGCCGGCCTGACTGACAAAGAAAAAGGGCGGCCGCATGGCCGCCCTTCCCACGGGCATCCCTGTCCCCTTACTTCCCTGTAATCCTGTCCGTCCCGGACCTGTCCCTGTTGCTTCCCCTGGCTTGCACAGTTGTCCCTGTACTGTGTTTCGCCATGAAACAAGCGAATTCCGTGCCAAAGCTGGCGTATCATCCCAGGAATAATACTTTATTTGCTGTTTTTAATATATTTTTAACCGAAACGGCTGTTGTCGGCGGCTGCGATCCCCGCTCTCACGCGGCGGAAATACGCCGCTGCCGCCGACATTCCGCCGCCGAGTTTACCGGCCTGCGGGGCTGACGTATGCTCTGCCGCCATGACCTCCCCCCCGAACCCTTCCCTGGATGCGGCCCGGCCGGCGGCCAACGCCACCGTCCATGCCTCGGCCGGCACCGGCAAGACCTGGCTGCTGGTCACCCGACTGGTACGGCTGCTGCTGGACGGGGCCGAGCCGGGCCGCATCCTGGCGGTGACCTTCACCCGCAAGGCCGCCGCCGAGATGCTGGAGCGGCTCACCGAACGCCTGCGTCTGCTGGCCACGGTGCCGGACGCCGACCTCGATCCGCTGCTGGCGCAGATGGGCGTGGCGCCTGAACCGGAACTTCGCCGGCAGGCCCGCCGGCTCTATGAGACCCTGCTGCGCGCCGACTTCAACCTGCGCGCCACCACCTTCCATTCGGTCTGCCAGGAGATCCTGCAGCGCTTCCCGCTGGAGGCCGGGGTGCCGCCGGGCTTCGAGCTGCTGGAGGCCGAGGGCGACGCCCGCGACGCCGCCTGGGATGCCCTCTATGCCGAGGCCACCGCCGCGCCCGAGGGCGACATCGGACGGGCCCTGGACACGCTGATGGACGGCTGCGGCGGTCTGGGCAGCGTGCAGACGGCGCTGGGCAGTTTCCTCGCCCACCGCATCGACTGGTGGGCCTACACCGATGGCCGGGACGACCCGGCCGCCTGGGCCGGGGAGCGGCTGCGCGAACAACTCGATATCGATGCGGACAGCGACCCGGAACGGAGCTTCTTCAACGACCTGACCTGCCAGCGGCTGCAGCAGTTCCGCGACCTGCTACTGCTGCATCCGACCGCCACCCACAAGAAACAGGCGGCGGCCATCGCTGCCGCCCTCAACACCGGCACACCGGCACCGGCACGCATCGAGGCCCTGTGGCCGGCGCTGCTGACGCAGAAAGGCGAACCGCTCAGCCGCAAAGCCAGCAAGACGCTGGAAAGCAAACTCGGCGCTGACGGCATGGAACGGCTGCTGGAACTGCATACCCAGCTGTGCGAGCAGTTCCTCGACCTGCTCGACGCCCGCCAGCGCCGTGCCAACTGGCAACTCAATCGCGCCTGGTATCATGCCGGCGCCCGGCTGCTGGAACAGTTCCAGGCCATCAAACGCAACCAGCGCCAGCTGGACTTCAGCGACCTGGAATGGCACGCCTATCAGTTATTGAACCGCAGCGAGCAGGCGCACTGGGTGCAGTACAAGCTGGACAACCGCATCGATCACCTGCTGGTCGACGAGTTCCAGGACACCAACCCCACCCAGTGGCGCCTGCTGCTGCCGCTGCTGGAGGAACTGGCCGCCGGCAGCGAGCGGCCGCGCAGCGTGTTCCTGGTCGGTGACGAAAAGCAGTCCATCTACCGCTTCCGCCGCGCCGATTCGCGCCTGCTCGGCGCGGCCAGCCAGTGGCTGGAACAGCATCTCGCCAGCCGCCGCCACAGCCTGACGCACTCGCGGCGCTCGGCCGCGGCCGTCATCGACTGCGTGAACCGGGTCTTCGCCCAGCCCGAACTGCGCAGCCGCATGCCGCACTTCGAACCGCACGGCACCTTCCATCCCGACCTGTGGGGCCGGGTCGAGGTACTGCCCCTGATTCAGCCCGGGACGGTGGATGAAGACGGGGAGGAACAGCCCGCGTCAGACGCATCCACCCTGCGCGACCCGCTGCGCCAGCCGCGGGAACTGCCGCTGGATGAGCGCTACTACCGCGAAGGCCGCCAGGCCGCCGAGCGCATCCAGACGCTCATCGCCGGCGGCTGTCTGCTGGAGGAAGGCGACCGGGCCCGCCCCGTGCGCTACGGCGACATCCTGATCCTGCTGCGCAGCCGCACCCATGCCGCCGACTACGAGCGCGCCCTGCGCGACGCCGGCATCCCCTGCCTGGGCACCTCCCGCGGCGCCCTGCTCGACAGCCTGGAGGCACGCGACCTGGAGGCGCTGCTGCAGACCCTGATCGCGCCGCACAACAACCTGGCCCTGGCCCAGGTGCTGCGCTCGCCCCTGTTTGCCGCCACGGATGCCGATCTGGTCCGCCTGGCCGGACTGAAGCAGGGCGACTGGATGGCCCGGCTGAGTGCACTGGCCGATGATCCGGCCACGCCGGAAGCCCTGCGCCGGGCCGCCGACTGCCTGCCGCGCTGGGGCGAACGGGTCGGACGGCTGCCGGTGCATGACCTGCTGGACCGGATCTTCTTCGAAGGGGACGTGCTGGCGCGCTACGCCGCGGCCACCCCCACGGCGCTGCGCCCACAGGTACTGGCCAACCTGCAGCGGTTCCTGGAACTGGCGCTGGAAATCGACAGCGGCCGCTACCCCAGCCTGCCGCGCTTCCTGCAGCAGCTGAGCCGCCTGCGCGAACGCAGCGACGAGGCCCCGGACGACGCCCCGCCGGCGGCGGGCGACCGGGTGCGGATGCTCACCATCCACGGCGCCAAGGGCCTGGAGGCACCGGTGGTACTGCTGCTGGATGCCGCCGCGGCGGAACGCGACCGCAGCGCCTGGCAGGCGCTGGTGGACTGGCCGGCAAGCGAAGCGCGCCCCAGTTATTTCCTGCTCAACCCGGGCCAGGCGCGGCGCGACCGCATCAGCCGCGACTGGCAGGCGGCGCAGCAGCAGGCCGAGACGCGCGAAGACGCCAACCTGCTGTACGTGGCCCTGACCCGGGCCCGGCAGCTGCTGATCGTCTCCGGCACCGCCCCGGCGCGCGGCAGCGGCAGCGGCTGGCACGGCCTGATCCGCACCGGGCTGGCACCGGAGACGGAAGCCCTCGACACGCCGCTGGTGCTGGAAACCGGCGTGGCGCCGGCCGCGGCGGCAAGCGTGGCAACGCCGGCCGGGGCCGAACCCCCGGCCCCGGACCCGCGCCTGGCCCGACCGCTGGAACTCTCCCTGCCGCGCGACCGACTGGCGCCGAGCCGGGGCAACGAGACCATCGCCGACAGCGAGGGGTTCGATGCCGACGGCCGCCTGCGCGGCCAGGCAGTGCACCTGCTGCTGGAATGGCTGAGCGCGCCGGCACCGATCACCGCAGGGATCGCCCTGCAGCGGCTGGCCGCCTGGGCGGGCCGGGATGCCGGGGAGGACGACCTGCAGGCCTGGTTGGCCGAGGCCCGCGCCGTGCTCGCCCACCCCGGGCTGGCCGACCTGTTCGATCCGGCCCGCTATGAAACGGCCTGGAAGGAGATGCCGCTGCACTATCTGGACAACGGCGTGCTGGTCGAGGGCATCGTCGACCGGCTGGTGCGCCGGGCCGACCGGCTGCTGCTCATCGATTACAAGACCCATCGGCTGGGCACCGCGCCGGCCGCGCAACATGCCGCGTCCTTCCAGGGCCAGATGCGTTACTATGCCGCCGGCGCGCGGCGCCTGTGGCCGCAGCTGCCGATTGAATGCGGTATCCTCTACACCCATTCGCGCGAACTGGTGCTGCTGGATATCGATTGATACCTGCATATCCTGCGAACCTCGTAGGTCGGGTTAGCCCGAAGGGCGTAACCCGACGTTCACGGCGCGGCATCTCTGTCGGGTTACGCTTCGCTAACCCGACCTGCATGCATCCATGCAATGATTCAGTAAGAGTATTGAAGGAGCCCCCATGAGCGACCATCCGAACGTAGTGGATGTCACCCTCGACACCTTCGAACAGGTCGTCATCGAGAACTCCCGCCGGGTCCCGGTGCTGGTCGATTTCTGGGCCGAGTGGTGCGGCCCCTGCCAGATGCAGCTGCCGGTGCTGCTGCAGCTGGCCGAGGAATACGCCGGCCGGTTCCTGCTGGCCAAGGTCGACACCGAGGCCGAGCGCGGACTGGCCGAGTATTTCCAGACCCGCAGCATCCCGACCATGAAACTGTTCCGCGACGGCCAGGTGGTCGAGGAGATCCTCGGCGCCCAGCCCGAGTCCGCACTGCGCGCGCTGCTGGACCGCTACCTGCCGCGCCCCTCCGACGCGGTGCGCGAGCAGGCGCTGGCCAGGGCCGAGGCCGGCCAGGGCGAGGAGGCGCTGGGCATGCTGCAGATCGCCGCCGCCGACGACCCCGACAACAGCCGCGTCCAGCTCGACATCGCCCGCATCGCCATGCGCATCGGCCGGCTGGAGGAGGCGCGCAAGGCCCTGGCCTGCCTGCCGCTGGCAATCCAGGAAGAGGACGAGACCAAGCGCCTGTTCGCGCAGCTGGAACTGGCACGGGCGGCGGAGGATGCGCCGGATACCTCAGCGCTCGAACAGCAGGTCGCCGACGACGGCGCCAACCTGCAGGCGCGCGAACAGCTGGCCGCCCGCCACGCCCTGGCCGGCGACTACGAGGCCGCCATGCAGCAATACCTGGAGATCCTCAAGCGGGACAAGAACTACAACGAGGGCATCGCCCGGCGCGGCCTGATCGACATCTTCGAGATCCTCGGCAACCAGGGCGAACTGGTCAGCCGCTACCGGCGGCAGATGTCCAATTACCTGTTATGAAATACAAGATTCAGGATACAAGATACAAGTCAAACCCGAATGGCGCTTAGTTAAGCCACATAACACCCGTCATTGCGAGGAACGAAGTGACGTGGCAATCCCCAATCAATTGATTCTGCAGTATGAGATTGCCACGCTGCGCTCGCAATGACGGCCAACTAAGTGCCATTCAAGTCAAACCCCTTTGATCCTTGATCCTTGCACCTTGTCTCTTGCGTCTACATCATCGCAAGGGTTTGCCGTCCAGCGCGGCGGCCAGCTTCTCCGCCGGCACATAGCCGGGGATGATGCTGCCGTCCTCCATGACGATGGCGGGAGTGCCGCGCAGGCCGAAACCACGCACCAGTTCCATGTGTGCGTCGACCGGGTTGTCGCAGTGCGCGGTCGCCACGGGCCTGTCGTTCTTGGCGTCGGTCAGGGCCTGCTGACGGTCATCGGCGCACCAGACCGAGATGGCCTTGCGCCAGGACGGCGTGCCGGGACCACTGCGGGGGAAGAACAGGTAGCGCACCGTGATGCCGCGCGCATTGAGCTCATCGACCTCCTGGTGCAGTTTGCGACAGTAGCCGCAGTCGATGTCGGTGAACACGGTCACGGTGTGCTCGGGCTTGTCGGCGGCGAAGATCACCATCCGCTCCTCGCCGATGCGCTGCAGTTCGGCCTGGATCAGTTCGCCCCGGCGCTGTTCGGTCACGTTCTCGCCGGTCTCGGTATTGAGAAAGGCGCCCTGCAACAGGAAGCGACCATCGGCGCTGACATAGAAGATCTGCGCCCCATAGGCGACCTCGTACAGGCCCGCGATCGGCCCCTCCCTGACCGCGTCCGGACTGCGCCCGGGCTGGAAGTCCTCCAGCGCCTGGCTGACCTTCTCCGGCAGTTCCAGCGCCAGTGCGGGTACGCTGACAAGACTCGCCAGCAGGGCCGTGAGTCCGGCCACAATTCGTTTCAAATCAGACATAAATCACAATCTCTGCAATGGTCGGGAAAGGCGTCTGCCCAGTGGGTTCGCCAGTATAGACGCCGGATGGGACGGAAAGTTTACACATTTCAACCGCACACCGCGATCAGCCGCGCGGGTGATGCTCGCCATGCAACTGCTGCAGCCGGGCCCGGGCCACGTGGGTGTAGATCTGGGTGGTGGACAGGTCGCTGTGGCCCAGCAGCAGCTGCACCACGCGCAGGTCGGCACCGTGATTGAGCAGATGGGTGGCGAAGGCGTGGCGCAGGGTGTGGGGCGAGATGGGACTGCGGATGCCGGCCGCAAGGGCATAACGCTTGATCCGGTGCCAGCAGGCCTGGCGGGTCAGGGGCGCACCACCGCGGCCGGGAAACAGGTAATCGCTGACCCGGCCGCGCAGCAGTGCCGGCCGCGACTGCCCGAGATAACGCTCGACCCAGCCGGCGGCCTCCTCGCCCAGCGGCACCAGCCGTTCCTTGTTGCCCTTGCCGGTGACCCGCACCACCCCCTGGCGCAGGTTGAGTTGCGGCAGCGTGAGCGCAACCAGTTCGCTCACCCGCAGGCCGCAGGCATAGACCAGTTCCAGCAGGGTGCGGTCGCGCAGCCCCAGGGCAGTGCGGGTGTCCGGTGCATCCAGCAGGGCCTCCACCTCGGCCTCGGTCAGCGCCTTGGGCAGGGGCCGGCCCAGCTTGGGCGAGTCGATGCGCGCAGTGGGATCGTCCCGGCGCCGACCCTCGCGCACTTGGAAGCGGTAGAAGCGGCGCAGGCTGGACAGGCCGCGAGCGGCGCTGCGCGCCTTGGAATTGCCGGCGCGGTGGGCCAGGTAGGCCAGCAGGTCGGCCTGGCCGGCCTGCCGCAGGCTGCAGCCGCGTCCGGCCAGCCAGCGGGCAAACTGGCTCAGGTCGCTGCGGTAGGCGGCAAGGGTATGCTCGCTCAGGCCCGCCTCCATCCACAGGCGGTCGAGAAAGCCCTCGATCTCCTGACGATCGGATTCCGGCAGCGCTGGGAGGGTATCCGGTGAAATCACCCGGTTACTATGGCATCGTGGCCGTAAACCTGTCCATTGTCCGTACCCATGACCGAGTCCGACACCGACATCGCCAGACGCTTCCTGGCCCTGGTCCAGCAGCTGGTCGAGGAAACCCAGCCCGGCCGCCGGCCGCCGCGGGTGGACTGGGACAGTTCGCTGGATACGCTGGGACTGGACAGTCTGGGCCGGCTGGAGTTGCTGCTGCGGATCGAGCGCGACCTGAAACTGCCCATCGATCAGGACCGCGCCCTGCCACTGGAAACCCCGCGGCAGTGGCTGGAACTGCTGGGCCGCACACCGCCGCCGGCAGCGGCCGCCGCGCCCGCTGCCACGGCCAACCGCGAGGTGCGCATCGCATCGCTGCCGGTGAGCGCGGACAGCCTGGGCGCGGTGCTGGCCCATCACGCCGAACACCACGGCGAGCGCACCCATCTCAGTTTCTACGCCAGTGAAGACCAGGTCACGCACCTGAGCTACACCCGGCTGTTCAGCCGCGCCCGGCAGGTCGCCGGCCACCTGCGCCGCATCCCGGTGGAGCCGGGCGACCGCGTCGCCCTGATGCTGCCCTCGGGCGTCGACTTCTTCGAATGCTTCTACGCCGTCCTGCTGGCCGGGGCCGTGCCGGTGCCGCTGTACCCGCCGGCCAGCCGCGCCCGCATCCTGGAGTTCATGCAGCGCCAGGTCAGTATCCTGACCAACGCCGGCGCCCGGCTGCTGATCACCGATGACCAGGTCGCGCCCTTCGCCGAGCGGCTGCAGCAGCAGGTTGAATCCCTGCAGGCGGTGCATACGCCCGAGCACTACCGCGCGGCCGCGCCCGAACATTTCCTGCCCGGCGGCGGCGCGGACCTGGCCCTGCTGCAGTACACCTCCGGCAGCACCGGCACCCCCAAGGGGGTGATGCTCAGCCACGCCAACCTGCTGGCCAATGTACGTGCCATGGGCGAGGCCAGCGCGGCCACGGCCGACGATGTGTTTGTGAGTTGGCTGCCGCTGTATCACGACATGGGCCTGATCGGCGCCTGCCTGGGTTCGCTCTATCACGGCATCCCGCTGGTGCTGATGTCGCCCCTGTCGTTCATCGCCAGGCCGATCCGCTGGCTGCAACTCATTGACCGTCACGGCGGGACCCTGTCGGCCGCACCCAACTTCGCCTACCAGCTGTGCGCCTCGCGACTGCAGGATGCCGACCTCGAGGGCCTGGACCTGTCCAGCTGGCGGCTGGCCTTCAACGGTGCCGAGCCGGTGCATGCCGGCACCCTGGAGGATTTCATAACACGGTTTGAACCGCTCGGATTCCGGCGTCAGGCCATGACCCCGGTCTACGGTCTGGCCGAGAACGCCGTGGGACTCGCCTTCCCGCCGCTGGAGCGCGGCCCGCGCATCGATCACATCGACCGCGAACGCCTGGCAACCACGAATCGCGCCGACGCAGTCGCCGCCGACCAGCCACAGGCCCTGGCCGTGGTCAGCGGCGGACGGGCCCTGCCCGACCACGCCATCCGGGTGGTGGATGAGCAGGATCAGCCGCTGCCCGAGCGGGTGCAGGGACAGATCCAGTTCCGCGGCCCCTCCGCCAGCGCCGGCTATTACCGCAATCCCGAGGCCACAGCCGGACTGTGCCGCGGCGACTGGCGCAACACCGGCGACTTCGGCTACCTGGCCGATGCCGAGATCTTCATCACCGGCCGCACCAAGGACGTGATCATCCGCGCCGGACGCAACCTCTATCCCTATGAACTGGAACAGGCCGTGGGCGACCTGGAGGGCATCCGCAAGGGCTCGGTGGCCGTGTTCGGCGCCAACTCCGCGGAGGAGGATACCGAACGCCTGGTGGTGCTGGCCGAGACCCGCGAGCGCGACCCGGACACCCGAGAGCGACTGCGTGAACAGATCCGCCAACTCGGCATCGACCTGCTGGAGACGCCGGTCGACGACGTGGTTCTGGCCCCGCCGCGCAGCGTGCTCAAGACCTCCAGCGGCAAGATCCGCCGCCGCGACTGCCGTCACCTCTACGAGCAGGGGAAACTGGGCGAGGGCGGCGAGACCGGACAGGTGGAAAGGCGGCTTAAAACCAGGTTATATGCCGGGGCCGCGATGACCGGGCTGCGGCGCCTGCTCCACCACAGCGTCGACCTCCTCTATGCCGGCTGGGCCTGGAGCCTGTTCGGCCTGTGCGCCCTGGCGGTCGGGCTGCTGGTACTGGTCCTGCCGAGCCGACGCCTGGCGCAGCGCAGCGCCCACTGGGGGGCCCGGGCCGGCCTGTGGCTGGCCGGCATCAGCCTGGACGTCAGGCACCGGGAACGCTTCGTGCGCGACCGCGCCCTGGTGGTGGTCGCCAACCATGCCAGCTACCTGGATGCCATCGTGCTGACCGCCGCCTACGACCACCCACTGCACTTCGTCGCCAAGCAGGAACTGGCCCGCTTTCCGCTGATGCGGCATGTACTGCGCAGGCTCGGCAACGAGTTCGTGCAGCGGGACGACGTCAGGGAGAGCATCGCCGCCAGTGAACGGCTGGTACGGCGGGTGCAGCAGGGCAACGGCATCGTGTTCTTCCCCGAGGGCACCTTCACCGCCGCCCCGGGCCTGCTCGCCTTCAAGCCGGGCGCCTTCCAGATCGCGGTGGACACCGCCACCCCGGTGCTGCCGGTGGCCATCCGCGGCACCCGGCAGATCCTGCGCGGCGACCGCTGGTTCCCGCGCCGCGGCCGGGTGGAAGTCCATACCGGCGAGCCGCTCGCGTCCGCGGGCGAAGGCTGGAGCGCGGTCATCGCGCTGCGCGACCGGGCGCGGGCGGTGATCCTGGCGCAGTGCGCGGAACCGGATCTGGTCCGGGACCCGGGTATGTGACGAGGGTTCAGGTGGTGCCGTCGTGACTGTAATAATCGCGGCGGGCCCCGTCCTGCAGGCGGAGAAAATCCTCGCCGCTGACCTCGATCAGCGCTTCATGATCGCCCGCCTCGAGGAAGACCCGGGCCAGGCTGGCGAGGTTTTCGTCGACGAAGGTTTCCAGGCCGTAGGCCGGACCGACCGGTGGAATGGCGCCGGCGGCGCAATCCGGAAACAACCGGTCCAACCCGGACTCGTCCGCCAGGCCGAAGCCGCGGTCGAGCTTTGCGTTCAGGGTTTCCAGGCGCAGCCAGTGGCTGGCCGGGATCACCACCATGGCCGGGCCCCGCTCATCCCGCACCACCACGGCCTTGGCGATGTGGTCCTCGGGGACGTGCACGACGGCTGCCGTGTCGTGACTGGAAGCGGTGGCGGGATGCCGGAGCGTGCGCCAGGCAACACCGTGACGCTCCAGGTGCGCCTTCAGGGTCTGCGCCAGGGCCACCGGGCTTACCCCACGATATGATGCTTGCCGATGGCGTGCACGCTGCTCGCCTGCGGCCCGTCGTCGCCCATTTCCTCGTCGAAGCGGACCTCGTCCCCCGGCTCGAGCTGATCGAAATCCCCATTGACCAGGCTGTTGCGATGAAAATAGATATCCCTGCCGTCGGCGGTCTCGATGCGGCCGTGATCCCGGTCCAGTAGGCGGATGCGCCCGTGCGGCGGCGCCTCGTGATACTTAACGTGGCGCTTTTGCTTGTGGTTCAGCGCCTCGAGCTGGCGCCGGGCGGCATTGAAGGCATCGCGGAGCGCGACATAGACGTCCTCATGGGCGTGATTCTGACCGGGGTCGCGGCTGGCCACCAACTCGTGCCCGGGCAGGGTCAGGTCAACCCGCACCCGGTAGGTATTGCCCTTGTGGTGGTGACGGTGCTGCGCCTCCACCGCCACCCGGCAACTGGTGATGCTGGTGTGGAACTGTTCCAGCTTGTCGACCTTTTCCCGAACTGCCGCTTCCACGGCATCCGAGGGATCCATATTGCGAAAAGTGAGTTCCAGCGGAATCTGCATGGGCACCTCCCCGGCGCTGATGTTCTTCCCTGTCTTTGAATCTAGTACAGATCCCGCGCCACGGGTAATGACCGAAATCAAGGCCGGGACGAATCCCCGGCCTGTTCACTCCAGTTCGATCACCCCGCTGACGCTGACTGTGACCTCGCCCTCTCCGCCTTCCAGGGCCGGCGGCGCCGCCGCCTCGGCCATGGCCTGCATCCGCAGCAGCGGCTGCGGCTGGCCGCCGCCAGCGGCGTTCACACTGGCCTCGACCAGGTGGTAGGTTTCAGCGCCGAAACGCTGACGGATCTGACCGGCCCGCTGCTGAAAGCGCTCGATCGCCTGATCGATCAGGCGCGTCTCGACCGCCTCGCGGGTGGCAGCGGCGATGAAAAAGCCGGTGTGCTTGATCTGCAGCCGCTGCTGCAGGGTGCCGATCAGCTGCCCCAGCGCGGCGAAGTCACGGCCTTCCAGGCGCAGTTCCTGCAGCCCGCGCCAGCGTTCCGGCCGGTCCTTGCGATAGACGGGCGTGATGCGGTAGCTGCCGGTACTGACCGTGACGCCTTCGATGTCGCGACTCTGCTCCAGCGCCCAGCGCATGCTCCGGTTGATGCTGTCGGCCACCTCATCGGCCGAAGCCGCCTCGGTTTCGGCGGCCAGTACTGCCTGCATGCGGTCGTTGGCGACGCGTTCGTTCACCTCCACCTGGAAGCGGATGCGGTTGTAGTGGTCGTCCTCGGCAGCGGCAAGCGGCAGGGCCAGGGCGGCGAACAGGAGGGGGAACCCGCGAAGCAAAGGCGTCATGGAAGGTCTCCGGAAGCGATGAATGGATGCGTGGGATTCTACCCCCGTCCGCCCGCGGAAATGAAACAGCGCACAGTGCTAGAATCCCCTTGATGCAACCGTACCAGCTGCCCTGTCCTCAACCATGTCCGCCACCGCCACTGTGTGTCATGATCTCACCGGCCTGATTCTGGCCGGCGGCCGGGCCACCCGGCTGGGCGGGCGGGACAAGGGGTTGATCGAGGTGGGCGGCCACGCCCTGGTCGATTACGCCATCGCCGTCCTGCGCCAGTTCACACCGCGCATCCTGATCAGCGCCAACCGCCACCGGGCCGACTACGCCCGCCGCGGCTGGCCGGTACTGGCCGACGCGCTGGTCGATTACCCCGGCCCGCTGGCTGGCATCCTGACTGCGCTGGAACAGCTGGAAACAGAGCGCCTGCTGGTCATGCCCTGCGATACCCCGCTGGCATCGCCGGCACTGTTTGACCGGCTCGTCGCCGCCCAGGACAGTCAGGGCGGCATCGCCTGCCTGGCCCGCGACAGCGAACGGCTGCAGCCGACCTTCTGCCTGCTCAAACGCGAAGTGGCGCCGTCGCTGCGCCGGTTCCTGGACGCAGGCGAGCGCAAGACCCAGCTCTGGCTGCAGTCGCTGACGCCGGTGATCGTGGACTGCAGCGACCACCCGGACTGGTTCGCCAACGTCAACACGCCGGAGGATCTGCGGCGCATCGAGGCTATGCTGTGAATGGCCACGCAATCCACGAAAACCACAAAAATGCCTTGTGTATGCATTGCCAGGCGCATAGCGCCATGGCAATGCAAGCAATAACCCCTTTAGTGGGTTTCGTGGATTGCGTGGCCATCAAGGGGTTGCAGTGATGCAAGAGTTGTTCAACCGACCGCCGGTGCTGGGCTTCGCCGCCTGGAGCGGCACCGGCAAGACCACCCTGCTGGAACAGTTGCTGCCACGGCTGCGCGCACAGGGCTTGCGCATCGGTCTGATCAAGCACGCCCACCATGACTTCGATATCGACCACCCCGGCAAGGACAGCCACCGGCTGCGCCAGGCCGGTGCCGGCCAGCTGCTGATCGCCTCCCGCCGGCGCTGGGCGCTGATGACGGAAACCCCGGAACAGGACGAGGCCGACCTCACCCAACTCATCGGGCAGCTGGACCGCGACGCACTGGACCTGATCCTGGTCGAGGGCTTTCGCCATGAACGCTTTCCCAAGCTGGAACTGCATCGCGCGGCCACCGGCAAACCCTTGCTTTATCCCGACGACGACTCGATCATGGCCGTGCTGAGCGATGCCGTGGTGGACACGACACTGCCGCAGCTGGACATCAACGACATCCCGGCCATCACTGCCTTCATTCTCGACTACGTCCGTTCAACCTGATGGATTCGCCATGACAGCCAGTAACCAGGACCCCTGTGCCGCCCCCGAACAGAAACTGCTGCCGGTCGCCGAGGCCCGGAGCCGCATCCTCGACGCCGTCGCGCCCATCGAGGGTGACGAGATGCTGCCGCTGCGCAGCGCCCTCGGCCGCATCCTGGCCGAGCCGGTGCGCGCCGGCATTGACGTGCCTGCCTTCGCCAATTCGGCCATGGACGGCTATGCCGTGCGCGGCGCCGACCTCGCTGCCGACACTGCCTGCGCATTCGAGTTGATCGGCCAGGCCATGGCCGGCACCCCCTTCGATGGTAGCGTAGGCCCGGGCCAGGCCGTGCGCATCATGACCGGGGCGGTGATACCCGAGGGGGCCGACACCGTGATCATGCAGGAGCAGGTCGAAGTCGACGGCAGGCGCGTGCGCATCGGTCCGGGGCAGAAGGCCGGTGCCAATGTCCGCCACGCCGGCGAGGACATCCGTGCCGGCGAGACGGTGCTGGAGGCCGGCATCCGGCTGCTGCCGCCGCAGCTGGGCGTGATCGCCTCGCTGGGCCAGGCCGAAGTGCGGGTCCGGCGCCGGCTGCGGGTGGCCTTCTTCTCCACCGGCGACGAACTGGTCGGGCTGGGCCAGCCGCTGGGACCGGGCCGGATCTACGACAGCAACCGCTACACCCTGCACGCCATGCTGACCCGGCTGGGCGCGGAGGTGATCGATCTGGGCGTGATACCCGACAGCCGCGATGCGGTGCGCATGGCCTTCGCCGACGCCGCCGCCCAGGCCGACGCAGTCATCACCTCCGGCGGGGTCTCGGTGGGCGAGGCCGACTACGTCAAGGAGACCCTGGAGGCCATGGGCGAGATCGACTTCTGGCGCATCGCCATGAAGCCCGGCAAACCGCTGGCCATCGGCCGCCTGGGCGCGGCGCGCTTCTTCGGCCTGCCCGGCAACCCGGTCTCGGTCATGGCCACCTTCTACCAGTTCACCCAGCCGGCGCTGGAGAAGATGATGGGCACCACCCCGAACCCGCCGCCGCTGCTGCAGGCACGCGTCGCCGTACCGCTGAAGAAAAGCCCCGGCCGGCTGGAGTTCCAGCGCGGCTTCATGGAGGCGACCGCCAACGGTGAGTTGCATGTCCGCCCCACCGGCGGCCAGGGCTCGCACCTGATGACGTCCATGAGCCGGGCCAACTGCTTCATCATTCTACCGGCCGAATCGGGCGGCGCCGAGGCCGGCGCGATGGTGCAGATCCAGCCCTTTGCCGGGTTGGTATAAGGCTGTTTACGGCCACGGAAGCACACGGAACAATCATGAATCCATCGCCAAACCCGTAGGTCGGATTAGCCCGAAGGGCGTAATCCGACACCCGGACCGCCCTGCTGTCGGGTTAGGCTGCGCTAACCCGACCTACAAGACTATGTTTTCCCGTCATTCCGGCGCAGGCCGGGATGACGACAATGGGCAGGGCAACCGCAATCATGCAATGATCGGGTTGAAACAGCCCGCATTCCGTCCCATGTTTGCGATCTATCATCGACGACGGGAACAACCAATGACAAGCCCCTCCGACGACGCCGAACGCATCATCACCTCGCAGCCGCCCCCGGAACCGGGCTCGGATCTGGTGCTGCCGGGCGAGGTCATGCCCAACACCCTGCACCTGCTGCCGCTGACCGAACGGCCCTTCTTTCCGGCCCAGAGCGTGCCGGTACTGATGAACGACACGCCCTGGGTGGACACCATCAAGGCCATCGGCGATACCGCCCATCAGCTGGCCGGGCTGGTGGTGGTCGATACCCGCGACGCCGACCAGGCGCAGCCCGAGGATTTCCGCCTCATCGGCACCGCCGTGCGCATGCATCATCCCATGCGCAATTCGGGCAAGCTCCAGTTCATCGCCGAGGGCCTGCAGCGCTTCCGCATCCTGGACTGGATATCGAAGCAGCCGCCCTACCTGGTGCGGGTGGAATTCCCCGACGACGTGCTCGATGAGGAGGAGCAGCTCAAGGCCTACGGCATTGCCATCATCAACACCCTCAAGGAACTGGTGCCGCTCAATCCGCTCTACAGCGAGGAACTCAAGTTCTTCCTCAACCGCTTCAATCCCAACGAGCCCTCGGCGCTGACCGACTTCGCCGCCAGTCTGACCACGGCCTCGCGCGACGAACTGCAGGAGGTACTCGAGACCACGCATGTGCTGGAACGGATGAAGAAGGTCCTGGTCCTGATCAAGAAGGAACTGGAGGTCGCCCGGCTGCAGGTCGAGATCCGCGAGCAGGTCGAGGAGAAGTTGAGCGAGCAGCAGCGCAAGTTCTTCCTGCGCGAGCAGCTCAAGGCGATCCAGAAGGAACTCGGCATCTCCAAGGACGATCGGACCGCCGACAGTGAACGCTTCAAACAGCGGCTGGAGAACCTGGCGATGCCGGAGGCGGTGCAGCGGCGCATCGACGACGAACTGCAGAAGTTCTCGGTACTGGAATCCGGCTCGCCCGAATACGCCGTCACCCGCAACTACCTCGACTGGATGACGAGCATGCCCTGGGGCCGCTACTCCGAGGACAACCTCGACCTGGACCATGCCCGGGACATCCTGGCGCGTGACCATGACGGGCTGGAAGACGTCAAGGACCGCATCATCGAGTTTCTCGCCGTCGGCAACCTCAAGGGCGAGGTGGCCGGCTCCATCCTGCTGCTGGTCGGGCCGCCCGGCGTGGGCAAGACCTCCATCGGCCGCTCGGTGGCCGATGCTCTGGGTCGGCGCTTCTACCGCTTCAGCCTGGGCGGGATGCGCGACGAGGCCGAGATCAAGGGCCACCGCCGCACCTACATCGGTGCCATGCCGGGCAAGTTCGCCCAGGCGCTGAAGGAGGCCGGCGTGGCCAACCCGGTCATCATGCTGGACGAGATCGACAAGATCGGCGCCTCCTTCCACGGCGATCCGGCCTCGGCCCTGCTGGAGGTGCTGGATCCGGAACAGAACAGCGAGTTCCTGGATCACTACCTGGACGTACGGCTGGATCTGTCGAAGACCCTGTTCATCTGCACCGCGAATCAGCTCGACACCATCCCCTCCCCGCTGCTCGACCGCATGGAGGTGATCCGGCTGTCGGGCTACATCACCGAAGAGAAGGTGCTGATCGCGAAGCACCACCTGTGGCCGCGGCAGCTGGACAAGGCCGGCATCCCGCGCACCCGACTGCGGATCACCGACGCGGCCATCCGCCGCGTCATCGAGGGCTATGCCCGCGAGGCCGGGGTGCGCAACCTGGAGAAACAGCTGCGCAAGCTGATCCGCAAGACTGCAGTGCAGTTCGTGAAGCGAAAATCGAGGGCGAAGCCGGTGCGCATCGGCACGCAGCAGGTGGAGGCGTTGCTGGGCAAGCCGGTGTTCGCCCGCGAACGGCCCTTTGCCGGCGTGGGCATCGTCACCGGCCTGGCCTGGACCGCCCTGGGCGGCGCCACGCTCAACATCGAGGCCACCCTGGTGCACAGCAGGAACCGCGGCTTCAAGCTCACCGGCCAGCTGGGCGAGGTCATGCGCGAGTCCGCCGACATCGCCTACAGCTACGTCGCCAGTCACCTGCAGGAATTCGGCGGCCGTCGGGACTTCTTCGACGAGGCCTTCGTCCACCTGCACGTGCCCGAGGGCGCCACCCCCAAGGACGGGCCCTCAGCCGGCATCACCATGGCCACCGCCCTGCTGTCCCTGGCCCGCGGCCAGCGCATCAAACGGCCGGTGGCCATGACCGGCGAGCTGACCCTGACCGGGCGGGTACTGCCGGTCGGTGGCATTCGCGAGAAGGTGATCGCCGCGCGGCGCAACCGGGTATTCGAGGTGATCCTGCCCGAGGCCAACCGGCGCGACTACGAGGAACTGCCCGGGCACATCACCGAGAAGATGACGGCGCATTTCGCCGCACGTTATCAGGATGTGGTTAGGCTGGTGTTTCCGGAATGAATATTACTACAGGGGGTGGGAACGCAGAGGACGCGGAGGCGCAGAGGCACTGAGAAATATCGAAAAAATCAAACCTGCTGAATGCCTGACAGATCTTACGTCATC